>NZ_AP046125.1:0-2277664 GCF_059705355.1 Sulfurimonas lacustris
GTGAATATCGGAGAGAAAATTTTACTTCTGCTTAAAGAAGAGATACCTGAGATAGAGTACAACAGATATATAAAACATCTTCATTATGATACAAAAAAATCTACTGCTGATACAGCTATCTTTTATGCACCAAATAATCTTGTTTTAAACTGGATTAAAAACAGATATGCCTCAAAAATCAAACATCTTTTTGAAGTTCACCAATCACTTCATCTTAATGTAAAAATTACGCTTAAAGACCAAATTCAAGACAAAAAAATAGAAACAAAAAAAGAGCAAAAACCCCAACAGCACTCGCTTTTAAACCCGTCTCACACATTTGAAAACTTTATGGTCGGCGGTTCAAACCAGTTTGCATATGCAACCATAAAAAGTGTGAGTGAAAAACCGGGTATTTTGTATAATCCCGTTTTTATCTACGGCGGTGTCGGTCTTGGAAAAACACACCTTATGCAAGCAGCGGGTAATGTTTTACAAAATCAGGGAAAAATCGTCATTTATACAACTGTTGAGCAGTTTTTAAATGATTTTATCCGTCATTTACGAAACAAAACCACGGAGCGATTTCAAGAAAAATACCGCAAATGCGATGTTTTACTTATCGACGATATACAGTTTTTAAGCAATAAAGAGGGGATTCAAGAGGAGTTTTTTCACACTTTTGAAGCACTTAAGGGCACGGGAAAACAGATTATTCTAACAGCAGACAAACATCCTAAAAAAATAGCAGGACTTGAAAAAAGACTTCAAAGCCGTTTTGAACATGGACTTGTAGCAGATATCCAGCCACCTGAACTTGAAACAAAAATTGCTATTATTGAAAATAAGTGCAAAATAAATAAAGTTATTCTTACAAAAGATATTATTCACTATATTGCAACTGTCATTGAGAGTAACGTTCGTGAAATCGAGGGAATTCTCTCAAAACTTCATGCATATTCGCAGCTTATGCATGTTGATATCGATTTACAATTTACAAAAAATGTACTCAAAGATCAACTAAGAGAAAATCGTGCAAATCTTACTCTTGATATCATCACACAAAATGTTGCAAAAGATTTAAATATCAAACCAAGCGAAATCCGCTCAAAAGGTAGAAGTAAAAACTTAGTTTATGCAAGAAGAATAGCTATCTATCTCTGCCGTGAACTCACACAAAACACGATGCCTCAGCTTGCTCAGTACTTTGGAATGCAAGACCATACAGCCATAAGTCATACACTCAAAAAGATAAACGAACTTATACAAAATGATGAAGATTTTAAAGTTAAAATAGAAGAGTTAACGAACAAAATTACGTCATCTTCTTAAAAAAGTAAAAAAAAGATATAATTGCTTAAGTGAACAAGTGTGAAAACAATTATATCGGTTCATCACATTGGAATAGCTCATAAAATAGGGTTTTAGAAGTGATATTCACATTATCACTTTCCCTTACTACTAATACTAAAAATTTTAATAATATATAGGAAAAAAATGAGAGTAACAATCCAAAAATCAATCATTGAAAATATTTTAGTTCATATGCAACCGTTTTTAGAAAAAAAAGATACTTCTCAAATCACATCTCACGTACTTATCAATGCAACAGATGCAAAGTTAATTCTAAAAGCTACTGACTACGAAATAGGGCTAATTGTCTCTACGGACAAAGTAAATATTTCTGAAGATGGAAACATTACTGCTAATGGCAAAAAACTATTAGATATCATCAGAATTTTAAAAGAGGGTGAAGTACATCTTGAAGTAAAAAATGAGCTTCTTTACATCTCTCAAGCGCACTCCAAATTTAAACTTCCTACTTTCTCATACAATGAGTTTCCTGCATTTCCCTCTTATGAAGGAAAACCACGTATTCTTATTGATTCACACTCTCTTATTGACTCTCTTAGAAAAATTACTCCATCTATTGATACCAACAATCCTAAATTTGAACTCAACGGTGCACTTATTGACATTAAAGAAAACAGTATCAATTTTGCCTCAACTGATACAAGAAGATTGTCAGTTGTCAACATCGAAAATCAGAGCAGTTCTGAACTTTCCATCATAGTTCCAAAAAAAGCAATTATTGAGATTCAAAAGCTTTTCTTTGACAATATCGAACTTTACTATGATGAAAATAATCTCATTATTCATTCATATCAGTACACTTTTTTTACAAAACTAATCAATGGAAAGTTTCCTGAATATTCAAGAATAATCCCTAAAGAAGTAGCAAATACACTCACTCTCCCAAAAGTAAACATGATAGAATCTATAAAGCAAATTACTACTATCTCTTCTGATGTAAAAATTACTTTTATAAACGATACTATTATTTTTGAATCTTTAAGTGATGATAATATCGAAGCTAAAACTGAAATGAGTTATAAAACAAACTTCTCATCCCCTTTTGTTATTGCTATAAACAGCAAATATCTTTTAGATTTTTTGAATGTTATCCATAATTCAGAATTTACGATTGGACTCAATGAGAGTAATTTACCATTTGTTCTTCGTGATGCTAATTTTAAAACAGTAGTTATGCCAATAGTCATCTAAACCACTCTTAAAAACTTTAGATTGCTCCACCTATTTACAAAAATAGGGCAATCTAAAAAACCTCTCTTCTTTGTTTAAAGCCTATAAAACTTCTTTTTAGAATAAATTAGATAAAATGGCTTAAATTATGTAAAAAGTTATATGGAGTTATTAATGGAAAATTACGGCGCTAGCAATATTAAAGTCCTCAAAGGATTAGAAGCAGTTCGTAAGAGACCCGGAATGTATATTGGTGATACGGGTCATCGCGGTTTGCATCATTTGGTTTATGAAGTTATCGACAACTCCATAGATGAGGCAATGGCAGGACACTGTAATACGATAAATGTAACTCTAACAAAAAATGGAACATGTAAAGTATCAGATAATGGACGCGGTATTCCGACTGATATGCATCCAACTGAGGGAATGAGTGCTGCTACTGTTGTTTTAACTGTACTTCACGCTGGTGGAAAATTTGACAAAGATACTTACAAAGTTTCTGGTGGTCTTCATGGTGTTGGTGTATCAGTTGTAAATGCACTCTCATCTGATCTTAAGATGACGATTTATAGAAACGGCGAGATTTTTGAACAGGATTTTAAACAAGGAATCCCTCAAGAGATTTTAAAAGTAATTGGCACAACCAAAAAAACTGGTACAACTATAGAATTTTCTCCAGACCCAAGCATATTTACCGAAACTATCATTTTTGAGTATGAGTATTTGGCTCGAAGATTTAAAGAGTTAGCCTACTTAAACCCTTTTATAACTATTAACTTTAAAGATGAAAGAACAAATGTTTCACAAACATACCACTTTGAAGGTGGAATTGCTCAATATGTTAGTGATTTAAACAAAAAGCAAGAAGTTGCAAAAGTCTTTGTATTTAGCTCTAAAATAGAAGATATAGAGTTTGACATAGCACTTATGTACAATGATACTTATGATGAGAAAGTTTACTCTTTTGTGAACAACATCCGTACTCCAAACGGCGGAACGCATGAAGCAGGTTTTAGAGCTGGTCTCACTCGTGTTATTTCTAACTACAACGCACAAAACGGTGCAGCAAAAGAGAAAGATGTAAAAATTAGCGGTGAAGATACGAGTGAGGGTCTTATCGCTGTTGTCTCTGTTCGTGTGCCTGAACCGCAGTTTGAGGGACAAACAAAAGGTAAACTGGGAAATACTTATGTAAGACCACTGGTTCAAAAATCAACTTATGAGCTTTTGAGCAAATATTTTGAAGAAAATCCAATCGAGGCAAAAGCGATAGTTGCCAAATCGTTGATGGCGGCACGTGGGCGTGAAGCTGCTAAAAAAGCTAGAGAGCTTACTCGCAGAAAAGACTCTATGAGTGTTGGAACGCTTCCAGGAAAACTTGCGGATTGTCAAAGCAAAGATGCTTCTATCTGTGAACTTTATCTGGTAGAAGGGGACTCTGCAGGCGGTTCGGCAAAAATGGGCCGTGATAGAGTTTTCCAAGCAATTTTACCTCTTAAAGGTAAGATTTTAAATGTTGAAAAAGCAAGGCTTGACAAGATTTTAAAATCTGAAGAGATTACTAACATGATTACGGCTATGGGTTGTGGCATCGGTGATGAGTATAACGAAGAGAAACTTCGCTATCACAAAATCATCATTATGACCGATGCGGACGTTGACGGTAGCCATATCCAAACTCTTTTGCTTACATTTTTCTTCCGCCACTTTAGAAGTGTTATAGAAAATGGTTATCTCTATTTGGCTCAGCCGCCTTTATATCGTTACAAAAAAGGTAAAAAAGAGATCTATTTTAAAGATGACCGTGCTATGAACGATTTTCTTATCGAAAACGGTATCGAATCTTTAGAAGAGCAGAGTGTTGGACATAATGATTTAGTCTCATACTTTAAAATGGTTGACCACTACAGAGGTTCGCTTGAAGCATTGGAGAGAAGATACGCTTTAGTTGAATTGATTCGTCACTTTATAGAAAATCCTGATTTGATAGGGCTTGATATAAAAGCAATGTATGAAAAAGTTGAAGAGTTCTTGATTCAAAATGGAAATAATATTTTAACAAAAACGATTTCACAAGACTCTATTCACCTTTTTGTTCAAACAAAAGGTGGAATGGAAGAGTTGCTTATCAATGATGACCTCTTTGCTGCTCCTCATTTTAGTGAAGCAAGTTTTGTCTATAGAAAAATCAAAGAGTGGAATTTAGATTTTAAAGATGATATTTTAAAGGTTCTTGAAAATATTATTGATTTTGCGAAAAAAGGTGCTTACATCCAACGCTATAAAGGTCTTGGAGAGATGAACCCTGAGCAGCTTTGGGAAACGACAATGACTCCAGAAAATAGAGTTCTGCTTCAAGTAACGATTGATGATGCCGAACTTGCAAGTGACACATTTACACTCTTTATGGGTGATGAAGTTGAACCTCGCCGTAACTACATAGAAACACACGCGAAAGATGTTAAGCACTTAGATGTTTAACATCTTTGTAGTGTTTAAAAATAGCAATGCTTCTTCCACAAACTAGAGAAAGAGAGTACCGCTTTAGGCTTGCTCTTAGAATGGTTCTTCCTATCTTTGCACTTGTTTTTGCACTTATTCTTCATACATTTATCACAAGTCAAAAGACTATTAGTACCTCTTTTTATATTGAAGCTACTTTAATACTTCTTTTTAGTATTTACTTTATTTTTTATCTTATCTATAAAGGTTTTGATACAAAAATAACTGATAATACTTCAAAAACTTTTACAAGAGAGTATATTTATAACTATTTAAAAAAAGAGATTAAAAATAGCAGTGAATATACACTTTTGCTTATTAGCATTGATAATCTTTATGAGATAAATAAACGCTACGGTATCAAATATGGAGATAAAGTACTCTTAGAAGTAGTTTTATGGATAGCTGAGTATCTTAAAACAAAAGAGATTACCAATTTTCCAATAGGTCGCATTAAAGGTGGTGATTTTATTATTGGATTTGGTGGAGATAAAGAGCAATATAAAACTATTATAGAATTAATGTGTCTTAAAAGTGAAGAGTTTAAAGTAGATGATATAGAGGTACAAATTTCCGCAGCTATCAATGATACAAGATTTTCAAAAAATATTGATTATCTTATGGAAAATCTTTTTGAACTTCAAAATAGTAATAAAAATGCAAAGCAGCTCATGCCAATGCAAGAGATGATAGATCCAAGTGATTTGGAGTATTTTGTTATTCAAGCAATCAAAAAAAGAGATATAGTACTTTTTACACAAGAGGCTTTTGAAGATGAAAAAACGATCTTAAAAGAGTGTTTTGTGAAGTTAAATACGACAGAACAAAAACTCTTACATCAAAAAGATTATATGAAAATTTTGGATAAATTAAGACTAATGCATGAATATGACATTATAGTTTTGGAAAAAGTTATAGAGATTTGTAAAAAATCAAAAGATGAAAAATTTGCCATCGCTATCGCACCTACATCGATTAGAAATCCAGTTGTTCTAACAAAAATCAAAGAGTTGTTTCAAAAAAATGAATGTGTCAAAGGGAGAATTATTCTGCTCTTTAGTGAGAGTGAATATTTTCCAAAAATAGAGAAATTTAACGGTTATCTCAAGCAGTTAAAAGAGTTCGGGATTATAATTGCAGTTGATAGACTAGGATCTTTGCATACATCATTTTTGTATTTAAGAGATTTAGATATTGATATGGTGCGTTTCGACTCTTTTTATAGTAAAAAGATAGATAAACATAAGTATAAAAATATTCTTAGCGGTTTTAATGTGATGGCACATGAAAAAGGCATGAAAACTTGGATAAAAATGATTGAAGATGAAGAGAGCAAAGAGTTAGCTAAAGAGATAGGGGTTGATTATTTGCAAGGCAGATTTTTAGCACTGTTAGAAAAAAATTAAGGAGTTGTTATGAAGTATGGTGAAAAAATTGTAAATGAGTTTGATATAGAAAAAGATTTGGAAATTTGGCCAAATGAGTATAAAAGAAATTATCTCATAAAGATGACACTTCCTGAGTTCTCTTGTCTTTGTCCAAGAAGTGGCTACCCAGATTTTGCAACAATACATCTCGAATATACGCCCGATGAGTGGGTAGTTGAACTAAAAGCCATAAAGCTCTATATAAACTCTTTTAGAGATAGACATATATCGCATGAAAACAGTGCAAACGAGATTTATGAAGTTTTAGAGAAAAAATTAAAGCCAAAATATATGAAAATCGTGGCGGATTATAACCCAAGAGGAAATGTTCATACTGTTATAGAGATTGACAGCTCAAAGCTTTAATATACTCTTTTAACCAAAGCAAAGCCTCGTCATAATTTTTAAATTTACCGTGCATTTGGGCTTCATAGGCATCATCTAAAATTTGAGAAAATTTTGGTGATGGATGGAGTCCAAGCTTAAGTATGTCCTTACCCATTAAAAGTGGCTGGAGCTTTTTGTCTATAATGCCTAGCTCTTCTGCTTTTTTATAGATATCTTCACATTTTTTGACCATTTTTGAATTATCATCTGTACTATAAATTGAACTGCTAAAAATCAAAAGTTCTCTAATGTTTGTCAGTGTAGCAAGTTTATAGAGTGTGTAATCATCATTTAAATTATCTAATTTTTTATGAGTTTCAACAAGTGAGACAACTCTGTGAAACAGCTCTTTTTCATTTGTAAGCTTTGATAAAAATAGCTCTATATCATTTTGTTTAAAGTTATAACAGAGTGCAGCTAACATTAAAACAAGATTTGTTTGTTCGTTAGCTGTTAGTTTCTTGACAAGTATATCAGTGATAAACATATTTTTTGTAGGAAAATCAAAGCCAAATTCATTTAAAAGGTTAAGTCCGATGGATGGTTTTTGTGATTTTAAAAGAAGTTTCTTTATCTCTTCAAATATTCTCTCTTTTGGCAATTCAGCGAGTAAATTTTTAGAGACCATATCTTTACATATAAGATATAAGTTATGTTTGATTTGAAGATTAAACCTAGCGCAAAATTGTGCGGCACGCAGAACTCTTAGAGGGTCTTGTCCAAAACTCTCCAAATCAACGGCCCGAAGCACTCTTTTTTTTAAATCTTCTCTGCCGCTAAAAGGGTCAACTATCTTTTTTTCCATAACATCGTAGCCAATGGCATTGATGGTAAAATCTCTTCTTGAAGCAGCAGTTTTAAAGTCAAGATATGGATAGACCTCTATATCAAATCCGCGATGTCCGGATTTTGTTTTGTTATCTTTTCTGGGGAGAGAAAAATCTAACTCATACCCCTTAAATTTCAGTTTACAGACACCAAAACTTTTTCCGATACTATTTACAGCCCCAAAATCTTGCAAAATTTCTTCAACTTTATCTAAAGATGAGACTCCGTAGAGTTCGATATCAATATCTTTTGATTCCTCGTTAAGAAGTTTATCTCTAACATAACCACCCACTAAAATAGGCTTAATACTGCTCTTTTTCAATGTGTCAAAGATGATGTCAAGCTCTGTAGGATAGTCTATAATTTCCATTTTTTATCTTTTTTTTGCGTCTTGCTTTTATTATATCATTGCTTTTACGTTTTTATAACATTATTTTAGATAAAATCGCAAAAAATTTACATTGGTCATTTGTACCAAATAAAGGATGCCTTGTGCAGAAAATCAGAAATATCGCAGTTATTGCCCACGTTGACCACGGAAAAACTACACTTGTTGATGGTTTGTTAGAGCAATCAGGAACATACGGCGCTCATGAACAGCATGAAGAGAGAGCGATGGACAGCAACGCTTTGGAAAAAGAGCGTGGTATTACGATTTTGTCCAAAAATACAGCAATTCGTTATAAAGACCATAAAATCAACATTATTGACACTCCAGGTCACGCCGATTTTGGTGGTGAAGTTGAGCGTGTTTTAAAGATGGTTGATGGTGTTTTGGTTCTTGTTGATGCCTATGAGGGTGTTATGCCTCAAACTAAGTTTGTTGTTAAAAAGATGCTTGCGCTTGGTAAAAAACCAATCGTTGTTATCAACAAAATCGATAAACCTTCAGCTGATCCAGAGCGTGTTGTAGATGAGATGTTTGACCTTTTTGCTGCAATGGATGCAACAGAAGATCAGTTGGATTTCCCTATCATTTACGCTGCTGCTCGTGATGGTATTGCAAAACTTGATATGGCTGACCCTGATGGAAATTTCGAGTGTATTTTTGAAACTATTTTATCTCAAATCCCAGAACCTCAGGGCGATAGAGAAAACCATACACAAGCACAGGTATTTACACTTGACTACGATAACTATGTTGGAAAAATCGGTATCAGCCGTATCTTCAACGGTGTTATCAAAAAAGGTGACAACGTTATGCTTGCAAAGGCTGATGGCGAACTTGTAAAAGGTAAAATCTCTAAACTTATAGGTTTTCATGGACTTAACCGTATGGAGATTCAAGAAGCAGAAGCGGGAGATATCGTTGCATTTGCTGGACTTGAGACAGTGGATGTTGGAGATACTATTTGTGACCCTGCAAATCCAATGCCACTTGACCCTATGCACATCGAAGAGCCGACTTTGACAGTTGTTTTCTCTGTAAATGACTCTCCGCTTGCAGGTCAAGAGGGTAAACACGTTACTTCAAACAAACTTAAAGACAGACTAGAAGCTGAGATGACAACAAACGTTGCTATGAAGCTCGAAGTTGTAGGCGAGGGTAAATTTAAAGTCTCCGGTCGTGGCGAGTTACAAATCACGATTTTGGCTGAAAATATGCGCCGTGAAAATTATGAGTTTGGTGTTAGCCGTCCGGAAGTTATCGTTAGAGAAATTGAAGGTGTTAAATGTGAGCCGTTTGAGCACCTTGTTATCGACGTTCCTGAAGAGTTAAGCGGAAGCGTTATTGAGCGTCTTGGAAAAAGAAAAGCTGAGATGAAGTCAATGGTTCCGATGGGACAAGGTTTCCAGAGAATCGAATTTGAGATTCCTGCTCGTGCGCTTATCGGATTCCGTGGACAGTTCCTAACAGACACTAAGGGCGAGGGTATCATGAACCACTCATTCTTAGAGTTCCGCCCATACAGTGGTACAGTTGAGTCAAGAAGCTATGGTGCACTTATCTCTATGGAAAATGGCGATACATTGGCGTACTCACTATTTAACATTCAAGACCGTGGTGTTCTTTTCCTTGGACCACAAACAAAAGTTTATGAGGGTATGATTGTTGGTGAGCACTCACGTTCTAACGATTTGGTTGTTAACCCAATCAAAGGAAAAGCACAATCAAACGTTCGCTCATCCGGTGCAGATGAGGCGATTAAGCTTATCCCTCATCGTGATATGTCACTAGAGCGTGCGCTAGAGTGGATTGAAGATGATGAGCTTTTAGAGATTACACCAAAAAGTATCCGTATTCGTAAAAAGTTTTTAACAGAGAGCGAAAGAAAAAGAAACAGCCGCTAATAAATCTACGTTTATGCCCCTTTGTGGGCATAAAAAAACTCCTCATCATTAAATAATTTCAACTCTTTTTAACTATGTTATACTTTTAGATAAACTTCATAAGGATAAAAAATGGATGGGTTAATGTATCCGCTCTCGCTGCTAATAGTGGCTTTAATGGCTTTTACTTTTTATCGAAACAATAGTATGAAAATGGTGTTACTCAGCTTAGCAATAGGTGTTTACATCATTTACTCTCATGAGACAGGCTATACGGCGACTGATTATAAAAATGAAGTTATTGACTCAATAGACAAGTCCGCAAAAGAGTTTGTAAAACCTATGGAAAAACCGGCATTTCAAGGGAAGTAGTTAAAAGTCTCTAAAATCTTTTAACATACCCGTGGCAGTATGGTCTGCTTCCCTTTTTTTCATAGTAGTTTTGGTGACTCTCATCGGCTGGATAAAACTCTGATTTATTGATGATTTTTGTTGCAATTTTATAGCCATTCGTCTCAAGTTTGCCGATGAGCTTGTTAACAACTTCTTTTTCATCATTGCTATTTACAAAAATTGCGGAGAGATACTGCTTGCCGATGTCTGGACCTTGACCATTCGTTTGGGTTGGGTCGTGAATCTCAAAAAATGCTTTTGCAAGTTCTTCGTAAGATATCTTGCTTTTATCGTAAATCACCTCTACCGTCTCAAGATGTCCCGTATCTGAGCGGACAACCTCATAGTAACTTGGGTTTTTCACATGTCCACCCATAAAACCAGATATGACCTCTTTGACACCATCAAGTTTTTGTAAATAGTACTCAACGCCCCAAAAACAGCCACCTGCAAAGTATGCATAAGAGAGAGCACTCTCTTTTGCATCTGGTTTTTTAACAAGGTTAAGCGAAATAGAGTTTACGCAATGTCTAGTGTTTTTTGAGGTAAAACCTTCTCCCTCAAACACATGCCCCAAATGGGCGCCACAGTTCGCGCATACTATCTCAACTCTTCTCCCATCACTATCAGAAACTCTTTTTACAGCCCCCTCTAAGGCATCATCAAAGCTTGGCCATCCGGAGCGAGAATCAAATTTTGCACTAGAATCAAAAAGCGGAGCATCGCATAGCTTGCACGTGTAGATACCACGCGATTTTTCATCTGTATATTTTCCAATAAATGGGCGTTCGGTACCTTTGTGAAGGAGTACACGTTTCTCTTCTTCTGTAAGTTGGTTGATTTTTTCTTCTAAAGATTGCAGATTGGATGCTTCTATCATTGTCAATATTAGTATGAAAATAAGAGTAAATTTCATACCGTCTCCTTTTTTGTATTTTGCACAATTATAAAAGAAGTCAATATATGAAAAGATAGAGCGTTCGAATTAGACAAATTTGTAAAGTATATTTAAAGACGGATTTTTATAGAAAAAGATATAATCTTACACTAAAATTTTAGGAGAAAAAATGCACAGAAAAAAAATATATAATCCTGAATCAAGCGAAAGTGTAAACGACAGAAGAATCTTTGGCGGTAATCCGACGGGTATTTTTGAGCTCAATGACATTAAGTACCAGTGGGCGTACAATCTTTGGGAGATGATGCTTAACAACACGTGGTTTCCAAAAGAGGTTGACATGACACGCGATGTAAGCGACTACAAACAGATAACAGATGTCGAAAAAGCGGCATACGACAAAGCACTTGCACAGCTTATATTTATGGATTCACTCCAAACAAATAACCTTATGGACAATGTCAACCCTTATGTTACATCTCCTGAAATCAATCTTATCTTAGTGCGTCAATCTTTTGAAGAGGCACTTCACTCACAAAGTTATGCAGTCATGGTTGACAGCATCTCCGCAAATTCCAAAGAGATTTATGATCTATGGAGACGTGACATGATGCTAAAAGGCAAAAATGACGCAATCGCCAGAGTTTATGAAGAGCTATCCAAAAACCCGACAGAACACAACTTTGTCAAAGCGTGTTTTGCAAATCAGATTTTGGAGGGTATCTATTTTTACAGCGGTTTTGCCTACATCTACACACTCGCAAGAAGCGGCAAGATGCTGGGTTCTGCACAGATGATACGTTTCATCCAGAGAGATGAAGTGACACACTTGGTACTTTTCCAGAACCTTATAAACTCGCTTAGAAAAGAGAGACCAGACCTCTTTACAGAGCAGCTTAAGGGCGAAGTGATAGAGATGTTTAAAGAAGCCGTAGCGCTTGAAGTAGCATGGGGAAAATACATAACAGATGGGCAGATTTTGGGACTGACAGATGCTATCATAGAGCAGTATATCCAGTATCTGGCTGATGACAGACTTACATCGGTCGGGTTTGCAAAGCTTTATAATGTGACAAATCCTATTAAATGGGTGGATGATTTTTCAAAATTTAACGACCAAAAAACAAACTTTTTTGAGGGAACAGTTGCAAACTACTCAAAAGGAAGTTTGACTTTTGACGATGACTTCTAAAAAGGGCGACTACAAACTCTATTCACTCCTTTTTGAGACAAAAGTGGGTGAGTACGATGCAAATCTCCGCACACTTCTGCAACTTATAAAAGAAACACCCCAAAACTCTCTTATCGTTGCGCCAGAGGTCTGCTTGAGCGGGTTTGACTATGAGAACTATGATGCGGCTCTTGCATTTGCCCACGAGGCAAACGAAGCACTTAAAGAGGCTTCTGATGGTAAGATTATTATCCTTACTATGCTTGAGAGACGCGGTGACGAAGTTTTTAACTTTGTCAAGATTTTCCATGATGGCGCAATTGTTTTTGAGAGGGCAAAAGCAAAGCTTTTTCGCTTTGGAGAGGAGCATAAGTTTATGTCCGAGGGAAGCGGTGAAGAGGTACAAATCGTCATAGTTGATGGCATAAAGATAGGTGTTCTTATCTGTTTTGAACTCCGTTTTAAAGAGTTTTGGCAGAGGCTTGAGGGGTGTGATGTTATAGCCATTCCTTCATGGTGGGGAGTTTTAAGAACAGAGCATTTTAGAGTGCTTACAGAGGCACTTGCAGTGATAAATCAGTGCTATGTTGTAGCGAGTGACTCACAAAATGCAGAGTGTACCGGCTTAAGCGGTATCGTCAGACCTCATGGTGAAGTAGAGCGTAACGGCGCAAAAGCCTCTTTGGAGTGTAGTTTTGATAAAAAAGAGATAGTAGCGATGAGAAGATATATGGATGTTGGCATTGGATAAAATAACCGCAATAAAAACTACAAAATTAGCCGAAGAGTGCCATAAAATATTTCCTCTAGCGCAAAACATAAAAAACGCTATTGCCAAAACAAACAGAGAAGAGTTTGTTCCTGCTGGTTTTAGACACAATGCATACAAGCTAGATGCGCTTCCCATGGGTTCGTCTCAGTGGATAAGCTCTCCGCTTACTGTTGCAAAGATGACACACTACTTAGCGCCAAAAAAAGAGGACAAAGTTCTGGAGATAGGGTGCGGCAGTGGTTATCAGGCGGCAGTTTTGTCGCATCTCTTTCGTGGTGTTTTTACTATTGAGAGGATTGAGTCGCTCATACTTGAAGCAAAACAGCGCTTTAGAAAACTTGGCATAAACAATATCCACACGAAACTTGATGATGGGCAAAACGGATGGGCGCAGTACGCTCCATACGATAGAATACTTTTCTCCGCTACTGCCAAACAGATACCTGCAAAACTTTTTGACCAACTTTGCGAGGGTGGGATTTTGGTCGCTCCGATGCAAGTTGGCGCACAGCAGATAATTGTCCGCTTTACAAAAAAAAGCGGTTACATACAAAAAGAGGAGCTTGAAGCGTGCGATTTTGTCCCTATTGTGGATGGGATACAAAAGTAGATGCTAAAGCAACTCCTTTTTTTATCTCTTTTTACACTCTCTCTTGAAGCTTCGTCAACTTTTGTAGAAGCACGCGCTCTTTATGAGATGGGCGAATATGAAAAGGCGTTAGAAATATTTCAAGGGCTTGCTCCAAGCGACCCAGATGCTGCTTATATGTTGGCAAAGATGTATGAAGATGGAGAAGGGTGTGAAGTAAACCAAAAAGAGGCGTTGAAGTGGTACAAAATCTCTTCTGCCACCTACTACGAGCAGGAACGACACAGCCCATTAAGAGAGGTGCGAAAACAGCAGAGGGAGATATATAGCTCATTTGAAAAACCGGAGGACAAAGAGACACAAAGCACGTTGCGGCAATATGCGCAATCTCTTTATAACTTCAAAGCGCATAACCCAAACTATATCTTGCCACTAAGCTATCGTTACAATGGTGACTATGCAAGTGTCAATGGGCATGAGATGAAAAAGGCGGAGACAGAGTTTCAGGTGAGTGTAAAATTTGACTTTGCTACAAATCTTTTTCGTTTTGGTGAAATATACTCCGTCGCATATACACAAAAATCTTTTTGGCAAGCCTATGCAGATTCTGCTTTTTTTAGGGAGTCAAACTATAATCCTGAGTTTTTTGTCACTTTTCCAACATCAGAGATGGGGGATGGCAGGCTGATAAAAGCGGTGCGTTTGGGCATAGGGCATGAATCTAACGGCAGAGGAGGAGAGGCTGAACGTTCTTGGAATTATCTGGACAGCAGTCTCTTTTTCCAGTATAAATCCATCCTTGCAGAGCTAAAACTATGGACACGATTGCCTGATACATATGACTATAACCCAGAACTTATCGATGTTATGGGGCATGGTTATCTTAAATTTACACTGCCTTATCAAAAACACCTCTTAGATATAAAACTAAGAAATAACTTTAGCGGCAAGGGGGCTTTAGAGTCAAATTATAGCTATCCAATTTCAAGCAGAGACGACTTTTTTTTCTATCTTAAATTTTTCAATGGATATGGTGAATCTCTTATAGACTACGATAACCATATTAAAAAAATCGGCATTGGATTTAGTATATCAAGATAGCAGAGTTAAAGAAGTTCAAGCTCTGCTTTGATTTTGTAGCTTAATGGTTTGAGTTCATTAATCTTATCGTAGTTTGCTTTTGCGTATGCAACTGTTATCTCTTTGAAGTAGAGTTTATAGTTCTCAAGGTAATGGAGCAAAAAGCTCTCTGCTTCATCATCAAGATAAAGCTCTGTTATGGTTACGACGATTTCGTTATGGATGTTGTCAAACTTTTTTTCAAGTGCAGGATTTGGTTTTTTTACAAAACTGTTTTTGATACTGCTTAGTTCTCTCCAACGAGAAATAAGTGCGTATAAACCTATGCTTGACATCTTTTTGTTGAAGGCATCAAGTTTTGCAATGCTGTTTTCATAGTGGTTTTTGAGTTTGGGTGCTTCTTGTTGAAGGTTTTTGCTTACTGCATCGATGATGGCTGCATAATTTTGAAGATTTACCGTAAGCTCTTGTTTTTTTTCTTCTGTAATTTTGAGATTTTGAATCTTTTTTGCTATGGATGAGATGCCTGCTTTGTGAGAGGGTATTTTTTCGTACTCTCCTCTCCAGATAATGGAATTTGTATCATTGACATTTTGTCTGAACTCTTCGATTAAAACTCCGCTTTTGTTCTCCTCTTTGGTAAACATAGAGGCGTTTAGGAGCAGTGATAAAGTTAAGATAGAGAGTAATATTTTCATTTTTTTCTCCATAATTTTTTTTGCAATAGTAAACTTGATTTATTACCCCATCATTACGAAACCTTTGAATACATCAAGCATTTTCATTGTAAAATATATCTAGCATAAGTGAGGGTGGTTGTATGGAAGAGATGTATGGCATAAAGTATGTAAAACCTGAAGTAGTCTTGATGCAAGATACGGGCATAGGTGTGGCAGAAGCAGCGGCTAGAACTTGTTATGATTCGTTTGAGAACAGTGAAAATGAGGCGATCAGGTCTATGGAGTACGCTATGCCTAGTAGTGATACGTGTGAGCAAATCAACACCATAGAAGAGTCAAATCTTCTAAATGATTTGGCTTGGACGCATTTTCACCACTCAATTTTGGAACATGCAAATCTGAGTTTTTTGATTCGAGGAACAAGCCGCGGTGTGCTTCAAGAGCATGCACGCCACCGCATACAAGCCATAAGTGTCAGAAGTACGCGCTATACTATGAGTTCGGTTATCAATGCCTTTGTAGCATCACAAACGACTGAAGACAAAGAATTTTTTGTAAAAAAAGTGCTTGGTTTTGATATGTTTGTCACATGCGATGAGGCATACAACAGAATCGAAATCGGAGCGATGTACGACAAGCTACGGTTTCAAGCGCAAATGGTTGCAAATTTTAATGAAATTGCCGTTGCAAAGAGTTCGCTTGGTCTTTTAGAGGAGTTTAAGGGTAACTCGGAAGCACTTTATGATGCGCTTGAGAGCGGAAAAAAGAAGCGAAATGTCGGAGATGCGTTCAAACATATCATAAGCGACAATGTTAAAGTGGATATGGTGGTGACGTTCAATCTTAGAAGTTTGAAGAACTATTTCACGCTTCGAGATAGCGGTGCGGCGTACTTTCAGATAAGATGGCTGGCTCAAGAGATGATGCGAAAAACACCATCAAAATATTTAGATTTGATAATTAAAAAAGGATAGTAGTATGTGGAAATATATTTTAGCGTCAAGTTTGTTGTTTAGCGGATGTTCTTACTTTGAGTTTAATGTGGGGATGTGTGAAAATATCGGTCCAAACGATGACCCTGCAAAAATAGAGCAGTGTAGAAACTATAACGAAGAAGAGGCGCAAAAAGCGTTTGATAATAAAAAGAAGAGCTCGTCTGCACTTCCTGAAGATGCGATAGAGTTTAAAAAAGAGGAGAAATAGTGAGTATTGAAAAAGAGTTGATTGCTAGAAGCAGCGGTAAATGTGAGCTTTGCGGGAGTAGTGAAGGTCTTAGTGTTTTTGAGATTACGCCATCGGATGGAAGTGCAGATAAATCAATCTACCTTTGTGCAACATGCAGGGAGCAGATAGAAAACCCAGATAAGATGGATGAGACACATTTTAACTGCCTTAACGAGAGCATGTGGAGTGAAGTTCCAGCCGTTTTGGTTATGTCTTACAGACTTTTAAAGAGTCTTGGAAGAGAAGATTTGGTTGATATGATGTACATGGAAGAGGATGTGAAAGCTTGGGCAGATGCTGGTGCCGGCACGCCAAGCAATATCATTGTTAAAGATGCAAACGGAGTTACTCTAAATGCAGGCGATAGCGTTGTTATCCTCAAAGATTTAGAGGTAAAGGGTGCAGGTTTTACCGCAAAGAGAGGCACAACCGTACGTAACATCACAATCCCGCAAGATGTCGAAGGACACATAGAAGGCAGAGTTAACGGAACAAAAATCTACCTCAAAACCGAATTTTTGAAAAAAGCATAAATGAAGCCTGATTATAGATTTTATGCCATTGATGATGATTTTAGAAACCCTTACGCAAGGGATCGTGACAGAATCATCCACTCTGGGAGTTTTAGAAAACTGGAGTATAAAACACAGGTTTTTTTAAATCAAGAGGGCGATTTTTTCCGCACACGCCTTACGCACTCCATAGAAGTTTCGCAAATCGCCCGCTCCATCACTTCACATTTGGGGCTTAGCGAATCTTTAGCCGAAGCCATTGCACTTGCCCATGATTTGGGACATACGCCGTTTGGACACATAGGCGGCGATACGCTTGATGAGTGCTTGAGAGAAGATGGACACAGCAACGGGTTTGACCACAATTTTCAAAGTTTCCGTGTTGTTTCGCGCCTAGAGAAAAGATACAATGGTTTTGACGGACTTAACCTCACATTTGCCACGCTTGAGGGGATTTTAAAACACTCTTACCCTTACAAAAAGAGTTTTTTACCATCTTACATCGATGAGCAGTTTCATCTTGAGACACATCCAAGCATCGAGGCGATGGTGGTGGATCGTGCCGATGAGATAGCTTATATCACGCACGATATAGATGATGGGGTTAACTCTGGACTTATCCGTTTTGAAGATTTGCGGGAGAGTGCGCTGATAGTAGAGATTTTACAAAAGGTCAAAAACGAGGGCATAAAAGAGGAAGAGGATGAGATGTTTCGCTACCGCTTTGTCTCTCATCTCATCAACCATCTTGTTTACTCACTGATAGAGTACTCAAAAGATAAGATTGACAACGCCCAGATTTATGCCGCTTCTCTTGATAGCAAGAGTGAATTGCCCATAGGTTTTGATGCAAAACTTGAGACAGAGATAAAAAAACTCAAAAAACTTCTTTTTGCAAAGCTCTATCAGCATAAAGATATCATGACTAAGATGTTCGCTGGAAAACAGGCGATTAAAGGACTTTACAGCGGTTTAATGGAAGAGCCAAAAATGTTGCCGAAGTTTTACTACAAACAACTTGAAACAAAAGAGAAGCACAGAGTTATCGCTGATTATATAGCGAGTATGAGCGACAGATACGCTTTGTCGTTTTACAATGAGATGTATGGAAGAGTGTAAGCTAAAAGAGTCAACCTAAAAATTTGATTCCAGGTCAAGCTCCATAAGAGAGTTCAAAAAAGCATGAAGAGGAAGTAGCAAATTTAAAAAATGTGACTAATAAAATATAAACAATATTGTAAAGTGCGTTATAATGGTATTTTAAAGGGTGTATGTGGGAAGTAATAAAAAAATAAAAAGGAAGTAGTATGAAAAATATTGTCATGCCAGACCCTTTTTGGGGAAGTGATTTAGCCAATATTATTTTAGATTTGGAAAAACTTAGAACCAAACAACTTGGCGGAGATGTTCCTTCTCACATATTTTTTCAACTCAAAGATATTTTTCATATTTTAGAGACTTTGGGAAGCGCAAGAATTGAAGGAAACAATACAACACTCTCAGAATATGTAGAAAAAATTATAGAAAAAAATATACCTGATGAGAGTGATGATGAAATCAAGAATTTGGAAAATGCCATAGATTTTATCGAAGAAAATACAGATGAAAATACTCTTTTTAACCGTGCTTTTATTTCAGAGATTCATCAGATTTTAACCAAAAATCTAACGCCGCCACCAAATGGTGAGGGTTCAAAAAACCCAGGAGAACTTCGAGCGCACAATGTGAGCATAAAAAGTTCGGGACACACTCCGCCTGAACATTTTTTACTCAGAGAATACTTTGAAAAGTTTATTGATTTTATAAACTTTGCACACAAAGAGCAGTACCAGCTTTTAATGGTCGCTGTTGCACATCATAGGTTTGAGTTTATACACCCGTTTGACAATGGAAACGGAAGAATGGGCAGACTACTTAACTATGCTTTTTTAATCAAACTTGGGTTTCAAGTAAAAAATGGGAGAATCATTAACCCATCATCTGTTTTTTACACAGACAGAGACAAATACTATGAAATGCTCTCTCGTGCGGACTCTTTAAAAAGTGATGATATTTTGGCGTGGTGTGAATACTTTTTGCTTGGACTAAAAAATGAGATAGAGAAGATAGATTCCCTGCTCAATAAAGAGTATGTAAAAAAACAGATTCTTTTACCTACTCTGGTTTTAGCACGAGAGAGTAAGCAGATTGCAGACCAAGAGTTTAAAATATTAGAGTACCTCATAAATAAAGATGATATGGCTATGAAGTCCGAAGAGTTGAGCTTTTTAGGGATAACAGATTCTAAGAAAAAAGCAGTAGTCATGGGTAAACTCAAAGAGAAAAATATTGTTGTTCCTGTTACTGAGGGCGGTAGAATCTACACTATAAGATTTGTAAACAACTATCTTTTAAGAGGTATTATGAAAATACTAAAAGAGAAAGGTTTTGTGTCTGATTTTTTAAATAACAACTAAGAAATAGATGTTTGTGTGAAAAATGAATGAACATGGGTAAAATGCAAAAATTACCCATATTTAAAAAATAGGTGAAATAATTGTTTGGTAGAAAAGTAGAAGTTTTGATGAGTAAGTAGAAATGGAGTAGAAATGAAGTTGAAAAGGGAAGCTTAAAAAGTGCTACAAAAGCCCATCTACACGGCTTTTAAACCGTGTAAACTTAAGCTTAGAGGCGTGATTCGTAACGTCTTAACATATAAAGACGTTTAAGCATTTTCTTGCGAGACGCAATTAAGAATTTCTTACGCTTTTCAGTTTTCGTTTCATGGAAACGACGAGCGCGAGCTTCAGTAACGATTAAGTTACGGTCAGTCTGCTTCTTGAAACGGCGGTAAGATGCGTCAAAATTATCATCGCTGCGAAGATAGATACCTGGCATATCACATCACCCACTTTCTTTAAGATTTGGAAGCGAATTGTACCATAAATAGCTTTATTTAAGATTGTGGAGAGAAAATTTGCATATTTCTTTCTAAAATTGATACAAATCAAGGCATCTTTTTTTTAAATAGGATAAAATTTCTCCGATTTAAAAATTTAGAGCGTAATGCGTTCTTACCAAGGAAAACAAAATGAAAACAATCATTTTAGCAGTCACAATATTGTTAGGTGCCCTCCAAGCTGATAACGTAGTTCACTACGACACTCAAGAAACACAAACACCGATTAGCAAGCCTAATCACCCGACTACAGATATCCGCTAATATCTGGACTTTTATTTCTCCTTCTAAAATAGGTTTATTACCGTTAACCTATTTTAGGCATAAATCTCTCTTTAACGAACCCTCTTATATAATTCTCGTATGATAAACCAAGATTCCATTGAAGCCCTTAAAGCACGCCTTGATATTGTTGATGTTGTAGGCTCTTATCTTGAGCTGAAAAAATCAGGTGCAAACTACAAAGCGCCATGCCCGTTTCATGATGAGAAGAGCGCATCTTTTGTGGTAAGTCCATCCAAGCAGATATACCACTGTTTTGGCTGTGGGGCGGGGGGCGATAGTATCAGGTTTGTGATGGAGTATGAGAAGCTAAACTACCCCGAAGCTTTGGAAAAACTCGCCTCTACTTATAACTTCTCTCTTTCATACAGTGATATCAAAAAAAACAAACCTCGCTCAGGGATTATGCAAAAGATAGATGCGTGGTACCACTCTTTGCTTGTCAAAAATCAAACAGCACTCGCCTACATCAAAGAGCGTGGTATTTATGAGAGTAGTTTGGAGCAGTTTGGGGTTGGGTACGCACCTGATTCCAACACTACCATAAACTACATAAACTCTCAGTTTTTAAATATGAGTGAAGCCATAGAGATGGGCATCGTTGGGTATGAGGGAAAGAGGGTTTTTGCGAGATTTATAGAGCGCATCACATTTCCGATTCATTCGCCAAACGGTACGATAGTCGGTTTTGGCGGCAGAACCATCACGGGACATCAGGCAAAATATATAAACTCACCTGAGACGCCATACTTTAACAAATCAAGACTTCTTTACGCTTACCACCATGCAAAAGCAACCATCCACAAGATAAAAGAGATAATCATCACAGAGGGGTATCTTGATGTTATCATGCTTCATCAGGCAGGTTTTACAAATGCCGTTGCAACTTTAGGGACGGCACTCACCCCTGAACACCTCCCTCTTTTACGCAAAGGCGAACCAAAAATCATCATGGCTTATGATGGCGACAAAGCAGGGCGTGCGGCCGCACTCAAAGCTTCAAGACTTCTTAGTATCGGCGGATTTAGCGGTGGTGTTGTCATCTTTTCGGATGGGCAAGACCCTGCGGATATGGTTAAAAAAGGCTCTGTTGAAGAACTCTCCGCCATGTTTCGCAAACCTCGCCCTTTCATAGAGTTTGTTTTGGACGAGATTTTGGCGCTCTACAACCTTTTAGACCCAAAGGCAAAAGAGAGCGCACTGCAAGAGGCGACGGCGTACCTAAAAACTCTTTCGCCGCTGCTTCAAGAGGAGTACAAATCCTATCTTGCATCACGGTTGGGGTTAAGCCCCTCTTTTGTAAAGATTGCGGGTGCGGCAAATATAAATCATAACAAAGCCATTATCGACAAGAGCCGTCATAAAGATATGTGGGAACTTACCCTCATCAAAACAGTTTTGGAAAATCCTGCATTTATAGACCAGATTTTGGATGTTTTAGACCCGTCACTTTTGCAATTTCACTCAGAAGAGTTTGCTCTGGCACTCAAAGGTGAGGCAGCACATCCTGCACTTATGGCGATTTTAGTGGATGAACAGATTAAAGCACTTCAAAGTGAAGAAGCGCTTAAGGCGGAGTTGATTGCTTTTTTGATGAAACATTATGAGAGAGAGTACAAGAAGGTAAATGCTCAAACGGAGATGAACTTTGAGCAAAAAGCCTTTCATATCCGCAAGCTTCGTGGGGTTATTACACAGCTCAAAAAAGGTGTGTTAGTGCCTTTTAAGAGTTAGGTTCTGATGGCTCTTTTGGTTTTAACGCTTTTATAGATATCTTTCTGCCGACATTTTTTGGGGCTTCAACACTCTCTTTAGGCTTTCCGTCGTAGCGGTGGTTTCTCTCGCCACTTTTACCTGAAAACTTTGCTTTGCCGCTCTCATCTTTGCCTAAAAATTTATTTGGTTTTTTATCGTACTTTGGTTTTTCAAAAGGTTTGCGTTCAGATGTCTCACCCTCTTTTTTTGGCTTGTCGTACTTTGGTTTGTCAAATGGCTTGCGTTCTGACTTTTCACCATCTCTCTTAGGTTTTTCATAAGATTTGCGCTCTGAACCATCATCTTCCCTTTTTGGTCTATCCGATTTTTGTTTATCGAAAGGTTTTTTGTCGTACTTTGGCTTGTCAAAGGGTTTGCGCTCTGCTCTTTTTGCATCACTTTTTGGTTTTAGAGAGGGTTTTGGAGCTATCTTCATCTTCTCTTGTTCAGGATACTCAAAACCTGTAACAATCTCTTGTCTGATAACTCTTCCAAGGAGTGTCTCTATGGGGTAGAGGTTGTTTTGCTCACTTATATCTAGCAGAGCAATCGCACTATCTGTTGTTTTTGCCAGTCTTGAGATGTAGAGTTCTGCACTTTGCGGTAAGTCATAGCTGATAAGAAGTTCACACTTTAGTTCAGGCACTCCCGCTAACTCTTCATCACTTAAAAGACTAACGTTAGGCTCTGTTATAGCCTCTTTTGTTAGGAGGCTGTTATCTGATAGTGCAACAACTATGCTTAAACCGCTGTTTTGAGAGAGCAACATGTTAAGAAGAGCGAGTTTTTTCTCGTTAGGACAAGGGTGGATACGGTGTTTGTTATGTTTGATAGTTATTTGATTGGTTGACATTTGAAGTCCTAAGAGGATATTTAAATGACATTGTATCTCACATTAGTGTAAAGTATGCTATTATCTATTAATATTAAATTCAGGATTATAATGTCATTTACAACACTAGGTTTGTCAGCTCCTTTACTAAAAGCTATCCAAGACCAAGGCTACACAGAGCCTACGCCGATTCAAAAACAAGCCATACCCGTTATACTTAGCAGACGTGATGTTTTAGCGGGTGCGCAAACAGGAACAGGCAAAACGGCAGGTTTTACTCTGCCACTTCTTGAGCTTTTAAGCACTACAAAACCGACAAAATCAAAACAGCGTATAAGAGCGTTGATATTGACACCTACACGAGAGTTGGCGGCTCAAGTGGGAGAGAGCGTGGAGGTTTACGGAAAGTATCTCTCATTCAAATCAGCTATCATCTTTGGCGGTGTAAGCATAAATCCACAACTTACACAGCTCCGCCAAGGTGTCGATATCGTCATAGCAACTCCAGGGCGACTGCTTGACCACGTTTCACAAAAGAGCATAGATCTAAAAGATGTCGAGTTTCTCATACTTGATGAGGCTGACAGGATGCTTGATATGGGTTTTATCAACGATATTAAAAAAATATTGGCAATTTTACCAAAACAGAAGCAGACTTTGCTTTTCTCGGCTACATACTCCGATGAGATAAAAAAACTCTCCGATAAACTATTAAATGCGCCCGTTCTTATAGAAGTTGCACGCCCAAACAGAGCTTCTGCAAGTGTAAAGCAGGCAGTTTATCCGGTTGATAGAGAGCGCAAACGTGAGCTTTTGACACATCTTATCAATGAGGGCAAATGGAAACAGGTGCTTGTTTTTACAAGAACAAAACATGGCGCAAATCGCCTCACGGGTCAGCTTGAAAAAGATGGTATAACCGCTGTTGCCATCCATGGAAACAAGAGTCAAAATGCAAGAACAAAAGCTTTGGCGGATTTTAAAGCAGGCGAGGTGAGAGTTTTGGTTGCGACAGATATCGCAGCCAGAGGTATAGATATAGACCAACTCCCGCATGTCATCAACTATGAACTTCCAAACGTACCGGAGGATTATGTTCACAGAATCGGACGAACAGGACGTGCGGGTAGCGAGGGTGAGGCGATATCGCTTGTCTGTATAGATGAGCATGAGTACCTTGCAAATATAGAAAAACTGATAAAAAACGATATCCAAAAAGTATGGCTTAAAGATTTTAAACCGGACCCGAGCATAAAAGCAGAACCCATAAATCAGGGCGGCAACAGAGGGCAGAGAGGGCAAAGACCTTCAAGCAAGCCAGAGGGCGGCAAGTCGTCACAAAGCCCATCAAAAAGCTCTGGCAACAGAAGAAGAAATAAGTAGTGTATAATTCTATCAAATAAAACAATACATAGTATAAGGAAGAAGATGAAAGCAATCGCACTCTTTAGTGGTGGGTTAGACTCAACTTTAGCATTGAAACTTCTTATAGATCAAGGCATTGAGGTTTTGGCTGTTAACATCAATACAGGCTTTGGAAGTACCAAAGATAGATATGAACATATGCTAAACCTATGCAACCAAGTCGGGGCGGAACTTAAAATCATAGACATTGAGAGCGAATTTTTGCAAGATGTTCTTTTTGACCCAAAACATGGATATGGAAAAAACTTCAACCCGTGCATTGATTGTCATGCAAAGATGTTTGCGGTTGCAAAGAGAGTTATGGAAGCGGAGGGCGCATCTTTTCTCATTAGCGGCGAGGTTTTGGGGCAGCGTCCGATGAGCCAAAACAAAGAGGCGATGCAGACGGTGCTTAATGAGAGCAACTGTGACGGGCTTTTGCTACGCCCTCTCTCCGCAAAAGCACTTGCACCGACAATCGCTGAGATAAATGGCTGGGTGGATAGAGAAAAACTTGAGGGCATCGTGGGAAGAAGCCGTGATAGACAACTTGAACTTGTGGAGGAGATAGGTCTTAAAGACTTTGAGAGTCCAGGGGGCGGATGTCTTTTGACGGATGAGAACTTTGCCAAAAAGATGTTTGACTTTATAAAACATGATACTTTTGAGGTAAAAGACATCCCAGTGATGAAGTACGGTCGCCATCTGAGACTCTCCGATGGGGCAAAACTTGTTGTTGGAAGAAACAAAGATGAAAATGTGCATCTTCAAAACATTGTAAATGAGAAGTACTACCATATAAAGACACTGGGACTTCCTGGACCTCATTCGCTTCTTAGCAAAAGCGCAACAGAGGCGGACAAAGAGCTTGCGGCAAAAATCATCTTGACTTACTGTAAAACCAAAGAAGATACGGTTTATACAATCTCTTTTGATCAAACAGAGGAGATAGAAGCGACGCCGTTTGCATCAAGAGATGCATTGCAACCTTATATGGTTATGTAATTTAAACTTAAACTTGGAGGAACACATGGCTGGAGTATATTTTGGATTTGATAACTTTAAACAACTGTTAGATTTAACGATAGGTTTGGCGCAGAGGCTTGATGAGAATCGCGCTGAGAGTTTTACGCTTCTGTATTGCGATTTTTCTAAGGTGGAGCAGTCTGTTATCGACGCTTCTCTTAAGGAGATTTTGAGAAATTCTGATGCGATTGTAAATGACAAAGCGGACTACTTTTTTGTCCTTCCCTACACGGACAAATATGGTGCTCAAATCGTTAAAAAGATGTTTTCTGAGTTTTTTGCGCAAGACTTGCATTCGCATATGGTAAGCTACCCCATCGATGGAGAGAGTGCTGAGACACTTGTTCTTGAGTTGCGAGATGGCGTAAGTGCACAACATCAAAATGATTTGAGATGTTTGGATAGCTTTAACCCTTATTGAGGCGCGTTACCAAATCTATACTCTTTAGATTTTTTGTAAAATTCGATAGCATCTGCTATCGTCTGCTCTTTATATACCTTCTTATCACACACTAATCTGCATCTGATTTTCACATTTTGAGAAGCTTGCAGGTTGGCTTCACTCTTTTTTGTTTCATACACAGACATATCCAAATCTTTTTTCAACGTCTCAAAAGGGCTTTGCGCCCATAACAGTAACGGTAAAAATAGTAGTAATGATTTCATAGACAAAATTATAACTCAATTGGAATAGTAAATGCTACTTCTTCTAAAATCTTTGAAAAAGGAGAGGTCATGGTTTTGCTAGATATGAAAAATAGTAAGGCTCCATCTTCATCTTCACCACTCAATTTATCGACTTTAAGTGAAAAACCTTTAATCTCATTTGCTGATCTTTTGAAGGGTGTTAGTAACACTAAAGATGCAAAAGCAGTCCAAAACGGCTCTTTGGTTCTTGCACTTAACGAACAGACAACTGCAAAAACAGAAAAAACTTCTTCGAAAACGCAGATACTTGCCTCTCTTATGCAAAGCGAAGAGAAAAAAGCTCCTAAAAATAGTGAAGAGCTTTTAGAGCTGAACCCAAAAGTGGTCGCAACGCTTAGTAAAGAGGAGATAAAAGAGCTTATATATGAAGCCAAAAACTACCTCAAATCAAAAATCCAAGAGAGCGATGGTTATAAAAAAGCCGAGATAAAAGAGCTTCCAACAACGCTTAAGGGGCTTGTTGAGGTTGCTAAAAAATTTGATATCGACATAAGTAAGATAACCTTTGAAGAGGTGCGTTCTAATGCTAAAGATATCGCACAAACACTTGTAGCAGAAAATAAAAAAGTAGAGACGCCAAAAGAGGCTGTTTTGGAGAAAAAAGAGCTTAAATCTGAGATGCCAAAAGCAGAAACGTCAAAAGAGACAGTTTCACAGAAGCAAGAGTTCAAAACTGAACTTACTCAAGAGCAAAAAGAGTTCAAATCTGAGATGCCAAAAGAAGCAGTGCAAGAGAAAAAAGAGCTCAAATCTGAGATGCCAAAAGAGCTAGGGCATGAGAAACAAAAGAGTGCAACCGCACAGGGTGAAGTAGCCACGCAAGCACAACAAAAAGAGCTAAAAAGCGATGAAAAAGTAAGAGAGATACCAAAAGAGCTTAAAGAGACACCTCTTTTTAAGGCACAAACTCCACTTCAACACACTTCAACGGAGCAGATTGTTCAGGTAAAAGCTGGCAATGTAACACAAAAAACAGAGCAAAAAGCACCAAAAGAGAGAGCAGATGAGACGCTCTCTCTTTTGCTTCGCGGTGAAAAAGCATCTGGTGAAAATGCATCGCTTACCGCTGACTTTTCTGTTGCCACTGCCAAGGTAGTTGCTCCAAGCGCGTCTAATGAGAATAAAAACTTAGAGCAGCTTTTGCAAGGAGACTCCTTTTCGTCACAGCAAAGTGAAAATCAGTCTGCAAAACTAGAGTCCATAGCAACGCACAAAGCCGATAGCCTTGAAGTAAAGATGAATGAAGCCAAGCAGATGATTAGGTATCTCTCGGATGATGTTAAGAGTGCTATCGATGATTACCGCTCCCCTTTTACAAGGGTTAAAGTACAGCTCAACCCGCAAAATTTGGGGGAGGTTGATTTGACCGTAGTGCAAAGAGGCAAAAATCTGCATGTTAATATCAGCTCCAACAACACAGCCATTCAAACGCTCTCCATGAACATTAACGAGCTTAGAGTGCAGTTAAACAACAATGGAATAAATAATGCTACATTTAACTTTAGTAGCGGTTCACAAGGCGGTGATGCAAATGCAAATGCAGGACAACAACAGCAACAAAACGGACAAAAAGCGCATCAAGAGTATAACTACTTTGAAAATGAAGAGACGCACGAAGAGATACTAAGCTCTTTAGAGATTATCGTTCCACGATACATATAAACAAAATCTGCCTCGAATGAGGCAAGCTTCAGTGCCATAGCGGCTAGCGAAGATGACGGAATTACTTCCGGCATCGTTTAAAAGAATGGAGGGTATCCTTCATTTTATGAAATAAAATTAAGGATTTTATTATGGCAATCACATCAACAGGTTTAAACGCAGCGACAAACGCAGAGTATGTTGCTTCGACAACAGCAGAAGATAAATCGGTTTTAGGCAAAGATGACTTTATGACGCTTCTTTTAGTGGAGCTTCAAAATCAAGACCCAACAGAGCCTATGGATAGCGAGAAGATTTTGACACAAACATCGCAGCTTGCTACGCTAGAGGCTACTGAAAACACAAACAAAGCGCTTTCAGATTTGGCTCTCTCGCTTGGTGCATCACAGCAGTTTAGTATGGTCTCAGCAATCGGAAAAACAGCAGACGTTGGCAGTAACGCGATTGTTCTGGATGAGGGTGCTGATACAACTTTTGAGATGTACTTTCCAGATGCCATAGAAACAGGAACTGTTGAGATAACAGATGTCAATGGAAATGTACTCAAAACACTTGATGTAGGGACAAATCCTAAAGGTGTCTATCAGTTTACATGGGATGGAACAAATACAGCTGGCAATGCGCTTGACAGCGGCATCTACTATGCTTCAGCAAAATATACAAATCCAGACGGCGATAGCTTAAAAACACGTATGGGCGCTTACCCGATAGAATCGGTTAAATTTGACGGCGGCAAGACTTATGTAAAACTTGGCTCATCGTATGTGGAGCTTAGTGAGGTAAAAGAGGTTTACTAAAATGATTCAGGGATTTTATACAGGGATTAGCGGTATCCAAACCCATCAGTACGGCATTGATGTCGTTGCAGACAACCTCTCCAACATCTCCACAAATGGCTTTCGTGGTTATGTTGCGGAGTTTAGCTCTCTCTTTGAAAATTACGAAAATACAGCACGTGTATCCTCAGTCGATAGCACCGTAGGTGTAGGCTCAAGTGTCCATGCAACCACAATGGATGAGTCCATAGGAACACTGGCATTGACGCAAAGAAGCACGGATTTGGCTCTTATGGGAGATGGTTGGTTTGGTATCCAAGGAGAGGGCGAACCTATCTATACGCGAGATGGCAGTTTCGTTTTTGATGTCAACAGAGACCTTGTAACCAACGATGGCTACTATGTTTTAGGAACTATGGGCAACAACATTGCAGATGGCGTACTTACAGAAGCTCAAGCAAATATACCTTTAGGCGACGTCAATGCACAGCAAAAACTTCGTTTTCCTCAAGAGCTTACCTACCCCATCACGCCAACAACTGAGGTTGATTTTTTTGGTAACATCGGTGTGGAAGATACCATAAAAGTTATCAGCGCAGAGGCGATAGATGGGCAAGGAAACAGAAATAGCATCCGTTTAGAGTTAAGCAAAGCAGACCCGCAAGTGCTTCCTGGAAGCCAGTGGGATATCAAAGCAACAGCGCAAAGTAGAGATCAAGATATCGTCTTTGATGCAGAAACAAATGAGACTACCTACCTTCCCGCAGAGGTTTATGACACGCAGTTTGGCTCTGTCTCCTTTGATGCCACAGGTGCACTTCTCTCAACCACGCTTGGAAGCATCAACAACAATGGGGCAGCTGTTTCACTGAATCTCGGGAGTGCGTATAGTGGTATTATCTCCTCAGATGGGAGTTTTACCGCTTCGAGTTCATCTAACGGCAAAGAGGGTGGAGACCTTTTGGGGTACGATATCAACCAAAATGGTCAGATTATCGCAACATTCTCTAACGGTGAGCAGAGCAGCATAGGAAGCGTGGCTGTTTTCCACTTTCAAAACGACCAAGGACTTGACCGTTTAAGCGGCACAAGATTTACGGAGTCTTCTAACAGTGGCAAGCCCATTTTTTACAAAGATGCAAACGGTCAAAATATCTTAGGAACTACTCTTGCCAACTTCCGCATAGAGGGTTCTAATGTCGAGATGGCAGCGGGTCTTACAGAGCTTATCGTTTTGCAAAGGTCTTACGATGCCAACGCAAAATCCATTACAACGGCAGATGAGATGCTCCAAAAAGCACTCAACATGAGCGCGTAAAAATTGGAACACTAAATGCTAATTACTCTTACTTTTAATCAAAAGGATTACAGATGTTAAAATCACTCTATTCAGGTGTGTCAGGACTTCAAGCACACCAAATCGCAATGGACGTCGAATCCAATAATATAGCAAACGTAAACACGTCTGGTTTTAAATACTCTCGTGCAAACTTTTCAGACCTTTTAGCACAAACAAAGGCTATCGCAACAGCCCCACAAGGCGAACTTGGCGGTAAAAACCCTGTTCAAGTCGGACTTGGCTCTACGGTAAGCTCCACGACACGTATCTTCTCGCAAGGTTCTGTACAAAACTCTGACAAGAACACAGACGTAGCTATCCAAGGGGATGGTTTTTTCATCGTCTCTCCAGACGGTGGTAACACTTACAAATATACACGTGCAGGGGACTTCAAGTTTGATGCAGGCGGAAACTTCGTCGATAACAACGGTTTTATCGTACAAGGATGGCTCAGAGATTCAGTTACTGGGTTTGTTGACTCTACAGCACCAATCACAAACATCAATATCCCTCCAGGACTTACGACTCCTGCACAACCGACGCAAAATGTGGTTATCAAAGCCAACCTTAACTCTGGTCCGCTTGTAGATACATTTTCACCCGCATACTCAGTGCCTGCAGGAGAGCCAAATAGCATCACAAACCCTGGGCAAGGAGATGCGCTTGATGCAAATGGCAACCCTATAGAAGCTGATAGCATGGGCGTTATGTTCAACGACAGCGGGGAGGCGTTTAGCCTTCAAGCAGGACAAGGTATCTGGGCATCTTTTCAAAACTCTGAAGTTGTAGCTGCCGGGCAAGTAGGTGCTTCGACTTATGCGATTGGAACAGTGACAAGCGATGATGCTCTTACAGATGCTTCATTGGAGATTACTATTGATGGTGTAAATGTTGTAGTTACTGATGTTGTAGCAGATGTGCATACGGCAGATGAAAACGGTGCGAGATACGCTGCTGCTATCAATAACGCTCTTGATGCAGCCGGAAAAAGTGGTTTAGCGGCTACATATGACAATGTGACAGGTGAACTCTATATTACTAATACCAATGCGACTCCAATAGCCATGACGGTTACAACAGTAGGTGCAAGTGGACTTACTGCTACACCGGTTATAGGAGGCAATCAACTTGCTCTTACTTTTACGCTCGACAACGGTGATGTAAAAACCATTACCACAACCGGCGGAACAGGACGAGAGAGTGAATCGCAAAATGCTGTGCGTTATGTCTCTGCTATCAATGCACAAACACCGACGACAGGAATTTTGGCAACTTATGACACTGTTGCAAAAAAAATCACGCTTATCAACTCAAATAGCAATGAACTCTCATCACACAATATCCGTCTTACAGCCGTTGGTGGCAATGATAACAGTGGATTTGTGGCAGCGACAGATACCACGGCATACAGATACCAGTATGATCCCGCAGGTGCAAGTGCAGCGGTAAATTCAGATAAAACATTTTCAACAATTGCAGATTTGCGTTATGCTATGGAGCAACAGGCGCGTACAACGATAGTAATCACTCCGACAACAACAACGCCTGCGGCAGTGGCTCCATCAAACATTGGTAATTCTAATGAAATTACAATCGAAATAGATGGTGTTCCTATGACTATCCCTGATACCAACAGTGGACTTGCAGTCGCTTTAGATGCTGATGAAAACGGAGCCTACTATGCATCTTACATTAATGCAAACTCTGGCAGAACAGATGTAGTTGCAGTGTATGATACCGATAGTAATGAATTGATTATACAAAATTATAATCTAACGAATGATTTGGATTTTGCGGTTACAGCAACAAATGGTGATATAACGGTTGCAACTTCTTTAACAGAAAATATACTTGCCGCAACAGATGATATTATTCTTAACAATATCGAACTCTCTGTAAATGAGCAAGGAAAGTTTGAGCTCAAAAATCCAGGTGGTTCACCGGGGGATTATGATATCAATCTTGCTATTACAGGTATGAATGCAAACAGTATCCTTGGTGGGGGCATTACAGAAAATGAACGCTTCACTAGAAGTATGGAAGCGCTCAATGCTACACTTCAAGCAGGAAGCACGGGAACAGCTTTTTCACAAAGTTTTAATGCTGCAACACACTCTGCAAGTATCGATATCTTTGACTCTTTAGGTTCAAAACATACTCTTAGAACAGAGTATAGAAAAACTGCAGTTGATGCCTCTACGGGAAGTACTTGGAGTATGCGCATAAGCGTACCTGAGCCAGCGGTTATAGATACTGTCTTGCCATACAACGAGAAAGATGGATTTGTACGTTTCAACAATGATGGTTCTCTTGCAACCTACAATCCGCCAAATATCTCTTTTACGGCAAACAACGGTTCAGCTCCAAATCAGCAAGTTGCGCTTGAGCTTGGAACTGCAAACCAGTTTGATGGAATGACAAGTTTCGATAGCAAGTCTTCTACATCAGGTATCAGCCAAAATGGATTTACAGGCGGGGATTTGGTCGGTATCAGGATTGACCAAAGCGGTACTTTAGTTGGTTCATTTAGTAACGGTCGCTCTTTTGGTTTGGCGCAAATCGGTATGGCGAAGTTTACAAATAACGAAGGTTTGGCGGCAGAGGGTAGTAACGTTTACGTGCAAACGGCAAACTCTGGAGACCCTATCATCGGAACGGCGGCAACGGCGGGGCGTGGGTTTATGCAGGCTTCGGCGCTTGAGGCATCCAACGTTGATCTCTCACTCTCGCTTACGCAGCTTATCATTATCCAAAGGGGGTATCAGGCAAACGGTAAAACTATTACCACTTCAGATACGCTTCTTGAGACACTTATCGGACTAAAACGATAATTTTCAACTCCGCTTTGCTATAATTCCTTCACGGGACTTCTTGCAAAATGAAAAACTAAGCGAACGATTCTGCAGCTTCGTGAAGCCTTAGTGAGCGTGTTTTTCATTTTGCAAGAAGTCGATTAAAATGAAGGAATTATCATGCGTTTTTCTGCTCCACTCAAATCAAACTCTAAAAAAATTATGTTGCTTGGCTCTGGCGAACTGGGTAAAGAAGTTGCTATTGAAGCGCAAAGACTTGGTCTTGAGGTCGTTGCGGTTGACAGATACCAAAATGCTCCGGCACACCATGTAGCTCACCGCTCATATGTTGTCAATATGCAAGACAAAGATGCAGTTTTAGAGATTATCCACCGTGAAAAGCCAGATTTTATACTTCCGGAGATTGAGGCTATCAGTATCGATGCGCTTTTTGCGGCGGAAGATAAAGGGTATAACGTTATACCAAATGCAAGTGCTGTTAGTAAAACTATGAACCGCAAAAATATCCGTACATTTGCCGCTGAGGTTTTAGGGCTTAAAACGGGAAAATATGAGTTTGTCACTACAAAAGATGGATTAAAAGACGCAGCAGGACGTATGGGCTTTCCGTGTGTTATCAAACCTGTTATGAGTTCGTCTGGACATGGACAGAGCGTGGCACGAAGTGCAGATGACATCGACGCTTCATGGGAGATGGCAAAAGAGGCACGTGGCGATGCAAGTGAGCTTATCGTTGAGGCGTTTATAGATTTTGACTATGAGATTACGATGCTCACCGCTAGAAACGGTAAAGAGACTGTGTTTTGTGAGCCTATCGGGCATGAGCAAAGAGATGGCGACTATGTATTTTCGTGGCAGCCGATGCAGATGAGTGAAGTGGCAAAACAAAAAGCGCAAGAGATGGCTAAGGCTATAACGGACGGTCTTGGCGGTCGTGGTCTTTTTGGGGTGGAGCTTTTCGTAAAAGGGGATGAGGTTTACTTCTCTGAGGTCTCTCCTCGTCCGCACGATACGGGAATGGTAACGCTCATTACCCAGTCGCAAAGTGAGTTCGCGCTTCATCTTAGAGCAGTTTTGGGGCTTCCGCTTGGATTTACCTTTTATGGCGAGGGAGCAAGTGCGGCGTTTAAGTCGGAAGTGCATAACTACGCACCTGTGGTTGAGGTAGATGAATCACTCTTTAGCGATACTTCATATGTGCGTGTTTTTGGCAAACCTGAAGCGCACAAAGGCAGACGCCTTGCGGTGGCACTTGTTTTTGACAAAGCGGACAAAGCACTTGAGAGAGCAAGAGAGCTTATCACAAAAGTGAAAGACAGCTAAGCATCGCTGCGTTAGCTCTTTTTCTCTCGGCTTTTTTAGCCGCAACTATTTTTCCCTTTAGCTCTGAAGTCGCTTTTGTGGCAGCGCTAAAGAGCGGTATGCCTCTTTATGAAGCACTCTTTTTTGCTTCAAGCGGCAACACGCTTGCCATCATTACCAACTACTTTCTGGGCTACTTGCTCTATGAAAAAACCAAAACAAAACTTTTTGCATCCAAAATCGGCACGCTCTCCTATACGTACGGACACAAATATGGCTATCTCGCACTTTTGCTCTCGCTGCTTCCCATCATCGGCGATCCGCTAACACTTGTGGCAGGTGTTGTGAGGCTTAGGTTTGTTTGGTTTGTGCTTATAGCAGGAACTCTAAGAGTTGCCAGATACTACGCACTCGCTCTTGTGGTATAATCAAGCCATGAAATATATAACGCTTTTTTTCCTCTCTATCGCCACTCTGTTTGCCCATGAGCCGCTTGAAAAAGTCTCTCTACAACTCCAATGGCTAGACCAGTTTCAGTTTGCGGGCTACTACGTGGCAAAAGAGAAAGGTTTTTACAAAGATGCAGGTTTTGATGTTGAGATAAAAAAGCATGGCAGTGATGTCGATGTTGTAGAAGATGTTTTAAGCCAAAAAACGACGTACGGTATAGGGCGTTCAAGCCTTATCTGGTATTTTGCGCAGGGCAAAGAGATTTCGCTTCTAAGTGCGTTGTTTCAGTCCTCACCCATCACGCTCATCGCCCTTGAATCATCTGAGATAAAAAGTATCAAAGATTTTGAACATAAAAAGATTATGATGACTGAAGATGCCATTGAGAGCGCACCGGTTTATGCGATGATAAAATCGGCGCAAGTAGATGAGAAGAACATCGATTTTCAAAAACATACTTTTAGCCTAGAGCAACTTACGGGTAAAGATGTCGATTTGTATGCGGGTTATAGTTCTAATGAACCTTTTTTGCTACAAGAGAGAAACATATCGTACCGCTGTTTTTCTCCCAAAGAGAAGGGGTTTGATTTTTACAGTGACATCCTCTTTACTTCACAAAAAGAGGCGACTGAGCATCCGCAGAGGGTGGCGAGATTTCAAGAGGCATCACTCAAAGGGTGGAAGTACGCTTTTGAAAATATAGACGAAACAGTAGAGCTAATCTACCAAAAGTATAACGTACAGCAAAAGAGCAAAGAGGCACTTCATTTTGAAGCAGAGGAGCTGAAAAAACTCGCTTTTGTAGGCGATACGCCCCTTGGTATGCTAGAGATAACAAAGATGAAGAGGATTTTGGATATCTATAGAGTGATGGGGTTAGTAACATCGGACGTGGACATCCAAAAGGCTCTTTTCAACCCAAGAAGAGTAGTGCTGACACCCGAGGAGAGAAGCTACCTCAAAGAGAAAAAAGAGATTCGTATCTGCGCGCCAAATATTTCTGCACCGCTTGCGTTTGAGGAAAATGGCAAGTTAAGAGGCATCGGTGGTGAGCTTTTACAAGAGCTACAAAAACATATAAGTACCCCCTTTCATCCAGTTTTTGCAAAAAGCTGGGAGGAGTGTCTCAAAAATCTCAAAGAGGGCAGATGCGATGTAGTACCCATTGCAACAGAGTCGATGTGCAACGCCTCACTGCACGTTACTTCCACCTACCACTACGAACCCCTTGTCGTTGTGACAAAGAAAACGCAAAACTACATAGTAGAGATGAGCAGTGTTTTGAAGAAAAATTTTGTAGCTATCAAAGACAATCCATTTGTCCATGAGCTTCAAAGAAGATACCCAAAATTACAGGTTTCATATGTCAACTCGCTTCAAGAGGGGTTTGCTGGTGTTGAAGATGGAAAATACTTTGGATACATCGATACGCTCATAACAACTGCATACGCTTTTAAAAATATCTCCAATGGGCATTTGAAGATTGCAGGGCAGTTTGAAGAGAAGGTTGGGATGCGTTTTGGTGTTGCAAGAGATGCGACACCTCTTTATACTATCTTTGAAAAGGGCGCACAGGAGATAGAGAAGATGGGTATCGATAAGATGGTGAACCATTGGATCTCTATCAACTATGTAAAAAGCGTCTCGTTTGCCTATATAAAAGAGGTTTTAGGTGCAGCGATGCTCCTACTTCTCATCTTTTTATATAGACAGCATCTTTTAGATAAAAAGAACAGAGAGTTAGAGATACTCAAAGAGGATTTGCAGCGAAGAGTAGAAGAGGCGGTGCGGGAGATACAGCAAAAAGAGAGCTATCTGTTTCACAAATCCAGACTGGCGCAGATGGGTGAGATGATAAGCATGGTTGCGCACCAATGGAAGCAGCCTCTTAGCTCCATAGCCGCACTTCAAATCTCTCTCTTGATGGCGATAGAGCTTGAAGAGTATGACCTAGACGACCCAAAAGAGCGGGAGAGATTTGTTGCACTTTTAGAAGAGAAGCTCAAAAAGATAGGAGCGCAAACGCAGGAGCTTAGTGCAATTATCTCCGATTTTAGTGATTTTTACAGACCAAGCAAGCTTCAAGAAGAGGTGCATCTAAATACCATTCTTCTCAAAGCATCCAACCTTTTAGAGGATACTCTTTTATCTGAAAATGTGAAGTTGCATTTGGAACTTGAGTCGCACTCAACGCTTAAACTTTTTCAAAATGAGTTCCTCCAAGCACTTCTCAACATCATCAATAATGCTAGAGAGCAGTTAAATGAGAAGCATATAGTGGATGCTCAGATAGTGATAAGAAGTTATGACAAAGAGAATATCTCTGTGGTTGAGATAAGTGACAACGCTCAGGGAATCAAAAGAGATATCATAGAGAAGATTTTTGACCCGTACTTTTCTACAAAGTTCGATAAAAACGGTACAGGGCTTGGACTTTATATGGCAAAGAGCATTATAGAACAGCACCATAAAGGCAAAATCTATGCTCAAAATATTCAAAACGGTGCGAAATTTACCATAGAGATAGGCAGGGAAAATGAAAAATAGTGTTATCGTAGTCGGAGCAGGTGGGGCTGGACTTGTTGCCGCACTAAGTGCGAATGAACATGGTGCTAAAGTAACGGTAATCACCAAAGAGTACCCCACAAGAAGCCAAACATGCATGGCGCAAGGGGGCATTAATGCCGCTTTGGGTAATGCGGGGGAAGATAGTGTGAACGCACATATCCAAAACACGCTCAAATCGGCACACGGTCTTGCAAAAGAGAGTACGGTGGAGTTTTTATGTCAAAGCGCACCGGAGGCACTTGCATGGCTTGATGGCATAGGCGTACCTTTTAGCAGAACCAAAGAGGGCAAAATCGCACAGCGAAAACTCGGAGGTGCATCCGCCGCAAGAGCTTGTTATGCGCAAGATTACACAGGGCTGAAGATACTCCACACACTTTATGACAGATGCGTGGCGGCTGGGATAGAGTTTTTAAACGAGCGTCATCTTTTGGATTTGCTAACACACAGTGACACTAACAAAACATACGTTAGCGGTGTTTTGGTTTTAAACAAAAGAAGCGGTGAAGTAGAAGTTCATGAGAGCAGTAGCGTTATCCTTGCAACGGGCGGATACGGTAGAGTTTTTCACACCCACTCCACAAACTCCGTTGCATCAAGCGGGGATGGTATGGCTGCGGCATTTAGAGCCGGAGCGGTGCTAAGTGACTTAGAGTTTATCCAGTTCCACCCAACAGCGATGAAAAACTCCTCCATCCTTATCTCAGAGAGTGCCAGAGGTGCGGGAGGGCATCTGCTCAACTCAAAAGGTGAGCGATTTACAAACGAACTAGCCCCTCGCGATGAGGTAGCACGTGCCATCCATGAAGAGATGCTAAGAGGCGAGAACGTTTTTTTAGATATCCGCCATTTGGGCAAAGAGTTTATCGAACATGAGTTGCCCCAAGAGGCAAAACTTGCAAAACTTTATGAGGGCGTTGACCCCATCTATGAACTCATCCCCATTAAACCCTCAGCACACTACACTATGGGCGGTATCTTGGTGGACACAAATGCGCAAACAAATATAACAGGGCTTTTTGCGGTGGGAGAGTGTGCAAACCAAAGAGTTCACGGTGCAAACAGACTTGGCGGAAACTCGCTTTTAGAGCTTGTAGTTTTTGGCAAAAAAGCAGGAGAGAGTGCTGCGTATCATGCAAAAAAAGCTATCCCGTTTGTAAATAGTTCTAACCAAAAAGAGTTTTGGAAAGCAAAAATTAAAGAGATAAAAAACTATACAAACGAGATAAACTTTTACCAAGCACATCAAGAACTAGGCGATGCTTTTTACAAAAATGTAGGCATTTTGCGAGAAGAGAACTCTATGCAAGAAGCAGTTGCAAAAGTAAAAGAGATGCAAAGCAGAGTGCCAAAAATGGGTGTTGGCGACAAGGCAAAAGAGTATAACACAAACCTAACGGAGTTTTTGGAGTTTGCAAACATGTTAGAACTTAGTGAGCTGATTTTGCTATGCGCACTTGAGCGTAAAGAGAGCCGTGGAGCGCATTTTAGAGTAGATGCGCCGCAAAGTGAGGTGGGATTTGAAGCGAACTCTCTTATAGGCAAAGATAGGGCGGTGCGTTATGAAAATTAGTATCAAAAGAGAAAATGCGTTTGTCTCTTACGAGGCAGAGGGAAGAACACTTTTAGAGGCTCTGAACTGGCTCAAAGCAAACGTGGATGCAACACTGGCGTATAGCAGTGGATGCAGAAGCAGTGTGTGTGGAAGTTGTGCGGTACGGGTAAACGGCAAAGAGGTTTTGGCATGCGCCCACCAACTTCAAGAGGGCGATATAGTAGAGCCTCTGCAAAATGTCCTGATTCTGCGTGATTTGGTAGTAGATATGGATAAAGCGTACGCCATGAACGCAAAAGCAAAAGCGCATCAAAGCTCTTTTGTCCAAGATGTGGCACTTAGTGTGGAGGATGAGGAGAGAAACGCACTCCAAAGTGACTGCATCCTTTGTGGTTCATGCTATAGCGCATGCCCTGTTTATGCGGTAAATGAGGAGTTTTTAGGACCGTTTGCACTTACAAGAGTTTTGCGTTATGTAAGTGACAAAAGAGAGCAAAATCCAAAAGAGAAGATAGACACCATCCAAACAAACGGTGTTTGGGATTGCACCCTTTGCAACGCATGCACCATTGTCTGCCCGCAAGGTATCTCAAGCAAAGCAGATATCGAAAAACTTAGGGCGAGAAGTGCAATGTTAGGCTACACGGATCCTAGTTTTGCAAATTTCGGCGGCGGTTTTGGGTTTGACGGAAGCCCACAGTTTTAGCATACCATTTGATGTTACACACTAAAACGAACATGTCCGTTTCAGTGGCATGGACTAAAGTCCCTACAACCCCCTAAAGCTTTTCGCATTTATGCGAAAGAACTAACATTGTTTTATGTTATAATTAAACACTATGTTATAAAAGGTAAGATAAATGGCAAAAGAGTACTCATTTGATATAAGCGCAAAGATTGATATGCAAAGTTTTAAAAATGCGATAAATTCGGTGGATAAAGAGGTTGCAAACCGTTATGATTTTAAAGGTACGACCTATGAAGTTGACTTTAAAGAAAAAGAGAAGCAGTTAGTGTTAGTTGCATCAAGCGATAACAAACTCGACGCACTAAAAGATGTTGTTATAACAAAACTCCTCAAACAAAACCTCTCTTCCAAAGTTTTAGAGGAAGTGAGAGTTGAAAATGCAAGCGGTAACACAAGAAAAGCAACCTATAAAGTAGTGGACTACATAGAGTCCAAAGAGGCTAAAAAGATAGTTGCCGAGATAAAAAATCTCAAACTCAAAGTAACCGCACAGATAGAGGGCGACTCCATCCGTGTCAAAGGGGCGAAGATAGATGACTTGCAAAAAGTTATTGCAACTATCCGCTCCATGGAGTGGGAAGCACCGCTTGTTTTTGAAAATATGAGATAGGGAGCAGCTATGTCAAAGGTAACCATCCATGATGCAGCGGAGCTTTTAGGAGTATCTAAAGAGGCGATTCACAACCGCATAAGAAGAGGCTCTTTGCAAAGCGTAGTCGAAGACGGCATCAAACTTGTTATCCTTGAGAAAGAGGAGAGCGTGCAGCCTTTGACAAAAAAAACAACCACACAAAAAACACCCCATCAAACGCCTGATAGATACTACAAGTTTTTAGAAGAGCAAAACGAAAAGCTCCAGCAAAAAGTAGAGACGCTAGAAAAAGAGACAAGAAGTCTAAGGGACCAAAAAGAGCAGATGCTCATAGAAGAACGCCTGAAAATCGAACGCATCTACAAAGAAAAAGATGAACAGCTCAAAAATATCATCAATGCCATCTCCACAAAACTTATGCTTCACGCCCCGCAGGAGATGATTGAGGGTGAGATAGCGCAAGAAGAGGCACAAGAGACCATAACCCAAGAGGGAAGAAGGCTTATATCTGTAAACAAATACCTCAAAAGCAGAGATTTTCCAAAAAAAGAGCGTAACAGAATCAAAGAGAAGTTTGAACGCGCCGCAAAAGAGGATGCCAGAATCATAACCATAGGCAAAAAATACTACATAGATTTACAAAAATACGACTACAGCGACTTAATGTAGCTCTCCTTAAGCCTTGAGAATGTACAATTGCATCCCCACAAAGGACAGTTGGGAGAGTGGTTTAATCTAGTCGCCTGGAACGCGGCCGTAGCGAAAGTTACCGAGGGTTCAAATCCCTCACTGTCCACCAGAAACCCTTGCAAAGCCCTATTTTACGGACTTTCCACCATCTAAGCTTTTCAAGTGTGCAACTTTTAAGAATAGTTTAAAATACATCATCAAACGAAAAAATATCTACTATTTTTGTATAAAAATAAAAAATAGAGTTGTTAAATATAGTCTAAAAACAGATAATGTAGAATTTGCCAAATATTTAAGAAATTTGATAGCAAATAAATTGAAAGGCTTTTTAAAAATGACACCTGATGATTTAAGAAAAAGTTTAATGGATGAATTTAACGAAACTTCCAAAAAAAGCTCTATCGGTGGCATGTTAAACAATATGCTAAATGATAAATACTCGGTAAGCTACACAATCAATGTCAATCCCGACCCAAATAACCCAGAAGAAACTGAAGAAATGGCTGAAAAAATAGCAAAAGAGTTGGCAAGTAAATACAATCTCTTTGGCAACAACCAAACAACGCCAACGCTTAAAAAAGAGGTAGAAGTTGAAAAAATCAACTATAACAACATAGAAGAGTACTTCAATGACTATTTAGATCATAAAATCAACATCGAAAAAAGAAGCATATCAAGCAAAAAGGCTTATGTGTCAAGCTTTTACTATCTTAAATTTTTAAGCACTCCAGATACTGTTTATGATTTTGCTTTCTTCAAACAATTTCAAAAGAACCTTATGCTCATTCCATCCAACCTGAACAAATTCAAAAAATTTGAAAAGCTCAAAATTGATGAAATTGAAAAAGTTTATAAAAAAGAGAAGTATGAAACACTCGCAAACAAAACTATCAACAACCATCTGGAATGACCCCTATAAAGTAGACAAACTTTTAATCAGTTAATTTGATAAAATAGCAAGAGAAATTGCTATGAAAAATTAAGGGTTAAAATGCCACCGAGATATACAGATGAATTTAAGATGGAAGCTGTAAAACAAGTTACAGTCAATGGTTATAGCGTACACGAGACCGCGGAGAGGTTGGGTGTACATTTCGAGTCTCTTAGGAGCTGGATAAAAAAGTTTCAATCCCCAGAGGCAATAGCTAAAAACAATCAAGAGTTAGCTTCTCATTTAGAGATAAAACGCCTCCAAAAGGAGCTTAAAAGAGTTACAGAGGAGCGTGATATCTTAAAAAAGGCCGCAGCGTACTTTGCAAGCCACCCAAATTAAAGTACGCGTTTATAAAAGAGTACAGCGGATATTACACAGTGAGAAGGCTGTGCAATGTAATGCAAGTACATCATGGCGGGTATTATAAATGGCTCACTACGCCTGTTTCAAGTCGAGAGATTGAAAACCGGCAATTGGTAGTTTATATAAAAGACGCATTTAAAGCGTCCAGCGGTATTTATGGTTATAGAAACATCCATAAAGATTTGTTAGCATCCGGGATACATGTAAATAAAAAGAGAGTTGCAAGACTTATGAGTATAGCGAGACTTTATGGAGTTGGCACATATAGACGCAAGCCTAAGCATAAAGCCGGTGCAATTCACAAAGCACATCCAAATCATCTGCAGCAATGCTTTATTGCAAGCTCTCCAAATGAGAGCTGGGTGAGCGATATAACTTATATCAGAACGCATGAAGGATGGCTCTATCTTGCAATAGTTATAGATCTCTTTAGCAGAAAAGTGATTGGCTGGGCGACAGCGCATAGACAAACAACAGATTTAATTTTACAAGCTTTAAAATCTACAATTTCAAGAGTAAAAAAAGCAGATGACAAAGTAATTCTTCACTCAGATCAAGGGAGCCAGTACAGCTCCTATGAGTATAGAATATTCCTAAAACATCATAATATTGTCCCAAGCATACCCTCAAGGGGCACCGAGGTGAGCAGACGCGGCAACTGTTATGACAATGCAGTAGCAGAGAGCTTTTTTAAAACTCTTAAAAAAGAGCTTGTCAGAAAAAATGTATTTTTAACAAGAGAGATTGCAGCATCTAAAATCTTTGAATATATAGAGATGTTCTACAATCCAAAAAGAAGACATAGTTATTTGGGGCATATTTCACCAAATGAATTTGAAAAAAGATATAATTTGGAGGCTTCAAAAAACAAGGTGTTAACTGAATAAGTTTCTGTCTATATAAGTGGGGTCATTCCAGCTCTGATTGTTTTTTAACCTCATTTTTTTCAATAATGCTGTCAATGTCATTTAAAACTTGATCTAGCACTTCCATTTTTATTTTTAATACCTCTAATGTTTCCATCTTCTTGTCCTTTAAATTTAAATTTTTACCTTTTTTGAAGATTTTTGAGGGGATTGTTTTTTTTCTTCCTAGCTTTTCAATTTTAGAAAGAGAAAACAGCTCTCTTAGTCTTTTAAAGTTTTTACCTCTTCTGTTAGTTTCATCGGGTTTTTATGGAATGTAGGGAATGAATTTTTCTTGGGAATAAAATAAAAATGTAAGATTTTATTTTAGTGTCAATAAATAATTTGTTAGACTGAAATTACTTAAAAACTGGAACTGATAGATGAGTGCTTTAAAAGATTATTGAGCTGGTTTCTTTTTTGGTGTTTGGCAAAAATTGGGAAGTTGGGAAGTTTTAAAATGGCTTTTTTACTGAAAAGTAGTGAAATCATTTCACAAAAGCATCTTTCTAGCTCCTGAACTTGATACATAATCATTTTTATTGATAGATTCACTTAGTTTCAAAATGGCTAGATGTCAACTCATAAGCCCAAACATCCAAAGCGGCACTTTATGTTTATGGGTAGTGGTATCTACATCTACAACCAAATAGCTTTTATATACATCTTTTATCTGTGTAAACTTTTTGCTTTTACCGCCAACCTCAAATATAATTTCACCTGCTTGAAAATCCCCTATCTCGCTATAGTAAATCTCAGCAAATGCGTTTACAAAAAATGTTTCTCTCACTGTGCCGATATCGGTAGCTATTTTTTGATCATTGGCTAGGGTATAGAGGATGTTTGTATTACAAAAGTAGAGTTTTTCAGGTTTTTTATTTTGTTTTGCACTCTGTTTTTTGAGTGTTCTGAAAATACCTGTTTTGTCTAAAATATCAAGGTAGGTATAAAGTGTCGGTTCGCTGATGCCAAGCTCTTTTGCCAAAGAATCAATCTTGACTAAAAAAGGCACTTTGGAAGCTATCACGGTATAGATAAGCTTTTTAAATACCACAAGGTTTTCAAACTTTACTTTGTTGGTTGATGGTATATCTTCATAGATGATTTTTTCTATGGAGTTGAAAAGTTTGCTATCGAAACTCTCATCGCTTTTGCTTGTAGTAAAAAAGGGATAAGCACCGTTTTTAAGATAGTTTTTAAATTCTCTAAAAAGATTTGGGTATTTGCTAGTTAGCTCAAATGATAGTTCATTGTGATTTAAGAATAGCTCTTCAAGCAAAAGTGATGGAAGCGTTGCGTTGTGTTTTATCTCAAAATACTCTTTAAAACTTAGTGTTTTAAGCTCTTTTGTGACAATCCTTCTGCTTAAATCATGACTTTGCATCAAGATACTCAGCATCGATGAACCACTTATGCGTATGGTCAAATCAGGATAAAAATCATAGAGGTTTTTGATATGTGCCGCCCACTCTTTGAACATATGCACTTCATCTATGACAACTATGCGACCACCTAGTTTATAAAACTCCTCCACTATCTCTATGATGCCAAAAGCGGCAATGCTGATATCATCCGCACTAAAATAGAGTGCTTCATCAAGAGGGTATTGTGCTAAATACTGAAGCAAAAGGGTGGTTTTTCCCACGCCTCTTGCACCGATAAGTGCTATGAGCCGCTCATCACTATTGATAAATGCAAACTCTTTTCTTGTGTAGTTTATCTCTTTAGCAAAAAAGAGTAGTTTTCTTTGTTTTTCTTGTAGTTGCTCTATCATGCCATATTCTCTTTATTTTATAAAGCAAAGTTTATCATAAATAGTATAAATGTTAAAGTGTGCTTTTGTTATTTTGTCTTAAAAAAGTGGGGCTAAAAAGATTCTTTGCTTTTTCTAAGTTACTAAAAATAGTGAAATCATTTCACAAAAAGCATCTTTCTAGCTTCTGAACTTGATACATAATCGTTTTTATTGATAGATTCACTTAGAAGCTCAATATCTTTTTTAGTGGGTATGATATACTCTTTTCCATCTATCACTTCTACAACTTCATCCGCATCATTTTTATATTCAAAGTTACTTTTACTTCTGTGATGAGACACAAAACTTTTGATATGCTCCAACGCTTGATCAAATAAACTATCATCAACATTTAACTGAATAGTTTGCATTTGAATTCCATCTATTTCATTGTTTAAAAATTATATCATAAAAAATTTATGGTACGCTCTGAGATGTTTTTATACTGTGAATCAATATAAATTTTGATAATTTTTATTTTTGTATTTAAGGAGCTAGAGCAACTCAAAAAGATAAAATAATTTTTAAATTTGTACAACCATTGTGCAACCTGTGTCCAACCAAAATAAAAGAGGCATAAAATGCTTATAAACCCCTATTTTACGGGCTTTTTCAAAGAATATTATGTTCCTGTACTAGTCCCTCACTGTCCACCAGAAATCCTTACAAAACCCTATTTTACGGACTTTCCATCATCTAAGCTTTTCAAGTGTGCAACTTTTAAGAATAGTTTAAAATACATCATTAAACGAAAAAACATCTACTATTTTTGTATAAAAATAAAAAATAGAGTTGTTAAATATAGTCTATCGAATTAATCAAAAATATTTATTGAGATGATATTGAACTAACGGTGCTATAATTTCATAAAGTTTATAGTGAGGGGTTTTTTATGCAAACTATACATTTACAAGTTGAAGATAGTTTATATAATGAGATTGTTAAAAAAGGTATCAATGTTCAAGATGAGTTTAGAAAAACACGTCACAAAATGCTCTATAAAAAAGAGCATAAAATCGCTGGTGATATAAACCAAGCAATGAACGAAGTGAAAGAAGGCAAAACGAACCCTATCCATAAGTTACTAAATGAACTTTGAAACCTCGCTACTGTTTGATAAACAATTCAAACAGTTAGCTAAGAAATACAACCTCATAAAAGATGATTTGAAAGAGTTTATAGAAAACTTTGAAGATTACCACTTAACTGCTACAAGTATTAAAAACAGTCTGTTTAAAGTTAGATTATCAAACAGCAACAAAAACAAAGGCAAAAGTGCAGGTTATAGAATATACTACTACATCAAGATAGGAGAGAGCGTATATCTTTTAACAATCTATGATAAGTCACAGATTGAGAGTGTTGATGAAAATATACTTTTTGATTTGTTAAAAGAGCTGGGACCGTTCAGAATTCTGTGTCAATCGGGTAAAATAACAAATACCCAAGGACGCAGATATGAAGATAGAAATAGATGTAGAGCAATTTGCTCGTGATATAAAAGCCGGCAAAAGCATTGGCGGTTCAGATGGAGCATTAGGCTCACTTATAAAACAGCTCACCGAAGCTGCACTTGCAGCTGAGATAGACTCTCATCTCTCTGCTGACCTCCAAAGAAACCGAAAAAATGGCTATAGCTCAAAAACTATGAAAAGTGATCATGGAACTTTCGAGCTTGATGTTCCAAGAGACCGCAACGGCAGCTTTGAGCCTGAAATCGTAAAGAAGAATCAAACTAGTATGACGAGTGAAATCGAAGAGAAGATTCTTTCACTGTTTGCACTTGGCAACAGCTATTCTCAGATAGCCAAACATATTGAAGATTTTTACTGCGTAGGCTTCTCTAAAGCCACCATAAGTGCGGTAACCGACAAGATTATTCCTATGCTTCAAGAATGGAAAACAAGACCCTTGGAGGCTGTTTATCCCTTTATTTTTTTAGATGCCATTCACTACAAAGTCAAAGAAGACGGTCGCTATATCTCAAAAGCATTTTACACAGTGCTAGGCGTCAGAGTTGACGGCAAAAAAGAGGTGCTTGGTTTATATCTCAATGAAAGTGAAGGCGCTAAGTTCTGGCTACAGGTACTTACCGACTTGCAAAACCGAGGAATTAAAGATATTCTTATAGCTTCGGTAGATGGTTTAAAAGGCTTTCCAGAAGCCATAAACTCGGTATTTCCAGATACACAAGTGCAACTCTGCATCGTCCATCAAATACGTAACAGCCTCAAGTATGTTGGTTCTGCCAATCAAAAACAATTCGCAAAAGAACTCAAAGACGTTTATCAAGCTTTTACAAAAGAAGAAGCAGAATTTGAGCTTGATAAATTGGAAGAAAAATGGGGTAAAAAATACCCTATCGTTTTTCAATCTTGGAGAAATAAATGGGAGAATTTATCTGTGTACTTTCAGTACCCAGAGGATATACGCAGAGTTATTTACACAACCAATATCATTGAGTCAGTCCATCGTCAATTCAGAACGCTTACAAAAACTAAAGGCGCTTTTCCCAATGATGATAGCTTACTCAAGCTGCTTTATATGGGGATTCAAAATGCCCAAAAAAAGTGGACTATGCCCATTAGAAACTGGAGCTTGACAATCTCTCAATTAGCCATCCACTTTGAGGGACGGCTTGATAACGCTTTAAACTTATGATACAATTTTAGGAATTACTCGATGCTGACACAGAATCTTGAACACTACCAAAGAGCTTGATTAAAAAGTATTTCAAAAAAGAGACACTTTTACTTTTAGGGGCTGATTTTAAAAATAACCTCTTTAAAGTCTATAAAATAGGCTTAATATAATTCCCTCACTGTCCACTATTTTCTAATAAAAATTTCTCCAAACACCATAAATTTTACTATAAGTTATATTTAGAATTGACGATAAAAACGGATGCCTCTTTTGCCATTTGCAGTTCTTCATCTGTTTTGACGACGAAGAGCTCTATTTTGGAGTTTGGTTTTGAGATTTTTTTTGAGTTTTGGCTGTTTGCCTCTTTGTCTAGCGCTATGCCAAGAGGTTCTAAGTCTTGCAAGATTTTTTCTCTTACAAATGCGGAGTTTTCTCCGATGCCAGCCGTGAGGGCGATGGCATCAACTTTTCCCAAAAGAGCGATGTATGCGCCTATGTATTTTTTTGCTCTTCGTGCCATCATCTCTATGGCTGTGCGTGCATTTTCATCCTCTCGTTTTTGGATTTCTCGCACATCTATCTCGCCGCACACTCCCAAAAGTCCGCTCTCTTTGTTTAAAAGCTTATCGACTTGTTCTGTGGTGTAGCCAATCTCCCTTTGGAGATAGAGGATGATTGCGGGGTCTATATCTCCGCTTCTTGTACCCATCATCAGCCCTTCAAGCGGGGTAAAACCCATGGAGGTGTCGATGCTTTTGCCCTCTTTGATGGCGCATACGCTTGAACCATTTCCGAGGTGAAGCGTGATGACATTTAGTGCTTCTGGGCTTTTTCCCATCTCTTTTGCGACCTCTTGCATGACATAGGCGTGGGAAGTCCCGTGAAAACCGTAACGGCGGATTTTGTGTTTTTCATATAACTCAAGCGGCAAGGCGTAAAGATACGCCTCTTTTGGCATTGTCGCATGAAACGCTGTATCAAAAACTGCTATCTGTGGAACGTTTGGAGCTTTTTTGAGGGTTACCAAAATCCCCTCAAGGTTGGATGGGTTGTGTAGCGGTGCGAGGGGGATAAACTCTCTTATCTTCTGGATAACTCTCTCATCTATTAACGTGGCGTTTTGGAAAAACTCTCCGCCATGCACCACTCTATGCGCTATGGCATCAAGTGATGAAAAATGATCCACAATATGCAGCTCTTTGAGCGTGGAGTTAATGAGCTTAAGCCCTTCATGATGGTTAGCGATATGCCTACTAAACTCTTTTGTCTCGTTTTTGAAATGGAGTGTTATTTTGGATGACGCTTCGGCGATTTTTTCAACAACCATTTGCGCCAAAACCCCGCCGCTTGGCATCAAAAAGAGCTTAAACTTGATAGAGGAGCTTCCGGAGTTGATGACGGCTATTTTCATACATTACCTGCTTGAATCGCTGTGATAAGAATGGTATTTACTACATCCTCGACACTACATCCACGGCTCAAGTCGTTCACTGGTTTTTTCAGTCCCTGCAAAATCGGTCCGATGGCTATGGCATCGCTTGAGCGTTGGACGGCTTTGTAGGTGTTGTTGCCCGTGTTGAGGTCGGGGAAGATAAAAACACTCGCCTCTCCCGCTACCTCGGAGTTTGGAAGTTTGATGGCCGCCACCTCTTTGTCAATCGCCGCATCGTACTGAATCGGACCTTCGATTTTAAGGTTTGGCTTGAGTGTTTTGAGTATTTGTGTCGCCTCTCGCACCTTGTCCACATCCGTACCACTGCCACTGCTTCCCGTTGAGTAGGAGAGCATCGCCACTTTTGGCTCTATGCCAAAGAGTTGGGCGGTTGCGGCACACGAGAGGGCGATTTGGGCAAGTTCCTGCGCATTTGGATTTTGGTTGAGTGCACAATCGCCGTAAACCAAAACTTTTGTCTTAAGGCACATAAAAAAGAGGCTTGAAACAAGCTGGGTCTCTGGAGTTGTTTTGATGATTTGCAGTGCTGGTCTGATGGTGTCCGCCGTTGCGTGGATTGCCCCGCTTACCATCGCATCGGCATAGCCCAGATGTACCATCATCGTGGCAAAATAGTTTACATGTATCATGGCATCTTTGGCGGCTTGAAGTGTAAGCCCTTTTGCTTTTCTCATCTCGTAAAAAGTGTTGCAAAACTGCTCGAAAAGTTCGGACGTTTCATGGTTTATGATGGTTGCTTTGCTGATGTCAATCCCTAGTTTTTGGGCTTGTTCCCGCACCTCATCCTCCCTGCCCAAAAAGATGATTTCACACACATCACGGCGCAAAACTATCTCAGAGGCTCGCAAAATCCGCTCATCGCAACTCTCTGGCAAGACTATCTTTTTTCTCTTTTTGCGTGCCATCTCAAAGAGTTTGTACGCAAACATGACGGGTGTCACGACATCGCTCTTTTGCGTCTGAATCTTTGCTTCAAGCACGGAGGCATCAATGCTGGCGTTAAAGAGACCAAGTGCCAACGCTATCTTTCTCTCGCTGTTTTGGCGCAGTCTTGAGCGGACATGGAGCAGTTTTTTTGCACTCTCAAGAGCATCATTTTTTATGCTTAAAAAGGGGATGTTGTACTCTTTTAGTCCTCTGATAATCTTCTCAATATTTGGATGGAGTTCTGCTTTGTTTATAAAAAGAATGGCGTTGATTTTTGGGTACTCTTTTGAGTAAAATGAGGCGACAAGCCCCAAAATGATATCTGAACGCTCTGCATCCACGATGACCAAATCATCCTCTTTTATCTGCTCCAAAAAGCTCTCAACTCCCGATGTAGCGATGCTAAAACCTCGAATGGCTCTTGCGTTGTCGTTTTGGCAAAAAACTATCTTTTTGGCTTCAAGTGTCTCAACAACATCTTCAAGTGTCGGCACGTCAAGCTCTCCAAGCTCCTCTAAAAAGTAGATATTTTGTTCAGCTCCTCCAAAATGTGTTTCAAAAAAAGAGCGTTTTTGTGCATCTATGCGGCTTATGAAAGTTGCAAAACATAGAGAGTTCAGAGAGAGAAGATGCTCTTTTTCGATGGAGATATTTTCATAAATCTCTTGCACCGTTCTATCTTTTGCGTTGATGATGTTGATGATGGAAGCACCAAAGTTTTGGGCGATAAGCGCATTTAAGTCATAATTTTGGCTAAGCGGTAAAAGTGAGCGGGCAATCCCCTCGCAAAGGATAAAATCGTAACGCTCTCCAAGCTTTTGAAACTTTGCCACAAGAGTGCCCAAAACCTCATCAACGCCACTTGAAGCAAGAAGCGTCTCCAAGCTATCAAGGTCAAACCCGTAACACTCCTCATACTCCATGCCGAGCTTGTAACGCTCAACCATAAACTCTATATCTCTGTCACGCACATCTTTTGATGGGATGATGGGGCGGAAAAAAGCCACTTTGTCGATGTTGCGCTTGAGCATCTCCATCATTCCCATAGAGACAAAAAGCGCACCGACATTTTTCTCCTGCGCCGATATATAGAGTGCGTTTATCTTCATTCTATCACTATCTCTTTGGCAAGACCCTCACGCACAATAAAAGTACGGCTTAAAATCATCAAATCACCTCTGTAAATATCGATAGTATGACTTCCAGCAACAATCGCATAGAGGTTGGTTTGACCCGCTACAACACCAAATCTCTGGCCCTTGTCGATAGAAATCGCTATATTTTTTGTGTTGCCATTAAAGAAAAAGTACCCTTTTGCAACAACAGCGTCCTCTTTAGAACTGCATCCCGCAAAAAAGGCAAGAAGTAGCAGCATTGCCAGAAATCGTCTCATATTTTTCTCCATTGAAAATTTTTTTTCTAGTTTAGCATATTTTTATTGCAAGGAGTGATGTTTAAGTTTTTGGAGTATGATTTGTATATATTTTGATAAAAAGGTTTTTTATGAAAAAATTTGTAAGCGTGTTAACCCTCTCTTTTGTAGCGGGGATGGTGGCGATAACTCTAGGCGGTTGTAGCGCGATGGATACGGCAATTAGCAAAAAAGATTTGGATGTGCAAACGAAGATGTCTGAAACTATCTTTTTGGAACCAGTTGCACCAGAGAAAAAGATTGTTTTTGTTGATATGAAAAACACCTCTGACCAAGAGGTTAATATCGCCTCAAGAATCGAAACGGCTTTTATCAACAGAGGTTATAAGGTGACAAAAGACCCAAAAGAGGCAACCTATATGTTGCAGGGCAATATCCTCAAAGTAGGCAAATCTGACCTCAGAGAGTCTCAATCTTATGCCAACTCAGCATTTGGCGGAGGTGCCTTGGGTGCTGCCGCTGGTTATGCGGCAACGGGAAGTGGAAGAACTGGAGCAGCCCTCGGTTTGGCAGGAGCGGTAGTAGGAATCGCTGCTGATGCGATGGTAAAAGACAACCTCTATGTGATGGTGACTGATTTGCAGATTCGTGAGAGACCGCTGGAGGGTGAAGTTGTTACGCAAACGCAAAAAGCTTATCTGAATCAAGGAAGTTCTACTACGACCAAACAAAGTATCCAAGGCGGAAAAATCGAGTGGAAAACTTATAGAACCCGCATCGTAAGCACCGCTAATCAGGTTAACTTAGAGTTTGAAGAGGCTAAGCCGGCTCTTGAGAACGCACTTGTTCGCTCTATGTCAGGTATATTTTAACAATTCTATTTTTTAACATCGGAGGGTTTTGCTATGCGCTACATTTGCTTTTTCAATGAACTTAGTATCGGAGATGTTCCCATAGTCGGCGGTAAAAACGCTTCACTTGGGGAAATGTACCAAAACCTAACCCCAAAGGGTGTCACTGTTCCAAACGGTTTTGCTACCACAAGCGAGGCTTATTGGCTGCTTCTTCAAGAAAACGGCATCAAAGAGAAGATAGCCAAAATCTTGAGTGATTTGGACATTAGCGACACCGACAATCTTCAAAAGCGTGGGCTTGAAGTCCGTACGCTTCTCTTAAATGCACACCTTCCAAAAGTTCTAGCCGATGAACTTCTTGAAGCGTACAAAACCCTCTCAAACGCTTACGGTTCGCAACATATCGATGTAGCGGTTCGCTCTTCAGGAACTGCCGAGGATTTGCCCGATGCCTCTTTTGCGGGACAACAAGAGACTTTTTTAAACGTAAGCAGCCAAGAGGAGCTTTTGGCGTGTACTCTAAAGTGTTTCGCTTCACTCTTTACCGACCGAGCCATCAGCTACCGCACAAGCCGTGGGTTTGACCATTTTAAAGTCGCTCTCTCTGTGGGTGTGCAGAAGATGGTGCGAAGCGATGAGGCATCAAGCGGGATTATGTTTACGCTTGACACGGAGAGCGGTTCGGAGAATCTCATCCTTATCAACTCCATCTGGGGGCTAGGCGAAAATGTGGTAAGCGGACGGGTAAACGCCGATGAGTTTTTTGTCTTTAAGCCCACGCTCAAAAAAGGGATAACCACCATTTTAAAACGCTCTTTGGGGAGCAAAAAAGAGAAGATGCTCTATGACGCCACCTCACGAACGCTCAACATCCCGACAACACAAGAGGAGCAAAGCCGATTTTCTATCAGCGATGATGAAGTCCTCTCTCTTGCCAAAGCGGCACTTGTTATTGAGGAGCATTATGGACGACCGATGGACATCGAGTGGGCAAAAGATGGCAATGACGGTAAACTTTACATCGTTCAGGCAAGACCAGAGACGGTTATGAGCAAACAAAACCAAAGCATGACAAGCAAGCACTACTCACTGAGCGTAAAAGGTGCAAAACTGCTCACATCGGGACGAGCCATCGGCGAGAAGATAGGAAGCGGGGAGGTTTGCATCATCAACGACACCTCCGAATTTGCCCGTTTTAAAGAGGGCGATATCTTGGTAGCAGATACGACAAACCCCGACTGGGAGCCTGTTATGAAAAAAGCCTCAGCAGTTGTAACCAACCGTGGAAGCCGCACATGCCATGCGGCTATTGTGGCACGTGAGATAGGTGTACCTGCCGTTGTCGGGTGCGGCGATGCAACCACACTTCTGCAAAACGGACAAAAAGTAACGGTAAGTTGCGCCGAGGGTGATGAGGGGCATGTCTATGAGGGTGCGCTTGAGTACACCATCAAGACAACGGACATGAGTAACCTCAAACCCACAAAAACCAAACTCTTTGTCAACGTCGGCAACCCAGCAGAGGCTTTTGGATTTGCACAAATGCCAAATGACGGTGTTGGACTTGCCAGAATGGAGTTTATCATGAACAACTCCATCAACGCCCATCCGATGGCACTTATAGACATGCATAAAGGTAAAAGCGTCAAGGATGAGGAGCAAATCCGCTCTTTTATGATTCCTCACAGTGACGCAAAAGAGTTCTTTTTGCAAAAAATCAGCGAGGGTGTGGGGATGATTGCGGCGGCTTTTTACCCAAAACCCGTCATCATACGAACAAGCGATTTTAAGAGCAATGAGTACCGTGGGATGAGGGGCGGTTTTGATTATGAGGCGGAAGAGGAGAACCCGATGATAGGTTTTCGAGGTGCTAGCCGCTACTATGACGAGAGCTACCGTGAAGCCTTTGAGTGGGAGTGTGAAGCACTGAAACGGGTACGTGAGGAGATGGGGCTTGACAATATGAAAATCATGATTCCATTTGTCCGCACACCAGAGGAGGGCAAAAAAGTCATAGCCATCATGAACGAGAAAGGGCTTGTTCAAGGCGAAAATGGGCTTGAAATCTATGCGATGTGTGAGATTCCCGCAAATGTCATCCTTGCCGATAAGTTTTTAGAGGTATTTGACGGCTACTCCATCGGCTCAAACGACCTCACACAACTTAGCCTCGGAGTTGACAGAGAGAGTGCAAAAATCGCCCATATATTTGACGAGCGAAACGAAGCGGTAAAGAGAATGCTGCAAATGGCGATAGAAGCATGCAAAACAAGAGGCAAATACATAGGCATCTGCGGACAAGCCCCCTCAGACTATCCGGAAATCACGGAGTTTTTGGTACAAGAGGGCATAGACTCCATCTCGCTAAACCCAGATTCGCTCTTTAAGATGCGTCAGGTTGTTAGTGAGTTGGAGGGGGAAATTCCACAATAATTTCACATAAATTTGCTACAATATTTTCATATCAACAAAAGAGGTGTAAAATGAAAAAGTTTACCAAGTTCATAGGCTTGAGTTTTGTTGCAGCGATGCTGTCGGTGTCAAGTCTTTATGCGGCTGAAATACCCGATAGAGGTTCGATACCTTTTGAAGCGTTTGATATCAATAAAGATGGCTTTATAACAGAGGATGAGCATACCAAAGTTAGAGAAGAGAGAATAAAAGAGAAGCAGAGCCAAAACCAAAGAATGATGAGAAATGTCGGAAATGCGCCTGATTTTAAATCTCTTGATGCAGACGGTGACGGTAAAGTGACTAAGATGGAACTGCTTGAGGGACAAAATAAGCAGATGCAAGAAAACAGAGCCAACAGAGGTCCTAGAAGTAACTAGCTCTCAATCGTCACCTCTTTTATGAGGTTGACGATTTTATTACCCCAACCATCAAAACTCTTAACGGATTGAAAATCTCTTCCTAAAAAACTTCTCCGCTTCCATGACCGCTACAAGAGTGAGCGCCAAAAAGAGGAGCGTTCCCCACATCTGTAATGTTACAGGTTCGATACTTAGCACTGAACGCATAAAAGGGCTGTACATCGCTACTATGTGGATGCCTTGAGCAACTGCGACGGATACCCACAAAAGCATATTTTTGGCATGGTTAATTTTAAAAACCGAGATATTTTCACTGCGGGAGTTAAACGTATGGACATTCTCAAAAAGTACCATTAAAAGAAGCGTGATATTTCTTGCCGCATCTTCATGGTATCCAAAAGAAAGCAGTGTATAAAAGAGTGCGAATGCCGACAAGCCCATATACAAGCCACCCACAACAATCCTACTTATCATGACTTTGTTAAATATCGGCTCTTTTGGGTCGCGCGGTTTGCGTTTTAGCACCTCCGGCTCTGCCCCCTCGGCGGCGAGTGCCATATCTTGTATGCCGTTTGCAACTATGTTGAGCCAGAGTATCTGTACGGGCAAAAGCGGCATTGGGATAAAAAAGAGGATAGAGAGTACGACAAGCACAATCTCGGCAACTCCTGTGGAAAGAAGCAGATGAATCACTTTGCGGATATTGTCATACGCCACGCGTCCCTCTTCTATACCATTTACGATAGAGCCAAAAGCATCATCTGTAAGTATGAGGTCGCTTGATTCACGTGCCACATCCGTACCGCTTTTTCCCATGGCGATGCCGATGTTGGCAAATTTTAGTGCGGGTGCATCGTTGACGCCGTCTCCAGTTACCGCCACATAATGTCCAAGCTCTTGAAACGCCCCTATTATGCGCTGTTTTTGTTCAGGCGAAACACGTGCAAAGATGCGTTTGTTTGCTATCTCCTCTTTATGCCCTCCACGCTCCATCCAGCGGGAAATCTCCAAGCCATCGATTACCTCATCTTCACTTTGAGCGATTCCAAGCTCTTTTGCAATAAAAAATGCAGTATTTGGATGGTCTCCTGTTACCATAGCGACACTGATGCCCGCCTCTTGCGCTTTAAGTACCGCCTCTTTTACACCCTCACGAAGCGGGTCGGCGATGGCGGCAAATCCTACATAGCCATACCCCTCTTTGGCGATACCGCTCTCGTCGCTCACTTTGTAGGCAAGGGCAATATTTCTAAACCCTTTTGCCGCCCATTCGTCCACTTGCGCAAGAACTGTTTTTGCATCATCCTCGCTCATGGTGCACATACCGACAACTATCTCGGGAGAGCCTTTGATAAAGTGAATCTTCTCCCCGTCTATGCGGTAGCTCGCTGCTGAGTATTTGTTGATAGGCTCATACGGTAGAGCGTCAATAGGTTTTTGTTTTTCATGTCTTTTAAAAAGCTCCTCATCAAGTTCAAGCACATAGCGTGCAAGAGCCACATCCACCTGATCGCCGATAAAGACTCTCTCTCCATCCTCTTCGTGAGAGGTTGATTCGTTGCAGAGTTTTGCACCTAGAAGCAGATGTTCGCTGATGTATTCATTTGGGTTGTAGCTTTTTTGCGGTGTGACGATGGAGGCAACGCTCAAACGATTTTGTGTCATAGTCCCCGTTTTGTCACTCGCTATTAGGGTGCATGAACCAAGCCCCTCGATGGCAGAGAGCCTGCGCACGATAACATTTCGCTTGCTCATAGCCGCACTTGCAACGCTGAGCGCCACGGTAATAGCTACGGGAAGCCCCTCTGGGATAGCCGAGACAGAGAGTGCCACGGTAAGAAGAAAAATCTCTTGAAGAGGCATCTCATGCGAGAGACCAAGTATGATAATAAAAAGTGCGACACCAGCAATTATCTTTGCGATATTGAGAGAAAATTTCTCCATTCTTGCCGTCAAAGGGGGTTGTGCTGTTTTTTCATGCGCCAAAAGAGAGGCAATTTTGCCCACCTCCGTCATCTGTGCCACCGCCGTGACAACACCTATGGCTCTGCCTTTTGTGACTAAAGAGCCGCCGTAGAGCATATTTTTTCTCTCTGCGATAGGCTCGTTGGCATCTGTGGAGATATAGTCATGCTTTTTGCCCACTTCAAGCGATTCTCCCGTGAGAAGCGACTCATTGACTTGAAGTTCATTTGCTTCAAGCAGACGTATATCGGATGGAACTTTAACACCTGACTCAAAAAAGACGACATCCCCGACCGTCACATCTTCACTCGGTATCTCCACCCTGCGCCCGTCTCTTAGAACATAAACAAAAGTCTTTATCGCCTTTTTTAAAGCATCCGCCTTCTCGCCTGCAACATACTCCTGATACGTTCCAACCACAGCATTTAAAAGAAGCGCCGCCAAAATAAACCCTGCATCGCTATACTCCCCAATCAAAAACGAAACAGTCGCCGCAATAAATAAAATATAGACGATAGGACCTTTAAACTGCTGGGCAAATATGGCAACCACGCCACGTTTTTTTGCTTGTTGCAGGACATTTTTCCCATAGCGCTGTGTGCGTTTAAGAGCCTCATCAGCACTAAGCCCCTCACTGCTACACCCCAGATGTTGCAGCGTCTCTTGCGCACTTTTAGTATGAAACATGACAACTCCTGCCTTAGATAAGGATAGTTTCTAATGATAACATAAAATAAAATTATGGTAAAATTCCGCCGATGAAATTTAATATATTACTCTCTATTCTCTTTGCTATTGTTACAAGCTTTGCGGCTATCCATGAAGTAAAGCATATAGAGCATAATGACGGCTCTAGCTGTCTCATCTGTACGGTAAACAGCAACATCGTAAGTGCAGATGCCGTCTCGTTTGTCCAAGATGTCGAACTCTCTCATTTTGAAGCCATAACGCACAGTGCGCCTGTTACATACTTTCACGTCGAGACAAAATCCAACCAAAACCGCGCCCCACCCGTACTCTCCTAAATTCACAAAAAAACAATCATTACAAAAACAAAAAATTATTTTAGGATAGAAAATTATGAAAAAAATAGTATTATCAAGTATGGTTTGCGCAGCATTAATTTATGGGGCAGATGTGCTTCCTGTTGAAAAAAGAACGTTTGATCAGTCAAAATTTATTCCGGACATCTCTTTAGTTATGGACGCTTCGTATGTTGATAGAAATGTAAAAGATGCAGAAGTTGGACATCTTGAAGTTCCGGGTGTAGCGCATGGGCTTTTGGGTTCTCATGCTCACGGCGGTGATGAGCATGCCACGTACAATGCCGACAACGGCTTTAACCTCAACTATGCAGAGCTTGTCTTATCTAGCAGTGTTGACCCATTCTTTACAATGGACGGCGTATTTCACTTCTCAGAAAATGGTGTGCATGTTGAGGAACTTTTCTTTACCTCAAACGCTTTGGGTTATGGCACAAAAATAAAAGGCGGAAAGTTTAACTCAAACTTTGGCTATCTGAACGAACAGCACCACCACGCTTGGGATTTTGCAGATATGCCACTTATTTATGAAGCATTTTTAGGAATGCATGGACTAAATGAAAAAGGTGCGCAAATCCAGTGGACAGCTCCAATACCATTTTACTTTATGGCAGGTTTAGAGGTTCTTCAAGGCGAAAATGAGCAGATGTTTGGAAAAGAAGAGATGGAGATGGTTGATAATGCTTACGCTCCAACGGCTACAGAAGAGATAGCAGGAAGCGATGGAGTGTCAATGGTTATTGCATATATAAAAGCATCTCATGACATAGGAAACACAACACTTTTAGGCGGACTCTCTTATGCGCAGGGCGACTCTAGAATAGATCATATAGATGAACATGAAGCTGAAGAAGGCCATGCATTTAGCGGTGATGCAAAACTCTATGGCGCAGACTTTGTAGTTTTACATCAGCTTGACTCTTACAGTTCTATCAAATGGCAAAGTGAATACCTTCAGAGAGAACTTGATGGAACACAGTATGCATATAATGCAACAAGTGGTGATTTAATGCAACCAACAATGCTTAAAGAGCAAGGCGGTCTCTACTCACAACTTATCTACACGCACGATAAAAACTGGAGAATGGGCGTAAGATACGATACTATTTTGAAAAATGATGTAACAAATAACGGTTCTGATGTCGAACAACCAAGCGGACTTGACAAATACACTGCAATGATAGAGTACCACACAAGTGAATTTGCAAGATTTAGACTTCAGTACAGCCACGATAATGCAATGTTCAATGAAGACGGCGAGAGAGAAAAAATCGACACTATCATTCTTCAAGCAAATATCTCCATCGGTGCACACGCAGCACATAGTTTTTAACAATGAAAAAGTTACTAACACTGCTAACACTTCTGCCGCTAACACTGTTAGCGCACATGAATATCGCAGTTAGCTACCCTTATATCGGTGCTTTGACAAAAACGATAGGGGGTGAGCATATCACAACGACGGTTTTGGCACAGGGCAACTGGGACCCGCACTTTATCATCCCGCGTCCCTCGCTCATCACAAAAGTGAGAAATGCCGATGCGCTTATCATGAACGGTGGACAGCTGGAGATTGGCTGGCTTCCCCCGCTTCTTAACCGTGCAGGAAATCCAAAAACTGCCCCTTCGGCTCCGACTTTTCTCAACCTCTCGCACCATATAGAGCTTATCCATAAACCAAAAGATGTTGATAGAAAAGATGGCGACATCCATCCCGACGGCAACCCACACTTCCATCTCGACCCGCAAAATATCCTACATCTTGCAAAAGTCATCAAGGAGTTTTTAATCTCCATAGATACGGTTGATAAAGATGTGTATGAGAAAAACTACGCCGCTTTTGCTACAATGTGGCAAGCAAAGATGCGTGAATGGGAGCAGAAGATGAGCGATAAAAAGGGGCGAAAAGTTATCCAGTTTCATGACAACCTTGCCTACTTCAACAAAGCATACGGGCTTGTAAATATCGGCACGATTGAGCCGCTCCCCGGTATTCCGCCATCATCTAAACACACTATGAACACCATAGAGTTGATTCAAAAAGAGAACCCTTGCTGCATCTTGCATGATGTCTATCACTCTACAAAGACAGCCGATTTTATAGCCGATAAAACGGGCATCAAGATTATTTTGATGCCCCACGACATAGAAGCACTTGAGAGCATTGACAACCTCGGCGCACTCTTTGACCACCTCACGAGCGCTATCAAATGACAGATATCCTCCTTGTTCCCATAGCACTAGTTGTTATCCTTGTGATGCTCCACTCATACTTTGGGATGGAGATACTAAAGCGTGGCATCATCTTTACCGACCTTGCCATCGCACAGTTTGCCGCTCTTGGCTCATCCGTTAGCCTTGGCTACTTCCATGAAGAGCATTTTTACCTTCTCACACTTGGTTTTGCCCTGTTAAGCGCACTTTTGATTGCTTTTGCTTCGACAAGAAAAGTGCATTTGGAGGCGTTTATAGGCATACTTTATGTTTTGGGAGCAAGCGGGATTATGATGGTACTCTCCCACTCGGCAGAGGGAATGGAGCATTTCAAGTCACTTTTGGCAAGCGATATACTCTTCACGCCTCCTAGTGAAGTGATGAAAAGCGGGGTTATTTACTCATTTATTGCCCTTGCTTTATACTTTTTATACCCTAAACTAGAGGGCTTTTTCAAAGAGCTTCTCTTTTTCTCGCTTCTTGCCATCACTGTTACCTCTTCCGTTTCTCTTGCGGGAGTTTTCGTGGTTTTTGTGCTTCTTATCGCTCCGCCGTTTGTCTCCCTCTCTCTTGGACTTAAGAGACCTCTGCTTGGGAGTTTTCTCTTTGGATGGTTCTTTAGCATCTGTGCGATTCTCATCTCCTACTTTTACGATTTGCCTACAGGCTACAGTGTCGTCTTTTTAGGCGCATTTTTGACGGCTCTTATCGTACTTTTTAGTTCAAAAAAGGCATAGAGATGTTTAGCGATGAGTGGACACAAAAAGAGTTTTTAGAGAACAAAAAAGCCCTTGAATCAAAGGGTATCAAAGTGCTGCTCATCGACACCATTCTCTCCCCCATCAACGGCGCAGACACCACACTTTACAACCCTTACGAACTTGCAAAAGAGCCTGAGGGGAGTGTTTTTGTCTTCTACTGCGACACGGGCAAGGCAACGCTTAACAGACTTGACGAGTACAAAAAAAAGTTTCCAAAACACCACTGCATCTCTCTAAGAGGCGGCAGAGGGTACTGGAGAGAAAATATGACGGTTTTTGACGATGCAAGAGCTTGAGCGTTTTATAGACAATATCCAAAGCGGCAATTTTTATGAAGCGCATGAGGATTTGGAAGCACTCTGGTATCCACGAAGGTTTGAGCAGAGTGATGAAGTCAAACTTCTCAAAGGATTTATCAACGCCTCTGTAAGTTTTGAGCTTGCCAAAAAAGGCAAAACAGAACAGGCAAAAAAAGTGTGGCAAACATACCTAAAGTATGAAACACTCTTAGAAAACATTGACTCACCGCACACACCAACCTACCGTCACATAGCCAAACTCCTGCACGCTAAAGCACTTTTATAGCTCTCTTTTACTACAATTCCATTTTTGATAGGAGAAATGATGGATTTTTCAAAATATACAGAACCAGCGATGCTCTACATAAGCGAATATGGACTTAAAATCATTCTCGCGCTTACTATATTTTTCATAGGAAAAATGGTGACCAAAAGAGCTGCAGCGCTTATCAAAAACTTGATGATTAAGGCGCATGTCGATCTTACCCTCGTCAACTTTCTTGCAAATGTCATCTACTTTGTTCTGCTTATCGTTGTTGTCCTAGCCGCTCTTAGCACGCTTGGCATCAATATAGCATCCTTTTTGGCGATTTTTGGAGCTGCTTCACTTGCGATTGGTCTAGCACTTAAAGATTCACTCTCAAACATCGGTGCGGCGGTGCTTATCATCATCTTTCGACCCTTTAAAGTTGGAGATTTTGTTGACACGGCAGGAGTTAGCGGAACTATCGAGGAGATAAACCTCTTCTCTACTATTATGGCGACACCCGACAACAAAACCATCATGATTCCAAACTCTGCTGTCATTGGTTCCAACATCATCAACTTCTCCAACAAGCCTACACGACGAGTCACTCTTACGTTTGGCATTGACTATGGGGATGATTTGAAACTTGCAAAAGAGGTGCTTTGGCAGGTTATCAAAGAGGACGAGAGGGTGCTTCAAGACCCCGCTCCTTTTGTAGCAGTTGCAGACCTTGCGGACAACAGTGTAAACTTTGAGTTTCGTGTTTGGGTCAAGACCGAGGAGTATTGGGCTGTTCATTTTGACATGATAGAAAAAGTAAAACTGGCGTTTGATGCCAATGGCATCTCCATCCCATTCCCACAAATGAATATACATCTACAGAAAAAGGATTAAAAAAATGGTTTCAAAATTAACCGCTCTCGCTCTTGCGACTTCGTGCCTTTTGGCACAAAATACACAAGAGATTAAAGATGAGATAAAAGAGACAAAAGAGAGAATCGCACGTTTAAATGCAAATCTCAAAGAACTAGAGAGTAGCGTGCCAAAAGAGGATGCTCTTTTTAAAACACGGGCTGAAGCTGGGTACATGCTTAACTCCGGAAACTCCGACACAGAAGCTTTTAACGTTGATGCGAAAATAACAGGTACATGGGATTTACACTCTCTTGAAATCTCCATGCTTTGGCAGTACGGAGCAGATAATGATGTAGAAAGTACAAACAGATTTTTGAGTGAATTGCTCTATGACTATAAACTCTCACAAGTACTCTCTCTTGAGTATCTTGCAGGGTATAAAGATGATAAATTTTCAGGCTTTGACTACCAGTTCTACACGGGTCCAGGTGCTAAATACGTAGCCATCAAAACTGATTTTCAGGAGCTAACCCTAGATGGCAATCTTCTTTATGCCAAAGATAAGATTTTTGGCGGTACCGACAGATCATACGCTGCATACAGAGTGCAAGCCGTTTACAATATGCAAGTGCTAGAAAATCTCAAGTTCCATCAAACACTCAACTATAGATCAGAGTTTTCAGATATAGAGAACTATTTTGCCTACTCAAAAACAGGTTTATCAACAAGATTTTCCGATATATTTTCTGCAGGCGTAGCGTACTATGTTGACTACACAAACAAACCAGCTTTTGTTGACAAAACATCTACAGACAAAAAGTTTACATTCAATCTTATCGCCGACTACTAATCTCACACACCTTTAGGAAATGGGGCTTTAGCCCCGCTTTGTTGTTAAGAAAGTTTTTTGCACGGGGCTAAAGCCCCACTTCCAAAAAAATATTTTTTATGAGATATCTCTTTTTCCCCAAAGAACTAAAAACCAAGTTGCCCCAAGTGCGATAACCATCGAACTTAAAAAAAGGTAGCTTGGGTAGAGTTCATAAACATACCCTGCGATTAACGCCCCCATAAACGCCCCAAAACCATACGTGATGCCAGAGAAGAGCTGTTGCGCCAATGATTTGTGCTTGTAAAGATAAAAAAGATAACTAATCGCTGCTGAGTGAAAAAGCGCAAAACTAAGTGCATGAAGTGCTTGAGAGAGAAACAAGAGAGCCGTGACATCCGGAAATGCAAAAACCAAAAACCAGCGCGCCGCCGTTATAAATGTAGTTACTTGAAGGATGAGAAGTAGGTTCTTACGTAGAAGCGCACCCTGAAAATAGAGCATAAATATCTCCACAACTACGCCAAAGCTCCAGAGATAAATCGTCATATCCAAGCTTACCCCGTGGTCAGTTGTATAGATAGTAAAAAAGTTATAAAAAGAGCCAAAACTTACCTGCATAAGCGTAAGCCCCAGCCACAATTTCCAGTCTGCCAAAAGGTTGATATCGTTGGTGTGTTCGCTCTGTTTTTCCAAAAGAGTGTCTGCTTTTTTGGCGATAACAAAACCAAAAAGTGCGGTTATAAGCACTAAAACCAAAAGATAAATGAGTGCAACAGAGGGTGAGGAGAGAAACTTCACCAAAACAAGTGCAACCAAGATAAAGCCGACTGAACCAAAGAGCCGAATCTTCCCATAACGCTCTTTTCCCAGATAGTTCAGCGAGATAAGTTCGATGTAGGGAAGTACGATGCTAAGCCCGATACCAAGCGATATGTTGGAGAGGAGCAGTTTATAAAAGTTATCAAGTGAAAAGTAAAACGAGAGTGCACTCAAACACATAATGAGAAGCGAGGTATTGAAAATCTTTGCATTGATTTTAAGCCCTTTGATAAAAGCAAAAGGAACTAAAAAACGCACAAGCGGCGCTGCGGCAAAGATGATACCTATATCGCTAGGAGTATATCCCGCCATAGAGAGCACTTTTGGCAGGAAAATGATATAGACACCGATAACTGAAAAGTAGAAAAAATAAAAAATTGCTAAAAGAATTGACATATGACATCATAACTCAGCTAGCCTTTACTTTACCAGAAAAAAATTGTTATAATGCACAAAATTATTAAATAAAATTATACGAAACAAGGGGATATTGTTATGTTAAGAGAGATGAAAGAGGAAGATTTTATTGTCTCAAAAACCGACCTTAAGGGTCGCATCACATACTGTAATCAAATTTTTATGGATATGGCAGAATATACAGAAGAGGAGTTACTTGGCAAAGCGCATAGCATCATAAGGCATCCGGAGATGCCAAAAGCTGTTTTTCGCTACCTATGGGAGACTATCCCTAAAAAAGAGGAGGTTTTTGCCTATGTTCTTAACAAAACAAAAAACGATAACGGCTACTGGGTTTATGCCAACATCACGGCAACACTTGATGATCGTGGCAATATCGTGGACTACTACTCGGTGAGACGCCGACCAAATCCAAAAGCACTTGATGTCATCATCCCACTCTACCAAAAAATGCTCTCTGTCGAAAAAAGCAGCGGCGTGGACGCATCATTTAAAGTTTTAACAGATATTTTACACGAAAAAGGGGTTTCATACGATGAGCTTATTATCTCTCTTCAAGATCAATAAAAACAAAAAAAGACATGAGCAGATGCATGATGAGATTATCAAAGTGCTCAAAGATGCAGCAGATGGAAAACTAAGCGGACGCATAACAGGCATACCAAATGACAACTCAAAAGAGGCGGCATTTGCATGGAGTATCAACGATGCGCTTGATCAGTTTGAGGCGTTTATGCGTGATGTACAGACATCCATAGAGAGTGCGGCAAATGGCAAAACATACAGAAGCACGAACCCGCAGGGTCTGCATGGTATCTTTCGCACAACATCCCAAAGGCTTCAACTTGCTATCTCTTCCATCGCCATGGGGTATGAAACACGTATCAAAAGCGCTCTCTCGGATGAGCTTTCACATCTTGGTGGCGGAGTGAGTGGAGGGCTTGGGGTCATTCAAAAAGACATCGTTATCTCACAAAATGGCTCAGATGAAATTTCACGTTTTTCTCAAAAAACAGCCGACCTCTCCTCACAAAGTCTAAATGATGTTGATGCCATAAGTCAAAAACTCTCCACGCTACTAGAATCCATCTCTGATTCACATGAAGTGATTATCCATCTTGAAGAGCGCTCACGTGAAATCTCCAATGTTGTCAATCTTATCAAAGACATAGCAGACCAAACAAACCTTCTCGCCCTCAATGCTGCTATCGAAGCGGCGCGCGCAGGAGAGCATGGACGAGGATTTGCCGTAGTTGCTGATGAGGTACGCAAACTTGCAGAGCGTACCCAAAAAGCAACGCATGAGATAGAGATTAACATCAAATCACTCCAGCAAGAAGCAAGCGAGATGCGCACAAGCTCTGATAGCATCTCAGACATCGCCCAAGAGTCAAGCAACGTTATCCATGAGTTCCAGCAGACATTCTCCGAACTCAACTCCTATGCGGAAAAATCATCAGAAGTTGCTTCGTCCATCAACAACCGTCTCTTTACAACTCTCGTCAAGGTGGATCACATCATTTTCAAATCAAGCGCATACTCTGCCATACTCAACTCACATGCTGATAAGCATTTTGTTGACCATAAAAATTGCCGAATGGGTAAGTGGTACGCAGGCGTTGGAAGCGAAAAATTTGGACACATGAAGAGTTTCAAAGAGATGGATAGCGTCCATGCAGCCGTGCACGATGCCGTTTTGAAAAATCTCGAATTCATCAAAAATGGAGCAGTTTTAAAAGGAGATAATCCAAAAATTATCTCTAAAAACTTTAGCGCAATGGAGCAAGCTTCCGACACCCTTTTCCAGCAACTTGATAACATGGTGCAAGAGTATATGAAAAAATAGATATTGTCATAAAATAGTCAAAAACTTTGCACTATTTACCCAACATTAACTAAGAATGCTTATCATTACACATCTCGATTATGTTCAACCCCTTTCATAGGAGAGATTTATAACCTATAAATTATTTTAATTATCCAGCCGTTCCCCCTTTTTGGCTTGGATAATATGTTAAACTTCCCTTATGAAAAAAATCATCCTCACAACGCTCAACTCAAGATTTACACATACTTCCATCGCCTTGCGCTATCTTTATGCAAATTTGCAAGAGTTGCAACAAGATGCGATGATTGCCGAGTTTAGCATCAATGATGCAGTGCAGAGCATAGCGCAAAAACTGCTGCAACACAAACCCCAAATCATCGGTATCGGGGTCTATATCTGGAATGTCTCGCAAGTTTATGAACTTATACACATCATCAAAAAAGTTGCACCGCAAACAGTTGTAGTTCTAGGCGGTCCTGAAGTTTCACATGAGCCTTTTCGTGTCAATCTTGATGCGGCAGATTTTATCATTCAAGGCGAGGGAGATGAAGCTTTTTACGAACTTTGCAAAAACATCCTCTCTTTAAATGCGCCAAAAGAGAGAATCATCAAAATGAGCATGCCCTCGCTCAAAAATATAGCACTTCCCTATCGCTACTACACAGACGACGATATCAAAAACCGCTATATTTATGTCGAAGCGTCACGTGGATGCCCTTTTGAGTGCGAATTTTGTCTCTCTTCTATGGATGAGCGTGTAAGGGCATTTGACCTTGATACACTCTTAGAGGAGTTTGAGCTTCTTTGGCAACGAGGAGCGAGAAACTTCAAGTTTATAGATAGAACTTTCAACCTTAACATCAAAACCGCCAACAGACTGCTTGACTTTTTTTTAGCAAAACCGACTCCCTATTTTGCCCATTTTGAGGTTGTGCCGGACCATTTTCCAGAGTCGCTTAAAGCGAAGATGAAACTCTTTGGCGAGGGCGCACTCCAGCTTGAGATAGGGATTCAAACACTCAACCCAGAGATTGCCGCAAACATCTCAAGACCGCTCCAGCTAGACAAAATCAAAGAAAATATCTGCTTTTTAGAAAATGAGACGCATGCACATATCCATCTTGACCTCATCGTCGGACTACCAGGGGAGACACTGGAGAGTTTTGGTAAAAACCTTGATGAGTTAGTAAGCCTAAGCAGTTGCGAGATACAAATCGGTATCCTCAAAAAACTCTCTGGAACTACTATAAACCGCCACGACATAGAGCATGGGATGGTTTATAGCGACATCCCTCCTTATGATGTTTTGCAGACTTCTAAGCTCTCATTTGAAGAGATTGGAGTTATGAAACGGTTTTCAAGATTTTGGGATTTAACCTACAACAGCGGCAACTTCAAAGAGAGCGTAAAACTTATCTGGCAAGATGAAAGCGTCTTTGAAAACTTCTACGATTTTGGTATCTGGATGTATGCACAAACGGACGCAACATGGCAGATTTCGCTTCAAAGGTTGGGGGAGCTCCTCTTTACCTATCTTTGCGAGATCAAAAAACTCTCTCCAGAGTTTGTTGCAAAAACGATGCTCCAAGATATGATGAAACTTCAAGGAAGAGTTGTCCCACCCTACCTCAAACCATACACCAACGACACCCATGCTCCAAACAAAAAAGGAACATCTGGCTTCAACAAAAGACAGCAATAAAAGGGTCGAGTTTTTTGCTATAATCACTCCATGTTTCCATTAAAAGTACTTATACTCTCAGCACTATTTTTTGCAAGCGCAACCTCATCAAGTGAGCCTTACGCTAACAAAGAGCTACTTGATGCAATAGCCGAGAAACATAAGGTTTTTGCAAAAAAAAGGTTCTTTTTTCTTCAAGAAACACTCGATGGCGTCAAAGAGAAGAGCGACTTAGAGAAGCTAGAAGCCGTCAATAATTTTTTCAATGAAGTGCGCTACGGCTCAGATATGAAAGTGTATGGACAAAAAGATTATTGGGCGACACCGTGGGAATTTTTAGGTAATGATATGGGAGATTGCGAGGACTATGTGATTAGCAAATATTTTGCCCTCAAATACCTCAGTGTTGATTATAAAAAACTCTTTTTTACCTATGTACGCTCTACGCAGTTTAAAGAACCGCACATGGTTTTAACCTACTTTGAGACACCAAAGAGCGAACCGCTTATTTTAGATAACAATAACCGAAAAATATTTCCGGCCTCACAAAGAACAGACCTAACGCCGATTTACAACTTCAACGGCGATGTACTAGATGAAGTAGGAAAAAACAATGAGAAATCACACAAAAAATGGGATGAGCTAAAGCTCAACATGCAAAGGAAAAAAATATGACACTCTTTAAACAGATTGCTTTGATGCTATCACTCTTTTTACTTATTATATTAACAACCGTTCTTGTGTTGAACTTTCAAAATGCCAACAAAGGAGTGCAAGAGCGCCTCTATGATGATGCCAAAAACACGGCAACTTCTCTTAGTCTATCGCTTGGAAGTGCCAATGGCGATATCTCCATGATGTCCACGATGATAAATGCAAATTTTGACAGCGGAAATTATCGTCACATTACCCTTGTTGATATTGATGACAAAATCATTTACGATAGAAAAACAGAGAGTGATTTGAGTGGGGTTCCAAAGTGGTTTGTCTTGCTAACTAACCTAGAAGCTCCCGTGGCACATGCAAATGTTTCGGCAGGATGGCGTCAAGTCGGTATCCTTAATGTTCAAAGTGATGCGACTTATGCCTACAAACAGCTTTACGCTATTCTCATCGACCTGCTTGCCTCTTTTGCGCTTATCGCTACCGCTGCTCTGGGTATCTTACATCTTCTGCTTCATGCCATCCTAAAACCACTCAAAGAGGTGCAAAAACAGGCAGCCGCCATCATCAGAAATGAGTTTATCATTCAAGACAATCTCCCTTACACAAAGGAGTTTAAAGACGTCGTCCTTGGTATGAACAACATGGTTTCTAAAGTAAAAGCGATGTTTGACAAAGGAAACGAAGAGTTAAAAGCGCTCAAAGAGCTTGAGTACATCGACAAAGATACACAGCTAAGAAACAGAAAATATCTTCTTGACAAACTCCCCTCATACCTCAAAGTGGACTCATCTTATGAAGGCGGTGTAAATATGATTGTCGCACTTAGCGGCATTATAGAAGCAAACGAAAAAATTGGCAGACACAGAGTGAACAAACTTTTTGCCGCTATTGCAACTATTTTTAGGGAGCAGACAAAAGCGAACAAGGATGCGATTGTCGCAAGGCTCAACGGAACAGAGTTCTCACTCCTTCTGCCTGAGTGCTCCGGCGATAACGCCCTAGAGTTGGCAGAGCGCATACAACAAGCCTGCAAAGTTGCCATCGAAGCTTCAGAGCTTGATGTGCAAGAGACTTTTGCCTCTATAGGGCTTTATGAGTACAAACATACCAACAGCATCCCAGAACTCTTTGCCCGCTCAGACAACGCTCTTGCCCAAGCAAAATTTAACCACAAAAATATCCATATAGAAAAAGCAGACGGTGCGGTAGAAGTGATGGGTAAAGAGGCATGGAAGCTCATTATCAACAATGCTTTAGAGAAAAACAGATTTCATTTTGTCTCATGGAGCGTTATAGATACAAAGATGAAAAAACTCTCCCATCGTGTACTAAGCATCCATCTTGATTTGGACAAAAACACCTCTTACAGCTATGCCCAGTTTATGGCTCCTGCGATTCAAGCAGGCTTGAGTGTAAGTATCTACCAAAAAGTCGTCTCCATGCTCTTTAAACGCTCAAACACAATGCTTAGCGCTTCTACCTATGCTCTAAGACTACCGCACGAGTACCTTGAAGACCCAAAAACCTATGATGAGCTAAGTGAACTTTTACGTGCCAATGTCTCCGCGCTTCCGTTTAAAATCATCATTGAACTACCAGATAGATTGGTACATCAAGACTCAAAACTCATAAGGGACTACATCGCACTCTTTAGAAAGTATGGTATCGATATCGGCGTATTTGAGTTTATCGGCGAGAGCAGTGACTATCAATACTTGCAAGATTTGCGTCCTGCATATATCAAAGGCGAGAGCAGCTACTTTTTGACACAAAATACCCAGTCACTCTCAGCATTGCGGCTCATCACAGACACGGTAGGCATTGCCGTTATAGCCGTAGGTGTTGTGGATATGGAAAATTTGGAAGAGCTCAAAGCCAGAGATATCCACACAGTACAAGGAAAAGTGACAGAGCTACTGGAATTTTAGATGCCTCTGGAGTTTAACCCTTTGGTCATGGCATCGTTAATCTCTTGTTTATACTCTGGGTTAAGCTTAAGAAGCTCTCTATCAAAATCGATGATTAAATCTTTGTTGGTATGCGGATGTCTACAGAGAGTAAAAATAATATCTTCATAAATCATAAACTCTGGATGTGGTCGTAAACCCATCTTTTTATGCACTTTACCGTGATGTTTTAAAATCATACCAAGTGCATACTCAAGCTTTTTTGCATCTGATTTTTTGCTTTTTACCATCGCTATAAGAACTTTAAAGTTGGTCTCCTCAACCTCTTTGGAGCTTTTTATCTCTTCCACATGCTTCACATGACTTAGAGCTTTTTTTTTGCTTTTATTTGGATTATAAAAAAGAAGAAAGATCAAAAGCGCCAATAACGCAATCAACCCCATGATAGATTTGACGATTAATTCAGGTTCCATAGAGTGCCGTTTTTTTATATCTTTGTGCAATTTAAAAATGATTGTATCTTTTTAAGTTACTTTTGCTCCTTAAAAAAACTAACATCTATTTAATAACTGCTATAAAATAAGAATTCCAAATTCAAGCGTACCTACAGGTAAAAGCGGCGGTTTTAGGGTTATAACATACTTTATAAACGAAACAGGCAATTATATTCTAAAAATATCAGTAAAGAATCATTATAGTTCAAATAATCCAATTCTTCCACATTAAACTTGCGACCAAAACAGGTCAAAAACTCAATAACCCGACAAACTAGACCGGCGAGTTGCCCAAAATCTCAAACAGCGCTCTCATCGAATTATTACATTTTTATAGAGATCAAACTGCGACTAAAATTGTTCTAAAAGTAAAAAAATATTGAAAAAGTAAATAGATAGAATAAAGTTATTGATATAAGTATTAATTATGAAAAATGTCTGAAAGTATCGTGTTTAAAGTGGTTGTGTAAAAATATGGTGGACCCTCAGAGATTCGAACTCTGGGAGGTATAACCCTCGCCGGTTTTCAAGTCTCTCTTGAGAAGCCCTAAACCTGCATAGAACGCCGACTGGAGCGTGGTTTTTTGCAGTACAAGCAAGTCTAAAACGGGTCTTTTTTTTTGACTTTTTAATGCTTAGCTAGGCGCAGAAACGCATAGAAGCTTGGAGACATCCTTGCCTCAATAAAATTACTTATCAACCCATTTAAAAATATCAAGTATTGAAATTCTATCTTTATCCAGTTCTACCAAATAGATAATCGTATAACCTTTAAAAATCATATCTCTAACATTTTCATCTTCGTTATGGGTAGAAGGTCGGAATTTATATGGGAAGTTCGCCAAATTGTTAATTTTGTTATCTATCTGGCTTTTGAAATTTAAAGCTCTGCTCTTACTGTCTTTTGAGATATAGAGCAATATACTTTTAAGTGAATCTAAATACTCCATTTTTCTAACAATTGTCATCTACAGAGTCTTCATAAATTCATCTATCTCTTTATCGTACTCTTCTTGAGTTAGAAGTATGGCATTACCATTTCTTACATCTTGAAGAGATTTTGCAACTCTGCTTTTTGCTTCTTCTTTTGAGATGGAAGGATAGCCGTCATCTAGCGAAAGCTTTATAAATTTTATAAAGTCATCAACCAAACTGTTAGTGTCATTTCCATATCTTGAAGCTATAAATTTCTCTGCTTCAGGATTGTCAATTCGGATAGTCTGCATTGTCAAACCTCCTCTTTTTATTTGTCATATTATAACATTATTCTTTTAACGCTTGTTGGTTTGATATGCGGATAAATTGAAATAATATGTCGAGAGTAAAAAAAAGTACCCGTCCCACCCATTGAGACTTAAATCTCAAAGAGTGTTTCAAGCTCTGCTTTGGTGGCGAGTTTCTCACTAACAAACAAACTAACCCCAAAATCCGCTTCCAATATACAGACAACTTGAGAGTATCCCTCAAACTCCTCAATCATCTCCACATAATCACTAAGCGGCTCTGGTATCTGAGAGATTGCAGAGTTTTGAAGTTTGATAGGCTTCTGCAGTTCTTCAATGGATTCTATAACTATAAAATATCCGTAGGTTGGATAGAGATAATCATCAGGCAGTCTCTTAAACTCCGCTTTTAAACCTGCCCTTAGAACTTCATCCCTTACAAACTCTATATCTTTAGTTGAGAGTATAGGAATCATTGTGAATGCTTTTGAAGTTCGTTGGTTTGTTTGATAACTACAGCAATAACTGCAACAGAGATACATTTTATGATAAAACATACAGCATGCTTATCCATTATCAGCTACTTTCATAAGTCTAAAAAGCTGCCCTGATGTATCTTGAGAGTTGTTGTATGAGATTTTACGGACATACTGCTTTAAGTCAGTATTCTCAGATATCAATCTTCCTAAGCGTCTTTTATCTGCTACTTTATACGCATCTCTTAGATGAAGTGTATAGCTATGGGCTTGAAACTCAACAGATAACAGCCTCTCTGCAAAAAATTGTGTAATAACATGTTGTAGCTGGGTTTTATATTGAGTGAGGTCGATAGCCTTTCGTTGCTCTGGTGTAGAGAGAATGTAAGTGTAAACGAAGCCTGTATCATCACTTTTTTGAGTGTCGGCTTCATCAGAAACTGCGGCTTGTTGCGTAGAACCTTTTTTACGAAGTGATACGGTAAGCTTCTGCCAATCATCCTCAAAAGTTCCATCCTGTGAAGTTGCAACTGTAATGTCATAATTCTTTTTATACTTATTGATAATTTTGCTCTCTTTGGATTTTTCATACCACGCTAAAGCTTCACTATGGTTTGTATTCTTGAAATCAAATTCTACTGTTGTTGTCGCTTCACCAACATTTACCTCTATACTATCTGGTACATAGGACTTAGGATACGCTCCACCTCTTTTTTGATAGTCGTCATTCGCTAATTTAAGCAACTCTTTCATCTTGTGAAATCCTTTTATATTGTAGTAGTTGCACTAAGAAGCGCTATAGATATCGCAACAAATTTGATGAAAACTTGCTGCATAAATGCCTCTTTATGTTGAACTCGAATTTATAATATATGGTTGAATTGTTTAAATAATATTTTGAGAGAACTATCCTTCAAAACACTCTTGGAGATTTTTACAATAGGGAGTTATGCTAGGAATAGTTAGTGCGCGGTTAAGTTCTTTTTTACTTTAGATAGCAGAGTAGGGGTAAAATATAAATCCCTCTCGACTTCTAAGCCTAAACGACCTCTCACGCTTTCAATTTCGCTTAGACTGAAATAGCCAAGTTCTCTCTCCAAACCAACTACATATCCAAAGCAAGTATCATTATCGCTCTTAGAAATTTCAGTTATGTACCAACTCCAAGATGAGTCAGGGGTGAAAAGTTTGACATGACAGATGGGATCTTTAGAATTCTCGGTAGAGTATAGGTCTGGTATCGCAGACAACAATGGTTGTGGTATTAATTTGCTCATGAGAGCCTCCTTGATATTTGGTATCAAGGTTATAATATATAGTTTCAAGCTATGAAATATTTTTGCTCTATGGTTCACTAAGAACGCGGGGGGAATAGATTCTCATTCGACTGGCAAAAAAAAATTACTATGTGACTGGCGAAGACCTCTTTGGCTTTATCTTTATGATTTGTGTTTTGCGTCTGGTACAAAGTTCTATGAGTTTATCTGATGTTGATTCTTGCTCAAATATTCTTATGGCAGTTGCTATGTCTCTCTTGCTCATGCCAAATAAAATAGAGATTGCATCATAGTTGCAGCCTAAGTTTATAGCCTTATCAAGGAAACCTTTTACTAATTTTTTATCAGCATCATTTTTTTTATGCTTCTTCATAATCGCTAGTAACTGCTCATAATCATATCTAGTGGCTTCAAGTTTGCTCATAAAGAACTCTTTAATGCTATAAGTCTCAACGGATGGCTTTATCTCGCGTATAATGTTGTATATTTTCTCACGAGAGAAGTGTGTAATTGAATATATCTCTTCAACTGAAAATCCTTGTCTCCCAAGCTCAAGCACCGCTTCTTTAATAAACGTATTAATTGCATCTTCATTGCCACCGCTGCATAGCTTATAATGTAGCCCATTCTTTCCTTGCTCTGCATAATCATCAGGTATAAATTCTTTCTTGCATGCCATACAGAAGTACACTTGACTATTCATGCCTCGTTTAATTATATGGCAGTCATGCGAATCAAATAATGTCCTGCAAGAAGGACAAAAATATCTCATTTCAGCTGCTTTTTTATCAACTAGATCTTTCCATATCTCCTGCGCAGTTAGCTCATTTTTGACAATTTTGACAATTTTAGTTCCTTCAGGAGTAAAAATTTTCATACATGCTCCAAAAAATTTATAAAAAATTATAGCACACATATCTACACTCAGTACCAATGCAAAACAGTTCGTGAGTGCAACTTCGACTAGTTGCTATGTAGTAATGGTACTCATATCTATGTCTATTAAATCTCGTGCCCAAGGGCTTTAAAATCTATTGACAATGGTAAATAACGCTGTTATTATTACAGCACGGATTTGATAATTGAAGCAAAAAATTACAGCTATAAATTTCAAATCTAAAGCTCTTTGAAATGTTGGTAAAGATGCTTTATCAACCGAGGTGGTTTCTGAAATGGAATCTAAAATCAATTAAAAATTAAAGGAGACTTAAATGTCCGAAATACAAAAATTAAATGTAACGCCTAATGATGCAATCGCAAATACTCTCAATTACAATGACGGCACAATCTTGTACGAGATCAGAGTTGACAAGTACACCTCCGAAGTCAAAGAACATTTTGTGATCGAAAACTCTGCTACTAAGCAAAAATTCAAGATTAACAAAAACTCAATGTTGACTTTAGCGGAGTTAAGTAATAAGGAAGTGTTCAGCTTGCTTCTCAATAACGGTTGGGAGGGTTCGGACAAGATGAAAGCGGGTACTGGTGTAGCTGTTAAAATGACTAAGAAAGCAGATGCATATAATTGTATCTTTTTCATAGGCGAACTTGGTAAGCAGTTTGATGATAAAAAAATTGCAAATAGAAACTATATTAAGCTTAACAAAGGACATCTGGAGGCTATTTTCACCTTTTTAATTATGAACGAGAAAGCTGTAGCTATTAAGAATGAGGAACTAAGACGCATGAAGACAACACTAGATTTGGTGGAATAGATCATGGCTGCTACTGCTGAAAAAATTATCGTACCGTGGTTTGAATTTCCAGACGGAGAACTGCCTCCCTAGCCCGCTAGAGAAAAAAATATTATTGATAGCTATGGATACTGAGTACCAGAGTAATTATACCGCATATACTAACTTATGTTTGTCATATCAGTATGCTACATATAATCTCTTTGACGGCATATCTAGATCCGGTATCTTTTATCCTGATATCAACCAACAAGAGAGATATACGCTCGCAAAGTATACACATAAAGTTCTAAATGAAATAGGGTTAACACCGGAAATGATGAAGGATTGGAAAATTATTTATATAGCTCATTTCTTCACGGCAGAGTGGGCTATGTTTAAAGACCGTAAAGAGCTTTATATGAAGTTTGATTATATTCGCAAGACCATGATAACGGGTAGATACCCATTAAGAACGACTATCATAGAGAAGAATGGAAAAAAAGTTGAATTTTCAAGTTATTTTAGAGACACAATGTTGCTGCTTCCAGATGGATATAAGTCTCTTGAGAAAGCTTCATCATTCATCGAAGGGTATGAAAAGGTAGATATCGGTAACCACAAAAGTAGAATGTACAAATTCATGATAGATGAACCTGCATTGTTTGAAAAGTACGCTATTAGAGACGCGGAGGTGACACTAAGGCTCTTTATCAAACTGCAGTGTATGCTCAATAAGATAAACGGCAGCAAGGGCAAACTCTTTTCAACTCTTGCCAGTGCTACAACTAACGACTTTAAGCAATTTAGTAAGGGGATGTTTGATGATGATATACATAATATGCAATACGATAGGCTTCATGATCTGTATAAAAAATATGAATCCATTGCAGATAGAAGCTATTTAGGTGGCTTAAACAGCTCTTATCATATAGGAGCAAGCGATGGATATACATACATAGATATAGATTTCAAGAACGCTTATCCAACTGCCATGAACCTTCTTAAAGTAGGTAACTTTGGCTCAAAGATAGAAAAAACAATAGAAAATAAACAAAAAATTTCACTAGAAGGGTTAGACAATGATTAGACTTCTTGCATAACCCAAAAAGCGGTTCAGAAATTGCTTTTTGTTTGTATGGAAAAATATGAACGATTGCAAAAAATGAAACCGACTGATTTTAAACGATTGGTAGGGGTAAAAAAAGAGACATTTGGGTTGATGCTTGAAGTATGCCAAGAGTATCATAAAGCCAAAAAGAGCAGAGGCGGGAAACCAAATACTTTGTCGATTGCAGACCAGCTATTGCTTATGTTGGGATACTATCGAGAGTATAGGAGTATGGCACATATTGCATTTGACTATGGCGTAAGTGAAGCGACAGTATCAAGAGTGATTCAAGAGATGGAGAGCGTATTGATACAATCAGGTAAATTTTCACTACCTGGTAAAAAAGCCTTATATGAAGATGGAGGAATTGAACTTGATTATATCGTTATCGATGCAACTGAATGCTCAGTTCAACGCCCAAAAAAAGGCAACAAAGATGCTACAGTGGAAAGAAAAAGCGACATACAGCCAAAGGACAAATCGTGATTGATAGCAATCAACGCATTATTTGTACCGCTGTTAGCGTACATAATATCCACGATTTTAAGCTGTTCAAACAATCGAGATTGCCAATCAAAAAAGAGACCAATGTAAAAGTAGATACTGGCTATCTTGGAATCAATTCTCTTCATATGAATAGTGATATTCCAAAGAAAAAAACCAAACTTCATCCTCTTACAAAAGAAGATAAGCTTTCCAACAAAATGAAAGCATCTGCTCGCATATGCGTTGAGCATGTGAATGCTAAAATAAAAACATTTAAAATACTTGGAGAAAAGTACCGAAATCGCAGAAAACGATTTGGTTTACGCTTCAATCTGATATGTGCTTTAATTAACGCAGATCGAGGATTTGGAATAAAATGTTAGGTTATGCAAGAAGTCTATTGAAGAATTTAAAGAAGAGCTAAGCCAGTTTGGTAAAGCTAAATATTTACAAATAGCTATGGCTGACATATATTTTAAGTTTCCAGACTCATGCAAATATCCTAACCTTTGTGTAAAGATTGATAGTTTTGGATTGATTAACCCTCTTGAAGGACGAACAGTAGCAACTTTGCCTGAGATTCATCTAGCATGTTATCTCAAAGCAGAGATAACTTACTATAGTGCCGTAGTGATACATAATTACCCATTTGCAGACGAAAATGAGAACAGTGCATACATGTGTCGAGAGCATCTTTTTAGACTTTATACTTTAAGAAATGATGCCAAGAAGAATGATCAAGAATTACTGCAACAGCTCTATAAGACCTACTCTAACAGTCTTTATGGGAAGCTATCGCAAGGTATAAGCGAGCGCAGAATGTATAATACAAGAGATGGTGCTACAAAGCGCTTACCAAAATCTGCCATCACTAATGCATATTACGCTTCTTTGACTACGGGGCTTATTAGAGCTGCTCTCTCATCACTGATAGTAGCTCTGGATGAGCTTATTGACGAGGGACATAACTATAAGATTATCAGCGCTACAACAGATGGCTTATTGTACGGAGTTGACGAAGCTATGATTTGTTTAGAGGATACTTTAGATATTCAAAATGCTAAATATAACTATAGTTCAGTCTTGGAAGCGTTCAAAGATGGATATAAAAAGTTCAATTCATTTGAGAGAGTTGACCCTTTATTGGCATCAAGATTGTCAAAATTCCCATCTTTAGAACTGCTCAGGATATCTCATGCATCATGGGACGACCCAGAGTATATTGAGATAAAGCATGTCGCAAATAAAGTCTTAAACATCAAAACACGCGGTCAAGTTGGCATTTATGAGGAGAATGGCGAGTCAATTTGCACTCTCTTGGCAAAAGCTGGGCACAAAGTTCAAGGTTCTCAAGATGAGCAGGCGCAATGGATATTGAAGCATTACAGAGATGCCAAAATTGAGAAGTACAGCTTTACAACGCTTAGCAATATTCAAGAGATAATTAATGAGTATAACCCAATAGACGACCTCGTAAGCATACCTCAAGAGAGAATTATCAGTCTTGATTACGATTATAAGAGATACCCGATAAATGCGAATGATACAGCTCCGCATAGAGATATAAATCAGTTTATTAAATTTCGTCAAAGTGCAGGTTACTTGAAGAGATTAGGCGAGAGAGCTTCTGTTGATAGCGTTGACTATAAGTATAAAAGAGCCTTACAGAATATTCGTAAAACAGGCTCTGATAAAGAGTTTTGCATGCGACATATCTTAAGAGCTGTACTTCATGATGTAAAACCGTTTGTAAGACTCGATATTTCATACGCTGCCTTAGCTTTCTTGCTAAGACAATACAAAGTGACAGTATCAAAAATTAAACATGCCAAAGCAGCTAAATTTACACCAAATATGGTGCAAGACACTACAGGAAATAGAGCATTTATCAGAAAAGTATTGAAACATTTGGAATATGAAACTACGACAAAATATAGCGAATATTTAGAACTACTATTGCATAAAAAAATCAGCAATCCCGAAGTAGTTTCATATTTGGATTAGGAAAAAAAATCTATAGTTTATCCCCCCCCCGCGTTCTTAGTGAACCGCGTGTAAAAAATATAAAGGCAATAATATGTATAACGATAAGAATTTAATAACAGTTAATGAAGTCATTCTAAGACTTTGCTCCGAAGCGAAGACTATTGAACAACTATTTTCAGATGATGAAGGGCAGGTGCAATTGCTATGTAAGCATTTGAACTGTGATAGAACGGCTATTTTAATGACTCAAAGCGATCTGACAACTTTAAGACAAGCTGCTCCAGTCTGCGAAGAGATAGCCTATGATTTTAGCAGTTACATTGATATATTAGAAATTTGCGAGTATCCAGAAGAGATGGCTCAGGAAGGAGAATAAAGATGAAATTTTTACAAAAAACCACAATGGACTCTGCGCCACAAGCGTATAAACCAAAGGTCTCTTATGAGAGTCTTGAAGTAGGTGAGAACTCCATAGAAATCATGGAAACTATCAAATCAGCAAGAGTGTTTGAAGAAAACGGCTTTATCAAACTAGATTATCGTGTAAACTCTTTGGCAAAACTGCCGAAGGGTAAAGATGGAAACCGCTTTAGATTCTCAACGGGTATAGCTGCTACAGCGATATCGTTTAAATCTATCTCAAATCGAAAGTTTGAAACAGCATACGCACACTATAACTCTTTGTTTCAAAGTTTGGAAAATAAAGAGGTAGTTCTATTTGAAGATATAGCGCACTTAGCACTAGAAGAGGCGGAGATAAATCGCAGAAAAACTGATAGTACAAGAGACTATAAAGGTATATTGGCAAAGTTTGTATTGCCTTACTTTGGGAGGATGCCTATCAATGATGTCAAAGTCAAAGATATTAAGGCATGGATGCTAGAGATGGGTAAACTTACCATCTCTCAAAATCGTTTCAATAAATACTACTATGTGGTAAAAAGGGTGATGGACTATGCTAATGAAAATGAGTATTCATCTTCAAATATCATGCAACATCTAAAACGATCTTCACCTCAATTTAGTAAAAGTGGTGTCAAAGATGATGGCTATTACACCAAGGAGGAAGTAGAGAAGATATTAAGCGACAATTGCGCATCTTGCTCTAAGCATGAACGCTCTAAACACGGCTTTATCAATGCGTTTGCTCATGTTGCATTCTTGACTGGTGCAAGAACTGGCGAGATTATGGCTCTTAAATGGTCGGATATCAACTTTGAAAATGGCACTATCACGATAGAGCGTTCAATTACAAGAAGCGTAATAAGCACTACTAAAACAGGTACTACGCGAAGTGTGCCAATGGTAAAAAAATTGCATGAAAAGCTTTTAGAGTACAAAGAGTCGTCATATTGCGAGTGGGTATTTCCAAATTTAGAGAGCAGGATGCCGTACACATACTCAAGAACGATAGTTGACCATAAATTCAAACCAATGCTTCAAAGATTGGGTATAGCTTATAAAGGACTTTACCAAACTAGACACACCTTTGCAAGCTTGTCCGTTCAAAATGGTATCTCGATGCACATAGTCAAAGAATGCATGGGTCATAAAGATATCAGTACAACTCAGCGATTCTACTTACGCTTTGGAAATCTAGATCAAGTTGATGTGAGAAAACAGCTTGAAGGTTTAACTGCATAAGTATCACGCTCTTAGAGTTAGTGAATGGTAAAATCCATCCACTCTCTCTAAAATTGCTTCTGTGTGATAATCAATTCCAAGCCATTTTTTTACCAATAAAAGCACAATTATTCAACTTTACGTCAAAAATCATCAAAAAAAGACAGGAAATGAGACACGCTATTTTAGGCGAAGTGCTTGAAATATAGACGGGTAGGGTGTTTGAGAGGATGTCCTCGCCGGATATGGGAATTAGCGAGATGGTTTTGTGTCTATGTAAACGTAGTTCTTAAGATGATTTTTGATTTTTGTGTTAGAATGACAAAAATAATTAATAGACATATTAATTAGCAGAAGAGAGAGAGAGTTTATTGAAAAATATTAAGATTGTTTTGTTATCTCCAGTAGTATTTGACCAGCATAATAATGATTTAGTTGAAAAAGTGATACTTAAATTAGATGAAAACAATACTGCAAAATTATTTTCTAGTAATGAATGGGAAAATCTAGACGGTGAAGATGGATATTTAAAGAATGTGAATGGTGAAATTGATATTAGGGATGCTATTTCAAAAGAAAGAAATTTAAATCCTCAAATGTATAAAAACTTTATTAATCCATTGAATACAAAATATAAAGACTATGCATTAAATATTAATACCAACTTGATTGTAAATGAAAAACATAAGTTTCTTATGTTATTTGAATTTACTTTTACGAATTTAACATTTGATAATTGTGATGAGTTTGTAAAAGAAATAATGAATAATAGAAACTTATTTATGGTGACTGATAGTATGGAGTATTATAATACGATAAAAGCTAAGTCAATGAATATTATAAATGAAATTATTGAAAAAATTTTAAATAGCAGTTCTTCCTTAATAAGTGAAAAGAATTTTACTATTGATTCAAGTTATCCATTAATTTTTATTAATGGGTTTAATAAGAATGACAACTTGTTGAATTTATTTTCTTATGAGGAAGATAGCCAACAGAGAAATACTTCTGCTTTAATTACTGAAGATTATGATAATTCTTTTGTGCATATTGGATGGAATTATGGTGTAGTTAAAGACTTACCAAAGAATGTAAGCCAAAAATATTTATGCATGCTTATATTTTTGCAATTAAATTACTATCTATTAAGATTTTACAAAAACTATTTTCAAAAAAGAATACAAAATTTGTCAAATCAAAATTCATTCGATGAAAAAGAAATAAAAGATTTTGATAGATTGAAAATTTTATATCATAAAGAATATTTGGGGTATAAGACATATAAATCAGGTTTATTTCCTAAATATTATAAAGAATTCACTAATATAGAAATTTTGTGGCATATGGAAGAAGATATAAGTTTTATAGAAAAAACATTTGAGGTTCAAAATGAATATATTAATAAACATTTTCAACTCGAGACAGATAAAAAAAATAGAAATTTGAATTATGGTATATCTATAATAGGATTAATCCAGATATTTGCTATTTATGGTATATTTAACGATTATGTATCGTTAAAAAAAGACCCTGTATATATGAGCTATTTAAATTATGCAACTATATCAATAGAAGTCATAATAGCTGGTGTTGCTGGAATCTTTGCAGTTTTATATATTAGAACAAAGGTGAAAAAGTGAGAAAAAAATATTTTGTAGAACTCTATTATTATAAGTCAGGTATGGAAGACTTTGGTTTTAAGGATGAACCGAATTTGGATTATTATAAAGCTGAAACTAAAATGGCACAAGTTGTTTCAAGCTCTTGGGATGAAGCAAAAAAAAAATTATTAGTTGATTTCCCTGATGTTGCATATATGCTTGTGCATGAGACAAGAAGTATTGATATTTAATGATAGATAAAAATAATTTTTTTATTAATTTTTTAGGGCAAAATAAAAATAAAAAAATATTAATAGGAATAGATGATTCAGTTGATATGAATAAAATAAATTTATTTTTGAGTTTATTCAAAGATATTGAATATGATTTAATAATATATAGTTCGGATAAATCATTAGAAGAAAAATTAAAGAATTCTAATCAAACTGTTATTGTAGTTTTAAGTAACAAAAATATTGGAATACAAGAAGTGAAAAATGATACAAGACTTTTTTTATTTCAAGTTTCTAAGAATCAATGTATTAATATTAATATATTGGGGTATATCGAAATAGTTTATTTTAATATCTTTATTGATAGTTTTTTTTTATCAAAAAGTTATATTAAATACAAGTCTTTAAATGATAGTTTATTCTTAAATATCAGTGCTTTTAATGGATTTGGATTATTTACGCATAATAAAATTATTAAAGATCAAAAACTTTTTTCTTTGTATGGCGAGATTGTTAGTAAGGAATTTTTAAATAATAAGAATTTTTTTGGTGAATGGAATGCATTAGCAGATGATAAATTTTTAGTAAGAAAAGATAGAACATCTTATGGATTTATAAACCATTCAAGAAAACCAAACTGCAAAATAAATATTGACACAAATGATATTATTGCTATTAGAAATATTGAAAAAGATGAAGAGATATTACTTGATTATAGAAACGAACCTTTGCCAAAAGAATATATTAATGGATTTGGAAAAACTTATTTGTAGGTAGTGTTCAAGATTCTGTGTCAGCATCGAGTAATTCCTAAAATTGTATCATAAGTTTAAAGCGTTATCAAGCCGTCCCTCAAAGTGGATGGCTAATTGAGAGATTGTCAAGCTCCAGTTTCTAATGGGCATAGTCCACTTTTTTTGGGCATTTTGAATCCCCATATAAAGCAGCTTGAGTAAGCTATCATCATTGGGAAAAGCGCCTTTAGTTTTTGTAAGCGTTCTGAATTGACGATGGACTGACTCAATGATATTGGTTGTGTAAATAACTCTGCGTATATCCTCTGGGTACTGAAAGTACACAGATAAATTCTCCCATTTATTTCTCCAAGATTGAAAAACGATAGGGTATTTTTTACCCCATTTTTCTTCCAATTTATCAAGCTCAAATTCTGCTTCTTCTTTTGTAAAAGCTTGATAAACGTCTTTGAGTTCTTTTGCGAATTGTTTTTGATTGGCAGAACCAACATACTTGAGGCTGTTACGTATTTGATGGACGATGCAGAGTTGCACTTGTGTATCTGGAAATACCGAGTTTATGGCTTCTGGAAAGCCTTTTAAACCATCTACCGAAGCTATAAGAATATCTTTAATTCCTCGGTTTTGCAAGTCGGTAAGTACCTGTAGCCAGAACTTAGCGCCTTCACTTTCATTGAGATATAAACCAAGCACCTCTTTTTTGCCGTCAACTCTGACGCCTAGCACTGTGTAAAATGCTTTTGAGATATAGCGACCGTCTTCTTTGACTTTGTAGTGAATGGCATCTAAAAAAATAAAGGGATAAACAGCCTCCAAGGGTCTTGTTTTCCATTCTTGAAGCATAGGAATAATCTTGTCGGTTACCGCACTTATGGTGGCTTTAGAGAAGCCTACGCAGTAAAAATCTTCAATATGTTTGGCTATCTGAGAATAGCTGTTGCCAAGTGCAAACAGTGAAAGAATCTTCTCTTCGATTTCACTCGTCATACTAGTTTGATTCTTCTTTACGATTTCAGGCTCAAAGCTGCCGTTGCGGTCTCTTGGAACATCAAGCTCGAAAGTTCCATGATCACTTTTCATAGTTTTTGAGCTATAGCCATTTTTTCGGTTTCTTTGGAGGTCAGCAGAGAGATGAGAGTCTATCTCAGCTGCAAGTGCAGCTTCGGTGAGCTGTTTTATAAGTGAGCCTAATGCTCCATCTGAACCGCCAATGCTTTTGCCGGCTTTTATATCACGAGCAAATTGCTCTACATCTATTTCTATCTTCATATCTGCGTCCTTGGGTATTTGTTATTTTACCCGATTGACACAGAATTCTGAACGGTCCCTATTTGTAAGCTTCTATAAATATAATTTCATCTTCCATAATATAAGTATTTGAATTATAATTATTTTTTAGTTCTTCAATACCATCACTAATCTCTTCGTCACTAAATACACTCAAATCAGACATAAACCTTGCTCGGAGCATAGCATGCCATTCTTCTTCTGGCAATTCAAAGGTAAAGCTTTCAACTGAAACTTTGACATTAAAGCCAATGCTTTTTAATTCATTCACAATGAGGTCGTAGTGAGGTTGATTTTTATAGAATTCATCTTTTGCTTTTTGAAATAGAGGAAACTTGATATTTTGAGGTCTTGTATATATTAAAACTACACCATCATCTTCTATTGTATTAAATATATCATTCCATAATTTTTTTCTATTATCAATGTGGTGAATAACTTCTTTAAATAATATTTTAGAGTATTTGTATTTTAGGTTATTAATAAAGTAAAATGCATCAGAACATATTGTTTCAAAATTAGGATATTGTTTGGCTATATCGCACATACTTTTTTCTGGTTCCACACAGTATGCTTTATTGGGATTAAATTGATTAGTTATCATACTGGTAAATATTCCAGTTCCTCCACCTATATCTACAAAAATATCACTACTATTAAGTTTTAAATAATTACCTATTTTTTCAACAGCCCAGCTTTTATAGTTGTCAGAGAATTTCCACACTTTGTTAAAGTTTTGTGCTATTTCCTTGTAATGTTCATTCATAATTGTTAACCCGTAACTTACTCAATTTTTTATATTGTAACATTGTTTTTTATGCATGGCAACATATATGCGTCGTTAAATCAATATGCTATAGTTAAAAACTTCTTGTATTACATAAGTGTGGTCATTTAAGATTTGATATAATAATTACTACACTGTTTCATTCTAAACTTAATTTATGTTAATAAACTTATAAGAAATTGTATATCCATTACCAATTTCTAGATTACCATCTTCGCCTGAAATTGTCGAAAAAGTTTTTTTAAACTCATTTTGTTTTGGAGAAATATTAATACATTCACTGTTGTCATATGCTTTACGAATTTTTTCATCATATTCAGTTACGGTATATACTTTAACCGTGCAGGAAAGTGAATTATCGACAACAGGTTGACAAAGTAGTGTAAAGGTATTATCAGCATTCAGAATCTTATTTGTTATAGTTTTTTGCATAGAGCTATCATTCTTTTCACATGTATAATTTAAATATGCATTATCACGCCCTCTTAAAATATGATGTGTTTCTTTCGGATCATTGATAAAATATTCGGAGGTTATCAGATTATTACCATTTGTTATTTTATATGAAAACTTATAGTTAAGTTCACTTGCATTAGACATAGCAAAGATAAGAGGTAAGAGTAAAGTTGTTTTCAACATTTTTATCCTTTTGTAAACAATTATTGTTTAATTGAATACGGATACCATAATAACATATTTTGAGTAAAGTAACGCGCCAATTTAAACTGCAACCAATTTCACATAAAAATCACAATAATCTGACAAACTAGACCGGCGAGTTGCCCAGAATCTCAAACAGCGCTCCCATCGAATGATTACATTTTTATAGAGACAAAACTGCGACTAAAATTGTTCTAAAAGTAAAAAAATATTGGAATAGTGAATAGATAGAATAAAGTTATTGATATAAGAATTAGTTATGAAAAATGTCTGAAAGTGTCGTGTTAAAGGGGGTTGTGTAAAAATGTGGTGGACCCTCAGAGATTCGAACTCTGGGAGGTATAACCCTCGCCGGTTTTCAAGACCGGTGCTATCGACCAACTCAGCCAAAGATCCACGTTTGTAAAAAAAGAAGTTACTATAAAATTCTGGAGGTGCCACCCAGATTTGAACTGGGGATAGCAGCTTTGCAGGCTGCGGCCTTACCACTTGGCGATGGCACCAGTTTCAACCGATTTTTATAATAGTGGTGCCCGAAGCCGGACTTGAACCGGCACACCCTTACGAGCGAGGGATTTTAAATCCCTTGTGTCTACCGATTTCACCACCCGGGCTTTGGGTTTTTTTTATCTTTAAAGATATCGGATATTTTTAAATATTTTATGGAGCGGGAAACGAGGTTCGAACTCGCGACCCCAACCTTGGCAAGGTTGTGCTCTACCACTGAGCTATTCCCGCATTTTGTGTACTTAATTTTTTAAGTGAGCGGAATTATAGCCACTTTATTTTCGTTTGTAAAGAGTTTTTACAAAAAAATTGAAAAAAATGCTATAATCTCGCTATTAATAGAAGAAAACAGCTATATATGAAGGATTTTTATGAGAAGTGATACTATAAAAAAAGGTTTTGACAAGGCACCGCATCGTTCATTGCTTCGTGCGACAGGGTTAAAGGATGAAGATTTTGACAAGCCTTTTATCGGGATAGCAAACAGTTATATCGACATTATCCCTGGGCATTTCTTTTTACATGAGTATGGAGAAATCGTAAAAGAGGCGATTCGTGAAGCGGGCGGCGTGCCGTTTGTGTTTAACACTATTGGAGTTGATGACGGTATCGCTATGGGGCATGACGGTATGCTTTATTCTCTTCCTTCTCGTGAAATTATCGCTGATTCTATTGAAACGGTTATGAATGCACACAAACTTGATGCGCTTATCTGTATCCCAAACTGTGACAAAATCGTCCCTGGGATGATTATGGGTGCGCTTCGTGTCAATGTTCCGACTGTTTTTGTTTCAGGCGGTCCGATGCCGGCAGGGCATAAAAAGGATGGTACGCCGATAGATTTGTCCACGGCATTTGAGGCGGTTGGACAGTTTAATGAGGGGACGATAAGTCAAGAAGAGCTTTATGATATTGAGTGTAACGCATGTCCGAGTGGGGGAAGCTGTTCTGGTATGTTTACTGCAAACTCCATGAACACGCTTTGTGAAGCGATGGGGATAGCACTTCCGGGGAATGGAACTATTTTGGCGATGACTCCTGCAAGAATCGAGCTTGTAAAAAAAGCGGCAAAGAGAATCGTGGAGATGGCTAAAGCGGACGATGTAAAGTACAACCTCAAAAATGTTCTTAATGAAAAAGCGGTTCACAACGCATTTGTTGTAGATATGGCGATGGGTGGAAGCTCAAATACGGTTCTTCACATGTTGGCTATCGCAAGAGAAGCGGGTGTTGACTTCCCAATCGAAAAAATCAACACAATTGCTGACAATGTAGCGCATATTGCAAAGATTTCTCCGTCATTAACAACTGTTCATATGGATGACATCAACCGTGCTGGCGGCGTAAATGCGGTTATGAAAGAGGTTAGCCGTAGAGGCGGACTTCTTCATCTTGAGAACCCGACCGTAACGGGAGAAACACTTGGCGAGAGAATCAAAGATGCTAAAATCTTAGATGAGAGTATCATCCATACAAATGAAAATGCTTACTCACAAGTCGGCGGATTGTCTATCCTTTTTGGAAATTTGGCGTTAGAGGGCGCGGTTGTCAAAACGGCTGGAATCGAAGCCAACATGAGACAGTTTAAAGGAACTGCAATCTGCTTTAACTCTCAGCCAGAAGCGATTACTGGCATCATGTCACATAAAGTAAAAGCCGGAAATGTTGTTGTCATCCGCTATGAGGGTCCAAAGGGCGGTCCTGGTATGCAAGAGATGTTAGCTCCGACTGCACTTATTCAGGGGATGGGGCTTGGCGATAGTGTGGCTCTTATAACTGATGGTCGTTTTTCAGGCGCTACAAAGGGTGCAAGTATCGGACATATCTCTCCTGAAGCGGCAGAGGGCGGCTTGATAGCACTTGTGGAAGATGGCGATGAGATAGAGCTTGATGTCGATAAGCACATCTTAAAGCTCAATGTCAGCGATGAAGAGATAGCAAAAAGAAGAGCAAACTATAAGCCGCACAAAAATGATGTAAAGTCAAAATGGCTCAAACGCTACCAACTTTTAGTTTCAAACGCTTCAAACGGTGCGATACTAAAGACAGAGATATAAAAAGGAGACCATTTTGAACGCAATAGCAATAAAACACAACGGCGAAATCATAGACATACAGACTGCAAAAGAGCTTGGATTTGAGGGGGAGCAGATTCATCTTGACAACTCGGAAGAGTCGTTAAATGTTTTGAGACACTCAACCGCACATCTTATGGCTCAAGCCATCAAGTCGCTCTATCCGGACGCAAAATTTTTCGTCGGTCCAAATGTAAAAGAGGGCTTTTACTATGACTTTAAAACTTCAAGCGAGATAGGCGAGGGCGACCTCAAAACTATCGAGCAGGAGATGCTAAACATCGCTAAAAAGAAGTATGCGATAGAGAAGTATGAGATCTCTATGGATGAAGCAAAAGAGAAGTTCAAAGATGATCATCTCAAACTTTTTGTAATGCAAAGAATCCCGAGCGACACGGTTTCTATCTATAAGCAGGGAGATTTTGAAGACCTCTGCCGTGGACCACACTTGCCAAATGTCGGGTTGATTCGCTACTTTAAACTCACTAAAATAGCGGGTGCATACCTTGGCGGAGACTCCAAAAATGAGATGCTGACACGCATATACGGTATCGCATTTGCCGACAAAGAGGCACTCAAAGCCTATCTTGATATGATGGCAGAGGCTGAAAAACGAGACCACCGTAAACTTGGTGCCGAGATGAAGATGTTTACTTTCCGTGAAGAGGTCGGAGCGGGCTTTCCTATCTGGCTTCCGGCGGGCGGGAGACTTCGTGCGAGACTTGAGTCGCTTCTATTTAAGGCACACCGCAAACGAGGTTATGAGCCTGTTCGTGGTCCTGAGATGCTTAGAAGTGACTTGTGGAAAGTTTCGGGTCACTACCAAAACTATGGCGAAAATATGTACTTTACAAACATAGATGAGTTAGAGTTTGGCGTAAAACCTATGAACTGCGTGGGACATATCAAGATATATGAAGAGGATTTGCACTCATACAGAGACCTTCCGCTCAAATATTTTGAGTACGGCGTAGTGCATCGTCATGAGATGACGGGTGCGCTTCATGGACTTTTCCGTGTCCGTGAGTTTACGCAAGACGATGCGCATATCTTTTGTAGAGCAGACCAAATAGAGGAGCAAATCATAGAAGTTGTCGATTTTGTCGATAGAATCATGACAACTTTTGGATTTGACTACAAAATGATGCTCTCTACAAGACCAGAAAAAGCGGTTGGAAGTGATGAGGTGTGGGAAGTTTCTACACGTTCACTTAAAAATGCGATGGAGAAAAACAACCTTGTTTATGAAGTAGATGAGGGAGGCGGAGCGTTTTACGGTCCAAAAATCGACATCAAAATCACTGACGCAATCGGGCGTGAGTGGCAGTGTGGTACGATTCAGCTTGATTTTAACCTGCCTAGCAGATTTGAGCTTGAGTACAACGGCGAGAACAATGACAAAATTCAGCCAGTTATGATTCATAGAGCAATTTTAGGTTCGTTTGAGCGTTTTATTGGTATATTAACAGAGCATTACGCTGGAGAGTTTCCAATGTTTATCGCTCCGACTCAAGTTGCAATCATTCCGATAGCTTCTGCGCATAACGATTATGCTAAGGAGTTGGCGGATAAATTGATAGATTTAGGAGCAGATAGCGAAATCTACTCTAAAAATGACTCTTTGAACAAAAGAATCAGAACAGCGGAAAAAACAAGAGTTCCTATGCTTATAGTATTGGGAGACGAAGAGGTTGCTTCTCGAAGTGTTGCGATTCGTGACAGAAGAACAAGAGAGCAGTACAATCTAAGTGAGAGTGAATTTCTCTCCCTTATAAAAACTAAAATAAATGAGGTAAATTTTTGAGCAAAAAAACAGACCGTGTCATAATGAATGACGATATCCGTGTACCAGAGGTACGTTGCAATATTGATGGAGCAGAGTCTTTAGGAATTATTTCTACTGACGTGGCTATGGAAAAAGCAAATGAGTTAGGCTTAGATTTGGTTCTTATAGCCCCTGATGCAAAACCCCCTGTTGCTAAAATTATGAACTACGGAAAGTTTAAGTATCAAGAAGAGAAAAAACTCAAAGAGCAGAAGAAAAACCAGACTAAGATTGATGTCAAAGAGATTAAGCTCTCGGTTAAGATTGCCGAAAATGACATCAACTACAAAGTAAAGCATGCAAGAGAGTTCATAGAAGAGGGCAAACATGTCCGTTTCCGTGTCTTTTTAAAAGGGCGCGAGATGGCGAACCCCGATGCGGCAAAAGATGTTCTTTTGAAAGTTTGGTCGATGATGGAAGATGTTGCAGTTATGGATAAAGAGCCTAAGTTTGAGGGTCGTTACTATAACATGTATGTCTTTCCTCAAAAATAACACAACAGAGCTCTCTTAGAGCTCTCTTCACAAACCATCCATTCACACTCCCATACAATTTTTTAGAACATAACAAGGATACAAAGTGATAAAAAAAATAGCAGCAGTTTTTACTAGTATCGTGGCTGTAGTACTTTTTTGGTATTTGGCGGGAGAGGTGTTTATCCTAAAAGATAGCAAAAACTCTTTTGATAAACTCGAATGCGTCTCTTATGCTCCTTTTGGCAAAGATGACTCCCCCTTTTCGCTCGCTAAAGGGATGGCTGTCTCAGAGGAGCTGGTGCGTAACGATTTAAAACTCCTTTCAAAATATACCACTTGCATCAGAACATATTCAACTATCGGCTTGGAGATAGTACCAAAGATAGCCAGAGAAAATGGTCTTGAGATGTATATGGGTGCATGGGTGAGCAGTGACAAAGCGATGACGCAAAAAGAGGTAACCACACTCATAAAACTTGCAAAAGAGAATCAGGATATCGTAAAAGGCGTGATTGTGGGCAATGAAGTACTGCTTCGTGGCGATGCGACAGAGGCGGTGTTGTCAGGGTATATCAAGCAGGTAAAAGAGGCACTCCCAAATACGGAGGTTACATACGCCGATGTATGGGAGTACTGGGTAAAACATCCGCAAATTAAAGACATCACTGACTTTGTAACGATTCACATCTTGCCGTACTGGGAAGATGACCCGATGAATATCGACCAATCTATCGGACATTTGGCAGATGTGCGCGGAGAAGTTGCCGCTCTTTTACCAAACAAAAAGATTCTTATAGGCGAAACAGGTTGGCCATCAGAGGGCAGAGCAAGAGAAGATGCGCTTCCAAGTAAAATAAATCAAGCACTCTTTGTGCGTGAGTTTGTTGCATTGGCGCAAAAAAATGGGTGGAACTACAATATCATAGAAGCGTTTGATCAACCGTGGAAAAGAGTAAGCGAGGGCGCAGTCGGCGGCTTTTGGGGGCTTTTTGACAAAGATAGAGTAGATAAGCATGTTTTTGGCGGGGATGTTTCTAATTTTGTAAATTATAAGCTTTTGGCTCTCTGCTCCGTTACGCTTATCGTGCTTTTTTCAATGTTGCTTAAAAATGCGCAAATCAGGACGAGAGAGATAATCTTATTTAGCGTACTCAATACGTTATTTGCAGTTTTATTTACGCTTCAACTGGAGCAGTATAGCGTTACGGCAAGAACTCTTTGGGAGTTTTTATGGGCGTTCTTAGTCATGTCGGTGCATGCGCTGATATACTATTTTACTCTTGCATATATCGCATTTGATAGAAAAGTAGAAGTTGTAGCATTTAGAGAAATTTTTACGAAAAAAATCAAAGGTCCGGACGCCTCATTGACACTTCTTTTTTATGCTACGTCACTTTTAATAACTATTATTACTATCTCTTTGGCGTTTGATGGAAGATACAGAAACTTTGAAATTTATGCTTTTTCTATCTCTTTCATCTCGTTTTTATGGCTTTATAGAGGGGTCTATGGCGAACTTGCATTTGGATTGTTTGAGAAAGTGCTTTTTGTAGTTTTGTCGGTAACGACGATTATGGTTTTTGTAAATGAAACGTATCTTAATCTTTTTTCAAACTTGTGGGTTGTGATCGCGTTTGGATTTGCTTTTTTACTCTTTAGCGGAAACAGGGGAGTTGCTTTTGGCAAGCTTAGCAAACTCTTTCTCTTCATACTCCTCTTTGGGACAATTTTTGCATTTTTTAAGCAGGGGTATATCTCAAATAACACTTTTGTTGCAGAGTGTGCGAGTATAAAGAAGTCTTTTTTATGTGATGCACGTGCATGGATGGCACACATGCTCTATCTAGGTTATTTTGGAGTTGTCGCGCTTTTTGGTGCGGTAATGGCGTACTTTACCCATGATAAAATTATTGCCTATGGTGCATTGGCACTGAGTGTGGGCGCGATAGTACTGCTTAACACAACACTGGGTGCAATTGCATTGTTACTTGTGTTGCTGGTTATTGCAAAGATAGAAGAGTAGCTTTATAGTGCCCCTCTTCATCTTGGAGTGCGGCATGCGTTCCTTGTTGCACAATCTTTCCGTTATCTAAAACATAGATAGTATCTGCATTTTTTACCGTGCTCAGCCTATGCGCAATGGTGATGACTGTTTTGTCTTGAAGCAGTGGCGCTATGGCTGCATAGAGCTTTGCTTCTGTATGGACATCTAGCGCAGAGGTGGACTCATCAAAGACAACTACGCTTGGATTGGCGATAATCATGCGTGCGATGCTCAGTCTTTGGCGCTGTCCGCCTGAGAGCCTTACTCCATGGTGCCCTACAATGGTATCAAGCCCTTGGCTCATAGTTTGAACCATCTCGCCAAGTTGGGCAATCTCTAAGGCTTTGTAAATAAGGGTGTCACTGATGCTCTCGTCTCCCATGGTGATGTTAAATCTAAGTGTTGCATTGAAGAGAATAGGCATCTGAAGCACTAAAAAGATTTTTTCACGTAGCGATTTTTTCTCAAGCGTCTCGATGTCAAGCCCATTGTATCGCAAGGTACCGCTTGTTTTTTCATAAAAACCACAAATGATTTGTGCCAATGTAGTTTTACCACTTCCACTTGCACCAATAAGTGCTATTTTGGAACCAGCGTTGATGTCAAGCGATATGTCTTGGAGTATCTGCTTCTCGTGCGAGTAGGAAAAAAAGAGATTTTTTAAAGAGATATTGACCTCATTTGCCTCTAGTTTTTTATCTCCACTTGCTTCTGTTTTGAGTAAAAATATCTTGTTGAGACGCTTCATAGCAGCCATTGCAGAGGTGTAGCTGTACTGCATAGAGAGCATATCTTGAACAGGCGTCATGATAAACCAGATATATCCAAACATCGCAAACATCATCCCGATACTCAAGTCACTATAAGCAACCAAAAGAAGTCCAGCGGCGCGCAAAAGCTCGAACATAGCCAAAAAGATGGTGTAAGAGAGACGTTCGTAAGCAGTGCTTTTGTACCCATACTCATTGGATTTAGCGCGAATCTCCTCTGCATCACTGATGGCATTGCCAAAAAAATAGCTCTCTTTGTTGCTCGCTTTTATCTGCCCAAAAAGTTCGAGAGTTTCGCTGATGTTGTTTTGAAAGGTTTCAATAGCTTGGTTCTCCTCTTTTTTTAAAAGACCCACTTTTTTAGACATTTGTCTGCTTAGAAGCATGATGAGAGGTTGTAAAACAAGAATCAAAACTCCTAAAATAGGGTCAATGGCAATCATAACAAGACCAACTGCGACCAAAGTGAGTAGTGAGGCGATAAAACGGCTCGCTCCTGTCATAATGAATGCATCGAGTGTGTTGACGTCGGTTATAAGGTTCGAAGAGATGGCACCACTGCCTAGCGTTTCATACGCATTCATAGAAGCACCTCTGAGATGCTCTATAAGCCAAGAACGTATTGTAAAAGTGACATGCTTTGCGATTTGGGTAAAGATTTTTGTCGTAATGATGCCTAGTAAGTAGTAGGCGAAGCGCAACAAAACGACAGCAAGAGTAACAAGGGCGATATAGTAAAAAGCAGTTGTCTCGCCTATAAAAGAGTTGATTGTTGCAACAATATAGGAGGGTTTTTGCATTAAAATCTCATCTACCATAAGAGGAAGCATAAGTGGTATGGGGATGCTCACTAAAATGGCAAGAAGTGTAACGATTTGCCCATAAATGAGGGAGGGCTTCTTCTGCAAGATAAGAGAGAGAAGAGTTTTGAGGCTGATTTGCTTGTTCATAGTATCAGCACTCAAAAGAGTTATTTGGAGATTTGCGCTACTAAATCATCTTTTTGGATGGCAAGAGAAGCATACTTGATGATAACTAGTTTCTCTGTATCGTTGATATACCATTCTGCGATGTGTGCATTTTCGAGATTTTGTAACTTGTGCATATCTACATCATCTTGTGGAAGATAGAGATGAGAGTATTTTGTCGGATTTTGAAGCTTGAGTGTCCACAAAAGCCAAACTCCTGCAACAGCAGCGATGGAGATACCAATCGTCTCTCTGTTGCTCATACCTAAGAGTAATCCTGCTGAAGTTCCTCCGATAAATGTTGCAAAGTAGGCAACAGAGTTCGCAATCCCAAGAGCTGCCCCTTTTTGATGTACTTTTGCAAACTTTGTTATCATCGACTGCACAAGCGGTTCCATCATGTTAAAAGCGATAAAGAAGAGGATAACACCTATAACAAAAAGAAGACTTGAAGTGCTTAGTCCCATGATCAAAAAGGATGCGATAAACAAAACGATAGAGAGTAAAAATATCTCTTTAGGCTTGTTGTGCTTTTCACCAAAAACAGCCGCGGGTCCCATAGCAGCGAGACCAAAGAGCATAGCAGGCAGATAGACCATGTAAAGATCAGACTTTTGCCACGAAAAAGCATCACTTGTAAGGATGATAGGGATAAGGACAAACGCGATAGTCATAAGCCCCTTTTGCATAGCGTTGATGATAATCATATTGAGAAGATTTGAGTCTCTTAAGATATCAGAAGTCTTTGTTGTTTTATGGTAAATATGCTTGATTTTGGGAGGAGTTGGTACTTTTGTAAAGAGCAAGATAATCGCTAAAACCGCAAAAACAGCTGTGAGGATAAAGAGAAACTCAACGCCATACTTTGCACCAAGAACTGGTCCAAGACCCATAGCAAGCGCAAAGCTCAGAGCGATAGAAGCACCCATGATAGCCATAGCCTTACCACGAATCTCTTCTGAAACCAAATCTGAAATCATAGCTGTGATAACAGAACCGATTGCTCCGGCACCTTGCAGAAAACGACCAAGCATCAACATATAGATGTCTGTGGAGTAAGCACAAATGATAGAGCCTACTAAAAAGATAAGAAGACCAAAGAGGAGCGTTGGTTTTCTCCCTATTTTGTCGCTCATTGAACCAAATGGGACTTGAAAAAGCGCTTGTGTGAGTGCATAACCACCCACTACGATGCCCACGAGAAGCGGTGTTGCGCCCTCAAGCTCAAGTGCATAAACAGAGATAACGGGGAGAACCAAAAAAAGACCTAAAAATCTCAGGGAGAGAATAGCAGAGAGGGGAAATACTTTTTTAAACATTGAGAACCTTGTTCTAGTATATAATTCGCAATTATATTAAAAAGATTGTTTACACAAACTTTGCCCATCAAAGAAGTGTATCTTTAAAGTAAATCATAAGGATAAGGAAATGCAACTCATTTTAGCAACCTCCAATAAGGGGAAAGTTAGGGAAATACAGGCGCTTTGTAAGGATTTTGAAGTTATCCCCTATAGTCAGCTTATGGAGGAGTTTGAGATAGTTGAGGATGGCAATAGTTTTAAAGAGAATGCGCTTATAAAAGCAAGGGCTGTTTTTAACGCATTAAAAAGAGATGATATCGTGGTTATGGCAGATGACAGCGGCATAAGCGTGGATGTGCTTGATGGTAGCCCGGGGATTTACAGCGCAAGACATGCAGGTAAAGATGCAAATGATAAGGATAATCTAAACAAGCTTATACAAGATATCAAGGCAAAAGGTGCGACTTCTTCGCCTGCCCACTACACTGCCGCTATTGCCATCGTGACAAAAAAAGGGGAGTATGTTGTACATGGTTGGATGTATGGAGAGGCGATTAGTGAGGCAAGAGGCGATAAAGGTTTTGGGTATGACCCTATGTTTATCCCGCTTGGATATGACAAAACTTTGGGTGAGTTGGATGATGATGTAAAAAAAGAGCTATCGCATCGTGCAAAAGCTCTCAAGCTGGCAAAAGTAGTTCTTCAAACGCTTTAGTTAAAAAAGAGCAGGAGTGCGACGCCAAAAATGATGCGATAGACACCAAAAGAGACAAATGTAAATCGCTCTAAAAACTTTAAAAAGAGTTTGATTGTTATGTAGGCGACTATAAATGAGGTAATAAATCCAACACCCAAAACCATCAGGTTTGCATCGCTGAAATCTTTATAATGTTTGAGCAAATCATACCCTGCAACCGCGCTCATAACAGGAAAAGCAAGCAAGAAACTAAACTCTGCACTTGTTTTTCTATCTATTCCGACAAGTAAAGCACCGATGATGGTAGCACCTGCCCTGCTTGTTCCTGGGATGAGTGCAAAAACCTGTGCAAAGCCTACTATCATGGACTGTTTGAGTGTTATCGCCTCGACATCGTGGGTTGTATGCGCATCCTCTTTAATGAAAAACTTCTCTACTATCAAAAACAATATACCGCCAACGATAAACATAACCGCAACAACCGTGATGTCAAAAAGAGCTTTTATTTGCGAAGAGAAGAGAAATCCAACCGCCCCTATAGGCAAAAAAGCTAAAAAAACTTTTGCCCATAAATCAACTTTTTGGAGTGTAAATTTGTCTCTATAGTTAAGTACAACCGCTAAGATGGCAGAAAACTGGATGATGACTTCATACGCTTTGTTTATTGCATTTTGCTCTAGTCCCAAAAATTCGCTAGCAACGATAAGATGCCCCGTTGAAGAGATAGGCAGAAACTCTGTAAACCCCTCGATAACGCCTAAAATAATGGAATCTGCAATAGTCATAAGAGCCTTTATGATAAAAATTTAACAAAATTCTACCATAAAACTAAAGAGCCAATTTAAGTTATTTGGATATAATGCGAGGTTTTGATTGATGTTACGCACTTTATGAGCAAAGCCCATAAAGTGGCAAGGACTAAAGTCCTTTGCAATCCCCTAAAGCTACGAAAAGTAAACTTTTCGAGAAATTCAGGGGTAATTATGCAAATAAAATGTGTAAAATCAGATTTTAAATTACAACTATTTAGGAATTTTCAGATGTTACTTTTTACCCCTGGTCCTACCCCTGTCCCGCAAAATGTTCGCAATGCAATGTCAGATGAGACGATGCACCACCGTACACCCGAATTTGAAGCTATCTTTGAAAAAACTAGAAAACATCTTTTTAACCTCTTTGGAAGCGATGAGGTTGTTATGCTTGCTTCAAGCGGTACTGGTGCGATGGAAGCGGCGGTTGTAAACCTTTGCCACAACACTCTTTTAAATGTAAACTCAGGAAAATTTGGCGAGAGATTTGGAAAAATCGCACTTGCTCATGGACTTAAAAATGTTACAATCAGCAACGAGTGGGATACTCCCGTAAGCGTTGAAGCAGTTGTAGAAGCGGTTGAAAACAACCCAGACATAGACGCTATCGCCGTGCAGATAAGTGAATCGGCAGGCGGACTTCGCCATCCTGTTGAAGCGATTGCAAAGGCGGTAAAAGAAGTCAATCCAAACATCATGATTATCGCTGATGGTATCACTGCTGTTGGGGTTGAGAAGATTGAGATTGCTAACATCGACTGTCTGATTGCGGGAAGCCAAAAAGCACTTATGCTTCCTCCGGGGCTTGCGATTTTGGGTCTTAGCAATGCTGCAATCGAGAAAATCGGCAAAGGCAGAGGTTACTACTTCAACCTTGCTACGGAGATAAAGTCTCAAAGAAAAAACACTACCGCATGGACGGCTGCTACGACTTTGACTATCGGGCTTTTGGAGATACTTGAGACTATCGAGAAAAATGGTGGTTTAGAGAAACTTTATGAAGAGACTGCAACAAGAGCAAATGCCGTTATCTCTGCACTTCAAGCGATAGGTCTCCATATCTATCCAAAAACTCCAGCACTCTCCATGACAACAGTTGATGATGAGAACGCATCACAAATCAGAAAAATCTTAAAAACTGACTTTGGCGTAAATGTTGCAGGCGGACAAGACCACCTTGAGGGCAAAATTTTCCGTATTAATCAGATGGGTTTAATCGCTCCTTATGAGATTTCATGGGTTGTCAACTCTGTCGAACTCGCTCTTGCTAAACTTGGAAGAAGAGCGTATGATGGGACTGCAAACAGAGTTTTCAATGAAAATTATTTTAAGTTGGCAGGTAAATGATACTAGAACACGAGATTCCTAGCGGTTCAAAACTCTACTTTGGCAAAAGCGCAAAGATAAAAAGAGAGATAGAAAAAGTCGCTAGCGATATTTTATACGCAAAAGGATTTGAGGAGATTGTCACTCCTATCTTCTCATATCATCAGCACAAAAGCATCGCTAATGAGCGTGAGCTTATCAAGGTAAATGACGAAAACAACAACTCTATCTCGCTAAGAGCCGATTCTACCATAGATGTTGTACGCATCATCGAGAAGAGACTAGGAAGAAACACCGAGCATAAAAAGTGGTTTTATATCCAGCCGGTTTTTCGCTATCCAACAGATGAGCAGTTTCAAATCGGTGTGGAGTTTATGGGAGAGAGTAAGTTATCATCGGTTTTAAATATTGCCATAGAAATTTTTGAAGCGCTTGAAGTGCGCCCGCTTATCCAAATCTCAAACATGATGATACCAAAGCTTTTAGTTGAGATGTTTGAGGGGTTAACTCTTGATGATTTTAGACATATAAATATTGAGAAGTTTTTAAATCTTAAGGTTGATTGGCTTGAAAAACTTGTCTATCTGCAACACCCGCAGCAAGTGGATGAACTACTTGAGATAGTTCCGCCTGCTATAAGAGCAGAGTTAGAGAAGATGAAGAGTTTGTGTGAAGCCATAGGGTGTCCAAACAGTGTTTTAGCACCTCTTTACTATGCAAAAATGCTCTACTATGATGAACTCTTTTTTAGAGTGATACAAAATAATGAGGTCTTTGCAAGAGGCGGAAGATATAAAAATGCAGAACTAAGTTCTGTAGGTTTTGCAATTTATACAGATGTGTTAGTAGAAACTAAAGCGAAATAGAGGAAGAGTAATGAAAGCAGATTTAGTAGTTGGCATCCAATGGGGTGATGAGGGAAAAGGAAAAATCGTCGATAGACTGGCAAAAGAGTACGATATGGTTTGCAGAAGCCAAGGCGGACACAATGCGGGTCATACGATTTGGGTTGATGGCACGAGATATGCGTTGCATCTTATCCCATCGGGTATCCTAAATCCAAAAGCCATCAACGTTATAGGAAATGGTGTTGTTCTCTCTCCTGAATCCATCATCAAAGAGATGACACAGTTTGAGGCTTTGGAGGGGAGACTTTTTATCTCCGACAAAGCACACCTAAACCTTCCTTACCACTCTCTTATCGACCAAGCACGTGAGAAGCTCAAAGGTGACAAAGCTATCGGTACAACCGGAAAAGGCATCGGACCTGCATACTCTGACAAGATTAACCGTATCGGTGTACGTGCCGGAGAGCTTTTAAACCCTGCTAAACTTTGCGATAAAGTACTTGAATATTTTGAGCAAAACAGAGCAATTTTTGAGATTTTAGAGATAAAAACACCAAACAAAGAGGCACTTTTAGAAGAGCTTCAAGGCTATAGTGCAAAACTCTCCTCTTTTATCACGGACACTACACAGCTTCTTTGGAAAGCACTGGACGAGCAGAACAAGAGAGTTCTACTAGAGGGCGCGCAAGGGACTATGCTAGACATCGACCATGGAACTTATCCTTATGTGACTTCAAGTTCAACTGTAAGTGCCGGAGCATGTACTGGTCTGGGACTTAATCCTAAAGATATAGGAAAAGTGACGGGAATCGTAAAAGCATACTGTACTCGTGTAGGAAATGGACCGTTTCCAAGTGAAGATTTGGGCGAAGAGGGCAAAAAAATTCGCGAGAACGGTCATGAGTTCGGCACAACAACAGGGCGTCCGAGAAGATGTGGCTGGTTTGATGCAGTCGCATGCCGCTATGCAAGCCGCCTCAACGGTTGTGATGAACTAGCCCTTATGAAACTAGATGTTCTTGATGGATTTAGCGAGGTAAAGGTTTGTGTCGCTTATGAACTAAAGGGCGTTGAGATTGACTATCTGCCTGAAAATCTGGATGATGTAAAACCGGTTTACAAGTCATTTAAAGGATGGGATAACTCTAAGGGTGCAAGAACTTTTGATGCTCTTCCAAAAGAGGCGCAAGAGTACATTAGAGTTATAGAAAAGATAACAAAAACAAAAGTGGGTATCATCTCGACATCGCCTGAGAGAGAAGATACTATCATTTTATAACCCCTTCTTAAAGGAGAGAGCCTATGAAAAGCCGCTTTAGCCCGCTTGTAAAAGTGAAAAAAAACAGTATGCAAAAGAGTGAGCGGTTTTTGCAAAAGGCTACGGTAAATCTCAACAGCGCTTCAAGCGCACTGGAACTCTCCTATAACACTCTCAAAGATATTGCCCCTCCAAGCCGAGGCAGCATGAGCCAAATGCTCGCTTCAAGAACACTCCTTTCCTCTCAAAGAGAACTTATCAAACATAATCAAGAGTGGGTTACATTCGCCAAAAATCAGATAGAACAAGCCAAAGCACAACTCAAAGCAGATATGATAGAGCTTGAAAAATTTCAATATTTAGAACTCCAAGAGATAAAGCAAGAACTCAAAAAAAAGGCGATGTTGGAAGCAAAAGATCTTGACGAGATTGCACTTATGACATATATGGGAAAAAACAGATGAGAAAAATAGTAACAGTGCTTCTTGTGGGATTTGTATCTTTAAACGCACTTGAGACAAGCGACAAACTCTTTGAGTGTACAGAGATTTTTAAAGCGAGAAAGAGTGAGCTTTTGATAGAGCTAGAGCGCATAGATGAGCAAAAACAGTCTTTAAGCGCTCTAAAAACCGCTACCGAGGAGCTTTTGAAAAAAAGAGAAGCCAAGGTTACGCTACAGGAAGAAAATGTTACAAAACAGCTTAATGAGATAAGCGCTAAAGAGGAATCCATCAAAAAAATGGTTCAAAAAAATGAGGAGCTTTTAAAAGAGCTCAAAGAGATTAAGATGGGCAAAATGGCAGAGACATTTGCAAAGATGAAAGCAGCCAATGCTGCAAGCGTGCTCTCTGAGATGGATGCAAAAGATGCCGTAGATATTCTCTCTTCGCTCAAACCTAAAACGACTGGAGCCATACTTAGTAAAATGGAAGCGAAAAAAGCTTCTGAACTTACAATTCTTTTAGCGAAGTAATTTTTAAGAAAAATAAGATAAAATTATCACAAAAAAACAAAAAAAGAGTAGTTTTTTGCTGAACAATATAAATTTTTATAATTTTATGCATAGACAAATCGTCGTGCTTATCGCTCTTTTTGCCTCAACTGCAACTTCCTATATCTTTATTGGTATGATGTATGGTTCTTATGTAGCAGAACCATTGTGGTACTTATATGTTCTAGCGCTCTCTTACTGGGGTTATAGACTTTATAAAGAGTATTCCGATACGACATATACAATAGAAGAGAAAGAGCGTTGGCTTGGAAAACTACGCTATTTTATCTTTTTCTACTTCTTTTCATGGACAATTATGTTTGTTGTCTATACTCTGCGTTCCAATATAGAGCTGCACTATCTTGCCATTTTTACCCAACTCGGTGTCGCTGTTGTTGCAACAACCATTCTTGTGTCAGAAAAAAAGTTAGCCATATTTATCCTTGCATCTTCGATGTTTCCTATCACGATTTATCTTCTGCTTATTGGCAAGTTTTACTCCAATGTTATCGCCGTTTTGACCATAGTTCTCGCATGGGTACTTTTTTATGGCTCACGCAATACTTACAAATATCTACAACAAAACCAGTTTGAAGCCTACCATGACTATCTTACAAAACTAGGCAATAGACGCTATTTTGTCGAACTTATAGAAGATGCCATCAAAACACAAAAAAGTGAAGCAAACTGTATGCATCTGCTCTTGATAGACTTGGATCATTTCAAGACGATTAATGACACATTGGGGCACGATATTGGGGACAAACTTCTTATAGAAGTTGCACAAAGAATGAGCAAGCTTGCAAAAGCGCATAAAACAACTGTCTCAAGGCTTGGAGGCGATGAATTTTGTATGTTGAGTGCTCCCTTTGCCGATAAAGAGAGCTGTTTGGAGAGTGCCTATGATTTTGCTTTAGGCTTGTTGCATGTCATCAAACAGACATATATCATAGAGGGACACCATCTTTACATCAGTGCCAGCGTTGGTGTGAGCATTATCGACAACCCAAATATAACAGCAAATACTCTTATCAAAGAGGCTGATATTGCTATGTATGAGGCAAAGTCCAAAGGTAGAGATGGCGTCATCCTCTTCAACAATGAGCTCTCTGTGAGAATTGAGAGAAAATTGGAAGTAGAGAGGCTCTTGCGCTTTGCATTGCAAAACAGAGAGATAGCGCTTCATTATCAGCCACAAGTCAATGGCGTGGGTGCAATTGTAGGGTGTGAAGTGCTTGTACGATGGCAAAATGAGCAGTTAGGTAGCGTAGGACCTGATGAGTTTATCCCGATTTCTGAGCAGACAGGATTTATCGTTGAGCTTGGATACTACATTTTAGAAGAGGCATTTAAAACTTTGAGCGAGTGGGACAAAAAAGGGATAGTGTTGCAGCAACTCTCTATCAATATCAGTATGCGCCAAATGTTTCATAGTACTTTTGTGGAAGATATAAAGAAGTTATGTAAAAAATATCTCGATGAGCGACTTAGTTCAAAACTTATTTTTGAGATGACAGAGACGAGCGCTGCTGAAGATATTCCTCGACTTATAGAGACAATGAACAAGATTAGAAACTGTGGAATCCGTTTTTCTATGGATGATTTTGGTACAGGTTACTCATCGCTTAGTTATCTTCGTCAAATCCCCATAAATGAACTTAAAATAGATAAATCCTTCATCATGGAGCTAGAGAACCCAGCACAAGATACAAGTTTGGTAAAAACAATTCTCAACATCGCAAAAAACCTTGGTTTAAGTGTTGTTGCAGAGGGCGTAGAGACACAAATACAGAAAAATTTTCTCATTTCAGAGGAGTGTGATATGTTGCAAGGATACCACTTTTCAAAACCTCTCTCAAAGGAAAAATTTGAAGAGTATGTTTTACAAAAAAACTCTCCTCTAATGCTAAACTAACCTTACTTATAGTAAAATCACAAAATTTATATTTACACAAGTAAGGTCTTTGGATGAAAATATCACTTAAAACTATACCTCATATAGCCAATAAGATTGCGATTGATTTAAATAAGAGTGGTGTTGTCACGATGACAAAAGGGCTTGAGCCTATAGCAAAAGAGGCACAAAAGATACTTGAAAATGACATCAAGCAGGAGATGGCGCTTGAAGAGAAAACACATCAGATATGTGAAGCCAATGAAGAGCAGATAGAGTTTAATCTGGTCGATGAGAGACAGCTCTTTTTTATGATCAAAAAGAAGCTTGCTCCGGAGTTTGGCATCATCCTTAACTATGAAGAGCGCTACTCTGACCTCTCTCACAAAATCTTGGATGAGCTCTATGAAGAGGATCTTATCCATTTTGATGTAACGGAAAACCGTATCAAAAATATTATCTACAACTCCATCGCATCATTTGTCACAGAGGCATCTGCGCTTGACAATATCATCATGGAGAAAATCAAAACTTACAAAAAGAGATATATCCCTGGGACAGATGAGTTTGATATTTTATATGAAAAACTTTATAAAGAAGAGTTAACAAGAAGAGGTATGGAGTAATGAGCATGCAAGAGTTAAAACAAAAAGCTTGGATTTATCTGGAAAACGGAACTTTTTTAGAGGCAAACAGTTTTGGTGCGAATGGCACTGTTGTTGGCGAGATAGTTTTTAACGTCTCCATGAGCGGATATCAAGAAATCATGTCCGACCCATCGTATGCAGGACAGTTTGTTACATTTACTGCACCAGAAATCGGCAATGTCGGTGTCAATGCTGAAGATATGGAAAGCTCTGCCGCACACGCAAAAGGGATGATTGTACGAAAATATCAGGAGCGTTACTCAAACTTTAGAGCAGAGGGTTCGCTTGCAGACTTTTTAAAAGAGCAAAATGTTATGGGGATTTGCGATATCGACACACGTTACATCACAAAGATGCTAAGAACCGAGGGTGCTATGATGATGATAGCTTCAACTGAGGTAAGCGACAAAGCAGAACTTAAAAAGATTTTAGAAGCAAGCCCGAGAATAGAGGATGTGAACTACATCGAGCAGGTAAGTACAAAAGTTGCCTATAAGCATGCGCAGTCTGTTTACAACGATAGAGAGTTTAAGTATGATGAAGCACCGACATCAGAGGCAAATATTGTAGTTTTGGATTTTGGAGTTAAAACAAATATCCTCAATGAGCTAGTAGCTGCAAATATCGGCGTAGAGGTTATCCCAAACAGCTTTAATGGCGATGAACTTGTTAAAAGATACAATGCAAAAGAGATAGACGGTGTCTTTTTGTCCAATGGTCCGGGAGACCCGCTAGTACTTAAAAATGAGCAACGTGAAATCAAAAAGCTCATTGACGCAAAAGTTCCTATGTTTGGGATTTGTCTAGGACATCAACTTCTCTCTATCGCGCATGGTTATGATACATATAAACTTAAGTTCGGTCACCACGGCGGTAACCAACCTGTAAAAAATATCAAAACAGGTTTGGTAGAGATTACTGCACAAAACCACAACTATAATGTTCCAGAGAACATTACAGAGGTTGCAGAGGTAACACACGTAAACCTTTTTGACAACACAATCGAAGGACTGAAGTACAACGACGCACCGATTTTTTCAGTCCAACACCACCCAGAATCCAGCCCTGGTCCAAAAGAGAGCAGATATATCTTCAACGAGTTCTTATCTTTGATAAAAAGATAGGGCTCTACCCTCCTTATACTTCCAAATAGTATTACAAAATTTTATGAACTAACATCTTTTTGTTAATAGAGTGTTAAAAAACAGAAATTTTTTTGAAAAATGTCAAAAAAATGGCAATAATTAAGAAATCTTAAACATTTATACTGTTATTATGTCTCAGTTGATTGGTTTAATAAATGCAAAGACTTCTTGTAAAATTTAAAACACGCTCTCTAAAGCTTCCTTATGCTGCAGAATCGTTTATTTAGTTTTGATTTTACAAGAAGTTAGCAAGGTTTCATTAGACTTAATTGCTTTGAATCTTTAAGGAGGCTATATATGGAGAATCGTCCATTAGAGTACGACTATACAATTGCTAAGATGTTTATGCTTACAACCATCGCTTTTGGAATTGTTGGTATGCTCATCGGTGTTATTTTGGCATTTCAGCTTGCATTTCCAGGGTTAAATCTCATCTTGGGAGATGGTTTGGCTGAATATACAAACTTTAGTCGTCTTCGTCCGCTGCATACAGATGCAGTTATCTTTGGCTTTACGCTCAGTGGTGTTTTTGCTACTTGGTACTATGTGGGGCAGCGTGTTTTAAAAGTATCAATGGCAGAATCAAGACTGCTCATGACGCTAGGAAAACTTCACTTCTGGCTCTATGTTATAGTAGTTGCTGCTGCTGTTTACTCGCTTTTTGCAGGTGTAACAACTTCAAAAGAGTATGCAGAATTTGAATGGCCAATCGATGTTGGCGTTGTTGTTGTTTGGGTTATCTTTGGTATGAGCATGTTTGGTCTTATCGGTATTCGCCGTGAAAAATCGCTCTATATCTCTGTTTGGTACTACATAGCGACGTTTCTTGGTATCGCAATGCTTTATCTCTTTAACAACATGGAGATTCCAACATACTTCGTTACTTCTCCAGCAGGTGAGAGCGGCATAGGTGCATGGTACCACTCTGTTTCGATGTACGCAGGTACAAATGATGCGCTTGTTCAGTGGTGGTATGGGCACAATGCGGTTGCATTTGGTTTTACGGTGCCTATCGTTGCAATGATTTACTACTTTTTACCAAAAGAGTCTGGTCAAGCTATCTACTCATATAAACTCTCACTCCTCTCTTTCTGGGGATTGATGTTTGTTTATTTATGGGCAGGCGGACACCACCTTCTTTACTCAACTGTTCCAGACTGGATGCAGACGATGGGGTCGATTTTTTCTATCGTTCTTATCTTACCATCTTGGGGCTCTGCTATAAACATGCTTCTTACTATGAAGGGTGAGTGGCAACAAGTTGCGGCTTCTCCGCTTATCAAGTTTATGGTTTTGGGTTCGACTTTTTATATGTTCTCAACATTAGAAGGTCCGATTCAGGCGATTAAATCAGTTAACGCGATAGCACACTTCACTGACTGGATTGTCGGTCACGTACATGATGGTGTTCTTGGTTGGGTTGGCTTTATGATTATGGCTTCACTTTACCATATGGCTCCGCGTGTCTTTAAGCGTGAGATTTATTCAAAATCTCTTATGGCTGCACAGTTTTGGATTCAAACACTTGGCGTTGTTCTCTACTTCTCTTCTATGTGGATCGCAGGTATTACGCAGGGTATGATGTGGCGTGCACACGATGAGTTTGGTAACCTTGCGTACTCATTCATCGATACAGTTACGGTTCTTCATCCTTACTACGCTATCCGTGGTGTTGGTGGACTTTTATATCTTGTTGGTTTCTTGATGTTTGCTTATAACATCTATAAAACTATGTCTTCTCGCCCTGTTGAGGAGCGTGAACTTCAAAGTGCATCGCCTATGGGCGCTTAATAGAAAGGATAAAATATGTTTCATTGGTTAGAAAAACATCCGTTCTTTTTTGCGGTAGGTGTCTTTATAGCAATTGCGTTTGCAGGTTTGATTGAGATTCTTCCAAACTTTGCTCAAGCTTCTCGTCCCGTTATCGGAACTGCTCCATACTCTACTTTAGAGTTGGCAGGTCGTCATGTTTACATCAAAAACAGCTGTAATGCTTGTCACTCTCAGCTTATTCGTCCATTTAAGTCTGAAACAGACCGTTATGGTCACTACTCTTTAAGTGGTGAATATGCATACGATAGACCATTTTTATGGGGTTCAAAAAGAACTGGACCAGATTTGATGCGTGTGGGTAACTACCGTACAACCGACTGGCATGAAAACCATATGAAAGACCCTCAGAGTGTCGTTCCAGGTTCAATTATGCCAGCGTACAAATGGCTCTTTACAAATAGTGCAGATATCGACACGGTGTATGCTGAGCAACTTACAGTTGCAAAGCACTTTGCGGTTCCATACAATCAAGATGTACCTATGAAAGATGGCTCTGTGCAAAACGTAAAGATGGCATCAAGTATTGCTGAGGCACGTTCTCTTGCGCTTGAAGAGGCAAAGGTAGTGGCTGCAGATATGAAAGATCAAGATGTCAAAGATGCAGTCGCTCGTGGTGAGATTCCTGAGATAGTTGCATTGATTGCATATATGAATAGCCTTAAATAGGGGTTTGAAGTGAGTATTGCAGAGCTTCAAGCGTATGGATATTTTGTACTGACATTTCTCCTTGTTGTGGTGTTGTATGGTTACATCTATCACCTCTACACAAAAAAGAGAGATGCAGACGGAGTTGACTACGAGAGCTATAGCAATATGGCGCTAAAAGATGATATAGATGATGCTCCAGTGTCAGCTCTATCAGACGAGAAGGTACCTTTTGAGGGTGCAAAGAAATAGGAGGGATATATGAATAAGCTTTATCTTTGGGGAATTATCATAGTTATTGCGATGCTTGGTGCTACTTTCTTGTCGGTTGGAACAAGTAAGGGTGGTTTAAATAGTGACATAGTCAATATGTTAGCTATTGCAGGTGCGATTGCAATTTTTACAATTACAGTTTTTGTTGTAATCAAATATGTACGTCAGATGCAGATGGATAACGCATCTGGTGAACTTGCTGATGAAAATTGGGATGGAATCGGTGAGTATAAAAACGAACTGCCTATGGGTTGGGCAGTTATGTTTTTGCTCACTATGATTTGGGGTATGTGGTACTGGACTATCGGTTATCCAGTAAACTCTTACTCTCAAATAGGCGAGTACAATGAAGATACTGCTGTACATAACACTAAGTTTGAAGCGAAATATAAAGACTTTACTGGCGATAAGTTAGTTGAGATGGGTGAGTCTGTTTTCTTGGCAGAGTGTAAAGTTTGCCATGGTATCAACGCTGATGGTATTGAGGGCAAAGCAGCAAATCTTAACAAAAGAATTGACGCGGCTTCTGTCAAATACGTTATCGAGCATGGTTCAAACTACAAGCTTCTTGGAACAGAGATGCCAATGCCTGATCGTAATGGTCTTTTCAATGCAAACACAGGCGCTCTCATTACTGATGCAGAGATTGAGACAGTCTCCGCGTATGTTGCAAATGGTATGAAGGGTGATGGTGCTGATATCTTTGTAGGCGCATGTTCAAGCTGTCATGGTCCTGATGGAAAAGGGATGGAGTTTGTTGCTCCAAATCTTGTAGAATATACACCGGCATTAGTAACAAATGTTCTTAACAACGGTAAAAAAGGCTCTATTGGTGTTATGCCTAAATTTGAGAGACTTAACGACAAACAAAAAGAAGCTGTTGGTGCGTATATCACTAACATAAGCAAATAAGGAGCCCTCTATGAATGAAAATAGAAGTATATTCTCTATCGATGGTATAACGGGGATGTTGATTGCAACTGTACTGCTTCTTGTGATTTTGGTTGGATTGATTGCGTGGAGCATGAACGTTCAAACAAGCAGTGCAGCGAACTATTATGATATTAAAGATGAAGCATCTATCAAGATGATTGGCTCAAAACAAGCTGACCATGTTGTAGATGTGAAAAAGTAAGGGGCAAAAGTATGGAAAAGATTATTTCATGGGGCTTAGTGCTCATGGCTCTTTATACACTCTATGCAGTTGTAACGCCAAACCATCTCTATATCGGCTAGGAAGTTGCATTGAACTTTTCAAGAGGGCTTGGCGCCCTCATCCTCACACTCTCTCTCCACTCTTCACTTTTTGCGAGTTATCTCTATAAAGATGAAATCATATTTAACCCAGCATTTAGCGCAGAAGTAGAAAAGCTTGGTTCAGAGCTTTACGAAAAAACGGGCATCTCGCTAAGACTTCTTATGCTCAAAGAGCTTCCACATGGACAAAATATGGTTGCGTATGAGCAAGAGCTGCTTAGCGAATTTGGGCAGCCTACTATTTTGCTTACTTTTTCTCAGATGGATACAAAAGTGGATATTTTGGCAAATGAGCCCTCTTTGTATAATTTGTTCGACAAAAAACAGGTTTTAAGCCCAGTCGCTTCGCCCGTTCAAGCATTTGTCATAGCACTTTTTTATAGTGATTCTCTCGCCTCTTTTAAAGAGTTAGCTACGAGTTATGGTGGCACAATCATCCCTCTTTTAGCGCAAAAAGCGAAAGATAGCGAGCTTTTGGGCAAATATTCTGGCTCAATGTTCAACGGCTACGCAGACATCGCTGAACAAATCGCTGCAAGCAAAGGGGTTGTTTTAGAAAACGCAGTAGGAGATGCAAACAAAAATAGTATATTTGTCGTCAAAGTACTCTTTTACGGTTTCATACTTTACGCACTCTTTTTATATATCAAGAGGAAAATTTACATGAGAAAACAAAATGAATCTAAGTAATGGAAGAATTTGGCCCTATGCCATAGCGGCTTCGATTATCGCCATTTTTGGTGCGTGCGTTGCAACTGTATTTGTCGCCAACACTCTCCCCGTAGAAAAAAGTGATACCTACATGATGGGCTATCATGAAGCAGACGCAAAAGCAAATGAATTGCTTCAAGCAAAGATACTCTTTGAAAAACACTATAAAGTTGAGTACGTCACACAAGAGTTTAGCACTAAAAAAGCCATACTTAGCTACAAGATAAGCGACAAAGATGCAAATCCCATCGATAACGCAAATATCAAAGTAGTTGTAACACGACCAAATAACCACAAACACGACCAAGAGCTAAACAACCCAAAAGTTCAAAACGGCATCTATACATTTGAGCCAATCACACTCCCGCAAGAGGGAAGATGGGACATCATGGCGAAGGTAAGCGTAGGCGAGCTTGAGCGGTTTTATAACATCAAAACAGATACAAGAGGGATGCAGGCAGTAGAATATTAGGCTATAATCTCTCTATGAACAGCTCCCTAATCATCCTACCGACCCAGCGTGCCATTCGTCATAAACAGTTCGATGTCGATGGTATAAATCTTTTTTTGCCCAACTATATCACGATGCACGATTTTCTCTCAAGAGTTTGTGTTGCCCATAGGCTCAAAGCCCTTGATGCGGATAGCAGAGTTTTGCTTCTTTTGGAGGCGAGTGACTTTAAAAATTTTCAAAACCTCTCTATTGAACGCAACTTTTTCACATTTACAAAAAACGCTTCTTATATTTTTGGTTTTTTTGAAGAGTTAAGTGCCGAGATGTACGACATAGAAGCACTTGAGAGAGCAGATGTCTATGGTGAGTATGAGGAGCATATCGCCATACTTCTTGAGCTTTACGGGCGTTATGAAAAACTCTGCAGCCAAAGAGGAGTGCTTGACCCCATATTTTTGCCTAAAAACTACCGTTTTAATGAAGATTATGTAAAAAAATATGAAAAAATCGAGCTTTATGCAGAGGGACATCTGACCAACTTTGAGTTTGAGGTACTTGAACGGTGTTGTGAGTTTTGCGAGGTGGAGATACATCTGAGTGCAAGCAGATTTAACACAAAAATGGTAAAAAAATTTGCAACATTTGGCATAGAACTGGAGGCGGGGTTTGACTACACAATCTCACTGGACAAAAAAGCTGTTATCGCAAAAGAGAGGAGAAAAGAGAACAAAAACATTGAGTGCCACTCCTTTAGCGAGAACCTTTTGCAAGCCGCCTATGTCAAAAAAAAGGTGTATGACTTTATCCAAAAAGGGTACAAACCCGAAAATATAGCAGTGATTCTTCCAAATGAGAAATTTGCCGACACTCTAAAGCTCTTTGATACAAAGTCAAACTTCAACTTTGCGATGGGTACACCTTTTGGCGGCAGTTTGATGTATGAAAAACTTGATGCGACATGTGCCTACATCGAGCAAAATTCCAAAGAGAATGAAGCCAGAATACAAAGAGTAGGCACCGAATTTTACCATTCGCTACGCTCCATCTATGGGCAGATGAGTCAAGATGTGGATATTTTGGGATTTTTAAAAGAGTACAAAGAGAGTTTTGGCGATAAACGAGAGATAAAGATTTTTGAAGAGGAGCTTTACGCTTTTAAGCATATTTTACCATTCATGCATGACATGAGCGTAAAATCGGTCTTAAATCTCTTTTTGCAAAGAGTCTCAAGCAGGTCGCTTGATGATGTGCGTGGCGGTAAGATTACGGTAATGGGGGTTTTGGAGACACGTTTGGTAGCCTTTGATGCGGTTGTGATAGTCGATTTTAGCGATGGAAATGTCCCAAAAAAGAGCGACAAAGATATGTTTTTAAACACAGCCATCAGAGAAGCGGCAAATCTTCCTACCATGAGCGACAGGGAAAATCTGCAAAAACACTACTACGAGAGGCTTATCAACAACTCAAAAGAGGTAGCCATAAGCTTTGTCGCCTCAAAAGAGAGCAAGGGTTCGAGATTTTTAAAACAGCTTGACATAAAAGAGAGCAACACTCATGACGAACAGGACTACGCCTCTGTACTTTTTGCACAAACAGACACGCCGCCAAAAGAGGAGCAAGAGATAGTTGTCGAGTGGAGCTTTGAGGGGCGAAAACTCTCAGCAACAGAGCTAAAAACATTTTTGACATGCAAAAGAAAATACTACTACAACTACATCGCCCATATCAACAACCACGAAATCCCAAAAGATATGCCAAAAGAGCATGAAATCGGCTCAGACGTGCATGATGCGCTAAAAGAGCTTTACGGCAAAAAAAACTTTTACGATGACGCACATGAGCTTTTGCGAGATTTGCAAAAAGAGCTTGAAAATGCATGCGGCGAGAGCGAGCTGGAACACTACCTAATGGCACTGCAAGCCAAAAAAATGGAACCTTTCTGCCGCAATGAAGTTGAGAGATTTGGCGAGGGGTGGAGCGTGGCGCATTGTGAAGCGAACATAGAGAGAGAGTTCGCAGGCATGACACTTACAGGACGTATCGACAGGATAGACAAACGAGACAATGAACTCTACATCATCGACTACAAAACAGGCTCATACGCACTTTACACAGAGAAAAACTTCACGGAAGCGACAGACTTCCAGCTAGAGTTTTACTACATCTTAGCCCAAAATTTTGGCAATGTTGTGGGTTGCGGATACTACGACCTCAAAGAGTCCAAGATAGTTGACGAACCGTTTTTAAAAGAAAAGTTGTCAGTTTTGGAGTCTCATGTTAGGGATTTGCAAAACATAGAATCTATTGAGTGCAACAGATGTGAAGAGATAAAAAACTGTTTGTTTTGTGAATATAAGGTTATGTGCGGGAGAGGGTGAAAGTGTTTTTCAAGTTTATAGCCAGTGCGGATAAAAAGATATTTATAGTGCCACTTTATAAGTATCTGTTAGAGTAAAAAAATGTGGAGATGTGAATAGTAAAATTTTATCTATATTGAACAAAAGTTTAACGATTTGTATAGCAAGTATAAGCTAAGATACAAGTAATAATAAAACAACGGAAAACGCCATGCAACAACTTTTCGGGCAAAAAGTACTTAACGATTTTATACGAAAGCAAGATGAAAAACTCATAGAAAACAGATGGCAAAAGTACAAAAACTTTTTAGCCAAAAAAGAGAAGATTTCTTCATGGATAGAGACCGACTACCAAGACGGTTTTTTAGAAGACATCTTTGAAAACTGCCTCGGTTATATCTCTAAAACACGCTCCGCAGATGAGTGCTACACGCTTGAGAGAGAAAAAAAGAATGAGACAAATGCCCAAAAAGCAGACGGTGTGCTTTTGGTTGATGACAAAGTCGTAGCAGTCATAGAGCTAAAAGACCAAAAAACAAAAGATTTGGACAAAAAATACAACCGTGAAGAGAGTGCGGTACGACAAGCTTTTGGCTACTTGCAACACAACGAACACGCAAAATATGTCATAGTCTCCAACTTCAACGAACTAAGATTTTACTTTGACAAAGCCACCGCTTATGAGCAGTTTTTTCTTTTTGACCTTGACTATGAGGGCTTTAAAAAACTTCATACGATTTTAAGTTATGAGAGCATAAAAGAGGGTTTACCGCTCAAGCTAAAAGAGAAATCACTCATTCATGAGCAAGACATCTCAAACCAACTCTACAAAGATTACACGATTTTTAGAACAAAACTGTTTGAAAATATTTTAAAGAACAATTCTGGAAGTGGGGTTTTAACCCCGCCATTAAGCGGGACTGAAGTCCCACCTCCGTTAGATAAACTCTCCCTTTTAAACGCAACGCAAAAACTTATAGACAGGATTGTCTTTATCCTCTTTGGCGAAGATACCGACCTTTTGCCCAAAAACACCATCGGCACGATTATTCAGAGACAAAAAGAGGTAAAAAAGCTTGTAAAAAACTTCACTCTTTATGATTCGTACAAAGTCTATTTTGAAGCCATAAATGCAGGGGATGAAGACCTTGACATCACCATGTACAACGGTGGACTTTTTGCGGATGATAAACTGCTTAACAAACTCATCATTGACGATGAAGTGCTAGATGCACGGGCAAAAATCCTCTCAGCTTATAACTTTGGAAGCGATATCTCGGTAAATATCTTAGGTCATATCTTTGAAAACTCCATCAGCGAACTCGAAGAGATAAGCGCACAGCTTTTAGAGAGCGACTTTGACAAAAAACAGTCGAAGCGAAAAAAAGACGGTGTGTTTTATACGCCTGCTTACATCACCGAGTACATCGTGCAAAACACTTTAGGCAAGTTGTGTGAAGAAAAAAGAGAGTCTCTCTCAATCGGAAGTGAGACTTTAGTCTCACCAAAAAACCCAAAAAACCCAACCAAAGCAGAGCAACAAACAAAAGAAAATCTACTCCTTTACAAAGAGTGGCTCTTAAATCTAAAAATCCTAGACCCCGCATGCGGAAGCGGAGCATTTCTCAACCAAGCCTTAGAATACCTACTCAAAGAACACAAAAAACTCCAAAATGACCTAGCACTCATGGGCGATTTGTTTGCCTCTTACGAAGTAGAAAAAGAGGTGCTAGAACATAACCTTTACGGCGTGGACATCAACGAGGGTGCAGTTGAGATAGCAAGACTAAGCTTATGGCTAAGAACTGCAAAAAGAGGCAGACCGCTCACAAAACTAGCCAACAAGATAAAAGTAGGAAACTCCCTCATAGACGATAAAACGGTAGTACCAAACGCCTTTGACTGGCATGCAGAGTTTCCAGAAGTTTTTGCACAGGGTGGATTTGATGTTGTGATTGGGAATCCGCCGTATATTACATTTGCACTTGGTAAAAAACAAGATTTTCAAAGTAAAGATATTGAATATTATAAAAATACATTTCCAATGTCATCAGCTTACAAAGTTAGCTCATATTTAATCTTCATTGAACAGTCATTGAAGTTAATTTCAAATAATGGATTACTTTCTTTTATTGTTCCAAATACACTTTATACAAATTATTTTTATGCAAACTTTAGAGAATATTTGATAGATAATTTTTCTATTCACAAATTGTTAAATTTACCTTATGAAGTTTTTGAAGATGCAGATACAGGAGGAAGTTCGATTTTTATCTTGGGGAAACAAATTCTTAAAACTTCTCAATTGTTTTCAGTGAACAATGAAAAAGAGTTTGCAAATTTAATTGGTTTTGAAATTGAGCAAAAAGAGTTTAAAAATATTCCAGATAATAAATTTTTATTTTCTGATAATTTAATTTCATTATGGAAAAAATCATTCACAAATTCAATAGCACTTGGCAATAATAACTTTCAATTTTATAATGGAATAAAGACAGGCGATAATAATAGATTTTTATCAGAAAAGAAAATAGATGATAGCTATAAACCCATTATAAGAGGTAGAGATTTTTATAAATATACCCCTTTACAAAATGAATTATTTGTTCTTTTTGACCCTGAACAGTTATGGAGCAATACGAATGAAGCTATGTATTTAGTTGATGAAAAGTTAATATTTAGACAAACTTCTGACCATTTAGTTGTCACATATGATAACTTACAAAAATTTACTATGGATACAACACATATTTTATTTGATAAATCTCAAAAATTTAATCATAAATATTTACTTGTTGTTTTAAATTCAAAGCTCTTAAATTTTTTATATCAGATTATAGTCCCAGAAATTGGAAAAGCTTTTTCTGAAGTTAAAGGTGTTAATTTAAAACGATTGCCAATTAAAGAAATTTTAGAAAGCGAACAACAACCCTTCATCCAAAAAGCCGACAAAATGCTGGAGTTAAACAAAAACCTTCAAGAGACAAAACAAAACTTCCTAAACGAACTAAAACTTGAAAAACTCACAAAAAAACTCCAAAATTTTGAAGAACTGACATTTGAGGAGTTTATAGCAGAATATACAAAATCCCTCAAACTAAAATTTGCCGACAAACTAGCCCAACGCAACTTCAAACAAGAGTGGCAAGCCATCTTTGAAAACGACAAAACCCTTACATGTAAACTAAAAACAGAGATAACTAAAACCGACAAAGAGATAGATAAAATGGTGTATGAACTTTATGGTTTGAGTGATGAAGAGATTGCGATTATGGAAAATCAATGTTCCTCGTTCCCATCATTCTGATGGGAATGCATACGTGAGTTTATATGGTTGCAATATGTGTTCCAATGCGGGAGCATTGGAACGAGAGAAAAATTCTACTTTTAAATAAAGGAAAAAAATGAGCGAAGAAGAAAAAAACAAAAACAATCCGTTGCATGGTGTTACGCTGCAGTATATTTTGGAGACTTTAGTTGAGCGTTACGGGTTTAAAGAGTTGGGGAACAAAATAGACATTAGATGTTTTTTGATAAATCCGACCATAAGCTCATGTTTGAAGTTTCTTAGAAAAACACCGTGGGCGAGGGCTAAAGTGGAAGAGTTGTATATCAGAGAGTGTAAATAGATGGAGATACAGTGTTCATAAATAACCTAGCCTACGAGGCAAGTGCGGGGAGCGGGAAGACTTTTATGCTTGTCGTGCGTTATCTTAGCCTGCTTTTTAAAGGTGCGCAGCCATCAAAGATACTTGCTCTTACTTTTACAAACAAAGCCGCAAACGAGATGCAAGAGAGGATTGTGCAAACTCTTGAGGAGTTGGAGAGTAGAGGTGAGCTAGATGAGATAGTCAAGGTTACCGAACTTTCCCGTGAATTTTTGCTTGCAAATCGCGGGAGGGTTTTAGGCGAGTTTTTAAATGCTCATACGAAAATTATGACGATAGACAGTTTTTTTACCCAGATTTTACGCAAATTTTCACTCTATGCCTCTTTGATGCCCGACTTCTCAACATTTGCTTCTCAGCATGAACTCAAGCTTCTCTCCCGCTTTTTAAAAGAGGTGCGTGTTGCACGAAAGAAAGAGACACTGCTTAACCTCTCGCTCTTCTCGCAAAAGCGTATAACAGATATTTTTGAGCTTCTGGATGAGCTTTATATCAAGTTTGCAGAGCTTGGCGGGATTGAGTTTACAAAGCAAAACAGCGAACTATTTGAGCAAGAGGCACTCTCTTTGACGGCGGAGTTGAAGAAGATAGTCTCCTCAAACGGCGCAGCCTCTTCCACGGCTATTCGCTCAGTCGAGGCGGAGAGTTTTGAGGATGTTGTAAGTAAAAGCTGGCTTGAGAGGGATAGTCTGGACTATAGAACATTTGCAAAATGCTACACGCCGGAGATGGATGTATTGCTTTTGAAGATAAAAGATGCCATCAGAGCGCAAAACAGAGCCAAAGAGCAGAACTTTTTTTATGCTTTAAAAGAGCTTGTCGCTATCTACATCAAGAGTAAAAAAGCACTCTATAAAGACGACAGCGAGCTTGGGTTTAGCGACGTTACCTACCTTGTTTATGAGATTTTAAACCGCATTAACGATAGTGATTTCCTCTATTTTAGGCTGGATGCGCAGATAGAGCATATGTTGCTTGATGAGTTTCAAGACACAAGCATCTTGCAGTACGAGATACTCAAACCGCTCATAAATGAGATAACATCGGGCAAGGGGATTTTTGACAACGGCAGCTTCTTTTTTGTGGGAGACGTGAAGCAGTCCATCTATAGGTTTCGAGGCGGCGTGAGCGCACTTTTTGATGCGGTAAGAGAGGAAAATGGCACTGAGGTGAAGAAGCTCTTAACCAACTACCGTTCGCAAAAAGAGGTTGTCTCTTTTGTAAACAGTGTCTTTGAACGCAAGATAAAAAACTACACACCGCAGCTTGTAAAAGAGGGTGTGAACGGCGGATTTGTTGAAGTTTTGCAAAGCGATGAGGTGTTGCAAGAGGTTGTTACTCAGGTGCAAAGGTTGCTTCAAAGCGGTGCAGATATTAATGAGATAGCTGTTTTATGCGCCACAAACGGCGATGGTATTGCCGTGCAAGAGGCTCTTCATGCCCAAAATATAGAGGTCGTCACAGAGACCACCACAAAACTAATCAACCAAAAGAGCATCAAAGCTATTTTGGAGTATCTAAAGTACCAATATTTTGGCGAGGAGATATACAAAGAGAACTTTTTTGCACTTATCTCACAGCAAAAACGCTCCATCAAAAGAGTAGATTTAAACAAAAATGCGCTCTTGGATATCATAAAAGGAGCTATTGATGAATTCAAGCTCTTTGAGAGCGACTTTAATCTTATGAGATTTTTAAATGAGGCGGCAAGATACGGCGACATAGAGGCTCTTCTTTTTGAGTATGAGCGAATGGACGCAAGCGCAGCCGCATCCGAGTTGGAGGGTGTGCGTGTGCTTACTATCCACAAATCCAAAGGGCTGGAGTATGAACATGTCATAGTGATGGACAGGCTTACAAAAGCTCCAAGCCCACGTGATGCAATCATCTACGAGTATGAGGGCATAACCCTCAAAAACATCTATCTTCGTATTAAAGGCAGAGATATGGTGGATACGCAGTACGCCGCCGCACTGCAAAAAGAGAGAACCCTTGCGCATGAAGACAGCCTTAATGCGCTTTATGTGGCATTTACAAGAGCAAGAGAAAATCTTATCATCGTTACTAAAACAAAAGATTCGATGTTTGGCATATTGGAGTTGGAGGCGCAAAAACATGGTGTGCTTGCGTGCAAAACTCAAGCCCCAAAGATGCCAAAACTCTTCCATCCGCTTGCATATAAAGAGCTTTACTATGGAACACAAAACGATATTTTGGTAGTTGAGACGACGCATGAAGAGGATTTTGAGTCCATAAACTTTGGCATAGCGATGCACTATATGCTTGAGATGCTCCCGACATTTGAGACAAAAAGTATCGACTTTGCAAAAGATATGACAAACAACAAATACGGCGCACTCTTGCAAGAAACAGAGCTGGATGAAATTCAAAAAAGAGTTGGTATGCTTCTTGAAAACAGCGAATTTTTTGAGCTTGTTCAAGGTGAATGCTACAGAGAAAAGGCACTTCGCTACAAAAACACCCTTCGCTACATCGACCTTTTGGTAAAAAGTGAAAATGGCTACAGGGTTATCGACTATAAAAGTTCACTCTCTTTTGCGGATGAACATTTAGGACAGGTAAGCTCTTACATCCAAGCAGTAAGGGAGATAACCAATGAAAAAGTAGAGGGATATATCGTCTATCTGTTACAAAATTGTATAAAAATTGTCAAAGTAGAAGAAATTTCTAAGTTAAAATAAAGTTTTTGAACCCTATAATAACCTTATACAAAAATAAATTTATAAAAAAGGGGTGGAGTGTGAAGAGTATATTTATCATTTTTTTTCTTCTATTTACCTCTTCACTCTTTGCTCAATCAAATGTTTCTTCAAAAATCCAAGCTCCTTATCTTATAGTTGATGAGACAAGTTCGATCCCATTACACCAAGTTTTAGCCAAGGCGGAGGAGTATTTAGGAACTCCGTATCAATTTGGAAATGAAAATGCAAAGCGTACAGATTGTTCTGGATTTACACAGCAGGTTTTTGGTCAGTTTGGTATTGAGCTTCCAAGATCTGCAAGTGAGCAGTCCAAATATGGCAAAAAGATAGATGTTAAAGATTTGCAAGTAGGTGATTTGCTTTTCTATCGTACCTATAAAAAAGGACCTTCGCACGTTGCTATTTATGCAGGAAATGGGCAGATAATCCATGCATCCTACAAGGCAAAGCGAGTTCAATATGATGCTTTTAATAAAAGATACTACAAACAGCGTTTTTTATATGCTAAGCGTATTGCTTTGAACGAACTAACCCCAACAGAAACACAAAACTAAATTCCTCCCCTTTAACCTTAAAAAAAGCATAAATTAAGTTATTTATAAGCTTAAGAAGATATACTTCCATCAATTAAACAAGCATTTTATATGTGATGTTAAGAAAATTACTTGAAAGGTTCAAGAATGAAATTTACGAAAATTGCTACTCCTGAACAAATCGATCAAAAATGGGTTTTGATTGATGCTGAAGGTAAAACTTTTGGTCGTATTATTACTGAAGTAGCAACAATACTTCGTGGTAAAAACAAGCCATGTTTTACTCCAAATATCGACTGTGGAGACTATGTTGTAATTGTGAACGCTTCTAAAGCAAAGTTCAACGGTCTTGGTAAAATAGCGAACAAAGAGTACTTCTCTTACTCTGGTTATTTTGGTAGTACAAAAAGTATCAAGATGACTGAGCTTTTAGAAAAAAATCCTGAGAAGCTTTACAAACTAGCTACTCGTGGTATGCTTCCTAAAACAAAGCTTGGCGCTAAAATGATTAAAAAATTAAAAATTTATGCAAGTGCTGAGCATCCTCACACTGCACAATTAGCTAAGTAAGGATAAACTATATGAAAAAAGTATATGCAACAGGACGCCGTAAGTCGTCAATAGCAAAAGTATGGTTAACTCCAGGTAATGGTAGTATGAGTATCAATGGTCTTTCATTAGACGCATGGTTAGGCGGACTTGAAGCAAAAAAACTTCGTGTAAAGCAGCCTTTGGCTCTAACAAAACAAGATGCTTCTGTTAATATCGTAGCTACTGTACTTGGTGGTGGTTTTGGTGGTCAAGCTGACGCTCTTCGCCATGGTATTTCTCGTGCATTAGTACGTTTTAACCCAGAGTTAAAAGCTATCCTTAAACCTGAAGGCATGATGACACGTGATTCACGTATCGTTGAGCGTAAAAAGCCAGGTAAGCGTAAAGCTCGTCGTTCTCGCCAGTTCTCTAAGCGTTAATCGTCTCAAGAACTTTTTTATCAGTGCTTTTTGCACTGGTATCTCCTCCTTTAAAATTTTCCTTCTGATAACTTTGCTATAATCACTAGAAAAAGAGTACTTTTGCGCTACTTCCTATTTCTGTTTTTATCATTACACCTTGTAGCTTCCACGCTCCATCTTGCAACTTCAACCAATCCATCAAGACTAAACCCCATCTTAGCAACCGATTCAAGTTCTTCAGAGATAGCGGGCTTTTTGTTCAACGGACTTGTAAAATATGACAAAAATTTATCGACCATTGTTGGCGATTTGGCAAAGAGTTTTTACTTTGAAGATGATAAAACACTTATTTTTAAACTACATGAAAACGTCAAGTGGCATGACGGCGAAAAAATGGGCGCAAGTGATGTTGTTTTTACATATAACGTACTTATATCATCAAAAATAAGTTCTCCTTACAGCGCCAATTTTCGTTTTGTACAGAGCGTGGAAGCAGTAGATGAACTCACAATAAGAGTAAAATATAAAGAGCCTTACTTTAAAGCGCTTGAGATTTGGATGATGGGTATCTTGCCCCAGCATCTGCTAAAAGATGAGCAAAATCTTATGAACTCCTCTTTTAACACAAAACCCATTGGCACGGGAGCATATAAACTGGCACAGCTAGAGCACTCCAAAAATATTTTACTTGAAGCATTTGATGGCTACTTTGAAGGGCGTACCAAGATTGATACCATCTCGTTTCATGTTATCGCAGACCCTATGACACGCTTTTTAATGCTCAAATCCGGTGTACTTGACGTTGGAAGTATTGAGCCGATGCAGTATGAAAGACAGCTAAATAGTGATTTTTTTGAGAAATTTAACATTTATGAAAATATCTCGCAATCCTACACCTATCTTGGTTTCAATCTACGCAACGAGAAGTTTCAAAATCCAAAAGTAAGAGAGGCTCTCTCTTTGGCAATCAACAGAGAAGAGCTGACAAATATCCTCTTTTTTAGCCATGCAAAGGTGTGCACGGGTCCATTTCTGCCAAACACACCGGCATTTAACGAAAATATAAAAGCACCAAAACAAAATATACAAAGAGCAAAAGAGCTTCTAAAAGAGGCAGGTTATGATGCAAAAAATCCTTTTACTTTTGAGATTGCAACCTCAAATTCTAGCGATATAAGACCCTACGCTGCACAGATTTTACAGCACCAGCTTAAAGAAGCAGGAGTGGTCGTAACACTTCGTGTGATGGAGTGGCAGGCATTTTTAAATATGGTGGTTTTTCCTCATAAGTTCGAGAGTGTACTTCTTGGATGGGGGCTCTCGCCAACACCTGACCCTTATATGTTTTGGCATAGTAAAAGTGATAAAAAAGGTGGATTTAATCTTGTTGGATATCACAATACAAAGATGGACGGGATGATTGAGGAGTCACAAAGCATGGTCGATAGCAAAGAGCTTGCTGCCTTGTGGAGGGAGATGTTTGCCATAATTACGGATGCAAATCCCTATCTTTTTTTGTTTATACCAAATTCTATCACAGCAGTTAACAAAAATATAAAACACATTGAGCCAGCCCCTAGCGGTATCTGGCATAACTATATAAAATGGGAGAAATAGTTTGATAATTTTATTTGATTTAGATGGTACGCTTATTGATTCGACCGAAGCGATTTTAGAGTCGTTTCATCACTCTTTAGCAGTACACAATCTTCCTTCTCAAAAGGATGCCAAGATAAAGGAGCTTATCGGGTATCCGCTTGATATTATGTATGGAAATTTGGGAATCAACGCTGTACATGTAGATGCCTTGATAGCGACATACAAAGAGCACTACAGAGATATTTCTAGAGAAAAAACTGAGCTTTTACAAAACGCCAAAGAGGCGGTATTGTTGGCAAAAGAGTTTGCGACTTTGGGGATTGTAACGACAAAAACAGGTTACTACTCCAGAGTGCTTATGGAATATTTTGGGTTAATGGAGCATTTTGATGTTTTGATAGGCAGAGAAGATGTTGAGCATCCAAAACCTCATGCAGAGCCAATTTTTAGGGCTTTAGAGAAATTAGAGAGCGCAAATAAAGAGATTTGGATGATTGGAGATACAAAGCTTGACTTGATTGCGGCAAAAAACGCAGACGTGAAATCTATTGGTGTTTTGAGCGGTTATGGTACGCACGAATCATTGAAAGAGTTTACAGATATGATATTTAATGATGCATTTGAGGCAATGAAGTATCTTCAAAAGAGAAAAAATAACACATTAGTCTAGGTTGGTAAAAAAGTAACACATATCAAGCTATCTTTAAGAGCAACTTGTCTAAAATAAGAGGCTAATAAGAGAAAAGGAGAGTTTATGCTAGAGATTAGATGGCATAGTCGTGCTGGACAAGGTGCTGTTACAGGTGCCAAAGGTTTGGCAGATGTTATTTCTACAACCGGTAAGCATGTGCAAGCGTTTGCGTTTTACGGATCCGCAAAACGAGGAGCGGCAATGACGGCTTACAACCGTGTAGATGATAAAGTGGTTATGAATCATGAAAAATATATGAGACCTGACTATGTCTTTGTTATTGACCCTGCTTTAGCGATGACTACAGATGTTACTATCAACCATAAAGAGAGTACAAAATACATTATTACCACTCACTTGAGCACTGAGGAGCTTGTAAAGGCGCAACCGAAGTTAGAGGGTAAAGAGGTTTATACTGTTGATTGTATCACTATCGCAAATGAGACTATCGGGCGTGCAATACCAAACACACCAATGCTTGGTGCATTTATGAAAGTTTCTGGAATGTATGACATTGAGTTTTTTAAAGAGAGCATGAAAAGAGTTCTTGGAAAACTGCCGCAAAAAATTATTGATGCTAATATGTTCGCTATTCAGCGTGCATACGATGAAGTAAAGTAAGGAACTGATTATGGCAAAAAAAGGTTGGGATGAGTTTGAAATCGGAGCTATGCTTCGTACATTCGACGGAAAGATAGATGATATCGCTGGAACAAGACAAGAGGATCGTGCATACTCACAAAACAGCTCATACACTGCAAGTGTTGCGGACTGGAGATTAATTAAGCCTGTATTTAACAAAGACTACTGTATTGACTGTCAGTTTTGTTGGATTTACTGTCCAGATGTCTCGATAGTTTCAAGAGATAAAAAACTAATCGGTGTCGATATGGATCACTGTAAAGGGTGTGGAATTTGTGTAGAAGTTTGTCCAACAAATCCAAAATCACTCTTAATGTTCCCAGAACAAGCAGATGAAGAGACAGAGATTGCTAATTGGCCTAAAAAAGATGAGGAGGAAGCGTAATGGCATTTGAAAAAATGGAACTAAAAGATATAGAAGTATGGGACGGAAACCGTGCAGCTGCTCAGGCACTTAGACAAGCTCAAGTAGATGTTGTTGCGGCATACCCGATTACGCCATCGACTCCTATCGTTGAAGGCTACGCACAGTTTACAGCTGATGGATATGTAGAAGGCGAGTTTGTTATGGTTGAATCAGAGCATGCGGCGATGAGCGCATGTATCGGTGCGGCGGCTGCTGGCGGACGTGTTGCAACTGCAACATCTTCTCAAGGCTTTGCACTTATGGTTGAGACACTCTACCAAGCTTCTGGTATGCGCTTGCCAATCGTACTCAATGTGGTAAACCGTGCACTTGCAGCACCTCTTAATGTAAATGGTGACCATTCAGATATGTATTTAGGTCGTGATAGTGGCTGGATTCAGTTTGATGCATACTGCCCACAAGAGGCGTATGACCTCAATCTTATCGCTTTTAAAGTAAGTGAAGACCATGATGTAAGACTTCCTGCGATGGTCAATCAAGATGGTTTTATGACATCACACACTGCGCAAGGTGTCCATACGCTTAGCGATGATGCGGCGTATGGTTTTGTAGGCGAATTTAAACCTATGAATGATATGCTTGACTTCGAACATCCAGTAACGCATGGTGTACAAACGGAAGAAGATTGGCACTTTGAGCATAAGGCACGCCAACACAACGACCTGATGACAAAAGTACATCCTAAGATAAACGCAGCGTTTGCAGAGTTTGAAAAACTCACAGGACGTAAGTACAATCTTGTTGAGAAGTACAATATGGATGATGCTGATGTTTGTGTTGTATGTCTTGGAACGTCTGTTGAAACTGCACGTGAAGTTGCTCTTGAGATGCGAGAACAAGGTATCAAGGCTGGCGTTGTCGGACTTCGTGTTATCCGTCCTTTCCCATTTATGGAAGTTGCAGAAGCGCTCAAGGGTATCAAAGCTATCGCAGCACTTGATAGATCATCTCCAAATGGTGCGGCAGGAATGCTCTTTAATGAAATAGCAGGATCGCTTTTCAATACTGATACAAAAGCACTTCTTTCTGGGTATATTTATGGACTTGGTGGACGCGACTTGACAAAAGCACATCTAACAGCACTCTATAAAGAGCTTCAAGCAAACGTTGATGCGGGCAAAGTAACTACTCCACTACAACAATTTATCGGTGTTCGTGGACCGAAACTAGCGTATTTATAAGGAGACGAGTGTGAGTGAAATAAAAAATATAAAAAACTTAAAAGAGTTTTCGACATCAGCTGACCGTTTTGAGGGTGCAAACCTTCTATGTCCAGGGTGTGCGCACTCTATCATTGTTCGTGAAGTTTTAAATGCAACAAATGATGATATGGTTCTCTCTGCTTCAACAGGTTGTCTTGAAGTTTGTACAGCAGTTTATCCATATACTTCATGGGATGCTTCTTGGATCCATATTGGATTTGAAAACAGCTCAACAGCAGTTGCTGGTGCTGAAACGATGCATAAAGTGTTAAAAAGAAAAGGGCGCCTAAAGCAACCAGATCGTAACCCTAAGTTTGTCTCTTTTGCTGGAGATGGTGCGTCTTATGACATCGGTTTTCAGTGGATTTCTGGATGTATGGAGCGCGGACATAATATTATGCACGTTGTTCTTGACAATGAAGTCTATGCAAATACAGGTGGTCAGAGATCATCTTCTACACCGATAGGTTCTTCTGCAACAACTTCTCCTGCTGGAAAAGTAAGTTATGGGGAGAAGAAAAACAAAAAAGATTTGATGGGCATTATGGCTGCACATGGCATCCCGTATGCAGCGCAAGTTTCTCCAAACAAGTGGAAAGATATGGTAAAGAAGATTCAGCACGGTTTTTCTGTTGAAGGACCTGTATTTATCAATGCTGTTTCTCCATGTACAACAGAGTGGAAATTTGACCCTAAAGATACGATGCACTTAGCAGATTTGGCGACAGATACGCTTGTTTTTCCTCTTTATGAGATTATCGATGGTAGAGAGCTTAATATCACTTATAGACCGAAAAACGTTATTCCAGTTGAGGAATATCTCGCTGCTCAAGGACGTTTCAAACACCTCTTTAAAGATGAGTATAAATACTTAATCAAAGAGTGGCAAGAACGTGTAGATGCTCAGTGGGCATACCTACAACGTCGTGAGGAATCTCGCGTATAATTCTCTTTTTTGGCATTTTGCCAAAAAAGATTATAACTCTTTTTTTGCTTCTGAAAAATAGTATCCTTGTGAATAATCAACTCCAATACTCTTTACAATCTCAAATATCTCTTCGTTTTCTACAAACTCTGCAACTGTTTTCATTCCTAGTTTTTTAGAAAAATCAACAATGGTTGAAACGATAAGAAGTGCATTTTTATCTTTGTTAAGGTTTTTTATGAGTGAACCGTCAATCTTGAGATAATCTGCCTGCATCTTGATAAGGTACTCAAAATTGCTATAGCCTGTTCCAAAATCATCGATTGCGATTTTGCAGTTATATTTTTTCGCTTCACGGATAAAGTCGGTGATACCATCGAAATTATCTATAGATTCAGACTCTACAATCTCAAAAATAACTCTTGAGCCGATACCGTACTCTTGGAGCATTTGAAGGATGTAGGAAGTTGTTTGCGGCTCTAAAATATCTAAAATAGAGAGATTGATGGAGAAGTGTATATCTTTGTCTTTAAAGAGCTCAAATGCTTGGTATATGACCGCTCTTGTAATATCTGCATACTGGCGTGTCTGTTTTGCAACGCTTAAGAAGTGCACGGGAGAGATTGCCTTAGAGTCCTCAACGATTCTCACCAAGCACTCGTACTTGTTTTTTTGAAGTGTTGCATTGTCGATAATAGGCTGATAATAAGCTTGCAGATTCCCCTCTTTGATAGCGTGTGAGAGTTTTCTTGTCCATCGGATGTTTTCTTTGTATTGTTGCTCTAGTGAGATTTCTGGTGTGTAGAGAAGGTAGTCGATATTGCTTTTTTTGGCGATTTTAAGTGCCATATTTGCTGTTGCAAGAAGTGACTCTTTTGGCTCACATGAGAGACCAGCACTACAAGAGAGAAGAATCTCTTCATTGCGGACATAAAATTTCTTTTTGATAAGCTCCAAAACAGCCTTTGTTTTCTCAACAAGCAGCTCTTTGGAGTAGTCCACAGCCAAGGCGATAAACTCATCTCCTTGAAGTCTGTAAAATCTGAAATTTTTGTCATGTGAGATAAATTCATAAATCTTATCTGCAGTAGATTTGATAACCAAATCACCAAAATCATGTCCGTAAAAATCATTGATTTGTCTAAAGTTATCTATGTTAAAGATGACGATAGAGAGATTTTCCAACCTTTGCATATCGTTGTTTAGTCGGAACCTATTGCCACATCCTGTGAGAGAGTCTGTATTTGCAGCACGCTCAAACTCTTCTCTATGACGCATAATCTCTGTAATGTCAAAACGTATTTGGAAATACTCAATAATGTTGCCATCAAGACTTTTGATAGGAACAATCGTTGTTTTTGTCCAAAAAACCTCTCCTGTTTTTGCTCTATTTTTGATGATGCCATCCCAAAGAGATGAGTGGTTTGCAACATGCTCTTGCGGCGCAATGATAAAATTGAAATTTTCTCCTACAAGCTCTTCTTGGCTAAAGTGGCTTATTTGTAAAAACTTTTCATTTGCATAAGTGATAACACCATGAACATCTGTTCTTAGCAGAATAGTGCTTGAATCAATCGCCTTTTCATACTCTTTGGAGAGGTGCATCGAGCAGTTAAAGTTGTTGGTTGATATCTTGAGCTGGTCTTCAAAATACTTTGTAATCTCTTTTTGGGCTGTTATGTCGGTGCGCATAGCGATATACTCGATGATATCGCCCTCTTTAGAGATAATGGGGCTGATAATGGCTTTGAGCCAATGTGTTGTGCCATCTTTTGAGAGGTTTTTTACCTCTCCTACCCATGGTTGTTTTAAATCTTTGATAGTGTGCCATAGAGCGGCAAATGTTTCTGGGGATGAGGTAGGATGCTTGACAACGTTATGTGTATGTCCAAGAAGCTCCTCTTTTGTGTAACCGCTTAGTTTGCAAAACTCATCATTGACATAGGTGATGATTCCGTTTGCATCTGTTTTTGAGACGATGAAGCCTCCATCTACGGTTGCTTTATACTGCTCTAAAAGAAGAAGAGAACTATCATATTCGCCCTCAAGAACGGTTGCAGAGAAGAGAATCTTTCTTGTGATAGCAAGGAGCAAAAAGGTGACAACAATTGCTGAGATAGCCAAAAAGAGCAGCAGGGTCATAAGTTTGTATGAGGTGGAGTCTAGTTTTTCATTGATAAGCGTATAAACGGTAGCAAAAAGATGGTCCTCTACCTTTTTGAGCGAATCTATACTATGTGTCGCACTCTCAAACCATAGAGCGCTAGAGAGAGTAGCAAGACTCTCTTGTCTTTTGCTTAGAACAATATCTATCATTTCAAGAGAGTTTTGTACTTCTTTGCCTACAAAAGTTTTTTCATAAAAGTGAAGCATCTTTGGGTCTGCGGTAAGTTTAAAATTTTGGGTCTCAAGATGATAGATACTGAGATACTCCATTAAGTGTGAAAAGCTCTCTTCTGAAAAATCTTTATCTGAGAGAATTTGTGTGACAAGCGCTCTGATCTCTCCAAAGAACTCTTTTGCTTGGGAGAGATGGCTGTAGGATTGGATATGGTTTCGATTTGTCTTCTCATCTATAGAGGAGGGGATGATTTTGATGAGGCTTAAAAGCGCTGCTATGTTTTTGGTGTAGTACTCTCGTACCTGATTGGTCGTTTGCTTAGGTAACTGGAGTTGCTCCCTTTGCAGTAAGCTATCAAGAAGCGTGATGGAGTCGTTGTTTATGCAGGTTTTGCAGGAGGTAAAACGGCTTCTTAACTCTTTTATGGAAACATCTGAGGCTTTACGAATCTCTAAAAGCTCTTTGAGTTTTACATCGCTTTTTGCATCTGAGACAATCTGAGTTGTAACTCCTCGCTCAATTTGCAAAAGATGCACAACGCGTGAGATACCCTCTGCTTCCAAAATATGGTGTTTGGAGAACTCTAAATTTTTCTTCTCATCCATGATGTTTGAGATAAAAGTGAGTGAAAAACCTATAACAAAAAAGAGGGGAATTACTAAGAGAATAAGTAATTTTAATTTTAGATCCAATTTCATTTTATAATGCCTAAATTGTTTATTTTTTGATGTGAGTAACGAAAGCTATTTTAGCATAATTGGGGGTTAAAATGAGATAAAATTGTCACAAATTAGTTTTTTTGTAAGGGAAGTTGAGAAAATAGAGAAAAAAAAGAAGCTCCATCCAAAGGAGTGGATGGAGTGCAGAGGTAAAAGCCTAGTAAATTTCTTGGCTTGGGTGGTTAGGTTTGTTTGTTTCAACAGTCCCGTTGTTTGTATCGTATGTTACGACTGTATCAGCCCCAAGAGCACCTAAAGTTAATGCGATTAGTAAAATCAATGTTTTCATTGTGTATCCTTTTTTGTTAAGAGAGCGTTACCCTCTAGTTTGATAAGCCACTTTGGCAACATATCTTTTCTTGTGTTCAAGAGAAGATAACTTTTAAATCGGAGAAATTTTATCCGATTTTACTTTTAGGCATTATAGAGTTTTTAAAGTAGGTGTTTTCTTTAAGCTTTCTTTTTGTTCTCTCCTTGTTTTGGTGTCATGGTTTCCACTGGGTATTTTTCTCAAAAACTAAAAGCAATATCTCCCTTAGGCTCTCAATCATCTGCGGACTTAGCTCTTTTTTGTTGCAGTAGAGAAAAAAGGGAACGGTGTTGAGCATAGACTTTTTAAGTCTTTTTCTAAGCGTTGAGACTTCATCGATGGGGATGAGATTTTTACTGCCATAAAGAGAGAAATCTTTTGAAATACCGAGGTTAAAAGAGACGATTTGAAAAGCAAAAGCGACATTTTTTCCACTCTCATAGTGCATTACAAAGTTTTGGAGCGAATTTCTCAAGATAGAGAGTTTCGCTTTGCTGATGTAGCCAAAACTTTCACGAAATTGGTACTTTTGTGTCATGCTAAAGCCTAAAACATCATAAAAATCATTGAGATTTTTCCAAAGAGAGTGGAAGTATTTTTTGCCAAAGAGCACCTCTTCGTAAATCATAAGCATCTTTTTCGTCTCTTTTTCTTTGGAGTATTTGAGCACAAAATACTCCTCCTTAAAGAGTGAAATAAGCCAGTTTTCATCAAGCAGACTGATGGTGTCTAGCCTCTTTTGGTTTGACGCGGCATCCAAAAAACTCCACAACATGGATATGTCGTTTCGTTTGGCTTTTGTTTTTTTCCTGAAGTGCTCCTCGGCAAGATATAGGATAAGATTTTCAAGCATGGCATCTTTTTTTGCTATCTCATGGTTGAAAATTACCTTTTTGTAGAGGTTAAAACGCATCTCAAGCATATGTTCGATATCTAAAATGGCACCCTCAAAAAAACTAACCCTGAATTCCTGGTTTTTAAGGCTCAAAACACTCTGTTTTGCTATGCGCAGCAAATCAACCGCTCCGCCGATGTAGCCGCTTGCAAGCATGTCTCGGTTGATATAGTCAAGTCTGTCTGCATCAATGGTTGCGTCGATGAAAGAGTGAAGCACGCCAAAATCAAACCCGCCAAATGAGGCATCTTGGAGGATGTAGTCAACGACTTTGTAAACAAGTGCGATGTACTCTCTCTCGCTCTCTTTAGTAAAATCTTGGAGTATCTCATAGTCAAGGAGCATTTTTGTAAACTCTACGCCCATCGCTTCATGGAGCACTTGAGTGTTTTTTTCTGTAAGCTTTTCGTAAAAATCCAAAAATTTCTGCTCTTTTGGGTTGCACTCTTCTTGGAGCGAGAGCTTTTCGTAGAGGCTCTGCATCGCATACTCGCTTTGATGTGAAAATGGCAAATGCCCAGCGTCATGGAGTAGCCCTACAAGTCGGAGCGCTTGGAGTGAGATAAGATAGGCATACTTCTCTTTGGCGTTTTTGAGCGGGATAAGAAACTGGTAGAGTGTATCATCTTCGAAAAGTTCACACTTTTTTATCTTGCTTTTTATAGAGAGTTCATCTTCGATTTTGAGGATAACTTTGTATAAGTCTTTTAAAAAAAAGGAGCGAACATCACTTTTTGCGTTTAAAAGCGCACCTTTGTACATATGAGAAGCAAGGTGCATCGTCCCCAAAGAGTGAATATATCTTTTGGTGTTGATGGAGGGAAAAGCAAAGTAGGCAAGCGCATTTTGCGTGATAAACTGGAGACGGCTTAAAATCTTGGTTTGAAGGACTTTGCCCTCAAACTTTGTGTATTCGATATGACTGTAAATGGTGTCGTTGATAAATCTATTTGTCATTAGTCTTTTCAAATACTCGTTCGCTAAACTCCGCAAACTTCCCTCGCACTGCTTTTTCAAGTTCTATGGCAAACATACTAAGTTCAGGATGTTTTGCTCTTGTCTGTTTGAGAAGTGTTGTCAAACCGTTGTTGTATTTGTTTAAGTAAAGGTTGTCAATCTGTCTGTTTGAGCCGATAACCACCGCCATGCAGGTCTCATCAAGTCGTGAGAGGATAAGCTGTGTTGTCTTTTCACTGCTGTTTTGCCACTCGTCCATGATAACGATAGCCTCGCTGAGCGTTCGCCCTCTTGCTTCTCCTGGCCAGAGTGTTTGGACGTCGTATCGCGCCATTAGCTCTTCTGTTTTGGAGCGGATGGATTCGGGATTTTCTGCATTTACCCCTTTTTTGAGTCGTTTTTTGGCTATGAACTCCATGGTGTCACTCAGTGCCATATTGTAGATGCGAAACTTCTCGTCATTTCCCGACAAAAAGCCCACTTCAGCTCCTCTGTCGATGGACTCAATGGAGTTTCGTACATAGACTATCTTGTCATAAAGCCCCTTGTCTATAAGGCGCATTGCCGCCACAAAAGACATAAGTGTCTTGCCGCTTCCCGCTTTTGCGTCGATAACGAGGAGGTTATAGACATTTTCGATGATGGCTTTAACAAAAAATTTCTGTTTTAGATTTGCAGGTTTGACGGCAAGAGGATAAAAATCGCTCTCATCCATGACCAAAACTCTCTCATTCGCAACGATGCCATATGCACTATTCCCGTCACTTGACTCAAATGTGTAGCAAAAGTTCTCGGGTGTATATGTCTCATCTATCTCTTTGATGTTTTGGAGATTGAGGTTGTTAAAAAAGATAGACTCAAGCGGTGCGCTTTTTACAAAGGAGAAGTCTGGAACTTCGCTTTTATCGTCATTGAGTGTTTGGGTTTTTATGTTTTTGAAGAGTGCAAATGTTCGTGCATAGATGTCAATGGAGATAAAGATGACCTTTTGCCCTTTGTAATAGTCTCTTGCAACCTCCGCAACCTCGATGATGCGCTTGTCATTGCTCTCGGAGATATGGTGCTGTTCTATCTGGGTGTCGTAGCTGTCTTTTGAGATGATGTGAAGGATGATGTCGCCCTTATAGAGCTTGACAACTTTATAGTTTGACTTGTAATCTATCTCTTTGATTTTGGTGGAGGCTAAAAATCTGGCAAACTCTCTTGAGTAGTAACCAAGTTCGTTTGGGAGTTTCTTTTTGTCTTCAAGTTCAAGCAGTACCGTTTCAGGTACTACGACTATGTTAGAACCATTATCGCTTAGGGTCTCTATATTTTGCACATTTTGCAAAATAATGTTGGTGTCTATGACATAAACTTTATCTTTTTTCATGCCAAAATAATAGAAGATGTTTATTACGGCATGATTACTTTAGCGGACTTCTTTCACAGCCTAGATCCTGAATCAAGTTCAGGATGACGTCCAACTGTCATTCCAAGCTTGACTTGGAATCTAATTTTTAGGTTATAGAAGAAGTCCAGTTAAAAACCGCCTAAAAAGGCGGTTATAAGTGTGTATTCCCACAATAAGGGCATTTTTTTGCGGCTACGGGGATGCTCATCGCACACTCATCACAGATTTTCTCAGCAGGCGGTGGCGGTGGCGGGACTTCCTCTTTTGCTCTAAGTGTGTTGTAGCTCTTTACAAGCATAAACATAACTGTTCCCAAGATTAAAAAAGAGATAGTATCGTTGACAAAAACACCTATTTTGATAGCAGGTGCACCTGCTTTTTCAAGGTCTGCGAGTGTGTTGTAGCTGTTACCGTCCAGTGCCAAAAATAGGTTTGAGAAATCAACTTTGCCAAGCAACATACCCACAGGCGGCATGATAATGTTTTTTACAAGCGACTGCACAAGCGTGGCAAACGCCGCACCAAAGATAAAACCAACCGCCATATCGACCATGTTTCCCTTGATGAGAAACTTTTTAAACTCTTCTAACATTGCACACTCCTATTCTTTTGCGTTATGATGTTATTGTACACTCTTTTATCTAGGGCTTCAATAAAGAGTTTATGTTCTCTTCTAGCTGAGATGTAAAATTGATGCGTTTTGCTGCAACTAACTCATGTTTAGGTATTGCGTAATTTCCAGTTGAAGATTCAATCATGACAACATCATTTTGTTTTCTAAAAAATGACATTTTTTGAACATCATAAATATGTAAATTTTCAAGCACTAATTGAGGACTGTTTTTATGTATTTTTGCTAAATCTTGCTTTGGCACGATTGTTTGCTGTGCTGGCATTTGTGGTGTGTTTTTTGCATACTTTGGTTCATCTATTTGAAATTGCTCAGTCTTTGATGGGTCTGTATAAACATATCTATCGCAATATCCTGTTTGGTACAACATTTCTATGCCCCATTTTTTTTGGTAACACGCTACACCCAGTGTTTTAGACTTTACCTCTAAAGCTTGTTTTTCATCAATCTTTTCATATATTAAGGCTTTTTCATAAGTGTTTAATTCATTGATTTTTGAACATGGATGGTTCTTGTCGCTCATGCTATAGTTTTTATAATAGTCTCGATTTATTCTTAAATAATGGTCTCTATATTCTGAGTACATAGAAGAACAATTTTTAAGTCTCCAACTATAATGCCCTTCCCCATGAACAAATGACAAAAAGACAAAAAATAATATGAATAATTTCATAAGTTAACCTCTTTTTTTAAAATGTACTATTATGTCAGATAATTTTTTAACAAATAATAAATTTCATAGATTTTTTATGTTATTTTTTATCGTTTTTACACCCTTTCATAACTTTTTTCCAATCAAAATCAAAATTTTTGCTGATGTACGCTTTGTGGTGTGGTACGGTGCATTTTGAGCAGTCTTGATGTACTGCGCCGCCGTATCCGATGGTTGAACCGTTGTTGATTTCACAGCGACTGAGTATCTTTATGTCGTTGTATGTGCCAAGACCGTTGTCGTTAAATCTGAAGTTTGGGCATCCGCATAAGTAGCAGTTTAACTCTCGCATGTCATGGCATTTTTTGCCCATTTTGTAGAGTGGGCAGAAGTTGTTCTCCTCTTTGGCCATGTTTTCATACGCAAAATAGTCGATGATTTGCTCTTGCGTCAAACCTTTTGCTACAAGTTTTTCTATTATCTTTTGATGTTTTTGGGCGTGTTGCTCAAACCACTCTTCATAGCTCATCGTAACATATTCTCTTTTTTAACGCTAAGTTTGTCGTACATCGCTAACATGTTAGTGTAGTCGTTATGGAGTGTTATATCTATCAAGAAATCTTCACCTGCCAAAATAGCGGCTGCTTTTGTAACGGCACTTTGCGTGAAAATGGCACAAAGCCCCTCTTCATACTCCTCAAAATCAAGCCCCTCATCCTCCATGCACATCAGCTCTGCAACGACCCGTGCTAGTTTGTTAGACCCAAGTTCGAGAAGCTCCTGTGCGAGTTCTCTCTCATCCAAAAGAAGGTATGTTTGCGCTTTAAACTCTGCCATGGTAAAAGGCTCATCGAAAAGAACTCCTATATATTTTCCAACATCAAGTGAGGCATCAAGAGGCTCTATGGCATCTAAGATGTCCTCCGCATCATAGTCGCCAAAGTTCAAAACCATATCACGGATGGCTTTGCCGCTGTTTTTGTTGTTATAGATGAGGTCTTCTATGGGGTAAACCTCTGAGAGGCTGGGGATGAGAATCTGGCATGCGTAAAACCCGAGATAGTCATACTCTCTTATATATATCTGCTTCTCTAGCTCTTTTGCGATAGCGACTAAAAAATCAAACTCTTTTTCTCTTGAGTCTCCCTCGTACTGCCATGGCGCAAACTCAAAACTCTTTTTTGCACTCAAAAATCCAAATCCGAGTTTTCCGTTGGAATCGACAAAATGTGACTCAAGATTGAAACTATCAGCAACGATGCTCATGTCAAATGTCGGTGTCTCAAACCCATCCAAACTATCCAAATCCCGTCCCTGCATAAGCTCAGTCATGGTTCTCTCCAAAGAGACTTCTAGGATGGGATGCGCTCCAAAAGAGACAAAAAGCGTTGCATTTTTTGGGTTGATAAGTGAGATGGCAGTGACGGGAAACTTCCCGCCGAGTGAAGCATCAAGCACCTCAACGATGTAGCCTCTCTCTCTTAGTGCCGTTACATCGGCATAAACTTTTTCAAATGATGCAAGAACTTCATGTGGAAAATGGGGGAGGGCGTAACCGTTTTTGATGATTTGAAGTTTTGCATAACGCTCGTAAATCTCGCTAAGTGCTTGGATAAGTGCTTCTTTTTTGGAGTTGCCCGCCGCTAAACCGTTGCTAACATAGAGGTTGTTTAAGATATTGATAGGGAAATAGATTTTTTCGCCATCTTCTAACAGTTCAAAGGGCAGAGCAACGATTTTGTCCTCATGGTCACTGTTAAAATCAACCAAATCTTCATCGCTAAGTTCGCCCTCTGGGTCGTAAATGTTAAGCAGTTCATCATCCAAAAAATCCCCGCCAAACTCAAAAGCGACTTCATCAGGGTAATGTTTGCGTGAGGGAAGATAAAAATCGCTAAAAAAATTGTTGGTTTGCAGTCTCTCTATGTATTCGCCAAGTGCGCTGGCGATGGAGGCTTCGCTTGAAATCCCCTTGCCGTTTGAGTAGATATGCTCAGGTGCTTCGGTGGAGGCAAGATTTAGGGAATAACAGTTTGTTAGCGGATGTTTTGTTTGTGAAAAAATGGTTTTGCACCCCACATCCTCAAGCACTTTTTGCATCTTAGCGATGGACTCTTCTAGCGGAGCGGTTTTTGATAGTAGGTTCATTCTTTATTCCTTTTGAACGATTTTACCAAAAAATAGAGAATCAGCATCTGCACAAAGAGAAGCAAAAAGTGCATAGCGTAAACCTGCTCCTCTTTGTTAGCAATAGCAAAAGCCACCTCCAAAAACTGGTAAAAAAGGTAAGAGAGCAACATTCCTGCTAGATACCCTTTTTGCTTTGTCACATCTACTAAAGAGAGCAACATGCTTTTTTTGAGAAAAAGTGTCTCCGCACGCATGAGGTAAGAGCCAAAAATAAAGGTGAATTGGTAAGAGGCATAGAACAAAAACGCACTTGTATAGCTGTAGGAGAAGAGCAAAAAGTACAAAACCGCTAGAAGTATCACTGCCTCCACAAGTGCGAGGATGACAAAAAAGTAGCCAAGCGTGAGTATCTTATGGTAAAGCTTCGCCACAAAAAGCATCCCAAGAGCCAAAACAATCCCGCCCAAACTATAGACGGACGGCTCAAGCGGAGCGTAAAGCGTAAAGATACTCCCAACCGAAATGCCCAAAAAAAGGGAGTTTAGGAACTTGTAGTGGAGGAAGCTTCTGAGGGCGATTTTTTGGATTATCAAATTTTTAGCCTAAACCCTGCGATTGCAGTAGTTGTAAAGTTTACAGGATATATAGCGTCATCCCTTGTCCATAAACCATTTTTTTGATTAAAGAGATTGTTCACTTTGGCAAAAAGTTCTAAGCTGTCTTTTGTATAGGTTATAGATATATCAGTGCTTTTGTAAGCATCCTGTTTTTGCGTAAAACTGTTTGAGAAGTCATCTGCGGCGTATGCTTCTGAGCGATATACCTGTGTAAGCGCAAAAACAGTATTTTTGTTTGGTAGATAACTAAGTGTCGCTTTGATGTTATGGTCTGAAACACCTGGTAAATTATTGCCAGAATAGTTCTCTTCCTCATCAATAATGGCTCTGACATAGTTATAGTTGAGCGCAACATTGAATTCATCTGTCACTAGCCATTTGTCGTAAATATCCAAGCCGTATTTGTAAGATTTGTCAATATTGGTATTTGTCCAAGTTGTTGGATTGAGATAAATTTCATCTTTTAAATCAATGTAAAAAAGAGAGATTTTGAACTTGTTTTTTGGCTTTATATTGTTGTAGCCAAGTGTATAGTTGTGGGACTGAGAAGGTTTTACATAGCCCATGAAATCTCCCGTAAGCCAGTTAAATAGCCTATCTAAGCTCGAAGATTGATATGAGTGAGCATAGTTTGTAAAAAGAGACTGCTCTTTATCAAGCATATAGTTGTATCCCAGTTCAACACCGTGAAGTTTGTCCTCTTGATCATCTCCTGTTTTACTCTCAAAAGAGATATCTTCGTATCTGTAACCTGCTTTTAAAGTGCTTCTGCCAAAATAGAACTCGCTCATAAAAAAAAGTGCATTATTTACCTTTGTAAGGTCGTTGTTTGTATTTACGAGATTGCCGTCAAATCTCTCATAACCAACGGTAAAACTAAACAAATCATCAACATAATCAACCGTTGACTTAAAAGAGTTGTAGTCATAATCGGTAGTTGATTTATTGTTCCAAAATGGACTTTGGTAGTCTTGGATGGACTCTTTTTTTTCACGGCTACCATCTATATTTAGAGAGATTTTGTCATTAAAACGATAGCTTATTCCCAAGTTTAACGCATCGGTATCATACCATTGTTCAGTAAGTGTGCTTCCTGTTTGCTTTGGATTTTCATTGTATGCATCAAGCGTTAAAGAACTCGTATAGAGTACATCAGTTCTTGCAAATGAGGCACCCACTCTTAACTCTAGTTCTTCAACTGGAAGATAGGAGAGATTGAATGTTCCTGTTGTCAAAGAGTTTTCATCCTTGTCGCCACCACTGTTGATATTGCGAATCCCATTGCTTTTTTGTGCTTCACCACTTGCTGAGGCAGAGAGTTTTTCATCGCTGTGACCGAGGTAAAAAGAGCCATCGGCAGTGCCGTGTGTTCCCATATAAACAGCTACCTCTTTGGCACTTTTTTTCTTTGTTGTGATGTTGATTGCGCCTGCATTTGCTCCATCACCGCCTACAACAATACCACTAGATTTTATAATCTCTAGTCTCTCTATAGAAGCTGGAGAGATGGCGCTAAGAAGAGGTGGAACCATGTCGATGTTATTGATTTTTCTGCCATCTATAGTTATGACTATGTTTTGATAGCCATCCCCAATCCCATAGCCTCTCATGTCAAGTTTTTGCGTGAAAGGATTTCCGTAAGAGGGCATAGTTATCACTGAAGTTTGCTGATTTAAAAACTCATAGATATTTTGCACATGTGCTTTTTCTATCTCCTCGGCAGTGTATATTTCAACAGCATCGGTTGCTCTCAGTTCGTCTGTTTTGATAGCGGTTGAAGTTACGCTAAGGGGCTCTAGCTCAATATTTTGAGCGACTAATACGCTTGAAGCAAGCAGTGATAAAAGTATCTTTTTTTTCATCTTTTTTCCATATTTTAAATTTTTTTGTCGGTTAAAAGTGCAAATATGGCGGAGAGATGGCGTTGTTGAGGTTTTGAAAATAGTTTAAAAAGTAGTTTTGCGCAGGGTGGAGCAGAAGGGTTTTTCGTGTGCGTTTAAAATAGTAACAGTTGCAATGGCAAGGTTTTGCGGAGAGTTCAAGCAGAGCAAGCGAGGCGGCGGCTTCTTCTTCAAGCTCCTCATTTTCATCATCGCCTAAAAAATGAAACAGATGAAAACTCTCTACTCGTGAGGTGATGGCATGCAGCGTTACTTGGTTTGAAGTTGCGGTTATCGCACGCAAAGTAAAGTAGTTTTTGCCAAAGCCTTTTGGAAGTTTCACGGGTGTCTCGTATGTTTATTTTTGAAAGTATAACGAGATTTTTTTGCAGCCTTTCTCTTTTTTTGGACAATCTTGTATGATGTCTGTGAAAAGTTCTCACACAAGGATAGATTCCGTGCACTTCAAATACTCGACATGCAACAGGGGTGCTTTTGCTATCTCTTTGCTCTATTTTATTGCAGCGGCGTTATGGATAGTTGTCTCGGACTATGCGGTGGGGCTTGTGATTAGCAATGCGGGTGAAGCTGTTATGGTGGGGATGTATAAGGGCATCTTTTTTGTTGTGGCGACAACGCTGATATTGTACTTTTTGACCTATAAATTTTTTACTGCTATGAAGGTGCAGTATGATAAAAATTTAGAACATATTGCAAAAAATCAAGAGATGAAAGCATCCTTGAAAATCTCCCAAAGTGAACTCTCCAAGTATGATATGCTCTTAAACAGCATCCTCAACAGCTCTCCAGATGCCATATTTGCAAAAAATTTGGATGGAAAGTACATTCTCTTTAACAAAGGTGCAGTAGAAGTAACGCATTTGGGTCAAGAAGAGGCGATTGGTATGGATGACGATGCTGTTTTTGAACCTAAAACGGCAGATATGATTAGAGAAATCGATAAAAAAGTTATAGCAAACAAAGAGATTATAACCTTTGAAGAGGCGACACTTGACAAAAATGGTAAAGAGAGAATTTTTTTGGCTACAAAAGGTGCTCTTTTGGACAAAAATGGTGAAGCTTTTGGTGTTTTTGGCATATCCAGAGACATAACAAATCAAAAAGAGTATGAACGCTTTTTGGAAGAGTCAAAAGAGAAGTTTTACAACCTCTCCCATCTTGATACGATTACAAAACTACCAAACAGACTGCATATTAGCGAATTTTTGGTAGAAAAATGCTCCCAAAATACCCCATTTTGTCTCGTGCTTCTTGATTTGGATGAGTTTAAAATCGTCAATGATTCTTACGGTCACCGTTTTGGGGACAAACTGCTCACAGAGGTTTCCAAGCTTCTTGAAGAAGTTTTTGATGCTAGTGCATTTATAGCGAGAATGGGTGGAGATGAGTTTGCTATAGCACTCAACCAGAGTGACAAAAGTGAGATAGAGAAGTTGATGCAAAAACTGCATCGTAGATTTGAGCACCCTTTTAAAATAGAGATGATAGACATCTACATCACCGCAAGTTCTGGGATTTGTCTCTACCCAGATGATGCGCAAAATATGGAAGAGATGTATCAGGCTGCCGATACCGCGATGTATAATGCCAAGAAGGTAGAGAAAAATAACTTTAGCTTTTATGACGCTATGTTTAAAAAAGAGGCGGTTGCCTATACGCAGATGGTTACAAGCCTTAAACAAGCTGTTGAAAATGGCGAACTTGAGCTCTACTTTCAACCTCAAAATGAACCAAAAAGTGGAAATATAGTCGGTATTGAGGCACTGTTGCGATGGAGGCATCAAGAGAGGATGATACCGCCCGATGTATTCATACCGCTTGCGGAAAAAAGCGGACTGATAGTTGAAATAGGAAATTTTGTGCTTCACTCTGCCCTTAAAACAGTCAAAGAGTGGCGTACGCTAAAAATCTTAAAAAGTAAAATCGCTATCAATATTTCAGCACGCCAACTCACCCATCTTGATTTTATCGACACGCTCAAAGGAATGCTTAAAGAGAGCGGATGCGAAGCCTCATGGATAGAGCTTGAGATCACAGAGAGTTCTGTTTTACAAAATCCTCAACTTGTCATCCACCTCCTAGAAGAGCTAAGAGCGATGGGTTTTCATATCTCCATGGATGATTTTGGCACGGGTTACTCTTCACTCTCCTATCTCAAAAACCTACCTATAGATAAGCTCAAAATCGACAGATCTTTTATCATCAACATAACAGAACAGCCAAAAAACCAGATAATCGTCAAAACCATTATCTTTCTAGCAAAAGAGCTCGGCATACACATACTAGCAGAGGGCGTAGAAACCAATGAGGAGCAGGGCTTTTTGCTACAAAACAACATAGACTCCATCCAAGGCTACTACTACTCCAAACCGTTGCCCCATAGCGATATGGAGAAGCTGCTGCGACTGTAATTGCCTCTATGTATGCTAAAATCCTCTTATGAAACTATCACACCTAAAACAAATCGTTACGTATCTGCAAAAATTTACAAAGATATCTGCTGTCTATAGAGTAAGCGACACGACCATAAAAGTTGTCTTTGAGAGAGAAGATGAACTCTACTTTGAGATGCAACGCTCCAACTCCAAAATCTTCAAATGTGCCTCTTATGAGCGTTCCAAAGTTTATAACGCCCCCTTTGATGTGCTTTTGGCAAAACGGTTTAACCGTGCCAATATTTTAGATATCTCTCTTGTGGGCGGAGATAAGATTTTGCGCTTTGAAACTTCTGTTGCCTCGGCTTACAAAGAGGAAAAGAGCTTTTTACAGTTTGAATTTACTGGAAAATATACTAATGTGATTATCCTAGATGAAAACGAAATAGTACTTGAAGCACTCCGTCATGTGGACTTGTTCTCATCCTTTCGTGAGGTAAGAGTAGGACAAAAACTTCTCAGCGCCCCAGTGGCTCCATATGAGGCAAAAGAGTATCCGCTTGAGGATGTGGAAGCGTTTTTGTATGATGAGTATGAGGTGGAGATGCAAGAAAAACTCTCCTCTCTAAAAAAGCAGAAAATCGCACTTTTATCTAAAAAACTAAAAAAATTTGAAGAGCTTTACGGTGCGCTAGATGATGAGAATGAGCTAGAAGCCAAAGCGGCGCAATATAACCATTTTGGAAATCTGCTTTTGGCAAATATGCACACGCTCAAACCCTATCAGATGGTTGTTGAGGTAGATGACTATGATGGGAAAAAAGTAAAAATAGAGCTTCACAAAGAGTTCTCCTCCGTTGCCATGATGGCAAATTCACTCTTTGGCAGAAGCAAAAAAGCCAAACAAAGAGCCGCATATCTGCATATAGAGCGAGAGTCGCTTCTCTCAAAGATTGAGCATATGAAACTCTTTATCCATACGGTTGAAGAGGCGAAAGATACCGCAAAAATCCAGCTTCTTTTTCCAAAAAATGTTCAGGCTAAAAAGGTAAAAACCAACGATTCTATCGAGACTTTTTGGATAGAAGGGTACAAAGTGAGCCTCGGAAAAAATGAAAAAGGCAACATCGAACTGCTCCAAAATGCAAAAGCAAAAGATATCTGGCTTCACATGAAAGAGCGTCCATCGGCGCATGTTATCATTACCACCGACAAGCAAAATGTGCCAGAGAGAGTTATAAAAGGGGCGGCAAGGCTCTGTGTGGACTTTACGATGTTTGAGAAAGACAGATATTTGGTCGATTATACCCCACGCAGAGAAGTAAGTGTGCAAGAGAGAGCCAATGTGCTCTACAATAAGTACAAAACTATAGAGATAGATACGAGGTAAATTCTGCCTCTTCAGAGGCAAGCTTTAGTGCCTTAGCGGCTAGCGAAGCAAAAGGGACGAGTTCCTTTTGCGGACAAATAGATGAAGGGTTTCCTTCATTTTACAAAGTAAAATTAAGGAAATGTTATGGCGGTAGGGTTAGTGGCAAATGCTATTTATGTAAATCAGCAGACAGCGACTGTGTCATCTGTGCATAACGCCCACAACAACCGTGTTGATTTTCAAAATATGGCGGCACAGACTGCTGCGCAAGAGAAGGAAAATGAGGTTGTTGAGGTGCGCCCGACAGAGGAGAACCAAGAGATTAACCCCGACCGTGAACATCAGAAAAACGAAGCAGATCAAGAGAATGCACGAAGTAAAAAAGAGGAAAAAAAACCTCAAAAAGAGGAATCCCAACCGCTCCACATACTCGATATTAAAGTCTGATTTGCTATAATTTCTCATTATAGGAGTAAAAGGGATTTGGTATGAGTATGTTAAGCGCCCCAAAGGAACGAGTAATTACAGGTTTTTCACTTGTAGCACTGGTTCTTGTTATAGGTTTTATAGATAATTTTTTTCTTATATGGTTCTGTCTTGGGGCGATTTATATTGTCGCTTTTTATGAGGCGATGAAGTTGTTCGCTGTAAAAAATAGCACGCTTGTCTATTTTGCAGTCGCTCTTTGGGTTCTTGGAGCAGTTTATCCACATAGTGATGATCTCTTTGCATTGGCAGCTCTGGGGTATGCAAGCGCCATCGCTTTTAACAGAGAGTTAGATCGTAGAGTTTTTCTCCCTTTTATTTATCCAACAGCAGGAATGCTTTTTATCTTAGCGCTTTACCAAGATTACGGCATTTTAGCTCTTTTTTGGCTTACCGTTGTGGTTGCTCTTACGGATGTTGGTGCATATATAGTTGGTAAGAGCATAGGAAAAACGCCTTTTAGCCCAACTTCTCCAAACAAAACTCTTGAGGGGGTGCTTGGAGGCATTATAGTAGCGGCATTAGGCGGTATGTTTGCTGGGCTTTTTGTGGTAGATATGGGTGTCGCGATTATTATCTCTTTGGCAGTTTCTCTTAGCTCTGTCTTTGGAGATCTTTTTGAGAGTTTACTCAAAAGAGAAGCGGGCGTAAAAGATAGCGGCAATATTTTACCAGGGCATGGTGGTATGCTTGATAGGGCTGATGGCTACCTCTTTGGCGGTATCGTCATGCTTGTCCTTCTGCGCGGGTTAGTCTGATTTGATACTGCTCGGTTCTACAGGCTCTATCGGTGTAAACACTCTTGAGGTTGCCAAAAAATTCTCGATGAACGTTGAGGTTTTGGTCGCCGGAAACAACATCGAACTTTTAAACTCCCAGATAAAAGAGCATAATCCCAAAGTAGTCGTTATCGCAAACAAAGCTGACCTCCATAAAGTAAATCACAACAATGTTTTTGGTGGAGAAGAGGCGATTTTAAGAGCCATAGAAGAGGCGAAAAGCGATTTGGTAGTCAATGCGCTTGTCGGTTTTTTAGGCTTGCGCCCAACACTTACAGCCCTTCAAGCAGGCAAAAAAGTAGCTCTTGCCAACAAAGAGTCTCTTGTTGCATGCGGTGCTTTTATAGACACTTCAAAGATTCAACCCATAGACAGCGAACATTTCGGACTTTGGTACTTGATGCAAAACCGCCCCGTAGAGAAGATGATTATCACCGCAAGCGGCGGAGCATTTCGTGACTGGGATATTGCACGGCTTGAGAGTGCGACACTCGAAGATACCCAAAAACACCCAAACTGGTCGATGGGGCAAAAGATAACCATAGACAGCGCAACCATGATGAACAAAATGTTTGAACTCCTAGAAGCTAGATGGCTCTTTGGCGAGGGTCGTTACGATGCCATCATTGAGACAAAGTCGCTCATCCACGCACTCATCGACTTTAAAGACGGCTCAACCACTGCACACTTTGCCCATGCCAGCATGCAACTCCCCATCGCCTTTGCACTTGATGGTAAAATGCAAGAAAATATCCTCCCGCATGTCGATTTGCTAAAAATCGGCTCATTAGAGTTTCGTGAGATAACAACAGACAGATACCCGATTTGGCGCATCAAAGAGGAACTTCTAAAAAACCCGTCTCGTGGCGTAGTGGTAAATGCCGCAAACGAAGCCGCTATCGAGAAGTTTATTAAACAAGAGATAGGCTTTATGGATATAGCAAAAACGGTTATAAGAGCTTATGAAAAGTTTGATACTCTGCCAAAAAGCGTCGATGATGTATTTGCTCTTGATAAAGAAGTCAGAGCTTTTGTAGGTGCAAAATGATTTTAAGTATAGAAAGCTCATGCGATGACAGCGCAATTGCCATAACGGAGATTGCCACAAAAAAGCTTCTTTTTCATAAAAAGATATCCCAAGAGTTGGAGCACTCTGTTTATGGCGGTGTTGTTCCCGAACTGGCGGCAAGACTTCACGCGGAGGCACTTCCTAAGATTTTGGAGGAGTGCAAACCCTATTTTAATGACTTAAAAGCTGTTGCGGTCACTACGACTCCGGGGCTTAGCGTAACGCTTGTGGAGGGGGTGATTATGGCAAAAGCCGCCTCTATCGCACTAAACATCCCCATCATCGGAGTAAACCATCTTATCGGGCATATCTACTCTTTGTTTATAGAAAAAGAGGCGGTTTTTCCGCTTACCGTTTTGCTAGTTTCAGGCGGGCATACGCAAGTTATGGAAGTAAAGAGTTTAGAAGAGATAAAAACGGTTGCGAAAAGTATGGATGACAGCTTTGGAGAGAGCTTTGACAAAGTGGCAAAAATGATGCACCTCGGTTATCCGGGGGGTCCTGTTATAGAGAAGCTGGCAAAAGATGGAGATAGAAAAAAGTACAACTTTACCGTTCCGCTTCATCAGTCTCCGCTCATTGCATTCTCCTACTCGGGGCTGAAAAACTCCGTGCGGGTTGCGCTAGAAGATGCAAATGAGAGTGACTACAAAGATGTCGCTGCTTCTTTTGAGCATATAGCGACGATGCATATCATCCAAAAGCTCAAAAAGTATTTTAAAGAAGTTCCGCCAAAAACCTTTGCCATTGTTGGAGGTGCAAGTGCAAATCTCTATCTCCGTTCACAAATAGAGGAACTTTTAAAACCTCACAATGCAAAATTGCTCTTAAGTGAGCTAAAATACTGTTCTGATAATGCGGCAATGATAGGCAGAGTAGGGGTTGAGATGTATGAAAAGGGTTTGTTTAGCCCTCTTAATGCGCTTGAAATCTGTCCAAAAAGTGTCATTTAACTTAAGAGGTGCTTAGTGATAAGAGCTCTTTTTCTAATTAAGAGTTAAATTATCCGTTATTATCTATACTTCTTCCATCAAAATTAAAAACAAAAAAAGGAGCCAAAATGGCAACAACGAAATTTAAAGGTTCAGACGTAGAATTATTAGGAAATCAAGTAAATGTAGGTGACAAAGCACCAGAAGTTACAGTTGTAAACTCGGCTGGTTTGGGTGATGTAGTAGTTGGTGGCGCACAAGGTGTAAAACAACTCATCATCGTTGTTCCTTCACTTGACACTGGTGTATGTGCGACTGAAACTCGTAACTTCAACGCAAAAGTTGCAAACCTTGAGGGTGTAAAATCGACTGTTGTTTCTATGGACCTTCCATTTGCATCTGGCAGATTCTGTGCAGCAGAGGGAATTGATAAGTTAACTGTTGCATCTGACTTCAGAAACAAAGATTTTGCTAACGCTTATGGTGTTTTACTTGGTGGTTCAGTTCTTGCAGGTGTAACTTGTAGAGCGATTTTTGTAATCGATGCAAATGGTGTTGTTACATACAAAGAAATCGTTCCAGAAATCACAGAAGAGCCAAACTACGACGCTGCTCTTGCTGCTGCTAAATAATTTCACTTACGTCTAAAACACCGCTTCCCCTCTAAAGCGGTTTTTAAAGCAGAGGTGTTTTACCATCACCTCTTTTTTATTTCTCCTCCCTCTTTTTTAAGGGCTTTTGCCCTTTCTTTTTGCTACAATTTTTCATTACTACGACATAAGGAATTTTCAAATGAAAAGAAGTTTTTATGCACTCACATGTGCAGCAGTTTTGGCTTCCAGTGCTATGGCTGATATAGCGAGAGTTGAGATGGGTGCCGGCATCTGGTCTCAAAGCCCAAAAGGTAACGCAACTTACACGGACGGCGGAGCAAACGGTTACTATGTTTCTAGCCAAAAAGAGGAGAGTTCGCCTTATGTTTGGGCGCTTATCAAGCATCCACTCCCTGTCGTGCCAAATCTAAGACTAGAGTATGTAAGCATCGAAGATAGCGGCGTTGCAAGTGGGCAATTTAAAGATTTTGACATCGGTGCAGCAACAACGACCCTCTCTTATGAGATGAAACAGTACGACATCATCCCATACTATAACATTCTGGATAACACCTCTTGGATAACGCTTGATTTGGGTCTGGATATCAAAGTCATCGACGCTTCTTACACAGCGGCTCCATCAGGTCTCTTTACAGGCTATAGTGACAGTGTAACTTTTGCTCTTCCGCTTCTTTATGCAAGAGGCAGAGTTGAAATTCCGGCGACAAATATCGGCTTAGAAGCGGATGTGAAGTACATCACAACGGGAGATTCAACCGCTTATGATGTAAGAGCAAAAGTTGATTATACTTTGGACATTACCCCGCTCATTCAGCCAGCTTTAGAGGTAGGTTACAGGATACAAAAACTTGATATCGACGAGAGCGGTGCAGATGCAAAACTTGACATCGACTATTCGGGGTTTTATGTAGGAGCAATGCTTCGTTTTTAACGCTTAGCCCACAAGGCTAAGTCCAACTTTTCCTTTTTCTTCGTCTATTGAGATGACCTCGATTTGAGGCAGATATTGGTTTAGCGAGAGAACTTCAAGCGGATGGGAGATTTTTGTTGCACTCATCTTTGAGATGTGAATCATGCCGTCATTTTTCAGTCCGATATCCACAAATGCGCCAAAATCGGCAATATTTCTCACAACTCCAGAGACAAAACTTCCTACACTAAGCATTTTAATATCCGTTATGCCATCCTTAAACGGAATGGGCGGCAGCTCTTCTCTTGGGTCAAATCCAGGTTTTAGAAGCTCTTTTAGGATATCTTTGAGTGTCTCTTCTCCGACATCCAACTCTTTTGCTTTTTCTTTCACATCAACAGTCGTCAAATCAAGAGCGAGAAGTTTTTTTGCGACTTCGTAACTCTCAGGGTGGATTCCGCTGTTGTCAAAAATATTTTTGGAGTTTTTGATGCGGATAAATCCTACCGCCTGCTCATACGCTTTTTTACCCAAACCTTTTACTTTTAAGAGCTGCTCTTTTGTTGAAAATACACCGTTCTCTTCTCTAAAAGCGATGATATTTTGCGCCACTTTTGCGCCAATGCCCGCGACGTAAGAGAGAAGGGAGAGGGATGCGGAGTTTATGTCAACACCCACACGGTTAACCAAATCTTGCGTAACATCGCTTAGTTTTTTCTCTAAAAGTTTTTGGTCAACATCATGCTGATACTGCCCGATACCCAAGGATTTTGGGTCTATCTTAACCAAAGCCGCCATCGGGTCTTGAAGTCTTTGCGCTATGGAGATAGCGCCTCTTATGGTTACGTCAAGGTTTGGGTACTCCTGCGAAGCTATCTTTGAAGCGGAGTAAACGGATGCTCCCGCTTCTGAAACAACCGTGTAGTTTAGCTTAACTCCCTCTTCTTTGTTGATGCGGGCAAAAAACTCTTGCGTCTCTCTTGAGCCTGTTCCGTTTCCGATAGCTACACCCGTGATGTTATACTTGTTTGTTAGTGTTATGACCCTATTTTTGGAGTTTTCATAATCCTTTTGAGGCTCAGTCGGGTAGATGACGCACGACTCAAGGTAGTTGCCGTTTTCATCAATAACTGCTAGTTTGCACCCTGTTCTAAAAGCTGGGTCAACTCCTAAGATAACTCTCTTTGTCACAGGCGGCGTCATAAGAAGCTGATTGAGATTTTTGCCAAAGACCGATATTGCCGCTATGTCGGCTCTCTCTTTTAGCTCGGTGTGAACTTCTCTCTCAAGCGATGGAAGCAAAAGCCGTTTTAGCCCATCTTTGTATGCTTCAAAAAGAAGCTCTTTTGACGATGAAGCGTTGCGAGGGATTTTGTACTCTTTTATGTTTGCTTCCAATCGCTCTATATCTATGGTTATCTTTACAGATAGCTCTTTTTCGTTTACTCCACGCATGACGGCAAGGTAGCGGTGAGATGGGATGTAAGCTACTTTTTCGCTTTTGCCGACAAAGTTTTTAAAAGTTCCGTTTTCATCAAAACTTTTTGTTTTTTTAATCTCTAAAACACCATGGCGAAGCATATTGCCACGGATGGCTTCACGCTCTCTCGGCATATCGGCATATCGTTCTGCCAAGATATCTTGCGCACCTTGCACCGCTTCATCTACAGAAACAACACTCCCCTTTACAAACTCTTTGGCTTTTGATTTAAACTCCTCAACACTCAAAACAGCTTTTTCTAACATGTTAGCAAGCGGTGTTAGTCCGTTTTCTATAGCAGTTGCTGCACGGGAGTTTTTCTTCTCTTTGTATGGGCGGTAGATATCTTCCAAAACACGCAAACTCTCAGCCTCATCAATGCTTTTTTTGAGTGCCTCGCTCAAAGTTGCTCTCTCGGCGATGAGCCTTGAGACCTCCTCTTTTCGTTCCAAGAGTTTTTTCGCACCCAGAAACACGCTCTCAAACTCTCTTAGCACTTCATCGTCCGCACCGCCCGTCATCTCTTTGCGGTAACGGGCTATAAAAGGGATGGTCGAACCCTCATCAAGAAGTTTTAAAATATTTTCTACATGCTCACGTTTGAGAGCCGTTTTTTTTGTTAGTAAAGTGACTAAAGTGTTAATATCTTTTTCCCACACATTCTATAAAATCTTTTTCGCTCAAATCCTCACTAAGTGTTTTAAAATTTTTAAGCCCGAGGAGTTTTAGATCCTCGCCTTTTAAAGATTTTAACTCATTTGAAAATCCGCTCTTAGAGACAATAACGGAGATATCAGGTGTGAGCTCTGCTAAGCGGCACTGCTCTTGAAGTCGGCTAAGGTCACTTTTTTTGGCTTTTTGGTTGGAGTATTTGCATATGCCAGCAACAACTTTGCCAGATTTTGTTTTTGCCAAGATGTCGATTTGTGTCTCTCTGTCCCAGTAGCTTCCAATCTCCACAATCGGGTCATCCCCCAAGCTTTTTTTGATAAGCTCACTTGAGAGTTTTTTAAAAGTAAGCTCATAAAACTCACTTTTACGGTTTGCAAACGACTCCATCGCCTCTTTAAAATCGCCATCTTTGATAGTCTTAAAATAGGGAGAGACAAAAGCAAACCAAAAACGCATAAAAGGAGTGTTAAAGTGCAGTTTTTCGTCTATTTTTTCCTCCTCATTTGGCGGTGATTCGAGTGAGTATTCACGTTTGAGAAGATGTTTAGAGCAGAGCATATCTATGGCTTTTTCTCCCTCGGCTCTTGAGATGCGCGCTCGCTTAAGTGCCGAGTGAACCCTGCCATCACCGGTTGCAACCGCACTTAAGAGTGCGTGGCTCGTTTTGTCGCTTTGTGTGAGTTTTGTAATGTCACCGTGAATGTAGGTGTAGTTTTTCAAAACTTTGCTTTCAATGAGCGCATCAAGAGGCCGGCTCATATCAACACCCCAGCTCATACCGCCAAAAACAGAAAAATACTCTAACGCCTGTTCTAACTCTTGGGGCTTGTTTTGAAAACAAAAGGAGCGAAACTGTTCTAAAAGTGAAGGGTGTTTTGCCATAAGAGGACCTTTGGTTGGTTTTTGAAATTATACTTGAATAAAAATTATAGAGAGTATGAATAGAAAACTCTATTGAAAGTTTTTAAATGCTAAAATTCCATCCTTCTTTGCTCCTCATCGCTTAACAGGATAAAGCAGTCCCCTCCTAAGGGATAGCTCGAGGTTCGATTCCTCGTGGGGAGACCACAAAAAAAGAGCAACAAATGCTATACTTCAACTATGATAAATCTATCCGTAAACAAGCATCTTGAGATTATTGTTCCTAACACTAACAAGGCGTTAGCGGTTGTTTTAAAAGAAGCCACTCCAAAAGAGATGGAGGCAATTTTAAAGAACAAGGATTTAGGCTCTGTTTTAGGCTCTATTTTAAAGGAGAGCGCACAAAATAGTGATGCTAACACTGCTCTTTTAGGGCTTGTCAAAAGCAACCCGACGCTTAAGAGTTTGGGTGATGTCTCTGGGACGATAAAAGAGCTTCTTCAAGTGCTTGAGGGTGAAAAAAATCCTCCACCCGTGCAGGGAGTTTTGAAAAAATTTCTTCTCGATATAAAAGAGGTAAGCGAACCCGCTCTTAAACAAAAATTTGAAAATTCTGGTGTTTTTTTGGAATCCAGACTTAAAAATGTACAAAATCCTCAAGCAGAACTCAAAAATCTACTACAAGAACTTGAAAAAACTATCACAAAAAGTGATATGCCCGCTGCAAAACTAGCACTCCGAACTACCAAAGAACTCTTAGCCATGCCCATACTCAAAGAGGCAACGTCAGCGTCCATTGCAGAGATGTCCAAAGATGATAAAACTGCATTGGTGCGTTTGGCAAAAGGGGTTGAAGAGGTTGTCTCAAAGCTTAATGAGGGGGCAAAAAGTACGGATGCACTGCACACAAAAGCTTTTGAGAAGCAACTTGCAAAACTTGAGTTTCTCATAACGCCAAAGATGTTAAGCACGGAAAACTTTAAGGCGGATGCGCTTGTCGATACGCTGCAAAAAATGAGTGTGCAGATAGAACAAAGCCCACAGTTGATGCAAAGTACAAAACCAGAGCTTAAAGGATTACTAGAGACGCTTACAAAACTTGTAGAGACTTTTAAGGGTGGCGAAGTTGCTCAAAATCCAAAGAGTGTAGAGGAGATGCGCGGCGTGGTGGATGTTTTGAAGGTGGCACTAGAAAAAGCAGACCCCATTTTTTCAAAAGAGACAGCCGCAATCAGTTCAAAGCTTACCGCATTTATCAACCCACAAAAACTCGAAGCGCAAGAGGGTGTTAAAGAGATTTTGGCGCAAGACTTAAAAGCAGTTTTGCTACAGGCAAATGATGAGATAGCAAAGTCATCACACCCAAATCAGCAAGAAATTCTCAAGCAGATAGACAAAGCGCTGCTTCAGATAGACTATTTTCAGCTTGTATCGCATCTCTCAAACTCCTCATCGCTCTATCTTCCCTTTTCGTGGGATAGTCTGCAAGAGGGAAATATCACGATAAACAGAGATAAAAACAGTGCATTTTACTGTGATATCGACCTCACGCTCAAAGAGTATGGTGCGCTCAAACTCAAGCTCACCCTCTATGATGAAAACCAGATAAATATCCACATCTACTCCGATAGCATGGCACTCAAAGAGAGGGTAAAAGAGAACATCGCCTCTTTGCGCACAGCACTTATAGAGGCACAAATCACGCCTAGAGAGATTCGCATCTTTGATGCAACCAAAAAGAATCCACTTTTAGCTTATGGGAGTGAGCAGAGGGATATAGATATGGGATTTGAGGTAAAAGTATGAAAAAAGCAGTAGCGCTTAGATACGATACGACGAAGGAAAATGCGCCGCGTGTGGTGGCAAAAGGGCAGGGAAACACGGCAGAAAATATCATTAAAATCGCCGAACTTCATAATCTTCCAATAAAAAAAGATGAAGACCTTATAGAACTTCTCTCAAAAGTAGAGCTTGACAAAGAAGTTCCAGAGGCTTTATATAGAGCTGTTGCGGAGGTTTTTAGTTTTATCTATAAGGTAAGTAAAAATTAAAACTCCATTTGCGTGATATCTAACCCTTTTTCTTTGAGTTTTTTTCCAAGTTCTAAAATTCTGTTGTTATGCTTCTCAGTCTCCATAAACCCCTCATAGGCACCAAGTTCCCCTTTGTTTACTTTGGTTGCAATGTCTTCTATCTTCATAACAGCTTTTCTGAGCTCCTCAACAAGGTACTCAACCGTGTCCCCTAAAAGTTCTTCTGCTTGCATAGTTTCTCCTTGATTTAGGGCTTTATTGTAGCAAAAATATACTATAATTTGTCATTATATAGCGAGGTTATCTGTATGGAAAATATCTATTTAGGGCGCCAACCCATTCTGGATAGAGATGGAAATCTTAACGCATACGAGGTTTTATACTCGCAGAGAGAAAAAGCGGATAGTTATGCGCAGAATGATTTTCGCTCGGCGATGGTCATTAGCACCATTTTAAACAAGTTCGGAACTAACGAGATACTTGGAGAGCGCAGAGCTTTTGTCAAGATTGGTGAAAAATTTCTTCTTAATGACATTGTTTTTACTATTCCAGAGCAGTTTTTTATCTTCTCTTTGCTTGAAGATGTGCCTATGAGTGAGCGTGTTGTGGAGAGGCTGCAACAGCTGAGGGCAAAAGGTTTTATCTTGGCACTTGATGAGATTATGCTTGATGCAGATACGATGCAAAAGTATAAAGAGGTGTGGAGTGAACTCTCTTATGTCAAAGTAAATATGCATGCCCCATTTATAAACACTCATGAAACAAAAGAGATTATTGAGCAGATAAAAGCAAAAGGTATCGTTGTTGTCGGTACAAAGATAGAAGATGAAGAAAAGCACGAGTTCGCAAGAAATTTAGGATGTGGACTTTTTCAGGGCTATTTTTTTGCGGAACCAAAAATTTTTGAGAGTAAACAGTATGACCCCACACAAGCAAATATTTTAGGACTCTATAGGCTGCTTATGGAGGATACAAATATTGATGAGATAACGGCAGAGTTTGAGAAAAATCACGCTATTACTCTCCAACTTCTTCGCTATATCAACTCCGGTATCTTTCATTTTCAAAAAAAGATAGCATCCATCCACCATGTTTTGGTGCTTATGGGAAGAACGCCGCTTGCACAGTGGCTGATGTTTATGATCTACGCAAAGGCAGTTGCAAAAGGTGGTGAAGTCTCGCCTCTTGTGCTTATGGTGGAAAATCGCACAGAACTTATGCGTTTGATACTGAAAAAACTCAAGCCAGATGCTGGAAGCAATATGCTTGGTCAAGCTTATTTTGTCGGTGTTTTGTCGCTCCTAGATACTATTTTTGGAAGAAAAATCGAAGATATTTTAGAGGAGTTGCATGTAGATGATGTGGTAAAAGATGCGCTGCTTTATGAAAAAGGGCTGCTCGGCGAGATATATGCGCTTGTTAAAGATATAGAGCAGTTTCATACGGAAAAAGTCGCTCTGTTTGAGAAAAAATACAACCTCCAAGGGGCAATACTTGATGATTTGGTGCTTGATAGCATGAGACAGGTAGCGCTTTTTGAAGATGCAACGAAACTATAAAAAAGAGAAACAAAAGTGCAAAAAAAAGATTTTTCCATTCTTCCACTTAGTAAAGAGATGCTCCGTAACCTTGGTGAAATAGGCTTTGAGGCGATGACACCCATCCAAGAGGCTAGCTTGCCTTACATCTTAGAAGGCAGGGATGTGATAGCGCAGGCAAAAACAGGAAGCGGAAAGACGGCAGCGTTTGGCATTGGGCTTCTTAGCAGGCTTGATGTTAAAAAGTTTCGTGTTCAGTCTTTGGTGCTTTGTCCAACCCGTGAACTCGCCGATCAGGTGGCTAAAGAGCTACGGCTTCTCGCCAAATTTGCGCACAATATAAAGATTTTGACGCTTTGCGGGGGCGAGGCTTTTGGACCACAGTTAGGCTCACTCCGTCATGGTGCACACATCGTGGTAGGCACTCCAGGGAGGATTTTAAAACACCTCAAAAAAGAGTCGCTTCTGCTTGAAGATGTGACGACGCTCGTGCTTGATGAGGCGGACAGAATGCTTGATATGGGTTTTAGCGAAGAGATAAACGAGGTTTTGGATTTTGTTCCACAGTCACGACAAACACTTCTCTTCTCTGCAACTTTTGCGGATGAGATTTTATCTATCAGTGCATCGATACAAAAAGATGCCATTAGCGTAAAAACAACCCATCATGAAGTTGCCAACAAGATAACGGAGCGATTTTATGAAGTACAAAATGGACAAAAGATAGATACGCTTATCAATATTTTGAGTAACTTCAAACCTAACAACGTTATCGTGTTTGCAAACACAAAGGCTGAGGTTATAGAGATAGCCCAGACCCTGCAGAAAAACAGAATCGACGCACTCGCAATTCACGGCGATTTGGAGCAGTACGAGAGAAATGATGTGTTAGTGCAGTTTGCTAACAAGAGTTGTCCCGTGTTAGTGGCAACCGATGTCGCAGCAAGAGGACTTGACATCAAAGAGCTCTCTATGGTTGTTAACTATGACCTGCCACACAGCCAAGAGACTTACACACACCGCATCGGCAGAACGGCAAGAGCGGGAGCAGAGGGGCTTGCATTTACACTTTTTGCTCCTTACGAAGAGGAGAAGATAGAGGAGTACAGAAGCGAGAACCGCCTTTTTGAGGAGGCATGTAGCTTAGAGAAACAGAGCGGTTTTGAGATGAGTGCGCCAAATATCACGCTTGTTATCGAGGGCGGCAAAAAAGAGAAGGTACGTGCAGGAGATGTTTTGGGTGCGCTCACAGCGGATGGCACGCTTAAGGGAGATTCTATCGGCAAGATAGATATTTACGACAAGCAGAGCTATGTTGCCATAGAAGCTTCCAAAATTGATGAGGCGTACGAGAAGCTCAAATATGGCAAAATCAAAGGAAAGAAGTTTTCGGTTTGGATTCTTTAAAATATCTGCAACACTATCCGGAAGCAACAAAAAAGCAGGTTTTGGAGCTTCTTAAGGAAGAGAAGTTGGCGCATTATCTCAAAGGCAGATACCCAAATGCCCACGCCATAAAAACAGATAAAACACTCTTTACTTATGTCAATGAACTCAAAAACGCTCATATAAAAAATGCTCCCCCACTCAGTAAAGCTCTTTATGATGGCAAGATAAATGTCATCCACAACGCATTGGGGACGCATCATATCGTCTCAAGAGTTCAGGGTGCAAAGCTTAAGAGCAAAAATGAGATTCGTATCGCGTCGATTTTTAAAAATGCTCCGTTGGAGTTTTTGGAGATGATAGTTGTCCACGAACTCGCACACTTTAAAGAGAGGGAGCATAACAAGGCTTTTTACGCTCTTTGCCTCTATATGCAGCCCTCTTACCACCAAGTAGAGTTTGATTTGAGGCTCTATCTTACGCAAATGGACGCTTTTGGCAAAATAGATACGTGGAATTAGCCGATATAGCTAACCCAAGGCATTTAGTATAACATAGGAGTTTTTATGAGAGAAGAGACAAGTTTAGCCATCATTCGCGCGATTGCGGATGCACAAAAAGATTTGATAGTGGTATTTCAAGAAAAAGAGCCTCTTTTACTCAACAAAGCTTTTGAGAAGTTTTTTGCCGTTGCATCGCTAGAGCAGTACAAGCAGGAGTTTGGTCCTTTTGTACGCAACTTTGTCCCGCATCCCTCCTACTTTCACGGCGAGGGACTAGCAAAAGGAGTAAGCTGGATTGATGCGATTTTAGAACTCGATGCCCCACAGCGCCTCGTAAGCATGGTAACGCCGACTTATGAGCCACATGCCTTTTCTGTCGCCATCCAAAAGATTGAGGAGTATGCCGTCGTTACATTTAGCGACATCACTCAAACCCTCATCAAGCGCATCATGATTGAGAACAACACAAGTATCGATGCCAAAAGCGGAGCGTACTCAAAAAACTACTTTATGCAGATAGCCCAAAGCTTCCAAGATGCCGCTCTTTTTAACAAAAAAATCATAAATGCAGTGCGTATAGAAGTGAAGAAAAAAGATGGCACGCAACTAAGAGAGGATGTAGAGCTCTTAAAAACACTCACAAATAGTCTAAAGAGTGTCATTCGCCAAGACGATATGCTCATTCGCTGGGATGAGAACACTTTTGTGGTTCTCTACCTCGTAGATAACGCCGCAAACGCTGAGGCAATGCTAGGAAAACTCCAATCGCTCTCACAAAAAAAAGAGGTAGAAGGGATGGCGTGTTCTTTGCACCATTTCATTCAAAAAGAGGGCGAGAGCATCAAGAGCTTTGGGTCAAGAATCAGTTTGTGATTTTGGCTCGCAAAAAATCTTCTCGTTGCTAAAGGAGTTTTTTCAAAAAGACCTCCGTTTCTACTATTTCTATTTTTTTTGATACACTTGCAAACTTAAAAGCCATACCATATATATAGGAAACTCTATTTTGAACCTCATTATCGTCGAATCACCTGCTAAAGCAAAGACTATCAAAAACTTCTTGGGCAAGGAGTATGCGGTTATTGCGTCTAAAGGGCATATACGGGATTTGCCTAAATCTCGCTTTGGCATCACCATAGATGAGCAAAATCATCTCATCCCCGCTTATAGCGTTGCAAAAGAGAACGCGGCAACAGTCAAAGAGATCAATGATTTGGCGAAGAAGTGCGATACGATTTACATCGCAACCGATGAGGACCGTGAGGGGGAGGCGATAGGGTGGCATATCGCGCATGCTATCAAAAAAAATCCTGAGGAACTTCCTCGCATCGTTTTTCATGAGATTACCAAGACTGCCATTACGCATGCACTCGAAAATGCGCGCAAAATCGATATGGATATGGTCAACGCACAACAAGCTCGCCGTATCCTTGACAGAGTGGTGGGGTACAAACTCTCTCCGCTTCTTAGCTCTAAAATCCAAAAAGGGTTGTCTGCAGGGCGTGTGCAGTCTTCTACGCTCAAACTTGTGGTCGATAGAGAGCGTGAGATTCGCTCTTTTGTGGCGGAGGAGTTCTGGACTATCGATACACTTTTTGTAAAAGATATAGAGGCTTCGCTTGTAACGCACAAAGGGGAGAAGCTTCAAAAACTCTCCATTACCAACAAAGCCCAAGCGTTGGAGATAGAAAAAAGCGTTAAAGGCGACTCTTTTGTCATCACACAAATCGAGACGAAAGAGAGAAGAAGCGCAACGCCTCCGCCGTTTATGACCTCAACACTCCAACAAGTCGCTTCAAGCAAGCTGGGATTTACTCCTAAAAAGACGATGATGGTAGCCCAAACGCTTTATGAGGGTGTAAAAACTCCAAGCGGAACATCGGGTGTCATAACTTATATGAGAACAGATTCACTCAACCTTGCTCATGAAGCAGTAACGGCTGTTCGCGGTGTTATCGAGAGCAGATTTGGTGTGAAGTATCTTCCAAAAGAGCCAAAAGTCTATACGAAAAAAGCAAAAGGGGCGCAAGAGGCGCACGAGGCTATCCGCCCGACGATGTTGCAGTTTACACCTGAAGTGGCGCAGAGCTTTTTGAAGCCTGACGAGATTAAGCTTTACCGCCTTATCTATGAGCGTTTTATGGCGTGTCAGATGAATGATGCCATCTTTGAGCAACAGAGCATCACGTTTAGCGGAGAGGAAAATATCTACAGAGCTATCGGGCGTAAGCTTACGTTTGATGGTTTTTACGCACTCACAGGGGCAGAGGACAAAGACAAACTCCTTCCGACACTCAAAGAGGGCGAGGTTGCTTCGTTGCAAAGTGTTAAACCGACCCAACACTTCACAGAACCTCCGGCACGCTACTCTGAGGCCTCACTTATCAAAAAGCTTGAGAGTGAGGGGATCGGTCGTCCATCTACTTATGCGCCAACCATAGCAACACTTAGCAACAGAACCTACGTGACTATCGAGAAAAAGCAGATCATCCCAACGGAGATGGCTTTTACGGTAACGGAGATTTTGGAGAAAAACTTTGCAAACATCGTTGATGTCTCTTTTACGGCAAACATGGAAGAGAAGCTTGATGAGGTGGCCGAGGGACAAAACGACTGGCAAAAACTGCTAAGTGATTTTTATGTTGATTTCTCACACCAAGTTGAAGAGGGAAAAACAGCCATAACATCGCTTAAAGTAGCAACACCACTAGGGAGAAACTGCCCAAAATGCGGTGCTGAGCTTCTTTTACGCTCTGGGAGATTTGGAGAGTTTATCGCATGTAGCGCTTACCCGAAATGTAAATATACAGAGCAAGTAGAGGGCGAGAAAAAAGAGGAAAAAACGGGCGAAGCAAGCGGAGAGATTTGCGATAAGTGCGGCAAAGAGATGGTGCTAAAGAGCGGAAGAAACGGACAGTTTTTGGCATGCAGCGGATACCCTGAGTGCAAAAACACCAAAAGCATCCAAGTAGAGCAAAAAACAAGTGAAACTCCCTGCCCTGATTGTGGCGGCAAAATAAGCCTGAAAAACTCACGACGCGGACCATTTTGGGGGTGTGAAAACTACCCTAATTGTAAATTTATCTCCAAGTTTGAACCATCCACCTATAAGTGTAAAGAGAGCGGTTGTGATGGTGCGCTTGCAAAAAGAGTTTACAGAGGCAAAGAGGTCTATGAGTGTCTGAAGTGCAAAACAAAAACACCAGCAGAAGAGATAGAGCAAAAATAGTGAAAATCGGCATCATTTCAGATACACACAAAAAACCAAAAAAAGCACAGCGTGCCATTGAAGCGCTTTTGCATGACGGGGCGGAGTATTTTATCCACGCCGGAGATATTGTGGATATCGAAGTGCTGCATCTTTTACATGAGAGTAAAGTTCCCTACATCGCTGTTTATGGAAACAACGATGCCCATTTGGCGCATTTTCACACGCAGTTCAACCTTGTGCAAGAACCTTACTACTTTGAGCTTGAAAAGACGCGCTTCAAGCTGATGCATCTCCCTTTTTACATGGCGCCTGATGCTGATGTGCTTGTCTTTGGGCACACGCACGAGTTTTCGCTCCAATACACAAACAACACACTTTTTTTAAACTCCGGAGAGGTGTGTGCAAGAAACAAACCGCTCTCAGAGTGGCTCATGCTTGAGCTTCAAGAGGATGCGTACCATATCACACGCTACACACGCGCCAACAAAAGCGAGAGTGTCGAGAGAGAAAATTTTACCTTTACGAGAGAAAAAAAATGAGCGAGAAGATATTTTTATGCTCTATCTGCAACATCAACAGCGGTACATGCAATGAGGACTGCAAGTTTTGTTCACAAAGTGTGCGTTATAAAGCAGACATTGAACGCTACAAACAAAAAGATATCTCGCTCATCATAAAAGAGGCACAAAATGCACAAAACAGCGGTGCTTTAGGTTTTTGTCTCGTTACCTCCGACAAAGGGCTTAACGACAAAACAGTTGATTTTGTCTGCTCTGTTGCCGAGGTTTTGACAAAAGAGACGCCCAAACTCCGCCTTATCGCATGTAACGGCACGGCAAGTGTGGAGCAGCTCTTAACGCTCAGGGCTTCTGGCATCAAGGCGTATAACCACAACCTAGAGACTTCACGAAACTTTTACCCTCAAATCTGCACAACACACCCATGGGATGAGCGTTATGAAACCTGCAAAAATGTAAACGAGGCGGGTTTGGTGCTTATCAGCGGTGGGATTTTTGGGCTTGGAGAGACACAAGAAGATAGAGTTTCGATGCTTGAGTCTCTTGCTTCTCTTCGCCCTGCTTCTGTTCCCATCAACTTTTACCACCACAATGAAGCGTTGCAACTCCAGCCAAACCCGCTAAGTGTTGATGAAGCGTTGGCACTTGTGGCACTTACACGAAAGATGGTTCCGGATGCACAAAGAATCATGGTTGCGGGTGGTCGTGGGCTTATGTTTGGCGCAAGAGAGGGCGAGATATTTGCCCACGGTGCAAACTCCATTGTTATAGGAAACTACCTCACTACGAGCGGCAAGGCGATGGAGAGGGATTTGGAGATGCTTCACGCACTTGGACTGCAAATCGCAACAACGGTACAAAATTGATGCACGACTCCATTGTCCTTATCGTCACGATTTCACTCATTATCGTGCTCTCTCCCTTTTTTGCAAAAGTTTTAAGAATCCCCATCACACCCGTTGAGATTATCTTTGGTGCGGTTTTTGGCTATGCGGGCTTTTTACATGAGGAGCATCTTTTTGATATCGTTGCGGAGTTTGGATTTTTATATCTGATTTTTATCGCAGGAACGGAGATAAACCTTAAAAGCACACTTAAAACCCCAAGAGAGCTAGTGAGAAAAATCGTTCTCTATCTTGCTATTTTGTACGGATTTTCCATCGCTATAACTCTCTATTTTGGGCTAAGCAAGCTCTTTATGGTGCTTATGCCGCTTATCTCAGTCGGGCTTATCGCTACGCTCTCAAAAGAGTATGGCAAAACACCGTGGCTTGCTCTCTCCATGACGGCAGGAGCCATCGGCGAGATAGTAAGCATCGGCTTTTTAACGCTCACCTCTGCTACGCTTCACACGGGAGTCGGTCTTGGACTTGTGCAAACCATCTTTGCGCTTATCTTCTTTTTACTCTTTATGTTCTCTCTCTTTCGTGCTATTGAGCTTCTTTTTTGGTGGTATCCTGAGGTTGCAACATCGCTTATGCCCCATGATGACAAGAAGGAGCAAGATATCAGGCTCTCCATGGGCATCTTTTTTCTTCTAGTGGGAGCGATGCTCTATCTTGAGCTTGAGCTTGCCTTTGGGGCGTTTTTGGCGGGCATCTTTATCCCTACATTTTTTGAGCACAAAAAAGAGCTTCCTGAAAAACTAGCCTCTTTTGGTTTTGGGTTTTTGATACCTATCTTCTTTATCCATATCGGCGCTTCATTTCACCTTGAAGCACTCTTTATGGACGGACTTATCACAAAAGCGCTTCTTATTACTCTTGCTATGACAGTGATGCGTGTTGTAGCTTCGCTTGTATTTGTCAAAGAGTTAGGGATGACGGACGCCATCTTGATGGGGCTCTCCCACGCAATGCCGCTTACGCTTCTCATCGCCATGGCAACACTTGCGTATAATGCAAACAGTATCAACGAGTTATACTACTATGCGCTTATCTTGGCATCGCTCTTTCAGGCTATCTCTATCATGATAATCATCAAACTTATCAACAACCATAAACTAAAAAAGAAGGAGCAACCGATTGAAGCTGCTTAGAAATCTCTTTATTTGTTTACTCTTGGCATACACTGCACATGCGCAAACTCCTTTTGTCCTCACGGGAGTAAAAAGCTACTATCCCGTGGTAGAGCTAAATACCGACAAGATAGACGCTTCCTACAAAAAGCGCATACTTGATATGCTTGTACAAAAATCTACAGAGCTTGGAGTTGAGACTAAAAATTTCTCTACTCGTTCCCTTGCTTTTCTTATCTCCTACATCGGCGTTGGTGATACATTAGCGCTTAAAATAGAGCTTATGCTTGGTGAGAGTGCTATGCGTCTTGACACCAAAGAGGAGATTTTTGTCCTCTCTTATCTCAATGGACGCATTTTCGTTCCAGAGGATGCAGAGGAGGAGTTGCTAGAGCATGCGGAGGAGCTTTTAGAGATTTTTGCTGCACAATATAAGGAGGATAACCTATGAAAAAGATAGTTCTATTTTTGGCACTCAGTGTTTTGCTTTTAGGCGATGGGTATAAAGAGTTTGCACAAAGCATGCAGTATGAAACAAACTATGAAAAAGCAGTTGGCAAAGCAAAAGCAGAGGGAAAAAACCTTATGGTTCTTATGATAACAAACTACTGCCCGTGGTGTACAAAGTTTGAGAAAAAAACACTGAGCGATACCCAGATAGATGCCATGGTCAAATCTAACTATATCCCTCTTATCATCAACAAAGAGGAGAAAAACTTCCCCTCTTTTTTAAATGCCCCGATGGTTCCGACAACCTTTTTTGTCGATGCAAAAAATCAAAAAATCCTGCATGAAAGTGTCGGATTTTCTAACAAAACTGATTTTGAAAATCTCTTAAAAGCGCTTAAATAGCGCTTTTGTCTTGGATATGACACGCGATGGCGTAGCCGTGGTTCAGCCCCAGAGCTATGCTTCCGCCAGACTCTTGTGTTATGTCTCCCGCTACAAAAAGCCCCTCTATATTTGTCTCGTAGTTTGCATCATGAACGGGTTTGCCATCCTCCTCTTTTATGCCTGAACTTGCCAAAAATGCGCTTGGTGTCGTACCACCGATAGCGTAGATAACCCTATCGTAGATGCGTGGTTCTATGGTGTCAAAGTTGGCTTTAACTCTCCCCTCTTCATTTTCTAGCGACACGATGTCCACGCCCAAAATCGCCTCGACCTCTTTGTGCATGATGGCGTTTGCGATATCTCTTTGGTTTGTAGGATTGGCACGTCTAAAAGTCTCTCGTCTGTAGCAGATGGCTACCTCATTTTTACCGCTCAAGTCAACCGCATACTCGATGGCACTATCGCCACCGCCCACCACAAGCACTCTCTCGCCACCCATGCATGCCTCAAGCGTATAGCCAACCTTGTTTTTTATCTCCGGTGGGATTTTGTAGTCTGGTTTGTTTGGCTTGCCCATCCTGCCGATAGTTACTACCACATACTTTGCATTGACGCTTCCGCCGCCCACAAAAACCTCAAAATATCCATCTCTTTTTTCTATCTTTTGCACCTCTGTATGGGTTTTTAGCTCCACAGAGTGGTGTGCCAAAATCTCGTCAAAAAAGTCCAAAGTACTCTCCTTAGTCCCATCCACAAAGTAGATACGCCCGTCAAGTTCGACTTTTTGCCCCTTCCAATCTTTATCAACCCGCTTATTGTCTTTGTAGTATTTTCGTATGGTAGAGTTGTGGTTTTGGTCTTTTTCAAGCAAGATGATATCTCGAATGCCTTGCAGATAACTCTCCACAGCCGTAGCGATTCCGGCAGGTCCTGCACCGATAATGGCAAGATTGTACATATGGTTCATAAAAAATCCTTTAAAGTTTCTAGTCCCATTTTATACTATAATTCGCAAATGAAACGAAAAACTTCTTGCATAATCTCTGCTTGTTCACTAAGGCTTCACGGTGGGTACCCCAAATCTAGCAAGCTAGATTTGACCCTTCCGTTGCAGAATCGTTCACAAGCAGAGATTATGCAAGAAATTTAATGAAAAAGAACCATGCCTAAAGTCGATAACAAAACATTCTATTCCACTGCCATAGAGAAGTACGGCATCACAGCCAAAGGCGTAAACTGGCACTCCAAAGAGTCGCAAAAAGTGCGCTTTGAGATCATTTTGGAGATGTTGCCTCAAGATATGAGCCTCTATAGCGTTTCGGATGCGGGGTGTGGGTTTGGGGATTTGTATCTTTACATGCAGAAGAAAAAAAGAACGCCAAAAGAGTACATCGGCATCGATGCTTTGGTGGACATGTACTCCATCGCAAGTGAGCGAACGGGATGCGAAATCATAGTTGCGGATATCTGCAAAGACACACTCCCTCCTGCCGATTTTTATATTTGCAGCGGTGCGATGAATGTTTTAGAGGAGTTTGAGAGCTATCTTTTTGTGCAAAACTGCTTCAAATCTTCTCGAATCGGCTTTTGTTTCAATGTCCTTCATGGCGAGCAAAAGAGCCAGACTTACAACTACCTCACAACAGAGCAGATTATGCAGATGGCAAATCATTTGGGAGTTAAAGAGGTAATTTTGCGGGATGACTATATGCAAGACGATATCACTGTTATGTTTTTAAAGGCTTAAAGATGTGTGCGGTTTTTGGGATTTTGGGTAGCTATGAAGAGGGTATGGCTAGGGCGGCTCTTGGCAGACTTACGCACAGAGGACCCGATTTTTGCGGTGTTGTGGAGCGTAAAAACCTCTTTTTTGCCCATCAGCTTCTTAGTATCATGGATACCTCTTCTGCTTCCGCCCAACCGCTTGCTTACGAGAAGATTTTGCTCTCATTTAACGGGGAGATTTACAACTTTAAAGAGCTTCAAGCAGAGTTAAAAGAGGAGTTTTCCTTTACATCCGGCAACGAGAGCGAGGTTCTTATCGCCGCTTATCTCAAATGGGGAGTGGAGTTTGTAGCGCACTTGCGCGGGATGTTTGCCATCGCTCTTTTAGACGATGAAACGCTCTACCTTTTTCGTGACAGACTTGGCAAAAAACCGCTCTTTTATCTCCACAACAACGCATTTATATTTGCTTCGGAGATAAAAGCACTTCTTCCTTTTTTGCACAAAACAGAGATGGACGGCGATGCGCTTTTGAGCTATCTCTCCTTTTTGGCACCCACTCCGCCCTTTACTTTTTTTAAAGGCATCAAAAAACTTGGGGCGGGGGAGTACCTTGTTTACAAAAACCATTCTTACGAGGTAAAGCGATATTTTGACCTGCTTGACGCAAAACCAAATCTCATCACCGACAAAGAAGAGGCAGTTTTTCGGGTGCGAGAGATGCTTGAAGAGTCCATAAATATGCGCCTAAACGCCGATGTACCTATGGCATCGCTTCTCTCTGGCGGCATCGACAGTGCGGCGATAAACGCTTTTGCACTAAAAGGCGGTGCAAACTTGCAAACCTATACTCTGGGCTACAGGGAGTTTGCAAAGTACGATGAGCGGCAAAACGCCAAAGAGAGTGCAGAGCTTCTGGGCGTGAAAAACAGGGAAGTTGTTATAGGACAAGAGGAGTTTTTAGAGGCGAGCGAGCGGGTTTTAGAGACCCTTGACGAACCGCTCAACGACCCAGCCGCAGTACCTCTCTACCTTCTTTTTGAGCAGATCAAACAAGATGGTTACAGAGTGGTTTTAAGCGGAGAAGGAAGCGATGAACTCTTTTTGGGGTATCGGCAATATTTTGAATTTTTGGATGTGCAGAACCTGACACGGCTAAAAAACAAAAACTGGCTCAGTAACTATTTTCACTCCAACTTCTCCATGAACAGAGAGTGGGAACGCTACAAAAGAGTCTTTGACGGCACACTTTTGTTTCGCACCACAGGGGAGAGCTTTAGCGATTTGCAAAAAAATATCGCTATGCGCCAAAATGTAAGAGACAACGAATCGCTCAAATACATAAAAAGCTACCGAGAACGATTTGACGCATCTGCCCACACCGACGAGAGCATCTGGTACAGTTACATCGACTTGCACCTCTTCCAAGCAGAACACTATCTTGCAAAGCTTGACCGCGTCAGCATGGCGCACTCCATTGAGTCCCGTACCCCGTTTTTAGACCACAAACTAGCCTCTCTCATCTTTAGCATAGACCCAAAAATCCGCTACCAAGACGGCGTAACAAAAGCACTTTTAAAAGAGGTTTTAAAACCGCATATAGATACAAAAATACTCACAAGAAAGAAAAAAGGGTTCTCAAATCCTTTTATGGAGTATCTCATAGAGAGCAAAAAGATAGACCTCATAAGAGAGGTCAACGAGCAGAGCGGGATTTTTAAAAGGGACAAGCTTGACGAATACATACAAAAAGCCCACGCAGGCGGCTTCAAACAGCATGTCTGGGGGCTTTATGTTTTAAGCGTGTGGATAAAAAAATACCTTTTATAACTCTTCTTCCACCTTAAGCGAACTAAGCGGTAAAAACTGTGAGATTTCCGGATCGTAGTACTCTATCTCACCGCTCTCTATGTCGTATATCCAGCCATGGATGGCAACCGTTCCGTTATCAACTCTTTTTTTAACGGATGGATAAGTTAAAAGGTTTTCTAGTTGCGAAACAACGGAGAGTTTTTCAGTAAGACGATATAAAATCTCTTTATCTGCCTTTAACCCTAATGCCAAAATAGCTTGAGATTTAGCACTCTCACCAAGCGTGAGCCATGTTTTTGTATGGACAAGTTCAGGGTTGTTCTCACAGCTTTTTTGATGGATAGCCTCAATCGCGCCGCACTTTGTATGTCCGCAAACGATGATATTTTTGACTTCCAACACACTCACCGCATACTCGATGGCCGAAGCGGTGGAGTGAAAATCCTCATCAGGCTTGTAAGGGGCGACAAAATTTCCCACATTGCGGATAACAAAAAGATCCCCCGGTGCGCTTTTGGTGATGAGGTTTGGCAAAACTCTGGAATCAGAACAGCCGATGTAGAGTGCTTTTGGAGCCTGCCCTTTATGAGAGAGTTGTAAAAACTCCTTCTCATACGCCTTAAAAAAACTCTTTTGGAAAAGCTCGTTTCCCTTTATGATAGCATCTTGCATCTCTTAAGCTCCTCGTTTTTGTTTAAAATTGTACCCAAAGAAAGAAAATCTCTCCGCCTGCCAACGCCACCCTAGTGTCTTACAACCAGCTTATGCTCTTTAATTTTCTTGATAAGTCCTGCAAGAAAAGAGATCTTTTGCTCCTCTTCTGCAATTGATTTTGTCGCTTTAAGGTTGAAAAGCTCCATTTTTTTATCAAGGTAGCTAGTGTTTAGTTTGCCCTCCATAAAGTCCTTATCCTTTACTATCTCTCTGTGAAGTGGAAGATTTGTGATAACGCCGTCGATGTAAAATTCATCTAACGCTCTTGAAGCCTTTTTTACCGCACCCTCCCAGTCAATCGCCCAAACAATGAGCTTTCCTACCATTGAGTCGTAGTTTGGCACGATAGTGTAGCCCGTGTAAACGCTTGAGTCAAGTCTCACACCCGGACCACCCGGAGTCATGTAGTTTGTGATAGTCCCAACTGATGGCATAAAGTTGTTTTGAGGATTTTCCGCATTGATTCTAAACTCTATGGCATATCCACGGAACTTAATCTCCTCTTGCAGATATTTTAGTTTATCGCCCTCAGCAATCTCTATCATTCTTTGGATAATGTCCACTCCCGAGATGATTTCCGTGACAGGATGCTCAACCTGAACCCTTGTGTTCATCTCTATAAAATAGATGTTGTCGTCTTCATCAAGCAGGTACTCCACCGTTCCGACACTCTCATACCCTAGTTTCATCATCGCTTTTGTAGAGATTCTGTAAAGCTCTTTTCTTGCTTCAGGATTTAATCTTGGAGATGGAGCGATTTCGATAACTTTTTGATGGCGTCTCTGGATAGAACAGTCTCTCTCCCCCAAATGCACGACATTGCCGTATTTGTCAGCCACTACTTGGATTTCGATATGGCGAGGATTTTCTACATATTTTTCGATGAAAACATCCCCTTTTCCAAAATATTTTTTAGCTTCATTTGTAGCAGAGTCAAACATCTCATCAAAGAATTTTGCGCTCTTTACGATTCTCATGCCTCTACCGCCGCCGCCAAATGCCGCTTTGATGATAACCGGAAAACCGATTTTAGCGGCGATTTTTCCACCCTCTGCTTTGTCAACTATCGGCTCATCCGTTCCTTCTAAAACAGGAACGCCTATCTCACGCATAGCTACTTTTGAAGCCATCTTATCGCCAAAGAGTGCGATGTGTTCCGGTTTTGGACCGATAAATATAAGCCCTCTCTCCCCACAAGCCGCCGCAAACTCTGCATTTTCAGACAAGAAACCATACCCTGGGTGGATAGCGTCACAACCCGCTTTAAGTGCAAGCGTGATGATACGGTCATAGTCAAGGTACGCTTGAAGCGCATCCCCCGTTATCGGGTAGCACTCATCCGCCTTTTTTACCCAAATCCCCTCGACATCCACTTCTGAGAAGATAGCAACGCTCTTTATATCCAACTCTTTACATGCTCTAATGATTCTTAGAGCGATTTCGCCTCTGTTTGCGACCAGTATCTTTGTGATTTTTTTCATCTCTCGCACCTTGCGGATAAATTTTGATGAAATTCTATAGCTTTAAAAAAATAAATTCTTCACTATTTATGCTTATAAAACTATCTATTATTGCTAAATAAAATATCTTTTTTTGTATTAAAAATATAAATATTTTGCTAAAATTATTGTCATGAAAAAAGCAACCCTTCAAAAAAGAGTACAAATCGCCAACGACATCATGTACTATGTCTATACGCACATCGACACAAATATCGACATGGATGAGTTGAGCGAGGACTTAAAAGTCAGCAAGTTTCACATGCACAGGATTTTCAAAGAGATATTTGGAAAAAATATCTATGAGAGCATCAAATCCATCAGGCTTCAAAAAGCCTCAAATCTACTGCTGACCAACAGATACTCAACCATCAGCGATGTGGCAAATATCTGCGGCTACAGCTCTCAAACATCCTTTTTACGAGTCTTTAAAGAGCGATTTGGCATGACACCAAAGGAGTGGAAGAGCGGTGGATATAAAAAGTTTTCACAGCACATCATCGAGCAGTCCAAAAAAGCCAAAAAATCAACCGCAAAATTTGACCACATAGAGCCAACCATCGTAAAAATGCCGCTCATGGAGGCGTACTACATCAGACACAGCGGCTACAATGCACAGATAAAACAGACTTGGCAAAAACTGCAAACTTGGATTTTTAGCAACAATATAAAAGAGTACAAACAAATCGCACTTTTTCACGACAATCCAACCGTAACACCGCTTCATGAGTGCCAGTATGTCGCATGCGTAGTCGTAGAAAAGGGAACAAAAGTTCAAAGCGACAGACTCCCAAAGTTCAACATCTCCGATGGCATTTACGCTAAGTTTGATTTGGAGGGCGAACAAGGTGACATGCTAAAGTTTATCCAATGGGTTTACCACGAATGGCTCCCAAGAAGCGAGTACGAAACTACTACAAAGCCGCCTTATGTTATCTACAAAAAGAACAACTATTTAAGTGAAGACAGCAGGTTTGAGATTAGTTTTTATCTCTCTATAAAGTTTTAGCCAGCCCTATTTTCCTCGCACTCAAAAAGAGGTAATCTTTCCCCGTCACCACTGCTCTGTACTTTTTTTGCTGAAGGTATTTTTTGCAAAAGTGGATATCTTTTAAAACCAAACTTAGTTCGCTAAATGGGTAGTTTGGAGCTTTTGCACCGTATATCATTTCGCCCTCTATCCATCTGCAGTTTGGGAAACCTAGCACTATAGCACCGCCACTGTCAAGAAAGTTTTGGTAAAGAGACATAAATGTGGCGTTAAACTCTATGTTGGAGCTTTGCAGTGTGCCGATGGAGATGATGAGGTCAAATCTTCCTAGTTTTAGCTCTTCAAGTTTGTTGATGTCATGGCAAAAAAATGAGACATTTTTATCTGCCCTAAATGTCTCTTTTGCGTACTCTATGGCTGAGGCTGAGTAGTCGATGCCGACAAACTCTATCTTCTCAAACGCATCATCTCCGAGCATCTCTTTGATAACTAAAAACTCATCACCACGGTTGATGCCGAGGTTTAGAACTCTCTTTTTGCTTTTTACATCCACAAATTCCAGTGACTTCTGGTAGTGGTATAAAAAGCTGAACTCTTTTGTTTTGTCGATTGCAAAAAATGGGCTTTGCACGCCATACTTCTCACTGCTTGCGTCATCGGAGTTGTGAAAAGAGCTTTTTTGGGAGAGTTTTTGAAATCTTAGAATCGTAGTGGTTTCATCTTTTTTGAGCGGTGTGAGAAGTTTCATAATAAAGAGCTGTGCCAAATCGACAAATGTTTTGTAGCCGAAGTACTCTATGTCAGTGTCTAAAAATTCAAGTTCGATAACATCTCCATCGTCACACCTACTCTCTTTAAAAAAGGAGAGTATGGCGTATGCGTCTCGAGATGCGCATTTTTGGATTTGGGTCACGAAAGTATATGTCTTAACTGCATAGCGTACCAGAGCACTACAAGATTGAGGAAGAAAATCAGCATAGAACTGGCACGTGAAACTATCTTTTGGAGCGTTGTACGATTGCCTTTATGTGTCTTGAGTGCGATGCGCATATGGATGATGGTTAGAACCGTGATAGTCCCTACATAAAAGAGTTTGTTGCTCATCATATAGCCAAGTGTTGACTCGTTGATGTCGAGTGTGAGTACGGAAATAAGGTTAAAATGAACAAAGAGAAAACCACCCGTAGCGATGAGCACAACAAGCCAAAAAGTCTCAAAATAGCCATAAATCGGTCCAAGGTACTCATAAGTCTGTGCTTGCGCCTCTTTGCCCTTTAGAAGTATGCCAAGCGCAAAAAGAAGCAAAGAACCCCCTATCCACGCTGTTGCTGCTAGTATATGGATATATAAAACGACATTTACCATAAATCAAATCCTCCAGAAAATTTTGATGCATTATAATGTAAAATGCCAATAAACTTCTTGTAATGAAGCAAGAAAAAACTTCTTCATAACTTCTGTTTGTTCACTAAGGCTTCACGGTGGGTGCCCCACAACCGCTTCGCTTGTTGTGACCCTTCCGTTGCAGAATCGTTCACAAACAGAGGTTATGAAAAGTCTAAAAAGAAAGGTAAAAATGAAAGAAATTACTATTTGGCACAATCCAAAATGCTCAAAATCACGTGAGGCCATGGATATTTTAACGCAAAATGGGTGTGATGCAGAAGTTGTGCGCTACCTTGAAGAAGCTCCAAACAAACAGAGCATTCAAAAGGTTTTAAAAATGTTAGGAGTTGCTCCAAGGGAGCTTATGCGTACAAAAGAGGAGCTTTACAAAGAGTTACACCTCAAAGAGGAGCATGAGGATGACGCACTTATCGACGCTATGGTGCAGCATCCAAAACTTATTGAACGCCCCATCATCATCAAAGGCGACAAAGCGATTATCGGACGTCCGAGCGAGAGAATCGAAGCATTTTTAAAAAGCTAGTCTTCTTTACTCTCTTTCTTTACAAAGTGGCACTCGGTGGTGGAGTATGGACACATTTTTGAGATGCTAAGCTCAAACTGCTCCTCCTCTATACCGCCAAGTTTGCGTTCATAATGGCGCATTGCGGCACGAAAAGCGGTTAGTACCATATTTGCGCTGTCTTGATGCTCTGTTGAGATGTGCTCTACCTGCTCACCCTCCGGTTTTGACATATCCACTTTTGGTTTTGGAAGCGATGCGTAACTCTCTTGCACATCCTTCTCTAATGCCCCAACAGTCTCAAGTGCGTTCTCTACGGTGTCGCCTTTTATCATCTCTGTAAAAAGTGAACCAAGCGTTGTCGTATCTTGTGTGCCGTTTGTCCCAAACATCACATCCAAGATATTCTCTTCATCCCTTTTGATGTACATAATCACATAGCTTTTTGTAGCATGGTCTATCCCCACGCCCACACAAGAAGCATCTTCAAGCTTGCCGTAGTTCTCCGGCTGCATCAGATGCTTGCCTATCTCTGCTCGCAACTCTTTATCTTCTACCATTACTCTTCTCCAAGTTTTTCTATACTTACGCCGTTATCTTTGATAAATTTTGAGATTACCTCTGAGTGCGTATGCTCGTAAGGCTTGAGGTAAACGATGCGCTTTATGCCACTTGCTATGATGTTTTTACTGCATTCACTGCATGGCTCAAGCGTTACATAAATAGTAGCTCCCTCAATGCTTATCCCTTTTCTTGCCGCCCAAATGATGGCGTTCATCTCTGCATGAATCTCGTATGTTTTGGACCAGTCGTGATGTTCTGAAGTGTAGTTACCGTCCCAATGTTGACGGCAGTTTATATATCCGGCAGGGGTACCGTTGTAGCCAGTGGAGAGGATGCGCCCATCTTTGACGATAACCGCTCCCACTTGCTTTGAGACGCACTTTGAGGCGGTGGCTATCTCTTTGGCAATGTTGATAAAGTTCGTATCACTGAGCATTTACTTCGCTTCTCGAACCATTACGATATCAGCATTCCCTCGCAATCTTGCAAAGTAGTCACTCAAAACCTGCTCTCTTTTTTCACCCATAACAAGGTTACTAAGCTGATTTTTCATCTCTTCATAGCTGTTTGTAGAGGGTTTTTGCATCTCTTTGAGGTAAAAACTCATATATGCCCCTTTTTGATCCATGATGATAGGGGTAAAACTTTTTGGCTCTGTTTTTTCCAAAAGCTGCGCTAATTCTGGAGAAATAGTGTCATAAGGAAGTGTTCTCTCCTCAATCTTTACTTCACTGGAAGAAAAAACAGGTGTTGTCATTTTTTTTCTAAGTGCCTCTTCGTTTGATGATGAGTAGAGCGTGACGACAAAAGCTTTTGGACGGGAAAACTCCTCTTTGTGGAGCTCATAATACTCTTTCATAGCATCTTCATCAGGAGCTTCCATAGATGCGTAAGCTATGGCTGAATAGAGTTTTTGTGAGAGGAGTTTCTCTTTGATTTTCTCTTTAAACTCTGCCGAACTAAGACCGTTAGACTCACGCACCTTGTCGTAGAGCTGGTCAATACTCATCTTGTTTGAAGCAGCCATTTTTTTGATATCTTCATACACCTCGGTGGAGTTAACACTGATTTTTCTCTCCACAATCTCAGCAGCTTCAAGCTTTTTGCGTATCAAAATATCTCTTGCATCGGTAGCACTTGTGTTTGAGAGGCGCATCTCCTCTTTGACATCGTGAAGCGTTATAGCTTCTCCTTTGACAACGGCACTTACACCATTGACAAGCTCAGCCCCCAACATCGCAACAAATACGAACGGTAATAAAATTATCTTATACATAGCAACTTCCTCTTGAATTAAAGATGGCTATTTTACCCGCTTTTAACAAATGTTTGCTTAAAATTGCGCAACTATTTACTAAAGGCTTTTTTATGGTTGTAACTCGTTTTGCTCCAAGTCCTACGGGCTATTTGCACATCGGCGGTTTGAGAACGGCTCTTTTTTCCTATCTTTGGGCGAGAAAAAACGGCGGCAAATTTCTTCTTCGCATTGAAGACACAGACAAGGCTAGAAACTCGCAAGAGGCGGCAGAGGCGATTGTAAAGGCATTTCATTGGCTGGGCTTAGAGCATGATGGCGAGATAACCTACCAATCCCAAAGAGACGACATCTATGTCATCTATATCAAGCGTCTTTTGGATGAGGGCAAAGCGTACAGATGCTACATGTCCAAAGAGGAGCTTGATGCGCTTAGAGAGGAGCAGACGGCAAACAAAGAGCGTGCAAAGTATGACGGAAGATACCGTGACTTTGATGGCACTCCGCCAGAGGGTGTAGAGCCTGTTATCCGCATCAAAGCACCATTAAGCGGCGAGATAGTCGTTCGTGACGGTGTCAAAGGGGATGTTGTTTTTAAAGCGGAGGATATCTTGGATGATTTTGTCATCGCTCGTGGTGACGGTTCGCCGACTTACAACTTTGTTGTGGCGATTGATGACCATCTTATGGGCGTTACCGAGGTTATCCGTGGGGATGACCACCTCTCCAACACGCCAAAACAAATAGTAGTCTATGAAGCACTCGGATTCACCGTACCAAAGTTTTATCATGTCCCGATGATTCATAACCACGAGGGCAAAAAACTCTCCAAAAGAGACGGTGCGACGGATGTTATGGCGTACAAAGAGATGGGCTACACGCCACAGGCACTTCTGAACTTTTTAGTGCGCCTTGGATGGAGCAACGGTGATCAGGAGATTTTTTCTATGGATGAGATGATGGAGTGTTTCAACCCTAAAAATATCAACCGCTCCGCTTCCATCTACAACACCGAAAAGCTCGATTGGCTCAACTCCCACTACATCAAAAACACACCAAACGAGGAGCTGGTAGAACTGCTTGAGCCATACGGTCTTTTGCTCACTTCTCATGACAAAAAAGAGATTTTGCTTGACGCACTAAAAGAGAGAGCAAAAACACTCAAAGAGATGGCGCAACTTGTAAATGAGATCATCATAGCTCCTGAGAGTCTGGATGAAAAAGCCGTTGAAAAGGCGTTTAAAGGCGATGCAAAAGAGGTGCTTGAAAACTTTGTCTCAAAGGTAAGTGCGTGCAGTGAGCTTCATCTTCCAAGCGACTACCACCACCTCATGGAAGAGGTCGTCAAAGAGATGAACATCGGCTTTGGCAAAATCGGACAGCCTTTGCGTGTGGCACTTTTAGGCAAAATGAGCGGTCCAGGGCTTGATAGCGTTATGGCTATCATCGGCAAAGATGAGACGATAGCAAGAGTAAAGAGCGCACTCGCACAGATTGCATGAAAAGAGTTTTGATACTTCATGGCTGGGGCGGAAGCGATTTTCCTCACTGGCAGAGTTGGTTGGCGGTTGAAATCGCCAAAGATTACGGTTGTGTGAGCTTTTTAAAGTTTAGCAATATCGATTTTCCGAACAAAGATATCTGGCTTAGAGAGTTACAAGCGGAGATAGCGGCATTTAGACCAACTGTCGTCGTTTGCCACTCCATCGCTAACACGCTTTGGTTTCATCTCTGCAGCGGCGGCGGCATAGAAGAGCTAGAGAAGCTTTTTCTTGTCGCTCCGCCCAGTTTTAGATGCGATATAAAAGAACTTGAGAGCTTTTTCCCATGCTCTATCCCTAAAAAACTCTATGCAAAAGAGGCACTGCTTGTCACCTCGACAAACGACCCTTACATGTCACAAAATGAGGCGGCAGAGCTTCAAGAGGCTCTGGGTATAGAGATGATGGTTTTAGAAAATGCGGGACATATAAACACAACAAGCGGCTATGGCGAGTGGCAGTGGATACTAGAAGAGATAAAAAGGTAAAAACAAATCATGATACAACTTATAAATATTTCAAAAAATTTCGGCAAACAAGAGCTTTTTAGTAATCTTAACTTCAAACTAAACTCTGGCAACAAAGTCGGGCTTGTAGGGCGCAACGGCAGCGGTAAATCAACGCTTTTTAAACTTATCCTCGGCGAAGAGACACCCGATAGCGGCGAAGTGGTTATCCCAAAAGGGTACAAAATAGGCGCGCTTAAGCAGTATTTGGAGTTTAGTGAGACGACACTTAGAGAAGAGGCAGCACTCGCACTTGAAGAGGATATGAAGTACGATATCTACCGTGTCGAGAAGATTCTCTTTGGTTTGGGCTTTACGCATGAAGATTTGGAGAAAAACCCGCTCTCTTTTTCGGGCGGTTATCAGATTCGTATCAACCTTGCAAAACTTTTGGTAACAGAACCAAACCTGCTGCTTTTGGATGAGCCGACAAACTACCTTGACATCCTCTCTCTTAGATGGCTCAAAAACTTCTTAAAAGCCTTTGAGGGTGAGGTTATCATCATCACCCACGACAGAGATTTTATGGATGGCGTAACCACGCATACGATGGGGATTATCCGCCGAAATCTAAACATCATTCAGGGCGATACACATAAATTTTACGATCAGCTAAAGGCGAATGAAGAGCTTTATGAGAAGCAGAAGATTTCACAAGACAAAAAAGTAAAAGAGCTTGAGGATTTTATCGCCCGTAACAAAGCCCGTGCCTCAACCGCCGCTCTTGCACAGTCAAAAGTAAAACAGCTTGAGAAGATGGATTTGCTTGAGGATTTAGGCTATGACTCCACGCTTGAGTTTGACTTTAACTACAAAGATACACCTGCAAAAGTTCTGCTTGATGTGAAAAACCTCTCTTTTGGTTACACGCCTGACAATATCTTGTTTAAAAATATCTCTTTTGTGCTTGAAAAAGGGGAGAGACTTGGCATCATCGGAAAGAACGGCAAAGGAAAATCAACCCTTCTCAACACCATCGCAGGAGAGCTAAAGCCACTCAGCGGCGAAGTTCACATGCACACAACCACCGAGTTTGCGCACTTTGGGCAGACAAATATCGCAAGATTGCACCCTAACAGCACGGTTTTAGATGAAATCCACTCCGCAAACACAAAACTCTCAGCGCAAAATATTCGTGGCATTGCAGGGGCTATGATGTTTAGCGGCGATAGCGCCGACAAAAAAGTCTCACTTCTCTCAGGAGGCGAAAAAAGCCGTGTCATGTTAGGACAGATTTTGGCTCGAAATGTAAACCTTCTCTTTTTGGATGAGCCTACAAACCACTTAGATATGGACTCCATCGAAGCATTAACCGTAGCTATCCAAAACTTCAAAGGCTCCGTTATCATCGTAACCCACTCCGAAGAGTTGCTCCGCCGTGTATGCGACAGACTTATCGTCTTTACAAGAAGCGGTGCAGAGTATTTTGACGGCGGTTACGACCTCTTCTTAGAAAAAATGGGTTGGGAAGAAGAAGTTGAGGATGATTTTGTAAAACCAAAACCAAAAAACAGCTTCAAAGACAACAAAAAAACAAAAGCTGATTTGGTGAGAAACAAAAACAAACTCGTCTCCCCGATAAAGAAAAAGATAGAAAAGCTAGAAGCATCCATCATCAAAAGCGAAGAGACACTAGCATCCCACCAAAAAAAGCTCCTCGAAGCAACAACCAAAAATGATAGTTTTAAAATCATAGAGTTTTCAAAACTCGTCTCCATGGAGCAAAAAGAGGTAGAGAAAATGTTTGAACTCTTAGAGATTTTACAAAATGAGTTCGACACGATTTCAGGAGACTTTGATGCGAAAATTGCGGAGATTGGGGAGTAGTAAATTCTAATATATTTGGTATAATAATTGTATGAAATTTGAATATGATAGCAATAAATCAGATATAAATGAAGAGAAGCACGGTATAAACTTTGAAGAAGCACAGTTGCTATGGCAAGACGAAAACCTTTTGGAAGTTCCGCTATCTTTTATAGATGAGATGCGTCACTTATGTATAGGCAAGATAGCAAACAAGCACTATTCTGCCGTCATTACATACAGAGGTAGTGCTATTCGTATCATATCCGTGAGAAGATCAAGAAAAGAGGAGATACAACACTATGAAAACAGCTAAAGAATTTGATGAACTATTTGAGAGTGACGGCGACATAACAGAGTTTGTCGATTATTCAAAAGGACACAGACCAAATCTTGCACAAAAGCGAGTAAATCTCGACTTGCCAGTATGGATGATAGAGAGACTTGACAAAGAAGCTAAAAGACTTGGTGTTGCAAGACAAGCGATTATGAAGATGTTTTTAGCGCAACATCTGGAAAAAGCGGTATAAACAACTGATATTCTGACACTATATCGGAAGATTTTGATGCGAAAATCGCTGAGATTGGGGAGTAAGCGCCATGCTTGCCCCTCTGTTTCTTTACATCCCACCAAAATGTACAAAAATTTCTCTCTAAAAAATTAAAGTTATTTTTTCTACTGACGATTTAGTTACCATCAAGGCAAGGATGCCTCGATAAAATTAAACAGATAGAGCCAAAGCTCTACCCAAAAAGGATTTACAATGGGTTTTAGAATTAACACAAACATTGCGGCAATGGACGCACACAGAAATTCTACTATGAACAACATCGGGCTTGATAAAAGTCTTAAAGCTTTGAGTTCAGGTCTTCGTATCAACACAGCAGCAGATGACGCTTCTGGTCTTACAATTGCTAACTCGCTTAAAGCTCAGTCAACAGGTCTTGGACAAGCTATCAGAAATGCAAATGATGGTATCGGTGTTACTCAGACAGCAGATGGTGCTCTTGATGAGTACGAAAACATCATCAATACTGTAAGAACCAAATCTATCCAAGCAGCATCTGATGGTCAAAATGCCGATTCTCGTGCGGCTATCCAAAGAGATATCGACAAGCTTTTAGAAGAAGCTAACAACATTGCAAAGACGACTTCTTTCAACGGTCAAACCCTTCTTGATGGTACATTTACAAATAAGGCATTTCACATCGGTGCATATGCAGGGGAGACTGTAGGTCTTTCTGTAGGTAACGTAAAGACGGATTCTGTAGGAGATCTTAAGAGTACTAGCGGGGCTGAGACTCGCACTGCTTTAGCTACTACAAACTTGGATGAGGGTGCGGCAGGATACACTCTTAAGGCAGGCGAACTTGAGATTAATGATATTGATGTATCTACTACTATCAACTCATTGTCTCCGACAAAGCTTACTGATGCGGCGAGTGTTGCAGCGGCTATCACAAATGCTACAGGGCTTGTGGCTGAGGGTCATAACTCACTTACAGCAGCGGCAGCAGTGTCTGCAGGTGTTATAGACTCTACTAACTTTTTGAAGATTAATGGTGTTGCTATAGCGGATACTACTGTTGTGGCAAATGACAGTGATGGAGCGTTAGTCCGTGCTATCAATGCTATTTCAGATCAAACAGGTGTAACAGCATCTCTTAACACTGAAAGCAAGCTGGTTCTTGAGTCAACAGATGGTAGAAATATCTCTATCGCTACTAGAGATAATGATGTTGATACGGTTACTCTTGTCGCGTCAACGGGTGGTGGTGATGTAAGTATTACAAATGCTAATGGTGCCTCTGTTACATATACGGCGACTTCTGGTCAAACAGCTATTCAGGTAGCCGATGGATTACGCGCATTAATCAATGCAAGCAGTGAGTTTGGTGCGGTTGTTACAAGCGCTACAGGTTCAGCTACACTAACAATCGAACAAACTGTGTTGTCTGGTGAGCAGACGCTTACAGTTGCGGGTGCTGGCTTGGATGCGGGTGGTATTACAACTGCCGATGTGGGAACTAACCAAAACTCTGCAACTTACTCAGGTTTAACAGTAGATAATCTTACAAGTGCTGCTGGAACATCTGCGGTTGGAACACTTGAATCTACAGATACGGCTGCTGTTGTGATAGAGGCTGGCGAGTTAGTTATAAATGGTGTAGATATGGCAGGAACTTACGGTGATGGTGCTACAGCTGGTTCTGCTCGTTTGGCGCTACAGTCTGCTATCAAAGATATCGACGGTATGAGTGATTCATATATTGCAAGAGATGGCACACTAAACCTTTCAGTCAATAATGGAGATGATTTAAATATAGCCGGAACAGATGCAAACACCGTGTTTATGCTGACAAAAGGTGTTACAAATCAGTCGAAAGCGGGAAGCGTAGAGATTTATAGCGACGCTGCAGTCAAGGTGGGTGGAACAGATCCTGACTCTTTTGGATTTACAAGCGGCACAAAAGCTGTTCTTGAACAGGGTACATCACTAGAAGACATAGATGTGACTAGTCGTAACTCAGCAGAGATTGCTATCTTGATTACAGATTCGGCTTTAAAACAGCTTGATGAAGTTCGTTCTAACCTCGGTTCTACTCAAAACCAGCTTGAGAGTACGGTGAGAAACATCTCTGTAACTCAAGTAAACGTTGCAGCAGCTGAATCACAAATCCGTGATGTTGACTTTGCGGCAGAGAGTGCAACTTTTGCAAAACACAACATCCTTGCGCAGTCAGGCGCTTATGCAATGAGCCAAGCAAATGCTGTACAACAAAATGTTATGAGACTACTCCAGTAGTTTTTACTCCACTACAAAGCAAGTTTTACAACTTGCTTTGTTCTTCTCTTCCTACTTTTTTGCCCACTCCAGATAAATATCCATAGTTGTAATATAGAGATTTAAAATTTTTTTAAGCTGTTGTACAAAAATCTGATGTATCTCTTGTATATGCTCTGCATGGACTAACACCTCTTTAGTGTTAAAGATGTCAAATATATAACTGGCGATAGTCTGCATGTACAAAGAGAACACCTCGTTGATATCATAAACCTCATTTTTGTTTAAACGCAGTAGTTCTTTGTAGAGTGTATAAAACTCCATGATGTACGCAGGATAACTATTTAGAGGTGCATTTAGCTCAAATTTCTTAACGAGTTTTACAAGTCTCTTTGCTTCATTTATCTGTTTTTCGAAGTACTCTATCTCATCTTGTGTGAGTTCTGTTGAAGAGATAGAATCAAAAAAAGTTTTAAGTTCATCAAAGATTTTTTCTTTATGAAGAGTTTTAAATTGTGTCGTATCGAGTGCATCAGTGCGTAAAGGAGAGGCTCCTTCAAGAAAAGCCCCGTTGTTTAGGTTATAAACTTTGCACTCTTTTGAGAGGTAACGGTTTGATATAGCGCTAAATGCCATGATGGATAGTTGGTAGTTTGGGGTTGTAGGAACTTTATCTAAAAAGTTTCCTTTTGTATAGGAGATAGTGTCATGTAGCGTATAACTTAACTCCTCATGCGATGCATCCGAAATTTCTTTGTATTCATGGTGCCCTGCAGTATGATTGCTTTTTGTTTGCGGGTCAAGGGCTAAGTCTAAGCCTAAAAGGTAGATGAGGTTTGCACCAAAGAGAAGAGTTAAAAAGTAAGCTGTTTCTCCTATGCTTGGAACAGAGACTATTTTTGCTCCTTTTTTGTAATTTGATGCTGATTCTACAAAATAGAGTTGTTTTTTGGGTATTTTATCTATAACGCTTCTAGCAACAACGCTAGAACATATAAAAATGGTATTTTTAAAAAAATCATTTATATCAATCTGGTGAAAAAATCTAACATCATCTGACTCAGAATCTATATGAACAACCATGCTTGGTGCTACACCTAGCTTATGGAGTGTTTTAATGGATGAGAGTACACAAATGATGAAAAATTTATCTCTGTTTTCTTGCAGCCACTTGGAGTTGTGGTCTAGTGATGGTCCTGAAGCTATGAGTAAAACAGGTTTGTTAGCTAGGGGATGAGACTGTAATAGTTCGCAGCTTAAGTCTATAAAAGGAAATTTTTCTACAAGATACTCGGGAGCTTTTAAAAACTCTCTTAAGGCTTTTGCATAGGGGCGAATGTGGTGAATAGACTGAACGATAGACTCTTGAATCTCTTTGATGTCTTGAATGTTATCTTGAGAGAGAACAGAATATTTGATGTAGTGGTTATGTGTATATGCTTGAGTAAAAAAATCATTAAAGGTGTGAGATTTTTCTTCCATGATGGAAAAAAATAGTGTTGCATTGGCACTAAGTTTTGCATAGTCGGTAACGAACATAGAGAGACGAAAAATCTCTAGATTTTTTTCAACTATGAAAAGTAAATGGGCATGTACCTTTTTTTGTATGTAAGTGAGATGCAGGCCCAACCCTACCCCACAAAAGATATACTTGAAAATCTCTCGCATTTCATCATTTTTTGATGTTACTTTTTTGTTGTAACTGATGATTTTTGCAGTTGCGAAAAGAGAGTTTTTTAAATTGACAGTTTTATCAAAAATTTCAGCTTCAGCATCGGAAAGTGGACGTATGTTATAAAAACCTTCGATAACACTATCGTTTTTCTTATAGTTGACTTGTTGCGCCATCTGTTTTGCATGTGCGATACTGTCTTGAGTATATAAATAACTCCCACTCTTCAAATCCAAAATATCAAAATAGGACTCTTTGTACTCAAGAGCGTAGTTTTCTTTGTAGCTTCCATCTGCCATGGCTTGGTTGAGCACAGCAACCTTAAGATAGACATTTTCATGTTTTTGTTTTAAAAAAAGCAAGTTTTTCTCAAACAGTGCTATAGCCTGCTGTTCTATGGAGTCCATAATGGGGAAGCCTTTGTGAAGATAAGATGTGCTCTTAACTCAGCAAAAAACATTCCTAAAAACGGTAAACTTATGTGAGTCTTGAAAATCCGCTATGACATACCGGAGTAGATAAGTGTTCATTAAGAGTCTCTTCTTTTATGTATGTTGCAAGAGCGCTAAAAACTGCATCAACAGCTTCAAGGTATGCATCTACATCTTTTTGCTTATGTGCAAAAGAGGCATAAAAAGCCGTTGTTGCTAAAAAACCTCTCTCAAGCATAAGCTTGGTAAAGAGTGTTTTTAAAACAAGTGCATCTTTGCGTACAAAACTAAAATGCCCCAAAGGGTATATGCCACCAACAGTTATAAGGATATCGTGCGAAGCGGCAATTTGTTTCCAGCCCTCTTGTACTTTTTTGCCTATGTTGTTGAGATGGTCTGAAACATTGTGTTCTTTCAAACTATGAATGGTGGCAATCGAAGCAACTAGTCCTACTCTGTCAGTCCAATACGTACTGCTGATAAAAGTATCTTGAGTAGCATCCATCACGCCTTTTTTGCCTATGATGGCACCCATTGGGTAACCATTGCTTAGAGCTTTTCCAAAAACTGCAATGTCGGGTTCTATACCAAGAATGAGGTGTGCTCCTCCATGTGTTAACCGCCATCCTGCCGTTATCTCATCTACAATTAAGACAATATTGTCACTCTTTGTTTTTTCATGAATAACGTCTATGAAATCCTGCTGTGGATAATCATTTCTTAAAGGTTCCATAACTACCGCGGCTATATTGCCTTTGTGCCTTTCGTAGAGCTTTAAAAAACTATCAGTGTCGTTGTATTTGAAGGGAAAAGATGTCCCTTTTAATCCACGCGGAACACCGCGAGGAGAAAGTCCTGGAAGCAGATGACCATCTAGGGCTTCATTATCGCCAAGATTTGCAGCAAGATACCAATCATGCCATCCATGGTATCCGCAAAATAAAATAATATCTTTTTGTGTTTTTGCACGAGCTATGCGAACGGCTATAGCCATAGACTCACCGCCTGTTCTCGCATAGCGAACCTTATGGGCCCAAGGATGAATTTGACATAGCAATTCAGCTAACTCTACCTCTTCAGGAGCATTGAGTGTTGCCATATTTCCATTATCAACAGCGTTTTTTACCGCGTTATTGACTGTTTCATCTGCATAACCCAAGATGCAACTGCCAATGCCCATGTAGCTCATATCAGAATATTGTTTCTCGTCCAAATCCCATATTTGGCATCCTTTTGCTTTAGAGTAATAAGCAGGCCATAAATCAGGCAAGAACATTTCGGGTCTTTTGGAGAGTAGTTGTGTTCCTCCCGGAATCAACTTTTTTGCTTTTTGATATAAATCTTGAGATGTTCCCATTATGTGTCCTTGTGAAGCAGATCTTCTTTAAGCGATTTTAAGTAACCTTCGTTACGGTCAATATGTTTATTTATCTCTATAATTGACGGATTTTTTTCGAGATACGTAATCATTTCTGAGAAGGTAAAACCATTGTTGCCAAAATGATTATATATTTTTTCTATGACGTTAAAATCTTCTGCCTCATCTACGGTCAATCTCCATTGTGGATAAATTTCTTTCTTTTTTAAATCTACAGTTTTAAACAACCCGCTGTCCCTGATGAATGGAGTGGCATGCTCTAGTTGAGAGGGCTTTTTTGCTAATTTATGGGCACTCATAAGTGAGCTATAAGTAAAAACTTCAACATCTAAACCATCGGGATAGATGGGTTTTATAGCATTTGTTAAGTAGTCGCAATCGGTATTTAAAAATGCAGATATGGTTTCATCTATGATATCTGCGTCATGTACGGGACAATCTCCGGTAAGCCTAACCACTATATCGTTATCTTTAAGATTTAACGCTTGTAAGGAATCTATGAATCTTTTCAATACATTATTTTTGCTGCCTCTATAGAGGTTAAATCCATAATCAAGAACAAGTTGCGCCAGCTCATCATCGCTTGGCTCGTCGCTGGTAGCAAGTATAAGTTTGTTTATATATTTTGATCTAGATATTCTTTGAAGCTCTTGAATTATCATAGGAACACCTAAAAGCTTTTTCAAAACCTTGCCTGGTAATCTTGTAGAGTCTGTTCTTGCTTGTAGTAGTGCAATTATTTTTCTTTCCATTCTAACCACCTTATTGGGTTGTATATTTCTTCTTCTACATTATCAAAGCTACTAATTATTTGAGCTATTATATCGGCATCTAGCTTTTTGAGTTTATTATAATTTTCTATATTTTCTTTTGCTTGATGTATATTGTCACATCCAAAAAGAATAAGAGAGTTTTGAGCGAGTGTGTCAACAAAGCTAAGCACCAATTCATTTTTGGTAATATTTAATTTTTGAGCGAAAAAACTTAAAAAATCAAGATGCTTTATAGCGGACTGTAATCTATGTGGTACTTTATCTTTATCCATAACCAGTAAGCCCTGCAGATAAATGCTTCTTATAATAAGTAATTTGTTTTTTTCTCGAGCTCTTGTAAACCAGTTCTCTTTAATAGCTCTTTGGTCAAATACATTAAAAGGAATTTGGATAATGTCTATTTTGTCATTCTCAACAGCCAAATCAAACTCTTGTGAAGTGTAGATTGAAACACCAAAATGTTTTATTTTAGACTCTTTTATCAAACTTTCTACAATAAGCGAGTCACTGTCTTGCCAATCGTGTAATATTTTGCTCTCATGAAGAAGCAGCGCATAGAGTGAATCAACATTTAAATTTTGTAATGATTTTAAGATGGTTGCTTGAGCATCTTTTCTAAATAAATCTGATTTACATTTTGACACAATAAATAAATTTTTATCTCTTGGTAGAGTTTCCCCTAAAACCTTTTCTGAATCGCCATAATCTTGAGCCGTATCAAAACAGTTTATGCAGTTGTCTGTAACGTACTTTATAATCTCGTAAACACTCTCTTTGGATGGTTTTGCACTTGTGTTGGCTATGCCATAATCGAGCCCAAACTGAACAGTACCTAAAGAGAGTTTTGAAATTTTATGATTTTTGAATGTTATATATTTCATTTTCTTTTTGTTTCAAACCTATCCCCAAACTCAAAATCTTTATCAGCAACTTTCCCCAAAACATCATTCAAATATTTTGGGTGCATTCCATATCCTGGTCTGACACTTCTTATATTCTCTTTTGTAAAGAGTTCCCCTTTTTTGATATCTTTGGCTACATAGAGACTTCTTGAAAATCGTCGAGACTTTTTCTTCTTTTCATCCATGCTGTAATCAACTTTGCCAAGCAGTTTCTCAGCATCTCTTATTGCTTGAACCATATTTGAAAACTCTTGCTTATCCATTGAAAAATCAGCATCGGCACCGCCGATAGACTTATCCAGGATAAAATGTTTTTCTATTATTTTTGCGCCAAGCGTAACTGCGACTATTGGGGCTGTGCTCCCCATTGTATGGTCTGAAAAACCGGAAATAACCCCAAATGTTTGAGCTACGTTTGGGATCGTCAAAAGATTTGCTTCTTCTAGCGGTGCAGGATATGAGCTGGTACACTTCAAAAGCACAATATCACCGTTTCCGACACTTCTGCATATATCAACGGCATCTTGTATCTCATCTATCGTAGCAATGCCTGTTGATATAATCATCGGTTTCATTTTAGAAGCGGTATATCTTATAAGTTCATAGTCTGTAATCTCAAATGATGCTATTTTATAAGCAGATGGATTTAATGTTTCTAAAAAATCCACTGCACTTTTATCAAACGGGGAAGAGAATATATCTATACCTATCTCTCTTGCATAATCAAACAACTCTTTATGCCACTCCCACGGCAGATAAGCCTCTGCATATAAATCATATAGTTTTTTATCATCCCAAAGAGTTCCGCCTTTGATGATAAAATCATCTTTATCACAATTTAAAGTGATTGTGTCAGCAGTGTATGTTTGAAGTTTAATTGCATTAGCACCTATCTCTTTGGCTGCTTTAATGGTATCTTTTGCTATTTCTATACTTCCGCCGTGATTTGCGCTAAGCTCGGCAATAATGTATATGCCATTTTTTTCTAAGTCAAAACTACCTATCTTCATTTTTCAACTCCATACAAATTACTTCTCTATTATTTACTATTTTTTTTGTTATCTCTTTAAAATTGAATTTTTTATATAAGTTTATTGCCTTTTCATTTTCCGCAAAAACCTCTGCAATAAGCTTGTTAATATTCAAAGTATGAAAACCATATTCACAAATAGAATTTAATAAAACCTTACCCATTCCTTTTAATTCAATATTTGCATACAGACCAAATTCAGACCTTTTACTCTCATTATCAATGTTCGTAAAATCAATAACACCGAGATAATCGTCGTCTCGCTTTACTAAAAAATACAATTTATCCGTACAATCTTTTAAAGTTTTAATAAAATTCAAATGATCTTCCAATAATATATCATCACTATTATACATCCATTGTATTATGCTTAGATGATTTCTCCATAACAAAACCATCTTTTTTTCTTCCAAAGTTAAATCTGTAAAGTTTATTAAATTTATATTATTTGACATTTTTATCATCTCTGCTTAACAACAATTCAACATATTTTTTTAACTCTGTTTTTGTAAACTTGCTCATAACAAAATACTCTTTTTTCTTTAGATATCTATATATGTCATCTTGATTTTGAGCCGTTTTGATAGCTATAAAAGGAATTTCCATAAAATAGATTTCATTCAAGGTTACACTTGGAGTTACAATAGCAAAATCACTTTTGTTCATAAGTTTTGCTATTTTATTTGAATTAACATGTAAGTTTACCCACTTCATCTCTTTAACGTATTCTTTTAACTCTTCTAGATTCTTATTTGCTGTTGTAGTGACTAAATTTACTTTTAAATTATCAAATTTTTCCAACACCTTTAAAATTTTTATATTTATGTTGCTGTGATCAGCTCCGCCCATAGCAATAAAAACAGTTTTGACTTTGCTGTTTTTTACTTTTCTATTCTTCTTTTTTTCTTCTATAAACTCATCTCTTAAAAGCGTATATTTACTTCCGCATCTAAGCTCACAACTTTTGGGAACTAAATCTTTATACTTTTTCTTATCTGCACTTATATTATGATTTAAAAGTATGTCGCAATGGTGCTTTTCATAAGTGTCATCAAATGACAATATCTGGGCACCTGTTTTCTTTTTTAGTTTTTTTTCATATTTGTAGTCAATACCGTAATGGTCAAAGATGACTAAATCAATACTATGTTTTTTCACTAACTCTATTAGTTCTTTTACACTATTTGACTTAAGGATTTCTAGCGTGTGTCCTGCTTCTTTTATTTTATGATTTATATTGCCATCCAACTCTTGAGTTGCAAATATAACATTGTGATTTGGATACTGTTTTGCAAGCACCAAATCTCTCATAATATGCCCCGTGCCGATAATGGATGATGAGTCGGCTCGAAAGAGGATGTTAGTTTGTTTATTTTTCATTATGCTTTAAACTGTCAAAAATAATTTCTGCTTCTTTGAGACCGTTTATATGCATTGATAAAACATGGTTCCAACGACTATCATTGTGATAAAGATTTAATGAAAATATTATAAATATTCTTCTGAATATTTCAGTTGCTGCGTAGATATACAGATTTTCTGTCTCATGTTTGGAAATAGGAAATTTGCTGATTAGCGCATTAAAATAAATATTAGAAACTTTTGATATTTCTTGAAAATTATTTTTAATGTCTCTAGTGATAATAGATTGTTTTAATAGTTTATACATGGAAAAAGCTATAGGTATTAGATTAAAATCCAATTTTATAGAGTCAATATCTAGGATGGCTTTTAATTTATTTTTTGATACCAGTATGTTATGAGGATGTAAGTCAATATGAGAAAGGGTTGATGGTTTATTCAAAATAATTTCTCGATTTTCAATCAATTTTGAGTGTATTTTTTTCAAAAATTCCCAATTTTCATTTAAAATATGTGATAATTCACTTCCAAAAAATAGTAACCAATTTTTTGTATTGTTTTGCATCTCATCCATCAAAGAGCAAGTGTTTTTTAAATGTTCGATTTTATCTGTTAGATAAAACTCAATAGGAAGTGTGCCTAGTTTTTCAAAAAATATACCAATTTCTTCGGCAACAGATATAAGTTCACTATCGCTTTTCCCTGCAAAGAAATGACCATCTATAAAATCAAAAATAGACCAAAAAGAGTTACCATCACTTGCTGTTATAAATTTATCTTCATTGTTAGCATAAATTTTTCCAATTTTAATATTATTGGTGGTTAACCAATTATTTAAGTATAAGATTTTTTGTAGTTTAGTATATTCACTAACATTAATAAACTTTTTAATTAAATATATACCTGACGCAGTAGTTACTTTATAGTTGTTTGAATTTATTTCATTCCCTTGAAATTGTTCAACAGAAATATCATCACTAGAAATTAGAGGATAGTGTCTAGCAATTATCTTTTTTAATAATTTTTCAATATTGACATCAGATTTTTTAAATGTTGGAGTATAGTTGCTAAATATATCCGAAATAAATAGATTTTCATACATGTTAAAATATACTTTTTGTCAAAGCACCATCAACCATAATGCTTGTACCTGTTAGATAGCTACTTTTATCATCAGCTAAAAAACAGGCTATATTGGCAATTTCTTCAGGTTCGGCAAATCTGTTGATAGGAATTGTTTCTAGGCTTTTGCTTAATTGTTCTTCATAGCTGATATTGGCTTTTACGGATGCTTCTTTAACCAAAGATTTTAATCTGTCTGTCAATACTCCACCTGGGCAAATTGTATTTACAGTTATATTAAAAGGAGCAAGTTCTTGTGCTATTGCTTTGCTAAAAGCTGATACGCCTGCTCTTGTAGCTGCTGATAAAACCATTGTGGATGATGGTTCTTTTGCAACTGTAGATGAGATGTTTATTATTCTGCCTTTTTTTTGTTCTTTCATATAAGGTACCACAGCCTTTGTTAGGCGAATAACGCTCAATAAATTTTGTTGAATTGCAGAATTCCAAGCCTCATCATCATGAGATAAAAATGATCCAGCAGGTGGTCCTCCAGCATTATTTACTAAAACATCAATTCTATGGTATTTTGCTATAACGATATTTAAAATATTATTTGAAGATTTTGGGTTTGAAACATCTGCTTTTATGTATGTAACTTCTTGGCTTGTTGTATTTTTGATTTCTTCTGCCGCCTTTTTCAAAATTTCAACATCTCTTGAAACAATACAAATATTGTAGCCCTCCTTAGCAAGACCTAATGCGATAGCTTTTCCTATTCCTTTGCTGGCACCTGTTATTACCGCTACTTTACTACTTTTGTTCATTTTGTTCCTTGTTCATGAATAATCTTCATTGTATAAAATGATTGATTTATTTTTATCTAAAAAGCCAATTTCTTTACAGTTTTCTACTAAATCTTTGTAATATTCAAATAGTGTCGGAATATATTTTTCTACAATCGGATAAATAAAATTTTCTATTTCATTTAAATAGGATGTTCTTGTTTCATCATTAGAGTTTAGGCATAATAAAAATAAATTATCAAATTTGTCCATGGCTTTAACTATAGCAACACCTTTAGAATGAGACATTATATTGTTATAATATTCTTTTTTATAGGTTAAGTTGTTTTCTAAACTTCTGTTTACTTTTAGAATTTTTAGTGCATCCATTAAATTATTATCAAATGTCAATAAGAAATCTTTTTCAGTAACTTCTGATACTTCAAAAATATTATGTAAAAGTGCTATTATCAATGTGTCAATATCAATATCATTATCATTATTAATCTGATATATCATCGCCGCTACTCGCAATGGATGAACGATGTATTCTAGAGATTTTAAACCTGGATGTGTGAATTTAATATTATTTATAAAATTAATCGTTCTAATTATTTTTTCTTTTTGTTTAATATTGTTTTTAAGAAATTCTATTAATTCGTTATTATATTTTTCATTAAATTTTTTTCTTGCTATTAGGCGCTGTAATCTTTCTTCTTTGATACTTTTCATCATAATGCAAAATTTCTTATAGTTTCTAAGATAGTTTCAGCAACAAACCAAGCATCTTTTTGTGTCATCTTTTGATGACAAGGTAATGAAATCTCGCTTTTGTAAAAATCATCTGCAACGCTTAAGTTTACATCTCCGAAACGCTCTTTATAGAAGCTATTTTGGTATATAGGTTTATAATGTACCTGAATACCCAAGCCTCTTGCTTGCAACTCTTTAAATATATCCTCTTTAACGCAATGAAATTCAGGATTTAAAATAATTGGATAGAGATGTCTTGAGCTTATCATATTTTGAGGGATTATTTGGGTTATAAAAAACTTCTCATTTTTAAACCGTTCATCGTAGTAGGTGGCTATCGTATCTCTTGTTTTTATAAATCCATCAAGTTTTTTAAGCTGGCTTAGTCCAAGAGCTGCGGCAATCTCTGTGAGTCTGAAGTTGTGTCCTAGGCTAATCATGTCGGAGTTCCATAACTCTTTTTTTACCATACCGTGTGAGCGAAAAAGCCTTAACTTTGCCGCCCACTCATCACTGTCGGTTAAAACAGCTCCGCCCTCACCGGTCGTTATGGGTTTGATGGCATGAAAACTAAGTATAGTCATATCGGACAGCGAGCCTACCTTTTGAGTATTTATACTAGAGCCGAGTGAATGAGAAGAGTCTTGTATAACGAGGAGATTATATTTTTTTGCTAGAGAGTTTATCTTCTCTATCTCGACTACTTTACCTGCAAAGTCAACCGGCACTATTGCCTTTGTTTTTGAAGTTATAAGTTTTTCTATAAGATTTTCGTCTATATTTCCATCCAGTTTTACATCGCACCAGATAGGTTTTGCACCGAGTGATACAAACATATTTGAAGTTGCTACAAAGCTAATGGGGGTAGTTATAATTTCATCGTCTTTTTCTATGCCACAAATGCTGTAAGCTGCTAAAAGAGCAGAAGTTGCAGAGTTGAAAACTACAGCATACTTGGCTCCTGTATAGCTACATAATGCTTCCTCAAATTCTTCTACTTTTTTGCCTTGTGTCAGATGGGAGCCTCTTAGAACTTCTATAACCGCATCAATGTCGTCTTGCTCTATTAGCTGAGTAGAGTAGGGTGTCATCTTAGCTACCGAGTTGAGATATTTTTTCTAGAAGTTCGGACTCTTTTAGCCAAACATCATTATTGCCTGAATTATACTCAAAGCCTTGATGAACTTTTTTACCTATCTCCCCTAAGGAATTTTTTGAAAAATCAGATATCTTTACAAACCGTATAGTCGGTGTTATAACATAGTGGTCGTCAAATTCAAGCGTTAAATGGCTATCATCGGCAGGACACATTATCTCATGAAGTTTTTCGCCAGGGCGTATGCCTATTATCTTGTACGGTAAGTTTGGAGCCATTGCATGGGCCAGATCTACTATCTTCATAGATGGTATTTTTGGTATAAAAATCTCTCCGCCGTACATTCTTTGAAAATTTTTTAGTACAAATTCCACGCCGTCTTCAAGCGTTATAAGAAATCTTGTCATTTTCTCGTCAGTTATGGGAATCTCTTTTGTACCGTCATGCATGAGTTTTTGGAAAAACGGTATAACAGAACCGCGTGAACCTATAACATTTCCATATCTAACAACAGAGAAGATAGTATCTCCATCTCCTGTTAGGTTATTTGCCGCTACAAAAAGTTTATCTGAGGCTAGTTTTGTCGCTCCGTAGAGATTTACGGGATTCGCTGCTTTGTCGGTTGAGAGAGCAATCACTTTTTTTACATTATTATCTATCGCAGCATCTATAATATTTTGAGCGCCCATAATATTCGTTTTTATGCACTCCATAGGGTTATATTCTGCAATGGGAACATGTTTTAGCGCAGCAGCATGAATAATAAAATCAACTCCTCTAGTTGCTTTTAGAAGTCTATCTTTATCTCTCACATCACCTATAAAATATCTCATACATTTATCATCAAATACTTGAGCCATTTCATACTGTTTAAGCTCATCTCTTGAATAGATAATTATTTTATTAGGTTTGTATCTTTTCAGTAGCATCTCAGTAAATTTTTTCCCAAAACTACCTGTTCCACCTGTTATAAGTATATTTTTTTCATCAAACATAATAAGCCTGAACTGTTTATTTTAGATTATACTAGCAATTACGATACCAATTATTGAGCCAAGGGCAAATCTATCATGTATTTCTCATAAAACCCTCTTGCGCTCAAAAGTTACAAATCAGGGCTGAAAAAATCTTTATCGTTGGAGATGATGACCTCGCAACCTGCTTTTTTTGTAAGAACATACTAAGGGTGTCTTCAAGATCGTAAAAGGTGCTGTTATGAGCCATCAGCTCACACGCATCTGTACTACGTCGTGCTATGAATAACATTTCAGATTAAACTGGTGTAACTGCTTCACTTGACGCGAACAAAAAATTAGTTTTAGAGTCAGCGGATGGTTCAAATATCGCGATTACAACATCGACTGAAACTGCAGAGGTAAGTCAAGTAAACGTTGCAGCAGCTGAATCACAAATCCGTGATGTTGACTTTGCGGCAGAGTCTGCAACTTTTGCAAAACACAACATCCTTGCTCAGTCTGGCGCTTACGCTATGAGCCAAGCAAATGCTGTTCAGCAAAATGTTATGAGACTACTTCAGTAGTTTCTTCTTCTCGTTCCCATCGTCCTCGGTGGGAACATACATATTATCTGCATTTAGTTTTTTCCCTTTTTTTATTCAAATTGAAAACATACAAAACTCTTTTTCAGTACAACATTCCCATATCTAAAACAGACAGGAAATGGGGCTTCAGCCCCGTTAAAAGTTTCTTCTACATTACGATTTTTACTACACCAAAAGAGCGAGGCTAAAGCCTCACTTCCAAAAAGCATAAATTTTAACTCTCGTCTGTTTACTCTTCTCTTTATTGCCAAATCTTACTAAAATCAAATGCGATAGTTTTTGCACACTCTTTGAGCTCAAACTCTATCTTCTCATCTGTAGCGTCCGCCATTTTGACATATCTGCCCTCATGCAGTCTGTAAACTTTTGCCATGTTCTCATCGGGATCGACGATGATGTAGTACTCCACGCCCTCTTTTTCATAAATCTCAAACTTGATGCCTGTGTCTTTTTTGGCAGTGGATTTGGAGAGAACTTCAAAGATGATTTTGGGCGCTTTGGTGATGTAGGCTTCGTTTTGGGGTTTGTGGCAGATAACACTGTTGTCGGGTTGAAGCACTGTGTCATTGCTGATACGCCAGTCGATAGGCAGGAGTGCTTGGCATATTTTGCAATTTTGCAAAATATTTTTTAGCTCCCACGCAATGTTATTGCTAATGCTCTGATGTTTGATCATCGGAGCAGGGCTCATCGCATACGCAACACCGCCTATGAGCTCCCAGCTCCCTTCCCAGAGCTTGTACTCATCGTATGTATAGTGTGGTATATCTTCAAGTTTGAGCACACCCACTTTCATCCCCCTTGTTGAAATTTTGCTACTATTATACTCAAATTTTTAGTTCAAGAAAAACCGCTATCTGCCGATATGGTTTCAATAAACCTTCTAAAAAGGAGAAGTTATGGGTATAAGTTCACTAGGTGCGGGTGGGGGTGTTTTAACACAAGACCTACTCGACCAACTCAGAGAAGCTGACCAAGCGCAGTACATCAACCCGCTAGATGCTAGAAAAGCGACGGAGACGAAAAAACAAGATGCTTTTAATGTTATCAATGCTTATATGGACAATGTCGAAGCTAGCTTGCAGAGCTTGAATGAGTATGGCGTTTTTGAGTCACGCACAGCCTCGAGTAGCAATGAAGATGCCGCTACTGTAACGGCTGCGGATAGTAGTGATATCCAAGATTTCTCTCTTGAGGTTTTAAATCTTGCAACAAAAGAGATAGCACAAAGCCAAGCGGATGCATTTGCGACGAAAGAGACTACCGTTGCAACGGGAAGCGCTCAGATGGAGCTGACGGTTGGAAGTAAAACTTTTACAATTGATTATGATGCTACGACAACTCTTGAGGGGCTAAAAGACTTAATCAACAAAGAAGCGGGAGATAGCGTAAGTGCGACGGTTGTTCAAGTAAAGGATGGCGACTACAGACTTTTTTTAAATGCAAAAGAGAGTGGGACTGGGCAGGATATTGCCATAGAAGATTTGTCAGGAGTAGATGCTTTTTTAAATACAGCACTTACAACTGACCCTTTAGGTCTTACTGGTCTTGCTAACGTTCAAGAGGGTGTAGATGCAGAGTTTAAATACAATGGACAGACTATCACGCGTAGTTCTAACGAAGTCAAAGACCTTCTCTCTGGCGTTACCATTACTCTCAAAGAAGCAGGAACGACTAATGTTTCGGTAAAACAAAATACAGAAAATATAGCCTCGAAGATAGAAAACTTTATAAGCAAGTACAACTCCGCGCTTTATCAGCTCACAACCGACACAAAGTCAAGTGAAAATGCTGAGGAGAGAGGCGTTTTTTCTGGTGAGAGTTTTATGAAAACCATGAAAGCCGATATACTGAGTATGGTCGGAACTGCAGGTGGCGGTGTTGGCAGAGTTCAGGATTATGGGATTGAAATCAATGATGATGGAAGTCTTAAGCTTGATACTACAAAACTAAACGAGATGCTAAAGGCAAATCCCGATAATGTTCAAGCATTTTTTGCAGGAGGAACATTTACAAAGAGCGATGGGTCTGAAGTCACAGTGGATGGCGCTTTTGTGGAGATGGAAGAGGAGATGGAAAAATATACAAAATACAACCAGTCTCTTGACCAGTATAAAAATCTGCTTGAAGATAAAATTGAGAGTTTAACAGAACAAAGAACTAAGGCGCTTGAGAGACTTACAACCAAATATGAGATTATGGCAAAGCAGTTTGCGGCGTATGATGCAGTTATCACACAGCTTAACAATGTCTCTTCGATGTTTACAAATCTCGTAAATTCCGAATCAGCAGATAGTTAAAAAAGAGAGCAAGAAAGCTAAAGTAAATCCTAAAATAGCCGATTTGCTCTGCATGAAACAAGAAGAAAAAGATGATACAAAAGGGTCTAAAATGTATGGAAATACAGCTTACAATATCTACTCACAAAACAATGTAGGGATAGAGTCTCCTGAGAAATTGGTAGAGATGATGTACGAGGGCGTTCTTCGTTTTAACGCACAAGCAAAAAAAGCGATAAGAGATAGCAATATAGAAAAAAGAGTTTATTGGATTAACCGCTCTATAGCCGTAATAACAGAGCTTATCGCTGTTTTAGACTTTAAACATGGAAAAGTTGCATACTACCTTGAGGGGCTTTATAACTACCAGATTCAGCTTCTTAATCAAGCCAATATCAAAAAAGATGAGTCAAAGATTGATGAAGTAAACAATGTTTTCAAGGGGCTTCTTGAAGCGTGGAGAGAGACCACCAATGTGGCTGGATAAACTCAAGATTGCTGTGATAGAGGGTGATGTCGCTTCACTTCAAAAACTACTGAGCGATGTTCCTGAGCTAAAAGAGAAAAGGGAGAGAGAAGAGGCGCTTTATCTCCTCAAAGAGGCAACTTCTCAGATGCAAAAACTAAAAGATGAAACGCTGATATCTATGCAGCAAATGAAAAAAAATATTGCCTTTTTACACTCAACAGATTCACGTTCTTTTAAAAATTTAGATATTCGCCTCTAACTTAACCAAGATTTTTCTTTTTTTAGGTATAATTCCACCGCTTCTCTTTAGACCTGTGCAATGGTGCTTTGAGGTACTGTGTCAGGGTAGGAATACAGCAGCACGCCTTAGTGTATTATGTGCCGCAGGTATCTGGAGGGGAGTCTCTTGACGATACTTTCATCCAACTTCTTCGTTGGAATCTCTCAATCATTTCTATATTTTGATATCCCACACGCCTGATTTGGTTTTGGCGGATTGTTTTTCAAGTAGGTTAAATCTTCTAGTGTTTGTGTTAAAACCCTTTTTTGCTGCAGTAGCGGGAGCATACGGTTGTCTTTTTCATTCATTGGAAGGCTCATATCTAAGAGTACCGCCTCCACCTCTTTGTCTAAATCATTAAGTGCGTTGTTGATGTGTTTTATGGAATTCATACCAAAATTATAGCTGATTTGAAAAAAAATTTGGGTATAATTGCGCTCCAATTTATAAAGGAGTTTCGATGCCAAAGATGAAATCTGTTAAAGGCGCTGTAAAGCGTTTCAAAGTGAAGAAAAATGGTACAGTTAAACGTGGAACAGCGTTTAGAAGCCATATCTTGACAAAACAAGATCCACAAACTCGTACAACACAGCATAAATCAAAAGTGATTGCTAAAGTTGATGAGAAAAATGTAAAGGCTATGATTAACTAATTTTTAGTTAATTGTTTCATCTCCAGAATCCATTTCTGGGCAAGACCACCAAAAGCGTGGCACCCTGAGCGCGAAAAAAGTGACTGGGTAAAGAACATAAAGGAAAAATATGCCAAGAGTAAAAACAGGTGTTGTTCGTAGAAGAAAGCACAAAAAGATTTTAAAACTAGCTAAAGGTTTTTATAGCGGACGCCGTAAACACTACCGTAAAGCTAAAGAGCAGTTAGAGCGCTCAATGTACTACTCATTCCGTGACCGTAAGCAAAAGAAGCGTGATTTCCGTAAACTATGGATTATCCGTATCAATGCAGCTTGTCGTTTAAATGGAATGAACTATTCAACATTTATCAATGGTCTTAACAGAGCTGGCATCGAACTTGACCGTAAAGTTCTTGCTGATATGGCGATGAATGACGCAGCTGGTTTTAGCACCGTTGCAGCAGCATCAAAAGCAGCACTTAGCAAGTAAATAAGTAAGGGTGTGTAACTTTTGTTACACCTCATACACCTCTTTTTTTCTACTTCATTCACCTTCAATTCTATGTAAAAAAAGTACACTTGTCCCTTTTGCGTTGTAGTATATGCCAAGAGAAGCTTGTCGTGAGATATAAACCCCTCTGCCGTTAAAGTTTTTTCTATCTCTAAAAATATCGCTTAGTATCTGTGTATCAAAACCTTTGCCCTCATCTCTGATGGTTGTTGTGATGTATCTGTTGTTGTTGTAGTGCAGCGTGTTGATGCATACTTCTATCTTTTTATCGCTACTCTCTTCTAGCTTCTCAAGCGTAGAAAAATAGTTATCCTCTTCCATAAGCGCATGTTTTTCCACGGAGCTTAGTCCAAGATTGCCATGTTCGTAGGCATTCATAAAAAGTTCTGTAAAAACAACGCCAGCATTGTAGGCGAGTTTATAGTCGTCTGTGAGGGAGCTCCAAAGAGTTGCATACCACTCGTTTGCCTCATCGACAGCACTCAAGCTTGTTGGAAAACTTTTTTTGATGGCGACTGGCGCGGAGATGCAGTGAAGTCTGTTGAGAAAGATAAAGGTCATATCATCTTCTTGCTCTTGTGTCTTCCAGAGGATTTTTTCTCTAAGCTCATCTTTGGTAAAAGAGGACAAAAAGTCCTTCTCAAGGTAGTTTGCATAGAGCTTATTTCCCTCGCGTACACTGTTTTCTATAACACCATCACTATAAAAAAGAAACTTGAACATATCTGAAATATCTAAAGAGGATACTTTTGTCTCATTGGTGTATTTGCTCAGAGGCGGGTTGTTGGATTTGACCTTTACTATCTCATTTTTGCTTGACTGCATCAGAGAAGGTGGCATGGCAAATTTTGCATACTCAATAGTGAGATTTTTATAATCAATCACGATAAAATCCGCCGCGATAGCCTCTTCATCCAAAAGAATGGGTTTTATGTAGGCAACAGCCTCGTTGATAGTCTTTTGTAAATCAAAAGCTTTGACGTTTTTGTCGATGGTGTAGTTGATAAAGGAGGTGAGTAGCATGGAGCTAAGAGAAGCGGAGAGTCCTTTGCCCATACCATCGATGATAAAGTAAAACTGCTTGTCTGCGTCTATCTCTCTAGCACTGTAAGCATCACCACTTAAAATATCAAGCGGCTTGTAAAAAAAATCGATAAGCACAACAGAGCTGTTTTCGTGCATCTGGTAGTAAAAATCATTTCTGAGGATGTTGAGCTCTTTGGCAAAAGCTAACTCCTCTTGAAAGGAGTTGTACTTCTCTTTTTTTTCAAACTCTTGGATTTTTTGCTCGCGCTGCTCTTTAAGATATCTGTCTGCTATGGCGATTTTTGCGGCATTTTCAACGGCATGAACCATCTCTGAGGCTACGATGGGTTTTTTCAAAAAGTTAGTAACGCCCAGTTGCAGAGCTTCTATGATAACATCTACCTCTTGTATGGCGGTCACAAGAACGATAGGCACTTTTGCATCTATCTCTCTTATGTGCTTAATCATCTCGATACCGTTGAGCAGAGGCATATTGTAGTCGCTAAGGACAATGTCTATATCATAAAGAGCAAATTTTTCTAAACCATCCTTGCCATTGTTTGCAAAAATAATCTCTTTGACAATATCTTGAAAAATATATGTGTAGATAAGTTGCGTCGTTTCGTTGTCCTCGACACATAAGAGCGTCAAGGAGCGAAGATAGTCTAAAGCAGAGGTGTTGATGTCATTGTGCATTAGATTTTAAATTTACTCAACTCTTCTTGAAGTTTGTTTGCATCCATTGAGAGTTTTGAAGCGGCTTCATCGACAAGCGTTCTGTGGTCTGTGTTTTTCTTAGAGATTTCGATGATTTGATCCATCTCACCAATCAATTCTTTAGTCTTTGTCGCGATATAGGTGCTTTGGTGCATAACATCATGAGACTTTTCTGCAGTGATAGAGAGATTCTCTTTTGTGTTCTCAGAAGATGAGATAAGCTCTTGCGCAGAGTTGGCTATGTGGTTCATGTTGTGTGACGTTTTTTGCGTCTCTTCTGCTATCTCTATAACGTTTTGCGTGATAAGGTTGACATTGGCGCTTATCTCGCTAAGGCTTCTTTGTGTTCTCTCTGCGAGTTTGCGCACTTCATCTGCAACAACCGCAAATCCTCTTCCATGCTCTCCTGCACGTGCTGCTTCGATAGCTGCATTGAGTGCTAAGAGGTTGGTCTGGTCTGCGATATCTGAGATAATAGCTAAAACATCTTTGATGTTTCTTGCTTGCTCAGTGAGGGAGGAGACTTTTAGGACAAGCTCTTGTTGATTTTGGCTCCCCTCCTCGATAGCTTGTACAACAGCATCAAGCTCATTGACAAAGTTGTCTAAGACACCAAAAGTTCTTCTTAAGTCCTCTGTAACGGTGATAGATGATTCTTCGATGGCATCAAGGCGGTGTCCAACTTCTGTTACAAGGAGGTTGATATTGCCGATTTTTTTATCTGCAGCTTCACCGTTTTTAGTGAGTTGCTCAACAATAGTGCTAAGTGTTTTGCTCTCTCTTGTTGTGGTAAGAGAGACATCTTTGGCTTGGTAAACACTCTCTTTGAATGCCACTATCATCCTATGGAGCGCTCTTGAGATTTGTGAAATCTCATCTTGACCTTCAACGACGATATTGCACGTTAAGTCAAGGTTACTAGAGACACAGCCGATTTTCTCCAAAGAGCTTCTTACACTTCTGTTGACACCTCTGCTGATGAGATAGATGATAAAAAAGATAGCAACAGCAAAGGCAAGATAGCTACTTATAGAGATAGTTGCCGCTGCGATAGAGCTGCTTTTGAGTTCCTCTAAAAGGGCGCTGTTCTGCTCTGCAAGCGCATCGTCAATCTCTTTTAAGATATCAATTTTTTTGGTTATCGTCTGAAACCAGAGAACGCTGTCGATGCCAAAGTTGCCCTCAATCATTTTTGCTTTGGCAGTTTCTCGCATCTGGTTTACTTCAGCGATAACAGGTGCGTTGATTTTTTGGGTGTAAAGAGCTTTTGACTGCTCTGTCGCCATACTTAAAAAAGCATCAAGGTAAGCATCTTGTTCTGCAACAAGCGTAATCCATCTTGCAAATGTTCCCTCACTAAACTTATCCGCCGCAAAAGTGGCACTAAGAACTGCACGTTCGATTCCCGCACGCTCTTTTGATTTAAGAAAATTGCTATACGCATCAAGCGCTTTGACCAATTCTGGAGAAGCAGCTATCTTTGCGCTGAGTGAGACGATATTTAAAATCTTTGCATTCATGTTTGTGTAGTACGCTACACTCTCTTTTGCGCTGATGGAGAGCCCATCGACCTGAGAGCGGATGCCACTTACACGCTCCATATCTGACTGAAACGAGGTGATTTGACTTGTAAGTTCGTTTGAGAAGAGCGTCAAGTCAAGTGAAGCGATATACTCTTTGAGCGCCTCATACTCTTTTGTGGTGGCTGCTCTTTGTTTTGGGAGGATGTCTCCAAACTGTTTTCCGCCAGAGCCTAGAAAACCAGCACTTGCTCCACGCTCTTTTTGTGTCTCATGGATGACAAGACTTAACTTTTGCGAGAGAATATTGAGTTCTTGAGAGCGCGTTATAGTTGTTTTGTCATCAACAGCCTTAAAAGTTGCAATCGCAATGATAATAAGAGCAAATGAGACGACAATAGCCGTGATAAGATTGAGTTTAAACTTGATAGTCACTATAAACTCCTTTGTGCTTTAAAGGTAGAGAGAAGGTTTAAATCATCCAAAAGATGTAAAAGCTGTTCATTGCCTACATTGAGACGTATATCTACTTTATCTTTTAAAACAAGCTTGTTGAAGTAACCAATGACCGATGAGGTGATGGAGAGAGAGTCAACAATATTGACAATGAGAGACTTGTGTGTTGCAGCAACTGCGTCAATAGTCTGTTTGATAAGCTGAAAGTCAGCAATCGTTTTGATGTTTCCTGTGATAGTGATGCTACTTGAAGAGGATTTTATTTCCATGTGTACCTACTTTTTTTGAACTATAACGCTTTGTGATTATATGCATAAGTCTATACTTAAAAGGATTAAACCCAACTAAAACAGTTTAGGTGTTTTTGATGGCATCCATCCACTCTTTCATCTTTTTCTCATAACCGCTCTCTTTGAGTGTGACAAATGTGAGCGGTTTGGACAAATAATCCTGCTTGACATAACCGCCAAAATCATGCGGATAAAGGTAGCCATCGTGACTTTGTCTGATATGCTTTGGGATTTCTAGCATCATTCCATTTTGCACGGCACGCATCGCTTCATTGATAGCAGTGTAAGAGGAGTTTGACTTTGGAGAAGCGCAGAGATAGACAACGGCTTGAGCAAGGATGATACGGGCTTCTGGATAGCCTATCTTTGCGACACTCGTCATGGCACTTGTGGCAAGTGTGAGTGCCTGAGGGTTAGCGTTGCCTACATCTTCACTTGCAAGGATGACAAGACGTCTAGCGATAAACTCCGCACTCTCTCCACCATCAATGAGGCGTGCAAGATAGTAGATAGCGGCATCCATGTCAGAACCGCGAATCGACTTTATCATGGCACTTGTGAGGTCGTAATGCACACCTGCTTCACTGCTTCCTGCACTCAGCGCATTTGGTTTGAGCGACTTTAGCAGAGCTAGTGTGATGTGTGTGTCTATGTTGGAAGCGAACTCAAGGAGCTTAAGCATCGCCCTTGCATCGCCGCCGCTGCTAAGCACGAGATACTCCGTGGCATCCTCATCGCATACAAGTGAACTCTCCGATAGAGCTTTTTCGAGAAGTTTATGGAGCGATTCATTTGAGATGGGGTAGAGTTCAAAGAGCATGGAGCGTGAACGGATAGCGGAAGTTAGGGAAAAAAACGGGTTTTCAGTGGATGCGCCGATGATAAGGGCAGAGTTGTTTTCCATAATGGGGAGCAAAACTTCCTGCTGATTTTTTGCCAAACGGTGTACTTCATCTATAAAAATTAGCGGCTTTTCGAGGGTGTTTTTGTAGCGGTCAAAGATTTTGCGCAAATCCTCTATCTTGATGCTTGTTGCGTTGAACTCATAAAAGGGAAGTTTCATGGTTGTAGCGATGATGCGTGCAAGTGAAGTTTTGCCACAACCTGAGGGTCCAAAGAAAAAAGCGTGTCCCAAAGCCTCTTTTTCGCAAAGTACTCTCAATGGGGCGGTGGACGCACTCAAATGCTCCTGCCCAACCATCGCATCAAAAGATTTTGGGCGTAAGAGATGGGTGAAATCAGCCAAAATCAGCCTCTCTTTTTCTCTTTAAACGCCGGCTTTTTTGCAGTTTTACGAGGCTCTTTTGAGAAATCTTTTTTAAACTCTTTCTTTGGAGCGTTCTCTTTTTTGGCAGGCGTTTTTTGGCTCTCTTTTGGAGGACGTGGTTTTTTTGTCTCTTTTGCCTGCTCTTTTTGTTCCTCTTTTAAGAACTTTGCAAGTGCGGAGTACTCACTGCGTGTTAAAAAGCGTACTTTGCCCTCTGGGAGATTGTTGAGTTCTATCTCTGCAAAACTTACTCTCTTTAGGTCAACAACTTCTGCTTTAAAGTGGGCAAAAAAGCGTCTAAGTTCACGGTTTTGTCCCTCGCTGATAGCTACTTTAAGCGTGGAGTAGTTGGGTTGGTTTTTTTGGATTTTGTAGCCGATAAAAGGCTTAAACTCCATCTGCGTTATCTTTGAGTGGCTATGTCCGCCTGCTGAGGCATCTTCAAGCATCATCCCTTTTAGCATCGCTTCTTCTATCTGTGGTGTTATCTCGCCTCTTATTTTTATCTTGTAGATGCGCTCTAAGTCTGATTCCATCAGTGCCGAGGCAACTCTTGAGGTGTCGGTAAGGAGCAACAACCCCTCAGAAGCAAAGTCAAGTCTGCCCACTGGAACGTAGTGTTTGTACTCTTTTGGGAGTGTGTCATAGATGGTGCGTCTGCCTTTTGGGTCTGTTTTTGTGACAAGTTCGCCTTTTGGTTTGTTATAGACGATAACGGTGTATTTGTCTCGTGGGGTTACCTGCTTACCGCTGACATAAACATCTGAAACGCCCTCTGTTACGTCTGTTGCTGGATTTGTCTGTATCTCTCCATCGACTCTTACATAGCCGGCTTGAATCGCCTTGTCTGCTTCTCTTCTTGAGTAGCTTGCGTGGTGTGCGATATATTTGTTCAGTCTCATGAGATTCCTTTTTCTATGAGTGTGTGGATATGAAGCACCCCTTGCACTCTTTTTTTGCTATCAGTTACAACCAAAAGCTGTATCTTCATCTCCTCTATCATCACAAGTGCTTCACTTGCAAGGAGGTTTTCATCTTCTATGGTTTTTGGATTTTTCGTGGCGTACTTCCAAACGCTCTCTTGTAGGGAAAAATCCTCGCTCATCAAAGCTCTTCTGATGTCGCCGTCACTCACAAGTGCTAAAAGTCTCTGCTGTTCATCGACAACCAAAACAGTCCCAAGTCTGCCCTCGCTAATCTTGACTATGGCATCTTTTACTTTTGTGTCTGCGCCAATGAGCGGCAAATCTTTTGTGCGCATCAAATCTTTGACTTTTACAAAAAGCTGTTTTCCTAAAGCTCCCCCTGGGTGAAAGGAGGCAAAATCGCTTTTTTGAAAGTTTTTTGCTCTCATAAGACACACCGCAAGAGCGTCACCGAGGGCGAGAGTGAGTGTTGTGGAGCTTGTAGGCGCGATGTTGAGCGGACACGCCTCTTTGTCAACTACTACATCTATGACCAAATCGCTGTATCTTCCAAGCGTTGAGTTTTTGTCCCGTGTCATGCCGATAAGCGGGGTGTTAAATCTCTTGATATGCGGCAAGATGGAGCTAAGCTCTTCACTCTCTCCGCTGTAGCTGATGGCAAGGACAACATCCTCTTTGCCAATCATCCCCAAATCACCATGAAGTGCTTCTGTGGGATGGAGGAAAAAACTAGGCGTTCCAGTTGAAGCAAAAGTAGCTGCCATTTTGGCACCGATAAGCCCAGATTTGCCCACGCCTGTGACGATAAGCTTGCCTTTGCATGCAAGAACCATCTCCACTGCTTTGTCAAAAACATCGTCAATATTTTTGGCGCTCTCAAGGAGTGTTTGCGCTTCTGTTTGTAGTGTTTGTTGTGCGATTTCTTTATAATTCATGGCGCAATTATACCCTAAGCGGGTATAAATTGCATCCGAATTAGTTGATGTCAGGCTTTGGAGTTTTAGAAGTAGATGCTGGAAGTTGTGGAAGGATAATATCTGCTTTTTTGCCCTCAAGCGCTTTTAAAAACTCCTCGATAGAAGCAGCTTCTGCGTCATTGATGTCAGCACCGAGTTGGATACGTCCCATCTCTTTGATAGCATCTTTAAGCTCCCAGATTTGACCGTTGTGGAAGTATGGCGCTGTTTGTGTGATGTTTCTGAGTGTTGGCACTTTTACCATACCGTTTTTGTCACCCTTAAAGTCACCTACATCTTGAAACTTGTATGTCCCTGTGATGTTAAACGCGTTCATTTCACCGCCTAAAGCGATACCGTTATGACATGTTGCACACCCTTTGTCGATGAAAGTTTTAAGACCCTCTTGCTGTGCTTTGTTGAGCGCATTTTTCTTGCCGTTTAAAAAGGCATCATACGCCGATGGAGTAACAAGCGTTCTCTCAAATGTTGCGATGGTATCTGCTACTTTTTCAAAAGTGATCGCTACGTCTTTTCCGTATGCTTTTTGAAACTCTGCAACATACTGTGGCATAGAAGTAACTGTTGCTACGACGTGCTCAGGAGTTGCCGACATCTCAGGTGCTGCTTGGATAGGACCTTGTGCTTGCGCCTCTAAGTGTGGGTCACGTCCATCCCAAAACTGTGAGTTAAAGAAAACAGAGTTGTAAACTGTCGGTGAGTTGAGGTGATGTGGATTTGCCGTCCATTTATGCCCAATCGCTGCACCGATGCCGTCATCTCCACCCTCGCTTAGGTTGTGGCAACTGTTACAGCTGATAAAACCACTCTTTGAGAGACGTGGGTCAAAGTAGAGTTTTTTACCGAGTTCCACTTTCTCTTTTGTGATAGGATTTTTTGGGTTGTCGATAAGCTTGTTAAGCTCTTTTTTATCGCTTGGAATTGGCTTTAAACCAGCTTTTTTCGCGTCTGTAAGTAAGTCAGAAGCCAAAAGAGAAGATGCCGCAACAGCAACCGTTAGTATCGTTTTAGTGTACATGGTTCACTCCTTTTAAATTGTGTCACAAATCTTACATTTTTGTTGCTTAATAAAATATAACGTATCAATATTATAGTTATAAAAATTCTGTATAACCCCTAAATCAGATGATTGTATTTATTTAAAGATAAGATATAATAACTGCTAGAATTTTTTAAAGGAAAAACATATGAGAGACAGACTGGGAAAATATGTAAGCAGTATCAATACACTCAAAGTCGAAGAGAGAGCACTTTACTACAATACACTTATTTTGGCAGAAGAGGGCGCTGGCAAGACAAATTTGGCGTGTCGCATACGTAACTTTGTGATAGATAGCAATGTCGCAACACTCTATCTTGACTTCTCTAACTCAGAGGAACATGAGATAGAGTATCGCTATAAAGATGAGCACTTTAACTATATAAAATTTGATGAGAGTGATGCTTTTCAAGAGAAGTTCAACGCTCTTGTAGAGGCAAAAAAACATATCTATATGGCGGTTGATCCGAACTTTTTCTCGAACAAAAAAGATATCACGAGTAAGCTTACTCTTACGTTGCAGCATAAAGGGTTACTGGCAAACTACTACTATTTTTTCCATGACATCGAAAATTTAAACGGTTTTTATACACGATTTGAGGACTTTTTGCTCTATATGCTTAACTTCTTGAACCTCAAAAAGTATGGTTTGACTTTCTTGGCACAACCGCACTCTACGTTTGAAAACCCACAAATCAAGCTTCTTTTTACATTCTTGTATCTTGGAAAGTGCTCAAACTTGGAGTACTTCAACACAGCAAGTCTTAAAAAGATGCCAAAAAACCAATTTTTTTATCAGTACAGAACAAACTACCAAACACTTCTTTTTAACGATATAAAGAGCAATGTTGTCGAGATTGACGAATATACATTTGACGTGTAACAATGCAAAGAGTTTTTGAGGAGGTCGCATCACTTGATGCGAGATGTTATGAGCACTTTTTTTTAAGCGAAGAACTTCTGATGGAGCATGCCGCAAGAGGTATGGCTGGGTATATTCGTAACAACTGTAAGAAAGATGCAAAAATCATTATCGTGTGCGGCAGCGGCAATAACGGAGCCGATGGCATGGCACTTGGAAGGCTTTTGCACGCTGCATTTGATGTCTCACTCCTCATCCTCAAAAAACCCTCATCGCCCATGGCGCTTTTGCAGCAAAAAAGAGCAAAAAGCGTGGGTGTCAAAGAGATAGAAAAGCTAGAGCGTTGTGATGTTTTGGTCGATGCAATTGTGGGAACAGGCTTTAGCGGTACATTTAGTGCCGAGATACAAAAGATGATAGCGCAGATGAATGCGCAAGAAGCGTTTAAAATAGCGTGTGATGTGCCATCGGGTACCCTTTTTTATGCTGATGTGACACTTACAATGGGCGCATTAAAGAAGAGAATGTTTTTAGACAGCGCAAAAGAGTTTGTAGGCGAGATAAAAGTTCTTGATTTGGGCGTGAGTAGAGATATTTATGAGAAAGAGAGTAACTGGCATTTGCTGGATTTGCAAGATTTGAAACTTCCGCATAGAACGAAAAAAGACTCCCACAAAGGGAGTTACGGGCATTTGGCGTTGGCTCTTGGCGAGAAGAGTGGAGCGAGTATCATGAGTGCGCTGTCGGCTTTGCGTTTTGGTGCAGGGCTTGTAACGTTGGTCGGATATGAAGCGTTGCAGCTCCCACATCAGCTTATGTACTCTCATGAAGTGCCTGCAAACACCACCGCTCTAGCCCTTGGCATGGGACTTGGAGCGGAGTTTAGCCAAATGGAGCTAGAGAGATTTTTGGACAACTCTCTGCCGCTTATCGCTGATGCGGACATCCTCTCTTCTCCTGCCATTTTAGATATTTTAAAGCGAGATAGCGTCGTTGTAACTCCGCATGCAAAAGAGTTTGTTGCACTTTTAAACGTAACAAATATAGCTGAGATAACCGTTGAAGAGCTGCAAAAAGAGCGGTTTAAGTATGCAGAGCTTTTTTGCAAAACCTACCCAAATGTTACACTGCTCTTAAAAGGTGCAAACGTTATCATCGCACAGGATGAGAAGTATTACATCAACCCGCACGGAACACCTGCCCTTGCCAAAGGCGGCAGCGGTGATGTTCTAAGCGGTCTTATCGGCGCACTTTTAGCACAAGGGCACACCCCACTAGAAGCCGCAATCAACGGTTCATTAACACACGCTAAACTTGCACTTAGTTACAAAGGCGCAGATTTTTCACTTACGCCTGATGATTTGATAGATGAAATAAGTAAATTGGAAAAATAAGGACTTAAAATGAAAGAGACACTAAAAATCGGAAAATATGAGTTAAACAGTCGCCTTATCGTTGGTAGCGGGAAGTACAAAGATTTTCAAACGACCAAAGAGGCGACGCTTGCTAGCGGGAGTGAGCTTATCACTGTTGCGGTGCGCCGTCTCAACATCACAGACCCTAGCAAAGAGAATTTACGTGATACATTTGCGGGTACAAATGTGAAGTTTTTGCCAAACTCGGCAGGATGTACAACGGCGGAGGAGGCGATAACTACTTTTAGGCTTACACGTGAGGCAACAGGCATAGACCTTATCAAGCTTGAGGTTATCGGCGATACGCAAAAGACGCTTTATCCTGATGTCTTAGAGACCATCAAAGCGTGTCAGATACTCGCAAAAGAGGGCTTTACCATCATGGCATATACATCGGATGACCCTATCATGGCAAAACGCCTTGAAGATGCGGGGGCACATGCCATCATGCCTCTAGCTGCACCTATCGGAAGCGGTTTGGGGATACAAAATCCTTACAACATCGTCTTTATCCGTGAAGCGGTAAGCGTTCCTGTTATCGTGGATGCGGGTATAGGATGTGCGAGTGATGCGGCGTATGCGATGGAGCTTGGAGCTGAGGGCGTACTGACAAACACTGCCATCGCTGGGGCGCAAAATCCTATGATGATGGCTGAGGCGATGAAACATGCTGTTATCGCAGGACGTATGAGCTACCTTTCAGGACGCATCGCAAAACGCCCATACGCAACTGCTTCAAGCCCTACAAACGGACTTATTCAGTTCTAAAATATTTTATCGGAAATGGGGCTTTAGCCCCGTTAAAAGGCTACTCATAAGAAAGGCGAGGCTGAAGCCTCACTTCCGGAGAAAAAGTGTAGCTTATGCCAAAATGTTGTTAGTTAAAACGCAGCGCAGTATCTATCTCTGCCGCTCTCTTTGGCGCGGTAGAGTTGCTCATCCGCCTCTTTGAGAAGTTCCTCTTTGCTAAGCAAGCTCTCTTTTTCTTTAAACGCAACACCTGCACTTATAGTTACATGCTTCGCAATAGAGGAAAACTTATGTTCGAGTTGCAACTCTCTTACGGCTTCTACTAAAGAGTTCGCCATCTTTTTTGCTCCCTCTTTGTCAGGGTTTTTGAGTATGATGACAAACTCTTCTCCACCATATCTTGCCACAACATCCGTCGGGCGTTTGATGGTTTTTTTAAGAGTGCGAGCCACTTTTGTAAGTGCTTCATCTCCTTGCCAGTGTCCATAGTTGTCATTGTAGGGCTTAAAGAAGTCGATATCTACCATGATGAGTGCGAGAGTGCCGTTGTCTCTTTGCATCTCCTTATACTTTTTCTCTAGCGCCTCTTCAAAAAATCTTCTGTTTGATATGCCCGTGAGACTATCGCACATCGAGAGTTCTTCAAGTTTGGCACTTTTGAGTTTAAGTTCGATGTGGTTTTTTACTCTGATTTTGACGATTGCAGGGTGAAAAGGCTTTTTTATATAGTCGATAGCTCCGAGGTTAAGTCCATACTCTTCGTCATTTGCACTTGTTTTTGCGCTGACAAAGATGATGGGGATATCCTTGGTGCTAGAAGAAGCTTTGAGCTCTTGGCAGACATCATACCCACTCATACGTGGCATTTCGATATCTAGCAAGATAAGGTCCGGTTTTTCTTTGGCACGTGCAAGTTCAAGGGCTCTTTTACCGCTGTTGGCTATCTTGACTTTGTAGTTCTCTTTGAGCAAATCAGAGAGTATGGCTATGTTTGCCGCCATATCATCAACGACTAAAATTGTCGGCACATAAGTTTCATCTATCATATTTTCCACTCTTTCATAATGTCGTATGCCGCATCATAGTCGTAGCTGTCCATCGCACGCATCCACTCTTCAAGCTCATGCGCACTCACTTTTGGCTTGAGCAATGTGAAGAGAAGTTGTTGTTCTTGTAATTCTACCATCGTTCCCTCTTGAATATTCTTTAACATAAGTGCAAAAAATGTTTTTAAATCTTTACCTTGGGTTTCTACCTCTTTGGGAGCGTGTAAGCAGAGGTAGTTTTCTATCGCATCTCTAGCCCTTTGCATCGCTTGGCGTAGCTGCTCTGTCTCCTCTTGTTTTATTTCTTTTTGTGCTTTGAGTAGAGCGTCTATGTTGGTGCTAAAGGTTGCTAATTCGTTTGCGCCTACGTTGCCGCTTACTCCTTTGAGAGAGTGGATCAACGACTTTGCCGAACTCTCTTTTTGCTCTAGGAGTTCTGGAAGTGCTGCAAATTCACCTTGGAGCTCCTCTAAGAATTTGGAGATTATTTTAGAGTAAAGTGCCTGATTTTGACCTACGAGGCGCATCGCGTACTCCACATCCAAAACATTTTGCTGGGGTTGTGCGAGAGTTGTCTGTTTTTGAGCCGTTGCTTCAAATGTTGCATTAAAGTACTTTGCGATGCATCTGAGCATCTCATCGCTCTCGATAGGCTTTGAGAGATGTTCATTCATCCCCGCTTCAACTGCTTTTGTCCTGTCTTCTACCATCGCCGCAGCAGTGAGAGCGATGATAGGAATCTCTTGGTTGTACCCACGGATGATTTTGCTCGCCTCGTAGCCACTCATGATAGGCATCTGGATATCCATAAGGATGATATCATACGCATCTGGCTTTGCCAAAAACATCTCCACTGCCTCTTTTCCGTTGTTGGCTATATCTGGCGTTATCTGCACTCTTTTGAGTATCTCTGTAACAACCTCTTGGTTTATCTCATAATCCTCAACAAGCAGAAGCTTCACATGGCTCAAATCAGGGTAAACATAGACCGCTTCTTGTATCTCCTCTTGCGTCAAATCTGCTCTCTCCCACGATGCTACCCCGATGTCTATGGCAAAGTAAAACTCAGAGCCAACACCCTCACTGCTCTTTGCTTCAAGCGTACCTCCCATAGCACGAACAAGCCCCGCAGAGATGGAGAGCCCAAGACCTGTGCCGCCGTACTTTCTGGTGATAGAGCTATCGGCTTGCGAAAATGGCTGAAAAAGTTTTTGGAGTTGCTCTTGGCTTATCCCGATACCACTGTCCTTCACACTAACGTGCAGGGTTGCCTCTTTGTCCCCTTTTTTTGTAACATCCAAAGCGATTGTAACCGTGCCCTCTTTTGTAAACTTGATAGCATTGCTCACAAGGTTGATAAGGATTTGCGTAAGCCTCAGCTCATCCCCGATGATGCGGCTTGGCAGATTTTGGGAGAGTTCGTATGAGAGCGAAATCCCTTTTTCACTCGCTGTTTGTTTAAACATCATCTTGAGTTTGTTGATGCTATTGTTCAGTTCAAACACTTTGTGCTCAATCTCGATTTTAGAAGCTTCAATCTTTGAAAAATCCAAAATATCGTTGATAATATCAAGCAGCAACCTAGAAGAGCCTACTATCTTTTGGAGATAGTTTTTTTGTCTCGCATCGACATTTGTGCTTAGTAAAATCTCGCTAAACCCTAACACGGCGTTCATCGGCGTGCGTATCTCATGGCTCATATTTGTTAAAAAGGCACTCTTTGAACCGTTGGCTCTCTCAGCTTCCTCTTTTGCCTCTTGAAGCGCTGTTTTTGCTTTTATCTCCTCCGTGACTTCACGCTGTACACCAAAATGCCCTGTAATGCGCCCCTCTTTGTCATAGAGACAGATATAGTCGCCGTTGATAACCATCGGTGTACCGTCAAACTTTTGTTCATTGGTATTGATATGCCATATACCACGGTCAAAAAATTCTCTCCAAACTTTGCGCCCCTCTTGTAAGTTGTGCGCGAAAAAATCTTTTGGAGTAAAACCTAAAAATTCGCTCTCCTCTTTTGCACCGTACTGTTCAAGCATCGCTTGGTTTATCTTTGTGATGTGTTGGTGCTCAAAGATATAATCAAGCATTTTCTCTTTATCTGTGGTCTCATTCCACTCTATTGGTTCATCAAGCATCATAAAGAAAAAGCCATACATCGATTGGCGGAAAAAGAGTTCAAGAAGCTCTCCTTGTCTCTCAAGCGCCTCTTGCGCATCACGTATCTCTGTGATATCGCGTCCGATGCCAAGCACACCGATAATCCCTCCATTTGTATCGCGCACAGCCGTTTTACTTGTTTGCAGGTACTCTTTATGTCCATCGGCAAAAGGAATCTCTTCGTAGTTTATAAGCGGTACAGTTGCAGCCATAGCCTTTTTGTCGTTTTCTTTGAAAAAATCAGCAAGCTCTTTGGATACAAATTCATAATCATTCTTGCCCACAATCTCCGCTTTTGATGCCCCAAAGAAATCCTCAAATCGCTTGTTACAGATGATATAAACGCCATCTTTGTCTTTCATCCAAACGAGATCAGGGATAGAGCGTAAAAGTGATTCAAGCTGGTTGTTAAGCGCAGCGAGACTCTCCTCTTTTTTAACAAAGTCACTAATATCATGAAACACAACGATAGCACCGCCGTTTTGTGTCGATGCCACGGTCAAATCCACTGGAAAAAAGGAGCCGTCTTTGCGTATAAACCACTCTTTGCGCTCTCTTGTGTTGCCATCTTTTTGAGTTTTGTAGATAGGGCACTCTTCAACGGGGTATGTGCCATCGTCGTGTTTGTGGTGGTGGAAAAGAAGATGTTGGTCTTTGCCTAGAACCTCTTTTTCGCTATAACCCAGAAGCGAGAGTGCTTTTTGGTTTATCCATATACAGTTGCCATTTTTATCCGTGCCATAGACCCCATCTCCGATGTTAGAGAGAAGTGAAGCAATAAAGTTTTTTCTCTTTCTCTCTCGCAAATGGTAGAGAAGTCCAGCAAAGAGCGAAAGTGCGACGATAACCAAATCGATGGTGTACTGATGCAAAACTTCAAGTAGTGTTACTTGTGGCGCTTTATCAAAAGGGGGAAGTCTCAACGCACGAGAGAGCTCTTCAACTTTGAGATAGTCCGCAGGCAAACAGTAACCGTGGATGCCGCTCTCTTTGAGTTTTTCTGAAGGTTCAAGTGACAAAAGTGCGGCTGTAAACTCTTTGGCAGTGTGTCTTGAAACATGCGAGAGTATCAAAACAGGCCACTCGGGATAAAAACGGGTAGAGACGACATAGGGGTGTGCACTCTTTTGTTCATTGACGATGCGAAGCGCATCTTTTGTTATCGAACCATTGGCAAGCATCTCCTCGTAAATCCCATCACGGATAAATGCTGCGTCCGCTTTACCTTCTAAAACAGCCTCTACGCTCTTATACTGTGAGCCATCTGTTAAGAGGATTTTTGACTCTTTGGAGATATGGACACCACTTAAGTAGATCTCATACGCTTGGGCTCTGTAACCACCCATATGGGTTGTACTCGCGGCTGCTATCTTTTTGCCTTTTAGGTCTTGAAGCTTCTGGATGCTGCTCTGTTTTGCAACCACTATCACTCCTGCCAAGCTATCGGTGCTTACTCCCTTGCTGTAGGCTTGAAGCGTAGCGACAGCACCATCAAGATGGTAGTGTTGACGGATATGTAAAAAGTGCGTCGGGTTGGTCGTGATGATGTCAAGGGCGCCAAGAGCTATCTTTTCATTCATCTCCTCTTGCGTCAAAAGTTCCAAAACTACCCGCCCGTCGAGTTTTTTATTGAGCGCTTCTACTAAAGGCGCATACTGTTTGCGTGTCTGTTCTACACCTTTGTAGGCAAAAACACCAAAACGGATGCTCTCTTGTGCAGACAACGAAAGACAAAATAGAAATAAAAGGAGAGAAAAAATCTTTTTCATAAGCAAAACTTTAAAATGATATTATCGTATGTTATAGCGACTAACTTTAAATAGATGTTAAATTTCAATTTTTTGTGACAAATGCGTCATAAGAAACAGTTGCCCCATGCTCTGAAAAAAACGCTCCACACCACTATGCTCACTAAGCAGCGCTTGTTGCAGTGCTGCCACAAATGCCTCTTGAGATGCCTCAGATGCCATCATAAAACTCTCAATGATAAAGCCAAACGTAAGCGTGTGCACTTTGCCATTGACATCAAAATCTATCTTTGAGTCAAGGCTTATCCCCTCGTTGGACAAAATGGTTTTACATATCTCTGTGTTGCTCATCGCAGAGCCTCCTTATCTAGCGCACCGCTTTTGAGTTTTGCGACATACGATTCAAGTTGGCATTTTACATCGCCGCCAAGAAGAAAAAGCCCGAGAATATTTGGTAGCGCCATCATCAAAAAGAGCATAAAACTCAAATCCACAAGCACAGCAGTATCAGTAACAGTCGCAAGGAGGATAAGCGCGAGATAGCCTACTTTGTAAAGCATAGAGTACTTTGAGCCAAAGAGATAAACCCACGCACGCTCACCATAGTAAGACCATGCGATAATGGTTGAAAATGCAAAAAGTGTGATGCTAAGAGAGAGGATGACAGGAAACCAAGAAACCACCGTACCAAAAGCCGCACTCGTAAGCGCCGCTCCCTGCTTTGCCTCTATAAGCGCAGCATACGCCCCATCATGCGCATAAACACCTGTTATAACGATGACAAGCGCGGTCATGGTGCAGATGACAACAGTGTCTATAAAAGGCTCATAAAGCGCTACGATGCCCTGACGCACGGCGTATTTTGTCTTGACAGGTGCATGGGCGACGGGTGAAGAGCCGATGCCCGCCTCGCTTGAGAAAACCGCCCTTTGAAACCCCTGAACGATAGCACCCGCCACACCGCCATAAAGTGCGCTTGTAGAAAATGCCTCATGAAATATAATAGCGATGGCATCGTCAAGCTTTTCAAAATGGTACGCAAGTATCCATAAAGAGGCGCTAATGTAGATAATGGCCATGATAGGAACAAGAAATTCTGTGATTTTAGCGATGCGCGTGACACCGCCTATGATGACAAAACCGACAAAAAGTGTAACTATAAAGCCAAAAATAATCGGGAAATCTTTAAAAAAAGGCACTTCTTGCGAAACCGCGCCAAGGGATTGTGAGACTTGAAAGATATTGCCCCCGCCGATAGCCCCACCAATCATAAACAGTGCAAAAACAACAGCAAGCACTTTGCCAAATTTTACATACCCTTTTTGCGCTAAGCCACGGGAGAGATACTCCATCGCCCCGCCCATCACACTTCCATCTTGCAGAAAAACCCTATGTTGCAGCGAGAGTGTCACCTCTGTAAACTTCAAACTCATCCCCAAAAAGCCGGCAACTATCATCCAAAAAGTCGCCCCGGGACCACCCAGCGAGACGGCAAGCGCAACCCCAGCGATATTGCCAAGCCCAACCGTAGCACTCAGAGCAGTAGTAAGCGCCCCAAATGGCGAAATCTCTCCAACGTCCTCAGCTGTACGGTACCTGCCGCGTATGATGTTAAATGCATGTTTAAACATGCGAAGGTTGATAAACTTTGTCAAAAAAGTGAGGTAGATACCTCCAGAGATAAGCCACGCTACCAAAAACGGCACCTTAGCACCCTCTATCGTGCCAAAAAAAATATCGAAAAAAAGAACTGCCTCTAAAAAAGAGTTTATGCTACCCAAAAAATCACTCAAAATAAAACCCCTTGCATCCCTAAAATGTTATTGTAACAAACTACGCTTAATCTTTTTTATATTGGTATTGATGCGTGTGTTTTGAGTTTGCAAGAAGTTTGTTGAGAAATCTGCGCAAATGCTATTGACATTTTAATTCTAATTAACTATAATTTCGCCTCATTAATCAGCTGTAAGGTTGCGTTAATGTGTAGGTCGGGGTGTAGCTCAGTATGGTTAGAGTACCTGGTTTGGGACCAGGGGGCCGAAGGTTCGAGTCCTTTCACCCCGACCATTTTAAAAAACAAAAATATGGTGGGATTAGCTCAGTTGGTTAGAGCACTAGTTTGTGGCACTGGGGGTCGCGAGTTCGAGCCTCGTATCCCACCCCATTTGATAGTAACAAAAACTTAATAAACAATAAATTTTGTAGCGTCCGTAGCTCAATGGATAGAGTTTCGGACTTCGGATCCGACGGTTATAGGTTCGAGTCCTATCGGGCGCACCATTTTTTATAATGCATGCGTCCTTAGCTCAGCTGGATAGAGCAATGCCCTTCTAAGGCATCGGTCACACGTTCGAATCGTGTAGGGCGTACCACTTTTATTATTGTTAAAAAAACCATGTGCGGATGTGGTGAAATGGCAGACACGCTAGACTTAGGATCTAGTGCCGTAAGGTGTGGAGGTTCAAGTCCTCTCATCCGCACCATTCTTCAATTAAATAAATAAAATCTCTCAAAAAAATACCAAAAAATACTTTTTTACATCATGACAAACTCTTACTCTGAAATTTCAATGCAAAAAGCAACTTTTTTACCTAAAAAATAGCGTTGTGAATAAAGTTTAAAGTTAAAATTGATAAAATTTTTCTAAATATAAAATAGGAGCGAAAATGTCAGATAATTTTCATGATGACGAACTAGAAAAAGAGATGGAAGATGAGTATGAGGATGAAGAGTTTGACGATGAGGATGAGTACGACAATGAAGACGGATACGACGATGACTATGGGGATGAGGACGAAGAGGAGTAGTTAGGGAGTTGTGACTTTTTTTAAAAGTCTGGGGGAAAGAGCGTTACTCTCTCTCCAAACTCTCAAGTGCTTTTTTGGATTCTGCTTTTTGCCATGCGGCGGAGTTGTTGTTGTAAGAGCTTTGTTGTGTGTTGGAACACCCTTGAAAAAGAGCAGTGAGAAAAACAAAAAGATAGAAAATTTTCATGAGAAACCTTTGTGGTAAAGTGGGAAGTTTCATTTTACTATAAACCGCATTAAAAGAAAAAATCAAACCTCAAGCAACTCTGCTTTTATCTTCACAACCACTTTTTTTATGTACGCTTCTTTGTCATCTACTCTCAAGCATGGCATATGTGCGTCATGAGGCAAAAACATCACAAAATAGCCCTCTGCGACATGAATGCGGGAGTGACAAATGGCGTTTTTTTCATAGAATGTTATATCTTTTGTAGTGTCGTAGGGTGTTTTGATAGTGAGCGTGTCTGCGCAAAAACACTCAAAACCCTCAACTCCTCGAAGCGTTGCTTGGATGTCAACGTATTTTTGATGCGATTCTATGACTGCATCTTCTCTTGGAAGGGTGTTGTAACTCATCACGATGGCAAAAATCTCCTCACCCTCTATCTCGTACTTTGCGTCGTTGGTTGTTGGGGTAAGCGTATTTAAAAACGCAAACGCCTTTTGCCATGCCCTGCCAAAGGGGTAGTTTTGCCACTTTTCTATCTTGTCTGCGACCATTTTTGCGCCTCTTTATAAAATTTTTCAACACCTCTTTTTGCTTTTTCATCAAGGTTGTAAGAGATATATGTAAGGTAGTGGAGTATGTTTTGCTCAGATATTTGTGTTCTTGATGCAGCCTCTTTGAGGATGTAGCGTGGAATCTTTATCTTCTTTTTGAGGAAGTTTTTTTCTATCTTTTTGTAGAGATTTTTATCTTTGTGGTAGCACAAAAGCGCAAAAACAAAAGGGAGGCTATGTGTTTCATTCCATTTTTTTGCCATGTCGATATGAGGTTTGTTTTGAAGCGTATAGCGCAGTGCCTTGTCGCCTATAAGCACTTCGCCTTTGAGGTGTAAAATCTTTGCAAGGAGGTTGGATGTTTCAGACTCTTTGTCTGCAAGGTGTATTTGGTTTGGAACAACGATGACGCTTAAAACCTCTTTTTTTGCGATGATGCCGAGGTTGACATGCTTTTGCCCTTTTGCCTTGATGCTTGAGATAAAAGCGGCATCAACACTGCGTGAGAGAAACTTTTTGTTTGTCTTTGCGGGAACATCTTTGTAGTAATTCATGCTCATACCATCACGAGAGCTTCTTACAAATCGTTTCATAAAAACATGAAAAGGCAGAAGATTGAGATACTCTATTTTTCCAAAAACCACATTTCCCTCCAATAAAAGCAGAATTATACCGCTTAACTTGTAAAAAAGATGAGTTGGATATAATCATAAAAACGAAAATTTTTAGGAGAATCCTTTGGTACGAGTAGAATTTTTAGGACCTATACAAAAAGCCCCGTTAGAGCTTGAGATTACCAACTTAAACGAGTTGGCGGAGATACTTCAAGAGGATATAGAGATGCGCCAATGGCTTGAAAACTCTGCCGTTGCGGTCAATGACGTGCTTGTTAGCAGTAGAGATTTTGCGCTCAAAGAGGGCGACAGAGTTGCTCTTTTGCCTCCTGTTTGCGGAGGTTGAGTGATGCTTTATCTTTACGATGGTGCGCTTGATGTGCCAAAGATACTGAGAGAATGGTATGAGCAAGAAGAGGGGAGCAACTACGGTGCTTACATCCCTTTTGTGGGGACTGTGCGAGATGAAGATGGCATCGAGGGGCTTAGTTTTGATATCTATGAGCCGATTTTAAACTCATGGTTTGAGGCGTGGCAAGCAAGGGCAAAAGAGCGGGGTGCGGTCATAAAAATGGCACACTCAAGAGGCGATGTGCTGTTGCATCAATCTTCCTATATCGCCGCCGTTTTTTCTCCAAAACGCCGTGTGGCATTGGAGTTTATAGATGAGTTTGTGGAGGATTTTAAAGCCTCTGCGCCGATTTGGAAGTATGATTTAAAGGGTGGCGAACGCATCTATGCGCTTGATCGTTCAACTGCTATAAAAGGGAGCGGGATTTTAAAATGAGTCTATTATCTTATGAAACAAGCCAGACGATGTTGGGACTTTTGGAGGTTGACGCCCTAAGAAGCCAAAATGTTTACCTCGGCGAATCCTTAGGAAGAGTGCTCTTTGAGGACGTTGTGGCTAAGTACAACGACCCAGAGTTTCCCACAGCGGCAATGGATGGGTATGCTATCTTGCATGAAGATTTGGAGAATGGGCGCATAGAGATTGTCGGGTACAATCCTGCCGGAAGTGACGAGAAGCGCACACTTAAGAGTGGCGAGTGTATCAAAACTTTTACGGGTTCTATGATGCCTCATGGGGCAGATACGCTTATCCCGATAGAAAATGTAACTGTTGAAGATGGGGCTATTTTTATTAATGAAAGCGTGCCTCTTAGGTATGCGGTGCGTCCCATCGGTGAGGGGTATAGTGCCGGAGATGTGCTTATCAAAAAAGGGACAAAGATAGGTTTTGTAGAGATTGGCGTGATGGCGGCTCTTGGGCATGTGATGGTCAAAGTTGCGCAAAAACCCAGAGTTGCGGTGGTCTCAACGGGCAGTGAGATTTTGGATTTGGGTGTTTTTAGTGACAATCCCGCACAAATCAGAAGTTCCAACAACTACACGCTTGCGGCTCTTTTTGAACAAGCAGGGGCAGAAGTGGTTCAGCTTGGAACGGTGGGAGATGATAAAAATCTTATCATGCAAACACTTCAAAATGCGCTCTCAAGTGCCGATATCGTGGTAAGTACGGGTGGTGTGAGCGTTGGGGATTATGACTTTGTAAAAGATGTGATTCCTCGCCTTGGAGCAGAGGTGGTTTACAAAGGCGTTGCCATCAAACCAGGGAAACATATATTGGTAGCGCAAAAAGAGAAGAAGTTTTTTGTAGCACTTCCAGGGTTTGCTTACTCTTCTACCGTTACGGCAATTTTATATGTGCTTCCGCTTCTTGCAAAGATGCTTGGGCGTGAGAGTGCTTACAAAATGGTTGCCGCAAAACTAAATGAAGATTTTAAAAAGAGAAGCAAGTTAACGGAGTTTACTGCATGCAACGTTACCGTTGAGGATAATGAGTATTTTGTTGACTTTAAAGATAAAAAAGTGGGAAGTTCAGCCATACTGACAAATATGTTGGATAACTCCGCGCTCATGGTCACAGGGGAAGAGGATGGAGATCTGCCGCAAGGAACGCTTGTAAGCGTGATTTTGTTGGAGAATTTTTAGCCATTTTATGTACATTTTACATATCTTTGCTACGCTTCTTGTAAAACTAAATTGAGGTGAAAGATGAAGAAAATATTTTTGATTTTGGCTCTTTTTGTGGGAATGCTAAGAGCTGAAGAGGGTATGGTGCGTGCTGTTTTTGATTTGACTACGGCGGATGCAAAGACCTTTGAGAGCAGATTTATCAAAGGAGTTGCTTTTCATAAGGCGCACTATGAGGGTAAATTTAAAGAGCTTGAGATTGTTGTAGTTATCCATGGGGGTGCGTATAAGTTTTTTGTAAAAGAGATTGGCAAAACAGCCATAAAGATAGACGCAAAAGAGGCCGCAGTGCTCCATGAGTTAAAGCAAAGAATAGAGTCTTTAGTAAAAACCTACAACGTAAAACTTCAAATGTGTGGCATAGGGATGAAAAAATATGAGATCAAAGAGGAGAATATCTATGAGTTTGTTGAGGTTGTGCCAAGCGCAATGGTGGGGCTTATCGACGCACAAAGTAGTGGACACTCCTATATTCCTATCTTTTAGAAACGCTCTTTAATGCTTAAAAAAGTTCTTCCCGCTTTTTTACTTATCATGGTGGTTTTGCTCTATGTGCTTTTTTCCATAAGGTACGCTATCCAAACGCAAGATGTCAATGTTATCCTAGATAAGTTTCTCCTCACGCTTGAAGCACAGGTGCAAAGAGAGAAGATGGATGCTATGAAGATGGCGATATCACTCTCAAAAAATAGCGCGCTTGTAGATGCACTTGAGCGTGATGATGAAGATTTTGGGTACAAAGTGCTCTCAAATATTACCCGCGAAATTTTAGAAAATACCAACATCAACATAAGAGTTCAAATACTCACAAGTGACTACCATATCTTTGCCCGTAGTTGGGATGATATCTACACAGGGATGCCGCTAGAGGATTTTAGAAGCGATTTGGAGTACTTCAAACACAACAAAACACCGCGCTCCTCCATAGAGACGGGACGGCTTTTGAGCATCAAGACGACCGTTCCTGTTTTAAAAGATGAGAAGGTTTTGGGCTTTGTGGAGATTATCGGTTTTTTTGATACCATCACTGACTTTTTTAAAAATATGGGAATCGACTTTTATGTGCTTATGGATGATGACTACCTTGAGCGGGCGGTATTTATGCAAGAAAATGAGATGCTAAGTGGCTATGTCGTGGCAAATCGAAACTACAATCACAACAATATCGGGCTTTTAAAAAACATCAATTTTACAACCCTCAAAAGAGATAGAGTGCTTCGAGTAAGAGACAACTACGTTTTTTATGAGACTATGCGCAATGGCAATGGTGATGCTATCGGGGTTTTTGCTTTTGTTTTGCGCCAGAAGTACCTGAACTACTTTAAAGAGGAGCAGGATGAGGCATCGTTTTTCATCAACTTAACAAAAAGCTCTTTGTATGAGATAGTCCAAAGTAAAGAGCAAGAGAACCTCTCAAAGGAGTTTATAGATATGCGCGCACTTTTGCAGCTAAGAGAGCAAATCCCAAAAGAGCAGATGGAGGGATACAAAAAAGAGCTCTATGAAAAACTCGATGGTTACACCAAAGAGGAGCTTATGGAGTTGCTCTTAGAGCAGAAGATTATCAAAAAAGTGGATGGGAAGATACGATGAAAATATTGCTTTTAGAAGATGAATATTCACTTAGGCTCAGCATAAAAGAGTTTTTAGAGGATTGTAACTATGCAGTAGATGATTTTGCAGATGGGCTTGAGGCGTATGACGCTATCTACTCTAAGTCCTATGATTTGCTGCTTCTTGATGTCAATGTCCCCTCTATGGATGGATTTGCGCTGCTTCAAGCCATACGCAAAGATGAGAACAAAACCCCAGCCATCTTTTTAACCTCTATGGTTGATATGCAAAACCTTCAAGAGGGGTATAAAAAAGGGTGTTGCGACTATATCCGTAAACCTTTTGACCTTGTGGAGTTGGAGCTTCGCATAAAGCAGGCGGTAAAGAGTTTTTACCTTCAAAACGATGAGATAATCGCGCTTGGTGAAGATGTCCATTATGATATGCTCAGCGGCAAGTTAACACAAAGCGGCAAAGAGATTGTTTTAAGAAAGATAGAAAAAGATATCTTAGAACTTCTTATCAAAAACAAAAACATTGTCGTCTCGATGCAGATGTTTCAAGAGGGCGTTTGGGGCGACTATGTAGAGCCTGCAACCATCCGTGTGCAGGTCAACAACCTCAAACAAAAACTTCCGGAGTCCATCATCCAAAACAGAAGAGGCATGGGGTATATTATTGAGAGATAAAAACTATGCGCTACGCTATGCTTACATCTACACCGCTCTTGTAGCGGTCATCCTTTTAGCGCCTCTTTTCTTCTATACGCTGCATATGAAGAGTATGTACGAGATAAAAAATGAGGTAGAACTCAAAAAAAAGGCGTACCTTATTATCAAGCTTATGCAAGAGCATGGCGCACATAAAGAGTATTTTGAGTACCCTAGATTTACGACATTTACATCGGGGCTTTATGATTTGCGCCAAAAAAAGATATTTTCGCTCATCAAAGAACCCATCGTTGATTTTAAGGAGGGGTACCACATAGAGGGGGAGGATGCCTACTATGTGATGGAGCTTGCGCTTGGAAAATATTTTGGTGCAAAGTATCTTGTCGTTGCCAACAAACTCTCCTACTATGAGGTGTATGAAAAAGCAACGCTTATTTTGCTCTCCATCGTGGTGCTTATCTTTTTGCTGAGTATCTTTTTTCTCAACAGATTTGCCTCGCCATTTCAAGAGGTCAACAAAAGACTTGACCACTTTATCAAAGACTCTATCCACGAAATCAACACGCCGCTCTCCATCATCAACCTAAACATCGACCTCTTTACGAGAAAAGAGGGCTCCAACAAATACATGCAGCGCATCAAAGCCTCCGCAAAAGTGCTCTCAAACATCTATAACGACATGGACTATCTCATCAAGTATGAACGGCTTGATTTTGAAAAAGAGCGTATCGACATGAGCCAGTTTTTGTACGAGCGTGTGGAGTACTTCTCTGAAGTGGCGTCGATGAAGGGCATAACGCTCCTTCATAACATAGAAGAGGGCATCTTTTTGGAGATGAACGCCAAACAGTTTGGACGTGTAGTCGATAACAACCTCTCAAATGCCATCAAATACTCCTATGAACAAGGAACAATCGAAGTGCGTTTGCATCTGCTTGAAGATAAAAGGTGCGCACTCTCTTTCAAAGACTCAGGCATCGGCATAGAGGATGTCGATAAGATTTTTAGCCGCTACTACCGAGAAAACAGACAAACAGGCGGTTTTGGCATCGGTCTTAACATCGTCTCTTCCATCATCAAAAAAGCAAACATAGAGATAAAAGTCGATTCCGCCCCTAAAAAAGGCTCTACTTTTACCTATATCTTTCCAAAAGAGAGTATCTCTACCTCCTCTTAACCCCATTTTATACAAATTTTATACTTCACTGTTACACTTGCTGCTGAAATTAAAAAAGGAGTGTAGATGAAGAAGAGCTTAACACTATCTTTGCTACTTGGAGCTTCTCTTTTTGCTGCTGATCTTAGCAGCGTTATAGAGATTCCGGATGCGAGCAAGATAATCCAAAAAGATCTTTTAGCGCCGGTTGGTATCTATAAGATGCCCGATGGGTGCGTGACGAATGATCCAAAAGCAATCGCGAGGGGTTCATATATATTTCACAACTTAAACGGTGGCAATGCAAAAGGGGATGCGCCTGAGGGGTTGAGTAAAAAACTTCCCGATGGAAAAGAGAAGCAGTATGGAAACTGTGTCGCATGCCATAACATAGAAAAAGCTGTTGGCGGTGGCAATGTTGGTCCTGACTTGACAAAGTACCATGAGATGTTTATAAAATCAGGCGTGAGAGATGCGCAGTATGTTTACCAAAAGATTGCAGACCCGCGAGTGGACAATCCAAACACAAACATGACGGTAAACCTAGCGACAAAGCTCTTTAATGAGAAAGAGATATGTGACATAACTTCGTATGTCCTATCTATAAAATAAAACAAAGGATAAAAAAGATGCAAAGAAGAGATTTTTTAAAGAGTTTAGGTGTTGGAGCAGCGAGTGCAGTTGTGATTCCATCGATGAGTTTTGCAGCAGAGGCGCCAAAGCCAAGGGGTAAAAACGCACTTGCTTATAATGATGCGTTGGGTGTTGCAACAGGCGGTAAAAAAGCAGAGGTATCTGCAAAAGTAAAACTTAAAGTTCCGGAGATTGCAGAAAATGGAGCTGTTGTTCCTGTAACTGTTGAGGTTGAGCATCCGATGAGCGAGAGTGACTATGTAAAAGCTATCCATGTGTATGCAACAAAAAATGCAAATTCACGCTGTATTGGTGTGCATCTCTCTCCTGCAAATGGCGAAGCGATGTTTGCGACGCGTATAAAACTAGGTGAAACACAAGAGGTTGTAGCAGTGGCAGAGCTAAGTAATGGAACATTCCTTATGGCATCACAAAGCGTGAAGGTAACAATCGGCGGATGCGGTTGATTTGGCTTTTTAAAAAACAGTGTTTAGAAAACTTACTATTGAAAATAAAAAAAGGAAAATAAAATGGCGGAAAGTAAATCATTAATCAAGATTAAACCAAATAGTTACAAAAGCGGAGACATCGTTAAGGTCAGTTTTATGGTTATGCACCCTATGGAGACAGGTTTGCGTAAAGATAAAAAAACAGGAGAAACTATCCCTGAAGAGTACATCAACAGTGTAAAGTTTGAGTACAACGGCAAGGTTATCACAACTATGAATGTTTGGGAGACGCTCTCGGTAAATCCGGTATTTACTATCAACATGAAAGTTGATGGAGCAGGAGAGCTCAAAGTTACCTACACAGACAACACAGGCAAAGTCGAAGAGACTACAGAGAAGATTAAACCAAAAGGGTAAATCATGAGAAAAATAGCAAAAATAGCGCTCTGCTTTACTCTTTTTGCGTCACTCTCCTATGCAAGCGAACAGTTTGCTATGAGTGATGCGGATCGTGCGATGTATGAAGAGTTGCTTGAGAACAATCCGGCAGATATGATGCTAGCAAGTGGCGGCAATCTGCTAGAAGAGCTTGGCGGAGACGCTGCGGTGGCGAAGTTTTTGGGTGTAAAAGAGGATGCATTAGCTGCGTATTTGGCGGGTTTTCCTCGTTACTTAGAGAAGTTCGGGCGTGTTGTGAGTATAGATCAGATGCTTCAAGGCTTGATGCATGAGAGCGGAAAAAAACCTTATGTACTCAAGAGCAAAGAGATGTTTAATCTCTCCTCTTATGTCAAATCTTTGGCAAATGAACAGCCTATTAACATCGACATCAATGCGAATGAGCATATGAAAAAGGCGTATGCGTTTGGTAAAGAGGTTTTTGATACAAAAAGAGGTGCAAGAGGGCTTTCATGCTACAGTTGTCACAATCCTAGTGTTGTAGGAACTATCCTAAGAACACAACCGCTTCCAGATATTTCAGCAAAAGGAAATGCTTCAGCTGCTACATGGCCAGCATATAGAATGACAAAATCAGATCTTGCAACCTTGCAAAATAGATTTCAGGGATGTATGGAAAATGCACTTCTTGCGGTTATTCCTTTGGGTTCACCTGAGATGACAGCGCTTGAGGTTTACTTTACTCATGAGGCAAAGGGTGCTACTATGGCTCTACCTGGCTTGAAGAGATAGGGAGAAAAGATGGAAATTTCAAGAAGAGACTTTATGCACATTTGTGCTATTTTTGGGCTAGGCGTGGCATCTTCGGCGCACGCGGCTCCAAAATCGGCGTCACAAATATCGCTCAAAGATATTTACGCTTTTAAAGACACAGGAAACTTTACTCTGCTTCATATGTGCGATTTGCATGCACACTTAAAGCCACTTTACTGGAGAGAGCCATCCACGCTTATCTCTGCGCCAAATCTTACAGGAACTCCAGGGTTCTTGTGCGGTGAGGCTTTTGCAAAACACTATGGTTTAGAGCCGAGTTCTTTAGATGCGTACTTCGATGTCCATACGGATTTTGAAGCGCTTGCGAAAAAGTTTGGAAAAATGGGCGGCGTGGCGCATATCAAAACCGTTGTAGAGCATGTACGAAAAACAAGAGGAGCGCAAAATGTTCTCTTTTTGGATTCGGGTGATACATGGCAGGGCACGGGTGTCGCACTCAAAACCAAAGGTGAAGCGATTGTAAAAGCGCAAAACTATCTTGGCATCGATGTGATGGTCGGGCACTGGGAGTTTACGTACGGTAAAGAGCGCGTCAAAGAGCTTATCGAGATGCTTGATGCAAAGTTTATCTCTCAAAATATCGTAGGCGATGACTCTTTCTCGGATGAGTTTGAAGAGCTTATCTTTAAGCCATATACCATCGAAGAGCGAGGCGGTGCAAAGATAGGCATCATCGGGCAATCTTTCCCTTTCACATCAACTGCAAATCCAAAAGAGTTTACGCAAGGATGGAGTTTTGGTCTGCGCCTAGAGACGCTTCAAGAGTATGTCAATGAGCTAAGAGACGAGCACAAAGTTGATTGTGTAGTTATGCTCTCACACGATGGCTTTAGCGTAGATCAAGAGGTAGCGCGCAAGGTAAAAGGGATAGACTTTATCCTCAGCGGACATACGCATGACCCTTCTCCAAAGCCTATCGTTATCAACGGGACGGTTATTGTCATAGCGGGAAGCCACGGAAAATATGTGGGGCGTTTAGATATCGATGCAAAAAACGGAAAAGTGAAGAAGTATGAGTACAAGCTTATCCCTATCGCATCCAACATCATTCCAGCAGACCCGGCAGGCGTGAAACTTGTCGATGAGCTCTACGCACCATTTGCAGCAGAGATGAATGAAGTGCTTGGTAAAACGAAAAATATCCTCTACAAAAGAGATACGTTTTTCTCAACATTTGACCAGCTCATCAATGATGCTATTTTAGATGAAATGAAGTGCGATATCTCCTTTACACCAGGTTATAGATGGGGAACAACCGTTCTAGCGGGCGAAGATATTTTGATGGACAATGTTTATGAGATGTGCGGTATCACTTACCCTAATGTCTATACATTTGAGCTAAAAGGCGATAAAATAGCAACCCTTCTCGAAGATATCGCGGATAATGTTTTCAATGAAAACCCGCTCTATCAGCAAGGAGGAGATATGAGCCGACTTGGTGGAGCGACGTACGATATAGCGGTGAGCAACCCAAATGGCAAGCGCATCTCAAATCTTAACATCGGTGGCAAGCCCATAGATGTGAACAAAATGTACATCGTCTCTTCATGGGGTGGCAACTTGCAAAATGCAGGTACAAATCTCCAAGAGAAGAAAACGCGCGCGGTTTATGATGTCGTGCGTGACTATATCAAACGTCAAAAAGTGGTAGATGTAAGCAACAAAGGCAATGTAAAACTTGTTGATTACACATGCGGATGCCCTCCAAAGGGCAAAAAGAGCTGCAAATAAGCTCTCAACAATAAAACAAGGGGTTAGGGAATGAAAAGGATAAAAATAAGCACAGCAGTAGCAACTGCTGTTTTGCTCTTGACAACTACAGTGTCGGCTGAAGATGCAAAACCAAAGAGAACGTTAAAGCCAAATATGAATGAGGTTTACAACACGCTTCCTACGAGTGTTGACAACTTTGCAGACGCTTTTACAAAAGGAATGGTTTATGGGCATTTGAGAACCAACGTTTTTCGTTGGGATTGGGATTCGCCAGACAACGCTACAAATGCGGACAATAAAGCATTTGGCGTAGGCGGTAGCATCATCTATAAAACAGCACCGCTTTATGGCATCAGCGCAACAGCAGGTCTTTACTACTCCAATAGCCCTTTTTCAGGGCTTAGAGAAGATAACGCGGATGTTGGTTTTGTAAAATCTGGAAAAGATACCTTTAGCCGTTACGATGTTAAAGCAGAGGGTGATTGGGAGATGGTTGTTTTAGCACAATCGTATCTTCAGTATGACGTTGCAAAAACATCGCTCAAATACGGTCGCCAGTTCTTTGAGTCGGCTCTGACAGCATCCAATGATACAAAGATGATTCCAAATGCTTTTGAGGGTTTTAGCGTAGAATCAAAAGATTTGCCAAAAACAACACTTAAAGCTGCTTTTTTTACAGCACAAAAATTGCGTGACCATACAACATTTCATGATGTAATCACATTTAAAGATAGTTCAGGCGATAGCTGGAATGCAAATGACGACTCAGGAGCACACAAAGGACTAAGTTACAATAACTTTAAAAATGCAGGCGAAGATACAGAGCATGATTTGGTTGTTGCCGCTCTAAGCAACGCATCCATAGAAAATCTCAAACTTGACTTGACTTATACGGCAGTTCCCGATGTTGTCTCTTCTGCTATTGCAGAGATTAACTACAAGATAAATCTTGGAGGCGGCTATACGCTTACCCCTGGTTTTCGCTATATGGAACAGTTTGATAACGGAGGCGGAGAAATCGGAGGGGCAAGCTTAAGCGGTAACCTCGGAAGAGATAAAAATCCATCGACACTCCTTGGTTATAAAGATAGATATACACTCGATGGCTCTGCATGGATGGCTCGCCTCGTTCTTGGTCAAGGTCCACTTACTCTCTTAGTGGGCTATTCTGATGTAGCAGATGAGGCGGACTTGGTTGCTCCATGGAGAGGTTTTCCGACAGGCGGATACACTCGTGCGATGGCACAGCTCAACTGGGTAGCAAATACGCAGAGTACGATGCTTGAGGCAAAATATGATTTTGGCAAAGCCAATATCCTTAAAGGGTTTAAAACGTTGGCTCGTTATGTCGTGCAGGATTTTGATGAAGCAAAACAGAGTGCAGGAGCGATTGCGGATAACAAGATGATCCATATCGACCTTGTACAGCAGCTGACACCACAGCTTGATGCGAGAGTGCGTTTTGGAAATGTCAATGCCGATAACAGAGTGGTTGATGGCAGCGATAAAGACTCTTATAGCGAATATCGCTTCGAGATTAACTATCTCTTTTAAGTAAAACAGCACTCCCTTTTGGGGTGCTTTGATTTTTATAAAAAACTCTAACAAAGGGTATTTTGCAAGATGGTTCTTCCTTATTTTTGCCATCTTGAAGATACTCTTTTTGAGAGAGCGAATGGATTTTTGCTATGAGAAAGATACTTCTCTCTATCGTGTTTGGTTGTGTGTCTCTTTTTGGAGTCGAATGGGTAAGTTATGAGAGGGCGTTGGAGCTGCAAAAGCAGAGTTTCAAGCCTATAATGGTTGAAGTTGTAAGATCGGATTGCCGCTACTGCATCGCTATGCAAAGAGATGTGTTTGAAGATAAAGAGATGTCCAAATGGATTGCAGAGCGTTTTATCGCTGTAAAGATAAATCTCGATAAAGAGAAATTACCTCTGGATGTAAGTGTGAGTATGACACCCTCATTTTACTTTTTAGGTAAAGAGCGTGCGATTTTAAAATCTATTCCAGGTTCTTGGAGCATAAGTGATTTCAAGGATTTGACTAAAAATATAAAGGGGCACTAGAGTGAAAAAATACATAATGATTTTTCTGATTTTAGCCTCTTTTGTAAGGGCAGATACTGTTTTTGCAGAGCCAAAACCAACTATTTTGGAGCCAAGAAAGATACTCTTCTCTATCAAGAGTGCCGATAAAGAAGAGATAAGTCACGTACTGAGTGCAGCAAACAATGTTCTGAAATTTTATGGTCCAGAAAATGTAAAAATGCGTATCGTAGCCTACTACCATGGCATCAAAGTGCTTCTAAAGAGTGAAGTTGAGACGGCAAAAAGAGTAAGTGCGCTGATGCAGCTTGATGTGGAGTTTGTGGCATGTGGCAACACAATGCATACAAAAAATATCAAAGAAGAGGCGTTGATCGAGGATGTAGAGATTGTGACGGCTGGAATCGTTGAGATGACAGAGCGGGTAAAAGAGGGCTGGATTTATATAGCTCCCTAAAAAGATAAAGGATGAAAATGAAAAAGATTTTAGCAGTAGCAGTTGCGCTTTTGATGAGTGCAACACTTTGGGCAAAGGGCGATTTGCATCTTTTTGATGTAGAGAACAAAAACGGCGCAATCACGCCGCAAACGATTGAAGCGGCGTTAGTTGCCAATGGCTTTGGAGTTGGCGTCAATAGTGAGATGAACAAACCCTTTACCATACAGTTTCAAAAAACTGACTATAAGGTCTTCACGCTTTTGACAGTTTTCCATGAGAAGCTCTCTTTTGAACTTGTCAAAAAATATCCGCAAATGGGTATCTTTATCCCTATGGAGATAGGAATTTACCAGAACAAAAAAGAGGACACACTTCATGTAAGCGTTGTGACAGCTGAGGCGTTAGAGAGGATTTTGGGTGTCAAAGACCCACTCTTTAAAGAGCTTGAGAAGGAAGTTTTGGCTTCTTTGAAAAAAGCACTTCCAAAAGCAAAACAGAGCAACAGCAAAGAGCCACTCAAAGTAGAGGGTGCGCTTATAACGCAGTATGAACTAGAAGTTGGCGAAGAGGATGCACAAGAGATGTTTGAAAATGTCCTCTTAGGGCTTAACAACGGTCTGAGTCTCTATGGTTTTGTCATTCCAAGCAAGCTTGATGTCAAAGAGCGTCTTAAAGATTCTACGTACGATATCTACCAAACATACTCTATTTGTAAGCTCCCTGTTATCTATACGGTTGCGCTTACAAACCCGGAAGCTGCGGCATTTGCGCCATGTAGCATAGCGATGTATAAGAAAAAAGGGGAGAACAAAATCGTCTTAGCGTTCCCCTCTGTTTACAACTGGCTCAGTAGCGCAAATGTAACTACAAAAGAGGCAAAAGAGGTACTTCTCAAAGCACAAGAACAACTTGAATCTGTCCTAGCAGAGATAGTAGAATAGACTACAGGGCTCTTTTAGAGCCTTGCGCAAACACTCTATGATTTTTTGTTATAAGAACTTTTTATGAGTAAGTAAGAGACGACAAATAATTTCATAGCTAATAAAAAGAGAAGCCTCAAGATATGAGGCGAAAATCCGCAGGAGCTATGAATAGCTTCAAGGGTTTTTAACGAAGTAGATTGTGGCTTCTCTTTTTACCCAAAGGGCAACATTTCAAAGGCTTATCTTCTGCGTTGAACTTTACTTAACGATATTCATATCGCCAAGCAAAGTTCGCCTTGAATCTAAACCTTTGAAATGTTGTTAGCTATGAAATTATTTGTCGTCTCTTACTTATATCCTCCCCATTAGAAAATTTATTTAAGCAAAAAAACAGTAAAATCATTGAAGTACAAAGAAAAGGGTAAAAAATGGCAGTTGGAAAAAAGATAACGATTCTTATCGTTGCCATATCGTTCGTGTTGCTTCTAGGGGGATTTTTTGTTTTAAACTACTTTAAGTCGCAGATTACAGATAACACTTATAAAACGATTCAAGCGTCACTCACTTCAAAAATCCAAGATAGAATGAGTGCAAAATTTGATGTAGGTGTGACAAACGCAATCGCAATCGCAAACGATTCAAACATCGCAGATGCGCTTATGCAGGGCGATAGAACAGTTGCGATTGCTTCGATTGAGAAGATTAGCCAAAAGTATAAAAATGAGACAAACTTCAAAAATATCAAGATTCACATCCACGACAAAGAGGTAAAGTCATTTTTAAGAGCGTGGAATCCTGAAAAATTCGGGGATGACCTTAAGAGTTTCCGCCATACTATCAACAAAGTAAAAGAGCAAAAAAAGGCGATGCATGCCATAGAAGTAGGGCAAGCTGGACTTACCATCAGAGGAATCGCTCCGGTGCTCAAAGATGGTGTGTATGTCGGTTCGCTAGAGTTTATGCAAGCTTTTGAGTCAGTTGTCAAGCAGTTTCATGGCGAAAAAGAGAATCTTTTAGTCCTTATGGATCAAAAACTTGTGCATCTTGCAAAGTTGGCAGATACAAGCAAAAGCGTCGGTGGATATATTTTGAGCCAAAAAACAGTCGATGATAAGTTTTTTGCAGGTGCGAAAAATATAGCAGTGGATAAACTTTTGGCACAGGGGTATCTGCTTGATGAGAACTATTTTTACTCGTTTGCGGAGATAAAAGATTTTGAGGGCAAGGCTATCGGTCTTTACCTCTTAGGTGCAAACAGAAGCGAAGTGGACGCTACTATCAACCAAGCAAGCAGTATGATAAACAGCGCACTCGCTCTTATCGTTATGTTGATTGTTGTTCTGACTGCTTCTATCCTTTTGGCCATGAAAAAAGTGCTTCTTACCCCTTTAGAAACATTTGAAAAAGGGCTTTTAGAGTTCTTCAGATACCTGAACAAAGAGACATCACAAGCAAAACTTATCGACATCAAAGGGGATGACGAGATAGCGCTTATGTCCAAAATAGTAGATGAAAATATCATCAAAACGCGTCAAAATATAGAGAGCGACAAGATGATGATTGAGGGTGTCAAGCGCGTTGTTATCGCTATAGACAAAGGACATCTCAACCAACATGTTGAGTGCAATACAAATAATGAAGCACTTGAAGAACTTAAGATAAATATAAACAGAATGCTTCTCTCTCTACAGCAAAACATCTGCCGTGACTTAAACGAACTTGTAGCAACGATGAGCACTTTTGAAAAGTCAGATTTTACTATAAGAATCTCCAACGATAACGGCAAGGTAGCGCAAGCGCTCAACAGCGTTGGCGATACTATCGCGCATATGCTACGTGAGTCAAGCGGCAATGCAAACCAACTCTCCGAAAAGTCTCTCCTTCTTAAAGAGAAGATGCAGTTTTTAAACAGCGAGTCTGCAAAACAGGCACGAAGACTTCAAGAGCTTACTCGTGTTATGGAAGATACAAACAACGCTATTGTTGAAGTTTCCCAAAAAACAAAGCAAGTTGCCGCACAATCCTCCGATATCAAACATGTTGTCAGTGTCATCTCTGACATCGCTGACCAAACCAATCTCTTAGCACTCAACGCTGCCATCGAAGCAGCACGCGCAGGAGAGCATGGGCGTGGTTTTGCCGTTGTTGCCGATGAGGTGCGCAAACTTGCAGAAAACACGCAAAGAAGTCTTCATGAGATTAATGTCAGCATAGAGACACTCTCACAAGCAGTTCTTGAGATAGGCGAGGATATGCAAGCAAGAGTGAGCGATATCAACAACGCAACAGACGCTATCGTCGAAATCGACAAAACAACATCAAGCAATGCACGCTATGTCAACGAGATAGAGGTTATCGCAGTAGAACTAGATACAATGTCACAACAAACACTCCAAGAGGTCAACTCGAAGAAGTTTTAGTCAAAGAGCCCTTTTTCAAGGGCTTTGACTTTATAGCTTTTTCTATGCACTTCGCAGTAGCCGTGCTTCTTTATCATCTGCACATGAAGCGCGGTTCCATACCCCTTATGTTTTTCAAACCCATACTCTGGGTATCTTTTGGCAAGTTCCATGATATCTCTATCATGCGTTACCTTAGCAAGAATGGAAGCAGCACTTACCTCTGGCACTTTTCCATCAGCCTTTATCATCGTCGTAAGCCCACGTACACCAAAGTTGGAATTCCCATCAAAAAGATACTCCACAGAGGGAAGATTTTTCATAATCTCTTCAAGCCCTCTTTTAAGACAAAGCGATATCCCATCCTCATCTATCTCTTTGGCAGAAAACTTCACTATATGGTAGGTCGCATTTTGAACTATTTGCCCATAGAGAAGCTCTCTTTTTTTAGGCGTGAGCTTTTTGGAGTCATCAAGCCCCTCTACATGTTTGTGCAAAACACACCCAGCCATCACCAAATCCCCTGCAAGCGGTCCACGCCCAGCTTCATCTATGCCGCAAAATTTATACATCGGATAAAATTTTTAACTCCTTTGGAAGAGAGACTTCAAAAAGTGCGCCGCCGTCTTTGTTGTACGCTCGGATTTCTCCTCTATGCTCTTCAACTATTTTATGAGCCACATTGAGACCTATTCCTATGCCACCCTCTGATTTGGAACTTTGAAAAGGCTCGAAAATGTAAGGGAGTAGTGTTTCTTGTATGCCGCCGCCGTTATCGTGAAAGCTTATCACAATATGATTGGTAGTTTCATGAAGTGTGATGTTTAGGAGTTTTTGTTCTATATTATCTTTTGTCTTGAGTGCATCAATGGCATTGTTTATTATAATGATAAAAACCTGTTCGATTCGCTGTTTTTGGATATCTGCTAAAAAAGAGTATTTTTGCTTCTCCATTCCAATGGTAAAAGGCTCGTTTTGGAGCGAGATACTTGCAGTTTTGTTTGCGCTAAGAGTAAGTGCCGTGATAAGAGAAGCATAAATGTTGCTTTTGATGGGCAACTCTTTAGCGTGTGAAGCCATCTCCCGCATAGATTCGATAATGCTTGCTATCCTGTTAATCCCATCCAAAATGGTCTTGCTATCTTTTTGGAGGTAATTTTTGAGGCTTATGGTATCATCCAAAGAGTTGATATCATCTTGCATTAGTTCCATGTTTACTTTGATGTAGGTAAGAGGAGTGTTGATTTCATGAGTGATGCCTGCCGCCATTTTACCGATGATAAGAAACTTCTCTTTAAGGAGCTTCTCTTTTTCTTTCTCTTTACGCAACTTTTTATTTTTTTCCAGCTCCTCTTCAATTCGTTTTTGAAGCAGTTTCTCTTGTGCTTTTCTTTTTCTCTCAACCTCTCTTTGAAGTAAAATGCGCTCTTTATAACGGATAAGGATTTTTGCAACTCTATCAAGCGAGAGCGGTTTAAAAAGATAACCGTCGATTCCTATATCAACAGCCGCTTCCGTAATCTCTTTTTCAAAATGAGAAGTGATAAGTAAAATTGGGATTTTTTCATCGATTTGCTTGATTTTTTTGGACATCTCTAAACCATCCATAAGCGGCATCGTCAAGTCCGTTATAATGATATCCGGTTTGTATTTTTGATATTTGAGAAAACCTTTATAGCCGTTTTTTGCTATATAAGTGTTTTTAAAGATACCCGAATGTAAAAAATCGCCAATTTCATGTCGCACCTCTTTATCGTCTTCGACAAAAAGTATGGAGATATCTTGTTTACTTTTCAAGCAAAGCTTTTATCTTGCTTCCAAGTATGTCAAGCGAAGGAAACGGTTTCATAATATAGTCGGTTGCACCATGTTTATGGGCATTGAGTACTTTATCGAGCGTGGAGTAGGCTGTCATCATAAGCACTTTGCTTTTTGGATTTTTTTCCAAAAGTTTTGGCAAAAGATCTAAACCGCTCATTTGAGGCATCATGATATCAAGTAAAATCAAGTTTGTATCTTTTGGAAGAGAGTCAAAAGCAGTAATAGGGTTACTAAAAATGCTCACTTTATAGTTATTGCGTGAAAGATATCGTTCTAACGCAGAGAGTATCTCGGTTTCATCATCAATAATAACGATGTGCTTTGGCTTTGTCTCTTTTATCATTTTTTGCTCCCTTGTGTAAATAGCTCTTTTGCGGCAACATGCATCACTTGTTCTGCTTTTTCGTTAACGAGATTTTCAAGATACTTAAAAACTTCATGGCTTGCATTTTCTATATTATGGATACGCTTTTGGATAATATCTTTTGAACAGAGGGCTTTTTCGGTACCGCACTCTTTCGCAAGGAGATTGGCTTGTTCGTGGATGATGGCATGAGGAGCATCAAGTTTTGCATAAGATGGCATCTGTGCAAAGTTCTCTTTGCCTATCCCGCTACTATACCATTTGCCTAAACGGCACTCCGTATGCGTTGTGTTTTTAAACTCATTCTTCTCTCCAAAGATAAGCGCATAGACGTTGTGTTTGTAGATAACATGGTCTATTTTTGCTAAAGCGGCAAATATTTTGTCGCTGATATGCTCTACTTCAAATTGGCTTCTGGACGCATTGGCCTCAAACTGCTTTATTTTAAAATGCAGTGCTTCTATTTTTTTCTTTGTCTCTATGGCGATTTTATCGACAGCATGAGTGTTTTCTTGCGCATCACTTGTCTCTTGGAGCATGCTTTTAACGACAATAGAGATATCTTTTGTAGCAGCTTGCGTTTTTTCGGCAAGTTTTCTTACCTCGTCCGCAACAACAGCAAATCCACGCCCATGCTCACCTGCACGAGCAGCCTCAATGGCAGCATTGAGTGCAAGCAGATTTGTCTGGTCGGCAATATCTTCAATGAGTGTGATAACACTTGAAATCTCATTGCTGCGCCCATGAAGCAAATCCATTCCTGTAATATTGTCTTGTGTATTTTGGCTTAGTATATCCATGGCATGTGTAGATTCTTGGACCAAAAGAAGTCCCTCTTTTGACTCTTGTGCAGTTTGAATGGACTCTTTTTTCATATTTTGGAGCTCTTCAAGCATCTGGGAAAATGTTTTTTGTGTGTCCACTAAAGCTTCAGAAATCGAGTTTTGATGCATAGAGAGAACATCGCTTTCTCGTGTATCACGCATATCTGTTTTTGTGATTCTATAAAGAGTAGCAGGAAAAATTTTAGATTTTTGGTAAGAGACTTTGGCACTACAACTGTTGAGTGTGATGGAGTGAGTGTTTTTTTGCAGTTCTGTATAGAGTTCATGCGGAGATTTTACTTGTGATATGGCACGTTCATTTTGAAAAAGAGGAGAGCCTTTTGTATCTAGTACGATAAGCATCTCATCTTGCGAAAAAGATGCTATCTCCTTGTAAAATGCAACTTCATCTCGAAGTGTAGCAATTTGGCTCTCAAGTTCTTTAATTTTGTCTGTATCTGCTTTTTTTGAGAAAAACATATTTTTACACTCCTTGATGATTCTTTGATACAATTATCCGACACTATAATTACACAACAGTTACATCAATCCCCCAGCGCCCAAATATCAAAAGGAACCATCTCTACATGCGAGAGCGGATGGCTCATGCTTCCCTCTGTACTCATTGTAACAACAGTCACTTTTTTTATCTGGTAGGTAAACAAAAACGCTTCGATGTTTTCCATCTTTTTAAAGAGTGTTCTCTCATCCGCAAAGGGCATTCCCAAGATAATCTCGTCATGAGAAGGCAGATAAAAATCAATCCCATCATCATAAAACGCCTCTTTGCCTGATTTTAAAAGCTCCAGATAGATCATATTTTCAAAGAGTTTGCTAAATTGCTTCTCTATAGTAAGTGCAGATTTTAAAGAGATGTCACAAAGATAGACCTTTCTTACAGCCTTTGGGTGGTTCACTTTAAGAAGCTGATGGATATACCCTTTTGCGCTGAGTGCATCAAAAGCAGCGTAGAGTTTATCTTTGGAGATTTTTTGTGTCTGTTTGAGCCGCTCATAGATAGAGTAGGGCGATATTTTTTGCGCCATCATTTTTGTGCAGAAGATGAGAATGTCAAGTTCGATGCCACTTAGCGCATTTTTGAGCATTTTTTGCAGGTAGAGCGCACGCTCATCGGCACTGATTTTATGCATAGAGGGAAACCCTCCAAGCTTGAAAAAGTGGTTGAGTGCAGTGGAGTCGTATTTGTGCTCATATGACAAAAACTCCTCATAATCCAGCGGATAGAGCTTGAGTGTTGTCAAAAAGTCCAGTTCATAATGCGTTTCACAACAGAGGATAAGTTGCGCGACATGGATGCTCTTTATCTCTGGGGTGTAATTATCAAGAACAACTGTCTGGATGGCATTTTTTGTGCAAAAATGGGTAAGTGCTTCACTTAGCCCCTCTTTGTTTATGCGCAAATCATTACAGTCCACATAGAGGTAACTGCTTTTTTTGAGACCCAAAAGGTAGTTTTTAACAACTTTTGTCTTTCCGCTTTGCGTGATACCATTGATTTGATAGCTTTTCTCATCTAAAAAGAGTTTTCTAAAGTGGAACTTCTCCAAACTGATATCGGTTTTATATAACTCTTCAAGTAAAATTTCCATGTGGTAATTTTATCATTTCCTTATTAAAAGGAAATAAATTTAGATAAATTTCAAATTTAATCCCCTAAATCCTTGAATAATGAAGTGAGTTTGGATACAATTCCGCTCCCTTAATATAGTTAGGCTTGACCTGACGAGTTCTTTAGAAGGAAAAACATGGAAAAAATTCGTTTAAAATTGAAAGCTTACGATCATCGCGTTCTTGATAGATCTGTAGCGTCAATCGTAGAGGCTGTTAAGCGTACAGGTGCTGCAATTCGTGGTCCGATACCTTTACCAACAAAGATTCGTAAATATACAGTTATCAAATCTCCACACGTTAACAAAAGTTCTCGTGAGCAGTTTGAGATCCGTATGCATGCTAGAGTTATCGACATCGTATCGGCTACGCCTGAGACTGTTGACTCTTTAATGAAGCTCGATCTTGCACCAGAAGTGGACGTTGAAGTTCGCTCTATGGATAAGTAGGAGGTCATCGTGGAATATATTGTTGAAAAAATCGGTATGAGCCGTACTATCACAGTACCAAGTAAACCAGTTACTCTTTTAAGAGTTCTTGATGCGAAAGTATGTGAAGTGAACGAAGGTGTCGCAATTGTAGCTTACAATAGCGGTAAGAAAATGAATAAATCAATTGAAGGTCAGCAAAAGAAATATAGTATTTCTTCTGAATTCAACAAATTTGTTACATTAGAAGTAGCAAACACTGAAGCTGGCGATTTGGATTTCACTCCACTTGCAGAAGCTAAAGTTGTTAAAGCTACGTTCAATACAAAAGGTCGCGGTTTTACTGGTGCAATGAAGCGCTGGAATTTCGGTGGCGGTCCTGCAGAACACGGTCACAGATTTGGTCGTAGAACAGGTTCAATTGGTCAAAAAGAGTGGCCAGGTCGTGTTATGAAGGGCAAGAAAATGCCTGGACAATATGGAAATACACAAAATAGCGTGAAGAATGAGATTTTATCTTTTGATGCTGAAAACAAAATCGTTGCGGTTGTTGGTTCGGTATCTGGAGCAAATGGTTCTTTGGGTCGTATAAAGGTAGCTAAATAATGAGCGCAATAGTTCTAAATGAAAAAATGGAAAAAGCTTCTGAGTTAGCTTTACCAGAGAGTTTTTCTGGTATTAATCCTCATAACCTATATCTCTATGTAAAGTCTGCGCAAGCAGCTATGAGAGCAAACACTGCAACTGCAAAAACGCGTGCAGAGGTAAGAGGAGGCGGTAGAAAGCCTTGGGCTCAAAAAGGTGGCGGTCGTGGTCGTGCTGGTTCAAGACGTGATCCGTCATTCGTTGGTGGTGGTAAAGCGTGGGGTCCAAAAAACAACCGTAACTATGACCTGAAAGTAAATAAGAAGCAAAAGAAACTTGCTCTTAACTTTGCTTTAAATGAGCATGCACAAAATGGTAGTCTATTCATCGTTGATAGCATTGAAATCGCATCTGGTAAAACAAAAGATGCTGCAGCAATGTTTAAAGCACTTAACCAAAGAGATACTCTTTTTGTTAAGACTGTTTTAGATGAACAAACTTATTTAGCATTTCAAAACATCGCAAGCACTTACGTGATTGAAGAGAATGAATTGAATGCTTACCTAGCTGCAAACTATCGTTCACTTGTGATCGAAAAAGCGGTATGGGAAAATCTTGTAGGGGAGGCTAAGTAAATGGCAGATATTACAGATATCAAATCTATACTCTATACAGAGAAAACTTTAGGTATGCAAGAGGATGGAATCATCGTTGTGCAAACTTCTCCTCGTATGAGTAAAACTGGTCTCAAAGAGGTTTTTCGTGAGTATTTTGGAATTATTCCAACAAGAATTAACTCACTAAATCAAGACGGAAAAATTAAAAAATTCCGTGGTGTTGCTGGTAAGCAAAATGACTTCAAAAAGTTTTATGTGAAGCTACCAGAAGGCGCACAAATAGAAAGTTTGGCGGTATAATATGGCAATAAAATCTTATAAACCTACAAGCCCATCTCGTCGTTTTTATACAAACGTAGAAAACAATGACATTACTGCAAAGCCAAGTGTTCGTTCACTTCTTGTAAAACTTCCCGCAGCAGCAGGAAGAAACAACAACGGACGTATCACATCTCGTCATAAAGAGGCAGGAGCGAAAAAGCTCTACCGTATTATTGACTTTAAAAGAGATAAGTTTGGTGTTGCAGGAAAAGTAAGCACAGTTGAGTATGATCCATACCGTAACTGCCGTATCGCACTTGTAACTTATGTTGATGGTGACAAGAGATACATCCTTTTACCAAAAGGGTTAAATGTTGGAGATACTGTAATCGCTGATGCGACTGGTGTTGACATTAAACCAGGTAATGCAATGAAACTTATGAATATCCCTGTGGGTACATCTGTTCATAACGTTGAGCTTAAAATTGGCAAAGGCGGACAACTCGTTCGTTCAGCTGGCACAAGCGCTCAAATTATGGGTCGTGATGGCAAGTATGTTTCACTTCGTATGCCTTCATCTGAGATGCGTTTAGTACTAGGTGAGTGTATGGCTACTGTAGGAACTGTTGGAAACGAAGAGTATATCAATATCGTTCTTGGTAAAGCAGGTCGTACTCGTCATATGGGTATCCGTCCTCAAACTCGTGGTTCTGCGATGAACCCAATCGATCACCCGCACGGTGGTGGTGAAGGTAAAACGAACTCAGGTCGTCATCCAGTTACTCCATGGGGTAAACCAACGAAGGGTTCTAAAACTCGTCGTAAAAAAGCAAGTGATAAACTTATTATTACTCGCCGTAAATCTAATCCGAAGAGGTAGTTAAATGGCAAGAAGTGTAAAAAAAGGTCCATTTGTTGATGATCATTTAATGAAAAAAGTAGTTGCGGCTAAGGCTGAGGGTTCTAAAAAACCTATCAAAACTTGGTCACGCAGAAGTATGGTTTTACCAGATATGGTTGGACTTACTCTTAATGTTCATGATGGTCGCAAATTTGTTCCAGTATTTGTAACAGAGAACCATATTGGTTATAAATTAGGTGAATTCGCACCAACTCGTACATTCAAGGGCCATAAGGGCTCTGTACAGAAGAAAGGTTAATCATGGCTAGAGCATTATTGAAATTTACCCGTGTTTCACCAACAAAATCTCGTCTTATCGCAAGAGAGATTCAAGGTATGAACGCTGAGCAAGCATTAGCAGCTCTTGAGTTTACACCAAACAAAGCAGCAAGAATCATCGCAAAAGTAGTTGCATCAGCAGTTGCAAACAGCGGTAGTGAGGCTAGCGAGTGTGTTGTAACATCATGCCGTGTTGACAACGGTCCGGTACTTAAGAGATTCCGTCCACGTGCTCGTGGTATGGCTTCAGGTATTAGAAAACCGACAGCGCATATTTTAGTAGAAGTAGAGGGTAAATAGTATGGGACAAAAAGTTAATCCTATTGGTTTACGTCTTGGTATCAACCGCAATTGGGAGAGCCGTTGGTTCCCTAATTTTAAGACTGCTGCAGTCTCATTAGGCGAAGATTACAAGATTCGTACATATTTGAAAAAAGAGCTTTACTATGCTGGTGTTTCTAACATCGTTATAGAAAGAACTGCAAAAAGACTTCGTGTAACTATCATTGCTGCACGCCCTGGTATTATTATTGGTAAAAAAGGTTCAGATATCGAGAAGCTTAAAGATACACTTCAAGCGCTTGTTGGAAAACCATTATCAGTAAATATCAAAGAAGAGAAAAAAGCTCAAATTTCTGCACAACTTGTTGCTGAAAACGTTGCTACACAGCTAGAGCGCCGTGTTGCATTTAGACGTGCGATGAAAAAAGTGATGCAAAATGCACAAAGAGGCGGAGCTAAAGGTATCAAGATATCTGTAAGCGGTCGTCTTGGTGGAGCAGAAATGGCTCGTACTGAATGGTATTTAGAGGGACGTGTTCCACTTCATACACTTCGTGCAAAGATAGATTACGGTTTTGCTGAAGCACATACTACTTATGGTTGTATTGGTGTCAAAGTTTGGATATTCAAAGGTGAAGTTCTCACAAAAGGTATTCCAGCAGAAGCAAAAGAGGAAAAACAAGAGACACGTCGTCCAAAACGTGCTCCAAAACGCGAAAATAGCGGAAAGGCTGAATAATCATGTTGATGCCTAAGAGAACTAAATATCGTAAAATGATGAAGGGTCGTAACCGTGGTTACGCTCGTTCGGGTTATACACTTGCATTTGGTGATATTGCTTTAAAAGCAGTTGAAGCAGGTCGTATCAACTCTCGCCAAATCGAGTCGGCTCGTATTTCAGCTACTCGTCATATTAAAAGAAATGGTAAAATCTGGATTCGTGTATTCCCTGCTAAGCCATTAACTGCTAAGCCTTTAGAAACTCGTATGGGTAAAGGTAAAGGTTCAGTTGATCAGTGGGTTATGAACATTAAACCAGGTCGTATCATATTTGAAATGGCTGGTGTTCCAGAAGAGCTTGCTCGTGAAGCATTAACTCTTGCACTACACAAGCTTCCTTTCAAAACGAAAATTATAACTGCGGAGATGAGCAATGAAATATTCTGATTTAGCAGATAAAACTGTAGCAGAGCTTCAGGCAATGCTAAAAGAGAAAAAGACACAGCTCTTTACTCTCAAAATTAAAAGACAGATGATGCAACTACAAAATACGAGCGAGCTTCGTATCGCTAAAAAAGATGTTGCTAGAATCAACACTGCACTTAGTGCAGCGAAATAGGGGCTGGCAATGACACATAAACGTGAAATTCAAGGTAGTGTGGTAAAAATTTCAGGTGACAAAACAGCGAGTATCGTTGTTGAGCGCCGTGTAATGCACCCTCGTTACCATAAAGTTGTAAAGCGCTTCAAAAAGTACCTAGTACATGATGAGCGTAATGAGTTAAAAGTAGGTGATGAGATTGTTGCAATCGAGTGTCGCCCACTTTCTAAGACTAAATCATATAGACTTAAAACAGTAATACTAGGAGCTAAATAATGATCCAAGCGTTTACTCGTCTCAATGTAGCTGATAATACAGGTGCAAAAGAAGTTATGTGTATTAAGGTACTTGGCGGTTCAAAGCGTCGTTATGCACAGGTCGGTGATGTTATCATCGCTTCTGTAAAAAAAGCGACACCAACTGCTAAAGTTAAAAAAGGTAAAGTTGTAAAAGCTGTTGTTGTTAGAACAAGTAAAGAGATTCACCGTGAAAACGGCTCTTTAATCCGTTTTGATGACAATGCAGCTGTTATACTTGATGACAAGAGAGAGCCAGTTGGCACTCGTATTTTCGGACCAATCGCTCGTGAAGTACGTTACGGTGGTTTCATGAAAATCGTATCTCTTGCGCCGGAGGTTGTGTGATGGCAAAATTTAATTTCAAAAAAGGCGATACTGTAGAAATTATCGCTGGTGATGATCGCGGAACAAAAGCTACTGTACTTGCAGTGTTACCAAAGAAAAACAAGGTAATCGTTGAAGGGTGCAAAATAGCAAAGAAAGCTATCAAACCAACAGAAGAGAACACTAAAGGTGGACACCTCAATAAAGAGATGCCAATCGATGTTTCAAATGTTCGTAAAGTGGAGGCATAGTAGATGGCTCGTTTAAAAGAAAAATATTTAAGCTTAAAGCCTGAGCTTCAAGCAGAATTAGGTATCAAAAATCCTATGCAAATTCCTGGATTAGATAAAGTTATTATCTCTGTAGGTGCAGGTTTTGCAATGAAAGATAACAAGCTTATCCAAAATATTGAAGATACTATTACTACTATTGCTGGTCAAAAAGCAAGTACTGTAATAGCAAAAAAATCAGTAGCTGGATTTAAAGTTCGTGAGGGTATGCCAGTTGGTATTCGCGTAACTTTACGTGGTGAAAAGATGTATAACTTCTTTGACCGTCTTGTTTCTATCGCACTTCCACGTGTAAAAGACTTCCGTGGTGTTCCTAGAAATGGCTTTGATGGTCGTGGAAACTATAACTTTGGACTTCAAGAACAGTTGATTTTCCCAGAGGTAAGTTATGATTCAATTATGCAGATTCACGGTATGAACATTACAGTTGTAACAACTGCTGATTCAGACAAGGCAGCATTTCTTCTTTTAGAGAAATTAGGTATGCCTTTTAGTAAAGGGAGCAACTAATGGCTAAGAAATCGATGATTGCTAAAGCAGCAAGAGAGCCTAAATTCAAAGTTCGTGGTTATACAAGATGTCAAGTTTGTGGTCGTCCACACTCTGTCATCCGTGACTTTGGAATCTGTCGTGTATGTTTTAGAAAAATGGCAAATGAGGGATTAATCCCAGGCGTTAGAAAGTCAAGCTGGTAAGCATTACGCTTTCCTCTTGAAACTTCTAGTGATTAGCAAAGGAAAAAAATGATTAATGATTTAGTATCGGATGCGCTAACACGTATTCGTAATGCTGGTATGAGAAGACTGGATACTACTACGCTTGTACACTCTAAGAGTATTGAAGCTATGGCAAATATCCTGGTTGAAAAAGGTTATATTGAGAGCTGTAACGTTGTTGAAGACGGCGTTAAAAAAACTATCAATGTTGTATTAAAGTATAGTGACAATGGTAAAAGCGTTATTAATGAAATGAAGAGAATCTCTAAGCCGGGACGTCGTGTCTATAAAGGTAAAGAAGAGATTAAGCGTTTCAAAAATGGTTACGGAACTATTATTGTAAGTACATCACATGGCATTCTACCAAACGACAAAGCTTATGCTCTTGGTGTTGGTGGCGAAGTTATGTGTACGATTTGGTAGGGAGATAACATGTCAAGAATTGGTAAATTACCTGTACAATTTGCATCTGATATAACTGTTAGTGCAAACGGAAATGTTATAACTTTTGCTAAAGGCAAAAATAGTGTTGATTTAGATACAAAAGGCAATGTTGCTTTCGATATTGATGGAAATGTTGTAACTTTTGCTACTCTTTCAGATGCTCGTACGCATAGAGCGTTTTGGGGAACATACCGTGCATTAGCGGCTAACATTGTAACTGGTTTAACAACTGGATATACAAAAGCTTTAGAAATCAATGGTGTTGGTTACCGTGCTGCAGTAAATGGTAGAGTGCTTAACCTCCAACTAGGTTATTCTCACGATATCAACTACGAATTGCCAGAAGGTATCGAAGCGACTGTTGAGAAAAATGTTATTACTCTTAAGAGCCATGATAAGCAATCGCTTGGTCAAGTTGCTGCCGAGATTAGAGCATTCCGCCCACCAGAGCCTTATAAAGGTAAAGGTGTAAAATATGCTGAAGAGACTATCGCGCGTAAAGCCGGTAAAACTTCTAAAAAATAGGAAAGGGGTATAGATGAAAGCAAAAGTATTAAAAAGCAAAATCGCTAATCGCCTAAAGCGTAAGCGCCGTATTCGTGCAAAAATATCTGGTTGTGCTTCACTTCCTCGTGTTTCTGTGTTTCGTTCAAATCGCTATTTGAGTGTTCAAGCTATCGATGATGCAGCTTCTGTAACATTAGCTTCTTTAAACTCAAAAGCTATCGGTCAGAGTGCAAACAAAGATGGAGCTACTGCTTTAGGTGCTGCATTTGCTGCAAAACTTAAAGAAGCTGGTATTTCTGAGATTGTATTTGATCGTAATGGTTACCAATACCACGGTGTTATTGCTGCATTTGGTGACTCACTTCGTGCAAACGAAATTAAGTTCTAGGGGCTGTTATGTTAGAAATCAATAGAGAAGATTTTGAAGAATCAATCGTTAATATAGGCCGTGTTACAAAAGTTGTAAAAGGTGGACGCCGTTTCCGCTTTACAGCACTTGTAGTAGTTGGTGATAAAAAAGGTACTATAGGTTTTGGCGCTGGAAAAGCAAAAGAGGTTCCAGATGCTATCAAAAAAGCTGTAGATAATGCGTTTAAAAACTTAAGCAAAGTAAGTATCAAAGGTACTACAATTGCACATGATATTGAACACAAATATAATGCAAGCCACGTTATTTTGAAGCCAGCATCAGAGGGTACAGGGGTAATCGCGGGTGGTGCTACTCGTCCTGTTCTTGAGCTTGCAGGTATCAAAGACGTACTTACAAAGTCAATCGGTTCAAACAATCCAGGTACACTAGTGCGCGCAACAGTTGAAGCACTAGGTCGCTTAAAAGGATAGAAAATGGGTATTGAAAATTTAACACCTGCTGAGGGTTCTACTTCAGGACGTAAAAGAGTTGGACGTGGATGTGGTTCAGGTATGGGTAAGACTTCTACACGTGGTGGAAAAGGTCAGACTGCAAGAAGTGGTAGCTCAAGAAAGAGAAACTTCGAAGGTGGACAAACACCACTTGCAAGAAGATTACCTAAAATCGGATTTACATCTCGCGTTATCAAACCGTATGTTATCAATGTAGATAAAATCAAAGCAGTTGCAGAGCTAGCAGAGATAACTATGGAGAGCATCCGTGGTGTTCATAAAATGGTTGCATCTGTAACGAAAGTAAAATTAGTTGGTGCATCTGCAATAGAATTAGCATCAAAAATTAAAGACGACAACGTTACTACAACAGGTAAATAGTCGTGAATAAAAATCTAGTAAATAAGATATTTATTACTATCGGGTTTTTATTTATTTATCGCTTGCTGGCATACGTGCCAGTACCAGGCGTTGACACTGCTGTTATAGCTTCATTCTTCGATTCACACCAATCAGACGCACTCGGTTTATTCAATATGTTTAGCGGTAACGCCGTAGAGAGAATGTCTATCATTGCTCTTGGTATTATGCCTTACATCACTGCATCTATCATCATGGAGCTTCTTGCTGCAACATTTCCAAACCTTGGACAGATGAAAAAAGAACGCGATGGTATGGTGAAGTATATGCAGATTATCCGTTATGCGACTATCGCAATTACTATCGTTCAGGCAATTGGTATAAGTGTGGGACTTCAAAGTTTAACTGGACCAAATGGAAACAGTGCGATTTTAGTAGATCACAACACATTTATCATGGTTTCAGCGGTTTCGATGTTAGCAGGAACGATGCTTCTAATGTGGATTGGAGAACAAATTACACAAAGTGGTATTGGTAATGGTATCTCACTTATTATCTTTGCTGGAATCGTCTCAGCAATCCCGAGTGCTATTGGTCAAACAATTACAATGGTAAATACAGGTGCAATGAGCTTTTTAACGGTACTAGCAATTCTTGCTCTTATCTTTGGAACAGTTGCAGTTATTATTTACGTTGAACTTGGTGAGCGCCGTATCCCAGTAACCTATGCTAAAAAAGTTATTATTCAGAACCAAAATAAGAGAGTTATGAACTATATTCCTATCAAGGTAAACTTAGCGGGTGTTATTCCTGTTATTTTTGCAAGTGCGATATTGATGTTTCCAATGACTGTTTTATCAAGTAGTACGAATCCGACTGTTTTAGCAATTGCAGATTATCTCAACCCAAATAGTTACTTTTTTAACTTTTTGACCTTTGTATTTGTTGTTTTCTTCGCATTTTTCTATGCATCGATTACTTTCAACTCAAAAGATATCTCTGAAAACTTGAAAAAGCAGGGTGGATTTATCCCAGGAATCCGTACTGGAAATGCGACTGCCGAGTTTTTAAATGCTACGGCAAGTAACTTGACATTTACAGGGGCACTTTACCTTGGTCTTGTCGCTACGCTTCCTTTTATGATTATCAAGGGAATGGGAGTTCCATTTTTCTTTGGTGGAACGGCAGTTCTTATCGTAGTACAGGTTGCCCTTGATACAATGAGAAAAATCGAAGCTCAGATTTACATGAGTAAATATGAGACACTTAGCGCGGTTGGTCTTTAACTAATGGCCATAGCGCTAAGACAACCAAAAGAGATTGAAAAACTTCGTGCTGCCAATAAAATTGTTGGTAGCACTCTTGAACTACTACGTCAAAACACAAAAGTAGGGGCTTCACTTAAAGAGCTTGATGCTATGGCAGAGGATTATATCCGCTCTCATAATGCAAGACCATCTTTCAAGGGTCTCTACGGTTTTCCTAGCGCCGTCTGCTGCTCACTCAATCAAGTTATCATCCATGGAATCCCATCAGAATACAAACTTCAAGAGGGTGATATTATCGGTTATGATATTGGTGTAGAGCTTGATGGATGGTTTGGTGATGCGGCGATTACAGTGCCTGTGGGCGTCGTAAGTGCGAGAGATGAAGAGCTCATAGCATGTGCAAAAGATACTCTTTATGAAGCAATCGCTGCGATTAAAGTAGGGATGCGATTTAAAGAGCTTTCTTTGATTTTGGAAAATTCGATTCGCTCAAGAGGTTTTGTGCCATTATACAGTTTTTGTGGACATGGTATTGGTAGAAAACCCCATGAAGAGCCAGAGATTCTAAACTATTTAGAGGGCAAAGATGCAAAGGGCGGACCAAAGATTAAAAATGGAATGGTTTTTTGTATTGAGCCTATGATTTGTCAAAAAGATTCAAAACCTCTTATTTTAGAAAATAAGTGGGATGTTGTCAGTGCCGATGGTTTACGCGGTTCACACTATGAGCATACTGTTGCAATTGTCAATGGTAAAGCTGAAATTTTATCTATTGCTTAAAAAAGGATTAAAATGGCTAAATCAGATGTTATCGAAGTTGATGGCAAGATTATAGAGGCTTTGCCAAATGCAACATTTCGTGTTGAGTTAGAAAATGGACATATCATATTGTGTCATATTGCAGGAAAGATGCGTATGCACTATATCAAGATACTACCGGGTGATAAAGTGAAACTTGAGTTAACTCCATACTCACTGGATAAAGGGCGTATCACTTACCGATACAAATAAGAAGAGGTTTTTTTACCTCTTTCTCTCAAGCTTATTTTAAACTCTCTGCATCCATTTTTATATTTTTCAAATCAAATAATTTATATAAAATATACCAATTTGCATAGAGTGAAAAAGAGTTCACACCATAAAGAGTAACATCTGCATCTCCATGACGAATCTCACTACTCAATACTTCCTTGAGAGCTTCTGTACTCTTGAGTGTAAAATCATCGAAGAAAATCTCTTTGACCTCTTTACTTGGCAATAGCACTAAGGCGTCCTCTGTTTTACTCGTCTCTACCAAAATTTTTGGATTGTAAATTGCTTCAAAGTTTCCTTTATGGAGTGGTTTTGATTTTATCGAAGAGACATCATTATAATTTTCAAAAACCCAAGCAAGATAACCGCCATCAAGAACAGAAACATTTTCAAAACCATGTTGTATAAAAATAAAAGCAAGATGGAAGGCGTTTGCATAAGCATCACTATTTGTTCGTGAGTAGATAACAACATGCGAATCTCTGTTGATACCAAGATTTTGCATCGCAGTTGCAACTTTTTTGCTAAAAGATGCAGCAAGCCTCGGGTTTTGACTCTTTGTAAACTCAGAGATAGAAACATGATACGCTCCCCTAATATGACCATTTTCATAAGAGGAGAGAGAACTTACGTCCAAAAGGATAATAGCATCACTTTGAAGTAGATTTTTAAGCTCGTTAGGCTTTAAAAATGCATCATAAGCAAAAAGATTAAGAGAAAAAAGTAAAGCTATAAAATATCTCATGCGATGATTTAGAACGTTTGTGTATTTCTAAATTCTGATATCTCTGTTTCAACCATTTCATTAATCATGATTTTAAAAAGATCAGAAATCATATTTGGAGAGACATCTGCTTGAATAGCAGCGTGGCGAACTTTTTGCAATATAAAATCGACTCTATCCTCCGCCTTAACCTCTTCTATGCTGTTTTTAAAAGAGGCAGCTTGGCGTACAAGATGACTTCTTTGCGATATAAGCGTTACTATCAAATCATCAATCTTGTCTATCTCACTTCTTACCTCTTCAAGGGATGTGCATTTTTTAACTTCAGCCATAGTTGTTTTCTCCAATTTTTAGTAGGGTATAGTAACAAAAAAGAGATAATAGTTCTATTATCGCTAGTTTGGTTTGATAATTTTTTTTATCTCTTTTGGCAGATGTGCAAAGGGGAACATTTTTATCTCCTCTTTGGTGCCATTTTCATAAATCATAACATCTACTGTCATCTTTGCAGGATGAAAACGTAGAACTTTAAAAGTGCTTTTTTGCACAACAAAAGAGATGTTGAGTGCACTTAAATCAATACTTTTTTTCTCTTTTGCCATTTTATTTTAGGTAAATACCCGTCTCTTTTACTTCGATAGTACCGCTCTCTTGAAGTGCCGTTAGTGAGCGCTTGAACTCTTTTTTGCTGAGTGCAAAAACATCTTGAAGCAACTCCGCATCGCTTTTGTAGTTATAGGGCATATTTCCCCCACTTTGCTCCAATAAAGCGAGAACTTTTTCAACGGAGGCATCTTTTCTTTTCTCTTTATCTGCATGCAGAGTGAGGTCGATGCAGCCATCTTTTCTCACTGTCTTAACAAAGGCTCTCTTTTGCATGCCGAGTTCGATTTTTTCAAATATCTCACTATGGTAAATCAACCCCTCATAGCGCTCATTGACGATACATTTAAAGCCAAGGGGAGTTTTTGCTATGATAAGGATAGTGACTTCTTTGCGCGGAGCAAGACCTTTTGGTCGTTTATCAAAAAAGTTTCCTAGCTTTTCACTCCCAACAAGACGATGAGTTTTTTCATCATAAACAACTTTGAGAAATCTCTTCTCTCCTACCTGAAAAGGTGTTTTTTGAAACATATTTGGAACAAAGAGATCTTTTGCAAGTCCCCAGTCCACAAATGCGCCAAAAGGAGCAGTATCAACTACTTCAAAAAGTGCATAGCCATCCAGTAATGCTTTTGGTTGCAGGGTAGTAGCCACAAGCCTATCTTCTGAGTCTGTATATAAAAAAACATCCACTAAATCATCGATGTGCATATCAGGGGTAACGTAAGCTTTTGGAAGAAGAACATCTTTGTCATCAAGGGCTTTTAAAAAAAGTCCATGTGGTGTATCGCGGTCGATTTGAAGAGTATTGATATATCCTAACTCTAGGTGTTTGTTCTGTGTCACTGTAAATCCTTGGTAATTCCGTAAAATAAAAAATATTATATCTCTTTTTACCTTTGGTATAAAAATCAAAGAAAAATATGACATTTTGCAATATTTTTTATAGTGACAAATCAAAAAGAGTACTATTTTCAAAATTAAAGAGGAGAAGATTCTCATGACTTTAGGAAAGTGCCCATACTGCAATGACGGAGCAATTGAGGTGAGAGACAAAGAGATTCAAGGCAAAAAAGTAAAGCTCTATGCATGTACAAATGCACATTGGAAAACAGAAGACGGGGAGCTGTTTGAGCTAAGAGAGGATGCAACGTGTGGCTTTAGAATCTGGCAAAATACACTTTCGCGGTATGGAAAATGGCTCTCCTTTAAAGAGGTTAGAGAACTTTTGGAAAATCAAACGCTTGAAGTCGAACTTTTGAGTAAAAAGTATGGCAAAAAAAATCACTATAGCAAATATATTGTTTTGCATCCTGAGTATGGAGTGAGCGTAATGTGGGAATAGGTGTAAAAAAGAGCGAATAAAAAAATATAATGAGTCAAATAGAGTAATTTAATAAATATTTTACATTTATTTGTGTATAATCCTCTTCCGCTTTGCTGTTTTAACAAAAAATGAGAGTGTTTTTATCTCTATCATAGAAGTAGAGACAAAAGTATTGGTAGATACAAAAGAAAGATTTACCTAAAAATAGCAAAGAGGATGGATTTATGAGGTTTCATTGATTCTTGCACATAAGTGTGGCTTTAGTGAAGAGATAAAACTGGATTTTTCCAGATTTTATAAGAATTTATTGTAAGGACTTTCGATGAAAGTAAGAGCTTCAGTTAAGAAGATGTGTGATGACTGTAAAGTTATCAAAAGAAAAGGCATTGTAAGAGTAATCTGCAAAGTTAAAAAACATAAACAGAGACAAGGATAACCATGGCTCGTATATCAGGTGTTGATTTACCAAAGAAAAAAAGAATAGAGTATGGTCTAACGTACGTCTATGGAATTGGTCTTTATGCTTCTCGTCAAATTCTTGACGCTACGGGTATTGACTATAACAAGAGAGTTTACGAACTTAGCGAAGATGATGTTGCGGCTATCACAAAAGAGATCCGTGCAAATCACGTAGTTGAGGGTGATCTTCGTAAACAAGTTGCAATGGACATTAAAGCACTTATGGACTTAGGTTCATATAGAGGTCTTCGTCACCGTCGTGGTCTTCCATGCCGTGGTCAAAAAACTAAGACAAATGCGCGTACTCGTAAGGGCAAGCGTAAAACTGTCGGCGCAGCGTAAGGAATAGCAGATGGCAAAAAGAAAAGCTGTTAGAAAAAAAGTAGTAAAGAAAAATATTGCACGTGGTATCTGCCACATCTCTGCATCATTTAACAATACTCTTGTAACTATTACAGATGAGATGGGTAACATGATTGCTTGGAGTTCAGCTGGTAGCCTTGGATTTAAAGGTAGCAAAAAATCTACTCCCTTTGCAGCACAAGCAGCAGTAGAAGATGCAGTAGCAAAAGCTCAAGTACATGGTATAAAAGAACTTGGTATTAAAGTTCAAGGTCCTGGTTCAGGAAGAGAAACTGCAACTAAAGCAGTAGGTTCTATTGAAGGTATCCGCGTAACATTTATGAAAGATGTTACTCCACTACCACACAATGGTTGTCGCGCGCCTAAGCGCCGTAGAGTTTAAGGAGATTACTGATGGCAAGATATAGAGGTCCAGTAGAAAAGATCGAAAGAAGATTCGGAGTTAGCCTTAACCTAAAAGGAGAGCGCCGTTTAGCAGGTAAATCTGCATTAGAAAAACGCCCGTACGCTCCAGGTCAGCATGGTCAGCGCCGTAAAAAGCCTTCAGAATATGGTTTACAGCTTAACGAAAAGCAAAAAGCGAAGTTTATGTATGGTATCTCTGAAAAGCAGTTCCGTGCGTTATTCGTTGAAGCAAAAAGAAGAGAAGGCAACACAGGTACAAACCTTGTTACTTTGATTGAGCAGAGACTTGACAATGTTGTTTACAGAATGGGATTTGCAACGACACGTCGTTTTGCACGTCAGCTTGTAACACATGGCCATATTTTGGTAGATGGAAAGAAACTAGATATCCCTTCTTACCGTGTAAGACCGGGGCAAAAAGTTGAAATTCGTGAGAGCAGCAAAAATAACTCTCAAATCGTTCGTGCTTTAGAGCTTACAAACCAGACTGGTCTAGCTCCATGGGTTGATATCGATGCTGATAAAAAATTCGGTATCTTTACTCGTTTACCTGAGCGTGAAGAAGTTGTTATCCCTGTAGAAGAGCGTCTAATCGTTGAGCTTTACTCGAAATAATAGTTAAAATAAAAGGCGTAAGAGATATGAAAAAGATTAAAACTACTCCACTTGCTCCTCAAGAATTTGAGGTAGAGCAGATTAGTGAGAATGAAGCCAACATTGTGGCATATCCGTTTGAAACGGGATATGCTATCTCTTTAGCTCATCCACTTCGCCGTTTTTTGTTAAGTAGCTCAGTTGGTTATGCACCAATAGCTATTAAGATTGAAGGTGCTAAGCATGAGTTTGACTCTGTGCGTGGTATGCTTGAAGATATTTCAGATTTTATTTTAAATCTTAAAGAGATTCGTTTTAAGCTACTTGGTGGTGCAACTGAAGCAGAGATTACTTATAACTTTGCTGGTCCATGTACCATTAAAGGCGGTGATCTTACAAATAATGAAGTGGAAATAGTAACTCCAAATACTCATCTCGCTACATTAAATGAAGATTCTACGCTTAACTTTAGCATTAAAATCGCTCAAGGTATTGGTTATGTTGCAAGTGAAGATACATATGATGAGCTAGGAGAGGGTTATATAGCACTGGATGCTTATTTTACACCTGTTCGCAGTGCAACATATAAAATTGAAAACGTACTTGTTGAAGATAACCCTAACTTTGAGAGAGTGATTTTAAACATCAGAACTGATGGGCAAATCTCTCCAGTTGATGCATTTAGAAACTCATTAGAGGTTATGTATGCACAATTGGCAGTATTTAACAGTGAAATTAGCGTAAAAGCTCCAGCAACAATCGAAAGAAGTGAAGAAAATCCAGACCTTAAGAGATTGAGTGCACATATTGATAGTTTAGGTTTGAGTGCAAGAAGTTTTAACTGTCTTGACCGCTCAAACATTAAACTTATAGGTGAAATAGCATTGATGAGTACAAATGATCTCAAAAATGTTAAAAATCTAGGTAAAAAATCATATGACGAGATCGTTGAAAAACTTCAAGAGTTCGGTTATGAAGTTGGTGGCGACTTGGCAGATGATGTTGTAAGCGCATTAAAAAAGAAAATAGAAGCTTTATAAGCTCAACAGAGGAATTATAGATGAGACATCGTCATGGATACCGTAAACTAGGTCGTACAAGTGCACACCGTGCTGCTTTACTTAAAAACCTTAGTATTTCGTTAATTGAACATGGTAAAATTGAAACTACTGTAGAAAAAGCAAAAGAGTTACGCTCTTATGTTGAAAAACTTATTACCGTTGCTGGTAAGGGTGATTCAAATGCTCATAAAGCAGTATTTGCGGCGCTTCAAAGTAAAGAAGCAACAAAAACTCTAGTAAATGAGATAGCTCCTAAGTATGTTGATCGTGCTGGTGGTTATACAAGAATTATTAGAACACGTATTCGCCGTGGTGACGCTACAACTATGGCATTTATAGAATTAGTATAATCTGATTCTATTAGCAGCAGGGACTATCCTGCTGTTATCCCCACATTTCCACATTCCAAACTACTTAAGAGAGAAAGCATGAGTACTTTTGCATTTGGAACTTACAGAATAAGCGACTCCAATTTACAACATATCGAAGCACTCAAAGAAGCGATACGCTCCGGTGTAAAAATAATTGACACTTCTTCAAATTATATGGATGGTGGAGCAGAGCGCGCTATTGCTATCGCGCTTCATGAGTTTGACGAAGATGTGCAAGAAGAGATTGAAGTTATAAGCAAGTACGGCTATATACAAGGTACGCTTCTTCAAGAGTATCTTCAAAATCCTTCTACCATACCAAATTCTCATGAGATAGTTAAGTATTCACAAGAGTGTTATCACTCAATATCTAGCTCTTTTATGCATGAACAGCTAACGCTCTCATTAAAGAGACTTGAGAGAGATAGGCTAGAGTGCTACTTGATTCATAACCCAGAGTACTATCTCTTAAATGCCATCAACAGAGGCGTTAGTAAAGATGAGAGACTAGATGGCATGTATGCAAGACTGCAAGAGGCTTTCGTCGGATTAGAAGAGGAGATAAAAGCAGGAAGAATCAACTCTTATGGTATCAGCTCAAATAGCTTTGCGCTCAGAGAGACCGATGAAGAGTTTTTACCTTATGAAGATTTGCTTACATTAGCGCAAAACGCGGCAATCATAGCAGGCAACAGCAAACATAGTTTTACTACTATTGAACTTCCGATTAATATTTTAGAGAGAGATGGGCTCAAATGTGCCGCATGGGCGAAAAATAATGGGCTTCGTGTGTTGGCAAATAGACCTCTAAATGCAAAATACAATAACAAAATGTACCGTTTGGCTGACTATGAAGAGAGTAGGGAGTACTACCACCACTTTAACGAGCTCTTAGAGTATTGTGATAATGAAAAGTTAAGGGCACTTTACAACCTTATAGAACAGCTTGATACAAGTATGCATAAGTTTGACTGGATTGGTAGTTATGATATTTTTCTCTACACACAAATTGTGCCGCATATTCGCAAAGTATTAGAGCAAATGGATATACAAGAGAGCCAAGAGATGGTCAATTTTTTAGATATGTATCTTTTGGAGTACAAAAAAATGGTGGCGTATGAGTGTTCAAAAAAGACACGAGCAGAACTTCAAGATTTTTTTAAAGAGTGCTTTTTTACGATTCAGGAGTGTGCGATACGCTTTTTGATGCAGGCTCAAAATGTCGATGTTATACTCGTGGGGATGCGCAAGCCATCCTATGTGCATCAAATCCTTTCTCTGGGAGAATAAGTCATATTTTTTATCGCATGTTAAGCGATTTTGTCATATCTTATGAAGCTAATAGAGCAGATAAATTTTAAAGGATGGGCATGATACCATTTACAGACGAAGAGCTGATGAGTCCAGTAAAAACAGTTATTGACAAAGTTCGTCCATCATTAGCACTTGATGGCGGAGACATTACATTCATAACAGTTAAAAATTCAAAAGTATATATACAACTACGTGGTGCGTGCATAGGGTGCGCTAGCAGTGGAACAACTCTTAAGTATGGAGTTGAGAGACAACTTAAGATGGATATTCACCCAGAGTTAACAGTTATAAATGTTCCTCTTGGTATGGAAAACGATATAGATAATTTATAAACAGGCGTAAAAAAAATGGCGATGAGTAAATATAAGACATTAACACAAGCAAAAGAGAGTTTCTCCAGATCAGATTATAAGAATGCATTGGAAAAATTTGCCGCTGTTTTACAAAATTTTCCTAACTCTCAAGAAGCCTACAATGGTGTTATCTTAGCAGAGATGGCACTGAGCGGAGAGGGCGGTGCAGAGGCTCTTTTTGACTACTATGAGGTGCTCAAGGAAGAGGACAAAGAGCAGGCGGACATCATCATGAGCGAGATACTCAAAAACATGGATGGTTCGCTAGAGAAGCTTCGAGAAGTTTTTGCAGAACCTCTGCGTGATAGAGTTGAGTTTGAAGATGGGATTTTATATAAAGATTTTAAAACTCTTATAGACGATGGTGGAGATTTTAAAGAAATTTTTGAAAATATTATGTTTTCAACGCGTGTTATCATCACACAGAAAGAGGATTTTGTTGATTTTTTAGATAACCTGATAGAGCATGATTTTGCAGAGATGGCACTTACCTATCTTGAAAATGCTTTGAGTGTTTACCCAAGTGACAAACTTCTTAGAAAACTTCTCAAAAAATTAGCACAAGGCAAAAAAGTTGAAAATTGAACTTCCAGAAGAAGCATTTAGATATATAACGGAAGATTCCAAAGAGTGTGACGCAGAGACAGCGTTTGTTTTAACGCCGCAAAATGAGAAGTATCTTGAAGATGCAAAAGCTAACGGAGCGCACTCTATCATCAACATCAAAGAGGTTGCAAAACTTTTTGGTATCGATAAGATAAAGATTGTCGGTATTACAGGGACAAACGGTAAGACAACAACCGCAAGTGCTATCTACTCATTTCTTTTGGATTTAGGTTATAAAGCTGCACTTCAAGGAACACGCGGCTTCTTTATGAACGACAGAACAATTGAGGGAAAAACACTCACGACACCGTCACTACTCAATACATATAAACATATCTATCAAGCAGTAAGTGAGGGGTGCGATTTTTTTATTATGGAAGTAAGTTCTCATGCAATAGCGCAAAAGAGAGTTGAGGGACTCAATTTTGAACTCAAAATTTTAACAAATATTACGCAAGACCATCTTGATTTTCATAAAACAATAGGCGAGTACATCGCTACAAAAAATAGCTTTTTTCAAGATGAGGGAAGAAAGCTTATAAACAAAGATGAGCCAAAAGCCTCTTTTACTATCAAAAATACTTTTACCTATGGGATTGAAAATTCAGCAACGTATAGATTGATAGCCTATTCGCTAAACAACGCATCCAGCGGTATCATACAGCACTTTAGTGAAGTTGTTCCCTTTACATCTGCGCTTCATGGCTTTTTCAATCTCTATAACCTTATGGCGGCAATCGCTGCAACACATCTTTTAAGCGGAAAAAAACTTGAAGAGGTGTGTGAGGTTGTCGATAACTTTGCAGGTGTGAGCGGACGCATGGAGCAGGTAAGTGAAGTTCCAAATGTTATTGTTGATTTTGCCCATACGCCCGATGGGATGGCGCAAGTGCTTAATGCACTAAAAGAGAAAGAACTTCTAGTGGTTTTTGGTGCAGGCGGAGATCGAGACATAACAAAAAGACCTTTGATGGGCAGAGTTGCGGCAAGCTTGGCAAAAAAAGTTTATATAACAAGCGACAACCCTAGAAACGAAGAACCTCAAGATATAGTAAACGATATTTTAGAGGGTATAGAAGATAAGAGCATCGTAACTGTTGAGTTAAACAGAAGAAAAGCTATCGAAATGGCACTTAATGAGCAAAAAGAGGATGAAGTTGTTGTTATTCTTGGAAAAGGGGATGAGACTTATCAGATAATATATGACCAAATGTTTCCTTTTGACGATAGAGAAGTGGTGCGAGAGATACTTGCCGAGAAGTAACGTTAATAGGTGTCCTAACCTTAAATAAATAAACTTCTTTAGGGTTATTATCATTTTAGGGTTACTTTTTTGTTACAATTGCAAAATTTTTTAAAAGGAAGGTTTTTATGGGGATTCCTCAGCCGGCATTTTATATCTTTAAGTGTGAACAATCATCTCCTCCGGGGATGCCAAAACCATCATGTGTCAATCCGCAAACGCAGGACCTGTTTCAACATTTGGCACAAAAGTTGATGAAAGAGGGGATTATGGGTACTGTGCAGCCGATTCGCACTTCATGTCTTAGTCGTTGTCTCGCAGGTCCTGTTATGCTTGTGGAGCCAGGACATTTTATGTATGCAGCACTTACAAAAGAGAAGATTGATAGAATAATAGAAGAGCACCTTATCGGTGGAAACGTTGTCAAAGAGTATTTGATTAGCGAAGATATGTGGGGTGAGCCAATCTCTCCATGTGAGATGAAAAAACAGATGGGAATGTAAAAATGACAATAGAGATGTTGTACAGCAAAATTCATCGTGCTACCGTAACAGATGCTAACCTCAATTATGTCGGTTCTATTACTGTAGATGAGGAGCTTTTAGAGGCTTCAAAGATGAGAGTTGGACAAAAAGTTGAGATTTTAAACATCAATAACGGTGAGAGATTTTCAACATATATTATTTTAGGTGAGCGTGGCAAGAGAGATATCTGTCTTAACGGCGCTGCTGCTAGAAAAGTTCATAAGGGCGATAAAATCATTATCGTTGCGTATGCAACCTTTGATGAGAGTGAACTTGCAGCATATAAACCAAGAGTTGTTTTAGTCAATGAAGACAACGATATCGAAGAAATTTTAGAAGAGATTTAATCGATGTTTGGAAATTTGGGCGAGATGGGTAAAATGCTTGAGAGCATGCAAGAGAACGCTAAAAAACTCCAAACAGAATTAGAGTCTAAAAATTTTACGGTAAAGAGCGGCGGTGGCATGGTTGAGGTGACCATAAACGGCAAAGGTGAGGTGACGGACATCAATATTGACGACTCGCTTCTTACAGATAAAGACTCTTTACAGATTTTGCTTATCGGTGCTATTAACGATGCCAATAAGATGGTGGAAAACAATAGACAAAATAGTGCTTTGGGTATGCTAGGCGGTATTAACCCTTTTGGGAGCAAGTAGGTGCTTAGGCTATTAGTAGCGCTGCACCTACTTTTTTTCAACCTTTACGCATGCAAGGATGGGCTAGACTCTTGCAGACAAAAAGTTATAGACTCTGAGTCTATTGTAGAACAAACAATTCAAGTTCCTCTTAAAAACAACCAAAGATTAATTTTTTCCACAACACCGCCCAAAGCAAAAATCATCAAACATGACCCATATCTTTCTCTTTATCTTATAGAGGATGAAAAAAAGTTCAAGTACCCATTTCTTATAAACATAAATATGCCTCTTGGTCTGATTGGTGTCGATAATAAACGGGTTGTAGAGGGTAAAATCGTAAAAAAGCAGGTGGGTTTAAATACTCTCGCAACCTTTAGTGAGCCACTCTCTGCGCCGAGCCTTATTCTCAATAGCTGCTGTGCGTTAGAGGGGATTGTAACCCCACGTGGTATCATCGAAAAAGAGTATATTGAAAGATTTTTAAAGACAAAAGAGGTCTCCTACGGTGATATTGGCATCCGAGTAAAAGATGAAAATGGAACTGTTATTGTGACAAGCTCTAATCCTTTTATACAAGGCAATCTTGTCCAAGAAGGGGATATTATATTGGAATTTAATGGCAAAAAAGTCAAAGATAGTGCGCAATTGATGCGAGATATACTTTTTAGCCCTATCGGTTCTAAACATACACTAAAGATTAAAAGAGCTGATAAAGTGGCTATGCATAAGGTGGCTACACAAAAAAGGGCTGGCGGTGGATACAGAGCTGATATCTTTTTAGAGTTTTTAGGGCTCTCTTTTGATAAAAACCTACGAATTTTGCATATTGATAAGCAAGCAATGCACTATGGTTTAAAAGTGGGCGATAAATTGATGCAGATAAATAAAAAAGGCATAAGAACTCAAGAAGATATCTTTTCGCAGATAAACAAGCCAAAAAATGAGGTTAATCTTCTGTTTGAAAGAGAAAATTTTCAGTTTTTTGTGAAAGTAAATTAGATACAATTTCGCATGCAAAACTTTGAGAATTTTTTACTAAATCACTTACCGACCTCTAAGAGTATTCATCCAACTTACGAAAAAGCACTCCAAAAGATGCTTGTTGCAGGTGGAAAGAGATTTCGTCCTGCACTCCTACTTAGCGTTGTCAATGCATATAATCCTCTTTTAGTTGGCGGAGCGTACCATGGAGCATACGCTATAGAGCTTTTGCACACCTACTCCTTAATTCATGATGATTTGCCAGCTATGGATAATTCGCCGCTTCGGCGTGGAGAACCGACACTTCATGTTGCCTTTGATGAGGTAACTGCCATTTTGGCAGGTGATGCACTCAATACCTACTCCTTTGAAGTTTTATGCAACGCCCCTTTTTCGGATGCTACGAGAGTGGCGCTCATAAGAGAACTCGCCGTTAATGGCGGTTTGAACGGCATGGTACTTGGTCAAGCGATAGATTGTTATTTTGAAAATAAACCGCTTGACATAGAGGATGTAAAAGTTTTGCATATTAACAAAACTGCAAAATTGATTGCCGCATCACTGAAGATGGGAGCGATTATCGTTGGTGATGAAAAGCTGGGAGAGAGGCTTTATGAGTTTGGGATAAAACTCGGGCTGCTTTTTCAGATTCAAGACGATATTTTGGATGTAACACAAAGTAGTGAAATAGCTGGAAAACTCACAAATAACGATGAAGCAAAAAATAGTTTTGTAACGCTTCTTGGTCTTGGCGGGGCTATGAATGAAGCAAACGAGTTGGCGCAAAAAGTCACTCAGGAGCTGGAGAGTTTTGATGTAAAGCTCAAAGATGAGCTCTCGCCACTTTTAACACACTATATCAACAGACACAGATAAATTAAACAAAGGTAATAAGTATGAACAACAATACAATGCGCCAAAAGATGGCAGATACGATTAGATTTTTAGCGGCAGATATGGTTCAAGCTGCAAATTCAGGACACCCAGGTGCACCAATGGGTCTCTCAGATATAGCAGTTGTTTTAAGCGAACATCTAAACCATAATCCTAAAAATCCCTCTTGGCTAAACCGTGACAGACTTGTTTTTTCAGGCGGGCATGCGACGGGGCTTATCTATTCTCTTTACTATCTTTGGGGGTATGGTCTAAGCGTTGAAGACTTAGAAAACTTTCGCCAACTTGACTCAAAAACTCCAGGGCATCCAGAGTTTGGGCACACTGCAGGTGTTGAGATAACAACAGGTCCATTAGGGCAGGGTGTGGCAAATGCCGTCGGTTTCGCAATGGCTTCAAAGTTTGTCGGTGCACAGGTTAATTCTGAAACGGCAAAAGTGATTGATCATAAAGTTTACTGTTTATGCGGTGACGGAGATTTGGAAGAGGGCGTGAGTTATGAGGCGTGTTCTATCGCAGGACACAATAAACTTGACAATCTCGTACTAATTTACGACTCTAACCGTATTACGATTGAGGGTTCAACGAGTTTAAGTATCAGTGAAAATATTCGTCTTCGTTTTGAGTCGCAAGGATGGGATGTTTTAGAGTGCGACGGTCATGATTTTGATGCAATTGACAGTGCGATTACTACTGCAAAATCCAACTCTAAGCCTACGATCATCATTGCAAATACAACTATCGCAAAGGGTGCGGGTAAGCTAGAAGGCTCTCACCACTCTCATGGTGCACCTCTTGGCAGCGATGTTATTGCAGAGGCAAAAAGTGCTTGCGGATTTGATACACAGAGACATTTCCATGTAGATGAAGATGTAATGGCTCGCTTTAGATGCGCAGTAGAAAAGGGCGATTTGTTAGAGAGAGAGTGGACTCACAGCCTTAAAACTCTTCCGCTAATGGAGCAAAATGAAGCTTTGTCAGCTCTGCAAAATCCTGATTTTTCCCGTATCCAGTGGCCTGTTTTTGAAAAAGCCGATGCGACAAGAAACACAAACGGCAAAATCTTAAACGCAATCGCAAGAGCAATTCCTTGCTTTTTAGGCGGCTCAGCAGATCTAAGCCCGTCAAACAAAACTGAACTTGTTGACATGGGTGTTTATCCAAAGGGCAGAAATATCTACTTTGGAATCCGTGAACATGCGATGGCGTCTATTACAAATGCGATAGCGTTGTATGGAAACTTGATGCCATTTTCAGCTACTTTCTTTGTCTTTTCTGACTATCTTAAGCCGGCGGCTAGAATTGCGGCTTTGACTGGGATTCAGCACTTTTTTGTATGGACGCATGACAGCATAGGTGTTGGCGAAGACGGACCGACACATCAGCCGATTGAGCATCTAAGCCAGTTCAGAGCATTGCCAAACTTCTATGTTTGGAGACCTGCGGATGGTGCAGAAAATATTGAGGCATGGAAAGTAGCCTTAGAGATGAAAAAATCTCCGTCTGCCTTTGTCTGCTCAAGACAAAATCTCTCAGTGCTTCCGAGTGCGGTTAAAGGTAGTGCGGCTCAGGGCGGATACCTGCTTGCAAGTGATGCAGATGCGACTATAACTCTTATGGCAAGCGGCAGTGAAGTGGAACTCTCTCTTAAAGTAAAAGAGGCGTTAAATGCAAAAGGTGTCAAAGCAAATGTTGTCTCTGTTCCATGTTATGACCTTTTTATAGAGCAAGATAAATCTTATATAGATTCAATCATAAATCCTGCGACTAAAAAAGTGGCTATTGAAGCAGCTCGCGGTTTAGAGTGGTATCGCCTTGCCGATGAAGTAATCGGTATGGATACATTTGGTGCATCTGCTCCTGCTGATAAACTTTTTGTAAAATTCGGTTTTACAGTTGAGGCTGTTTTAGCAAAAATCATCTAAATATCAAGAGAGGCAAAACGCCTCTCAACCTTTCATTGTTTATCCCTCATTCGTACTCTTTACCCATTATTATCCCTCTTCTAGAAGATAAATATGTTACGAAACTGACCAGTTGTTGCTTTTTTTGATTTATTTAGTTAAAAATAGATACGTATTCTTATTTTAACTATAAAATAAAACATTTAAAATTAAAAGGAGTGAAATATGAAATGGTTGTCCTTGTTGCTTTTAGGAGTTACGTTTAGTTTTGGTGCAGTAGATATTAACAAAGCAGATAAAGCTGAGTTAATGACGCTCAATGGTATTGGAGAGGCAAAAGCAAATGCAATTTTAGAGTATAGAAAAAAGCATAACTGCTTTAGTAAAGTGGATGAGGTTAAAGAAGTTAAGGGGCTTGGAGAGAAATTTTTAGAAAAAAATCGCTCTAATATGGCAGCAAGTGGCTGTAAAAAGTAAAGACTAAGGGGACCGTTCAGAATTCTGTGTCAATCGGGTAAAATAACAAATACCCAAGGACGCAGATATGAAGATAGAAATAGATGTAGAGCAATTTGCTCGTGATATAAAAGCCGGCAAAAGCATTGGCGGTTCAGATGGAGCATTAGGCTCACTTATAAAACAGCTCACCGAAGCTGCACTTGCAGCTGAGATAGACTCTCATCTCTCTGCTGACCTCCAAAGAAACCGAAAAAATGGCTATAGCTCAAAAACTATGAAAAGTGATCATGGAACTTTCGAGCTTGATGTTCCAAGAGACCGCAACGGCAGCTTTGAGCCTGAAATCGTAAAGAAGAATCAAACTAGTATGACGAGTGAAATCGAAGAGAAGATTCTTTCACTGTTTGCACTTGGCAACAGCTATTCTCAGATAGCCAAACATATTGAAGATTTTTACTGCGTAGGCTTCTCTAAAGCCACCATAAGTGCGGTAACCGACAAGATTATTCCTATGCTTCAAGAATGGAAAACAAGACCCTTGGAGGCTGTTTATCCCTTTATTTTTTTAGATGCCATTCACTACAAAGTCAAAGAAGACGGTCGCTATATCTCAAAAGCATTTTACACAGTGCTAGGCGTCAGAGTTGACGGCAAAAAAGAGGTGCTTGGTTTATATCTCAATGAAAGTGAAGGCGCTAAGTTCTGGCTACAGGTACTTACCGACTTGCAAAACCGAGGAATTAAAGATATTCTTATAGCTTCGGTAGATGGTTTAAAAGGCTTTCCAGAAGCCATAAACTCGGTATTTCCAGATACACAAGTGCAACTCTGCATCGTCCATCAAATACGTAACAGCCTCAAGTATGTTGGTTCTGCCAATCAAAAACAATTCGCAAAAGAACTCAAAGACGTTTATCAAGCTTTTACAAAAGAAGAAGCAGAATTTGAGCTTGATAAATTGGAAGAAAAATGGGGTAAAAAATACCCTATCGTTTTTCAATCTTGGAGAAATAAATGGGAGAATTTATCTGTGTACTTTCAGTACCCAGAGGATATACGCAGAGTTATTTACACAACCAATATCATTGAGTCAGTCCATCGTCAATTCAGAACGCTTACAAAAACTAAAGGCGCTTTTCCCAATGATGATAGCTTACTCAAGCTGCTTTATATGGGGATTCAAAATGCCCAAAAAAAGTGGACTATGCCCATTAGAAACTGGAGCTTGACAATCTCTCAATTAGCCATCCACTTTGAGGGACGGCTTGATAACGCTTTAAACTTATGATACAATTTTAGGAATTACTCGATGCTGACACAGAATCTTGAACACTACCAGACTAAGAGAACTCTTTTTTTAAAAAGCACCCCACACCATAAGGTTTTTTAGAGTAGAAGTTCTTGCCATGCTCTACCAAAAGAGCATGGAACTCCTGATAGACTTTAAGTAGCTCTTTTTCATCGCTTATGCACTCTTTTAACGAACTCTCCATAAGCATCTTAACCTCGCTATAACTACTTTTTTGTTCTATAATCCCAAGCGCAAGTAGGATGCGTTTTGTGTAAGCATCAACTTTAAACTCCAGTTGATTGTAGCCATATAAAAGCATAGAATCAGCCGTTTCTTGCCCAACTCCTATAACATTTAAAAGTGTATCTCGCTCTGGAACTTTGCCATCAAGAGTGTTGTAAAATTTGATAAACTCTAAAATATATCTTGCTTTTTGGTTAAAGTATCCTGATGGTCGTATCGCCTCTTTGAGTTCGTCGCACTCCATGGATGCGATTGAAGAGGCGCTAATGGCGTTTTTTGCATGTAAATTATTTAAAGATTTTACCACAGAAGTAAATGTCGTATTTTGTGTCAAAATAGAGCCTATGCAGACTTCAAATATTTCATTCTCACTCCGTGGAAAGTTATAGTCTGCTTTATGATATCCATATCCAGTTATAGGCCACCATCCCTGAACCCCGTATGTTTTGTAGAGTATTTTATAGAGAGCATATATGGTATTCATAGGTAAGAGAGGAGTTTAACGCCGATAAAGATAATGCCTAAAAAGAGCAGGGAAGAGATAAAAACAAGCGCGGTGACGATTTTTGGTTTACACTCATAGAGTGATGCAAAATTGACATTTGCAATGGCAAGAGGAACTAAAATCTCTATAAATATAATCCCTTTTATCATGGAATCAAGTGTGATAAAAGAGAGAACGACAAATGCAACAGCGGGTAAAAAAAGAAACTTTACACCCATAACCCATAGCGTGAGAGTCTTGCTAATCTCGCTTATTTTTGTGCCGTAAAGATAGATACCAAACAAAACAAGCTGCATAACGATAGAAGCATAAGCCCCCATCATCAGTGTTTTCATTATCTCATCACTTGGTTTATATCCATAAACACTAAGCACAATCGCCACCATTGCCGCCCACAGAATGGGAAGTTTGATGATGTTTGTAAGTGATGTTTTTACATCAAAATTTCCTCTTGAGTAGTAGTAAACACCGACGGTATAGACTATAAAGACATTCATGAGATTGATAACAGTTGTGTAGGGAATCGACTCTTCTCCAAAGATAGCGATGTTCAGAGGAATACCGAGATTTCCTGTATTGCCTATGATGGCGGCAACTGTTGCGATGGAGTACTCTTTTTGGTCTTGAAACAACTTTTTTGCAAAGAGTGCCACAAGCAGCAAAACCAAAAGAGTGATAAAGAGATAGATGGATGGAGCAAAAAGAAGCGTTACATCGACAGGGCGGATAAGAAGCCCCCAAAAGGTGAGAAAAACCTGTAAAAAATAGACATTGAGGAGCGTGATAGTTTTGTCGTCAATCTTCTCTTTGAAGCTCATTTTCGCAACAAAACCGATGACAATAAAGATGTAAATAGCCAGAATAGAAAATAGTATCGAACTCATCGGGGGATTATAGCAAATAGAGTATAATTTCACACCAAAAAAGGGACGAGCTTATGCAAACCATAGAAGTGATAAACAAGAGTATAAAAGAGAATCCAGCAGTAATGCTCTACTTTTCAGCCCCAACATGCAACGTTTGCCATGCACTCAAACCAAAACTTTTAGAAGCGATAGAAAATAATTTTAAAGAGTTTAAGATAGTTAGTATCGATACCTCTTTAGAACAAGAAGTGGCGGCTTATTTTAGCGTTTTTGCCATTCCTACTGTTTTGGTTTTTTTAGACGGACGGGAGTTCCTTCGAAAATCTCGCCATATGAGTGTGGATGAGGTTGTACGAGAGATAGAGCGTCCTTATAGAATGATGATGAGTTAACAACTATCTCATAAAAGCGATAAGTGACGCAGTAACTGCAACATTAAGCGACTCAACACCTCTGTTCATGGGAATTGTGATAGAGTCGTTACAAAGTTTTTCAATCTCTTTTGAAACACCATCACTCTCATTTCCAAGTACAAAGATTGATTTCTCGCTTTTTTGTACATCATAGATGCTCTGTTTTGCATGCGAAGAGAGGAGATAGATTTTTGTGTCACTTAGCTCCCTCAAAATGGCATCAAGCGTATCGCAGTAGTAGATAGGAACTCGAAAGAGCGTTCCTGCACTCGCTTTTATGACAAGCGGAGAGATTTTCGCACTGTTCTTTTTAGGAAGAATGATTCCATCGACATGTCCCGCCGCACATGAACGGATGATCATACCAAGATTTTGAGGATTTTGGATGCCATCGAGTGCGAGAAGTTTAAAGCTTTTGAAGCTTTTTATCTCATTTGCATTTTGATAAGAGTTTGCGATAATGTCAATCGCCACGCCTTGATCTTGTTTGGCATTTTTGCTGATTCTACTTAGCGCAGCTTTATCATGATAAGAAACCTCAATATTTCTCTCTTTTGCAAGCTTGAGAATCGTTTCAATCACACCCTCAGGCTTGTTAGAGTTTGCCATATGCACTTTATGTATCTCTACCCCGCGCTCTTGCAAAACCTCCATGACGACATTTCTGCCATAAAGCGTTATGATTTTTTCAAAATATGCTTTTTTCTTTTTGTACTCTTGTGAATCTTCCAAAAATAAATCCTCTTTTTTAGCACCATTTTACACTATTTTTTCTATCCATAAAGAGATTCTGCTATAATCTGACAAAAAAGAGAAGAGATTATGGACAATAGAATAGAAGAGATAGCCGCGCAGATAAAAATTCTTGAAGATGAGCTTATGTTAGAGCTTAGAAAAAAGCAGGACGAATTTTTCTATACGCTTGAAGACAAAAAGGTTAAATTTCAAGAGAACGTCATAAAAGAGGGAAGAAGCAAAATCATAAGCTCGATTAGATATCTCTCCTCTTTCCCAGTGCTCGCTGTTTTTACCATCCCTTTTATCTGGTCTATGATGTTGCCTGCTCTTCTTGTGGACATCTTTGTAACCATCTATCAGAGTGTCTGTTTTCCTATCTACAAAATCCCAAAAGTAAAAAGAAGCGATTATGTCATTATGGATAGATACAACCTTTTTTATCTTGATAGAGTGGAGAAGATAAACTGTTGGTATTGTGAGTATTTTAACGGTGTTATTGCTTACACCAGAGAGATAGCCGCTAGGACAGAGCAGTTTTGGTGTCCCATTAAACACTCACGAACACAAAAAGAGATGCACTCAAGATATGAGAAATTTTTTGATTTTGGTGATTATGCGAGCTACCGAAGAGAGCTTGAAAAAAGAAGAGCCGACTTCAAAGATTTAGAGGAACAGACAACAGAGGTCATCTGATATCATAGACAACCTCTGTTCGTAACCCTTTTTTGAGAATCTCTTTGACATAAAGCGTCTCTATCTCCATGCGCATAAACGCATCCAAGGAGCTTATGTTGTTCAAAGCCACTGCCCTTAAAACCAAGCCTCTATATGCCTTTGCCCAGTGGCTGACAACTTTGCCATCTTTTAAAAACTTCAGTGTAGTGTGCGGTTTTTTTAGATCATAAAATTTGTCATAGTACCCAGCGCGTAGATCTAAAATATCACTATTGGCAAGATAGAGGTCAAGTTGGTATGAAAATCTCTCTTTATAAAACTTCTCTGGAGCATATCTGCCGATACTGTTACCCTGCTTTACTTTATAGTTCACAATGGTGTCGCCTCCCAAGAGCGGTCCATAAAGATTTGAAAAGATAAGGGTGTTTTTTCTGAGATACTCTTTTGCCTCTTTGCCTAGTGAGGCAAAATCAAGCGAGTCATACGCTACGCCATCATAACGCTCGATAGCAGACATAAGCGGTGTATCGAAAATATCGACGATGTAAGGAGCGCAGTCACTCTCTTTTTTAAGTCCAAAAAGTTCTTTTATCTTTTGCATATCGGCACATTGGATGATAGAGTTGTACTCATTTAAAATAACTTCTCGTGAATTATGCGCACCAAAGAGCTCTTTTTTCTCCTCATTGCCACCATTTTTTTTATTCTCTGCTGGAGAAAATAGTATTTTTAACATTCAAATGCCTTTAAAAAGAGAGTAAATTTACTCAAATCGTACCCTTTTTTACATAAAGAGTGCAATATGATAAATATTTAGAGTAAAACTCTTGACATTGAAAAAAGATTGCACTATAATTCTGGCTCAAATTCAACGCCGGCATAGCTCAGTTGGCTAGAGCAGCTGATTTGTAATCAGCAGGCCCGGGGTTCAAATCCTCGTGCCGGCACCATTGAATGAGAGAATATTAGAAACAGTGTTAGACCAGATAAAAACATAATAAGTTATGGTGAGTTAGTCAAGTGGCCAACGACGGCGGACTGTAAATCCGCTCCCTCCGGGTTCGGTGGTTCGAATCCACCACTCACCACCACTCAATGGCAGATGCGGGCGTAGCTCAGTTGGCTAGAGCGTCAGCCTTCCAAGCTGAGGGTCGAGGGTTCGAGTCCCTTCACCCGCTCCATTGAGATTCTGGAAGCTGAAGTACAATTTCAACCTACTTCATAAACCTATTGTTTTAAAACAGTAGCGTCTATACATAGCTATATCTACACAAAAAAACTAATATAATATTTATAAAATTATGCAATTATTGCTTGCTATTTTACTGTAACTTTTACTCTGCTCTCGTGGCTCAGGGGTAGAGCACTTCCTTGGTAAGGAAGAGGTCGGCGGTTCAAATCCGCTCGTGAGCTCCATTTGATAAAGTACAGATAAAATTTAAGCAATAATTGAATAATTTTTGGGTATAATTCCATTTCTATTCACAAATTAAGTCGGAGGACACTATGGCAAAAGAAAAGTTTTCGCGTAATAAACCGCACGTAAACATTGGTACTATTGGTCACGTAGACCATGGTAAGACAACACTAACAGCTGCAATTACTGCGGTTCTTGCAGTAACAAACGGTGCAAAAATGATGGATTACGATCAAATCGACAATGCTCCTGAAGAGCGTGAGCGTGGTATTACGATTGCTACATCACACGTAGAGTATGAAACAGATAAGCGCCACTATGCACACGTTGACTGTCCAGGTCACGCGGACTATGTTAAAAACATGATTACTGGTGCTGCACAAATGGATGGAGCTATCTTGGTTGTTTCTGCTGCTGATGGTCCGATGCCACAAACTCGTGAGCATATCCTTCTTTCTAAGCAAGTAGGCGTTCCTTATATCGTTGTTTTCATGAACAAAGAAGATATGGTTGACGATGAAGAACTTTTAGAGTTGGTTGAAATGGAAATCCGTGAACTTCTTGATATGTACGACTTCCCAGGTGACGATACTCCAATCGTAGCTGGCTCTGCAAAAGAAGCTCTTGAAGAAGCAAAAACTGGTACACTTGGACCATGGTCTGCAAAAATCCAAAAGCTTATGGCTGCTGTAGATGAGTATATCCCTGAGCCAACTCGTGAAGTTGATAGAGATTTCTTAATGCCGGTTGAAGACGTTTTCTCAATCTCTGGTCGTGGAACAGTTGTAACTGGTCGTATCGAGCGTGGTCTTGTTAAGATTGGTGATACTATCGAAATCGTTGGTATCCGCGATACACAAACAACTACTGTAACAGGTATCGAGATGTTCCGTAAAGAGATGGATCAAGGTCTTGCAGGTGATAACTGTGGTCTCTTGCTTCGTGGTATCACAAAAGATGGTGTTGAGCGTGGTCAAGTTCTTTGTAAGCCAAAGAGTATCACTCCTCACACTAAATTTACAGCTGAGATTTACGTACTAAGTAAAGAGGAAGGTGGTCGCCATACTCCATTCTTTAGTAACTATCGCCCACAATTCTACGTTCGTACAACAGACGTAACAGGTGCAATCACATTACCAGAAGGTACTGAGATGGTTATGCCAGGTGATAACGTAAGCATTACTGTTGAACTAATTCACCCAATCGCTATGGAAAAAGGTACTAAGTTTGCTATCCGTGAGGGTGGAAGAACTGTTGGTGCTGGTGTTGTAGCTGAGATTCTTGCATAATTCGCTTTGTGCGAATATGTAAAATCCTTTAAAAGGTTAATAGCATGAGAGAAGCAATACATTTAGGTTGTGAGAAGTGCACACGTCGTAACTACCACACAACTAAAAACAAAAAAACTCATACTGAAAAATTTTCAGTAAAAAAATATTGTAAGTTTTGTCGTGAGCATACTGTTCACAAAGAGATGAAACTCTAATATAGTTGCAAATAGAAGCTTAAGTCTTTGGACTGAGCTTTTTTTGTTCAAAATAGGCGTGTAGCTCCAACGGTTAGAGCACCGGATTCCAAATCCGGGTGTTGGGGGTTCGAATCCCTCTACGCCTGCCACACATTTATTATTTGTAGAGCTTATGAGCTTTATATATAATTAATGACTATTAGGGAAGTTCAATGAATTTAGGTACACATATTAAAAATGCGAGACTAGAATTAAGCAAAGTCATTTTTCCTACAAAAGGTCAAGTAAAACAAGCTTACATCTCAGTTATGATTGTTGTTGCTGTTATAACTGCTTTTTTAGCGCTTGTAGATTTGATTATGTCATCTGTAGTTTCGGCAATTTTAGGATAAAGGGTGTCAATGGAGAAGAAAAAAAACAATCATCAGTGGTACTCTATCCAAACATATGGAAATGAGAGAACAGTCCGCTTAGCGATTTTAAATATGATTGAAGAGATGAGACTTCAAGATGCTATAACAGATGTTATCGTGCCTACAGAAGATGTAATTGAAGTAAAAGATGGTAAGAAAAAAATCACTGAGAGATCACTCTATTCAGGGTATGTTTTTGCAAGAATAGATCTTAGCACAGAGATTCAACATCTTATTCAGACAGTACCAAAAGTTTCTGGATTTATTGGGGAGGGAAATACTCCTACTCCACTTAGTGAGCATGATATTAATGTTATTTTAGATCGTGTTTCTAACCGTGCGGCACCTAAGCCAAGAGTATTTTTCGATAGTGGTGAGACAGTCCGTATTACAGAAGGTCCTTTTGCAAACTTCACGGCAACTGTAGATGAGTATGATTTAGAGCATGGAACTCTAAAACTAAATGTTTCAATTTTCGGAAGAGCAACTCCAGTAGATATTGCTTATACGCAAGTTGAAAAAATAATTTAAATTTTACAAAGGAAAAAAGATGGCAAAAAAAATTATGGGCTATATCAAGCTACAAATTGAAGCTGGCAAAGCAACACCTGCTCCTCCAGTAGGACCTGCACTCGGTCAACGTGGTGTTAACATTATGGAGTTTACAAAAAACTTCAATGAAAAAACAAAAGATAAGATGGGATTTAAAGTTCCTGTAGTTATCACTGTTTATACAGACAAGAGCTTTACATTTATTGTAAAACAACCACCTGCAACTGCACTTATTTTACATGCAGCAGGTTTAAAAGGCGGTTCTAGTAATCCACTTAAGAACAAAGTTGGAAAACTTACTCGTGCACAAGTGATGGAAATCGTCAATAGAAAAATTGAAGATATGAACACTGATGATAAAGAAGCAGCGGCAAACACTATCGCAGGTTCAGCACGTTCAATGGGTATTGAAATCGTAGACTAAGCAGTTCTCTTTAAAGGTTTTCACCTTTAGAGTTCTTATCACCGACCACAGTGATGTAAAAATTTGTGGCAGAATTTATAGGAGATTTGAAAATGAGCAAAAGATATAAACAATTAATTGAAAAAATTGACGTTACAAAAGCATACGGTGTAGATGAAGCATCAGTACTTGTAAAAGATTTAGTAAGTGCAAAATTTGACGAGACTGTCGAAGTAGCATTTAACCTAAACGTAGACCCAAGACATGCGGATCAGATGATTCGTGGTGCTATCGTTCTTCCTCACGGAACTGGAAAAACAGTTCGTGTTGCAGTTTTTGCAAAAGGCGTTAAAGCTGATGAAGCTAAAGCTGCTGGTGCTGATATCGTTGGAACAGATGATTTAGTGCAGCAGATTAAAGATGGTATCTTTAACTTTGATATCGTTGTAGCTGCACCTGATTGTATGGGACTTGTTGGTCAAATTGGTCGTATTCTAGGGCCAAAAGGTATGATGCCTAACCCTAAAACAGGTACTGTAACTCCAGATGTTGCAACTGCTGTTAAAAATGTTAAGGGTGGTCAGGTTAATTTCCGCGTTGATAAAAAAGGAAATATCCATGCAGGTATCGGTAAAGCAAGTTTTGCAGCAGATAAAATTGCTGAAAATCTTCTTACATTTGTTAAGGCAATTAACAGACATAAGCCAGCATCTGCAAAGGGTCGCTATATTAAAAACTGTGCACTTAGCTTAACTATGAGTCCAGCTCTTAAACTTGATGTTATGCAATTGGCAGAATTGAAATAATCTAGTAATTTTTAGTGCTTTATTCGTAAAGCACTATCAAGTTACTACTTTGGTAACTGCATTTTATGGACTGAAGATATAGGAGCGAAAGCTTAATATGCTGATTTTTATCGGTGTTCCTGTTGAAGTGTTGTCTGGAAAGGAGATATTCTATGACAAAAACACAAAAAGCTGAAATTATTGAAGTACTTTCAAATGAATTCAAAGATGCTCAGGGTGTAATCTTTTGTGATTACAAAGGTTTGAGTGTTTCTAAACTTGAAACATTGAGAAAAATGGCTCGTGCTAAAGATACAAAAGTTCAAGTTGTTAAAAATACTTTAGCAACTATCGCATTATCAAATGCTGAACTTACTGGTGTTACTTTAAAAGACACTAACATCTTAGTATGGGGTGCAGATTCTATTGCTACTTCAAAAATTGCTGCAGATTTTGCTAAAGATAATGATAAATTCATTATCAAATCTGCTTATATTGACCGTGAGCCTGCTGATGCTGCTAAAGTTGAAGCGTTTGCTAAACTTCCAGGACGTGAAGAACTACTTGGTATGCTTGCATCTGTTTGGATGGGACCGATCAGAAACTTTACGATTGGTTTGGACGCATTGAGACAAAAAAGAGAAGAGGCTTAATCGCCTTCAACAATAACAATGAGCAATCATTGAAAATTTCATAATGGAGAATTATTATGGCAATAACAAAAGAAGATGTATTAGAGTTTATTTCAGGACTTTCTGTATTAGAACTTTCTGAATTGGTAAAAGAGTTCGAAGAGAAATTCGGAGTTTCTGCACAGCCTGTTGCTGTTGCTGGTGGTGCTGTTGCTGCAGTAGCTGTAGAAGAGCAAACTGAATTCAACGTTGTTATCCTTGATGCTGGTGACAAAAAGATTAACGTAATTAAAGTTGTTCGTGCATTGACTGGTCTTGGACTAAAAGAAGCAAAAGATGCAACTGAAAACGTACCTTCAACAATCAAAGAGGGTGTTGATAAAGAAACTGCTATGAACGCTAAGAAAGAGCTTGAAGAAGCTGGCGCAAAAGTAGAAGTTAAATAATTTTACTACCTACGCGTAATGGAGGGGGATTTTCCCCTGAAGTTACGCACTTTTGGGCGCTTTTACGAGAAGATGGAAATCTTTTCATAAAAGTGCCCTTATGTCGTTTATAAGCACTGTAAAAAAAGCTCTTACTTTTTGAGCTAAAAATCATCTAGGGACGCCTAGATACGATAACTTAATCTTTAGGATTAGGTCTTAATAACAACTCACCGAGGTAGCCAATGTTAAATACTTTATATTCCGGAAATCGTCTTCGTGTAGACTTCTCAAAAACCCCTCAACAAATAGAAGTACCAAACTTATTACAACTACAACAGAGCTCATACAACAAGTTTTTAATGCTTGATGAAAAAGACAGATCGCAAAGTGGTGTTGAAACAGTATTTCAATCAGTCTTTCCTATCCATGATACACAAAACAGATTGACTGTTGAGTATATTGATAGCGAAGTAGGTAAGCCTAAATATACTGTGAGAGAGTGTATGGAGCGTGGACTTACTTATGCAGTAAGTTTGCGAATGAAAACGCGTCTTGTTCTTTGGGACAGAGACGAAAATACAAAAGAGAAGCTTGGTGTAAAAGATATCAAAGAGCAGAGTATTTTTGTTCGTGATATTCCACTTATGACTGATAGAACTTCATTTATCATCAATGGTGTAGAGAGAGTTGTCGTAAATCAGCTTCACCGCTCCCCAGGTGTTATTTTTAAAGAAGAGGAGTCAACGACTTCTGGAAATAAACTTATCTATACGGGTCAGATTATTCCAGACCGTGGTTCTTGGCTCTATTTTGAGTATGACCCTAAAGATATTCTTTATATGAGAATCAACAAGCGTCGTAAAGTTCCTGTTACGATTATGTTCCGTGCGCTTGGTTACTCAAAGCAAGATATTTTAAAACTATTCTATCCGATTCAAAAAATCAGTATCGTTGACAATAAGTTTTTAATGCCGTTTAATCCGCATGATTACTCTTCAAGATTAACATATGATTTGATTGACAAAGATGGAAAAGTACTTTTAACCTCTGGAAAAAGACTCTCTTTAAAGAAAGCACAAAAGTTTATTGAAGATGGTTTGAGTGATGTAGAGTACCCGCTTGAGATTCTTCTTGATCGTTATTTGGCAAAACCGATTGTTGACCCTGAGACTGGGGAGATACTTTTTGATGCAATGACTCGCATCGATGAGACAAAACTCAAAAAGATGAGTGAAATCGGTATTAAAAACTTTAGTATAGCAAATGACTTGGCAGAGGGTGTTGATAGCTCTGTTATCAACGCGTTTAATGCAGATGCAGATTCACTCAAGCTTTTAAAGCAGACTGAAGATATCGAAGATGAAAATGCACTTGCTGCAATTCGTATCTATAAAGTTATGAGACCTGGTGAACCTGTAACAAAAGAGGCTGCAAAGGTTTTCGTAAATCAACTCTTCTTTGACCCTGAGAGATATGATCTCACTAAAGTTGGTCGTATGAAGATGAACCATAAATTAGGACTTGATATTCCTGAGTATGTGACAGTTTTGACGCATGAAGATATTATCGAATCAGTTAAATATGTCATTAAAGTTAAAAACGGTCAAGGTCATATTGACGATAGAGATCACTTAGGAAACCGTCGTATCCGTTCTATCGGTGAACTTTTGGGTAATGAGCTTCATAATGGCTTGATAAAAATGCAAAAAGCCATCCGTGACAAACTCTCAACGATGAGTGGTCCAATGAATGAGCTTATGCCTCACGACCTTATCAACTCAAAGATGATAACTTCGACAATTATGGAGTTTTTCTCAGGCGGACAACTTTCACAGTTTATGGATCAGACAAACCCACTTTCAGAAGTGACACATAAACGCCGTTTATCGGCTCTTGGAGAGGGCGGTCTTATCAAAGAGCGTGCAGGCTTTGAAGTACGTGACGTTCACCCGACACACTATGGAAGAATCTGTCCAATTGAGACTCCAGAGGGTCAAAACATCGGTCTTATCAACACACTTGCTACATACTCAAAAGTAAATGAGCATGGATTTATTGAAGCACCTTATAAAGTGATGCAAGATGGAAAGATTACAAATGAGATAGTCTATCTTACAGCGACGCAAGAAGAGGGCAAGAAGATTGCAGCTGCTTCAAACAAGCTCGATAAAGATGGACAGTTTATAGATAAAATGGTTGTAACAAGAGTGGATGGAGAGATTCTTCACCGCCCTATTACAGAGTGTGACTATGCAGACCTCTCCTCTCATATGGTTGTTGGTGTTGCGGCGTCGCTTATTCCATTCTTAGAGCATGACGATGCGAACCGTGCACTTATGGGTTCAAACATGCAACGTCAAGCAGTACCACTTATAAGAAGTGAAGCGCCAATGGTTGGGACTGGTGTTGAAAAGCTTGTAGCACGTGACTCTTGGGAGTGTGTTAAGGCGAAACGCGCGGGTATTATAGAAAAAGTTGACGCTAAACATATCTATGTTATGGGCGAAGATGATGGGGATATCTATATAGATTATTATCCATTACAGAAAAATCTACGTACAAACCAAAACACAGCATTTGGGCAAAAGCCTGTTGTAAAGATTGGTCAAAGGGTAGAAAAAGGGCAAATCATTGCAGATGGTCCAAACATGGATCAAGGCGAGTTGGCACTTGGTGTCAATGCAATGGTAGCTTTCATGCCATGGAATGGTTATAACTTTGAGGATGCTATTGTTATCTCTGAGAGATTGATTCGTAAAGATGCTTTTACATCTGTTCATATCTATGAAAAAGAGGTAGAAGCTAGAGAGCTTAAGCACGGTGTTGAAGAGATTACACGTGATATTCCAAACGTAAGAGATGATGAGCTTTCTCACTTAGATGAGAGCGGTATCGTTAAAATCGGTACGACTGTTACAGGCGGAATGATTCTTGTTGGAAAAGTTTCTCCAAAAGGCGAGGTAAAACCAACACCAGAAGAGAGACTTCTTCGTGCTATCTTTGGCGAAAAAGCTGGACACGTTATCAACAAATCACTCTACTGCCCACCGAGTATGGAAGGTGTTGTTGTTGATGTTAAAATCTTCACTAAAAAAGGGTATGACAAAGATTCTCGTACACTTGAACTTGAAAAAGAGGAGCGTGACTATTTAGAGCGTGAGCACTACGATAGACTTCTTATGATAGATAAAGAGGAGATGTTAAGAGTTACAAAACTTCTCACAAAAGAGGCTCTTACTTCTGATATAAAAATCGGAAATACAAACTATAAAGCGGGTGATATGATCAATCCGCAAGATTTGGTAGAGGTAAATCGTTTTGCGATGAATGCAATTATCAAATCTTTTAGTGAAGAGATTCAGTCTGAGTACAACAAAACAAAGAACTATTTTCAAAAAGAGAAGAGACTTTTCCGTGATGAGCATGAAGAGAAGTTAAATATCTTAGAAAAAGATGACATTCTTCCAAATGGCGTTGTCAAATATGTAAAAGTTTACATTGCTACAAAACGTCAGCTAAAAGTCGGTGACAAGATGGCAGGACGCCACGGAAACAAGGGTATCGTCTCCACAATCGTTCCTGAGGTTGATATGCCATACATGGAAGATGGAAGAAGCGTGGATGTCTGTCTTAACCCACTGGGAGTTCCATCTCGTATGAATATCGGTCAGATTTTAGAGATGCACTTAGGTATGGCAGGACGTGAGATAGGTCACCAAATCCAAGCACAGTTTGATGCAAATCAGAAAGATTTTATCGCAAATATTCGTGCAAAGATGATAGAAGTTGCTGATGTTGCAGGTATGATGCAAGCAAAAAAAGTTCTCGGTGCGATGAGCGATGAAGAGCTTTTACATCATGCACGCGACTGGTCAAGAGGTGTGAAGTTTGCCTCTCCAATATTTGAAGGTGTGAATGCTGTAGAGTTTGAGAAGCTTTTTGCCCTTGCAAAGATGAATATGGATGGTAAAACAGTACTTTTCAATGGTCTCACTGGTGAGAAGATGAAAGAGCGTGTTAACGTGGGTTACATGTATATCCTCAAGCTACACCACTTGGTTGATGAGAAGATTCACGCACGTTCAACTGGACCTTACTCTCTTGTTACGCAACAGCCAGTTGGCGGTAAAGCACTCTTTGGTGGTCAAAGATTTGGAGAGATGGAAGTTTGGGCGTTGGAGGCGTACGGAGCAAGTGCGGTTCTTAAAGAGATGTTAACTATCAAATCAGATGATGTTGATGGACGTGTGCGTGCTTATAAAGCAATTACAAAAGGGGAGTTGGTACCAGAGTCTGGTATTCCAGAAACTCTCTTTGTATTAACAAAAGAGCTTCAATCTTTAGCTCTAGATGTAGAAATATTTGACGAGGTAGAAGACAATGAGTAAACTAGTACCTATTGAAGTAAGTGAAGAAAAAAGACCAACAGATATAAAACAGATACAGTTTCGCCTAGCTGCTCCAGATAAAATTTTATCTTGGAGTCACGGTGAAGTTAAAAAACCTGAAACTATCAACTACCGTACGCTCAAACCTGAGCGTGATGGTCTCTTTTGTGCAAAGATTTTTGGTCCTGTAAGGGATTATGAGTGTCTGTGTGGCAAATATAAAAAGATGCGCTACAAAGGTGTTGTATGTGAGAAGTGTGGCGTTGAAGTAACAAGTACAAAAGTACGTCGTACGCGTATGGGTCACATCGAACTTGTTACTCCGGTTGCACATATTTGGTATGTAAGTTCATTGCCTTCTCGTATCGGTACACTTTTGGGTATCAAGATGAAAGATTTAGAGCGCGTACTTTACTATGAAGCATATATCGTAGAGAGTGGCGGTGAAGCGTACTATGATGCAGAGGCAAAAACTCCTGTTCTTAAGTATGATGTTTTAAATGAAGAGCAGTACCGTACACTTGTTTCTAGATTTGGAGAACTTGGCTTTAAAGCACGCATGGGTGGTGAAGTTGTTCGTGACTTACTTGACTCTATCGACCTTGTTGATCTCTTTACGCAGTTAAAAGAGGAGATAGAGCAGACAAAGAGTGAAGCAAAAACAAAAACTATCGCAAAAAGACTCAAAGTTATTGAATCCTTCTTAAATTCAGGAAATAATCCTGCTTGGATGATGCTCACAATCTTGCCAGTTCTTCCACCAGACTTAAGACCGCTTGTTTCACTTGATGGCGGAAAATTTGCGGTCTCAGACGTCAACGACCTTTACCGCCGTGTTATCAACCGTAACCAAAGATTAAAGCGTCTTGTTGAGCTTGAAGCGCCAGAAATCATCGTTAGAAATGAGAAGCGTATGCTTCAAGAGTCGGTAGATGCTCTTTTTGATAATGGTCGTCGTGCAAATGCCGTAAAAGGTGCTAACAAGCGCCCACTGAAATCTTTAAGTGAAATCATTAAAGGAAAGCAGGGGCGTTTTAGACAAAACCTTCTTGGAAAGCGTGTTGACTTCTCTGGACGTTCAGTTATCGTTGTCGGACCTTCATTGTCAATGGATGAGTGTGGACTTCCTAAAAAGATGGCGTTAGAGCTCTTCAAACCGCATTTGATTGCAAAACTTGAAGAAAAAGGGTACGCAACAACAGTCAAATCTGCAAAGAAGATGATTGAAGATAAGACAAATGAAGTATGGGAGTGCCTTGCTGAGATAGTTGATGGGTATCCTGTACTTCTTAACCGTGCACCGACACTTCACAAGCTCTCAATTCAGGCGTTCCATCCTAAGCTTATCGATGGAAAAGCGATTCAGCTTCATCCACTAGTTTGTGCTGCATTTAACGCGGACTTCGACGGTGACCAGATGGCTGTTCACGTTCCACTAAGCTCTGCGGCTATTGCAGAGGCAAAAGTGTTGATGCTTGCATCTATGAACATCCTTCTTCCTGCATCAGGAAAGGCGATAGCAACTCCTTCGCAAGATATGGTTCTTGGTATTTACTATATTACTTTAGAGAAAAACGGAGTAAAAGGTTCAAATAAACTTTTTGCAAATGTGGATGAAGTACGTATCGCTATTGAACATGATGCGCTTGATTTGCATGCAAAAGTAAGAACTAGGGATGAGGGAAGAATTATCCACACAACTGCAGGACGTATGCTCCTTAAAGCTATTTTACCTGATTTTGTTCCAGCAGAGCTTTGGAATAGAGTTATGAAGAAAAAAGCTATCAACGAGATTGTTGACTATGTTCAAAAACATGGCGGTATCGGTATTACTGCAGGATTCCTTGACAGACTTAAAAACTTAGGTTTCAAGCATGCGACAGAAGCTGGTATCTCAATCTCAATCGATGATATCAAGATACCAACGACAAAAGAAGCAAAAATTGCAGAGTCTAAAAATAGAGTTTTTGAGATTCAAAAGCAGTTCGAAGCAGGTCTTTTAACAGAACAAGAGAGATATAACAAAATTATCGACGTTTGGACAGATACAAATAACACACTTGCTACGCAGATGATGAGTTTGGTTCAGACAGATAAAGCAGGATTTAACTCTATCCACATGATGGCAGACTCAGGAGCGCGTGGTTCAGCAGCGCAGATTCGTCAGCTTGCGGGTATGAGGGGGCTTATGGCTAAACCAAGCGGTGAGATTATTGAAACTCCGATTATCTCTAACTTTAAAGAGGGTCTTAACGTTGTTGAGTACTTTATTTCTACTCACGGTGCGAGAAAAGGTCTTGCCGATACAGCACTTAAAACTGCAAATGCTGGTTACCTTACTCGTAAACTTGTTGACGTTGCTCAAAATGTGAAGATTGTAGAGCATGACTGCCATACGCATGAAGGCATCGAGATCTCTGACATCAGCGACCAAAATACACTTATTGAGTCTCTTGAAGATAGACTTAACGGTAGAGTTTTAGCAGATGATGTTATCGACCCAATCAGCAACGAGATTCTTTTTGCTGAGGGAACGCTCATCGATGAAGTAAGTGCAAAAGTTATTGCAGAAGCTGGCATCAAAACCGCATACATCAGAACTCCTACAACATGTAAGAGTGAAAATGGTATCTGTGCTCTTTGTTATGGTGTCAACCTAGCAACAGGACAGATAGTGCGTCGTGGTGAGGCAGTTGGTATTATCGCTGCACAATCCATCGGTGAACCAGGTACGCAGCTTACTCTTAGAACTTTCCACGTCGGTGGAACGGCATCTTCAACTGCTCAAGAGAGACAAGTTGTTGCTGAAAAAGAGGGCTTTATCCGTTACTATAACCTCAAAACATACGCTTCTAAAGAGGGTAGAAATATCGTTGCTAACCGTAGAAATGCAGCTATTCTTTTAGTTGAGCCTAAAATTAAAGCTCCTTTTACAGGTAAATTTGAAGTTCAAACGGTACATGATGAAGTAATCATCAGTGTAGCATCAAAAACAGAGACTGTACGTTACGTACTTCGTAAAAATGAGATAGCAAAACCAAATGAACTAGCGGGTGTTGGTGGTCAAATAGAAGGAAAATACTACTTCCCATACGAGAGTGGCGCTGAAGTTAAAGAGCATGAGTCTATCGTTGAAACTATCAAAGATGGATGGAATGTCCCAAGCCGTATCCCATACGCATCAGAAATATTGGTTGCAAATGGCGCGCCTGTAACGCAAAAAATTCTTGCAAAAGAGGATGGTGTTGTGAAATACTTCCTCCTCAGAGGGGACTATTTACAGAGATTTGAAGGTCTTAAGGCTGGTTATGAAGTCGTTGAAAAAGGACTTTTTGCAACTGTTGTTGATGCAAATAACCGTGAAGCAGTGCGCCACTATATAGCGCGTGGTTCGCTTATCGTTGCAGAGGATGATGCAGTTGTAGATCCAAAAACTCTTATCGCAAAGCCAAAAAGTGATGAGTCAGTAGTCATAGCAGAGTGGGATCCATACTCTAACCCTGTTATCTCTGAGACAAATGGTGTTGTGAAGTTTGAAGATATTATCATTGGAACAACGGCGACAGAGCAGTACGATGAGTTAAGCGGTAAGACACGTCTTATGATTAGCGACCACGTTCCGGTTGAGTATAAGCCTACAATCGTTCTTGCAAGCGAAGATGGCGAGTTGTTAAGATACCAAATGCAGCCTAAAACATCTATTTATGTTGAAGATGGTGCAAAAGTAAAAGTTGCCGATATCATTGCAAAAACGCCAAAAGCACTTCAAAAGTCAAGCGATATTACAGGGGGTCTTCCTCGTGTAAGTGAGCTTTTTGAGGGTCGTCGTCCAAAAGCAACAGCTCTTATTTCTGAGATTGATGGAACGGTGACGTTTGGAAAATCACTCCGTGGCAAGATTAGAATTCTTGTTGCATCCGAGAGTGGTTTGATAAAAGAGTATTTTGTTGACAAGTCACATACTCCGGTTGTAAACACAGGTGATTTTGTACACGCTGGCGAGAGACTTACTTCAGGTATCATCTCTTCTCATGAGTTGTTACGCATTATGGGTGTAAAAACACTCTATAACTATCTAGTGAGCGAAGTACAACAAGTTTACCGCTCTCAAGGGGTTAATATCTCTGATAAGCATATCGAGGTTATCTTTACTCAGATGCTAAGACAGGTAAAAATTATCAAATCTGGCGATACGAAGTTTATCGAAGGCGATTTGATTTCTAAAACGAAGTTTGCGCAAGAGAACGAGAAGATTATCAAGCTTGGTGGACGTCCTGCGATTGCAGAGCCATTCCTTGTTGGTATCACGAGAGCTGCCGTTTCAGCTGATAGTATTATCTCTGCTGCATCATTCCAAGATACGACAAAAGTATTGACAGAAGCAGCAGTAAGTGCAAAAATAGATGACCTAAACGATCTTAAAGAAAACGTAATCATCGGTCGCACTATTCCTGTTGGAACAGGTATTTACAAAAATCAAGAGATGATTTTTTCAAAAAATTAAAAAATAGGGTTTTCCCTATTTTTTAAATCCTCTCTAAAAATTCTACTATTTTCTACACATAAATACTCATTTATTAATTTACACTTAAAATAAGCTCTTTTTTATTATAGTTCTACTATAATCACGCGTCTATAACTCCCTAGAAAATAGTGAGTTAAATTCTACTGGAAAAATTAAGTAAAGGAATTGTATGCCTACAATTAATCAATTGATTAGAAAAGAGCGTCAAAAAGTGGTTAAGAAATCAAAATCACCTGCTCTTGTATCATGTCCACAGCGTCGTGGTGTTTGTACTCGTGTTTACACAACTACACCAAAAAAACCTAACTCGGCTTTAAGAAAAGTTGCGAAGGTTCGTTTAACTTCTGGTTTTGAAGTTATTTCTTATATTATGGGTGAGGGACACAACCTTCAAGAGCACTCTATCGTTCTTGTTCGTGGCGGTCGTATCAAAGACTTACCGGGTGTTAAGTACCATATCGTTCGTGGTGCGTTAGATACTGCGGGTGTTGCTAACCGTAAAGTTTCTCGTTCTAAATACGGAACTAAGAGACCTAAAGTAAAAAAGTAACCACTTAAGTTGGCTCTGCCTATTTTAAGAGGCAAAGCAAAAGAACAAAAGAGCACAGGATATGCCTTGAGTGGTATATTTTGAGTAAATTTAAAAAATTGAAGTAAGGAAAATTACAAATGAGAAGAAGAAAAGCTCCCGTTCGTGAAATCATGCCAGACCCTATCCATGGAAGCAAGGTTTTAACAAAGTTTATCAATAAAGTAATGTACGATGGCAAAAAAAGCACAGCTGAAAAGATTATCTACAGCGCTTTAGATATCATCAGTTCTCGTGGAGACAATGTTGGTATCGATACATTTAACAATGCTATTGAAAACATTAAGCCTATCATCGAAGTAAAAAGTCGCCGTGTTGGTGGTGCTACTTATCAAGTTCCAGTAGAAGTACGCCCAGTGCGTCAGCTGTCTTTAGCAATTAGATGGTTAATCGATGCTTCTCGTAAAAGAAACGAGAGAACAATGGCTGAGAGATTGGCAAATGAGTTAATGGATGCAGCATCTGATAAAGGAAATGCATTCAAGAAAAAAGAGGATACCTACCGTATGGCTGAAGCAAATAAAGCATTTGCTCACTATCGCTGGTAATAGGAAAATATTATGGCAAGAACACATAAGCTAGAAGACGTAAGAAATATTGGTATTGCTGCGCATATCGATGCGGGTAAAACGACAACGACTGAGAGAATTTTATTCTATACAGGTCGTGAACATAAAATCGGCGAAGTTCATGATGGTGCTGCTACTATGGACTGGATGGAACAAGAGCAAGAGCGTGGTATTACGATTACTTCAGCTGCAACAACTTGTGAATGGGCAGGAAAGCAAATCAACATCATCGACACTCCGGGCCACGTTGACTTTACTATCGAAGTTGAGCGTTCTATGCGTGTTCTTGATGGTGCTGTATCAGTTTTCTGTGCAGTTGGTGGTGTTCAACCTCAATCTGAGACTGTTTGGAGACAGAGAAATCGTTATGGCGTACCATCGATTGTATTTGTTAACAAAATGGACAGAACGGGTGCGAACTTCTACCAAGTTGAAGAGCAAATCCGTACTCGTCTTAAAGGTAATCCGGTTCCTATCCAACTTCCAATCGGCGAAGAGGAGCGTTTTGCAGGTGTTATTGACCTTGTAAAGATGAAAGCTATCGTTTGGGATCAAGATGCTGCAATGGGTTCAAACTACCATGTTGAAGAGATTCCGGCAAATATGGCTGATAAAGCTGCAGAGTACCGTGAAAAAATGATTGAGTCAATCTCTGAAGTTGATGGCAATGAGCATCTTGCTGAGAAGTATTTAGATGGCGAAGAGCTAACGGAAGAGGAGATTGTTGCAGGTATCAAAGCTGCTACAATCGGTATGCACATTGTTCCAATGACAGCAGGTACTGCGTTTAAAAACAAAGGTGTTCAAACTCTTCTTGATGCTGTTGTTGCTTATCTTCCAGCTCCAACTGAGTGTGCGGCGATTCGTGGAACTATGATGGATGATGAAGAGCAAGAAGTTGTTGTTGCATCAACAGATAATGGACCATTTGCTTCTCTTGCATTTAAGATTATGACAGACCCATTTGTTGGAACATTGACATTTATCCGTGTTTATCGTGGTTCACTAGAGGCTGGTTCATTTGTTCACAACTCTACAAAAGATAAAAAAGAGCGTATTGGTCGTATCGTGAAGATGCATGCTATCAAACGTGAAGAGATTAAAGAAGTTTACGCTGGCGAAATCGCTGCGGTTGTTGGTCTAAAATACACTACTACAGGAGATACTCTTTGTTCAGAAGATGACAAAGTTATCCTAGAGCGTATGGTATTTCCTGAGCCGGTTATCTCTGTTGCAGTTGAGCCAAAAACAAAAGCTGACCAAGAAAAAATGGGTCTAGCACTTGCTAAACTTGCTGCTGAAGATCCATCTTTTAGAGTTCATACAGATGAAGAGACAGGACAGACAATTATCTCAGGAATGGGCGAATTGCACCTTGAAATCCTTGTTGACCGTATGAAAAGAGAGTTTAAAGTAGAAGCTGAAGTTGGCGCGCCACAAGTTTCTTACCGTGAAACTATCAGAAAAGAAGTTGAGCAAGAGTACAAGTATGCAAAACAGTCTGGTGGACGTGGTGCATTTGGTCACGTATATCTTAGAATTAAGCCAGGTGAAGCTGGTACAGGTTTTGTGTTCCACAATGAAATCAAGGGTGGGGTTGTTCCAAAAGAGTATATTCCTGCAGTTGAAAAAGGGTGTGCTGAAACTATGAGCAACGGTGTTCTTGCGGGTTACCCAATGGAAGATATGGACATCACTCTTTATGATGGTTCTTACCACGAAGTTGACTCAAACGAGATGGCATTTAAACTTGCTGCTTCAATGGGCTTTAAAGAGGGTTGTAGAAAAGCAAATCCTGCGATTTTAGAACCAATCATGAAAGTAGAAGTTGAAGTTCCTGAGGACTATATGGGTGACGTTATCGGTGACTTAAATCGTCGTCGCGGACAAATCAGTGCAATGGGTGATAGAGCTGGAAACAAAATTGTTGACGCTTTCGTTCCACTTGCTGAGATGTTTGGTTACTCAACTGACCTTCGTTCTGCAACACAAGGTAGAGCTACATACGCTATGGAATTTGATCACTATGAAGAAGTTCCAAGAAATGTCTCTGAAGAGATTATCAAAAAGAGAAATGGCTAAATTAGCTAGATAATACTTCATTTTTGAAGTATTATCTCCTCCCTCAAAATCAAAATTCCTTTCTAATTTTTCTTTCTATTTTTGAGATAAAGTGCATATTTTACTATCAATCGTACCAGACCAACTACCAAATAAACAGCAGATGTCCATAAAAATGGATGGATAAAATTCCCTTTTTCTGCCATCAGACTTACTCTCTCAAGAGGAGATGATAGTAAATCAGGATGTTGCATAAATGCGAGAATCAACAAGAGAACCATAAAGTAGAGTATTTCAGTTGCTATTTTTTTCATCATGGCGCAATTATACCAAATGCTAAAATTAAAACCAAATCGCCTCTTCATCCAAATTTGGTCGCCCATTAAGAGTGAGGTAGGGAGTATAAGAAGATTTATAGGAGAGTGAAGGACAATCTTGTACGTAGTAACCGAGGTAAATCCACCTCTTGTGCCAACGCTGTGCAAAAAGTATCTGGTTGTAGAGGGAGAGCCTTCCTAGCGAGTAGCTTGAGTAGTCTGGGTCATAGTAGAAGTAGATAGAGGAGATACCATCTTCTAAAATATCTATAAGATCTACTCCGATAAGTTTTTCATCCAAATAGTACAAAACTTCATATCCAAAGTCATAGTGAGCATCCACAAAAGAGCTATAGTAGGTTTGTGGACTTTTTGGTGTGGACTCCCACCCTTTTTTCTCTTGCATAAAAAGATGGTATTTGTCAAAGAGTTCCAGATGCTCTTTGCTAAGAGTTGGCTTGCGGATGTAGCTTTTGATGGAGGAGGCTTTGCGCAATACTCTTCTAGCAGATGCAGAGAAGTGAAAGTTTTGTACATCTATCTTGATGCTTTGACACTCACTACAAGCACTGCACTCAGGACGAAAAAAGATTTTGCCAAACCTTCTGTAGCCACGTTCGATAAGCTCTTGACAAAAAGAGGCAGAGCACTCTTCAATGGCTTTGTAGTGGGTTGTCTGATGTTTACCCTCAAGATAGGAGCATTTGTCCTCTAGTTGAAACTCTTTAAGTATATTCATAATAAAATTATAGGAAAAAAAGCAGAAGAATGAAAGAGATATTTCAGAAATATAAGTTACTTATCTTTAGGTCGTTGGGTGCATTGATGCTCATTGTAGGTGTAGTGGCATTTTTTTGGAGTGCGCCAAAAGAGGGCATCAGTGAAAATGAGATTGCCGCTGCAAATGTAGCGCGAATGGAAGCGAGTGTTCGTGGCGGCACATCAACGACAAAACAAGAACCATCAGCTTCTAAATTTGTAGAGGAGCTTAAAAATGCCCAAGAAGCGCAGATTCAATATTTTACAATTCTTACTATCGCATTTGGAGTTATTTTTTTAGGTTATAGCTTTTTATCTAAGAACGATTCTGAGATATAAGCACATCCTCTATCATCTTGTCGATATCTCCATCAAGAATAGCGGCGATGTTTGAGTAAGCGATGTTACTTCTGGTATCTTTTATCTGCTGATATGGCTGCATAACGTAGCTTCTGATTTGATGCCCCCAGCCTATCTCGCTCTTTGGCACGCCATCTGCTAACGCCTTTTGAGCCTCTAGCTCTAACTCATAAAGACGAGATTTGAGCATCTTCATAGCAGTTGCCTTGTTTTTGTGTTGGCTTCTGTCGTTTTGGCACTGCACAACCACGTTTGTCTTTATGTGCGTTATGCGGATTGCGGACTCTGTTTTGTTGACATGCTGCCCGCCTGCACCGCTTGAACGGTAGGTGTCGATGCGGATATCTTTATCTTCAATCTCTATGTTGATATCATCATCAACCTCAGGAGAGACCATAACAGAGGTAAAAGAGGTGTGTCTTTTGGCGTTGGAATCAAAAGGGGAGATACGCACAAGTCTGTGGATACCATTTTCTGTTTTGAGATAGCCATAGGCATTATCACCACTGATAAGCAAAGAGACATCTTTTATGCCCGCCTCATCGCCTGCTTGGTAGTCAAGCACCTCTACACTCCATCCACGTCTCTCTGCAAAGCGTTTGTACATACGAAGAAGCATCGAAGCCCAGTCTTGCGACTCAGTTCCGCCTGCTCCAGGGTGGATGGAAAGTATGGCATTGTTCCCATCTGTCTCGTTGCTTAAAAGTACCTCAATCTCCATGGTGCGAATCAAATCTTCAAGATGCGTAGCGCCATCATACGCTTCCTTGATAAGCTCCTCATCATTTTCCGCCTTTGCCATCTCGTAAAGCTCTTTTGCGTCATCTATGGCATTTTTGGCAAGGTTGTACTTTTTGAGTTTGCGCTCGCATTGGGTTTTCTCTTTTTGGATGATGGCAGCTTGTTCAGCATCATTCCAAAAATCTTGAGAGTTCTCAAGCGCATCTATCTCACTTAGTCTTGCTTCAAGTTTGCTAGGTTCAACAACACCCGTAATATTGCTCATTTTATTGGAAAGATTTTTTAAAAGTTCGGTGTATTCGTAGTTGTCCATAAATGTAATTCCATTGTTGTATAATTCCGCGATTATATTAAAATGAGGCTTAAAATGAAGATTATTTCTACTCCCTTTGAGTTAAAAGAGTACCTTAAAAACGAGAAGCGCACTGTTGGTTTCATCCCGACAATGGGCGCTTTGCATGAGGGACATAGAGCACTTATCTTAAGGGCAAAAGAGGAGAATGAAGTCGTCGTAGTCTCTATCTTTTTAAATCCTACCCAGTTTTTAAAGGGAGAGGATTTGGAGAAATATCCTAAAAAAGATGAAGCAGATAAGCTCATATGCAAACTCAGTGGAGTGGATGTGCTTTTTTTCCCGCAGGAAAGCGATATATACGGCGAGGATGAAGTCTCTCTTCTTGCGCCAAAAGTGCGAGGCTACATCTTAGAGGGAGAGAGCCGCCCTGGGCATTTTAACGGCGTTTTAACGGTGGTTATGAAACTCCTTAACATTGTCAACCCGACAAGAGCCTATTTTGGCAAAAAAGATGCACAGCAGCTCAATCTCATTATGCTCATGGTAAAGCAACTCTTTATGAACGTAACTATCGTTGCAGTCGATACGGTAAGAGAAAAAGATGGTTTAGCACTTAGTAGCCGCAACGCTTACTTGAGTACACAAGAGAGGCAAGAGTCGCTCAAAATCGCCACATCGCTGCGTAGTGCCACTGCAATGGTGATGCGCGGAGTTTTGGACGCAAACACCATAGTAGAAAATATGAGAGAGATTTTAGCGCCGCTTGAGATTTCCTATGTCGCTATTGTCAACCGTGAGTTTGTTCAAATCTCGCACGTAGAACTTGGCAATAGCATTATTTTAGTGGAGGTTGTTGTCGGCGGGACTCGGTTGCTCGACAATATTTGGCTTTAAGTACTCCTCTTCGACAAGCAAATCAATGATTTTTTTATAGACAGGCACTGCCGTTTGTGCGGCAAACTGGCTCTTTTTAGGTCGGATAACAATAACGCCGATAGTATATTTGCTTTGCGTGTCATTTGCAAAGCCTATGAAAGCAGTGTTGTACTCATTGACATATCTGCCACCCTCGACGATATGGGCTGTTCCCGTTTTACCGCCAACTTCAAGCCCCTCTGTTTTTGCCTTTGTCCCTGTTCCCTCATTGACCGTTTTGATAAGGATATCTTTTATGCGCTGCGCCGTTGCGGTGCTAATGACTTGAACTTGCTCTTCATAAGGCGTAGCTATCTCTTTTTTGCGCTTGTCTATAAAAGAGTCAACGAGTTTTGGTGTAACGATTCTTCCATTGTTGTTAAAGGCGCTATACGCACGGATAAGCTGCATCAGATTTGCACGCATACCATACCCATAAGAGCATGTCGCTTTATAGATTTCGTTGTTAAGCTGCATCGTACTTGGCACAGAACCCACTCTCTCATAAACCAAATCAGGCGTAGAAGCTTTGGAAAAACCAAAATCCATAAGACCTTGGTTAAACTCCCCGCCTGAGAGTTTTTGAGCAATCTGCGCGATACCTACGTTTGAGGAGTGGATGATAATCTCCTCTGCACTAAGTCTATCAAACCTATGCTCATCGGTAATCGTCTTCTTGCCTATAGTATAGCGTCCACCGTGCCCATTGACCATGTCATAAGGATTGATAAGCCCTTTGTCAAGCAATAGCGCAAAAGTAACCACTTTGATAACACTCCCCGGTTCAAAACTATACTCTATCATGGAGCTGTTAAGTGATTTATAGTCCTCGGTCTCGATATTTTTTGGCAAAAATCTATTGGAACTTGCCATTGCGAGCACTTTTCCAGTAGATGCTTCCATAACGCTTATCATAATCTCTTTGGCACGCAAATCCTCTTTCATGATATCAAGCATATTTTCCACACGCATCTGCAAAGAGATAGGGATGGTTAGTTTGACATCAAGCCCGTTTACCTCTTGCTTGGTAAAGCTGTTTTTGTTGAGGATAATGTAGCTGTTGACGTCTCTTAGTCCTTGGCTTAACTCATCTTCTTTTGCTTGAAGTTCATTTTCAAACCTTCTCTCTATCCCTTTTACCCCTTTGACATAGGTGTATCCATCCTCTTCTATTTTGTGGGGATAACCCAAAATTGGGGTGAGGAGTTTGCCATAAGCGTACTCTCGGCTCTCCCCACTCTCGATGATGCTTAGTCCATGGAGTGAGGTTCTCCCAGTTGAGGGGCTTTTAATCTCCATAAAAACTTTTAAGCGTCGCAACTCATACGCGAGTTGCTTGAGGTACTGTGCCTGTTTTTGCGGGATATTGTAGCTAAGAACCACTACTCCTTTTTGAGTGTTTAGCTTCTTCTCTATCTCTTTGGCATCTATCTCGGAGTAGATACTAAAGAGTTTTACAAAAAGATCTTTTTTAAGCGGGTCGATGTAGTGTGTGTTGACGATGGCTTTGTAGAGCTTTACGGTAGTTGCGATGTGGTAACCATCCGCACTGATGATAGAACCGCGTGTTGCTTTGGAGCTGTTTTTTGTGTAGAGAGACGGAAGATCACGTGATTTGAGCACGGTTGCGAGCATCGCTGCTAAAAAAAGCAAAAAACCAACAACGAGTAAGGCGTAAAGAATAGCTATTTTTTTGCTTTTATTTTGGTTAATCATACTTCTTACGCTATATCAATTTTTTTAAAACAGATTATAGCTGAGTTCTGCCCAATTCTTTATAAGCACTGAGTGCTTTGTTTCTTATCTCAAGCATAAGTTTCATGCTCGTCTCCGCTTTTCCTATGGCAAGGGCTGCTTGATGCAGGTCTTTTACCTGTCCGGTTGCCATGTCGCCAAGCGCTTTCTCGCTCTTTTTCTGCAAATCATTGACATCGTTGATAGCAGATTTGAGATGCTGTGCAAAATCTTCTCCGCCACCGCTGCTACTCTCAACCGCACTTTTTTGTTTTAACAGTTCGGCAGATGAAATACCCGAAATACCATCAATCACACTCATACTCTTCCTCTTTTACTTACTGCAACAGCGAAATTGCGCTGTTTGCTATGTTTTTTGAACTCTCAAAAGCCGCTACGTTTGCCTGATAGCTGCGTGTTGCTTCTACCAAATCGGCCATTTCGATAACGGGGTTAATGTTTGGGTAGGCAACATACCCGTTTGCGTCTGCATCAGGATGGTTTGGCTCAAACTTCATTTGAGGCTCTTTGTCATCTCTGGAGATTTTGTCAACTATAACGCTCATTATAGCAGGATTGACCTTCGCACCGTAAGCCCCTTCGTTTAGGGGGTCTTCATACTTTGCACTCTCACTTATGGCATCAAGAGCCTTGTTAAACTGCTCATTAAAGTCGATAGCTTTAAAAACTACCTCTTTGCGTCTGTAAGGTCCGCCCTCATCCGTTCTTGTTGTCTGTGCATTGGCGATGTTTTGTGAAATGGTGTTGACACGCACACGCTGTGCAGAGAGCCCATAACCGCTGATATCAAAGCTGTTTAAAAAATTTGACATATTTTAACCTTTAACTAACTTTTGAAGAGGCGTCGATAACGCTCTTGTAGATACCGCTATCTTTTCGCATCGCATTGACAAGAGCGTTGAACATAAGAGAGTTTTTGCTCATCTCTGTCGTCTCCACATCCAAATCAACACTGTTGCCATCATTACGAGCCATATGTCCATCACGAAAAAAAGTCTTTGCCTTAGATGCACTCTGCTCATCTTGAAGCGCAAAATGCGCCCCACTGGTCTGCGCTATCTCAAGTTTTGGACTACTCTGCCCAAGCACCTTCGCCTTTTCCTGTGCAAGCATATCTTCAAAACGGATGTCACGCGGTCTATAAAAAGGAGTATCTGCATTTGCGATGTTAGAAGATATCATATCTTGACGAATAGCTCTATAATCAAGCGCTTTAGCAGCAAGTGCATGGGTTGCTGAAACTTCTATACTCATAAATACTCCTCTTTTTTGGTTGTTATAAGCAAATAGAGTTCCAAATCAAATCTTTTTTATTTAATTTCTCTAAGAAGCTCTATTATTTCTAAATCGGTTATATTTTCTTGGTCTGATTTTGAGTAAATTGCAAGTAAGTAAATGTTTGAGTGTTCATCTATGAAGTACGTTATCACTCTAAATCCTTTACTTTTACCAGTAGGAACGCTTGAGTTTGCAAGCCTGATTTTATAACAGTTGTTAAAAAGATATGTGCCTGACTTTGGGTTGTTTTTGAGTTCTGAAGCTAGAGATGACAAATCATTTTTGATATTTTTGTATCTCTTTGCAAGTTTTTTAACATTTTTATCAAATTCTGGAAGTGTGACGATGCTATAAGGCATTGAGCAAATCTTCTATGGGCTTGGCGTTTAGTTTGCCATCTTTAGCCATGTTGAGTTCATTTACAGCTCGCTTTATGCTTGATTTGGCATCTTCTTGTGTGGGGTAAACATCCTCTTTTATGATTAAACCATCATTTTTAAAATGTTGCAACATCCAGATAACCTTTTCAAAGATTGTTTCATCTCTTATCTCAAGGGTAAGTGTTTTCATCTGCAGCCTCTCTTTATATTTTTTTTATTGTACCACAAAATCTTCTCACCTTAAATATATTTCTGCGTATGCATTCCACCTCGAAAGAGGTGGAACGAAAAGAAATATCACATTAAGCAACAATTAATCTTCTATGCTTCATAATGGTAGCTAAGGTTATGAGTGTAACCCAAATTTTTCTACAAAAGGAGTTCTTATGAAAAGAGCTGGTTTTACTATGATAGAGTTGATTTTCGTAATCGTTATTTTAGGTATTTTGGCTGCTGTTGCGCTTCCGAAATTTATTGGTGTTTCTGAGCAAGCACATGAGGGTAAGATGAAGGCGTTTGTTGGGACGTTAAACAGAACTGTTGGTCCTGCACTTTGGTCTAAGTCGTTAACACAAGGTGATAATGGTAGTATAAAAGGTACAAACTATGGTACAACTAACTATATAAAAGACCTTGTAACTCAGCTACCAATACCAGAAGAGTTTACTGGTTCGTATGTGGTCACTGCGTGCGGTGATACAAATGCGACTACTAATGCATTTCTAGCAGGTGCTACCAATTTCGCAACTTATAAAGTAACTTGTACTGATGGAAACTCAACTTCTTCACCTAGTTTTAATCTTTATAATGGTACTGATTTAATACAGTAGTTTTTTCTCGTTCCACCTCTCCCGAGGTGGAATGCATACTCTAAAGTAGTTATTTTCAAGTTATCTCTGGATAATTTTAAAATTATTATGCAAGGTTTTTTATGAAACGCTCTCATGCTTTTACTGTCATAGAACTTATCTTTGTTATCGTAGTGCTTGGCATACTCGCTTCCGTGGCACTTCCAAAGTTTGCAGGTGTGAGAGAACAAGCAGATATAGCCAAAGGCAAAGGCGATGTCGCAACCATAAGAGCGGCGATAGTCAATGAGCGTCAGACAAGGCTTATAAAAGGGGATGCAAGTTGGATAACTTCTGCGAATTTAAGTGGTGGTGGTAAACTTTTTGATGGTGTTCTTACGCAAGGTTTTACAAGTAGCTCTGCTTCAGGCAAATGGGATGACGGAGGAGACGGGACAAATAACGGCACATACCGCTATTATGTAGGCTCAACTCCAACATCGTTTGTGTACGAAGATACCAACGGCACATTCAAATGTACAACAGGAACTTACTGCAGCCAACTTATCGAATAATTGATAGTTCTCTCTCGTTCCCACGGTTTCTGTGGGAATGCAAACTATGACATCAGCCCACAAGAGACACTCCCACGCAGGAGCATGGGAGCGAGAAAAATCCATTTTGACATCCCAAACAAAATTGAATATAATGGTTCTTTGATATTGTGAGATAAAGAGAAGGAGATGTAGGTGCATACAATCAAGCTCAATGTAGGCGACAGCGCTTATGCACATTTGATGTTTTTGTTGAAAAATCTAAACACAAGTGAAATTCAAGTTGTAGAGGATAGAGCAGAAGAGAAAGAGTACTCTTTTATCGATATGTCTGCTTATAAAATCGAAGCATTTCAAGCTATCCAAGACCCTCTCAAATGGCAACAAGAGATACGAGCTGAGTGGAACTAGGTGTGAGTAAATATCTGCTTGACACAAACACTATCGTCTATGCCTTAAATCAGGGTTTAAAACTAAAAGACGGTAGATATTTGGTATCTGTTATTACAGAGATTGAGTTACTATCTTATGCCAATCTCACAAAGAGTGATGCAGAGGTTTTAAAAAGATTGCTAAGCCAATTTGAGTCCGTAGAGCTTACAAAAAGTGTCAAAGAAAAAACCATACAAATCAGAAAAGAGTCAAAACTTAAACTCCCCGATAGTATCATTGTAGCGAGTGCGTTGGATAATAATGCTATTTTGGTGACATCAGATAAGCAGCTTCTTAATGCTCAAATCGTTAAAACTATAGAGTTACATCAAATATGAAAAAATTTGGTAAATTTTGATTGATAGCTAGTGAACCACTATAACATCACACTTCTTAACTCACCACTAGAACCATTGACCTATAAAAGTCGGCATACCATCTCTGTTGGCACAAAAGTAACCGTTCCTATGCGCAGCAAAGAGGTTGAGGGCGTGGTTTTGGGGGTGTGTGATAAGCCTTCTTTTGAGTGTTTGGAGATTTTAGAGAGTGGTGGATGTTGCTATTCGTCTAAACAGCTTGAAATAGCGACTTTTATGGCTTCTTACTACTTTTGTTCGCTTGGCGAGGCGCTGGGGGCTATGACCCCTTTTGGAAGTGAGGCTTTAGCCTCGTCCTCTCTTAGTGCGGGACTAAAGTCCCACTTCCGTGTTGATGAGAGAGGTTTTGGAAGTGAGGCTTTAGCCTCGTCTTCTCTTGATGCGGGACTGAAGTCCCACTTCCGTGTTGATGAGGGAGGTTTTGGAAGTGAGGCTTTAGCCTCGCTCTCTTTTGCCCATATCACTCTCTCAGACAAACAAAACGAAGCGTTTGAATTTTTGCAAAAACATCCCGTCTCACTACTTTTTGGCGATACGGGGAGCGGTAAGACAGAGATTTATATGCGTTACTTTGAAGAGATGCTTTTACAAAAAAAGCGCTCTATCTTTCTTATGCCTGAAATCTCGCTGACACCTCAGATGAGTAAGCGACTAAAGCTTCATTTTGGAGAGAGTGTTGTTTTTTGGCACTCTAAACTCTCGCCGTCTCAGAAGAAAAAAGCACTCGCAGCTATCTATGACGGAAGTGCGATGATAGTAGCAGGTCCTCGTTCGGCTCTCTTTTTGCCAATAGAGGATTTGGGGCTTGTGGTGGTGGATGAGGAGCATGACGATAGCTACAAATCCTCCTCCCGCCCACGCTACAATGCACGAGACATCGCCATCTATATGGGAAAGGTACATAATGTGCCTGTTGTGCTTGGGAGTGCTACGCCGAGTTTGACTAGCTATGTTAAGTTTCCGCATTTTAGACTTAAAGGTGGCTATTTTAACGCTAAAAAAGAGTTTGTCTATGAGCGGAGTGTCGAGACGCTCTCACCGCTTGTAGTGCAGTATCTGCAAAAAAGTGTGGGGCAAAAAGAGCAGTCTATCCTTTTTCTTCCTACTCGTGCGAACTTTAAGTATCTTATTTGCGGGGATTGTGGCTATACATACAAGTGTGTTTTTTGCAGCGTTGGGATGAGCGTGCATCAAAAAACCCGCTCCCTAAAGTGCCACTACTGCAACTTTGCGCAAGCCATACCGCAAAAATGTTCAGAGTGCGGCAGTGAGCATCTGGTAAGTTCTAGGCTAGGAACGGCGGAAGCGCTTAAAGAGGTGCGAGAGCAGATAGGTGAAGCCAGAGTAGAGCAGTTTGACAGAGATACTATCACCACGGCAAAAAAGCTTGAGCAGATGCTGGAGCGGTTTAATGCCAAAGAGATAGATATCCTCATCGGTACGCAGATGCTTAGTAAGGGGCATGACTACCACGGTGTAGCGCTGGCAGTAGTACTAGGGATGGATAACATGCTGGGTATGCCAGACTATAGAGCCAGAGAAAAAGCGCTCTCCACGCTTATACAAGTAGCAGGGAGAAGCGGGCGTAAAGAGAGTGCAAAAGTGCTTGTGCAGAGTTTTAATGAGGAGTTTTTCAAAACTTTTGTGCAAGATTATAAGGCATTTTTAGAAGAAGAAAAAGAGTATCGCAAAGAGCTTTATCCGCCCTATAAAAAGCTTTGCAGGGTTCTTTTTTCTCATAAAAACGGAGTGAAGGCGCAAGAGGCGATGCACGAGATGGTGGAGCGCTTACGCTCGTTTGAGACTGTTGAAATTGTAGGTTTTGGGAAGTGTGGGATTGAAAGAGTGGCGGATAAGTACCGCTTTGAGATACTTTTGCGCTCAGACAAGAGCACGGATATCATCAAAGCGGTGAGTGCGTGTAAAAATGCTCTTGCTGAGATAGATATGGACCCAGTGGAATTTGGTTAGATAACTGGCATCGCACTCTTTTGCAAAAAATGAGGCTTTAGCCTCGTTTATGTGAATGAAACTTTTGGCGGGGCTAAAGCCCTACTTCCGATACAAAACGTACGTCTTGAAAGTTTAACTCGCTGGAGCAGACTGCTCATGTTTGGTTTCGTCTTTGTCAAAAAAGTAGCAGACGTTTTCTGGCATGGAGGCTCTTACAAATTTGGTCTCATTAGTGATATGGGAATCTATATCTTTGTTGTAGTTTTCTTTAAGTTTGAAAAAAGCTTCTTTCTCTTTAGCTGAGATCTTTTTGGTAGCGACTTGCACAACACGCAACGGGTCGATAGCTTCTCCATCTTTGTAGAGACCAAAGTGAAGATGCGGTCCCGTGGAGAGCCCTGTGCTTCCCACATAACCAATAACTTCTCCTTTTTTGACATTTGAGCCATTCCTTAGTCCCTTTTTGAAAGAGTTTTGGTGTGCATAGAGAGTGAGATATCCATCGCTATGTTGAATCTTGGTTACCTTTCCGTATCCTGCCGAATCTCCTATAAACGAAATTCTTCCATCTCCGGCTGAGTAGATAGGAGTGCCACGTCCTGCCGCATAGTCCACGCCTAGATGCGCACGGTACTTTTTAAGGATTGGGTGAAACCTTTTTTTTGTAAAGTGTGAGGAGATTCTTGCGTTTTTTACTGGAGTACCTAGAAAATAGCCTTGAAGGGAACTTCCATCTTGGTTGTAGTATTTCTCATCAGCACCTAAATAGACGTAATGTCTTTTGCCATGCACCTCTATCATGGAAGCTTTGAGTGTGGGCATGGAGAAGGGTTGTCCTAAACGGTACTTCTGCTCATAAAGCATCGCAAGAGTATCCCCTTTTTTAAGGTCTCTTTTGAAGTTCAGAGAGTTCTGAAACCCCTCGAGAAAAATGGTAGCGAGTTTTTTGGAGCCTGTCTCATCAAGGATGTCTTGGTAAGGGGAGTTTTGGATTTTGATGATAAAAGCTTCTGTTTTTGTTTCGCTTATGATGGGAATCGTCTCGAAAAAATAGTCCTCTTTGTGTTTGTAGATGTGGATTTGTAGCTCTTCGTTGAGGGGGATAAAGACTTGTAGAAGAGAGCCATCTTTCTCACGTGTCTCTTTGCAGCCAACACCCGATATGATCTCTTCTGTGAGCTGTTTTTCATCTTCATCTAGGTTGTAAAAAAGGGGTTTGAGGGGAAGTTTGTTTCTCTCTAAAAAAGAGAGATAGGTCTCGCCATTGCTCCATCGAAAGGTCTCAACGCGCGCCCCAAAGAGGGATGTTGCTAAAAATAAAAAGAGGAATAATCGTATCATACTAAAAAACCATAACATAAGAATTTTGAAAAATAATTTTAAAACTTTAACAAAATTTGCCTTAGTGTGAGGTTTGTTTGCTATAATCGCAGCATATTATTTGTAAAGTGGACAAAAATGAAGCATGTATTTTTATGGGTTCTTGCGGTGTTACAACTCTTTGGGGCTGTCGTACAATCTCCTGTAATTGGGGTGAATGAAGATGCAACCCAAGTAACGATTCAGGTAGATAAGATTGATGTGGGTGTGAGTGGGTTTGTAGTGCATACCATTGCGGATGGCAAAAGAAGCATCGTTGCAAGCGCACTAGTTGAGAGTTTTGACGCAAGTACAAAAAAAGCGAAACTCTCCATAAGTGAGTATGATGCACTAAGTAGCGGTGCATTGCCAAAAGGAAAGTGGGGTGTCAAGGTCGGCGATGAGGTTGTTTTGGCATTTGGCTACACCAGAGGGCTTTTAATAGCTCCAAGTGAGGAGATTTACTACAGAATCACAAAGAGTTCTGCTCTTCAGTGGGTTCATCCAGATCTTTTTGCAACACTGCTCTCTTTCAATGGTCACCCGACGCCGCTAAGAAGCGACTTTGCGCAAATGAGCATCGATAGCTCCGTAGGACTTGTTTTCCTCTTTTTGCAAAACAAAGTCTTTACGCTTGATGCAAAGAGTTTTAAGATTTTAGCTATTACAGATGCAAAAGTAGAGCAAAAAGAGACGAAACTGCCGTTTTACACGAGAGTTGAAGAGATTGAGGATAATTGGTGGGGAGAGGGAAGTGATGCGCTTGAGGAGTATGAGCCACACTACTACGAGTTGATGATAGAGGCGAATCCAAGCCATAAAGAGCTTTATGAGATAGTAAAGAGCGGTGGCGAGAAGTTTGAAGATTTGCTTGAAGAGTTTGATTTTGAAGGGAAAAAAGATGATAGAAAAAAGACATTTGGACTATTTTAGTCAAGTAGTAGGAAGCGAAAATATCTATAGCGACAAAGCACATCTTATCGCTTACTCGTATGATGCGACACGTGAGCGTTTTGAGCCTGATGCGGTCATCTTTCCTAGAAATGAAGAGGATGTCAGCCAGATTTTAAAATACTGTAACGAGCATCGTATCGTTATAGTTCCTCGTGGTGCGGGGAGTGGTTTTACGGGCGGCGCACTTCCAAGTAGCGGAGGCATCGTCCTTGCTATGGAAAAACATATGAACAAAATCCTAGAGATTGATATGAAAAACATGGTTGCGGTGGTTCAACCGGGGGTTATCAACATGGATTTGCAGCGTGCAGTTGAAGAGGTAGGACTTTTCTATCCGCCTGACCCTGCAAGTCAAGAGTACTCTAGTATCGGCGGCAATGTAAGCGAAAATGCGGGCGGTATGCGTGCGGCGAAATACGGCATCACAAAAGATTATGTGATGGCAACACGTGCAGTACTTCCAAACGGCGATATCATCAAAGCGGGCAAACGTACCATCAAAGATGTGGCTGGGTACAACATCAGCGGGATTTTGATAGCGTCTGAGGGGACTTTGGCGGTTTTGACCGAGATAACTTTGAAGCTTATCCCAAAACCAAAGATGACAAAAACAGCGATGGGAATCTTTGGAAGTGTTGGCGAGGCGATGAATGCGGTCTATAAAACGATGGCAAGCGGTATTACCCCTGTTGCTATGGAGTTTTTGGACAACCTTACCATACGAGCGGTGGAACAGACCTACAAAAAAGGACTGCCTGTGGATGCGGGCGCGCTTTTGGTAACGGATGTGGATGGGAACTTAGAAGAGGATTTGGACTTTCAGTTAGCACAAATCGAGAAGGTGTTTAAAGAGAATGGATGCAGTGAGTTTAAAATCGCAAAAGATAAGCAAGAGGCCTCTGACCTCTGGTTCGCAAGACGTAATGCTTCTCCTTCTCTGAGTGTTTATGGAAGTAAAAAACTTAACGAGGATGTCACAGTCCCACGCTCTGCACTTCCTGAACTTTTAGAGAAGTTTTATGCCATAGCCGACAAGTACAATGTCAAAATTCCATGTTTTGGACATACGGGCGATGGTAATGTGCATACAAACGTCATGGTGGATGGCAAAGACCCAGAGCAGGTAAAAATCGCATATCAAGCCATAGAAGAGGTGTTTCAGGCAACCATAGATTTGGGCGGAACGCTGAGCGGAGAACACGGCATAGGACTTGCAAAAGCACCTTACATGAAAATGGCATTTACCCCAGAAGAGATGGCACTTTTCAAATCCATCAAAATGGCATTTGACCCTAACAATATCTTGAATCCTTTTAAGATGGGATTGTCTTAAGGGCTAGCGATGTTAAGTAGAGAAAATATCCTAAAAACTTTAAAAAATTTCAATGAAGTGCATGAAGATGAGGGTTTTAGAGTAGTAAGTCTCTTTGGCTCTTATGCTCGTGGAAATGCGGATGATTTTAGTGATATCGACTTGACATACAAGATAGACCACGAGAGATTTTTTAAAGATAACGCTTTTGCAAAACTTCTAAAAATAGATGAATTTAAAGAAGAACTGCAAAAAGAGTTGAAAAAAAAGATAGATTTTATACCATCAAACGCTAAAAACACTCTGATGCAACAAAGCCTAAAGAATGAGGAGGTTTTGGTGTGAAAGAGAGAATAAAAGCAATTTTAAATAAAATCGACGATATAGAGTTTTTCATAGCACAAAAAGATGGAAAGATTGTTCAAGCGCTTGAAGATAGGATTCTCAAACCTGCTATAAGAATGCAAATCATAACGATAGCAGAGCAGTTCAATAAACTTAAAGATGAGAATGAGTTTGAACTCCTCTCACAAATAGACAAAAATGATCTCAAGGGTTTGAATGCCGTTCGAAATTTTATAGCACATGATTATGATAGCGTAGATGATGAAATTTTAGAGATAGTGCTTAGAGTTCATATGCCAAAGCTAAAAGAACAACTCTTAAAATTATGATGATAGAGAGTAGAAAACTCTACGAGAGGGCAAAGTTACTTTTTGCTCTTTTTTTAGACAAAGACCTAGCTTTTTATGCGGCGAGCCTTAGTTTTTATACTATCTTTACGCTTGTACCGCTTCTTTTGATTACGCTTACTCTTTTTACTTCTATGCCAAATTTTTCGCAGCAGTATGAGAGGCTTCAAGAGTTTATTTTCTCAAACATTATGCCCGTTAACTCTGAGGCGGTGATGGAGCATATCAATGGTTTTTTACAAAACTCTGTTGAGATGAGTACGGTAAGTTTTGCAGCGGTTGTTGTCTCATCGCTTCTCTTTTTTCAAAACTTTGAGTACATTGCAAACAAGATTTTTCATGCAAAGGTGCGTGGGATTTGGGAGAGTGTGACGACATTTTGGACGCTTCTGACGCTCACACCCATCGGGCTTGGAGTCTCTTTTTACATAACTGGGTATGTCGCAAATCTTATGGCACATAGCGAATATGTGGCTGATATAAACATCCTCCCATATGTACCATATCTCATTCTTTGGGCGCTCTTTTTTCTTGTATTTCAGATAGCACCAAATGTGAAAGTCAACGTAAAAGCTTCACTTATAAGCTCTTTTGTAGCTTCTGTTGTTTTTAGTGTCGCCAAAAACCTCTTTATCTACTATGTTTTTTATAACAAAGCGTACGAGACTATGTACGGCTCTTTTTCTATCCTTATGTTTCTTTTTTTATGGATTTATGCGTCGTGGATAATTTTTATCTATGGGTTAAAACTCTGCCACTTGATACATAGCGTATATAAAAATAAGGGCGCTAAAGAGGGTTAATCCCCACATCGCCTTTTTGTTGTAGATGGCGGCGAAAGAGAGTGCTATGTGGAGTAAAAAGAGCCAAAGATGCAACTCAACTTTTGCGCCATCTTCCCCTAATGCCATCAGCCAAAGTAAAAAAGGGTCGCAAAAATCGCCAAATCCTATAAAATGTGCCAATATGCTAAGCGGGTAAAATGGCGTAAAGAGCATGGAGAGGATGATGGAAAATGGGTGGTAGATGCTAAAGTTTTGAAAAATGTATAGTGCCACGGGAATCATATAGAGATACACGAGGACTGAAACTCCTACCATCTGCCAAAAAAGGTTAAGATTTTTAAAGTGAATCAAAAATAAAAAGATATAAAAGACCCCGCCAGCGGAGAGCCAAAAACCAAGAGAAAATGCAAGGCGTGGGAAAAATGCAAGCAGAAGTATGATGGTAACAAAAAGCGTCTGCATGGAAACTATCTTGATACCTCTATCGTAAAGAAAAAATCCTACCAAAAACATACCAAAAGAGCGCACAAGCGATGGTGGTGCATCCAAAAATAGCGTATAGGCAAAAAGAACAATCGCAACAATCACAAAAATGTCCAGTTTTGAGTTTCTGTATGGAAAAAACCGCCCTTGCGCAAAACCATAAAGAGGCTTAATTAAAAAGTAGAGTAATGCACTTAAGATGCTAAGGTGAAAGCCGCTGATAGCGACGATATGTGACACTCCAAGATTTGAAAAAGCGGTTTGTGTCTTTTGATCTACCTCTTCGGCTGTGTAGAGTGCTTGATATATATTGCCCATCAAGGCATTTTCATGTGCGGAGGCGATAAAGGCGTTTACCCTCTCTTTTGTAGTGTTGTTCTCCTCTGTGGAGAGGATTTTGCTAAAGGCATAAAAGGAGTTAAGGTAGCCAAAAAAGGTAAGATCCTTTGCCCAAATCTCCATTTTAAGGCGGCTGTTTTTCATATCCGGCAGTGATTTTTTAGCGGTAGTGTAAAATGTAATGCCCTCACTGCTTTTGAGCTTAAGTACCTGATATTTTCGTTTGCCCTTTTGTTTTTCGTACTGCTTGAGTACGGTTGCTTCAACGAGTGCCGAGTCAAAACGGATAAACTCTTTGTAGTTTTGGTACTCAAAAAGAAGCGATAGACTGAGGATTAAAAAGGAGGAAAAAAGAAAAAAGAAGAAATCCCGCCATGAGTTAAAAAGCGAGACTCTCTCTAGCATCTACAGAGGAGGCATTGAGATGGTGTCGTTGCCAAAGCCGATATTGGCGGAGCGGGTATCCACATTTTCAAAGACGGTTTCAACAGAGCGGAAGTGTGGTGTTGCATCGACAAAACGGGTGAGTTTTTTGTGGAAGATGAGTTTCACATGCCCAGTAGGACCGTTTCTCTGCTTGCCGATAATAATCTCTGCATCCTCTTCATCACGCTCAATGTAGGTCGGAGTAAACTCTTTGCCCTCTGATTTTGCCGCTTTTTCACGCTCTTTTTCCTCTTTGTAGAGGTAAACATCGTCACGGTAAACAAAAAGGATGATGTCTGCATCCTGCTCGATAGAGCCTGATTCACGGATATCGCTGAGCATCGGGCGTTTGTCGTTTCTGCTCTCAAGTCCACGGTTAAGCTGGGAGAGTGCTACGATAGGCATATTTAGCTCACGTGCTAACATCTTAAGCCCACGAGAGATATCTGATACTTGCAGGTGTCGCTCTTGGCTTCCAATCCCCTGCATAATCTGCAAATAGTCGATAACGGCTATCTCGATTTCAGGATGTTGGTTTTTGAGTTTGCGAAGTTTGGAGCGGAGCTGGTTGATGTTGATGCTTCCCGTATCATCGACATAGAGTTTCGCGCCGTTCATCCTGTCAATCGCCCCGTTTAGCGAACTCCACTGCTCATCGTTCATATCTCCCACACGCAATTTTTGAAGCGGTATGGAAGTTTGGATAGACAAAAGCCTAAGCATCAACTGCTCTGCCGGCATCTCAAGCGAGAAAAACGCCACTCCTTTGCCCTGAACGATGAGGTTGTTTACTGTGTTGAGGATAAAAGAGGTTTTACCCATAGCAGGACGTGCTGCTACAATAACCAAATCCCCTTTTCCAAAACCCGTCGTCATCTTGTTGAGTTCATGAAAACCTGTGTCCACGCCGACTAAGACGCTGTTGCCACGGGCTTTCATCTCTTTGATGTACTCCATGGTGTCAAACGTCATCTTTGGAGAGTCTTTGAAGTCGCTAGTTTGGCTGTTTTGAGTTATCTCATAGAGTTTTTTCTCAACGATGTCGATAACTTCCGCACTTGAGAGTTCTTCTTCGACCGTCACTCTTTTTATCTCTGTGGTGAGGGTTAGGAGGTGGCGTTTGAGGGATTTGTCTTTTATCTCATCGACATAGGCTTTTGTGTTGGAGATAGGGTTTGCAGAGAGGATTTCAAGCATCACGCTCTCATCAAACTTCTTTAAGCGGATAAGCTCTTTTTTGATAAACTCTTCATCTATAGGCTGATCTTTTTGCAAAAGAAGTGTCATAGCGTGGAAGATATCTTGATGGGCAGGGAGGTAAAAATCATCTTTTTTGAGTTGTGAACTTAGCTCGTCAAACTGACTTGGCTCAAAGATGATAGAGCTTAAGATGCTTCGCTCAAAGGCGAGGTTATAAAGATTTTCTTGCATTAGTTCAGCTCTCTCGCCATTTTTTCGACCTCTGCTACAAATCTATCGACAAGTTTGTCCTCATCAAGATTTGCGACCACTTCGCCTTTGACCATCACAAGCCCTTTTCCTTTGCCATAGGCAATAGCCACATCCGCATGTGCCGCCTCGCCGATGGCGTTTACGACACACCCCATCACCGAGACATTGAGCGGTGCTTTGATGTGTGCAGTTCTCTCTTCTATCTCGCCCACGGCACTTACCAAATCCGCCTCGATGCGTCCGCATGTGGGACATGAGATGATGTTAAGCCCGTCTTTTGCCGCACCGCTGTCTTTGAGGATGGCACGGGCAACTTTTATCTCCTCTTCAAGCTCTCCAGTGATGCTCACTCGCATCGTATCGCCGATGCCATCAAGCAGAAGTGTGCCAAGACCGATAGCACTTTTTACGGTTGCATGAAAGCGTGTTCCCGCCTCTGTAACGCCTAGATGAAACGGGTAGCTGTTTTTTGGACGTAACATTCGGTAAGCATCAACCGTTCTTTGAACGTCACTTGCTTTGAGGGAGATTTTGATGTCATCAAACCCCAAATCCTCTAAAAATTTGATGTTGTACTCAGCTGAAGCCACCATCCCCTCTGAAGTCTGTCCATATTTGTTTAAAAACTCTTTTTCCAAACTTCCTGCATTTACCCCGATACGGATGGGGATGTTGCGTGCTTGACACGCTTTGACTACCTCTTTGACACGCTCTTTTGAACCGATATTGCCGGGGTTTATGCGGATGCAGTCAACCACTTCCGCCGCCACAAGTGCTAAACGGTGGTTAAAGTGGATATCTGCTACAAGAGGAAGGGAGATTTGCTCTTTGATGGATTTAAGGGCTAGCGCATCTTCCATCTCAGGAACGGCAACACGCACAATGTCGCACCCTGCAAAGTGAAGGCGTTTTATCTGCTCTACCGTACTTGCCACATCAGCAGTTTTTGAAAATGTCATAGACTGCACACTGATAGGCGCATCACCGCCAACTGCAACACTGCCGACAAATATTTTTTTGGTTGGGTATCTTTTTATCATAGGGAGATTTTAGCCAGATTGGACTAAAAAAATGCTTTTATGGGGGCAAGGGGCAAAGACCCCTTGGCGTTACCTAAGTAACGGTGCGAAGATGCACATAAGCAAAATGGCGATTATCAGCTTATCCATAAAGAACCCCCTTATTAAGACTTTGGAGGGCAAAAAAAAAGGCCAGAGGCTCATGACTTCCTCTGACCTTATTTTTACCGCTCCATTGTCTTAATAGAAAAGTGATAATCGCACAAAAATTATAATCTTTTTCAATCAAAAAGTCAACCTGACACAAAGTCAGGCTGAAGCGTTTTTAAAACTTGAAAGTTAAGTTTGTGTAGAAATATCTTCCTGGTTCATTGAGAAGCATTGTTGCGCCACTTGAATTTAGTAAAATTAAGTCAACATAAGAGTTGCTCTCAATGTACGTTGTGTCAAAAATATTGTTAACCCCTACTGTAAGCGTTGTTGTTTTGTCGATAGCATGTTTGATTTTTGCATTGTAAATACTCCAACCACTTAGCTCTTGCTCTCCGCTATCACTATCGATATCATCCCATTTGTCGGATGCTTGCATCTCGAGTGTTGCCTGAGAATCTTTTTTGTACTCATAGTTTACTCCTACCTTACCTCTTAATGGAGCCATATCTGCGAGGTCTCTGTCTGGCTGTGTAGCAGTAGAAGCTTTTTTGCCTCGTTTGTAAGATGCACTTGCGTCAAGTGTGATATCGTCTGTCGCAAAGTAAGAGCCGCTTAGTTCTACACCATAGACTGTACCGTCGATATTTTCAAATGTGTAAGCCGTCGGTGATGTGTGTTTGAGATAGATGTAGTCCTCAAGCATCGAGTAGAATGTTTTTGCTTTAAATGTAAAACTCTCATACGCTGCTTCATACCCCAAGTCAAGCTCTCTGTTTTTTGTCTGTTTGAGGTTTTGATTTCCTGTAATATTGTCAACTGTTGGATAGAGTTCTCTAGCATCTGGAACACGTGCAGAAGAACCAAAACCTACAAAAACGCTATTTTTTGCATCAAGTTTATAAGTAGCTATGATATTTGCACTTAAGGCTGTGTACTCATTTTCATTTTTTGAGACATCGTCAGGATCTATCTCAGTGGCATCAAATCTTGAACCTGCTTCGATTTTTAGGTCTCCAAAGCTCTTCTCTGCTTTTGCGAAAATGGCTTTGTTTTCTGTTTTGGTTGGAGTAAGGCTCACACCCATTGGTGTTACAACACCTGTTGCCACGCTTGTAGCGTATTTTTCACCTTCCCAAGTTCTTCTACTTCCGTCAAGTCCAAGTAAAAATTTATAGCTCTCTAGTTCAAAACTATTTTTAAGTTTCACACCCTGCATAGAAGTTTTAAGATGGTTTGTGCTGTAGCTTGTAGCACCTGACATTCTATACATTGTATCCATCGGATGGTCAACATCAGAGTAGTAGTACTGAAGATTGATATTTTTGTACTCTTTGGTGATATCGTCGATGTTGTACTCCATGCTGTAGATGTTGGAGTCATCATACGCCGCGTCCATTTTGGAGTTTGCATAAATGACACCGTCGCTTCTGTTGCCTGTGTAGCTGAGGCGAAGCTCTTGATCTTCAAGCGTTTTAACAAAAAGTTTTGTCATGACACTCTTTTTTGTGTATGCCTCGATATTTTTGTATTGAGATTGAAATTTTGAGCCAGCAGGTGCTGAACCGTTGGCAACTGCTCTATCAATCTGCTCTGCTAGCGTGTCACCATCTCCATCTTCATACTGATCACCCGTCTCATACGATGCGCTGATAAGTGCGCGGATGCGCTCTGTACCGCCACTTGCACTTGCTCCTATCTTTTTATATCCCCAGCTTCCGATGCCAAAGTTAACCTCTGCTTGAGGTTTCATTGTCGGTTTTTTTGTAGTGATTTTAAGACCACCGCTGAGTGTACCAAAATTTTCAACATCGTAAGGTCCTTCAACTACCTCTACCGTCTCAATCTGGTTTGTGAGGATATGTGATGTAGGCGGATCCATTCTGTTGACACATGCGCCGCACACTTTTGTACCGTCGATATCAACAGAGATGTTGTCTCTTTTTTGTCCACGGATATAGATATCGTTTGCGATTCCGCTACGGCGGCTCATATCGATACTAGGCACGCTTGAACTGAGTGCTTGAGCCAAATCTGCTGACACTTGCGCATTTTGGCTTACCTCTGTAATCATGGTTGATTCAACATTGACATTTGGAAGCGTTACTTCGTTTGCCCCCAAAACAGCTACCGCTACTAACGATAATGGAATGATTTTTTTGCTTATCATATAACTAACCTTAATTTTTAAAATTAGTTAATTATATAAACATAGTGTTACAAATATGTTAATTTTTTGTTGTTTTCATGTTAAAATTGCGCTATGAGCAAAATAGAAAAAATAAAACGAATCATTTTAATACTTTTAGGTTTAAGCCTCTCGGCTTATTTGATGTACAGCGGATTTGAGATTTTAAATCAAGAAGAAAAAAAAGAGGTAGAGGCTAAATAAGCTATAAATTCTCTACCCAAAGTTCTAAACTTCTATCGGGTATAAAGTATTTGTCACCCTCTTTGTCAATAAACTCTTTTTTAAATAGAGCATCGATAGCTGACTGAAGCGTCTGCTTTTTTATGTTGTATTCGTTTAAAATAGGTGCTGCAAAAAAACCTCGTTTATATTTACCTACTATTTTTAGAGCTATTTTTTGATTATTATTTAGTGTGTCAAAGATGATTTTATAGCTTGAATCTTTTGAGCCTAGTATCTCATTTATGGCTTCATCGATAAGCTCTTTGGAGACTTTTTTTTCTCTGTTTATGTAAAGTAAGTGCAAGATGTTTTGCACCATCTTTGTCTCGCCGTCACTTTTTTCATAGATATAATCAACCATATCGGTATCTAAATCTAAAAACCTTTTTGCATAGTTGTAGATGTCATCAACTTTTAAAGGTTGGAGTTCATAGTGTGTTGCAAGTTCGTATAGCGGTGCTTTGTACTCAAAAAGCGATGTCAGCATATGCCTTTTTGAACCCAAAAATATATAGGAGATATTTTCTCTGTTTTGTATATATTTTCTAAGCAGTGCATCTAGTTTTACATCCGTGATGTTTGCAATCTGCTGAAACTCATCTATGGCTAAGACTATCTGCTTGCTTTTACTAAGCGTGGTCATGGAGTCAAAAAAATCATCCATCATCTCTTCAAAACTAAGTGTTGCCACTATTGGTTTTATGGAGTACTCAAGCGTGGCAGGGTCTATTGAGGGTTCTATGCGTACTCTTTTAAAGAGTGCGGTGAGATTTTTAATGGTTGTTTTTATATCTGATTTATGTGAGTTTGAAAATGCCCTAAGTAGCGAATGCGCAAAATGTTCTTTTGAAGTTATGTCAAAAATATCTACATAGATGCATAAATAATCCTCTTTGTGCTGCTCAAAAAAGTAGTTTATAAGCGAACTTTTTCCCATTCTTCTTTTGGAGTGGATAAGAAGATTGTTGGAGTACTTTACAGTATTTGCGAGCTTTTCAAGCTCCTCTTCCCTTCCAAAAAACTCTTCTAGAGTGCTTAGTCTGTCGTAGGGAAAAGGTGAGTGCATAAAATCCTCTTAGTATTTGTATTTAGATACCAAAAGTATAGTGTAAAGTGTTTGCCAAAGTCAAGACTAAAAGTATTTAATTTTAAATACTTATTTAAATAAGCTCTACTCCCTTTGCAAAGTTCATAGTAACGCAGTGAAGTGAGCCGTGCTGTTTAATGAGTGCAAAGCAGTTGATGCCCACTATCTCTCTCTCCGGGAAAGTTTCTCTAAAAATCTCTAACGCCTCTTCATCCTGTTTTACACCATAAGTCGGAACTAAAACCGCACCGTTTACAAACAAAAAGTTTGCATAGGTTGCAGGTAGTCTCTCATCCTCAAAGTAACATGCGTCACTCATCGGAAGTGCTATAAGTCTAAAGTCGTACTCTTTTGCAAAAGTCTGCAACTCCTCTTCCATCAGCTTCAACTCTTTGTAATGTTCGTCATTCTCATCATCGCATTTGACATACATGATGCTTTTCTCATCGACAAATCGTGCTAGCGTGTCGATGTGCGAGTCGGTGTCATCTCCTGCAAGATAGCCGTGGTCGAGGTAGAGGATGCGGCTCATGCCAAACTCCTCTTGGAGGATTTTTGTCATCTCCTCTTTTTCAAGGTGCGCATTTCTGTTTTTGTTGAGCATGCACTCCGAAGTGGTTAAGATAGTCTCCACGCCGTTGCTCTCCACGCCGCCACCCTCTAAAATGAGGTCGATTGTAGTGAGTTTTTTGCCGTAACGATGTGATATTGCTTGGCTCATGGCGTTGTCTTTGGATGCTTCAAACTTCCCGCCCCAGCCAGTAAAAGTAAAATCAAGCAACTTTATGTCGCTTCCATCTTCTACACACAAAACAGAGCAGTCTCTCGCCCATGTGTCGTTTGTCTCGTACTCTACAAAAAAGAGGTTTTCATGCGGTGTAAAGCGGCTTTTGACACTCTCGATATTATCGCAAACAACTAGACACTTTTGGTAGCGGATGATGGCGTTTATAATGTTGACAAATGTCTCCTCCGCCTCTTCTAGGTACGCCGCCCAGTCGCTCCTTGCGTGTGGAAAGATAATCTGCGTAAAACTCTGCTCTTGGAACTCTGCGATAAATCTTTTCATTTGGTATAATTCCCCTATGGCTTACATAATTTTAAATAAAAACAATTTTTTTAATAACCTCGACATTATTGCAAAACGTACCAAAAGCGTAGATAAAATCGCCCTTGTTCTAAAAGACAATGCGTATGGACACGGGCTTTTGGAGATGGCGTCAATGGCACGGGAATACGGTATCAAAAAAGCAGTGGTGCGCACGATGGATGAGGCGCAAAAGGTAGAAGGGTACTTTGAGTATATTTTGGTTTTGGGTGAGATACCTACAAGTGTTAGCCAAAAAGTACGCTACACCATTAACGACATCAAAAGTATAGAAAAATTCCCAAAAGAGACAAAAGTAGAGCTAAAAGTCGATACGGGGATGCACCGCAACGGCGTAGATATGCGTGAAATGGAAGAGGCATTTTTACGTATAAAAAAAGCAGAGCTGATTTTGGAGGGGCTTTTTACGCACCATAGAAGTGCCGATGAACTTACAAGTGAGTGGTTTTGGCAGAAAGAGAACTTTCAAAAGGCAAAAGCAGAGGCGCAAAGACTTGCACAAAAGTTTGGTTTTGGAGCGCTTCGATTTCACTCCTCAAACTCTGCTTCTCTCTTTAGATATGTAGATTTTGATGAAGATATGGCACGGGTGGGGATTGCAGCGTATGGCTGTTTGGAGCTTCCAGAGGCTTTTGGAACAGAGCATTTTAAGCCTGTTTTGTCTCTCTATGCAAAAAAACTCTCTCAAAGAGTACTTCAAGATGGGAGTAGAGTAGGGTACGGCGGTGATGGTGTGCTTACACAAGAGAGTGTTGTGGGCAACTATGATTTTGGATATGGAGATGGGTTTTTACGTATTTGTGCGCAAAATGGCTACAAAACTCCACACGGAGTAGAACTTGTCGGTCGTATCTCTATGGACAACAGCTCGTTTTTAAGCACACAAGAGAAGTTGCTGATTTTTGACGATGCGAGAGTTGCGGCATCTTATGCAAAAACTATCAGTTATGAGGTTTTGACATCGCTCAAAGCGCACCTCAAAAGAGAGGTTATCTAAAATCTTCACAAAGTGCGTTGCTTGGTTTTCCTATGTAGTACCCCTGCACAAAGTCCACGCCCATCTTCTCAAGCATCTCTAGTGCATCTTTGTCCTCTACAAACTCAGCGATAGTTTTAAGTCCTAAGTTGGAGGCAAAGTTAACGATGGTTTTGACGATAATCCTTGAGCTTTCATTGATTGTGATGAACTTTACGAGTGAACCATCGATTTTGAGGTAGTCAACATTGAGTTCAAAGATGTGTGAGAAGTTGGAGTAACCGCTTCCAAAATCATCGATAGCGATTTTACATCCATGTTTTTTTACCTCTTTGATAAAACTCTTCATCTCTTGATAGTTCTCTATCTTGTGGCTCTCAAGAATCTCAAAAACTATGTGCTGTGGCACATGAAATGCTTGGATTTGCGTTAGGATGAACTTGAGTATCTCTTGGTTTTGTATATCAAGGATAGAGAGATTGATAGAGAACTCATACTCTTTATCTTTGAAAAACGCAAAAGTTTTTACAATCATCGCTTTGGTAATCTCAGGATAGAGTTTTGACTTGATAGCGATATCTAAAAATGCAAACGGCATGATGATACTTCCATCCTCTTTGATGATGCGCGCAAGAGATTCGTACTTCTCTATACGTCTGTTTCGTGTGCTATAAATCGGCTGAAAAAATGGAGTGATACGGTTATGTGTAATCGCCTCTTTAAGCGTTAAAAGAGCATCCGCATTTTTAGTAATCTGCTCTTTTGCATCGAGTGAATCTTTGTAAACAACGATATTTTTCGCATTGTTTTTTGCGATTTGCAGTGCTGTGTTTGCTTTGATAAGGAGTGCCTCTTTATTTGAAGCGATACCACAACTAAAAGAGATAAAAATAGAGTGATTTTCTACTTCAAATTTTTTCTCGCTTATGGTGTCAAGCAGAAGCTTCATTCCAGAGAAAAACTCCTCTTCAGAGATGCCCATTCTTGTGTAAACGGCAAATTCATCATTTGGGAGTTTATAAACGGTGTTTTTGTTTGTGCAAAACTCTCGGATACGTTTGGAGACCTGCACTAAAATCGCATCACCTATATCATACCCGTAGAGGTCATTGATATCTTTAAATGCATCGATATTGATCAGCGCTAAGTGTGAAGCATCCTTAGATGTGCTGGTTTCTATATCTTCTATAAGTTTAAGTCTGTTTGGCAGGTTGGTTAGTCTGTCTTGAAAAAAGGAGTCTCGAAGCTCATCTGTTTTTGCTTTTATCTTACTTTCTAAGATGTCATTTATCTTTTTTGAGTACTTCAGAAGGTAAGTTATTCCCAAAAAGAGAAGCAAAAAGAGGACAAAATCATAAAAAGCAGATTTGAAAAAGTCTTTGAAAAAATAGCCGCTCAATGCACTTTTTGGGATTTGTATGCTGATGATACCGCGTACATCACCAAGTTTGTAGTCATAAGCAGCGTCATAGCGCTCTTGTATGTAAAGAGGCGCTTTCTCTTTTGCTCCGTGGCACTCAAGACAAACAGGTGTAACTCGAAGAGCACTTGCGTACTGGTAGAGGTTGTTGTTTTGCGCGTTGAAGTAAAACTCCTCTTTTGGGTTTTGCTTGAAAAAGGCTATCGCTTTTTGTTCCTCCGCATCTGCGAGATTTTTTGGATTTCTTGCTCTGTCTGAAACAGTCGCAAGGATGATTTGAAGCGGATTGTTTTGTGAAAATCTCTGAGATATAGGATGTGAACTGTAGGCTGGAAGAGCAGGAAGAGATTTTTCATCTAAGCGAATCGTTCCATCTAAGAAAAGTTGTTGGTAGTAGTTTCTGTTTTCAACGGCGTAACTGTTGAGAACCTCCGCCTCTTTTTTTGCAAAATCAGCTTCACGTTCTTTGGTCTCAAAATAGATGTAAGTGATTTTCGTTGCTCCAATAAGCAAGAAAAGCAGAGGGATAATTTTTAAAAAATTTCTATTTAAAGTACGCATTGTATGAAACCATTTTTAAAATCTTGTCTCCATTATAGCCTAAAACATTTGTAAAAGTACCTAAAATGTCTCTTGAAATCTCTTAAGAGTTGATTTTTACGATTGCATTGGGAAAGAGCACGCCATCAATCCCAAGAAGTGCAAGCTCTTCTATATCTTCCTCTTCTAAAATGAAAGCTAGGATTTTTGCATCCATAAGATACTCTTGTGCGATGTTTTGAGCAGTTTTTGCCAAATTTTTCTCTACAATGATGTAAGAAGCACCTAAAGCCGATGCGTAGAGAAGCTCCGTGATGTTTTGGATAGAGAGTGCAAAGGGGAGTTGATTGCGCTTCATATACTCTATAACATCAAGGTTGTTTTCGCTAAATTCAGCGTAGAGTGTGCAGGATGGAGGTGTGTTTTCTATCGCCTCTATACAGCAGATATGGTAAAAACTCTCACTCTCTATAAATCTATGTCCAAAAAATATCATTTTATCTTCTCCAAACACTCTTTGGAGCAGTAGTATTTGCCGTTACTGACGATGGTGTCATCAAGAGCGCAGTAGATACCGCATGTAGCACACTCAACCATATCACTGCTTTTTGGAGCATCTTTTTTTGTATCACTCTGCACTTGGGGTCTTTTTTTAATAAACATAAAATAGACAAGAGCAATCACACCTACAACAAGTAAAATTTTCCATATCATATCTCTTCTCCGATTAGCAGATAGTGTCTCTTTTGTGTTTTTATGATTTTGTAGTTTAGCTCATTTGGAGCTTCATCATAAACCCGCTCCCCTTTGTAAAAAAGAAGTTTTGAGTGTTCATCACGGAAGTTTTTGCTAAGTTCCAGAAGCATTTTTGTCTCTATAACGGCTCTTGAAGTAACAAGCTCAAAGATTTCGCTTGGCATCTCTTCTACTCTTTTTTGCATCACGGTGACGTTGCCAAGCCCCAAATCAGCCTTTATAAACTGTAAAAAACTCGCACGTTTTGCCAGAGGTTCTACAAGTGTTACTTTGGTATCGGGCAGACCCATAGCAAGGATAAGCCCTGGAAAACCTGCACCCGTTCCGATGTCTAAGAGGTTTTTGACTTTTGGCAAAAAAGTGATGGGATAGATGGAGTCGTAAATGAACGCATCAATGGTTTTTTCATCTCTTGCACCGGTGAGATTGTGGATTTTGTTCCACTGAGAGAGGCGTTCTTTGTACTTTTGGATATTGTAAAAAAAGTTTTCCGGCAGTGTGGCATCTAACTCTAAAAGTGCGGCTTTGAGGCTTGAGAAATTTTCCATCATATTAAAGCAGATGCCCCATACTATCTTTTTTTACAGCCAGATAGCCCTCGTTGTGCGGGTTTGACTTCATGATGATAGGAACTCTCTCTACTATCTCGATACCGCTGAGCGAATCAATCTTTTTTGGGTTGTTTGTAAGCAGTTTAATCTTTTTGATGCCAAAATGCGCAAGGATAAAAGGGACGATTTCGTAAGTTCGCTCATCCGCATCAAATCCTAATTGATGATTTGCTTCAATGGTGTTGAGACCTTTGTCTTGAAGTGCGTAAGCGTTTATCTTGTTTAAAAGCCCGATATTTCGCCCCTCTTGTCTGAGGTAGATGACCATGCCGTTAGTTTTTGACGCAAGTTTGAGTGCGTGTTCGAGTTGGTCTCTACAGTCGCACTTCAAACTTCCCATCGCATCGCCTGTTAAGCATTCAGAGTGAACTCTTACGATAGGAACTTCGTCTAGCGGCTCTTTGTAGAGTACCAAATGCTCTTTGCAACCCTCTTTAAAGACTTTGACTTTAAAGTCGCCAAATCTTGAGGGTAAATTTGCTATCTCTGAAATTTCAATATTCAATTACAATGCCTTGTTTTTTACTTTTAAAAGGGTAAAATTTTCAAAAATTATAGCTTAAAAGGTTTAATAATGTTTCAAAGATTTCGCAGAACACGCCTCAACAACCATCTTCGTTCACTTGTGCGTGAAACAAGTGTCGGCGTAAACGATTTTATCTATCCGCTTTTTGTAAGAGGCGGAGAGGGGATAAAAACAGAAGTTGCATCTATGCCAGGGGTGTTTCAAATGAGCATTGATGAGGTTTTAAAAGAGTGCGAGGAGCTTAAAAAACTTGGACTTTACGCCATCATACTCTTTGGGATACCCGATGTAAAAGACTCCATCGGTTCAGACTCTCTATGTGAACACGGTATCATCGCAAAAGCCATCCGCTCCATCAAAGAGGCGCATCCGGAGATGTTTGTCGTGACTGACTTATGTTTTTGCGAATACACAGACCATGGTCATTGCGGCATCATTGATGAAAAACACCAAACAGTAAACAACGACGCAACGCTTAGTATCTCCGCACAGCAGGCTATCGTTCATGCAAAAGCGGGGGCTGACATGATAGCACCTTCGGGCATGATGGACGGGATTATCCAGACTTTGCGTGAGGCACTGGACAAAGCGGGGTATGAAAATCTCCCTATCATGAGCTACTCCACAAAATTTGCATCAGGATACTACGGACCGTTTCGTGATGTGGCAGAATCCGCTCCGTCATTTGGCGATAGAGCGTCATACCAGATGGACCCTGCAAACAGAAGAGAGGCGATTGCGGAGAGTATAGCCGATGAGGCGCAAGGTGCGGACATCCTTATGGTAAAACCTGCTTTGGCGTACCTAGATATCGTGCGTGAGATAAAAGATGCAACCTCCCGTCCGATGGCAGTTTACAATGTAAGCGGCGAATATGCGATGATAAAGTTTGCAGGCATGAACGGCTTGATTGATTATGATAGAGTTGTCATGGAGACGATGGTTGCTTTTAAGAGAGCGGGAGCGGATATCATTATCTCTTACCACGCAAAAGAGGTCGCAAAGATGTTACAAAAGTAATCTTTTGCACTCTTTGTAATAAAAGCGTAACCACTTTAGTAGCAAGATTAAAGAAAATTGTTATAAACTAAACGCTTATTTTTTTTCAAAAGGGATGGCTTTGAGACATTTTTTAACACTTAGAAATTTTACAAAAGAGGAGATTTTAGAAATCATTGATTTGGGTCTGCAAATCAAGCAAAATCTCAAATCGGGTATCTACAACGGTGAGTTAAAAAACAAAACGCTTGCCATGATTTTTGAAAAAAGCTCCACAAGAACCCGCGTGAGTTTTGAAACGGGGATGTTTCAACTCGGCGGTCATGCACTCTTTTTGTCCAACCGTGACATCCACTTAGGACGAGGCGAACCTGTCAAAGACACTGCAAGAGTGATTTCAAGCATGTGTGACATGGTTATGATACGAACATTTGAACACTCCATGATAGAGGAGTTTGCCTCTTACTCAAAAGTCCCCGTTATCAACGGCTTAACCGACTCCTACCATCCCGTACAACTTTTAGCCGACTATATGACTTTGGTAGAACATGGCGCACATGAAAACATCGTTGCGGCGTATGTGGGCGATGGAAACAACATGACACACTCATGGATGATGCTTGCCGCAAAACTAGGTTTTGAGCTTAGAATTGCCACGCCAAAGGGCTATGAAGTAGATGCAAAGATACTTCAAGATGCGTTAGAGATTGCCAAGACAAGCGGTGCGGTTATAAAAACCATGAATGACCCAAAAGAGGCGATAAAAGGCGCAACGGTCGTCACAACAGATACATGGGTCTCCATGGGACAAGAGGACGAAAAAGAGCAGCGCATTCAAGCATTTAAAGGCTTTATGGTTGATGATGAGATGATGTCTTTGGCGCAAGAGAACGCAAAGTTCCTCCACTGTTTACCTGCCTACAGAGGCTATGAAGTAAGCGAGAGTGTTTTTGAAAAACACTCAAAAATCGTCTTTGATGAGGCAGAGAATAGGCTTCACGCCCAAAAAGGGTTGATGGTTTGGTTGGCTAATAGATAACTGAACGCATCTGTCTGATGATATAGTCTGCGTCCTCTGCGAGGTGCTGCTGTGCTAGTGTGTAGAGAAGTTGTTCCTCTTTCATATTGTGCTGTTGCATAAGTATCATTAGGGTTTCGGAGAGTGAAAAAAAGTTCTCTTTGTCCATCTCCTCTACTGCTTTGCGCATCTTTGAGAGAAGTGAGCGCATCTGTTCATGCTCCATTTCCATCGCTTTTGTTGCGCTGCTTGCCTCGCTGCTCACCTGCCCAAGCATAGGAAAAAGAACTATCTCTTCCATGCTAAAGTGATTTGCGAGGTCGTTGGAGAAGTTCTCATACAATTTCTCTGAATCACTGCTTTTTGCCGCAACGGCATCTTCCATCGCCGCAAATGCCTCATCGCATGCTCTGTGGTCGTTTGTCAAAAACTCTTTTATATCGGACATTAGTACTTTATCCCCGTTACACTTCTAATCTTTTCAATCGTAGGGAGTGCGGCTTCTCTTGCTTTTGCGGCTCCCGCTTGTAAAATTTCTCTGACTTCGTCTTGGTGGGTTTCGAAGTACTCTCTTTTTTGTCTGAAATCTTTAAAATACTCCCACATGACTTCCGCAAGATAGACTTTAAAGTGACCATGTCCTTCTCCGCCTCTTTTGTATCGCTCTTGAAGTGCTATGAGGTTTTCGCCCTCCAAAAAGAGTTTTGCCATGTTGTAAACATTGCATGTTTCAAACTCTTTTGGCTCTTCCATCGCTACATTTTGAGTTACGATTTTTTTGATGGTTTTGAGTTGTGATTTCTCTTCTCCAAAGATATTGACGATGTTGCCATAACTTTTAGACATCTTTTGTCCATCAATCCCAGGTACGGTTTGAACCTCTTCTTGAACTTTGAACTGCGGGATAGTTAGGATGTCTCCATACTGGTTGTTAAACTTTATGGCGATATCTCTTGCTATCTCGACATGCTGAATCTGGTCTTTTCCGACTGGAACGACTTCTGAACCAAAGAGCAGAATGTCCGCCGCCATCAAAACAGGGTAGGAGAAGAGCGAGTGGTTTGCGGCGATGCCTTTTGCCATTTTGTCTTTGTAGCTGTGCGCCCGCTCTAAAAGCCCCATAGGTGTAAAAGATGACAAAACCCAGTAGAGTTCAAGTACCTCTTTTACATCGGACTGCACCCAAAAAACAGACTTTTGCGGGTCGATACCAAGGGCTAAAAAGTCGGTTGCGCACTGCATGGTAAGCTCTGCTAGCCTTTTGCCATCGCTCACACTTGTTTGTGCGTGGTAGTTTGCTATGAATGCAAAAGTTTGGTTTTGTGCTTGTGCCTCTACCATCTGTTTGATAGAACCAAAATAGTTTCCAATATGCAAATCTCCAGATGGCTGAATCCCTGTTAAAACTCTCATACAATTACTCCAATAAAAAACTTCCTACAAAACTAAAAACTAAGCGAACGATTCTGCAACAAAGTGAAGCCTTAGTGAGCGTGTTTTTAGTTTTGTAGGAAGTTCATTCTCAATATTTAAGGCGGTATTATACTTTTTTTTAACTTTATTTCGCTACCATAAGGCTATCTTAGAGATACAAAGGATAGAAGATGAATGTACAGATTCACGCAAAAGATATTACACTTCATGCCAATACAAGGGCGCATATAGAGGCGGCGGTTGCGGCTTTTAAAAAATACTCACTAGATATAACGACGGTAAATGTCAATCTCAACAAAGAGAAAAAAGGGATTTTGGTGGAGTTTGATATCCATATAGCACATGCACAACCGGTGGTTATTAATCAGGCGGATGACAATTTGGATAGTGCGATTGATTTGGCGATAGACAGAGCATCAAAAGCACTCCGCAGACTTCATGACAAAGTGATTTCACATCATGCTACCTCTATAAAAGAGATAGAAGTGGTGAGCGAGTAGTATGTACGACTGGATTTTATGGTTTCATATACTTTCGTTTATCTCGTGGTACGCAGTACTTTTTTATATGCCGCGCCTCTTTGTCTATCATGCAGAAAATGCCGATAATGAGGGGTTTGTCAAGGTCGTAAAAGTGATGGAGATGAAAATTTATAAGTATATCGGGATGCCTGCTATGTGGGCAACTTTGCTTAGCGGTTTTTATCTCGCATTTGAGCTCGGGTTTAAAGGTAACGGCTGGTTGCATACAAAGATTTTGTTTGTTGCGATTTTGATGGCATACTTCTTCTCGCTTGGTCACTTTCGCATGAAGTTTTTAGAGGACAAATGCACAAAAAGCGGCAAATTTTTCAGAGCTTACAATGAAGTTCCGACGATTTTACTGCTAATAATTGTGGCAATGGTCATTATGAAACCGTTTTGATTGATGTTAAGCACCATTTGGAAGTGAGGCTTTAGCCTCGCTTAGAATTAGTATGAAATAGTGCTTTTTTTGGCGGGACTAAAGTCCCGCTTCCGATGAAGTATATACTATCATGATGCTCTTGAAGTTATGATAATCCCTGCAACGATAAGCGATAATCCTAAGAGTTTGTAAAAACTAAAACTCTCTCCCAAAAAAAATACCGAATATAAAAACACGATAACAAAAGTAAGCCCCATAAACGGATAGGCATAACTTAACTCAAACTTTGTCATAGCTGCCATCCAACACATGGAAGCCAAAAATGCGCTGATAAAGCCGCTAAAGATAAACGGGTCTAAAAAAAGCTTGAGTAAAAAAAATAACTTCTCCATCGTCTCGGCAGGCAGTGAGCCGTAGTTGCCGATGCGCATCTTGATGATAAGCTGTCCGTAAACCGTAAAAAAGATTGTTCCAAAAATATAGAAATATCCCATGATTATTTACCGTAAAAAGATTTTATGACATCGCATACTGCATCTCTCTCATCACTGCTTAACCCAAAGTACATCGGAAGTCGTACAAGTCTCTCGCTCTCTTTTGTCGTAAACGCATCAACGCCGTTAAATCTGCCGTATTTGATTCCAGCCGGTGCGGAGTGTAGAGGGACATAGTGGAAAACCGCTCCGATATCCTCTTTTTTAAACGCATCCAAAAGAGCTGTTCGCTCTTCTAAATCTTTTACTTTGAGGTAGAACATATGGGCGTTTTGAACACAACTATCAGGTACTATCGGCAACTCGATAAAGCCATTATTTTGTAAAAAACTTAGTTTTTCATAGTAGCTCTTCCATGAGTTAAGGCGGTTTTCGTTTATGGTGTCTGCCATCTCAAGTTCGCCCCAGAGGTAAGCGGCACTTATGTCATTTGGAAGATAGCTGCTGCCCACATCAACCCATGAGTATTTATCAACCATGCCACGGAAGAAGAGGCTTCTGTTTGTCCCTTTTTCTCGTATGATTTCGGCTCTTTGGACAAAACTTTCATCATTGATGATAAGAAGTCCTCCCTCTCCCGCACTTGTGTAGTTTTTTGTCTCATGAAAGCTAAATGCGCCAAAATGTCCGATAGTTCCGAGTGCTTTGCCCTTGTAACTGCTCATCATCCCTTGCGCCGCATCTTCAACAACAAACAGGTTATGTCGTGATGCGATATCCATGATAGTATCCATCTCGCACGCAACACCTGCATAATGAACAGGTACGATAACTTTTGTTTTTGCCGTTATGGCGTCTTCTATCTTTGTCTCATCTATATTGAGCGTGTCCGGGCGGATATCGACAAATACGATAGTCGCACCTCTTAACACAAAAGCGTTTGCGGTACTCACAAAAGTATAGGATGGCATGATAACCTCGTCGCCCTCTTTGATGTCAAGCAGAAGTGCCGCCATCTCAAGTGCATGGGTGCAACTAGTCGTGAGAAGTGCTTTTTTGCATCCAAGTCTCTCTTCGAACCATTTATGACATCTCTTCGTAAATGCGCCATCGCCTGAGATTTTGCTGCTTTTCATCGCTTCTAAAATATATCGCTCTTCATTGCCTGTAAGCGGTGGTTTATTAAAGTGTATCATCTGTTTTCCTTAAAACTATTCATATATTTTGGTGCATTGCTGCCCTCATTAAAAATCAAATCGATTATGCTTACGCCGTGAACAAAGGGTGCGAAGAGTTGTTCATATTCACCATAACCGCCATAACTCATCCACTCTACTTTTATGCCTGCATCTTCAAACAAGCTCTCATCGAGATAATCTTTGGCGGCAGGACCGCTTAGATAGTGTGTCGCACCCGCATCTTTGCAGATTTGAACCAACCTTGAAGTTTGCCCCTCTATAAGCGTAAAATCTTCACATTTTGAGATTTTTGTTTTGATGCCTAAAATCTCATTGATAGCTGCTAGAAACTTGTAATTTATGACGCTTAAAAGCTCTTCATCGGCTACCTCTTTGTAAAGATTTTCAATAAGTTCTTTGTACTCTTTAAAGTGTTTTGCTTTTGAGTAGTTTTGAACGATTGTCTTAAAATGTTTGCTCGCCCAGAGTTTGTTGCTTACTTTTGTTTCGTTTATCTTTTGGTTCATGGACTCAAAACGGCATGGGATGGTTAGCCACTGCACACCGTTAGGTGTTTTTATCTGATTTCTGTTGCGCCAGTCGTTTTTTGTGTATTGGACGCAGTCGTAAAGAACAAACTCATCCACCATATTTATCATGTCAAAATACCCTTTCCAAGGTATATAGTTTGATTGTAAAATCGCGACTTTTTTCAATTGATTATCTCATCTATAATGTAGAGCGGGCGGTCTTTTACCTGATCAAATATCTTGCCGATATAAAGCCCAACAATCCCCAGTATGCCAAAAAGCAATCCAAAGAGAAAAAACATGGAGACCATTAAACTTGTCCATCCCTCGACGCTAAAACCGTATGTAAAATGGGCAACACTAAGCCCAATAGCGATAAATAAAGAGAGCATAGAGACGAAAAGCCCCAACTGGATGATAAGTTTTAGCGGTTTGTTTGAGTGCGATACGATGGAGTCGATGGCAAGATTTATCATTTTTGAGAGTGTGTATGACGATGTTCCGTAAACTCTCTCGTCATGCTCTACATCAATCTCTATCTTTTTAAATCCTACTATCTTGACAAGCAGTAAAAAATCTCTGCTCTTCTCTTTAAACCCTCTTGCGGCTTCTACTACTTTTTTTGAGTAAACCCCAAAGTTTCCAATGGTATGGTCATGCTCCGTGTCTGTAAAATACTCCAAAGTTTTATAAAAAAGCTTTGATGTAAATGTTTTAAAGAAGCTGTCTTGTCTCTGGACTCTTCTTCCATGAACGACATCATAACCCTCTAGGGCTTTTTTGTAGAGTTTTTCTATCTCATAAGGTCTGTCTTGCAAGTCACAGTCCATAACGACGACATGCGCTCCATTGCAGTGGTCCAGTCCTGCCGTGATGGCATAGTGCTGTCCAAAATTTCTTGAGAGTTTGATGGCTTTTACATTTTTATCATTTTTTGCGATTTCTGAGACTACTTCCCAAGAGTTTTGAGGGCAATTGTCATTTACAAAGATGATTTCATAGCTGTTGCAGATTTTTTGTAGCACAGAAGTGAGTTGTTCATAGAGTTCTTGAATGGATTCTCTGCATCCATAAATAGGCGATATTACGCTTATTTGCATAATGTTTAAGTCCTTAGTTGGTAATAGGATCTGTATCAAAGAGATAGATTTTATATCTCTCAAGTGTAATTGTTTTGGTCGGCTCGCTTAGGTTGTACTCTTTTGTTGCTCTCTCAAATGGTTCTATCTTCTCGCTAGGCATAAGGATAAAAGAGCCGCCTTCGCCTGTTTTGTGATACCAAGAGGAGCTTGAGAGCCAAGTTCCTGCTTCTCTTTTATAGTTTTGGTCTTCAAGAGGTCTTATCTCTACTTTGTTATCGCTCAAAACCGTAAAAATATGAGAATGCCAGTATGGCGCATACCCTTTTGTAGCACCGTTATCAAGCAGTGTTTGTATAACCTCTTCTCTCTCATGGACTATCTTAGCCGCAACATCTCTTTGAAGTGTGTTTTGGATAGAGAGATAGGATAAAAGTATCGAAAACAGAAGTAAAAATTTCACTCTTTTTGAAAAAAACTTCCAAAGTATGCCGTTGGTTACGGAGATTAGCAACATAAATGGAATTATATATCTAATATTTTCTTTTGCGGCATAAAGTCCATCGACGTGCAAAGAAGTAAGAGAGTAAATCCCAAAAATGATAAAAAAACCGCTATATCCAAACGCGATGGTGTAGCGCTCAAACGGCGCAAGAGCGTCTCTGTTTTTGAGACCATAGAAAATTGGAGCAAAAAAGATGACAACCGCACAAAGAAGTTTAAGTAACGTAACTACGCCCTCAAAGGAGATAAAAGGGGTTTTGTCTTCCCATAGAGCTCCATAAAAATGAAGGAGTCCGCCAAAAGATCTCCAGATATGTTGCGGCAGCTCTTCAAATGGGATAAGAAAAGTTTTTTCAGCCCCCGTATGTATCTGAATATGCTGAAGTATAAAATATCTGTAAACAACCCCAAGTGCCAAACCTGCAAGAAGATAGAGCAGAAATTTTTTATATTTTATCTCTATATGCTCATAAAAAAGAACAAACGGTGCAAAGAGCGGTGCGAGAAAGTAGATAGCAAATCTGTTCGGGTTTTCCGCAACAAAAAAGAGGCTGATGGAGAGAATCAAAAAAGCAGCTAGAAGAGTTTTTTCTTTTTTTTGTAACAGAGCAAATGCATAAAGATATCCTAGCATAGCGCTAAAGTACCATATGTAGGCACTCTCTCCAAGTACTTCACGTAGATACATGGGGGAGGAGAGTGTTGAGATGCCAAGGAGTGCTATAAGGATACCCTCTGTAGCTACGCCGATTTTTGTGAGATAAACAGAGGTGAACCAGAGCGAAAAAAGGAAAAAGGAGATGACAGTAAACGTATGGACATCGTAGGCGTGTAATCCCAAAAGAGTGAAAATGATGGCGAGGGTATGTTTGAAAAAAGTCCAAATATCGCCGTTGACATACCACCAACTTTGTGGATAGTAGGAACCTTGCTCGATAATCTCTTGTGCTAAGATATTTGCGATGGCTGCATCGGAGTTGAAAAAAGCTCTATAAATAAAAGCTTGATAGTAAAAGAGAAACAGAAAGTTCAGAGCAAGAAACAGAAACAAAAGAGGCTTGAGTCTGCTCCCCATAAGCTTTTACTTCTCTCCGCGTTTTTTGGCTTTAAATAAAACAGGCGTTCCGCTAAAGTTGAAGGCTTCTCTTAGTTTGTTGGTGAGGTATCGTCTATAGGTAAAGTGAAGACCTCTTGGTTTGTTCATGATGATAGCGATTTTTGGCGGTCTGATATCGTACTGTGTTGCATAGTAGATACGGATAACCTGCCCACGCATACTTGGGAGCTGATGGCGGATAAGCGCACGCTCTAGCACAACATTGAGTTCGGATGTTTTGATATGCTGTGAGTAGTTGTCGTTAATCTCCAAAATCATATCAAAGAGCTTGTCAACACGTCTGTGCGACTTTGCAGAGAGGGTAATGATGGGTGCATAAGCTAAAAACTTAAATCTGTCACGCACCTCTTTGATGATGTTGTCATACTCTTCTCTTTTTGCGATATCCCATTTGTTGAGTACGATAATGCACGCAAGACGGTTGCTGTCAACCAAACCTGCGATTTTCTCGTCAAGGTCTAAAAAAGGCTCGCTTGCATCTAAAACAACAAGCGCCATGTTGGAGTTTTCAAGCATCTCTTTTGTACGCATAAGCGCAAATTTCTCGATTCCTACAATCTTGCCACGGCGTCTAAGACCTGCCGTGTCAACAAAAGTAAGCTGTTTGTCTTTGTACTCGATACTCTCGTCAATCGGGTCTATCGTCGTTCCTGCAACACTGCTTACAACAGAGCGTTCTTCGCCTAAAAGTGCGTTGAGAAGTGAGCTTTTGCCAACATTGGTACGCCCGATGATGGAGATTTTGATATGGTTGATATCTTCAGGGTTGTACTCTTTGATTTTGTCGTTTTGTGCAAAGATGGAGTCGTCTGTAAACTCCTCTTCCTCTTCATCCTCGTCTGTATAGAAAAAGTTGTCATCCTCTTCCTCTTCGTCAAACTCCGCTTCATCGTCAAAATCATACTCACTCACATCCTCTTGGATGATGTTGATATCGTCGTCCTCACTCTCTTCTTCTGCTTCTTCTTTGATGATATCTTCATCCGGCAATCTGTCGTAAATCCACTCTAAAAGAGCATTGACGCTTCTGTTGTGCGAGACGGAGATGCCAAAAATAGCATCAGTTCCAAACTCGTAAAAATCCCAAAGGTTCTCTTTCATCTTGTCGTTGTCGATTTTGTTGACGACAAGAGCAACCTCTTTGCCTAGTGTTTGGAGTTCATAAAAAAGTTTTTTATCTTCATCTTCGGGAATGCTTTTTCCATCAACCATGTAGAGAATGATGTCAGCTTTATGTGCGGCTTCAAGCGATTTTTCTTTGATTTTGTCGAAAAGTTCACACCCTTTGTCAAGACCGCCCGTATCTAAAAGAAGAGCCTCTTTGTCAACGATAACTACATGGCGTCTCTTGACATCCCTTGTTGTTCCGGCAATATCGGAGGTGATGGCATCTCTTTTTTTCATAAGCCTGTTAAAAAGTGAGCTTTTTCCGACATTTGGACGACCGATGATGGCGATTTTTTTCATGTATTACCTTAAATTATTTTAAATGGAGAAGTTTGTTATGTAATTGTATCTAAAAGTAAGCTAGTTTTGGCTTAGCGTTATGAGCTGGTTGAAGAGCGGTGTTGCAAAGGCACTAAAATAGTAGGCGCTTAAACACTTGTGCTTTGGCGTACTAGAGTCACATCTCTTAAGATAGCTGTTGACATTTTTCCCAGAGATAATAGGATGCTGAGAAAAGCGCATATTGAGCTGATCAACTCTGTTTTTTCCTTGGATGTTATGAATAAAATGGATGGTTCCATCCTCATCAAGTTGCGTCACAATCCCAATATGCGTGATATTATAAGAGCCAACTTTGCGTTTAGATTTTTGCAAAGTATCCTCGAAAAAAACCAAATCGCCGATTTTTGGGGCATCTTTGTCAAAAACTCTCTCTTGCGCCATCATAATGTTAAATATGGCTTTGGAGCGTCTAGCATTGTCATAGTGCTGTGAGAGATGGCTTGCTTTATAGTAAGGTTCATTGTTTTGAAAATTAACGAGCTCCACAAATCCTGAACAATCTTTGCCGCTTTTCCTCTCAAGATGCTGCAGTGCACTCGCAACTAAAGCTGTGCGTAAAACTGCCTCTTCATCGATTTTTTCAGTGGGAAGTATCTCTACTTTTACTTCTTGTTCGACTGGCTGCACATCGATGACAACAACCTCTTTTTGCGAGCATCCGCTAAGGAGGAAAAGAGCTACAAAGAAAAGAGAAAAGAGAGGGTACACGACCTGGTCTCTACTTATCTTCAAACTCTTTTTCAAGCTCTTCTAAGGCATTTTTTGCTTTGAACTGCTGCCAAAGAGCTTGGTCGTTGTTGAAACTCGTGCGGATATTGTTCTTAATCTGTTTATTTGTCTCGCTTTTAGAGACTGTAACAAGCATAAAGATAGCACCTGAGGGAGCAGTCCACATGTCAACCGCTTTTGAGTCTTTTAGATTTACTTTTGCTACCTGTTTTGTGACGCTCTCGGTAGTTTTGTCAACTGTCTCTGTAGCACTAACGCCTGTTGTGCCTGTGTAGAGGCTGACTTTGTCTTTTACCACAGTCTCTATCTGCTGTGCAAGATCAGAGCGCCCATTCGCCATCGCTACTCTTCTCATATGATCCATTCCGGCGGCACTCTTTTCGGCAATACCCACGCCGGCGTAGTACTCTTGCGATTGCGGTATGCATGTCCACTGTGGTGCTTTTACACCCTCTTGCTTGCATCCAAACTCTTCCACGCTTTTTGCTACTTCTACATCTTTGGAACAGCCACTCATTGCAAGCCCAAATAGACCGGCAAATACAATAGATAAAATAGTTTTAGTCATCATCTTGTTTCCTTTGTTTTTCTTGAGTGATTGTAGCAATTTTCGTCTTAATATTTATGTATAATACCTGCATGAAATACTACAGTTATGAATCTTTTAGAAATGATACAAACAAACTTCTTGTTAAGTTGAGAGAAGAGCACTTTGATGCCATAGTTGCCATAGCGCGTGGCGGGCTAACACTCTCTCACGTGGTTGCCGAGGGTTTACAGATAAGAGCGGTGCAGAGCATAAGAACAGAGCTTTACGATAAGAGCCAAAAAAGAGAGAAAATCGCACTCTTTGGCAGTTGTGCTTTTGAAAATGCAAAGCGTGTTTTGGTGCTTGATGATATCTCTGACAGCGGAGAGACGCTAAGAGCCGTGATGGAGCATTTTACAACTCAATTTACAGATATAGAGTTCAAATCAGCAACACTCTTTTATAAAAAAACCTCTATTTACGAACCCGATTTTTGGATTAATGAAGCGGATGACTGGATAGACTTTTTTTGGGAGAGAGACTATCTGCTCCAGTAGTCAAGTTCTCCCTTTTTTGTAAAGTCTGTATCGTAGATATAAGCAGCTATTTCTCTAAGCGTCTCCTCGTCAAATCCAAGCTCTGGCATAAGTCCATGTTTTTGGATAGCGTCATGCATAAGTGAGCCTCCTTCGGTGGGTTTTAAAACCCACTGTGACATATAAGTTACAAACTCTTTTTTGTCCGCAAATGCATTTTTGTAGCTCTTTTTAAACTCTACAACCGAGGGAGCGGAGATGGTTTTTGTGGGGTGGTGGCAAGTGATACAGTTACCGCTAAAGTAGAGTTCTCCTGCACTGCTGGCATGAAGAGAAGCAAGAGTAAAAAAGAGAAGCCAAAAGTATTTCACGACTCTCTCCTATGTGCTTTAATCATCTCATACGCTTGGTTAATCTCTTGTGTTTTTGCAGTTGCTTCTTGCATATAAACTTCATCTCTGCCCTGTGATTTGACGATATCTGGATGGTACTCTCTGATGAGTTTTCTATAAGCCTTTTTGATAGTCTCCATATCGTCACTCTCTTTAACTCCTAAAAGATTATAGGCATCGTTTATATTTGCTTTTGGTGTGATGTTGTGCATCATCTTCTCAAACTGATCAAACATAGCATGATAGATTTTTGGGTCAAGCGCAAAAGCCTCTGCAATGGCTGAGAGCATCTTCTCTTCGCTTTTGCTCACCGTACCGTCCACAAAGGCAAGCTGAATCAAAAATCCCATAAAATGGTGTTGTTGTGCTTGGTTTCTTTTTGTAAGTTGTGCAAGTGTTTGTGCGACCGCTTCAAGATTGTCGCTTCTCTCTTTCTCTTCGCTAAAAATCTCTTTTAAAAGCTCTTTAGTTTTTTGCGGTTCGGGAAAGAGTGCTGAGATATCATCAAACATAATCCCAACAAGCTGTGCTTCAAGCGCATCGACTCTTCCATCAGCCTTTGCAACCTTTGCCACGAGTGCTACAAAAAGCCCAAGCTCACTTTTTTGAAGAGACTCTTTGGAGAGAGAGAAGTTTTCAAACGCCTTTTTTGAGTAGGCGTCATACTTGGAGTAACTTTTAAAAATCCAGTAAAAAAAGAACCCTAAAAGCGCAAATAAAATAATGTTTCCCATGTTTTTCCTTTGATTAATTTACTATTTTATGACTGACTCGCACAGCCCGCATGCTGCCAACCCAGAAGATTTCATCCATCAACCCCTCTTGCAAAAGACCGTCTTTATCATAGACAAAAAGAGTATCAACCACTTTGTCGTCTTTGTCTAATGGCTCTACATGCAGGTTGTAAATGATGTGTGCATCACTTCCAAACTTCTGTTGTGCGGTTGCTTTTGTCTTGTCTGTAAGACACTCGTAGTAAATTTTGTTTTTGTCATTGTGCGCCCCGATGGCAAAAATCTCATGTTTCTTTTGTGCGCCATCGCATCCATATCTGCTGTTGAGGTAGATGCTAAGCGTGTCATCAGCCAAAAATGGGTCAAGAAGCTCCTCTTTACGGGATTTTTCTTCCACTTCTCTTGTAACAAACTTGAAATCTTGAGAGTCAAAACGTGTTTTGTTGACAATCTTTACCTTCTCTTCTACAAGCAAAACCTCTTTTTTTTCATGGTTAAATGTATAGGTTTGTACTCTCGTTCTTCTGGTTGTTTTTTTTGTTTTTATAAAAATATTTGGGATGTACTTGCCATTTTTGATGCTACCTCTGCTCTCAAACGTCTCCACTCTCTCTTTGAGAAGAAGTGCCGCAACATCTATGGTTTGTGCAGTGACTTTAACTTCATAGGTGCTACCATCCTCTTTGATAAGAACGTCACAATAGCCTACTTTCCCAAAGAGCGTTGCAAAAACATCATAACGCGTTATGCTCTCGCGCGCAAAAAAGGAGCTAGTCAAGAGAAAAAAAAGCAACACTGTTTTCATGTAGTCTCCATATGACACCATATCTACGAATTATATCAAAAATTTACTATAAATATAATATGGAATTATAACGAATCAATATTTCCAAAGTAAAAATCTACATAAAAATGCACGGCATAGTTTGGCTCATAGTCGTACTGTCTATGAAAACTAACCCCCGGTTGCACCTCATACGTTATCCATTTACGAAAGATATTTTGACGCCAAGAGAAAAATCCAGAGTAGTTGCTTATGCCATTATAGGGCTGGAGATGTTCTTCGCAAGAGTATTTTGAGTTTCCCCAAAATTGCTGTGTATAACTAAAACCTTTTCTTTTTGAGAGTGTAAGATAGTAGGAGAGTGCGAGGGCGTAGTCAAAACCATCAACATGGGACTGAGTTTTACGATGCAAGGTTGTACGAAAAAGAGCGTTTTTTTCGAGCTCTTTATCGAAATAGACATTTGTCTCCTCGCTCCAATCTGACTTTAGAGAGTATTTGAACTGCTGCGTAGGCTCAACGCGCCATGAACCAAGAGCAAAATCTGTTGCGTATCTTGCTCTTGCGTAGCCTGTTAGACTGCTCATTCCTATGGAGTAGTGAGATTTTATATCCTTATAAACAGGAGCAAAGTAACGCACACCAGCCTCATTTTTGCTCTTCTCTTTTGTGCGAAGGTCACCATCGTCAAAGTAGCTCTGCTCAACATCATCAATGTAGAGCTGAAAATCTCTTTTTGTTCTACTTAGCGGTATATGCGCTCTGATTTTGTAGTTAAAGTCAGCAGACTCTTTTGTTTGAAAAAGTGAGCCAAGGCGAATACGAAGAAAACCTCTCTGTGTTTCATCCATATACTTTTCATTTTTAAAGAAGAGATCTACTGATTCGCCTGCATTTAAAAAATCTTCATTGAGTTTTTTTTCAAGTGCATCAGATGAGAGAGGCTCTCTGGGCTCGTTTATCCAATCGCTGAGAGTTTCATCCACATCGCCAAAAAAATCAATAACGCTGTTTGAAAAAATCTCCTGTTTTTTATCTATATAATCGACAAAACCACCTTTAGATTCCTCATCTTGCGCATATAACGAAGCACAAAAGAGAAGAAGAGAACAGATAAATGCAGTGCGTAGCAACATGAAACCCTCCTGCTAGATAAGCTATTATAACAAATTTAAAAAGGTTGCTATACTTTTAGGGATGAAACAGATAAAAGAATTGAACAAAGGTGTGAAGTATATGCTTCTTGCCTCCTTTATTTTTGCCATAATGGGTGCATTTGCAAAACTTGCTTCAGAGCATATGAGTTCTCTTGAAGTGGTTTTTTTTAGAAATGTTTTCGGTGTCGTTTTTATAGGCTACGCACTTTATAAAACGCCTATGACAAGCAAGGGCGGCAAGCCTTTTTTGCTCTTTTTTAGAGGGCTGATGGGCTTTTTGGCACTTTTGGCATACTTTTACAATATTGCACACATCCCGCTTGGGGACGCTGTAACCTACTCAAAAACCGCTCCCATTTTTACCGCCGTTTTTGCATGGTTTTTTCTTCATGAAAAACTCTCTCCTAGCTCTTGGATTGCCATATTTATAGGTTTTTTAGGAATTATACTTATCGCCAAACCCACAGGAATCGGTTTTAGTAAATATGATATTTTAGGTGTTTTAAGCGGTATTGGTGCAGCACTCGCCTACACCTCCATCCGTGAACTTAAAAACTACTATGACACAAACATGATAGTTCTCTCTTTTACCCTTGTCGGCACGCTTGGACCGATTTTGCTCTTTATTTTTTCACACTATTTTTATGTAGAAGAGCTTGATTTTATGCTCGGCAAGTTTGTTATGCCTAGCGGAATCGTCTGGTTTTATGTTGTCTCTCTTGGGGTTTTGGGTACACTCTCCCAATACTATATGACAAAAGCATACGGCGAGACAAAAGCCGGAATCGTGGGAGCGGTAAGCTACTCAAACATCGTTTTTGCCATAGTTGTAGGTCTGTTTCTTGGCGATGCGCTTCCTAGTTTTATAACAACATGCGGTATAGTTTTGATAGTTGCGGCAGGGATTATGGTGGCAAAAGCGAAATGATTTTAGATTAAATTCATTATGCTATAATCACTTTCTATTTTTTATAAGGTAAACAGATGAAACTACTTGCAGGTCCTTGCGTTATTGAGAGTGAAGAGAACATTTTTAAAATCGCTAAAGCTTTAGAGGTTTATCAAAATGACCCCACGATCGATTTTTACTTTAAATCCTCTTTTGACAAAGCCAACCGTACATCACTTGATAGTTTTCGTGGTTTGGGCATGGAAGAGGGGCTTAGGATTTTAGAAAAAGTCAAAAATGATTTCGGCTACAAAGTAGTTACGGATGTGCATGAATCGCATCAAGTTTCTGCTGTTGCTGAAGTTGTCGATATGCTCCAAATCCCCGCATTTTTATGCCGTCAAACCGACCTGCTTGTAGCATGTGCAAAGACTACAAAAGAGGTAAATATTAAAAAAGGGCAGTTTATCAACCCGCCTGACATGAAGTATTCGGTAGCAAAAGTGCTTAAAACAAGAGGCTGTGATGAGGTAAGCTATGAGGCTTCTAAAAAACACGGAGTTTATCTCTGTGAGCGAGGAAGTTCTTTTGGGTATGGAAACATAGTCGTCGATATGCGTTCTCTCGTTATCATGAGAGAGTTTGCCCCGACTATCTTTGATGCAACCCACTCCGTTCAAATGCCCGGAGCATTAGGCGGAAAAACAGGCGGAGACAGAAGAATGGTGCCTTACCTTGCAAGTGCGGCGGCGGCAGTCGGTGTGGACGGCTTCTTTTTTGAGACCCATTTTGACCCAACTATCGCTCTAAGTGACGGTCCAAATATGATAAAGCTAGATGAGTTAGAAGCTCTTGTTGCTAAGATACAAAAAATAAGGGAGATTTAAAGATGATTACTTTGACTATCGAAGATAAGCAGATTGAACATATCTTTTTAGACGAGTTTCATAGCAACAAAGAGAAGTTTTTTGAGTTTATCAAGCTTAGTTTTGACGGCTTTAGAAGCCAGAGTGCGGACGAGGATTGGTCTTGTTTTGAGGCTGATTTTGATGAAGGAGTTGCCTCGGGAATGTGCGAACAGTCTCATGATGAAATCTGGGAAGAGCTTTTTAAAAAATATGCTTCAAGTTAGATACACTCAAAAAGCTAAAGGTGATTTGGATGCTATTTTTGCAAATATATTCCAAGATAAACAGAGTGTTGCTGTTGCATATATCTATAAAATAAAAGAGTTTATTACTCTTTTGCAAAGTAACCCATTTATCGGGATTGAATGCAGATACAAAGGGTTTAATAGAGATTGCAGAGTGCTAATTTTTGAAAACTATTTGATACAATATAAAGTTTTTGATGATTATGTTAGCATTATTAGAATTAGAAATTCAAAACAAAACTTAAGGAGAAAATAGATGAATTTAATCGAAGGCAAATTAAAAGTAGTAAACGGTAAGAGAGTTGCCATAGTTAGTACGAGATGGAATCACTTTATTGTTGATAGACTTGTCGAGGGTGCAAAAGATGCGTTTGCAAGACACGGCGGGGATGATGCGGATTTGACGCATGTTTTGGCTCCAGGAGCATTTGAACTTCCGATGGTAATTGATCAGCTTTTAAATAGCGGTAAATATGACGCAGTATGTGCTTTGGGTGCAGTTATCCGTGGCTCAACCCCACATTTTGACTATGTTAGCGCAGAGGCAACAAAGGGAATCGCAACTGTGAGTTTAAAACATAAAAAGCCTGTCTCTTTTGGACTTTTAACGACCGATACGATTGAACAAGCTATCGAGAGAGCAGGCACAAAAGCGGGCAACAAAGGGTTTGAAGCAATGACTGTCGTAATCGAACTTTTAGATCTTTACGAGAATTTATAATGGCAACAAGACATCAAGCCAGAATGGCAGTTGTAAGCTTATTGTACGCATTTGATTTGGGCAACGGAAACATAGCACAACATACAGATGAGATACTAGAAGAGAAAAAGATTCGCAACAAGCAAAAAGATTTCGCACTCACTCTTTATGAAGGCGTGATGCAAAATATCACTCCTGTCGATGAGGCTATCGTCAAACACTTAAAAGAGTGGGATTTTGAGAGATTAGGAGCTATCGAGAGAGCAACTCTTAGACTTGCAACTTATGAGATACTTTTTGGCGAACTTGACTCGGCAGTGGTTATCAACGAAGCGGTTGAAATCACAAAAGCGTTTGGAACTGAACAGTCTCCAAAGTTTATAAACGGTGTGTTAGACGCAATCTCTAAAGATAAGTAAAAAATGAAAAGATTAACAAAAGAAGAGGCTCTTTATCTCATAAAACATGCGGATTTAAAAGAGCTTGGACGGATGGCGACGGCTCGCAAAAAAGAGCTTCATCCTGATGGTATTACGACTTTTGTGGTGGACAGAAATATCAACTACACCAACATCTGTTGGGTTGATTGCAAATTTTGCGCATTTTATAGACATGAAAAAGATGCAGATGCTTATGTGCTTACATTTGATGAGATTGACGCAAAGATAGACGAATTGCTAGAAATCGGCGGAACGCAGATACTTTTTCAAGGCGGAGTGCATCCAAAACTAAAGATAGAGTGGTATGAGGAGTTGGTGGAGCATATCCATACGAAATATCCGACCATCACTATCCACGGATTCTCTTCCATTGAGATAGATTTTATCGCCAAAGTCTCCCATATAAGGGTGGAAGAGGTTTTGGAGAGGCTTCACGCAAAAGGTCTGGCTTCCATACCAGGGGCAGGGGCTGAGATACTCTCCGATAAAGTTCGTGATATCATCGCACCACGCAAGATAGATAGTGAAGTGTGGATTGATGTGCATCGCAAAGCGCATAAACTAGGCATCATGTCAACGGCTACCATGATGTACGGGACTATCGAGAGCGATGAAGATATCGTGGATCATTTTGAGATGATACGCAAACTTCAAGATGAAACACACGGTTTTAGAGCGTTCATTATGTGGAGTTTTCAGAGCGAAAATACCGAACTTTTACGCCTCTTTCCAGACATGGAAAAACCATCATCTAACCGCTACCTAAGACTTCTTGCCGTTGCGAGACTTTACTTAGATAATGTCCCAAATATCCAAAGTTCATGGGTAACGCAAGGTCCTTACATCGGGCAGATGGCTTTGATGTTCGGTGCAAACGATTTGGGTTCAACCATGATGGAAGAGAATGTCGTAAGTTCTGCCGGAGCGGCATACAAGATGGCAAAAGAGGAGATGGTACACCTCATACGAGATATAGGCGAGACTCCTGCCGTTCGCAATACCGCTTATGAGATTTTAGAGAAATTTGCATAGATGAAAAAAATAATTCTAACATTACTATTTTTAGGAAATATACTTATGGCAGCAACGATAGATGAGATACAAACAAAAAATGTGAGCGTTCCGCTTATTTTTGAACAAGACAAAAGATTGCCGCTTGTAACTATGCAGTTTATCTTTAAAAACAGCGGCAGTGTTACAGATACGACGAAAGCCGGCTTGGCAAAACTAAGCGCAAAAGTACTCAATGAAGGTACAAAAACATTAGGCTCAAGCGTATTTGCAGAGGCACTCGAGAGCAAAGCGATTCACATCTCCGCTTCTATAGGCAAAGAGACATTGGTTTTGGAGCTTGGGTGTCTTAAAGAGGAGTTGGATGAAGGACTTGGCTATTTTGAGATGCTCTTAAAAGAGCCAAACCTTACAAAAGATGTTATAGAAAAGGTAAAAACGACAACGCTTGGCTCGTTGGCAAACAAAGAGAGTGATTTTGACTATATCGCTTCAAATGAATTAAATGCTATTTTGTTTGAGGGCAGTGTGCTTGCAAATCCATCTTCGGGAACGACCCAGAGCGTAAAGAGCATAGAACTTAAGGATGTGGAAGCGTTTATAAAAGCAAATCTTGTCTCTTCAAAACTTATCGTTGCTTTTGGCGGTGATGCCGAGGTTGATGAGATAAAGCCAAAAGTAGCAAAAATCCTCAAGTCTATTCCACTCGGAGAAGACGGCGAAGTAAAACGCTATGAAGTTACTCGTGAGCCAAAAGAAAAAACTATCCAAAAAGAGACGCAACAAGCCTATGTTTACTTTGGTTCGCCATACAATGTAACCATCGGTTCTGATGATTACTACAAGGCAAAAGTTGCTACTTTTATCTTAGGAGCGGGCGGTTTTGGTTCAAGACTGATGGAAGAGGTGCGTGTCAAAAAAGGACTTGCTTACTCTGCATATGCAAGAATGGATGTCACAAAATCAAGCAGTTATCTTAGCGGACATCTGCAAACCAAACTCGAATCGCTTGAAGATGCGAAAAAAACAGTCAAAGAGGTTATGGCAGAGTTTGTAAAAAAGGGCGTAAAAAAAGAGGAGCTTGAGCAGACTAAAAAGTTTTTGCTTGGAAGCGAACCTTTAAGAGTAGAGACCATGAGCCAACGCCTTAACAGAACTTTTATGGAGTACTATAACGGACATAAGCTCGGCTATGCACAAGAGGAGTTAGAACGCATCAAAAACCTCAAGCTTGAGGAACTCAACGAGTTTATAAAAGCGCACAAAGAGATTTTAGAGATGAGTTTCGCGATAGTCACAAAGTAAATTATATGACAATTTGTCATATTTTTAAAGAAGTTTTTGGATTTTTTCTATAATGTTGTTGTCGCCACCCAAAAGGTGGGACAAATACCAAAAGGAGGTTAAGATGCAGTATCTTAACTACGTCCTGAGAGTTTTAACTATCATTTACATCATAGTAAAACTCATCAAGGAGTTGAGTTAGAGGTTCGCCCCTCTAGCTCTCCTTTGGTAATTATAACAAAAAAAGGAAAAAATGATGGAAAATTTAGCAGATATTTTACTTACTCTTATTATTGTTATACTGGTTTTTATGGTTGGCGGTCTGCATACAAGAGTAAAAAAACTAGAAGATAGTTCGGGCAAATAGCTATGAAACTCTCAAAAGAGCAAGAGCAAAAGTTTCAAAAGTTAGGCATCGGCAGTTGTGGCGAACTTGCTCTTTTTACACCATCATCCTATGAAGATTTGAGACTTTTCGACAAACTTCATCCGCACACCATGCAACTCATAGATGCGACGGTAGAGTCTGTTTATAAAGCTTCAAATTCGCTTCAAGTTACATTTTTCGCCCATAACTTTGGTCATAGCATCACAGGTGTGCTGTTTCGCCCAAAACCCTACATGTTGCATCAGTTTAGAGTTGGAGAGCGAGACTGTTACTATGGCATGATAGAGTGTAAAAGCGGTCAATGCACCATCAACATGCCCAAAAAAGTAACCAACATCGGAGCGATTACGCCAAAGTACAAATCGCCTCTTAGAAGCGATGTGATGCTCCGTCTTATCCAAACACTGCTCACCAAAGAAAATCTGCTTGAAGAGGGGCTAAAAGAGGAGGTGGCGGAGGCACTTTTAGCTCTTCATTTTCCAACATTAAAAGCTCCGGAACTCAAAAATCTAGACCCAAAAACTCTTCATGCACTCAAATATACAGAACTTTTTCTCTATATGAAACAGCTTGCAAAAACAAGAAGATATTTTCAAACACACTCATCCCCCACTCGTTGCTACAAAGAGTGGGCGCAGAGTTTGCCCTTTGTGTTGAGTGATGAACAGTCTAAATCCATAGACGATATAAAAGCAGATTTTGCCAAAGATGTTGCCGCAAGGCGCATGATAGTCGGCGATGTGGGAAGCGGCAAGACTATGGTTATCCTTGCATCGGCTTTTATGATGCACCAAGAACGCTCCATCCTTATGGCTCCCACTACCATTTTGGCAAACCAGCTCTTTGAAGAGGCGAAAAAATACCTGCCATCACTTAAAATCGCACTTGTGACCAATAAAACAAAAGCGATAGATTTGAGTGCGTATGATTTTCTCATCGGGACACATGCTCTGCTTTACAGAGAACTACCAAAAGCCTCTCTTGTGATGGTGGATGAACAGCATAGATTTGGAACAGCACAGAGAAATTTGCTGGAAAAGTTGGTAAGCAGCGGCGAAAAGAAGCCCCATTTTTTACAGTTCTCCGCTACCCCCATCCCACGAACACAGGCGATGATAGAGACAGCACACATAGATGTTTCGCTCATCACAACCACCCCTTTTAAAAAAGACATCACAAGCCAAGTGATACGCAAAAATGATTTTAAAGAGCTTTTAGAACACATAAAAAATGAAATAACGCAAGGCAATCAAGTTTTGCTTGTATATCCGCTAGTGGAGCAGAGTGAGGTTTTGGAGTATCAAAGCATAGAAGAGGCAAGAGGATTTTGGGAGAAGCGGTTTGAGCGTGTCTATGTGACACATGGCAAGGACAAAGAAAAAGAGGAGATTTTACAAGAGTTCAGCCACAAAGGCGACATCCTTATAGCAACCACAGTGGTAGAGGTCGGCATTTCACTCCCACGTCTTAGCACTGTTGTCATAGTCGGAGCCGAGAGGCTAGGTCTCTCCACCCTGCATCAGCTCCGTGGACGTGTCAGCCGCACAGGACTAAAAGGCTACTGTTTTTTATACACCAACCAAAATGCTTCACAGCGACTAGATATGTTTATCCAAACTAAGAGCGGATTTGACATCGCAAATCTTGACCTAAAGTTTAGAAAAAGCGGCGATTTGCTCAAAGGACACAACCAAAGCGGAAGCGAGTTTGAGTGGGTGGATTTGGCGGAAGATGAGGAGATAGTTAAAGAGGTGAAGATGGATTTGAAATAATAAGCATTTTTTTATTGTTCTATGATATACTTCTTTTGTCGATGTACGTATGACTTTCAGGTTCTCTTAATCACGGAACGAGGAAGCGAAATCAGGCTAAGGCTTTTTGGTCTTAGCCTTTTTTTTTGTCTTTTTTTTGGCAAGGTTGGGGTGGGCGGGAGCTTCCTTTTAAAGGAAAGTTATATGCTACATCGTGTAATAGTGATTTTACTCATACTTTGGTTTTGGTTTCCAACTCCATTGTGTTGAGCGTCAGGGGCTGATTACCCCTGATGAGTCACTATTACTTTTAAAATCCAAACTTCAAGTTTAGAAAAAGTGCGGAAGCAAATTTGCGTTTGTGGACTTGGCGGAAAATTAGGAGATAGTTAAAGAGGGATTTGTGCTATTAAAAATAATCAGCAATTTTCCAATGGTTTTTGTGTGCCAAATACCCAACTACAATTGCCGTAATAACTGTAAAGACAAAAATAGATACATTATCCATTTTTACACTCCTTTATCTCATTTTTTAATTTATTTAACTCAAAATAGTTTATTGCAATACCCAGTAAAAAAAAGCCAAAAATACCAAAGAGTGCAAAAGAAAAAAGTCCGCTTTGAGTGATGGCATAGCCACCAACTCCACCACTTGCCGCAAGTAGCAGAAATGACTTTTTATATACTAAATCTGCCTCTTTTGCAATGATGTCAGCTTTATCTTTGCGCTCTTGTAATGTCATGGGGTGATTATACCATAGTACATTTTAGTAAAGCCCAAACTTCCCGTCGTTTCTCTTGTAAAGAACCCTTGTTTTACCGTCGTTGTCTATGAAGATTTCAAAGAGTTTTTTGTTCTCTTTTAGGTCGTTTAGGACGTCTTCTACTTCTCGTGGTTTGTAGAGTTCTAGTGCTACTGGGACGATTTCATCTTCCATCGCTTCGCTTAGTTCGTGGAGGTCGATGCTCTCACTCGCTTGGATTTTTGCTTCGTTGATACCATCCTTATGGTGTTCGCTCTCTTTGTCGTGCATACGGCGCATCGCTTTTTGCGCTCTTGAAGTTGCTAGGTCTATGGCAGCATAGAGGTCTTGATCGCTTTGCTCTATGACGATAGAGTTTTTGTGTGCAAGGTTGATAACAAACTCTACTCTTGAGCTCTCTTTGCCCTTTTTGGTCTGTGCCGAAGCGATGATGCTCACCGAGATGATGTCCATATGGTATTTGCTAAGTGTTTCGATAGAGGCGTGCATATGTGCTTTGATAGCATCTGAAAGTTCTATATGACGTCCGGTTAATGATATATTCATGGGAAATCCTTTAGTTGTAGGTAGAAAATGATTATACCATTAAAAACTCAATAGTTAATATCTTGACAGAGAGCTCTTTTTGTAATACAATAGTATTATATAAAGGAGCATTTTATGAAACAAACTACAAGTATAAAACTAGATAAAGATATAAAACAAGAGGCACAAGAGATATTTGCTAGGCTGGGTCTTACTTTGGGTGAAGCTGTAAATCTTTTTTTAAATCAAGTTAAGCTCAACAAAGGACTACCTTTTGAGGTGAAGATACCAAATGATGAAACTTTAAAAGCTATGGATGAAGTAGAAAAGAAGCAGACTGAGCCTCTATCTGTAGAAGAGCATCTCTTGGAAATGAAACAATGTATAAAAAACTAGAGAGAAGTAAGGTATTTATAAAAGATTTACAAAAAATTAGTTTTTCAAATGAACACTACTCAAAATATGTAGTATATTTGGGGAAAATCCTCTCAAACCAATCGTTACCACCTGAAGCACTAGATCACGCTTTAAAGGGAGAGTATAGCAACTATAGGGAGTTTCACGTAAGTGGAGACTTGCTTGTTATTTATAAAACAACAGAGGAAATCATCTATCTAGTAAGGATAGGAACTCACTCTCAGTTGTTTAAGTAGCTCTTCACTTTTCTCTCGTTCCCATGGTTTCCGTGGGAATACAGACTATAGTAGCGGCACAAAGTACACACTCCCACGCAGGAGCATGGGAGCGAGAAAATGGTTTATATTTTTACAATTTAGAGTTTTTGGATACTTCTTCTAAAGTAACGGATTGGTTCTGTTGTTATGTCTGTTTTTGTGCTAACAACTACATCCATTAAAACTGAACCGTTTTGTTCAGGAGTGGCAATGTTGTTTATGTACATATCGCATCCAACCACAGCGTTGGTAAAAACATACTTGACAGTAACATTCACATTAAAAATATTAGTGATATTTGTGTCAAAAGGTGGTTGATATGGAGTTGTGCTTGTGTCTAAACAATTTGTTGTTGGGTTTTTTTGTGCAATTTCTAGCATAGTTAACTCTACCGCACTCTTGGCTACTAGTTCTGCTTGTTCATACAAGTATATATCTGTAGTTCTCTTGCTTGTTTCTGATGTTAGAGAGAGCGAAAGCGCCATAATGGTGGAGATAACTATGATAACTATTATCGCCATAATCATAGCAAACGCACCTCTGTTTTTATGAGGATTTATTTTTAAAATACTGTTTTTTCTTTGCATAGTGAGTACTCATCCATTAAATCTGTTTTGACACATACTTGTATCTTTACTATCGAGCCGATTCCTTTAAAGCGAAAGGTTTCTACATTATTCATAATAAGCTGATTTTTAACTCCGTTATCACTATATTTTTCTCCTAGCCACGGTTGGTAGTCATAGTAAAGCCTTAATTCTCCGTTGTTAGGGTTATGTACAACAGCATACGCAGTCCAAGCAAGTTGATAGTACTCGTAAATATCGGCACCGATAAAATTGCCTCCTACTCCCGATTGGAATTGAGTAGGTTCCCCTACAACTGAGTTGATACGGTGTATAGCTCCGCTTTGGTTCGCCAAAGCTCCACTCCAGCCATAACTTGCGTATATATCACTGTCCGAGCCTACAGAGTAGAGCGCTGCATCACTTATACCGTTTCCGCCTAATGCTGTAATCATTGCACCTATTTTTGTTGTATCTGTTGCAGGAGAAACTAGTGAAGTTGTATTTGTATCGGCGTGTTTAAGATCGATGATTCCACTCCAAAGTGGTGCAGTTTGCGTTCCATTGCCCCTTTGTCCATCTATATCGTAACCTATCCACTCTAAAACGGTAGCGGTATCCCCATAGGTAGAACTTGCCAATGCTTTAAAATCAGTATCAGTTTTTTTAGCGATAACAGAGTCTTTTATACGATACTGCAATCTTGCCGCTATAGTTTCTACAGCCGCTTCACTCTCTGACTGTAGGGCATTGTTTGTTTTAGAAAATATAAAATTATTGTATGCTTGAAAGAGCAATTCAATCCCATATTTACTGAGTATCCCCATGATAACGATAACAAATATAAGCTCTATAAGAGTAAAGGCTCTTTTACGCATTTAAAATCCCCTCTTATAGTATTCAACTTCACCTATGTTGGCACTATAAATTTTTAAAGAAGTTAGAAGAGTTGTTCCATCATCTTCATAGATGTTGGCAGTTAATATTTTTATATCGTTATCAGTTCCTTGAGCTATGCTCATAGCACTTGTATAGATTTGTTTGTATCCCGCAGCTTCGGCAGCAGGATTGTCAAACATTGCATCGCCAGTACCATGAGCACTTCTATTAAGACTTTCCCCAGTTGTTTCTGCTGTAGTATAGTTAACACCACCTGTTGCGGTACTATCTAAACATCTTCTATGATAAGGTTGCGCTATATGTCCAGGTCTTAGCCTATCGGCATTGCAGTTACCATCCACATCTATAACTCTTTCTCCGCCGCTTACATTGATATCTTCTATAGATCTTGTGTCCCAGTAATAGGCACTAGCCCCCATCAATTCAGCCGAAGCGGCAAATATAGCTTCTTGTACTATGTTGTCCTCTATAGCTTTTGATGTTGTCTGCATCATGATGGGCAGAGACATAACCACTATAGACATAACAACAATAGCAAAGATAAGCTCTATAAGAGTAAAAGCATGTTTTTTCAATCCTCTTACCACATTATTCTCCTATTTGTTCTTATGGCGTTATCACTTTTTGTCGTAGTGCTTGTGTTGTGTTCGCCCGTCCAAATTCCCTGTGAGTTGAACTCCACTTGAAACTCGTTTCTTGTGGCTGTTGGGTCACTTTCATTGTAAATCAACCAAGGGGATGCACCATTTTCCATTGTTGTTTTGTATGGATAGCCTTTAGTTCCATTGTAGTCGAGAATAGTAATTGATGGGTTACCTATAGGGTTGTCGGTAGCTGTTACTATATCTGCACCGTTTGTCCCGCCTCTTTGTAATACTATAGTCACATTCCCGTCGTTAGTTATGTCGTGATTTTGATTCCAGAACCATCTTGTGTCATCAACTCTTCTTGAGGCAAGACCGTTGGGTAAAAAGCTTTTATTGCAAGCATTACCACCTACTGTTCCAAAACAAAAAGATTCAAAATATATATTTGCAGGATTATTGTTACAAGCACCACCACCAGGGCAATTATATCTCTGTTTTGAAGCGTGAGTACGTCCATAAAGATGGGTTACGTTTAAATCTAGATTTCTTACGCCTTGCGTTGTTTTGGTTGTTAGGTCTGCTTTAAATGTACAATCTACTGTTGGATTACTACAGTTAGAATCATAGGTAGAAAATGTTAATCTTTCAGGGTTAACTGAAGCATTTACTTCTCTATCAAAATTAAGATTTAAAACAGTATTTACACTTCCGTTATTTGATTGGTTGAAGTCGTTTACTCCAAGAGTTAGAGTGCTTGCAGGATTATTCATTGTTCCATTTTGGTCATTTGCAGGCAAATCTGTATTGTGAAATCTATAGAGATAATCAACCGCACCAGAAATAGCAGATTTATTTACTGTTAAATTCACATCCTTTGCATAGCAGTTATCGACAAAGTTGCTTAATGCTAAGTTGTCATAACCGACAGCGCTAATTGGACCTGTTAGGTGAAATGACATGTTCTCATCCTGATTTATAATATCAGACATATAAATAAATGGGTTTGCCCCATTATTTAAACCATAAGAAGCTACTATACCACCCATTTCAAATTTGTATGGATGAAACTCAAAAGTGTAATCTCGATATAAAAGAGTATTTTCAATATTATTATGCGCACTGCTAATGTCACAACCTACTTTGTTATTAATGGTGGTTCCACTTAGTGATATAACCGTATTTTGAAGAGGCACATCAGTTGTGTTTAGAGCACATTCGCTTCCCGAGAGAAAATGAGAACCAGTTTGATGTGTTTGTTTTGATGCATCCCAATCTACAGCAGTCCATGTTTTATCAATAATATTAAGTCGATACTCTCCAACCTGTTCAAGGCTGTCTTCTGCAGCTACAGTTCCATTGATAAGGTTAATCGAGAGAGGCTTGTCTGCAGTGTCATTACATCCTGTTTTTGCTACGCTTGGCTCCCAAACAAGGGTAATGTTATAGTCACTTCCACCAGTTGCAAAGTAGCGCGTATAGCCTGGAGAAGCTTGGTTGTCTATGTGATTCGTTGCGTTAATATCAAAACGGTAATCATACCCACTTGCCATATTGACTCTATCTGTTTGAAGTGCTGCTGCGGATACTCCTGTATGATTAGGAGCAAAAAGCTGCACTTGTGTGTGGTTTGTTTGATTTACATCTCTTAACTCTACAGTGTAGCTTTCAGGACGAATGGCAAAATTGTCTCTCGAACAAAGCACTTGTGTTCTTGTCCCATACAAACATTCCATACATATTGCTACATCACGATATGTACTATTGTTTCCGTTGTCAGAACATGCAACCGATGTTATATTAGTCATATTGTTGTTATTTGGATTTGTTACATATTGACGACAATGTGGATACACCTGATGAATATCTGAGAAATTGTCAATTCTAATTCCATGAGCAGTTTGTTCAATATGAATTAATGAATCATTTTGATCTGCTAATGTATTGAAAGATACCCTAAAAGCGGCATTAGGCGTGGCAGTTTTGAAGAATTCAGCTGGTGAAGTAATGTTAGATGGATTGCCAGTAATTACATCAGAGACCATTCCTCCATCTATCGCATCTTGAATTGTTGTGGCATTAAAATTAATTTGAGAAACGTTATTTTCAAATGCCATCCATACTCTTGGGCTAACTGCACTTGATGGTTCGCGACATGCTGCATCAACATCGTGAAACTGACTTGCATCGATGAGTTCAACTGCTACAATGGTTGTAACTGGTTTGGGAGTATCAAGTGCTATTGGATCAAAAGAAGCTATACTGAGATTTGCTGGACGTTTTGTAACCTGAGTTGTTAAATCATAATATTTATTTGTACCACCTGCATCATAAAGGCCTGCATCTACGACACTGAAGATACCCCACTCTGGCGTATAGCTAAAATTATCAGAAGAACACATTTGAAGTCCTGTTCCACCAATTGTCGATGAATAAGGAAGAGTAAGTGTTGTGTTGTCAGGTAGTGGAATAACTAAATCATAAGAAAAAGTACCTTTTATGGGGATATGTATATCACCAATATTTTGTGGTGCTAAAGCATAGTAGATATAGGCATGCTGCTTTCCATCTATATCTCCAAGCGGAATATTGTGAATATAGCTATCGCTTACACTGAGCGGCCATCCACCATCCGTGTTGCTTGTTGGGGTAAAGTCAAGAGGATATGTTACTGCAGTACTATTGCGAATATAGATAGCTTCAGAAGTGTTAATATCTTCAATATTTAGCATCACATTATCAGCTCTAACGTCTGAATTTTCTTGATTTCTTATGTATAAACTAACATTTATATCTGCAGTATTTGGAAGAGTTCCTGTGATATACGGCATGGCAGTTCCATTGTTTTCTTCTGTAAAAGGAAGACCGTTTTGCTCATACCCATAATCGTAACAAAATTGAGGAGTGTATAAATCAGTAGAAAAAGCTATTACTCCTGGGGTTGACTGATCTCCGTTGCTATTGCTAAATACTGCCTCTAGTTTAAGTGAGGTAGAAGTTTGACTGTTTGCCATATAACTTGATACATCAAATATATCTAAATCCATTCCTGGATAATAACTCACTGAAGCATCTACGGCAACACCCTTATCGGAAACTGAACCGTTAAAAGGATTGTTTATAGGATTTAAAGCATTTGAAACCTTTTGATACAAATAACCTGCATTCGCGTTTTGAATATAAAAAGCATCACGTTCAATTTTTTTTTCACCACCTGAAGCATAAAACAGCATCTTTGCATTTACAGCATTTGATTTTGGAGTTAAAAATCCACTCATTGGTATCTCTACATCAAAAGTCCTATATCCATCAATAGGAAGTGGAAACATTGCGTCAAAGCCGTTAAATACATTAATGTTTTTAATTTTTGTTCCTGCAGGCATTGTGGCAGGATTGTGTTTATAAACAACGATTAATGACCAGTTGCCCCAAAATCCAACTCTTAACCCGTCATATTCAGCACCTTCACCTAAATAAAAATATGAATACCAATCTGCTCCGTTGTTCGCTTTAATATTGCCGACTGAAAATGTTTGTGCTGTTCCTCCTACTAAATGTGACTTAACAAGTGATGTTACATCTTTAAACCCTTGATAAAAAGATCTAAATCCACCGTCATTTCCGCCTCCATCTCCCCAAAAATCATGATACCATACATCATCGGCAGTAATATTTTGTGTAGTTCCATCTGGTAATCTAAAAGTTACATTTCCACGATTTTGCACCATTGAAGAAGTCGCATAGTTAGTTGCGTCAGGATTTGCTATATGACCTTGCCAATATAATCCAGCCCACTCAATTTCATCAATCCCAACATTTGCTGGTAGTGTTAAAATTGAAGACGCAGAGTTTAGAGTCATGCCTGCCTCGTTTTTATAAATAAGATTTGTATCATATAAATACCCAGCATAGGTGTTGTTACACCCACCCGCACCGTTATTTTGACAAAGAACTGAATCCCCTGTTGCAACAAAATCACCAAATAGCTTAAGTCCACCATTTGGGAAAACGGGTGTAAATGGGTTTTCATGAAGTACAGAATGCCCTTTTATAGGTTTATTGGCGCTCAAAGAGTATCTTGTATCTCCATTGGATTTGCTTCCAAGTAAATAAAGATAATAGGTAGTACCAGCCGTTACATTTGCTGTAGCAGAGACAGTTTGCAAATCTCCTATTTGACCAGATGCCCATACTTGCGTTGTACATGCGCTATCACTATATAAGGTGGCAAATAAATCATTATTAGTATCTGGAGTATTTTGAATGGTTAAATTAATTTGCCCACCAACTGGATTGGTAATTATATAATAATCAGCATCATCGCTTTGTACATAGCCAGTATGATTATTGTACGATGACCCAGCAGAAGCATTCCAGGTCCCAGCATTTGTTCCTGGTGTTGGGCATGCCCCCCAACTAAAAATGGCAAAACTACTTAAAAGCAGTAGAGATATAAAAATTTTTGAAAGTAAATTGAACGATTTCATAGAGTCCCCTTTTTCTGTGGTCTATTTTTTAGAGGTCCTGAATCAAGTTCAGGATGACAATATTTGTAATGACAAACCTTATGATAACAAAAAAAACTTGAAAGAGTTTCGTGACTTGCTTTTTTCATCTTAGGTTCCTTTAGGATTTTTTATAACTTCCACTCATTTTCGCTAAAAATACCGAGTACGACTATGCTCTCTTTTGCGTTATCTACAAGATAAGGGATGACATATCCCTCAAATATCAGTTCTCTGATAGCCACATCATCTGATTTTTGAGACTGTCGGCATTTATAGGGAAAATGAGGTAAATTATTGATTTTGGCTTCTAGTTTTCTTGCAAAATTCAAAGCATTTCTTGGATTGTTTTTACCGATAAAATCAAGAATTGTATTTAACTCCATTTCATAGCGACGAGATGTATTTATATACATTTCTCTTCCCATTTTGCATATACTCTACGCATAACCTCGGCGTGAGGTATAAGCTCAACTGTACCATCATCTATCTCTTGAATGCGTCTTTGAAGCTCTTGTGCCAAAGGGTCGTTTGTTAAGTCGCAACGGCTCTCTTTTTTTTGTACTTCAAAATTTTTCACCAAATCACTCTTGAGCGAATTTAAAATCGTCATAAACTGCTCAAACTTGCTATCTTCTATCTCTAATGTTACTGTTTTCATCTTAGGCTCCTAGGGGGTTTTAGTAAACTTCATCATGTGTTCCAATATCGACAAGAATCACTTGTTCATCAACAATTATCAAAACCAAAACTATGCGATACTCGTAAGTCAAACGAACCGCATGAAACTTCTCTAAACTTCCTTGGAGTTTATGCAGTTTCAGTGAAGGCTCAAACGGGTCGTTTTCGAGTTTTTGCACTGTTTGTTTAAACTTCTCAACTAAATCAGGATGTTTTTTTAAAAATTTTTTAGAAATTTTGAGAAATCTATCTTCTCGTACAATTTTAAACATAATTAAATACCCAACTCTTTAAATAATTCATCAGAGGAGAGTGTTTTCATCCCCGAAAAATCCCCTCTATTTACCTTGTCCAAAACTTCAAGACAATGCTTTTCGTCTATTTGAAATTCATCATCCGTTTTTTGTACTTGAAATCTTTTGACAACATCGCTTTTAAGCAAATCTAGCATCATCATAAACTGCTCAAACTTGTTATCTTCTATCTCTAATGTTACTGTTTTCATCTTAGGCTCCTTTGGGTTTTATGCTGCACTCTCATCATTTTGTGATGAGGAGATATTTTTGTTTTCATACAAATCAATGATGGGAAAACATAGGTCATAGTCATTCCACTCCAAATCGCCATCTGTAATCGAAAAAGCCTCAAAGAGTGTCAAATCTTTGTATTTTGCGATACTTGGGTTTTTAGATGAACAAAGAAACGGTTCAAAATCGATGGTATGAATTTTCCCGTCGTTGAACTCCAAAGAAATTTTATACTCTTTAAGATATTTGGCTTTTACTACTTTTAACACAGAGTTACGGCTCATCACTTAACCCTCCCTTCGATTTTGATACAGTGAATCTCTTTGTGAAGCACAAAATAATCAATCCATTTTTGAACAATCTCACTAATGCAACAAAACAAACCAACACTTTATTACATTATACACGCAGATGTGCTTAAAAGAAGATAAAAAGAAAAATCAGCATCAATAAAAATTATATTTGAAAGAGTGAAGAAGGCTTGCACACCCATTTTAAAAGGGCGTGGAGAGTGAGAAAAAAACTATTTTTTCAAATAATCAGAAATCTTCTCTGCAACAGCGTATTTTGTTGACTCTGAGAGGATGATTTGCGCGGCTTTTTGGTTGTCGGTGTTGAAAACCATTGGTCCTATGAAGTTGATGAGAGACTCTTCAACAGGGTTTTGGATAAGGAGGATGTTTAGGATGAGGATATTTGATTTTTCATCTACGCCAAGGAGTGCTTGTGTTGCGTCTGGAATCTCAAAATCGTACTCTCTAAGAGCAAAAGGGTTGATAAGTGTGAAAGAGATGTTTGCATCCTCTGCTGCAACCATTCTCATAAAGTTGTCGTCAATCTTCTCTAGTGTTACTTGCTTGACGTTCTCAAAGCCTAAGATCGGTACGCAGATGTCAAATTTCATAAATAATCCTTTTGTTCATTTTGTCAATTGTAACACTTTAAGCATAAAATGTACCTAGTTTAATGCGCGTTATATATCTTTTGGATAGAATAACACCTTATCTATGAATTAGGATTATGGGAAATGGCATTGAAAAACTACGCACTTATGGCTCTTGCAGGGCTTGTACTGCTTTTTACAGGTTGTTCTAAAGACACCATCGAAGAGTACAACAAGCCGGCGATGTACTGGTACACAAAAATAGTAGAGCAGGTCTCAAATGGGGATTTGGAAAAAGCGGATGGTTACTACAGCTCGCTTCAAGGGGAGCATATCGGCTCACCTTTGCTTCCTGAGGCGACGATGATTCTCGCACTAGCACACATGCAACATGAAGAGTATCTTTTAAGTGAGCACTTTTTGGATGAGTATATCAAGCGTTATGCAACGCCAAACGAGAAAGAGGATGCGGAGTTTTTAAAAATCAAAGCAAAATACAAAGCGCTTCCACATCCAAGACGCGATCAGGTGCTCATCGATGACGCCATAGCGCAAGGTGAGGCGTTTAAGCAGAACTATCCGAACTCTATGTACTATGAAGTTGTCAACACGATGTTAGTGCGTCTTTATCTCGCGCAGTTTGTTCTCAATAAGGAGATATCGGACCTCTACGACAGGCTTGATAAGCCAAAAAGTGCGCAGTTTTACAGAGAAGTGAACCCTCAGCCTTGGATTGCGCTTGATGAACTCGATAGAGCTGAAGCACCTTGGTACAGAGCGTGGTTTGAGGGAGATGGTACGCAGAGTTGGTATGGCTTCATAGTGCCAGATACGCAAAGTGTTGTTTCAAGAAACTCTATCAAGGAGGAAGATGCAAACGAGACGGTTGCGCCAAAAGTAGAGGCTGTTCAAGAAGAGGTAAAAGTGGATGAGAACGCTAGTTGGTACGATTTTTTAAATCCATTTTCAGAGACTCAAGAGATACAAGAGGAGCAAAAAGAAGAGGATGATGGCTCAAGCTGGTACGACATCCTCAATCCATTTGCGACAAAAGGGGAAAAATAGCTATGAAACTAAGCGATTATAGTAATTTTCCTGCTGATATACCTGTTATCGCAGAAGATGAAATTTTCTTATACCCTTTTATGATTGCGCCGCTTTTTTTAAGCGATGAGAGCAACATAAAAGCAGCCGCAAAAGCCATAGAAGAGGGTTCTTTGGTTATCGTATGTCCTACAAAACCATCGCATGAGGGTGAGAGAAGCTTTGAAGCACTCTATGATGCCGGTGTCGTAGGCTCTATCATGCGAAAAGTAGCACTTCCTGATGGAAGAGTGAAGGTTCTTTTTCAAGGTCTTGCACGCGCAAAGACTTTTGCAAAAGTGAGTGAAAATCCGCTTATTGCACGAGTTGATGTCATAGAAGCGACAAGTGTAAACTCTCTCAAAATTGATGCAATACTAGAAATATTGCGTGAAAAGGTGAGAAAACTCGCCGCAGTTAGTAACTACTTTCCTCCTGATTTGCTCCGCACCATAGAAGAAAATCATGACTATAACCGTATCATCGACCTTATCTGCTCTACCGTCAAGCTAAAAAAAGAGCAGGCATATGCACTTTTTGTCGAGTCAAACACAGAGAAGAGATTTTTAGAGCTTATTGAGCATATTATCGATGAGATAGAGGCAAACAAACTCCAAAAAGAGATTCGCTCCAAAGTACACACGCACATAGAAAAAGTCAACAAAGAGTATTTTTTAAAAGAGCAGCTCAAGCAGATACAAAAAGAGCTTGGAAGCGACACGTCAAGAGATGAAGAGCTTGAAGAGTATAGAAAAAAACTTGAAGCAAAAAAAGCAAAGATGAGTGCTGAAGCATACAAGGAGGTAGCAAAGCAGATAGAACGCTACTCACGTATGCATCCTGACTCATCTGACGCTTCTATGACGCAGACATATCTTGACTGGGCGCTTGAAGTTCCTTTTGGAGATGAGAGCAAAAAAGAGCTCAAAATCAGTGAAGTTGAAGCACAACTTGACAAAGACCACTACTCACTGGAGAAGCCAAAAGAGAGAATTGCAGAGTTTTTTGCGGTCAAAGAGCTGATGGAGTTAAGAGGTATAAAAAATAGCTCTGGGGCGATTTTGTGTTTTTGGGGACCTCCCGGAGTGGGTAAAACGTCTCTTGCTAACTCCATCGCTGAAGCGCTTAAACGCCCACTTGTGCGCATCGCACTTGGAGGGCTAGAGGATGTTAACGAACTAAGAGGACATAGAAGAACCTATGTCGGTGCGATGCCCGGGCGCATAGTGCAGGGGCTTATCAGTGCCAAAAAGATGAATCCAGTAGTTGTGCTCGATGAGATTGACAAGGTAGCAAAAAGCGGAAGAGGCGACCCGACTGCGGCTCTTTTAGAGATACTAGACCCTGAGCAAAACAGTGAGTTTAGAGACTACTATCTCAACTTCAACATTGACCTCTCAAAAGTTATCTTTATAGCAACGGCAAATGATGTAGGCAATATCCCTGCACCGTTGCGTGATAGGATGGAGTTCATAGGTATCAGCTCCTACACGCCGCAAGAGAAGTATGAGATAGCTTCAAGATATCTTCTGCCGCAAGAGCTTAAAAAACATGGTCTTAAAAAATCAGAAGTTACCATCTCCAAAGTGGCACTCAAAGAGCTTATCCATAGCTATACACGTGAGGCGGGTGTGCGTAACCTTCGCCGCCGTATCGCTAACATGGCAAGAAAAGTGGCACGGGAGATTTTAGAGCATCCGGAGGTGTCAAAGGTTTCTCTGACTGTAAAAAATCTCAAAGATTACTTTGATAAAACAGTTTTTGAGATAGAAAAAACAACAAAAATTCCTGTGGTTGGAGTTGTAAATGGTCTTGCGTGGACTGCTGTCGGGGGCGATGTGCTCAAAATCGAGAGTATCCGCATCAAAGGCAAAGGAAGTATGCAACTTACGGGAAGTTTGGGCGATGTGATGAAAGAGTCGGCACATATAGCATACAGTGTCGTCAAAACGCTTATCGATACCAAAAAACTCAAAATAGATGCCAAAAATATCCCGCTCTCGCCAAAAGAGATAGAAGAGAAGACAAAGATAGATGCCAGTGAAGTATATAAGCGTTATGACCTACACATCCACGTTCCCGATGGTGCAACGCCAAAAGATGGTCCAAGTGCCGGAATCGCTCTTGTAAGTGTTATCGCCTCTATACTAAGTGGCAGAAAAGTGCGTTCAGAAATCGCTATGACGGGAGAAGTTTCTCTTAGCGGTGATGTACTTCCAATCGGTGGTTTAAGAGAAAAGCTTATAGCGGCTCACAAAGCTGATATGAGCAAGGTGCTTATCCCGATAAAAAATTATGAGAGAGATTTGGAAGATATTCCAGATGAAGTCAAAGAGTCTTTAGAGATTATTGCAGTGAGTCGAATCGAAGAGGTTATAAGTCACATTCTTGTTTAAACAAGAAGTGACTCGATTTTTTCAGTAAGCTCTACACTTCTGATAGGTTTCATTAAGAAGCTGTTTGCCCCAAGTTCCAGAGCTTCTGTCTTTTTTGTCTCATCAGTTGTAAGTACGATGATAGGCGTTTGCTTGATGTTGTCATCCAAACGCACAACCCGAAGAACTTCCAAACCATTCATGATGGGCATAATGATGTCTAAGAGAACAAGATCGATATCGTTTCTTGATTTGATGAAGCCAATAGCATCGGCTCCATTTTTTGCTTCAATCACCTCTTTTACGTTTGGGTTTTTTGTAAGCATCGATTTTAAAAGTTTTAAGTTTATCAAATCATCATCGACGGCGAGTATAGTAAGTTCTTTTGACATTTAGTTTCCTTCTTGAACATGTTTTACGAAGAGAGATTTTAGCACATCTCTAGTAACAACATTGTTGATAATCTCATCTACCTCTGCGCTGTGTGCTTGGCTGTTTTTTTGCATTGAATCATCCACTAAAACAACATACGATTCAAGACCATTGGAGGCACTGAGTTTTCTGATACTCGTAGCAATAGCGACAACATCCAAGTCCGCATACTCTTTGTCAAAGAGAACCACTTTGTAGGAGTAGTTACTGATAAGCTCTTGAAAATCAACGAGTGAAGAGGCTACTTCATAGGTTAACCCCTCCATAGACTCTATCACTTTTGTGTAGAGTTTTGCCTCAAAGCTGCTTTTCTTTGCAATGAGGATATCTGCTCTATACTCTGTTGCTGTTGTGTGATGCTGCGCTGCTTCATCAATCTTTTCGATGAGAACCTCTTGCATATCTGGCTCATGAGGCGTTTGAGTGCTAGAGGGACGCTCTAAATCATCCTCTTCAACGATAAAGTCAAAAAGGAAAGTGTTAAGTACAGAGATAATCTCTGTTCTTACAAGAGGTTTTGTTGTATATTCATCAAGTCCTGCTGCTAAAAATCTCTCTCTGTCTCCTTTGAGCGCATTTGCTGTGAGTGCAACGATAGGGATATGTGGCTGGTTATAGTCTCTCTCCCACTCCAAAATCTCTGCAGTAGCCTCTACGCCATCTAAAAATGGCATCTGGATATCCATAAAGACGAGATCAAATTTTCCATCTTTTCTCTTCTGGAATGCATCAAGACCATTGTTTGCGATGGTTACGGTAAGACCCAAATCTTCGAGTGTTCTTTGGATAAGTTTCTGGTTGATGACATTGTCCTCAGCAACTAAAACATGCGCAATAAATTTTGATTTGTTAAGGTCAAACTTCTTACGAGATCTCTTTTTAGCAACTTGTACTACTGCATGTGATGCGACGTAATTTTCTAAAGTTTGTTTGATTTTAGAAGAGTGAATAGGCTCATAGAGTATTTTGAAGATATCTAGTCCAAGAGAGTCTATGCGCTTCATAAGATTTGATTTTGTTAGAACAATGAGATTTTGTGGAAGTTTTGCGAACTCGCGCAATGTCTCTTCATTTGTGTAGTCATAATCAACAAAGAGAAGATTATACGAAGTATCTTGTGAAAGTAGCTCTACTTTTGAGATATCAGTAAATGTTGTGTGCGCCACTCCATAGTAATCAAGGTACTCTCTTAAGTACTTGTCTTGCTTTTTGATCTTATACGAATCGCTAAGAATCAATGCTTTGAGTGTGTTAAAGTTACCCTGTGAACTCTCGCTAAGTGTCTCTACTTCATCAAAGTCAAGCGTAAAGAAGAAAGTTGTACCCTCTCCAACCTTGCTATCGAGATCGAGTTTGCCGCCCATAAGCTCAACAAAGTTGCTCGATATGGTAAGTCCAAGACCGGTTCCACCGTATTTACGTGTGATGGAAGTATCAGCCTGAGAAAATGCTTCAAATATTTTAGATTTTTGCTCACTCGTAACACCGATACCGCTATCTTGAATCTCAAACTTGACTCTTGTTTTTCCAACTTCTTGCGCTTCGAGTTTTCTGATGTTGACGTTGATAGAACCAGCGTTGTTTGTAAACTTGACGGCATTGGAGAGAAGGTTGATAATAACCTCTTTGAGTTTGGTCGGATCACCTTTGAGCGGAAACTCAAGACTAGGATCGATAAAACATCCAAGATTGATATGCTTCTCACTCGCGCGAACTGCATAAACTTCCACCGCGCTCTCAAACTCTAAGATAGGGTTAAATGCGATGTTTTCAATCTCAAGTTTGTTGCTCTCAATCTTAGAGAGGTCAAGAATGTTGTTGATAATCTCAAGAAGATTTTCTGAACTTTTTTCGATGATATCGACAAATTCACTCTGTTCTTCTTGAAGCCCTGAATCTTTAAGAAGTTCAGTAAATCCGACAATTCCATTAAGAGGTGTTCGAATCTCATGTGACATATTAGCCAAGAACATGGATTTTGCCTCACTCGCTTCTTGTGCAGAAATTTTATCTTTTTTGGTCTGCTCGATGATATCTTCAAGAAGTTGGTAAGCTAAGTTTGTACCTTCTGCCGTATGAAGGTTGATTTTTCTCTCTTTTGAGTCGTAGTCACCCGTAACTTTTTCTAAAACGTTTTCAAGGTTTTTGATGTTTTTTGCAATCTCATTGGATAAGATATAGCCCAAAATACCAAGAATAATCGCAATAAACCAAACGGTGAATGTTAAAATAAGAACACGAAGGGACTCATCTTGTACTGTCTGCGCTCTTGCGTTCATCGCATCTAAGAGGAGCTCTTCTGCTTGGGCTATAATGTTGATTTTTTCAGAGAGCATAGTAAACCAGATACCTGAAGTAATATCATACTCACCGCTCTCTGCAACGGAGATAATCGCTGTTCTCTCGCTGTTTATCTCTTCAAAGAGCTCTTTTGCATCTTCATTTTTAAAGAGTGTGTCTAAGCTCTTTACAAGTTCTTTGTTTTGAATCCCCTCATAGTTGAGTGCATCGGCTTTACCGATAAGAGAAATCCATTTGTTTAAGTCTTCACTTGTTAGTTCTGTAGAACGAGAGATGATATATGCCATATACCCTCTCTCAATACCCGATGCCTCTTTTGCGTTGACCATTGAGATATAAAGAGAGTAAAGTTGATTAATCTCTTTATCTATCTGGTTTTCGGTAATTTGTTCAAGCTGTTTGATAAAAGTTGCCTGTGCTGCAACATAGACATCCATAAACATCTCTTCAAACTCTATGGTGTGTGCATCAACAAGAGGCCTTACCGACTTGATTTTAGCAATAACCGCAATGACGTTATCTATGTTGCCACATGCGAGGCAATCACTTTTTTCACCGTTGTTTGCATCTGTATGGAGTCTTTTACTCTCTTGTGCAAATTGAAGGTAGCTCTCCACCTTTTGGTCAACAACTTTTCTTTGTTCATGAAGTGATTTGAGGATATTTTCTGTCTTGTTTCCAAGATACATCGCACTCATACCACGCTCACGCGCAACGTTACTGACTACTTCATTGAGTTTTCTGTTTTGCTCTAGTCTGTTTTGGAGCTGTTGCGCAGCATTGAACCCCAAAAATGAGTTGTAAACATAGTAACTCGTCATCGCAAAAAGTACGACAATCGGAAGAAGACTGATAAGTCTTAATCTATTTTTTAATCCAAACTGCATTATTTACCCTCTGTTTTTGATATAAGAGCCAAGATTGAAATGGTCTGTGCTACAAAATCTTTGATTTGCGCGTTTTGCGTTGCGTTGATAATACTCTCTAAAGATGCGTCAAACTCATGAATTCGCATGTTTTCACTCATCCCTTTAAGCTTGATAGCGAAGCTCTTGCAAGTAGCTAAATCGCTATTTTGCATCGCGCTATTCATATTTTGTGTAATCTCTTTAGCTTCTGCGAGGTAGTCTTCAAAGAGTTCGTTAAAGCTCTCTAAATCTAAGCCTATATCGTGTGCTATTTTCTTTTTGTCATAATGAAGGAGAACAAGAGGACTCTCCTGCTCTGGCAGAGACTCTTCATTCAGGAATAACTCTGCGCTCAAATCTTCTGCCACATGAGGAGTTGGGGTTGGTTTGAAAAAATCATCATCAGCAAGTTGAGGAACTTCTATGGTATCGGGAACATCTGCATCGCTTATCTCATTTTGTTTGATAGTAAGCGGCTCCTCTTTAAAAGATAAAACCAAATCATCTGTCTCTTTTGTCTCACTAGGAGTTTCTTTAGAAGCGATGCTAGGGGCTTCTTCTTTTGAGAGTTTAGTGATGATTTTGTAAAATCTATCAAGATTTATTTTTATCTCATAATCATCATGCGAGGTGTTGATGATTTTAAGTGCATCGAGTGCATCTTCGATTCTTAGGTTTGCTGCAACGCCTTTGAGTTTATGGGATTGAATCCTGAGATTGTCCATATTTCCGTTGGCAAGAGAGTTGTAGAGGTCGCCTTTAAAACTATTTGCTTGAGCTATAAAGTCTTGAACAAACTCTTCTACTAAATCAATAGGCAGCCCCAAATCATCTGATGCGACATGTGGATCAAAAACATAACTATCAAAAGGGGTCTCCTCCTCAAGAAGTGGCTGTTTTAATTCAGCTATAGGTTCCTTTTTGCTCTCTTGTTTTGCAATCTCTGGTTTTGGTGCAACAGGCTCTTCCGCGAGTAAATCATGTATCTCAATGTTGATTTCACGAGGTTTGCTTGGGACTTGAGGGACAAGCTCATGCGACTCCTCTTCATAAGGGTCTTTAATGACATTAGTACTGAGGTTCTCATAGCTAGGCTCTTTTTTGAGTGGAGCTACATCTTTGGGTGCTACTGTTTGCTCTGTTTTTTGTGTGGATGGTGCAGCAATGATTTGTGCTTCTTGTGCTCCAGAGAGTGTCCTAAGGTTTAAAAGCTCTACGATAAAGGCTTTTTGCGCAGGATTGTCAACAAGATAAATTGTCTTAATGGCAAGGTTTGTCGTGAATTTTTTATCTTTTACATTGAGAATCGCTTTTGCGTCCGTTCCGCTATCGTTACATGCTATATAGTCAATCCAATGAACATGCTTAAAGTTATGGATATAACCTGGTGTTTTGATGAAAAGATCTGCGAAATCTGGAGCCTCCGCACGCATATTTGCTATACTTAAAAACCCTAAAGCCTTCAAATCGGCTTCGTCTATCCCCACAAACTCTTTTTTATAGTTATAAATTAACATAGATACCCTTTGCTATTGGTTATTGCTATTGTGTTGCAATTTTTCATTTTCTTGAATGTTTTTTCTTGGAGAAGGTTTACTAACAGAGATATAGCCCGTCATTTGACCTTGTTTATTGAAAATAGGAGCAATTTCAATATCAATCCAGTAGTAGAGCCCATCTTTACGCAAGTTTTTGAGCATACTGTTATAAACCTGTCCACTCTTTAAAGTGTTCCACATCTTCTCAAAAGTAGATTCATGGGTTTGTGGGTGTTTAGTTATGCTGATGTTACTGCCTAGAAGTTCATCAAGTGTATAACCAGAGACTTCACAAAACTTTCTGTTGGCAAAAGTAATAGTTCCATTTAAATCAGTCTGAACAATGGCTACTTTTCCTTCAAAAAGATACTCTTCATTTTTTGGTACAACTTTATTCATAAAAACCTCTATTTATCGTAAAAAATCACAAAAGTCGCTAAATATAGCATTAATAGTTTAAAAAAAAACTTATATATAACTGTTTTTTATTATATTGGCATCTTTTATGTTTAAAACGCAACTTATCTCTTCAACAGTTGCTTTGCGGAGTGCTTCAAATGTCCCAAAATGGTTAAGTAGCTTGATGATTTTTGCTTGCGAAATCCCTTTGAGAGTTAAAAGATTGCTCTCTTGGTCGAGTTTTAGTTTTGTTTTTTTATGAAAGTTGATGGCACATCTATGCGCCTCATCTCTGAGTTTTTGTACAAAGTGAAGTCTTTTGTCGCTCTCTTGGAGTTTAAAGATGTTCTCTTTGGAGTGCATGATATCTTTAGCTTTGCCTTTTGCACGGTGTGCTTTGGCATCTACTTTCTCTTTTGAAATGGCGATAACGTCTAAAAAAACACCATTAGACTCTAGGATTTCAAGCGCAAGATGAAGCAGTGTTGCTCCTCCATCTAAAACCCACAAATCTGGAGGCGGATTTTTTTCAAAACTCTCACATCTTCTTGTGAGCATCTCCCGCATTTGTCCATACTCATCTCTGGCATGAAGGTGGTAGATGCGGTAGCTCTTTTTCTCAAATGCACCCTCTGCATAAACTGCCATAGCGCCCACCGTTGCCACGCCAGACATGTGAGAGTTGTCAAAAACCTCTATGCGCTGCGGTGCTCTTTGAAGTCCAAAAAGCTCCTGTATCTCATGGGTGATGTCGCTGTTTTTGGATGCACTCTCTTTTTTGAGCAGTTCGGCTGCATTGAGCAGTGCTAGGTCAACTAGCTGTTTTTTCTTGCCCACTTTGGGAACGTGAATGGCAGCTTTTTTCTCAAAAAGAGTAGTAAGATACTCCTCTAAAACCTCTCTACCCTCAAAATCTGCAGCTACTAAGATGGGTGCTATGATGGGCGGCTTGCCATGTGTGTAAAACTCCATCAAAACTCTTTGGTAGAGCTCGTCTGCATCGTACCCCTCATGCAGTGCGATGGTGTCGTGGGAGGAGGAGATGATTTTGCCATCACGCATAAAGATACGTACAACGGCGGCTTTTGTCTCGGTGTGTTCGATGGCGAAGATGTCGTAGTTCTCATTGGTGGCAAAGTCTATCTCGCTTTTTATTTCGGAGCGGCTTATGCGCTCGCATCTGTCACGAATCTCTTTCGCCTCTTCAAAGCGGAGGTTTTCGGCATAAAAATGCATCTTCTCTTCAAGTTTTTTGAGGAGTATTTTTTTGTTTTGGATGAGTTCTGTGGCGGTATCAAGCTCTTTTTTATAGCGTTCTTGCGGTATGTCAAGTTCGCAAGGACCGAGGCATTTGCCTATCTGGTAGTAGAGGCAGAGCTTTTTGGACGCCAGAGACCCTTTTTTTTGTACAAGAGCGCAGAGTTCGTAGATGGAGTCTAAGATGTCACGTGCGCCGACAGAGTATGGACCATAATACTTGATAGTGGATGATTTGATGATTTTTCTTGTAATCTCAAAGCGAGGATATTTTTGTCCATAATCGATGTAAATGTAGGGGTAGGTTTTATCGTCACGAAGCAAAATATTGTACTTTGGCATCAGCTGTTTGATAAGAGAGTTCTCAAGGATAAGCGCATCGTGTTCGGAGTTGACAACGATATAGTTAAGCGAGACGGTTTGCTCTATCATTTTAGTGATTCTGCTTGAGAGATTTGGATTTGCCCTGAGCTCTGGGGTGAAGTAAAAGTAGCTTTTTACCCTTTTTGCTAGACTTTTTGCTTTTCCCACATAAAGAAGTCGCCCCTCTATGTCAAAGTATTGGTAAATTCCTGCAGAATCAGGAAGCTGTTTGATGGTCTCTTCAAGCGTCATTTTTATGCATCTCTTTGATGATTTTTTGGATGCTAAGAACAAGCGAATGAAGTTTTTTATCTTGTATGGGTATTTCAAAGTCGCCACTAGCGCGCTCTGGATAGACCTCTTTTTGTTTTTCTTCCTCTTTGGCGATGTTTTTTGGTGTGTATGTTACAAAAGCTCTGATGTCATCAAAAAGAGGCACATCTTCCTCCATGCACTCTGGGGGCATATAGAATTTTAAAGCGCTTTTAATAGTTTGTATATTATTATCAAACTCTTGTTTCCCAACGGGATGATTAAATACAAAAAATAGTGTTCTGTTTTTAATGTAAGTAAAGTTGATCATTTTGCGCACTGGCGGTGTAAACATAGATTTGACTCTTTGCATGCATTTGTGCGAAGATAGTCTAGAAAATTGAGGTTTACTTTGAATAGAATCTATAATCTGAGCAGCGTTTTTCATGGAGTAATTATAGCAATCTTTTTGCTTAATCTAAGTGGATGCGGATATAAAGCTGATCCATACTATCAAGAGAGCGCACCAAAGGGTGATGATAATGTCAAGTTTATTATCAAACAGCCAAAGAGTGACAATAGCGAGAGCGGAACCGCACAAAAATGAAATATGATGTCATTATAGTAGGAGCAGGTGTAGCGGGGCTTTACGCTGCTATGCATCTTCCTCGTGATAAAAAAGTCCTTATCATTAACAAAAGAGAGACTTTTAAGTGCAACAGTTTTTATGCACAGGGTGGTATCGCTTTGGCAATCGATGCCGAAGATATTCCTCTGCATGTTCAAGATACACTTGATGCCGGAGCTGGGCTTTGTGATGAAGAGGCGGTTAGGGTTTTAAGTGAGAGTTCCAAGGGAATTATCGATGATTTGATAGCACGCGGTTTTGAGTTTGACAGAGATAAAGAGGGCAAACTTCTCTACACCAAAGAGGCAGCCCACTCCAAAGAGAGGATTCTTCATGCAGGAGGCGATGCAACGGGTCGCTATATGCACTACTTTTTGTTGCAGCAAAATCCTCATCCGATGTTAACTGATGCGAGAGTGGTTGATTTGCTTATCAAAGATGGCGAGTGTTATGGGGTGACTGTGCTTGACCATCGTGAGAGTAGAAATATCTATGCGGATAATGTCATCATCGCAAGTGGGGGCGTGGGCTCTTTGTATGCCTACCACACAAATGCACCGTGCATCAGTGCCGATATGCAGGGGCTTTGCGTCATGAAAAAGATAGAGCTTGCAGATATGGAGATGATGCAGTTTCATCCGACTGTTTTTGTAGATAACAACTCCGCACAAAAACTGCTTCTTACTGAGGCGCTTAGAGGTGAGGGCGCTACGGTTGAAGATGAGAATGGGAGAAGATTTCTTTTTGATTATGACGAACGGGGAGAGCTTGCTTCACGCGATATCGTAAGTAAAGCGATTTACGATCATCATAAAAAAACAGGGATGCAAACCTACCTCTCATTTCAAAACTTCGAGCATGTTTACTTTACAAAACGCTTTCCAAATCTCTATAAAAATCTCCAAGATTTAGGTTTTGATGTGCCAAAACAGCGTGTACCGATATCTCCGGCGTTTCACTACGCTATCGGCGGGATTAAGACAGATGTCAATGGCGCGGTCTCTGGCGTCAAATCTCTTTATGCTGTAGGAGAGGTTGCTTCGACAAAAGTGCATGGAGCAAACAGGCTTGCCTCGAACTCGCTCTTAGAGGGTCTTGTCTTTGGCAAAAGAGCGGTTGCGCATCTTTTGGGCAAAAAAGAGCACAAAAAGAGTGTTACGTTTGAAGTTGCCGATGAGGTAATGAGCTACAAAGAGGATAAAGAGAAAAAAAATCTTCTTCGCCGCATTATGTGGGAGAATGTCTCCATCGTTAGGACAAAAAGCGGTTTAAAGAGTGCGTTGGAGCAGATTAATGCTCTTTTGAATGAAAAAATTGGTAAACTTCTCAAATTTCGTTTGCTCAGTGCAAGAGAGATTGTTCTTGCTGCATTGGCGAGAGACGAGTCTATCGGGGTACATTTTATACAAAAGGATGAAAATGATTAGGTTGTTGATGCTCTTGTTTTTAGGGTTTGGTTTTGCGTACGGAAGTGCAGGTGGTGCAGAGGGGGGCTCTATACCGGATTTGACATTTACGTGGGTAGGTTTTGCCTCTCTTATTATCTTTGTTATCGGTTACTATTTTGTTGCCGCTGAGGAGAAGTACCATATAGACAAGGCTAAACCGGCACTCTTTACGGGTACTTTTTTGTTTATGCTTGTTGCTCTTTACTATGCCATCAACGGCATGGACATGAATATGGTGCATACGCAGGTTGAACATATCATCCTAGAGATTGCAGAGATTTTCTTCTTCTTGTTTGTTGCTATGACATTTATCGAGTCGATGATTCACATGGGCGTTTTTGACAGACTCAAATACAACCTTGTCTCCAAAGGGTACAGCTACAAAAAGCTCTTTTGGGCAACGGGAATCTTGGCGTTTTTCATCTCTCCGGTTGCAGACAACCTAACGACTGCTCTTATCCTCTCAACAGTTCTTATAACCATTGAGCGCAACAAGGTTTCGTTTTTGGTTCCAGGGGCGATAAACATCGTTGTTGCGGCAAATGCCGGCGGTGCGTGGAGTCCCTTTGGAGATATCACAACCCTTATGGCATGGGCGGCAGGAAAAGGAGAGTTTGTGGACTTCTTGTTCCTCTTCCCAGCTTCTATCGGAGGGTTTTTTGTAACGGGATATCTCTTAAGCAGATTTGTACCCGATGAGACACCGTTTTTTGATGCAACGACTGAGAAAAAACCTGAGATGATGCATGGCGCTCAAGTGGTTATCGGGCTTGGCGTATTTACCATCGTTTGTGCCGTACTTTCGCATCAAGTGCTGCATCTTCCAGCTATGTGGGGTATGCTCTTTGGTCTCTCTCTTCTTAAGCTTTATGCTTACAGACTTAAAAAAGTGCATAACTCTGAGTTTAACATCTTCCACTCTATCGCAAAGATTGAGAACAATACGCTTCTCTTTTTCTTCGGTATCTTAGCGGCGGTTGGAGCTCTCTACTTTGTCGGTTGGCTTGGACTTGCGGCGGTTGTTTATGACCCATCGGTTCTTGGACCTACATGGTCAAATATCGGTGTCGGTTTCCTCTCTGCTATCGTGGATAATGTTCCTGTTATGTCGGCAATCCTAAAAGCAAATCCAGAGATGGGCGTTGATCAGTGGTTGCTTGTTACTTTAACAGCGGGAATCGGCGGTTCGCTTATCTCGTTTGGCTCTGCGGCGGGTGTCGGTGTTATGGGTAAACTTCCGGGAATCTATACATTTGGCTCACATATGAAGTACTCTTGGACTATTTTTATAGGTTATGTCGTCTCAATCGCTATCTGGTATGTTCAGTTCGAAGTGCTAGGGCTCTACATCAAACATTAAACAAACTTTGTGTATCCTTTTGCTATCAAAAGGGTACATAACCCTCTTCAAACACTCTTTTCAAAGGTATTTATATGACAAATGTCAGCATTATAGTTTTAGATTTTGGGTCTCAATATACCCAGCTTATAGCTCGTCGCTTACGTGAAGATAAAATCTACTGTGAGATTCTTCCTTACCATACAAAAGTAGAAGATATCAAAGCAAAAAACCCACAAGGCGTTATCTTAAGCGGAGGTCCATCTTCTGTTTACAACAAAGATGCCTACGTTGTGGATCAAGGTGTTTATAGCATGGGGATTCCTGTGCTTGGTATCTGCTACGGTATGCAGAGAATTGCGGTTGACTTTGGCGGTAGCGTTATTCGCTCAAATCACCATGAGTATGGCAAAGCTGAACTAACGATTAACAACTATGAGAACAACTGTTCACCACTTTTAAAAGATTGTGATGATGGGCGCATTGTTTGGATGAGCCATAGCGATAAGGTAGATGTGCTTCCTGAAGGATTTACTCCTATTGCCACATCTGCAAACTCTCCTTATGCAGCTATCGCCGATGAGAAAAGACGTATCTATGCGATGCAGTATCACCCTGAAGTTCAGCACTCTGAAGAGGGCTATTTGATGCTTCGCAACTTCGCAAGAACTATCTGTGGCGTTACAGAGAAGTGGAAGATGGAACACTTCTTAAAAGAGCAGATAAAGAGTATCCGCCAAAAAGTAGGAACAGGCAAAGTTCTTTGCGGACTAAGCGGTGGAGTGGATAGCTCTGTTGTTGCTGCGATGCTTTATGAAGCTATCGGAGAGCAGTTAGTTCCTGTATTTGTTGACAATGGACTTTTACGCAAAGGCGAGAGAGAGCAGGTTGAAGAGGTTTTTAAGATTAACCTCAAAGTGCCTTTGGTCGTTGTGGATGCAAGAGAGAGTTTTTTAAGCAAACTTGCAGGCGTGAGTGACCCAGAGAAAAAACGCAAAATTATCGGACATACATTTATAGAAGAGTTTGAAAAAGAGGCTAAAAAACATGACGGTATCAAGTTTTTAGCGCAAGGCACGCTTTATCCTGACGTTATAGAGTCTATCTCTGTAAATGGTCCATCCGAGGTTATCAAGTCACACCATAATGTTGGTGGATTGCCTGATTGGATGGATTTTGAACTTATCGAGCCGCTAAGAGAGCTTTTTAAAGATGAAGTGCGCAAAATCGGTCTGGAGCTTGGACTTCCAGAGTCGATGATAAACCGCCATCCATTCCCTGGACCAGGACTTGCGATTCGTATCATGGGTGATGTCAATGAGGCAGATTTGACGCTGCTTCGAGAAGCGGATGTTATCTTACTTGATGAGCTAAAAGCAAGCGGCTACTATGCAAAAACTTGGCAAGCTTTTGCAGTACTGCTCAATGTAAAATCAGTCGGCGTTATGGGTGATAACCGTACGTATGACAACACGGTATGTGTGAGAGTTGTTGAAGCAGTAGATGGTATGACGGCAACATTTGCGCATCTTCCGCATGACCTCTTAGAGCGTATCAGCAGACGTATCATCAATGAAGTGGATGGTATCAACCGTGTTGTTTACGACATAAGCTCAAAGCCACCAGCAACAATCGAGTGGGAATAAATTATTCAAAATTTCAGCACACTTTGAAATGATTAGACTTCGACATAGTTCACTATGTCTGCAGTTTAAAACATTCCAAATTACACTAAATTTTTGATAATTTAAGAAGGAATAATTGTATGCCAAAAAAAATCTACCTCTTTGCCACTTCCAAAAGTGAGCATGCCATCAATGTTAAGTCTTTAGATGTCAGGTTTTTAAAGCCTGACATCAACTTTTCTCATTATGACTATCTTATCATTACATCCAAACAGACCGTAAAAGCACTAGAACAGTACGAGCGGGAGGATTTTATAGAGATACCCTCTTTGTGTGTCTCCATCAAAACAGCCAATGCGTACAGTGAGTTCGGTGGTAAAATTTTAGCTACCGGTGATGGATATGGCGATAGTCTTGCAAAATATATACAAGAGTACCCAAAAGAGACAAGATGGCTCTACCTCCGTGCAGAGCTTGTCGCATCTGATTTTGTGCAAAGAAGCAGAGATGAGGGCTATAGCATAGAGGAAGAGATTTTGTATGTGAGCGAGTGTTCACAAGAGATTTTAGATGTAAGAGTGAATGATGACTCCACGCTCATCTTTACCTCTCCCTCATCCATAGAGTGCTTTTTAAAAAACAACACTATCCACCCAAATGCCAAAGTAATCGTCATCGGCACGACAACAGCTAACTGTCTGCCAGAGGGAGTTGAGCATATAGTAAGTCAAAATACCTCCATAGAGAGCTGTATTGAGCTTGCTCTTAAGTAGTTTTGAACTCTCTTTAAAATGGGGCTTTAGCCCCGTTAAACATAACTGGGGCGGGGTTGAAACCTCATTTCTAAGAATATTTTGCAAAAGTGCGTAAAGAGAGTTTTATGAATAGTTTTGTATAATGTTTCTAGTAGTCTGGGGAGTTCGCCTTATCGCATTATGAGGGTTCTACATTTTCACATAGCGAACTAGTAGCGCTCTTGTGTGTTGGTGCTATCGTTTGAGATACGTTTACTCTGTCGAGATAATGCCGCCGTTAGAGAGCCTCGCTTCGCCCAAATACGGCTTTTTAGAACTAAGCCAAACGCGAAACGGCTGCTCGGGCTATTGATTGAAAAAATTTGTTGAAGATATTGAGAGGCGCTCTTTAGATATTTTGAACAGATTTTTGAACTAATTTTGGAGTTTTTATGAAGATTTTGATTATCGGCAATGGTGGCAGAGAGTACTCTATAGCACGCGCAATTTTAAATGAACAAGAGGCGCATGAACTCTTTTTTATGCCTGGAAATGGCGCGACTTCCTCTTTGGGGACAAATCTTAACATCAAAGATTATAACGCTTTGGCGGAGTTTGTCAAAGAAAACGGTGTTGGGCTTACTATCGTAGGACCAGAAGCTCCGCTTGTGGATGGCGTGGTAGATATCTTTAAAGCGCACGGACTTGTCATCTTTGGACCAAGCAAAGAGGCGGCACAACTTGAGGGCTCAAAAGTTTATATGAAAAACTTTTTGGCAAAGTACAACATCCCAACAGCACGTTACATTGAGACTGATTCTATCGAAAAAGCATTTAAGTTTACTGAGACGCTAAGCGCTCCTATCGTTGTAAAAGCGGATGGACTTTGCGGTGGCAAGGGCGTTATCATCGCACTCACACATGATGAGGCAAAAATCGCTATCTCCGAGATGCTAAGCGGGAAGAGTTTTGGAGATGCAGGGCGCAAGGTAATCGTGGAAGAGTATCTTGATGGGTACGAGCTCTCTATGTTTGCAGTTTGTGATGGTAAAGACTATATCCTTCTTCCAGCGGCACAAGACCACAAAAGGCTCAAAGACAACGATGAGGGACCAAACACGGGCGGTATGGGTGCTTATGCGCCAACGCCTTTGGTTGATGAGGAACTTTACCAAAAAGTAAGAGAGCGCATTATCCGCCCGACACTTGATGGGATGCAGCAAGAGGGTGCGCCATTTGAGGGCGTGCTTTTTATCGGAATTATGGTTGTTAAAGGTGAGCCGATTACTTTAGAATTTAATGTCCGTTTTGGCGATCCTGAGTGTGAGATACTTATGCCGCTTATGACTTCAAGCGTGAGCGATATGTTCTATAAAGCCGCTACAAAAAGACTAGGCGAGATAAAAGTAGAGTTTTCAAAGCAGTATGCAGTTGGCGTCGTTATGGCAAGTGCAAACTACCCTTATGGCAACTCAACTCCTGCTGAGATTATCGTGGATGATGTCTGCCATGAGGAGATTGAGGCATATACACACATCTCTTACGCGGGTGTGAGCAGAGTAGATGATAAGCTTTATGCAGATGGCGGAAGAGTGCTTGTGTGTGTAGGACTTGGCGATACCATCAAAGAGGCAAGAGACAGAGCCTATATGCGATGCGGACAGGTTCATTTTGCAGGTAAGAAACTGCGAACCGATATAGCGTACCAAGCACTCTAAAATGAACGAAGAGATTCAAGATAGAATGCACCGCGAGGGGATGCATCTCGCATCGATTAAAAAACGCTCTTTTGCTTTTTTTATCGATGAGATGCTACTCTCTCTTTTGCTTATTCTCTCACTCGGGGACTCCTTTTTTGAGGCAAAAACAGTCGAAGAGATGATTCTTCTCACCAACCAGTTTGTTTTAGAGTATATGGCGATAAAAGTTGTCTATCAAGCCTATTTTGTGATGCAGTATGGTGCGACGGTGGGAAAACTTCTTGTAAAAATTAGAGTTGTGGAGATGAAAACATTGCAAAAGCCAAATGTTGTTGTAGCGCTCAATCGCGGGGTTGTTCGAGTGTTGAGCGAGATGCTCTTCTATTTGGGATTTTTATGGGGAGTGCTAGACCCACTCAGACAAGCTTGGCATGACAAAAGTGCTAAAACAGTGGTTGTCGATGTCTAGGGTTGCTCTTTTTCTGCTCTTTTTTGCAGCAAGCGTATGGGCAGAGGATGCTAAGGTAGAGGTGTTTGCCACTACGATGGATACAAAAGAGAACATCGTTACAGCAGACGGTGATGTAGTAGTTATCTATCAAGATTATCAGCTAAGTGCAAAAAAAGCGCGCTATGACAGAAATAGCGGCGATTTAGAGCTTTTTGGAAATATTGCGGCAAGCCAAGGGGAGAACATCAAGCTTCTAGGCGAATACGCTAAGTTAAACATAGCAAACAAAGAGCGTACATTTCAGCCATTTTTTATGCTCGAAAAGACATCAGATGTTTGGCTCAGCGGTGATGAGGGGTATGCAAAAGATACGGATGTAGAAGTGACATCCGGAGTTATGAGCGGGTGTGACCCAAACAACCCTCTTTGGAAGATGGAGTTTACCTCCTCTGAGTATAACACCGACACGATGTGGCTAAATCTCTACAATACAAGAATCTATCTCTACGATATCCCTGTTTTTTACACCCCTTATTTTGGTTACTCGCTTGACACAACACGAAGAACGGGTGTGTTGCCTCCGATGGTTGGTTACTCAACAAAAGAGGGTCTTTACTATGAACAAGCGCTCTTTATAGCAGAACAGAACTGGTGGGATTTGGAACTAAAACCTCAAATCAGAACAAACAGAGGAGAGGGACTCTACTCAACCTTTCGCTTTGTCGATAGTAAAACATCCAAAGGCTCTCTGACTGCGGGTTACTTTAAAGAGAAACAGAGCTATTTTAGCGATAGCCAACTTGCCAACGATAAGCACTATGGTTTTAACTTCTTGTACCAAAACGATGATTTTATCAACCAATGGTTTGGGACAACGCTTGAGGGGCAGTCTGGCATCTATGCTGATATAGTAAACATGAACGACGTTGACTACATCAACCTCTCGACAAACGACACAACCCAAAATGCAACAACAACGCAACTTCTCTCAAGAATCAACGCTTTTTATAACAGAGATGATGACTATATGGGTGCTTACTTCAAGCACTACAAGGATTTGACGCTTGATAGTAATGAAAAGACTATCCAAAATCTTCCAGCACTCCACTACCATACCTATCTTGACACATGGTTAGAAAATCATCTCAGCTATAGTATGGATATCCAGAGCAACAACTACTACAGACAAGCAGGTGTTGGCGCGGTGCAAACAGATATGAACATCCCTGTAACACTTCAAGCATCACTTTTTGATGAGTTTTTAAATGTGGCATATACTTCTCATTTTTATGCACAGCATACTGACTTTAATGGTGAAAATAGCGTGCAAAACAACTCTTTAGAGTATGATAGCGGTCTTTTTGGCAGAAACTACCACCAGTTGAGCGCATCAACACAACTTACCCGTGCATTTGAGACTTTTACGCACGTTATTGAGGTTGGAACACAGTACCAAATGGATGGGTTAGAGTCGCAAAATGGGTACTATGATGAGCAAATGGAGCTTTTTACGCCGCAACAAAGAGATGACTACTGCTCTTACGCTAGCAACGCTACAGACCCAGAGTATGCGGCACGATGTGAGTTTTATAATATAGCTAGTGTAGAGAAAAGATTGCAACTCTATTTTGCGCACTATCTTTATGATGTTTTAGGAGAGCAGATTCTCTACCATAGAGTGAGCCAAAATATCTCTTATAATAGCAACGTCGCAGATGAGATAGAGAATGAACTTGACTATCAGATAACGGATAATTTGAATTTTTATAACAACATGGTTTATAACTATGATGAGAGTGATTTTTCTAAAAACTTCAATCAGGTCTCTTATAGAACTTCGAGTTTTGATTTGGGGCTTTCACATATGTACAAAGATAGCTTTTTGCCTGATACGCCAACTACAACACCCATCACAAGTTACTTGACTTCAAGTATTAACTATAGATACGACAAGCACTACTCTTATAGCTATAGACATAGTTATGATTTACAGAGAAGCCAAAAGAGAGGCTTTGAGATAGGATTTTTATATCAAAAAAGATGTTGGGATTTTGGACTTAGATATGTTGAAAACAACAGACCTATCTTAAACTTAAGCGGTATCTCCGACTCTGTTTATGATAGATATATCTACTTAACCCTACGACTTAAACCTATTATGTCGCCAAACAGCAATGCATCAGGATTTGCATATAGACTTCCTGATAAATCAGAGAACAATTAAGCGTATGGGAAAGTATAAAAATATCTTAAAAAATCGTGAGGACGCAGCAAAAAAGCTCTATGATGTTATCCCGATGCAAAAGCTCAAAGATGAGAACTGGAAGCTCATCGCGGTATCCAAGGGAGGTTTGGATCTTGCTTATCATGTCCGTGGCAAATACAAAAACAGTATAGATTTTCTCTTCTCAGAGGCGATTTTAGCTCCAAATAACCATGAGTGCGAGATAGCAAGGGTTTGCGAGGGAGAAGAGATAGTTATCAATGAAAACCTCGTTACCGCTTTTGGTATCAAGTACGACTATATCTACGGTGAAGCGCATAGAAAACATGAAGAGAAGATTTTAAGCTACATCTATCAGTATAGAAAAGGGCGCCCTTTTACATCGATGCAAAATCAGATAGTTATGCTCATCGATGAGGGAAGTGAAACTGGGCTTAAGTTTCTCACCGCATTAAAAGCCATTCTTGCCATGAAGCCAAAAGCCATCTACATAACAGCTCCTGTCATACCTACAGATGTGCTTGAGTTTTTGGAACCCTTTGCGGATAATGTGTTTTATCTGCACAAGATAGATGATTATGTTGAAACAGCTCTTTATTATGAAGAGTTAGAGAAGATAGATGAAGAACGAATAGAAAAAATATTAGGAGAAAAAAGTGAAATATGATGTAAAAGTAGATTTGAAAAATAGAGAAGAAGAGTACTCTTTTAGTGAAGTAGCAAAACAAGCAAATGGTGCAGCGTGGCTTAGAAGTGGCGATACAGTGCTCCTTGCAACGGTTGTTATCGATGAGACTGAGGTTGTCAAAGATGATTTTCTCCCACTTACTGTGCAGTACATCGAAAAAACATATGCAGCGGGCAAAATCCCTGGTGGATTTTTTAAACGCGAAACAAAACCGAGTGATTTTGAAACACTTACTTCACGCATCGTGGACAGATCTTTGCGCCCTCTTTTTCCAAAAGGGTTTGGGCATCCGACACAGATAACTATTTTAGCGCTTAGTGTTGACAAAGAGGCAGACCTTCAAGTGCTAGCTCTTAACGCGGCATCAGCGGCACTCTTTGTGAGTGATATCGCTATCAACACCTCTGTATCGGCTATCAGAGCAGTAAAAATAGATGGTGCGCTAGTTTTAAACCCAACACTCTCCCAGCTTGGAGACGCAACACTTGACCTCTTCCTCTCAGGTTCAAAAGAGGATCTTTTGATGATAGAGATGCGAAGTATCGGTTCAAATCAGGTAGATACTGATTTTATCATCGACCCACTCCTATACCCGACACTCAGCGCGCCGCTTATGACAAAACACGTCTCTAACGCTGTTGCAGAGGATGAGTTGGTCTCTATCTTGGAAAAAGCACAAGAGCTTCTTTTTGAGAACAACACAAAGTATGAGAGCTCTTTTGCCCCGTTTCAAAAAGAGGCAAATGAGATAGAGTATAAGGTGCATGTTGTCAATGAAGATATGGTAGCGTATGTGCGCACACACCATTTTGAAGATATCAAAGCCGCGATGAACCAGATGGCAAAGTCTGAACGCTCCACAGCGCTTAGAGCTCTTAGAAAAAAAATTCTGCTTAAGCAAGAGCATTGGGATGAGGTGACGCTCAAAGATGCGATAGAAAAAGTAAAGCGCATTCAGGTACGAAGCCAGATACTAAACGAAAGAGTTCGTGCTGATGGCAGAGCGCTCAATGAAATCAGACCGATTTCTATAAGCACAAATGTACTTCCAAAAGCACACGCGTCGTGCCTCTTTACCCGTGGGCAGACGCAAGCGCTCGTAGTTCTTACACTCGGTGGACCAAAAGATGCACAGATGTTTGAGATGCTTACAGACGATGGTGTGCAAAATGAGAACTTTATGGTTCACTACAACTTCCCTGGATTTAGCGTTGGTGAAGCATCGCCTATAACGGGGGTAAAGAGAAGAGAGCTAGGGCATGGAAATCTTGCAAAAAGAGCGCTAGAGCCAATAGTTGATTTTGAGGGAAGAACTATCCGATTGGTTTCAGAGATTTTAGAGTCTAACGGCTCTTCTTCTATGGCAACGGTTTGTGGCGGTTACATGGCACTACGCGCTGCGGAGATAGAGACTTGCGACGTGGTTGCGGGCATTGCTATGGGGATGGTAAGCGAGGGTGATAAATACGCTATCCTCTCTGACATCATGGGACTTGAAGACCATGATGGAGATTTGGACTTTAAAGTGACAGGTTCCAAAGAGGGCATTACTGCTATGCAGATGGATATCAAGCTCGGCGGTATCAGCCTTGCAGTTTTAAAAGAGGCACTTTATCAGGCAAAAGAGGGTAGAGCGCATATCATAGATATCATGATAGAAGCTGAAAAATCTATAGAGCTTAATGACGGTGTTTTACCAAGCAGTGACTTTTTCCACATCAACCCAAGTTTTATCGGCGACATCATAGGACAAGCTGGAAAGACTATCCGTGAGATAATCGAGAAGTTTGAAGTGGCTATCGATATAGATAAAAAAGATGGAAAAGTAAAAGTAACAGGCAAGAGCAAAAGCGGTGTCAAAGCTGCAAGAGAGCATATAGAGGGCATCGTCAACACGCCAAAAACTCCTAAAATAGAGTATAAAGTAGGCGATATCCATAAAGGAACTGTTAAAAAGATAGTTGACTTTGGAGCATTTATAGAGCTTCCAGATGGAACAGACGGACTTGCGCATATCTCTAAGATATCTGAGCAAAGAGTTGAGAAGGTAAGTGATGTCCTCAAAGAGGGGCAAGAGGTAAAAGTAGAGGTTTTAGAGTTCAAAGGGAACAAAATCTCTTTAGGAATCGTGTAAATTAAACTTACTTTTAGAAGTTTATGTGTATCATTCGCTATCAAATTTCAGTAGGGAAATCCTTGCATTTATGTATGGGTTGCTACACCAAAAGTGTGGTTACGTGAGCCGAGAAGATTTGTAAAACTTTATAACGGAGAAACTTATGAAAAAAATTATTTTCTTAATGGTTGCACTTGCTACTGCTGCTTTAGCAAACGATGGTGATGTTGCAAACCAAACACTTAAAGCGTACTCAATGATCGCTGCAGGTCTTGGTCTTGGTCTTGCTGCACTTGGTGGAGCTATCGGTATGGGTCATACTGCTGCTGCAACAATCGCTGGTACTGCTAGAAACCCAGGTTTAGGTGCAAAACTTATGACTACGATGTTTATCGCTCTTGCGATGATCGAAGCTCAGGTTATTTACGCACTTGTAATTGCTCTTATAGCACTTTACGCTAACCCATACTTAGGTTAATCAACTCTAAGTAACCCATAAAGCACCTCTTTGGTGCTTTAACCTCTAAATGCGACCGTGGTGGAACGGTAGACACACTACCTTGAGGTGGTAGCGCCCTACGGGTGTGGGAGTTCAAATCTCCCCGGTCGCACCATATATCTTTTTTCCCATTTTCTTTTTCACAATCAACCAACTGCGACACTTCCGCGACACTTTTTTTCTATAATTTTTCAAATCAACTATTTGGAGATACTATGAATGCTTTTGAAAAAGTTTTAAATTCCATCAAAAAACCCTCTACCTATGGACATAATGCGTGCAATACGCAAAATGTAAAAAATCTTAAAAAAGCAAAAGAGGAGATTGAGGGGATGTTGCTCAAGCAACTCAGCGAGGCTAAAGCCTCACTTCCAAAATAGCATTATGCTTTATGAAAACAAAAGAGTTTACGGTGCAAGTCTTGAGATTTCCCATTGGTTCTCTTCTTTCGTATAAAGAACTCTATCGTGGAGGCGGCTTTCTCTGCCTTGCCAGAACTCTATTTTGTTTGGAATGATTCTGTAGCCACCCCAGAAGTCAGGAAGAGGCACTTCGCCGTTTTTAAACTTCTCTTTCATCTTCTCTAGCGCCATGGAGAGGAGTTTTCTTGAGCTTATGATTTTGCTCTGCTCACTTACCCATGCGCCTATCTGACTGCCACGGGAGCGTTTCATAAAGTAGGCTAGAGACTCTGCACTGGAGATCTTCTCACATGTGCCGATGATACGGACTTGACGCTCTAGGTCTAGCCACAAAAACTCTACTGCTACATTTGGGTTCTCTTCTATCTCTTTTGCTTTGTCTGAGGTGTAGTTTGTAAAAAAAACAAAACCTCTCTCGTCAAATATCTTGAGTAAAACAGCGCGGATATTGGGGATGTTTTGCGCACTACTTGTCGCTAGGAGCATACTGTTTGGCTCTAAAACTTGTGCATTTTTGGCTTCAACAAACCACTTTTCAAACTGCACAAACGGGTTGGCATCTACACTGTGTTCATCAAGCTCGCTCTGTTTGTACTCTCTTCGCATATCATGTAGGTTTAACACTTTGTCTCCTTTGGCTAGTTAATGGCATTTGGTATTACTCTATTTCTGCCACTCTTTTTGGATATATAGAGTAGGTCATCAGCCTCTTTGTATATCTCGTCCATATCTTTTATACTCAAGACATTTTTACATACTAAACCCATTGAGGCAGTGATATATGGGCTTGCACTGTTGTGTGCATGTGGGATTTTCATAGCCTCAATGTTTTCTTTGACTCTATGAGCAAACTCAAGCGCTTTTGTGGTGTCGTCTGCTTTGTAGATAACACCAAACTCCTCTCCACCCAAACGAAAGACTGTGTCGCCTGCTCTTTTAAACGTCTCTTTAAGACAAGTAGCGAACGCTACAAGAACATTGTCTCCTTCTTGATGACCGTAGTTGTCGTTGTATTGTTTGAAGTGGTCTATATCCATAAGCAAGAAACAGATAAGAGAATTATCTCTTTTTGCACCATTGATAATCTTTGGAAAAAGTTCGTTGAAATGACGTCGGTTGTAGATGTGTGTAAGTCCATCGGTAATGCTTATCTCTTCTATAATTTTTTTATCCGTTATGTCTTGCCTGATAGCCGTGTATCCAATTTTTTTGTTTGTTTTTGCATCATAAATCGGATAAATTTTATTTTCAACCCAGTAAAAACCGCCTGATTTGGTTTTGTTTTTTATCTCACCTTCCCAAAATCCTCCATTTACTATCTTCTCCCACATAGTTTCAAGAATCTCTTTAGGGGTCTCTGGATGCCGTACTATCCTATGATTTTGTCCTATGAGTTCCTCTTTAGTGTACTCACTTATCTTACAAAAAGCTTCTGAAGCGTAGGTAATATTGCCCTGAAGGTCTGTTGTGGAAGTGATGATATTTTTGTTGATAAGTGCTATGTATTGGGCTATTTGCTTCTCTTTGATTTTGGATGCACTTAGGTCTTGCATGATTCCCAAATAACCACGCACCGTGCCCTCCAAATCGAGCAAAGAGGTGATATGCAACGCTACGACCAACTCTTGGTTTGCTTTGTTTACAACAATCCACTCATCATCATTTTGAAGCCCCAAATCTGTTTTTGCTACGAGGACTTCAAACGGTTTTTTCAGTGTGATGCCAAAGAGCTTTTGAAACTCTTTTTCCTTTCTTAAGAGCTCCTCTTTTTGGTGAAAAATATCTGGCGTATGTTTTGCGACTACTTCATCGCTTGCATAAAGGAGTATCGACTCAGCTTTTTTGTTAAAAAGAGTAATCACTCCATTTTTGTCAGTCGCTATAATACCATGTGCGCTATTTTGAACGATAGAATCCATAAAAAGTTTATTGTTCTCTAGCTCATAAACGCTCTTTACGAGTTTATCGTTGATGTTTTGAATCGTTTGGATAATCTTTGAAAACCCTTTGTGAATGACAAAGATGAGCACTGTCATAAGCCCTAAAAGCAAAAAGAGCAGCTTTTGTACAGTCTCTTTAAAGATATTTTTCATTTGTGTTATATCATGGAAATAGAGTGCTTTTGCGCTCACTTTGCCCTCATAATCAGAAATATCAAAAGGGTAGAGCACATACGTTTTGTCCTGAAAATAAACTTCTATCTTTGAGCTAAAATCATACTCTTTTGGGATTATTTGAAGAAGTGCTTCACTTTGAAGTGTGTTGTACTGAAGTCTATAATCCCCGATTTTTAGATTGCTCTTCTCTGCGTACTCAATGATTTTGTTCTCTTTGACAAAAAGCGCTCCTTTTAGATCAAAAAGGTAGTCCATCTGGGCTAAAATCTGATCGGGTCTGCTTCCAATCTCCAAAGAGCCTATATAGTTTTCTTGGTAAAACAGAGGCATAAACTCTCTGTATGCTAGCATATAGATACCAGACTCAAAGCCATTAAGTGGCTTTTTATGTTCATGCATCGCTTTTGCCATGGCTCTTTTTTGCGCTATGTTGTCTCCAAACTTCTCTTTCTCGTGAAGTCTTAAAAAGGAGTCTCCATTTGGCAAATGAAAATGCATGATTTTTAGATAGCTGTTTTCTTCTTTAAACATCTCAAAATGGGGTGTTACAAGTGTATAAAGAGCCTCTCTGTCTTGGTTATAAAAAGCCTCTCGAACACCTTTGATGTTGATAACATTGAGCAATCTAAATTTATAAAAATTTTGATGTTGTTCAAGAATTTTTTCATAGGTGCTTTTGATGTTTTCATGGTACTCACCTTCGAGATTTTGGAGCTTCTCTTTTTGGTTGAAATAGACAAAGATGAGGAGCACCGTTGAAAAAAGAAGCACACTTGCGATGACGAGAAAAAGCGTTTTGTTTTTTTGCAGAAATCGTTTGAAACATTTTTATCCTTATTTGTATAAAATTCTTGCCATGCCAAAGGCGAGGAGTGTTGCGGCGAGAACCTTGAGCTCTTTGTCGTAGAGAAGGGCAAAAATGCCCAAAAGCATGAGCGAAAAAGAGATGGCGGTTGCTTTTTGGCTCTCTTTGAAGTCGCGTTTTATCCACTCTAGCTGATCTAGGGAGAGCTCTACTTGGAGCTCATTTTGGCTTATTTTTTTGACTGCCGACTTGAGGTCTTTTGCAAGAAAAGGAATCTCTTTTATCTCCTCTATGAGTGTTTCTAGAATGCTCTCTTTTGCGCCTAAGGCTCGGGGGATGTTTTTTTGTAAGATGGGCAAGATATCTTTGATGCCATTAAAATTTTCTATGTAGGTTGTCCCTAAGCCCTCCACGATGGCACTGACACGTAGGATGTAGATGGCGTCGCTTGGGAGTTTAAAAGGGAGTCCTCTTGTGGACTCTAGTACTTCAAAGGCGAGTTGCTGCATGGATTCGCTGCTGAGATTTTCGTTGGAAAATATCTCAAACATTTTGGAGGTAAACTCGGCTAGTTCAGAGATGGGCGCTTCATAGGCGACTGTTCCTAGTTTTTTAGATGCAGCGATATAGCGTTCATAATCCTGCTCATTTGCAGCTTTGATGAGCTCTATGATGGCAACTCTGGAGTTGTTTGGTACTGTTTTGACCATGCCAAAGTCAAGTAAGATGAGTTCGCCCTCTTTGCTCACAAGGAGATTTCCTGGGTGTGGGTCGGCGTGGAAATAGCCATTTATGAGCATTTGCGTGGTGTAAAAATCGACAAGTTTGGCGATGATGGAGCGAAAATCTATCTTGTGTTTGAAGATACTCTCTTTGTCATCAAAACGAAAACCCTCTTCGTAACTCATCACAAGCGCATCATCGCTGCAAAGTTCTACAAATGGCGTGGGAAATCTAACGCCCACATCTTTATAGACAGATGCAAATTTTTGGAGATTTCTGAGCTCTTGAGTGAGGCTTACCTCTTGGAGTATCATCTTTGCAAACTCACTCACAACCGCCTCGATGGAGTTTTTGGTTGTGTTTGAAAAAAGCGGACGAAAGAGGGCGTTAAAGAGGGAGATGATAATGATATCGGCTCTAACTCTCCTCTCAATCCCCTCGCGTCGGAGTTTTACTGCCACTTTTTGCCCTGTATGTGTATGGGCGATATGTACCTGCCCGATGGACGCTGAGGCGATAGCCTCTTTTTCAAAATTTAAAAAAGCTCCTTCTCTAAAGGCTCTTGCATAGACTTTTTCAAACTCCGCCGCACTCATTGGCGGGAGTTGGTCGTGAAGCTCTTTTAACTCATGAAGGTACTCTTTGTCAAAAAAATCAGCTCTTGTTGCAAGGACTTGTGAGAGTTTTACAAAGCTCGCTCCAAGCGTAGTGATGGTCTCTTTGAGCTCTTTTGCGCCCATGGGTTTGAGAAGTAAAAAACTCTTTTTTTTCTTTATCACCAGATAGATGGTGAGTAAAAAAGAGAAGACTTTTACCACCCGCATGGGGGAGTAGAGCGCTGCATTTTTGAGCAAAGTTTCTATTTGAGACTCTCTTTGAGTTGTTCCAAATCTGCTTTTGTCGCAATGCCTAGCTCATCGATAACTTCTTTGAGCGCATTTTTGAACTGCTCTTTGATGCGCTGCTCTTCGTCTCTTCCTTTGGATTCGATGGAGTCTAAAAAGCTCTTTGCGTCATCTGTTTTTATCTTGCCCTCATCTTGAAGTTTTTTTACTTCAGCTTCTACTTTTTCTTTCAAAACAACTGCGGCACCGATACCTGTGTAGAGTAAATCTTTGAACATCACTTTTTCCTTATATGTTTTGTTTGAAGTTGTAGAGGAGTTCTACGACTTCGCTTGGGTTGGCAGCAAACTCATGAGGCTGCATCTTTTTATCTAAAAACTCGCTAAAACCTTCTAGCGACTTTTTGTCTTCTAGGGTGAGGTACTTAAATCCCATCGACCACTCGCCAAAAGTGCGCTCCTCTATCTCGCTTTGGTCTATCTCAAAACAGTTGCGATGTCGCTCGTCTTTGATGATTTTGTTGTAAAGCGCGATAACATCGCTCTGCTCCCCCTCTAAGACTTGAAAAAAGTTTCCATTGGCATAGAGCAACATTCCTGTGAGATTTTTCTCTTTGTTCTTCTCGCGGCTCTGTTTTAAGAGCTCAAGAAGCTCCTCTTGGTGCATCTCTTTGGTTGCACTACTTACATAAACTAAACGTATCATTGTTTTACCTCCTTTTTTTAAGATGGGATTTTGCACCCTAAAAGTATCTCTTTTGCTGTTTCAAACTCATACGCATTTATCGCTTCTAAAAGCGCTTGCGCCTCTTTGGCAAAGCCCAAATCTTCTAGAAGCGGTGCGATTTTCTCGATGCCACCTAGTGCCTCAGCGTCGTACTCATCTAAAAGCGTTACGACGTTTTTGATGTCATGTTTGAGCTCTTCTCTTTGGGCACCTACAAGCGTGTGGTGTTCTTGTTTTTCCTCTATGGTATCTGCAAAAAAATCAGTTATGTTTTTGATGACGCTGCTAAGCTCCTCTTTTGCCAGCGGGATGAGAAGCTTTGCGCTTTGTTCGTCTGCACTTTTGAGCTTCTCTTCTATCTCTTTGGTGAGGTTAAAGAGGGTCATTGCGCCGATATTTCCTGCCAATCCTTTGAGTGTGTGCGTCTCTCTGCGGGCATCTTCACGCTGCTCTTGTGCGAGGAGTTTGTCTATCTCCTCTATCCAGATGCCTTGTGTTTGGGCAAAACGCTTGAGCATCTTTTGTAAAAAAGCAACATCTCCGCCTGCACGCTCAAGAGCATTTTTAAGGTCTAAACCATTTATCTTAAAGTCGAGTTCATTTTCGACTTTTGCGCTACTCTCATACGTATCTTGTTGTGATGGTTTATGCTGTGGAGTGATCCATTTTGCCATCGTCTCAAAGAGAACTCTTACATCGATAGGTTTGGAGACATGGTCGTTCATACCACTCTCAAGGGAGAGTTTTCTGTCTGACTCCATCGCATTGGCGCTGAGTGCAAGGATGGGAACATCGGGGTAGCTAGAGCTTTGACGTATGAGTTTTGTCGCTTCGTAACCATCCATGATAGGCATTTGGCAATCCATCAAGATACCGTCATAGTTGATGTTTTTTGCCATCTCGTATGCCTCTTTGCCGTTGCTTGCAACATCGACTAAGATACCGATTTTCTCTAGTACCTCCATGGCAAACTCTTGGTTGAGCGCGTTATCCTCTACAAGAAGCACATACGCCCCCTTGAGAAGTGTTTGGGCGTCAGTGTGTGAGACGTTTTTGTACTCCTCTTGTTTTGGTGGCACTACGATTTGCGAGGTGTTAATGATGGTGTCAAAGAGAGAAGATGGGGTGACTGGTTTTGTGATGAAGCCTTCGATTTGGAGCCCTTTTGCTTTTTGCATCATCTCATCTTTGTCGTACGCCGTAACCATGATGAAAGTTGGGAGCGGGGTTAGGAGTGCATCCTCTTTTATCATTTTGATGGTATCGACGCCATCGAGTTTTGGCATCATCCAGTCGATAAGTACGAGCTCATACGGGCTTGCTTCTCTTTGTGCCACTTGGAGCATCTCTATCGCCTCTTCGCCTCCGCTTGCTGTTGCAACTTCAAACTTAAGAGAGCGAAGCATACTCTCCAAAATCTCACGTGCTGCATCGTTGTCATCTACTATCAACACTTTTGGAAGATGGTTGTTTTTGATGTGAAGAAACTCTTTTTGCTTCTCTTGGAGTTTGAGTCTTATCTTAAAGCCAAAGGTACTTCCTTTGCCATAAACACTCTTTACCCAGATATTTCCATCCATCTGCTCTACAAGATACTTCGAGATAGTAAGCCCCAGTCCTGTGCCGCCATACTGTCTTGTGGTAGAGGAGTCTGCTTGAGAGAAGGCTTGGAAGAGTTTTTGTTGCTGCTCTTGGCTAAGCCCGATACCCGTGTCGCTAACATCAAACTCTAAGACGCACTCCGTTGCATTTTTGGCGATAAGCTTAATCTGTATCTTAATCTCCCCTTTTTCAGTAAACTTAACAGCGTTGGAGACGAGGTTTGTCAAAATCTGCTCGATTCTAAGCGGGTCGCCAAGAAGAAGTGTCGGCAGTGCGGCGTCCATGTCAAAGAGAAGTTCAAGCCCTTTGTTTTGAATCTTTAAGATGTTGAGGCTAGAGACATTTTCAAGGACATCTTCAAGGTTAAAGGGTATCTCTTCAAAGTTCATCTTTCCTGATTCGATTTTAGAAAAATCCAAAATATCGTTGATGATGCCTAGAAGATTTTTAGCTGCCGTGTCTATCTTGTTGAGGTAGTTTTTCTGTTTAGCATCAATCGCATTGGAGAGGGCGAGGTGGGTCATACCGATGATGGCATTCATGGGTGTGCGTATCTCGTGGCTCATGTTTGCCAAAAAGGCACTCTTTGTTTTGGTTGCCTCTTCAGCTGCTCTTTTTGCTGCTTCAATCTGTAAAAAGCGCTCTTTTTCTAGTGAGATATCCTCGATGGTTGCGACGATACCCTCATCGACATTCTTTGGATTGATAAGCTTCATATGGGATTTGACCCAAAAAACTTCACCATTTTTTCTCTTAAACTCTACCTCCCATGTCGCTATATCTCCATTTGCAACAAGCGAGTACATAGAGCCTACATACGCATAGTCCTCATCACTGAGATACCAGTTTCTAGTTGCGTTGCCTAAAATCTCTGAGCGTGTGTAGCCAAGCATCGCACAAACGACATCGTTTGCTTTGATGACTTTTCTCTCTTTGAACAGGAGAATGCCGATGGTTGCCGCTTGAAAAATAGCTTCGTTTTGCGCGCTTAGAAGCGAGAGCTCATGTGTCCTTTTCTCTACGATGTTTTCGAGATTTCGCATCAGTTTTTGGAGCTCCACTTCAGCTGTTACATCATTACGGATAGAGATATAACCTACTTTGTTCCCTTTGTAGTCATACTCAGGTTCTATAGTGCTATCAACCCAGTAGTAGCCGCCATCGCGTTTTTTGTTGATAACTCTTCCTCTCCAGACTTTGCCAGATGCGATGGTTTTCCACATATCTTCATAGACTTTTGGGTCGTTGTCTGGGTGTTTGGAGATACGGTGGTTTTTGCCCATCAAGTACTCTTTGGTATTGCCGCTGATACGGCAAAATGCGTTACTCGCATCGGTGATGTTTCCATCCAAATCTGTTCGTGAACTGATAACGTGTTCATCAAAAAATCTCAAAATTTTCGAGAGTTCAAAAGTCTTTTTTTCAACCTCTTTTTTGAGTTGTTTGTTCCAGTAGAAAAACAGAAGCGGCAGAACAATCGCTAAAAAAAGAAGTGAAAAAAGAAGCAGATAGTTAGTAGGGGTTTTTTCTATCCTCAAATCAACCCACTCTTTGAGCATCTGCGAGTGTTCTAAGGGTGTCATAGAGGCGAGAACTTTGTTTATGATGCCAACAAAGGGTGCAAACTCCTCTTTAAGCTCAAAACCAAGCTCCATATAGTAGTGGGTTTCACCCACGATTTGAAGGTGGTGGTACCCATGTGTCGCTATCTCATACGAAGCGATGGTGATGGAGGCGAGTGCCGCATCGATTTTACCAGAGGAGAGAGCTTCAAAAAGCTCATGAAGATCTTTGTGGTAAACAAAGTTGAGATGTTTGTATCTTTTTATCAGCGGGTCAACAAAAGTGTAGCCTCGTACAACACCTATTTTCTCACCTACAAGCTCTCCTAAATCTGGAATATAGCTTGTTTTATTTTTTGTTTTTACGATGACAACAAGGCTTCTGTAAAACGGCTCACTCATGAGGTATCTGCTTTTTTCTCTGCCATCGTTGATGTAGTTGGTTATCATATCTACTTCGCCGCGATGGAGTTTCATAGTGGTGTCTTGCCATGAAGAAGCCATGGTTTTTTGAAACTTTACACCAGTTTTTTGTTCGATAAAAGCAAGATAGTTTGCTGCGATACCTGTGTAGTTGCCACTCGTATCATAGCCTTCATAGGGGAGATAGTCTGGGTCGCCTGCAAAACGGATGGTTGGATGTTTGGCAAGCCACTCCTTCTCCTCTTGCGTGAAAAAGAGCTCTTTTGGCTCTTGCGCGGCAGAGCAAGAGAGTGCAAAAAAGATGAGAAAAAGAAGCAAAAAAGAGATCTTTTTCATGGACTACTCCCTTGCAAAGAGACTGAGATGCTCTTTTTTCTTTTGGAGTTCATCTTCAGCATCGGCATATCTGAGTGCGACTTCTAAAAAGGTGTCTTGTATCTCTAAAAAGGCATCAAATATATCTGGATCAAAGTGCGTACCTCTGCCCTCTCGCATGATGGCAACGCCTTTTTCATGGCTTACGGGCTCTTTATAGACTCTTTTGCTAATGAGCGCATCATAAACATCTGCAACTGCCATGATTCTGGCACTAAAAGGAATCTGCTCCCCCTTTAGCCCCTTAGGATAACCGCTGCCATCGAACTTTTCTTGATGATAGAGTGCTATCTCTTTGGCGATTTTGAGAAACTTCACCTCAAAGCCCAAATCCTCTTCGGCACGCGCGATAGCCTCTGCGCCGAGTGTTGTATGTGTTTTCATAATCTCAAACTCTTCAGGAGTAAAACGCCCCGGTTTGAGGAGGATGCTATCGGGAATGCCTACTTTGCCGATGTCGTGGAGTGGTGCAGACATAAAGAGTGTTTTTATCATGGCATCATCAAGAAAGGGTGCAAATTTTGGATTTTTTTGGAGGTGTTGTGCTAGAAGTTTGACATAGTGCTGGGTACGTTTGATGTGGTTGCCCGTGTCGGAGTCGCGCGTCTCTGCCAAAGAAGCAAGTGCTGAGATGGTGACCTCTTGGATAGCGCTAATCTCCTCGGTTCTCTTTTGTACCTCTGCATCAAGAAAGCTGTTTTGGTTTTTCAAAAAATCCGCCGCCGCTTTGTTTTCAAGCTGTGTTTTGATGCGCGCCATCATGATGGCAGGAGAGATGGGTTTGGTGACATAGTCGGACGCACCTAACTCTAACCCGTGCTTTTCATCCTCTGCATCGCTGAGTGCTGTGAGAAAAATAATAGGGATATCTCTTGTCGCCTCATCTTCTTTGATACGGCGTAGTGTTTCGTAGCCATCCATGTGAGGCATCAAGATGTCAAGGAGGATAAGGTCTGGGCGTTGGTCACTTGAGATGACTTTGAGCGCTTTTTCGCCGCTGTTTGCCACTTTTACTTTGTACTTCTGCTTTAAGAGATTGGAGAGAAGCATAAGATTGTCAGGCGCGTCATCAACTACTAAAATCGTTTTTTGGTTCATTTTTTACCTCTTGTTTTACATAGCAACATTTTAAGCAAATCTTATAACAAAAGTGTCGCAGAAGTGTCGCACTTGAGAAGATTTTTTATATTTTTTTTGGAAGTGTGATTTCAAAACATGCTCCTTGCTCTTTGTTTGTGGCAACAATCGTACCTTTGAGACGTTTTGTGGCTAGGATGCGGCACATATACAGACCGATTCCAGACCCTTTTTTCTCCTCTTTGGTGGTGAAGTATTTGTCAAAAATCTTCTCTAAAAGCTCCTCTTTGATACCCCCTGCATTGTCGCAAAGAAGGAGTTTGACCTGTTCTTGTTCTTCTACAAAACGGATGGTTATCTCTTTTTTGCCCTCCTGCTTTGCAAGTGCATCGATGCTGTTGCTTAAGATATTTATCACTATTTGGATAAGGTCGTTTTTAAAGAGCGGCATCTCAAAGTCTGCAACATCCACATCAAGCGCAATATCAAAAAGATGCAACTTAGAGCCGATAAGCTCGATAGTTTGCTCTATGATTGTTTTGATGTTTTGTGGATGCGCTTGGCTCTCTTCGTGTAAAAAATCTCTAAAATCATCCATTGTTTGGGAGAGGTGCTCTACGGAAGACTCTATCCCCTCAAGTGCGCTATCAAGCTCTTTGAGGTTGAGATTGTCCAGCATCATATCTATGCGGATGTTCGCACTTGACATAGAGATCATAGAGATGGGCTGTTTCCACTGATGGACGATGTTTTCAAGCATTTCGCCCAAAATCGCCATTTTGGACTGTTGGAGTAAAAGCGTCTCTTTCTCATCGATAATCTCTTTGAGTGAATCTTGAAACTGTTTGAGTTTGACATGCGTACCCACGCGCGCTTTGAGTACGGGAGGGGAGACGGGCTTGATGACATAGTCCACCGCGCCGAGTTCAAGACCTTTGAGCATATCATCCTCTTGTTGGAGTGCTGTGAGGAAGATAACGGGTATCTCTTTGAGTGTATCCTCGGCTTTGAGAAGTGTGCAGAGTTCATACCCATCCATCTGCGGCATCAAGATATCAAGCAAGATAAGGTCTGGCTTTTTGCCGCTTTGTAGGTAAGAGAGTGCTTTATGTCCGCTGTTTGCTACTTTGACGCTGTACTCATTTTTGAGTATTTGTGCGATGATATCAAGGTTTTGAGCAGAGTCATCTACAAGAAGAATCGTTGGTTTCATAGGAGTTCCTTTTAGGTTGCGGGGAGGTCTATGTAGAAACAGACACCACCGTTTTTGTTCTCAAACCAGATTTTGCCTCTGAGATGTTTTTGAACAATAATCTTAGAGACATAAAGCCCCAGTCCCGTTCCTATAAGCGTCTCTTTGCTTGAGATGTAGGGGTCAAAGAGGCGCGTATGCATCTCTGCTGGAATCCCTCCTGCATTGTCGCAGATGGAGAGTAAAACAGAGCTCTCTTTGTCCTGTGCCATAAGGGTTATCTCTTTTTTTGAGCGCTCTTGCTTGTTAAAAGCCTCATCGGAATTGGTGAGAATGTTGAGTACGACTTGAAGAAGCTCTTTGGCATGAAGCGTGAGGTGCTTTTGGGAGTGGTCGATGATGTGTACCTCTATGCCATTTTTTTGCAAATCTGTCGCGAGGATACCGTGCGCTTCTTGCATGATTTGAACTACTTTTATCTTCTGTTTCTCTTTTTGGGGTTTAAAAAAATTGCTAAAGTCGTTGATGGTGTTGGAGAGATACTCAGACTGCTCTAAAATCTCTTGAAGGTGGGTTTGCGTGCTCTCTTTGTCAAAATCCCCCAACTCCAAATCAACAAGCATGTTGTTGACACCCATAGATATGACGCCAAGAGGCTGTCTCCAGTGGTGCGCAATCATGGCAATCATCTCACCGATGGCGGCATGGCGTGACTGGGCTATCATAACCTCTTGCGCATCTTTGTACTTCTCTTTTGCAAGCTCTATCTCAGAGATGTCGTTAAGCAAGATGACATAACCAAAAAGCTCTTTTTGCAAATCTTTGAGCGTTTTGATTTTGATGTTAAAGAGAAGCTCTTTGTGCTCCTGCGCGATGAGGTGCGTGAACTCATAGGGTGCATCATCTGTGGTATTTTGGATTTCATGCTCTATCCATGCGAGTTCAAATGGGAGGAGTTTGTTTGCATTTTTTCCAAAACTCATGCCATCAAAAAAGAGGTTTGCCGCACTCTGGTTATAGTCAACAAGCATGAGCTCTTTGGAGATGATGAGTGCCGCACATGTAAAGTGCTCAAATGCGACGAGGTAGGCGCTGCACTCATTGTAAATCTTCTCTTTGTGTTCTGCTCTCATGCTATGCTCCTCTGAGCTTTTTAAACTCTCGGATAAGCTCTAGTTGCCTTCTGGAGATATATTCAACGATTTTTTGCTCCTCCTCTTTTGTGGGCGAAAGTAAAAAAACGACATCATATGCATCCTCTCTCTCCTCAAACCTGAGCGGTTTTGCACTCCCTTTTATCTCAAAACTCTGCTCAGAAGCGGTAAGGCTGGTAGTAAGCGCAAACTCTGCAGCGCTTTTGGTGGGAGGCAAAGCGGGCATAGAGAGTTTTATGGAGTTGATGGAGATATCTAACACCTCACCGCTAAACTCTCTTTGATGCAAAGTAAGCGTTGCGTGCGTGCCACTGGCTGGGGAGAGTCTAGGAAACTTTCTTTGTGAGGGAGAACGCTCTATCTGCTCAAAGGTGTCAAGGACTAAAAGGTGCTCCTCTTCAAGAGAGTTGATGACTTTGCAGTTCAAATCTTTACTAAAAAGCGGGCTTCTTAGAACAACGTTTCTTTGCAATGAGGCTGCTTTTACTTGTGTGGCTTCGGTTTTGACAACAATGCTTTTGTCGTATATCTCATGGATGGTAGCGGGGTTGACGATGTTAAGACCCTTGTAAAAACTCAGAAGTTTGATCTCCTCGTTGTTCTCTTTGATGACTTTGAGAATCTGCATGATGCTCTTGAGGTCATGCTGTGGGTACTTAGGCTCACTGCTCTCTTGGATATCAAAACTAGCAAGTGAGAGCCCCGTAATGTCGCTCAGTGAGACGATAATCTCATCATGCGTGTCTGGAACTGCATTTGCACTGACTAAAAAGTGGTGTTTTTGGTCTGATACAGACAAAAGAGCGTTAAAAAACTTCGTCATCTCAGCAGTGATTTTGTCAAACCACGCACCCTTGGCATCGTCACACAAATACCCCTCTTTTTGCTCCATCAAAGAGCCTAACGAAGCGTACTTTTGAGTAAACTCTGCGATATCTTTTACCTTGAAAAACTCCAAAAAGAGGTGGTTGGCGATTTTGAGCTCCCCTTTTTTGAAGAAGAGTAAAAGAGAGTTTTGGGAGTGAAAAATCTTTTGCACATACTCTTCAAAACCCTCTTGTTTGTCCTCTACTTGGATGGAGGTAACACACTCGATGAGCGCATCGGTAAGCACTTGGATAGTGATGGGCTTTTTGAGATACTTAAAAACCCCAATCTCGATGGCTTGCATCAACTTCTCTTTGTCATCATAAGCGCTTGTGATGATAATCTTTACATCAGGGTTTATCGCTTTGATTTTGCGTGCCATCTCAAGCCCATTTAAGATAGGCATGGAGATGTCGGTGACGACGATATCGGGTTTGTGTTTTTCAAACATCTCTACTCCCTCACCGCCATCTTGCGCAGTGAGGGTATTTTCGAAAAACTTTCTAAAGAGTGTAGAAGCCTGCTCGCGCATCTTGTCGCTATCTTCTACATATAAAAGGGTGAGATTTTTTGCTAACTCTTTTAAAATATGTAACTTTTCCATCTTCAATGAACCTCTAAAATCTTTTTTGTGACGCTATGTCTAAACGCAAACATTTTAGCAAGTTCAAGCTGAATAATAAAATCAAACAGCGAACCAAAAATACCAAAAGGGAGTTCGTACTCGACTCTGTCTGTGAGTTCGCATACCCCATCTTCTAGTTGCGTGAAAATATGGGAATGCCTCCACACTTTAAAAGGGGATTTGAGCGCTACGTCAAAGAGTAGATTTGGTTTTTGGATGGTTCGTATCTCGACCTCCCATGTGGTTGTTATGAAGTTTTTTACCGTTTTGAGCCTCAAGATGTCCCCCTCTTTTGGGGTAAACATCGCACCTTGCATGGTTACTTTTGTATCTTTTGGCGTGATGGCTTTGAGGTTGTTGAAATCCAAATGAAAATCAAAAAGCTCCTCAAGACCACAAAATATCAGAGAAGTTTTTTCATATGTTTTCATCTTGTCTCATTTTCAGTGATTTGGTGTTTGCCAAATTGTAGCGTACTCTTGTTCACTTAGTTTCACGAGTTCAAGCGCTTCGAGCATCTCATAAAGCGCGCGCCACTTACTTGCATCGGCTTTGATATCTGTTTTGAGATGGACAAGTGTCTGCACGATGATGTTGTCCAAAAGTGTCGTTCTTGTCACACCTGAGTAGTCGTAAAAGATGTTTTGTGCCTCACGCGGATGGGTTTTGAGGTAAGACGCCATCTCTGAAGTCACCTCGATAAATGTGCAAAGCGCCTCTCCTTTTGCATCTATGGTTTTTTGCGTTGTCATAAACTCAAGCGCAGAGAAGTTAGGGTAGGGAGAGGCAAACTGGTCGATAAAGAGATGTTCAAACCCCTCCATACGCGCCTCAACCCCCTCAAAGTTCTCAAAACAGAGCCACGCGCCATCAAAAGAGGGGTCGTTTTTCATATTTTGAAGATGCCAAAAGTCAGTCTCGACAAACTCTACATTTTCTCTCTCGATAACAAAACCATTTTTTTGTGCGTAGCGCTTTAGGATCTCAAAACCAACTTTGTTAGTCACAGGATTTGCCGCGGGAGTTGTCAGCTTTATCTTTTGGTTGCTTCTAAGTTTCTCTACTCTATCTGCACGAATCATCACCCCTCCGCGTGTCTCAAAGAACCAACCCAAAGATTTAAGCCCATCAAAATAGTGCTCAAAAAGATGGATAGGCTCATTACAGTGAATGTCGATGTTGCCCGCGATGAGATCCTCAAACCCGTCATAATGCTCCCGTGGCTCGATAATCTCGACATCAAGCCCTTTTTCTTTGTACTTCCCAAGCACCACTCCCGCAACCATAGGCAAATGGTCAGGATTTAAAAACCACTCTAAAGAAATTTTGATAGTCACGTTTTGCTCCTTGTTGTTTTGTAAGCGTAGTTTAGTTTTTTTGAGCGTTCGTTTGTAGTGCAAATTTGTTCGTTGGTAGATTTGGCAGGAAAATCAAAGAGCTATCATCAAACGGAAATGGGACTTTAGTCCCGTTGTCTTTTTGGTTTTTAATATTGACAGATTTCTATTTTTGTACTACAATCTAAAAAATCAGACAAAGAGTTAAATATGACAACAAGATTTGGTGTGAGAGAGATTACAAGAAATTTTAATATTTTAGAAAACTATGATTATGTAGAGATTGAAGACAAAAAAACACATACGCTCAAAGGGCTGTTTGTATCTGCCGAACTCCTAGAAGATGTCAAAACTTTTCTCGACAAAAAGATAAAAGCCAAAAAGAGGCAAGAGCTAGATGAGATGATGCAGTTTGTCGGTATGGTAAATGGGGATTTTGGCGAACAAAAAGCACAAGATATAAAATCTGAAAAAATAGTATGAATAAGAGAATATTTCTAGATATAAACATCGTCATAGACATCATCGACGAAGCAAGAGCATCACACCAAAAAGCAAAACTTATGCTTATCAAAATAATCGAACAAGATTATGAAGTCTATATCAGCGAGGATGTAATCACTACGATTTACTATGTTTTAAAGGGAAATGTAAAAGTTTTGTATTTTTTCAAAAACATTATGAGCAGATGGAATGTCGTACCTTTTGGAAAAGATGTAATCGAAGATTCCATAGATTTTTCCATAAAATATAACAGTGATTTGGAAGATACTTTGCAGTGCATGTGTGCTAAAAAAAATGGCTGCAAGACATTTATAACAAGCGATAAAAAGTTTATTGACTGTGGAATTGAAGTTTTGGATTATGAGCAGTTTTTGAGGTAAAACTTAAAAGCACATAACGGAAATGGGACTTTAGTCCCGTAATGAGTTACCAACGCGATACATACGGGACTAAAGTCCCATTTCCATTTATGGTTATTCGTTCATAAACTCAGTCATGTAAGTGCGGTAAAGTAGCGGCACGGTGCGCTTTTGGAGTTTTTTGTTCTCTCTGCTTTTGATGGCGACACTCTCAAAAAAAGTCTTCCAAAGTTTGCTAAATTTTTGCTCTGCATCGGAGAGTTTTGGTGCTTCAAACTTCGCTACTTTTTGCACCCCTTTGAACTCTTGTGTATGCACAAACGCCAAAGATCTTTGGATATCATGGATGATGTAGTTTTGGTTGTTGAGACGTTTGGAGAAGTGGATGCCTAAAAAGTAGAGTACGCTGTATTTGGTCTCTAACTTGGCATAGAGCGTGCCCTCTTCAAGCTCCTCAAATCGCAAAAATCCGCTCATTTTATGACTGATGTGAAAAAGCTCTTTTTGCAGGGCGTGAAGCCTAAAAACGTAGGGAAGCGTGATGTTCTCTAGCTCCCTTTGACTCTTAAAGCCCGTGATGATGTAGCAGAGCAAATCCATCTCAAAATCGACCCCATCGCACATAAAAATATGCAAAATCCGCTCAAAATGCTCTTTGGCAAACCTCTTTTGCAGTGCTTCAAAAACGGCTAAGCTCTTGGTTTCATCGTAGCGCACTTCATGGAGTGCATCAAAGAGCAGCGTGTCGGGGGCTTTTTTCAAAATGGCATCGGGGTTGAGTTTTTCGTAGTACATCTTATGCACAAGTGTCAAAAATGTCTCAAACGATCCATCATAAAGAAGCGTCATCAAAGTTCTCCAAAGAGTGCGCTGCCATCAAAAAGGGTAGGTTGCTCTTTTTTTTCTTTAGGAGGGGCGAGAAGTGCGTGTCTGATATGCTCGGCGTAGTGCGGCAGCTCCTTTTGCATCCGTCCATCGCAGAGGATAAAGTAGCGCGCTCTTTTGGTAGAGATGCGAAGAGCCGCCAAATCTTCAAGTTTGAGTTTTTTAAAGCGTCTTGCTTTGAGAATCTTTTTTGCGCCGCGTATCCCGATGCCGGGGATGCGTAGAAGCTCTTCGTAGCTCGCTTTGTTGATCTCGATGGGAAAGAGGTGGAGATTGTTCAGTGCCCAAAAAGTCTTTGGGTCAAGCTCTTCATCAAGATTTGGCGTCCTTTCACTCACTATCTCATCATATCCAAAGCCATAAAAGCGCAGCAGCCAGTCGGCTTGGTAGAGTCTATGTTCACGCAAAAGCGGGGGTTTGGTGATGATGGAGGGGAGTTTTTTGTCATCATTGATGGGAATGTAGGCGCTGTAGTAAACCCGCTTCAAGAGCGCTTTGTCATAGAGTGCGCTACTGAGTCTTAAAATCTCCAAATCACTCTCAGGCGTTGCCCCGATGATGAGTTGCGTGCTCATGCTGATGGGCTTGTTGGTGCGCTCAAGTGAGAAGTTACGGGCAAGTTTGAGCGGTGCGAGTACTTTTTCTTTGGTTTTGTTGGGCGCTAAAAGGCGCAGCGATGCGTCGCTTGGCAGTTCGATATTGGAGCTGACACGCGAAGCTAGACGCACCACCTCTTCTATAAGTAAAGCATCACTTCCAGGGATAAGCTTGACATGGATATAGCCGTTGAACTTGTACTCATGGCGCAAAATCCGCAGTGTGCGTAGTATCAACTCCATCGTGTGGTCTTCACTCTCAATGATGCCCGAACTCAAAAAAAGCCCTTCGATGTAGTTGCGCTTGTAGAAGTTGATGGTGATGTCGGCAAGCTCTCTAGGACTAAATGCCGCACGCGCTATATCGTTGCTCACACGGTTGATACAGTAGCTGCAATCATAGATGCAAAAGTTGGTAAGAAGCACTTTGAGCAGCGAAACACACCGTCCATCGGCTGTAAAAGTGTGGCAAATCCCGCTGTTGTTTGTGGCTCCGAGCTCTCCTGTTTTGTAGTTGTTCTCACTTCCACTAGAGCTGCAACTCACATCGTACTTTGCGCTGTCGCTTAAAATTTGCATTTTGGTAAAGATATCTTTTTTCATGCGACTATTGTACTTCCTAATGGTTTAGAATGGTAAAAATATGACAAATTGCCATATTTTTACCACATGGATGGAATACTTTTTTCTCAATCTCCATAATTGCACGGTATAAACAATCCTTTTGATTTATCGCTTTATGCTACAATGGAGTGATAAAGTAAAACAAAGAGGTTGCATGGTACTTTCTATTTTAGGCATGATTGCCGGATTTGTGTTGTTGGTGTGGAGTGCGGATAAGTTTGTGGATGGGGCGGCTGCGACGGCGAAACATCTTGGTATGCCTGCACTTTTGATTGGTATTTTGGTTGTGGGTTTTGGGACGAGTGCGCCTGAGATGGTCGTCTCTGCCATTGCAGCCTATGAGGGCAACCCCTCTCTTGCCCTTGGAAATGCGCTTGGCTCCAACATAACCAATATTGCACTGATTTTAGGGGCGACTGCTCTTATTGCGCCCATTGCCGTGCACTCAAAAATCATCAAAAAAGAGCTCCCTCTTTTAATCGTCATCGTTCTTCTAAGCGGCTTTTTGCTTTTTGACAATAGTTTGACTTTTGTGGAGGGAGTTGTGCTCTTGGGCGGTTTTTTCGCCCTTGTGGGATGGTCTGTCTATGCAGCGCTACAGAGTAAAAGAGATACATTTGCCACGGAAGTAAACGCTGAGATCAAAGAAGAGGGTATGAGCCTCAAACAGGGAATCTTTTGGCTTGTGCTCGGGCTTGTTTTGCTCATTGTTAGCTCAAGAATCCTCGTGTGGGGCGCTGTAAATATCGCTGTGGAGTTTGGAGTGAGTGATCTTATCATCGGTCTTACCATCGTTGCTCTTGGAACCTCGCTGCCTGAACTTGCAGCTTCGACGATGGCGGCTAGAAAAGGGGAACACGATATAGCTATAGGCAATATCGTGGGATCCAATATGTTCAATATCCTCGCTGTCATTGGAATCGCAACAGTTATCCATCCCGTGGGGACACTAGCGCCCGAAATTTTGCAAAGAGATTGGAGCATCATGTTTCTTGTGACGCTGATGCTTTTTGCTATGGTGTATAGTTTTAGAGCAGAAGCAGGAAAAATTTCCAGAATCAAAGGGGCTATTTTGGTGCTTTGTTATGTTGCGTACAACACCTATTTGGGGATGAGCCTCGTTGCATAATAACACCAAACTCAATAATTAGACCTCTTTCACAAATAGAAGTTATGAAAGAGGTCTATTGAGTTTGGTATAAACCGACATAAAAAAGATACAAAAAGAGAGCGCGATGCACTAAAATGGTAAAAACCAAAAGGAGTTTTGGATGGTTTATACTAAAAATATAGAAGAGGCAGCTCTTTGGGCAAAGAGGGGTGAAGAGGTCTCTTTTGTGCTTACCAAAGAGAACAAATGGAGTCTCTTTACTTTTTGTTACTACCAGCTAAAGCACAAAACGCTCAAAGAATTTGACTGTATCATCTACAACAAACCAAAAGATCTGCTCTACTATCTTTTGCGCTTTGTCACTCTCATCAACTCCAAAAAATACACGCTTCGCTATGAGCCCGATGGGGAGTTTTAAACTCCCGCTTTGTGGTTGATGGGTCCTGCGCCGTGACCAATATTTGGGGCATGTGTGATGGCGTTAGCGATAAAGTTTTTCGAGATCTCTATGGACTCTTCAAGTGTGTGCCCAAGAGCGAGATTTGCGGCTATGGCGCTGGAGTAGGAACATCCCGTTCCGTGGGTGTTTGTACTCTTTATAAAAGGGGTTTGAAAAACTCTCTTTTGGTGTCTGAAAAAGAGTTGGTCGATGCTCACCATACCGCTTGGAAGCTCTAGGAGATGGTTTTTGACAAGCACGGGGCACTTTTGCTCTTGTATGGTTTTGAGCGAGGGTGTATCGCCAAATCTGTACCCAAAGAGCGCCTCTGCTTCGTGCGTGTTTGGTGTGAGAAGCGTTGCGTACTCAAAGAGTGTTTTCATCTCTTCTATGGCATCGTCTTTGAGAAGTTTGGAAGATGCTTTGGAGATAAAAACGGGGTCAAGCACCACGGGAATATCCAGCGTAGCGATGAACTCTCGTACCACTTGGATAATCTCTTTGGAGTAGAACATCCCGACCTTCACCGCCGCGACATCGAAGTCTTTTACTATCGCATCGATTTGTGCTTTGACAAAATCAGCCGAGAGCTCAAAAACCTCACTCACTCCCATTGTGTTTTGTGCCGTCATTACCGTCACAGCAGTTGTTCCAAAAACGCCAAACGCCTCAAATGTCTTCAAATCCGCCTGAATCCCAGCCCCACCGCTACTATCAGACCCCGCTATACTCATAACTACTTTCATAATCGCTCCTATTTCTAGTTTTGAAATTGTATGAAAAAAAGAGATGTATTCGTAGGTGCTTTATGTCGTTTGGTACTCTCCATTTCAACAGACAAAAAAACAATACAAAAATTTTTTTAAAAACGTTAAAGTTACACAATTTCAAAATGCAGGGACAAAAAATGAGAGAGAAACTACACGGTCTTTATGTGATTACGGATGATGTTTTGACACCGCCTCAAACGCTTCTGTTGCAAGTGGAGGAGGCTTTGCGCGGCGGGGCACAAATCGTGCAGTTGCGTGACAAAGTAAGTACGCAAGAGGTGGTGCGTAAAAACGCCCTCGCACTTCAAGAGCTTTGCCGTGCGCATGATGCGCTTTTTGTGCTCAATGATGATGTGGAGCTAGCGGTGGAGCTTGGCGTGGATGGTCTGCATGTGGGTAAGAGTGACTACCACCGCATAGAGCAGATACGAGAAAACTTTAGAGGTGTGCTTGGCGTCTCGTGCTATGGCGATGTGGAGTTCGCCTCTGAAATGGAGGAGTTAGGCGTGGAGTATGTCGCGTTTGGCTCTTTTTTTGCTTCGCCTACAAAACCATCCTCAAGCATCGTTGCACTCCAGACTTTGCGCCTTGCTAAAGAGAGGTTACGCATCCCCATTTGTGCTATTGGCGGGTTGCATACACAAAACATAGCAGAGGTTTTATGCCATAAACCTGATATGATTGCACTCGTTAGTGATATTTGGAAAAGTGATTTTATAGAAGAGAAGTGTCGTTGGTATAAAAAAGCATTGGAGTTTTAGATGAAGATAATCGTCGTCGATGATGAAGAACTGGCGCAAAAGAGGCTTGTAAGGATGCTCAAAGAGCTCGATTTGAAGCATGTCACAGTCGCAAAAGATGCTTACGAAGCGCTTGAGCTTATCAAAACCACGCACTTTGACCTTATCTTTTTAGATATCAACATGCCTCAGATGGATGGGTTGGAGCTAGGGCGCAAGATAAAGGCGCTCTTTAAAGATAAAGCGCTTATCTACCAAAGCGCGTATAGCCACTACGCACTCGAGGCTTTTGATGTCGGGGCGGTTGGCTACCTTGTCAAACCCTATAGCATGGAACAGCTCAAGCAGAGCGTGGAGCGTGTGGAGACTAAAGAGCAGGAGTATCTGGCAAAAGAGAAGATGGAGGCGGGTATCATCAACGATTTGCACCCCGATGCATGTGTGGTTTTTCATAAGGCAGCAGATGTTTTGAGTGGGGATTTTTACTCCATTTACAAACTTCAAAGTGGCGCGATATTTCTCTGTCTCATCGATGCGCAAGGGCATGGCATCTCCCCAGCACTTACCGTCTTTGCCGTCTCTTCTATGCTAAACAAATTTGTCTATGAAGTCTCCTCACTCGAGGAGCTCATCACAAAAGCCGCCCCAATGCTTCAAACCTTTTTAGCAGAAGAAGAGCAGCTCTCCTACACGATGATAATGCTTTGTGCCGATGGAAAAACTCTGGAGTATGCCTCAGGAGGAATGTACCCCTTGTTGGTGAAGGTGGGAGAGGAGATACGCAAAGTCAAAGCGAACAATCCCCCCTTTATGAACTTCTCCCAAGCCCCAAACATAGAGCGATTAGAGATAGTGGGATGGGAGAGTTTGCTGCTTTATAGCGATGGTATCGTAGAGCATGCAAACAGCGCTTTAGAGGAGTTTGCGCCCCATGTTTTGCTTCAAAACGTTAGCACACTCAGTGAAGCTTTCAAAACACTTCAAAAACAGGACTTCAAAGATGATGTCACGCTTCTTTATCTGCAAAATCTAAGTTGAGTTGACAAAAAAGAGCTACAAAACTTCTGCACTTTGCTATAAAATTTGACAAAATTAGGAGAGAGAGTATGCCACACATTGTTTTAGAAAATTCTAACCAAACACAAGACGCCTTTAACGTCATCACCCCTTTTGCAAAGGAGATAGAGGGTGGGATGCTCAAAGTGCTAGACAAGTACATCAACGCCAGCCTACAAACAGCACTTATCGAATCTTTGGCAATAGAAAATGGCAAAAATCAGAGCTTTTTTGTGCAAGTAACCCAAAAACCATCAAGCCTCACGGTGCGGCTTTTGCCACTCACCGACCCGCAGAAGACAGATGGTGTCAAAACCATTATGGCGCTTATCGCAAAACAGATTAAAGATGCAAATCCCGCTATAACTTACGGCAAAAATAATCTCGCTGATTTTTTGATAGATTAAAACGCACATGATGTCAGACTTTGCAGTAGTTGGTTCGGGTATAGGGGGCAGCGCTATCGCGGCACTTTTGAGTGCTAAAGGGTACGATGTCGTTTTGTTTGAAAAAGAGTCCTATCTTGGTGGGTGCAGCTCCTCGTTTCAAAGGGGTGATTACACCTACAATACGGGTGCTACGACTTTGGCGGGGTACGAAGAGGGGCATATCGTCAAAGAGGTTTTTGACACTTTGGGCATTGTGCCAAATCTCATAGAGACCGACCCCTCCATCGTCGTGCTTCATGGCGACAAAACAACCCCGCGTTATAGAGATTTTGAGCGTTTTTTTGACACACTGGATGCAAACTATCCCCATGCAAAAAACAGAGCTTTTTGGGAACTGATACATAAAATAAACGACGAATTTTACCGATTTGACGGACACTACTACGCTAACGCAAACCTCTTTGCAAAAACCAAATCACTCTTTAGTTTTGCACCACTTTTTTGGAAGTTCAAGAAGTATCTTCTTGCCAATGCACAGACGTTTATAGAGGATTTTTTTGGCACTCTTGAGCAGAAGTATAGGCAGTTTTTGGAGTCGCAAGTGCTTATCGTTGCGCAAGCACCGCTTAGAGAGATAAACTTTTTTACCGCAGCACTCGCACTTGCCTATACGTTTAACAAAAACTACTACGTGATGGGTGGATTTAGTACGCTTTTTGATACACTTGTCTCAGGTGTAAAAAATGTACGCAGATGCAGTGAGATTCGCTCTATCACGCGTCACGAAAACCACTTTGAACTCTTTACCAAAACGCAAATCCATAGCGCAAAAAAGGTTATCTTAAACTCCACCGTCTATGACAGCGGCAAACTTTTTCACGATGGCAATGTGCTTAGATACTACAAAAAACACGAGAAACTCGACAACCACCAAAGCTCTTTTATGCTCTATATGACCATCAAAAGCGAGAAAAGTTTTCATCACCATTACCAAATCATCCACGATGCGCCATTTCCTCATACGCTCTCACAGGCCCTTTTTGTCTCCTTCTCAGACAAAGAGGATATCCAAATCGCACCAAAGGGACACTACAGCATTACAGCATCCATCCATACCGATAGCAGATTTTGGGAGGATAAAGAGGGTTATAAAGCAAGAAAAAAAGAGCTAGAAGATATACTACGAAAAGTAATCATGGCTAATTTGGATATCAAAGAGGAGGAGATAGTGCAGTGTTTTGGGGCGACGTCAAGAACTTTTAACCGTTATATCAAAAGAGCGCAACTAGGCGGCAATGCGATGACATTTAAAAACTTCCTTCCTTTTTTACCAGGCAATGACACGCCCATCAAAAACCTCTACAATGTCGGTGATAGCGTCTATGCCGCGCAAGGTTGGCCAGGTGTGATGCTGGGTGTCAAAAACCTACAAAGGCTGCTTGATGCATGATATAGCACTCAATATAAAAAAACAAGATTGGTTTTACATCCTTATCATCGGTCTTTTTTTTGGGATGTTTCTCTCCTCTTTGGGTTACATGTTACTAGAATATCCATGGGTGGATGGGGCGCTATTTGGGGCGTTGCTTGGTTTTAGCATCACACTTTTTTCGCTCATCTTTATCTCACATCTCAACAAAAACATCTTGCCAAAAGTAGCGGAGATTTACTGGATACCCCTCTCTATGTTTTTCTCCTTTTTGTCGGGATTTTTAGGCACTTTTGCGGGTGTTTTTATGGCAAAGGTGCTTCATGTAGGGCTAATCCCCGCATTTGAGGGGCAGATAACGGCTGTCTCGCTCTCTATTGGAGTTTTAACCTATATCGTTGGGGCGTTGCTCTACCGATTTGTTAAGATGCGTAACCAAAAAGACCATCTCGACTATGAGTACGTTCAGAGTCGTTTGCGCTCTCTTGAAACCCAGCTCAACCCGCATTTTTTGTTCAACGCGCTCAACTCCATCGCCGAACTTATCCATCAAGACAAAGACAAAGCTGAAGAGGCGATTTTGAAAGTCTCCTCTTTTTTGCGCAACTCTATGAACGAAAAAGCGCTTCTTAGCCTCGAAGATGAGGTGCGCAATGTCAAAGATTATGTTGCACTTGAAAATATCCGCTTTAGCCAAAAGATACAACTCCACACTGCACCCCTGCCGCATCTGTGGGAAGTACCTAAATTTTCCATCCAGCTTCTTGTTGAAAATGCCATCAAACACGGCTTTACGCAAAACCACGAGGCGCTTCATATCTATCTTAGCTTTGATGAGGCACAAAAAAGCATCAGTGTAAGAAACGATGGCGAAAGCCTGAAGAGTGTGAAGTTTGGCGTGGGGCTCTCCAACCTCAAACAGCGCCTTGAACTGCTCTGCAACGGCTCATTAGAGGTAGAAGAGCAAAAAGAGCCGACATTTACCATTTACCTTGGGAGTTGTTATGAACATAGTCGTAGTTGATGATGAAGCGTTGGCGCGTGCGCGTCTTGTGCGGATGCTGCACACACTTGGGTATGATGCCATCACTGAGGCGCAAAACGCCGATGAAGCGATAACGGCGGTAAGAAAAGAGAGTGCCGACATCATCTTTTTAGATATCAATATGCCAAAAGTGAGTGGTTTAGAACTAGGGTATGAGCTCAAATATCTAAGCCCACAAAGCAGTATCATCTTTCAAACAGCCTATGAAGAACATGCGTTAAAAGCCTTTGATATCGGAGCAGTCGGCTACCTTGTAAAGCCCTATAGTTTGGAACAGGTCAAACAAACGCTAGAGCGTTTGGCTCCAACAAAACAAAAAGAGCAAGATGTCCGCATTCTTAGCAAAAGCGGCGATACCTATTTGCTTCTAAAACCAGAGGAGATTTACTACGTCAAAGCTGATTTAAGTGAGGTGATGCTTAGAAGTGCCAAAGGATTTTCCTACTATGCACAGAAGATTTCAGATTTGCAAAAGAAGCTAGAAGCGCACAACTTTGTGCGCATCCACCGTTCCTACCTTCTCAACCTCGATGCCATCAAAGAGATTGAGACCATAGAGCAGAGCAAACTACGTTTTCGTTTTAAAGCCATCTCTGAGAGCATCGAATCAAGCAAAGATGGCGCAAAAGCGTTTCGCGAAAGGTACGCGCTTTAGTTGATAAGCGTGATGCAATCCTCTTTTTTAGGCACTAAACATAAAAAGCTATACGCCTCATCGCCAAGGGTTTTGTAGCTATGTGCCACACCTGCGGGAATGAGAAAAACATCTCCCTCTTTTGCTTCAACCATCTTATCGCCGATTTGCACCGTTGCGCGTCCTGAGAGGACGTACTGTTCATGCTCCACGCTGTTTGTGTGTAGTGGCATATGCCCGCCCGCTTCTATGATAAAGTTGCGCATCGCAAAGTTTGGAGACTCTTCAGGAGAGAGAAGCATCTTCATCGAGACTCCTTTTCCCGCTTTTTGTGCCACTGCTTCTACAGAGTCGATCTCTTTGTGTAAGTACATCTTATACCCTTTTTCTTATAAATTTTTGGGTAGCATAACATAAAATTCTTTGGAGATTATTTATGAAAATTGCAAAAAACATTACTGAACTTATCGGAAATACTCCTTTAGTTAGACTTAACAAAGCTTCAGAGGCAACAGAGGCAAACATCATCGCCAAATGTGAGTTTATGAACCCGACAAGCTCTGTCAAAGATAGAATCGGTTTTAACATGATACGAAGAGCGATGGAAGCGGGAAAAATCACAAAAGAGACCACTATCATCGAGCCAACAAGTGGCAACACGGGCATAGCTTTAGCAGCGAATTGTGCGGCGCTTGATCTCAAACTCATTCTCACTATGCCAGAATCGATGAGCATCGAGAGAAGAAAACTCCTCAAAGCTTTTGGTGCCGAGCTAGTACTCACTCCTGCCGCACTTGGCATGAGCGGTGCGATAGAGAGAGCGGTGGAGCTAGAGAGCCAAATCCCAAACTCCATCGTTTTACAGCAGTTTAAAAACCCTCACAATCCTGAGATTCACGAACTCACAACCGCACAAGAGATACTCCGTGATACGGATGGGAAGATTGATGCATTTGTAGCAGCTGTTGGAACGGGTGGGACACTGAGCGGTACTGCAAAAGTGCTCAAAGAGTACATCCCACATATCGCCATCTTTGCGGTTGAGCCCGCAAGTTCGGCTGTTTTATCTGGTGGGAGCGCGGGTGCACATGCCATTCAAGGCATTGGTGCGGGGTTTGTCCCAGAGACGCTTGATGTCAGCATCTATGGCGAGGTCATAAAAGTGAGCAATGAAGATGCCATAGAGAGTGCAAAAAAGTTGGCACGTGAGGAGGGGCTACTTGTGGGTATATCTGCTGGAGCAAATGTCTATGCAGCGATGCAAATCGCCTCACGCGAGGAGTTTAGAGGCAAAACAATTTTGACTATCCTTTGCGACACGGGAGAGCGCTACCTTAGCACGGAACTCTTTAGTGAATAACACTTTTTTAGAGACTATAAAAGTACTTGAAGGCGAGATTTTTCATCTCTCTTACCATCAAGCAAGATATGAGAGCGTTTTAAAGCACTTTAACGTAGAGGCTGTGCAAGATTTGGGCGATTTTATCACGCCACCAGAAAATGGACTTTACAGATGCCGCTTTGTTTACGATACAAAAGGTTGTACCCAGACTACTTACCACCCTTACCAAAAAAGAGAGATAAATGCACTCAAAATGCTTCATGATGACACCATAGAGTATGCTATGAAGTACGCCAACCGAGAGAGGCTTGATGCGCTTTTTGCACAAAGAGGTGATGCGGATGATGTGCTTATCATCAAAAATGGTTTTGTAACAGACACAACCATCGCAAATATAGCTTTTTTTGATGGCAAACGATGGCTCACTCCCGCATCTCCGCTGCTTGAGGGAACAACAAGGCAGAGACTTTTAGATGAGGCAAAAATAGTTGAAGAGGAGATACGCATCCAAGACGTAGCACGATTTAAACAAGTTGCCCTGATGAATGCGATGGTAGATTTTGCTATAATTCCAAAAAATCCAAAGGAGCTCTTTTGCTAGACAGTATCATCGAAGATAAAAAATTTGCAGATGTTATGCAGAAAAATATAGAAAATTTGTTGCTCTATCTCTTTGAAAGAGAGCACTATTTTGGGATTCTTTGCAAGATAGAGCATGTTGTATTTGAACCCCCGCTTCCAAAAGAGATAAGCGCAGAGTTTCGCTCGATGACACTCTTTTTTTTAGCAGGATACACATTTGAGACGGCGAGTATTGTAGAGGATGATTTGGTTTTTGAAGCTGGATTTGGGGCTGAAAACTTCGGCAGCATCGTAACTGTTCCACTCAAAGCTATCGTGCAGATTATTGCCGATGAGACACCGCTGCTTATCAATTTGGCAAATTATAAAAAAGAGAAAAAAGTGGCAAAGTCGCTTGACAATGGAGGCGTGGAAAACTCCATGGCATCTTTTTTGTCAAACCCAGAAAACTCCAAGTTTTTCAAAAAATAGCCAAAAGCTACTTCTAAACTTTGGAGAGGGAGAGCAGATAGTTCACGACGTTATCAACAAACGCGTCATGCTTTCTATCTTTGAGATACGCTATGTAAAAATGGCGCTCTATTTTGTAGTTTTTGAGTCTTGCTTCAAAAAGTCTTCCCTGTGCAAGCTCAGCCGCGATAACGTGTCTTGACATAACAGAAACAACAGGTCTCTCTGAGTTTGGATCTGCATGCATAATCGACTCTTTAATCGCTGTCGGACTGCTTAAAATCCCCAAAACATTGAAACCAGTGCAGTGTACACCCATTTCATCAAAAGCCTCACTTGTAAGCCTGCGTGTGTGTGAGTGCTCATCACGACAAATCCAGTCAAATCCCATCAAATCTTCTGCACCAAGATGCTTTTTAAGCGGTTGGTTGGAAAAAACGACAAGCTCATCCAAAACCCACTCTCTATAGACGATACCATCTCTAAAAACAGGAGACTCTATAAGCGCAACGTCGATTTTTTTATCTTCAAGCTGATCGATGATTTCGCACGATAAGCCAACATTCATATAGACATTGTTGTTGATTCTGCTTTTGATATCGCCAAGGTAGTTTGGCAGGATGTAGTTTCCGATGGCATTGGAAGAACCCATAACAAACGTGAAATCTTTGTTGATAATCTTTAAAACCTCTTTTTCACTGTTAGCTATGGCTTTTTCAAGTCTTACCGCGATTCTAAAGAGCTCTTCTCCCTCTTTGGTAAGCAAGATGCCATTCTTTTTTCTATCTACTATTTTTGTATCAAGGTAGTCTTCGATAAATTTTATCTGTTGCGTAACAGCTGGTTGAGAGATGCCCAATTTTGCCGATGCTTTGGAAAAACTCTTCTCTTTGATGACCATGAGAAAAGTTTGTAATTTTGCAAAATCTTTTAACATAATAATTCCTATAAGTTTAGATAATAAGCGAAAGTATAACCCATTATTATAATTAAAGCAATAGTTTTGTAATAATTTATAAGTTTTTAGCTACAATATATAAAATCAACAAGAATAGCGATGAAGCATGGAAAAAATATTTGAAAAACTAAACGAATCTCAGGCAAGCGCAGTGAAGCAGAGCGAGGGTCCTGTTTTGATTTTGGCGGGTGCGGGGAGCGGAAAAACTACGACAATTGTCTCGCGCTTAGCCTATCTTGTCGGGGTTTTGGGTATTCCTGCTTCAAACACGCTCACACTTACCTTTACCAACAAAGCAGCAAAAGAGATGCGCGAGCGTGCTTTTCATCTTATGCAAAATCCCTCTTCTCCTCCACTTTTATGTACATTCCATAAGTTCGGACTTCTTTTTTTAAAGTTTAACATCCATCTTTTAAAGAGACAAAACAACTTTGTCGTTATCGACACTGATGACAAGAAACGCATCATCAAAAAGATAAACAGTGAGATTGCTACGCCACTTATCGCGAGTGAGATATCACGCTACAAAAACTCGCTTCTCTCTCCGGATGATGCCTACAAGCAAGCGGAGTTTTTCAACTATCAGCAGATTGCAAAGATTTATGAGGAGTATGAAACCTACCTTTTAGAGAACAATCTTGTCGATTTTGATGATTTGATTGCTTTAACTTTTAAACTCTTAGATGAAAACCCAGAACTTGCGCGCGCTACATCCCAAAAGTACCAGTATATTATGGTGGACGAGTATCAAGATACCAACGAGTTGCAGCTCAAACTTCTTCAAAAGCTCTGTACAACGCACAACAACATCTGTGTCGTGGGCGATGATGACCAGAGTATTTATGGGTGGCGTGGGGCGCACATAAGAAACATCATGGAGTTTGATCAGGATTTTAAAGATACTGCTGTTTTCAAGCTTGAAGAGAACTACCGCTCACGCGAACCCATCTTAAAAGTGGCAAATGCGCTTATCGAGCATAACCGTTCACGTCTTGGCAAAAAACTTATCTCTACTCGCGGCGGCGGAGAGGATATAACGATTTTAAACTCCAGTGACGAAAATGAAGAAGCAAGAAAAATAGCTCAAAAAATCACAAAACTTTTAGACTCTGGCATCAAGGCGCAAGATATCGCGGTGCTTTACCGTGTCAATGTTCTAAGCCGCTCCATCGAAGAGGGGCTCAACCGTGCCAAAATTGCCTATAAACTTGTCGGTGGACTTCGCTTTTACGACAGAGCAGAGGTCAAAGACCTCATAAGCTACATAAGAGTAATCACGAACTTTCATGATGATTTTTCCCTCAAACGTATTCTCAACAAACCAAAAAGAGGGCTTGGAAAAGCGAGTGTGGACAAACTCGAACTTGCCGCACACGCAGCCCAACTCTCTGTTTTTGAGTATATCAACAGCGCGCCACTCTCTGATTTGGAGGCTTTGGTCAAGGGCAAAAATGCCAAAACATTGAAAAAGTTTATACAAGATGTCCAAGATGTTGCAAAATCCGCTGAGCACTCCACATACAGCTTTATCGATACTCTTGAAGAGACCTTCCATCTCAAAGAGATTTACGCAGGGATGCCCGATGAGGCGGAGAGAGTTTTAAACATGGATGAGTTTTATGGACTCTTTCGAGAGTTTGTAAAAAATACACCCGAAGCCTCTTTGGATGAATTTTTAAACGAACTTACTCTGCAGAGCGAACAAGATCAAGTTGAGGGGGAGAGCATCTACATGATGAGTATCCACGCCTCAAAAGGGCTGGAGTTTAACCATATCTTTATCATCGGACTTGAAGAGGGATTTTTACCGCTCATCGGCGATGGAAGCGACCTTGAAGAGGAGCGACGTTTGGGGTACGTCTCCTTTACAAGAGCCAAAGAAACGCTCACGCTCTCGCATGTCGATAGCAGATTTTACAAAGGAAGAAGAAGCGATTTGCAAAAAAGCAGATTTTTCAATGAAGCAGGACTTTGTGAGGGTTCTTTGATAGTAGAGAAAAACACTGCTTTTAAAAAGGGCGATTTGGTACGTCATAAGGTTTTTGGAACAGGGCGTGTCAACGGTGTAAGCAAATCGGGGCAGGAGTTTAAGCTCAGTATCAATTTTGCGGGAACAAAAAAAGATATTTTGGCATCCTTTGTTGAGCGTCTATGAATCGGCTCTTTGTTGCTTATAAGCCCTCGGGCATAGGTTCAAATCTCTTTTTATCAAAACTCAAAAGAAAGTACCAAACGAAAAAAGCCGGTTTTTCAGGGACGCTTGACCCTTTTGCAAAAGGTGTTTTGATAGTGGGCATGGGAAGTTATACAAAACTATTTCGTTTTTTAGACAAAACACCAAAGCGTTACCGTGCAACACTTTGGCTGGGTGCTAAGTCAGATACGCTTGATAGCGAGATGATAGAAGAGGTCGTCATAGTTCCGGAGTTTGAAGAGATTGAGATTGCCAAAGTTGTCAAGTCGCTTGAGGGAGAGCTTGAGTATGAGCCGCCAATCTTCAGCGCAAAGCAGATAAACGGACAAAGAGCTTATGATTTGGCACGTGCGGGCAAAGAGTTTACCCTAGAGAAGATATACTCAACCATTTATGAGACCAAACTTATCCACTATGCACACCCTTTTGTAACTTTTGAAGCGACCGTCTCAGAGGGGACATATATCCGCTCTTTGGGGCTTATGGTGGCGAAAAAACTTGGTTTGTCCTATGGAAGCCTCAGTGCTTTGGAGAGGCTTAACGAGGGGCAATTTTTCTACGAAGATGAAAAAGCGCTTGATATAAGAACATCTTTAGCTATCCCGCAAAACTTTTATCATGGCGAGAGTGACAACCTAAAATATGGAAGAGTTCTTGCTTTGGAGGATTTAGAGATACACTCAGATGGGTACTACTGGCTTGATAATGGCACTTTTTTGTCGGTTATCCATATAGAAAATGAACAAGTAAATTATGAATTAGGCAGGGTTGAATGTTAGTTTTATCAAGAAAATTGGATGAGTCGATTGTAATCGGAGATGGCATAGTTGTCAAAGTGATATCAGTGGATAAAGGTGTCGTAAAACTCGGTATTGATGCGCCAAAAAACCTCTCCATCGTTAGAAGTGAACTCTTAGAAGATGTCAAAGAGTCAAACAGAGCAGCCTCAAAAGAGATAGAACTCTCAGACCTAACCTCTCTTGGCGCTATTTTTAAAAAATAGGCAACACCATGAAGCGCTACAAAGCCTATGCAAAGGTCAATATTTTTTTAAAAATCACGGGCAAGAGGGATGGTTATCATGAGATTATCTCCCGTTTTATGCATGTAAATTCGCTTTATGACGAACTCTCTTTTGTGCCAAAACAGAGCAACGATGCTTTTGAAATCATAGGCTCTTTCTCATGCGAGACAAAACAAAACACCATCTATAAAGCGTATGCGGCACTTTTGGCATCTTTAAAACCAGAACAAGCCCACTCCTTAGAACAGCTGATGCAAAAGTATGGCGTTGAGGTGGTAAAAAACATACCGGCTTTTGCAGGTCTTGGCGGCGGAAGCAGCGATGCAGCGACATTTCTAAAAATTTGCAACGAGGTTTTGCATCTGGGATTAAGCCAAAATGAACTCGCCATTATAGGCTTAAAAGTGGGAGCGGATGTTCCGTTTTTTGTTTATGGCTACAAAAGTGCTAATGTAAGCGGCATAGGTGAGATAGTAGAAAAATTTGAAGAAGAGATGCTTGATATTGAGACTTTTACACCAAAAATAGAGATAAGTACACCAAAAGTGTATGGAGTTTACAGAGAGAATTTTTACAATCCCATAGATGGCTTCGAGGTTGAACGCCTCAAAAAAACCCCATCCAAAGAGATACTAAAAACCATGAGCGCAGAGGAAGCCAACGACCTCTTCAAGCCCGCACTTTATGAGTATAAAGAGCTAAAAAACCACTACAAACATGGATACTACTTTAGCGGGAGCGGAAGTAGTTTTTTTAGAGTAAAGAAGGAAGAAACAGATAATGGGTGAAACAATAGCAAAAAATAAAAAAGCCTATTTTGATTACTTTTTGGAAGAGAAGTTTGAAGCAGGAATCGTTCTTAAAGGAAGCGAGATTAAAGCCATAAGAGCGGGGCGGGTGAACTTGAAAGATAGTTTTATCCGTTTTGTGCAGGGTGAAGCGTTTTTGTTCAACGCTCATATAGGGCGACTTGAGACGACGCATCACTTTTATGCGCATGAAGAGCGAGGTAGCAGAAAACTTCTTTTGCATAAAAAGCAGATAGTAAAAATGGTCAGAGCAGTGGAGAGAGATGGATATACGGTTGTGCCATTAGAGCTTTATTTTAATGACAGAAATATCGTGAAAATTCAGATTGCCATAGCAAAAGGCAAGCAGCTTCATGACAAGAGAAACGACCTCAAAGAGAAAGATATGAAACGCGATATGGAGCGTTCTATTAAGGATTATTGATGCGTTTTTTACTGCTTTTTAGCTTTTTACTCACGTACGTTTTCGCATTTGATGTTGTTACAATTGAGAAGACGATTGCCAATGGAAAAACAGCTCTTTTGGAGTTTGAAGAGCAAAAAGGGATAATATACGAGAGTGCGGCACTGGAGCAGAAAAAATATACCATCTTTAAGCACCCAAGCAAAAACGAGCGCTATTATGTTTTGATTCCCATAAGCTACGAAACAAAGCCGCAAAAAAAAGAGGTAGAGATTTTTTACAGAGAAAACGGTGTACAAAAAACCAAAACAGTTGTGTTGGATGTCCAAGATGGAAAATATGAAAAAGAGACGCTCCAAGTAGATGGCTCCAAAGTGACTTTAAGTCCAGAGGACAAAGCAAGAACCGAGAAAGAGTATGTCGAGGCGATGAAAATTTACAAAAAAGCGACCCCAAAAATTATGGTCTCTTCTGATTTTATTGTCCCATTAGAGAGTAAAATTACAAGTGATTTTGGAAAAGCACGGGTCTATAACGGTTCGCTAAAGAGTTATCATGGCGGGACAGACTTTCGAGCGGCAGTGGGTGTTCCCGTTATCGCCGCAAATGATGGAAAAGTTGTTTTGGTGCAAGATAGATTTTACTCAGGGCAAAGCGTCATCATAGACCATGGACATGGGGTTTACACATGTTATTTTCACATGAGCAAATTTCATGTTCAAGAGTTGCAAGATGTTAAAAAAGGCGATGTTATAGGACTTTCAGGGTCAAGCGGAAGAGTGAGCGGACCGCATCTGCACTTTGGTGTGCGCATCGGCGGTGAGCAGGTTGACCCGCTTCATTTTATAGCACTCGCAAATGAAAATTTAGTAAAAGGCAAACAATGACACTATTTCAAATACTTATGCTAGGAGCTTCGGCATTTTTTGCGTTTAAGGTGTATGAACATATCCAAACCCTAAAAGATGCAACGGCATCACCGCAGGGAGACTCTTCTTCATCACAGTTTGACCCTGAGGCTTTAGTGCAAAGAGCCGATGAAGAGTTTGAAGCGGGCAATATGCAAAAAGCCTTTGATCTCCTCAAAGAGGCAAATGCAAAGAGAGCGCAAGACGCTGACGTGCTTTTTAAAATGGGCTACATTTTACAGCAGCTTGATCAAAATGAAGAGGCGCTTGGTTACTACAAAGAGGCTCTTGAGAAAGATAAAGAGAATGAGTATATCCACAATGCTATTGCAAGTGTCTATAGAGCTAAAGGCGAATTTGTCTCCGCCAGAATGCATCTAAGCGCATCTTTGGCGATTGACAACCAAAATGCCGTTACTTACTATAATTACGGAAATCTTTTGGTTGATATGAAACACCTTGATGAGGCAAAAGAGATGTATAAAACAGCCTTAGAGATAAATCCGGACTTTAAAGAGGCTCAAGAGGAACTGGAGAAACTAGGCTGATGAAACTCTCTGAAATATATACATTTTTAGATAGTTTGTCGCCCTTTGAACTTCAAGAAAAATGGGACAATTCAGGTCTGCTGCTTGGCGACTTTAACCAAGATATCCAAAAAATTGTTCTTAGCATCGATGTAGATGAAGCACTTATCGACTCTATGGAGCCAAACTCACTTCTTATAACCCACCATCCGCTTATATTTGGCGGACTAAGACAACTCCAATTTAACCAATATCCGGCAAACTTGATTCAAAAAATGATACAAAAAAATATCTCAAATATCTCCATGCACACAAATTTTGACCAAACACATCTGAACGACTATGTTGCGACTCAAATTTTGGGGTATGAGATTGTACAAAAAGAGGGATTTGTAGCGTATTTGGATGTTGAGGAAGATTTTGATACTTTTGCCGCCAAAGTAGCATCCGCATTTTCGCTTCCCCATGCAAAATGTGTCAAGAGTGCCCAGTGGGTACATAGAGCAGCACTCACCACAGGTTCAGGAGGTTCTCTTTTAAAATCCATCAAGGCAGACTGTTTTTTAACAGGAGATATAAAATATCACGATGCCATGGAGGCAAAAAGCATAAATCTCTCCATGATTGATATAGGGCATTTTGAGAGTGAGAGGTATTTTGCAGAGATTTTGCTTAAACATTTGAAAAATTTAGGTTTAGAAGCTATAATTTCATCATCAAAAAACCCTTTTACTTATATTTAAGCAAATCGGTACAACTATTTAATCCAAAGGAGATTAATGAACTTACATCTAAAACAGCTAATTGACCTATCCCGTATAGATAAAGCTATCGATGCTTTTGAGCCACAGATTGAGGAAGCCAACTACAAACTTGAAGCGGCATTGGCAAAGAAAAAGAGTATCGACTCAGATATTGAAAACTTAACAAACGAAATCAGAGATGAAGAGATTAAAAAGAAAAAAAATGAAATTCATCTTGCAGAACTCTCTCAAAAACTTGTAGATAACTCAAAAAAGAGCGGTGATGTCAAAACTGAACGTGAGATGAAATCGCTTCAGCTTGAAGAAGAAATTGCAAAAGAGCAGGTTACTTTTGCAAATGAAGAGATTGAGAGACTTGAGAGAATTGTTGAGTTGAAAACTGCTCAAGTTCAAGCAGCAAAAAAAGTACTTGAAGAACTTGATGCAAACTTGGCATCCATCAAAGCTGAAGTAGATGAGAAACTTGAAGTGATTAACCAGTCACGCCAAGATGTTTTTCAAAAAAAAGAGAAACTTATCTCTGAAATGAACCAAAAAGGATTGGCGTTTTATCAAAAGATTCGCAGATGGGCTAAAAATTCAACGGTAGTACCTGTTGAAGACCAAGCTTGTATGGGTTGCCATATGCTTATCAGCGATAAGATTTACGCAGACGTTATCAAAGCTGAAGAGATTACGACTTGTCCTCACTGCGGGCGTATTCTCTATGTGGAAACTGACAAAGAATAGGCTTGAAGCCATTTACTCTTCTCTATTTTATCTTAAGCGCACTGCTCTATCTTGTAGCTTTGCCGCTTTTGGTTTTTCTCTCGTTTAAGCAAAAATACAAAGAGTCCATTCCCTCTCGTTTTTTTTTCTTCAACAATCCAAGATTTAAAAGTGATGGCGGTATTTGGTTTCATGTCTGCTCTTTGGGAGAAGCAAGAGCCTTAAAGCCGATTTCGGAACTCTTAAAAGACAAAGAGATAAAAATAACGACCATAACGCATACGGGACAAACAGAAGCGAAAAAGTACAGTGCTGAAGTCAGATATCTGCCTTATGAGATGTTTTTGCCGTTTTGGGCTAAAGAGCATGATGTTTTGGTTGTTTTAGAGGCGGAGTTTTGGTATATGTTGTTTTTGGTTGCAAAAGCAAAAGGGGCAAGAGTTATACTTTTAAACGCTCGCATCTCTGAGAGAAGTGTAAAAAAGTATCTTCAGTTTGCATGGTTTTATCAAAAAATCCTCTCCAATGTTGAGATAGTGTATGCACAAAGCGAAGCAGATAAGAACCGTTTTTTGGCACTCGGAGCTAAAAATATAGAGGTAATCGGAAATATAAAGCTTGCAGGCAAGATTTCCAAAACAAAAGAGTACCAAAAACCTCATGAAGAGCTTATCGTCGCAGGCTCTACGCATGAGGGCGAAGAAGAGAGCGTTTTAAAATCATTCGTAGAGTATAAAAAGCAGAGCGACGCAAAGTTAGCGGTTGTCCCAAGACATCCAGAGCGGTTTGAAGCCGTATATGAGCTTATGAAAAAGTATGCCCAGACAAACTCTTTATCACTAAGTCGCTTTTCTCAAGATAAAGAGTTTAATACGGATATGATTTTGGTCGATGTCATGGGAGAGCTAAACAACATCTATGCCATCAGCGACATAGCGATTTTGGGCGGTGCTTTTAGAGAAGATGTAGGCGGACACAACCCGCTTGAACCAGCCCATTTTGGGTGTAAAATCATTACGGGAAAGCACTTTTTTCATCAAAAAGAGCTTTTTCGTTATGTGCATCATGTCCAGTACGTTGAACCATCAGAGATTCATAAAGCGTTGATGAAATGTAAAGAGCTGCCGCCAAGCATGGTCGAAGAAAAAATCAACCTAGAACCTGTGATAGAGAGAATAAAAAATCCAAATCTACCCCTTTAGGGGTTAGCTTTAGTGCCAAAGCGGCTAGCGTAAATGTCGGAATTACTTCCGACATTGTTCAAAATAAATGGAGGGTTTCCTTCATTTTTTATAAAAAAATTAAGGAAATAAATATTATGGCACTAGAAAAAGCATATAAACTTTTAGCAGCACAAGAGGGAATCTCAAATTCGGAAGCAAAATCAATGATTGACCGTGGGTTAGTCTATGCTGCAAATAAAAAAGTGATGATTGCCCGCGGCGATATCGACACAAAGACAATTTTTAAAGTGGAGAAGATAGAAAAGATTAAGCCTCTTTTTGAAAATGATGATTTGATTGTTGTGGACAAACCAGCACACGTCAACTCTGATGAGATTGAGAGACAGTTCAAACCTGCCGTACTTTTGCACAGACTTGACCGTGAAACAAGCGGCGTTTTGATGCTTGTAAAAAATGAAGAGTTTAGAGAAAAAGCGATACAAGAGTTCAAAAGAGACAGGGTTTACAAAGAGTATATCGCATGGATAGAGGGGATTTTAAGTGAGCCAGTCGATATTGACAGACCGATACTCACTACAAAGAAAAACAACCGCGCATCTTCAAATGTATCTTCAAAAGGAAAACCAGCAAGAACAGAGGTTTTTCCAGATTTAGTGAGCGCAAACAAGACGAAAGTAAAGTGTATCATCCATCATGGAAGAACACACCAGATAAGAACGCATCTAAGATATATAGAACACCCGATTGTAGGTGATGAACAGTACGGCGGCAGACGAGCAAAACGTGTCATGCTTCACGCATATAAAGTCAGACTTTTTGATATGGAGTTTGTAGCACCTGAACCAAAAACTTTTATCCATTTTGAGTAGTAAAAAGCTATGTGGCACATCTACATGCTAAAATGCAGTGATGACACACTCTATACTGGAATCACAACAGATTTATCCAGAAGAGTTGGCGAACACAACAACTCTTCCAAAGGGGCAAAATACACACGCGTAAGAAGACCAGTAGAACTCATCTACTCTGAGTCTTGCCACGATAAGAGCAGTGCTTCAAAACGAGAGTACCAGATAAAGCAGCTCTCAAAAATCCAAAAACTCTCTCTTTTAAAATAATGCGTATGTTTGTTGATGGAGATGCTTTTCCAAATCTGCTCAAGCCGATTCTATTTCGCCAAATCGAGAGATTGCATATAGAAACATTCGTTATTTCAAACAAGCATATAACTATCGGCAAATCTAAACTTATCTCTTATATCGTGGTAGAACAGGGTGCAGACGAGGCAGACAACCGTATTGTTGCGCTAGTAAAAGAGGGTGATTTGGTCATAACAGCAGATATACCACTCGCAGATAGAGTGATTAGCAAAAATGCACATGCGATTGATCACAGGGGCGAGCTTTATAGCACTGATAACATTAAGCAGTATCTGGCTATGAGAAATCTAATGGAAAAGATAAGAGAGAGCGGAGAGATGACAAGAGGTCCAAAACCGTTTGACCAAAAAAATGCACACCAGTTTGCAAATCAGCTCCATAAGTTTTTGACGAAATATTGCAAAATTTAAAGCAAACTTAAAGTAACTTTCAGCTAAAATTCACAACTTTTTACATCCAATAGATAATTTAAAAGAGGAGGGCTCATGTTTGATATATTAACAGATTCGTTTACCAATGCTATTAAAAAGATTCGTTTTCATGATGATGACAAGGCTCTGACAAAAGCCCTTGACGAGCTAAAAAAATCTCTTTTAAAAGCGGATGTGAACCATAAAGTCGTAAGAGACTTGATAGCAAAAGTTCAGATAGAGACGAGAAAAAATGGCATCGGGAAAGACCAATTCCTGGCTGCTCTAAGAGATGCATTACACGAACTCTTAGAGATAGGCGGAAGCAGAGGCTTTGTTTTTTCTTCAAAACCTCCGACCGTTATCCTTATGACAGGACTTCAGGGTTCTGGAAAAACAACGACAACCGGTAAGTTGGCAAACTACCTAAAAAACAGACAAAAAAAGGTCATGGTTGTAGCAGCAGACCTTCAGCGTTTGGCAGCAGTAGAGCAGCTTCGTCAAATTACTGCTCAAGTTGGAGTTGAACTTTATGAGGATGAGAGCAGTAAAAATCCTGTAGAGGTTGTAAAAGCCGCACTTCAAAAAGCGCATAACGGCATTTATGATGTAGTCCTTATCGACACTGCAGGACGTTTGGCGATAGATAACGCACTTATGGATGAGCTTGAAGCAGTCAAAAAAGCGGCAAATCCAAGCGAAATCTTTTATGTCGCGGACTCTTTGACAGGACAAGATGCGATTAAGACAGCAACTACTTTTAAAGAGAAAATCGGAATTGACGGCGTTATTTTAAGCAAATACGACGGTGATTCCAAAGGCGGTGTTGCGCTAGGTCTCTCATCACAAGTACAAGTTCCATTACGCTTTATTGGTAGCGGTGAAAAGATGGAGGATTTGGAAGTTTTCCTTCCAGATCGCGTTGTCAACCGTCTTATGGGCTTTGGAGACATTGAGGGACTTGCAGAAAAAACAGCTTCTGCGATTGATGAAAAACAGGCTAAAAAGCTTACCTCAAAAATCAAAAAAGGTGAGTTTAACTTCAATGACTTCTTAGAGCAGATGGAGAGCATGAAGAAGATGGGAAGCATGAAATCCCTTCTTGGTATGATTCCGGGTATGGGTAATATGTCCAAAGCACTCAAAGACTTTGACCTTGAAAACTCAAGCGAGCTAAAAAACATCAAAGCGATGGTCTCTTCTATGACGATGAAAGAGAGAGAGAACCCTGATTTACTCAACAACTCTCGCAAGTTAAGAATTGCAAAAGGGTGCGGACTTACTCAGGTTGAGATTAACCGTATGATTAAGCAGTTCAAAAATGCCGGTAAAATGGCGAAGAGGTTTTCTGGAAAAAGCGGCATGAAAGAGCTTCAGTCGATGATGGGACAAATGGGTGGAGCAGGGGCGCTCAAAAGATAGCGCTTCTGTTGCCTTGAGCGTAAATCTATGAATTTTTAGAAGTTTATAGATTTGCATTCAAAATGCAAAATTTAACATATACAGCAAGTTGAAATATGACTTGTGCAGAGAAGGACAAAAACATGGCAACAGTAATTCGCCTCACTAGAATGGGAAGAAAAAAACAACCTTTTTACCGTATCGCGGTAACAGATTCACGCAAAAGAAGAGATGGTGGTTGGATTGAGTTAATTGGACATTATAATCCAATGGTAGCAGAGAAGACAATGGTTGTTGATAGCGAAAGATTAGATTACTGGTTAAGCGTTGGAGCTAAAATGAGTGATCGCGTTAAAAAGATAACAGGTCGTTAATATGATAGCTGATTTTGTCGCACAATTTGCAAGACTTATAGCATCCTACCCTGATGATGTAAGAGTTGAGGTAAAAGAGGGCGATGAAACGACTGAAATTTTGCTCTATGCCAATCAAGCCGATATCGGAAAATTGATTGGTAAAGAGGGCAAGATGATTGGTGCGATTAAAACCGTCATTTCTGGCTGTAAAGCAAAAGACGGCATGAGTTACCGCATAAATGTCGAAGCAACAAAATAAACTACTTCATATCGCCACAATCGGAAAGACTGTCGGTTTAAAGGGCGATACGAAGCTCCACATTAACAGTGATTTTCCCGAACAATTTAAAAAAGGCGCATCTTTTTTTCTCAATGAAAATCAGAGTCTGACTATCGGCGATATCAACCATGAGAGAGGCATTGTCAGATTTGTAGGTTACGCTTCACCTGAAGATGCTAAAAAACTTACAAACAAACACCTTTACACAACTATTGAAAGAACAAGAGCAGAGTGCCATTTAAAAGATGGCGAATATTTTTGGTTTGATATTGAGGGGTGCAAGGTAGTTGAAGAGGGCAAAGTTTTAGGTATTGTTGATGAAGTTGATAGAATCGGAATCACAAATTATCTTTGTGTTGTAACTGATGAAGAGTTGGTAAACAAAGGTTTTGCAAAAAGTTTTCTTCTGCCTTTCAACAAGCCTTTTACACTAATTACCGACATTCAAGCAAAAATCATAACCGTTAGCGGTGGTATGGATATTTTAGAAGCTTCCTAATGAAATTTACATTTGTGACGCTGTTTCAAAATATAGTTGAGGGATATTTTAAAGACTCTATTTTAAAAAGAGCAATCCAAAAAGAGATACTCCATATAGAGTATTTAAATCCCAGAGATTTTAGCAGTTCAAAACACAACAAAGTGGATGATACCGCCGTTGGTGGCGGTGCTGGGATGGTTATGAACCCACAATCGTTATTTGAATCACTGCGTAAATTAAAAAATACAGATGCGAATGTTCATATAGTTTTTTTAACTCCGGTTGCAAAGCCATTTAGACAAAATGATGCCAAAAGATTGGCGAAAAAATCCCATATAGCTTTTGTGAGTGGAAGATATGAGGGTATTGATGAGAGAGTTGTTGAAATGTATGCCGATGAAGTTTTTAGTATCGGAGACTATATTTTAACAGGAGGAGAGCTTGCCTCTTTGGTTCTTTGTGACGCAATTGCAAGAAACGTAGAAGGTGTTTTAGGAAATAGTGACTCCCTGAGTGTTGAGAGCTTTGAGACGAACCTTTTAGAAGCACCAGCTTTCTCGAAACCGGAAAATTATGAAAACATTTGTGTTCCATCAGAATACTTAAAGGGAAATCATAGTAAAATTCGCTCACTAAAATTAGCTCTATCTGAATGCAAGACTAAATTCTTCAGACCTGAGCAGCTTTTAAAGCATAGAACAAGGAAATCTTATGAGAAATAAGTACATAGAAAACTTTGAAAAAGCACAGACTGCTGGAAAAACTATTCCTGACTTTCGTGCTGGTGATACTGTTCGTTTAGCAGTAACAATTAAAGAAGGTGACAAAACCCGTGTACAAAATTACGAGGGTATTTGTATAGCAAAAAGAGGTCAAGGCACTGCTCAAACTATTACAGTTCGCAAAATAGGTGCTAATAGCATTGGTATTGAGAGAATCTTCCCAATGTACAGTGACTCTATTAATGAAATCACAGTAGTTCGTCGTGGTCGTGTACGTCGCGCAAAACTATTCTATCTACGTGATCTTGCTGGTAAAGCAGCTCGTATTAAAGAACTTAGAAGAAAATAATCTTCTAAGTCTCCCTCTTATCTCTTCCTTTTAAAACAACCACTTTTTTTAAAGCTAATCCATATAAGTACAAAATCTTCTCTTTGTCTAGTTGATAAAATTTTATGCGTTAACGATTCATTACTTTTCAAATTGTTCCATTTGAGATTATTGAAAAATGCTTGCAGGGCAATAATTGAGGATTGTCTCCATAAATTGAATTTCTTTTTGAAATCCCCAAATATTTAAGCCCCACCTAAGTCTCATTTCCCTATAATTCCCATCCACAAACACAAAGACCTAAAGTTTAGGTTTTAAGAGGCTTTGTAACGAAGTTTCAGGTAGTTTGAGATCATTGAAAACTAAGCAAGTAGATAGACTTTAATAACTAGAAATAGTTATCTTAGTCAAATAAGTTTACTTATAAAAACTAAATAACAATAACCGTCTATTCTATTTATACCCAACTGGGTATCTATAGCAATAGATACTTTACAAGTCTTTCTATATGTAACAGTATAGAGAGCAAACAAAGCCAATGAATTTTAATTCTTGGGCAAAGATTAAACTAACCTCAATTATGGAGAGTTTGATCCTGGCTCAGAGTGAACGCTGGCGGCGTGCTTAACACATGCAAGTCGAACGGTAACAGGAAATAGCTTGCTATTTTGCTGACGAGTGGCGCACGGGTGAGTAAACTATAGTTAATGTACCCCAAAGACTGGGATAGCCACTGGAAACGGTGATTAATACTAGATACACCTTCATATCATAAGGTATGAAGGGAAATGTCTTTTCGCTTTGGGATCAGACTATATCCTATCAGCTAGTTGGTGAGGTAATGGCTCACCAAGGCAATGACGGGTAGCGGTTCTGAGAGGATGATCCGCCACACTGGTACTGAGACACGGACCAGACTCCTACGGGAGGCAGCAGTGAGGAATATTGCACAATGGGGGGAACCCTGATGCAGCAACGCCGCGTGGAGGATGACGCATTTCGGTGTGTAAACTCCTTTTATATGTCAAGAAAATGACGGTAGCATATGAATAAGCACCGGCTAACTCCGTGCCAGCAGCCGCGGTAATACGGAGGGTGCAAGCGTTACTCGGAATCACTGGGCGTAAAGGACGCGTAGGCTGTTTAGCAAGTCAGATGTGAAATCCAATGGCTCAACCATTGAACTGCATTTGAAACTGCTAGACTAGAGTATGGGAGGGGGAGATGGAATTAGTGGTGTAGGGGTAAAATCCGTAGATATCACTAGGAATACCTAAAGCGAAGGCGATCTCCTGGAACATTACTGACGCTAAGGCGTGAAAGCGTGGGGAGCAAACAGGATTAGATACCCTGGTAGTCCACGCCCTAAACGATGAACACTAGTCGTCGCGATGCTTGTCATTGCGGTGATGCACTTAACAGATTAAGTGTTCCGCCTGGGGAGTACGGTCGCAAGATTAAAACTCAAAGGAATAGACGGGGACCCGCACAAGTGGTGGAGCATGTGGTTTAATTCGAAGATACGCGAAAAACCTTACCTAGCCTTGACATTGATAGAATACTGTAGAGATACGGTAGTGCCCTTCGGGGAGCTTGAAAACAGGTGCTGCACGGCTGTCGTCAGCTCGTGTCGTGAGATGTTGGGTTAAGTCCCGCAACGAGCGCAACCCTCGTCCTTAGTTGCCAGCAGTTCGGCTGGGCACTCTAGGGAGACTGCCTTCGCAAGGAGGAGGAAGGTGAGGACGACGTCAAGTCATCATGGCCCTTATGGCTAGGGCTACACACGTGCTACAATGGGGCGTACAGAGTGTTGCAATACCGCGAGGTGGAGCCAATCACTTAAAGCGTCTCTCAGTTCGGATTGTTCTCTGCAACTCGAGAACATGAAGCTGGAATCACTAGTAATCGTAGATCAGCATTGCTACGGTGAATACGTTCCCGGGTCTTGTACTCACCGCCCGTCACACCATGGGAGTTGATTTCACCCGAAATTGGGAAGCTAACCTTCGGGGGGCTACCACTTACGGTGGAATTAGCGACTGGGGTGAAGTCGTAACAAGGTAACCGTAGGAGAACCTGCGGTTGGATCACCTCCTTTCTAGAGTAAAGTCAATCATTCGTTTGAATTGACATACAAAGAAAATCTCACAAGGCTTAAAAGCCAGTACACGCGAGGCACTAAATGCCGAGTCGTACAAGAGAAAAATAGCTATTTTAGTCTTTTACTTGCTTAGTACTCAGTGATCTGGGTTATAAAAAAATGGGTTTGTAGCTCAGGTGGTTAGAGCACACCCCTGATAAGGGTGAGGTCGATGGTTCGAGTCCATTCAAACCCACCATTTTTTGCACTATTCGCACTTAAAAAAGAAACTCACATACTACAGTATGCTTCGCTTCTTTTTTAAGCACGACTAGCACAAAAAACCAAGCTTAAAAACTAAATATAAGTCTTTAAAAAAAGATTTATATTTGGTTTTATACCAAAATGTTCATTCAATTATCATTGTTAAAGTCAACATATAGTTATAAAGAGATAACTAGAGGTTAAAAAGAGAAATCTTATATACTTGCTAGAATCAAATTATAAATATATCAACTAAATAACTACAATTATTTACAAATACTGCCCTACATTAAGTAAGGTAGTGAACGCAAATTAGAATAGTTTGTATAGTTAGATGCTAAGTTACTTTTTATGCCAAAGCCGAAAGCTTTGGTGTACTTTAGTGACACAGCGTCTAGCGTAGGAGAGAGGAATTACTTCCTCTCGCCGTGCAAACCAAATAAAAAAGATATTAAGGGCCATAGGTGGATGCCTTGGCTAGTAGAGGCGATGAAAGACGTACTAGGCTGCGATAAGCCTCGGGGAGCTGCCAAGAAGCTTTGATCCGGGGATTTCTGAATGGGGCAACCCAGTATGGTGAGAATCATACTACTCCTACGGGAGAGCGAACTTGGGGAAGTGAAACATCTCAGTACCCAAAGGAAAAGAAATCAAACGAGATTCCCAAAGTAGCGGCGAGCGAAATGGGATTAGGGCACTTAGTGATACTATATTTGTTAGCCGAACACTTTGGAAAGAGTGAACACAGAGGGTGATATTCCCGTAAGCGAAAACATTTATAGAGTACTAGACTAAGGAAAGAGTAGGTCGGGACACGTGTTATCTTGACTGAATATGGGGGGACCACCCTCCAACCCTAAATACTACTACTAGACCGATAGCGAACAAGTACCGTGAGGGAAAGGTGAAAAGAACTGCGGTGAGCAGAGTGAAATAGAACCTGAAACCTATGGCTTACAATCATTCGGAGCACTATTATTTATAAGTGTGACGGACTGCCTTTTGCATAATGAGCCTGCGAGTTGTGGTGTCTGGCAAGGTTAATCGAACGAGAAGCCGTAGCGAAAGCGAGTCTTAATAGGGCGACATAGTCAGATGCTGCAGACCCGAAACTGAGTGATCTATCCATGAGCAGGTTGAAGCTGGTGTAAGAGCCAGTGGAGGACCGAACCCGCTGACGTTGAAAAGTCTTGGGATGACTTGTGGATAGGGGTGAAAGGCCAATCAAACTCAGTGATAGCTGGTTCTCTCCGAAATATATTTAGGTATAGCCTCGAGCAGTAGCATGAAGGGGTAGAGCACTGACAGGGCTAGGGCTGCTTACCGCGGTACCAAACCCTATCAAACTCCGAATACTTCATGTGTAACCTCGGGAGTCAGGCGGTGGGTGATAAAATCAATCGTCAAAAGGGGAACAACCCAGACTAGCAGCTAAGGTCCCAAAGTCTTGTCTAAGTGGAAAAGGATGTGGAGTTGCTGTGACAACCAGGAGGTTGGCTTAGAAGCAGCCATCTTTTAAAGAAAGCGTAACAGCTCACTGGTCTAGCGATTCTGCGCCGAAAATATAACGGGGCTAAGACAAGCACCGAAGCTCTAGATTCACATTTATGTGAGTGGTAGGAGAGCGTTCCAGTCAGCGTAGAAGCCATACCGGCAAGGAGTGGTGGAGCGGCTGGAAGTGAGCATGCAGGCATGAGTAGCGATAAAAGGGATGAGAATTCCCTTCGCCGTAAACCCAAGGTTTCCTACGCGATGCTCGTCATCGTAGGGTTAGTCGGGACCTAAGTCGAGTCCGAGAGGGGTAGACGATGGCAAATTGGTTAATATTCCAATACCGACTGTTGTTCGCTTGAGTGATGGGGGGACGCATAGAGTTAATTGAGCTCACTGATGGAATAGTGGGTCGAAGGACGTAGGTTGTTAAGCAGGCAAATCCGCTTAACATTAGACCGAGATCTTACAGGCAGAGCAATCTCTTCGGAGAGCGCTTTGAATCAATGATACTGTCGTGCCGAGAAAAGCCTCTAAACGAGAACAACGGTCGCCCGTACCGTAAACCGACACAGGTGGGTGAGATGAGTATTCTAAGGCGCGTGGATGAACCCTGGTTAAGGAACTCTGCAAACTAGCACCGTATCTTCGGTATAAGGTGTGCCCTATTTGTGAGTGGACTTGCTCCATAAAGCATTGACGGGTCGCAGCAAAGTGTCCCTCCCGACTGTTTACCAAAAACACAGCACTCTGCTAACTCGTAAGAGGATGTATAGGGTGTGACGCCTGCCCGGTGCTTGAATGTTAAATGGATTACTTAGCTCTGCGAAGGTTTGAAATGAAGCACAAGTAAACGGCGGCCGTAACTATAACGGTCCTAAGGTAGCGAAATTCCTTGTCGGTTAAATACCGACCTGCATGAATGGCGTAACGAGATGGGAGCTGTCTCAACCAGGGATCCAGTGAAATTGTAGTGGAGGTGAAAATTCCTCCTACCCGCGGAAAGACGGAAAGACCCCGTGCACCTTTACTATAGCTTGACATTGCTATTGGGATATTCATGTGCAGGATAGGTGGGAGCCATTGATTCTATGACGCCAGTTGTAGATGAGGCATCCTTGAGATACCACCCTTGAATATTCTGATAGCTAACTCGCAAGTGTGAACCACTTGGAGGACAATGTCTGGTGGGTAGTTTGACTGGGGCGGTCGCCTCCTAAAAAGTAACGGAGGCTTACAAAGGTTCGTTCAGATGGGTTGGAAATCCATCGTAGAGTATAATGGCATAAACGAGCCTGACTGTAAGAGATACAACTCAAACAGAGTCGAAAGACGGTCATAGTGATCCGGTGGTTCTGTGTGGAAGGGCCATCGCTCAAAGGATAAAAGGTACGCCGGGGATAACAGGCTGATCTCCCCCAAGAGCTCACATCGACGGGGAGGTTTGGCACCTCGATGTCGGCTCATCGCATCCTGGGGCTGGAGCAGGTCCCAAGGGTATGGCTGTTCGCCATTTAAAGCGGTACGCGAGCTGGGTTCAGAACGTCGTGAGACAGTTCGGTCCCTATCTTCCGTGGGCGTAGGAGAGTTGAGGAGAGCTGACCCTAGTACGAGAGGACCGGGTTGGACATGCCACTGGTGCACCAGTTGTTCTGCCAAGAGCATCGCTGGGTAGCTACGCATGGATGAGATAACCGCTGAAAGCATCTAAGCGGGAAGCCAACTCCAAGATGAACTCTCCCTGAAGTACGCTTGAAGACTACAAGCTTGATAGGCTGGATGTGTACGCAGAGTAATCTGTTTAGCTGACCAGTACTAATAGTACGTTCGTCTTTTTTTACAGTTCTTTTAATAGAACAAATTCGTTCACTACCTTACTTAGTGTATAGGTATCTTGTAGTAATAGTTATTTAGTAATTGATGTTGACTTTAACAATGGAAATCTTCTCTAACTTAAGAACAATCATCTTTAAGTACACACACAATAAAGTGTATTTAAATGTGATTGTCTAGGTGGCTATAGAGAGAGGGAAACGCCTGGCTCCATTCCGAACCCAGAAGCTAAGCCTCTCATCGCTGATAATACTGATCCTTACAGGGTTGGGAACGTAGGTCGCTGCCTAGTTGATCATTTTTACTCTTACTTCTTACAAATACAATCATTTAATCTATTTATAAATCAATCAAATTTTTTTATTTCCCATATATGTTCTAAGCGTAACATATTTGTTTTATGTAATCTACTTAAAAAATAGTCCCTGCTTACCTCTTTTGCTCCTAAGCTTTTGAGATGCTCTGTTGGTACTTGGCAATCTATAAAATCATATCCCCAGTATTTGAGATGTTTAACAAGTATGGCGTAAGCAGATTTTGAGGCATCGTTTACGTGTGCGAACATGGATTCTCCGCAAAATACTCCACCGACAACTACTCCGTAAAGTCCGCCAACAAGTTTGTCATCCAAATAGGTCTCTACGCTATGTGCGATTCCCATATCATAAAGTTCACAATAGGCTTCTATGACTTCGTCTTGTATCCATGTTCCGTTTTGATTTTCTCTTTTGACGCTACTGCATTGTTTGATGACATCTCTAAAGTTTGTATCGAACTTGTAAGAGAATTTTTTTATATTTTTTTTAAGAGAGCGACTGAGTTTGAAATCATCTAGTTCCATTATAAGCCTTGGATTTGTTGACCACCAGATAATGGGGTCTCCTTTTGAATACCATGGAAAAATGCCATTTTGATAGGCGCGAAGAACTCTTGATGGAGTTAAATCTCCTCCCCATGCAACGATGCCATCTTCGTTGGCATCGTTTGGATGGGGAAATGTAAGGCTGTATTTGCTCAGTTTAGGTATATTCAAACTAACTCTTTGCAGTTTAAAAGAAGCTCTTTTTTGTAGGAGACCTCCACGCTGCCGCCGTTTTTTAGTTTTCCAAAAAGTATCTCATCGCTAAGTTTGGTGCTGATGTTATCCTCAATATACCTCTTGATAGGTCTTGCTCCCATCTCAATGGAGTAGGCACTTTTTGCGATAAACTCCAAGGCTTCTTTGGAGAGGGTAAGCGTGATTTTTTTCTTCTTAAGGTCGCTGTTGAGTTCTTGGATAAATTTGTTAACTATGCCTTTGATAACATCAAAATCGAGTTGATTGAACGCTACAATGGCACTGAGTCTGTTTCTAAACTCAGGTGTAAAAAAGAGTTTTAACTCCTCATTTTTAGAGAGTGAACTGTCTTTGTTAAATCCCATGACACTTCTCGCATTTGCGCCAATGTTGGATGTCATGATAAGGATTACATTTTGAAAATTTGCTTTGTAGCCGTTGTTGTCTGTAAGAGTTGCATTGTCCATAATCTGAAGTAAAATATTTACCAAATCAGGGTGTGCCTTTTCTATCTCGTCTAGTAGTAAAACAGTGTAAGGGTGTTTTTTTATCGCTTCTGTGAGCAAACCGCCCTGCTCATACCCCACATACCCTGGAGGTGCGCCAACTAAGCGGCTAAGGGTGTGTTTTTCCATATATTCACTCATATCAAATCGCTCAAAATGGATACCTAAAATTTGGCTAAGCGAAGACGCAAGTTCTGTTTTTCCAACACCAGTTGGTCCCATAAATAAAAATGAGGCGATAGGCTTATTTGGAGGTGTGAGACCTGCTTTGGAGATTTTAATCGCTTTGACAACCTCTGCAACTGCACCCTCCTGCCCAATAACTTTTTTTTCTAACTTCTCTTGGAGGGTAAAGAGCAAATCAGTTTCATTTTTTGCTGCACTCGGAGTTGTAATGCCTACTATTTTTGCGATGGTCTCTTCGATGTCGTGCGCTCCAACTACTCTTTTTCTCTTGGTTTTGAGATGAAAAGAGGCAGCGGTCTCATCAAGAAGATCGATAGCTTTGTCTGGTAAAAATTTGTCAGTGATGTATCTATTAGAGAGTTCAATGGCACTTTTGAGCGCTTTGTCGCTAAAACTTACTCCGTGGTGCTCCTCGTATTTACCCTTGAGTCCTTTGAGAATCTTGTATGTTGTCTGGGGGGAGGGCTCATTGATATCTACTTTTGAAAATCTTCTGCTGAGTGCTTTGTCTTTTTCAAAACTGTTTCTATACTCTGCAAAGGTTGTGGCTCCCATGCATTTGAGTTCACCCGAAGCAAGTGCTGGTTTGAGCTGATTTGCCGCGTCCATGCTTCCGCTTGTAGAACCCGCACCGATAAGAGTATGAATCTCATCTATGAAAAATATGGCGTGAGGCATCGATTTGAGCTCATCCATAACGCCTTTTAGCCGCTTTTCAAAATCTCCTCTATATTTGGTTCCCGCAAGCATCGCACCTAAATCCAGAGCAAAAAGCTCACTTTTTTGAAGAATAGGAGGGATTTTCCCTGCAACGATATTAAGCGCCAATCCTTCTGCAATTGCGGTCTTTCCAACCCCTGCTTCTCCCACTAAGATAGGATTGTTTTTCTTTCTGCGGCATAAAATTTGTGTTACGCGCTCTATCTCATTTCCACGTCCGATGACAGGGTCAATTTTTCCCTCTTTTGCTTTTTGAAGAAGATTGATAGCATATTTTTGCAGATAAGACTCTCTTTCTTGCGTTGACGGGTTTGCTTCTTGATGGGAGATAGTCTCTAAAATATCAAGCTTTGAGATATGATACTCGTTTAAAAGCATGGAGGCAAAAGAGTTGACTTCATCATACATGGCTACAAGCAAATCCCCGATGTCGGCGCTTGGTTGTCCAGAGACTTGGGTGTGTTTTATCATTCTATCAATCATTCTTGAGAGTGCTACGCTCTCAAAAGGCTCTTCATGGACATCTTGTGGCAAAAGAGCAGAATTTGCATATATATGGCTTTTGACAAATTCTTTCATTTTTGTAATATCGCCGCCACATGAAGAGATGATTTTTGCCCCCTCTGTGGAGCTCAGAATCTGATAAAAAACATGCTCGATGGTTATGTACTCATGTCGGAGCTCTTTTGCGTAGAGGATGGATTTTTGAAAAACTTCATTAAGTGCATAGCTAATCATCACTCCTCCTCCATTTGTGCTCTTAGCGGGAAGCCGTTATCTCTTGCTCTTTGGTGGACTTGTGCTACTTTGGTTTCAGCAATTTCGTGTGTGTAGATGCCACACACTCCTTTGCCGCTCTCGTGTACTTGAAGCATAATTGCCTCCGCTTCTTCAAAATTTTTGTGAAAGATGCGCACTAACACATCAATAACAAATTCCATAGAGGTATAGTCGTCATTTAAAAGAAGCACTTTGTATTTTTTTGGGGATTTCAGCGATATCTCGCAGATAGCCTCTAATTCTGTATTCGTTGCCATAAATTTCCTATAATATTTATCTCTTATTGAAAAAAATTATAACGAAATAGAGATAATTATGACAAAACGAATTTTTGTGACTGCTACAAATACAAATATCGGTAAGACCTATGTAACAAAGCTATTATTGAGGGAGTTTGCCGCTCGTGGGTTGAGTATTGGGGTTATAAAGCCTATTGAAACTGGGGTTTTGGATGGGTATGCGGAGGATGGGGAGGAGCTTTTAGGGACTATAAAAGAGCTCAATCCAAAGCTGTGGCACTTGGAGGTTGAGGATATAGTCCCTATAATGTACGAGATGGCGGCGGCTCCGTTTGTGGCATCTAGTAATACTCCTTTTGATAGAAAAATTGTCCAAAAGAAGATAGAGGAGCTTGAGGCTTTTTGCGATATCATCATCATTGAGGGGGCAGGTGGGCTTTATGTGCCTATCGATGCAGACACTATGATGATAGATTTGATACAAAAGTTTGATGCGGTTGCACTTTTGGTTACGCACTGCTCTCTTGGTTGCATTAATGATACACTGCTTAGTAAAAAGGCTCTTGAAGACAGGAAGATAGCACACACTGTTGCGTTTAACTGCAAGGAGGATAGCGGTAGTTTTGCTACTCTCTCTAAGCCTTACTTTATGCAAACGGGTTTTGAGGTGCTTGAAGTGGAGCGTGATATTGAAAAAATATGTGATGTCTTGTATAATTTATAAAATATTTAAAAAAAGAGCATTATGAGACATTTAATTCGTACAGATGATTTTACGACCGAAGAGATAGAGTCGATTTTAGGGGATGCAAAGCTTTTTAGTGATGGCAGATTTGATAGGATTTTAAGGGATAAAATCATAATTACGCTCTTTTTTGAAAACTCGACAAGAACGAGAAGCTCTTTTGAGATAGCGGCTAAGAGGCTTGGGGCGGAGATAGTTCATCTTGATGTGGCAAACAGCTCTACAAAAAAGGGAGAGACGCTTGTCGATACGGCTATGAACCTTGATGCTATGGGTCCTCATGCCATCATCGTGCGACATCAAAACTCAGGTGTGCCAAAAATCCTCTCAAACCACACTAAAGCTTCCATCATAAATGCGGGGGACGGCGCACATGCGCACCCGACACAGGCACTTTTAGACCTTTTTACTCTTAAAAAACATTTCGGAGATGTTAAAGGAAAAAAGATAGCGATAGTCGGAGATATAAAAAACTCAAGGGTTGCAAACTCAAATATCGAACTGCTTACACGCTTTGGCATGGAGGTGGTTTTGGTCGCACCGCCGCAGTTTTTGCCAAAAACTAACCTAAGAACGACGCACTATATAAATGAGATTATTGATGAAGTGGATGCCATCATGAGCCTTAGAACTCAAACAGAGAGACACTCTTCACAAACTTACGCATCGCTTAAAGATTATGCGAGTGATTTTTGCATAACCTCAGAAGTTGTGGGAGAAAGAGATATTATCCTGCTTCACCCTGGACCTGTTCATAGAAATATAGATATTTGCGATGCGCTTTTGGCAGATAAAAGATGCAAGGTTTTAGAGCAGGTCTCAAACGGTGTGGCGATTAGAATGGCTGTGCTTAAAAAACTCATTAATGACATTTGATGATTTAAACTCTCTTGGTGCAAAAAGAGAGCCTTTTTTGTTTATAGTCGATTTTAAGGCTCAAAATATCATAGCTTCTGCTTTGTGTGAGTTAGAGGCAAACGATATCGAATTTTGCATAGATGAAAATTATGAAGTAAAAGAGCATGCGGATTTTTTGGAGAAAAAGCGTGCAGACTTTAGAGACTATAAAAAAAAGTTTGATTTTGTCATTGAGAAGATAAAAGCAGGCGAAACATACCTTTTAAATCTAACGCAACCCTCATTTATAAAAACTCCGCTCTCTCTCAAAGAGATATTTGGGTGTGCCAATGCCCACTATAAGCTCAGATATAAAGATGAGTTCGTCTGTTTCTCTCCTGAAAAATTTATCCAGATAGAGGGTTCTAAAATCTCCACTTTTCCCATGAAAGGGACGATTGACGCATCACTGCCAAATGCCAAAGAGAGCATCTTAGCCAACCAAAAAGAGATGGCAGAACATGTTATGGTTGTTGACCTCTTAAGAAACGACCTCTCCATCGTGGCAAAAGAGGTGAGAGTCGAGAAGTTTAGATATGTTCATGAGATAGAAGCGGGGGCGAAAAAACTTTTGCATGTAAGCTCTCACATAAGCGGAGATGTCGGGGATGGCTGGCATGAGAGAATCGGCGATATTTTGCGTTTGCTTTTGCCAGCAGGAAGTATCAGCGGTGCGCCAAAGAGGAGTACTTTGGAGATTATCGATGCGGTTGAGGGGTATGAGAGAGGGTTTTTTAGCGGTGTGTTTGGCGTGTATGACGGCAAAACACTTGATAGTGCGGTTATGATACGGTTTGTGCAGAAAGTAAAAGATGGCTATCTCTATAAAAGCGGCGGCGGCATAACTTTGGATAGTGATGCGCAAAGTGAGTATAATGAACTTTTAGATAAAGTTTATCTGCCATAAAAAGGGGAGCTATATGCTACTAAAAATAAAAGATTTTTTTACAAGCGGCTGGGCATTTGATGCATCAGAGCATGAGCTAAAAAATAGATACCAGATGGTAAATATCGGTATTTTACTCTCAACGGCAGGGCTTGTTTTTGGGATTATTGGCAACTATATACGGGATTTGCATGATTTTATTCCTCTGGAAATCACTCTGCTTTGTATAAACTTTGTAATGTTTTTTGCTCTTCGCAAATATCGCAATTTTTTCGAATTTTTTGCTATGGGCATGACGCTGCAATATACTTTTTTATTTCTTTTCCTTATTTATCTTAGCCATCCTTATGATTTAAAACATCTTTGGATATTTACGTATCCGATTATTTTACTCTATTTTCAAAAGACCATCCATTCCATCTACTGGCTTCTTTTTATTCTTGTAATGCTCTTGATTGCACCGTTGCAGAGTTTTATAGATGTTAAATACTCTTTGTATCAGATATTTTATATCTCCTTTGTTCTGGTTATCGTGAGCATTATTATCTACTTTTACAAGAAAAAGATTGACGAGGCAAAAACGACGATCTTGCAACAACAAGAGATGCTGAAAAATTTTAACTCTGAACTTGAAAAACAGGTCAAAGATAAAACCATGGAACTCATCAAGCTCAATGAGTCGCTTGAGGTGGTAGTAGAGCAAAAACTAGAGGAGCTTAGGAGAAAAGACCAAATCCTTGAGGTGCAGTCCAAACAGGCGGTAATGGGGGAGATGATAAGCATGATAGCGCATCAGTGGAGGCAGCCACTCTCGACCATAACACTACAAATCGCCAATTTGCAGCTTAAGCATATGCTCAATAATGAACGACGATGTAAGGATGTAGATGAAGCGCTGAGCAATATTAGTAACACTATCATCTATCTCTCCGAAACCGTGGATGATTTTCAAACTTACTTCCGCCCAAATAAAGAAGTCGTGAGTATTGAACTTCATGAATTGCTTCAAAGAGCGCTCAACTTTGCGATAACAAGAGTGCAAGACAGAGGTATAAAAATAAGCGTTAGTAAACATGCTGATTTGGTTTTAAGGACTTATGTCAACGAGTTTGTTCAGGTGATTCTCAATATTTTAAATAATGCGATTGATGCACACAATGAAGTAAAATCTCCAAACCCTTTTATTGCTATTGATACCGTGGTGGAAGGAGAATATATAGTAGTCTCCATAGCAGACAATGCTGGAGGAATCGTAAAAGAGCATCTTCCTCGTCTCTTTGAACCCTATTTTAGCACTAAGGGCAAAAATGGTACGGGGCTTGGGCTTTACATGAGTAAAATGATTATAGAAAAACAGTTCGGCGGTACCATAGAGGTGCAAACTACTTCCAATGAGACAACATTTACTATAAAAATACCAATGCATATGGGCTAAAAAAGTCGAAATAAGATATAATTTATCCAAGAAGAAAAGGGGTTTTGCGTGTATATAGAAGATTTAAAGTTCTCTTTGTGGGCTGATTTTATAGAGAGAGAGTATCTGGATAAAGAGTTTAGAGAGTTGATTGCACAGGGGATTGTCAATGGAGCGACCTCTAATCCGGCAATTTTTAAAAATGCGATACTAAGTTCAAGTGCTTATAAGGAGCAGCTAGCTACTTTAAGTGCTTTGGCTCCTAAGGAGAAGTATGAAGCGGTTGCTATTTATGATATTCAAAAAGCCGCAGATATCTTAGCACCGCTTTATGAAGCAGGTGATGATGGGTATGTGAGTATCGAAGTAGATCCTTATCTTTGTGATGATGCAGAGGCAACCATAGAAGAGGGCAAAAGGCTTTTCGCTCAAATAGGTCGCAAAAATGTGATGATAAAAATTCCCGCTACCCATGCAGGATATGTTGCTATGCGTACGCTTGTAGGTAGCGGCATTCCTGTGAATGCAACGCTTATTTTTCAAAAAGAACAAGCTCTCGCTTGTGCAAAAGCGTTTAAAGAAGGGATGCAAGAGCATGGCTCTAAGGTTGACACGGTTATCAGCGTTTTTGTAAGCCGTATCGATAGAGCGCTCGATGCACTCCTTGCAAAAAACGGTGTAGCAACAGGTTTAAGCGGTATCTACAACAGTGCAGCCATCTATGCAGAAGTTGAAAAGTTGGATGTTAATGGATGCAGAGTTCTTTTTGCAAGTACGGGTGTCAAGGATGATTCACTTCCTGCACACTACTATATAGAGAAACTTTTAGCGTATAATAGTGTCAACACGGCTCCAATTGAGACTATAAAGGCGTTTCATACAGATGGGCTTCGAGTAAAAGCGTTGCCGATTGAGCCAAAAATCATAGAAGAACACTTTGAAAAAATCAGGAGTTTAGGTGTCGATTTTGATGCTGTTTTAGCAAAACAGATAGCAGAGGGATTACAATCTTTTAAAGATGCATTTAAAGATATATTGGAGTCATTATGAGTGAAAATAGAAATGAAGTAGATATAAATCAGTTAACATTTGAGCAGATAAAAAAGGTAAGAGAGTATCTTAAAAAGCTCATCGAAAATGGCGGTAGTGACTTGCACGTCAAATCAAATGGGGTGATACGCGCTAGAATAAACGGAACAATAGTTCCCTTCTCTGGAAGCATATTGTCCTATGATGATGCTATGACTTTGGCAAAAGAGATGCTGCGAGGCAGATACGCTGAATTTGTTGAGAACAAAGAGATAGACTTTGTGTATCAGTTTGATGAGCGCAACCGTTTTCGTGTCAATATCTTTTTTCAAACCGATGGTCCCTCTTTTGTCTTTCGTGTAATCCCTATGAAAATCCCAACTATCGATGAGATGAAATATCCTGAAGCAGTACGAATGTTTACAAGAGAGTCTCGTGGTCTTGTACTTGTCACCGGAACAACAGGAAGTGGTAAATCAACAACACTTGCCGCGATGGTGCATGAGATTAACTTAGTGGATAAAAAGCATATTATAACGATTGAAGACCCTATTGAGTTCGTTCATAAAGATAGAGGTTGCATTATCAACCAGCGTTCACTGGGGCAAGATACCCTCTCTTTTGATAGAGCGCTAAGAGCTGCTTTACGTGAAGATCCAGACATCATTCTTGTCGGTGAGATGAGGGATAGGGAGACCATAGAGTTGGCACTTCATGCCGCAGACACAGGGCACCTTGTATTCTCAACACTCCACACAATTGATGCAAAAGAGACCATTAACCGTATTATAGCGATGTTCCCGTATGAGGAACAAAATCGTATTCGTCTCTCACTTGCAGGCGTACTTAAGGGCATTATTTCACAGCGCCTTATCCCTACCATCGAAAATAAGCGTGTTGCGGCGATGGAGATTCTTGTGAAAACGCCTATGATTGAAAAGTTAATTTTAGAAAATCGCGATATTGAGATTCGTGAAGCGATAGAAAAAGGGCGCGACCACTACAAATCACAAAGCTTTGATCAGCACATCTTTGATATCTATAACACTGGGGTTATTACAAGGGAGAGGGCAAAAGAGTATGCAACAAGCGCTTCAGACTTAGAGCTCAAAATAAATGGTTTCAACAGTGGTAAAGCTGCTGATGCTGCAAAAAAAGCAGAAACAGCAGACAAAACAGATAAAAATGGATTTGTCGAGGAAGATGTTTTTGATTTGAAGTAACCTTATTTAAGCTTCAGAGGGTATAATTCCAAACATTTTTTATGAAGGATTTACATATGTTAGAAGGAATTGTTAGAGAGAGTATTGGCAAAAAAAGCACGAAAGCGCTTCGCCGTGATGGTTATCTAATTGCAAATATTTACGGAAAAGGGCTTGAAAATATTCATGCTGCATTCAAAGATAATGAATATGTCCGTACTGTTCGCAATAAAGAGAACTTAGCATTCCCAGTAAAAATTGCTGGAAAAGAGATGCAAGTTGTTGTTCAAGCGTATGAAGCGCATCCTGTGACAGGTAAACTACTTCACGTGGACTTGATGGTTGCACAAACAGGTGTTGTAACACACTATCATCTTCCAGTACAAACAGTAGGTGATGCAATCGGTCTTAAAAACAAAGGTCTTGTGCATATTTCTAAACCACGTCTAAGAGTAAAAGCAGCTATTGAGAACGTTCCAAACAGCGTTATCGTTGATGTTGCTAAGATGGACGTAGGTGACGCTAAAATGGTGCGTGACTTAGATAGAATTCCAAACGTAACATTTACAGATGCTGATCGTGTATCAGTTTTAAGTGTTATCAAAGCTAAGTAATCATGTTAATAGTCGGACTGGGAAATCCTGGCCCGAACTATGAACATACCCGCCATAACATAGGTTTTATGGTAATTGATGAGCTTGTCAAAAGACAAAATGCTCAAAAACTCTCCTCCTCATCTTTCCAAGGCGAACTTTTCAAATTTTCAAATCATTTTTTATTAAAACCGCTTACTTTTATGAATCTCTCTGGCATCTCTATCGCAGCTGTGAAGAAATTTTATAAAATCGATGAGGTCGTTGTTATACATGATGATTTAGATTTGCCTTTTGGTACGCTTCGTTTTAAAAAAGGAGGCGGTCATGGCGGACATAATGGGCTTAAATCTGCCGATGAGCATATCTCTAAAGAGTATGTCCGTGTGCGTATGGGCATTGGCAAACCTGAGCATAAGGGAGAAGTTGCTTCTTATGTTTTAAGCGACTTCTCCAAAGAGGAGCAAGGATATCTCAAAGAGTGGATTGCTACTGCTTCAGAAGCGGTTATCGAGCTGCTTACAAAGAGTCTTGAAGATGTAAGTTCAAAATATACGATTAAGGACACCTCTAAAAACATTAAGCTACAATAGCGGCTTACTTTTTATCTGGATTGGTATGATGCTGGCTTTTAAATATATCTCTTTTCACTATACAAGATATTTTATTGTTATTTTATTGGCGCTTATCCTCTTTATGGTCGGATTTGACTATATGGGAAGCTCTGAAAAGCTTGATATCTCCGCAAACTTACTGCTTATCTATCTTGTTTACAAAACTTTTTACGCTATTGATATGCTTCTGCCACTCTCTCTTGTTTTTGCTATGATTGCAACAAAATTATTTTTGATTCGCTCCAATGCACTTGTCTCCTTTTACTCTTTGGGCTACTCAAGAATCGATATCTTAAAACCATTTGTCGTTGTCTCTACTTTGGTGATACTTCTTTTTATCTCTCTGCACTCCATATCCAACTTTGCACGTGCAGATGAGTTTGCAAAAAATATTCGTAAAAATGCCCAATATCTCAGCCCGACACGAGACCTTTTTTTTTCTTACAAAGAGAAGTTTGTCTATTTTTCAAAACTCCTTCCCCTGCAAGAGAGTGCCCAAAATATACGTGTTTTTAGTTTTGTTGACAACTCGCTCAAAGAGGTGTTGGTCGCCTCAAAGGCGGCTTATAGAAATGACGCATGGCTTATCAATGAAGCTGACATCATCACCAAACCAGACCATGCTGATTTTGAGTCATTGGGCATAAAAGTAACACAACAGAAAAATCTGGAGATACTTCAAGGGTTTCGTCCAAAAATGCTAGATCAGGTCTATGAGGGAAAGGTCAACTTCTCTATAGTCGATGCCATTGATGCTTACGTGCTTTTAAAGGCACAAAATATAAATACAAGTGCACTTAAAAGCGCTCTTTATAAGATATTTGTCTATCCATTTTTTGTGCCGAGCTTGATTGTAATAATCTTCTTTTTTGTTCCTGTGAGTGCAAGATTTTTGAATGTCTCTCTCTTTAGTTTTGGTGCAATTTTAGCTTCGCTTATGGTGTGGGCGTTTCTTTTTGCACTTGTTGAGCTCTCAAACCATAAAACGCTTCCAAGCGAGGTTGGTATTATTCTTCCAAATCTGCTACTCTTTTTGGTTGCGCTAAGACAATGGCGGAAATATCGCACAAATAACAAAAATATAAGTACTTTTTAGATAAAATCCATCAAAAAATATTTAGGATTTTTATGATAAATTTTAAAGAACTTGCATCTACCTACAAAACACCACTTTACATTTATGATTTAGACGCTATGAGAGCACAATACGAGGAACTAAAGAGCGCATTTAAGGGCAGAAAATCACTTTTGGCGTTTGCCATAAAATCAAACTCAAACCTTAGTGTTATCAAAAACTTTGCAGACCTTGGAAGCGGTGCTGATTGTGTCTCCATAGGCGAGGTGCGCCGTGCATTTTTGGCTGGAGTTCCAAACTATAAGATTATCTTCTCAGGGGTTGGAAAAAGTGATGATGAGATACGTGAAGCGATAGAGCGTGACATCCTCTACATCAACGTAGAGAGTGAAGCAGAGCTTGGACGTGTAGATCTTATCGCAAAAGAGCTTGGCGTGCAGTGCAGAATCAGCATCAGAGTTAACCCCAACATCGACCCAAAAACACACCCATATATCTCAACAGGGCTTCATGATAACAAATTTGGCGTTGAGATAGATGCGGCAAAGAGGATGTATATCCGTGCCAACAACTCCGAAAATCTTGACCCCGTTGGGATTCATTTTCATATCGGTTCACAACTTACAGAGCTAGACCCTATCTATGAGTCTGCCGTTATCGTTGCTGATTTGGTGCGTTCGCTTCAAAGTATCAAAATAGAGCTAAAATTCTTTGATATCGGCGGCGGTCTGGGTGTGTGCTACAGGGATGAGGAGACTATCAAACCTTATGATTATGCGCAGGCTATTTTGGCTGCACTTAAAGGGCTTGATTTGACTATCGTTTGTGAACCAGGGAGATTTCTAACGGCAAATGCGGGCTACTTTTTGACAAAAGTCCTTTACGAGAAGAAAAACGGCTCAAAGAGATTTGTTGTGGTTGATGGTGCTATGAATGACCTTTTACGTCCAAGCCTCTACAAAGCATACCATAGAATCGAAGCACTTACTCAGAGCCAAACAGAGCTAAGTGAAGCAGACGTAGTGGGTCCAGTTTGTGAGAGTGGGGACTTTTTTGCGAAAAACTATCCGCTTCCGATTTTAGAGCATAACGATTTGCTCTTGATTCACAGCGCCGGGGCATATGGGTTTGGAATGGGAAGCAACTATAACACAAGGGGCAGAAGTGCAGAGGTTGCCATAAGTGATGGCAAAGCAAAGCTTATCCGCAGACGAGAAGAGTTTGAGGATTTGATTGCTTTAGAAAAAGAGTATTTGGATAACTAAGATGTATTTTATTGATGTTCAAGGTACACTTATCAGCGATAGCGACAAATCTCCTATCCGTGGAAGCATAGAGTTTATCAATGCACTAAATGCCAAAAAAATCCCCTATATGGTTTTGACAAACAGCACAAAAAAAGCCTCTAGCGAGTTTTATAATTTTCTCTGCTCTTTGGGATTTGATTTTGATTTTTCGCACTATCTTGACCCTTTGATGCTGCTAGAATCTCGTGTCTCAAAAGAGGCGGTTGCTGCTTACGGGGCAGATGAATTTTTGGAAGTTTTGAGAAAAATGGGCTATGTGCTTGACTATAAAAACCCAAAAACAGTGCTTATCTCCATCAAGGAGAACTTTACATCAGATGAATTTGCGCAAATCATCGATTTTTTACTCGGCGGTGCTTCGCTTGTCGGGATGCATGAGACCTCCATCTATGCAAAAAACTCTAAGCGTTACCCAGGGGTTGGAGCGATTTTGAAGATGCTCTCTTTTGCAACGTCTTGCTCTTATGAGGTTGTAGGCAAGCCGAGTGTGGCTTTTTATGATGAGGCACTTCTTATGCTTCAAAAACAAAATCCTGATGCAAAATTTAGTGACATTACCATTATAAGCGACGATGTCAAAGGTGACCTTGGCGGCGCAAAAGAGATGGGGATGAAAACTGTTTTTGTCACAAGCGGCAAATATAAAAGTGCAGATGAGATAGTCCCTTTTTTAGAGCCGCATCTTAGACCTGATTATGTTTTTGCGGATATGCAAGAGATTTTGGAGCAGTTATGAATACATTAGAAGAGTGTCGCACTGCGATAGATTTGATTGATGATGAAGTTTTAGAACTTCTCAATAAGAGAATGCAGGTAGTCAAGCGTGTCGGAGAGATTAAAAAAAGCAGTGATACTGCCATTTACAGACCTGAGAGGGAAAAGGCAATTATTCAGCGTTTGACTCAAAAGAGCAGTAGTGAAGAGGGGCTTTTAAATGGGGGTGCTATTGAAGCGATATTTTTGGAGGTTTTTGCAGTTTCAAGAAACCTCGAACTCCCTGAGCGCATAGCCTATCTTGGACCTGAGGGAAGTTTTACACATCAAGCTGCAGAGAGCCGTTTTGGAGCGATGAGTGACTATCTTGCTATGCACTCCATTCCTGCTGTTTTTAAAGAGCTTGAAGCTAAAAGAGCAAAATTCGGTGTAGTGCCGATTGAAAACTCAAGAGACGGTATCGTTGGCGAAACGCTAGATTTGCTTGCAAACAGCTCTGTAAAAATCGTAGCGGAACTCTATATGCCTATCCATATGTCTTTTGTCAGCAAGGCAAGAAAGATAGCTGATATCACAAAGATTTATTCAAGAGACAAGGGTTTTGGGCAGTGCAGAGAGTTTTTGCAAGAACATAATCTCTCCGGCGTTGAACTTATCCCCGTAGAGTCCACGGCAAAAGCGGCAATTCTTGCCTCTAAAGACCCGAGTGCCGCAGCGATTTGCAGTCACATCGCAGCAAAGCTTTACGGTGTGCCGACTATGTTTGACCATGTAGAGGACAACATTGGTTCGCAGACAAGGTTTGTCATCTTAAGCGACTTCAAAAATGCACCGAGCGAGGATGACAAAACTTCTATTTTGGTACGTCTCAAAGACGCTGTCAAAGCAGGCTCACTTGTTCACTTTTTGCAAGATTTTGATAAAGAGAGCATAAATCTATCAAAAATAGAGTCTCGCCCATCCAAAGATAAAGGCGGATTTGACTACTGGTTCTTTATAGATTTTTATGGGCATGTCGATGATGAGAGGTTTCAAAAAGTGTTACAAAAACATACAGGAGAGGTAACTTGGCTAGGAAGTTACGTAAAAGGAGACGAGATTGAAGTTCAATAAACATTTAGAAGATATAAAAACGTATGAGGCTGGAAAGCCCATAGAGCTGGTAGTGCGAGAGTATGGCATAGAGCCAAAAGATATCATAAAGCTTGCGTCCAATGAAAATCCTTGCGGATGTTCGCCAAAAGTGGTTGATGCAGTGGGGGCTATTTTGTCCAAAATGGCACTCTATCCTGATGATTCGATGATTAACCTCAAAGCTTCACTTGCCGCAAGATATAGCGTTGAGAGCCAAAATGTCATCATCGGTTCGGGGAGCGATCAGGTTATAGAATTTTTGATTCATGCAAAAGCACATGCCGGCTCAAAGATACTCATGAACTCCATCACGTTTGCGATGTATGAGATTTACTCCAAACATGTAGGTGCGCAGGTGATTCGCACCTCTTCGCAAGAGCATAACATGGATGAGTTTTACAAACTCTACTTAGAAGAAAAACCTGAAATCATCTTTATCTGTACTCCAAACAACCCGACGGGAGATGCACTGGATGCTCAAAAGATTTATGACTTTTTGGCAAAGATAGATAACGACACCCTTGTGGTTGTGGATGCGGCGTACATGGAGTATGCGCTTTACAAAGATGCTAAAAAAGGCATAAACGTCAAAGAACTTATCCAAAAACATAGCAATGTCATCTATCTTGGCACATTCTCAAAAGCGTACGGACTTGGCGGTATGAGAGTAGGTTATGGCGTGGCAGATGCAAAAGTCATCAAAGAACTCTCTAAGCTTAGACCTCCGTTTAACATCACGACACTCTCACTTGAAGCCGCAACGGTAGCACTCAGTGATGAAGAGTTTGTGCAAAAGAGTGTTGCGCTTAATTTAGAGCAGATGAAACGCTATGAAGAGTTTGCAAAAGAGCAAAAAATCGATATAATAAACAGTTATACAAATTTTGTCACTTTTTGCTTTGATTCTAGGTTCAATTCCTCAAAAATAGCAACAGCGCTACTACAAAAAGGGATGATAGTGAGAGATTTGAGCAGCTATCAGAAAAATGCCATCAGAGTAACGGTTGGCACACATGAGCAAAATAGCCGCTTTTTTGAACTGTTTAAAATATTGTTACAATCATAAAATGGAACGTTGATGGATTTTAAGGTACTTTTTTCGCAACTCGTTGTTCTCTATGATAAGCTCACAAAGCAACAAAAATTTATCATAGGTTCTGCGGTTGTTGGTATTGTTGCATTTATCCTTTTTTTAGTTGTTTTTACAGCAAAAAATGAAAGTGCAAGCAAATATGAAGTGCTTTTTGACTCTCTTAGCGCAGAAGATGCTGCAAAAGTTGTTGAGCAGTTAGAAAAAGATAAAATTCCTTATGAAATCCATGATAACAATATCATCAAAGTTCCTAAAAATGTGGTCTATAAAGAGCGTATTGCCATTGCATCGCTTGGGATTCCAAAAAACAGCGGCGTTGGGTTTGAGCTTTTTGATAAGCAAGAGTTTGGCGCAACAAGTTTTGACCAAAATGTAAAATATCTCCGCGCGCTTGAAGGGGAACTCTCAAGAACTATCAATGCTCTTGCTCCTATCGAGAGCGCGAGTGTCAGCCTAGCACTCCCAAAAGAGACCCTTTTTGTTGAAAAACAGAGTCCGCCTACGGCTTCTGTTATGGTCAGGCTTGTGGATAGCGCAAAACTGACATCTAAGCAGATTCGGGGAATTAAAAATCTTGTTGCTGCTGCAGTACCAAATCTCACGCCACCCAATGTGATGCTTATCGATAGTGATGGTGAAACGCTCGGTGATGATGATGAGATGGCGCAAATGAGTGAACTCTCCGTAGTGCAGCAAAACTACAAAACAAAAGAGGAAAAAAAGAGACAAAAAAAGATTGTTGAAGTTGTCTCTCCTTTTGTTGGTGGCGAACAAAAAGTCGTTGCACAGGTGAGTGTAGAGTATGATTTTTCTATCCAAAGCTCTACTTCGGAGACGTTTGACCCAGAAAATGTAGTCAGAAGCGAGCAGATTAGTGAAGAAAAAAGAGATGGCTCTGCACCTCAAGAGGTAGGCGGTGTTCCCGGAACTGTAAGCAATATCGGACCGGTAGAGGGACTTGCAAATAACAAGAGTACGGAAAAGTATGAAAAAAACACGGGCACAACGAATTACGAGGTAGGTAAAACCGTCTCTACGACAAAGAGTGAGTTTGCACGTATTAAAAGAATTACGGCTGCAGTTGTAGTTGATGGAAAGTACAAATACAAAACAGATGCGGATGGAAAACCAACAAGCGAGATGGAGTATGAACCGCTCTCCGAGAGTGATTTGGAAGCACTTAACGCTTTGGTAAGTCGCTCTATTGGTATCAGTGAAGCAAGGGGAGATCAGATTAGTGTGCAAAACTTGCAGTTTAAAAGAGCTGATGTTGACCCTTCAAAAGCCAAAGTCAATGAGGTTATCGCATTTTCTCAAACATATCTGGCGCCATTTTCTGAACTCTTTAAGTATCTGTTTGTACTTATTTTACTCTTTGTCCTTTACAAAAAAGCTATTGCTCCATTTGCACAGAGAATGCTTGAGATATCCAAAGACGAGGATGATCTTGGGAAACCGATTTTATCTATCGAGAATGATGAAGATGAAGACTTGGTAGAAAAAGTTCAGTCAATGCGCAAGAAGGTGGAAGAGCAACTGGGCGTTGGAGATGCATATAGCGAAGATGAGCTCAAATATGAAGTGTTGCTTGAGAAAATAAAAGGGATGGCGGATGAGTCTCCAGAGGCAATGGCGCTTGTCCTTCAAGCACTCCTTACAGAAGAGCAGACACAACAGTAGAAAAAGGAGAAGCATATGAATTTAACTCCCACGCAGCAGGCTAAATTTGATGAGATGAGCATGGGGCAAAAAGTTGCTATTTTGCTTATGCAATTAGGTGAAGATGTAACAGCCGCTGTATTTACCAATATGAATGTTGAAGCAATTACTGAGGTTTCAAAGCACATTGCTACAAACAAAAGTGTTGAAAAAGCTGTTGCAACTGCAATCCTAGAGGAGTTCTATGCTATTTTTCAATCTGGTCAGTTTATTACGGCCGGTGGTTTGGAGTATGCACGAGAGCTTCTTTATAGAACTTTAGGACCCGAAGAGGCGAAAAAGATTTTAGAAAAACTCTCAAAGAGCATGCAAGAGACACAAAACTTCTCTTATCTCTCAAAAATCAAACCGCAGCAGCTCTCTGACTTTATCATTAACGAACATCCTCAGACGATTGCACTTATTTTGGCGCATATGGATCCTTCAGAAGCTGCAGATACGCTCCAGTATTTTCCGGATGATTTGCGAAGCGAGGTCTCTATGAGAATGGCAAAACTTGGCGATATCTCGCCGTCTGTTATCAAAAGAGTCTCAGCAGTCCTAGAGTCTAAACTTGAATCTCTTGCTTCGTATAAAGTCGAAGTGGGTGGACCGCGCGCTGTTGCAGATATCTTCAACCGCCTTGGTGCAAAAGCTTCTAAAGAGACGCTTGCGAAGATTGAAGAGAGAGATGAGGAGATGTCTAACCTCATCAAAGAGATGATGTTTACTTTTGAAGATATTGCAAAACTTGACAAAACTGCAATTACTGAGATACTTAAAGCTATTGAGAAGCCAGACTTGATGCTAGCGCTCAAAAGTGCACCTGAGGATCTCAAGCAGAAGTTCTTTGGTGCTATGAGTGAGAGAGCTAAAGAGGCATTTGAGGAAGAGATGCAGTTTATGGGTGCTGTGAAGATGAAAGAAGTTGAGGGCGCACAAAGAAAAATTGTTGAAGTTGTCAACTCTCTAGCAGAAGTAGGAACGATTCAGCTTGGAAGCTCCTCTGAAGAGATGGTAGGATAGTATGGCAAATATTATCAGCAATGAGGGGAGAAGTCAGCATAAAGTTGACAGATACAATTTTAAAGTATTGAACCTTGGAGAAGAGACAGATGATGCATTTGTTGCAACTTCATTTGCTCCAAAAGAAGATTTTACAGAAACAAAACCACCTTTTAAAGAGCGTGAGGTGGACTCAAGCGCGATGAGTCAAAGTTCTAAAGACTCTCTCATTGAGTCACTACTCAACAAAACAGACGAGATGTCATCTAACTTTATCAAGCTCCAGATGAAACTTGAGAGTATGAGTGAAGAGCATAAAGAGGAACTCAAAAAAGTTAAAGAGGAGTCCTTTGCAGCTGGGGCGGAGAGTGGCAAAGAGAGGGCTCTTAAGGAAGAGGAGAAAAAAATATCTGAAGCAATTCTCCAATACAGTGCGTCGATTGGGAAGCTTGATAAGAGTGCAGCCCTCTTTGAAGCAGCGCTAGAGCGTATCAAAGAGGAGCTTGTAGGTGCAGCGCTGGATATCTCTAAAGAGGTCATCAAAGTGGAGCTTAGTGAAAATTCTCATAAAGTTGCCACACTCTTAGCGCAAGAGCTTATCAAAGAGCTTCAAAGTGCTTCAAAAATTGTTCTTAGGGTAAGTCCAAATGATCACGGCGCTATCTCTCAAGCACTTGGTACATTAGCGCATGTGGAGATTGTCTCTGATGGTGCTGTAAGTTTAGGAGGCGTTATAGCCATGAGCGAAGCAGGAAATATAGATGCGCAGATAGCAAAAAGATTTGAACGTGTCAAAAGAGCAGCATTAAGTGAGTAGATAGAATTTATGAACATAAAACAAAACAGAATAAAAGAGTTAGAAAAAATTTGTAAAGAGATACGAGAAGAGATACTAAGAGTTGTAAGTAAAAATGGCGGACATCTTAGCTCTACGCTTGGGGCAACAGAGATTATCGTTGCGATGCATGAGGTTTTTAACTCAAAAAAAGACCCTTTTATCTTTGATGTTTCCCATCAAGCCTACGCGCATAAGCTCTTAACTGGTAGATGGGACGCTTTTGATACACTCAGACAATTTGGTGGTATGTCAGGTTACACAAAACCAAGCGAGAGCGAAGATGACTACTTTGTGGCAGGGCATAGTTCTACTTCGATTTCTTTAGGTGTTGGTGCTGCAAAGGCTATCGCACTCAAAGGAGAGCAGAGCGAGAGGGTGCCTGTTGTGATGATTGGGGATGGCTCCATGACGGCGGGGATGGTGTATGAAGCACTCAATGAGTTGGGTGAGAGAAAATACCCGATGGTTATCATCCTTAACGATAATGAGATGAGCATCGCCAAGCCTATCGGGGCGATAAGCAGAATGCTTAGTTCTGCTATGGCGTCTCCTTTTTATCAGAGTTTTAAAAAACATACTGAAAATTTTGTAGATAACTTTGGAGAGAGCGCACGCTATATCGCAAAAAGGATGGAGGAGTCTATCAAGCTCATTACACCTGGAATCATGTTTGAAGAGATGGGGATCGACTATATCGGTCCTGTTGATGGGCATAATCTCGCCTCTTTGATAGAGATTTTGCAAAAGGCAAAGGAGCTGGGCAAACCTGTTTTAGTTCATGTCCAAACACTTAAGGGTAAGGGCTATGAGATAGCAGAGGGCAAAGAGGAGAAGTGGCACGGGGTTGGACCATTTGATCTTAACAGTGGCGCATCTTCTAAAAAAAGTGAACAAAAGAGCGCAACGCAAATCTATACTGAAGCGCTTTTGCATTTGGCAAAACACAACGACAAAATTGTCGGAGTAACGGCTGCTATGCCAAGCGGAACGGGGCTTAGCGAACTTATGGAGCTTTATCCGACAAGATTTTGGGACGTGGCGATTGCAGAGCAGCATGCGGTCACTTCTATGGCAGCACTTGCCAAAGAGGGTTTTAAGCCGTTTTGTACCATCTACTCCACATTTTTACAGCGGGGTTATGACCAAATCATTCACGATACCTGTCTTATGAACCTTCCTGTTGTTTTTGCGCTTGACCGTGCGGGAATAGTCGGAGAGGACGGAGAGACACATCAAGGTGTTTTTGATATCAGTTTTTTAAGAGCCATCCCAAATATGACGCTTTTTGCTCCACGTGATGAGAAGAGTTTTCATCAGGCGATGGCATTTGCGGCGGGGTATGCTTACCCTTGTTCGTTGCGCTATCCACGAGGGTCATTTACGCATACCGATTTGCCAGAATCGCTCCCTTTTGCACTCGCTAAGTCACAGCTTTTGCGCTCAAATAGTAGCGATATCCTCTTTATCGGGTATGGAAATGGTGTTGGACGAGCGTATGAGACGGCAAAGTGCCTTGATTTTGAGGTTAGTATCTTAGATTTGCGTTTTGTCAAACCGCTTGACAAAGAGATGCTAAGAGAGATGGCACAAAAACATAAAAAGTGGTTTGTTTTTAGCGATAGTTCAAAAATGGGCGGTGTTGGAAGCGCACTTTTGGAGTTTTTATCGGATGAGAAAATTTTTGGTGTAGATGTTACAAGCTTTGAGTATGGCGATGCATTTATAACACATGGAAAAACAAAAGATGTAGAAGAGTCACTCGGACTTTTACCACAGCAACTTGCACTCAAAATGAATGCGAGTTTGTTATAATGAGAATAATTTTATAAAAGTGAGGCGAAAATGAAGAGAGTGATTGGCGCTATGTTATTGTTTTTTATGACATCTGCATATGCATTTGATTTTGATATTGGTGTTTCAGGCAGAGACGATGATGTGGATGGATTTTACTTTTCCATAGGAAATCACTACAACGCTCCAAGAGAGGAGATTTATGTAGTCGAGAGACGTATTCCGCGAGATGAGGTAAATATCGCATACTTTTTGGCAAGAGAATCAAGAAGAGATATAAAGTTTATCACTGATTTGCGTCTCAGGGGAAAGAGTTGGTGGGACATCAGTTTGGGTCTTGGGTTAAATCCTCGTAATCTTTATGTTGTGGAGACGTATAACCATTATGGTCCTCCGTATGGAAGAGCTTACGGGTACACTAGCAATAAACATAGACTAAGTGATAGAGAGATTAAAGAGCTAGTCAATGTCCGTTTTCTCTCACGTTATCACGGTATCAGCCCTGATGAGGTCATCGAGCGCAGACAAAGAGGAAGTCACTATTATCGCGACAGAGATGAACGCCGGGATAGAAGACACGAGATAGAGAGAGAACGAGAAAAAGTGGTAGAAAAAAGGTTTGAAAAAGAGAAAGAGAGAAGAAAAGAGAGAGAAAAATTTCAAGAAAAAATGGATAGACAACACTTTAAAGAAGAGAGAGGTAACGGCAGAGACCGAGGCGGCGATAGAAAAGGGGATGATAGAGGTAGAGAGTAGCCTCTACCCCAACATAATAATCCCTGCAAATCTCCCTGTTTTTTGCTCTGCTCTATAGGAGTAGAGCTTATGAGTATTACAACAGCTGCATTCATCTAAAAACTCTATATTTTTTTCATCAAGTCCACACGCAAGAAGCTGATTTTTTACTATTTTATTGATATCGAGATAAAATCTTGAGCCTTTTTTTGCAACCGCATACTCTAAGCCCAGCTCTTTTGCCTCTTGAAAAATCTCTTCGCCCACCTCATAGCAGCACACACCTATATTTGCACCGACAACCGCAACTATATCTCTTGGATTGCTTTGAAAATTTCTAAATGAATCAATAACATTTTTAACTATGTTTTTAAACGCCCCCGCTCTTCCTGCATGAGCTACAGCAATCACTTTGTGTACAGTGTCGTAAAAGAGTATAGGGGAGCAATCCGCTACCATAACCATAAGAGGAGTTCCTGTTTTGTTGGTTATAAGTGCATCACAAGTCGGCGGTCTGCTAAAATCTTCATCGGCAACAACATAAACCAAATCGGAGTGAATCTGCTTCATATAAACAAGTTTTTCTTTGTCATAACCGAGGTCATTGCTGAGGAGTTCATGATTTTTTTCGACTATTTGAGGGTCATCCCCGACATGAAAAGCCAAATTGCCGCTCTCTTTTGTGCTAAAAGCATGCAAAAGGTTAGGAAAGTGAGATAATTTTTGACTATAATAAAATTTCATAGAAAAATTATATCCAGATTTACCAGAGATTTTAATTTCTACTTAACTCACTAAGGCCCCGCGGGGGTACCCCACAACCGCTTCGCTTGTTGTGACCCTTCCGCTGCAGAATCGTTCGCTAAGTAGAAATTAAAATCTCTGGTAAAATCAAAATTTAAAAGGATTCATTTTGAGTAGATTGAGTTTTTACCCGCCGACACTTGATGGCACAGACATTGAGGCAAAACGTAAAGAGATTAGAGCCTATTTTCATAATACTTTTTCGCTTTTTGAGAAGATTTTTGAGATGTTAAAGGGTGAAGAGGTTTTTTACAAAAAGTCAGAGCCGACACGCCATCCGATGATATTTTATTTTGGACATACCGCTACTTTTTTTATCAATAAACTTGTGCTTATGAAGATTATCTCACAGCGAATCAACCCCGATTTTGAGTCTATTTTTGCCGTGGGTGTGGATGAGATGGAGTGGGACGATATGGAGGGCGCACACTATCAGTGGCCAAGAGTGCAGGAGGTTAGAGAGTATAGAGCAAAGGTAAGAGAGTTGGTCGATAGCCTTATCATGGAGCTTCCTTTGACACTGCCAATCACGCAGGATTCGCCTATGTGGATAGTTTTGATGGGAATCGAGCATGAGCGCATTCACATAGAGACTTCGCTTGTACTGCACCGCCAAATGCCACTGGAGTTCGTGCAAGAGGTGGCAGAGTTTACGCTTTGTCCCCACAGCACCATCGCACCAAAAAATGAGATGGTAGAGATGCAGGGCGGCAGGGTTGTTTTGGGTAAAGAGAGGTCACACCATCTTTATGGCTGGGATAATGAGTACGGCAGATACGAAGAGGATGTAGAGAACTTTTTGGTTGCAAAATATCTTGTAAGCAACGCTGAGTTTATGGAGTTTGTCAAAGATGGAGGGTATGAAAACAGAGCGTTTTGGGATGATGAGGGGCAGAAATTTTTAGCCATCAGCGGTGCAAAACATCCGCCGTTTTGGGTCTATGAAGATGGTACGTACAGATACAGAACGCTTTGCAAAGTTATTGATATGCCACTTGACTGGGCAGTTGATGTAAATGCACTTGAAGCGGAGGCGTTTTGCCGCTACAAAAGCCAAAAAGATGGTGTGACTTACACACTGCCAAGCGAAGCGGAGTATAGAGTTGTTTATGAATATGCGGGTTTGCAGGACATTCCGGAGTTTCATGAGAGCAGAGCAAACTTGAACTTTTACCACTATTTTAGCTCATGCCCCGTCAATGAATTCGGGTTTAACGGCATCTATGATGTCGTGGGAAATGTCTGGCAGTGGAGCAGAACGCCGATTTTTGGTTTTGAGGGCTTTGAGGTTCATGAAGCGTATGATGATTTTTCTACACCTACATTCGACGACAAACATGCGCTTATTTTAGGCTCTTCATGGGCAAGCAGCGGCAACCTTATCATGAAACACTCCCGTTACGCATTTCGCAGACACTTCTACCAAAACGCAGGGTTTCGCTATGTCATCTCCTCAGGCAAAACGCAAGAGCAAAAAGATTTTTACGAAGATGATGCGACAGTTGCGCAGTACTGTGCATTTCAATACGGCGATACTCATTTTGGAGTGAAAAACTTTGCCATAGAGTGCGCAAATATAGCCTCAAAATTTGCCAAAAACCATACAAAAGCCCTTGATTTAGGATGTGCAACAGGAAGAGCGAGTTTTGAACTTGCAAAGAGTTTTGAGAAAGTAGAGGGAGTTGACTTTTCGGCAAGATTTATCGGGGTGGGCGTAAAACTCAAAAATGAGGGCTATGTTGCCTATGCTTCAAAAACAGAGGGCGATTTGGCAGAGAAGAAAAAGGTAACCATAAAGGAGCTTGGCTATGAAGGCGTGAGAGAGAGGGTCTCATTTTGGCAAGGCGACGCATGCAACCTCAAACCAAATTTTACCTCTTACGATTTGGTAATGGCAACAAACCTCATAGACAGACTCTACAACCCAAAGCTATTTTTAGAGAGCATTCATGAGAGACTCAATCATGATGGCGTTTTGATACTAACTTCTCCATATACATGGCAAGAGAGTTCAACCAAAAAAGAGTTTTGGCTTGGCGGATATAAAGATAAGAGCGGCAAAGAGGTAAAAACGATTGATACACTAAAAGAGATTTTGGGCGATGAGTTTGAGCTTATACATCTACAGGATTTAGAGTTTGTCATAAAAGAGACGGCTAGAAAGTTTCAGCATAGCGTAGCAGAGGTAAGCGTGTGGAGAAAAAGGTGAGTTACGACTTCTCAACCTCTGCTAGTCGTGAAAACACAAACGCAGAGAAATATACCATGAGAAAAAAGCTCTTTGGAAGCGATGCCGTTATGCCTCTTTGGGTGGCAGATATGGATATCGACACTCCCGATTTTGTGCTAGAGGCGGTAAAAAAACGCTTAGAGCATCCCGTTATGGGTTATGAGGAGATGCCAAAGAGTGCATTTGAAGCTCAGTGTGAATGGATGAAAAAGATGCACAGTATAGAGTTTGAAGTGGGCGATATGTTTTACTCTCACTCCGTTGTGGCAAGTATGAGCGTTGCCATAGAGGCATTTAGCGAGATAGGCGATAAAATTATCGTCCAAACACCTGTTTATCCGCCGTTTTTTCATAGTATATTAGACCACGGCAGAGAGCTTTTAAAAAATCCCCTTAGACAAAAAGAGGATGGAAGCTACACTTTTGATATAGAAGACCTAAAATCAAAGATAGACGCTAAAACAAAACTTCTGCTTCTTTGCTCCCCTCATAATCCCGTCGGGCGAGTTTGGCTAAGAGAGGAGCTAGAAGAGATTTTAGAGCTATGTTTAGCGTACAATATCGTAGTTTTTAGTGATGAAATTCACTCCGATTTGGTTTATGCTCCAAATATACATATTCCCTTTGCATCGCTAAATGACAAAGCAAGAGATATAACCATAACCGCCATAGGAGTGGGAAAAACATTCAATATGGCTGGATTTGCCATAAGCAGTGTTGCCGTGCAAAATGGAGAGTTAAGAGAGAGGTTTAAAAAAGTGTATGACCTTAGCCATTTTGCCTTTGGCAGCTCTCTTTCTCACGTGGCATTTGAGGCAGCTTATAGGAATGGAGAAGAGTGGCTAGGTGAGCTAAAAAAACATCTCTATAACAACTATGAGATGTTAAGAGGGCTTTGTGATGGATTTGGTAAACTTATAAAACTCACTCCCATAGAGGGAACTTACCTCTGCTGGCTTGATTGCCGTGGTATGGGCTTAAAGGATAGAGAGCTTAGAGAGTTTTTCGTACATGAAGCGGGGCTTGGACTTAGTGCGGGAGTGAGTTTTGGCAGAGAGGGGAGCGGATTTATGAGGTTGAATTTTGCAGTGTCGTCTGCTAAAATGTCGCAAGTTATAGAAAAACTGCATAACGCATTGCAAAATTATAGGAAAAAAAGTGATAGAGATTAACTGGAATGATTTTAAATTTTTTAAGCAGTATAGTGAGAAAAAGGGCGACAATTTTGAAGTCCTGCTTGATTTTTTAAAAAGCCATTATAAGATGACATCACCAAAAGAGATGTTTGAAACAATGCAAAATGACGATACTGCACTGCTTATGCTTGACAAAAGAGAGATGCATAGTGTAGAGGATTTGGAAAAACATCTTTTTAAAGGTTTCAATGCAAAGTAATCTTCAAAAAATAGATACTTTTTTGCAAAAGCATCATGTCTTGACACTTGCCACGACAGATAAAGAGGGGTTGAGTGCTTGCAATCTTTTTTATGTGTTTGATGCCCAAAAAATCTCGTTTGTTGTAGCGAGCAGCGACGATACGACGCATATAAAGCATATCTTGCAAAACAAAAAAGTTGCAGGAACAGTTGTTTTGGAGACAAAAATAGTCGGTAAGATAGAGGGAGTTCAGTTTAGAGGTGAATTTTTCCCTTTAGAGGATGGTGAGTTAAAAAAGCTCTACCTTAAAAAGTTTCCCTATGCGCTTGCTATGAACCCAAAACTTTGGCAGATAAAAGTGGAGTACTTCAAGCTAACGGACAATACTTTGGGTTTTGGCAAAAAGATTATTTGGACGAATGCTTCTCTTTAAAAAGAGTACATTCGCTCCCGCTACTTTGAAACACTACCATTGATGGAATCTGCGGCGACTTAAACCCATACGCCTTGCACCCATGAGGTCGAGTGGCTTCCCATGTAACAAAATAGTATTCACATTTTCTACAGTTAATTCTTTTCATACGGCTCTCAATTTAAGTGCGCTATTTTAGCATATTCGGTACAATAGAGAAAAATTTTAATAGGTAAAAAATGGAAAAAATAGCACTTATGTTGCAACTACAAGCCGACTTGAACGAGGCTACAAACGGCGAAAAATGGACAAGTGGGATTACAAAAAATAATAAAGTTATCAACTGGAAGCGTTGCATATATATGGAATGCGCTGAGATGATAGACAGCTTTTCTTGGAAACACTGGAAAAATATCGATAAAGAGGCAGATTGGGCAAACCTGCAGATAGAAGTTGTCGATGTTTGGCACTTTATCATGAGTTTGGCTATAGAACAAGATGCGCAAAATGCACAAGGCGGCATCGGTGCAATCGCGTCTGCCATTGCTGCTGTTGAGAGTTTTGAGAAGATTCTTGCCAAAAATGGTCTCTTTGCAAATGAAAATGAGATTATGGAAAAAATCGAAGCTATCATGCTAGAGTCGCTCCTAAAAAAAGAGTTTCATTTAGAAAAATTGGTTAATGATTTCTTTGATTTGGTTGTAATGAGCGGACTTGACCTTGAGACACTTTATAAGCTCTATGTAGGCAAAAACATCCTCAACCAGTTCAGACAAGACCATGGATACAAAGACGGCTCTTACATAAAGGTTTGGGGTGGCGAAGAGGATAATGTGGTCATGCAAAGAGTTTTGGAGCAAAACAGCGATATCGCACCGGCAAAACTTTATGAAGAACTTGAAAAGTTTTATCCGGCACAAAAGAACTAAATAGTTATGGTTTTAGAGGTAAAAAATCTCTCCTTTGGGTATAAAAAAGAGTCTCTGCTTTTTGAAAATCTCTCTTTTTTACTCAAAAAAGGGGAGATAAAAGCGATAGTAGGCGAGAGCGGAGCAGGGAAGAGCACTATTTTTGAGCTCATCCTCGGCAACTTAAAACCTTTAAATGGAGAGATTAAACACTCTGGTTGCTCTGAGGTTTTTCAAGACCCATACAGCTCTTTTCATCCAAGCTACACACTTTTAAATCAGATAAGAGATGTAGCAAATCTTGATGATTTAGAGTTTTATCTCACAAGCGTCAAACTTGAGCGTGAGCTGCTATTGAAACTCCCCCATGAACTCTCAGGCGGACAGCTCCAGCGTGCCTCCATCTTGCGTGCTATGCTTATGAAGCCAGAACTTCTACTGCTTGATGAACCAACCTCTGCACTTGACAATGTTATTCAACTTGATGTAATGCAGATGCTTGTGCGCCATTTGGGCGACATAGGGATGCTACTTATCACGCACGATTTGGATTTGGCAAAGTGGTGTGCGGATGAGATTATTATGATTTGAAAAAGAGTTTTACTAAGTAAAAACCGCTTCCTGCCATCAAAACAGAGCCAAAAGCGTTTAGAGAGATGTTCGCAAGAGCTAGAGCAATTTGTCCGCTGTTGAGGAGTAAAAAACTCTCAATTGCAAAGGTAGAGTAGGTGGTGAGTCCGCCCAAGATGCCGGTTGTGAGAAAAGATTTTACATGGAGCGAAAAAAAGGTTGTGTGCATAAAGTAGGCTATAAGTACGCCCATCACAAAACTGCCGCCAAGGTTGACACTGAGTGTTCCAAAAGGGATGTCATGGGGCATTCTGTGAGAGATGATACCATTTAGATAGGCACGAAGCACCGCTCCGATAAAACCGCCGCTACCTATGGCTAGGATGGTTTGCCAACTCATCATTATATACCTTTTGCATTTTAATTCTTAAGTTACTCAACCACTGGCTATCGTTTTTGTCTGCTACAAATGAGTCCAGAAAGATAACTTTGATTTTTCCTGGTTTATAGAGAAATTTTTTGGTATTGTAGTGTTTTGCAGTCTCTATCAAAACGACAGGCTGCACACGAAGAGCATTCGCATCAGCTACCATTTTCGCACCTGATTTAAAAGGCAGCATCACTCCTGAGGTAGAACGTGTCCCCTCCGGAAACATTGCAATTGTTCTGTGCGAGGCGAGAACCTTTTTGGTATCTTTAAGCAGTTTGATAAGGGATGTTTTGCTCTCTCTCTCCACGGCGATATCTTTTGGAAGCTTAAGTGCCAAACCAAAAAAAGGGATATCAAAAAGCTCTTTTTTTGCAACCCATGCGATGTCTCTTTTAGAGAGCGTCTCCATGACAACAATATCCAAATCGCTTTGATGGTTCATCAAAAAGATTTGCGCTTCTGGATCCTCTTTGCCAACTACCTCTGTAGAGAAAAAAGTGCTAAGTCGGATAAGCCAAGCGGCTAGTTTTCTACTGTATGGTTTTGGGAGAATATAAAATGTAACAATCATCAAGCCAAGTGACGCTAGGATAATTATAGTCGCGTAGAGCCAACTAATTTGAGCAAAGATCTTCATTTTTTACCCAGCCTATCTTTTGGTCTTGTAGTTGGACTTTTGTCCATCCTTTGACCTCCGCCTCTTTTTGGAGATGGTACTCTTGTGGAGCTTGTTCAAAAATCGTTCCATTGGACATAGGAAGCAGATAGATAGCCGAGCCTTCTTTGATGCAGACCTCTTTTGATGGAAGAGCGATAGAGAGAATATAAGCAAGCGGAAGCAGTATAAAAACAAGGTAAATATACTTTCTTCTCCATAAAATAATAATAAATGCTATGAATGCAACTACTGCAGAAGCACCCATCTTGATAATCTCATTGGATTGGTCTTTTGGTTTGAGATCACTTTGTGTTGTAACACTATCATCATTGACAATAATTGGGATATTACTAAAAAGAAATTTATTTTTTACAAGATTAAAATAGGAGAAAGAGAGCGTTTGGATTTTTTTATCAATAATTGCATAATAGGTAATTTTTGCATCTGTAAAGGAGTTTGTGATAGACTCTATGCCTTGCTTATAAACGCCGTTAAGCTTAAGCACTGAAATGTCACAATTTTGTGCAGTTGCAACAAAAACGACAATATTGTGTGTTGCATCGTAGCTTGTTGTTTTGTACTCTACTATCTCAAAAGAGTTTGCAATGATATTGGAGAAATCATTTTTTGGGTTGAGCGAGATAACGTTTAATGCCTCTCCACTTAGTTGGGTGCTTTGGTAGCTTTTCTTATGTGTATGAATCAGTGTAGCTTCAAAATCTGGTATTTTAGCATTTTGTGAGGTTGCTATAAAATAAAAAGTATCGTAGTAGTATTTTGCATCTTTTACTCTTGTGGGAGTATCGCTGAGCATCTTAAGCCCTTGCATATTTGAGAGCTTGTATTGGATATCTTTGAAATCTTTAATAACACAAAGTGTTTTGATGGTAATGGGAAAAACTTCCCCTTTGAGCACCCTTTGAGGGATGTTTTCAAAGTTGAGATAGAGAACTTTAGATACCTCTTCGATGGGCTCTTCATAAGGCACATCAGCATCAGTTGCATCTCCTAAAGCATTAGGATTTGCGAATGCTAAGATAGAGAAAAAAAGCCATATAAAGAGGAGTTTAATCACGCTTGTAAAAATCCTTGAAGCATCTTTACGCCGTCATTGCTTCCAAGTAGTCTCTCCATTGCTCGCTCTGGGTGCGGCATAAGTCCAAAAACATTTTTCTCTTTATTGCAAACGCCCGCAATGGCATCAACGCTTCCATTTGGATTTTTCTCTTCGCCCTGTGCACCGCAATACTTCAGAAGAACTTGGTTATTTGCATAGAGCTCTTTTAACCCCTCTGCATCGATGTAGTAGTTTCCGTCATGGTGCGCGATAGGAACATTGAGTATGTCACCGTTATTTAACTCTTTTAGAAAAACGTTGTCGTTACTTACTACTTGAAGGTGGTGGTGCTTGGAGAGAAAATGCAGACTCTCATTTCTCTTAAGTGCGCCAGGGAGAAGTCCAGCTTCTGTAAGGACTTGAAAACCATTACAGATACCTAAAACTTTTCCACCATCGTTTGCATACTTTGTCACTGCTTGCATAACAGGACTAAACTTTGCAATAGCACCGCTTCTTAGGTAGTCGCCATAGCTAAAACCGCCTGCAACAACAAGTAAATCCGTGTCAGCTGGTACAGTCTCGGACTTATGCCATAAAATCTCTGTTTTTGCACCTAGCGATTTAAAAGCATGCTCTGTATCGTACTCGCAGTTCGTGCCCGGAAACTGTAAAATTGTTACTTTCATTTGACAAGCTCTATTTTGTAGTCTTCAATAACTGTATTTGCAAGAAGCTCTTCACACATTTTTGTAACATCTTCCATCGCTTTTTGCTCATTGTTCTCATCAAGATTAAATATAATCTGCTTTCCGACACGAACATTGCTAACATTGTTAAAGTGTAAAGACTCAAGTGCATGATGCACCGCTTTTCCTTGAGAGTCCAAAACGCCCGCTTTTAAAAATACATTTACAACTGCTTTCATATTACTATATCCTTATCTTTATTTATTGAGTATTCTGTTTAACACTTCTTCATAAGCCATCTTCAAGCCGCCTAAACCTTGACGAAATCTGTCTTTATCCATTTTTTCGCCGCTGACCATATCCCAAAAACGGCAGTTGTCAGGACTGATTTCATCGATAAGGATAATATTTCCGCTGCTATCTTTACCAAATTCAAGTTTAAAGTCAACAAGATTGAGACCTTTTGTTGCAAAGTATGGTTTTAAGATATCATTTATCTCTCTTGCCATGCGGCGAAGTTTATCAAGCTCATCTTGGTATTTTACAAGTCCTAAGATAAGTGCGTGTTGGTCGTTGAGTTTTGGATCGCCGAGTGCATCATTTTTGTAGTCAAACTCAACAAGCGTGAAAGGAAGAACTGTTCCATCTTGAATTCCCAGATTTTTGCTTAAGCTTCCTGTTGCGATGTTGCGAACGATAACCTCGATAAGGATAACATTTGTTCTTTTATGGAGCATGTGGTTGTCATCAAGCATCTTGATGAAATGCGATTGTATGCCATTGTCTGCTAAAAGTTTAAAAAGCTCTGTAGAGATTTTATTGTTGAGCGCGCCTTTTCCGGCTTCACTTGATTTTTTTTCTCCGTTAAACGCAGTTAAATCATCTTTAAACTCCGAGATTAGCAAATCTGCATCATCTGTCGTGAAAAGTCTTTTTGCTTTTCCTTCGTATATCAACTCTCTTTTTTCCATACTATACTCCTTTTGTAATGATTAATGCTTTGATAATATCAGTCGCGACTTTAAGTTGGATATCTTTGTTGAGTGTCTCGTTTGAGATAACATGCTTAGAATCAACCTTCTCTTCCTTCTCCTCTTTTGTACCATCAACTTTTTGGAGCTCCTCTTCTAGGTGCTTTTTAAGGTCCGCTTCTTTGAGTGCAAACTCATTTTTATTTGTCTTGACTTCACCTGGAAAGACTTCAATATCAGGCTTAACGCCTACGGCTTGAATCGTTCTTCCGCTTGGAAGATAGTATCTTGCCACGGTCAACTTTATCGCCTCTTCTTCTGTGATGGGTAGAACAACTTGAACACTCCCTTTTCCAAAAGTGTTTTGTCCAACAACGACAGCTCTTTTATGGTCTTGAAGTGCGCCACTAACGATTTCACTCGCACTTGCACTTCCGCCATTGACGAGAACTACAAGTGGTATATCGGTGAGTGTGTTGCTTGCTTTTGCGCTATAGACTTCATCATCTGCCTTGTTTTTGCCTTTTTGTGAGACGATATCCCCCTTATCGACAAATATATCTACAAGTCCAACAGCTTGATCAAGAAGTCCTCCCGGATTGTTTCGCAAATCAAGAACGATTCCCTTTGTTGTCGCCTTTTTTTGCTTGATTGCTTTAGAGACGTCACTTACGACTTTTTTATCAAAACTTGTAACACGGATATACTGGATGTTGTCTCCAATGGTTTTTGCATACACTGATTCGATAGTGATGATAGCTCTTGTAATGGAGATAGTAAGAGGTTTTGTCTCTCCCTCACGAACGATTGTCAGCTCAATCTTTGTGCCAACTTTTCCTCTCATGATAGAGACAGCCTCATCAATTGTCATGCTAAGTGTAGATTTTTCATTGATTTTTAGGATGATATCACCAGCTTTTATGCCAGCTTTGTCAGCAGGAGTTCCCTCGATGGGAGCAATAACCGTGAGCGCACCATCTTTGACACCAACTGTAATCCCAAGTCCGCCAAACTCACCATTTGTTTGGACTTTTAAATCTTTATAATCTTTTTGTGAAAGATAGTTGGAGTGCGCATCAAGGTTACTCATCATACCCTCCAGCGCCTTATCCATAAGCTCTTCAATGGTTACATTATCAACATTATACTGCTCAACAATACTGATAACTTTTGTGAATTTTGCCAATGCTTCAAGTCTTGATGCCTCTTTAGTTTGCTCTTTTTTTTCAGTAGCAGCAAAAAGATTTGTCGAAAAAAGAAGCGCAAGAGCGACAGCAACAGAGGCAAAACCAAGCGTGATGAGTTTTTTGTTTTTCATTATATATCCTACAAGAATTAAAGCGCGCATTATAGTAAAAAGCTCTTTAAATTAAGATAACGGCAATTATAATACCCAAATTTAAATAATTGAGGTAATTGGAAAAATGAGCACAATAAAAGGGTTTTTAACAGAGGATCATGGTCGTTGCGATGAGCTTTTTGCAAAGATGGAGGATGCTGTTACGCAATCAATAGAAAACGCAAAAGAGGCGTATGATGCTTTTGCTGAGGCAACAGAGAGGCATTTTCAGATGGAAGAGCGTGTTATGTTTTTGGAATTTGAGCAAAAAACAGGTATGACGCAAGGTCCTACTGCCATCATGAGGCATGAGCATGCACAAATGAGAAATCTTTTGGCAGAGATGGGTAAGGCGATAGAGGCAAAAGATAAAGATAAATTTTTTGGCAACAGTGAAACGCTTATGATTTTGATGCAGCAACACAATATGAAAGAGGAACAGATGCTCTATACTATGGCGCAACAACACCTAAGTGCCGAAGCAGACCGCATTGTAGATATGATGCGCTCAATGATAGTCGAGTAGGACAGAGGAGGCGGATATGGATTTTGACGGACTATCGGTTGACCAAGCACCGCCCATAACTGCACCGCTGAGGTTTTTTGCAACAGCACCACTTTTTGCACTTCTAGCAGGCTTTTTCATCCTCTTTAGCGATGCGGCTACACTTTCAAGCCGTTTTGCACCTCAAACAGTCGCTATCACTCACGCCATTACCATAGGTTTTTTTAGCTTCGTTATGTTTGGCGCACTTGTGCAGATGTTGCCAGTGTTAGCAGGGGTGAAAATTGCAAGAGTAGATAAAGTCTCTAAAATCTCCTACGCGCTTCTCGTTATGGGTACGCTTGGAATGATTTTTGGATTATGGTTTGAGCTCTCAAAGCTTCTTCTTGTGGCATCACTGCTTTTAGGAGGAGGATTTTTACTTCTTATCACTGCTATGCTTTTTGCATTCAGAACAGTTGTTCATGTTAATGCAAGTATAAGAGCGATGATTACAAGCCTTGTTTTTGCCCTTTTGATTACGCTTTTAGGTGCGCATCTTTTGGCATCGCATGGGATTGGAAAGTTTGGTGCATTACACCCTCTTTTTGCCAATATCCATAGCGTTTGGGCTATTTTTGGATTTGCTGGTATTTTGATTATTGGTGTCGCTTTTCACATCTTGCCTATGTTTTATGTCGCTCCAAGATTTGAACCCTCATTTCAGAGATTTGTCACACCTATGATTGGGGCTGCTTTGGCACTTTGGTTAGTTTTGAACCTCTTTGCTCCCTCGTACACGGTAGTTGCAAAATCCTTAATCGCACTTTTGTTTATAATATTCGCCCTAGCGGCTTTGTCAAAGCTCAATGCAAGACGTAGAAAAGTAAGTGATATTACGATTTGGTATTGGAAGAGTGCAACGCTTTTTATGGTGTTTGGTGCACTCACATGGGTGGCAAATGATTTTTTTGATGAGAAATATAGTGTAGTGGTTTCCGTTTTGATAGGCGGTGGTTTCATCTTCTCTGTTATGTCGGGTATGCTGTACAAAATAGTCCCGTTTTTAGTCTGGTTTCATCTCAATGCAAAAGGGTATATGTCCATTCCGACGATGAATGATATGATAAACAAAAAGGCGGCAAAATGGCAATTTGCTCTTTTTAGTATCTCTCTTGTTGGGTTTACTCTCTCGTTTTTCATGGTAGAGCTCTTGGGATTTTTTGCGCTTATCTTTATTATCAGTATGGTACTATTAGAGTTCAATATTATCTCAGCTGTTTTGATTTACTTTAAGACCATAAAGACAAAACCTGATTTTGATATGAGCATGTTTACAACGAAAGCGGAACAGTAAAAATGAAAAATATAATTTTGATAGGTTTTATGGGTGTTGGAAAAGGGAGTGTAGCGCGTGAGGTGATTAAAATCTCTGAGTATCTCTCCTTAGATACGGATGATTTGATTGAGAGTATGGAAAACAGAACCATAAAAAAGATATTTGAAGAAGAGGGTGAAGCGTACTTTAGAGCACTTGAAAAAAAAGTTGCGATGTGGCTTCAAGCAAGCGTTACAAACACCCTTATATCTACAGGAGGCGGTTTTTACAGACAGGAAAATCTTAAAGAGATTGGAACAGTTGTTTTTTTAGACTCTCCGTTTGATAAAATTATCAAGCGTATAAAAAACCATCCTAACGCAGAGAAAAAACTCAAAAAACGTCCGCTTTTAAACAATCTCAAAAAAGCAAAAGAGCTCTACAATGAGCGCTTACCACAATATATGGCAGTTGCAGATATTATCATAGATGTAACAGACAAAAGCGCACTTGAGTGCGCAAAAGAACTTCTACTAAAGGTAAAACAGGATGCGTAAATTTTTTCTTTTTCTTCTTTTTGGGATTTTAACAAATCTCATGGCTGCCGACATTAAGTGGGCAAAGGATTATCATGAGGGGATTAAGAGTGCGCAAGCAGTCTCAAAACCTGTACTCTTTGTCTCATCAAGACATTCATGCAAATATTGTGTTATTTTGGACGAAACGACTTTTAAAGATAAAAGAGTAGTTGAAGAACTCAACAAAAACTTTGTCACCATCATTTCCTACAGTGATGAAAATGACTATATGCCTAAAGAGTTGTGGCAACCGGGGACGCCTGCTATCTGGTTTTTATATCCAAGCGAAGAACCAATGTTTCAGCCGCTTATGGGAGCTATCGATGCGGAGAATTTTCTCAAAGCATTGGAAATAGTTAAAGAAGAGTTTAAGAAAGGGAAAAAATAGCGAATGATTTTTACAAATTCAAAAAGCAGTGGTTTTAAAGCCGAGTTTGAGGAGCTTTTAGGTCGTGGAAAAATGGATATGGCACATGTAAGTGCTATCGTTGGAAACATAATAAGCCAAATCAGAGAAAACAAAAATCAGGCTCTCAAAGAGCATATAGCAAAATTTGACAAGTGGGCTCCAGAGAGTGATGATGACCTTAAAATCACAACGGAGTCTATGCGTGAGGCTTACAACAATCTTGATGAAAAACTAAAAGCCGCTTTGCACTTGTCGTATGAGAGAATCAAAGTCTATCATGAAAAACAGAAGCCTAGATCTTGGTTTGATGACGAGCCAAACGGAACGATTTTAGGGCAAAGGGTAACTCCAGTTGATAGTGCAGGGCTCTATATCCCAGGCGGAAAGGCCGCTTACCCATCATCGCTTCTTATGAATGTCATCCCTGCTCAAGTTGCAGGGGTTGAGAAGATAGTTGTTTGTACTCCGACACCGGAGAATGAACCCAACGAGCTTCTTCTTGCGGCATGTCACTTGTGCGGTGTGAGCGAGGTTTATAAAGTCGGAGGAGCAAGTGCAATTGCGGCTATGGCATACGGTACACAGACTATCCCCAAAGTTGACGTGATTACCGGTCCGGGAAATATCTTTGTTGCAACTGCAAAAAAGATGGTTTTTGGCGATGTGAACATCGACATGATTGCAGGACCAAGCGAGATAGGCATCCTTGCAGACGAGAGCGCAAACCCATCACACATGGCGATAGATATGCTCTCTCAAGCAGAGCATGACGAGATGGCAAGTTCTATTTTGATAACTCCATCACAGGCATTGGCGGATGCAGTAAAAATGGAGCTTGAGGTTTGGCTTCAAAAACTTCCTCGCCAAGAGATAGCAAGAAAATCCATAGAAGAGCGTGGAGCAATAATCGTCACTGACACGATGCAAGAAGCGATTGATTTGATGAACCAAATCGCACCGGAGCATTTGGAAGTGGCAACGCTTTCGCCTTTTGAACTGCTTCCTTTTATCAAGCATGCCGGAGCTATTTTTCTAGGACATAACACACCTGAAGCCATAGGAGACTATATGGCAGGTCCAAACCACACACTTCCAACAGGTGGAACTGCCAAATTTTACTCGCCATTGGGAGTTGAAAATTTTATGAAAAAATCTTCTATCATCTCTTTTAGTAAAAAAGCTATTAATGAGATAGGTGAAGAGTGCGCACTGATTGCAAATATTGAGGGCTTAACCGCCCATGAACAGTCAGTCAGAGTAAGACTAGAGACATAAAAATTTCAAATATTCACACTATGGAAAATATTGCGAAATTATTATCAAAATGTGATAATTTTATAACTATTTTAAGGTTTATGTAGGTAGTATTGTCGCAGTAGAAGCCCCTATTTAGCACTATAATAAGGGCTTCTTTTCAAAAAGATTAACTGTTGTTATAAATCTTAACATTTGTCTAAAACAAAGGCTAAAACAAAGAAGGAGAGTATATGCAATTAGGCTTCCTAGTTGACTTACATTTATGTATGGGATGTAAGGGGTGTGAAATCGCATGTAAAGTGGAAAATGAAGTTCCACTAAGTACATGGAGACTTCGTGTAAAATATGTAGATGTGGGGACGTTTCCTGAAACAAAAAGAACGTTTACTCCACTAAGATGTAACCACTGTGAAAATGCACCGTGTGAGAGAATCTGTCCAGTGAGTGCACTTCACTATCTGGAAAACGGCATTGTTAACATTGACAAAGAGCGCTGTATTGGGTGTGCAGGATGTGTTATGGCATGTCCATACGGAGCGATTTATATCGACCCTCAAACGCAGACTGCAGATAAATGTACATATTGTGCGCATAGGGTTGCATCTTCTATGATGCCAGCGTGTGTTGTTGCATGTCCAGTTCAGGCAAATATTTTTGGAGACTTAGAAGATCCAACTTCCAATATTTCCAAATATATTCAAGTGCACCAAGGCGGTGTTCAAGTTCGTAAGCCAGAAAAAGGAACAAATCCTCACCATTACTATGTTGGAGGAGGAAATGTTACACTTAACCCTCTTGCTTCAGAGAGAGTAGATGGACACTCACTTTTTAACAATATCACAACACTTCCAGTAGGAGGGCACCACTAATGGCACATGAAATTTTAGCAGCAACACATGCTGTAGTTACTTTAGACGCAGCATTGCCGGGGATAGTGTGGCCTTGGTTGGTAACAGTTAATATGTGGGCAAAAAGTATTGGTACGGGTGTTATTTTTATGCTCTTTTTACTGCTTAGAATGTATCCGCAACAAGTTGAGAAGTTAAGACTTCCCGCAACAATAGCAGCTTTTGTATTTATCAATATTTTCTTGCTCTTTACATTGGCTGATTTACATCAACCATTTAGAATGTGGCATATATTTGTCTATTCACATTGGAACTCTGCTATTGCAGTAGGTTCTTTTATGGCTTCTGGCTTTTTGGGTCTTTTGACACTCCTTGGATATTTGGCATTTAAAAAGAACAATGAGACTTTTGACAAAGTTCTTCTTTGGACAACGATACTTGCTATACCAGTAACACTCTATACAGCTTCTTTGATGGCGCAGTGTACGGCACGTGAACTATGGCAAATGCCAGCTGAATCGGCACAAATGATTCTTGCGGCACTTCTTGCGGGTTCTGCATTTATGCTTTTGCTTGGCGGCAACAAGCTAAGTGATGAAGCTAAGAACACTTTAGGCGTTGTTTTAGGCTTAAGTGCTCTTATGGCATTTATTATCTATATGTCAGAGTATATTTTTGGACCGATGAAAGCAGAAGAGATTGCAGCAACTATTGGGTATATCAAAGGTGATGGACCGTATGCTGTTATGTTTTGGTTGGGTCAGTGGATGACATATATTTTACCAATGTTATTTGTAGTTCTAAGCAGAGTGAGCAAGTCGGATGCTATTTTAAAATTAGCAGCAATTCTGGCATTAGTTGGTTTAGCGATTGTTAAACATGTATGGCTAATGATTCCACAGTTATTACCAATGAGTTAGGGAGAATATTGAATGTATTTAGAAAGTAGAAGAACATTTTTAAAAGGCGCTGCATTTACTGTAGCGGGCGCAACAATAGCAAAGGGTGTATTTACAACTGATGTTCTTGCTGAATCAGTAAGCAACAGTAAGTTTACAAATACTCCAGATACTCTATCATTTTATCCACCGATGAGTGAATGGAATGATTTTAAAGAGTTAGATGGTGATGACTGGAAAAGAGGCGGTATTGATCGTCATGGTGTAAGAAGTGAATCAAACCCAGAGGGTATCGAAGTAAATGACTACATGATAGTGCCAACGGCATGTTCAAACTGTGAAGCTTCTTGTGGTTTGACTGCATGGATTGATAAAAAGACATTTACTGTTAAAAAGTATATGGGAAATCCGCTTCATCCAGCTTCTCGTGGTAGAAATTGTGCAAAAGGGTATGCTACTCAATCTCAAATGTACGATCCAGATCGTATTGCATTTCCATTAAAGCGTGCTCCAGGCTCTGCTCGTGGTGAGGGCAAATGGATTCGTACTACTTGGGACGAAGCAATGACTACTATCGGTAAAAAAATGAGTGATACTATCAAGATAGGCGATGAAGTATCTAAAAAATCTGTAATGTACCATGTTGGTCGTCCAAATGAGAATGGATTTGTTCCAGCTATTTGGCATACACTTGGTTTAGATTCTTACAACTCACATACAAATATATGTTCAGCAAATGGTCGTACACCAACTATTCAATGGGCTAATGATGATAGAACATCGCCAGATTGGGCAAATGCTAAGTTAATTTTTCTAAACTCTTCACATGCTGCTGATGCAGGACACTATTTTCAGCAATCTGCATCTTTTATAGCAGATGCAAGACAAAAGGGAGCTAAGCTTGTAGTTATGGATCCTCGTATGTCAAACTCTGCTGGTATGGCAGATCTTTGGATTGCTGCATGGCCAGGAACAGAACCAGCTGTTTATCTATACCTTACACAGAGAATTCTAAATGAAAATAAAGTCGATAAAGAATTTGTAAAGAAATGGATTAACTGGGAAGTATTTTTAGATAATAAAAAATATTTAGACTTTATGGTTAGTAAAGGATATATCTCTAAGCTTCCAAAAGGCGATCAATTTGAAGACTTTATTGAGGTGTTAAAAGAGTTATACTCTCCATATACACTTGATTTTGCAGTTAAAGAGACGCATGTCCCTGGATATAAACTTGAAGCACTTTACGATATGTTTATATGGGCTGGTACAGCAATATCTTCATATTTCTGGAGAGCTGCTGCTGCTGGAAATCGTGGAGGATGGATGAGTGGTCGTACAGGTTATTTACCACTTGCTCTTCGTGGTGCTATTGGACCAGAGGGTGGAACATTCTTCCATCACTGGCATGTTATTTCTGTTGCAGGTAAAGGCGGAAGCTCAACTATTGGACAAGGAAAGCGTGGGGCAGATGTTCCTATGGTAGATGTGTATAATGAACTCACATACCCACCAGAGTGGCCAATCTCTTCGTATGAGTTGTCATTCTTGCTACCGCATCTTTTAACAGATACTGAGTGGCAGAAAAAATGGATAGACAGAGGCTTTAGTGTTCCACAAAAATTATCTGTATATATTCCTCGTATGTATAATCCTGTCTGGATTAATCCAGATGGATTTAGATGGATAGAAGTACTCAAAAATGAGTCAATAATGGAACTTACTATGAATCTATCTCCTGTATGGAGTGAGACAAACTGGTATATGGATTATGTGCTTCCTGTGGGACTTGCAGGAGAGAGACATGACCAGCACTCAGAGGCTACTATGCCAGCTCGTTGGACATCTTTCCGTCAACCTGTTATGAGAGTTGCACTAGAGAAAATGGGATGGAAACCTAAAAATCCAGCTCGTGGCACATTAGAAGCTCATATTAAAGCAGGTCTTGGAGAAGTTTGGGAAGAGAATGAGTTCTGGTTTGAATTATGTGTAAATTATATAGATCCAACTGGTGAACTTGGTATTAAAAAGATGTGGGAATCAAAGAAAAATCCTGGTAAACCTGTAACTATCGCAGAGTGGTATGATGCAGCATTTGGAGATAACCTGCCAAATCTTAAAGCAGCAGCTACAACAGATGAAAGATATAAAAATTCTGAATTCCCAGTATATGAGTACATGAGAGATTATGGTGCTTGGATGGAAGAGAACCATATCTACTCTCCACAAGAGAGAGAGATAAAGGATGATGGAGAAAATTACATCTCACATGGTCATAAATATGATAAAAAACATGTTCATATAGACAAGAGAACAGGCGTAATGAGTGCTGAACACGATGGTAAAAAAACACCAATGGGCATTGAAATTGGCGGTAAAAAAATGGAAGGTTTTGCGACGTTAGACAAGAAACTTGACTTCTTCTGTGAATGGCTTGCTGATGATTGGAAATGGCCAGAATATGCTATTCCATTCTATCCAAGAAATGACCAAGAGAAAAAAGAGATGGTTCATATTGTATCACATGTAAATCACTCTTTTATGACAGAAAAAAACTCGTATGCGCTCAATACAGTTTTCCGTCTGCCATACAATATCCATACACGCTCTGCAAACTCTAAGCACTTGATGGAAATTTCACAAAATCATGACCCGATTTGGATATCAACTCCAGATGCTGCGCGTCAAGGCTTTAAACGTGGCGATGCAATACGTGTCAATATCGTAGATAGTTTAACAGGCTTAGCGTCAGGATACTTTGTTGCTATGGCAGTGCCTACTGAAGGGGTTCTTCCTGGCACACTTGCATGTTCACACCATGGTGGACGCTGGAAACTTGTTAATTCAGTCGCAGTTCCAAATGGTGTAACAGATGGTAAAGTTGATGCTCAACCAGTACTAAGAAATATGAATGACCCTAAATTTATAGCACACTCTCCTGAGAATGTAGGTAATGAAGGTGCGCAAATTAAGATTGAAGACTATAGCGGGAAAGCTGGCATAAATAGCTTTGGCGTACCAACTGCTGAAATCCAAATGGATGGAAAAGTAGGGAAATTAAAGTATGTAGAAGGAATTAAACCGTTTAAAGCTGAGAGATTTGCTGAATATAATAGAGACAGCGGAAATATCTGGTGGGATGGACTTAGTGGTTCATGGCAAAATGCTGTCGCTGCTCCGCATCCAGACCCTATTTCAGGGATGCATTGCTGGCATCAAAAAGTTATCTTAGAGCCTGCACAACCAGGAGATAAGATAGGTGATATTCAAGTTAATTATGATAATAACTTTAAAGTATATCAAGGCTGGAGAGATCAGTTGACACGTGGATTAGATAAAGATTCTACACTACGTCGTCCTGAGCATATTAAACGCCCTTGGGTACCGCTTTCTCACAAAGCGTACGTTGTTAAAATCAAAGACTAACTTCCTCTTCTCAATGCAAGGCGTATAAATTCGCTTTGTATTGAATCTTTTTTAATTTATCCACCACATTCTAAGCCATAATCCAATTGTACTTGTATAACCTACATCGCTATAGAAAAATTCTCTGTCCTTGTCATAGAGAAGAGTTGTGGGAAATACAGAGATACCAAACTTGTTTGCGATAGAACCATCATAGTCATTTATCACTTTAAAGTCTAAATTATGGCTTTTGAGATACTCTTGAATCTCTCTATCGCTTCCTGATTTGACTGCAACTGTTAGAACATTATAGTTCTTGGCAATCGTTTGAATATTTGGAGATTGCGCTTTGCAGATAGGACACCATGTCGCCCAAAAATAGAGTAGGGTTGGTTTGTCTTGCGAAAGTGCATATGTCTCTTGGTTGAGCAAAACTACGCTCTTAAATGGTAAAGGTTCGTTTACAAGATGACCGCTTCTATAGAAACTTAAAATATTTGCAAAGAGGATAAGAAGTATAAAAAAGTAGAAAATTTCTTTTATATATTTCATAATTTTATTTTTCATCTTAATTCCAGTTTTATAGTTTTTTAACACTATAGTAATCATTTCTAGCTAATATTTTACAAACAAAGGAGATTCTATGTATCAAAAAACTATTTTATCTTTAGTTGCCGCTTTTTTAGTTGGTTGTGGCGTTCAAACTGATGTTGCAACAAAATCAACAATGTTTCAAAGTGTTACTCAAAAAGAGGCAGTTTTGTTGCAAGAGGGCAAAGATAAAGAGTCTTGTCCTCGTTGTGGTATGAATTTGCCAAAATATTACAAGACAAACCATAGTGCATCATTAGATGGTAAAACATACCAGTACTGCTCCTTGCACTGTCTGCAAGAGCATCTCTATGATGGAGTTTCGTTGAAAAATCCTCAAGTCGTAGATGTGCAGACGCTTCAATTTATTGATGTAACAAAGGCGTATTATGTTGTAGGAAGCAGTGTGAGAGGAACCATGAGCAGAACTAGTAAGTATGCCTTTTCTACCAAAGAGGGTGCAGAGGCATTTCAAAAGCAAAATGGTGGAGAAATTGTAGATTTTTATAAAGCGCTAGAAGTTGCAAAAAAAGATTTTTAAGGCTAGACTAGATTAGGCATTTGATATGCTTAATCTATATCATAATACCTTTGATTGTAAAGTAGAGAACTCCAGCAAGAACCGCAGCTACAGGAACTGTAATGAGCCAAGCGGCAACAATTTTTTTGATAGCATCCCTACGAACATACTGAACTTTTTTTGCTTTTTTGATATTTTTTCTTGTTGATTTAATAATCTTTTTCTCATTTTCAATCATCTTATAAAGGGTAACAATTCTTACATAATCAGTTTGTGTCTTATCACTTTTCTCTTGCAGTGTTTTCAACTCAGATTTGTATGCATTTTTTGTAAGCTCTTCATCTTGAATTATGAGTATATCTTCCTCAACGCTATGATTGTTCTCATCTTTGATATGCAGCCACTCTCTTAAAAAACCTACACCAAATACACCACCGATAGCTATGTGTGTTGAGCTCACAGGAAGACCCATTTGTGATGCGATGATAACTGTAACAGAAGCTGACATTGCGATGGAAAAAGCTCGTATCTGGTCTAGTTCCGTGATTTCACTTCCAACTGTTTTTATCAGTTGAGGACCATAGAGCGCAAGTCCAAGAGCGATACCAAATGCGCCGACACCCATAACCCATAGGGGGATAGAAGCACTCGAAGCAACACCTTTGTTCACAATAGCGTCATTGATTGCAGCGAGTGGTCCAATGGCATTTGCAACATCATTAGCCCCATGTGCAAAACTAAGAAGGGCAGCCGCAAAAATGAGTGGGATGGTAAAGAGTGTATTGACAGATGCTTTCGTGTTTTCTAAAGTAGTTGTGTTGGAGCTAATTCTTTTCTTGACGAAAAAATAGACAAGAGCAGCAACTACTAAAGCGATAATAAAAGCAGTTAAAAAAGAAGGCTTTTTTGTAACCTCAAGTGAAACCAGAGGGAGAATGTTAAGCAATTCTATGGTCTTTGACCATATTTGCTTCATTCCTTTAAGAATAATATATGTAACAAACGCCAGTGCCATTAATGCAACAAAAATAGGAACATACTTTTTTGCGGCTTCAACTTTGTCTTTTTTAAATATAATGGATTTTTTGATGGCATAAAGAAAAGCAGCGGCGATAACACCGCCTAACACTGGTGAAATAACCCAAGAAGCGACAATTTCGCCCATTGTCCCCCAGTTGACGATGTTAAAACCGGCAGCGGCGATACCAGCTCCCATAACAGCCCCTACAATAGAGTGTGTTGTCGAAACTGGAGCCTTCATCATAGTTGCAAAATTAAGCCATAAAGCTGCTGCCAAAAGTGCTGCCATCATTGCCCAGATAAATTGGTCAGGATTTCCACCAAAAGCAGAGATGTCAATGATGCCGTTTTTGATGGTTTTAACAACCTCTCCGCCAGCAATAAGCGCCCCAGCAGCCTCAAATGTAGCGGCAATAATAATGGCAGCAGTAAGAGTAAGCGCCTTTGAACCAACAGCAGGACCAACGTTGTTAGCAACATCGTTTGCGCCGATGTTCATCGCCATATATGCGCCAATAAGAGCAGCGATAGCAAGGAACATATTGTTGGAAATACCACCATTACTTAAAAATGTGAAGGTTAAAACCCCAATCATAAAAAAGAGAGCAAACCCAAGCCTTGTAAAATCTGTCGAGCTTTTTTTTAAAGCTTTTTTTTGAAGTTTGTCAATCGTTTGAAATTCCATAAGATACCCTTATCTTGTTAATGATACTGCATGTAAAAAATATTTAAAAACTAATCAGAAATCTAATTTTTAGAACTGTTTTTTACAAAAGCATTGATAATTTTTTGTGTCTCAAGTGGTCTGTCTCCACCTCTTTGACCAGATGTAGCGACATTTTCAAGTTTTTTGACGATATGAAGTGTTTGGGGCGTGACTTGCCCGAAGATAGTATGTCTTCCATTGAGCCAAGGAGTAGGTGCTGTCGTGATGAAAAACTGGCTTCCATTGCTGTGTGGTCCAGCATTTGCCATAGCAAGAATGCCTGCGCGCTCAAAAAGCTTATCTGTAAACTCATCTTTAAATGGTTTATTCCAGATGCTCTCTCCCCCTCGTCCTGTTCCTGTTGGGTCTCCGCCTTGAATCATAAAATTTTTAATGATTCGGTGAAATGTAAGACCATTATAATACCCATTTTTGACATGTGTTAAAAAGTTTTCAACAGCAAGTGGCGCAGTTTGAGGAAAGAGCTCAACTTCAATCACTCCTTGATTGGTCTCTAAAACAACATGAGGATTGTTTTCACTTGCATGTATATTTATGAATAGCAACATTAAAAATGCAATAAACAGTTTTTTCATTTTTTCTCCAAGAAATGATTTGTAACCATATTGTAACTTTATTTTGCAAAATTTAAAATGTAAAAAGAGGAGAAAAGGTGCTTTTAAGTGGGATTTGTCGCAAAAAATGCGACAAATTTAGAGAGAATTACTTACCAGCTGCAACGCGGTCTTTTAGACCTTTGCCAGCTTTAAATTTTGGAACCATTTTATCTTTTGTAGTATAGTTCTTGCTTGTACCCGGAACTTTACCACTTTTGCCTTTTTGTAATGAAGCACCAAAGCTTCCAAATCCTACAAGAGAAACATCCTCTTTTTTTACTAGAGCAGTTGCAACCGCTTCTGTAAAAGCCTTGATAGCTGCCTCAGCCTCAACCTTAGTTTTGTAATTGCCACTTGCTTGTACTAGTTCAACGAATTGAGCTTTATTCATAAATCTACCCTTGAATTTATAAAGATTTTCCGAAACTACTAAAACTTCAAAAACAGAATTTTTTAGTCAAGTAATTCAGCTACAGACACTTTATAGTTTATTTGCTTAAAGATTTCTTCTTTTTGTTAAAAAATGAGAAAAAATATAAGTTTTTTCTCTTTTTAAGTCCGATTTTTGCACGTTTGAGCACTTTTGAAGCCACACTGCTTATGTTTGTAGCTATAAATAAAGACGATAATTCTTTTGCTTTTTTATATCTTTTTTCACCTGTAGTTTGTATAGATAAAAATACATCCTCTAAGCCATCTCTCTCTTGTTGTGTTAGTGCGCTCATCCGTCTAATCCTTCAACTTGTTGATTTTTCTAACCGCTCTAATAATCTCTTCATCCTCAAGCCTGCCAAGCATTTGCATAACAGTAATAGCGGCTTGTGGTTTTGCACGCCCAAGCTTCCAATCTTGATATGTTCTCATGGGAATCCCTAGTGAATCAGCCATCTCTTTAAGAGAAATTTTTTTTCCATTGTTACGAGACTCAATAGAGTTGTGAAGAATGTTAAAGAGATCATTAATTTGCATAACAAAAATAATACAGAATAAATACTTAAATATACATTTTATTTATTAATAAACACGTAATAAATTTTGATATATAAATAATAATTGGTATATTATAAATAAAAACGATTTATAAATAATTATAAATGTATATAAAATACGATAAACCGTATGTTATTCATATAAAAAAATACTTACAAGCAGGAAAAGAAAAAAAGAAATTGTAAAAAAGTAGATTTGTAAAAAGGAAAAAAAAGAGGTTATTCTATGGAGATTTTTTTGTTTGTCGGATGGAGTGTTACAGTGCTTTCTGAAGCGATAAGATAAAAAGGTTCATAAGCTATAGCTTCTGTTTTAAAGAGAAGCTCTTCATCGTTGTTGAGAGTAAAAACAATGGTGTTCATACCTCTAAAAGGCTCTCGTACTGCTATTTTTGCATGCATCGCACTGTTTAGAATGTTATCTTGTGCTGCTTTGAGTGTATCGATTTTCTCTTTGAAGAGTGGAATTTTTGCAGGCGAATGCTTTTTTGCGCCTTCGAGTTTGTATTTAAAATCTTCTATTTCTTGGGTGATAAAGTTGTATTTGCTATTGAGTGTAGGAATCTCTTTGTAGTTAATCTTAAAGAGGTTGTCCTCTCCACTTACAAGCCTGATGGTGATGGAATGAGATGCATATATTTTCAGGTTGTTTTTAACAAGCCCGATGGTGACATTTTCAGCATAGATAGTTCCGCCGAGAGAGTTTTCAATCTCTACGTTTGTGGCATGAACCTCTCCACCTTCAAGCAGTGAGATTTTGGCGCTGTGACATCGAAGTTTGCCTTTGTGTCTGTTGATAGAGGCAAATTTCGCCTCTTGCAGTGAGTCTTTGTGTGTTGCGCCATCTATGGTAAGGTTAAGCGCTTTTAAGCTTGATTTTGCACCTACATGCCCGTGAATATGGATAGTCTCAGAGGTAAGCTCTACTCCCTCTCCAAGAGAGTCAAGTGAAGTGTCATGCTGCGCGATTATGACCTCTATGTTGTTTGCTTCATCTTTTGCAACACGCTCTTGAACGCGCGAGAGTGACTGCATCTTTATCTTATTGTCAATATAAAAATGCTTTGTATCAAAATGAACGTAACCTTTTATTTTGCTTTTATAAATTTTTCGATCACTATTTTCGAGAATTTCTATACTTTTTGTATCTATCTGGCATTTGAGATCATCAACATTTTTTAAAGATGCATTGTCAATAATATCACCAAAGGCATTGAGTCCATTTTTTCCAAAAGCAGGTTTTATATACTCAACAAGTATTTCCTCTTCTAGAACTTCGATTACCTGAAGGTTGGACTCTTTTTCTAAAAAGCGCATGAGCAGTTTACTGCTTCTTCTTATCTCTGGTTCTATGCCATTAAAAAGTGGGATTTTTATTTTTTTGACAAATTTGCCGGCGTAGAGATATTTGACAAATGCTTTTAGTTTCTCTTTCATCTCGCTATCAAAAAGATTGATTAAAATCCCGTTTGCAGCTTTGATGTTGTTGAATTCTTTAAAAAGAAGAAGAAAAATCTCCTTTGGCTGGTACTTGGTGTATGGAATTTGAGATTCAGGATGCAAAATAAGAGCAGGATGCGCATTATTTGGCGAAAAATCGATAGAGTAGTTAAGTTTTATGATGCGTTTAGGCTCTTGTTTTAGGGTGATTGTATATATCTGCTTGATTCTTAGATGCTCATTTATCATCTTTTGTGGATCATCATAGTATCCAAGAGAGTCTTCGTTGTAAAGTTTAAAAGTATCATCAGATGTGGTTTTGATATAAGTTTCAACCTCATTGATAGCAAAAGAGAACTCCAACGGCGAACAGTTGTTTTCTAGCGCAAATTTTTCGATAGTAGCGACAATATTTTTTGTTTTAAATTTTTTAGTAAGCAAGCAAATCACTATAGTCGTATTTTGAAAAGTCAAGGTAGAGCTGTCCGTTTTTGTGGATAACCCTTGCGTCGTTGTCGTAGGCAGCTAAGAAGCGTTTTTTTATCGTTTTTCTTTGAGATGATCTAATGGGGAGTGTGCGAAGATACTCTTTGAGCTCAACAAAATCTGCATTACGATTTGCATCACAAACAACCTCTGCTTCACCTTGATGCTCATAACTCTCTATCGTATGTGTTTCATGCAACAGATCTTTTTCTTGCTCAAAGCGCATCTTTTTGTTGACAAGTGTTAGTATATTTTTGAGTTGTTCATCTTTGGAGCTGTATATCTGCTCTATCTTATCTCTCTCGTCACGCAGCATCTGCTCTTTGTCATCGATAAGCTTGTCGATTTTGCTCTCAAGTTGCACAATTCTATTTTTAAGGTAGTTGTTCTCTTTCTGAAAAAGCGCCAAAACAGTTGCAACTGTTGTTTTTGGTTTTACCGTCGGAGCGTTTTGTAGTTGAGTTTTTTCTGATATATCTGCTTTTTTCTCTTCTTGGGGATGTGTAGGGAGTATAATATAAGTTTGGGACTCTTCAACAATGCAGTCCAGTTTTTTCGCTTTTATCTTAGCGTGAACCATCTCTTTGGACATTTTAAAACGTTTGCAATACTCATCCACAGTTAGTCTCATAAAAAGCCCCAAATTTTTTGCGTTATTCTAGCATAAATAATTTTTCAAAAGGTCAGTTAAATAAACCCTGTACTATAATTTGAGACAAATTTTATAAAAAGAGTTTAAAAAATGGGCATTTTAGATATTGTAAAAGCAGGTGTGTTATTTGGTGATGATGTGCAAAAAGTTTATCAGTATGCAAAAGAGAACGGTTTTGCTCTTCCTGCCATAAATGTTGTCGGGACAGACTCTGTAAATGGTGTTTTAGAAGCTGCTGCAAAGGTAAAATCTCCCGTGATTATCCAGTTTAGCAACGGCGGAGCGGCGTACTATGCAGGAAAGGGACTTAGCAACGAGGGCGAGAGAGCTGCTGTTGCAGGTGCTATCTCCGGTTCTATCCATGTTCATATGATGGCAGAAGCGTATGGTATCCCTGTTATTTTGCATACAGATCATGCCGCTAAAAAGCTTCTTCCATGGATAGATGCACTGCTTGATGCAGGTGAGGCTCACTACAAAACGCATGGCAAGCCTCTTTTTTCTTCTCACATGCTAGATTTGTCAGAAGAGCCACTAGAAGAGAATGTGGCGATTTGTAAAAAATATTTAGAGAGAATGAGCAAAATCGGCATGAGCATAGAGATAGAGCTTGGTGTTACGGGCGGAGAAGAGGATGGCGTGGATAACTCAAGCGTTGACAACTCTCTTCTTTATACTCAGCCAGAGGATGTTGCATACGCATACAAAGAGTTAAGCGAAGTCTCTCCAAACTTTACTATTGCTGCATCTTTTGGAAATGTTCATGGGGTCTATAAACCTGGGAATGTTGTTCTTACTCCAAAGATACTCGACAACTCTCAAAAATATATTCAAGAAAAGTTCTCTACTGCAGATAAGCCTGTAAACTTTGTTTTCCACGGCGGTTCAGGTTCAACTCTTGAAGAGATTCGTGAGGCAATCAGTTACGGCGTAATCAAGATGAATATCGATACAGACACACAGTGGGCGACTTGGGTTGGCGTTAAGGACTATTATGAGAAAAACAGAGCTTATCTTCAAGGGCAAATCGGAAATCCAGAGGGCGAAGACAAACCTAATAAAAACTATTACGACCCTAGAAAATGGCTAAGAGATGGTCAAAAAACACTTGTAAAGAGAGTGGAAGAGGCGTTTAGCGATTTAAACGCAATCGGTAAAAACTAACCATCTATGAATGACAAGGTCTTTGCAAAACCTATAAAAAAACAGTTTGAATTTGATGCAGAAGTTGCGGCTGTTTTTGATGACATGCTGCAACGAAGCGTGCCGTTTTACAAAGAGTCGCAAAAGATTACACAGTTTTTTGCGCTCAAAGCACTCCAAAATGGTGGTATTGCCTATGATTTGGGTTGTTCAACCGCAACAATGCTTATAAGCATCAGCAAAAAGCTGCAATGCAAAGCAGAGCTTATAGGGCTAGACAACTCCGAAGCGATGTTAGAGCAAGCCAGAAAAAAGTGTGAAGCGTTTAATGCGGATATTTTGTTAGAATGCGCAGATATCCTTGAGTATGACTATAAAGAAGCAGAACTTTTTATAAGCAACTATACCTTGCAGTTTGTCCGCCCCCTTATCCGTGAAGAGCTTGTAAAAAAGATAGCAACTTCTTTGAAAAAAGAGGGGATTTTTATCTTTAGCGAAAAGGTTATAAGCCACCATCCCAAACTCAACAAAGATTTGATTGAATGTTACTATGATTTTAAAAAAGAACAGGGTTACTCGGAGTATGAGATAATGCAAAAAAGGGAAGCTTTGGAGAATGTTTTGGTGCCTTACAGTGAGGATGAAAACATAAAAATGGTCAAAAACTGCGGTTTTTCACACTCTGAAGTACTTTTTCGTTGGGCAAATTTCGCAACTTTCATAGCTATAAAATAAAATTACTTCATATTTCGTCGTTAATTTATCTCAATGTACTAGAGTACATTTTCGATAAATCGCCTAGAACTATTTTGTAATTTTAATTTATAGTGCCTTTTTTGAAAGAATTACTTTCTATTTCTTTACCAAACATTCCCTTTTGGTTTCTCTTCTTCTTTGCCGACAACAGTGTCAACAAGTTCTCCTGTTTTTGTGCGTATCTCTTCGTAGGTTACAATGTCATCTTTGCCGCACTCTTTGTGGTAGTAGCCTTGAAGGTCATAGTACTCTTTGCAATCGCTGTAATACTGGAGTGAAATGCCATGTTTGTTGAAGCATCCGGAGAGTAGAAAAAGTGCTGAGGAGATAAGTATATATTTTGTCATAAACTGCTTCAAGCAAAAATCAATCCAATTTTTATCAAAAGACTTCTTTAAATAATCTCTGTTTGTGAACGATTCTGCAACGGAAGGGTCAAATCTAGCTTGCTAGATTTGGGGTGCCCACCGTGAAGCCTTAGTGAACAAACAGAGGTTTTTTAAAGAAGTCTAAACTTTAAAACTCTCTTTTGTTTTGCAGTATGAAGTTAAAAAGCACTCGTCGCATTTTGGATTTTTTGCTTTGCAGATGTAGCGTCCAAAAAGAACCATACCCTGATGAAGTGTTCTGAGATTGTTTTTAAACTTCTTGACAAGTGTTGCCTCCGTAGCAATCGCTGTTTTGTCATCACTTAGTCCAAGTCTGTGTGAGACACGAAAAACATGTGTATCAACTGCCATGAGGTTGGCTCCGGTGTATTCTATCATCACCACATTTGCTGTTTTTTGTCCAACTCCTGCGAGAGTGACGAGCTCTTTTTCATCCATGGGTATCTCACCGCCATAAACTGTGACGACTCTTTTTGCCATTTCAATGATATTTTTTGCTTTATTGTTAAAAAAAGAGCAGCTGTTTATAAGAGATTTTACATCTTCGATATCTGCATCTGCCAGTGCTTTTGGGCTGGGGTATTTTTCAAAAAGTGCGGGGGTGATAAGATTGACTCTTTTGTCGGTGCACTGGGCAGAGAGGGTAACTGCAATGACTAGTTCGTAGGCATCTTTATATGAGAGTTCAGTGACTGCATCACTATAATTTTGGATAAAAAGTTGATGGATTTGTTTGATTTCTTCTTTGGTTGCTTTTTTCATAGGACAAATTATACAAAGAAAACTGTTTTGTTTAATAACCATTAGTATTAACTAACTAGAATTTTTTTAATTAATCAAGGAAGTGGAATGAAATCAGTAACAAAAATAGCAATGTCTTTAGCTCTTTTATCGACAATGTCAATGGCGCAAACACTAGTAACAGTCAATGGAACGGCTATCACACAGCAAGATGTAGATAAAGAACTTATGGCAGCAACGCAAGGCAGATTAAACCAAGTTCCAGCTGAAAAGCAGGCAGAATTTAGAAAGCAAGTGTTAGAGCAGTTAGTTGCTAAAGAGTTAGTGTATGATGATGCAAAAAAAAGTGGTGTTTTGAACTCAGCTGAGTATAAAGATAAATATAAAGAAGTAACACAAAGAATCGAAAAAGAGATAGCGATTCAAGTATGGCAAAAAAGAGAGATAGATAAAATTGCTATCTCTAATGAAGATTTGAAAAAATACTACGATACAAACAAAGAAGAGTTTGTTGAAAACGAAAGTGTAAATGCACGCCATATCCTTGTAGCAAAAGAGGAAGATGCAAAGAGTATTATCTCAGAGCTCAAACCACTTAAAGGTGATGCGCTTAAAAACAAGTTTGTAGAAATTGCAAAAGCAAAATCAACATGTGCGAGTGCTTCAGGTGGCGGTGATTTAGGCTACTTTATGGCTGGTCAAATGGTTCCAGAGTTTAACAACAAAGCCTTTGCAATGAAACCAAAAGAGATGACAATGGAGCCTGTAAAGACAGAGTTTGGATACCATGTTATCTATATAGAGGATAAAAAAGCAAAAACAACAAAAACTTTTGCTGAAGTAAAGCCATTTATCGAGCAGAGACTAAAGATGGAAAAAGCAAAAACTGTAATGCTTGCAAAAATGAAAGAACTAGAGCAAAAAGCACAAATCAAGTAATTTTCTATGTATAACACTCCCACCACTCAAATCTCTGTGGATGGGAGGGTTTTTTATGTCAAAAGGGATGATTTAGCAGACCCTTTTTTAGCAGGAAATAAATTCCGCAAACTACATGCACTTTTACAAACCCCACCTCAAAAACTAGATAAAATTATCTCTTACGGCGGTACACAATCCAATGCAATGCTTGCTATTGCAGCGATGTGTAGGAAGAAAAACTGGCACTTTGCTTACTACACAAAACCGCTTAGCAATACACAAAAAAATGAAAATTATGGAAACTTCTTCCATTCGAAAAAGCTAGGGATGGAGCATGTAGAGATAGAAGAGCCTTACTACAAAGATTTTGTTGCTTCTGTGCGTTTGCGTATGGATGAGAGAACATTTGTAGTCGATCAAGGCGGAGCGGTGGAAGAGGCAAGGTTAGGGCTTGAAGTTTTGGCTGAGGAGATAAAAGAGAGTGCTTTGGATGTGCCATCACTAGCTACACCATCGGGAACAGGAACAACTGCTCTTTTTTTGGCACTTAGCTTGCCAGAATGTAAAGTCTATACAACGCCATGTGTGGGCAATAGTGAATATCTTAAAAAACAGATGAGCGCCCTACATCCGCTTCCTCAAAATCTCATCATATTAGAGCCAAAAAAGAAGTACCACTTTGCAAAGCCTTATAAAGAATTTTTGCAGATACAGCAAAAACTTTTCTCCTCTGGGATAGAGTTTGACTTGATTTATGCGCCATCAATGTGGATGGCACTGCTAGAGCAGACACAAGAAGAGATTTTGTATATTCATAGCGGGGGTGTAAGCGGCAATGAGAGTATGCTTGCACGCTATAGGCAAAAAGGGTTTCTTTAGAGAAAAACTACACTCTCGCTTAGCGGGACTCTCTGGGGTCTGTAGGTGTTGACTTTGGCATCTTTGTCTTCATATCCGAGGACAATGCTATAAAGCAGGGCTAAGTTTTCCGGTACATCCAATACCTCTGCTATAACCTTTCCAAATTCCGTTGTTGAGCCTTGTGGACAGCTCTCTATGCCAAAGGCTCTTGCTGCGAGCATGATGTTTTGCATATATGCGCCACAGTCGATAAGTGCTCCTTGCGCTCCATCTATCATTGCTTTGTCGGTGAAGACGAAAAAAACATTCTGCGCTCCGAACCATCGAAAGTTCTCATGCCACATTTTTGTTCTTTTTTCTACATCTTTTCTCTCTACGCCCATAAGTTCATAAAGACCCACGCCTGTTTCTAATCTTCTTTTTTTATAGACAGGCTTCCAATTTAGTGGATAGTATTGGATAAACTGCTCATGCGCTACGCCGCTTTGCATCTTTGCAATTATGGCATCACCGATTTTTTTTAAAATCTCTTGATTACTTACCGCATAAGTTATCCAAGGCTGCATATTTGCTCCGCTTGGTGTCATGGCAGCGGCTTCTAAGATTTTTTCTTGAATCTCCAGCGGTATAGATTTCGTCAGAAAAGCTCTTTTTGATGAGCGGTTTATGATGGCATCAAGGATGTTTGACATAGAGATATCTCCTTGTTAAATTTTTTTGGAATTATAGTACAAATCAAATTAAAAGTAAGTTTAACACATAAAGACTAAAAAGACTTGACAAGAAGTCACTCAACTTGCTATAATTTTTTCATAAATAAACAAAAAAGGTAGAGAAGATGAATGGAATTTTTGAAAAATTAACAAACAATATGAGTGAATCTATAGAGTCGGCGGTATCGCTTGCACTTCATAACAAAAATCAAGAGGTTGAGCCGATACATTTTTTATGGGCGCAGCTTACAAACTCTAACTCTGTACTCAACCAGATATTTAACAAGATGAATATCAACAAGGTTGCGATTGAGCTTGATGTGAAAAGCCTAAGCGAGAAGCTTCCAAAGGCATCTTCTCTCTCAAAAGAGAACATCAGAATATCAAGAAACTTTGTTCAGACACTTGAAAATGGTATAGGTTTGATGACGAAAAATGGAGACTCTTTTTTGGCTGTAGATACCTACATGCTTGCAAATATCAAAAATGAGCCATTTGCGAGCCTCTTTAAAAAGTATCTTGATGTTTCAGAGTTTGCTAAAAATATCGAAGCAGCGCGCGGTGGAGCAAAGATAGAATCGCAAAGTTCTGATGAGACTTTAGAGTCTTTGAAAAAGTATGGGATTGATTTGACGGCAGAAGCAAGGGAGGGTAAGCTTGCTCCTGTAATAGGGCGTGATGAAGAGATAACACGCATGATGCAGATTTTGATTCGTAAAACTAAAAATAACCCGATGTTGCTCGGTGAACCGGGGGTTGGAAAAACAGCACTTGTTGAGGGACTTGCACAAAGAATCAGTGATGGCAAAGTACCGACATCGCTTCAAAACAAAAAAGTTATTGCGCTTGACATGAGCGCACTCATAGCGGGGGCAAAGTACAGAGGCGAGTTTGAAGACAGACTAAAATCTGTTGTGGATGAGGTCAAAAAGAGTGGTAATATCATCCTCTTTATCGACGAGATTCATACCATCGTCGGAGCGGGAGCGAGTGAGGGAAGTATGGATGCGGCAAATATCCTAAAGCCTGCACTTGCTCGTGGGGAGCTTCATACTATCGGGGCAACAACGCTTAAAGAGTATAGAAAGTATTTTGAAAAAGATATGGCATTGCAGAGACGTTTTTTGCCGATTAATCTTGATGAGCCGACAGTCAATCAGTCGCTACAGATTTTGCGTGGGATAAAAGAGAGACTTGAGACACACCATAATGTGACCATTACAGACAGTGCGCTTGTTGCGGCGGCAAAACTCTCGGATAGATACATTGCAGACAGATTTTTGCCGGACAAAGCTATCGACCTTATAGACGAGGCGGCGGCAGAACTCAAGATGCAGATAGAGTCAGAGCCTAATGCTCTAAGCGGTGCAAAGATTAAGCGCTCAGAGCTTCGTGTGGAACAAGAGGCACTAAAGATGGAAGAGTCTGCCGCTAACACAAAACGTCTTGGAGAGATAGTAAAAGAGCTTGCCGATGTTGAGGAGAAAGTTAGAAGCTTAGAGATGCAGTTTGCTCATGAAAAAGAGGTGTTTGAGCGAATATCTAATATCAAAAATGAGATTGAAGCAAAGAGAAGAGAGGCAAGTATCGCAAAAAATGCTTCTGAGTTCAACAAAGCCGCAGAGATAGAGTATGGACAAATCCCACAACTTCAAGCTGAAGAGAAGAGGGTGGCAGAAGATTGGGCAAGAATGCAAAAAGAGGGAACACTGCTTAAAAATAGTGTGGATGAGGAGTCTATCGCCTCTATCATCTCAAGATGGACGGGGATTCCTGTTAAAAAGATGCTTCAAGCGGATAAAGATAAGATTTTAAATGTCGAAGAGGAGCTTAACAAAGAGGTTGTGGGGCAGAGCAAGGCGACGCATGCGGTTGCCCGTGCCATAAAGAGAAACAAAGCAGGGCTCTCTAGCGGCAACTCTCCGATAGGAAGTTTTCTCTTTTTAGGTCCAACGGGAGTTGGAAAAACGCAGACCGCAAAAACTTTGGCGAAATTTTTGTTTGACAGCCCTGATGCGATGGTGCGAATAGATATGAGCGAGTATATGGAGAAACACTCTGTTTCACGCCTTGTCGGTGCGGCACCCGGATATGTTGGGTATGAAGAGGGCGGACAGCTCACGGAAGCGGTAAGAAGAAAGCCTTATAGTGTTATCTTGTTTGATGAGGTAGAAAAGGCACATCCTGATGTTTTCAATATCCTTTTGCAGGTGCTTGATGATGGAAGATTGACGGATAACAAAGGGGTGACGGTTGATTTTACAAATACTATCATCATTTTAACGTCAAATATCGCAAGCCAGAAGATTATAGAAAATCCAAATTCAGACGCTCTTCAAGAGATGGTGTTGGGGGAACTTAGAAAATCATTTAAGCCTGAATTTTTGAACCGTTTGGATGATATCGTTATCTTTAATGCTCTGGGACGTGAGCAGATAGTCGGAATCGTTGATATTTTCTTTGGTGAAATCGCTAAAAAAGTGGCAGGAAGAGATATTCATATAGCACTCAGTCCAAATGCAAAAGCTTATATTGCAGAGGCAGGGTTTGACCCTATCTATGGGGCAAGACCGCTTAAACGCGCTCTTTATGAGATTGTTGAAGATAGACTTGCAGAGCTTATTTTAGAGGGCAGAGTTGTTGAGGGTTCTTATGTAGAATTTGATTTTAAAGATGGTGAGATAGAGGTAAAAATCTCTTAAATTATGTGGTATTTGTTACGAAAAGGTGTTTTGGTTAAGCAGAAAAATTAATCTTAACCACGCTTTAAGTAACTTTCCTATATAGTTTCGGACTTAATTTTAAAGAAGGATATGTCATGAAAAGAACATACCAACCTCATGGTAAGCCGAGAAAATCAACTCACGGTTTCAGAGCAAGAATGGCAACGAAAAACGGTCGTCGTGTACTTAACCGCCGTCGTGCAAAAGGTCGTAAAAAATTGTCAGTTTAGGAAATTTCTATACGCTGAAGCTACATCGTGAGTTTCAGTATATCTATAGAAAAGGGAAAGATGCACATACAAGCAGTGTAGTACTGTTTTTTCTTCCTGCAACCAACACTAAAAAAGTTGGATTTACAGCTACCAAAAAAATTGGTAATGCTGTACAAAGAAACAGAGCAAAACGAAGACTTCGCGCTCTGTTTATCACTTACGCTTCAGCACTTCAAGAGGGCACATATATCTTCGTAGCCAAACAAGCAATTAACGAAACAACTCATGAAAAACTTACATCAGATTTTGAAAAAGTGTTAAACCGCTTGCAGACTTTTAAAAAGAGTTCGGATGGTTAGAACATTTTTACTAAAATTGTTATGGCTTTATCAGAAGTTTTTTACGCTCATTGGGTATGGCAGTTGCAGATATTACCCATCTTGTAGCCAATATGCAAGAATTCATTTCGAAAATAACTCCATTTCAAGTGCTTTTTACCACACTTTTACTAGAATAGCGCGTTGCAATCAACTCTTTGAGGGCGGCATTGAGTATCCATTGCTTGATAAACTCAAAGAAAAGCCCACAAAACTGAGGGTTGAAGCTATAAAATATTGGTTGGTTCCAAATAAAAAAAACCGTTTTTATATCATAAAAAATTTTTCATATAAAGGGTGACCGTGTTCGACAAAATGACACCAAATCAAAGATTAATAGTAGCCGTATTGCTATCGTTTGTGTTTTTCATAGCATATACAGCAATTTTTCCAGCAGAGCAGCCAGAAGTGGCACAAACAACGACTCAAAACGTAAAGAGTGCGCAAGCATCAACGCAAACGCCAACCCTTAAAACAGAAGATGCTGCAGGTCATGCAATCTCTACTAATGAAAAGATGGCGGCAAATGACTTAAGTACATTAGTAACGCTTAGTAACAGCAAGTTTGTTGTAAAGATGGATACACTTGGAAGAGTATCATCAAAAATATTGCTTCAAGATAAGTACAATGACAAAGATGATAAGCATGCTGAACTTATTCCAGCTAATGGAACAAAGCCTCTTTTTATCAGATTTTTGGATGAAACTCTCAATGAAGAAGCTCTTAAAACACCTTATACTGCGGATGTATCTGCAATAACTTTGGAAGGTCAACCTCAAAAGGTGACTCTTACACAAAAGCTCTCAACGCTTAGCGTGACAAAAGAGGTTACTTTTTATGAAGATGGGCATTATGATGTAAAAGTTGCACTCTCTGAGGATAAAAAATACTTTATCTATCTAGGGCAAAGACCGCAAATTACTGAGCAGATGATGACGGTTTCGGGTGCAATGGTTTATACGGATGATCAGATAGTTACTATCATTGAAGACGGTGATGCACAGGGACGTAAGACGTTTTCAGGCGTAGAGCTCATCTCTGCTTTTGATCAGTACTCTGCAAGCATCATGTATGGATTTGCAAAAGATACAAACATAATCGTTGAGAGAGACAAAGAGAGCAATCCGGTTCTTTACTTTGAAGCACTGCAAAATATGAGTTTTAGCGGCTACATAGGGCAAAAAGAGTATAAAACTCTCCATGCAATCAACCCTGTTTTAACAAATGCGATTGAGTACGGGTGGTTTACATTTGCTTCTAAGCCGTTGTTTCAGCTTCTTATGTGGCTGCACGGTATCTTTGGAAACTGGGGTTGGTCGATTATCGGGCTTACTATCATCATCAGAGTGATTCTTTACCCTTTGACTTACAAAGGGATGGTTTCGATGCAGAAGATGAAGGATATCGCACCGCAAATCAAAGCACTTCAAGCAAAATACAAAGGCGACCCTCAGCGAATGAACGCTGCTGTTATGGATATGTACAAAAAGCATGGAGCAAACCCTCTTGGCGGATGTCTCCCGATGCTTCTGCAGATTCCTGTCTTTTTTGCGATTTACCGCGTTCTTTTAAATGCAGTTGAGCTTCAGGGTGCGCCATGGATGTTCTGGGTAGATGACCTCTCAAGAATGGATGGAACTTTCATCTTGCCTATTTTGATGGGTGCTTCGATGTACTATCAGCAAAAACTCACGCCGAGCAACTTTACAGACCCTCTGCAAGAGAAGATTTTTAAATATTTACCAATAATTTTCACTTTCTTCTTTATAACTTTCCCGTCAGGTTTGGTTCTTTACTGGTTTGTGAACAACCTTTTCTCTATCGCGCAGCAGTTTATTGTCAATCAACAGTTTAAAAACGCGAAAGATGCTCAGATAGCGGCACACAAGCATGTAGAGAAAAATGCGGAGAAAGAGAATGATTAAAATAGAATCAACCACTCTGGAGCAGGCATGTAAAGATGCCGCTTTAGCTCTTGGATGTTCTGCAAGCGAGTTGGCGATAGAGATTGTTCAAGTTCCAAGCAAGGGAATTATGGGGCTTTTCAAAAAGAACGCTATCATCGTTGCGGCAAAAAAGAGCAAAGAGACTCTCCCCCCACAAACAGTTACGCCACCACAAAAAATTGAAGAAACAAAAATCCCATCAACTCCTCCGCCAGAAAAAACAAAAGAGCCTGAAGCGCCAGTCAAAAAAGAGTTTAAGCCTCAACCAAAAAGTGAGTATAAACCTAAAAAAGAGTTCACAGCGCCAAAACACAACATAGTCAACGATACGATTATGCCGCAGTCTTTTGTGAGTACACAGGAGGATGATGACTATGATATGGCAGGCATCAACTATACCGCTGATTATGAAGAAGAGGATGCGCTTTACGAGGAGGAACAAGATGGAAAAATCAGCGCTTATGATGTCGCTTCTGCTGTTTCTAAAGAGATAAATGAACTCTTTGCCCTAACATGCTTTAAGATTGATAAGATAGAGGTAAGTGCGTATGATGCAAACACGCTTCTTGTGGAGTTTAAAGGTGATGATGCAGCGCTTCTTATCGGAAAAGAAGGATATCGTTACAAGGCACTCTCTTATATGATTTTCAACTGGATTAACACCAAGTACCAACTGCAACTTCGCTTAGAGATTGCAGAGTTTTTGAAAAACCAAGAGGAGTCTATCACAAGATATCTTGTCACTGTTTGCGAAAATGTTGATAGGGATGGGCGTGCACAGACAAAGATTCTTGATGGCGTTTTAATCCAAATCGCACTCAAAGAGCTTCGCGAGAAGTATCCAAACAAATACGTGGCAGTCCGCTCTACGCGTGATGGACTCAAATTTATCATCATTAATGATTACCATAACTAAGAGATGAATGAAGATACCATCAGTGCCGTTGCAACCGCAAACGGCATAGGCTCTATCGCCATCATTCGCATCAGCGGTGATAGGGCTTTGGAAATCGCTAAAAAACTTACCCGCAAACAAACTTTTTCTCCAAGATATGCAACTTTAACAAATATATACAATCGTGACGATGAGCTTATAGATGAAGCCATCGTTATCTACTTTCAAGCACCCCTCTCTTTTACCGCCGAAGATGTAGTGGAAATCCAGTGCCACGGTGGGTTTATCGTTGCGCAGAGCATCTTGAAGGCAACACTTTTTTATGGCGCAAGGCTTGCAGAGGCAGGGGAGTTTTCCAAAAGAGCTTTTTTTAATGGTCGTATTGATTTGAGTGAAGCAGAGGCGATTGCGGGGCTTATCGAAGCAAAGAGCGAAGATGCGGCAAAAATCCTTGCAAAGCAGATGAAAGGCGAGCTTAAAGAGTTTGTAGAGGGTATTCGTGATGCGCTTATCCATATCCTTGCTTACTCGGAGGTAAGCATCGACTATGCGGAAGAGGATTTGCCAGAGGATTTGGTTTTGCAAATCAAGGCAAAACTAAGCGAGCTTCAAAGTTCACTTCAAAAAACACTTCTAGCAAGTAGAGCGAGAGAGGGATTGATGCAGGGGTTTCGCGTGGCAATCGTGGGCAAACCCAATGTCGGGAAAAGTTCGCTCTTAAACGCACTGCTCAACTATAATCGTGCGATTGTCAGTGATATTGCAGGAACAACGCGAGATACGATAGAAGAGCAGGTGAAAATCGGCACGCACCTTATCCGCATAGTCGATACAGCAGGCATACGAGAGGCAAACGATGAAATAGAACGTATCGGGATTGAGCGCTCACTTGAAGCTATCAAAGAGAGTGACATCGTCGTAGCGCTATTTGATGGCTCAAGAGTTGCAGATGCCGAAGATGAGCAGATAGTATCGCTTATCAAATCGGAGGCTGTCGATAAGCATGTTTTGTATGTAAAAAACAAGATAGATTTAGAGCCTAAGTTTTCGCATAGAGATATAAGATTTGATATGGAGCTCAACTCAAAAGAGAGTGTCGATATGCTCATCAAAGCCTTAGAAAGTATCATGAATGAGGCAAACAGCTCTGAAGAGACGATGCTTATCTCACAAAGACAAGTATCGGCAGTTGAAAATGCTCTAAAAAGCATAGAAGAGGCATTTGTGCCGCTGCAAGATCAGGAGCTGGAGATATTTTCATTTTGCTTAAACGAGGCGCTAAAAGAGGTGGCTTCCATCACAAGACCTTTTGAAAATGATGAGATGCTTGATAAGATGTTTGGCTCTTTTTGTTTGGGGAAATAGTGAAGTATATCGCTATTGATTTGGGGCTTAAACGAATAGGTTTGGCGTACAGTGCGCATAAAGATATGGCAACTCCTCTAAAAGCAGTAGAGAGAAAAAACAGAGACCAAGCCGCAAGAGATGTAAAAAAAGTTCTTGATGAGTGGGAAGTTGACGCCGTTGTTGTCGGCATACCTATGGGCGGGAGCTCTGAAGATGAGATGAGACGCCGTGTGGCGCATTTTATGAATCTTGTTGCTTTTGAGGGCGAGATTTTTTATCAGGATGAGAGTAACTCGTCTATAGAGGCAGAGTGCATGATGAAGGGCGAGATAAAATATATCCGTGATGGACGTATCGACTCTATTGCGGCTATGATTATCTTGCAGAGGTTTTTAGCAAAAACAAACTTCTAAAACTTGTTGATATTTAAGAGAACTTTTTTTAAAAGAGTTGCAAAGAGTTCTCTCTCCTCTTGCGTGAATGCTTCAAAATATTTGCTACACTCTTTGGAAATTGCGAAGAGTGACTCTTTTACTATCTCTTCTCCGCTCTTACTTAGGCAGACAAGCATACAGCGTTTGTCGTTTGCATCCTCTTTTCTATAGATAAAACCTCGCTCTTGAAGCCTCTTTAACACCTTGGTCATGCCGCCTGAGGAGAAGATGGTTAGGTCGTAAAGCTGGGTTGGGGAGAGGACTTTGTTGTTGGTGTAGAGCGAAGCCAAAACATCTACCTCGGAGTTTAAGAGGTCAAAACGCTCTTTTAAGAAGCTCTCCGCATGGGTGAAGACGGTTTTTTGGATAAGTGCGATGGGGAGGGTCATCGTAAAGACCTCTGGAAGCTCGCCATCCTCGATTTTACCGTAAAAATTTGCTATAAGATTGTTATTGACTCTATTTTTTTTCATAGTCGTATTATACCAAAAAAATATATCTTTCTAGCAAGATATATTTAAGAGTTGTTTAGATATTATTTTGAATCAATTGATTTTAAAGGAGTACTATTGAGAGTTGTTTTGTCCATACTTTGTTTAGAACTTTTTCTTCACGCATCATCGCTTCAAGAGCTTATTGATGTTTCGCAAAAAAACAGAGTAGTTGCTTCTGCTTCACATGTAGTAGCATCCAAAGAGAAGGCGTACGAGAGCAGTAAAAGCGGCTATTTGCCAACTCTTGACCTACTTGGAACGTACCAAAATGCTTATGATGAAACGCCTACACTTGCGCAAAACTCTTTGAGGGCTCAAGCGAGTTTAAAGTATGTTATCTATGACGGCGGTAAAAAAGAGAGTGTTTACGGGCAGCTTGAGTCCACTGTTGCTTCAAGCAAAAAAAGTGTTGAAGCTATCAAAAACAGTATCTCTTTGGATGTTGCAAGGCTCTATTTTGGGTATCTCTCGCTAGAAGCCGACAAAACTGCAACGCTTCAAGAGATTGAACAGCTCAAAGCAGAACTCAAAAGAGTGCAGTTTTTTTATGAGGCGGGAACTGTAACCAAAGATGAGGTTGCAAAGATTGATTCTCGCACAAAGAGCGCACTTGTCGCACTTCAAGAGATAGAGCTTGAGAGCCAAAAAATCCTCCACACATTAGAGTACTACACGACACAACAAGTCTCTTCTGTCCAAAAAGGTTCTCTCGTTCATCTGCCACAAGAGGAGACAACTCTTTTGCGTGCCGAGATTCAGGCACTTGAAGATGAAGCCTCATCCGTGCTTTTTAGCGCAAAAGCCCTTAAGAGCCAAAACAACCCAACACTCTATTTTGAGGATACTTTGAGCTACACTGACTACTATTTTGACCAAAAACCGACAAACTCTTTAGTAGATACGCAAAACATTGCCACGCTCAATGTCGCGTGGAATATTTTTGATTTTGGTTCACGCACACAGGCGTATGAGTCAAAGTTTCAGGAGTATTTGAGCAAGAAATCATCGATTGAACATGAAAAACACAAGGCAGATGTTGACTACAGACTTGCAAAAAAGTCGCTAGAGATTGCAACGGCAAAAGTTGAAGCGGCAAAAGCGACGCTGGAAGCGGCTTCTACGACTTACGAACTTATCAAGTTTAAGTACCAAAACGGAACAATCGACAATGTCGCTTACCTTTTAGCTCTTAGTGAAAAGTACGATGCAAAGAGGGGTTATGAGAGAGCGATAAATGATTTGGAGATTAAAAAAGCGGAGCTGATTTACTACAGCGGAAAAGATATAAAGGAGTTTTTATAGATGAAAAATTTAACATTACTGGTGGTTGTTTCTCTGCTTTTTATGGGTTGTAATGAACAAAAAAAAGAGCCTCAGGCGCAACAAGCGGCGCAAATGCCAGCTCTGCCTGTAAAAGCACATGATGTAAAGTTTGAGAGAGCGGATTTTTCTAAGAACTATTCGGCGGTACTAAAACCATTTGCCGAGGTTGCGGTGGTTGCTCGTGTGAGCGGCGTGCTTGAGAGAGAAAACTTCAAAGAGGGTGCGTTTGTCAAAAAGGGCGATGTACTTTACGAGATACAAAAAGGGGAGTATAAAGCCGCACTTGATGAGGCAAAAGCAACACTTCTAAAAGCAGAAGCGGATTTTAACAAAGCAGCCAGAGATTGGAAGAGGGCGGAGTATCTTTTTACAAACAATGCCATTAGCGAGCAGCAGCGAGATGGGCTTTTTTATGCGCATGACAACGCAAAAGCAGAGGTGCAAAAAGCAAAAGCCGCTCTTGCAAACAAAGAGTTGGATTACGGCTACGCAACTATCAAAGCCCCTTTTAACGGAGTTGTTGGTATGAGTAGCAGCGATGAGGGGACATACATAAATGCGGAATCGCAAAACGCACAACTTACCACCGTTACGGCATTGCACAAGGTTTATGCAGAGTTTTCGCTCCCAAGCAGCGATGCCATGAAGTACGCTTCAGAGATAAAGGGCGGTAAAAAAGTTTCACTTCAAATCGGGGCAAAAAAGTATGAGGGAGTTGTTGATTTTGTAGCACCGAAACTTGATTTGCAGACAGATACGCTCTTAGTAAGAGCAGTTTTTGACAACCAAGATAGAGGACTCTCTGTCGGGGCTTATGTGGAGGTAACACTGGGTGGCTTTAGCTATGAGAGCGTGGCAAAAATCCCGCAAAATGCACTTATAAAAACACCTGATGCTACTGTTGCTTATGTTGTCCAAGACGGTGTTGCCATGATGCGTCCGCTAAAAATCGCAACCGTTCAAGACGGCGTGGCGATGGTGGAGAGCGGCATCAAAGAGGGCGAAAAAGTCGTTATCGGCAACATAGCAAAACTGAGACCAAACAGCAAAGTTACCATCGTAGAGGGTAAGTAAAATGTTTAGCGCATTTTTTATAAAACGACCCGTTTTTGCTTCCGTTATCGCCATTATCATCGTTTTGGCGGGCGTTATCTCTATGCGTTCTTTGCCTATCAGCGAGTATCCAAGGGTTATCCCGCCGCAAATCGTCGTCTCAACCTCCTATCAAGGAGCAAGTGCCGAGACTATCTCAAAAACTGTAGCCGCTCCGCTTGAAGAGCAGATAAACGGCGCAAAAGATATGCTCTACATGAACTCCCTTGCCGCAGATAACGGCTCGCTGAGTATAAGCATCTTTTTTAAAGTCGGAACAAACCCAGACGATGCAAAGATAGATGTCAACAACCGTGTCCAAGCCGCACTTGCAAGACTTCCCGAACAGGTAAAACGTCAAGGCGTGCGGGTAAATGAAAAGTCGCCCGATATGCTTCAAGTCATCATCTTAAACTCGCCAAAACAGACAAGAGATGTCACATTTCTTTCCAACTATGCGCTTATGAATGTCGTGGATAGTCTAAAAAGGGTCAAAGGTATTGGCGATGTTGTGATATTTGGTGCAAAAGATTACTCCATGCGCATCTGGATAGACCCGCTAAAGCTAAAAAAATATTCGCTCACGGTAAGCGACCTTATAGATGCCGTGCGCAAACAAAATGAGCAATACGCCGCAGGAAAACTCGCTTCAGAGCCAGTTGCAGGCAATGAGATGTTTACCTACACCATAGAGACACCTGAGCGGTTTGCCGAACCTTCACAGTTCTCAAACATTATCATAAAAGCAAACGAGGACGGAAGCTCGCTCAAGCTTAAAGATGTAGCGACGGTGGAGCTAGGTTCACAGAGCTATGAGATGAAAAACAAGCTTAACAACGCTCCTGCCGTGCCTGTCGCACTCTTTTTGCAAAGCGGTGCAAATGCGCTTGAGACGGCAAAAGAGGTAAAAAAGGTTATCGCAACTATCAGTGAGAGTTTTGTGGATGATGTGAAGTATGTGATTCCTTATGATATTACCGATTTTGTCGAGATTTCAATCAATGAGGTTGTCAAAACTTTTGTCGAAGCTATCATTTTGGTTATCCTTATCATATTTCTATTTTTGCAAAACTGGCGTGCGACGCTTATCCCTGTTTTAGCCGTTCCCGTCTCCATCGTCGGAGCATTTGCGGGGATGTACATGCTCGGGTTTAGTATCAACCTGCTTACCCTTTTCGGGCTTGTTCTTGCCATCGGAATCGTGGTTGACGATGCGATTATCGTTATAGAAAATGTCGAGAGACACATCAAAGAGGGGCTTTCTCCGCTTGATGCTTCCCTTAAAGCAATGCAAGAGGTCTCGGGTGCGCTTGTGGCTATCGTTTTGGTACTCTCTGCCGTCTTTATCCCAGTTGCGTTTTTGGGCGGACTAAGCGGCGAGATGTACAGACAGTTTGCCGTAACCATCGTTATCTCTTTGGCTATTTCTGGGTTTGTGGCACTCACTCTCACACCATCTTTATGTGCCATGATGTTAAAACCGACGCACAATGAGCCAAAGTACTTTTTCAAATGGTTCAACAGCGCATTTGATTTTATGACCAAAGGCTACACGGGGGCGGTAAAACTTACCATCAGATACGCATTTTTGAGCCTCCTTCTTTTTGGCGGACTTATCTATGTCACTTACGATATGTTTATCCACCTCAAAACGGGACTTGTGCCATCAGAGGACAAAGGAACTGTTTTTGTCTTTAGCTACAATCCACCCGGATCGGCACTTAGCAGAACAGACGCTCTAACAGAGGAGATTTACAACATCGCTTCAAAAGATAAAGAGAGCATAAAAAACATTGTTCAGTTTGCGGGACTTGATTTTGTAACTTTTGCGCAGAGAACAAATGCGGCGGCTACCATCTTAAAACTCCAACCGTGGGATGAGCGAACAAAACCTGAGCAGCATGCGGGACAAATAGCCGCACAGATGAGCAAAAAACTCTTCTCTACAAGCGAGGGCTTCTCTTTTGGCGTTGTTCCTCCGCCTATCATGGGGATGGGAGTTGCAGGCGGATTTGAGCTTTATGTGCAGAATAAAAACGGCACAGACATGAAAGAGCTTCAAAAATATGTCAATGAAATCATCCAAAAAGCAAGCACAAGACCTGAACTTGCAGGCGTGAGAACGACGCTAAACACAAGCGTTCCAAAGTATAAGATGAGTGTCGATACCGCAAAAGCAAAAGCAAAAGGGATAGACATCGACCAGATTTACCAAACGCTCAACGCAACTTTTGGAAGCTTTTATGTCAATGACTTTAACCTCATGGGCAGAACTTATATGGTGAACATGCAAGCGGATACCTCTTTTAGAAAAACACCTGAGGATTTGGAGAAGATTTATGTCAGAAGCAACAAAGGCGAGATGCTCCCTCTTAGCTCTTTTGTCACGCTCAAGCAGATTGTAGGAGCGGATTTGGTAGAGAGATTTAACCTCTATAGTGCCGCAAAAGTGGCAGGAGCGGCAAATATGGGCTACAGCTCAGGCGATGCGCTAAGAGCCATGGAAGAGGTTGCCGCCGAGGTTTTACCGCAGGGATACGCTATCAGCTGGATTGGTACGGCGTTTCAGGAGAAGCAGATAAGCAGTGCAGGAAATATGGCGTTTCTCTTTGGAATTATCTTTTTGTATCTCATCTTGGCGGCACAATACGAGAGATGGTTGATGCCTATATCGGTCATCTTAGCCGTTCCGTTTGGCGTTTTTGGGGCAGTTGTGGCAAACAGCATGCGAGGACTTGAAAACGATATCTACTTTCAGGTAGGTATCCTTGTTTTAGCAGGGCTTAGTGCCAAAAATGCGATTCTTATCGTCGAGTTTGCTATGCAAAAAAGGGCTCAGGGCATGGAACTGGTCGAGGCGGTTTTAGAAGCCGCAAAGATTCGTTTGCGCCCTATCATCATGACCTCTCTTGCCTTTACGCTAGGAGTTATCCCTCTGGCTATCAGCAGCGGAGCAGGAGCGGCAAGCAGACACTCCATCGGCACGGGAGTTGTAGGCGGAATGCTCTCAGCCACCTTTTTGGCGATAGTTTTTATACCGCTTTTTTATATATTGGTTTCAAAACTGACGAAAGAGAAAAGGGTGTAGCACTTTATGGAAGTGGGGCTTCAGCCCCGTAAAAATCACATTTCCACGCTAACTAAGCGGGGTTAAAACCCCACCTCCAAGGGGTGTACAGAGCTAAAGAAGAACGCCAAAAAACTCCGCCGCCTCTTTTTCATCATCACTTAAACTCTCTTTTTGAAAGTCATCATCAGTTTCGATAAGCCTCTGGATCTCTTTTTTACAAAATGCAAACAACACATCTCTCGCCTCATCCAAATCATCCACAAACCCAAGCCCGCTAAATCTGTAAGGCTCTTCATACTCGATGCACAAAAGCGTACCGCTACACTCCTTTTCTAAAACCTCTACAAGCGTTCTGTAGCTGATGTTAAACTCCGTCGCATGCCAACCTATGACTTCCATCTCTTGGGTTCCAAGCTCATCCACGCCATCAGCGGTTGTGTCATCGTAGGTTGCTCTTGCTTTGTTAAACCCGATAATCTCCTGCCAGTTTGAAGCCGCTTTTATAAGCACACGCTCCTCATCTTCTACAATTTGGTAGTTTTTTCCAAGCGCCTCTTCAAGAGAGCTTTTTATCTCGGTAGAACCACTAAAGATAAGAACGTCATGCGCACCAAAAGGCTCATAGCAAATAGCGCCATCCACACGGATACCAAAGATTTTATCACTCTTAAGAGCTTCAAAAAGCTCCTCTTTGTCCGCAACGATAATTTCTTTAAAAAGATTAAATTTTTTCACAAATCCGCCTCTGTTTTTTAGCGGTATTATAAAAGTTTTTGCTTTATTTGAGTATAATGCCGAAAATTTTTTAAGCGTTTAAGGGTACTTTTAAGCTTAAAACCCAAGGAAAAAACAATGGCATTAACTGTTTACTACGATAAAGATTGTGATATCAATATAATTAAAAGCAAAAAAGTTGCGATGATTGGCTTTGGCTCTCAAGGTCACGCACATGCTGAAAACCTAAGAGACAGCGGTGTTGAAGTTGTTGTTGGTTTGAGACAAGGCGGCTCTAGCTGGGCAAAAGCTGAAGCAAAAGGATTTAAAGTTATGACAGTTGGCGAAGCTTCTGCTTACGCTGATGTTGTTATGATCCTTTTACCGGATGAAAATCAAGCTGAAATTTACAAAAACGAGATTGAACCAAACCTCAAAAACGGTGCAACTATTGCATTTGGACACGGCTTTAACATCCACTACGGAAGAATCCACCCAAGAGCTGACATCAATGTTACTATGATTGCTCCAAAAGCTCCGGGACACACTGTTCGTTCTGAGTTCGTTCGTGGCGGTGGTATTCCAGACCTTATCGCTGTTGGACAAAATCCAAGCGGAAAAACTAGAGAACTAGCACTCTCTTACGCATCAGCTATTGGCGGCGGAAGAACTGCAATCATCGAGACAACTTTCAAAGATGAGACAGAAACTGACCTTTTTGGAGAGCAAGCTGTTCTTTGTGGCGGTGCTGCATCTTTGGTTCAAGCTGGTTTTGAGACACTAACAGAAGCTGGATACGCTCCTGAACTTGCATACTTTGAATGTTTACATGAGCTAAAACTCATTGTTGACTTGATGTTCCAAGGCGGAATCGCAGATATGAGATACTCTATCTCTAACACAGCAGAGTACGGCGACTATGTTTCTGGCAAGCGCGTTATCAATGCAGAGAGTAAAGCTGCAATGAAAGAGATTTTAAAAGAGATTCAAGATGGAAGATTTGCAAAAGACTTCATCCTTGAAGGTCAAGCAGGCTACCCACGCATGAACGCTGAGAGAGCAAATGCAAGAGCATCTCTTATCGAGCAAACAGGCGTAAAACTAAGATCTATGATGCCATGGATTTCAGCAAACAAGATTATCGATACTTCTAAAAACTAAAATAGTGACGCATTTTTTGCGTTGCTAACCCATTTTCTCAAATATTTTAAGACTCTCTCATACTTTTAAAACACACTTACTAAAAGTTTACAATACCTGCTGCACCCTCAAAAGTGTAGAGAGCAAAATCGCATTTTTATCCACATGGGAGCTTTTCATCTTTAGTTCGGCTTCTAAAAGAAGCTCATGGAGTTTGTAGTAGAGTGGGGGTTTTATCTTGATGGAGGCGGCGGCTTTTTCATCGACTACAAACTTTGGGGCGTTGTAGCCTAGTATCTCTATGGCGTTTGGTGCGCCGTTTAGGCGGATGTAGATGTTAAACATGTAGAGTTGTGTTAGGTAGGATGTGAGTGCCGTGAGGATGCGAATCTCATCTTCTCCATGTCCCAAAAGGCTCTCCAAGTCATTTTTAAAATCTTTTTTACCCAAAACTTTTTTTATAAAATCATCAATGCTCACCTCTGCAAGTCCAAAGATAATGGCGTCGATATCTTTTGTGGTGATGGGTTTATCGTATATGCGCAACTTCTCTATCTCGTTGCATGAGAGGGCTATGTCGCCGCTGTGGATGTTTAAGAGGTGGTTGATACCCTCTTTGTCGATAGCTACATTTTTTTCACGGGCAATTTGTGCGACGGTTGCGAGAGCTTCTGTATGGTTTGGGTGAAAAAATCTTACACACATTGTTTTTGTATTGGCAGATGGCTTTGCATAGGAGGTGTAATCGCTTCCGTAGTAGGCATAGATAAAAGTGTTGTCAGAGTTTTTTTCGCATTGCTCAAAAAGTATGTCTAGCTCTTTTTTTGGGACTTTTTTCTCGCTTTTTATGATAAGTACGTTTTGGTCTCCAAAGAGTGAAGCTTGTGAGAGATGTGCTTTTGCCACGCTAAAGTCATACTCGTCAAAGTAGAGTTTGAGCATGGAAGCACCCTCATGGTTTGAGAGTATCTCGGTGTATCTGTCGATGAGAAAATTGCTCTCGCCAAAGAGGATAAAACTGTTGGAGAGCTTTTTATTTTGGATAAATTTGTCTAACTCGTTTTTATACACATCTAATCTTTTTCTATAATAGCAACGATGGAGCCGTAAATCTTAGCTTTTGCAATATCTACTTTGTCGATTCTAACTTTTACATCATCAAAAAGAGCGGCATCCATGGAGTGGGTAATAAGAAATCTTGCTCCTTGAAGCGTGTCATGAAGTTCTGCTTTGAAAAACGGGTCGGTTGCAGTCACTCTTGCTTTGAAAACCTCGTCTATGTGCTCATTTGCCCAGCGTGCAAATTTGCGTGCCATAAACTCCACCTCTACTGTTGCGGCTTCTCTCTCTTTTTCACTTACACTCATACAGAGGGATTCTATGTTTCTAAGTACATATGAACCCTGCTCAGTGTCATTGTTGGTGATGGCTTTTAAAAGTCTATGCACTATAAGGTCAGAGTAGCGTCTGATGGGTGACGTGAAGTGTGTGTACTCCTCAAATCCCAAACCAAAATGCCCTGCATTGAGCGGTGCATAGCGTGCCTGCATCTGAGATTGGATGATGAGCGTGTCCACTTCACTGGAGATTCCCATCTCGGTCGCCTGTTTTTGCATCTGTTCAATCGTCTCTTTGAGCGATTTTTTGATATCTATAAACATACCGATTCCTGCCAGCTCTTGATAGAGATTTTGCAGTTTCATTTGGCTCGGCGGTTCGTGGATACGAAAAATCCCTCTCTTAAATCTCTTTGCCGCCTCTTTGTTTGCCAGTAGCATACAATCCTCTATAAGCGCATGAGATGGGGTCTCCTCTGCATAGGTTGTGCTTACAATGTTGGTCTGCTCATCTATGAACATCTCAAGTTCGTGTGAGCGGAAGTTGTAGCCGACTTTAAGTCTCTTCTCTCTCAGTGCATCCGTGATAACTCTAAGTTTGTCTATGGAGGCAAATATAAGCTCTTCTGAGGAGTTTTTTGCCTCAAGTGTGCCTTCAAAATGGGCATCTATCTCTTCATAGTTAAATCTTCTTTGCGAATGGATAATGGCTTCATACACTTTTGAACTGCTTACTTCAAGCGTGCCAAGGTCGAGTTTCATCTCAAAAACATAAGCAAGTCTGTCTTTGTGCGGTTGCAGAGAGCAGAGCGTTTCGCTGAGTTCTCGTGGCAGCATCGGGATAGAACGGTGTGGAAGATAGATGGAAAAGCTTCTATAAATCGCTTCATTGTCGATAGCCCCAAAAGGTGTAACATACTCGCTTACATCGGCTATGGCGACATAAAGTGTTGTTGTCTCTTCAACATAACAGATAGCATCGTCAAAATCTTTTGCGGTAACGGGGTCGATGGTGCAAAACGGGAGTTCTCTTAAGTCAACTCTCTTTGGATAGAGTGAAGCATCAACCTCTTTAAATGAGCGTGAGAGTTCAAGCACCTCCTCGCTAAAAGCATCATGTTTGTTAAATTGTGCAAGAACAATCTTCTCATCCACTAGAGGGTCTTTTATGTTTCCCAAACACTCCATGATAGTGAAGTCTTGATTGTTAATCTTAAAAACATCGCCTTCGTTGTAGGAGTTTAGCTCTTGCGGGCTTATCTCAATGCCGATTGGAAAATCAGTTTTTATGTCAACTAAAGATTTTCGCCCCTCTTTTACCACTATGTAAGCGACACTGTAAGTTTGCGCACGTCCTACTACTTCGACAATTTTTCCACTCGGAGTACCACGTTTGCCAAGAAGCCTCTGCACGATAACAAGGTCACCCTCTATCGCTTTGGTACTCTCGACATCATCTATGAAGATATCATGAACATACTCGCCGATAACATTGAGGTACGCTGTGCCATTTTGGATAAGCCCAAGTGTTCCAGCACGGTACTTGGAGTTGAACTTGTAAACGCTCTCTTTTTTTGTAATGTACTCTTTTGCTAAAAAGTCCTTGACATACACCAGTTCATCTGCAGCGATATCCTGCTCATCTAGTCCGTGGGTAAGTCTAATAAGAAGAGATTTCATCACTACGCTTACATATTTTCGAGAGCTTTTTCAAAACTTTCCATATCAAGGTCGTATTTGAGAATAAGCTCTTTTGCCGCAGCCGCACTCTGCTCTGTTATGACGCCATTGATAGGCACTGCAGTGCGAACGACTTGCAAGATTTTTGCTGCTTTTTGTACATCTGCTTTGGCATTTTCTGGAGCGCCACAGTGACGGATGGTCTCCACAAGTCCTGATTCAAATCTCCAGTGTTCAAAGATGGTTCCGCTTACTTCAGGTGTGTCAACACCCACAACTTCTCTCTCTGCTGCTTCTACATCTTTAGTAGTTGCAAGTGCCTCTTTAAATTTCTCTTGTGTTTTGTCTGCCATAATCTGTTGCGCTATCAAAACCTTACCAATCTCAACTAAAAATGCAGCCGGAGAGAGGATGCCCAAAAGTTTCGCTTCTTTTCTTAGGCACCATGAAGTAACAAGTGCATGCTGCTTTTTTGAGAGTGCCGAGAACATATCATTGGTAATGCCATACGCAGAAAAATCAAGTATAAAGCTCTTCTTTACAATGCTGGCAAGTGCAAAACCGCGCACTGTTCCCATCCCAAAGAGACCAACTGCTTGGTTGATAGTGTTGATTTCACGGCTAAAACCATAAAGCGGGGAGTTAGCAGCTTTTAAGATATCGGCTGTTAAAAGAGGGTCTTTTTCTAAAATCTTTACCATATCGTTAAATGTGCTGTCTGGGTCTTGATAAACTGACTCTATCTGCATTGCAGACTCTGGAAGCGGGGGGAGTTGTTTGATTTTTTTGAGTATCTCTTCAGTCATATAATGCTCTCTTTTGTAGCTAAAAATTTGATTTGATGATACATCTATGTTTATAAAAAAGCACTGAATATTTACAAAACATCGTTACCATATGCCCACAAAATTGTAAAAAAGGAAAAATTTATGCAAAAAGAAGCAGTGCTTACGCAGTTGGGATACGCGCCAAACGAAGCGTTACTCAAACAGCTTGAAAAAATCGAAGAAAATACACAAGGGTATGAAAAGATACGCAAGCATATTATGGATTTGCATAACCACTTAAGAGTAGATGATGCCTATGTTGCCATGTCCAATTCAAACGACTACTTCAAAATAAAAATAGACACTCCATCCCCTGAAATGGCGCAAGAAGCGCATGAAAAAGTGAAACATTTTAGTGAAAAATATAAGGTAAAAGTTGAAAAACTAGACAATAAAAACACCTACTACATAGTAGGGTTTAGCGCATAGGTGGTAGGGTTTTGCAAGAACCTATGAGTGTTGAGGGGTATGATGTTTTAGTCAAAGAGTTCAAGTTTTTGCTTGAGGTTGAAAAGCCAAAAGTTGCGCATGAAAAACTTGTTGCGGCGGCTTTGGGAGATAGAAGCGAAAATGCGGACTATCAAGCGGCAAAAGAGAAACTCCGTCACATAGACAAGAGGCTTTTTTATCTCAACTCCATGATGCAAAAAGCCCAAATCATAGACCCATCACGCCTCTCTCATGAACGGGTTAGTTTTGGAAGCAGTGTACGCATCGTTAATCTTGAGACGGACGAGGAGGAGTGTTTTACAATTTGCGGTGTTTTAGAGTCTGAGCCTGAAAATGCTCTTATAAGCGTACACTCCCCGCTTGCCCGTGCGCTTCTTGGAAAAAAGGTCGATGAGCAGTTTAAGCTTCAGCTTCCAAACGGAAGAAAAGAGTATGAAATTTTAGAGATTTTCTACAAAAACATCTTCTCTCTCAAAAAAAACATTCGCACAAAAGAGCAGTTCGCTTTTCATTAAAATCAAACTCTTTGGAAATGGGACTTTAGTCCCGTTAAAAGTTATAATCTTCACTATAACGCATGGCGAGGCTAAAGCCTCACTTCCAAAAAAAATAACATTTCGCACGTAAGTTTTACAAAAATGCTTTGCATCAGTTACTCGTTGGTTAAAACTCTTTTTACCTCACATTAGATATAATCACCGCTTAAAAATCAAATTTTTAGGATTTCCCCGTGAGCCAACAACTAGAAAATATAGAAAAAGTACTCTCTTCACACAAGTTGTCAAATGAAGACTACACGCATATCAAGCAGATTTTGGGACGTGAGCCTAATCTTGTCGAAATCGGGATTTTTTCCGCAATGTGGAGCGAACACTGTAGCTATAAATCTTCAAAGGTTCACTTAAGCGGGTTTCCTACAAAAGCTCCATGGGTTATCCAAGGTCCTGGAGAAAATGCAGGTGTTATCGACATCGGGGATGGTTATGCGGCTGTTTTTAAGATGGAGTCACACAACCACCCAAGCTTTATAGAACCGTATCAAGGGGCTGCAACTGGTGTTGGCGGTATCATGCGTGATGTTTTTACAATGGGTGCTAGACCTATTGCAAACCTCAATGCTCTAAGATTTGGAAATGTTTTAAACGATGACAAGATTTCAGCTCATCAGAGATACCTTGTTCGTGGTGTTGTAGCAGGCATTGGCGGTTATGGAAACTGCATGGGGGTTCCGACTATCGGCGGCGAGACAAGTTTTGATGAGTGTTATAACGGCAATATCTTGGTAAATGCTTTTACTCTCGGACTTGCAAAATCGGATGAAATCTTCTACGGAAGAGCTGACGGTATCGGCAATCCTGTTATTTATGTGGGTGCGAAAACTGGGCGTGACGGTTTAGGCGGAGCGGTTATGTCGTCTGATAGCTTTACGGAAGAGTCAAAATCTCTGCGTCCTACCGTTCAAGTGGGCGACCCGTTTACAGAAAAACTTTTGCTTGAGGCTTGTTTAGAGCTTTTCAAGACTGATCATGTTGTGGGCATCCAAGATATGGGTGCGGCGGGTCTTACGAGTTCATCTTTTGAGATGGCGGGTAGAAGTGGTAGCGGTATGATAATGCACTTAGACAAAGTTCCTGCTCGTGAAGAGGGGATGACCCCATACGACTTTATGCTCTCAGAATCGCAAGAGCGTATGCTTCTTTGTGCAAAAAAGGGAAGTGAAGCCGAAATTATCAAGATATTTGAAAAGTGGGATTTGGATGCGGCAGTTATCGGCGAGGTAACAAACACTGGAAATATGGAGCTTTTCTGGCATGGAGACAAAGTTGCTGAAGTTCCTGTAAACCCTGTAAGTGAAGAAGCACCGGTTCTTAAACGCCCGATGGTTCGCCCTGCCTATTTGGACAAAATTGCAGATGTGACTATCAACGATTTTCCTCGTGTGTCAAATCAAGAGGCGTTTGAGAGACTGACAAAGTCTATGGAAGTAGTCGATAAATCATGGATTTATACGCAGTATGACTCAATGGTGCAGACAAATACCATCAAAAAAGGCGGTATGCTGGACGCTTCTGTTATCCGTGTAAAAGAGAACGGCAAAGCACTTGCAATGTCTGCTGACTGTAATGTTCGCTACTGTTACATAGACCCAAAAGGCGGAGCAGCGGCAGCGGTTATCGAGAGCGGTAGAAATGTTGCTATGAGCGGGGCTAGACCTTTGGCGATTACAGATTGTCTCAATTTTGGAAATCCTGAAAACCCTGAGGTGATGTGGCAGTTTGGCGAGAGCTGTTTGGGGATCAAAGAGGCTTGCGCGGCACTAACCACTCCGGTTATCGGGGGTAATGTTTCACTTTACAATGAGACAAACGGTGTATCGGTTTTCCCAACTCCATCTATCGCAACGGTCGGTGTTAATGATGACGCAAACAAAGTTTTGATGTCAAGTTTTCAAGAAGAGGGGAGCGCTCTTTATCTTATCGGGGAGAGTGAGAGCGAGTTTGGCGGATCTCTCTATATGAAAGAGATTTGTGGCACGGTTGCAGGAAAACTGCCTGAGATAGACTATGAAAAAGAGCTTTTCCTTTGGGATTTGGTTATCGAAGCAAACAAAAGAGGGTTGCTGAGATGTGCAAAAGATGCAAGCAGTGGCGGTGTGGCTATCGCTTTGGCAAAAATGGCGGCGGTAAGCGGTCTTGGATGTAGTGTGAGAATGCTTGTTGATGATGAGAGAGATATCTTTTCAGAAACTATGAGCCGCGCTATCGTTGAGGTAAGACAAGAAGATTGTGCTTCTTTTGAGTCATTGAGCGGTGGTCAGATGTTCTGCCAAAAAATCGGAACTGTAGGCGGAGATAGCATCAAAATCAACAATGTTGAGATGCGTATGAGTGAGCTTCAAGACAACTACTTTAACACATTTAAAAGAGTCATAGAGAGGGATATCTAGTCCACTCTCATATACTCAAGTGAAAACTCTCCAGCGATTCTCTTCTCTATGCTTGCTCTGTACGATGGGGCAAGAGAGGAGATACTCAAAATCTTCTCTAAAATATCTCTATGCATGATAGGATTGGCAAACGCCATATTTGCATCAAGGATAGAGACTTGCTCTGCTTCACGAGAGAGTAAAACCACTTCATCCCCTGCTCCTAAAAACCCCTCTTCAATCACTCTGTAGTACCAACCTGTAAGCCCTGTTGTGTAGATTTCGTGGGTGAATTTTTGGTTGTTCCATCGTTTTGCTATCTTCCAGCAAGGTTTTCTAGGTTGTGAGACTTGTAGTGTGGCATCACCTATTTTGTATATATCACCCAAACAGACGTTGCTCTCATGAAGTCCAGAGATAGTAAGATTTTCAGCGAGTGCGCCAAAAGGCACTTCTTCGCCTAAAAACTCACTCCACTCTTTGTAATTTTCGTAACTGTTGGCAAATATGGCTTTCTCTTCTCCGCCATGGTGGACTTTGTCAGCCACTTCATCGCCATTTAAACCCAGTTTGCCCGCCCAAACTCTTAAAGATGTAGCCTCTTTAAAAGAGCCGCTCTCCCAGTATTTGCCTAAAAAATCTCGGCTTTCTTTGTCTCCATAGCCTTTTACTTTGCCTAGTTGTACAGATAGAAGTTTGTATTGCATATCTTTCCCCTTTAAAAAAAGGCTATTTTAGCAAAAAATGAAAAAAATATTTTTGTCATTTTTAATTTTTTTTATAAGAATGAGTGATATAATAAAAAACAACGCCCTTAAAAAAAGGATGACAATGGATACTTTGAGAGTAATTTCCGTAGATGACACTTTGATGAACCTTATATTGATAGAGGAGATAGCAAGGGAAATCGGCATAGAAGTGGTCAGTTTTGAAAATCCGCTCGAATCTTTGCAATACCTCAAAAATAATAGAGTTGATTTGATGCTTGTGGACTATATGATGCCGCAAATGAATGGGGTAGAGCTTATACGAGAGGCGCTGAGGGTTCAAGAGGAGCTTATCCCTGTTATGGTAAGCGCGGTAGATGATGACTACTCTTTGCGACTGGAAGCTCTGCGTGCAGGAGCGGCGGACTTTTTGACGAAGCCTGTCGATATCGCGCAGTTTGAAGCAAAGATAAAAAACTTTAGAAAAATCATAGAGATGAAACTTCAACTGCAAGATTTTAACGCAAAACTTCAGCTTGAGGTGCAAAAAGCAACAGCAAACCTTGTGGCACGTGAGCATGAAGCCTTAGAGGTCATTTCACGCCTAGCGGAGTATAGAGACCCAGAGACGGGAAGCCACATCGCTCGTGTGGCGCACTACTCAAAGATGTTGGCATCTGCTTATGGACTTAGTGAGAGAGAACAAGACATCCTTTTTTACGCTTCACCGCTGCATGACATAGGTAAAGTCGGTATCAGTGATGCTATCTTGCTCAAACCTGCAAAGTTTAGTGATGCAGAGTATGAGACGATGAAAACACACTCTCAGCTTGGCTATGAGCTCCTCAAAGAGAGTAAAAACCCTTACCTGCAAGCGGGTGCGATTATTGCAAAATACCACCATGAAAAGTTCGATGGCAGCGGGTATTATCATGGTTATAGTGGGGAAGATATCCATATTTATGGGCGCATTACGGCTATTGCAGATGTTTTTGATGCTCTTACCTCGCAAAGACCCTACAAAAAACCGTGGAGCTTTGAAGAGGCGATAGCGTTTTTGGCGCAAGAGTCAGGAAAGCATTTTGACCCTAGATTGGTGTCACTTTTTAGAGAGAACATAGAAAAAGTGAGAGAAATTTATATGCAATTTGAGGAAGAACAGTGAAAATAGATAACGCAACAATGCAAAAAAATGGAGTGTGGGAGTATGTCTCAAAAGAGATAGAGAGTGCAGAGGATGCAGATATCGTTTTTGTTTTTGGTGATACTGAGGTTGTCAAAGAGGCGCAAACATACAAAGAGTTACGAGCAAAATTTCCAAATGCGCATATTTTGGGCTCTTCCTCTTCGGGCAATATTTTAGGTAAAGAGATATCCACGTCGCCGCTTGTTGCAACAGCTGTGAAGTTTGAGAGTTCGCATGTAGAGCTCTATAGTATGGACTTTAGGGAGGGGATGAGCCTAGAAGAGCTCTCTTCAGAGCTTGTCTCAAAACTGAGCAAAGAGGGATTAAAGCATGTTTTTGTTCTCTCCGATGGGCTGAAAGTAAATGGTTCTGAACTTGTGCGTGGTATCAATGCAGCGCTTCATGGCGTGAGTGTTACAGGCGGACTTGCGGGAGATGGTGCGAGGTTTGAAGAGACTTTTGTGCTTTGTGACGATGTTGCTAAAGAGGCACGCGTAGCGGTTTTGGGTTTTTATGGCGAAAATCTTACTATCAGTAGTGGGTGCTTTGGCGGATGGAGCGAGTTTGGAGTGCAGCGAGTTATCACTAAATCAAGCGCAAATATACTCTACGAGATAGACGGTGAACCAGCACTTGACCTCTACAAAAGATACCTTGGCGCGTATGCCTCTGAGCTTCCAAACAGTGGTTTACGTTTTCCCTTAAGTATCAAAAAAGATACGCAGGAGACGGAGGTTATCCGCACACTTTTGGGTATCGATGAAGATGCGAAGTCGATTATTTTTGCAGGGGATGTGCCTGAGGGGTATATAGCAAGGCTTATGAAGCCCGATATGGACAAGCTTATAGAAGGAGCCGGAAGTGCGGCACGAGAGATAGATGTTGCCAACCAAAAATCTGCACTCGCTCTTGTGGTGAGTTGCGTGGGTAGAAAGATAGTTTTAGGGCAAATCATCGATGAAGAGCTTGAAGAAGTTGGCGATATTTTGGGTGAAAATGTCCATCTTGTAGGTTTTTACTCTTATGGAGAAATCGCTCCTTTTTTCAAAGACAAACTCCACTGTGAACTTCATAACCAAACTATGACTCTTAGCGTAATTTTTGAAAATTAAGATGCATAGCCTTCTTCAAAGACAGATAAAAAGAGCTTTTGGTAAAGATTTTGATGCATCTATGCAAGATGACTCGCTTGTAAAATTGCTTGATGCTATCTCTGGGAGTTATGATGAACTCTACAAAGAAAAGCGTTTTTTAGAGCATACGCTTGAGATGAACTCCGAGGAGCTTACAAGAGCAAACATCAAGATTCAAGAGCAAAACGCAGAGCTGCAAAAAAATCTAGAGAAGACATCAGATGCCAATGAAGAGATGATTCATATGCTCAAGCAGTACAAAAGAGCCATTGACACCTCTTTGATAGTGAGCGTTACCTCTCCCGATGGGGTTATCAAGTACGTAAACGACAACTTTATCAAAATCAGCGGCTACAGCAGATATGAGCTTCTTGGCAAAAAACACAACATCATCAGACATCCCCAAAATCCTCAAGAACTTTTTACAGAGATTTGGAAAACTATTCTCGCCAAAGAGGTGTGGCAGGGCATCATCCCCAACCTTGCCAAAGATGGCTCTACGTACTATGTCAATGCCGCTATCGTGCCGCTTTTAAATAGGGAGGGCGAGATTGTCGAGTTTATGGCGCTTCGTAAAGATATCACTTCGACCATTGAGTACCAAAAAAAGGTGGAGACTCAAAAACAGAGAGTCTCAGATATTTTGGACAATCAAGAGAGCATTATCGTAGTGCTTGATCCAAAAGAGGGCATCAAAGAGGTCAATAAAAAGTTTTTTGAGCTCTTTGGTTTTGAGACACTAGAGAAGTTTTTGCAAAAACATAGATACGTTTGTGAGCTTTTTGAAACAAAAGAGGGCTTTTTAAGAGAGTCAAGCAGTGATGTACTCTGGCTTGAATCTATCCTCAAAGAGCCTCATAAAGTTCATCTTGCTTCGATTGATGGGCGCATTTACAGTGTCAAAATCGCAACAATAGACAAAGAGGAGGAGCTTCGCTATTTGGCGACTTTTACCGATATCACTCCCATAGAAGAGGCGCGGATAAAATCCCTCGAAGCAGAGCGCGAAAAAGCAAATTTCTTGGCAAATATGAGCCACGAGATACGCACCCCGATGAACGCTATACTGGGCTTTTCAGAGCTTTTGGCAAAAACAGAGTTGGATGCAAGGCAGAGTAAATTTATAGAGCTTATAAAAAACTCAAGTGCGACACTTATCCAAATCATCAACGATATTCTTGATTTTTCAAAACTTGAAAGTGGACACAACCCCATAGAGCTTACAAAAATCAACCCTTTTATGGAGTTCGAGAACACGCTTATGCTTTTAGCAGGCAAGGCTAGAGAAAAAGAGATATCTTATATGATAGAGATAGACCCCGCACTTGGCGAGTGTGTTGCGGTGGATAGTTTTCATATAAAGCAGATTTTGACGAACCTTATCGGTAATGCCATCAAGTTTACTCCCTCAGGTGGCACCGTGCATGTCAAGATACAAAAGCAGGGGCAAAAGATACGCTTTTGTGTGGAAGATAGTGGTATCGGGATTCCAAAAGAGAGACAGCAGAAGATTTTTGAGCCATTCTCTCAGGCTGATAGTTCAACAACACGAAAATTCGGCGGCACGGGGCTTGGTCTGAGTATCTCTAACACCCTTGTAACACTCATGCAGAGCAAGCTTGAGCTGGAGAGTAAAGAGGGTGTTGGTAGCAAGTTTTACTTTGATGTTGCCTATAGTGTTTGTGACTCAAAATCGACACTTAAAGAGCATTTGAGAGATTTTTCACTCTACCTTTTTGGCATGGACGCAAAGAGCCACGAAAACTTAGCTTCACAACTCAACGCTTATGGCATAGCTTGGAGTACGTTAGAGGCATATAGCAAAGAAGCAGACAAAAGCAACGCTATCATCATTGCCAAAAATGAGGAGATGACAGACGCCTTTTGTGAAGCAAAAATCCTCTTTCTTGGAACAGAGGGCAAAACAAAAGAGGATGTACGACACCACCATATAGAGGTTTTTGAGGAGTTTCCATCTATCCTCTATAATGAGCTTATGCGCCTAGAACTCATAAAAACAGAGATCAAAGAGATAAAAAAATCTCTTCAAATGCGAGTTTTGGCGGCAGAGGATTATGAGATAAACAGACTGCTTCTTTCTGAGCTTCTTATGAGTTTTGGGGTGACGTATGATTTTGCGCTTAACGGTCAAGAGGCGGTAGAAAAAGCAAAAGCAAATCACTATGACCTTATCCTCATGGATGTCAACATGCCCGTGATGAACGGCATAGAAGCAACACGCATCCTTATCCAAGAACTGCACATCAAAACCCCCATAGTCGCACTGACCGCCAATGCGTTAGAGGGCGATAGGGAGAAATTTCTCTCGCTTGGCATGGCAGACTATCTCACAAAACCCATCGATACAAAAGCGCTTGAAGCAGTTTTGAGCAGATATGCAGTTGCGCAACTCCAGAGCCAAAAGATGACTATAGACATTAAAGCATCGCTTGAGAAAAGCAGAGAGAAGATGCGCTTTTCTGAGGCAATCATGCAAAAAGTATTTATAAGTTTCGTCTCCTCTTTAGAGACGCTAGAACAAAATATGCGTGATGGATGGGAGCAAAGAGAGTTTTCAAAGATACATATGAGCGCACATAACCTCAAAAGTGGTGCAGCTTCACTCTGTTTTGACACCCTCTCAAAAATCAGCGCAGAGATTGAAGCAGCAGCAAAAAGAGAGGATGAAAATTTTGATTTTTTAGGAAAATTTCAAGAAATTTTGCCCTATTTAGATGCAATTAAAGAGTTCAAAGCAACCCTTGGATAAAATGACGCAATTTATTTTTTAGGAAATTTTGATGAAAAGAGCATTGGTTAGTGTAAGTGACAAAAGCGGTGTGGTTGCGTTTTGCAACGCTTTGGTAAAAAACGGATTTGAAATCATCTCAACAGGCGGAACATATAAGATTCTTGTTGAAAACGGCATCAAAGCCATTGAGATAGATGAGGTTACAAAATTTCCAGAGTGTTTTGAGGGGCGTGTTAAAACGCTCAATCCATTCGTACATGGTGGAATTTTGCATCGTCGTGACAAACAGTCGCACTTAGATCAAGCGGGGGAATTGGGCGTTGAGGCGATAGACCTTGTTTGTGTAAACCTATATCCATTCAAAGCGACGATTGAGAAAACAGATGATTTTGAAGAAATCATAGAAAACATCGACATCGGCGGACCTGCCATGGTGCGTTCTGCTTCTAAAAACTTTGACAGCGTTATGATTGTAACCGATGCAAGTGACTATGAAAAAGTGATAGACGCACTAGAAAATGAGAAAAACACGCTTGAGTTTCGTCGCAATCTTATGATAAAAGCATTTGAACATACAGCGGCGTATGACTCTATGATAGCAAACTATATGAACAAGCGTTTTAACGGCGGTTTTGGTGCGAAACAGTTTATAGTAGGAAGTAAAGTGATGGATACCCGTTACGGTGAAAATCCTCATCAAAAAGGTGCGCTTTATGAGTTTGACAAACATTACTCAAGCAACTTTAAAACCCTTAAAGGCGAAGCTAGTTTTAACAACCTAAATGACCTAAGCGGTGCGGTAAAAATTGCCTCTGCATTTGGAAGTGACAATGCAGTTTGTATAACCAAACACGGCAATCCTTGCGGGTTTGCCATAAAAGATACGCTTTTAGAGGCGTATGTTGAAGCTCTAAAATGTGACCCCGTTTCGGCGTTTGGCGGTGTTGTTGCAGTAAATGGCATAGTTACAAAAGAGCTTGCACTTAAGATGAATGAAATCTTCCTAGAAGTCATCATTGCGGGGCGTTTTACAGAGGAGGCGTTAGAAGTTTTTGAGAGCAAAAAACGCATTAAACTCTTTGAAATGGGAAGCGACAAACTTGTTCTTGCAAATGACGAGAAGGATTTTAAACATATAGACGGCGGTTTTGTCTATCAAGATGCCGACAAAGTAAACGATGATGAAGTCAAAAACGCAAAACTTATGACTACAAGAGAAGCAACAAGCCAAGAGAAAAAAGATATGGAGATAGCATACAAAGTAGCATCTCTTACAAAATCAAACTGCGTAGTTTATGTGAAAAACTCTGCTATGGTAGCCGTTGGAATGGGCATGACAAGCCGAGTTGACGCAAGCCAATGTGCGCTTAAAAAAGCTAAAGAGATGGGACTTGATGTAACGGGAGCAGCACTTGCAAGCGAAGCATTTTTCCCATTCCGTGACAGCATTGACGCTGCCGCTGCAGCTGGTGTAAAGAGCGTTATAGAACCAGGTGGAAGCATCCGTGATGATGAGGTCATCGCCGCTGCAAACGAGTACGGCATGAGCCTTTACTTCTCAGAAGTAAGACACTTTTTACACTAAGATTTTTCTACATGTCAGGCATTTTTTTGCTTGACATCGGAAATGAGTGTGTTGGTTTAAAAAATGTATAATTTAAAAAATCCATCAAGGAGCAAAAATATGCAAACGATACATTTGGAAGTAAAAGATAGTTATGTGGCAAATATTATGACGCTTTTACATAGCCTAAAAGATGGTATGATTGACAAGATAGAGATACAAAGCGACCCAAATCTCAAAGAAGATCCCTACTTTTATGAGAGAAGAGAAGATTTGCACAAGCTGCGAGATGATGTACGAAGCGGGAAAATGCAGATGTTTACACAAAACGAATATGATGAAGATATGGCTCTTTTTATGAAAAACCTAGAAGTCAAATATGCAAATAATTAGAACAACTTTTTATAGTAAAAAACTTAAAGAGATTCTTGAGTACATTGCTTATGACAAGCTCAGTGCTGCAAAAAAATTTAACAAAAAACTTGATGAACAGATAGGCGGCTTACTTGTTTTTCCACACAAATACAGAAAATCAAAATATTTTGAAGCCGAAAATATCAGAGATATGATTTTTAACGGCTACACAATCATCTATGAAATCTTTGAAGATAAAATCGAAATCTTAACCATCTTCAACCAAAATCTACCTCTTCAGAAATAGTCAAGCCCAAACTCTCCATTAACCCATCTTAATTATAATTTTTCAAAAATTCTAAGAGGAATAAAAATGTTCAAAAGAGTAGGGCTTTTTTTACTTACAAATATCGCTGTTATGGTAGTTATCGGCGTAATCGTCAATATTTTTGGGCTAAATAAATTTTTGCATTCTAACGGTTTAGATTTAGGGATGCTTTTTGTCTATTCGCTCGTGATTGGTTTTAGCGGTTCGCTTATCTCGCTTTTGATGTCAAAACAGATGGCAAAGATGTCTGTGGGCGCGAGAGTTATAGAAAATCCTACAAACTCTGAGGAATTTTGGCTGGTTGAAACAGTAGCAAGACTTTCGCAAAAAGCTGGTATCAAGATGCCAGAAGTGGCGATTTTTGAGGACATGAGTCCAAACGCTTTTGCGACCGGTGCTTTTAAAAACGATGCTTTGGTTGCGGTGAGCCGTGGGCTTTTGAGAAGCATGACACAAAAAGAGGTCGAAGCGGTTTTAGGACATGAGATAGGGCATGTCGCCAACGGAGACATGGTAACACTCACGCTTTTACAAGGAGTGGTAAATACTTTTGTGGTCTTTTTTGCCCGCATTATCGGTTATGTGGTCGATAGGGTAATACTTAAAAACAGAGGTGAAGGTGCGGGCGTGGGCTACATGATAGCAAGCGTTGCGGCGGAGATAGTTTTAGGTATTTTGGCATCTATGGTGGTTATGGCATTTTCAAGATACAGAGAGTACAGAGCCGATGAAGCAGGGGCAAGTCTCTCAGGTACACAAAATATGATAGCCGCCCTTCAAGCACTGCAACGCTCCAAAGAAGAGCCACACCTACCCGAAGCCATCAAGGCTTTTGGCATTAACGGCAAGGGGTTTGCGGCACTCTTTAGCACGCACCCATCGCTTGAAGATAGGATAGAAAAACTAAAAAATTTCCGTCAGAGTTGATTGACATCCACTCAACTCTTGTGATATAATCTCGCTTAATAGTATATTTTTTGTAGGATTAAACATGAGTAAATCTTTATATGAAACATTAGAGATAGCAGAAAACGCAAGCGAAGCGGAGATTAAAAAAGCGTATAGAAAGTTGGCAAGACAGTATCATCCAGACATCAACAAAGAAAAGGGTGCGGAGGATAAGTTCAAAGAGATTAACGCAGCTTATGAGATACTCAGCGACAAACAGAAAAAAGCGCAGTACGATGCGCATGGCGACAGCATGTTTGGCGGGCAAAATTTCCATGATTTCTCTCGTTCGCACGGTGGTGGTGGAGCAGATTTGGATGAGATTTTACGTAGTATGTTCTCAGGTGGCGGATTTGGCGGTTCATCATTTGGCGGCGGCGGATTTGGCGGTTTTTCACAGCAGAGACAACAGCCAAATCTTGACATAGAGACAAGTGTAACCATCCCCTTTAGCGTTGCCATCTTAGGTGGTTCTCACTCGGTAGCGGTAAACGGTGAACGTTTTGACATCAAGATTCCCGCAGGTGTTAACAGTGGCGAGAAGATGCGTGTCAAAGGTAAAGGGCATGCTCAGGGTGGACGTGCAGGAGACCTTTTTCTAAAGATAAATGTTGCCTCTAACCCAGAATACACCAGAGAAAATGATGACTTGGTAAAGCACTTTGATGTCCCACTTTATGCCGCACTTTTTGGCGATACGGTAACTATCCAAACGCTTGAAAAAGAGATAAAGCTTAAAATCCCGCAAAACACCAAAAATGGACAGAGATTTCGTGTCAAAGAGATGGGAGCGATGAATCGTAAGACAAAAGAGCGTGGCAATCTCTATCTTGAAGCAAATATAGTGTTGCCAAAAGTAGAGAGTTTGGACGAAAAACTAGCACAGCTCATGCAAGAAAAATTACCAAAGGAGTAGGAGATGATGCATCAGTATGATGAACCGGTTTACCTCATAAGTATCGTTGCAAAGATTTTAGATATCCATCCGCAAACACTTAGGCAGTATGAGAGAGAAAATCTTCTCACCCCTTCAAGATCAAGCGGCAAGATAAGACTCTACTCTCAAAGAGACATCGATAGAATCAAGCTTATTTTGCGCCTTACGCGTGAGCTTGGTGTAAACTTGGCAGGGGTAGATATTATCTTGCGTCTAAAAGAGAGTGTCGATACCATAGAAAAAGATATGCTTGAGCTAAGACAAGAGCTCTTAAGAGCAAAAAACTCTCAAACCGTCTCTCATGATAAAGCCTTAGTGACGAAAAAAAGTATCTATGAGATGATTATTTTTCAACAATAATCACTCTTTTAAACGGACGATGTCTGCCCCTACATTTTGTAGTTTTTTCTCCAGTGAGTCATACCCGCGGTCAAGGTGGTAGATACGGTGTACGGATGTTACACCGTCCGCTACAAGACCTGCTAAGACAAGTGCGCTTGATGCACGCAAATCCGTTGCCATAACGTCTGTTCCGCTTAATTTTGATTTGCCGTTGACGGTGGCGATATTTCCGTTGAGAGAGATATCTGCACCCATTCTTTGAAGCTCACTTACATGCATAAAACGGTTTTCAAAAAGTCTTTCTTCTATGATAGAAGTACCGTCTGCTTGTGTTGCAAGGGCTAAAAACTGTGCTTGCATGTCGGTTGGAAATGCGGGGTACTCCTGCGTGACTATTTTGACATGTTTTATGACTTCTGATGGGTGGATGGTGATGGAGTTCTCCGTGATGGTAAACTTGCTTCCCATCTCTTCAAGTTTGGAGAGTACTGCACCCAAATGTTTTGCGTTCGCATTTTTAAGAGTAAGTTCTGACCTTGTGATAGCACCCGCACAAAGGTATGTGCCAGCTTCGATGCGGTCTGGGATAACGCTAAATGGCTCTATCTCCAAAAGTGTACCACCTGTTCCATGGATGGTTAAAATAGCTGTTGCAATGCCTTCGATTTTTACGCCGCTTGCATTAAGAACTTCACAAAGCTGTACAACCTCCGGCTCTCTTGCGGCGTTTGTGATGGTTGTGACTCCCTTTGCAAGGGCTGCAGCCATGACTATATTGGCTGTTCCCGTAACAGTTATTTTATCAAAGATGATATTGCACCCATGAAGCCCCTCTGGTGCGGTAGCGTGGATATAACCGGCTTCTATGTTGATAACTGCTCCCATCTGCTCTAGCGCTTTGAGATGTAAGTCAACCGGTCGCTGTCCTATGGCACATCCCCCCGGTAAAGAGACTTCGCAATGCCCAAATCTCGCTAAAATTGGACCAAGTACAAGGATAGAAGCACGCATGGTTCTAACGATATCGTAGGTTGCTTTTGTTTGTGTGAGAGTTGAAGTATCTATGGTTGTACTTGCTTCTTCCCCCCACTCTGAGACACACTCTGCTCCTAGATTTGAGAGAAGTTTCAAGAGGGTTTTGATATCTGCAACATGCGGTAAATTTTTTACAACAACTCTGTTTTTAGCAAGTATAGCCATCGCGATAAGCGGAAGAGCGGCATTTTTTGCACCTGAAATTTTTATCTCTCCATCTAGGGGGAGGCTTTTTTTGATTTGTAAATAATCCATAATTGTCTTTTGTAGTGAAATGCGCAATTATACTCTGTTTTGGTATAATCCCTCAAGAAATAAAGAGGAAGATATGATGAGTTCAGCTTTAGATAGATTGAAAAATTTGACCAATAAAATCTCTAGTTACGAGCGTGCTAGAAAAGACAATTTAATTATCTTGCAAAACCTTTACAACGAGCTTGGTATCCATCAAAAAGTGGAAGATTTTGGTGAGCTTTTCAACTTTAAAGCCATAAACCTCTCTGGCGCATCACTTCAAAGCGAGAGTTTGGGCGAGATAAAAAAGGGAAAATACCTTCAAATACTCGCCATCGGCTATGACAAAGAGGCGGTTGTTAAGAGCAAAAATGTCTCTTTGGGTTATTTTGGCAAAGCTGAGAATGTTGATGTTACGCTTAAAAACAAGATAGTAGAGTTTATCATCCGTTTTCGTTTTGAGAAGAGTTTCATGACACTTGAACATTATCATGTAATGTTAGAATCTTTTCAAAGCAGTGAGTGATATTTGCTAATATTTTTGGATGTAGAGACAACAGGCTTGGAGAACAGCGATAAAATCTGCTCTATCGGCCTTATCGGTGTTGGCGAAAATGAGCTTTTTTCGGTGTATGAACTTCTAAATGAGGGCAAAAAGATTCCCCCAAAAGCCTCAAGCGTTAACCACGTTACCAACGAGATGCTTCAAGGCAAACCGCCCCTTAAAGAGAGCGTGGCATGGAAATTTTTGCAAGAGAACAACCATGAAGGTACTACACTTATAGCGCACAACGTCAACTTTGATATCAAAATGCTTCTTGCAAGTGGGTTTGTCTGGATGGGCAAGACCATCGACACGCTGAGAGTAACCAAACATCTCATCCCAGAGTGCGACTACTTTTCATTGCAGTTTTTGCGCTACGAACTAAAGCTTTATAAAGAGGAGAAAAAAGAGGCGTTGCGCTACGCTCAGCTTCAAAATGAGTGCGCTATTCTCCCGCACAATGCACTCAGTGACGCATTGCTTACAAAACTTCTTTATGAGTACCTTTTGGAGATAAAAGAGCATGATGCACTTGTAAAACTTACCAAAAAAAATGTGCTTATCCAAAAACTTGATTTTGGAAAATATAGCGGCAGTTACATCGAAGAGATAGCGATGTGCGATAGAGGCTATCTGGAGTGGGTACTCTCAAACATAGCGGATTTGGATGAAGATTTACGCTATAGCATAGAGAAGTCTTTGTAGAAACTTCTTGCAAAATTTTAAAAAATAGCGAACGATTCTGCAGTACAGCGAATCCTTAGTGAGCGTTTTTGAAAATTTTGCGAGAAGTTTAATGTTATACTTCCGCGTAAATAAAATCTGTAAGGGGTCTTTTTGAGAGTAGCTGTTGAGTGCAAATCACCGCTTTTGCAAAAATCACTGGAAGTTTTTTTGCAGAAGCATCTTAGCTCTTTAAAAAATTGCGATATCGTGATTCGGGATGTAAAAATGCCAAGCGATGAGAGAAATTTTTATATCTCAAGCGCAAAAGATGCAGATTTGATGAAACCTTTTTCAAAAGCGCAACTGATTTTGGCGTTAGAGAAGCGTTATGGAGGGCTTCATGGGGCGCATGAAATCTCCGCGGCAAAGTTACATCTGGCGTATGAAGAGGATGATGAGGAAAATCTGGACTTTAGTATTTTGCAAAGACGCATAGAGGCGTTGACAAAAGAGTATCAAGAAAATATTTTAAGAGCAGTGCGAGCGTTTTATGAAAAGTAGCCCAATAACCAAAAAGATAGTAGCGGGAAGATTTAAAAACAAGGTTTTAAAACTCCCCTCAAAAACAACTACAAGAAGCTCCAAAGCTATCGTTTTAGAGTCTTTTTTCAACACTGTTCAGTTTGATATTATCGATGCGACTTTTGTAGAACTTTTTTCTGGAAGTGGTTCGGTTGGGCTTGAAGCGCTTAGTCGTGGCGCTAAAAAAATCATTTTTATGGAACAAGATGGCGAGGCTCTTAAGGTTCTCAAAGCAAACATCGCACAAACAGACCCGTCCATGTGTGAAGTCTATAGTGGCAATACTTTTGCAAATATCACTTCTGTTGTTAAAATGCTTCAAAGAAAAGGTGAAGATGCCTACTTTTACATCGACCCGCCTTTTAGCATACGTGAGGGGATGGAAGATATCTATGACAAAACCATCGCACTTATCGCTTCCCTTCCAAAAGAATGCGTCAAACTCATCATCATAGAGCACATGAGTACGCTTGAGTTACCGCAAAATATCGGCATCTACACTATGAAAAAAACAAAAAAATTTGGAAATACCTCACTTACTTATTTTATAAGCGAGTGAATTGGAATAGTAGTTGCTTTTAATGTCCTAATTAAGGATTTATGATGCGAACGATTATTCTCTTTTTACTCACTATTGCAACGCTTTTTGGCGCAAAGATAAACGATGTTGCCAACATTGTAGGCGTGAGAGACAACCACCTTATCGGTTACTCTTTGGTTGTCGGTCTTGAAAAAACAGGTGATGGCACGACTTCAAAATTCACCCTCCAGTCCATAGCAAACATGTTAAAAGCGATGAATATCGACATGAAGCCCATAGATATCAAGTCAAAAAACGTTGCGGCAGTTGTCGTTACGGCGGAACTTGCCCCTTTTGCAAGACAGGGTGACAAGCTTAACATAACCGTCTCTTCCATAGGCGACGCAAAATCCCTCGAGGGTGGAACACTTTTAATGACACCGCTTAAAGGGGTGGATGGAAAGATTTATGCACTTGCGCAAGGTGCACTGAGTATCGGTGGGCGAAATGTCAAGGGTGCCGACAAATCTCACGCTACAACGGGTGTTATTTATGACGGTGCTTTGGTGGAGAGAGAAATTCCTATAGATTTGTATAACCAAGAGTATGTAACGCTCTCACTAAAAGAGGCAAATTTTAAAAATAGCGTATCCATTCAAAAAACGCTCAATAGCTTCTACAGTACAGAGGTTGCTGTAGCGATGGACTCAAGAACAGTGAAACTTAAAAAACCGCAAAACAAGACGATGATTGAGTTCTTGGCGGAGGTTCAAGGGCTGGATATGGAGTATGATGTTCAGGATAAGATAGTTATCAATGAGCGCACGGGAACGATTATTTCGGGAGTCGATATCTCCATCAAACCAATTATTATGACCCATGGTGATATTACCATCAAGATAACAGAACAAGAGAGCGTCGCTAAACCCGCAGGTTCGATGGTTGTAGATAACAATATGATTATAGGTTTAAATGAAAACGAGCTCTACACAAAGACGGGAACAACAACAGTGGCAAATCTGGTGCGCTCCTTGCAAAAACTCGGAGCAACGCCAAAAGACATCATCTCTATCTTAGAAGCGATGAAGAGTGCGGGAAGCATCTCTGCTGAATTGAAGCTAATCTGATGCAAAGTAGTAACTCTTTAAACCTACAATCTGCACTCATAGCACAAGGGCAGCAGATTCCAAAGATAGATACAAAAGTAGAAGATGCAAAGTTGCGTGAGCAGACTGATGCTTTTGAGTCCATTATCATCAAAATGCTTATGGACAGTGCGATGGAAGATGAGAAAAATATCTTCTCAGATGCAAACGACCCAGGGGATAAAATCTACAAGTCGATGTACCGAGATGAGCTTTCAAAAGCGAGTGCGGGCAGCTTTGGGTTTTCTCAGATGCTTTATGACTTTTTAAGTCAAAAACGTTCTTAATTTTTTCTCTTTTATGCCGATATGGTTTCATAAGAATTATCGTGACAAACGAAAGAAAAAAGGATAGAAGATGATTTCACAGTTAAATGGTGCAAACATACGTACCGCGTACGCAAATAGCTTTGGTGAAAGTAAAGAAGTAACACAAAAGGGAGCGCTTAGTGTTTCAAAGCAGGGTGATTTGAGCAAAGTCGAGCAAATCAAAGAGGCTTTGGCATTGGGCGAATACAAGATAAATCTACAAGCTCTTTCAGAGAAGATGGCGCAAGAGTTACTGTAGGTTTTTAGACCAAACAAAAGGATTAGATTATGCTTTCATATCATTTGCAAAGTGCTCTTAGCGATTTAAGAGACCTCATTACAATTACAGAATCTGACATAGAGGATATAAAAGTAGCAAATCATAATCCGCAGTTTGATAGACTCAAACTCAAAGAGGAGAAGCTCAAGAGTTTTGAAGCCAAAAAGGCGATGATTGATCATGAGATAGCTTCACTTATTGCTGCAAATCCAAAAACGGAGTTGCCGCAACTTTTAAATGAAGAGCAACACGCTTCTTTGGGTGAACTCAAAACAGAACTCCAAAACCTTCGTGATGCAAACAAACGTTATGCAAAGCTCGTCTTGGCAGTGAGCAATCTTTACAATACTTTTTTAGAGCGGGTCATGCCTACTGAGATGCAGGGTTATAACAAAGTCGCTTCCAAAGAAGCAACTTTTTTAAAAGTGAGAGTCTAAAATGGGTGCTTCAATCTTTAATGCACTTAGCATTGGTTACAGCGGTTTAAGTGCGGCTCAAGCGGGGGTAAACACAACAAGTCATAACATTACAAATGCCGAGAGTGAGGGCTACACACGACAAAGAGTGATGCAAGCTGCCGCAACACCTCTTCATTTGGCACCTGGCAATGTTGGCAACGGAACGCAAGTAACTGATATCGCAAGAATTTTTGATAATTTTGTTTATGATAGATACACAGGCATAGCTTCGGACAAGGAGTATTCTGATTTTACAAAAACAACGCTTGAAACACTCTCTACTTACTTTCCAGAGATTGATGGAGTGGGGATTAAAGCTGATTTGCAAGAGTACTACAACATGTGGCAGACATTTGCAGATAACCCTGACAATGACGCCATAAAATTGGCACTTGCAAAGCAGACAGAAGCACTCTCAAATGGTATCCTAGAAACACAAAACAAGATTATAGACCTTCAGTCAACCCTAAACGAACAGCTAAAAGTCAATGTCGATGAGGTAAATGTTCTTGCAAAACAGCTAGCAGATATCAACATCTCCATAGAGATTTCAGAAGCGACTGGTGCTTACACGGCAAATGATTTGAGAGACAAAAGAAATCTTATTGAGCTTGATTTGGCAAAGCTCATCGGCGCTGATTCTATCAACGGACAGATTGAGTCTAACATCGGAGTAAGCAGCTCTTCAAACGAAAACAGCGGAAGCTATACGCTTAATGTCAATGGTTTTAACATAGTCGATGGTGGTACGTACCACCCAATCCACATCTCAAGTGCCCAAAATCCAAATGGGTTTTATGAACTCTCCTACGAGAGACAAGACGGCGTTTTGATTCCTATGGGAGAGAAGATAGAGGGCGGGCGCATCGGTGCTATCCTTGATTTGAGAGGGGATAAAATCCAGAGCGACTCTTCTGGCATTCCATCCAATGGAACCCTTCAAAAAGTTGTCGATGAGATGAATGCATTTGCAACAGCACTCATAGAGTCAACAAATAACCTCTACGCCTCAAATGCAACAACAAGAATGAGCTCTAACGCCCTTGATATAAGTGAAACACAGGCTCTTTTGGATACTTCACTCAACATCAAGCAAGGCTCTTTTGATATCGTTATCTACGATATAGATGGAAACATAAGTGCGAGAAAAAGCATCAATATAGACAACCTTACAAGTATGACAGGCACAAACTCCATAGAGGGGCAGATAGCAGCGCAAAGTGATGACAATGCAGATGGCAACGCAAACAACGATGTTGATGATTTTATCCAGTTTCATTGGGCAACAAATGCCAGTGGAGAGAACTCTTTAGAGTTTGTTATGGATGGGGCTTCTGCAGCAAAGGGATATACATTTGCCATAGAGGACAACCTGCAAACATCAGGATTTGATTCAGGTTCAAACTTTGCGGGAGCGCTTGGTCTTAGCAGATTTTTTGATGGTAACAATGCTTCAAACATAAATCTCAATCATGAACTTAGAGAAAATCCGACAAATATAACAGCAGGAAAATCTCCAGTTTCAGGTGACAACACCTCGGCACTCAACATGGTACAACAGCAGTTTGAAGAGTACGCGTTTGACGTGGCGGGACTCTCGTACAAATCGACACTCTACGGTATGTTTGATGTTGTTGCAACGGAAGTGGGCGTAAGAACAAACGAGGCGATTTTAAACAACGAAACCATTACAGCACAGTTTAACGCTACAGAGCTTGAGTACTCTTCGGTTTCTAAAGTCAGCATCGATGAGGAACTTACAAACCTTATCAAGTACCAAACATCTTATGGAGCCGCGTCTAAAATCATCACAACCATTGATCAGATGATGCAAACACTTCTTGGAATCAAGCAGTAGCGCAAAAGATGCCAAAATTTAGTATCTTTGTTCTTTTTTTTATCGTTATTTTCTCTTTTTTTGGCTCTTTTGTTTATGGTGTTGATGCTTACGCACTAAGAGCTGATGCTATTTTGGTTGCACCATCTTTGGAACACCCCCTTGGCACAGATAGACTTGGCAGAGATATACTCGCAAGGCTGATAGAGGGTGGCAAAGTCTCTCTTATTATAGGTGTCGGAAGTGCTTTTATCGCCTCTATGATAGGGCTTCTACTCGGCTCTATGGCAGGCTATTTTCGCGGTGTTATCGATAAGGGTTTTGTTGTTTTGGTTGATTTGTTTTTGACCTTTCCCACTTTTTTTCTTCTTTTAGCACTTGTAAGCTATGTCAATGCCTCCTCATGGGTTCTCATAGTCATTATTTCTATCACGGGCTGGATGACAACGGCAAGACTTATTCGCTCTGAGAGTTTTCAAATCACCTCTAAGCCATACATCAAAATCCTCAATATCGCAAAAGTGAACAAGTTGAAGATTCTTTTTAAGTATTACGCCCCGCTTTTGGCTCCCATCTATTTTGTAAGCTTTACTTTTGGAGTAGGCGGTGCGATTTTGGCAGAGTCTGGACTTAGCTTTTTGGGGCTTGGCATCGTTGCACCGCAGATGAGCTGGGGGACAATTTTAAGTAGTGGGAAAGATGTTGTAGAGATTGCATGGTGGGTAAGTTTTTTCCCAGGACTTATGATTTTTTTGGTTACTTTTGCTCTCATAAACATATCCAACTATCTGCAAGGTTTAACGAACCAAAAACAGATACAGAGTTGAAATAGAGTATAATCCCATTATGAATTTATGAGGAAAAATAAACCATGATTTTAATGATAGACAACTATGACAGTTTTACCTACAACATCGTTCAGTACTGCAGAGAGCTTGGGGCAGACCTTAAAATCATCAGAAATGATGAGTTGAGTGTAGAAGAGATAGAAGCACTCCATCCAGAAAAAATCATCATCTCCCCAGGTCCAGCAACGCCAGATGATGCAGGCGTGACGCTTCAAGTTATTGAGTATTTTAAAGATAAACTCCCTATTTTAGGCATTTGCTTGGGACATCAAAGCATCGCTCAAGCTTTTGGCGCAAAAGTGGTTCGTGCAAAACATATGATGCATGGCAAAACTTCCGTAATGCACCGTACAGGTGCGTGCAGGATTTTTGATGACATACCAGAAGAGTTTGTAGCGACAAGATATCACTCGCTTATTGTGGAGAAAGATTCGCTTCCTCAAAGCATAGAACCAACAGCATACAGCACAGATGATAACGAAATCATGGCACTTAAAGTCAAAGACAGAGAGATATATGGCGTTCAATTTCACCCAGAATCCATTATGAGCCAGTACGGGCATGAAATGATAGGCAACTTTTTAAAGATATGAGTACCCCTTTTGTTTTGTCTCTTCTTTTAGTGATAGACGCACTGCTTTTGAGTTTTCAAATCAGTGAGCTCTCTATCTCCTACGATGAAACAACGCTTTTAAATGGCGCTTTATCTCCCTTACAGCTTCTCATCAAAGCCTCTTTTTTGATTTTTGGACAAAACGATTTTGCTCTTCGCTTCCCGATGATTTTTATGCACATATTGAGTGCGCTTTTACTCTACAACATCTCCAAAGAGTACCTCAAAATAGAGCGAAACAGACTCTGGCTGCTTCTTGTTTTTATCCTTTTGCCAGGGGTTATGAGTTCCGCCATTGTTGTCAACAAAGCAGGCTTTATCCTCTTTGGGCTTCTTCTTTTTGTCTATCTCTACAAACGCTTTTCACCACGCATTTACTATCCGATTTTGATTTTTTATATGCTCATTGAGGGCAATTTTGTCTATCTTTTTATGGCGCTCTCTCTCTTTGGACTCTACACAAAAAACAGAAATTTATTTTTACTCAATGTCATACTTACAGCACTCTCGCTTTTGCTTTACGGCATAGATATGCATGGCTCGCCAAAAGGCTATTTTCTCGACTCTTTAGGGCTTTACGCAGCGATTTTTACACCTATAGTCTTTGTCTATCTTTTTTATGTTCTCTACAGAAGATATCTCACAAAAGATTTAGATATATTGTGGTTTATTGCAACTACAGCCCTTTTGTTATCGCTTCTTTTATCCTTTAGACAAAAGATAGCCATAGAGTATTTTGCACCTTATGTTATCCTCTCACTCCCGCTTGTCGCACAGACATTTGAGCACTCCTATAGAGTACGCCTCAACCAGTTTAGAAAAACGTACAAGCTTATCTTCGCTCTCTCTTTAGCCTTTCTTGCACTCAACAGCTCCGTCGTCTTTTTAAACAAGTATCTCTACCTTGTACTAAAACAACCCAAAAAACACTTTACATACAAGATGCATGTTGCAAAAGAGCTCGCAGCAGAGCTTAAGGGCAGAGGAATTGGGTGTGTGAACACAAACAAAAAAATGGGACAAAGACTAGAGTTTTACGGTGTCACTAAATGCAACAATTATATCCTTCAAGAAAACTATCTCAATACTTCAGATGTGAACAATGTAACCATAAGTTACAAAAATAGAATCGTTTATTCTGCTAATGTTACAAATATAAACATAAATTGAATCTACAAAGCAGTTCACTCCCCTAAATGGTATCAGATTTGAAAACATGTGATACTATTTTGGAAATATTAAAAACAGGGAGTTGCAATGGCTCAAAAGGCGATTAGAGAATTTGACGCAAAGTCAATTTTGGCTAAGCATTGGGATAAATATTTTCCGAACTTTACATACGCATATGAAACGGTAATGGTTCAAAATGGATCAGAGCTTAAAAAAGCTACAAAAGAGAAGACATGGCTAGGTGAAAAGACGTTGGTTGCAAAACCAGACATGCTTTTTGGCAAAAGAGGTAAGAATGGTTTAGTTCTCTTTAGAGATAAAAAACCAGGAGATGTATCTTTAGCAAAAGCGGCATCATGGATTGATGAAAAATCAAGCGAAAAGCAGTCTGTTTACTTCTCTTTTGAAGGTGACACTCCGCATGGCGAAGCAAAAGTTGACATGCTTACACACTTCATCGTTGAGCCATTTACTCCACACTCTCAAGAAGAGGAGTATTACATCTCTGCTACATGCGTAGGGGACAACGATGTTCTTTACATGTCGGCTGAGGGCGGTATGGAAGTTGAAGAGAACTGGGATAAAGTTATCGAGGTTGCATTTCCTATCACTGCTACAGAAGAAGAGATAGCAACTGGCATTAGAGCAAGCATTCCAAAAGATGTAGCTGAAAAAGATAAAGAGGCGTTTGCAGATTTTGCAATCGGTTTTTTCAAGGCGTACAGAGAGCTTAACTTTGCCTATTTAGAGATTAACCCGTTTGTTATGCAAGGTAGCAAAATAGAGCTTTTAGATATGGTTGCAAAACTTGACGACACTGCAGGATTTATGATGAGAGAGCAGTGGGGAGATGTTGAGTACCCTACATCATTTGGTATGGAAGAGAAATCTCCTGAAGTTTTAGCTATCGAAGATGCAGATAGCAAGTCAGGCGCTTCACTTAAACTTACTATCCTAAAACCAGAAGCGAGAATCTGGACGATGGTAGCAGGTGGTGGTGCATCGGTTGTTTATGCCGATACTATTGCAGATTTAGCAGGTATCGAAGACCTTGCAAACTATGGTGAGTACAGCGGTGGACCAACAACAAGCGAGACAAAGTTTTATGCTGAGACTATCTTAGACCTTATGACAAGAAGCAAAGACGCAAAAGGCAGAGATAAAGTTCTTATCATTGGTGGCGCGATTGCAAACTTTACAGATGTTGCAAAAACATTTACAGGTATCATCCAAGCGTTCGAGAACTATGCAGACAAGATGAAAGCAGTCGGTATTAAGATTTATGTAAGACGTGGCGGACCAAACTATGAAAAAGGTCTCAAAGATATCAAAGAAGCGGCGGATAGACTAGGGCTTTATATTGAAGTTTACGGACCTGAAACGCATGTTACCGATATCGTGCGTATGGCATTAACAAAGTAAGGATTAGAGATGGCGCAATTATACACAAGAGACACACAAGCTATTTTTTGGAACAACAACGCAAGTGCTATTCAAAGAATGCTAGACTATGACTACACGATTAAAAGAACAAAACCTTCAGTTGCGGCAATCGTTGCACCTACAAGCGGTTCTAAGTTTGAGAAGTTTTTCTATGGTCCTGATGAGGTTATGATTCCTCTTTACAGAAACACAGCAGAAGCAAAAGCAGCACAGCCGCAAGCTGATGTTCTTTTGAACTTTGCATCTTTTAGAACTGCGTATGATGTAACTATGGAAGCGCTAGAACTTGGCGGTTTTTCTTCTATCATGGTAACGGCTGAAGGTATTCCTGAGAGACTAGCACGCAAGATGAACGCAACTGCTAAAGCTAAGAATGTTATCGTTATCGGACCGGCAACAGTTGGCGGTATCGCTCCGGGTGCATTCAAGATTGCAAATATCGGCGGAACTATTGAAAATATCGTTCAGTCAAAGCTCCACCGTGCAGGTTCATGCGGACTTGTCACTCGCTCAGGTGGTCTATTTAATGAGCTATCAAACATCATCGCTATCAATGCTGATGGTATCGCAGAGGGTGTAGCAATCGGCGGAGACAGATTTGTAGGTTCGGTTTTCATAGATAACCTTCTTAGAATGGAAGCAAACCCTGAAGTTAAGTATATGCTTCTTTTGGGTGAAGTTGGCGGAACAGAAGAGTACAAAGTTATCGAAGCGGTAAAAAATGGACAGATTAAAAAGCCAATCATTGCATGGTGCATCGGTACTATCGCTAAGTATTACGACAGCGGCGTGCAGTTTGGTCACGCAGGAGCATCTGCAAACGGTGACATGGAGACGGCTGAAGCAAAAAACAAGGCGATGAAAGAGGTAGGTATTCGTGTACCTGCATCATTTAACGACCTTCCTGAGATTATCAGTGCAGTTTATCATGAGCTTCATGCAAAAGGCATCATCAAAGATATCGCTGAGCCGGATATGAATGTTTGTCCAAAAGTAAGAAGAAGCAAGCAGTTTATCTGTACGATTTCTGATGACAGAGGAGACGAAGCACACTATTGCGGTTACCCAATCAGCTCAGTTGCAACACCGGACACTGGATTTACTATCGGTGATGTTATGAGTATCCTTTGGTTCAAAAAACGCTACCCAAGATGGGCAGTTGACTTTTTAGAGACAGTTCTTAAAACAGTTGCAGACCACGGTCCAGCGGTTTCAGGCGCACACAACGCAAAAGTAACGGCAAGAGCAGGCAAAGATGTTATCAGCTCACTTATCTCTGGACTTTTAACAATCGGACCAAGATTTGGCGGTGCAATTGACGATGCGGCAAAATACTTTAAGTATGCAAACGATAACAATCTTACGCCAAATGATTTCCTAAATCATATGAAAAAAGAGGGGATTCCAATTCCAGGTATCGGACACAGAATCAAGTCTTTAAAAAATCCAGACTTGCGTGTTGAGGGTCTAAAGAAATTTGCAGCAGCAAACTTCCCATCAACTCCACTTCTTGATTATGCACTAACAGTTGAACAGCTAACAACATCTAAAAAAGAGAACTTGATTCTCAATGTTGACGGTACTATCGGTATCTTGATGGTTGATATGTGGAGAGCACTCGGATATACTGATGAAGAAATTGATGTATTTATCAACGCAGGCGCACTAAACGCATTCTTTATCTTAGGAAGAAGCATCGGCTTTATCGGTCACATCCTAGATGAAAAACGCCTCGGAATGCCTATGTACAGACATCCGATGGATGATATCTTATACGATGTAAAAAAAGCAGAAAACCTCTAGTTTTCTCCTAAATTTCAGAGAGATTGTTTCTCTCTGAACCCCCTCAAACACTTCTTTTTACAGTTGCCGCATAAATATTTCATTATTTTCAAATCTTTTTGTTATACTTAGAACAAATGTATCGTATTGGATTAAAAATGAAAAAAGCATTTACAATGATTGAGCTTATTTTTGTTATCGTCGTTATAGGCATACTAGCAGCAGTAATCATGCCAAGAACCGGCTCCAATAAACTCCACGAAGCAGCCACGCAAGTCCTTTCACATATACGCTACACACAACATCTGGCGATGGTGGATGATAAGTTTGACCCTAATGATACAAACTATAATTTAAATGGCTGTGCTATTTTACACCCAGGTGAGTGGTATCTATCTTTTTGGCGCATTAGATTTTTCAACTTATTAACTGAATGGCAGTATGTAGTTTTTTCTGATAAAAATAGATGTAATAATATAGATGTAACTGGAGTTATTGAGCCAGCCCTAGATCCTTTAACAAAAAAAATGCTATATGATACTGGAGATGACAAAGGACTTGAAAGTGTGAATTTAACAAAAACATACGGAATTACAAATATAGTATCAACATGTGACAGTGGGGCATTAGACACATTTTTCGATTATTTAGGACGACCATATTTTCATTCTGTTGGAATAGGGGCAAATCCTCCATATTCTAATTTACTTCAAAACGATTGTAATATTACTCTGACAAGTTCTGAAGGAACGGTTGCAATTAAAATTCACCCAGAAACAGGCTACGCATGTATATTAAATGGAAATGTTTGTCAGTAGTATAAAATCATTCATTTTTTTATCTCCTTTTAAGAATCCTTTCCCTATAATTCCCATCCACAAACACAGAGACCTAAAGTTTAGGTTTTAAGAGGCTTTGTAACGAAGTTTCAGGTAGTTTGAGATCATTGAAAACTAAGCAAGTAGATAGACTTTAATAACTAGAAATAGTTATCTTAGTCAGAATAAGTTTACTTATAAAAACTAAATAACAACAACCGTCTATTCTATTTATACCCAACTGGGTATCTATAGCAATAGATACTTTACAAGTCTTTCTATATGTAACAGTATAGAGAGCAAACAAAGCCAATGAATTTTAATTCTTGGGCAAAGATTAAACTAACCTCAATTATGGAGAGTTTGATCCTGGCTCAGAGTGAACGCTGGCGGCGTGCTTAACACATGCAAGTCGAACGGTAACAGGAAATAGCTTGCTATTTTGCTGACGAGTGGCGCACGGGTGAGTAAACTATAGTTAATGTACCCCAAAGACTGGGATAGCCACTGGAAACGGTGATTAATACTAGATACACCTTCTTATCATAAGGTAAGAAGGGAAATGTCTTTTCGCTTTGGGATCAGACTATATCCTATCAGCTAGTTGGTGAGGTAATGGCTCACCAAGGCAATGACGGGTAGCGGTTCTGAGAGGATGATCCGCCACACTGGTACTGAGACACGGACCAGACTCCTACGGGAGGCAGCAGTGAGGAATATTGCACAATGGGGGGAACCCTGATGCAGCAACGCCGCGTGGAGGATGACGCATTTCGGTGTGTAAACTCCTTTTATATGTCAAGAAAATGACGGTAGCATATGAATAAGCACCGGCTAACTCCGTGCCAGCAGCCGCGGTAATACGGAGGGTGCAAGCGTTACTCGGAATCACTGGGCGTAAAGGACGCGTAGGCTGTTTAGCAAGTCAGATGTGAAATCCAATGGCTCAACCATTGAACTGCATTTGAAACTGCTAGACTAGAGTATGGGAGGGGGAGATGGAATTAGTGGTGTAGGGGTAAAATCCGTAGATATCACTAGGAATACCTAAAGCGAAGGCGATCTCCTGGAACATTACTGACGCTAAGGCGTGAAAGCGTGGGGAGCAAACAGGATTAGATACCCTGGTAGTCCACGCCCTAAACGATGAACACTAGTCGTCGCGATGCTTGTCATTGCGGTGATGCACTTAACAGATTAAGTGTTCCGCCTGGGGAGTACGGTCGCAAGATTAAAACTCAAAGGAATAGACGGGGACCCGCACAAGTGGTGGAGCATGTGGTTTAATTCGAAGATACGCGAAAAACCTTACCTAGCCTTGACATTGATAGAATACTGTAGAGATACGGTAGTGCCCTTCGGGGAGCTTGAAAACAGGTGCTGCACGGCTGTCGTCAGCTCGTGTCGTGAGATGTTGGGTTAAGTCCCGCAACGAGCGCAACCCTCGTCCTTAGTTGCCAGCAGTTCGGCTGGGCACTCTAGGGAGACTGCCTTCGCAAGGAGGAGGAAGGTGAGGACGACGTCAAGTCATCATGGCCCTTATGGCTAGGGCTACACACGTGCTACAATGGGGCGTACAGAGTGTTGCAATACCGCGAGGTGGAGCCAATCACTTAAAGCGTCTCTCAGTTCGGATTGTTCTCTGCAACTCGAGAACATGAAGCTGGAATCACTAGTAATCGTAGATCAGCATTGCTACGGTGAATACGTTCCCGGGTCTTGTACTCACCGCCCGTCACACCATGGGAGTTGATTTCACCCGAAATTGGGAAGCTAACCTTCGGGGGGCTACCACTTACGGTGGAATTAGCGACTGGGGTGAAGTCGTAACAAGGTAACCGTAGGAGAACCTGCGGTTGGATCACCTCCTTTCTAGAGTAAAGTCAATCATTCGTTTGAATTGACATACAAAGAAAATCTCACAAGGCTTAAAAGCCAGTACACGCGAGGCACTAAATGCCGAGTCGTACAAGAGAAAAATAGTTATTTTAGTCTTTTACTTGCTTAGTACTCAGTGATCTGGGTTATAAAAAATGGGGAATTAGCTCAGCTGGGAGAGCGCCTGCCTTGCACGCAGGAGGTCAGCGGTTCGATCCCGCTATTCTCCACCATTTTTTAGCAAAGTTTAATTCAAGTTCTTAAAAAAAAGAGTTTGAATTAGACTTTAAGTCTAATGTTCATTAAATTATCATTGTTAAAGTCAACATATAGTTATAAAGAGATAACTAGAGGTTAAAAAGAGAAATCTTATATACTTGCTAGAATCAAATTATAAATATATCAACTAAATAACTACAATTATTTACAAATACTGCTTTACATTAAGTAAGGTAGTGAACGCAAATTAGAATAAAAAAGATATTAAGGGCCATAGGTGGATGCCTTGGCTAGTAGAGGCGATGAAAGACGTACTAGGCTGCGATAAGCCTCGGGGAGCTGCCAAGAAGCTTTGATCCGGGGATTTCTGAATGGGGCAACCCAGTATGGTGAGAATCATACTACTCCTACGGGAGAGCGAACTTGGGGAAGTGAAACATCTCAGTACCCAAAGGAAAAGAAATCAAACGAGATTCCCAAAGTAGCGGCGAGCGAAATGGGATTAGGGCACTTAGTGATACTATATTTGTTAGCCGAACACTTTGGAAAGAGTGAACACAGAGGGTGATATTCCCGTAAGCGAAAACATTTATAGAGTACTAGACTAAGGAAAGAGTAGGTCGGGACACGTGTTATCTTGACTGAATATGGGGGGACCACCCTCCAACCCTAAATACTACTACTAGACCGATAGCGAACAAGTACCGTGAGGGAAAGGTGAAAAGAACTGCGGTGAGCAGAGTGAAATAGAACCTGAAACCTATGGCTTACAATCATTCGGAGCACTATTATTTATAAGTGTGACGGACTGCCTTTTGCATAATGAGCCTGCGAGTTGTGGTGTCTGGCAAGGTTAATCGAACGAGAAGCCGTAGCGAAAGCGAGTCTTAATAGGGCGACATAGTCAGATGCTGCAGACCCGAAACTGAGTGATCTATCCATGAGCAGGTTGAAGCTGGTGTAAGAGCCAGTGGAGGACCGAACCCGCTGACGTTGAAAAGTCTTGGGATGACTTGTGGATAGGGGTGAAAGGCCAATCAAACTCAGTGATAGCTGGTTCTCTCCGAAATATATTTAGGTATAGCCTCGAGCAGTAGCATGAAGGGGTAGAGCACTGACAGGGCTAGGGCTGCTTACCGCGGTACCAAACCCTATCAAACTCCGAATACTTCATGTGTAACCTCGGGAGTCAGGCGGTGGGTGATAAAATCAATCGTCAAAAGGGGAACAACCCAGACTAGCAGCTAAGGTCCCAAAGTCTTGTCTAAGTGGAAAAGGATGTGGAGTTGCTGTGACAACCAGGAGGTTGGCTTAGAAGCAGCCATCTTTTAAAGAAAGCGTAACAGCTCACTGGTCTAGCGATTCTGCGCCGAAAATATAACGGGGCTAAGACAAGCACCGAAGCTCTAGATTCACATTTATGTGAGTGGTAGGAGAGCGTTCCAGTCAGCGTAGAAGCCATACCGGCAAGGAGTGGTGGAGCGGCTGGAAGTGAGCATGCAGGCATGAGTAGCGATAAAAGGGATGAGAATTCCCTTCGCCGTAAACCCAAGGTTTCCTACGCGATGCTCGTCATCGTAGGGTTAGTCGGGACCTAAGTCGAGTCCGAGAGGGGTAGACGATGGCAAATTGGTTAATATTCCAATACCGACTGTTGTTCGCTTGAGTGATGGGGGGACGCATAGAGTTAATTGAGCTCACTGATGGAATAGTGGGTCGAAGGACGTAGGTTGTTAAGCAGGCAAATCCGCTTAACATTAGACCGAGATCTTACAGGCAGAGCAATCTCTTCGGAGAGCGCTTTGAATCAATGATACTGTCGTGCCGAGAAAAGCCTCTAAACGAGAACAACGGTCGCCCGTACCGTAAACCGACACAGGTGGGTGAGATGAGTATTCTAAGGCGCGTGGATGAACCCTGGTTAAGGAACTCTGCAAACTAGCACCGTATCTTCGGTATAAGGTGTGCCCTATTTGTGAGTGGACTTGCTCCATAAAGCATTGACGGGTCGCAGCAAAGTGTCCCTCCCGACTGTTTACCAAAAACACAGCACTCTGCTAACTCGTAAGAGGATGTATAGGGTGTGACGCCTGCCCGGTGCTTGAATGTTAAATGGATTACTTAGCTCTGCGAAGGTTTGAAATGAAGCACAAGTAAACGGCGGCCGTAACTATAACGGTCCTAAGGTAGCGAAATTCCTTGTCGGTTAAATACCGACCTGCATGAATGGCGTAACGAGATGGGAGCTGTCTCAACCAGGGATCCAGTGAAATTGTAGTGGAGGTGAAAATTCCTCCTACCCGCGGAAAGACGGAAAGACCCCGTGCACCTTTACTATAGCTTGACATTGCTATTGGGATATTCATGTGCAGGATAGGTGGGAGCCATTGATTCTATGACGCCAGTTGTAGATGAGGCATCCTTGAGATACCACCCTTGAATATTCTGATAGCTAACTCGCAAGTGTGAACCACTTGGAGGACAATGTCTGGTGGGTAGTTTGACTGGGGCGGTCGCCTCCTAAAAAGTAACGGAGGCTTACAAAGGTTCGTTCAGATGGGTTGGAAATCCATCGTAGAGTATAATGGCATAAACGAGCCTGACTGTAAGAGATACAACTCAAACAGAGTCGAAAGACGGTCATAGTGATCCGGTGGTTCTGTGTGGAAGGGCCATCGCTCAAAGGATAAAAGGTACGCCGGGGATAACAGGCTGATCTCCCCCAAGAGCTCACATCGACGGGGAGGTTTGGCACCTCGATGTCGGCTCATCGCATCCTGGGGCTGGAGCAGGTCCCAAGGGTATGGCTGTTCGCCATTTAAAGCGGTACGCGAGCTGGGTTCAGAACGTCGTGAGACAGTTCGGTCCCTATCTTCCGTGGGCGTAGGAGAGTTGAGGAGAGCTGACCCTAGTACGAGAGGACCGGGTTGGACATGCCACTGGTGCACCAGTTGTTCTGCCAAGAGCATCGCTGGGTAGCTACGCATGGATGAGATAACCGCTGAAAGCATCTAAGCGGGAAGCCAACTCCAAGATGAACTCTCCCTGAAGTACGCTTGAAGACTACAAGCTTGATAGGCTGGATGTGTACGCAGAGTAATCTGTTTAGCTGACCAGTACTAATAGTACGTTCGTCTTTTTTTACAGTTCTTTTAATAGAACAAATTCGTTCACTACCTTACTTAGTGTATAGGTATCTTGTAGTAATAGTTATTTAGTAATTGATGTTGACTTTAACAATGGAAATCTTCTCTAATCTTTACAGATTATATATGAGTATATAGGTTAACAAGAAGGACGGTTTAGCGTCCGTGAGCTCTCTGCTGAAGAGAACTTAGCGTTAGCGTAGCTTAAGGAATTACTTCCTTAAGCGTTATATCTTTATATATGGTCTGTCTAGGTGGCTATAGAGAGAGGGAAACGCCTGGCTCCATTCCGAACCCAGAAGCTAAGCCTCTCATCGCTGATAATACTGATCCTTACAGGGTTGGGAACGTAGGTCGCTGCCTAGTTGATCATTTTTACTCTTACTTCTTACAAATTAACTTCAAATTAAATCTTATTTTTTTTTACTCCATAATTTACTTTACTTTTTATTCATTAAATGAACTAATCAAATCAACATCCTTCATGCTTGTAATAGAGACTTTATTTACTAGGATGAAGATATTAATATGCTATTATTCTGTATATTTTATGAGGACAAAAGATGAAAAACTATATTAAAAATCAGATAAAAAAATCATACGAAACAAAACAAGCAATTTATAACAATGATATTTTATTGGAAAAAATAGTAGAAGTAGCACAGGCGTGTGTTGCCATCTATAAAAACAGTACAAACAAAACAATTTTAGCAGGAAATGGCGGGAGTGCAGCGGATGCACAACATATTGCGGCTGAGTTAGTTGGGAGATACGGCTTTGACAGACCTTCATTGCCATCCTTGTCACTGACTACTGATACTTCAAATTTGACTGCTATTGGTAATGATTATGGGTATGATAAGGTTTTTTCTCGTCAGTTAGAGGGCATGGGGCAGAGGGGAGATTTGTTTGTCGGTATTTCAACATCTGGTAACTCTAAAAATATCATCAATGCTTTTGAAGTTGCAAAGGAAAAAGGGATAACGACTGTTGCACTTGTCGGACGTGACGGTGGTGCGATGGCAAAGATGGCTGATATGGCGATTGTTGTTCCCTCAGAATCTACTCCTAGAATTCAAGAGTCACATATCCTTATTGGGCATATAATTTGTGATATTATAGAAAAAGAGATTTTTGCAGAGGGTGTGAACTAGCATTTTATGAAAAAGGCTCTTTTCTTAGACCGTGATGGCGTGGTAAATGTTGAGATAAACTATCTTTATAAAGTGGAAGATTTTAAGTTTATAGAGGGGATTTTTAAGCTTTGCAAAAAGTACCAGAGTCAAGGATATCTTCTTTTTGTGGTAACTAACCAATCGGGAATTGCGAGAGGTTATTATACACAAGAGGCATTTGATATTTTGTCATCATGGATGGTTGAAGAGTTTGCAAAACATGGTGTTAAGATACAAAAAGTCTATTTTTGTCCGCATCATCCTGAGATATCTGGAGTGTGTAGTTGTAGAAAGCCCGAGGCTGGGATGTTACTACAAGCGCAAAAAGAGTTTGATGTTGACCTGAAAAATTCCATCCTAGTCGGTGATAAAGAGAGCGATATCGAAGCAGCACTCTCTGCAGGGCTAAAAGAGAGTTATCTTTTTGATGAACATCATATACATACTAAATCAAAAGCGACAAAAATAGTTTCTAAACTAGAGGAGATATAAAAATGTTGATACTTAACAGTGGCGGTACTTTCAATAAAAAATATAACCCTTTAAATGGAGAACTTGAGATTCCATACAGTAATGAAGCGATAAAAGAGATACTTAAGAGTTCTGATGCAAAGTTTGATCTTGCGGGAGTAATATACAAAGATAGTTTAGATATGACGCTTGATGATAGAAAAATGCTTGCACGCATTATCGCAGAATCAACGGATGATACTTTTGTGATAGTTCATGGAACAGATACGATGCACTTAAGTGCCGAATTTTTAGCAGAGATATTTGAAAATAGAAAAATCATTTTTGTAGGTGCTATGCGTCCCTTTGAGATAGATAGCGTGGAAGCGAGTTTTAACTTGGGTATGGCGATAGGATTTGCAAAAGGTGTTGAGGAGTATGGCGTTTATATCTGTATGAGTGGTTATGTGGCACCATGGAACAAAATCCAAAAAAACACAAAATTCGGAAAGTTTGAAGTTGTCCTCTAAGATAGCGTGTTCCCACTGCCATTTGGAGTTTGAACCATCTGTTATGATACAAGAGGGTGAACGTTACTTTTGCTGTAATGGTTGTCAAGGAGTTTTTCATCTGCTTGAAGACGAGGGGCTGGGTAGCTTTTATGAAAAAAGTAAAAATACCCCTCTTTCTCCACCTATACAAGCTCTTCAAGACTCCGCTACTTTTGATTCTCAATCTTTTTATGACAGATATGTCAAAGTCAATAGTGATGGTTTTTGTGAAGTTTCACTTGTTATTGAGGGGATTCACTGCTCTGCATGTGTTTGGCTCAATGAAAAAGTTTTGCATAAAATGGATGGCGTGATAGAGGCAAATATCAACTTCACAAACAATAAAGCGACAATACTTTGGGCTGATGATGTTGTTAAACTCTCAAAAATTATAGATACCATTCGCTCTATCGGTTATGACGCATTTGCTTATGATGCTCTTGCACAAGAGTCGCATGCAAATAAGGAGAGAAAAGAGTATTACCTCAAGATGGCAGTTGCTATTTTTGCCTCCATGAACATTATGTGGATTGCGGTGGCGCAATATGCAGGATACTTTAGTGGGATAACGCAAGATGTCAAGACCATCCTCAACATAGCAGAGGGCATACTTGCAACACCTGTGCTTTTTTATAGCGGTTGGGTCTTTTTTAGGGGTGCATACTACGGGCTTAAAACAAAAGTGGTCAATATGGATTTGCTTGTGGCAACGGGGGCTACTTTAGCCTACTTCTATTCTCTTTATATTACCATTAGCCAAAACGGAGAAGCCTATTTTGACTCTGTAAGCATGATAATAACCTTTGTATTAATTGGAAAGTTTTTAGAGGTTTTAAGTAAGAAAAAGGCGGCCGATACGCTTGATAAGATAACAAGCGCAATACCGAGTGAAATAAAAATAGTCAAAGAAGAGAAGATAATCGCTATCAAACTTGATGATGTGCAGGTTGGGGATGTGGTTGTTGTCTCAAGCGGAGAGAGGGTTTTGCTCGATGGCGAGATTACTAAAGGAAGTGGTTCTTTTGATGAGTCAAGCTTAACAGGAGAGAGTGACCCCATCCATAAAAGTATCGGGATGAGCGTAATCAGCGGTAGTGTGAGCATTGATGCGGATGTGCATTTTAAAGTGCTTAAAGATTTTAGGCATTCAACGCTCTCAAATATCGTCAAGCTTTTAGAGAGTGCTATCAACAAAAAACCAAAGATTCAGCAGATGGCAAACAGACTCTCAGAACACTTTTCCTTAGTAATTTTGACGCTTTCACTTTTGACATTTTTTGGGTGGTGGTTGTGGCCTCATAGTTTTGAGACCTCTTTGATGGTGGCTATCTCTGTAATTATTATCGCTTGTCCATGTGCGCTTGCTCTTGCGACACCGGTTGCAACTTTGGTGGGGCTTGGGCTGGGTGCATCAAAAGGCATCCTCTTTAAGGAGGCGGCTGGGCTTGAGACGATGGCAAAAACAAATGTTCTTGTTTTGGATAAGACGGGAACAATTACGGCAGGAAAGCCAGAAGTTGTCAAAGAACATATTTTTGAACCATTTGACAAGACTTTGCTTTACTCTTTTGTAGCATCCTCAAACCACCCTATAGCTAAAGGGGTGGCAAGATTTATCAAACAAGAGAATGAAAATCTTCATGAATGCACTTTTGATCTCTTTGCGCAAATCCCTTCGCAGGGCATGATGGCAGAACTCGGAGATATAAGGCTGCTTGGAGGAAATAAAAAGCTTTTGGAGACAAATGGTATCGTTATGGGTTTTTCAAGCGATGCGACGCTCTTCTGCTTTGCCATAAACCAAAAAGTTGTCGCTGTTTATGAGCTGGAAGATAGAGTAAAAGAGGGTGTTTTAGAACTGGTTGTTGCTATGAAAAAGATGCACATTGATGTCGTTATGCTCACAGGAGACAATGAGAGTGCGGCGAGAAAAGTGGCTTTGAATGTTGGTATAGAGAGAGTTTTGTATGAGCAGACACCTCAAAGTAAAGCAGAGTTTATCAACAAGCTTCATGACGAAGCAAAAAACGTTGTCATGGTAGGAGATGGGGTAAATGATATATTAGCACTTGCATCTGCGGACATAGGTATCGCAATGGGCGGCGGGAGCGATATAGCTGTTGAAGTTGGGGATGTGGTGCTCTTAAATAACTCTATAAAATCACTTGAAGAGGCATTTAAGATAAGCACTACTACGTTTGGCTTGATAAAACAAAACCTCTTTATCTCTCTTGTTTATAATGCGCTCACCATTCCCTTAGCTATGGCTGGGTATGTTATACCGCTTGTTGCGGCTATCTCTATGTCGGCGAGTTCACTTTTGGTGGTTGGCAACTCTATGCGTATCCAAAACCAGTGGAAAAAGGGGTAAAGTATGGATAATTGGGTCATAGCTATGATGCTTGGTGCATCCCTGTTTTTGGGGGCGATTGCGCTTTTTGCTTTTTTGTGGGCAGTGAAAAATGGGCAGTTTGATGATGAAGAGAAGTTTTTAAATGCCGCAAAATTTGATGGCGAAGAGGAACTCAATGATGCTTTAAAACAAGAGCAGAAGAAAAAAAATTTGAAGGAAAATTATAGACCAGAATAGAGAGGAAAAAAGCCATCCCCGAGGGGGCGTGGCTTAGGTAGATTACTTACCGATAGTTTGAGCGAATGCGTCTAACTCTGCTTCAGAGTATTTTGCAACTTGACCAGCCATAAGACCTTTCATTGGTCCGCCGTATGTACCAGCTTTGTAACCTTTAAGTGCAGCAGCGATATCAGCGTGAGTCATCTCAGCAACGTTTTTAGACTTTCCAAGAGCAGCTTTGCTCCAGTCAGCACCATGACAACCAGTACAAGCTCCAGCGTTTACAGCAGCCATTAAAGCAGTTGATGCAGTTAATGCAACGATTGATAATACGATTTTTTTCATTTTTAACCCTTTTTTATGAATTTCGGGCAAATTATAGTGATTTTACTCTTAAATAGATGTTAATGGTTTATTGGTTAACATTTTATTAAATTTAGGAAGATACGGATGTGTAAATGAGATACATTGATAACGATTTAAAAGACAAAACAATCCTTATAACTGGGGGTGCAGGCTTCATAGGTTCGAGCTTGGCATTTTACTTTCAAGAGAATCATCCAGAAGCAAAAGTTATAGTTCTCGATTCATTTAGAAGCGGTGAAACCCTCTCTAATGGGAACTTAAGAAGTTTTGGACATTTTAAAAATCTCATAGGTTTCCGTGGCGAAGTGATAAGCGGCGATATCAATGACAAAGATGTGTTGCTTAACTTAGAATTAAATTATAAATTTGACACTATTTTTCATGAAGCTGCTATCTCTGACACTACCGCACTAGAGCAAGATTTGATGATAAAAACAAATGTAAATGCTTATAAAGATTTACTCGAACTTGCCATTAGCCATGGCGCAAATATGATTTACGCATCATCTGCCGCAACTTACGGAAATGCGCCATCTCCTCAGAGAGTAGGGCATGAAGTACCGCAAAATGTTTACGGTTTTTCAAAACTTTGCATGGACAATTTGAGCCGTGAATATATGGGTAAAAGCGATAGTAAAATAGTCGGGCTTAGATACTTTAATGTTTACGGTGCAAGAGAGTACTTTAAAAACACCACCGCATCTATGGTTTTGCAGTTTGGTCATCAGATACTTTCAGGTAAAAATCCTCGTCTTTTTGAAAACAGCGATAAGATTTTAAGGGATTTTATCTATATAGAAGATATCATTCAGGCAAACATAAAAGCGATGAGCGCAAAAGAGAGCGGGATTTTTAATGTCGGAACGGGCAGGGCTAGAAGTTTTCAAGATATAGTGGATATTTTGCAGCATGAGCTAGAAACTAGTTTGCCTTGCGAATATATCCCAAATCCGTTTGTCGGGAGTTACCAGTTTCATACGGAGGCGGATATCTCTACAACAAAAGAGGTGCTTGGGTATGAACCTCGTTTTGAGATGGAAGATGGTATAAAAGCTTATGTCGGTGAAATCAGAAGAATTTATGAACAAGAAGTGAAAAAATGAAAAATTTTAAAGGTTTGCATCCTCGTATTTTGGTTGTCGGTGATTTGATGATAGACCACTATCTGTGGGGAAGTTGTGAGAGAATTTCTCCAGAAGCTCCCGTGCAGGTTGTTGATATCGCAAAAGAGACAACCGTTCTTGGCGGTGCAGGAAATGTTATAAACAACCTTGTGACTTTGGGGGCGAAAGTCTCTGTTAGCAGTGTTATAGGCGATGATGATATCGGTGTCGAACTTGTAGGCATGCTTCGCTCTCTTGGTGTCGATACTTCAAACATAGTTACTCAAAAGGGTAGAAAAACATCAAAAAAAAGTCGAGTGATAGCAAGCTCGCAACAAATTTTACGATATGACAAAGAGAGTAAGGAGCAGATATCAAAAAGTATAGCAGATGATATCGTAAGTTCTTTGCAAGATGTGATGCATAACTATGATGCGGTAATACTTTCTGACTACGGCAAGGGTGTTTTAAGCGATGAGCTATGTCAAGGGATTGTAAAGCTTTGTTCAAAAAACAGCGTAAAAGTTTTGGTTGATCCAAAGGGGAGCGACTATAGCAAATACAAGGGTGCATATCTTCTTACGCCAAATAAAAAAGAGGCGATGATTGCTACTAAAATAGATATAAAAGATAGAGATACGCTTGAAGAGGCTCTTTTAAAACTTAAAAGTGAGTGTGAGTTAGGTATCTCTATGATTACCCTCTCAGAAGACGGTATAGCGACTTACGGGGATGAAATGAAGATTTTTCCTACGCTAGCAAAAGAGGTTTTTGATGTAACGGGTGCGGGAGATACTGTTATAGCTTCCATTGCATACGCTCTTAGTGCTGGTGCAAATATAGAAAAAGCTGCATCGTTTGCAAATCTTGCGGCAGGTGTGGTTGTAGGCAAAATTGGCTCTGCAACGGTTAGTCTTGACGAGATAGAAGAGTATGAGGCAACTCTGCATAAAAGTACCTCTGATGCACATATAAAGAGCTTTGACGAGATAAAAGCAGTGGTTGATAGATACCGCAAAAACGGTAAAAAAGTCGTCTTTACAAACGGCTGTTTTGACATCTTGCATGTCGGGCATGTGAAGTACCTTCAAGAGGCAAAGAGTTTTGGGGATGTACTTATAGTCGGACTTAACTCCGACGCATCGGTAAAAAGACTCAAAGGCGAATCAAGACCTGTAAATATAGCCGAGGATAGAGCGTACATCTTGGCGGCTCTTGAAGCGGTTGATTTTGTCGTGCCTTTTGAGGATGATACGCCATATGAACTCATAAAAATGGTCTCCCCCGATATACTTGTAAAAGGTGGCGACTATAAGGGTAAAGATGTTGTGGGAGCTGAATTTTCTGGGGAGTTGAGACTTGTCGATTTTGTGGATGGGAAGAGTACTACAAAGACCATAGAGAGGATACAGGGGAGTTAAAGGTTTAGCTCTCTTACTGCCTCTACAACCTCTGCGGCTTCTATGCTCTTCATGCACTCATGATGTCCCAGAGGACACTCTCTTCTCATGCATGGGGCGCAAGCCATCTCGTGTCTGACGATGATGCTCTTTTTATTCATCCATTGAGAAGTTTCTGTGTGTTTTGTCGGTCCGAAAATGGATACGGTCGGGACGCCATATGCGGCGGCTACATGCATCGGTCCGCTGTCGTTTGTCACAAACAAAGAGCATCCGCCGATAAGTGAACAAAGCTCTTTTATGGTTGTCTTTCCTGCTAAGTTTGTGTAGTTTGTCACATGTGATGCTTTGAGGTTTGTCTCAATCTCTTTTGCCATCTCCACCTCGTTTGGACCGCCAAAGATGATGATGTCGTAATGCTCGCTATACTCTTTTGCGACTGCCGCAAATCTCTCAGGATACCATCTTTTGGCACTCCCGTATGTTGCTCCTGCGTTTATGCCCATCATGGGTTTGTCAAACTTTTTTGGTTCGATGTAGAGCTTTAGCGGTGGCGTATTTTTGTCCCATGCGTCGGTATTTATCATGGCAAGCTCGGCGTACTGTTTGGCAAGGTGTTTGTCTGCTTTGATGGTAGGAGTGTGGGAGAGCAAAAACATAGAGTGCCACGACTTTTTGGCGATGCAAAGCACACTTCCCGTTAGTTTTAGGAGCAGTGAAGAGTGGATTTGGTTTCTAAAAGAGAGTGCCATGTCAAAACTGCCTAGTTTTTTGGCAAGTTCATAGGTGGCTTTTACTCTGTTTGGAGCTTTTTTTGTCTCATCGACTATGGCATTTTTGCAAAGAGGATGGTATTTGAGTGCTTCAATAGCTACAAAACTGCCTACAAAAGTAAACTCCGCTCTTGGATAGTAAGCAGATAAAAGTTCTATGGCAGGAGTTGCCATAACGGCGTCGCCTAGCCAGTTTGGTAAGATGATAAGTATTTTCATGTTTTGCCTACTCTATAAATATATAAATCGGCTCTGCGCCAATCTCTAAAAATTCGTCCTCTATCTCTGCACCGCTGCTTGAAAAAGGTCTAAAAATATCCTCATTTTTTATGCTTTTTGGTTGCAGTGACCAGTGGATTTGGAGCAGTTCGTCATTCTCTAACAAACATTGGAGTATATGATGTCCTCTTTTGATATCAAGGCGTAAAAACTCCGCATTTTTGAGTGTGTGAACCATGTACTTATAGACTTCATAAGCCTCTCTTTTGCGTAAACCCTCTCTGTTATCGACAAGCCCGTAACCCGCTGCAACAAGCTGATGCCACGAGAGAGAATCAACCTGTTGCGAGGCAAAAGCAAGGAGGTGGTAGCGTAACATGTAGGCGGCATAAAGCTCCTCGCTCACACACTCACATTCGCTTGTCGGAGCGTAGGGAGCAGTGCCGCTTATGGGCCAGTTGGTCTCTGTTATGTGGAGTTTGTGCGCACTTTTTGGGCTAAGCCAAACCATGGTTGTAAGAAGTGAGATTTTGTCTAGCAGAGTAAAGCCCATCTGCATATTTTCGGGTGCGCCCCGTCTATCAACATAGAGAAGCGACGATACCCCGTCATAACGGTAGTCGAAAAAATTAAAAAGCGTATGCGCCGTGAAGTGGTACTCAAAGTCTATAACGCCACTGCCGATAAGCTTGATATTTGGGTATTTTGAGATTTTTAAGTCATAAGCGACTTTATAAAAACTGCCGTACTCATCAACGCTGAAAAATCCCCATTTTGCCCTGTTTATGGTTGAGCCGATTTCAAAAATATCTACTATTTCGCCAAGTGTGCTAAAAATGTTCTCCAAATCTCTTTGTAAAAGTGCCAAATCCTCAACATGCTCTCTATCTTGCAGGATTTTGAGCGTCACTTTTTTATCATGACAAAGAAGCAGAAACTCTTTTAAAAGCGGAAGTTTCTCCATCTCCCAAAGCTTCAAGCGCACCAAAACTCTCTCTACTCCAAGCTCTTCAATCATCGCAAGCGTCGCTTCAGGCTCTCTCTCAAAGTCGATACCGATGCAAAAAAAGCCGTTTGAATCTATCTGTTTTCTTTTTACAAACGGCGTAAGTATGAGTGAGATAGGAAGTGCGACAAGAGCGATGAAAAAGGTCTTTAAAAGTGAGCCAAACTCCCTTTTGCGCATCTCTTTTTTGTAAGTTTTGTCTTTGAGCGGATAGGGCTGATCCGAATAGTTATCCCAGATATATGGCTGTTTCATAAGGCGAATTATAACCTTTTTGGGATAAAATCGCCTTAGAGTTTAAAAAGGAAACAGCATTGCGAAACCAGCCAAAATATAATTTTTTTAAAAACACCTCTTACGCACTCAAAGGGTTGCGGGATTTGATAAAGAACGAATCTTCTTTTAAGTTGGAGCTTCTGCTTTTTCTCGTTTTATTGCCTGCCATTTTTTTCATTGAAACAACGCTCTCAAACAAGCTTCTTATGTTTATCTCTCTTATGCTTATGCTTATTGCAGAGGCGGCAAATAGCGCAATTGAGAGGGTTGTTGACCTTGTTACCTTAGAGCATCATGAGATGGCGGGAAGAGCAAAGGATGTTGGAAGTACTGTAGTTTTTTTAAGTATCTCCCTTTTTGTTGTTGTGTGGGGAAGTATCATTTTTGATACTTTTTTGTAGAGGCAAATAATGAACATTTTAGTAGTGCGCACAGATAAACTCGGTGATTTTATAACGGCTCTTCCCACATTTTATGTGCTAAAACAGTACAATCCCCAAAATAGAATCATCGCTTGTGTCGCACCTCTTAACAGAGCATTAGCACAGAGTTGTGACTTTATAGATGAGGTTATAGTTGATGAGGGCGGAAGTTTTTGGGGGTTGGTTGCAAAGCTAAAAGAGGCAAAAATAGACGCTTCCATAACCCTTTTTTCAAATACGAGAGTTGCAATTGCCCAGTTTTTTGCACGCATCCCAAAACGCATAGCACCCGCTACAAAAATAGCTCAAATTTTTTATAACAAAAGAGTTGTGCAAAGAAGAAGCGAAGTTAAAATGGCGGAGTTTGAGTATAACTTAGAGCTAACAAAAGCTCTTTTTAGCGATATAAATTTAGAGTATAAAAAACCGCTTTTGGAGTTTGGAGATGCAAAAAATATCTATGATGATTTTTGCAAAAAGTATCAAATAACCAAAGATGTAGTTGCTTTTCATGTGGGTTTTGGAGGCTCAAGCGATGCAAACTGGAATCTTGATGAGTATGAAACTTTTATCCGTGAAGTTATAAAAGTCGGTAAATACCAAGTCGTACTGACATTTGGTCCTGATGAAAAAGCCCTTTATGAAGAGATGCAAAAGAGACTCTTTGATGTAAATGCAGTTTTTTATCTCTCGCTTGAGGGGCTTGTCTATTTTGCGAAACTTGTAAGTAATTTCAGGCTTTTTATCTCTACTTCAACTGGAACTTACCATATAGCTTCACTTGTGGGAATACCGACAATGACATTTTTTGCGGACAACCTTTTTGCAAGTGCTAGAAGGTGGAAGAGTGTCGGAGACGAAAAGTTGCAAAAGCATTTTAGTTTGCCGAGTGATAAAGAGAAGAGAGAAGAGCTTTTTGCTAAAGTAAAAGCAGAGCTGTCTGAAATCTGACAAGCTATTTTTTCTCTTGGTTTAGCTCATAAAGTTTTATATATTTGTAGAAATTCGTAGCCATATGGGAAAATGCTATCACCAATCCGGCATAGCCGTCCAAAAAGCCTCTTTTTAAAATATAGGTCTTAAAAAATGAGAAAAGTCCGTTAAAAAAGGCTTTGCTTGGAGAAGAGCTTTTTTTGCCTGCGTAGTCAACGGCAAATGCGCTTGAGTAGCGGTCAAGTTTTATTATGAAGTCGGTAATAGTTGCGTATGGATAGTGTTTTATGCTTCCTTCTATCGGTGCTGTATTAAAACTTTTTTCAATCACTTTTTCATGCACTTTTTCATCTGTAAAAGCTGTTTTAGTTCTGTTAAAGAGCCTCACTATTACGTCATCCCCCCAGCAGTGCTTTATCTGGGTGGTTTTATAGTAGTTTTCTCTTAAAATAGTGTATATATTTTTGTTGTTTAACTCGATGAGGGTTAGATTCTTTATAAACTCATCTGACAAAACTTCATCTGCATCTAGTGAGAGCACCCAATCATTTTTTGCAAAGGAACAAGCTAGGTTTTTTGTCGGACCAAATCCCAAGAATTCGCCTTGAAAGATGGTAACATTTGAGTATTTTTTTGCAATCTCAAGAGTTGCATCCGTTGAGCCGTTGTCGTACAAAACAACATCTTTAAAAGATATAAGAGAAGTGAGAGTGGCATCTATGGTAGAAGCGGCGTTTTTAACGATAATAACACAAGAGATATTTTTAATCGACAACTTCTACACCTCTTAGTCTTTTTTTCATATTCTTTCTATCTTTATGAGCCTGAGAGTATTTAAGCGCACTATCTATGCAGCTTTGTTCATCTTTGCCCATAAGGCTGGTGTACTCTTTGATTATTACTTCCAGATCATCATCTTTCGCCCAAAGTTTAGCAAAGTTTTTTAGTCTCTCATCTAAATCGAGAGGTTTAAATTCCATTCTGTTTATATCTACTATCTTAAATATATAGTCCTCATTTTCTTCTTTTATAAGGATATTGCCAGGTGAGTAATCAAGATGAAAGATACCTTGTTCGTGAAGTTTGTAAGTAAATCTTGCAAAGGCTTTAAATACTTCCTCTTTATCTTTAAAATCAGCTTGAAGTAGCGGTTCTCTTATGGTAAAATCATAGTCAAACTTTTCACTAATGAAGTAGCTTTCATTGATGAAACCAAATTTTTTAAACTCTATGTAACCAATGGGTTTTGGCACAAACTCTATGATTTTAACACTATTTTCATAAGATTTTTTCGCTTTTGAATCTCTAAAAAATGTATAGACTATTTTGTTGAAGATGTTTGGGATTTTAAAAGATTTTACTACAAATTCTTTGCCTTGAAAATCTATGATTTTTATCTCGTTTCTTGCTTTGTGGATAGAATGAGATGAGTTGGTAAAGTAGTTCTTGATGCGTATAATGAACTCTTCAGAAATCTTTGCGTCATTAATTAAGGTATATGTGTATTTTTTCAATTTAGTTCTTTAGCATAAAATTTTATCGGCAATTGAAGCCACTTCATGAATATCAAATCCTTCAATGGTATTATACCCATCCACAGAAGAGCGAACAACATAATGAATGCTACTTAATGGTTTCCATAAATTAATATGATCATCATTGTTTCTATAAATTCCAATGGTTGGTAAGTCTAACGCGGATGCAATATGGATTAAACTTGTATCAGGAGAAATTAAAAGATTGCATGACCGAAGAAGCTCTGCTGCATCAAAAATTGTTTTAGTTGGATAGCTTAATATACAATTTTTTAAATTATAATTTTGTATAATTTTTTTTATTTCTGTTTGTCTGGTAGGCAGAGATAAAATTATTATAGTATAGTTTTTTAGCGCATTTGCCAATTGAATAATTTGTTCTTTATATAAATTTCTTGTCAAACTTGATGAATCAACATTCAAAGCAATCTTTTTTCCTAGAGGAAGTTTTGAAATGAATTGCTGAGCATAAATATATTTTTTATCGTCTTTTGGAAATTCCATTTTTGTAGAATAGTTATAAATTCCAATCAATGGAAGCATGCCACATAAATATCTAACCATGTGTTGGTTGTTGTTTTTAGGCATTAATGCGTCATAGTATGTTAAATCATCACGACAAATATCTAGTTTTTGATCACCATCACTTACGCTTAAGCTGATAATCCACCTAGGTTTCATATACCAAACACTTAATTCTAATCCAAATTTCATTGGCATAGCTTCAATTATTAAATCATATTTTCTAGATTTCATTAATCGTATTTGTGACCATGTTTTATAAAAATCTTTTTTACGAAATTTTGTAAAAATATTTTTAACATAAGAAAGCTTCTTGAATAAAAAATCAGAATGGTGACTTGCATATACATCAATTTCTGCATCAGGAAATCCATTTTTGAGTTCTCTTAATAATGGAAAAGCACATATGGCATCTCCAATTCTTGCATTTCTGATAAGTAAGATTTTATGAATTTCTTTATGATTAATTGGTTCATGTATTTTTTTTTGCAATAAAACTTCTAGAATTTTACCTTTTAATGACACATTGATTCCTTTTGCTCATAATATAACACAATACCTAAATCGTCTCGATACAACTTTATTATTATTTAAAAATTAATTATACTGTAGTGTCATGCTATTGTATTTTTATATAATTGCTTTTGAATTATTTTTTGATTTTCGATATAAATTACAGAAAGAAGAATAAAAATAATTATAAAAACATTATTAAAAGGTTTGATAGTTAATATATCATCTCCTAGTCCAGTAAAAAACATTACAGAAAAAAATACAATCCCAATTAAAGCATATAATTTCTGATTACTTTTTAAAAATAAAAAAATTAATGACATAATACTGCTTATGAAGAGTAGATAGCCAAAAAAACCATATTTTAGTAATAAATCTAAATGAAGGTTATGAGTCGCTGTCAGGATTCCACTAAATTTTGAATGATTCTTTTTCTGAAATTTAAGCATTTCATCAGTATTGCCACCAGATCCAACACCAAAAAAAGGATTATTTCTGATGCCTTCAACTGCACCGTTCGACAGATATGCTCTTGCTCCCCAACTTCCTTCAAAATTCCCTTTTGTTAGATAAAGGTTTATTTCTTCAATTCCTTTTGAGAAACGTTCGTTTTTTTCAAGAATGAATATTGAAGTAATTGAGAGAACACCTAAGGATAAAGCAATAATAAAATTTTTAGGAATAAGTAATTTTTTAATATAGATAATAATAAATACAAAAGTAGTTCCAAAAAAAGCAACTTGACCTGCACGGCCGTTATGTATAAAAACTCCAATAAAACACACAAGTGCTATGAAATAAAATAAGTATTTTAGTCTATTATTTGTTTCGTTCATCGCAAGAAGTATAGACGAAAAAAAACCAACAACTAAAAACGGAGTTGCAACAGAATATGCAAGATTCCCAATAGGGTTCTCTGGCGTTTTACTGATAGTTATTATTTTTAAAAATGCCAAAATACTACTAACTGCATAAGAACCGAGACTAATAATAAAAAATTTAAAAGTATTTTTTGCCTCTTGAGCTGTTAATGTACTTGCAAGAACAGGTATTATGATGAAGTAGTACTTGAAATAATGTTGCATTTTCCAACCCTCTTTTAAATCTGATGACCAAAAGAGAGAAATATATGTGTATATAAAAAAAATAAAAAGAAGTAGAAATGGTTTAAAATTGAAAATTTCTTTGATTTTGGTTATATAATCGTTTTCTCTTAATGTTAATAGCCAACCTATAAGAAGAAGTGTGGTTGTGATAAAAAGTTGGCTTTTAAATAGATTTAGAGGTGTTATAAAGCTAAAAAAGTATATGTATAAAACAAGATGGTTTCTATTGATAGCCTTATTCATATTAATATTTCCAAATAGGACATAATTTCATTTTCAACGGAAAAAACATTTTGTATAATATCCCTGTTTGTAATGCTCTTTTTCAATTCATCTTCCATGTTATTAGCTATATTTAAAAGAGCTTGTTGTAGCTGTTGCATATTTTTATTCTCAACTTTGTGAAAATACAAACCCAAATCAGAAAACTCGAGAAAAGTAGTGTTATTGTAGCTTATCCCAACTAAGCCATTATTTAAAGCTTCTATAAAAGAATTGCCAAAACCTTCACCGTAGCTCGGAAAAAGAAAGATATTTGAAGAACTTAAGAATGAATTTACATCGCTAGTAAAGCCTATTAAGTTTATTTTATTTTTATATGCAAGACTGTTATAAATTTTCATAAATTCTTGTTTATATTTTTGGTTTTCAAAGTTACCTAATATATTTAAATTAAAATCTATTTTGTTTAAATATAAAATTTCGCAAGCCAGTATAGCATCTAATTGTCCTTTACCCGATGCTATTCTCCCTGTATGAACAATTCTTATTTCATTCGTATGTTCATTAGTCATATCAATAGCTTTAATGGAAGGATATATAACTTTAATTTTAGTATTTTTACCTATCGGGATGATTGTTTTAATATTTTTTTCTAAATAATGGCTTACAGCAATATGATAATTGACACTGCTATAAATCAGTTTGTGAAACAAGTCTTTTTTAGGTCTGGTTTTTGCTGTTCCATGCCTTATTATTAAATTTATATCTAAACCTAAAAAAGAAAAATAGAGTGATTTTAATTCGCTTGCACCGAAAAAAATAATATTTTTAATATTGTGCTTCTTTATAATTTGTTTTGTTTTTAAATATATTGATAAGCTTATAGAGGAATTAAAATCTATTGTTTCAATAATAAGACTGCTATCATTTGTGATATATTCTAAATAATTGTTTGCAATAAAGCTGTTTTTTTTAGCAATAGTAATTACATTTGTATGACAACTAAGCTTCTGTGATAGTTTTATAGCATCAATTTCCATTCCCCCAAAGTTTGGAGATAAGCAAATTATTGCTGTATTTTGTTTTGTCATTTTTGTTTTCCGCGTAAATAAATTTAAATTAATTTTTTAGTAATGATTCAAAAAAGTCAATATATTTTTTAACTGTTGTTTCATGTGACATTTTATCTTTAATTACGTCTTTTGCATGCAATTTTAATTTTTCTAAGGTCTGTGGCGAATCATGCAGTTCTCTAATTTTAAGGGCTATAGCTTTTGCGTCTTTTAGAGGAACTATAAAGCCGTTCACTCTGTTTTCTATTATCTCGAGTGAGCTTTCATTTGCTGAAGCAATGACGGGGGTGCCGCTCGCTAAAGATTCCAAAATTACTCTTGGAAGGCCCTCTTTTCTTGTTGAAGCGTGTATCAAAACATTGCATGCCGAAACTATGCTTGGAACATCGTCTCTATATCCACAAATATGTATGCGTTTGCTCATACCGCTTTTTTTTATATCGGAAATATATGGTTCTTGATCTATTTTACTTCCTATGAGAAGAATATGTAAATTTTTAATATCAGAAAGATAATTTGCGGCTTGTATAACATATGCAAGCCCCTTATGAGGTCTTATATTGCCAACGAATGCAATATTAAAGTTGTCTTTGTTTGTACCTAACTTCTCTAAATCTATCGGACTCTGATTATACCAATTTATGTCATGACCCTTATATATTGTAACGGCTTTTTGTTTATTGCTGAAGAGCTGTTTTTTTACATGCCGCTCTACTGATTCTGAAACACATATGACACCGTCAACTCTGGGATTTAGCGCATTAAGATATGCGCTTGGATCGTACCTATACAGCCCTCCTGTTGTGCCTCTGTAGGTTACGAGTTTTGTATCTGTACCCATACATGCAAAGATGGCATTTGAAATACCTCTTGATGATGTTGCATATACTATGTCTATTTTATTTTCTTTAATAATTTTTTTGGCTATTAAAATATTTTTTAAATCTATCTTTTTTTCATGTACAGCATCAATAACTTTAATTCCATATTCTGCTAGTCTTGGGGAGTATATACCATTTTCTTGCGCCATTAAAATTATCTTATGTCCAGCTTTTGCTAAAGATATATATATCTCTAGCTCGGGTCGTAAACTACCAAATGTTGATAAATTACCAGTTGCTGTAAATGCTAATATATTCATAATTTAATATCCTTGTTTAAATTTATCGCTATTTTAATAATTTTTTTTGACTCTATCTCTTGTATAGAAAAGTCGTTTTTGTTAAGCTTGTAGTGATTTACAACGCTTGAAGATTTTACCACTTTGTTTATGGGCGTGACATAGACACGATTTGTCGGTGTCGGTCCAAAGATAGTGATGGACGGCACATTGAGCCCCCATGCCATGTGTGTTGGTCCTGTGTCGTTTCCTATGAGCAATGAACATTGAGAGATAACATCTTTTAGTTCATCTAACGAGCCGCGAGGAAGCAGTTTCAAATACTCTGAGTGTTCCTGCATCCAAAGAGCCTTTTTATGCTCTTCATCACTTCCCCAGACTATAAGCGTGGGTATTTTGAGTGCCTCTGCAATCTGTGCAAACTTCTCTTTTGGGTAGTTTCTGCTCTCCCACGTCGAACCTATGACAAAAATATTGAATTTTTCGGGAAGATTTGACACATGCGAAGATGCAAACAAAAATTTCTCTTTTTTTACAATCTCTTCACTTGAGACTTTTATGCCAAGCGGTTCACAAAGCACGGCAACATTTCTGTCTATGGTGTTGGCATCGTAAGCAATGGAGACTTTTTTGTCATAAAAAAGAGAGGCGATACCCTCACGGATAGACTCTTTGTCAAAACCCGCAACCGCTTTTGCGCCGATGATTTTAGCCACGATGGCGGATTTGAGAAGCCCTTGCGCATCTATGATGATGTCATAGTCGTTTTTTGAGTAGGTTTTTAGGATTTTGTACTGAGTAAAAATCTCGCTCTTTCTCTTTTTGAGCGATTTGAGGTTTATGGATAAAATGTTATCAATATGGGGATTGTTTTTAAGTACATCCGCAAACGCCCTCTCAACAACCCAATCAATTTGCGAAGTTGGCAACGCTTTTTTAATAAATTGCAACGCGACCATTGCGTGGATGATATCGCCCATTGCTGAGAGCTTTACTATACAGATTTTCATTTAGAGGCTTTGCACTGCATCGTAGATTTTTTGCATCTGAGTGTCATAGTCAAACTCTCTCTTGGCTTTTTCATAGCCTGCTTGTGAAAGTGACTCTTTGATATGAGTATTTTTGTAGAGATACTCTATTTTCTCTGCCAAATCTTCAGTGGTTCTATCAAAAAGAAGCCCATCTATACCATCTTGAATAATTTCTAGCGGTCCGCCTCTGTCTGTCGCGATGGTGCATACTTTGTGCATCATTGACTCTATAACAACTAGCCCAAATGTCTCTTTTTGGCTTGCCAAAACTGTAACATCGCAAAGACTTATGTGTTCGCTTACATCTTTTGTAAAGCCGCTAAAGATAACTCTCTCTTGCATTCCCAAACTTTTCACTCTCTCTTCGAGCTCCGCAAGGTACGCTTCGCTCATAGTATGACCTACAATGAGTGCTTTAATGTTGTACTCTTTAAGTTTTGCTAGAGCCTCTATAACGATATACTGCCCTTTGTCCTCACAGATTCGACCAACTATGCCGACTACAAACGCATCTTTTAACTCATATTTGGTTCTTAAATCCTCAACTTTTTGCATATCAACCTGAGACTCTTTTGCACCAAGGTATATAGTCTTTACTGGTGGTCTGATCTCTTGAGGAATAAACTTTTGCATCTGCTCTTCTATTTGTTTGGTTACTGCATGGAGCAGGTCGATATTTTTATAGAGCCATCGATGGTAGAAATCATCCTTAAATCTCGTCATATTCATATGTCTCGAGTGGATGATTTTTGGCTTTTTTTTGCTGAATAACTTCGCTAAAACAACAGTTATTATGTCTTTGCCCCAGTGAAAATGAACGATGTCTATGTCATTGTTATCTATAAATTTTGCGAGTTGCAGTGCTGGGATAAATGGAAAAAATTTATTGCGCTTAATGGCGGTTTTTTTTTCGCTCTTTATAAAATCATCCAGTTTTGTATTTGGCGCAACAATGATATGGCATTCTGTTATGTTTTTAAAGTATTCAAAACAATTTACGGCAGAGAGTTCTAGTCCGCCAAGTCCATGGGCAAGGCAAACTTCAGCAATATTTTTTTTCATAAAAACCTATTCATTTTTTGTAAGAGAGGATTTTACACAAAAGAGAATGAAAAAAAGATTATTCAGCGCTTTTTAGATAAAATTCGCACAAAATAAGAGTTTTGGAACTGCTTTGAAAAAAATATTGAAACGTTATTTGCCATATATGAAAGAGTACAAATTTGAGTATTTTTTAGTGCTCATCGGTATGATTTTTACGGTGAGTGCGACGACGGCGACGGCGCATATCATGAAGCCGCTTATGGATGAGATGTTTATAGAGAAAAAAGAGGAGATGCTCTATCTCATCCCGTTTGGGCTTGTGGGTATCTACTTTTTTAAGTCGGTAGGCAGATATATGCAGTCAGTTTTTATGAGCTATGTTGGGCAGCATATCGTTACAAGATTTCGAGAGATACTTTTAGAAAAAATCATCAACTTTGATATGTCGTATCTTTACCAAAACCGAAGCGGCGAGCTTATCTCCCGTGTGACGAATGACATCGAGCGTATTCGCTATTTTGTCTCTAACATGCTCCCAGAATTGCTTCGCGAGAGTTTGACCACTGTCGCACTTGTTGGCTATGTTATCTATCTCAATCCAACTCTTGCTTTTTACTCCCTTGTACTTTTACCGTTGGCGATTTACCCTATTTTGCAAATTGGAAAAAAACTTAAAAAGTACTCGCGCCGCTCCCAAGAGAAAAACGCAGATGTTGTGAGCCGCCTTACCGAGGTGTTTAACAACAGCGAAATTATCAAGGCAAATGCAACCGCTAAGTTTGAGATGGGGCGTTTTAGTACGCAAAATTGGCAGTTTTTCAAGATAAATATGAAGTCGGTTTATGTCGGAGATATTGTCTCGCCGCTTATGGAGATAGTAGGAGCAGCCGGACTTGCGGCGGTTATCTTTGTAGGCGGCAAAGAGGTTTATGAGGGACGCATGAGTGTGGGTGAGTTTACCGCTTTTATCACCGCTGTGGGGCTTGTTTTTCAGCCTATTCGCCGCATCGGTTCCATCTACTCAAAAATCCAAGATGCCGTTGCCGCAAGTGCGCGTGTATTTGAGCTTTTAGATATACAAAACAAGATAACTGACGGTACAAAAGTTTTAAAAGAAGATATAGCGCATATAGAGTTTAGAGGTGTAAAACTTGCTTATGACGAGGGTTATGCACTTGATGGCGTAAATGTTGAGATAAAACAGGGACAAAATATAGCTCTTGTAGGAGATAGCGGCGGCGGTAAAAGTACATTTATAAACATGCTTTTACGCTTTTATGACCCAAACGAGGGCAAGATTCTCATAAATGGCACGAATATAAAAGAGTTTACGCAAGATTCTCTTAAACATCACATCTCTTTAGTGACACAAAGAATCTATATTTTTCAAGACACCTTAGCGGCAAATGTTGCGTACGGACAAGAGATTGATGAAGTGCGAGTGAAAAATGCGCTTGTTTTGGCAGATGCATGGGGATTTGTTGAGTTGCTTGAAGATGGCATATATACAAAAATGGAGGAGTTTGGCTCAAACCTCTCAGGCGGACAGAGACAACGCATCGCCATCGCCAGAGCCATCTATAAACACGCCTCGCTTCTGCTCTTTGATGAGGCGACATCCGCACTGGACAATGAGAGCGAAAAGCGCATACAAGATGCCCTCATCGCTTACTCAAAAGATAAAATCACCATAACGATAGCCCATAGACTTAGCACGATAGAGCATGCAGATATGATTTTGGTGATGCAAAAAGGGAAGATTATCGCAAGCGGAAAACACAATGAACTTCTACAGAGTTGTGAAGTCTATCAAAGATTAGCAGGGAAATTAAAAAACTAAATTAATTAGCCTTTCAACACTTTTTAGAGATAATCGCCAAATTATAAGAAATGGACTATTTATTATGCTAGATTTTACAAAATTTACAAAATACTCAAAACCGGGACCTCGCTATACAAGCTATCCGACGGCTTTGGAGTTTAGCGACTCTTTTGGTTATGATGAGTACATTCAAAAACTCAAATCTCAAGACTCTTCTCGTCCCCTAAGCCTCTACTTTCACCTGCCCTTTTGTAAAAATGCATGCTATTTTTGCGGTTGTAATGTTGTCTTTACCTCTAAAGAGGACAAGATGGTTCGCTACATCGACTACCTCAAAAGAGAGCTAAAGATACTCGCTTCTTATGTGGATTGTTCTCGTGAAGTGATTCAGATGCACTTTGGCGGCGGAACTCCTACTTTTTTCAATGCACCGCAACTAGAAGAGGTTATCAAAGAGATAAAATCATTTTTTCCAAATTTCGTAAAAGATGCAGAAATCAGCTGTGAGATTGACCCTCGTCACATAAATGAAGAGCAGATGAAAGTCCTAAGTGAGAACGGTTTTAACCGTGTGAGCTTCGGTTTGCAGGATTTTAACGAAAAAGTCCAACAAGCCGTTCACAGAATCCAGCCCTACGCTATCACAAAAGATGCGATGGATTTGGCTAGAAAATACGGTATGCACTCTGTAAATGTTGACCTTATTTACGGGCTTCCTTACCAAAATTTAGAGACTTTTAAAGAGACTCTTGAACTCTCCCTCACACTAAATCCAGACAGATTTGCGGTGTTTAACTACGCCCATGTGCCTTGGATGAAAAAGACTATGCGCAAAATTGATGAAACAACGCTTCCGTTGCCTGATGAGAAGCTCCGTATCATGCAACATACTATCAGTTTTTTAACCTCTCATGGCTACAAAATGATAGGAATGGATCACTTCGCAAAGCCTGAGGATGAGCTTTTCAAAGCGATAGAAAAAGGGGAATTGCATAGAAATTTCCAAGGTTATACTACCAAAGGCGGAGCTGATTTGGTGGGCGTGGGGCTTACTTCCATCGGCGAGGGTGTGGACTATTATGCACAAAACACTAAAGAGATGCATGAGTATGAAGAGGCTATCGATGCGGGACAACTTCCATTTGAGAGAGGAATCGTTCTAAACAGAGACGACCAAATCAGACAATTTGTCATTATGGAGCTTATGAGCAACTTCAAGCTTGATATAAAAAGATTTGAAAAGCTCTATGGCGTTGAGTTTAAATCCTATTTTGCGGATGCGATAGAGGCGTTAAAACCTTTTGAAGATGATGAACTACTGAGTATGAACGATGATTTTATAGAGTGCAGCCAAACGGGAACTCTGCTTATAAGAAATATTGCTATGCCTTTTGATGCTTACATGAAAAAACATGCCGCAAATGCAAAAACATTCTCTAAAACGGTTTAGCGATGAGTCATACACCACAAGATATATTTGATTTTAAATCTATAACAGATGATTGTATCAAGTGCGGAAAGTGTATCCCTGTTTGTACCATCCACAATGTCAATGCCGATGAAGTTACATCTCCACGGGGATTTTTAGACCTTTTGGGAGCATACCAAAGAGGCAATCTTGAGCTAGATGCAAACGCAAAAGCCATCTTTGAGAGTTGCTTTTTATGTACAGCGTGCGTTGAAGTCTGCCCAAAATCGCTTCCTACGGATATGGTTATAGAGCAGGTTCGTGCCGATATAGGCAAAAAATTCGGCATCGCTTGGTACAAAAAAGCTTTCTTCCTGCTTCTTCGCCACCGCTGGCTTAACGATATAGCATTTAAACTCGGCTGGGTGTTTCAGACATGCGGGTTTAAGATTCAAGCAGATATCGATTCTATGAGTTCTCGTTTCAACTTACCGATGCTAAGAGCGGACAGACTGCTTCCTAGCCTTAGAAAAACATCATTTTTGAACTCACATCCAGAAAATATCAGCAATGGCGGCAAAAGAAAAGTCGCCATCTTTATAGGGTGTTTGGGCAACTACAACTATGTAAATGTCGGAAACTCTCTTTTGGAGATATTGGAGCATTTGGGCATTGACGCATTTTTGGCAAAAGACCAAAAGTGCTGTTCTGCACCTGCCTATTTTACGGGAGATTTCGACACGGTTGACTATAACGCAAAGTTCAACATTGAGTATTTTGAGAGTTTTAGCAAGGATGTTGAGGCTATCATAGTTCCAGAGGCTACATGTTCGGCGATGCTGAAAATCGACTATGAACACTACTTTCACGACCAGCCGGAGTGGAAAGCAAGGGCTGTGGCTTTGAAAGATAAAATCTTTATGGCGACAGAGTGGCTTGAGAAACATACAGAGCTTAGCAAGATACTTGCATCAAAGAAAAAAGACCCAAAAATCGTTACTTATCATGACCCGTGTCACGCAAGAAAAATGCAAGGTATCCACAAAGAGCCACGCAATCTTATCTCGCAGAACTACACCATCAAAGAGATGAGTGACCCAAATACATGTTGCGGATTTGGCGGTGTGACGATGCAAAGCGAGAAGTACCATCTTGCTAAAGCGGCAGGACTTCCAAAGGCGGCTATGATAAAAGAGACAAAAGCTGACTTTGTCAGCTCTGAGTGCAGTGCATGCCGTATGCAGATAAACGCTTCCATGAACTATGTAGATGCACCACAAATCTTTAAAAACCCTATAGAGCTTATCGCCGAGGCATTAAGAGACTAATGTCGGCGTGGAACAACATATACGAGACATTTAATCCCGTAGCTTTTACGCTCTTCATACCCGTACATTGGTATGGGATTATGTATGTTTTGGCACTTCTCACGGCACTTTATATCGGGAAGTACTTTATCAAAAAAGAGAGCCTTGATTTTGGCGGCAAAGAGATAGATGCCTATTTTATCTATGTCGAGATAGGCGTTATCTTGGGTGCAAGGCTTGGCTATATCCTCTTTTACGACACGCACACGCTCTACTACCTCTCACACCCGTGGCAGATTTTCAACCCTTTTTCAAACGGTGAATTTGTAGGCATAAGAGGCATGAGTTATCACGGTGCTGTTTTGGGTTTTTTGCTAAGTACCTACATCTACTCCAAAAAACATAAAATCGCCTTTGGCAAGATTATGGATTTGGTCGCCATAAGCGTACCGCTTGCATTTGTTTTTGGGCGCATCGGCAACTTTTTAAATCAAGAGCTTATAGGGCGAGAGACGGATGTACCATGGGGTATCTTGGTTGATGGCATTTTGCGTCACCCCTCACAACTCTACGAGGCGGTTTTAGAGGGATTTGGGGTATTTTTAGTCGTCTATATCTACAAAAAATATCAAAAATTCAGTGGAGAGTTGATTTTGGTTTACGGTATCAGCTACGGGCTTCTCCGTGCCATAGCCGAAATCTGGCGCGCACCTGATGTTCAGATAGGGTATATTTGTTGTGATGCTATAACGCAAGGGCAGGTTATGAGTTTGGCGATGAGTGTAGTTGGGGTTGTCGCTTGGGTTTACTTTAAAAAGAGGGCGGTTTAGAGTTCCTCTTTCTTCTTTGATTCATACTTTCCATTTCCATTTTTACGATCTTCTTGATCTTTTCGAACAGAGTTTCTCCAGAGAAGATTGACAAGATAGTAGCCCAGAATCGAGCCAAAAACAGAGTAAAAAGCTGTTCCTACATAGAGGGGGATAAAAATATTGCCGATGTTGTCGCTAAACCACTCCAGTGTCAGCTTTACCGGTGTTGTCTCCATACCAAGTAAAAAACTCCCCGTCAAATACTCCATATAGTACATCGGAGGCATAGTAAAAGGGTTGCTGAGCCAGCACATGGAGAGCGCGATAGGCACATTAAAGCGCGTAAAAGGGATAACGGCTACAACAGCTAACATCTGCATCGGCATCGGGATAAAAGCGATAAAGAGTCCTATGAAAACCCCTTTAGAAACCATCCGCCTATTTGGAAAAAGATAGTCCGCAGGGATGTTGTACTTCTGTATAAAGCTTTTTAGTTTTTCGCTTGCACTAATTGTTTTAAAAGTTTTTCTTATCATAAATGCTCTTTGATTTTTGGGAATTATATCAAAACAGTTATAATAAGACTTTAAAGCATACAGCTTATAGAGATGTGGTTGGCTTCCTGTTTTGCTACCTTTTTTTGAAAAGAGAAAATCTCATTAAGCGTGTCCACATCCCTTTTTTTTGATGAACTTCTCACCATAAGCACCGATGCGCTCACACTTAGAAGCGGAAACTTTTTTTTGTTTCCTTCTCTGTCACTAGAGAGAATGTAGCCGTTTTCTTTGTCCTCTTTTGAGTAGAGTTCTCTTGTGTCATCGCAAAACTTTTTTACTATTTTCATGATAGCGTCTATCTGTTTTTGATCATCTTCGTAACTGCTCTGGATAGCTATAAAAAAGTCATCTCCGCCGATGTGTGCTTTAAAAAACTCTTGAGAGAGGTTTTTTTTGAGGATGTCCGCAAAGAGGATGATGGCTCTATCCCCGTTTCTAAAGCCGTAAGCATCGTTAAATGCCTTAAAATTATCCAAATCAAGATAGCAAAGGATGTAAAACTCCTGACTTGTGCTTACTTCGTAAAGATATTTTTCTATCATAGAGTTTCCAGGGAGTTTTGTAAGAGGATTTTGCTCTCTGGCATAGAGAAGATTTTGCTCATTCATGATAGTGATGATGGCTCTTGCCGATAAAAAACCATAGTACTTTGCGTTGTTGGTTAGGATGATACCTACAGACTCAGGGTTGTTGGAGAAAAGCTCAATGATGGTGGACATGTTGGCATTTACCTCTGTAACACCGCAAGGCTGTAGGAGATTTTTAAGCTTGAGTTTCATAGTTGTACTGTTTGTCATGAGCGATCTGCCATAAGGCGAGTAGATATACTCTTTGATTTTGCTCTCCAGTAAAATGCCCATAGGTTCATCGTTTGCGTTGACTATAACAGCCGTCTCGATATGTGGGTTTTTTTGAAAATGTTTGATAACTACACCCATCTCCGTGTCGATACAAAGAGAGGGATTTTTGTCAAGATAAGTTTCGGTTTGGTAGTTGCCAAGACTTACTCTCTTTTCGCTACTGAGAATTTGAGCTATATTTTCATACTCTTGTAAAATCTCTGATGCTTTTTTTGTGGGTTTTTGAATGAAATAGCCTTGGATGAAGTGACACCCGATATCTCTGCATGCAAAAAGCTCCTCTTTTGTCTCAATCCCCTCTGCGATAACTTTTATCCCAAGTTGAATAGCAAGATGCGTGATGCTGCGCGACATAATCTTTTTTTTGCTGTCGGTGTCGATATCGGTAAGGAAAAATCTATCTATCTTGATAATGTCGGGCTTTGTGTCATAGAGAAGTTTGTAGCCGGAGTGTCCCACACCAAAATCATCTATGGCGATGCAGTACTTCTCCTCTTTGTAGTGTGCAAGCACCTCTTGCATTTTTAGAGTATTTGAGATTTCATGCCGCTCTGATATCTCAAAACAGATACTTTTTTTACTCATACCGTAACGCTCAAGCAGTTTCATGGTATTTCCATGTGAAAAATCAGGCATCTCCAAAACCCTGTTGTCAAGGTTGTAAAAGAGCTTCATCTTTTCATGACCCTCAATTTCTACAAACTTCTTGATGGCTTTTTTTCTAAGTTTTAAATCAAAAGAGTAGAGAAGATTATCCTCATAAACTGCATCAAAGAGATCAAAAATGGAACTAAAACCGACCTCTTCATAGTTTCTCAAGAGTGCTTCAACGGCAAAAATTCTGCCTGTATGAATATTTAAAATCGGCTGTAGTGCGACATCTAAAATTTTTAAATTTTGTACCCATTTTTTTGGCAGATTCTTTTTCATGTTTTTTCTTTAGGTTCTAAAAATTTCAAGTTTGGAGCGCAATGTATCTGTCATGGCGTTGAGATGTTCTGCTGCGGCTGCAATCTCTTCTACACTTCTTGCGTTGTGTGATGAGATAGTGTTGACTTGAGTTATTTGTGAGACGATGTTTTGCACGTTGCTTCGTGTTTTTTCAAAGTCGCCGATAGTTTTATCGCTTATAGACACTGCTCTATTTACGGTTGTTACGCTCTCGTTTATCTTTGATTCTACTTCAGATGCGCTTTGTGCCAAAGTCTGAATCTCTTCTGAGTTGATATTCATATGAGCGCTTACGTCCATAATGGATTGAACGATGACATTTATGGTTGCATTGATCTCCGTGAGGCTTTTTTGTGTCCTCTCCGCAAGTTTGCGCACTTCGTCGGCAACCACGGCAAATCCTCTTCCATGCTCACCCGCGCGCGCTGCTTCTATGGCAGCGTTTAGAGCTAAAAGATTTGTCTGGTCGGCGATATCCGAGATGATTTCTAAAACAACCTTTACCTGATTTGCCTCATGAGAGAGTGTTTGCATTCTATGGGCAAGCTCACTCTCTATCTCTGCACTTTTTTGGACTTGGTTCGTTAAATGTGCTATTTTTTCTCTTGCCAAACTAAGATTTTTATTTGCGCTTGCTATCTCTTTTTTGCTCTCGTTTGCCTCATCGATAGCTCTGTCAATCTCACCTTTGATTACATCGGCCTCTTTACTTGCTCTATCGATGACGACAACGGACTTTTCAACATTCTCTCCAACTTTAAATGCAGTGGTTGAGAGTTCATGTGAGATAGAGGCGTTTTCATTTGAACTTGCTTTTGATGTCTGTATCAAATCTTTGAGCGTTACTATAAGTGTGTTAAAACTTGATGCCATTTTTGAGAGCTCAAGCGGTACGTTTTCATCTGCTTTGATAGTGAGGTTATGTGTCGTGCTGATGTTTAAGAGGCTGTTTTGGAAATTTTGTAGAGGTTTGATGACGCTGTGATTTACTAAAAACAGAGCAAGTGCGAGTATAACGCCCAGTATTGCCAAAGAGGATATAATGATGCTGCTTTGGATGCTATTTGGTGTCTCAAGCACCTCGGCCTCATCTATCTCACAAAGAATTGCCCAAGTAAAATCCTCTCCGATTTGCAGCGGAGCATAAGAGCTGAGCACCTTGTGCCCGTTGTAATCAACAACTATTTTGGTATCGCTCTTTGCTCCAAATGCCTCTTTAGTCGCCTCTGTATCTACTCTGCCCACAGACGGATTTGCAAAAGAGGCACTTAGAGAGTGTGTTGTGGGGCTAAGAAAACTATCGCTTCGCATCAGTTTGTCCGAACCCACCAGATAATCCTCTTGCGTTGCCCCGTACCCATTTCTATAGTTTGCTATCTTGCTTATCTGCGTGGTGTCTATCTTAAAAATAAGCACTGCTTGCATTTCAGCACCTACCTTAACCGGTGTTGCTATAAACATAGCTGGAGTGTTGCCATCAACAGAGTATTTTTGCATATCAAGAAATGTTGTGCGTTTGTTGGTGCGTGTTTGTTCATAGATTTGCGCAAGCGGAGAGTCTTTGAGAGATCCTTTGTGCAGGTTTGCGCCAAAATCCTCCTTTTTTGCACCGCTGTAAACGACATGCCCGCCCTTAGTCAAAACGATGTAGATGTCACTGTAACCATACTCTTTATAGTACTTTTGAAAGTAGGTCTCATGAGGAAGACGCTCCTCTAGTGCAGAAGAGTCTTTAACTGGAAATAGCTCCTCTTCTGTTACCTCAAGCTCATTAAAAACACTTAGCAAATCCCAAGTCAAATTTTGAAGATTGTCACTGTGTGCCAAAATCTCAATATCTTTGACACACTTGTTGAAAAAGTCTTCAATTTGATGTTTTTTGATATCTCTTGAAGCGGTAAGTTTTGCGTAGCTTTGCGCCATAAGCGCCTCTTTGCTTTTTGAACCGGAGAGAGAAGATGTTATGAGCGCCAAAAGAAACAAAGAGACACACACAAGAAGAAGAATTTGAATTTTAATAGAGAGTTTTGGCATAAGAGCAGACCCCTTAAAGTAGCGATACCAAAATTGTAATAGGTGTTTATTTCTTAATGATTACGAAAAAAAAGATTAGAGGTGCAGCCACTTTTTAGCGACATTTTTAAGTGCTTCTGGGTTTTCAGAGGCGAAAAATTCTAGTTTTGTTGTTGTGTATTTTGTATGAAAGTCAAAATCTTTCTCCAGCTGTTCTACTATTGCATCGCCTGAATGGATAAAAACTGTTTCATTTGAGAAGTAGTTTTGCAGAGCATCTGTGATAAGAGGGAAGTGTGTACACCCCAAGATAACAGCGTCTGGCTTTTTAAGAGCGTCAAAATAGTGTTTAAAAGTTGCTTCCAAAATTGCGCCCTCGTAAATCTCCTCTTCTACTATGGGTACAAAAAGCCCTGTCGCTTTTGCTTGAAGATTTGTAAATCCCTGCTCCCTAAGTCCTATCTCATACGCTTTTGAGTTGATAGTTGCTTTTGTTCCAAGGATAAGGATGTTGGACTCTTTGTCACGAAGTGCATTGGATGTTGCTAGGATTCCCGCTTCAACAACGCCTATGACTGGGCATGATGCAACCTCTCGCATCTCTGTGAGTGCGTGAGCGCTGACCGTGTTACATGCAACGATAATGAGGTCAAGTTCAAAATTTTTGAAAAACTCCACCGCTTCTATGGCGTAACGGATGATGGTTGTTTTGTCTTTGATGCCATAAGGCACACGCGCAGTGTCACCAAAATAGACAATCTCCTCAAGAAGCCTATGCTCTAAGAGAGATTTTACAACAGTTAAGCCGCCGATACCGCTGTCAAATACGCCTACTTTCATAGTTTACTGATTTGGGTTCATGCTTTCTAAAAATTCTGCATTCGTCGGTTTTTTGCCCATTGTCGAGTAAACAAAACGGAGTGCTTCCACCTCGTCATCTTGTTTGTGCATCATCTGACGGAGGATAAATACTTTTTGTAGAACTTCAGGAGAGACAAGAAGTTCATCTTTTCTAGTTCCGGATTTGAGGATATCGATAGCAGGGAAGATACGTCTGTCGGCTATCTTTCTATCAAGCACAACCTCAGAGTTACCAGTACCTTTGAACTCTTCAAAGATAACCTCGTCCATTCTGCTTCCCGTGTCGATAAGTGCGGTTGCGATGATGGTTAAACTGCCGCCGTTTTCGATGTTTCTTGCAGCCCCAAAAAATCTCTTTGGTTTATGAAGCGCATTTGCATCCACACCGCCGGAGAGAACCTTGCCGCTTGATGGCGTGACCGTGTTGTAGGCACGTGCGAGACGTGTGATAGAGTCAAGCAAGATAACAACATTGCGCCCAAGCTCAACACGTCTTTTTGCTTTTTCTATAACCATCTCCGCTACTTTGACATGGTTTTTTGCAGGCATGTCAAAAGTGGAGCTGTAAACCTCGCCCTTAACACTTCTCTCCATGTCGGTTACCTCTTCAGGACGCTCATCCACCAAAAGAACCATCAAGTCTATCTCGGGATGGTTGGCAGTGATACCGTGAGCGATCTCTTTTAAAAGCTCCGTCTTACCGCTTCTAGGAGGTGCAACGATAAGTCCTCGCTGCCCTTTTCCGATAGGTGCAAAAAGGTCCATCATACGACCTGTCAGCCCTTTTTCTCTGTACTCTAGTTTGATTTGTTCTGTTGCATAAAGCGGTGTGAGGTTTTCAAAGAGAGGTCTTTTTTTGCTCTCTTCAGGAGGAAGACCGTTGACTGCTTCTATCTTGATGAGGGCGTAGTAACGCTCTTGCTCTTTTGGAGGGCGCACTTGACCGGTAACAACGTCTCCGTTACGAAGAGCAAAGCGCTTGATTTGGGTATTTGACACGTATGCGTCGTTGATACTCTCATCAAAACTCTTGTCAATAGAGCGGATAAAACCATAACCATCCTGCATAATCTCCAAAATACCCATAAAGAGGATAAAACCACCCTGCTCAGTTTGTGCTTTTAAGATTTCAAAAATGAGGTCTTGTCGCTTTAGCTCATTTGGCTGCTCGATAGCTAGCTCATCCGCCATCGCCGTTAACTCTTCTATACTTTTGATACGAAGGTCTTCTACACTGACACCCTTGACTGGGTTGTGCGTTCTTGATTTTGGGTTTGCGTTGGTTTTAGGATTTTGGACTTTGCGAGGTTGTTGCGTGGTATTTTCGCTCATATATACGACTGCCTTAACGTTTTGGATTTTTGCCCTGCGGAATTTGGGAAATTGAGAAAGCGTAAAAATAAATTCATTACGATTTTGATGCCGTAATTTTACACTAATAGAAGTTGTTATGTCAAGTATGTGGTGGAGAGTTCTTGCAAAACTAAAAACACGCTCACTAAGGCTTCACGGTGGGTACCCCACAACCGCTTTGCTTGTTGTGACCCTTCCGTTGCAGAATCGTTCGCTTAGTTTTTAGTTTTGCAAGAACTCTTATGTTAGAATAGCAGTTATGAAAAATGAAAATAGATATAAAATTTTGGTAACAAATGATGATGGTTACGAGGCAAACGGTTTGTTGGCGCTTGTGGATGCTCTTAGAGAGCTTGAGGGCGTGGATGTGACTGTAGTTGCACCTGCAAATGAAAAATCAGCTTGCGGGCACTCTTTGACGCTTGTGCGACCTCTGCGTTTTGTGGGGGTTGGGGATAACTTTTTTAAGCTTGATGACGGTACGCCGAGTGACTGTGTCTATCTCTCGCTTAGTGCGATATTTGTGGATTCAAAGCCTGATTTGCTTATCAGCGGTATCAACCGTGGCTCAAATATGGGAGAAGATATCACTTACTCAGGAACGGCGGCGGGGGCGATGGAGGGGGTTTTGCATGATATCCCTTCCATCGCTATATCGCAAGTTATGGATTTTACGGATCCCCAAGGTGATTTTACTTTGGCACAAAAGACGATTAAAAAGCTCGTTACAAAGATACGAGAGGGTTCTTTTCCTCTTCCTGAGCGTGAGTTTTTAAATGTAAATATCCCGCCAAACATTGACGGAGCGGATAAAAAAGATGCAAAAATGGTATTGACATACTCTGGATACAGGATGTACGCCAACGATTCGCATCTACATAGAAACCCACGAGGCGAAGAGTTCTACTGGCTGGGTCTGCATCCGCTCAACTTCTCCGCACGTGCAGGCAATGAGGGCATAAGCGACTATGAAGCCATAGAGAGCGGCGATATCTCCATCACGCCCATTCAACTTGATATGAGCGCATACAAAAGTATGAACAGACTCAAAGAGTGGCTGGAACAGTGAAATACGAGCGCATAAAGCCCCTTTTCGGGGATGATTTTGCCAAACTTCAAAATGCGAAAGTTCTGCTTTTAGGTGTCGGCGGTGTCGGCGGACACTGTCTTGATTGTCTTTGCAGAAGCGGCGTTAGGCATATAACGATTGTTGATTTTGACACGTACGACATGAGCAACCAAAACCGTCAACTCCACTCAGAGCTTCATGAGGGAGAGGTAAAAGTCCACGCACTCCAAAAACACTACCCGCACATACAAATCATAAACGCAAAGATAGACGAGGCGTGGGTTTGGGCATTTGACTTTAGCGAGTATGACGTGGTTTTGGATGCCATAGACGACATCAAACCCAAACTCTCTCTTGCGCAAAAGTGCCACAAAAAACTCATCTCCTCCCTTGGAAGCGCAAAACGGCTAGACCCCACAAAAGTAGAAGTTGGCGATATCTGGAAGAGTTACGGCGACAAATTCGGCGCAAAAATCCGCTACGAACTCAAAAAAAGAGGCTTCAACAAAAAATATAAAGTCATCTTTAGCGCAGAAGAGGCAAAAACAAAAGAAAAAGCAAGTTTTATTGGGGTTACGGCAACTTTTGGACTTGTGATGTGTGCAGAGGCACTTGGAATGCTAAGGAGAAAAAAAATGGAAAACTTTAAGACAAACCCTCTTGCATGTGAGGGAATCATAGGCGATGGATGCGGCGGCGGACGGATTTTTTATGTTGAAGATGAGACACTCTATGCCCATGACCCAATCTCAAAAGAGAATATAATGCTGCTGCAAAACATTAAAAAAGCAAAAAAAATAAGCAAAGCAAAGTGCATCATTACCATAGAGTGCGAAGATGAGACGATAGAGTTTGACCTCTCGAAGATGAAAAAAGAGTGAATTTGCTATAATGGCGCAAAAAAAATCAACAACAGAGAAATAGAGATGGAAAAAATCGAACCGATGACACTTTTTGGGTACAACAAACTTCAAGCAGAGGTAAAGTACCTAAGAGACGTGAGAAGACCACAGATTGTCAAAGATATTGAAGAGGCACTCTCGCATGGCGACTTGAAAGAGAATGCCGAATATCATGCGGCAAAAGAGAACCAAAAACTCATCGATTTGCGGTTGGCGGAACTTGCAGAACTCTTAGGTTCATCCAAGATTGTTGACCCAAGCGAACTTGAACATGCAAAGGTAAGCTTTGGGTCAACCGTAGTTGTTTGCGATGTCAACACGGAGGAGGAGTTTACATACACAATTGTCGGTGGATGCGAATCCAACCCGGATATGGGACTTATCTCGTTTAACTCTCCCTTGGCAAGACAGCTTTTGGGGCGAGAAGAGGGGGACGATGTGAAGGTTCAGCTTCCAAACGGGCAAAAAGAGTTTGAGGTTGTTGAAGTAAAATATCAGGAGATTGTCTTTGAGTGTCATTAATGTAGGCGTTATAGGCGCGAGCGGTTATACGGGGCTTGAACTTGTCAAGATTCTTCTCAAACATCCAAAGTTTCATCTCTCTTATGTTGCCAACACAGAGGGCGGAACAACTTTGGAGAAGCTCCATCCATCTCTTGCAAAAGTTGCTTCTATGGATGTACAAAAGGCGGATTTCGATGCTTGTGCCGCTGCATGTGAGCTTGTATTTTTGGCACTTCCGCACCAAACGGCAATGGCGTATGTCAAACCGCTTCTTGAAAAAGGGTTGAGAGTTGTTGATCTCTCGGCTGATTATAGACTTCCTCAAGATATCTATGAAACGTTTTACTGCCCTCATACCGATACCAAAAACTTAGAGCATGCGGTTTATGGGCTTCCTGAACTTTTTGCTAAAGAGCTCAAAAGTGCAAAACTTGTCGCAAACCCAGGCTGTTTTCCAACCTCGGCGGTTTTGGGTGTTTTGCCGTTTTTAAGCAGAAGAGTAAAAGGCACTCCGATAATCGTTGATTCAAAAACAGGTGTGAGCGGTGCAGGTAAAAAACTTAGCGATGTGACGCACTTTGTAAACGTTAACGACAACCTCTTTGCCTACAATCCTCTCTCACACAGACATGCTCCGGAGATTGCTCACAAGCTAGGCGTAACGCTTGATGAGGTTCATTTTGTACCGCATCTCTGTCCGCTTACTCGTGGTATGTTAAGCTCTATTTATATACAGGTTGAGGGTGATTTTGATGCTTCTAGCGTACTTGAAGAGTTTTACAAAGATGCAAAGCATGTACGTGCAAGCAAAAATCCAGTCGATATGAAAAATGTCGCAGGAACAAATTTTTGCGATATTTATGTCAAGCGAAGGGGCAATCTTCTCTTTATCTCAAGTGCCATAGATAACCTTATGAGGGGTGCGTCATCGGCGGCAGTAGCCAACGCAAACTTGATGATGGGGCTTGATGAAGATTTGGGTATCCCAAACATAGCGTATGTCCCATAGTATCACGCTCAAAGAGGGTGCGCTTGTCGTAGCAGACGCGCACTACTCCCACAAACGTCCCGAACTTTTGACTTTTCTCAGAGAGATTTACGTTCAAAATATCCACGCAACACAGCTTTTTTTGATGGGCGACATCTTTGATGCGCTTTTTGGGGAAGTTCCTTACACTCACATACAAAACCAAGAGGCGATAGGGCTCATCAACGAGATAGCCCAGCGCATAGAGGTCTTCTACTTTGAGGGAAACCACGATTTTAACCTCGCTTCTATTTTTCCAAATGTCAAAATATTTCCCATCGAACAGCAGCCCGTGGCATGCAGCTACGAGAGCAAAAAAATCCTTCTTGCGCATGGCGATATAGAGGGCGATTTGGGATATAAAATCTATGCCAAAACGATTCGCAACAGCACTCTTTTACATCTGCTCTCCTTTTTGGACACTCTTTTTGGACATGCGATTTTAAAACGCTTAGATGCTTACTTGAGCAAAAAAGATGATTGCAGAAAGTTTGTCGGTTTGAAAAGATTTATGCAAAAGAGGCTAGGGGCAAAATATATTTGCGACTACTTCATAGAGGGGCATTTTCACCAAAACAAAACCATAGAGATGGACGGTTTCATCTATATCAATCTCGGTGCTTTTGCTTGCAATCAAAGATACTTTATAGTAAAATCGCCTCAAAATAGAGAGTTGTTAGAAGAAAAAAATTTCTCAAAAGGGATTTAGGATATGGATATAGACAATTCATTAAAAGTCGGCTCAAATGAGATGGAGCTTGTAGATTTCCGCATTTTCAAACAAGAAGAGGGCAGAGTTTATGAGGGGATTTACGGCATCAATGTCTCAAAAGTCCGCGAAATCATCAAACTGCCAAAATTGACTGATTTACCAGGAACACCAGAGTTTATCGAGGGGATTTTTGACCTTAGAAACGTAGTTATTCCTGTTGTCAATTTGGCAAAATGGATGAAAATCAAACAACCCGAAGATATGGAAAAAAGTTCACGTGTTATCATTACTGAATTTAACAACGTTCTTATCGGTTTTATCGTCCATGAAGCAAAGAGGATTCGACGCATCAGTTGGGCTGACATAGAGCCTGCCTCTTTTATGAGTAGCTCCTCCTCGTTAGAAGGAAACAAAATCACGGGTGTAACGAAAATAGAGGGTGATAACGTTCTGCTTATCTTAGACTTAGAGAGCGTTGTTCAAGACCTTGGTCTTTATGAACCGGACACACAGTTTGACAATACAGAGATAGAGAGTTTTTCAGGGCTCGCACTTGTACTAGATGATAGCTCAACAGCACGAAAAATTGTCAAAGAAGCACTGATGAATATGGGCTTTGATGTTCTTGAAGCCATAGATGGCGAAGAGGGGCTTCAAAAGCTTAATGAACTCCATGAAATTTATGGTGAAAAAATCGCAAAAACGCTCAAGATAATCATCTCTGACGTTGAGATGCCGAAGATGGATGGTTTTCACTTTGCGGCAAATGTGAAAGAGGATGGAAGATTTACAGATATTCCGATAGTCTTTAACTCCTCTATTAGCGACCATTTCAGTGAGGGACGAGGAGTTGAAGCTGGCGGTGAAGCTTACTTAGTGAAGTTTAAGGCGAGTTCATTTTATAAAGAAGTAGCGCGAATTGTTCGTGCTCATATGAAGTAGGAGTGTAAAGATGGATGAATTTCAAGAGATATTGCAAGATTTTTTAGTTGAATCTTTTGAGCTTATTGAGCAGTTAGATCAGGATTTGGTTGAGCTTGAGACGCGACCAGATGATTTGGAACTTTTAAACAGAATCTTTCGTGTTGCACACACAGTTAAGGGTGCTTCATCATTTTTAAATTTTGATGTTTTAACGCATCTTACGCACCATATGGAAGATGTTCTCAACAAAGCAAGACATGGTGAGTTGATTATTAGCCCAAATATTATGGATGTGATTTTGGAGTCTATCGACCTTATGAAAGCGCTTCTTGTTAGGATTCGTGATACAAGTTCAGATGATGGTATCGATGTCTCTGGTTGTGTTGTAAGACTTGATAAATGTGCAAAGGGTGAGGTGGATTTGGAAGTTCCTGCTGCAAAACCTGCTGCGGCAAAAAAAGTAGAAGAGGTAGTCCAAGAGGAGACGCCTCAAATAGCACCTCAAGATGAACCTGACTATGAAAATATGGACGCAGATGAGTTAGAAGCAGAAATTGAGAGACTACTACAACAAAGACAAGCAGAAGATAAAGTAAAAAGAGAGCAAAAAAACTCAGGCACAAACGCAAGTGCAAAATCAGAGGAAGAGGATGATGCAGAGGAGTATGAGCCTGTTGTCAAAGTTCCTGCCGTTGTAACTCCTGCACGTAAACCTGCCTCTTTTGGGGATGATTCAGAGGGAAGTGACGATGCAAGAGCGGGCTCTCCAGCGAAAAAGCAGTCAACAGTAGAGCAAACTATCCGTGTAGATGTGAAGAGACTTGACCATTTGATGAACCTCATAGGAGAGCTTGTTCTTGCGAAAAACAGACTGATCAAGATTAACGATGATGTGGAAGAGCGTTATGAGGGTGAGAGCTTTTTAGAGGAGCTTAACCAAGTTGTCTCCATCGTCTCTATCGTTACAACAGACCTTCAAATCGCGGTTATGAAGACAAGAATGCTTCCTATTGGTAAAGTATTTAACAAGTTTCCAAGAATGATTCGTGACCTTGGTCGTGAACTCAACAAAAAGATAGAACTTGAGATATCGGGTGAAGAGACAGAACTTGACAAATCTATCGTTGAAGAGATAGGCGATCCGCTCGTTCACATTATCCGAAACTCATGCGACCATGGCATCGAAGCACCGCATATCCGTGCAGAACAGGGCAAAAACGAGACAGGTACGATTAAGCTCAAAGCATACAATGAAGGAAACCAAATCGTTATCCAAATCGATGATGACGGAAAAGGACTTGACACAGAGATGCTCAAGAGAAAATCTCTTGAAAAAGGGCTCATTACCGAAAAAGAAGCGGATAATATGAGCGATAAAGAGGCGTTTGGTCTTATCTTTAAGCCAGGGTTCTCTACGGCAGCAGTTGTTACAAACGTTTCAGGTCGTGGTGTCGGTATGGACGTTGTAAAGACAAACATAGAAAAAGTTAACGGTATCATTGACATCGATAGTGAGATAGGTGTCGGTACGTCTATGAAGCTCAAAATTCCTCTGACATTGGCGATTATTCAAGCGCTTCTTGTCGGTGTTCAAGAGGAGCACTACGCTATCCCTCTTGCTTCTGTTTTAGAGACGGTGCGTATCTCAAAAGATGAAGTTTATACAGTAGAGGGACGCTCTGTTATGAGGCTGCGTGAGGATGTTTTATCACTTGTGCATATTGGTGATATTTTTGAAGTAGAGCGCATTTTAGACTCAAGCGAGTATGCTTATGTTGTTGTTCTTGGTCTTGGTGCAAGTAAACTTGGTCTTATTGTGGACACGCTTGTCGGGCAAGAGGAGATTGTTATCAAGTCTCTCGGAGAGTTTCTCAAGGGCATCAACGGTATTGCAGGAGCGACTATCCGTGGAGATGGCGGCGTAACGCTTATCGTTGACGTTGTTGCTATTATGGATATGGCAAAACATGTAAAAACATCAGCGATTGTAGATACGACGTCGGATGTTGCACTCCTTACACGTGACAAAACAAAAGCGAGTGACTACACCGTGATGATAGTAGATGACTCTAAAACAGATAGAACTATCATGAGAAAAGCATTAGAGCCACTAGGCGTTACATTGGTTGAAGCAGGTGATGGTCAAGAAGCACTGAGCATCTTAAAACAGGGTGACCATAACTTTGATGCGATGCTTGTGGATATTGAGATGCCGCGAATGGACGGCTACTCTTTGGCGACAGAGATTAAAAAGTATAACCGATATAAAAATCTCCCTCTCATCGCTGTTACGTCACGCACAGGCAAATCTGACCGTATGCGCGGTGTTGAATCTGGTATGGTTGAGTACATCACAAAGCCGTACTCTGCTGACTATCTTATGAGCGTGGTTCAAAGAAATATCAATTTTAAATCGGAGTTTTTAAAATGAGCGATAAATTAAAACAGATTATCAAAAAACAGAGCCAAAAAGAGAGCGAAAACTTAACGCATACAGATGATGTTGTACAGTTAGTTGGTTTTGTTATCGGGGATGAGGAGTATGCAGTGCCTATTCTCTCGATTCAGGAGATTATCAAACCATTTCCATGGACAAGAGTGCCGCAAGTTCCAAAGTATGTGATTGGGGTTTTTAATATGCGTGGCGCTGTTATACCTCTTATTGATTTGCGTACGAAATTTGGACTTAGTCCTAAAAAACATAACGAAGAGACGCGATTTATCGTTATGCGTGATGGAGACGATATCGCAGGATTTGTTATCGATAGACTTACAATGGCGATAAGAATTAAAAAATCAAACATAGGACCAGCCCCTGATACGGCAAGCGGCGATGATACGGCGATTGATGGCGTTGGAAAACAGGCAGATAAGATTATCACGATTTTAAAGGTTAAAAAACTTCTACAAAGAGATTTTTAACCCTCTTTTATGAACGCTTCATCTTTTAGATTTATCGATACAAAGGATGCGCTCTCTTTAAAGTTCACAGGAGAGCTCACCCTCTATAACCTCACAAGCTACCAAAAGCAGATAGAGAGGACATCTTTTTCTAAAGAGAAGAAAATCATTCTTGATTTGTCTGAACTTGAGTTTTTAGACACTGCGGGAGCTCTTTTTTTAAACCATCTTCAAAACCATTTTCATGCAAAAGAGTTAAGCGTAGAGATACAGAGCCAACATCAGAGTGTTCTCGCAATGCTACAACTCACCCAAAAACAGGAGAGTCAAAAAGAGACTATACCAAAGAAAAAAAAGAGGAGTATGGTTGAAAAACTAGGTGTGGGCGGCTATAAAAGCTACCTCAGTTTTCTCTCCTTTTTAGCATTTATGGGTGAGCTTTTTATGCATAAATTGCACTATCTTTTCTCTTATAAAAATATTCGCTTTAAAGAAATAGCTTTTGAAATCAACGAAAGTGCTCTTAAAGCGCTTGGTATCATCGCGCTGACAAGTTTTTTGATTGGTGTTGTTATTGCGTATCAGTCCTCTGTTCAGTTAAAGCTTTATGGAGCAAATATTTTTATCGTAGATATGCTTGGACTCTCTATCTTACGTGAGCTCTCTCCTCTCATTACCGCAATAGTTATTGCAGGCAGAAGCGGCTCGGCATTTACTGCGCAAATAGGCGCGATGAAGATAACACAAGAGCTAGAGGCGATGCAGACGATGGGTTTTGACCCCTACAGATTTTTAGTTGTTCCAAAGATAATCGCCCTTATGATAACAATGCCCATTATGATTTTTGTCTCCGATATAATGGCTATTATTGGCGGTATGGTTGTTGCAAATCTTGATATGAGCATCACTGTTGAGATGTTTTTAGAGAGATTTAGTGAAGTTATAGCGATAAAGCACTTTTTAGTGGGAATTTTTAAAGGTCCATTTTTTGCATTTTTGATTGCCTCTATAGCTATTTATAGGGGAATGTTGGTCAAAGACGATACGCAAAGCATCGGGTTTAACACGACAAAAAGCGTTGTTGAATCCATTTTTGCAGTCATTATCTGTGATGCGGTTTTCTCTATCGCTTTTACGAATTTGGGAATATAATGCAAAATGTCATTGAAGTCAGAGGACTAAAAACGCAGTTTGATGAGAGAATAATCCATGAAAACATCTCTCTTAGTGTTCCAAAAGGGAGTATCTACGGGCTTTTAGGTCCTAGCGGATGCGGTAAAACTACGCTTCTTAAAGAGATGGTTATGCTTCAGGAGTTTCATGGTGGTGCGATTGAGGTGTTGGGAAAAAAGCTTCAAGATATTGGCTACGATGATGCCATGAGCCTTCGTAGGGAGTGGGGAGTGCTGTTTCAAGCGGGTGCACTCTTCTCATCACTCAATATTCGCGATAACATAGCGCTCCCCTTAGTCGAATACAGTGATTTGTCTGAGGCAATGATTAGTGAAATAGTAGCATTTAAGATCAATATCGTGGGACTAAAAGCCTCAGATGCCTATCTTTACCCATCCCAAATAAGCGGTGGAATGAAGAAAAAAGCAGCTCTGGCACGTGCTCTTGCGATGGACCCTAAACTTCTCTTCTTGGATGAACCCACAAGTGGACTTGACCCCATTTCCGCTCGTGATTTTGACGCTTTGATTTTGAAATTGCGCGATCTTCTTGGGCTCACCATCGTTATGGTCTCGCATGATCTGCGCTCCATCTATGATACACTGGACTATGCGGCAGTTTTGGATGAGAAAAAAGTAGTCTATGAGGGGAATTTAGATAATATATTTGGCGTTGAAAATCATTTTATCAAAACTTTTTTTAGCGGTGTACAGAGGTAATATTTATGAATAATAGAGTCAATTACAGTTTAGTCGGTTTTTTAATGCTTTTGGGAGTTGGCTTGATGCTGGGATTTGGGTACTGGCTCTTAAAGCCATCCAAAGAGGTTGAGATGCGAACATACGCTATCTACTTTGAGGAGTCTGTTTTAGGGTTAAATCTCGATGCAGCTGTAAAGTACAGAGGTATAAGTGTGGGTAAAGTAACTGAACTCTCCATAAATCCTAAAAATTCTGAAGAGGTAAGAGTGCTTGTAAGCATACTCAAATCAACACCTATCAAATCTTCCACAAGGGCGCAACTCACATCACAAGGCATCACGGGTTTGAGCTACATCAACCTAAGTTTTGGTGATGATAGTGCAGAGCCACTCAAGCATACCGAGGGCGAAGAATTTGCAGTGATAAAAACTATTCCGTCTCTACTTATCAAGATTGAAAACAGTCTAGGCGACATTACACTACAACTCTCAGATACACTTAAAAATTTTAACTTGCTACTAAGAGATAAAAATCAAGAAGAGATAACGCTTCTTTTAAAAAACAGTGCGCTTTTTGTTTCAAAACTCAATGATATTTTAGACGATGAGACAGTAGGAAGCTTAAAGCAAACGATGAAAAATTTAGAGAGCTCTTCAGCAAAACTTGATGCAATGATGCCACGTATAGCAAAGTTAATTGATAACAGTATCGTCTGGGAAGACCGTGTAGCAGGCTCTTTTGGCTCTATTATGCAGAGCTATATCGGTATCCGCGGGGCCATGGACACAATCAACAATGCGGTTAAAAGCGGTGATTTTAACTTTAAAGAGATGACAAGCGAGCTTATACCGACGATGAATAACACGCTTTTAGAGATGCAAACTCTTATGATAAAGATAGAAGAGACGCTCCAAAAGCATGAAAGAAGTCCATCGGATATTTTGTTTTTGCAAGAGCAGATGAAAAAAGGACCAGGGGAGAAGTAGCATGAGATTTTTTGTATATATGGCAGTAGGGCTCTTTTTTTTAGGATGTACAACACTTAAGCCAACAGTGGCTGAGTATAGGATGACATTGCAAGAGAGTGTGGCAAAGAGCAACGCTCAAGGATGCAGGGCAAAATCACTCAAGGTGGCGCAAGCATTTAGTGCCGCTTCACTTCTCTCTTTGCAGATGGAATATACCGAGGCAAATGGTAAGGTTTTTGCCTACTCACAGTCACAGTGGCAGGAGTCTGTAAATAGTTTTATCACCTCAGAACTCTTTTCAAGCATAAGAGATTTTGAGCTCTTTGGAAGTGTCCACCCATTTGGCTCCAGAGTAAAGACAGATTTGGTCTTAGAGACAAATATAGAGGAGTTTACACAGCTTTATACTGCCGATATGAGCAGCTCTTATGTCAATCTCCTTATCTCGCTCACACTTGTTGATACAAAAACATCTACTGCTATCGCAACAAAAACCTTTCGCTCAAAAGTAAAAACAAAAACAGCGGATGCTTCTGGAGGGGTAGAAGCATATAAAAAGGCTCTTGGAGAGATTGTTGCAAACAAGAGAGCATGGCTTGAGGAGAGATGCAGATGATTTTGGAGAGTGAATACAAAAAGCGCAGAGATAAAGTTTTTAAAAAGTTAGCAAAAAGCTCTCTAGCGGTACTCTTTAGTGCAGAGGCAGTAACGCGTTCACACGACACAGAACACCCTTATAGACAAGATAGCAACTTCTACTATCTTACGGGCTTCAAAGAGGATAATGCTATCCTCCTTTTTGTAAAGAGCAGTACAAAGTGTAAGACGATTCTTTTTGTGCAAAAAAAAGAGAAGACCTTAGAGCTTTGGAACGGAAAACGCCTTGGCGAAAAAGAGGCAAAAAAGAGATTTTTAGTCGATGAGGTCTATGCAACGAAGGATTTTAAAAAAATCTTTTTAGAGTATAGAGGCAAGAAAAAAAATCTCTACTATGAGCAAAATGCCAAAAAAAGCGGTCTGAAAAAGATGATAAAAATCGCGAAATCATTTCAAGCAGAGCATGACATCCTCCCTCTCATTCAAAAGATGAGGCTCTACAAATCTGCCGCGGAGATAGAGCTTATCAGAGAGTCCATCGCCATCACTGCAAAAGCGCATCATAGGGTTATGAATATAGCGAAAAAAGGCAGATACGAGTACCATCTTCAAGCAGAGATAGAGCATGAGTTTAAGATGAATGCTGCCTATAGCGATGCATACACCTCTATCGTTGCGTGTGGGAATAATGCAAATACGCTTCACTACATAGAAAACTCCAAAGCACTTGAGAGTGGTGAGCTTATCCTCATCGATGCTGGGTGTGAGCATAACTACTACGCTAGCGACATCACAAGAACTATCCCCGTGAATGGTGCGTTTAGCGAGGCACAAAAGGAGCTCTACATGCTAGTTTTAGAGACACAACTCCAAATCATTCGCATGATTAAACCTTTTGTAAAGAGAAGCCATCTACAAGAGAGTGCTGAGAGACTTTTGACAAAGGGAATGGTAGAGCTTGGGATTTTAAGTGGAGATGTTAAAGAGCTTATCAAAAAACAGAAACATAAAAAGTATTATCCTCACGGAATAGGGCATTGGATGGGCATCGATGTACATGACCCAGCACCCTACAGAGATGCAAAAAACCAAGAGATACCGTTGCAAAAAGGGATGGTTTTAACCATAGAACCAGGTCTTTACATCGATGCGAACGACAAAAGCGTGCCAAAGAAATATCGCGGCATCGGAATCAGGATTGAGGATAATATCTTAGTAACAAAAGATGGGTGTGAAAATCTCTCCTCTGCGATTGCTAAGAGCATCGAAGAGGTAGAGGCGATGTGTGCTAAAGATTAGCTCTCATAAACGTAGCTCCATCCAGTGAGTTCGTTTGTTTTGGCTTCACTGAAGTTCTTAGAATCTGCTAAGAAGTCCATCACAAACATAGGTGTGTGAGGGATATTTTGCATATCCTCTTGTTTGACTAGAAGAAGAGGCATATGCGTTTCATGTGTGCCTTTACCAAATCCCACAGGCATCATCTGACTCATAATCTCTTGAGGATTTGTGATACTATGTTCCTCTAAAAACTTGCCAAAAACAGCTTCTTGAATCTCTTGTGGTAAATTCTCTTGCGTATTTAAAAAGAGGGTAAAGTGGATGGGAGTCTCTTGAAAATGTTTGGGAGCAGGGGCAGCCATAATGATATGTGAGACACCCTTAAGATGGTTTTGAATCTCATCGTACCCGAGATAACTGAGTGTTTGTATGGCTTTTGCTTCCAAATCTCTTAGTTCCCTTTGATGATTGGTTCGCCAAGTTCTTCTTCAAGCTCACGTTGAAGTTTTGACATCTCAAAGCGGATAGTGTCCATGACGTAGGGAGGAACGTTGAGGTCTTTTGTCCATCTTACCTCTATGTTGCCGCCATAAAGTGCGCCTAACTCCTCTATCTTTTTTGAGTACTCTTGCAAATCTGCACAAATTTCAATCTTGTTTTCAAAGAGATCTCTCAACTCTATATACCAATCTTCACGACTGTTTTGTACCATTTTTATCGTTGATTCAAATACTGCAGACAAAGCTTACCTTTCTGTTGCGTCAAATTTTTTTGTAAATGTTATCAAATCATCTTTGGTCTTTAAGTCTCCATTGTATTTCATGGAGGCGATATTGACATTTTCATCATCGAGCATTTTAGGAACAGCGTTACCACCCTCTATCACTTCCATGTGTGCATCAAGCTCATCTTCGCTATAAGACATCTGCATATCAGCAGTAACCACATGTGGAATTGCTTCAATAACTCTTAGTTTTTCAAGCTCCTCTGCAACATTTTCACCCTCGATAGTGATGATAATCCTTCCTTGACCATCATGCATATGATAATCACAAACTTCACAATCTTTTAGGCTTTGCACTACTTCATCTATATACTTTGGGGCAGTTTTAACTACTATACTTGATACATTCATCTCTCTATCCTTGTTGTTTAAAATTTATTGGTAGATAACTTTTCTTACTCTCTCGCCACTCTCTTGGCGCATTTTGTCATAGAGTTTTTGATGCGCTAACTTCTCATCATGCGTAATAGGTGCTCTTAGTGATTTGTACTCCACAAGCACTCCATCTTTATAGACACCAGAAACAATCGCCTTAACCCAGTAAAAACCTCTATCTTTTCTGAGATTTTTCACAACTCCAACCCACTGTTTTTGCTCTTTAAGCGTGTCCCACATCTCTTTATAAACCGCTTTTGGCATATCTGGGTGACGTACAATTTTATGCGGCTTTCCTAAAAGCTCATCGGGAGTATAGCCACTAATTTGGCAAAAAAGCTCATTTGCAAAGGTAAGATTACCCTTCAAATCTGTTCTTGAGACGATAACTTCATCATGCGGGACTTCTGTCTCTATCAAAAATTCACTCTCATTAAATTCCATAACTACTCTCCTTTTGGTAATTTTATTTTATACTATATAAATTAATGGTTTTATCATCACTACCAACCAAAAATCTATCTTCATCGATAAATATAATCTTAGTTAGTGTCATTTTATTGCCACCAAACTTTCCGAGCGTTGCTTTGGTGATGGTGTCAAAAACAGTAACGTTGTTGAGCTCATCAGATGCAAAAGCAGCAGTTTTGCCACTTGGAGAGAGACCTACACTATAGATAAGAAATCCAGACTCTACAAAGTAGGCAGAGTTGACTTTTGGAACGTAAATAACCGTTCTTCTATCTTGCCCTGCAGTTGCGATGACCCCTTTTTTGTAGTCAACCTGAAAAACATTGTCAAGATTTTGGTCTGCTAGAAGTTTGAGGTGTTTGCCGTTTTTTGTATCATGAATTTTAAGATCCCCGCTCTCATCAGCTACGACAGCTTCGCTCTTTTGCTCATTTAAAACAAAGTCAGAAAACTTCGCTCCAGAGACCTGTAGGGACCAGTTGTATGTTTTTTTGTTGATGTCATAGGAGATGAGTTCATTGCTTAAAAGCCCAAGAAGAATCGTATCTTTGTTTAAAAATTTTGCTTTTGCTACGGCAAGAGCTTCGTTGGTATCAAAGAGTAGTTCTGTTTTGTCATTTTTATGAATATGAATACGTCTAAATCCATCTTTGTCTTGCGAGAGAATAAGGATTTTATCCTCTATCACGTCAACTGAATAGACTTTGGAGTGAACTAAATCTCCAGCAAAGTCGATTATTTTTGGCACTTCTATCTTTTGCAAGAGTTTTTTTGTTTCAAAATCAAATATATCGACACTGCTAGCAGCCGTGGCACTGTAAATCTTGCCATTTTTGTAAACTATGTCCACAACAGAACCACTCCCTTCAAAACTACCCACTGGCTGTTTAAGAGGTACGGCAAAAAGTGAAGCACATAGAAGAGTGATACTTAAGAGAAGTTTCATGATAATACCTTTATTTCAATTGCATCTGTTGGACATCTGCTAATGCAAAAGCCACAAGCCGTGCATTTATCGTTTATTTGTGGCATAAACATCGCTTTAAAGTCAATCGCATTTTCAAGACATGGGTCTTTGCAAGAAAAACACATGGTGTGATCCCAGCTTAAACACTTCTCTTTGTTGATGCTTACTATTGCAGCTATTTGACTTTTTGCATCGAGTGTTAAAACGCCAAATTGACACGCCTCGGCACATTTGTCGCAGTAGGTGCAACCATTTTTTGTAAAGAGAAGATAAGGAGTTTTATCGCTAGCAATAGCAATTATATCTTCTTCACAAGCAGTGGCACAAGCAGCGTCACACTTGTTACACTCATTGTGAAAAAGAGATAGGTCACTGTAGTAAGGAGGACGGATAAACTCTTCTTGCTTTTTTTCTTCTTTGTGAAGAGAAGCAAGAGAGCTAAAGAGCTCTCTTCTTTGCATTAGTGTGCTGCATCACCTAGTGTGCCAGCTTTAGAGTTTTTGTTTGCTAAGTCATCCTCAGTAACAAAACTTGCTGCACCGACCGTGTTAAGAGAATTTGTATATTTTTTCTCATCCCATGTAGATTTGTCCGCACCGTCTTTTGATGTAAATACCGGTTCAAAAGTATTTTCAACAACTAACTTACCTTGTGATTGTGGAGCATGGCAAGCAGAACAGTTAAATCTGGCATTTTGAAGTGTATCATGTTTTGTGATAGAAACTTCATTTTTGTAGTTATTTACCGCTTCAACAAAAACGCCATTGACCAATTTTCCTCTTGGTCTGAAGTCTGTAAAGTGTGATACTGGAATCGGAGTTGCACCCATCGCTGGAGCTACTTCTGGCATGTGACATCCAACACAACTGTTATCACCAGCTTTGATTGGAAGCATACCTACTGTATCGTGTGGAATCATTGGAGGAGCATCTTGAAACGCTCTTTTGATTCTTGTACTTGTTGTAGCCTGAGCAGTACCATACGCAGTTTTATCTGCTACTGTATTGCTCTCAGTGTAGATATCTGTTTTTCTAAGACCTAAAGACTCTTCGCTAATTGAAGGCTTTACTACCTCTTTTTGTGCACTTTTACCGCTTTCTGCCATACAACTTACACTAAGGAGCGCAGCAGCTACTAAGCCGATTGTTATTTTCCCCATTGCTTTCATTTTATTCTCCCGATTTATTATTTTTTATGAGATCTCTGATTGAAAAATTAAGAGCATCATCATCACACACTTCTATACATCGTGCACAGTTTGTACACTCCCCTGAGAGGACTGGCATAGTCTCTTTTCCTATCATGTACAAAACCTGTTGCTCAGGACAAACAACTTTACATTTCATACAAAGTGTACAGTTCTCCTGTGTGTGGTGTACTCTTACTAAACTATACTTACCAACAAGTGAGTAAAATCCACCTAGTGGGCAGATATGTCCACACCAACCATTTTTTAAAACTAAAAGATCGAAATTAAAGATAATGAGCACTGCTGCCCATCCAAAACCCATCCCAAATATAATGCCTCTATGAAGCATAGATATCGGTGATATAAACTCAAAAGCAGCTACACCCATAGCAAATGAGATGATGAGACTTAAAGCTAAAACCCAGTAGCGAAGGTTACGTGTTGCTGGTTGCTTTTTTGCAAAATCATCTACTTTTATCTTTCTTCTCAAAAATGCAGCTGCATCCGTGACAAGATTGATAGGGCAGACCCAACTACAAAAAGCACGACCACCTACTACAAAGTAAAAGATGGTAATGATAAGCGCGCCAACAACCAAATCTACCGCTAAAACAGCACCTGCTGCAAGCATCTGAAGTACAGCATACGGGTCACTTAGTGGAATAATGCCCAAAATTGAGGAGGAGCTAAGATTTCCCATCAAAGCAGTCCAACCCCATGCATTTGCACCAAAGTAGAGAAAAAGCAAGCCTATTTGTGTGGTTCTTCTAAAAAAAAGATATCGATAATTATTCCAAAGTGTTCTCATTTGTATAAAACCTCTTCATCATTTAAAGAATCAACAGCACTTTCCTTGCTTAATTCAGTTTTTGTTTTAATCTCGGTCGCATCCTCGAGTCTCTTCTCATCGTTTTTATCCCAGCCCTTGATATAGTAGTTACCAGCTTTGCCCATTGCAACCTCTTTTGGAAGTACAAAAATAGCAGGCTTTTCAGTAACACACGCTTTCTCACAAAGTCCACAGCCGGTACATGCGTCAGCATGAACAACTGGGGTAAGAAATGCATGCTTTCCTGTTCTCTCATTTTTGTTGTACTCAACAGATATAGCTTCTCCTAAAATCGGACATGCTCTGTAACACGCATCGCACTGTATGCCCCAAAAGGCGATACAAGTCTCTCTGTCGATGACTGCTAGTCCCATTTCAGCTATGTTAATATCGAGTTTTCCATCTGTTGTGACACTCGCTTCATCAAGTGCACCTGTTGGGCACACAGGAACACAAGGAATATCAGGACACATATAACAAGGGATGTCTCTAGGGATAAAATAGGGTGTCCCTAAAGGTTTATGATCACCTGGTTTTGCCAACAATAGCGTATCGTATGGGCAAGCTTCAACACAAAGCCCACATTTGATACAAGTTTTTAGAAAATCCTCTTCTTTGATAGCTCCAGGTGGACGCAAAAGAAGTTGAGAAGCTGTTACTTCATCAACATACGCACTCCACACGAAACCGCCAAGAGCAGCTATTCCTGCACCTCTTGCCATTCTCAAAATAAACTTTCTTCTATCGCTTTCTTCTCTTGCTGTCATCTTTTGCAGGGAGTTTTGCTAAGCAGAACTCCCTCTCCTTTAATTTTTTTGTTGGTTTATGCTTTGTAAATTTTTACTGCACACTTTTTATAGTCTGTTTGTTTTGACATTGGACATGTCGCATCAAGACAAACTTTGTTGATAAACACTTTTTCATCAAACCATGGAACAAACACAAGTCCTCTTGGAGGTCTGTTTCTACCACGAGTCTCAACCCTTGCTTTTACCTTGCCACGGCGAGATTCAACCCAGCAAAGCTCACCCTGCTTGACGCCCTTTGTTTCAGCATCTTTTGGATGCATATAGCAGAGAGCTTCAGGAACAGCGCGGTAAAGTTCAGGAACACGCATAGTCATCGTTCCAGAGTGCCAGTGCTCAAGCACACGCCCTGTACATAACCAAGTGTCATATTTTGCATCTGGCATTTCTGGTGGATCCATATATGGACGTGCAAAGATTTTTGCTTTGTTTGCAAGTGACTTTTGTTCTGTCGCTTTATCCATACCTTTTAAGTCACCAAATTTAAGCGCTTTTGCAAGTGTTCCGTAGAATGCATGCGTATGATCTGTCCCTTTTGCAGCTTTTGCAGCATACGGGTCATACTTCACGTTAAATCTCCACTGTGTCTCTTTACCATCAACAACTGGCCACTTAAGACCACGAACTTTATGGTACATGTTAAATGGTGCAAGGTCGTGCCCATGTCCACGTGTAAATGCTGCATACTCTTCAAAAAGATATTTTTGAACGAAGAAGCCATAACCTTCAAATACTTTTCCGTCACTTCCAACAACTTTTCTGCTGTCTCCGTAACCCTCAGTATTGTCATACCCTTTTTGGATAGGGTCATTTTGGTCAAGTTTATATGATTTTGCAATATCGTTAGCAAAAAGAATCTCAAACATAGTTGTATCTTCTTTGTAACCCATCGCCTTTGCTTTTTCTATAACACTCGGAAGTGCTTCTTTTCTTGGACCGCTTGGTTTCCATTCACCCCACATGTCTTTTACTGTAAATCTCTTAGAGAGCTCTATCCACTGCCAAGTATCACTCATAGCTTGACCTACTGGAAGAACTTGTTGTCTCCAGAGTTGTGTACGACGCTCAGCGTTACCGTAACCACCCCACTTCTCATAAATCATAGCAGATGGAAGGATAAGGTCAGAGACTTTTGCAGAGATACCTGGGTAACCATCAGAAGTTACGATGAAGTTATCCATCTCACGTGCTGCTTTAATCCAGTGCTCAGCAGATGCTGTATCTTGGTAAGGGTTACAAACGTTTACCCATGCAAATTTGATAAGACCATCTTCGATATCACGGTGGATTTTCATAATGTGTTGTACGCCCACTGGGTTGATAACACCCTCAGGAATATTCCACTTGTTTTCAGTAATCTTTCTGTGTGCAGGATTTTCAATCATCATGTCCGCAGGAAGTCTGTGTGTAAATGTACCAACTTCACGAGCTGTACCACAAGCTGATGGTTGACCAGTAAGTGAGAATGCACCATCACCTGGTTTTGCTTGTTTGTTAAGCATAAAGTGAACGTTATAAGAGAGTGTATTTACCCATGTACCACGTGTGTGCTGGTTCATACCCATTGTCCAGAAAGAGACAACTTTTCTATTTTTTTCGATATAAAGGTTTGCAAGTTCTTGAAGTTTTGCTTTGAACTTTTCTATATCTTCATCAGGGTCACCTTTTACAATTTTTGCTGTGTAGTCAAGTGTGTAAGGTGCAAGAGATTTTTTATAATCCTCAAATGAGATCTCCCAGTGACCGAGTGTTCCTGCTTGGTGGTTCATAGTGTCACCAGCTTTGTAGCCGTATGGCTCAAGCGCAGGACCCTCTTTTTCTGAAACGATAGTCTTCATCTCTTTAGAGATAATTTCCATCTCAGCAGCGGTGTATTTACCATCTTTAAGAGATTTTTCACCCTCTCTTCTCAATCCATAACCGATGTTTACAGGTCCAACTGTGAAAATCATATGCTTTTTAACGAAATCCCAGTCGATGATTTTTTCAGCATCATCTCTGTAAACAATTTCTCTAGCTATATAGTTCCAAAGTGCCAAGTCAGTGTTTGGTGAGAAGATAATCTCGATATCAGCGATGTCAGAAGTTCTATGTGTATATGTTTGGATAGAGATAACTTTTACACGCTCAGGGTCAGATAACTTTCTATCAGTTACACGAGACCATAAAATCGGGTGCATCTCTGCCATGTTTGAACCCCAAGATACGATTGTATCAGTAAGCTCGATATCATCATAACAACCAGAAGGCTCATCCACACCAAATGTTTGGTAGAAACCAACAACAGCAGATGCCATACAGTGACGTGCATTCGGGTCAAATGCGTTTGAGCGGAAACCACCACGCATCATTTTTGATGCAGCATAACCTTCCATGATAGTGTATTGCCCTGAAGCAAATACACCAACACCCTCTGGACCACTTGCTTTGAGTGCTTTTTTGATATGGACTTCCATCTCATCAAAAGCTCTTTTCCATGATACAGGAGCAAACTTACCTTTTTTATCAAAGTTTCCATTTGCATCAACTCTAAGTAGTGGTTGCGTAAGTCTATCCGCACCGTACATAATCTTTGCATTAAAGTATCCCTTAATACAGTTAAGACCACGATTTACTGGAGCAGCTGGGTCTCCCTTAACAGCAACGATTTTACCGTTTTTTGTTGCCATCATAATACCACAACCAGTACCACAGAAACGACAAGCTGCCTTGTCCCATCTCCAGTCGCCTTCAGCCTCTGCTGCTGCTGCTTCTAGCTCCGCTGGTACACTCATACCAATCGCTGCTGCTGCAGACGCCGCCGCTGAACTTTTAAGAAATTCTCTTCTTGAAAGTGACATATTTTCTCCTTAAATAATTTTAGAAACACGAAAATTGTAAGTTAATAAACCTTACTTTTTGATAAGGTGCCCATTAACATGTTTTAATGATAGCAAGTAAAAGTAACAAATTCTTTGATTTAGGTCATAAGAGTAGTTTTTTAAGTTAAGACTAATTTAAAATTAGAGAGAGTGTAAATATAAGTAACACTTACAAAGAAGATAAGCTGCAAAAATAAAATTTATTGTATCCCTTGGCAGCTTTTGATGAGTTTGTCTAGCTCTTCTTTGAGATTTGCCAGCTTTTTTGTGGAGTTGATAAGCACCTCAGTGGATTCTATAACCATGTCTTCACTATTTGTCAAGTGTTTTGATGCTGAGGCATTGTCTTGGAGTTCGATGAGAATAGTATCAAACTCATCTGTGAGCTCTTCTAATTTAGAGGATGCTTTTTGCGATTGAAGGAGCGCTTCGTTGGAAAACTCCACTGCGGAGTTGATTTTGTTGATAAAGCAGTTGATGGTATCGCTTACCTCCAAAATCTCACTCTCGCTCTCTGCTTGGAGCTCTATGGGTGCGAGGTTAGAGATGTTTTCATTATCTACAAGCATTTTAGAGTACTGCATAAAAGAGTCAACGTGCGCTTCTATGGACTTGAGTTGTACTAAAGAGTATAAAAAGAGAAGGAAAAGAACGCCACCAGCGCTGTATTGGAAATTTTTGATAAAGTTTGTTTTCTCTTCGCTATAGTTAGTATAGAGAGTAACAAGGGTATCGACATCGTGTAGAAGCATCACATTTTGCGTATAGATGGAGGCAACTATTTTTTCAAGCGTCTCTTTATCTTGACTTTGTGAAGTTTCAAGTTTTTTAAAATTTTGGACATCGTTATGGAATTGGTGCCATAAGGTATCGATTTTTGAGAGTTGTACTGCTATCTCATGACTATGAAACGGTGCTATTTTTTTGGCAACATCTCCAACTTTAAGAGTGTTCAACCCTTTGATAAAAGTGTTACATGCTGCATCTAACTCAGCATAGTTGCCCGAAGAGTGATGGTTGATATAAAAGACATTTTTTGCAATTTGCTGCGTAAGCATTCTCTGTTTTCCAGCGATATTGATAACAAGTGCATCTTTTATGTTGTGTTGGTTAAGATAGATGGTTGTCCCTATAACGGAGGCGATAAGGAAGATAAGAAGTGCCCCGATAAACTTGATTTTAGTACTGATTTTATTAAACTTCATCATGATAAACCACCTTTATAGATGCTTGTTAGCATCTCTTTGTTTAAGATAACAATATTTGTATTTTCCGTCTCTATAATGGCACTTCTTTTGAGTTTGTTGAGTACTCTTGAGAGCGTCTCGGGTTGGATGTGAAGCATAAAAGAGACCTCATGTCTTTTGTGTGAGTTAAACATCTCTAGGTCATTTGCAAGAGCAAACGCAACTTTTGCTGTTGCGTCAAAGACAAGCTCTCTGTTGACAACACAATGAAGCTGATGTGTTTTTGAGAGAATCTCGTTGATAAACTCATTGTTGAGAATGTTTTTAGATAAAAATTCCTGTTTGAACTTTATAAAATCTACCTCCAAAACAACGCTCTCTTCCATAAACTCTGCATTTGAAAAGCAGTGGATAGTGTCACTGCTTACTGTGGTGAGTTCAGAAATCATTGTGTCTTTGTAGATGTAGTAGAGAAATATCTCATTTTCATATTTGTCGATTTTGTAAACTTTGATGAGACCTGAAATGAGGAAAAATATTTTATTGTTACGGTCGTTTTCGTAGTACAAAACAGAGTTTTTTGCGTAGTTGCTGACTTTTGAAATAGCGTCAACAATGTCCAGCTGATCATCGTTGAGAGAGTTAAAAAAGGATAGCTTTTTAATAAGATTTAATTTTTCACTCATACTTCTTCTTTGTGTTTATAATCTCTGAATTTTAGCATAAAAGAGCTCTTTTTAAAGAGCTATTGGCATAGGGTTTGCTTTGTTATATAAAAGATTTTTGGGGGCGTGATGGATTTTACAGAAACTTTAAAGTCAAGAAGTAAACTTTTTTCTATTTTTTTGATTCTCACGCTTAGTCTCTTAGGTATGGGTGCTATGGGGGCAACGAACCTAAAGGCTATGAAAAAAAATCTTGATGGACTTTACTTTGGTTCGCTTGTTCCCATTGTGGAGCTAAATACCATTCTTCAAACATACCATGACAACCTTGTGGGTACGCTTTATAGAGCAAAAGAGGGGCAAATCGCACCCAATGAGTTCAAGTCAGAGATAGAGTTTGCGATAGCACTTATCGACAAAGAGTGGAAGAGTTATGAAGCACATTTTAAAAGAGATGAGGAGCTGGAGTATGTTGCCTATGCAGCCGCTGAGCTCAAAGAGACAAATGCATATTTTGCAACAATTTTGAGAGCGTTTGAAGAGGGGCAAGATATGCGGCAGCTCTCTTTTGGGCAGCTTGAAAAAAAAGTAACGCACATCCATCAAGTGATAAAAAAGCTTATCAGCTATGAGATAGATATCGCAAAATACGAACGAAAAAACTTTCTCAGTATGCATGAGGCTCTTTTGCTCAAACTTGGTGTGCTTTTAGTGATGGTTATTTTGGGAGTAATGGTTGTTTCGTACTATGTTCTCAAAAGCATTCAGAGTGATCAGAGTGCACTTGAGATGAGTGCAAAAAAATTAAAAATTGCAAACAAAAAGCTTGAGAGTGCCTCATATACGGATTCTTTGACCTCTCTGCATAATAGGAGATATTTTAATCTTGTCTATGAACGAGAGCTAAAAAGAGCAAAAAGAAACAACGCGTATATCACTTTTATGATGCTTGATATTGACTTCTTTAAACAGTACAACGATACCTATGGGCATATCAAAGGGGACGCGGTTTTAAAAAAAGTAGCATCGGTTTTTCAAGATATCCTAAAGCGTCCGAGTGATTATGTCTTTAGGCTTGGCGGAGAGGAGTTTGGAGTTTTGCTTACAGATACATCTGAGACAAACAGTGCGAGTGTTGCACAAACTATTTGCGATGCAGTCCTAGCAAGTCAAATCACGCATGAGAGTTCAAAAATAGAGAAATATATAACAATTTCTATAGGTGTTGCATGTTGCATAGCCGATGGCGCGCTAGATGAAGAACTGTTGATGGCAAAGGCAGATGAAGCGCTCTATAGAGCAAAAGAGGGCGGAAGAAATAGATATGAGCTTACAACGGAGATTAGCACAGCTACTCCGCTAGAAGCGGAGGAACAGAGTGCTTAAACGAGTCCTTGCTCAATCATAGCATCCGCGACTTTTCTAAAGCCTGCTATGTTTGCGCCTAAAACTAAGTTAGTAGGTTGACCAAACTCCGCAGCAGTAGTGCTTGCGTTGAGGTAGATGTTTTTCATAATTTGTGCTAGTTTTGCATCGACCTCTTCAAACGTCCAGCTGCACATAGAAGCATTTTGTTGCATCTCCAACTGACTTGTTGCAACACCGCCTGCATTTGCCGCTTTTCCTGGACCGTAGCAGATTTTTGCATCAACAAAAGCATGAACAGCATCTAAAGTTGAAGGCATATTTGCCCCTTCACTTACGCAGATACAGCCATTTGCAAGAAGAATTTTTGCATCATTTAAGTTGAGTTCGTTTTGTGTAGCACTTGGGAATGCTGCAAAACATTCAACTCCATAAACTGCATTTGTCCCCTCAGGATACTCTTCTATTGGAGTATATTTTGCATTTGGTCTGCTGTTTAAATACTCAGTAAGTCTCGCTCTTCTTACTTCTTTTAAATCTTTTAAAAGGTCTAAGTCGATTCCATCTGGGTCATAAATCATACCGTTTGAATCGCTACATGTTACAGGAAGCGCTCCGAGGTGGTAGAGTTTTTCGATGGTGTAGATAGAGACGTTTCCGCTACCTGAGACAACACATCTTTTACCCTCAAGTGTTTCACCTCTATCTTCTAGCATATATTTTGCAAAGTAAACTGCGCCATAACCTGTTGCTTCTGTTCTTACAAGTGAACCACCCCATTTGAGTGATTTTCCAGTAAGGACACCCTCATATCTGTTGGCTAGTTTTTTGTACATACCAAACATATAGCCGATTTCTCTGCCTCCAACACCGATATCACCTGCAGGAACGTCTGTATTTGCGCCGATATGTCTGTAGAGTTCGCTCATAAATGCCTGGCAAAACCTCATGATTTCGTTGTCAGATTTACCTTTTGGATTGAAGTCGCTTCCGCCTTTTCCGCCACCGATTTGAAGACCTGTAAGCGCATTTTTAAAAATTTGCTCAAAACCTAAAAACTTGATAACACCAGCATTTACGCTTGGGTGAAAACGAAGACCCCCTTTGTATGGTCCAAGAGCAGAGTTAAACTCGATTCTAAATCCCTTGTTTACTTGGATTTCTCCATTGTCATCTACCCAGTTAACACGAAAAAGAATCTGACGCTCTGGCTCAACAATTCTCTCAATAATTTTATGTTTTCTGTATTTTGGATATTTTTCCATCAAAGGTCTAAGAGACTCTAAAACCTCTTCAGCCGCTTGATAAAATTCTGTTTGTGATGGACTTGTTCTTTTTAGGTATTCAAATACCTCTTTGACATATGGCATATAACTTCCTTAATTTAAATGGAAAAATATGCTATCTTAAAAAAGATTAAATTTTCTATAATTTTAGATGTTTTTTAACAAAATGATGAAAATTTCATCAATTTATCTCTTGACAAAAGAGTTTTTAATGTCCGTGTTTAAACCTAAAACCGCTCTCTATAAGTGAAGCTCTTAGTTTCTCTTTAAGTTCGCCCTGAAACTCCATCCATCCCTCTTTGAGCGTACCACCGCATCCAAGCTTTTTTTTGAGTGTTTTAAGAGTAGCTTCTGCATCGTTTTGAGTGAGGTGAAATTCGCCTATGAGAGTTACTGTTTTGCCGTTTCTTTTTTCTTTTTTAAAGAACAAAAAGTGTTTTTGCGGCTCTAAAATCTCGTCTGATATATCTGTTTTTCTAACAGAGGCAACCTCCGCCCATCCATCTTCTATCTCGGCACCGATGAAAATATCAAGTTTTTTGCCTCTGCTCATAAGCAAACCTTTTGTCTTAGGAGGCTTGTGTCTTGCGCAAGAGTGATATTTGCTTCAACCATTTCAAGAAGAGAGGATGTGTTTGTTGTTTTGTTGTTGTAGAGCATAATGATAACTTCATCGCCATCTTGCAAAAAAGTGTGTTCCCCGTAAGAAGTATATCTTGTTGCGCCTATGCTTATGATGGCTTTTGTCGGGTAGTTGCACGCAGTTATATAGCTGCTCAAATGCTCTAATGGTCCAAAATCTTCTTGCGTGTTTATCTGCTCTACTATCCAGCCAAGAAGTTTTTCATAAAAGTAGCTATACCCCTTAAGCCCCACATCTTCACCGTATGCGTGTATGCCCTCTCCCCTTTTTAAAAACGAGCAGATAGAGTAGTTGTCCATGATGCCGCCATCGCTGAATTTGTCAATCTTAATGAGATTTTGGCTAACTCCTTTTGAGTTTTCGCCCCAGTTTTTTTTATCGCTGATTTTGCTAGCTCCCGCAACTCTGATGGAGCAGTCGTTGTATGCGGCAAAATGGGTTGGGATAATCTTTGAGAGCTTGTTGTTTTCATAGACAAAATCACAAATAAGGGCAACTTCCGGTTCAGCTTGAACATTGACATTTTGAGGAGGTAATTTGATGGTTGAGCTTGAGAGAGGGTAGGTGCTTAAAATCTCTTTTGCTTCATTTACTTGTTTTGGAAGATAAAAAGGGAACATCCCTTTTGGAGCGGCTTCGTCAGCGGTGATAATCTCTTTAAAATCTTCCAGTTCGCCCGCTTGAGCTAAGTGCAGAGCAAAATTGCCTGCAATGCCTAGCCCTAAAAAATCTCTATATGCGTCCATTGTTTTTTGCTTCTGCAAACTCTTCATAAGAGCCTTTGAAGTCCACATACGTGCCGTCTGCTCTAAGCTCGATAACACGATTTGCAAATGCATCTAAGAGTTCACGGTCATGAGAGACACAGATAACATTGCCTTTGAAGTTGTAGAGTGCTTCGCCCAGAGCTACGATAGCCTCAAGGTCTAGGTGGTTTGATGGCTCATCGAGTACCAAGAAGTTTCCACCCTCAAGCATCATTTTACTTAGCATCATTCTATGTTTTTCACCGCCTGAGATGCTGACAACTGACTTTTCTTGCTGTTCACCAGAGAAGAGCATACGCCCCAAACAGTTTCTAATCTCTGCAATATCTCTCTTTGGATCAAATCCTCTTAACCAGTCATAAAGAGTTCCATCGCCTTTGATGATATCTGCCGTATCTTGCGGGAAGTAGCTGTTCTCGATAGTTGCACCCCAATGAATTTCGCCGCTTGTTGGCTTCATCTCTTCCATGATGATTTTGAGCAGGGTTGTTTTTCCCACACCGTTAGAACCTATGAGTGCAACTTTTTCATCCGGTTCAAACTTGAGGTTGATATCTTTTAAAACATCATTGTCGCCATAAGAGTGGCTGACATTTCTGACTTCAAGTGCCTCATCCCCCATAGTTCTTTTTGCTTTAAAGACGATGCTGGGGTCTCTTCTTGAAGATGGTTTGATGTCATCAATTACAAGTTTGTCAAGCTGCTTTTGTCTTGAAGTCGCCTGTTTTGCTTTGGAAGCGTTTGCGCTAAAGCGGCGAACGAACGCTTCTAGCTGCTCTTTTTCTTTCTCTTTTTTAGCGTTGTTTAGCTCTTGTTGTTTTGCTATGACATTTGCGGCGATGTACCAGTCGTCATAGTTGCCCGTAAATTCACGGATTTTTTGATAGTCAACATCCAGAATGTTTGTAACAACTGAGTTCAGGAAGTGTCTATCGTGAGAGATAACAACCATCGTTCCCTCATGGCGTTGCAACTCATGCTCCAGCCAGCTGATAGTCTGGATGTCAAGGTTGTTGGTAGGCTCATCAAGGAAAAGAACATCAGGTTTTGGAAAGAGAACCTGAGCAAGAAGAACTTTAAATTTGTCCGCACTGTCAAGTGTACTCATAAGTTCCCCATGTTGGCTTGCAGGAATCCCGACATTTTCTAAAACTTTTGCGATGTTTACATCATACTCATAAGTCGGATCTTCTTCAACACAGATAACTTCTAACTCCGCAAGACGGTCATTGACTGCATCGTCTTCAAAATCGCCGGTTGCATAAATCTCTTCTTTCTCTTTGATGGCATCATAAAGTCTTTTGTTGCCGCACAAAACTGCATCTGCAATCGTGTAGTTCTCATAAGCAAACTGATTTTGCCCTAAAACACCGACTTTAAGTCCGTTTTCGACGACGATATCGCCTTCGTATTCATTGATTTGTCCGCTTAAGATTTTTAAAAAAGTTGTTTTTCCAGCACCATTTGCACCGATAAGACCATATCTTTTGTGACGGTCAAGCTTAAGATTTATTTCATGAAAGAGGATTCTGCTTCCATAACGCATTGTCAAATTTTGTACTATTACCATGATTTTTCTCTTTAGTAGGCAGCTGCATAGCCTATGATTTTTCGCGATTATAGCCAATAGTTGTTTAAAAACTAATTACTACCTAAGCCCGTTTTGGTATGATATGTGCAAAAATTTGAGGCGATAAAATGCAGATAAGAGAGCTTGATTTAAAAGAACTTTTGATGGCTTATGAGGTGGTTTCACAGCTTCGAACTTCACTTTCTTATGATGAATTTGAAGATTTGGTTTATGAGATGCAGCCAATGTGCTATAAAATGCTTGGGATTATGGAGAGAGACAAACTTGTGACATATGCAGGCGTGGCGATACAGACAAATCTTTATGACAAAAGACATCTTTTTGTTTTTGATTTGGTAACGGATGAGGCTTGCAGAGGCAAAGGGTATGGGAAGATGATGCTTGCGTATCTGCACGACTATGCAAAAGTGGGAATGTGTACAAATATAGTTCTATCCTCTGGTTTTGCACGAGAAGAAGCGCACTGTTTTTACGAGAAAAATGGATTTGTAAAGAAAAGTTTTGTTTTTTTTAAGAGTGTTTGAGTGAAGTAAGTGTAGAAGTTTGCGGGCAAAAACCCGCAATGTAAAACCTTATAGAGGTGTTACGTTCTCAGCTTGAGGACCTTTTTGACCCTCGCCAAGTTCAAAAGTTACTCTTTGACCTTCAGTCAAAGAAACACGACCTGGTCCTGTTCTGTTTACTTGGCGAAAGTGTACGAATACATCTTTTCCACCATTTTCTTGTTGAATAAAACCATAACCTTTTTCTTCATTGAACCATTTAACTGATCCGTCTAGCAATTCTGCCATGTGTAGTACCTCTTTGGTAAAAATTCACTTCTATAAAAAAAGTGGAGTCAAAATAAAGGGAGAGTCGTTTGTCTAGCAGAATATACTATAGATGAGCTCGCACACAAAAATCTTTCATCGAGTAGAAGTATAACGAAAAATTTAAATTTTGCACAAAAAAATAAAAAGTTTAAAAAAAATGACGAATTGTCGATAGTTAAAGTAACAAAACGAAAAGGATTTTTCATGCAAGTTACATCAGACACATCTCTGCTTAGCAGAGCAAAAAGCAGTGTAGAGATTAAGCCGCTCTATACGGAGAAAATCTCCAAAGATGAAGCCAAAGAGATAAAAGAGCAGATACAAAAGGGTGCAAATGAGATGGCTTTTAAGTCTGCATCTTTTCAAAGTGCACTTTTTAGAAAAGATGATGCCTTCGCAAAAGAGTATGAGAATTTTCAGACATTTTTGCAAGATATAGGGTACGAGGGCAAACCCATAGCCAAACTCTCTAAAGAGGAAGCAGGTGCGCTAGTTGCTGAAGATGGCTTTTTCGGCGTTGCAAAAACATCGCAAAGAATCGCTGATTTTGTTATCAACGGGGCAGGCGGCGATGAGAAGATGCTTCGTGCAGGACGTGAGGGAATGCTTAGAGGATTTAAAGAGGCAGAGGAGATGTGGGGTGGAGAGTTGCCTGAAATCTCTCAAGAGACTATGAAAAAAGCATTGGAGATGGTCGATAAAGCGATGTACGACCTTGGTTACTCTGTGCTAGATACAGAGGTATAGTTGATGAAATACGAGCTAAAAGAGGAGTATATAGAGCTTTATAAGCTCTTTAAGCTCTTAGACCTTGTTGATAGCGGTGCGGAGGCGAAGCTTATTATTGCAGATGGACATGTTAAGAGAAACGGTGAGGTTGAACTGCGAAAGAGAGCAAAGATTCGCAGCGGAGATGTGATAGAAGTCGCTGATGTAACTGTTGAGGTTCTTTAGAACAAAAACGAGCTGAGCACACCTATAATTCCACCAAAGACACCACCCCAAACGACGAGCCATGAGAGGTGTTCTTGAATGATTTTTTGTACCATCTCTTTTACCATGGTTGGGGTGAGCTGATTGAGTCGTGTGTCGATGATACTCTCAATGGAGAGAAGCATATCGTCGTTTAAAGAGGATTTTTGCAGATGATACTGGAGTGTTTCGTTAAAACTTTGGGAATTGACGATTTTTACAACGGCATCTTTCATTTTTATGGAAAATGGTTCACGAAGCCCCTCTAGTATGGATGCTCCTCCAAACATCCCTAGCATCCCTCCAAAAGAGGATTCCATCACTGTTTTGCTTAGTGCATCAAAAGCAGGCGAGAAATCAGTCTCTTGAATGATGGGTGTGAGGTCTATCTTTCTCTCCTCTTTTTTAAAAAAATACTCTAACTGCTCTTTTGTAAAAAACTCCTGCATCATCAGCGCCTTTATGGACTCTTTAAACGCCTCAAATTTGGCAGGGATAACACCTGAACCATAGAGAAGCGGTACTTTTTCAAAGAGCATATGGATGGCAAGTTGATTAGTGATAGCACCTGAGAGCGCAAAAAGCCCAGTGTAGAGCAACAAAGAGGCGAAAGTACCCTCTGTGAGAAAAGAGAGAAGAACCAAAAGGGTAGCGATAGCGTTTGTGAGAAAAGTTTTAGAGAAATTCAATTGTAGTTCCTTTTGAAAAGCAAAATTATACTAAAAAGCGCTTATAATGGCACAAATAAAAAATGGATATTTATGATGAAACAAGAGAGCTATGAACTTTTTGAGAGTGCTACGGTTGAGACAATTTTAGAAGTTTTACAAAATGAGTTACAAAAACGCAATGAATCTCCTTTTTGGAGAGAAAAAGTCGTTCCTTTTAGCGAGGCGATTTTGAGTGTTTTGGTACCGCTAAGAGACAGAGGTATGCTCTTTGACCCCCAAGGAGCGAGTGTTTCTTTGCTCACACCTGAGCTCTTTTTCGCATGGAGTGATTTTTTGAGCCTTAAAACACTTGCCTTTACGCTTCAAAAATCAAATGAGGCAGGAATTCTACTTCGGACAAAACTTGAGCAGACATTGTGCGAAAAATATGTTCCTGTTGATTTGACGACTTTGGGTGCGTACCTCTCTAAAAACAGAGTAAATTTGGAAAATGAGTATCTCGATTTTCCGATTTCTAGCTACAACTTGCATCAAGGTGTAAGCAATGTTATCAAATCACTTCTCTAAGAGCCTCATTTGATAGGGTTTATAGAGTATTTTATAAAAAATAGCAGGCTTAACTACGCTATTTTATTTTTCTTGATTTTTATGGGGATTAACTCCTATGTTGCTATTCCCAAAGAGATTTTTCCAGATGCCCAGCTTGATCAGATAAGTGTTTTAGGCTCTTATGGTGGTACGAGTGCTTCTGTTATGGATAAAATGGCGGTTCGTGATATCGAGGATGAACTTAGCAACATAACGGGTATCAAAAAAACAGAAACCACCATTACTCCGGGTGCATTTGCCATTTTGCTTACGCTCGATGAGAGTAGCAACAAAGAGATAACGCTTGGGCGCGTCAAGGATGCTATTGCGTTAACACGGCAGTATCTTCCTTCTGACATGAATGAACCTGTTGCAAGGCTTTTAGACAAAACGCGCTCCCTCATCAAAGTGGCGGTCTCCTCAGCAACCCTACCCATAAGTCAACTAACGGTTATAGCGCAAGAAGTAAAGACAAAAATAGCGAAATTAGAGGGCATTAGTGAGGTCTTGATTCGAGGAGATTCTGATGAAGAGGTTATTATCAAAATCGATTCTGAAGCTATTTTGGCGTATGGTTTAGGGCATGAAGGGGTGCAAAAAGCTATCGCAAATCTCTCCTATATCTTCCCCATTGGTAACATTGAGCAAAAGGGAAAGTTTGCCTACATATCAACTTCTAACGGCAAGGCAGATGCAAAAGAGTATGAGGAGAGCATCTTGGAGGTGGATGGAAAATATATCCGCCTTGGAGATATCGCAACAGTAACCATAGAGTACCCACAAACCGATACGCTTGCCACTTTCAACAACAAACAGACGATTTCGCTTGTTGTCTCAAAAGGAACACAGGGAGATTCTATCGTTCTCTCTAAAAAGCTTCAAGAGTATGTACGCTCTATTGAGCCAAACTATAAAGATGTCAATTTTTACTTTTATGAAGACTCCTCGAAGCCTGTGCGACAGAGGCTTGACGTCATCATCTCCAACCTCATGTTTGGACTTATTTTGGTCTTTGTGTCGATGGCGATTTTGATCAATATCCGTATCGCAACTATTGTTGCGCTTGGGATACCTTTTTCGTTTATCATAGGGCTTTTAAGTATCTACTATTTGGGCTACTCTATCAATGTTGTTTCGCTTCTTGGAGCACTTATCGTTATAGGTATCGTTGTGGATGATGCCATTATCGTAGGTGAAAACATCCAGCGCTACATCGATGAGGGGATGAGTAATTATGATGCGGCAGTTGCAGGTGTAAAAGAGATGATGCTACCGGTAACACTTGCGACAGTGACGACAGTAGTGGCATTTTTACCTATCTTTATGCTTCAAGGTGAAATCGCCCTTTTTATCATGCTTATTCCTATTACGGTTATTATTATTTTGCTTGGTTCTCTTTTAGAGAGCTTCTTTTTTCTCCCTTTGCATGCGCAGGAGTTTTTACGCAAGAGCAACAACTCTATTAGTTGGGTTCCTTTTGAAAATCTCTACCAAAAAACTATAGTACGGTTTTTGAACTATAAAAAAATCACGCTTCTGCTCTTTCTCGTTCTTGTGCCGCTTGCAACTTTTTACACGATGAAATCTATGAAGTTTCAGTTTTTTCCAAATTTTGATGGAAACTATCTCTATATCTCTGGCAAACTTGACATTAACACGCCGCTTGAAAACAGTTATCAAGTCTCTAAAGAGATAGAAGCCGAGCTGATGAAGCACGCTGAGGAGTTTTCACTTAAAGCCATCTCCTCTGTTGTGGGATACAGACGCAGTCTCTCTGGCGATACACAAAGAAACAACGGCGTTTTTATGATAACGATGGAGCTCTATGACAGAGAAGAGACTAACTGGGTCGATAAGTACATCAATCCAGTGCTTAATTTTAGTTTTGCGTTTAATAATCCTGAAAATATCCGTAAAAAACAGACTTTTGAACTCTCCCCTCGTGCCAAAGAGATTATTGCGCCTTTTAAAGAGAAGTATAACATGGAGGATTTGGGTGTTATGGAGGATAAGTCAGGGCTTATCAAAAGTGATATTCAGATAAATCTCTCAGGAAGCAATGATGCAGCACTGCAAAAAGGGATCAAAAAGCTAGAAGAGCAGCTCTCTCAAATCAAAAATGTGCGAGATTTTAGCGATAACATCAAGTATGGAAAGATGGAGTATATCATTAAAATCAACTCTTATGGCGAGAGTTTGGGCTTAAGCGAGGGGGTTGTCGCTAAAACTTTAAGTGCTTACTTTTTAGAAAAAAAACAGGCGACTACTTTTAATGATTTGGGAGTTATGGATATCAAAACACAAGAGAGCGCAAAAGACAGTATCGCTACTTTTTTAGATTTTAGCATAGCTCTGCAAGATGGAAGGTATGTCAAACTCTCAGATATCGCAGAGATTTCGCAAGTGAGAGATTATGAGAAAATCGATAAACTCAATGGAAATATCATAAAAACTGTCTATGCAAATATCGATAAAAGAAAGATTACCTCACAAGAGGTGCTAGATATGCTTGAGCCCACACTGCAAGAGATAAGAGACTCAGGCGTGGATGTGGCGCTTCTTGGGGAAAAAGAGAAAAACCAACAGCTCAAAGCAGAGATGCAAACCGCGGTGTTACTTGCACTCTTTTTGATTTTTTTAACACTCTTGCTTATTTTTCCAAAAATAAAGTATGTCCTCATGGTCATGAGCGTTATCCCACTTTCGATTTTAGGTGCGCTTTTGGGACATAAACTGCTTGGTATCAACCTCACGATGCCCTCTATCATAGGTATTTTGGGCTTAGCGGGTGTTGTTATCAATGATGGGATTATTATGCTTGATTTTCTTCACGGAACGCATAAGCTAGAGGAGTTCTTACAAAGAGCAAAACTGAGACTTCGTCCGATTATGATTACCTCTATAACAACTTTTTTAGGGCTTTTTACGCTTATCTTTTATGCAAGCGGTCAAGCGGTGATTTTGCAGCCTATCGCCATTTCTATAGGCTTTGGACTTGTGTGGGGAACGTTGCTAAACCTTATCTATCTCCCAACGCTTTACGCGCTGGTCAATAAAATAGAGGTCAAGTAGATTACTTAGGAGAGTAGGGCAAGATAGGAAGTTTGAGGTGTTTAGCGTAAACAATCCCGCTTTTGATATTGACGACTTCGTATCCCATCTTCTGTGAAAGGAAGGCTGCTAAAATCCTTGTTCTACTGCCTGTACGGCAGATGATAGCAAAGCGTTTTTTTGTATCAACTGCTTGGTTGAGTTTGTTTAGAAAATCTTGAAGATCATAGTTGCCTCTTTCATCAAAAAGCATGATAGGAATAGAGCCTTGCAAAAGTCCTGTTTCCTTCCACTCCGCGGGTGTTCTTATGTCCACGATAGCCATTTTTGAGTCAAGAAGTTGCTGTGAAGCCTCTTCATTGATAACGGTTGCAAAAAGCGAGACACTAAGCAGTAAAAAAGATAGTATAATTTTTTTCAATACATCTCTCCATAATTTATGATTAAGTGTATAATTATATCAACAAATAAATAATAGGTTTAAGAGTGGCATCACAAAAAGCAATAGACAATGCAATGAGACTTCGTTACGTGCGCGCTATCGAGAGATTTCACAAGAGTATCACCTCTTATCTCACAAGCACGGCAGATCTTACAAAAGAGGGATATGTTAAAAAAATAGAGAGTGCTTTGAAGCTGCTTTTAAAAGTTGAAGAGATAGTGCTTTATAAAGGTGATTTGCAAGAGTTGCAAAAACTTGTTCAAAAGATGATTGCTTATAGAGAGAGTGAGAAGGAGATAGGGGAGATTAAGGAAGATATTTTATATCTCTCCAACCAACTTGAAAAAACAAAAAATGCAAGACGTTATAAAAAAGAGAAGCACTCCCGCTCCATCTATGAGGAGTGGGAATAGTAACCTACTTAGACTCTTGAAGCATTTTATCTAAGAGTTCAAAAAGTTCTTCAGAAGCTTTTTCCATATGGTCAAAGTTGTCAATAATATTTTGCGCATTGTTAAGGGTCGTCACCTCTGCATTATGCTCAAGATACGCTAAGTTTGCGTTTGCATTGCGGTGTACTATCTCATGCGGCGCTGCTAGTTTGCCAAACGATGTTGTTTGAGAAAATCTTCTCTTTCCCTCAGCATCATGCCACGCACCGAGTTCACACTCATGCGTGTTTTGCTGTTCGAACATTTTATGAAGCGAGATGATAGAGTTGTAAACACGTGATTTGTATAAGATATGTTCAAGTTTTGCAAGAACGACAAAGACGCTGTTTTCCATCGTGTAGGAGTAGTCAACCATCTTTGAAGAGTTGTCGCTGAGTGCGATGAGAGTATCTTCAAATCCATTCATCTTTTGTGTTGAGTCTTCAACTGTTACTTTCATACTTTCAGAACTTGTTTGAATCTCATTCATATCTTGTTGGAGAGATTTGATAGAGACAGAGATTTCGCCTGTTGCTTTATGGGTTCTCTCTGCAAGCTTACGTACTTCATCGGCAACAACTGCAAATCCTCTTCCATGCTCTCCAGCGCGTGCTGCTTCGATGGCTGCATTGAGCGCAAGAAGGTTCGTTTGGTCTGCGATGTCTGTGATGAGTTGGATAACTGAGGTAATCTCATTTGCTTGATTTGCTATCTCAGAGATGCTGTGGTTGTTACTGTTGACTTGCTCTGTGAGTGCGTTGAGCTCTCTTGTGATGTCTGAAATATCATTACGTGAGTTCATTGCAAGCTCAGAAGCACTTTTTGTTGCAGAAGTTATCGTTTTTAGGTCGTTGATATTTGAGCTCAAATCAGAGATAATAAGCGAGAGTGACTCTGAAACATTGACACTTTTTGTACTGATTTTTGAGTTGAAAACATCGCGCTGTGCTTTTGCATTTTGTGTCTTCATAAAATCGATGCTTTTTCTCACGCTCTCTATCGCATCGACAAATTCGCCACTCATGCCTTCTGAAGAGATATTGTGTGAAAAGACACCTTTAGATGCATCTGTAATGGTTGTGTTGATTTCACGGATAAGATCTTTTGTATGCCCGATAAGTTTAGAGAGTTCATACCCCATAATCCCGAGTTCCGTCTCTTTGTCTGTTGCCGCTGCTTTTTGGCTAAAATCACCTTTGGCAACATGGCTTATGATGGATGTGAAGTCGTTAATCCCTGAAGTTATCGATTTTCTAATGACAGTTGCCAAGATAAGTACAACAAGACCTACGATAATACCTGCGATGAGTGCGAGATACTTGAAAAAGTTTATCTCTTTGCCAAGAGCAAAAGAGTCCTCTTCAAGCTCTTTTGATTTTAAATCGACAAGCTTTTTAAAAGAGTCTCTTGAAGTGTTTGCATAAGGAGTGAGCTCTTTGGAGTAGTTTGCATAAATGCGAGTTTTATCTTCTTCTATGGTTGCCGGAGTCAATTTTTTCATCATCGCAAGCGTGTTGTTTAAAAAGAGCATCGTGGAGTTTTTTGCCTCTTGAACCATTCCTAAAGAGTTCTCTTTTTCCATTAGCTTCTCTAATGTTACAAAACCACTCTCCACTTCGTGAATCGTTTTTTCAAGATTTTCTATATTTTTGTCGTAACTGCCACCCAGCATAATGTCTCTTGAGAGTCTGCTGACGTAATTGAGATTTTTTTCAATCTTCAGTGTGGTCAAACCACCTATCATTGAGTTTTCATGCAAATGCTCATATTTTGAGTCAATATGCCCCATCGCTATAAAAATGGATACCGCAGCGGAGAAGACAGAGATTGTCACCATAGCGATGAAATAATTCATCTTCTTGTAAATACTTAGTTTTTGAAACATCCAAAACCTTTAATTCTTATTTGCTTGAATCATAGCATATTTTTTTCAAGAATATTATGAATTTATCTTATAAATTCAAATTTATAAATACATAAATTGCGAGAGAAGAATGATGATAACGACGAGGCTAAATGGAAAAAAATGGCTCTTAAATACCCAAGGATTTATTTTGAAAAGTTTTTGGTTGATGCCTCTTAAACCCAGCCATAATCCAAAAAATGCTTTGATAGAAAGAAGTGTCTGAAAGTAGGAGAGTGCGCCATTTTCTATCTTGCCAAAAGCTTGTGAAAAAAGGTAAAGCCCACTAGCAACAGCTACCATAAGAGCGTAAGGTACGACTTTTCTAACATGCATCATAATGGCTTCTCTTGCCTTTGTGTGCTCTGCATCGTTAAGTGTTTGGTTCATTTTAGAGAGAAAAAGAACATCGACAAATAAAAAACCGCCATAGATAAAGACTGAAAAGATATGAATAGTATGGATAAATGTGTACGTGATGGGAAATCCTTTTTTATGGAATTTTAACATATCCAAAAAACAATCAATTTGTTTTATGTCAAAATTATGTAGAATGACATCTTTTACAAAAAAACAGGATGCAAAAATGGGCATAGCAGAAGAAGAGATAAAAAAATTTGAACAAAACAGAGGGTCGAATGAGAGTGTTTTTTATCAGGCTATGGAGGAGATTGTTTACTCGATTGCTCCGCTTTTAGAGTCTGATGCGCGCTATCAAAAATACGCGATTTTAGAGAGACTTGTCATACCTGATAGGATCATCAAGTTTAAAGTGACATGGCTCAACGACAAAAATGAGATAGAGGTAAATACTGGCTACCGTGTGCAGTTTAACAACACACTCGGACCCTACAAAGGGGGACTTCGTTTTCACCCAAGTGTGAATGAGGGCGTTTTAAAATTTTTAGGTTTTGAGCAGATTTTTAAAAATGCGCTCACAGGACTTCCTATAGGCGGTGCTAAAGGAGGAAGTGATTTCAACCCTAAAGGCAGAAGCGAGTTTGAGATTATGCGTTTTTGTGCTGCATATATGCATGAACTTTACAAATACATAGGCGCTAGAATCGATGTTCCCGCGGGGGACATAGGGGTGGGTGGCAGAGAGATAGGGTATCTTTTTGGCGCATACAAAAAAATCACCACTACCTATGATGGCGTCTTAACAGGAAAGCCTTTTATGTTTGGTGGCTCTCTTATGAGACCAGAAGCTACAGGGTACGGTGTTGTTTACTTTACACAAGCAATGCTTGAGATGCAAAAAAAAGAGTCGTTAGTGGGAAAAATCTGTACAGTGAGCGGTGCGGGCAATGTAGCGCTGCATACTATAGAAAAACTGTATCAAGAGGGAGCTATCCCAGTGAGTTGTAGTGATTCTAATGGTATGATCTATGACCAACGTGGCGTAGATTTGGCACTGCTTAAAGAGCTGAAGATGAATCAGAGAAGCTCACTGCAGCGGTATGTTGAGGTACACCCAGAGGCAAAATATATCACTGCTTTAGAGTATCCACAAGGGCAGCATCCTGTATGGAACATCCCTTGTTATGGGGCATTTCCTTGTGCAACACAAAATGAACTTTCTGAGGCAGATGCACAAAATCTCATAGCCAATGGATGCGTTTGCGTAGCTGAGGGAGCAAATATGCCCTCTACGCCAGAAGCAATCGCACTCTTTTTAAGCCAGCAAATCTCTTTTGCTCCAGCCAAAGCTGCCAATGCGGGTGGCGTGGCTGTAAGTGAGTTTGAGATGAGCCAAAATGCTTCTATGCAGCGATGGAGTTTTGAAGATGTTGATGCAAAGCTTAAAGAGACGATGCAGCAAATCTGCAAAAGAGTTGCGCTTACGGCAAAAGAGTACGGTGTTGAGGGGAACTATGTTGATGGCGCAAATATAGCAGGATTTAAAAGAGTGGCTGATGCGATGATTGCGGAGGGGATATAAAAATACCAAATAATACTAGATTTATACTTTTTAGATAAAATCACACTAAAATCTGATAGTACGCACTAAAGCGGACGAGTTCGTTTTAGTGCGTAACATTAGTAAAATTACATATAAAGAAAATAAAAAAATGCAAAATACCAAAGCAAGAACCAATATTTATGCGCTTCTCTCTCGTGTGCTGTTGCAAGAACTCGATGAGGGGATGCTTCAAACAATCAGAAATGATGCAAATATTTTAGACTTCTTCCCAACACTTAAAGAGTGGAGTTTTTTTGTAGAGCTTGGCAATAAAGAGCTTTTAGAGGAGTACTTAAACCCAGATTTTGTCAATCTCTCTCTCTTGCACTTGATTCCTTACGAAACTTTTTATACGCGAGAAGACCAAAAAATCGAAACAGGCGGGGCAAACCCAGTTACAGATATCTACAGTGCTTACAATTTTATGGTGGATTATGAAGCGGCGCGTACGATTTCGGCGGATCATATCGGAGTTGAGTTGGAGTTTATGCACCACTTGGTTGAGGCTGAGATAAAAGCGCTTGAAGACAATGACATGGAAGCGGCAAAAGCGCTTAGAGGCATAGAGATGGAGTTTTTAAACAAACATCTTCTCAAATGGGCACCGATGTATCTTGTCAATGTAAAGTATGAAGCAAGAACCCCTCTGTACTATGACGCGGCAGATATGGCGTTGGAATTTTTACTGAGTGATAATGAATATCTTGCAAGTGAGCTTGACGTATAGATGATACAGCTTAAAGCTAGCCGTTGTGTACGTTCTCTTTCCAAAGAGAGTGAGTGCAACAAGTGTGAAGTTATCTGTCCAACGAGTGCTATTGTTGTAGCGAACAACCCGCTTCCTTCCATCAACTTTTCTGCGTGTGTGGGATGTGGCGCATGTGATGCGGTATGTCCCAACGAAGCGCTTTTTTTGGATGATTTTAGCGCTACGGAACTTTTTTTTGATTTTGTAGAAGATAAAGAAAATATTATCTCTTGTCACAAAAATGTTCCATGTATTGCCGCGCTCAACATTGAAAATATCATAGCTATGGTTCTTTTGAAAAAAGAGATACTTTTTGATATGGGACACTGTGAGGGGTGTGCAATTGCCCATAAGTGCGAGCCGCAAATCCGAAAAAACCATGAAGAGGCATCTTATATCCTAGAAGCGATGGAGAGTGATGCGATTATCAAACTTGAAAATATCAAGTATGAGAAAGAGGAGCAAGAAACAAGCACTTCAAGAAGAGAGTTTTTTTCTAAAGCCAACCTCAAGGGCGTTCTTAAGACAAAACATGCGTTTGAAAAAGAGATTCAAAAAGCAACCGATGAGCTTGTGGAGCATACACTGCAAAAAAGTGATATAGCACTTTTAAAGCAAAAACGCATTACCGAGAGACGTAAACTCTTCTTTACAGCGCTAAAGAGGGTGCAAAAGCCATCCGTTTATTATGTTATAGAGTCTGACGAGCTTACATTTACTTCTATGAAGATTCTTGATGGTGAAGCATGTACGGCATGTCAGATGTGTTATAGAGTTTGCCCAACAGGGGCGCTTAGTTCGGATATAAAAAACTCTAAGATAGATTTTGACCCATTTTTATGTATAAAGTGCCATATATGTCATGATGTTTGTGAACCAGATGCCATCAAGCTCTCCCCAAGCTATCGTATCAAAGAGTTTTTTGAGCCTGCTGTGCAAAATCTTATTACTTTTAGGGTGCGACGATGTGGCGAGTGCGATATGATTTTTAGTACAAACTCTAATGACAAACTCTGCTACAGATGCAAAGCAGAAGAGGAAGAGGCACGAGAACTTTGGGGAATAAGGAGTTATCATGATGAATAATGCAAACGAGATATCACATCACACGATGCTTTATGGGTTTATAGGCGAAAATGCGGGGCAAAGCAGCCTCTCTGCCACGCTCAACAAACTCTTTAAGGCAAATAACAAAAATGCGATGATGATTCCTATGAATATACGGGAAGATGATTTTTACTATACGCTTGTCAATATGAAAAAATCACACGTAAACGGCGCACTTCTTGCAAGAGAATATACAAAAAGTGTTGTAGAAATTTTGGATGATGCTTCGGAGATAGTCAAAAGTTCCGGTGTATGCGATATGGTAGTGCGAGATGGGCAAAAGCTTTTTGGAGACCTTGTTTTTCCATCTGCATTGGTAAGTGTTTTAAAAAAAAGAGAGGTAAAAAAGATAGCGCTCATAGGGATAAATGGCTATGCAAAAGCTTTTTCTCTGGCAGCCGATGGGTTGGAAGTGAGCTATTTTTACGATGATTTGGAAGCGTTAATGCAGTTTGTTTTGCAGATGCAGAGGCAAAATGCCGATGTCAACCGTATTGCAGAGGGTATGAGCGTGGAGTTTGGCGGTTACGATGCGGTGCTTGATTTTTCTGATTTTGAGAGTTTAGATATGGTGCGTTCTTTGGGCGGACTCAATCTTGACATGAAAGGCAAAAAAGAGCCCTCGGTACTTAAAGCAAGGGCAGAGGAACTTGGTGTTTCTTATATAGGGTTTGATGCGATGCTAGAAGAGATGACACAAGAGATTTTTAGGTTTTTGCAAGAAAAGAGACATCTTGAAGATGATAAAAGTGATATGAAATTTTAAGGAGAATGAGATGAATAGAGAAGATTTAGGGGATTTAAGAGCGGAGTTTGAAGCACTTGTAAAAGAGAACTGCTCCCTAGACCCACAGGAAGCTCAAAGAGACAGAGACGCGGGTGACAAAGAAGATGATGAGCCTGTACCACAGTTTGTCGATGCACTCACCCAAAAGCTACTTGCGCCTGCTATCAGTGGTGTCTATCTTTCAAGATTAGACATCAAAAGAATTGCAGAGGCGATTGATGAATCTTTGCCAATCAAAGAGCGCGTGAAAATGGTTCGAGCACTCTTTAGACACACTAACTCTAAAGAGTACCTAAGGAAGGCATTTGATGAGATAAACAGACATATCAATGGTCGTATCTTAATCTATCAAGAACTAAGTGAATCTTTCCCACACTCAAAGCCAATTTTTGATGAACATAGTGCAAAAGCAAAAAAGACGATGAAGATGTTTGAACAGATTATAGAAGATTTTGAAGAGATAGAGCCATCGGAAGATCCGCTGTTTATTTAGCGGCAGAATCTGGTTATAATTGCTTTACTAGTTGGCGGTTATGATTGGTTTGATTGTGTTGCGAGGAGGAAGGTGGGACAGGGTCAGCCTTTAACAAGGAGTAACAATGCGATCAACCGTCATAATTGTTATTATCTTGATGCTTTTGGCAACAAGATTGTATTAAAAAGCTTATAGAGAGTTCGCAGCTCTCTATTTGTCCCAACTAGGCAAAATTATAACACAGAAATCTAAATAAAGCTAGAGAGTTGCAAATACCCATGCCAAAGTAGCGCACTAACTATTCCCGCGGCAAAACCGGCAACTATATCATCCGCCATCACCCCGACACCGCCCTTAGCTTCACGGTCAAGCCTTCCAATGATAGAAGGTTTTTTGATGTCAAAATAGCGAAAGAGGGCAAAAGAGAGCAAGCTCTGAATCAAAAAACCATTTTGAAAGTCAGCTATTTCACCCATATTTACGCTCATCGCAGGTGCAACACTTAGCGCAAACCACATTCCTGTAAGCTCGTCTATCACAATGCGTTTGTCATCATGGATACCGCTTTGCGCTTCATATTTGTTAATCTCACGAATACCAACAACCGAGAAAAGCACTGCTGCTAAAAAAAGCGTTTGTACATCAAAAAAGAGAAGGACTGCTATGCCAAGTACAAGCGCCACCAAAGAGCCAACTGTTCCAGGGGCTTTTGGGGAGAGACCGCTGTACCCAAGTGTTATAAAAAACCAGTTCATTCTTCTCCTTATGTCAGCGATGATGTTTGATAGAGCTTCATAAGCTCTAAGTAAAAATCGTTTTCTGTATGCTCTTGTAAAAGCCCCTCTGTCGGGAGTATATCGTAGTAGAGTTTTTCAAGATTTTTAAATCTATTTGGATGGAGTTGTGAGAGAATAACCGCGGCAATCTCTTTGCGCATCAAGATAGTAGGCGGAAGAATGCCAAGCTCTAAAAGCTCTAAAATAGAGTTAGAGTGGTAGGATATTTGATGGTGCTGACCGTGTGGACATGTGTTTTTACTCACTAATGTTGTACATTTGTCGCAGTAAACATACTCACTTGCAACATTTATCTCTATATCTATCCCCACTACTTTATCGATAATGGATTTGTTAGAGTTGCAGTCGTAAAACATTCCAAGTCCTGCATGGTTACGTCCGATGGTAAGCTTATCACAACCGTAGTTTTTAGCGACAACTGCATCGATGATAATCTCATTGTAGCCTGCAAAAATATAGCTGTTTTCAAGAGGAACAACCACGACATGGTTTTTTGTCAAGAAGTTGTTGATAAAAAAGTCAAGCGCTTGCGCTCTTATCTCATAAGAGAGATTTGATTCTGTATAGGGTTTAAGCAGAAATATAACAAGCAAATCAGTATTTTCTAACGTTTGGCGAATCAGCTTTTCATGTGCGCGATGCAGAGGATTTGCCCCCATAACAAGTGCGGTTGTGTGCTTTGCGTCAATGAGTTTTTTTGCTTCTTCTATACTTTTTTTGTTTGTGTTGCTTGATTTGTTACAAAGTGTGTACTCTCCACATACAGCTAAAGAGCCGATACGTTTGAGAGTTGCTAAAACCCCAGGGTGCGATATATCGTCAGTGCCATAAATCTGCTTGATTCTATGGCTAGGGTCGATGTGAAAAACTCCATCCACGATAAGTGTCGCAAAAGGTTTGTTGTTAAATAAAATCGTGACCTCTTCACCGCTTTTAAGGGAAGAGAGGACTTGAGAGTTTACTTTGCCAGAGGGGGCTAAGATAAAGGGAAAAGGAAAGGATTTACCATTGAAAAGTCCTGTTTCAAGAACGCTCCTGCTCTGTTCTTCATTCATAAGCGATACAACAGGCGAGAGTAAACCATCTTTTAAAAGCTCTAGTGCAGAAGCAGCCTCTTTGTCGATAAGGATTGTTTTATTTTTTCTTGACGATGTCATATTTCTTTCGCTTTTCCCATAAACTTTTACGGCTGATTCCCAGTTTTTTTGATAGTTCCGTGTCTGGAAATTTATGTTGATAGTTTAAAACTATAAACTTGACATACTCTTCGATTGGGAGAATTTCACCCTGATCAAAGATGTTGCTCTCACTTTTTATCTCTAAAAGTGGGTAGTCATCATCCTCGATTTTATCAGTGCTTGAGAGGATGGCTTTTTTGTTCTCAAGCAGAGCATAAAGCGCTTTTCTCTCACTTTTTTTAAGCAACTGCAAGTCGATGATGTAGATAAGAGCATTTTCGGTAATCGACTCTATCTCATCAAGAGCTTTAGAATCACTCAGTGTAATAAAAAACAGGGGTAGATTTTTTCTTTTTGCATACTCAAAGGCAAAAGAGTCTGCATGTTTTTGGTATGCAGAGGAGATAAAAAGAGGAAGCTCCACATTTTCAAAGTTATGCCCAGAGATGAGTGATGCAAAGTTATGTGTGAGATATTTGTCATACGCTACATTTCTCTTTTTGAGTTTCTCGTAATCTTGGTAGTGGTTGATTTTTCTGATAAGCTCTTCAATCATAAAAGGTTTAAGGATATAGTCTTTTGCCCCAGCCGCAAGAGGTTTGGAAACAGTGTCGTTGCTGATGTAAGAGACCATTAAAATGATGATGGAGCGTTTGAATGTCTCTATAACTGGGTTAAAGTCTTGTCCATTGATGTTTGTTGAGAGTAAAACAACATCGTAATTATTGCTTTTGATGGCATCTCTTGTTGATGTGCACATTTCGCAAATATGCCCTAACTCGCTTAGTTTTGTAGCGATGCTCTGTGCGAGATAAACTTCGTTTTCTATAATTAGTATCTTCAAATTTTTGTCCAATCAAAATATTTTAAATTTGCATTTGCAATCACGCCAACGCCTTCACCTCTTCCTATAAAGCCGAGTTTTTCAGTTGTTGTTGCTTTGATGTTTACTCTCTGGCTCTGGATGTTTAAAAGTGAACTCAGTGTTTTTCTCATAGCCGTTTTATAGTTGCCTATGCGCGGTTTTTCTGCGGCGATGGTAATGTCAACATTAACGATAACAAATCCAAAACGGCGAAGTTTTGCAACAACGACGCTTAAGAGCTCTTTGGAGTCTATACCTTTGAATGTGGCATCGTTATCTGGAAACATCATCCCAATATCGCCCATCCCAGCAGCGCCCAAAAGTGCATCGATGAGCGCATGAATCGCTACATCACCGTCACTGTGCGCAAGAAAACCATACGCGGCATCTATCTTGATGCCACCAAGGTACATCTCGCCTTTGTCGTCAAAAGCGTGTACATCAAAACCGACACCGCTAAGAGTATCGTTTGATGGTGCCCCAAGACATGGGATTTTTTTTAAATCTTGCAGATGTGTTATCTTGTGTGCTGCCTCTTCTCCTAAGATAAACTCCCTTTTGCCCCCATTTGCAACGATGGCACTGCTCTCGTCCGTAAAATCAACTTCTTGCAAAAGAGCGTTGCGTAGCGCCGAGGTAAGTGAGAGTTGAGGTGTTTGTACTCTTTTTACACGCTCTCTGTCTATGGTAGTATCATCATAAACGATAGTGTCATTGATGGGAAGATAGGGAACTATACAGTCACTTTTGCCCATATGAGATACAATAGTGTGTAAAAAAGCATCACTTACGCAAGCGCGTGCAACATCGCTTACAAGAACATACTCTGTTGTGACATGTTCAAGTGAGTTTTTAAGTGATTGCTGTCTTGTTGCGCCACCCTCTACAAATGTGTAAGAGGCGCAATTTTGCATAAATTCTATATCATCAGCAGAGGATGTAACAATAATCTTGTTAAAGTAGCCTGTACCCTCAAATTTATCTGCTACAAATTGCCACAAAGGAGTATCTCCTACTCTAAGCCACTGCTTTTTTACGCCAGTTCCAAAGCGCGAAGAGCTACCCGCAGCGAGTAAAATAAGCGTTAAGTGAGACAAACAGACTCCTAAGATGTTAAGTGTTACGAAATTATACATAGCAAAAGCTTTTTTTTATCTTGAAGTTACACTTTTTTGTGACAAAAAGAGAGATAGATTAAATTTAGATTAACTTTATTTGACTATATTTCCAAAAGAACGAAAATGAAAAATTAGTATTGGAGAAATTTATGAGAAGCGAATGGGTAAAAAAACGCCAGAATGACCCTGTTAGAACGCAGATGTACTATGCAAAACAGGGCATTATAACCGAGGAGATGGAGTATGTCGCTAAGATAGAAGAGCTCTCTCCTGAACTTGTTCGCAGTGAAATCGCACGCGGGAGACTTATAATTCCTGCAAATGTAAACCACATAAATCTTGAACCAATGGCAATCGGAATAGCTTCAAAATGCAAGATAAACGCAAATATCGGCTCTTCCGCAATCGCATCGGATGTTCAAGGCGAGATAGAGAAGATTCAAGTATCGCAGCACTACAAAGCAGATACGGCGATGGACCTCTCAACAGGCGGAGATTTGGATGAGATACGAAAAGCGGTTATTGCGGCTTCAAAGATTCCTATCGGAACGGTGCCGATTTATCAGATACTTCATGATGTCGGCAACAAGATAGAGGATTTAAGCATCGATGTCATGCTTGAGGTTTTAGAGAGGCAGGCAAAGCAGGGGGTAAGTTACTTTACTATCCATGCAGGATTTTTGCTTGAAACTATGCCAAAAATCGCAAAGCGAAAGATGGGGATAGTAAGCCGTGGCGGAAGCTTGATGGCGGCATGGATGATGCACTACCATAGAGAAAATCCTTTTTATACGGCGTATGACGCTATCTTAGATATCTGTGCTAAGTACGATGTCGCACTCTCACTCGGTGATTCGCTTCGTCCAGGGTGTTTAGCGGATGCAAGTGATGATGCGCAACTTGGAGAGCTCAAAGTTTTAGGTGAATTGACGCTTCGTGCATGGGAGAAGAATGTTCAGGTTATGATCGAGGGACCGGGGCATGTACCTCTTAACCAGATTGAGCGCAATATGAAGCTACAGCGTGAACTTTGCCATGAAGCACCGTTTTATATCTTAGGACCTTTGGTTACAGACATAGCGGCGGGATATGACCATATAAGTTCAGCTATCGGTGCGGCGGTTGGCGGATGGCATGGGGCTAGTATGCTCTGTTATGTTACGCCAAAAGAGCATTTAGGTTTGCCTAACGCAAATGATGTTCGTGAGGGGATTATCGCTTACAAGATAGCCGCACATGCCGCAGATATCGCAAGAGGTCGCAAGGGTGCTAGAGATATCGACGATGAGATGAGTGATGCAAGATACCGCTTTGACTGGAAGAGACAATTTGAACTGGCACTTGATAGCGAAAGAGCGCAAGAGTACCACGATGAAACATTGCCTCAAGATGTCTTTAAAGAGGCGGAGTTTTGCTCTATGTGCGGACCAAAATTCTGCTCTTACAAGATAACGCAAAATCTTATGGACAACCCTGAAGCGATTGAGAAAATCATACAAGATGCAAAAGCCAAAGAGGCCGTGTGAGTAAAAAAGTTATAGTTTTTTAAAAAAATAATCTAATTGATATAGGATAATTTTTGTCTTATTTAATTATGGTAAAGTTACAAAAATAAAATTTATATAAAGGAAAGAAGTAGATATGACAAAAGAAGTTGTAAATTCGGCACTATCAAAAGTTCTTTATCCAGGGTTTACCAAGGATATCGTTACTTTTGGTTTTGTAAATAGTATAGAGATTAATGGAAATGATGTAAGTTTTAATGTTGAGATTACATCAAGCGCACCGGAAGTTGCACAACAAATCACAGATGATGCAACAAAAGAGCTAAAAGCTGTAGGTGCGAACAATGTAACAGTAAACATCAAAGCTCCAAAGATGCCAGAAGCTCCAAAGCCAAAGAGCAAAAACATCGCTCCGCAAATCAAAAACTTTTTGATGGTAAGCTCCGGAAAAGGTGGAGTTGGTAAGTCAACAACATCCGTAAATATCGCTATCGCACTTGCTCAACAGGGTAAAAAAGTAGGTCTTTTAGATGCGGATATCTATGGACCAAACATCCCAAGAATGTTAGGCGTTGCGGATGTTAAGCCTGAAGTTGTGGGCAACAAAGTTCTTCCTATCAAAGCGTATGGTTTAGAGATGATGTCGATGGGTTCGCTTATGGAAGAGGGACAATCCCTTATCTGGCGCGGTGCTATGATTATGAAAGCAATCGAGCAGTTTTTAAGAGACATCATGTGGAGTGATTTGGATGTTTTAGTTATCGATATGCCTCCAGGTACTGGTGATGCACAGCTTACACTTGCTCAAAGCGTACCTGTAACTGCAGGTTTAACGGTTACTACACCTCAAGCGGTCTCTCTTGATGACTCAAAAAGATCACTCGATATGTTCCAAAAGCTTAACATCCCAATAGCTGGAATTATTGAAAACATGAGCGGTTTTATCGCTCCGGATACGGGAGTAGAGTATGATATCTTTGGAAAAGGGACATCTCAACCAATGGCGGATGCGTTTAAGACAAAGATAATCGCTGAGATTCCAATCGAGCCTAGCATCAGAACAGGCGGAGATGAAGGAAAGCCTATCACTTTCGTAGCACCGACTAGCGAGAGTGCAAAACGCTATATGGCAGCAGCTGAGTCTATCTGGGCTACTATTGAGGCTGTAAATGCGCAAGGCGGAGCAAGCAACGAGGGTGTACAACCGACCACACCTCCAGGTGTAAGCGCTTGCAGCACTAAACACTAAAAATCAAAATAGCGACGCACTTGCTGCGTTGCTCACTCGTCACATACTTCAAGTATGCTTCTTCATTCACGCCTTGCGGTTATATCACTCTTTTAATTTTAATACACTTCTTTATGGTAAATGGGCGAGGCTAAAGCCTTACTTCCAAATAGTGACGCACTTGCCGTGTTATGTATGCGTCATATAGAGATAGCGAAATAAGGCTAAGAGCAGCGCGGTACCAGTCATTAAAAATCATCACCGCTTTTGTGCATATCTGCTCTAAACTCTACTATCTTATTTCTTCCTGTATCTTTTGCTTCATAGAGTGCTGTGTCTGCGTATTTGATACATTTCCAGATAGTGTCTCCATCAGTTGGAAATTTTGCTATACCGATACTTATAGTCTTTCTTAGAGGCTCACCGTTACCTACGTCAAAAGAGAGTTTTGCAAATTCGGAGTGGATTTTTGATGCGATACTTGTTGTTCCCTCATCAGTCGCATTGTGAAGCATCACTACAAACTCTTCCCCTCCGTAGCGGATGGCAAGGTCTGACTCACGGATAGAGGATTTGAGCACCTTAGAGAGGGCAACGATAACTCTGTCTCCCACATCATGTCCGTAGGTGTCATTTACCATTTTAAAGAAATCCACATCGAGCATTAAAACAGAGTAAGTGTCTTTGTTTCTTGCTGCTTGGCTCATTATTTTGTCGATAACTTCTTCTAAAAATCTTCTGTTATAAAGTCCCGTCATACCATCACGAAGCGAAGTGTCTCGTAGTTTTTCCATAAGAATCTGGCTCTCTATAACAGGTTTTGCTGCTTCGAGATAGTGTTTGATACTTGATATATTTTTCTTCATAAGTTCCACTTCATCTCTGAGTGTTGAGGTCATAGAGAGAACAAGACTGATGTCGTGGTTGATAGGAAAAGGGATACAGACATAATTCATATCTGAGGATACGCATGCTTGGCAGAGATTTGGAAACTCTGTCGAGATAGTAACGCTGTTTGTTCTGTACGCTCTGCACTGGATGGCATTTTTAGCTGTTTTCTCAAAGCAGATGCTGCTCTCTTCCGTTGAGTAGATGAGTTTTCTCTCGCTGCTGACATTGTTGACTTCATAAAGAGCAAAGTGCCCAACATGGTATTTGAGTTTTAAGATATCTATGATTCTCGTGTAAACTTCACTCTTTGAAGCATCAAGTTCAATGGTCTTTTTGAACTTATAGATATCGGAGAGTTCACTTATGATGGTTTTTGCTTCATGAAGCGGGTCGTTTGAAGAGACGCATCCTTGAGGGATAAAAGTGGCAAGGTTGTATTTTATATCGCCAAAGGTCTCTTGCATTTTGCGAAATAAGGAGTTCATCTGCTCCACAACATTTTTGGCATCGCCTCCTACTTTAGAAGCAAATTGGTGGGTGAAGTCACCACTGTATGCTTTTTTGATACCGTTTTGGAGGTTGGAGAAGAGATCCATATATGGAGTGACATAGTGGTTAATGAGTAAAAGTGCTACAACGATAAAGAGGAGGTTGATAAGAAGAATTTTAGCGATAGTCATGACACCGCTGTTGCGCATATCGCCGATGTCAAACTCCATACTGATAACGCCAAGAACTTCCCCTTTTGCAACATTATGGCAGTTAAGACAGCTTGCAACCGTGTTGTCCTGTGTCGCTTTGTAAGGGATACTTACTCTGAGTTTTGTGCTTTTTGCAGTCTCTGTGATTTTTTCTACACTGTTGCCGCTTTTGAGTACCTCTTCATCGATGGCATCACGCAAGCTCTCATGCTCAAAGCCCTTGCCATACTGCTTTATAACATTTTCTCCACGAACTAGTCGTAAAAATTCAACATCGTTACTGTTGGAAATTTGGTTGAGAAAGTAGGCTCTTTTGTCCATCATGCCATTGACCATATGTGCTGTAATGCCGTCTTTGACGACGTTTGCTGTCATCTGGGCTTTTTCGGTCGCACTTTTGATGCTGTAGTCTCGAAAGTTAAGCGAGACGTTAATAATGGTTGCAGTGGTAAGCCCAAGGAGCATAAAAGTGACGATGAGAAGAAGTCGTGATTTTGTTGTCATAGAAGATTCTCTTGTTCTTGGCTTTATGTATAGGAAAAATACATAAAGCCAATTTTAAATTTTAATGTAGATAGTATCTAAGAAAATATAAATTTAATTTTAAACACTCTCAAAATCACTCGACAGTTACGCTTTTTGCTAAGTTTCGCGGCATATCTACATCATTACCTAATCTTATAGATATCTCTAGAGAGAGAAGCTGTAGTGCTACCATCATTTCAAAAAACTCAAGCATGTAGTGGTCGCACGGTGAAATCTCTATAAAGTCATCTGCTTTCTCAAATGGAAGTTGGCTGATAGCGCAGATGGTAGAGTCTCTCGCACTCAGCTCCTCAACATTGCTTTTTGCTTTTTCGTAGTGCAGATGTTTTGGAAGCAGTGCTATTGTGAATAGTTCAGGGTCAGCGAGTGCAATAGGACCGTGTTTCATCTCTCCGGCAGGGTATCCCTCTGCATGAAGGTAGGAGATCTCTTTGAGTTTTAGGGCGCCTTCTAGTGCAAGTGGGTAGAAAATATCTCTGCCGATAAAGAAAAAACCATGTCCGTGGAGGTATCTCTTAGAGAGTCTTTTGATGCGTTCATGCATCTCATCGCTTACTTTGACATGTGATGGTACTTCACGAAGTGTAGCGATATGAGAAGCAATCTGCTCTTTATTTAAAGAGTCTCTGAGTTTTGCAACATACAGAGCCAACATCCAAAAAACAGTGATTTGTGTTGCAAACGCTTTTGTGGAAGCAACCCCTTTTTCGATGCCAGCACGAGTAAGAATGGAAGCATCGGCAAGGCGCACCATAGAGGAGTTGTCCACGTTACAGATAACCAAAGTTTTCAGTCCCGCCGCTTTTGCCATCTTAAGTGTTTCAAGTGTATCGGCAGTTTCCCCGCTTTGTGAGATGGCAACAAAGAGCGTATCTTTGGTCATAATTGGCTCTCTGTAGCGAAATTCGCTTGCGACTTCGATGGAAGTTTTTATTTTTGCATAACGCTCAAAGAGATAAGATGCACTCATGGCGGAGTGATAAGAAGTGCCGCATGCGCAAAGTTTTATCTCGTTTATGCCATCAAAAAGCGATGTGTCAAGTTCATCAAAAATGATTTCACTCTCACTCACTCTTCCCATTAAAGTATCAGAGATTACGACACTTTGTTCATAAATCTCTTTTTCCATAAAAAAGCGATACCCCTCTTTTTGAGCAAGGAGTTTATTTTGAGAGAGAGTAACAAACTTTGCCTCTTTTTTTATGCCGTTTTTATTAAAAAGCGCAATCTCTTTTGGCGTTACATACCCATAATCGCCATCTTCAAGGTAAGAAACATGGGTACAGTGCCCAATCAGCGGAGTATCAGAGGATGCGAAATACTTCTCGCTTACATCGTTGACGCCTATGAGCAGCGGTGAGCCGTGTTTTGCAAAGAAGAGCGTCTCCTCTTCTGCTTTGGTTGCAAGCAAGATAGCGTATGCACCGTGAAGCTCTTTAATGGTTTTTGCAAACGCTTCAAAAGAGTTTTTTGCTGTTTTTTGGTTTTTTTCAAATTGGTGGACGATGACTTCTGTATCTGTCTGGCTTAAAAAAGTTACGCCATTTGTTTGAAGCTCTTTTTTAAGCTCTGCATAGTTTTCGATGATTCCGTTGTGGACTACGTAGGAGTTTTCGCCAAGATGCGGGTGTGCGTTGAGCTCTGTTGGCTTGCCGTGTGTCGCCCAGCGTGTATGCCCGATGCCAAGAGCAAAGCCCTCTGTTGTAAACTCTTTGGTTTTCTCCTCAAGGTTTACAAGTTTGCCTACTGCTTTGTAGCTTGCAAAACTCCCTTCTTGCAAAACCGCAATGCCTGCCGAGTCATAACCACGGTATTCCAGCTCTTTAAGTCCTGAGAGGAGAATCTCTTTTGTATTTTTCTGACCTATATATCCGACAATTCCGCACATCTGTTTTTTCCCTTAATTTCATACCGATTTTTTTGTAAGCAGTTCATAAATTTTTGCGACATTATTGCATAGTTCGTTTTGTTTTTCGATTAAGAAGCTGTCTCTTACTTTGTGTTTGGTGCTGTGAATTTTTGCCGTGACGATATTTATGCCTAGCTCTTCAAAACACTCCATTATGTATGCCAAAAGTCCCTTTTGATTTTGGGTGTTGACTGTTACTTCCGCAAGAGTAAGTGAGTGTTCACAATCCACACTAATCTCCTCTTTATGTATCGTGACATCTTTAAGCTTGATATGGCGGCTCATATCAAAAGCGTTATGGATGATAGTTTTGATATGTTCTGCTTCGTCTGCTTCTACATGCTCTATAAATTCGATTTTGAAGTATTTTACCCCGTCAAAGAGTGTAAAAATCTCCATAGAAGCAACATCAAGATGGCTAAGCATTGCAAGAAGGTAGCCGATGTTAAGCGGAATCTTTCTGTAAATCTCAATGCTAAGTGAAGTGTCGGTGTTGATGGAGAAGTTATAGTTTTGTGTCTCTTTGGCGATTTTTGCGATTCTGATGTTGTCAAGCGGCGTGTGCTTAAAAAAGAAGAGGTTTGACTCTACCCGCAAAAGTTTGCTTTGCAGCAGTTTTGGAAGTTCGGTAAATTCAGGGAGTTTCTGCAACTTTTTCTCTATGTTGATTCTTTTTGTCGCCTCGTTGATTCTTCCAAAATCTTCAGCGGCTTCAAGTGCGCTGACATAGAGTTCATGAAGAAGATTTGAGTTAAAAGAGTTAAAAACTCCATCGCCGACACCGTTGATATCGGCATAGGTGAGGATGTAGAGGAGTTTTAGGTTGGTTACATCTTCTATGGTTGACATAAACTTGTAGAGCGTTTTTTCGTTGTGGATATTCTCTTTAAAGGCGATATTACTCATGCTTACATGCTGTTTGATGAGTGTGATGCATCTTTGAATCTGCTCTTCTGTGAACTTCATCTTTTTGACAAAAGGAACGATAAGCTTTGCTCCGACCTCGCTGTGGTCTTGAACTCTTCCTTTGCCGGTGTCATGAAAGAGTGTAACTATTTTGAGCAGAAGTCTTTCATCCGCATCAAGCGCATCATAAAGTTTTTTGATAAAAGGCTCTTGGATATTCTCCAATGCCTCAATGCACTTGATGGAGTGGATATCCACTGGGTAGTGGTGGTAGCCGTCAAACTGCGGGAGATGAAGCACTTTTTTAAACGCACCAAAGAGCTGATGTAGTACGCCTGCATCATAAAAGAGCTTTAAAGAGCTGTACATATTTTGTTTTTTAAAGAGTTCTTTTAGAAGAGTATATGTCCTTGCCTGAAGCGGATGAGAGATTTTTGTGTAGGTAAATTGGCGCAAAAATCCTGCATCAAAATGGTGCGGTCTATCTTCAAGCGAAACTAAAACCTCCAGAAGCTTGCTTAGCGGTTGAATCTCAAGGTTGTAAGAGGCATAAACTCTCCCATCCAGTGTGTAAATACCTCTGCTTAAGCGGTTTTTTTTGAACTTTGCCACATGTGACATGTCAACAATGTATGGTCGCACCATCTTTTTGACAAAGATTTGCGTAAAGTTGCTGATGCGCCACTGCGCTTCAAGAACTTTTGTTACCATCTTTTGAGGATTTTTAAATCCAAGCATCTGGCTAACATCGGGGATGAGTTCCAAAAGAAGTCTATCTTCTTGCTTTTTTGTGATGATGTGCAGTGCGCTGCGTACACGAAAGAGAAGCTCTAGTGCTACTCTATACTCTCTGTACTCCTCTTCTGAGAAAAGTTTTCCGATTAAATCTTTGAGCGAGTTTACCCCGTAGATGGTTTGCGCTATCCAAAAAAGAAGGTTAGAATCACGAAGCCCGCCCGCACTCTCTTTGATGTTTGGTTGCATCACATTTGGATATTTTTTGCGTCGCACTTGCGCCTCTTCTATCTTGGCGAGGATAAACTCTTTTTGGCTAAAGAGGCGGATTTTGCCTAGCTCTTTGGTTGTGCTGTGCCATGTGAGTGTAGAACCCGTAACAAATCTCGCCTCCATAAGTGCCGTGCGGATAGTGATATCGTTTTGACTTGCCGCAAAAAGCTCTTTTGTCTCATGGACTCTGTGTCCAAGCTTTAGCCCAGCATCAAGCGCAAGATAGAAAAATTTTTCGATGATAAGTTTGGTGTGAAATCCCTCTACATCTTCATAAGCGATAAGTAAATCGATATCGCTATGCACACACAACTGTTCTCGCCCATAACTCCCAAGCGCAACGATGGCGATGGGAACAGAGCTGCGCATAGGCATATAGTTTCCAAAAAGGCGTCTTAAGACAGTTTTGTACATCAACGAGATGATAGAATCAAGCCCTTTGGTGTGACGAACTAAAAAATCTTTCCCCTGATTTTTTTCAAATAACTCCCCCAAAGAGCTTTTATACTCTTTGATATAGGCTTTGAAAAGTTTGGAGAGTTCAAAATCACTGCCGTTTTTTTCAATAATATCTTCTATCTGCAGAGTTAAATCCAAAGCACACTTCCTAATTTTTTTACTATTATATGCTAATTCGATATAATCCTTAGATTAAAAATTAACCACTTTGGAGAGGAAAATATGACAATAACAAAGAAAGTGACATTTATAGCAAAAAAAGATGGTGTCGATAAAATGAAAGAGCTGCTCAGTGCGATGGTAGCACCCTCAAAGGCTGAAGATGGATGTCTGTTTTATGAGATTTTTCAATGCAAAGAGAGAGCTGAAAAGTTTTTTGCAGTAGAAACATGGAGAGATGAAGCCGCACTTGACGGGCATAAAGCGTCTGCACACTATAAAATCTATAAGTCGAGTTATGAGCAGTATTGTGAAGATAAGTATAGTGATGAACTGGAAGTTTTGGGATAAACTAAATCGTAATGTTCTTTACAAAAATATTAAATAATTATATAATAATGTAAAGACAAAAGGGCGAAAAATGAAAAGAGCGGTTAATTTAAGATTAGAAGAAAGTATCATAATTACTCTCAATCAGTTGAGTGATGAACTACATACTACTAAAACAGATGTTATAGAAAAAGCTATAGAGTTTTTTTCTAAAGAGAATCGCATCAAACAAAATGGACTGTTGCAATTTGCGGGCAAATTGAAAAGTGCTGATGCGGATGCCATGCTGGAGCGTATTTCAAGTGATAAAAACAGCAAAGATTTTGAGTTAGATTTATAAAGATGAAAAAATATTTAATCGACAGCGATGTGCTGATATATTTTTTAAAAGGCAAACAAGAAGCAGTAGCGACACTCTCTGGGATACCTCCAAGCGAACTTTACATCTCCAGAATTAACTTTTCAGAGCTTCTTTACGGTGCATATAACTCAGCAAGAGTCGAAGAAAATTTAAAAATCATCGTACCTTTTTTAAAAAACTTTCAAGTGTTGGAGTTCGATGAAGAAGCTGCCACGCTATTTGCAAAAGAGAAATCAAGGCTTAAAAAAAACGGAAATATCATAGCCGATATGGATTTGATGATCGCAAGCATCGCCATTAGAAACGAGTGTACTTTAATAACCAATAATCTAAAACACTTTGAGAGAATACGGGATTTGAATGTTGTATCTCTTAGATATTAGGAAAAAAACATGAACTATTTAATGGCAATAGACGCAGGAACAGGAAGCGTTAGAGCGGTAATATTTGACACATTGGGTAATCAGATAAGTGTGGCTCAAAAAGAGTGGACACACCTTGAGGAAGAGGGCGTGCCAAACTCTATGAGTTTTGATTTTGAAAAAAACTGGCTTTTGGTGTGCGAGTGTATAAAGGAGTCGCTCAAAGCGGCAAACCTGAGCGGCGAAGATATAGCTGCTCTTAGCGCTACAAGTATGCGTGAGGGAATCGTTCTTTATGACAAAGACGGCAATGAGCTTTGGGCAGTTGCTAATGTGGATGCGAGGGCGGATAAAGAAGTTCGGTTTTTAAAAGAGAATTTTAAGGGCATTGAAGAGGAGTTTTACAAAGAGTCTGGGCAGACTTTTGCGCTTGGGGCAATTCCTAGAATTTTATGGCTAAAAAATAATAGAGCAGAACTTTATGAGAGAGTGGCGAAAATCTCTATGATTGGGGATTGGATTTTGGCTCGACTTTGCGGAGTTATTGCAACAGATCCGAGTAACGGCGGGACAACTGGGATATTCTCTTTGAAAAAGCGTGATTGGGTCAGCGAAATGGCTGCAAAAGTCGGGCTTAAGGATGATATCTTTGTGCAAGTTTTGGAAGTGGGAACTCTTATGGGGAGTGTTACGGACAAGGCTTCAAAAGAGAGCGGCTTGTCGATAAACACTAAAGTAGTTATGGGCGGCGGTGATGTTCAGCTCGGTTCAGCAGGGCTTGGAGTTGTTGAGGTCGGACAAGTTGCGATTCTCGGCGGTTCTTTTTGGCAGCAGGTGGCAAATATAGACAAAAATACGCCTCCGCCGCTTGATAGGAACATAAGAGTAAATCCGCATGTAATCCCAAACCTCTCTCAGGCGGAGGGGATTACATTTTTTAGCGGGCTTGTCATGCGATGGTTTAGGGATGCTTTTTGCGATATGGAGAAGCTTCAAGCAAAAGAGCAAGGTGTAGATGTTTATGCGCTTATGGAAGAAAAAGCCGCAAAAGTTCCTGCTGGTTCATACGGGATTTTGCCCATCTTCTCAGACAGCATGAAGTACTTTAAATGGTACCACGCAGCTCCTAGTTTTTTAAACCTTAGCATAAACCCAGAGATTTGCAACCGTGCTTCAATGTTTAGAAGTTTGCAAGAAAATGCGGCTATAGTTTCGAGCATAAATCTTGATAAAATAAGAGAGTTTACGGACATAAAAATAGAGACAATAGTTTTTGCGGGCGGTGCAAGCAAGGGTAAGCTTTGGTCGCAGATAGTTGCCGATGTGACAGGATGCAGAGTTAAAATCCCTCGTGTTAGAGAAGCAACAGCGTTAGGTGCTGCTATGGCGGCAGGCGTGGGCGTGGGTATATATAGAGATATAGCTAGTGCGGCAAAAGAGTTGGTGTTTTGGGATAAAACTTATGAACCAAATATGGAAAATAAAAAAATTTACGATGAGATAAAAATAAAGTTCCAAAGCGCATATGAAGCACAGTTGAAGTTAGTTGATGATAACATCACGGCTTCAATGTGGAGAGCACCTGGTCTTTAAAAACCAAAATCAAAATGCGCCCTCTAAACTAGTCTGTTTTTGCATTCAGGCTGATAATAACTCAAGGAAAAATATGTATTTGTTTACAAGTGAAGTAGTTAGTCCAGGGCATCCTGATAAATGTGCGGATATTATCGCAGACAGCATAGTCGATAGACTTATAATCGGAGACCCAAAATCAAGAGTTGCATCAGAGGTTTTTGTTGCAGGAAAACATATCGTAATCGGTGGAGAGGTGACCTCAAAAACCAGAGTTACGACGGAAGATTATAAAAAAATCGTTCATGATGCGCTTGTGGGCATTGGCTATGACGGAAATCCCTACTTTACAAAAGAGGAGTGTCTGCATCCAGAAGATGTAGAACTTCAAGTGCTTTTAAATGCGCAGTCTCCCGATATCAACCAAGGTGTTGACCAAGAAGACGGCGAGACGGGTGCGGGTGATCAGGGGATAATGTTTGGTTATGCAGACATTGAGACACAAAATTTTATGCCAAGTGCCATCACATATGCCAGAGTTTTGATGGAAAAAGTTTATAACTTTGCAAAGGAAAACCCATCTAAGCTAGGTGTTGACATAAAAACGCAAGTTACTATGGACTACGGCAAAAAAGAGAACTTTGAGAAGTGCCAACCGCAGAAAATCCATACTATCGTCGTATCTGCTCCATGTGTAAATACGATGGACATAGTTGCCGTTAGAAAGCTTATCGGTGAACTTATAGACGATGCAGGGCTTCCAAGCGAGCTTTACAACAAAAACGACTGTATCATCCACATCAACCCGACGGGAAAATATGTATCTCACTCTTCACTGCACGATTCGGGATTAACGGGGAGAAAACTTATAGTTGACAGTTTTGGCGGTTACGCACCTATCGGGGGCGGAGCGCAGAGTTCTAAGGACTACACAAAAGTGGACAGAAGCGGACTTTATGCGGCACGATACATCGCAAAACATATCGTTGCGGCGGGACTTGCCAAAAAAGCGTTGGTTCAGATATCTTATGCCATCGGAGTTGCAAGACCGACATCTGTTGCGGTGGACACTTACGGAACGGTAATTAATGGTTTGGATGATGACAAACTCTCAACTTTTGTACAGGAGAGTTTCCCACTGACTCCAAACTGGATAACACGCAAATTTAACCTTGACCACCCTTCCAAAGAGACATTCTTGTACGCAGATGTTGCGGCTCGTGGGCAGGTTGGACAGAGTGATTACCCTTGGGAAAAGCTGGATGAGTTAGAGAAATTTGAGGCTCTAAAACAGTTATGAGCCTTAGAAAGAAGATAGAAGCGGGAGAGAGAGTTAGTTTTGATGAGGCTCTCTCGCTTTACGATATGGATTTGTTTGAACTCGGCTCACTTGCATCTGGCATAAGAGAGAAGCTTCACGGCAAAAAAACATACTACAACATCAACCGCCACATCAATCCGACCAATGTTTGTGCGGATGTTTGCAAATTTTGCGCTTACTCTGCCACAAGAAAAAATCCCAACCAATACACCATGACCCATGAACAAATCATGGAAATCGTAAAAGATGCCTCCGCAAGAGATATAAAAGAGGTTCATATCGTTTCGGCTCACAACCCAAATACGGGGCTTGAGTGGTACTTGGAGATTTTTAAAAAGATAAAAACTGCATATCCGCATCTGCATGTAAAAGCTCTTACCGCCGCTGAGATAGACTTTTTGGCGAGACATTACGGCAAAAGTTACGATGAGATACTTGATTTGATGGTAGAGTACGGTGTGGACTCTATGCCCGGTGGCGGAGCTGAAATCTTTGATGAAGAGGTGCGAGACTATATTTGCAAGGGTAAAGTATCGTCGCAAGGCTGGCTTGAAATCCATCAAAAATGGCATGAGAGAGGCAAAAAAAGCAATGTAACTATGCTCTTTGGACATGTGGAGAGTCGTGCAAACCGAATTGATCATATGATGCGCATAAGAGAACTTCAAGACATTACTGGCGGATTTAACTGCTTTATCCCGCTTGTTTACCAAAAAGAGAATAACTACTTAAATATTAAAGACCCAATAACTGCAAACGAGATTTTAAAAACTATGGCTATAAGCCGCATCGTTTTAGATAATGTACCAAACTTAAAAGCATACTGGGTTACTTCAACTGTCGGGCTGGCACTTGTGGCTCAAGAGTTTGGTGCAAACGACTTAGACGGAACGATAGAAAAAGAGTCTATAAACTCCGCAGCAGGTGCAAAGAGTGCAAACGGGGTGAAGCTTGGAGATTTTACTGCTCTTATCAAAAACAGCGGTTTTATCCCTGTGGAGAGAGACAGTCTTTATAATGAACTAGAGTAGGGAGCATCTTTATGAATGCCATGACACAAGAGACAAAGAGAACACTGATTTACATCGCACTGGCGTTTGCATTTTCTATCGCCCTAAGAATGATTTGGTTCTACCAATTTAGCGGTTATGAGCCTTTTTACCACAATGCTCAGTTTATGATAAACACAAATGACGGTTACTACTTTGCAGAGGGGGCAAGAGATCTCTTAAGTGGCGTGCATCAAGAAAACGACCTCTCTGCACTTGAGAGTGCTGCTTCACAACTTACCGCATTTTTTGCTTTTATACTCCCTTTCTCTTTTGAGAGCATTATCCTTTTTATGCCGGTCGTGCTTAGTTCGCTTATCGTTATACCCATCATCCTTATCGCAAAAAACCTTGATAACTTGGAGATGGGCTTTATAGCTGCACTTTTGGCAAGTGTTACGCATAGCTACTACAACCGTACGATGATAGGCTACTATGATACAGATATGCTTAATATTGTATTGCCGATGTTTCTGCTCTGGTCAATTATCTGGGCGATTAGAACCAATGAGGATAAGTATCTTCTTATTACGGCACTAGATATTTTGGTGTATCGATGGTGGTACCCTCAGAGCTACTCGTTAGAGTTTGCTTTCTTTGGGCTCATTCTCTTTTATGCACTTGTTTGGGATAGAAAAAATCTCTATAACTATAAGCTTCTAGCCATCATGATGTTTGCGATGGTTGGGCTTGAGGGGTATATAAGAGCTCTTTTGGTTTTGGGTGCATTTTTTATTTTTACAAAAGAGAAGTTTGATAGATACATATACTACATCTTAGGTGTATCGATAGTTCTCTTTTTTATCTCTGGTGGATTCAACCCTATTTGGAGTCAGCTCAAAGGGTATGTTTTTAAAGATGCAGTTACGGCGGCAGATACAGGCCTAAAACTCCACTTCTATTCTGTTATGCAGACAGTGCGAGAAGCTGGGCATATCCCTTTTGAAACTTTTGCAAATCGTATCAGCGGGCATGTCGTGACCTTTGTTCTCTCTGTTGGAGGATTTATCTATCTGGCATATAAGCACCGAGTGATGCTCTTTGCCCTTCCGCTCATAGGACTTGGTTTTTTAGCCTATGTCGGGGGGCTTCGTTTTACCATCTATGCCGTTCCTGTTTTAGCGTTTGGGGTTGCATTTCTCATCGTACAGAGTGCTCAGTTTATGCCAACACCGAGGCTTAAGTTTTTAGCACCACTGCTTCTTACGCTTCTGGCGTTGGTTCCAAATATTACCCATATCCAAAACTATAAAGTCCCGACTGTTTTTCAAGCCGATGAAGTAAAGGTTTTAGAGAAGCTTCATGCGGAGGCAAAAAGAGAGGATTATGTTGTTGCATGGTGGGATTATGGGTACCCGATTCGCTACTACAGCGATGTTAAGACGCTTATAGACGGTGGTAAACATAGTGGAGACGTCAATTTTCCAGTAAGTTTTATGCTTACAAATCCTCAAGATGTCGCTGCAAAAATGGCAAGACTCGATGTGGAATATACCGAGAAAACTTTTGCATTTGTAAAAGAGAACAAAGAGCGCATTAAAGATAAAAATTTAACTATCTTCTCCAACATAGAGCAGATGACAAAAGAGTATGGCTTTAACGATACAAACGATTTTTTGCTCTCGCTTCAAACAGAGGTAGAACTTCCTAAAAAAACAAGAGATATCTATTTCTATCTTCCTATGAGGATGACGGACATATATCCGACTGTAGAGATGTTTTCCAACATTGACCTCATAAGCGGTGAGATGAAAAAACGCTCTTTTTTCTATGTGACAAAGTCTTTTAAGCAAGAGGGAAATAACATCAACCTTGATCAAGGAGTCGTCTTTGATTTGCAAAATACAATCGTGTCGATTGGAAATCAGAAAGTACCTGTGAAGAGATTTGTTCAAACGGCGTACGATAAAAACAACAAGCTGACAAAAAGCATACAGATGGCAAATCCTGCGGGTGATGTAAATGTCGTTTATATGTCCAACTACAACACTTTTTTAGTTCTTGATGAAAAAGCTTACAATTCACTCTATATTCAGTTAGCAGTTTTAGAAGAGTATGATAAAATGCTATTTGAAGAGGTTCTTTTAACTCCTCAAGCAAAAGTATATAAGTTAAAAATTTAAAATAAAGAGGCTAAAGAATGCCAATAGATAAAACAAAAATCAGAAAATGCCTTTTCCCAGCAGCGGGCTACGGGACGAGATTTCTTCCAGCTACAAAAGCAATACCAAAAGAGATGCTTCCGATTTTAACAAAACCGCTTTTACAGTACGGCGTAGAAGAGGCTAGAGAAGCAGGCATAAGCACTATGGCGATAGTTACAGGTCGTGGAAAACGTGCGATTGAAGACCACTTTGACCGCTCTTATGAGCTTGAGCATCAGATAGATGGTACTTCTAAAGAGATACTCATGAAAGAGATACGTGACATTGTTAAAAATTGTACTATCAGCTACACAAGACAAGTAGAGATGAAAGGTTTGGGTCATGCTATTTTGACAGGACAAACGCTTATAGGGGATGAACCCTTTGCAGTTGTTTTGGCAGATGACTTGTGTGATAACAACGGCGAATCTGTTTTAACGCAAATGGTAAAACTTTTTGATACATATCAGTGCTCTATCGTGGCTGTTGAAGAAGTTCCTCTTGAAGATACAAATAAGTACGGCGTGGTAGCGGGTGAATTTATCGCAGATGATGTGATGCGTGTCACGCATATGGTTGAAAAGCCAGAATCTAAAGATGCACCTTCAAATCTTGCTATCATAGGACGTTACATTTTAACGCCAGATATTTTTGACATCATTAGAGAGACAAAGCCAGGAAAAGGCGGAGAGATTCAGATAACAGATGCTCTTTTAGAACAAGCAAAACAAGGCAAAGTCATCGCTTACAAGTTTAAGGGCAAGAGATTTGACTGTGGAAGCGTTGACGGTTTTGTCCAAGCGACAAACTTTTTTTATAACAAAAACAAAGAGTAGTCATGCACTATCAACATAACTTTATTCCGACAATTTCAGATGAAGATGTTTTCAATCACATAGCCGCGCAGAGGGATTCCATAGGTTACTACAACCTTGTCCATCAAGATACTTCTGCTTTTAAAGAGTATGCTTCAAAAGTTACGCAAAGCAACATCGTTGTTATTGGGATAGGTGGCAGTACGCTTGGTACATATGCTATTTATAAGTTTTTAAAGCACTCTAAAAATTTAAGTAAAAAGCTCTTTTTTCTTGAAACAACAGATCCCATAGATATAAAATCTAAACTCAAAAGAGTAGATGATTTACAAGATACGCTCTTTATCATCATCTCCAAATCTGGAACGACGATAGAGACGGTTTCGATTTTTAAATACATAAACTCTTTAGTAAAGTGTGACGAATGCAACACGGTGGTAGTAACAGAGGGTGATTCAAAACTAAACCAATATGCTGTTGCCAACGGACTTAGAAATTTTGAGATACCCAAAAATGTCGGCGGACGATTCTCTGTTTTTAGTGCTGTGGGACTCCTTCCTTTGGCAATTGTCGGTATAGATATTGATGAGCTTTTAGATGGTGCGAAAAAGGTTTATAACTCCTTTTTTGAACAAAAAGATGCCTATGAGAGGGTGCTTAAAAAAGCTCGTTTTTTTGTAGAGTGCAAAGATAGTTTCAATATCAATGTTGTTTTTTCCTACTCATCAAGACTTGAAGGGTTTAACAAGTGGTATATTCAGCTTTGGGGCGAGAGTTTAGGCAAGGTAGATCGCAACACTACAAGACAGGGACTTACGCCTATCGGCATCATCGGACCCATAGATCAGCACTCCTTTTTACAGCTTATAGTTGAAGGCAGACGTGATAAGACTGTTACTGTTATCAAAGTAGAGGATTTTGCGAGTAATTTAAAAATCCCAAAAATCGCTCTTCAAGGGCTTGAAGAGTTGGATTATATAGATGAGATAGAGTTTTCGGCACTTATCAACAAACAAGCAGACGCTACGATAGAATCTATACAAAATCTAGGCGATATTCCATGTGATGTAATGACGATAGACAGTGTAAATGAGCGAAGTATTGCATCGCTTATGTATGAGTATGAGCTTTTAACATCCGTATGTGCGGAGTTTATGTATATCAACGCTTACGACCAACCAGGGGTAGAAGCAGGCAAAATCATCCTCAAGCAAAAGCTTAAAGAGGGCAGATAGAGAGAAAAATCAAAAACTAGATTCCAAATCAAGTTTGGAATGACGGACTGTTCGTTGCCCTGAAGACAGACTGCTCGTCACCCTGAGCTTGATTCAGGGTCTAGTTCAATAATCATTTACGGTTATACCAAAACATGCCCTACAAATTTACTCATATTGTTCAAAATCTCTCCGCCTTTTCTAAAACCAAGACCGCACGCTTCATACGCAAAGAAAACTCCAGCTTGATATTTTGCTCCCTCTTTGTCTTTTGGAAGTTCGGCGTACTCTTGATATACTCTTTTGTGGTTGCCATAAACTCCCTCTTGCTCTTCTAAAAGCGCTCCATCGCTTCCAAAAATAGCAACATTTGCCCCCTCTCTGCCAAAAACAGTTTTTGCAACGTGTTTTTGCCCTTTGAGCGGCTCAAATGATGTCTTAAGCAGGTAAGGCGAATCAGGGAAAAGGTCATACAAAATCTTGAGCATCCCTTTTGATTGGAAGAGAAGAGTGTATGCAGGGTTTAAGATAATTGCATTTTGATTTTGCATGATGTTTGTAAGAGTTGTTGCAAGTTCTGGCTCATCTGTTGCTATATCTTCCCATGGATAGAGTTTAAACCAGTATTCATAGGCATTGTCGTCTCTATCGTAGATACCCTCTTCATCAAAGCGCACATCGCCTAGATACTCAAAAGCAGTGTTAAACCCCGCATCAGTCGCCATTTGACGCAAAAGTTTTGTTGTCGCCTCCTCTTCGTCATTGCCATGGATGCTTGAGAAGAGTATCTTCCACCCATCGTATCGCTCATCAAAAAGTTCTGTATCCTCAAAGAGTGTGATAAGACGTTTAAAGTTCTCTTTTATAGCTTCATATACGTTGTTGAACTGTTCATTTTCATCCATATTGTTGGCTTTTAGCAGCGCCCATTGAAGCAGGGCAGTCTCAAAAAGAGAGGTGGGTGTATCTGCGTTGAACTCCAAGAGTTTTATGGGTTTGCCATCAATCCCGCCCGCAAAATCAAATCTTCCATAGATATGCCAGTGAACGTCATTTTCCCAGCTTTTTTTGATGGTATCAACAAGATTAAAAGGGATGCCGAGTTCAAAAAAGAGGTTGTTTTCTATGACATATCCAGCGGCTTTGGCGTACATGTCGTAAATCTCATTTGCTGCTTCATAGTAGGCTTCTGCCTCCTTGTGCGTCACTTGAACCAATGAATCGCTTATATATCTGCTACTGTCGCTATCTGTATGCCAAGTAAATCCAAGCTCTTCAAGTTGTTCATTTTTGAGAGGTTTTATATGTTGTAGTTGAACCATTTGTTAACCTCCGTATGTTGAAGTGCTGGATGACGATGGAGAAGAAGTTGCGCTTGAACCGCCAAAATAGCTTTTTTTGGTTGATGACGCTGCGCTTGAAGTTCCTGAAGCAGAACGGTTATATGCGCTTTGGTTGACTGTTGAAGCTCTTTGAGAAAAGTTTTTGTTGTTCATCAGAGCATTACCTATCATATTGCCTAAAAGAGAGCCTGCGGCGACGGCTAAAATAGTCCCCGCAAGTCCCATTCCGGCACTTCCCTCAGAAGAACTCAGTGTTTCAGAGGTACCGTCTTGTACTTTTTTGTACTCTTGTTCTGCAAGTGCCTTCATCTCGGCTTCACTCATAATACGCTCAGTTTTATTGCCGTTTGCGTCAATTTCACGAATGATTGCTCTGCTTGGACCCTCTGTTGGGAGCTCTTCTACTACAACATATTTTCCATCAGAGAGCTGTTCAATAACTAAAAATTTATTTTGTTGCTGTTTTTGTTCTTGTTGCTGTTGGCTTGATTCGCATCCGCTAAGAATACTCATCATTGCTATGCCGGCACTTCCCAGTGCCACCCCGCTTGCAATAGAGTAGATATATTTCATTGCACTAAATCCTTTTTATTTAAAGTAATTATTTTTTTGAGATTGTAACTATAAAAGGTAATTTTCTCTCTTCCATCATAGATGATATCGCCGACATAGCTGAATTTTGCACTCTTAAGAGTTGTGTTTTTTGTCATAAACATCGCTTCTCCTGCCATATAGCCGATATCTTTAAAAAGTGTCAATAAAGAGAGCAGAGCAAGTAGTAGCAAAGGAATAAGAGAGATTTTTGTGTTTTTAACATAAACGGCGATGTACCCCAAAAGTAGAGAGAGCGAAAAGTAGATATACCAGTTTTGGTTGTCAGCAAAGAGGATGTTGTAGTAAACCCCAACTTCATAGTGCTCTGTATAGTGAAGAAAAATCCCCAAAAAGAGAAAAAAATCTAAAACAAATGTAATGAGCATCCCTGTTAGAAGTGCTTGAATCGCTTTACTCATCGCAATCTTCTCCATTTTTTAGCATTTATCTTGATAAGTCTTGATGAGACACTCTCTCTTAACCCATTGATATCTTCGATAATTATATCAGCTTTTGCTTCACAAAATGCTCTCTCAAACCGCTCGCCGCTTCTGTTGGCGGAAGTGGAGTAAAACCATGGAATCGCTCTTAATAACTCTGAATGTAAAGGCGGCTTGGCAACTCGAAATGAAAAATCACCTAAGATAAAAGTAGTTTTTGTAGAGCGTCGAACCAGTTTTTTTCTCTTTTTAGGAACTCTTTTGCCGTCATCCTTAAAACTTTTGAAATCTTTATAAACTTTGATAAAAGGTTTGGATGAGGGGCGAGATTTTATCTCGTAGAGTTTTTGTGCATCTTGAGACAAGAAACCGACAGTAGTGTCGGTTTGAGCAAGAATTACACTCATTTTATGCTAGAAAATCTTGAAGCGCTTTTGAGTTTGACCAAGAATCGTTTTTCATCGCATCAAGGGCAAGGATAAGCGCTCTTGCGGCACTTAGTGTGGTGAAATAAGGGATATTTCTCTTTAAAACTTCTTGTCTGATAACTACAGCATCTTTTTTTGAAGTGTTGTTGTCGGATGTGTTAATCGCCATATTTATAATATCATTTTTCATACTATCTTCGATATTTGGACGACCCTCGGAAATCTTTAAAACCACCTCACACGGTATGCCCGCCTCTTCTATAACGGCTTGCGTACCTTTTGTCGCAACGAGTTTAAAGCCGTGTCTATGAAGTCCGCTTGCTATTTCAGGAGCATGTTTTTTGTCTGTGTCAACAAAAGAGAGGAAACATGTACCCTCTGTTACGATTCTGTTTCCAGCGGCTATTTGTGCTTTTGCAAAACTGATGCCAAAATTTGAGCTGATACCCATAACTTCGCCAGTTGATTTCATCTCAGGTCCTAGAACCAAATCTGCACCATAGAGTTTATGGAATGGGAAAACAGCCTCTTTAATAGAGATATGACCTTTAAGGCGTGGTTTTAAAAGTCCGTTTTGCTCTTCGACAATGTTATATTTGTCATAGTAAGCAAGTGCGTCTCTTAGAGTCTCTCCGACCATCACACGAGTTGCAACTTTTGCTAAAGGCATACCTGTAGCCTTACTGACAAATGGAACGGTTCGGCTTGCTCTTGGGTTTACTTCGATGAGATAAATCTCATTTTCATAAATCGCATACTGTACATTCATAAGACCATGAACGCCAAGACCTAGAGCGATTGTTTTTGTCTGCTGCTCCACTTTGTCAATCATCTCTTTTGAGAGATTTACAGGAGGCAAAGAACATGCGCTATCACCTGAGTGGATTCCAGCCTCTTCGATATGCTGCATAACAGAACCGATGTAAACATCTTTACCGTCACAAATCGCATCAACATCAAGCTCTATCGCCTGATCCAAAAATTTGTCAACAAGAACTGGCGCATCGTTGCTGACTAATACCGCCAAATCCATATAATGACGAAGTTCATCTTGTGAGTAAACGATTCTCATGCCTCGTCCGCCGAGAACAAAAGATGGGCGCACTAAAACAGGAAAACCTAATCTCTGTGCTATGTCATGTGCCTCTTCTTTGGTTCTTGCCAATCCGTTTGCAGGCTGCTTCAACCCATGGCTGTTTACGAAGTTTGAAAACTGCTCTCTATCTTCTGCTAAGTCAATAACACGTGAAGGAGTTCCTGCAATTTTTGCTCCTATGTTGGTTAGGGCATTTGCAAGTTTAAGAGGCGTTTGTCCGCCAAAATGTACGATGATACCGTCTGGATTTTCATTTTCTATAACTTCTCTAACATGCTCAAAGTCAATAGGCTCAAAGTAGAGAACGTCTGATGTGTCGTAGTCTGTTGAAACTGTTTCAGGGTTACAGTTGTACATGATAGTCTCAATGCCCATCTCTTTAAGCGCAAATGCAGCATGAACACAGCAGTAGTCAAACTCGATACCCTGACCGATACGGTTTGGTCCTCCACCTAAAATAAGAACTTTTTTCTTGTCACTTACTCTGTTTTTGACATTTGGAAGTTTTGTAATGTTTGTCGTGGAGTAGAGGTAAGGCGTGAGTGCTTCAAACTCTGCTGCACATGTGTCCACTTCGTTATACTCCAAGTTTACGCCAAGTGCTTTTTTTGCTTTGTAAACATCCTCTTCAACTACTTTTTTGCCTGAATTTTTAGTGATAAGCTGTGCAATTCTCTTGTCTGAGAAACCATCAACCTTCACGCTTCTCATAAACTCTGCATCGCTTAAGATACTTTCGTTGATAGTGCCTTCACTCTTTATAATCTCTTCTATCTGGTATAAAAACCATGGGTCGATGTTACATGTATCAAACATCTCTTCTACGCTCATACCGCGTCTAAAACCCTCTGCAACATAAAGCGCTCTGTCTGCATTTGGACGGCGAATCTCGTGTTTGATAAAATCAAAATCAGCATCAAGAGGGTCAAATCCGCACAATCCTGTCTCAAGTGAGCAGAGTGCTTTTTGGATAGACTCTTTAAATGTGCGCCCGATAGCCATAACTTCACCGACACTTTTCATGCTTGTGCTGAGTGTGTTTTGTGCTTCAGGGAATTTTTCAAATGTAAAACGAGGGATTTTTGTCACAACGTAGTCGATTACCGGCTCAAAAGATGCAGGAGTTCCTGTAATGTCGTTTGTGATTTCATCAAGCGTAAAACCGACAGCCAAAAGAGTTGCAACTTTTGCGATAGGATAACCGGTTGCTTTAGAAGCCAAAGCCGATGAGCGAGAAACACGAGGGTTCATCTCGATAACTATCATACGCCCAGTTTTTGGGTCGATAGAGAACTGAACGTTACTTCCGCCAGTGTCAACGCCTATCTCTCTTAGGATATCAAAAGAAGCGTTACGCATTCTTTGGTACTCTTTGTCTGTAAGCGTAAGAGCCGGAGCAACTGTTATGGAGTCACCAGTATGAACGCCCATCGGGTCAAAGTTTTCGATGGAACAGACGATGATGCAGTTGTCCGCTTTGTCACGGATAACTTCCATCTCGTACTCTTTCCAGCCAAGCAAAGACTCTTCGATAAGGATTTCGGTAACCGGAGATTCGTCAAGACCGCGTTTTGCAAGCTCTTTAAACTCATCCATGTTGTACGCAACACCGCTTCCGCCTCCCGCAAGAGTAAATGATGCACGGATGATAATCGGAAAACCGATAGTCTCAGCCGCTCTAAGGGCATCGTCCATATTGTAGGCATACATAGAAAAAGGTAAATCCATACCGATTTTAATCATCGCTTCTTTAAACGCTGAACGGTCTTCTCCTTTATGGATTGCCGCAGGAGATGCACCTAAAAACTCTACTCCCTCTAGCATCCCTTTTTCATACATCTTTGTAGCGACGTTGAGTGCTGTTTGCCCACCCATAGTCGGAAGTACGGCATCTACTTTTTCATCTTTGATGATTTTAGCGATGATATCTTCTCGGATTGGTTCAATGTATGTTCTGTCTGCAAATTCAGGATCTGTCATGATGGTAGCAGGGTTTGAGTTGATAAGAACTACGCGGTAACCTAACTCTTTGAGAGTTTTAACGGCTTGCGTACCGGAGTAGTCAAATTCACAAGCTTGACCGATGATAATCGGACCTGAACCAATAAGTAAGATAGTGTGAATGTCGGTGCGTTTTGGCATTTTTTACCTTTAATAGTTGTACATAAAAATTTGGTTATTATAGGTAAAAAGCACTTAAGGTTTGATGAGTTAGCGTACTTTTTTTATGATATGGAAGTAGTTTGGATTGGTTGCTTTATAAAAAGGCTCAATTACAGCAGTTTGATACCCTTGCGATTTTGTAACAGAGATGACTTTTCCGACATTTAAACCCTCAAAAAATATCTCATCAAGTCCGGAAGTTACAACTCTGTCTCCCTCTTGAATAAAAAACCATGCAGGGATAAATTTTACAATGAGATGGTTGGAGTTGTTTCCATGTACGATGCCCGGAGCTTTGTTTTCGCCTATATAAACAGCATATGAACTTTTAACATCACTGTTGAGGAGTGCCAAAGGTCTTTGGTTGTGAGAAATGACGATACCTGCGACAAAGTTGTTATAAACAAGTCCGTAGATACGTGAAGTATTGTAATCCTCCATTTCAAGCCATACTCTGTTGTAATCGCCAAAAGCCTGATAAGAGATGGTTCTTACAAGCTCAACTTCAGGAAGTGCTTGAAGCTTTGAGCGGTTCTCTAAAAAAAGATTGTTGAGTTCAGAAGAGAGGTGTGATATAACAAGATGATTGTTTTCATAAAGTTTGAGCTTCTCTTCAAGCTCAGCGATATGTGTTGCTTGAAAAAAGTGTCTCTCAACTTGCTGTGCTAAGAATGCAACAGAGGTGTGGTAGTGAGACCTTATGCCATTGAGCAGGGATAAAAAAGGGGTCTGGATAGTGTTTGTGTAGTAGAGTGCACCCACTATGAGTGCAATCATAATAAAAAAAAAGCTAAAAAGCCCCTTATTCATTTTCAAAAAGTTCTTGGAGTAAATCTATCTCTTCTAGTGCGCGTCCCGTACCACGTGCAACGGCAAGAAGCGGCTCGTCTGCGACATAAACAGGAATTTTAATAATATCTGCAAGATATTTGTCAAGCTGGCGGATAAGCGCTCCACCACCCGTGAGGATAATGCCATGGTTGACAATGTCTCCTGCAAGGTCTGGCGGCATCTGCTCTAGTACATCACGAAGCGCTTCTGCAATCTCTTTAAGAGGCTCTTTCATCGCCTCTCTTGCATCTTCTGAGGTTAACTCAACGGAACTCAAGAGTCCCTCAACTTGGTCACGCCCTGTGATAACCATACGCAACTCTTCTTCAAGTGTCACTGCTGTACCGATTGCGATTTTTATCTCTTCAGCAATTCTCTCGCCGATAAGAAGGTTGTACTTTCGTCTGACATAGTTGACGATACCTTGGTCTATTTTGTCGCCTGCTGTTCGGATGGATTTTGAGAGAACAAGACCGCCTAAAGAGACAACCCCAATTTCTGTCGTACCGCCTCCTATGTCAACGACTAAATTTCCTTGTGGCTCACGGATATCAATCCCCGCTCCAATCGCCGCCGCCATAGGTTCTTCAATCAAAAATACCTCTCTTGCACCTGCACTAAGTGCAGATTCACGAACCGCTTTTCTCTCAACTTGTGTTAAACCATACGGAACACATATGATGATTCTAGGGCTGATAAGAGAGCTTCTACCGTGTGCTTTTTCGATGAATTTTCTTATCATCTTCTCCGTCATGTCAAAGTCCGCTATGACACCATCACGCATCGGACGGATTGCTTTTATGTTTCCGGGGGTTTTGCCAACCATCTCTTTTGCTTCATGCCCGACTGCTAAAACTCGCTGTTGTCCGAATTTGCCTGTTTTTACTGCGACGACCGATGGCTCGTTGATGATAATGCCGCGTCCTTTTGCTATGACGATAGTGTTTGCTGTTCCTAAATCTATGGATAAATCATTGGAAAAAAGACCGATTAATTTGTTAAATATCATTATCTTACCTTATGCACTCTGCTTGGAGTGTTTTTTAATATATACAGGAGCTTCTCCACCGTCAATAACTGCTTTTGTAACTAAAACTTCATATCCGCTGTACTCTGGAAGTTCGTACATGATATCAATCATATTTTCTTCCAAAATTGCGCGAAGTCCGCGAGCACCCGTTTTTCTTTTGATAGATTTTGCTGCTATAGCTCTGAGTGCATCATCTTCAAAATTAAGCTCAACATTGTCGATAGAGAAGAGTTTTTTGTACTGTTTAATGATGGAGTTTTTAGGCTCTGTTAGGATGCGCACCATGTCATCTTCTGTGATTTCATTGAGTGAAGCGATGATAGGAAGACGTCCTACGAGTTCAGGGATAAGACCGAAATTTACCAAATCATCGGGTTCAACCGCATCATAGCTCATTTTTTGCTCTTTTTTGCTCTTTTTTTCTTGACCAAAACCTAAAACATTTTCACCCTGTTTTTTCTTGAGTATCTCATCAAGCCCATCAAATGCGCCGCCGCAGATAAAAAGAATGCCTGTTGTGTCAATAGCTATAAACTCTTGGTTTGGGTGTTTGCGTCCACCTTTTGGCGGGATGTTGACAACAGCACCCTCGATAATCTTTAAAAGTGCCTGCTGCACACCTTCACCTGATACATCACGGGTAATGGAGCGGTTTTCGCTCATGCGGGAAATCTTGTCTATCTCATCGATAAAGACGATGCCTCTTTGCGCTTTTTGTACATCGCCATCGGCTGCTTGAAGCAGTTTGGTTAAGATATTTTCTACATCCTCGCCTACATATCCTGCTTCAGTAAGACTTGTCGCATCGGCGATAGCGATAGGAACATTAAGCACTCGGGCAATGGTTTGTGCCATAAGCGTTTTGCCGCTTCCTGTTGGTCCAATAAGCAAGACGTTTGATTTTGCTATCTCTGTATCATCATTTTTAACATCGTGTGTCTTAAAAATTCTTTTATAGTGGTTATAGACTGCAACGCTAAGGAGTTTTCTTGCACGCTCCTGCCCTATGATATAGTCTGCTAAAAAAATATTGAGCTCTTTTGGTGTCATCAGCTCACCGTTTGCTCCATCAAAATCACTCTCTTTTGAGGATGTGTGGAGTTTGTCATCACCAAACATTATCTTGTACGCTGAGATGACACAGTTTTTACATATATAAACGCCATTGCCTGCTATAAGAGGGTTTGTGTCACTCTCATGCGCATTACAAAAGCTGCATGTTCTAAAAATCATAAATGTTTCCTTTCGTATGGAATACCACGTTTTGTTTTAAGAACAAAGTTGCAAAGTGAGAGCACATGGTAGTTTGTTGTTGTATCAAGAAGTTCATTTGCTACATCTTTGAGAGGTTTTCCTGTTTCAAAAAGCTCTTTATAGGCATGTTTTATCTCGTCTATCTCTTCACGCTCTATGTTTCTTCTAAGACCTGTGAGATTGAGTCCTCTCAGCGTTGCACGGTTACCCTCAGCCATACAAAACGGCGGGACATCTTGCGCAAGTGCAGAAGCACCCGCTACCATCGCATATTCGCCGATGTGTACAAACTGATGGATAGGGGTCATACCGCCGATAACAGCGTAGTCTCCCATCTCCACATGTCCTGCAAGTGTCGCCGCATTTGCAAGGATGCAGTGGTTTCCGATGATAACGTCATGACCGATATGGACATATCCCATAAAAAGATTGTGTGAACCGATGATGGTTTTGCCGCCGCCGCCTTTTGTTCCAGGATTGAAGAGAGTAAACTCTCTGATTTTGTTGTTGTCACCTATGATAAGCTCTACATCTTCGCCCGCAAATTTCAAATCTTGGGGAGGCGAACCGATGACTGCATGCGAAAAGATATGGTTGTTTTTACCGATAGTTGTTTTGCCGTAGATACAGCTGCTTTGTTCTATCTTTGTGCCATCGCCGATGGTCGCATCTTTGGAGATAAAGCAGTAAGCTCCTATCTCGACATCATCGCCTAAAATCGCGCCATCTTCTATGATAGCTAGTGGGGAAATTTTGCTCATTATTTGTCCACTATCATAGCTTTTAGTTCAGCTTCTGAGACTAAAACATCATCAACGTATGCCTTGCCATCAAGTACCCAAATCTGACCTTTGTTCTTAAGTACGCTGATGCGGTACTCAAGTCTATCACCTGGTTTGACAGGAGCGCGGAATTTTGCTCTGTCGATGCTCATAAAATAGACAACTTTTTGCGCGGCTTCTTCCTCTGTCATATCGCCCATGCTCTTAAATGCCAAGATACCGCCTGCTTGCGCCATACCTTCGAGTATCATAACGCCTGGGTAGATTGGGTGACCTGGAAAATGTCCTTGAAACACGTTGTCGCCGATAGTAACATTTTTAAATCCAACAAGAGATTCTTTCTCTTTTATCTCAGTAACTCTGTCTAAAAGTAAAAAAGGGTAACGGTGGGGGATAATTTTTTGAATTTCAGTAACGTCCATAATCATAGAAAAAAGCCTTTATAAATTTTTTGGCTATTCTAGCTAAAAAAAGATTATATATCGATTAGTTTTTCTCTAGTGTCTTCATAGATTTTCGCATCAAGCTCCACAAAAAGCTTTGTCTCTGGGATAGTATCTACAACAATAATGGGGCTTAAATCATAAGATGAAGTTATCAGTTGACTTCTAAATTGAAGCTCTTTTTCTAATGTTGGAGGGTTGAAAAGAAGCTCTTTGACGCTTTTATAGTGTGTGTTGCATGTTGTATTCAAAAATTCTAGCGTTACAAATTTAATCTCTTCACGGTTGAAGTAGTGGATGTTGTTATGTGAAAATTCTATCTTTCCCTCTGCTTTTTTTCTAGGAAGTGTGGAGTAAAAAAGAGCATAGGCGGGGATGATTTCATTTTTGTTTATGGAGAGTTTGAAGCTAAATTGGCGATAGTTTAAAAACTTCTCTTTGATGATTTTGTAGGGTATGTTTTGCTCTTCAAGAGTATATCTCTGCTCGTACATTTCAAGGCGTTCTTCTATGGATGCTGGAAGTGTCTGATTGGAGAGCGGGGAGAACATTTCATCCATCAGTCGTTCTTGTTGCTCTCTTTGCATGGTAAGCCCATAGATGCAGCCGCAATAGTCTTGACGGTAGAGCTGCTCCTCTTTGCTTACACGGCTCTGCTCTTGCGTGCCGCCATCTGCACGGTAGTCAAAAGATATAAACTCTATGCCGTGCTTTTGAAAAAAGAGTTCTCCGCTTTTTTTGAGCTGCTCTTGTGATTTTAGGGGACTGACAAGCAGGGATGTGGTAAAGCTTTTCTCGCCTAACTCAAGTGCTTTTTGTGCCGTGACTTCAAAGCGTTTGTCAAAGCAGACTTCGCATCTTTTGCCCTTTTCCGGCTCATTTTCCAACCCTCGCACCGCCTGCATCCACGCTTCAAAATCATATGCGCCCTCAAGAAGTTCGATGCCAAGTCTTTTGCATGAGCGTTTTACATCCAACAGGCGTAGTTGATACTCGGAGTAGGGGTGGATATTTGGGTCGTAGAAGAAGCCTATAAGCTTCTCCTCTGGGTAGTCTCGTTGCAGTTTTTGCAAAAAAAAGTGTGAATCAACACTGCAACAGATATGTACTAGCATTTAGTGTGCGGTTTTATGAACGAGCTTCAAAAATCTCAATCGAATTGATACCGTCTTGCATTTTTATGCTATCAAGTGTTGCAAAACTCTCAGCGTCATCCTTCTCAATCGCTCCAAAAACAGTGTGAACGCCATCAAGGTGCGGTGTTGCAACAAATGTGATAAAAAATTGGCTTCCGCCTGTATTTGGACCTGCGTGCGCCATAGAGATAACGCCTCTTCTATGTTTTGTGACATTTGTTTTTGTCTCACATGGGATTGCCCAGTCCGGTCCGCCTGTTCCTGTTCCGTGCGGACAGCCGCCTTGAGCCATAAATCCGGGGATTACACGGTGAAAATTAAGACCGTTGTAAAAACCGGACTCTGCTAGGTGCGCAAAGTTTGCTACAGTATTTGGAGCTTCCTCAGGAAGAAGTTTTAGCCAGATATCACCCTTGCTTGTTGTTATCTTTGCCCATTGAAGTTTGCTAACCTCTGCATCTGTTAGTTCATATCGTCTTAGTTTTTTACCAAACATTTTTTGCCTTTAAAAAGATTTGGCAGAATTATAATATATAATCCCATATATGAAAATAAAGTCACTCTTTCAAAATATTACTATCAAGCGGGCAGATATCTTTACGATATTGGTCGTTTTTTTCTTCACCATGGTCTTTGTAGGCGTTTTGGTGGAGGAGATGTACAAGGATTATGAGAGAGCGCTTGAGCAGAGTTCTATCGTAAAAAGTTCTGAACTCTCAAACAGTGATATTTTAGAGCAAAATCAAAAAAAGCTCAAATCGCTTCTTATAAAAACCGTTTTGTCTATCATCACTCTCTCTTTCATTATCTTTGCCATCTTTTTGGGGCTCAATACACTCTTTAGCAAACTTTTGCAAAGAGATACGCAGACATTTTTGGATGCGCTCAAAAATGCTCTGGATATGGAAGAACCCATCAGTGCCAAAAATATATATTTTCAAGATTTTAGAGAGATGGCAGGGTATGCAAATGAGATGGTTGCCAAGATAAATGAGCAAAAAAAGAGCCTCAAAGAGCTCAACTTAGGGCTTGAAGAGAGGGTGAAAAAAAAGACTGCGGCTCTTTTGGAGATAAATAAAAATCTTGAAGCAGAGAAGACCTTTTCCCAAGAGCTTCTCAAGTCGCAAAAAGAGTTTCTGCGCTATACCGTCCATGAGACAAACACACCTTTGAGTGTGATACTTACGAGTATGGAACTCTATCTTATGAAACATCCAAAAGATAGGCAGCTCTCCAAGATTGAGGCAGCGACGAAAAATATATTTAGCATTTATGACGATTTGAGCTATCTGGTCAAAAAAGACCATATAGAGTACAAAAAAACGGTTGTAAATCTCAATAATTTTTTAAGCAGTAGGGTTGATTTTTTTCGTGATGTGGCGGCATTTTCACTTTTGGAATTCATCTATCATGCCCCAAGCGAGGAGCTGCATGTCCATTTTAATGAGACAAAACTCCAACGCATCATAGACAATACTTTGACAAATGCCATAAAATACACGCTTCCAAACGAAAAAGTGGATGTCTCGCTGCTCCAAGTCGGCGCTTTTGCAGAGTTTGTGGTGAGTAGCAAATCAAAGACGATTCAAGATACGGATAGAGTTTTTGATGCATACTATAGAGAAGCAAAAGCAAAAGACGGTTTTGGTTTGGGACTTAGACTTGTTAAGAGTATCTGCGAGGAGGAGGGCGTTGGCGTGAGTGTTACGTCGGATGCGTCTCTTACGACATTTCGCTACAGATTTAAAGTGATGGGTGAGTAATGAAGATACTTCTGCTAGAAGATGAAGTGATGCTCAATGAGTCCATCAGTGAGTATCTGGAGTCAGAGGGGCATCAGGTAGAGAGTTTTTTCAACGGACTTGATGCCCTTCATGCTATACAAGAGCGCTCCTACGACTTGCTCATCTTAGACATAACCGTTCCAGGGCTTGATGGGCTCTCTTTTTTGGAAAAGATTCATGAGCTTAAAATCCACGCAAGTGCTATCTATATAAGCGCATTGGTGGATATAGAAGATATCTCCCGTGCCTATGATTTGGGGTGTCATGACTACTTGAAAAAACCGTTTCATCTCAAAGAACTCTCCTTACGTGTAGATAGGGTAAAAATCGCACAAGAGACCCCAAGAGTGCATCTCAGACTCTCTAAAAACTACAGCTACGACCAAGAACACTCCACGCTTCTTTTCAACCAAGAACCTCAAATCCTTACCAAACGCCAATCCCAAATCATAGACCTTCTCTCAAGAAACCGCGGACGCATCGTCGATTTTGAGCAGTTTCAGGAGTATGTATGGAGTGACCAGATGGTGGACAACGCCACCATCCGAGCCGAGATAAACCGCCTCAAAAAAAGCCTTAAAGAGGATTTTATCATCAATGTGCGGGGGATGGGGTATATGGTGGATAAACCGTGATTACGCCTCGCTTCCACGGTCTTCGTGGGAATGCATATACGCCAAAGCAGAAAAAAAAGTATACACTCCCACGCTCTAGCGTGGGAGCGAGGAAAGCGGGAAAATTATTGCTCACGACAAACGTTAGACACACAAAAGGATTAAAATTGAAAAATAAATTTACTTTATATGCAAAAATATTTCTCTTCATGTTTTTTATATTTTCTAACGGATATGCAAAAAGCAATATAGATTCACCGAACAATGAACTTGAAATTTTTAAAGCAATCGATTCAAGAGATTATGAAAAAATCAATAACCTTTTAAAAAATGGGGTAAGTCCTTGTTTAAAAAGAGAAGAAAAATATGAAACATATACAAATGTAGATTTTGCTTTTAATCATGCAATTATCACAGGTGATATCAAAATTGTAAAATCTTTTTTACCATATATTGAAAATATCACAAAACCTTCTTGTTTATATAATCCTTCTCTCTTTTATGCAATCAAGAATGATGATGTCAAAATGATTCAATTTTTGATAGATAATGGAGCTGATGTTAATTTTCCAACTAAGCTATATAGAAAAGAGACACCTATTCAAGAAGCATTACTAGAAAGAAAAATACATTCTGCCAAGAAACTCATAGATAATGGTGCAAGTATAGATAAAAATATAGGTTTTCAATCTTTAGAACTTGCCGTAAAAAATTTAAATATTGAAGTTGTACAGTTTTTAATTGATAACAAATATAATGTAAACTTTCAAAATAAAGACGGAAATACTATCCTACATCTCATGGCGACGGGGATCGTAGAAAAAAATTTACAAAGTATTGAAACATATATTGAGAAAAAAGAACATATTAAACGATTTCCTGATACTTATGTAAAAGCACAAAAACAGGTAAAAAGACTAAAAGCTAATTTTAAAAATTATTCTAAAATAGCGAAACTTCTGTTACAAAACGGAGCAGATACTAAACTAAAAAATAATGCTGGTAAAACACCATTAATGATAGCCAATGAAAACAATACAGATACAATGCTTGAAGTTTTAAAAAATGCAAAACAATAAATACATAAAATGTCTAACAAATACGAGGAGACCAATACTAAACCGCAAGCGGATTAGTATTGCTCATGACAGGAGGAATTTACACACTTAATTCAAGTAATAAAATTCCTTCCTCGTTCCCACGGTCTCCGTGGGAATGCATATAAAATCAAAGCAGACAAAAAAGTACACACTCCCACGCTAGAGCGTGGTAGCGAGAAAAGTAGCCCGTCTCCATTTTAAGATATTGACAAATGAAATTTATTTATATAGAATGATAATAAGAATATATAAAAGGATATAGAAATGTTGAGTATTGGTATAGGCGAACTTCAAAAAAATATCTCTATTTTCCAAAATCTCACCGAGGTTTTAGAAGTAGTTGACAAAAGAACAAAACAATCTTTGGCTTTTGTTTATCCGATTCGTAAACAATCACAGACAGCTCTAATGGCTGGAAAATATAAAGATAAAGTAAATCCTTCATCTATGAATATAGAACAGATAAAACAAGAAGCGTTTCTTAAAGCTATGGAAGAAAAATATGGTTTATCTTCTTGATACCAATGTCATCATCCGATTTTTGATAGGAGACGATGAAAAGTTTTTAGCCCAGAGTATAGCAATCTTTGAGCAAATCGAATCTTCAAAAATCCAAGTAGAGATACTTGAGGGTGTTTTAATGGAAAGCTATTTTGTATTGACTAAATTTCACAAGTGCGACAAAAACAGTGTGATAAACGACCTTAAAACTATTTTGGCATTTGATGGAGTTGTGAGTCACAACAAAGCGATACTTTTTGAGACTCTTTCAATCATAGAAAATAAAAATATTGACTTTGTTGATGCACTTATTTGCGCGAAAAGTAAACTACAAGGGTATAAAAAACTGAGTTTTGACAAAGATGTGAAGAAGTGTTGAAGATAAAATGAACACTTCCCTCGTGCCCGCAGTCTCCGTGGGAATGCATATAAGTCAAAGCAAACAAAAAAGTGTACACTCCCACGCTGGAGCGTGGAGAATTTGGCAGAATTAAAAATTTCTGCAAAGGTGCGCAATGACGGCATCATATTCAACCGATGTGAGGGTGGCGATTTTCTCTTTGATTCTTGTTTTTGAAAGCGTTCGGATTTGATTGATGAGGATGTCTGAATCTTCTTTAAGACCCTCTCTCTTTGCGATTCTCATTCTGTATGGATTCATATTGTCGATGAGGTCGGTTGATAGGGGCATAAGGATGAGTGTATCTAAAATAGCATTTTCATCATCGCCTGAGATGATGACTGCGGGTCTGATTTTTCCCACTTCATCGCCTTTTTTTGGGTACAGGTTGACGATGACGATATCGCCGCGATTATATTCCATCATCCACTCCAAGCTCTGCAAATTCCAAGTCCTGATGATTTTTGAGTTTATGGAGTTTTGCAAGTTTTTCTTCTCTGTTGATTTTTTCAATAACAGGCAGGATAAAGCTCTCGTATTTTGAGGAGATAAAATAGCCAACTGTCGTATGAGCCCTGCGGTCGATAATTTCGGCTACATCCATAGCTTTCATCAATGAAGGTTTGTTTTGAATATCAGTTACACCGTATGTTACCATCCACTATCCTTTTTTATAGATTGATATATGTGTATTATATCTTATGTTTTATAAATCATATACTAAAAATTGAAATCAAAGCAGACAAAAAAGTACACACTCCCCCACGCTGGAGCATGGGAGTGAGAAGAGAAAGGATAGCCTTTTAAGCTAAAATAGCAAAATTAAAGTCTTATAACCAAACATATAGCTAAAAATTGGACTTTAAAATCCAATTATGATACAATCTAGCACAAAAGGATAAAAGATGCTAGATGAAATCAGAGATTTTCAGAGAAAAATCTTCTCAAAACATAACTTCACCTATAAGAGATATTTTTACGACAAGATAAATTTAAAACCCAAACTTATAGGCATCGTAGGTGCTAGAGGTGTGGGTAAAACCACATTTTTGGTGCAGTACCTCAAAGAGCTTGACTTGCCATTTAGCCAAAAGCTCTACATCAGTGCAGATGCTATTGCCATTCCCTCTCTTTTTGAAGTGGCGGAGGTTTTTGCAAAGGAGGATGGTAAAGTGCTCATCATTGATGAGATACACAAATACCAAAATTTTGAACTAGAGCTTAAAAAGATTTACGATATCTTAGACCTCAAAGTTATATTTAGTGGCTCAAGTGCGTTGCAGATAGATAACGCAAAAGCCGATTTGAGCAGACGAGCGATTGTTTATCATTTTGAAGGGTTATCTTTTCGTGAGTTTATCGAACTAAACAACGATATCAAACTTCCCTCTTTCTCGCTTGATGAGATACTCTCAGACCACATAGACATAGCGTATGATTTGCTAGAAAAATTTAACCTGCGACTCTCATATAAAGAGTATATACAAAGCGGGTACTATCCATTTTATTTTGAAGACAAAGAAAACTACCTTTTGCGACTGAGTGAGACCATAAATACAGTCATTGAGATAGATATTCCCTCCGTATTTCCCATAGAGTACAACAATGTTGTCAACCTCAAAAAACTAGTAAGACTTGTTTGTCAATCGCTCCCTTTTACTCCAAACATACAAGAGTTGCTTTTAAAAATGGATATGAAAGAGAACTACAAAGGGCTGTATAGATTTTTGGAATATCTGCATAAAGCAAAAGTACTTCATGTTATAAGAGCGAAAACAAAAGGGGATAGTATCTTTACTAAACCCGAAAAAATATATCTAGGCAATACAAACCTGCACTACGCCTACTGCCATGACTTTGAGCTAGGAACTATAAGAGAAACCTTTTTTGCAAGCATGTTAAGGGTGGCGCATGAAGTTCAGGTGGCTAAAAAAGGTGATTTTTTCATAGACGACAGATATACATTTGAGGTAGGTGGTAAAAACAAAAAATACAAGCAAATAAAAGACCTACCAGATAGCTTCATTGTATCTGATGATATAGAGATAGGCAGCGGCAACAAAATCCCGCTCTGGCTGTTTGGATTTTTGTATTGAAAGTTATGCAAATACTTAAAGATAACTTTGTTATTAATGTGCTTGGGATGGGGTATATGGTGGATAAACCGTGATATAATTACTAACTCACAATTAAAATTAATATCTGTGGAAAAAAATAAGATGCTTTATGAATAAAATAGCTTTTTTTGATATTGAAGTAAATACAACGAGTAAAAAAATAGAGACGCTTGGTTTGTTTATAGATGAACTCAAAATCTCTACTACTTCTGTGCAAAAAATAGTAGAAGATTTTAGTCAAAAAAAGCCGGATTTTATTTGTGGACATAATTTTATAGACCATGATAAAAAATATCTGTCGCAAACGAGCTTTAACCCAATTTTTAAAGATATTAAGATTATCGATACTCTCTTTTTATCTATGCTTTTATACCCAAATAAAAAAACCCATAAATTAGACAAGCCTTATAAAACTGAACTCAATATTGAAAATCAGCCCCTTGGAGATTCAGAACAAACTAAATGGTTGTTTAATCTACTTGATAAAAAATTTGATACTTTAGATGAAAGTTTGAAAAAAATATTTATAGCACTTTTGAGTGAAAATGAATATTTCAGTGCCTTCTTTAGTTATAAAAATTTATTGCCCAATAAAATAAATATTTATGAAATCATTCAAGATAAGATTAATTGTACAAAAAATGACTTTGATGAAATTTTCACAAGATATCCAATGGAACTGGCTTTTGCAATCTCTTTTATTTTTTCAGATAAAGAAGCATCTATATCATCGGTAATTTTAGTACGATATCCAAAGATTGTAGATGTTTTAAAAAAATTAACTTTTGATAAGAGTAGCGTTGATTTAAACTCTTTTGCATCAAAAGAGTTTGGTATCGCATCATTTAGAGAATTTGAAAAGGAGAACAGCTCTCTTTTTGACTTTAATAGCAAAATCTCTCAAAGAGATATTATAAAAAATTCACTGGATAGCGATTCAATTTTAGCTATTTTACCTACAGGCGGGGGTAAAACTTTTACATTTCAACTGCCTGCACTCATAAAAGCAAAAGCTTATAAAGGCTTAACGGTCGTAGTCTCGCCATTGCAGGCATTGATGAAAAACCATGTGGATAGTTTTAAAGATAAAAATCAAAATTTTAAAGTTGTTGCAATTAGCGGTTACTTAAGCCCTATTGAGAGGATGAATATTATTGCAGAGATTGAGAATGGTGTTGTTGATATACTTTATCTTGCACCTGAGGCACTAAGGTCTAACTCTATCTTTAAGGCTTTAAAAAAGAGAGTAATTGAGAGATTTGTTATAGATGAAGCGCACTGTTTTTCATCATGGGGACATGATTTTAGACATGATTACTATTTTGTTGCATCTTCCATTAAAGAGTTGGAGGATGCATCAGATTTTCAGCCAAAAATCCCAGTCTCATGCTTTACGGCAACGGCAAAACCTGAAGTGCTTCAAGATATTAAAAACTATTTTTATTCTAATTTAGGCATAACTTTAAAAGAGTTTATCGCTTCAAGTAAAAGATATAACCTAGATTACAGAGCGATTGAAGTTGCAACGAAAAAAGAGAAGTATGAATGTCTTATAAAAGAGTTGTTGCGAGTTGGGAAAAAGCCTACAATAATATATATACCGCAAAATGCCAGAGAGTGTAGAGAGTTAAGTGAGAAGTTAAATGGCGACGAAAGAGTTTTGGAGCTTGATTTAGTTATTGAGCCGTTTTATTCAAAAATTGACCAAGAGATAGAAGAGCGCAAAAGAGAAGGACGGAACAAGAGTCAAATATTAAATGATTTTATAGAGAACAAAATTGATATAGTTGTTGCAACAACGGCATTTGGTATGGGTATTGATAAGCCTGATATACAAGTAGTAATTCATTACGAACAATCAGATAGTCTTGAAGCTTATTTGCAAGAATCAGGTCGCGGTGCCAGAATAGAGTCTTTAAGAGCTGAGTGTATTGTGCTTTATTCTAAAAATGATTTTAATAAAACTTTTGCACAATTAAATAACTCTAAAATTGATTATCACGAAATAGAGAGGATAGTAAAAGAGCTTAAAAAAATGAAAAGAGATGAGATTTATATCTCTCCAAAAGAGTTAGCTCAAAAAATGGGGATTGACACACAAGATTCTAAAATAGATTATGAAGCCATTATAAAAACAGCTCTTTTAGAGTTGGAGCAGGCGAATGTTATAGCGCGTGGAAGGAATGGGTATAAAATATTTGCAACCTCTATAGACAAAGAGAAGCGAAGTATGGATTATGTTCATGAGATTTTAGACTCAAAAAAAGAAGAGTATGAAAAAATTTATGAGTACATGATAATGGTTATGCAAAATATCATCCAAAGAAGTAAAATAGACGCTATTGAGGTTGATGATTTGGCTGATATTGTAGGTATTGAGAGAAAAATAATATTTGATGTTTTATATGCATTGCAAAAAGAGAAACTTTTAGAGTTTAATAATGACATCAGTGTTTATGTAAAAAAATCAGTTTTAAATGATTTTAAGACACATTTTGAGCTGGAAAATAGCGTGTTAGAGTTCTTAAAAAATCTGCCTTTATTTGCAACAAGTATGAACTTAAGAGAAATAAACAGTGCCATTGATGAAAAAAATCATATGAAGACTATTAAAAAAATTATTCAAAGTTGGGTTCACCTTTCAAAATTGAGAGCAAACAGTTTTAATGCAAGTTTTCATAAAGATATTTGTAATTTTACGATTGATAGAATAAATATAGATAATTTAGAGAAAATGATTAAAACCAGAATGAAAACTTGTCAATTTATAATAGACAAGATGCTTGAAGCACTCGCTAATAGAGAAGAGGCAGAGATTGACATTTCTACAAATAGATTAAAGGTAGAGTTTGATGAGATACAAAAACTAACTCTTGAAGGGTTTCATCACTCAATAGTCTATCTTCACGAACTCATTGAAGGTTTTAAACTTAGACGAGGGAGACTTATTTACTATCAAACTTTTAAGATTGATAAAAAAGAGAATATTGAGCAAAACACACCATATAAAAAGCGTGACTATAATAAAAGCCTCAAGCCCTATTATGAAAGAAAAATAGAAGCTATCCATATTCAAATAGTTTTTTTAGAAAAGCTTATAAAAGATGGGTGGGAGAAAACAGCTACTTTTGTAAAAGATTATTTTGGAATGGAATATGAAAAATTTAAGAAAAAATATGGGTTTGATAACAAAAAAATTAAACTTCCAGTCACAGAAGCAAGATTAAAAGAGATAATTTACGATTTGAATGATGAACAAAAAAGAGTTTTTGAGGATAGACAAAGCAACTCAATAATGGTGTTAGCGGGTCCTGGAAGTGGTAAGACAAAAACACTGGTACATAAAATAGCGTCATTAGTTACAATTGAAAACAATAAAGTAGAATATTTTTTGATGTTAGCTCACTCACGCGTAGCCGTAGCAGAGTTTAAAGAACGACTGGAAAAGCTTATAGGCTCACAAGTTTATAACATGAAAATATATACATTTCACGCTTTTGCTATAAGTTTGTTAGGCAAAAAAGTAGATAACGATAAAATCAAATTACATGGTGTAATAAAAACAGCGACCAAAATGTTAAACGATAATGTAGTCGAGTTGCCTTACATTCAGATGCTTGTCTTAGATGAATATCAAGATGTAGGGAAAAATACTTATGAGTTTATAAAAGCAATTCACGCAAACATGTCAAAAGATAAAAAAATAATTGCTGTTGGCGATGATGACCAGTGTATAAATAATTTTGGAGAAGATAGAGCTGATATTTTTTATATAAACCAATTTAAAGAAGATTTTAAAGAGATACAAGAGGATGAAGTCCAAAATTTTTCTCAATACGAGTTGTTGTCAAACTATAGAAGTAAACAAAATATTGTGGAGTTTGCAAATGAGTTTAGTAAAATATTGACCGATAGGTTAAAGACAAAAAAACTGCTGTCTTTTTCAAAAAAACTTGGCAATATAGCCTTAACAAACTATACAAATACAAGCTATATTGAAAATATTGTTAATCAAGTTATGGGCGATGAATCAAAAAGTATAGCAGTTTTAGCAAGAAACAATGATGAAGTTTTGACAATTTACTCACAGCTTATTGCAAATGGCGTAAAAGCAAAATATATAACTTCAAAAGATGGGTTTTCGCTTGGTAATTTAGTGGAGCTAAGGGATTTTTTAAAGTTTTGGCAAGAGGCTGATTTTGAAAGTGCAAGAAGTAAACTTGAAAATATTTACAAAAATTCAAAAAATTATAACTTAGCATACAGTGTAATTGATAAATTTATAGATGAATATGATGAAGAGATTCAAAGCAGTCCGATTCATTTTCAAACAGTTTTTGAAGAGTATTTAAATGAGATAGAATTTGAAGAGTTTGAACAGAGTCGTGCCGGTGTAGTTGTATCTACTATGCATAAATCAAAAGGTAAAGAATTTGATTCGGTTTATCTATGTGTAGAAGAGAATTTTATTAAAAATGAGTATGATAAACGACTTTTATATGTTGCAATTACTAGAGCAAAAAATAGACTTGGCATCCACACAAAAGATGGGTTTTTTACTGCTTTTTCTGCTTACTGCGATGAGGTTTTTCAATATGACAAGAGAGTAGAAGAGCCCAATAGAATTGTTTTTATGATGGGGTTAGGAGACATTGCTCTTTCAGATAACAGCTCCAAAAAAGGCGTGCAAAGAGTAAATCCTGTTGCTTCGCAAAAAGCTCTTATCGTAGATGAAAATAATCAGTTTTTTATACGAAAAGACTCTTTTCAGATTGTAAAATTATCAAAATTTGATATAACAAAACAAGAGAGATTAAGCACTAAAATCATTCAAAAACAAAAACAAGGATATATTTTAGAGAGTGATGTTGAGATTGATTATGTTGTTACGTGGCACGACAAGACAAAGAACGAGTTTTATAGACAAGTTCTTTGTAAAGTGTTTATGCACAAACTCCCATAACCACGCCCTAACACTCATCTTTTGGGGTGGATTCTTGGACGGTTTTGTAGAAGTAGCCTAGTCCTACGAGCATGATGGTTGTGCCTATGAGTAGGTAGAAGGCTGAGAGCATTCTGGATGTGTCTTCTAGGGCGATTTTAAAGACGACCATAAGTGTTTCGATGGAGAGGGCTATGATGATGGCTATGAGAAACTTTCCGAGGACTTTGTACTGTTTGTTTTCGGATTGGTGGAAGGATTCGTAGATGACCTCATGCTCAAAAATCTGTTTTGCCAAGTCGTAGATGGCAAGACCGAGGGTAATGGAGATGATGGAACGGAAGATGTCGTGCAAAAAGTCTGAATTTTGGAGTGAAAACATAAGCGCAAAAAAGACAAATCCACCGTATGCCATAAGTGCTACGGCGACAAATGAGAGTAAAAGCGAACCAAAAAAATAAACCATCCTTTTGATTTTGTCGTGAAGTGTGTTGTACTCGATGAGTTTCAAATCTTCCAAAAGATAGATAAGGTTGATGTCAAATATATAGTAGGTGTTATCGACAAAATGAACAACTGAGAGACTTGCTTTTCCTGTTTTGTGGTGAATGTAGGGATTTGAAACATAGATGCTATCTTCATCAAGCTGTAGTTTGACAAAATAGTGCCCTTTGTCGCTTCCGATTTGCGTAATGTCTTGCTCTTTTTTTGAGATAACGGGCGTTATTTGTTGAAATGTTTCATCCACTCCATACATAAGCTGGATGTAGCGGTGTCTTTGCATAAGGAATGACGCACTCTTGATATACTCCTTTGGGAGGCTTTTGATGAATGTTTTTAAAAAAGAGTCCACATTGATTTTTTGTGTTCTGTATGCGTTTATGACCTCTTTCATAGGATTTCCTTTTTTTTGTTGATTATAATCTACTCTTATTAAGAGAAATTGCTTAAAAATGAGGGTTTACTTTTCTTTAAGCCAAAATTGAGACAAAATTTGTCTGTTACTTTTTTACACATATTGGTTCGAAAAGAAAAATTTCGTTTTATTTTAGCAACAATGCTACGTTCATGCTATTTTTCTCCTTTAGGATTAGAGTGTTTAAAAAAGAGAAAAGGGAAAAAGATGAAAAAGTATATCGCGCTTAGCGCAGTGGCAATGAGTTTTGTTGCAGCGGCTTCTTTAAATGCTGCTGATGATATCAACTCGATGTTTAGTGAAGGTAAGGTGAGTGGGCAGATACGAGAGTTTACTATCTCAAGAAGTGTAGAGTTATCAGCAGGAGCTGATTATACGAGACATGCAAACGCTATCGGTGGTTACTTGAAGTATGAAACTGCTTCACTTAGCGGTTTAAGCTTAGGAGCTGCATTTTATACTACATACGGTTTTTTAAATGAGAGTAAGAAAACGGATTACAATCAGGTAGATCCTACTCTTCTTGGAGAAAACAACGAAAACTACTCTATGCTTGGAGAGGCGTATATACAGTATAAAACTGGCAACACACTTTTCAAAGGCGGTCGCCAAAAGTTAGTAACTCCGATGCTTGCAGATGATGATGCAAGAATGTTGCCAAACCTTTTTGAGGCGTATGTGCTTACAAACAAAGATATAGCAAATACAACACTTACTCTTGGACATGTAACAAAGTTTGCACAAGGAACTTTTGGTAGAACTTATAATGCTGGGCTTTTAGCTGCAACGGCTGGTTACTCTCACGAAGACAGCAGAAATCAGGTTGGAAGTTTTACAAATGTGGGAACATACGCTTTTGATGAAAAAACAGACGGTATCACAATGGCGGCAGCTTCTTACACTGGGATAGCAAACTTAAAGCTTGACCTTTGGGACTACTACGCGCATGATATCATGAACATCATCTACGGTGAGGCAAACTTCTCTTGGAAATGTCTCATCACTGATGCGCTTAAGCCTTATGCAGCGGTACAAATCATCAAAGAGAATGCTGTAGGCGATGAGTTTGCAGGTGATATAGATAGTATGTATGTCGCGGGTAAATTTGGTGTGAAAGTACAAAACTTTGACCTCTCCTTTGCTTACTCAAAAACAGATAACAATGATGCTACAAACAACAATGGTTTCCTTCAAGATGCAGTTGTCTCTCCTTGGGGCGGTATGCCTGCTTATACGCAAGGAATGGTTACGCGTCACATGTTCTTAGCGGGAACGGATGCTGCAAAAGTGGCTGCAACGTATAACTTCAAAGATTTGGGCGCGAATGTTTTAGCTACGCTTTACTATGCAAACTTTAACATGGCTGCAAACAACGGCTACACATACGGTGATGCAAAAGAGAGTGGTTTTGACGTTATTTACAACCCAAGTATCGTTAAAAATTTACAGCTTCGTTTACGTGCAAACTATGCAGACGATTTCAATGTAGCCATATCAGGTGCAACAACAAGTTGGGATGAGTACAGATTTATCGCAAACTATAACTTTTAAAGGAAAAACAGATGCATAAAGATATCGTAGAAGTGGTCAAAAATGACCCGAATTATAAAGAGTTGGTGGCAAAGAGAACATCATTTTCAGTGATGCTCTCTATCATCATGCTTTTGGTCTATTTTGGATTTATCCTTATGATAGCCTACTTCCCACAAGTTTTGGGAACACCGCTCTCTGAGGGTTCAGTCACAACAGTAGGGATTCCAGTTGGGATGGGGGTTATCTTCTTCTCTTTCATTATTACGGGGATTTACACTAAAAGAGCAAACAGTGAGTTTGACGACTTAAACAACAAAATCAAAGAAAAAGTGAAGGGAATGTAGATGATAAATAGAATCTTTTTATTTTTAATCCTCGGTTCTATAGCGGTTTTTGCTTCCAATGCAGCAAACGCGCCAAAAGAGCTCAATGTCTCGGCAATCGTTATGTTTCTTATCTTTGTTGGTGCTACTTTGGGTATCACTTACTGGGCAGCAAAACGTACAAAGAGTGCGAAAGATTTCTACACGGCAGGTGGAGGAATCACAGGTTTTCAAAACGGTATGGCGATAGCGGGTGACTATATGTCAGCGGCATCTTTTCTTGGTATATCTGGACTAGTTTATGCAAGTGGATATGACGGGCTTATCTACTCTATCGGTTTCTTGGTTGGTTGGCCAGTTATCTTGTTTATGATCGCAGAGCCTCTTCGTAACTTAGGAAAATACACATTTGCAGACGTTGCTTCGTATAGACTTCGCCAAACTCCTGTTCGAATACTTGCGGCATTTGGTTCTATCACGACGGTTATTCTTTATCTTATCGCACAAATGGTAGGGAGTGGAAAACTTATCCAACTTCTTTTTGGTCTTGACTATGAAGTGGCGGTTTTCATCGTTGGTATTTTGATGATACTTTACGTAACTTTTGGCGGTATGCTTGCAACAACTTGGGTACAAATCATCAAGGCGTTCTTGCTTCTCTCAGGTGCGACATTTATGTCTGTTGCGGTTATGGCACACTATGATTTCAACTTTGGCAAACTTTTTGCACATGCGGTTGAGCTCAAAGACGTCTCCATCATGGCTCCAGGAAAGCTTGTAAGTGACCCGATTTCTGCTATTTCACTTGCTGTTGCACTTATCTTTGGTGTTGCGGGATTGCCTCACATCCTTATGAGATTTTTTACGGTAAGTGATGCAAAAGAGGCTCGTAAATCAGTTTTCTATGCGACTGGCTTTATCGGTTACTTCTATATCCTAACATTCATCATCGGTTTTGGTGCTATCGTTATGGTTCTTGGCAAACCTGAGTATCTAGACCTTGCAAAACAGGCAATTAGCGGTGGACAGCCGATACTGGGCGGCAACAACATGGCGGCTATTCACCTAAGCCACGCGGTAGGCGGCGACTTCTTCTTGGGCTTTATCTCGGCGGTTGCGTTTGCTACTATCTTAGCGGTTGTTTCAGGTCTTACACTTGCGGGTGCTTCGGCAATCAGCCATGACCTTTACTCTTCTGTTATCAAAAAAGGACAAGTTGACTCAGTTACTGAGATGAAAGTCTCAAAAATGGCAACAGTTGCTCTTGGAATCATCGCGATTTTACTAGGAATTGCATTTGAGAGCCAAAATATCGCGTTTGTTGTAGGTCTTGCGTTTGCTATCGCTGCATCTGCTAACTTCCCGATTTTATTCCTCTCAATGTACTGGAGAGGTTTAACAACTCGTGGTGCGGTTATCGGTGGAAGTCTGGGACTTGCTACGGCGGTTGTTCTTCTTATCCTTGGACCTGCGGTTTGGGTGGATGTGCTTAAAAATGCAGAAGCGATTTTCCCATACAAATACCCAGCACTCTTCTCTATGACAGTGGCGTTTATAGCAACGTACTTCTTCTCTGTAACAGATAATTCACAGAGCGCAAAAGAGGAGAAAGAGAAGTTTGAAGCTCAGTTCATCAGAGCGCAAACGGGTATCGGTGCAGAGGGCGCATCTAGTCATTAACCCCTTTGTGCAAGTTGGGGCATAGCTCGTGTCACTTGCTTAAGCAAAAAAGAGCCAAAAATGAATCTGCATGGAAGCGAGGCTTTAGCCTCGCCACAATGCGGGACTGAAGTCCCGCTTCCAATTTAGTTTCATCTATTTTTAGTCTCTAAAATAGTGTAAAAAGCTTGAATAAGTGCCATTGGAACATAGCTCTGATTGCATGTAAAATATGTAAAGGACGATTTTGTGAGCATACGAGATCAAAGAAAACTAATCGAATCTATCCATCCATTTGGGCTTTTGAGCAAAGAGAGCATGGATGCTCTGATGCAAAAAATCGACATCGCCTACTACCCAAGCAAGACCCTCCTTATCTCCCCATCCATCTCCTCTATCGCATTTTATATCATCATCAAAGGCTCTGTAACGGAGTACATAGAAGATGAAGTCCACGATGTTTATGGTGCAGGCGATAGTTTTGATGCGGATGCGCTTATCTATGGGGACACAAAAGCAAAGTTTGTTGTCGATGAAGACCTTATCTGCTACGAGATAAAAAAAGAGGATTTTTTAGATTTGATGCAGGACAAAAAAGTTCAAAGCTACTTTTTGCAAGATTTCATCTCACGCCATCAGCAGCTCAAAGAGTATGAACAGCAAAGCGAGCTCTCGCCGTTTCTTATCGCAAGAGTTTCTGACATCTTTTTGCATCCAGCATGTGTTGTGGATGCGCATATCAGCATCCTTGAAGCACTCCAAAGGCTCCAAGAGCTTCGCGCTAAAGTTATCATCGTCAAAGAGGAGGATGCGTACTCCATCGTAACAGACACCAACCTACGAGAACGTGTGCTTATGGGTGAGAATGACATAAGCAAACCCATAGCCTCCATCGCATCGAAAAACCTTATCACTATCGATAAAGAGGATTTTTTATTTAACGCTCTTTTGCTTATGACACACAACGGTATCAAACGCGTTGTTGTGCTTGAGCATGAGAAGATTGTTGGGGTGCTAGAGCAGATAGATTTGCTAAGCTATTTTGCAAGCCACTCACACCTCGTTGCCGTGCAGATAGACAAGGCCCAGACGCTTGAAGACCTCAAAGCGCTTGAGCAAGATTTTAGAAATCTCATTGTCACGCTCCGTGCAAAAGGGGTAAAAGTCCGCTACATCACAAAGCTCATCGCAACGCTCAACTTCAAAATCTATAAAAAAGTTTTCGAGATGTGCGTGAGTGAGGAGCTACAAGACAAATGTGCGCTTATTGTTATGGGAAGTGAGGGCAGAGAAGACCAGACACTCAGAAGCGATCAGGACAATGCACTCATTATCAAAAACGGTGTCGATAAAGAACTCTTTAGTGAGCCGATGATGCGATTAAACAGCTATTTGCTAGAGCTTGGTTTTCCAAAATGCAGCGGCAATGTGATGGTAAGTAACGAGTTTTGGCGAAGAGATGTGACTTCTTACAAAGAGCTTATCGAGAAGTGGACATACGATATGAATGAAGAGAGTGTGCAAAACCTCAGTATCTTTTTAGATGCGAAGTGTGTTGCGGGGGATTGTGAACTGCTTCATGAACTCACAGAGTATCTTCATGGCAAGTTTCATGCAAGAGACGATGTTTTGGCACACATCGCAAAAGCGGTTCTCAACTTTGAAACACCGCTCACGCTTTTCTCTGGTTTTGTGCTTGAGAAGGAGTACAACAACAAACTTGACCTCAAAAAAGGGGGCATTTTTGCCCTTGTGCATGGCGTAAGAACGCTTAGCCTGCAGTACGAGATAAAAGCGACCAACACGACAGAGCGCATCAAAGAGCTCAACAACCTTGGCGTGATAGATAAAACCTTTGCAACGGAGCTTATCGAGAGTTTTGACACGCTTAGTTCCGTACGCCTCAAAGCGATGCTTGAAGCAAAAACCATAGAGGAAGCAAACTTTATCAACCCCAGAACACTGGAGAAAAACCAGAGAGATTTGCTCAAAGACAGTTTTAAAATCATCAACAAGTTCAAAAAGTTTATGACCTTTCACTTTCACTTAAATATGGTCGTATGAAGATGTTTGGTTTTATCTCAAAGTTCAAGGCAAATGCAAACCGTAAAAGGCTCAAAGATGAGAAGTTTGCGTTTTTGTTTGATGCAGACACAAGCGGGGAAGTTGTTGTTTTTGACACCGAGACAACGGGGCTTGATGTGAGCAAAGATGAGATACTCTCCATCGGAGCGGTAAAGATAAAAGAGAACAAGATACTCACGTCGCAGACTTTTGAGGTTTTTTTGCAAAACTCCAAAGAGATAAGCAGTGCGAGTATCAAGATTCACGGGATTCGCCCCGTTGATTTGAAAAATGCTAAAACAACAAAGGAGGGGATTGAGGAGTTTTTACATTTTGTAGGTGCGAGACCACTTGTTGGCTACTACCTAGAGTTTGATGTGGGTGTGATAAACAGATACACAAAAGAGATGCTTGGCATCACACTACCAAACCAAATGATCGAAGTTTCTGAAATATACTTTGATAAAACGATTTCATTGATACCGCAAGGAAATATTGATTTGCGGTTTGATACAATTTTGAAAAATTGTGCAGTTCCAAATATGGGCGTGCACAATGCCGTCAATGATGCAATCATGACGGCTATGATATACTTAAAATTAACCAAAGGAATAAACAAATGAATAGAGAAGTTTTTAAACCAAATCCAGAGTTTAGCAAAAGCGCTAGAATCAAAAATATGTGTGAGTATCAGGAGTTGCAAGATTTTGCAGTGAGAGATTATGAAGGCTTTTGGGGCAGTTACGCAAAAGAGAAACTAGAGTGGATAGTTCCTTTTACCAATGTGCTTGATGAGAGCAATGCACCGTTTGTAAAGTGGTTTGAGGGTGGAAAACTTAATGTTTCCTCTCAGTGTATCGACCGTCACTTAAAGAGCCGTAAAAACAAAGCTGCGATTATTTTCGAGGGCGACAGAGGCGACAAGCAAATCATCACATACCTAGAGCTTTACTACAACGTAAACAAGTTCGCAAACCTGCTCAAAAATGAGTTTGGCGTACAAAAAGGTGACCGTGTTGTTATCTATATGCCGATGATTCCTGAAGCGGCGTATGCGATGCTTGCTTGTGCAAGAATCGGCGCTATCCACTCTATCGTATTTGGCGGTTTCTCTGCTGAGGCACTCAAAGACAGAATCATTGATGCTGAAGCAAGAGTAGTTATCACAGCGGATGGTGCATTTAGAAAAGACAAGCCTTATATGCTCAAACCCGTTGTTGATGAGGCTCTAAAGGGCGAAACTCCTGTTAAAAAAGTTTTGGTTGTTGAGAGAAACGGTGAAGATGTAACATGGGTTGCAGGACGTGACTACTCATACAACGAGCTTATCAAGCACCAAAACGTAAAATGTGAGCCAGAAGTTATGGATGCGGAAGACCCTCTTTTCCTTCTTTACACTTCAGGAAGTACAGGTAAGCCAAAAGGCGTGCAACATAATTCAGCAGGATATATCCTTTGGGCGCAAATGACGATGGAGTGGGTTTTTGATGTAAAAGAGAACGACACTTACTGGTGTACGGCGGATGTCGGCTGGATTACGGGACACACTTACATAGTTTACGGACCGCTTGCAATGGGTGCGACGACTATCATGTTTGAGGGCGTTCCAACTTACCCTGATGCGGGAAGACCGTGGAAAATGGTAGAAGAGTACAAAGTAAACCAGTTCTACACAGCACCGACTGCTATCCGTGTTCTACACAAAACAGGTGAACATGAACCTGCAAAATACGACCTCTCAAGCCTAAAAGTTCTAGGAACGGTAGGCGAGCCAATCGACCCACCGGCGTGGAAATGGTACTATGAAGCTATCGGCGGTGGCAAATGTGCTATAGTCGATACTTACTGGCAAACAGAAACTGGCGGACATATCGTCTCTCCACTCCCTGGGGCAACGCCTATCAAACCAGCATGCGCAACTTTCCCACTCCCGGGTATCATGGCAGAGATTTTAGATGAAAACGGCGTAAAATCAGAGGTAGGCGAAAAAGGGTTTATGTGTGTCACAAGACCATGGCCATCAATGATAAGAAACATCTGGGGAGATAACGAGAGATTTGTAAAATCATACTTTGGCGATGTCAAAAAAGATGGCAAACCTGTTTACTTCACGGGAGACGGCGCATTTTACGATGAGCAAGGTTACATTACTATCACGGGCAGAACAGACGATGTTATCAATGTAAGCGGTCACAGAATGGGAACGGCAGAGGTTGAAGCAGCTATCAAAAAACATCCAAATGTAGCAGAAGTTGCAGTCGTAGGAAAACCACACGAGATAAAAGGCGAGGGCATCTTTGCATACATCGTACTCAAATCAGACAGCGGTATAGCAGATGAGGTAGAAGAGGTAAAAGCTATCAACAAAGTTATCCAAAAAGAGATAGGAAACATCGCTTTATGTGATGATGTAGTCTTCGTAACAGGCTTACCAAAAACCCGTTCAGGCAAAATCATGAGACGCATCCTCCGCTCTATCGCAAAAGGAGAAGAGATAACACAAGACACGTCAACACTAGAAGACCCATCAGTTGTAGCAACCATCATCGCTGCGGTTCAGTCTTGTAAACTATAAAAACAGAGAGCAGATTTTCTGCTTTCAATGAAACCATTTGTTTTAATGGCACAATTTTGACTCAATAGCAAATGTGAATGGAGTGGTTAAGGCTAGAACTTCGGTTCTAGCCTTTTTTTTTGCTTTTTTTTAGCAAGGCTGCGATAGGCGTGGACAGACATGGAGACGACAAAAAGTGCATGTAGTCAAAAAGCAGGTAAGAATCATTTATGAAATCATTGACGATATTTTAGTGGTCCATGTTGTTGCTATCGGAAAAAGGGAAGATATGGAAGTTTATAGACAAGTAGAACAGAGAAATAGGTAAAATAATCATGTGAAATAATTTCACTACTTTTTAAATTTTGAGTAACAATTCAGTAGCACCTATTGCAGATACATATGTTTTTGATAAATAGACAATGTATCGTAATTAGTGATATAATTTTAAAAATAGAAAAAGGATTTATTATGGCTTATGTTATAAGAGATGGAAAACTTGAAAAAGCTCAACCCATAACTAATCTTACTCCTGAACAAAAAAAAGTGTTAAGAGTCAGTACTGCAAAACAATCCTCTAAGTTAAGAGAACTTAAGGCTCAAAAAGAAGCAAGTTGAAAAATATTTCAATAACTCCTTTATCTGCTCAAGAGTTAGAGTCATTTTTTAAAAAGCTTGATTTTTCAAAAGATTCTGAACATATCAAAAAATATATTGGTATTGTTAGAGAAACAGCTGCTTGTCAGCAAGTTGTCATATATGAAGCTTATGATTTAAGCAAAGATGATATTTTTGGATTTTTTGCACTCAAAACAACCCATGATGATATCGATAATGTTCCAGGCATTATCGTTGAGTTCTTGTATTTAAAAGTAGAGTATAGATCAAAAATTGAAGAGTTTTCAAATATAAAATATAGTTTTTTATTACTTGACCATATTATAAATATAGCCATAGATATTCAAAAGTTAGTAGCTATAAATCATGTTTATTTAGTTCCTATAAGCGATAAAATGAGAGCTATATATAATGAGTATGGTTTTGTAAATATTCCTGGTTCTGGCAGAAATGAATATGAAGATTATATGGTCTTTAATCTCTTAGATGAAGATCCTACGCTGCTATAGTTTTTTATAATGTACCAAATTTTAACACTTCGTTTCTAAATTCCTCCAAGACCATACCAACACATTCGTCGTCTGGCAATTCTTTTATAAGGGCATATATTTCCATAGCAATTTCAGGATAGATATGTTTAAGAGTTGCTATATACTTTTTAGGATCATTTTCTTTCGTGACCTCTATAAACTTAGCCGCATTAACGACATGTGCAGAAGTTAAAATAAGATTGTTATCTAAAATAGCCCCAGAACCCGTAGAGCCTTGTATCCTACTTGTTTGCCACGGATTTACATAGCTACCAAAAGCAGCTGCCGTATGGATTTTAACAACAGAGTTTAGAGGCAAATCCGAAGCTCCAAAAGTAAAAGTGGTAAGTGTAAAAAGCAGTGTAAATGTTTTTTTGAGCAATGGAAGTTCCTTTTTGTGAGTATAGAATATTTAGTATTATATGAAAAATGATTTGATTTTATGCTGCGCAAAGAAAAACTGTTTTAGAGGATATGCGCAAAGTACTCTTAAAGGTGCGTATCTACGGGATGTATGTTTACAAAATGAATAAGAAAGTAGTATATAATCCCAAAAAAATTAGCCTAAAGCAGTTCTGGTTTGAATGAAATAGTAGAAAAGATAGAGAGAGCTGAACATATCGTGCTTATCTCTCATGTGCATCCGGATGGTGATTCTCTTGGAAGTGCGAGTGCTATGTATAGCTATCTTCTGCAAAAGCACAAAAAAGTTTCGTGGTTTTGTGCGACCAAAGAGATACATCAGAGGTTTTCTTGCATTCCATGGATAGAAAATGTAAAAAACTCTTATCCTTTTGGTGCGGATTTGGCTATCTCGCTTGATTGTGCAAACAAAGAGCGTTTGGGTGTGGAAGTGGCGTGTACGCTTGTCAACATCGACCACCATTGCACCAACACCTCTTTTGGTTCACTCAACCTTGTACGCAGCAGTGCTTTGAGTACGACCGAGATTTTGTACTCTTTTTTTAAAGAAAACGGTGTCAAAATCAACAAAAAGATGGCAACAGCGCTCTATGTTGGGCTGCTTGAAGATAGTGAGGGTTTTTTAGGTGAGAGTGTGGATGGCACGACTTTTGCTATAGTTCAAGAACTAATAACCCAAGGTGCAGAGTTTCAACTTTGCAATAAAAAAATCATGAAAAGCACCTCTTTGGCGGCGTTGCGTCTCAGAGCAGCTATGCTTAAAGATATGGTGCTAGAGCATAGTGCAACCATTGCCTTTTTTGGTGTGAGTCATGAAGAGATGAAGCAAAGCGGAGCTGTGGCAGAGGATGCGGAGGGGGCGCTAGAAGAGTCCCTTTTTCTGCCTCATGTGCAAGTTGCGCTTTTGCTGCGACAAAGAAGCGATTTGAGCATTAAAGGCTCTTTGCGCTCTGATGGAAGTGTTGACTGTGCTTCCATTGCACTCCATTTTGGCGGTGGCGGGCATCTAAGTCGAGCAGGTTTTGTCCTCAAAGAGGGCTACTCTTTGCAAGAGGCAAAAGAGAAAGTATTAAGTTTAATAAAAAAGGAAATTATATTTTGAGAAGAAGAGAAAATAGTGCTTTATATGGGATGTTGTTTATTATCGCGATGATACTGGGTGGTGCTTTATATGTTTATACGTCTGCAACGTTTGAGAGAGAAGTTCCTGAGATTGCATTGCCTAATGATGGTTACTGGAACTTAAAAGATCCGCTAGAATTGTCTATTAGAGATAGAAGTGGACTTAAATCGTATAAAGTGACTCTTAAAACGTCTTCCGAAGAGAGCGCTTTGTCTCATGAACAGTTTTTGGAGCCAAAAGAGTCTGTTTCTCTTAAGATAGAGTCTCCAAAAAGTGTCTTTACCATGAAAGATAAAGCACTTACGATTATCGTAGAAGCGCAAGATGCAAGTAGATGGAACTTTTTTCAGGGAAATGCCCTTAAGCAAGAATATACTCTAAAAATTGACAAAAAAAAGCCAATCGTAAACATTATTTCAAATTCGTATAAAATCAGCAAAGGCGGTTCGGCACTTGTGATTTTTCAAGTAGAAGATGACAATCTCAAAGATTTTTACATCCAAACTAGCTTTGATAAAAAATTCGCAGCACAGCCATTTCATAAAGAGGGTTACTATGTTGCCCTTATCGCTTGGCCTATGACTGAGTCAGGTTTTAAAGCAACTGTTGTAGCGCAAGACCATGCAAAAAACACGACACAAGCTTATGTGCCGTTTTATCTCAATGAGAAGGTTTATAAAGTTTCCAATATCAAACTGAGTGACAACTTTTTGAAGGGCAAAATCGCAGAACTTGCAGAGGAATTTGAAGAGACGCAGGGTGTTTTTGACCCAATCGAGCAGTTTAAAATCATCAATGAAAAAGTGCGTATGAAAAACGAGGCATTAATCCATGAAATCACATCAAAAGTGCCTCAAAACATGGTAGATGACTTTCGTATAAATAAAATGTATCCACTTAAAAATGGAGCAGTTGTTGCTCACTTTGGGGATCATAGACTCTACTCTTATAACGAAAAAGATATCAGTGAATCTTACCATTTGGGGCTTGATTTGGCAAGCAACGCACAAGCAGAGATAAAGCCTCAAAATGGAGGTGAAGTTGTTTATGCTGATTATAATGGACTTTATGGAAATATGCCAATTATCAGTCATGGTCTTGGTTTATATACACTTTACGGACACTGTTCATCCATAAATGTGCATGTTGGCGATGTTGTTCAGCCAGGTACGCATATAGCAAATACAGGCAAAAGCGGCTATGCTATGGGTGATCATCTCCATTTTGGCATCCTTGTGCAGGGAGTTGAAGTGCATCCTGCGGAATGGATGGATGGTGACTGGATGCGACTTAACATCACAGACGTTATGAAAAGTGCTAAAGAGATTATTGATAAAAAAGTATAAAATAGAGAAAGCAAAAAAAGAATTGCAGGAGTAAAAAATGTATCAAACAACTATAAAAAAGAGTGTTGAACTCGTTGGTATAGGTCTTCATAAAGGCTCTGCAGTCAAGCTAAGACTTGAGCCGCTTGAGTCAAACAGCGGTCTTGTTTTTTATAGAAGCGATGTCGATGTTGCCATTCCGCTCATTCCTGCAAATGTTGTTGATACAAAAATGGCGACGGTTATCGGCAAGGATGGGTATGTTATCTCAACGATTGAACACATGCTCTCAGCCATCTACGCGTATGGCATTGATAACCTTAAGATTATAGTAGATGCGGACGAGATTCCCATTATGGATGGAAGCAGTGCGAGTTTTTGCATTCTTTTAGATGAAGCTGGAGTTGTACAGCTCGATGTTCCTAAAAAAATAATGCGTATTAAAAAAGAGATAATTGTTCAAGAGGGAGAGAAATACGTCAAACTCTCTCCATCCAAAGATTTGAAATATGGCTTTACGATTAAATTTCAACATCCTGTGATCCAAAAACAGGAGTATGTTATAACCTTTACAAAACAGAGCTACAAAGAGGAGATTGCACGCGCAAGAACATTTGGATTTTTGCATGAAGTACAGTATCTTCGCTCCAAAGGACTTGCTCTTGGCGGCTCGCTTGAAAATGCAATCGTTTTGGATGAGAAAAAGGTGCTTAATCCTGAGGGGTTGAGATATCCCGATGAGTTTGTACGTCATAAAATCTTGGACGCTATCGGTGATATGGCGCTTATCGGGATGAATTTTGTGGGTAATTATGAAGCGATGGCGGGAAGCCATGACTTAAACCATAAACTGACGCTTGAGCTTTTGAAAAATGCAGAGAACTATGAGGTTGTCGAGCTTGTCGGCGAGAAAACAAAAGAGTTAGAAAAAGCATATGCGTAAAAGGGTCGATGTCGTTTTTATCACGCTATCATCGCCTATTTTAGTTGGTGTTTATGAAGAGCAAAAACTTATAGAGACGATTGAGAGCGCTCAAAAAAGTTCAGATGTTTTGCCAGAGATTTTTGAAGAGCTTACAGAAAAATACGACATAAAAGCACTCTTTTACACCAATGGTCCGGGAAGTTTTATGGCTATTAAGATTGCTTATATCTTTTTAAAATCTATGAGCGTACTCAAAAACATACCACTTTTTGCAATAGACGCATTTTATTTTAACAAAAATCAGCCTATCAAAGCGATTGGAAAGCTATTTTTTGTTAAAGTTGCATCAGAAATAAAAACTCAAAAACTAGAAACTGCGCCAGAGATGTATTTTACGCTTCCTGATGTGCTTGAGTATAGTGAGTTTAACGCAGCTGCCGCTCCCCTTTATGGTATCGGAGCAGTTGGATAGGAAAAAAGTGACGATAAGTGTACCAGCAACCAGTGCAAATCTTGGACCAGGATTTGACTCTTTAGGTTTAGCAGTTGATTTGCGCAATGTAGTTGAGTTTCATCCCTCCAAATTTTTCAGTGTCAGCATTAAAGGTGAGGGTGAAAATAACCCAAAACTCAAAGGCAATAACCTTTTTATCAGTATCTTCAATGAGCACTACAACAGACTGACAAAGAAAAAACAGAATTTTAAGTTCAATTTTTTCAACGAGATTCCCATGTCAAGGGGTCTTGGAAGCTCTTCTGCTGTTATTGTGAGTGCTGTTGCCAGTGCGCATGAAGCAGCGGGCATCAAAGTCTCAAAAAGAAGAATCCTCAACCATGCTCTTGTCTATGAACCACATCCGGACAACATAACTCCTGCCGTGATGGGCGGTTTTAATGTTGCAACAGTTGAAAAAAGTAAGGTTTTTTCTCAAAAAAAGCATCTTCCGGATTATATTAAGGCAGTCGTCGTTATACCAAACAAGCAGATGAGTACAGCCAAATCAAGAACGCTTTTGCCAAAATCCTACTCAAAAGAGAGTGCTATCTACAACCTCTCTCATACTGCGCTAAGTGTTGCCGCTTTTTTTAACGAAGATTGGGAAATCTTAAAAATTGCATCACAAGACAGATTTCATCAAAGAGCAAGAATGAAAACACTCCCAGAGCTCTTTAATGTCCAAAAAATAGCCTATGAGAGCGGCGCGCTTATGAGTACGCTCTCGGGAAGCGGTTCTACATTTTTCTCTATGGTCTATGATGAGGATTCTGAGTCTATTGCGACGAAACTTGCTCAAAAGTTTCCAGAATTTGCGGTAAAGGTTCTTAATTTCGATAATGAGGGACTTATTGTTGATAAATAAGTTTTCTAAAGCAAATCAAGGAACTTTTGGATATAATGGCGAAAAAATTTAACCAACCTCTTAGGATGTGTATCTCTTGCAGACAAAGAGATGCACAGATTCATCTTTTTAGACTTCAGTGCATAGAATCACAACTTAGTCTTTTTAGAGGGAATGGCAGAAGTTTTTATCTATGTAAAATTTGTCTTGCAGATGAAAAAAAAGTACTCAAAGCGCTTATGCGGCAGTGTAAAAGCGGGGATAGAGACAAATTTTCGAACATACTAAAGGAGATCATCATTGATGACAGAAAAAGTTAGAGTACACGAAATCGCTAAAGAGCTAGGAATCACTTCTAAAGATGTAGTTAAAAAAGCTTCAGAGATGGGCATTGAGATAAAATCTGCAAGCAGTTCAGTCTCCATGGAAGAAGCGGAGAACTTGATGAACTACATCATGAATGGTGAAGTGGCTCAAGCAGCAGCGCCAGAGATAAAAAAAGATGTGAAATCATCAAGTAACACTCAAAAAGAAGAGATAACTTCCCCAAAAGAGACAAATGAGCTCCAAACAAATAGATCTCCAAAACATAGTGAAACTCCTTTAAAAGTCGAAACAAAAGAAGAGATTGCTCTTGAAGTCAAAGCCGAGCCTAAAGCTGAACCAAAGGCTGTTGTCCAAGAAACAAAAGTGTTGCAAGAAGAAGTTGAGGCTGAAGAGTCTGTAGATGCTATGAAAATGCAGATAAAAAAATCAGGACTTAAGATTGTCAAGAAAAAACAGCCTAAAGCTGAAGAGATACATCAAGAAAGCTTTACGCATTCTTCAAAGCAGACTTCAGCTGCAATCTCATCTTATGGGAAGATAAGTGCAGAAGTCTTAGAAGAACTTGCAAATAAGAAAAAAGCAAAACTCGGCTCTTCTGGAGCAGCAAAAAGACAAGAGCAAGGGATAAAAATAGATATTTTTGGTGCTTCACTGAGTGAAGTCTCTATGGATATGGATGACCAGATAGTGCTACTTGACCTCAATGCAACCGAGAGAAGAGAAATCATTGCAGAAGAGCCTAAAAAAGCAAAACTTCAAAAGCCAATGGGAAGAAACTCAAACAAAACCTCTGCTCCTAAGTCTAAAAACGTCTCTCGTGACAAGAGAAAAACATACAAAAAAGATAAACCAGAAGATATTGTTATAACTCATGTTGAGATTCCTGAAGACATCCGTGTTTATGAGTTTGCAGAAAAAGTAAATAAAACTCTTGCGGATGTTATCAAAGTTCTCTTTAGCTTCGGCGTTATGAAGATGAAAAATGACTTTTTGAGCAAAGATGAGATTGAGATTCTTTCTGAAGATTTTGGCATCGAAGTAACAACAATCGATCCAAAAGATGCGTTTAACTATGAAGATGATTTGGCAGAAGCGATTGATGACGATGCGACTGAGAGACCTCCTGTTATTACTATCATGGGACACGTTGACCACGGTAAAACATCACTTTTGGATGCTATACGAAATGCCAAAGTAACCCAAGGCGAAGCAGGCGGGATTACACAGCATATCGGAGCATACACTATTGAGCAACACGGTAAGCCTATTACTTTCTTAGATACTCCAGGTCACGCAGCGTTTTCTCAAATGCGCCAAAGAGGAACAGATGTAACCGATATCGTTATCATCGTTGTTGCAGCAGATGATGGTGTGAAGCCACAAACCGATGAAGTTATCAAACTTGCAAAAGAGTCTAAAGTACCTATTATCGTTGCTCTTAACAAGATGGATAAAGAGAGCGCAAATCCGGATATGGTCAAGGCTCAAATGGCAGAACGCGGCTTAAATCCAATTGACTGGGGCGGGGACATTGAGTTTATTCCTATCTCTGCAAAAACCGGAATGGGGATTGATGCTTTACTTGAAAATATTCTTATTACTGCAGAAGTTTTAGAACTCAAAGCAAATGAAAATGCGATGGCTAAAGCGGCAGTCGTTGAGTCTTCACTTGAAAAAGGACGTGGTCCTGTTGCGACAGTTATCGTTCAAAATGGAACACTTAGAGTGGGTGATTATGTTGTGTGCGGTAGCGCGTATGGTCGTGTAAAAGCGCTTGTTAATGAACACAAACAGCAGATAAATAACATTAAACCAAGCCATACAGCAGTGGTTGTCGGACTCAATGAAGTTCCATCTTCCGGTGAAGTTATGATGGCAATGGCTAGTGATAAAGAGGCTAGAGAGTATGCGATGAAGCGTCATGAGTATGACAGACACAAAGAGTTGTCTCTAAGTACTAAGTCAACGCTAGAAGATATGACGAGTATGATTGCAGAGGGAAGACTAAAATCACTTAAAGTCGTTCTCAAAACAGATGTTCACGGTTCTCTTGAAGCAATTAGAGGAGCACTCGGCGAGCTTAGAAATGATGAAGTTAAGATTAATATCATCTCTTCAGGCGTGGGTGGAATCACGGAAAATGACGTTGAACTCGTTGCAAACAGTGAAAACTGTGTTCTTCTTGGATTTAATGTGCGTCCTACTGGAAATGTAAAAGCACTTGCAAAGCAGAAAAATGTTGATATCAAGACATACTCTATCATCTATCAGCTTCTTGATGATATGACTGGTATGCTTACAGGTATGATGGCGCCTAAGTTCTCAGAGATTAATACCGGTCAAGCGGATGTTAGAAATGTATTTAAAGCACCTAAGGGGCTTGTTGCAGGATGTGTCGTTGTGGATGGCAAGCTTATCCGTGGCGGTCTTGTACGTGTTATCCGTAACGGTGTTGTTGTGCATGAGGGCGAACTTACGTCACTCAAACGTTTCAAAGATGACGTTGAAGAGGTAACAAATGGTTACGAGTGTGGTGTTATGATTAAAGGTTACGATGATGTTGTAGCTGGCGATGTTATCGAGACATTCAAAAAAGTTGAGCAAAAAGTATCACTGTGACAGAAGCACAAATTAAGGTAAAAAGAACAGAATCGGTTCTCTTGGAGCTGATTCCTGCGGCACTTAGTTCGCTTGGGGATGCGAGGCTTCATGCCCTTGATATCATAGATGTCAAGTGTTCAAAAGGCAGAAGCGATGCAAAAGTTTATATTCATCCATCATCATTTTCAGAACAAGAGAAAAATGAGTTTTTGAAACTTTTGAGAAATGCACGACCTATCATTGAGACATACTGCATGAAAAATCAGGGATGGTTTCGCTCTCCGAGATTAACATTTGAGTTTGATGAGCAGTTTGGGCAGTCGCAAACACTCGAAGAGTTATTTAAAAAAATTGCTAAAGAGTAGGTAGTTTATGAGTTTAGAAAAAGATATAGAGTCGTTTGCCCGCTCTTTGGGGCTAGAGATTTATGACATTGCAACAGTAAAAGAGAATGAAGAGATTATTTACAGAGTAAGTGTACTCTCTGGCACGCTTGAAGATGGCAAAAGAAAAGGAGTGAGTTTGGATGAGTGCGCTCATTTGAGCCGTCTTGTTTCTCCTCTTTTAGATGTCACGCCTCCTCTTGATGGAGAGTATAGACTTGAAGTAGGAAGTCCGGGGATTGAGAGAAAAGTGGCTACGCTTAAACAGTTTGCTCTTTCAGTTGGCGAGAGAGTTTCGCTTACTTTAAAGACAAAAGAAAAGTACAAGGGAATGCTTCTAAAAGTAGAAGATGCAATGATTACTCTTGATGTTGATGGCGAGGAAGTTTGTGTCGATTTTGCACAAATTTCAAAAGCTAGAACATATTTTGAATGGTAGTTGATAGCCACTTTTTTATGAATCTAGCCTTGAGAGAGGCTTGGAAATATCAGGGTTTAACTTACCCAAACCCAGCAGTGGGTTGTGCTGTGGTGGCACAAAACGGGGCTATTTTAGCCATAGAAGCCCATAGAAAAGCGGGTGCACCGCATGCTGAAGTCGAAGCACTCAAAGCGGCGTACCACAAACTGACTTGCGATGAAATAATTTTAAATCTTACAAACTCTGCAGATATCCACACCTATCTTTTACAAAATCACAACAATTGCTTTAACGGTGTAACAGTTTTTACGACACTAGAGCCTTGCTCACACATCGGCAAAACCCCCTCATGTGCAAATCTGCTCTCCAAACTTGGCATTAAAAAACTCTTTGTAGGCTCAAACGACAGCCATGTAGTCGCAAGCGGCGGAAGCCAAATAGTCAAAAATGCAGGCGTTGAAGTTCAAGAACATCTTATGGAAAAAGAGTGTGATGCTTTGCTGAAACCATTTAAACTCTCTCAAGAGAAGCAGTTTGTCTTTTTTAAATGGGCGCAGAGACTAGACGGTAGTGTTGATGGCGGTGTGATTAGCTCGCAAAGCTCAAGAAAACTCGTTCATGCCATGAGAGATGTATGCGATTTGCTTGTTATAGGGGGCAACACGGTACGCATAGACCGTCCCACACTTGACGCAAGGCTAGTGAGCGGCAAAGCACCTGATGTGCTGATACTCTCAAGGCGCAAAGAGTTTGACACAACTATCCCGCTTTTTAGCGTACCGGATAGAGAAGTGATGATAGCAGATAGTTTTGAGGCTATAAAAGGGTATAAAAATATCATGATTGAGGGTGGGCGTGAGATGTTTGAACTCTCAAAAGAGTTTGTTGATTATTATCTCTGTTTTGTATCCCCTCAAATGGGCGGAGAGGTCGGTTTTGGCGGAGTGCATGAGAGATTTGAAATCTTAAATATAGCACAAGATGAGCAAGATATAATTATGTGGATGAAAAGGGGCTAGGCTTATGGAAAAACAAGAAAAAATAGTATCGATGTTTGATGACATCGCACCGACTTACGACACCGCAAACCGTGTTATGAGTATGGGAGTGGACAAGAGCTGGAGACGCAAAGCGTGTGATTTGGCTTATGGTTTTTATGCAAAAGATAGCATTGACAAGATAGTTGATGTTGCATGCGGCACCGGCGATATGATGGACTTTTGGAAAAAAAGATCTGAAACAAACGGCATAGCAGTAGGCGAGATAGTAGGTGTTGACCCATCACAGGGCATGGTTGGCGTTGCACGGGAGAAATTTCCGAAATTTAACTACCACATAGCAAAAGCAACAGAGATTCCGCTTCAAGATAGCAGTGCCGACATCCTAAGCATCACATACGGCATACGCAATGTCGTCGAGAGAGAAGCTGCCCTCGGAGAGTTTAACAGAGTTTTAAAACAGGGCGGTCTTGTTGTAATCCTAGAGTTTATGAAAAATGAAAATCCATCGCTTCTTGGAAAAATCAGAGACTTTTACATGAACAAAATCCTCCCTAAAATCGGCGGTTTTATCTCCAATAACCTTGAAGCCTACGAGTACTTGCCAAACTCCATAGAGGACTTCTCCACGGTAGCAAATATGCAAAATGAACTAAGAGCGGCAGGCTTTGAGATAGTTTATACAAAGAGCTTCTCTATGGATATCTCAACACTTATTATTGCGAGAAAAAAGTAGTTATTTACACTGGCGCATAGCTGCTATTTTTAAAAAGGTCAAGAGATGGAATTTGTAAATATCATAGCAGCAGTAGTGCTTTTGGGTGTTGTTGTGGGTTCTGCCCTTTGGCTTAGAAGAGCTAGCTTAGTGGATGCGAAAGTGCTTGAAGAGCTTAATGATAAAAGGGAGTTAGTAGCGGCTATCCCTTTTTTAAAGCAGCAGATTGCAGAGCTTCAAAACAGAGAACTTTTGCTAAAAGAGGATTTTGAGGCAAAACTCTCAACGCATCTCTCTGCCATAGATACCCTTAGAGAAAATCTATCTCAGGCTCTTTTAAAAAATGCTGGGCTTGAAGCAAATTTAACTGCTCAACAAGAGAATAACCAGAAACTAAAAGCAGAGTTTGAAGAGCAGGGAAAAAAACTAGAACTCAAACTCAACGAAATCATGCAAAACAACTTAGATAGCAAGTTGAAAAAATTTGATGAAACTTCTCTCAAGTCGCTAGACACCATCCTCAAACCGTTTAAAGAAAACATTGATTCTTTCAAAAAAAAGGTAGAAGAGACGCAAGAGAGCAGCGTAAAAAAGTTTGCCGAACTCTCAAAAGAGATAGAGCAAGTGACAAAAGCGGGGATGAGCATAAGTCAAGAGGCGCAAAATCTCACAACCGCACTTAAAGGTAAAAAGCAGACGCAGGGGAGTTGGGGCGAGATGATTTTGGAGAGCGTTCTGGAGTATTCGGGACTGCTTAAAAATGTCCACTACTACACGCAACAGAGCTACAAAGATGAGCAAGGCGACACAAAACGCCCCGATGTTATCATCAAACTGCCGCAAGAGCGCACCATGATTATAGACTCTAAAGTCTCGCTCAATGATTATGATGCTTATATCAGAGCCGAGAGTGAAGAGGAGCGGGGCGTTGCCGTCTCAAACATGGTAGCTTCGTTTAAAAACCACATCGACACGCTTGATTCTAAGGATTATGCACACTACAAGATAGGCACTTTGCAGTATGTCTTTATGTTTGTTCCCATCGAGGGGGCGTTTGCGTTGGCTGTTCAAAGAGACCCCTCGCTTTATGAGTACGCTCTAAAAAAACATATAGCCATCGTAAATCCATCTACACTGACCGTCTCACTTCGCACCATCTACCTCTACTGGCAGAGTGAACAGTCCAACACTCTTGCGACAAAACTCTTTGACGAGGCAGGAAAACTTTATGATAAAGTCGTGGGGTACGCAGAGAGTTTTAACAAGGTCGGCAACCATATAAAGGCCCTTGCAAGCAGCTATGACACTGCACACAAACAACTCAGCGAGGGAAGTGGCAACATCTTAGGACGTGTGGAAAACCTCAAAAAACTAGGCGCAAAAGCGACAAAAACGCTCAAAGATTCCAAGATAGAGTTTCAAGATTTTGATAATGAGAGTGTAGAAGTGTCGGTCATAGAAGATATGCCGCTTTTAGAGGAGAAATAAGAGTGTATATCTTAAACGTCTCTTCACTAAACGAGCAGATAAAAGTCCTTATAGAGGAGAGTTTTAGCCGTGTTTTGGTGGAGGGAGAGCTTTCTCGCATTACACATCATAGCAGTGGACATGTCTATTTTACGCTCAAAGATGAAAACTCCACCATAAAAGCCGTGATTTTTAAGGCAAACGCCGCAAAGCTCAAGTTTCAGCTTCAAGAGGGGCTTAAGGTGGTTCTTGATGGGGCGGTGACGCTGTACAAACCTCGTGGCGAGTATCAGATAAACTGTTTTACCATTTCGCCATCTGGGCATGGGGCGTTGGCGTTGGCGTATGAGCAGCTTAAGGGCAGACTTGCGTCAAAGGGCTATTTTGAAGCTTCAAGAAAAAAACAACTACCAAAATTTCCAAAAAAAATCGCCCTTATCACCTCTGCAACTGGTGCGGCTTTGCAAGATATGCTTCGGGTTGCGCAACATAGATACAGACTTTTGGAGATAGATGTTTATGATGTTTTGGTGCAGGGGGAAAATGCAGCTCCAGCCATCGCAAAAGCACTCTCTTTGGCAGACACAAATGGGCATGACATTATCGTTATAGGGCGAGGCGGTGGAAGCATAGAGGATTTGTGGGCGTTTAATGAAGAGATAGTGGCGGATGCGATTTTTCAAGCCCAAACTCCCATCGTCTCGGCGGTTGGACATGAGATAGACTGGGTGATAAGTGATTTTGTAGCAGACCTAAGAGCACCCACGCCAAGTGCGGCGATGCAGATGATTTTGCCAGACACAAACGAACTCTACCTCTCTATCGATGCGCTTTTTACGAGTTTGACACAAAGAGTGGGACAAAAAATCTACAACTTCAAACAAGAACTCTCACACCTTACGGCTCTTTTCGCGCAGCACTCCATTGAGAGAAAAGTGACACATAAAATTGAAGAGATTAAACAGATACGAGAGCAGTTGCACCGAACTATCTCGTTTAAAATGCAAAATTTTTACAAAGAGCTGGAGCTTGTGCAAAGCAGATTTCCGGACGCAATAGATAAAAGGCTCAATATTGCTAAAAATCAAGTTGCACTATTAGAAAAAATGATAGAATCAAACAATCCGAAATTAAAGAGCAAAAAAGGGTTTGCGCAGATTTCAAAAAAGTCTAAAGTGGTGGAAATATCCTCTTTAGAGGTTGATGAGATATTTGATTTAATGAGTGATGAGATGATTGTAAGGGCAAAAGTCCTTCAAAAAAGCAAAATATAGGAGTAAAGTATGGGTTATCCAAAGTTTTTCGATAGTGTTGAGAGTATCAAGGTGGTAGATCCTTTGTCAAATGTTTTAGGTGCATTTGAAGACGGTATTTATGAGATTACTTTTTTAGAGGTAGTTAAAGCCGCAGGACATAGCTGTCCAACAGTTGCAGGTGCATACCTCATAACTTTAGAGGGTTTAAAAGCACTCTATCCAGACGCAAGAGCGGTAAGAGGTGAGATAAAAGCAGAGTTTAGAGACCCTATGGAAGAGGGCGTTGCAGGCGTCATCGGCAATGTTGTCTCTCAGATAACGGGTGCGACAGAAAAAAGCGGTTTCAAAGGCTTAGGCGGAAAATTTGCAAGACACTCTTTGATGAAGTTTAACGCAAACATCAACTCCTCCATAAGACTTACAAGAACAGACAACGGCAAAAGCGTAGATGTTTACTATGACCCATCTTCCATCGGCGGAAGCCCAAAAATGCAGATGCTTATGCAAAAAATGATGGGCGGCATGGCAAGCAAAGAGGAAGCAAAAGAGTTCGGCGCACTTTGGCAGGATAGAGTTGAGAGAATTATGGCAAACATACCGAGTGTTATCAGGGTTGTGAAAAACTAGCTAGTTTTTAGTAGCTATTCTGTAACGCTTAGAGAGTATAATTCGCTTTAAAAAAGGAGCGAACAATGGCATATTTTGACAACGCGAAAGTCGGAGATAGGGTTTATGGTCTGGTGTTTGGTGGGGGAGAGATAGAGCAAATTTTTGAAAATAGCCACTACAAACTCATGGTAAGTTTCAAAAATGGCTACGAGGTTCCCTATACCGAAGATGGCATTCCTGGATGGGGAAATTTTAAGAAGCAGACGCTTTATTATAAAAACGATATTGATTTGACGGATGTCGATTTTTCTCCTGTTTCCAAAGTGCTCTCTATCAAAAAAATCATCAAACTCAAAGAGAAAGACAAACTTCAAGTGAGACTTCCTTCAGGTGTATGGAAAAAGGTTAAAAAAGCAGAAGAGTCCTATATTGAGGATCTTTTAGAGAGAGAAAAGTACCATATGTTTCGCAAAAAACCTGAAAAAAAAGAGCTTGAGAAGTGATTATTGTTGGAATTTAGCCGTACAATCTCCACTCCCATCGGTGAGATGATTGCTGTAGCGGATGGAGTTGCTCTTACATATCTTGATTTTGTGGATGATGAAATACAAAGCGAGTGCTCTAACCATCCTCTTTTACTGCAACTTGAGCAAGAGCTAAACGAATACTTCTCCAAAAGGCGACAAATATTTACCGTGCCACTCTCCCCTTTTGGAACGCCATTTCAAAAAGGCGTCTGGGAAACACTCCAAAAAATCCCATACGCCACAACGCTCTCCTACTCACAAGAAGCAAAACTCTTTGGCAACCCAAAAGCCACAAGAGCAGTCGCCAACGCAAACTCTAAAAACCCCATCTCCATTATCATCCCCTGTCATCGGGTTGTCGCATCAAATGGAACAATTGGAGGATATAGCGGCGGCGTGTGGAGAAAAGAGTTTTTACTCTCGCTTGAGAGAGCAGGGTTAGCGCAACACTAACTCTGGAAAGTAAGTATGCAGCGTAACTGCCGTTTGGGCGGAGAGCTTTTTCATCAGTTTATCAAACTTATCCTCTTCATTCCAAAGTGGTTCGCTTACACCGCTGAGTTCAACCACTCTCTTTTTCGCATCATACGCAACCCCGATGCTATCGACTAAACCGACATCTTTTGCTTGATGTGCTGTGAAGATGTGTGCGTTTGCAAAGTTGTCTCTTTTGTTGATGTCAAGTCCTCTTGCAGTCGCAACATCTGATGTGAAGAGATCGTATGTGCCTTGAATCACTTTGTTAAGTTCGTTTTTCTCGTACTCTGTCCACTCTCTGTCGGTTGCACCCACTTTTTTGTACTTTCCTGCTTGCACGCTTTGGGATTTGATGCCGATTTTTTGCATGAGCGCACTTACGTCAGCACCCTGCATGATAACACCGATGCTTCCCACCATTGAACCGGGATTTGCGATGATTTCGTTTGCCCAGATGCTAGCATAGTAGCTTCCGCTTGCTATCGTGCCGCTTGCGTAAACGACAACGGGCTTTTGTTCTTTTGCTCTTTTGATGGCATACGCAACTTCTATGGATGGAGCAACGGCACCGCCGGGAGAGTCAACATTTAGCAAAATCCCTTTTACAAATGTGTTTGACGCTGCCTCATCTATCTGCTTGACGACCTCTGAGACCTCCATGATAGGACCTGCAAGATGTATCTCTTCAAGGTTGTTTGGTTTCAAATCCTCTTCGCTTTGTGGCGCAAAAAGAAGAAAAAGAAGAAGCAAAAAAAGCATCGCCTTAAAATGCTCTTGGATAAACTTCATAACCGCTAAGATAGGGGAGAATATATTTTTTATAAACTGCATTTTTGTACTTTTCCGTTGATGTAAATTTGATAGATATTATAGCGGTGGAGTATTAAATGGATGGCTAATTCATCGGTTGGCTCTTTATCTAAGTCCAAAACAAGCATATCGGCGTTTTTTCCCTCTTTTATCTCGCCCGTGTTGAGTCCAAGTGCTTCTGCCGCATCTTTTGTCACGCTTTTTAGAAGTTGTTTCGCCAAATCCAAAAGAGGCATATTTGAGTGCATAAAAAGGGCGCATTTCATCTCTTCAAAAAGGTCAAGTTTATAGTTGGAGCTAAGTCCGTCTGTCGCCAAAACCCAGTTGATGGAGTGCTTTTGAACTTTTACCAAATCAAGCGCACCGTTGCCCAAAAGTCTGTTTGAGATAGGGCAGTGGATGATTGTATGCCCGTTTGATGCAAGACTACCCAACTCCTCATCGCTTGCTTTTACTACATGGGTAAAGAGGGTTTTTTGCCCATGAAATGATGCCAAAAACTCCGCCGCACTGCTTGTTGCACTGCTCTGTTTGAGCAGATTTTCAAAAAAGCCCTTAAAATCTCCCTCGCTTTTGTCAAGCCACTCTCTCTCGGCATTGCTCTCCATAAAATGTGCGGTAAGTTTTAGACCTTCGTTTTTAACTATTTGGAGTGCTTTTTGGATTAAAATCGGATGGACGGAGTAGGGTGAGTGAATGGCAACGGCTGGGTAAAAACCATCTCTTTGGACACTTTTTGACGCATCAAGTCTGCTTCTAAAATCTCCAAAAAGTGCGTCTGCCATGGTTGCCTGTGAACCGATAAGCTCATTGAAAAAAACTACATTTTGCACAGCGGCGGCGCAAACTTCTAAGTCCATTCCATGCGAACTTATCGCACCAAAGGTTGTGATACCGCTCTCAAGCATCGCATCAACAGCCCTCTGCATACACTCTTTGCCGCAACCGCCTATAAGCTCTTCACGATTCTCTATAACACTGTAAAGCCATGAGATAAAATCCCCGTAAGAGAGGCTTGTTTTGTTAGCACTAAACTCAATGTGGACATGAGCATTTATGAGTCCAGGCATCAAAAGAGAGTTTTTTTTGAGTTTGATGACATCGGCATCTGGAAACTTTTTTTGCAGCTCTTCAAGCGGAGCGATTTTGTGTATGGTCGTATCAAAGGCAACAGCCACATCTTTTAAAAGCACATCGGGTGTTAAAATATAATCAGGAGTAATTATCTGCATTAGGTATCTTTTTGAAAAATTTAAACTAGATTATGCTTTATTTAGATAAAATAGCCGCTTAAAAAAACAATAGACTTCTTGCAAAACTTAAAACTAAGTGAACGATTCTGCAGCATAGCGAAGCCTTAGTGAACGTGTTTTTAGTTTTGCAAGAAGTCTAATAATCAAAAAGGTAAAGTATGAAAATAGTAGTTATTCAAGGACCAAATCTTAATATGCTAGGCATAAGAGAGCAACAAGTTTACGGTGCGATGAAGTTGGAGCAGATTCATGCGCAGATGAGAGATTTTGCAGAGCAAAGCGGGATAGAGATAGAGTTTTTTCAGAGCAATTTCGAGGGCGAAATCGTCGATAAAATCCAAGAGTGTTATGGCGATGCACAGGGTATCATCATCAATCCGGCGGCATATACACACACATCTATAGCTATTCGTGATGCCATTTCAGCGGTAAACCTCCCTACTATCGAAGTACACATCAGCAACATTCACCGCCGTGAAGAGTTTAGAAAGCAAAATATGGTTGCAGCGGTTTGTACCTCTTCTATCGTTGGGTTTGGTCCTTTTGGATACCATCTTGCTATGGTTGGAATGGTGCAGATTTTCAATGAAATCAGAGCGGTTCAAGAGATGCAAAAACAAGCTGCTCAAGCAGAGTAGTTATGTATATTCAGCGTAAATTGGATGAGAGGCTTACTACTTTTAAAAATTTACGCTTCTCTGGGCTAAGAAGTCCAAAGAGTTCGCACCGCTACAAAGTGACTCTCGGAGTGGGCGGAAATGTAGGCGATGTACTCAGACGATTTGAGCATCTTGAAGTCTATCTAAGACGTGACAAAAGAGTTGAACTATTGCAAAAGTCGTTGATTTTGAAAAATCCTCCCTTTGGGTTTAGAGAGCAGGATGATTTTTTTAACTCAATTATTGTCGTAAAAACGAGTATGCAGCCGATGGTTTTTTTAGATTATTTGATGCGTGTAGAGAAAAAATTTGCACGCAAAAGAAGTTTTGCCAATGCTCCAAGGACGCTTGATTTGGATATTATATTTTTTGACAAGAGAGTTGTTGCAACGCCCAAACTTCAAATCCCGCATGCTCATTGGGCTAAAAGAGAGAGCGTGCTTATTCCACTGGCGGATATAAAGAGATGAAAATACTTACTTTTACAGGCAAAACACCATCAGAAGCGCTTAAAAAAGCAAAAACACACCCTTTTTACAACCAAATGCTTCATATTGATACAAAAGAGATACAAAAAAAATCACTCGGTCGTGAGGCTCTCTATGAGATAGTGATGGGAGTGGAGGGTGACTTGCAAGAGAGTTATGAAAAGACAGCTCCGATTCCAAAAGATGGCAGACCGCTTACTCAAAAGAGTGCAGATGTTCTTTATGATATCTCATACGCCGCACAGCAGATATCTAAGATAGCAGATGTAAAAGACCCGCTTTATAGCTATACTGAGCAGACACCGCAGGCTGTATTTGAGCCAAAAGAGCTTAAAGAGATAAAATCGGAAATCGCAAAACTCGGCGACAAGGTCAAGATTATTCAAAATATGTTCTGGGAAGAAAAAGCGCCTGATTTAGAGAGTCATATCCCATCAGAATTTGCCGAAATCTACAGACTTGCATCGCAAAGCGGGATGAACAGAGAACATCTGGATGCTATCATGAGGATGACGTTAGAGCATATGCCCTTTAAAATGAGAGAAAATTCGGCAACAATCAAGAGATATTTTCAGACTGTTTTGCGAAAAATGGTGCCGATACGACTTGAGAGTACACCTTCTGTCGGCAACAAAAAAGTAGTGATGCTTGTGGGTCCAACCGGTGTAGGCAAAACAACATCTGTAGCAAAACTCGCTGCACGCTACTCCTACCTGATGGAAAAAAAGTACAAAGTCGGTTTGGTTGTGCTTGATACTTACCGCATCGGAGCGGTGGAGCAGCTGATGCAGTATGCACGAATGATGAAGCTAGGTATCGAGACGGTTGTTGACCCTGTGGATTTTGCAAGTGCGCTTGATTCGCTTAGATATTGTGATTATATACTTATCGATACGATGGGCTCTAGTCCTTATGACAGAAAAAAGATAGAGAAGATATATGAGTGTTTGGAGGGCAATGACGTCAAGTACAACATCGATGTTGTTTTGGTTGTGCCAAGTTCTATTAAGTATGAAGACCTCAAAGCAACATATGAAAATTTTTCAGCCCTTAACATCGACACGCTTATGTTTACAAAACTTGATGAAACGAGAGGCTTTGGCAATATATTTTCACTTGCATACGAGACAAAAAAGCCCATTAGCTACTTTTCTGTAGGTCAGGAAGTTCCGGAGGATTTGGTGTGTGCAAGCAGTGATTTTTTAGTAGAATGCTTACTTGAGGGTTTTAACAGGAGCAAAGCATGATAGGGCATCAGGCGAAAAAACTCGAAGAGCTGGTCTCTTCAAACGCTACAAAAAAATCGAAAAAAACCCGTTTTATTGCTATTACAAGCGGTAAAGGCGGCGTTGGAAAAAGTACGATAAGCTCAAATTTGGCGTATGTTCTCTCTCAAAGCGGTTTTAATGTAGGTATTTTTGATGCAGATATCGGTCTTGCAAATTTAGATGTGATGTTCAATGTCAAGATTAAGAAAAATATCCTCCACGTGCTCAAAGGCGAAGCAACGGTTGCGGACATCTTGATTCCAATTACAAGAAATCTCATACTTATTCCGGGTGAGAGCGGCGATGAGATACTCAAATACTCCGATAAAGCTCTCTTTGAGAGGTTTATGAATGAAGCTGAGGTTTTAGATAAACTTGATTTTATGATTATTGACACGGGTGCGGGGATTGGAGAGCATATACAGATGTTTTTGGATGCGGCGGATGATGTAATTGTCGTCACTGTTCCAGACCCTGCAGCCATTACCGATGCGTATGCGACTATCAAAACCATTGCAGCTCTAAGAAATGATATCGGATTGATTATGAACCAAGTCAAAGGCTCTAAAGAAGCGGTTGCCGTGTATGAAAAAATCAAAAAAGTAGCTCTTGCAAATATCGGGAGTGGCTTAAATCTCAAACTTATAGGAAAGATAGATAGCGACTTAAAAGTTTCAACTTCCGTGAAACAAAGAGCGCTCTTTAGTTCTGCTTATCCTAACTCTTCTGTTCATAAAGATATCGTCGCAATCGCAAACAGTATAGCCGGTAATTTGGAACGAAATGTGCTAGTTTCTCCAAGCGAGAGTGGATTATCTGGGCTTTTTAAACGTTTAGTAAAACATTTTTAAATTTAATTTGGGACTAAAGTAGATGGTTGGTGAGAATTTTGTCTATTTTTTTACTGTCCAAGGTTTTTTTGTAGGGATAGTGTTTGGTATATTAAAATCATTCAATGCAGAGGGGCTTCTTGCATATACGTTTCTCATCACCATATTTTTTTATCTCTTCTCTCATATTATTATTGCCTTTTACTACAGAACAACAGTGGCAAAAAACTACTTTTTCCCAAAAGAGCAGCATGAGAAAAAACTTGATTACTATGTAGTTGAGATAAACAAAAGAGAAAAACTTATCGATTCTGCTATTAAAATTACGGATGCCGCGATCAAAACAAATGCCGCAGATATGGGAAGTGTCCGATGATTGGCGCATATACTGAGGACTTGAAACATAAAAAAGATGAACTTGCACTTCAGTATCTCCCTGCAGTAAAAGCGATGGCATTTCGGCTAAAAGAGAGGCTTCCAAGCTCTGTGGATTATATGGATCTCTCAGCTATTGGAACGGAAGAGCTCATAAAACTAGCAAGAAGATATGACGAGGGACTTAACGACTCTTTTTGGGGATATGCTAAAAAGCGTGTTTATGGAGCGATGCTTGATTATCTAAGAAGTTTGGATGTTGTAAGCCGCTCAAGCAGAAAGCTTATCAAAGCGATAGACTACGCAGTAGAAGAGTATAGAGCTACGCATGATGAAGAACCAACCGATGCACAACTAGCTACGATGCTACATGAAGATATAGAGAAGATACATGAAGCACGTATAGCTTCTTCCATCTACACGGTTATGCCACTTGATGACCAACTCCAAATCGGCGATGAGGGAGCTTCTCTTGCAGCCATAGAGCGTGATGAGCTTATAAATGTTATCAAAACTGTTCTAAGCGGATATAGTCAACGAGAGCAGCTTGTCATTCAGCTCTACTACTTTGAAGAGCTCTCCCTAAAAGAGATAAGCGAAGTTTTGGATATTACAGAATCGAGAATTTCTCAGATTCATAAGTCCGTTATCCATAAAATTAAAGAGAGTGTAGGAGCTTAAGATGGCAGATATACTTTCACAAGAAGAGATAGACGCACTACTAGACGTCGTTGATGATGAAACCGACCTTTTTGAAGCAGGAGAAGAGTCTCCCGTCTCAAACAGACAGGTAACGCTTTATGACTTTAAGCGTCCAAATAGAGTCTCAAAAGAGCAGCTTCGTGCATTCCGTGGTATCCATGACAAGATGGCAAGAACTTTGGCATCCCAAATCTCATCTATCATGCGCTCCATCGTTGAGATTCAGCTTCACTCGGTAGATCAGATGACATACGGCGAGTTTTTGATGTCTCTGCCAAACCCGACAAGCTTCAACGTCTTCTCTATGAAGCCTTTGGAGGGAAGCGGTGTTATAGAGATAAACCCTTCCATCGCTTTTCCTATGTTAGACCGTCTCTTAGGCGGTAAGGGCGAGCCATTTGACGCAAGCAGAGAGTTTTCTGACATAGAACTCTCTCTATTTGAGACTATTTTGCGTGTTATGATGAGTACACTCAAAGAGGCTTGGGGTCCTGTTATGGATATCTTTCCAAACATCGAATCAAAAGAGTCAAGCCCCAATGTTGTGCAGATAGTTGCACAAAATGAGATTGTCGTGATGGTCGTTATGGAGATTATTATCGGACAAAGTTCTGGTATGATGAATATCTGTTATCCGGTTATCGCACTTGAGCCTGTCCTTCCAAAACTTGCAAGCAGAGATTTGATGCTCAATGAAACAAGTACAAAAAAGAGCCGCAATACAGAACTTCATGTACTTTTAGGCGGGGCAAAAGTTGGTATTGAAGCGATGCTTGGAAATGCTGAACTGACACTAAGAGATGTTTTAGAGCTTCAAGTTGGAGATATTATAAGGTTGACGAGTCCGGCAGATGATATCGTCACTGTGCGAGTGGATGGCAAAGATAGATTTCGAGGAAAAATTGGTCTAAGAAGATTTAGAAAATCTATACAAGTGAGTGAAATCATTGAAACAGAAAAAGATGCGGTTAAACGAGCTTTAGAAAATTTTGAACTTATGAGACGTGAAAAAATTTCAGGTGTTAAAGAGATTATGTTAAGTGAAGAAGATGGCTATGATGAGGAGTAAAAAATGAGCAATTTTATAAAACTGTTTGAAAATGAGACTGTAGGAACCATAGAAGCACTTGTTGGTCAAGCTCCCTCTTTAAGTCTTAAAGAAGAGCAGGAATTAAGCATTATTTCTAGTATTGTTCCACCTATTGTACTGCTTCGTATTGGTGTGAGTGGTGCTTTTAAAGCCTCTGCCATGGTAGCACTTACTCCAAATCTCGTAACGGCGCTCTCAGATATGATGTTAGGTGAAGAGGAGAGCGGCAGAGAGGATGTGAGTGATGATGATTTAGATGCAGCAAAAGAGATTGTCTCAAATATCTTTGGAGCTATCTCCAATAGTCTTGGCGCTCAAAAAGAACTTCCATCACTCTCTTTTAACATAGAAAATGTTGAATTTGTTGATGAAAACAAAGATGTTTCACTCGAAAATTATTCCAAAATGTATGTCTATCGCTTTGGCGTAGGAAGTGTACAGTCGCTTTTGATGTTTATCGTAGATGAGACACTTTATGATGAGCTATTTGAAACAAACAAAACTTCTAAAAAAGAAAAAGAGGGCGGCTTCAATAAGATGGAAGAAACTTTTTCTCATAGCGCACTCAATAGTGATGAACTAACCAATATCGCACTTATTATGGATGTAAAACTTCCTGTAAAAGTAAGAATCGGAAAGAAAAAAATGCTCCTTAAAGATGTCCTCAATATGGATATCGGCTCTGTTATAGAGCTCAATCAACTAGCAAATGACCCTCTTGACATACTTGTGGATGACCATGTTATAGCAGAGGGTGAAGTTGTTATCGTCGATGGAAATTTCGGTGTTCAGATAACTACGATTGGCACAAAAAGAGAGCGCTTAAATCAGCTCAAATCGTAGCTAGGGAGAGCATATATGCGTAAGCATCAAGCAGATTTGGCAAAAAAATATGTCAAAGAGATTAAATCAGCAGATATGTGGAGTGTATTTAGAATACTTGCTGACTTTGTAAAAGGTTTTGATGATCTTGGAGATCTTGGACCGACTATCACGATGTTTGGAAGTGCGAAAGCTAAGAGTGGCTCTAAGTACTATAAAATCGCGCAAGAGCTCTCCTCTATGTTAGCACAAAGAGGATTTAACATCATGACAGGCGGTGGACCAGGTATCATGGAAGCTGCAAATAAAGGTGCATTCAAATGCAAAGATATTGAGTCAATCGGTCTCAATATCGACCTGTCTTCAGAACAAGTTCCCAACAAATATACGACAACAGAACTCAATTTTGACTATTTTTTTTCAAGAAAGGTTATGCTTGTAAAGTACTCTATCGCTTATGTTATCTTTCCAGGCGGTTACGGAACTTTAGATGAACTTTTTGAGGCATTGACTCTCGTGCAAACAAAGAAAGTCACTGGCGTAAAGATATTTGTTGTCGGAGTTGCTTTTTATAAGCCTCTTATGAAGTTTTTAGAGAGCAAACTCTATAAAAATGGAATGATAACCCTTGATGATCTTCAACTTATAACTTTAAGCGATGATTTAGAGCAGATTATAAGAGAGATAGAGAGTTCTATTATTAATCAAGTTTCTATTCTTGAAGAATCAGGGCTTGGAGAGACAAAATATTGCAAAACCCTCTCAGAGTTTGTAAAAGATGAAAATAGAAAAAGTACGGAAGAAGAAAATGTATAGAAAAAGAGAGGATTGCTAACATGCCTAAAAAGGTTTTAGTCGGGATGAGCGGGGGAGTTGATTCCACTGTTACAGCCATGCTTTTAAAAGAAGATGGGTATGAAGTAGAGGGGCTCTATATGAAACTACACTCCAGCCCTGGTTATCATGAGATACATGAAGCAAGAGCAAAAAAGGCGGCTGATTTTGTCGGTGTAAAACTTCATGTGATTGATTTGCAGACTATTTTTGATGCAAAAGTTTTTCAGCCTTTTGTTGAGACTTACGCTAAAGGCAAAACCCCAAATCCATGTGCTCTGTGCAACAGAAGTCTTAAATTTGGCGAGATGGTAAAGTACGCAGATACCATTGGAGCAGATTTTATAGCAACTGGACACTACATCAAAACGGATGGAGAGTATTTTTACGAAGCAGATGATGATACAAAAGATCAGAGCTATTTTCTTTTTTATGTGCACAAAGAGATACTGCCAAGACTTCTATTTCCATTAGGAGAGAGAAAAAAAAGCGAGATAAAAGAGTTGGCAGCTTCCATCCATGGACTTGAAACATTTGCAACACAAAGAGAATCAACAGAGATATGTTTTGTTGAAACAACATATACGGATGTTCTTAAAGATTTTGTTGAGGTTGATAAAGTGGGAGAAGTCGTCGATAAAGATGGAAAGGTTGTAGGTGAACATAAAGGCTACATGCACTATACAATAGGCAAAAGAAGAGGCTTTAGTGTCAGAGGCGCGCATGACCCTCACTATGTTGTAAGTATAGATGTGCTGAACAATCGCATTGTTGTCGGCAAAAAAGAGGATTTGGCTTGCGATAGCGTTGTTTTAAAAAACCTAAACCTCTATACAGATGCTTCAAGTTTTGATACAACAGTAAAACTAAGATACAGAACTAAAGCCGTGCCGTGTCATGTAGAGATAAGAGATGAAAAAGCGTACGTAACACTTAAAGAGAGCGTTTTTGGTGTTGCCGCAGGACAAGCAGCTGTTTTTTATGATGGCAATAAGCTTCTGGGAGGCGGTTGGATAGAGGAAAATTGAGTAAAAATTGATAAATTTTACAATATCCGACTTTTTCCTAAAAATCCCCAAATATTTAAGCACTCATTAAGCTCCAATTCCCTATAATTCCCATCCACAAACACAGAGACCTAAAGTTTAGGTTTTAAGAGGCTTTGTAACGAAGTTTCAGGTAGTTTGAGATCATTGAAAACTAAGCAAGTAGATAGACTTTAATAACTAGAAATAGTTATCTTAGTCAGAATAAGTTTACTTATAAAAACTAAATAACAACAACCGTCTATTCTATTTATACCCAACTGGGTATCTATAGCAATAGATACTTTACAAGTCTTTCTATATGTAACAGTATAGAGAGCAAACAAAGCCAATGAATTTTAATTCTTGGGCAAAGATTAAACTAACCTCAATTATGGAGAGTTTGATCCTGGCTCAGAGTGAACGCTGGCGGCGTGCTTAACACATGCAAGTCGAACGGTAACAGGAAATAGCTTGCTATTTTGCTGACGAGTGGCGCACGGGTGAGTAAACTATAGTTAATGTACCCCAAAGACTGGGATAGCCACTGGAAACGGTGATTAATACTAGATACACCTTCTTATCATAAGGTAAGAAGGGAAATGTCTTTTCGCTTTGGGATCAGACTATATCCTATCAGCTAGTTGGTGAGGTAATGGCTCACCAAGGCAATGACGGGTAGCGGTTCTGAGAGGATGATCCGCCACACTGGTACTGAGACACGGACCAGACTCCTACGGGAGGCAGCAGTGAGGAATATTGCACAATGGGGGGAACCCTGATGCAGCAACGCCGCGTGGAGGATGACGCATTTCGGTGTGTAAACTCCTTTTATATGTCAAGAAAATGACGGTAGCATATGAATAAGCACCGGCTAACTCCGTGCCAGCAGCCGCGGTAATACGGAGGGTGCAAGCGTTACTCGGAATCACTGGGCGTAAAGGACGCGTAGGCTGTTTAGCAAGTCAGATGTGAAATCCAATGGCTCAACCATTGAACTGCATTTGAAACTGCTAGACTAGAGTATGGGAGGGGGAGATGGAATTAGTGGTGTAGGGGTAAAATCCGTAGATATCACTAGGAATACCTAAAGCGAAGGCGATCTCCTGGAACATTACTGACGCTAAGGCGTGAAAGCGTGGGGAGCAAACAGGATTAGATACCCTGGTAGTCCACGCCCTAAACGATGAACACTAGTCGTCGCGATGCTTGTCATTGCGGTGATGCACTTAACAGATTAAGTGTTCCGCCTGGGGAGTACGGTCGCAAGATTAAAACTCAAAGGAATAGACGGGGACCCGCACAAGTGGTGGAGCATGTGGTTTAATTCGAAGATACGCGAAAAACCTTACCTAGCCTTGACATTGATAGAATACTGTAGAGATACGGTAGTGCCCTTCGGGGAGCTTGAAAACAGGTGCTGCACGGCTGTCGTCAGCTCGTGTCGTGAGATGTTGGGTTAAGTCCCGCAACGAGCGCAACCCTCGTCCTTAGTTGCCAGCAGTTCGGCTGGGCACTCTAGGGAGACTGCCTTCGCAAGGAGGAGGAAGGTGAGGACGACGTCAAGTCATCATGGCCCTTATGGCTAGGGCTACACACGTGCTACAATGGGGCGTACAGAGTGTTGCAATACCGCGAGGTGGAGCCAATCACTTAAAGCGTCTCTCAGTTCGGATTGTTCTCTGCAACTCGAGAACATGAAGCTGGAATCACTAGTAATCGTAGATCAGCATTGCTACGGTGAATACGTTCCCGGGTCTTGTACTCACCGCCCGTCACACCATGGGAGTTGATTTCACCCGAAATTGGGAAGCTAACCTTCGGGGGGCTACCACTTACGGTGGAATTAGCGACTGGGGTGAAGTCGTAACAAGGTAACCGTAGGAGAACCTGCGGTTGGATCACCTCCTTTCTAGAGTAAAGTCAATCATTCGTTTGAATTGACATACAAAGAAAATCTCACAAGGCTTAAAAGCCAGTACACGCGAGGCACTAAATGCCGAGTCGTACAAGAGAAAAATAGTTATTTTAGTCTTTTACTTGCTTAGTACTCAGTGATCTGGGTTATAAAAAATGGGGAATTAGCTCAGCTGGGAGAGCGCCTGCCTTGCACGCAGGAGGTCAGCGGTTCGATCCCGCTATTCTCCACCATTTTTTAGCAAAGTTTAATTCAAGTTCTTAAAAAAAAGAGTTTGAATTAGACTTTAAGTCTAATGTTCATTAAATTATCATTGTTAAAGTCAACATATAGTTATAAAGAGATAACTAGAGGTTAAAAAGAGAAATCTTATATACTTGCTAGAATCAAATTATAAATATATCAACTAAATAACTACAATTATTTACAAATACTGCTTTACATTAAGTAAGGTAGTGAACGCAAATTAGAATAAAAAAGATATTAAGGGCCATAGGTGGATGCCTTGGCTAGTAGAGGCGATGAAAGACGTACTAGGCTGCGATAAGCCTCGGGGAGCTGCCAAGAAGCTTTGATCCGGGGATTTCTGAATGGGGCAACCCAGTATGGTGAGAATCATACTACTCCTACGGGAGAGCGAACTTGGGGAAGTGAAACATCTCAGTACCCAAAGGAAAAGAAATCAAACGAGATTCCCAAAGTAGCGGCGAGCGAAATGGGATTAGGGCACTTAGTGATACTATATTTGTTAGCCGAACACTTTGGAAAGAGTGAACACAGAGGGTGATATTCCCGTAAGCGAAAACATTTATAGAGTACTAGACTAAGGAAAGAGTAGGTCGGGACACGTGTTATCTTGACTGAATATGGGGGGACCACCCTCCAACCCTAAATACTACTACTAGACCGATAGCGAACAAGTACCGTGAGGGAAAGGTGAAAAGAACTGCGGTGAGCAGAGTGAAATAGAACCTGAAACCTATGGCTTACAATCATTCGGAGCACTATTATTTATAAGTGTGACGGACTGCCTTTTGCATAATGAGCCTGCGAGTTGTGGTGTCTGGCAAGGTTAATCGAACGAGAAGCCGTAGCGAAAGCGAGTCTTAATAGGGCGACATAGTCAGATGCTGCAGACCCGAAACTGAGTGATCTATCCATGAGCAGGTTGAAGCTGGTGTAAGAGCCAGTGGAGGACCGAACCCGCTGACGTTGAAAAGTCTTGGGATGACTTGTGGATAGGGGTGAAAGGCCAATCAAACTCAGTGATAGCTGGTTCTCTCCGAAATATATTTAGGTATAGCCTCGAGCAGTAGCATGAAGGGGTAGAGCACTGACAGGGCTAGGGCTGCTTACCGCGGTACCAAACCCTATCAAACTCCGAATACTTCATGTGTAACCTCGGGAGTCAGGCGGTGGGTGATAAAATCAATCGTCAAAAGGGGAACAACCCAGACTAGCAGCTAAGGTCCCAAAGTCTTGTCTAAGTGGAAAAGGATGTGGAGTTGCTGTGACAACCAGGAGGTTGGCTTAGAAGCAGCCATCTTTTAAAGAAAGCGTAACAGCTCACTGGTCTAGCGATTCTGCGCCGAAAATATAACGGGGCTAAGACAAGCACCGAAGCTCTAGATTCACATTTATGTGAGTGGTAGGAGAGCGTTCCAGTCAGCGTAGAAGCCATACCGGCAAGGAGTGGTGGAGCGGCTGGAAGTGAGCATGCAGGCATGAGTAGCGATAAAAGGGATGAGAATTCCCTTCGCCGTAAACCCAAGGTTTCCTACGCGATGCTCGTCATCGTAGGGTTAGTCGGGACCTAAGTCGAGTCCGAGAGGGGTAGACGATGGCAAATTGGTTAATATTCCAATACCGACTGTTGTTCGCTTGAGTGATGGGGGGACGCATAGAGTTAATTGAGCTCACTGATGGAATAGTGGGTCGAAGGACGTAGGTTGTTAAGCAGGCAAATCCGCTTAACATTAGACCGAGAGCTTACAGGCAGAGCAATCTCTTCGGAGAGCGCTTTGAATCAATGATACTGTCGTGCCGAGAAAAGCCTCTAAACGAGAACAACGGTCGCCCGTACCGTAAACCGACACAGGTGGGTGAGATGAGTATTCTAAGGCGCGTGGATGAACCCTGGTTAAGGAACTCTGCAAACTAGCACCGTATCTTCGGTATAAGGTGTGCCCTATTTGTGAGTGGACTTGCTCCATAAAGCATTGACGGGTCGCAGCAAAGTGTCCCTCCCGACTGTTTACCAAAAACACAGCACTCTGCTAACTCGTAAGAGGATGTATAGGGTGTGACGCCTGCCCGGTGCTTGAATGTTAAATGGATTACTTAGCTCTGCGAAGGTTTGAAATGAAGCACAAGTAAACGGCGGCCGTAACTATAACGGTCCTAAGGTAGCGAAATTCCTTGTCGGTTAAATACCGACCTGCATGAATGGCGTAACGAGATGGGAGCTGTCTCAACCAGGGATCCAGTGAAATTGTAGTGGAGGTGAAAATTCCTCCTACCCGCGGAAAGACGGAAAGACCCCGTGCACCTTTACTATAGCTTGACATTGCTATTGGGATATTCATGTGCAGGATAGGTGGGAGCCATTGATTCTATGACGCCAGTTGTAGATGAGGCATCCTTGAGATACCACCCTTGAATATTCTGATAGCTAACTCGCAAGTGTGAACCACTTGGAGGACAATGTCTGGTGGGTAGTTTGACTGGGGCGGTCGCCTCCTAAAAAGTAACGGAGGCTTACAAAGGTTCGTTCAGATGGGTTGGAAATCCATCGTAGAGTATAATGGCATAAACGAGCCTGACTGTAAGAGATACAACTCAAACAGAGTCGAAAGACGGTCATAGTGATCCGGTGGTTCTGTGTGGAAGGGCCATCGCTCAAAGGATAAAAGGTACGCCGGGGATAACAGGCTGATCTCCCCCAAGAGCTCACATCGACGGGGAGGTTTGGCACCTCGATGTCGGCTCATCGCATCCTGGGGCTGGAGCAGGTCCCAAGGGTATGGCTGTTCGCCATTTAAAGCGGTACGCGAGCTGGGTTCAGAACGTCGTGAGACAGTTCGGTCCCTATCTTCCGTGGGCGTAGGAGAGTTGAGGAGAGCTGACCCTAGTACGAGAGGACCGGGTTGGACATGCCACTGGTGCACCAGTTGTTCTGCCAAGAGCATCGCTGGGTAGCTACGCATGGATGAGATAACCGCTGAAAGCATCTAAGCGGGAAGCCAACTCCAAGATGAACTCTCCCTGAAGTACGCTTGAAGACTACAAGCTTGATAGGCTGGATGTGTACGCAGAGTAATCTGTTTAGCTGACCAGTACTAATAGTACGTTCGTCTTTTTTTACAGTTCTTTGAGTAGAACCAATTCGTTCACTACCTTACTTAGTGTATAGGTATCTTGTAATAATAGTTATTTAGTAATTGATGTTGACTTTAACAATGGAAATCTTCTCTAATCTTTACAGATTATATATGAGTATATAGGTTAACAAGAAGGACGGTTTAGCGTCCGTGAGCTCTCTGCTGAAGAGAACTCAGCGTTAGCGTAGCTTAAGGAATTACTTCCTTAAGCGTTATATCTTTATATATGGTCTGTCTAGGTGGCTATAGAGAGAGGGAAACGCCTGGCTCCATTCCGAACCCAGAAGCTAAGCCTCTCATCGCTGATAATACTGATCCTTACAGGGTTGGGAACGTAGGTCGCTGCCTAGTTGATCATTTTTACTCTTACTTCTTACAAATTAACTTCAAATTAAATCTTATTGTTTTTTTTATTTCGCCCATTCAATAGTCAAGTACAGCACAGTTGTTTTTATAGTGTAGCTTCGAGTCATCAATCCATTGTGCAATTTTTTCTTTTTACTCTAATAATCAAATTACTCAAAAATAAATATTGCTTTAGTTTTCGTTAGTTTTTATGGGGCTAAAATCCCACTTCTCAAAAGATTGAACTTCGATATTTAAACAACTGTTTTTGTATAGAGAGAGGCTATAGAAGTTACAAAACAGAAGAGGTAATACTCTTATCTTGTAACTTTAAATTTTGCTATCACTGCAAGATGGTCAGAGTATCCCTTTCCTTTATGCTTCTTTACTTTTCCTTGAGATATCTCCCATCTGTATGGTTTCTCTTTTTTTAGGAGGTACTCTTTCTCAAATGGAGTTATGCTTTTGTGGATATATGAGATATCCTGAGAGTTTAAGAGGGATTGGGAGATTAGGATATTGTCCAAAACCTCTTTTTTACCTTTATAGACGTAGGAGTATCTTTTCTCCTCTTCTGTGTCATACCAAAGGTTGTAAAAACTCTCTTTTGTGGCGGTTGCCTCTTTGGCTTCAACTCTTTGGTTGATTGTGCCCAGTATGTGGTTGATGCCTGTGATACCGTCGGTGTCGTTGTGGTTTCTCTTTCGCTTGAACTTGATAAACTCTTCATAATCGGAGTTGAAATCTCCTAGCACAATCATATTTTTATCAAAACCTATTTCTTTTGCTCTTTTCATAAGTGCTTTTGCGGAGATGATGCGCTCGCTCTCTGCTCCTGATTTTGATTTCCAGTGGTTGACAAATATGTAGAGTTCTTTGCCCTCTATCCTAAATTTGGTCTCAAGGATATTTCTGTGTTCCAGTGTTCTGGTGATGGACAACTCTTGTGTGTAAACAAATGGGAGTTTGCTCAAAATAGCCACTTTAACAGTTGTGTTTTTTTTATCGGCGATGGCGTAATGTTCATAGTAAAGTCCGTTTTGCTTGAGAGCAAATCGTAAATCAAGGAGTGCTTGGAGTGATTCTACCTCTTGGAGTGCGATGATGTCTGCATTGATATCTTTGATGACTTGTGCAATGTTTTTGAGTTTTACCTTGTAGGTTTGCTGATTCCACTCTGATGTGCCGTTTGGAATGTACTCCTCATACTCATTGCCGTTTTTTTCGAGGTCAAAGAGATTTTCGATATTGTAGGTTGCTATTTTCAAGGTGGTTTCTCCAAAAAGTTGTGCCAAAAAAAGGAGCGTTAAGAGTAAAAACTTCATCATAGGATTCCATTTAGTTGAAGCAAGGCATCTGGATTTGGCTCTCTACCCATAAGTTCTTGAAAAAGTGCGTCCATACTCTTTGCGCCACCGCCTCCCAAAACGCTCTCAAGGTATCTTTTGGCTGTTGTTGAGCCAAATATGCCCTCATTTACCACGCTAAAAAAGGCATCGGCACTTAGCACTTCCGCCCATTTGTAGCTGTAGTATCCTGCTGCATATCCGCCTGCAAAGATGTGTGAAAAACCGTGCTGAAACTTGTTGTACGCCGGTGGTTTTATAAGCGCACTCCCTTCTCTGATGGAGTCAAGAAGTGTTTGGATTTCACTTGCTTGATGTAGTTTTGTATGAAGCACAAAATCAAAGAGCGAAAATTCAAGCTGTCTTAGCATAGACATGGCTGAGAGAAAATTTTTGCTTCGTACGAGTTTTTCTATCATCTCTTGCGGCAGGATTTCGCCTGTTTTGTGGTGTTTTGCAAAGAGTTGGAGTACTTTTGGCTCATATGCAAAGTTTTCCAAAAACTGGGATGGAAACTCCACTGCATCCCACTCTACGCCATTGACACCGCTTACGCTGTTCTCATTGACATAGCTTAGCATGTGGTGCAGAGCGTGTCCCATCTCATGAAAGAGGGTAACGACATCATCGTGGCGTAAAAGTGAGGGGCTTTTGCCTTTAGACGGCGGGAAGTTGCAGACTATGACGGCAGAGGCTAACTGCTCTTTGCCTTTTGCGTCGATGTGATGTGACTGGAAGTTGTTCATCCACGCACCGCCCTGTTTGCCTTTTCTTGCCTCTAGGTCTAGGTAAAGTCTCGCTCTTAGCGTGCCATCCGTGAAAACATTATAAGAGAGTGCTTTTTTGTCCCACAACTCTTCCTCTTTTTTTTCAAATGTGATGCCAAATAGCTTTTCTAAAAAGACAAACATCCCCTCTAAAACGCTTTTTTGTTCAAAGTAGGGACGGTACTCTTCTTCGTCTATGTCGTATTTGGCTTTTTTAAGTATCTCGCTGTAGTAGGCGGTGTCAAAACTTTGTAGCTCTTTTTGTGCGATTTGCTGTAGCTCTTCAAGCTCTCCTTTTGCTTGGTTTTGAGAGTTGGTCATCAGCGTTTCTAAAAAAGAGAGAACGCTTTGCTCATCTTTTGCCATTTTGCTCGCCAGTGAGTAGGCGGCATAACTCTCAAATCCTAAAAGGCGGCTCATCTCATCTCTTAAACTTAGTATCTCATCTATGATAGCTTCATTTTGCGGCGCTCTGGTGACATAGGCACGGTAGAGTTCCTCTCGGATACGCTCATTTTTGCCATAAGTCATGTAGGCTAAATAGGATGGCATTTGGAGGGTAAATTTGTACTTTGTGATGCCGTCTTCTTTGAATTTTGCGCTCTCTAAATCGCTTGGCGGTATGCCCTCTACATCTTTTTCATCTGTGATGATGTACTTGTAGTCGTTGGTTGCGTTGAGCAGGTTTTGGCTAAAATCGTTGGAGAGAGTGCTTTTTTTGATGTTAATCTCTTGAAGCCTCTCTTTTGTTTTTTCATCCAGATGTGCGCCGCTTAGTTCAAAACCTAAGATACTTAGCTCCAAAACTCTTTTTTGCTCTTGGTTTAGCTCCTCGTGTGCCAAAATCTCCTTGTACGCCTTGTATATCTCTATGTTTTGTGAGAGTTTTGTGGAGTACTCCGTGATGATGGGAAGTGCTTTTGCATATACTTTTTGCGTTTTTGCGCTGTTTTTGACGGAGTTTAGGTGCGAGAGTTTGACAAAAAACTGCTCCAAATGTTCGTCCATCAGCTCTAGGGGTTTAACAAAGTTTGCAAAAGTTTTGCCTTTTGTTTTTAAAAGTTTCTTCACTTTTTTGTTGTTTTTCTCGATTGTCTTATTTAGCTCTTTTATGAAGCTATCCAAATCAACACTTAAATCTAAAAATTTACTCATTATTCATCCTCTTTGTCTCGTTTTTGTTTGGTGGCATTGAACTTTTTTATCAAAATATCATCATAGCTGTCTGCATACTTAAAAAGCCTCTCAAGCGCAATTTTACCCTCTTTAAGTGTCAACGACGAATCAGGGATAAGGTAGGAGAGGTAGATGAAGTTTTCATTGATGGAGAAGTGTAGATAGGAGAACTTTTGGTTTTCATCAAGCAAATAGTCATAGAGTTTTTCTATGTTCTCCTGCGGGATAACGCAAAGTTTGGAGTCCGCTATGATAATGCCGTTGTCATAGTAGTTTATCTCGATGCGTGCGGTGTTGTAGTCAACCCTCCATGAAGCCTGTGAGCGTCTGGCAAGGGTGACATTGACATCAAGAGAAGCCAAAATCTCTTCAAGCAGTTTTGTGCTTGCTGTGGGTTTATACCCTTTTCTTCTGAGTTTTGCGACCTCAAGTTTTATGCCGCATCTTGGGCAGTAGTCCTCTTTTATCTCTTTTTCGTCGATGAGATTTTTGCATGAGGGGCATTTGAGAACATTTTTGATGTTTAGATTTTTGTAGCTCTTGAGTGCCTCATCCACGTAGAAGTAGGGGAGCGCAAAGCCTAGATTGTTGGAGTCTTGGATGATAAAAGTGTTCACGCCCACCACCTCGCCATCTACACTTAGTAACGGTCCGCCGCTGTTTCCAGGGTTGATGGCGGCGTCAAGCTGTACATACTCAAGCTCTCCGTAAATCCTTGAAGCTTTGGAGACGATGCCCTCGGTAGCACTGTAGTTTAGTCCGTAAGGGTGTCCGATAGCGATAACCGTATCGCCGTTTTGAATCGTTTTTTGCGAGAGTTGCAGAGGATTTTGCGGTGTCTCAAATGAAGATGCGATAAATGCAAGGTCAAAATAGGCATCGTCGTAAACCACCTCCGCAATAGAGCGTTTGATGGTTTTTGAGCTTATAACAACCTCTTTGAGACCTGCGACGACATGGGAGTTAGTGACGATTAAATCACCTATGATAAACCCCGTGCCGCTTCCGTATGGGGTCATGATTTGGATGATATTTTCGATATAGCGTTCAAGTACGATTTGTGTGTTCACGGCTAAATCTCCTCGTAGTCGAGATTTTTGAGTTGGAGATAAAAGCTGTTGTTAAACTCGTTTAATGATGTAAAGTTTAGTTTGTCTCCAAAGGGTTTGAGCATTTTAAAGCGGCTCTGATATGGGGTGATAATGCTCTCTACTCTTGAGACGATAGCTCTTTTTGCAAAGGTTGCGTTTTGTGCGTCATAGAGCGTAGCGTAGCCCAGTGCTTTGAAAAAAGCGGGATTTTGAACCTCTACAAGAGTGTGCAGAAGCTCCCTTGTAACGGGATGCAGTCCGTAGTTGTAGAGCAGATACATAGCGATATATTTGTACATGGTCGGGATGATTTGGTTGTAGCGGTTGCTTTTGTACCACCGAACTTTTGCAAGAGACTCCGTTATGAAGATATCTATCTCTTCATGAGAGGCTCTGTCCGTCGGGTTAAAGGTGTATTTGGCATTGTAAAAATTTGTTTTAAAAACTTCATAAGGCATCTCTTGAAGCTCAGAGATATACTCTCTTAGCTCATCGTTTTTTGCCTCTACGGTAAGGTTTTCATCGCTAAAATAGTCTTGGATTTTTTTGGTTGATTTTTTGAAGATGGAAAATTTCGGCACCAAAAGATAATCAATTTTAAAAAGCAGATAGAGCAGTAAAAAGGACTGCATTCCTGCATTGTCGTTTGAGGGAAGCGAGGAGATTTTGGCGTTTACTTCCTCTATCCACTCGTGCATAAAACGGTACTTCAAGGAGAGTTCATCCTCATCCAAAGGGCGAATGTGGGCGATATCTTCAAGTGTGATGTCTGCAAACTCGCTTTTGACATACTCTTTGTCATAGTCGGCGTTGAGTGCAAGCTCTCTAAGAGGAAAAAAGAGTTTTTGCGGACTCATGGTGATGTTGTCCATGGAGAGTTTGAGCTTTATATGCTCCTCATCGCTAAAGTAGTAGCAGTAGGTAAACTGGTAGTTTCTCTCCAAAATCAGGCGTTTAAGTGCGACATGTGCGGAGCTTTTTTTGACAAGAATCGCTTCTGCATGGAGATTTTCTTTGGTTATCGTGCCTCTGATTTTAGCACTCCCTTGGTAGATCTCAAAGTAAAGTTTCTCATCCTCTTTTTGGATGATGATGTTTTCATTTGCATGCCCCGCTGAATAGTTTTGAAGCGATTGCAAAAAGTAGTCGTATGCAGCGATGGTATCTTTGGACTCAAACGCCTCATAGGATTTGTTGAAAAGATCCTCTTCATCTTCTGCAAGATTTGCATTCGTGCCTCGTCCAAAAGCGTGTTTTAACTCTGTTTTTGTCTCAAAAAAATCTAACCAGCCCATGTGTCCTCTTATAAAAAACAGTATTATAACCGAGCTTTACTTGCATTCGCTTTTCGAAAAAATAATCAAAAATATGTCAAAATTACGATAATATAAATTTTTTTTAAAAAAATGGCTATTGATTAAAATTTGAACAACTAATAGTTACTTTATTAGATTAAAAATCGTACAATTTCTCTATCACAACAGTGAAATACTTTTTTTTGAGGAGTGTACCATGTCTTACTTGGCACCTACGGAATTTGTTACTAAAATGGTGGATGCGGGCGAATCTAAAGTCCATATGTCCACAAAAGATACGCTTATCAGATCTTTTATGGCAGGAGCTATTTTAGCTCTCGCTGCGGCTTTTGCCATTACCGTGACAATGAAAACCGGCTCTCCGCTTTTGGGTGCAGTCTTTTTTCCTGTCGGTTTTATCATGCTCTATCTTATGGGCTTTGACCTTTTAACTGGTGTTTTTGTTCTTGTTCCGCTAGCACTCATCGACAAACGCCCCGGAGTTACTGTGAAGCAGGTTCTTAGAAACTGGGGGCTTGTTTTTGTGGGTAACTTTGCGGGTGCGTTGCTTGTGGCGTTTATGATTTCGTTTATCCTTACTTACGGGTATCAGATAGAGCCGGGGGAAGTCGGTAAAAAGATAGCGACTATCGGAGAGTCACGAACGCTTGGGTATCAAGAGCACGGTATTTGGGGATGGATGACGGTTTTTATCCGTGGAATGCTTTGTAACTGGATGGTCTCTATGGGTGTTGTGGGTGCAATGATTTCAACCACTGTAAGCGGAAAAGCTATCGCTATGTGGATGCCTGTTATGCTCTTTTTCTTTATGGGTTTTGAACACTCCATCGTTAACATGTTCTTGTTTCCATTCTCTATGATTATGGGCGGCGGCTTTACTGTTGGGGATTATCTTTTATGGAATGAGCTTCCCGTTGCTCTTGGAAACCTTGTGGGCGGACTTGCATTTACTGGGCTTACTCTTTATGCAACCCATATCAAAACGGGTGCAAAAAGAAAACTAAACTGATTTTATTATGAAAAGCCGCTTAGAACTCTCCATCTCCCAGTACTCAACTGGGGGGCGCAAAGAGATAAATCAAGATTTTCACGATATCTGCATTCCAAATGAGCCGCAGCTTACACTCAAAGGTGTTGCCATCGCCATCGCTGATGGCATCGGCAGCAGCAGTGTAAGCCAAATCGCCTCCAAAACAGCCGTTACCTCTTTTTTGATGGACTACTTAAGTACGCCTGATGCGTGGTCGGTCAAAAAATCAGCCCTTAGGGTTTTGGGTGCTACAAACTCTTGGCTACACTCCCAAACCATGCAAAGCAACTACTCCCATGACAAAAACAGAGGCTATGTCTGCACTTTTAGCGCAATGGTGCTTCGCTCAAGCAGTGCCTACATCTTTCATGCGGGCGATACGCGAATCTACCGTTTGCGTGAGGGTGTGATGGAACAGCTTACACAAGACCATCGTCTGTGGGTCTCAAGAGATGAGAGTTACCTAAGCCGTGCTTTGGGGATGGAGCCGCATGTACGGATGGACTATAGCAGTTTTAGCGTGGAAGTGGGGGATATTTTTCTCTTTATGAGTGATGGCGTTTATGAGTTTGTGAGTGATGCGGTGATGGCGGAGATAGTGCAAGGGCATCTTGGCTCTTTTGAAAACACCGCCCAAACTATCGGTGAGAGGGCATTTGAGATGGGGAGTGACGACAACATCACTATCCAGCTTGTACGTGTGGATGCGTTGCCAAAAAAAGAGGTCAAAGAGATTTACAAGCAGATTGAAGAGAAACCGTTTGCGCCTCTGCTTGAAGCAAGAGAGGAGTTTGAGGGTTACACCATTGTCCGTGAACTCAGTGCGAGCAGCAGAAGCCATGTCTATCTTGCAACGGACAAAGAGAGCGGCGCATCGGTGGCACTAAAAATCCCATCTATAGATATGCGTGGCGACAAGGCGTACTTGGAGCGGTTTTTGATGGAGGAGTGGGTGGCTAGACGTATCAGCAGTGCGAATGTTTTAAAAGCTTACATACCATCACGCAAGAAAAACTACCTCTACAACACTTTGGAGTATGTCGAGGGGCAGACACTTTCACAGTGGATTATAGACCATCCGCATCCATCGCTTGAGACGGTGCGCCAAATGGCGGAGCAGATAGCAAAAGGGCTTTTGGCACTGCATCGTCAAGAGATGGTGCATCAGGATTTGCGACCGCAAAATATCATGATAGAGAGTTCAGGCACGCTCAAAATCATAGACTTTGGCGCAACAAGAGTAGAGGGCATCATGGACATCAATATCCGCCTTGAACAAGAAAATCTCTTAGGTACGGCACTCTACAGCGCACCCGAATACTTTTTGGGCAAAGAGGGAACAACCCGCTCAGACCTTTTTTCACTCGGCGTAATCGTTTATGAGATGGTGTCTGGTCACTTTCCTTATGGTGTTGAGGTCGCAAGAGCCAAAAATGAGTCAGCCCAAAAGAAGCTGCGATACACCCCGCTTTACCACTATAACCAAGAGATTCCCGTATGGGTTGACGAGGCAGTAAAAAAAGCAGTAGCACTCAACCCAAATGAGCGTTACGAGGAACTAAGCGAGTTTTTGTACGACTTGCGCCACCCAAACGAGGAGTTTTTAAAGAAGAAAAAACCGCCTCTTGTGGAGAAAAACAGCGTAGTTTTTTGGCAGGGAGTTTCGTTTGTGTTAGCTTGTGCTTTGGCGGTTTTGTGCTTGAGGTAATGGTTTAAACTACCTCTTCACAGAGTACATACCCGTTTTTCCCTCTCTCTTTTGCTTTGTAGAGTGCCTTGTCCGCAAAGGCTAGAAGCTCCTCTTGTGTTATCTGGGAATCAAAATCTTTCCATGCTATACCGATGCTTGTGGTGATGTAGGGGAGGATTTTTGACTTTTCGTGGGGGATTTGAAGAAATTTGATGGCATAGAGAAGTTCGCTAGCCATAGTTACGGCTCCGCTGAGCGAGGTCTCTTTGAGTACGACAACAAACTCTTCTCCACCGTAACGTGCAACAAAATCAGTTGGGCGCTTGAGCGCTTTTTGGAGTGTTTGAGCGATTTGAACCAAAACTTCATCTCCTTTAAGGTGTCCATAAAAGTCATTATATGCTTTAAAACAGTCAATGTCTATCATAAAAACTGAGAGATTTGTGTTGTCTCTGAGATGCTCTTTGTAAAGTTTGGTGTAGATATCATCCAAAAATCTGCGGTTTGGAATCTGTGTGAGAGCGTCAAACATCGCAAGATTTTCATAGTGTGTATTCTTTTGAAGAAGCTTTTTTAGTTGCACATCAAGCTTACGATATTCTATAAAGCATAGAAGTGCAAAAAGTGCTGCAAGAAAAAGCAAGAAAAAATAGAGCATTTTTTTCCATTATCGGATTGATTTTACAAATATTTATTCCATATAAGATAAAAAACTAAATTTATTATGAAAAAATATTCTATATTTTGATTATAGAAAAAATTAACATAAAACAAACTGATTATTTTCTCATATTCGTAAAACTATAATCATTGGTAAATAAAAATACGGATATCGTAATGCTTACTATCAAAGAGATTTCTCAAAAGTTTAATATTTCAAAAAGCACGCTTTATGGCTGGGAAAAAGAGAGACCTGAGATTTTTGCCTATCTTCAAAGAGCCGATGATAAATATGAGGAGTTGCGAAATCTCACAATCATGTTAGAAAAATATGCTAAAACGATAACTCCTGCATTTGAATTCAAAGAGATTGAGTTTATTTTGGGGCTTGGGCTTCGTGTGGGAAGTGTGGACGCGATAGAAAACTTTCATTTTCTTTATAGTCAAGCTATTGTGAGCCATATCAAACAAAGGGCTGCTTTTGTAATGCCTATCTATATGAAACTAGAACAACTCAATCTTGTAGAAAGATATATTTTTATAAGCAGTTGCAAAGAGATGACACAAAAGCTCCCAAAGATGAAAAAAGAGGAGCATAAAGGGCTGATTGTCCACTATTTTAGGGCTTTTTTATTGCAGTAGAGTTTTTTCATACAAAACAGAGCAGTTTTTCCCTTTCGCTTTTGCTTGGTAGAGGGCTATGTCGGAGTTTTCTAAGAGCGTTTTTTTGTCTATGAGCGTCGTTGCATCTTTGTGGGAGATGCCTATGCTTATGGTGATATAAGGGAGTGTTTTTGACTTTTCGTGAGGGATTTGAAGGATTTTTATGGCGATGATGAGCTGCTCTGCAAGTGTTAAGACACCGCTAAGAGAGATCTCCTTAAGTACGACAACAAACTCTTCTCCGCCGTATCGTGCTATAAAATCAGTTGGGCGCTTGAGTGTTTTTTGGAGTGTTTGCGCGATTTGAATCAAGACTTCATCCCCTTTGGCATGACCGTAAAAATCATTATAGGTTTTAAAATCATCGACATCTATCATCAAAAGAGCGAGTGATACATCTTCTCGGCGGTGTTCATCAAAACGTTTTGCGTAAATTTCATCTAAAAATCTTCGATTTGGAATCTTGGTAAGGGCATCTAGCATCGCAAGTTCTTCAAGTTCTTGGTTTCTTAGCGTCAAGGCATCGTGGCTCTCTTGAAGCGCTTTTTGGTAGTGGTTTTTTTGTGTGACATCCACCGCAAAAGCGATATTGAAAAATTTTCCCTCATACTCAAAGACGTTGCCAAAAACTTCAACCTCAAAGAGCGTGCCGTCTTTGCGTTTGTGTTGTGTGAGAAAATCGGAAGTTTGCGCCATTTTGAGATGTTCGTTATGTTTTAGCCATGCTTCATGGGTGACGTTTGGATCGATGTTAAAAATAGTAAGAGATGTTAGTTCTTCGTACGTGTAGCCAAGTGCTTTGCATGCTGCTTTGTTGGCATAGAAAATCGCAGCACTTTTGGGATCGACGAAGTAGAGAGGATTTTGGGCATGATTCATCGCATACTCCATTACAAAGAGTTTGCTTAGCTGGTTTTTGATTTTTTGATATCGGAAAAAGTAAAAGAGAGCGACCAAAAGAGCAAGTGCAGCCAAAAGAAGAGAAAAAATCACCATCAACCCCCAAAAATAAAAAAAGAGTTTGTGATTTTAACTAAGAATAACATAAAAAACACTAAAGAGGAGTTTCACCCCTTCGTAGAGAGTTTGTTATGGGTTGCAAAAACGCAACATTAAGCTTTTGTAAGTAAAATAGCTGTTTTATTTTATGATGTGAATGTTACAGTTGCATTACAAAGAAGCAAAGAGGAGAAAAAAGGTGAAAAACCTAAGTATAAAAGTAAGGTTGATGGTGTTGGCGCTTGTGCCGATTTTGGTGATTGTAGCACTCTCCACCGGAAAGATAGTATTTGATATTGGTATCAAAAAAAATCTTGAGGAGACTAAAGAGCGCATCCATGAAGTAGAATCTTTGGCAAAAGCGATTCATTTTATGCAGATTGAGCGTGGTCTTAGTGTTGGCTTTGCTGCTTCAAATGGCACAAAAAATGGCGATAAACTCCCAGAGATGAGAGCAAAGGTAAACAACGCAATCGCTGAGATAAAAGATGTTTACGCTCAAACTAAGGGCGATAGTTCGGTGCTTGGCAACTTAAGCGAGCTTGAGACAAAAAGGGCTGCCATCGACGCACTCTCTCTAAGTGCGCCAGATACAGGGGCATACTTTTCGAAAACTATCGTAGCGCTTATCGATGGGGCAACGATTATCCCATCGCTGATGGACGATAAAGATGGAAGAAACACGATCCAAGCATATACCCATCTAGCTTCCGTCAAAGAGCAGTTGGGGCAGATACGCGCAAACCTCAATGGCGCTTTTACAAAAGATAGCTTCGCTGGGCATACTTACTTTACGTTTGGTGGCTCTTTAGGAGCATACAATGTCAACAGCCGTAAGTTTGTAACACTTGCTCCAAAAGAGCTGCAAGAGTTTTACAAAAACAACTTTCAAGGCGATGTGGTTGAAAAAACATTTGCAATGATAGAGATAGCAAAAGAAAAAGGTACTCAAGGCGGTTTTGGCATCGATGCGTCGGTTTGGTTTACAAACGTGACAGCGTCTATCGAGATTTTGAGAAATGTGGAGCTTGAACTTTATAAGTATGTTTACACAAATATAGACAAAGCCATAGCAGACACATCTTTTAACATCATGGCGCTTAGTATAGGTCTGGTAGTGGGTATTATTTTGTTTGCATTACTCATACTTTTCCTTATCAAATCATCCGTTAGCGACCCGATAGAGCGTTTTAAAGCTACCCTTGTGAACATCGGAGAGAGCCATAACCTCACTATAAAAGTAGATGAAAATGCACCACTTGAGCTTAGCCAAATGGCAAAGAGCTTCAATGGGCTTTTAGCAACACTAAGAGACCTTATCGAGACATCTAAGAGTAGTTCAAGCGAAAACGCTTCCATCTCTCATGAGCTCTCAACAACAGCGATGGGCGTTGGGGAAAATGTCGAGAAAAGTGTACTTGTGGTCGATGATGCAACGAAAAAAGCAAGAGAGATTAAGGGTGAGATAGAGCTTGCCATCAGTGAAGCATACGAGAGTAAAAAAGAGATACTCCGAGCAAATGAAAATCTAGGGCACGCAAGAGATGAAATCATCAACCTTACACACAAAGTGCAAAACTCTGCACAGCTTGAAGCTGATCTCTCTATGCGCATGGAGGCACTCTCTAAAGAGGCAGGCGAGGTAAAAAATATCTTAGATATCATCGCCGACATCGCTGATCAGACAAATCTTCTCGCGCTCAACGCTGCCATAGAAGCGGCTCGTGCGGGTGAGCATGGACGTGGGTTTGCCGTAGTTGCCGATGAGGTGCGCAAACTTGCAGAGCGCACGCAAAGAAGCCTCACGGAGATAAACGCAACCATCAATGTGATTGTGCAATCCATAAGCGATGTAAGTACACAAATGAGCGAAAATGCCGACGAGATTCAAGAACTCTCTAGCAGCGCAAGTGATGTAGAGTTTAAGATAAACGAGAGTGTTGCCATCGTCAAAGAGGCGGTTCGTGCGACAGATAAGACAGTGAATGATTTTGAAAAAACAGGTAAAAATGTAGAAATCATCGTGGACCAAGTAAGTCAAATCAACGCTATTTCAGCTACAAATGCAAGAAGTGTCGAAGAGATAGCAGCAGCAGCCGAGCATCTCAACTCTATGACAGATGAACTTCACGCAAAACTTGAACTCTTTAGAACGTAATTTTTAACCCTCACTCCTCACGCACTCAAAAAGTGCGTGCTACTATTTTCAAATGTATCTTATAATAGCCTTTTTACTAAGGAACAGTGATGAAAAACGCTAAAACACTCTCTTTTTTACACTTTTTGCTTTTTGTTTTGCCGCTAAGTGCGCAAGAGGCAGAACTTCTCTCGCCGCAGAAACGGGAGTTGTTGTTTCAAGAGCAAAACAGATACGAATCAGAGAATGAAAAACTAAGAAACAACTGGATAGCACCGCTAAATCTCGGTGCTTCATGGGGATACGACAAGAGTTATCTCGGGGATTACGGTTTTAGTAAAAACACTTCCGCTTCCATAACGCAAGATATTTTTCGCTCTGGAGGCATAGAGTACCAGATAGAGTACGCAGATGCCAAAAAAAGAGCGGATGCGATGGCTCTAAACTCCCAAAGAGCGGCGTTAAATGAGGAGATTTTCACCTATGTTTTAAACTACAAAAAGACGCTTTATCAAAAAGAGCAGAGCGAGCTGACGCTTAAAAACCAAGAGATTGAGATTTTTATAAAACAGCAGCTTTATGATGCAGGAAAAGCCGATATCACGGAGCTTAATAATGCACTTGTAGCGCAGAGCAGCCAGCTGAAAAATCTCGTTACTTATGACTACACACTTGCAAAACTTAAAGAGGATGTTGCAAAGATAAGCGACATAAACCCCTCTGAGTTCGCACTTCCAACGCTCTTCTTAGTAAAAAAGGAGAATTTTTTGCAGGAAAATATCTCGCTTAGTTATGAGAGGCTTCATTTAGAGAGCCTCAAAGGGCTTTACGGCGTGACAAAAAGCGGTTATCTTCCGTCACTCAGCGTAAACGCAGATGTCGGGTACAGAGAGTACGAATCCAAAAAATATACAAACAGAGATGATGGCGCATACTACGGCGTGGGAGTTGCGCTCAACATCCCTTTGGCTTACAACGCCAAAGCGACTATCCAAGAGGCACAGGCGACGCAGATGAAGCAGTCTGCACAAGTTGCCGATAAGCAAAGAGCCTTAAATGCTTCTTATGAGCAGTCCATTGCACTGATAGAGAGTTACCGCAGATATAACGAAGTAAGCACAAAAAACCTCTCTTTGTACGACGGTCTCATTGATGCCATCAAAGCAGGGGTGGACGCAGGTACAAAAACAGGGTACGATTTGCAAATCATAAAAAATACAAGAGCTATAGAAGAGCTAAACATAAAAATAAGCGAGATAGATATGCAGCTAGAGTTGGCAAAACTCCATTTTTCACAAAGAGTAGCAGATGGCAGATAAGATGATAGAGCAGACACTCGGTGTCGGTGGGCATAAAAAGAGAAGTTTTAAGATATATTTTATACTTTTGTCTATTTTGTTGCTTATGTCGGGAGCTTTTTTTTGGTACAAAACCGGCAAAAACAAAAATGAGATAGAGTACATAAGCGCACCGCTTGAGAGAAAAACCATCACCGTCATGGTTGACGCGAGCGGAAACATGGAGCCTACAAACAGTGTTGATGTCGGAATAGAGGTCTCCGGAACGATAAGCGAGGTTTTGGTTGATTATAACCAACATGTCAAAAAAGGGGAAGTGATGGCTCGTCTGGATACCGTCAAACTCTCCTCAAAAGTGACAAGCTACCAAGCCGCACTTGCAAAATATGAGGCAAATGTGGCAGAGGCAACGGCAACACTCACAAAGTCCAAAAACGAGTGGCTTCGAGTTGATAAGATGATAAAAGCGACAAACGGAGGCTACCCCTCAAGACAGGAGGTTGACAGCGCATACGCCGCTTACGAACTCTCTCTTGCCTCTTTGGAGGTTGCAAAAGCAGGGCGCAATCAGGCAAATGCAGAGCTAAAAGCCGCTCAGGATGACCTTAAAAAAGCCGTTGTTGTATCGCCTATCGAGGGTGTAGTTTTGGCAAAAAAAGTAGAAGCGGGACAGAGCGTGGTTGCGGCTATGACTGTTCCCGTTCTCTTTAGTTTGGCGGAGGATTTGACAAAGATGAAAGTGATAGTGAGTGTCGATGAAGCCGATATCGCCGATGTAAAAGAGGGGCAAAGCGTGGAGTTTAGCGTGGATGCGTACCCGCAAAAAACCTTTAAAGGGGTTGTGACACAGTTGCGCCTAAACTCACAGATAGTCAACGGCGTTGTCACTTACGATGCCGTTGTAAATGTGCAAAACCCTGAACTGCTACTTCGCCCAGGGATGACTGTTTTTGCGCATATCGTTACCGATGTCATAAAAGATGCTCTTGTCGTCCCAAATGCGGCACTTCGTTTTACTCCGCCGATGCAAAAAAGAGATGCTACTGGCGAGTATGTGTGGGTTTTGAGAGAGAACAAACCCTCTAAAGTTGCGCTTAAAGTCGGAAAAAGCGACGGAAGTTTTAGCGTTATAGATAGTGCGGAACTAAGCGAGAGAGATGCGGTTTTGGTGGGAATCAAAGAGCGATGAGAGAGCAAAAGTATGTTATAGAGCTTCAAAATGCCACAAAATCATACGGAGAGGCGGAAGCAAAAACATTTGCCATGCAAAGCGTAAATCTTCAAGTAGAGCATGGAGAGTTTTTGGCGGTCATGGGTCCCAGCGGTTCAGGAAAATCAACCACCATGAACATCATCGGCTGTTTGGATACGCTAAGCGGAGGGGAGTACCTTTTTGAGGGGGTTAATGTCGGTTTGCTCTCGCAAGACCAGCGTGCGCTTTTGCGCAGAAACTACATCGGGTTTATATTTCAGGGGTTCAATCTGCTAGGAAAAACAACCGCCGTTGAAAATGTCGAACTTCCGCTTCTTTACCGTGGCTATGGCATGCATGAAAGAAGAGAGATGGCGATGGAGGCACTCAAAAGCGTGGGGCTAGAACATGTCGCACATCACACACCGGGTGAACTCTCAGGTGGACAGCAGCAAAGAGTAGCCATCGCCAGAGCTATAGTGACAAATCCGCTTATTTTGCTCGCAGATGAACCGACAGGCAACTTAGATACCGCAAAAAGCATCGAGATTATGGAACTTTTGCGCTCTTTTAACAAAGAGAAAGGGATTACCGTTTTGATGGTAACGCATGAGATGGATATGGCAAAGTACGCCTCAAGAAGGGTTTTTTTCAGAGACGGAAGCATAGAGAAGACGGAGCAAAGTTTATGATTTGGAACGCTTTTTTACTAGCCCTTCGTGAGATTCGCAGAAGTGCTTTGCGCTCGGCACTTACCACGCTTGGCATCGTCATAGGCATAGCCTCTGTTATCGCTATGGTTATGCTAGGCGACGCTACGACGGCGTACATCACGCAAAGCATCTCAAAACTTGGAACAAATATGCTCATTCTTGTTCCAGGGCAAAAACAAAAAGGTCCTCCGGCAACAGACTCAACGGCGAGAAGATTTACGCACAGTGATGTAGAAGCCCTCAAAAAAGAGCTTGCAAATATCCGTGGTGTCGCACCAATCGGCTCAAGCCAGATGCAAGCCGTTTATGGAAACAAAAACTACCAAACAACGGTGGATGGGAGCGACAACGACTACTTTGTCGTCAAAGATTGGGTTTTTGCCTCTGGGAGAGAGTTTTCACCCATAGAGATTCAAAACGGAAAAGCGGTGTGCGTTATCGGCGAGACCATACGCAAAGAGCTTTTTGGTACGCTAAATCCAGTCGGTGAGTCCATCCGTCTTGAGAGTTTTTCATGCGAGGTTGTCGGTTTGCTTGAAGCCAAAGGTGCGGCAATGTTTGGGATGGATCAAGATGCCATCATCGTCACGCCCATCCGTATGTTTCAAAGACGCATCAGCGGAAACAAAGAGGTTGCAAGGATGATTATCTCGGCAAACTCCTCATCGCAGATAGAGAGTGTCAAAGAAGCCGCCACCTCTCTTATGCAGGAACGCCGCAAGGTAAGGGCGGGAGAAGAGAGTGATTTTAATCTCCACGATATGCGTGAAATGGTACAAACACTCTCCTCTACAACGCAGATGTTGACCATTTTGCTCGGAGCCGTTGCGGCGATTAGCCTGCTTGTCGGCGGCATAGGCATCATGAACATCATGCTAGTATCCGTCACGGAGCGAACCCGTGAAATAGGCATAAGGCTTGCCATCGGTGCGCTTGAGAGAGAAGTTTTGCTCCAGTTTTTGGTCGAAGCCATAGTCCTCTCATCCCTCGGCGGTGTTTTAGGCATCATCATCGGTGTAGGTGCGGGAGTCGGTATATCGTTCTTTTTCGATTTGCCGCTTATCTTTAACACTTTTATCGTCATCGTTGCTTTTTTGTTCTCAACGATGGTCGGAGTAGTCTTTGGCTATTTCCCCGCCAGAAAAGCCGCACGACTTAATCCTATCGAGGCTTTGAGGCATGAGTAGGGTGAAATTTTTGTAATTGCCTAAAAAATAATCATAAAATCGCCTATCTTTACCTATGTAACTGCTAAAATTTTGACATATTTGAGAGATTGGAGTGTCAATGGAAGCATTACAAAAAGCATACGACGCAAGAGCAAAAAAACTCAACAAAGTGGAAGAGACAAAAACGCTCAAAACCCCAAAAGAGGCGTTTGCGATGCTTGAACACTATGCAAAAGAGGGCTACGCATCCATTCCCGATGAAGACAAAAACTACTTCTTAAAATGCTTTGGCATCTATGACAAAAACGACCAGACACCGCAAAAGTTTATGATAAGAGTACGCATCAGCGGGGGTTACCTAAACGCTGCACAAGCCAGAGTTTTGGGAGAAATCGCACAGGAGTTTGGGGAGGATTACATCGACATCACAACCCGTGCGCAGATTGAGCTTCGCTACATCGACATCAAAGATATACCGACTATTTTTGAGCGTATGCGTGCGGTAGGGATAAGCTCCTACCAAACAGGCGTGGACAACTTTCGCAACATAGTTACCGATCCGCTTGATGCACGTGGGTTTGACACTGTTTTGCCATCTTACGAACTGCTCAAAAAACTGGAGAGTTCATTTTTGCACGACTGGAAGTGGATAAGCGCACTTCCTAGAAAGTTCAACACCTCCATCACGGGCGCAATTTCAAACCGCTGCAACGCTTTTAGCCATGACTGCTGTTTTGTTTTGGCGCAAAGGGAGGGATTTTGGGGTTATAACATGTTTCTTGGCGGAAAAGTGGGCAAAGTGGCAAAGAGTGTGGATATCTTTTTGCTGCCATGCGAAGTGCCTCTCGCGTACAACTCCATCATCGACATCTTTAAGCGATTTGGTTTTCGTGACAACAGAAACAAAAACCGCCTCTCTTTTTTAGTCGAAGCGGTGGGCATGGAGGAGATACGCTCTGCCATCTGCCAAAACGCAGGAGTTGACTTTGCACACGCTGGCGAGACGATGACAAAGCTTGATTTTAACGACCCAGACCACGGACGAGTGCAGTTAAGAGACGGGTCGTTTGGCGTGCATATGGTTGTGCCAGCAGGTATCTTTAGCGGAAGTGATTTGGTGCGTGTGGCGGATGTGAGCCAGATGTGGGGAGATGGAGAGATTCGTTTTGACATCGAACAGAGCATCTATATACTTGGCGTAAAAGAGATAGACGCACTAAAAAACGAGGCGATTTTTCAAAAATACAAAAGTGTGGATTCGCCCTACAAAAACCATCTAATCGCATGTGCAGGTTCACAGCACTGTCCATTTGGCGTCATTGAGAACAAAAGCGATGCCATCAAAATGGCGGAGTATCTGGAGAAAAAAGTGCCGCTTAGCGAGGGCAGGGTACGCATGTACTGGTCAGGATGTATAAAAGGGTGCGGACTAAATGGGCTTGGAGATATCGGTTTTGAGGGGTGCAAAGTCAAAGTAAACGGCGAAATGGAGGGCGGTGTCAACATCTCACTAGGCGGAAAAATCACAAGCGAGGGCTTAGAGGGCTACACCATACTAAAATCCGCTTCCTTGCGTTACGCACACTTTTATGTTGAGACGCTGATGCTTGAGTACAAAAGGCTCAAAAACCCATTTGAGAGTTTTGAGCAGTTCCATGAACGCATCTTAAAACTCTACACCCCCGCTTGCATCGGCTTTATGATGAAACTGGGAGCTTACCTTAGAGAAAATGGTATCGACATAGAGATAGGCTTTGGCGAGAGAGTAAACACAGGAAGAAACGAAGAATTTGAGCTTTTTGAACTGGGACGCAAACTCTACATGAAGCTAACAGGGCGTGAAGCATACAGCGCATACGACAGATTTACAAATGTGCTAAAGAGTGAAAAACTACAAAGTATCCGCTCTCTTGTAGCAAGCGCAGATGTAAACCTCTCCCTTTTATGCGAGAAGATTTTGGATACAAAAGAGCAAAACAGAGCAGTGGTCTTTTCAGAGGTGGAGGGGTTTATAAGTTTGGGGTAGTGGTAGCAATTTTTTTCTAGTTCCCACGGTCTCCGTGGGAATGTATATAAAGTTAAAGCGACAAAAAAGCACACACTCCCACGCAGAGCATGGGATCGAGGAAAGAAGGCTTCTTTTGCAAGCTCTAAAACCCATACTTTTTAAAAATCTCTTGTGATTTTTGTGAGAGTATAAAATCTGCAAACTCTTGTGCCAAAGGCTTTTCTTTGGCGTATTTTGTAAGTACAAACGAGTGTTCAAGGGGTTTGTATTTGGTTGTGTCTATAAGAAAATAGTGGCTCTTCTCTTTGCTTTTGACGAGAGAAAATGCCACGATTCCCACCTCTGCAGCGCCGCTCTCAACGAACTGTACGCTTTGTGCGATGTTGTCTCCAAGAACAAGTTTGCTTTTTATGTCGTCTAAAAGGTTGTAGTTTTTTAGAGTCTCCATCGCCGCAGCTCCATAGGGTGCCACTTTAGGGTTTGGGATGGAGATGTGTTTGACGCTTTTGTTTTTAAGGCTCTCTAAACCATCTTTGAGAAGATTTGCATCGTGCGCGTAAACTGCAAGCCTGCCAAGGGCATATACTTTTGCTTCACCTAGCGCATTGCCGTCCTCTGCTATTTTTTGTGGGTAGAGACTGTCTGCTGCCATAAAGATATCATAGCTAAGTCCGTTAAGGAGCTGTGCATACGCTTTTCCAGTAGCGCTGTAAGTGACCTCAATACTATCTTTTGGATGCTGTAGTTTGAACTCTTCTACTATCTCTTGCATCGCAAACTTTGTGCTTGAGGCTGCAAATACTTTAAGATTTTGAGCGGTAGAGTTACTCACAAGTGCGATGATTATAGCTGCTATTTTGATAAATTTTTTCATTTTTGCTCCTTTTTCATAGTGACTTTGATATCCGCAGGTTTTGCATGGTAGGGCGAAGATGTGACGATGGCATCTACACCACACGCCGCAAACTCGGCAACATTTGAAGCGTTGATGCCGCCTGTTGCAGAGACTTTGAGATGCGAAAACTCTTTTTTGAGTCCTACGCACTTGAGAAGCAGGGCAGGGCTCATTTTTTCGCACTGAAGAACATCCGCACCAAGCAGAGCAAAATACCTTGCCTGCTCATAACTCTCTACTTCAACGATAATTTTTTTCTCAACAAAATTTTTTTTCAATTTCTGAAAACTATTTATAAGCTCCTCCTCGTTTTGCAAAAAAACAAGATGCTGTTCAAAAATCAAAACCGAGTCAAAAAGACCAAGCCGATGCGCTACGCCGCCACCGTCCATAACTGCTTTTAGCATCAACTCCTTTGCTGTTGGAAAATTTTTGCGTGTTGTTGCGATGGTGATATCAGGGTTTATAAGTCGTGCTTTTTGCACCATTTCATGCGTATAGGTTGCGATACCGCTCATATATTCAAAGATATTTTGCGCTGTTTTCCAAGCACGGTGAAGCGATTTTGCATCGCCTTTGCACTCCGCTATTGTTTGACCTGCTTCAACAAAAGCGCCGTTTTTTTGAAAAAATGTGTACTCCAACTCACACTCTTGAAAAATCTTTTTAGTCTCATCACAGCCACTTAGAATGATGTCTGCTTTTGGAGCAAATGAGATACTACCTCTCTTCTCACCGATACCAAGCCCAAAAGTAGTCAAATCAAAATAACCGCTATCTTCACGTAATAAATCCATCTTAACTCCTTAAATATCATTGTATAATAAAATATATATCGCTTTGTAAATTTTTTTACCATAAACCAAGTATGATGCTCTTAGGTTTGCAAAAAGAGACAACTTCCATGCCCGTCTGCAAACCCAAATCATCAAAAAGTTCAACACCCATCGTTGCACAGAGGGTATGAGAACCTTTGAGTTCTATGATAACTTCACAGTTAAAGCTGTCACGGTTTATTCGGCTGATTTTGCCTAAAAAGCGGTTCATATCGCTTTTTTGAAGTTTCAAATCTCTGCTGATTGTCAGTGCATTTGCTTTAAAAAGAGCATATATTTCCATGCCTAAAGTGAGCTCTAGCTGCTCAAGCGAATCATTGGTGATAACCGCCATAAATGTCTCTTTGCTGCTCGGTTCTAAAAAAATTTCACTCTCAACAACCCCTTTTTGAATCCTTACAACCTTTGCTCGAAGCTGGTTTCTAGCACTGATGCGGACATCAAAACTCTTTAAAAGATGGATATGCCCATTTTTTTCACTGATGCGTTTGGAGAGGTTGTTCAAAAAAGCATCATGCTCTTCTTGCAAAATTTTGTATGTTTCAATCAGCTCTTTTGCATAGGTTGTAAGGTGTGTACCCCCGCCGCCTTTGCCGCCTTTTGCGCTTTGCACAAGGGGGTGCTCTGAGAGATTGTTCATCGCATCCACGGCGTCCCATGCAGCTTTGTAGCTCATCTTCATCTCTTTGGCTGCTTTAGTGATAGAGCCGCTTTTGCCGATGTTTATAAGCAGTTCAATCCGCCCCTCGCCAAGAAAGTTATGCTCCGATTTGTTAAGCCAAAACCGACCGTTGATACTGTTTTGCAAGAAATCCCTTTATTAGACTTCTTGTACAACCTCTGTTTGTTCACTAGGGCTTCACGGTGGGTACCCCAAATCTATCAAGCTAGATTTGACCCTTCCGTTGCAGAATCGTTCACAAACAGAGGTTGTACAAGAAGTCTATTTATTTATATGATGTGGTAATGGTAGCGAAGTATAATAAAATATATTACGAATGTCAAACTTTTACAAAATAGGGGATTGGCAAAAGCAATATCAAAGAGAAACTTAAGTATAATTCGCGGATTTGTACACAAAGGAATTGCATGGCTAACAAACGGGTATTGGTGAAGTTTTCAGGCGAAGCTCTTGCGGGTGAAGCTGGTTATGGAATTGACACAAAAATCCTCAACTATATCTCTCAGGAAATCAAATCTTTGGTAGAAGCGGGCATTGAAGTGGGCATCGTTATCGGTGGCGGAAACATCATTCGTGGGGTAACTGCGGCACAAGATGGCATCATCAAAAGAACTTCTGGCGATTATATGGGGATGCTTGCAACAGTTATCAACGGCATTGCTATGCAAGAGGCGTGTGAACATGCAGGGCTTCAGGTGCGTATGCAGACTGCCATCAAAATGGAGCAGATTGCCGAGCCTTACATCAACCGCCGTGCAGTGCGCCACTTAGAAAAAGGGCGTGTCGTTATATTTGCAGCAGGAACCGGAAACCCGTTTTTTACAACAGATACGGCTGCAACACTTAGAGCAGTTGAAATAGGCGCTGAAGTAATCATCAAAGCAACAAAAGTTGACGGTGTTTATGACAAAGACCCAAATAAATTTAGCGATGCGATTAAGCTTCAAGAGCTAACATACGAGCAGGCATTAAGCGATGACATTAAGGTGATGGATGACACATCTATCGCTCTGGCAAAAGACAACTCGCTTCCGATTTTAGTATGTGATATGTTTAAAAAAGGTAATCTTTTAGACATTTTACAAAACGGCAATATGCAAAACTGCTCAATAGTCAAATAATCTTAAGGAGATAAAATGAAAGTAGAAGTATTAACAGCAAAAATTTTAGACAATAACCCAAGTATGGATCGTTACCAACTTGCAATTGCTGTGGCAAAAAGAACAGATGAGCTCTTAAACGGCGCAACAAGCAAGTTGAATGTTTCCAAAAAAACAAAGACAGCCGATTTGGCACTGATGGAAATCGCACAGGGCCTTGTAACTATCAAAGGCTTTGCTGACATAGCAAAGTAATGGATGTAACTTGAATCAAGTAGATATCAAGCAGATAAAAGAGATAAACAGCGTTGTATCTGCTACAGAGTATCTTTACTCCCAAATTCCACCAAGCCTGACGCTCCAAAAAGCGTTAGACTACTCCATAACCGCACATGAAAATCAGTTTCGCAAAAGCGGAGAACCTTACGTTGTCCATCCTATCTTAGTCGCAAGCATCGTCTCTTCCATAACCAACGATGAGTCAATGGCGATAGCCGCACTTTTACACGATGTTGTGGAAGATACGATTATCAGTATTGAAGAGGTAAAAGAGCTTTTTGGTGCCGATGTAGCGCATCTTGTGGAGGGTCTTACCAAAATCGACACCATCCGTGATGCCGAACTTATCTCATCCAACTCCAACGAAAAACTTGTTGTCTCCGCACTCTCATTTCGCAAAATGCTTCTTGCAAGTATCAAGGATGTGCGGGTTTTGGTGGTCAAGCTATGCGACAGACTCCATAACATGCTCACGCTTGACTCACTAGCACCTCACAAACAAGAGCGAATCGCTGAAGAGACACTCGTTGTTTACGCTCCTATCGCACACCGTCTAGGTATCTCTTTTTTAAAAAATCTACTTGAAGATTTGAGTTTTTCCTATCTTTTTAAAGAAGAAAAAGAGCAGATTGATACTTTTTTAGAAAATCATTACCACGCTATCGAGATGAGACTCAATGAGTTTCGCGAGGCTATCCATAAGATTTTAGTGCAAAATGGCTTTGTTGAAGATGATTTTGAGATACTCTCTCGTGTAAAGCACAAATACTCCATCTACCTTAAGATGCAACGTAAAGGTGTTGGGATAGAGGAGATTTTAGACCTTTTAGCGCTTAGAGTTCTCACAGACGATCCTGTAAAGTGCTACAACATTTTAGGGCTTATCCATCTCCATTTTCAGCCGCTCTCTTCACGCTTTAAAGATTACATTGCCGTACCTAAAGATAACGGGTACAAAACCATTCATACAACCGTTTTTTACAAAACAGCTATCTTTGAAGTGCAAATCAGAACATACGATATGCACCAAACCGCTGAACTTGGCGTTGCCGCGCACTGGAAATACAAAAGCGGCGGCAATGACAATGTCAAACTTGACTGGCTACACAACCTTGGCTATCAAAATGAGTCGGTTGAAGATTTTTATGATCTCATCAAAAATGACCTCTACAGCGAGGATATCTCTGTTTTTTCTCCAAAAGGTGAGGTTTTTACCCTTCCACGTGGTGCGGTTGTGCTTGACTTTGCTTATGCCGTGCACACACACGTAGGTAACCATGCAAAAGCAGCTCTGGTGAACAAAGTCAAAACATCTCTCATTAACGAACTCCATAACGGCGACATTGTCAAAATCGAACTTGATGAAAACACCATCACGCGCTGTAGTTGGCTTGATGCAGTTAAGACTTCCAAAGCCAAAACAAATATCAAGTACAACTGTAACGCAAGAGTACGAGAAATCGATGCAAAATCAAGCATCAACATTGTTGCAGCAGCAATGAACTTGAGCTCTCTAAGTGTAGAGGAGTGGTTTGATAAAAACAACTGTGACAAAAGAGCGAGTGTCACGACCGATATAGAGCATTTGCGCGACGTGATGCATAAACTGATGAATGAAATCAGCCAAAATAGCCGTTTTAAAGGATTTTTATCCAGACATCGCTTTAAACTCAAACTTTATAGTATAAGAGGTTTAGAGATTTTTAGTACATCAAGTGTGAGCGATGTTGTGTTTGACTACTGCTGCCATCCAAAAAATGGCGATGAGGTCATGGCGTTTTTAGAAAAAGGAAAAGCGCATGTACATCATAAAATGTGTTCAAGTGCCATCAAAAAGCTTGATGCCAAAGAGCCTATGGTTTTTATAAGATGGGAAAAACTCACTATTTATAACTACAATATGATAGTCTCACTTCATAGTGGGGTAGGGACTTTAGCAGAGTTCTTAAACTTTTTGGCAAAACTCAAAATCGACATCAACCAGATAGAACTCGGAAAAAACAAAAGCGAGTCCACACGCTACTGTGAAATAGGGTTTGAGTCCAAAGAAGCAGATATTAACGCACTTCGTGCTAAAATCGAACAAAAGATAAAAGTGATACATTTTATCCGCACTGATGATGCGTATAGATAATTTATAATTATAATAGGAAGTTAGAGAGTATGTTACAAGAAGCCCTAAGAGAGATACAAAGAGGAAGTGCTGAGATTATCGACAGCCAGAGGATAGAGAAGCTTTTAAAAGCCTATTTTGAAGAGGGCAAGACCTATACGGTTAAAGCAGGTTTTGACCCGACTGCTCCGGATTTGCATCTTGGACACACGGTTCTTTTGCAAAAACTCGCCACTTTTCAGAAGTACGGTGCAAAGATTCAGTTTCTAATCGGTGACTTTACCGCACAAATCGGCGACCCGACAGGAAAAAGTGCTACAAGAAAAACTTTAAGTGCCGTAGAAATCTTGGAGAATGCAAAGAGCTATAAAGAGCAGGTTTTTAAGATTTTAGATGCTTCAAAAACAGAAGTTGTCTTTAACTCAGAGTGGATTAACCCGCTTGGAGCTTCTGGGATGCTTACACTTACAACCACTTTTAATGTTGCAAGAATGTTAGAGCGTGATGATTTTGACAAAAGATACAAAAGTCAAACACCTATCGCTATTAGCGAATTTATCTACCCTTTACTTCAAGGGTATGACAGCGTACATCTCAAAAGCGATATCGAGATAGGCGGAACTGACCAGAAGTTTAACCTTTTGATGGGGCGACATCTTCAAAGAGCTTATGAGATAGGAAAAGAGCAGGCTGTGCTTATGATGCCTATCTTAGAGGGGCTTGATGGTGTGCAGAAGATGAGCAAATCTTTGGGCAACTATATCGGTGTGGCAGAGGAGCCAAACGATATGTTTGCTAAGGTTCTTAGCGTCTCTGACGAGCTTATGTGGCGTTACTATGAGCTACTTAGCACAAAAACATTGAGCGAGATTGAGGCACTTAAAGAGGGTGTTTCAAACGGTTCACTGCATCCAAAGAGAGTAAAAGAGGAGTTGGCGTTAGAGATAACGGCGAGATTTCACTCTCTTGAAGCTGCAAATGCCGCAAAAGAGGAGTTTGAACGTGTCCATGCAAAAAATGAAATTCCGACCGAAATGGAGGAGTTTAGCGTGGATGGAGAGATAGCTATCACTAAAGCGCTTGTGGATTGCGGCTTGACACCTTCAACTTCTCAGGCAAGAAGAGATATCAAGCAGGGTGCCGTGAAGATAAATCAAGAAAAAATTGGTGATGAGCAGTTACAATTAGGAAGCGGAGAGTATATCCTTCAAATCGGAAAAAGAAAATTTGCAAAGTTAAAGGTCAGCGCATGAGCTATGAATCACTCAAAATCGGAAAATATAGTATAGAAAAACCTATAGTTCAAGGCGGAATGGGAGTTGGCGTTAGTTGGGATAGACTTGCCGGCAATGTCTCAAAAGAGGGTGGTTTAGGTGTCATCAGTGCTGTTGGAACAGGCTATTATGAAGATAAAAAGTACGCTTCAAAACTTGTTGCAGGCAGACCTCTTGAGGCACTTGGGTTTTACTCCAAAGAGGGTTTTGATGCGATTATCCAAAATGCAAGAAAGATTTGCGCAGACAAGCCTCTTGCGGCAAATATCCTCTATGCTATCAACGATTACGGGCGTGTTGTGCGTGATGCGTGTGAGAGCGGGATTGACATTATCATCACTGGCGCTGGTCTTCCTACAAATATGCCAGAGTTTACTGAGGGGTATCCGGACGTTGCTCTTGTTCCTATCGTCTCCTCTGCAAAAGCACTCAAAATCATCTGCAAAAGATGGAAGCAACGCTATAACCGTCTTCCTGACGCTGTTGTGCTTGAGGGTCCAAAGAGCGGCGGGCATCAAGGTTTTACCTATGAGCAGTGTTCTATGCCTGAGAATCAACTAGAAAATCTTGTCAGACCAGTTGTGGAAGAGGCGGCACTTTGGGGAGATATTCCTGTTATCGCAGCAGGTGGTATTTGGGATAAAAGTGACATCGAGCAGATGATGGCACTTGGTGCTAGAGGCGTGCAGATGGGGACTCGTTTCATTGCAACGCATGAGTGTGATGCGCATGAAAACTTTAAAAAAGTTCTCTTAGAGGCTAAAAAAGAGGATATCCAACTCTTTTCCTCTCCAGTTGGCTACCCTGCACAAGGGATACGAACAAATCTTACTCTTTTAGTAGAAAAGCGTGAGGGTCCTGCTATCAAATGTATCTCCAACTGTGTTGCACCTTGTAACCGTGGAGAAGAGGCAAAAGAGGTTGGTTACTGTATAGCGGATAGACTAAGCGATGCTTATCTTGGCAACACGGAAACGGGACTCTTCTTCTCAGGCACGAATGGGTACAGAGTAAATGAGATTATTTCCGTTAAAGAGCTTTTAAATAAACTGGTTGATGGCGAATAGTTTTTAGAGGATGATGCAATTTTTTTCGTGGTTGTTACCATTTTTTTTAGTTGTTGGACTTTGGGCGGATGATGAGACGCTCAAACGCGCAGAGACATATATGCAAAGTAACTCACAGAGCAATATTTTTCGTGCATATAACGACTACAAAAATCTCTATTTGCAATCTATGGTAAATGGGGATGATGCCTTAAAACTTGACGCTTTAAAAGGCATCGTAGCGAGTGGTACAAAACTTGAGATAGATGTTGCAAAGTATGCAGCAGAGCTCAAAACACTCTCTACAAAAAGCAGCACGCACTACAAGCAGCCAGAACCCAAACCGATGAAAAAAACGAAGCACATCGAAGAGGTGCAAGTAGGCACACTTGCAAAGTTGCAAACTGTAAAATGGAAAAACAATACACTTCTTTTAACTTTTGATCAGCCAATCGATGCAAATCGCATCAACTATTTTACGCTCCATGATAAGAAGAAAAAACGTTATCTCTATGCATTTGACATTAAAACATCTATGTTAACTAGTTCGCATAACATTACAAAAAAAGGCATCTCAAAGATAAGAATTGCACAGTTCAACCCAGAGACGCTCAGGTTTGCAGTAGAAAACAGTACTTCCATAGAGCTCTCGCATCGGGTAAATGAGAGAACTCTTGAGATTACTTTTGGTACAGAAGCAAGTAGGGCTACACAAAAGGCTTTAGAAGCTACTCAAAAATCTACACCTTTGCCAAAAACTGTAGGGGGCAAAAAGATAGTCATTGACCCAGGGCACGGCGGGACAGACCCTGGAGCTATCGGTCACAATGGGTACAGAGAAAAAATAGTTGTTTTTACTATCTCTCAAGAGCTTATCAGGATTCTCAAAAGCAGAGGACATACTGTTTATCTGACAAGAAATGATGATACTTTTGTGAAACTTAGCAAAAGAACAGAGTTTGCAAATGACAAAAAAGCAGATATATTTGTAAGTATTCACGCTAACGCAGTGCCAAATGGAAATGCGCATGAGGTGCATGGGATAGAGTGCTATTTTCTCTCGCCTTCACGCTCTGAGAGAGCCAAAAAAGCAGCAGCTCAAGAGAACTCAGCCGATATGAGCGATATGAATATCTATGGCAAAGATAGTTATCTTAACCTCTTGAACCATCATAATATCGTAGCGTCCAACAAACTTGCCATAGATTTACAAAGAGGAATGCTTGGCGCACTCAACCCAAAGTACAAAGATGTACGAGATAGTGGTGTCAAAGAGGGACCTTTTTGGGTTTTAGTCGGAGCACAAATGCCTTCTGTTTTAGTTGAAGTAGGCTTTCTCTCACATCCAAAAGAGGCAACGCGTCTTGTAGATAAAGAGTATGTAAAAACGATGGCAAAAGGAATGGCAGATGGCATTGAACGCTATTTTGTCAATAACCAGTAAAAAAAGAGGTTAACTCTCTTTTTTATACTCCAACTCTCCTGCAACAGCCTCTTTTTCATTGATGATTTTTTCTATTTGCTGCTTTACTAAGTCGTAGCGAAACTGCTCTTTAAAACCTACTATGCGACCTCCAGCAGCATTGGGATGTCCGCCGCCGCCGCACCACTCTTTGGAGATAGTAGCTACATTGACACCGTTGTTTGCTCGAATGCTGAGTGTCCCTTTAAAACTTACATCCACAATAAAGTCATACTCTGGATAGGTGAGTAAAAAACCGTTGCCGATGATAGAGGTGTTGCCAACAGCGTAGCTTAAGTAACCTCTGTACCCTTTGTAGTAAATCGTCTTTGTCTCTCTTGCATCGCCTAAGAGCTTGACGATGTAGGTTGTAGCCAAGTTGTCAAGTGTATCATTTTTCTCTGTTTTGAAAAAATCTTTTTTAAGAAGATGTATCTTTTCATCTAAAGCGATAGGCGCATCTTCGAGTTCCATATATTTTGTCGCTTCAAGGAGGAGTGAGAGTTTATAATGGTTGTCCTCTTGGGGGAACATAATCTTGTTAAGCTCGCGCATTTCACTTATAAGGCGCATGCAGACTTTGCCATACTCAAAGTTTGCATGCTCCTCCATCTTCCATAAATCCACCGCATTGACTATAGCGACATAGTGCTCCATCCATGCGGGGGCATCAAGCAAGAAGTGCTCTTTTGCGTAGTCATAGGTGATTTTTGTTGCAGATCTTGTGGTGTCAAGAAAATACCATGGGTACTTTTGCGCACTCTCTTCACCCGTTCCGTGGTGGTCAAGAAGCAGAAGCGTCACTCCTTTTTTGGAGTTATTCAGTTTTTCAACTTCGCCGTTGAGCCATTTGGACTCTTCTGCCGTCAAATTGAGGTCAGTAATCAAAAGCGTTGCGTCTTGGGCACTTGCCGTGATGTTTTGCAACATCAACTCTAATGTCTGCTTTACCTCTGCACCGTAATTGGCATTGTAGTTGAGGAGTTTGTGCGGAGTGTGGCGCATAACAAGCTGGCAGCTGTACCCATCTAGGTCAGTGTGTGAGAGATGGTGGATGGTTTGTGTATTCATTTCGTTCCTTAGATTTATTTAATAGAGATAGAACCCATAACTTCAAACGTTGCATTTGAGTCTATCTCGGCATGGGAGAGTGTCACGATATCAAGAGAGAAGCGCTCAAGTATCTCTGCAATCCCTCTGCGCAACTGCGGATCAACGATAACGACAACAGGAGAGATTCCTTTTTGTAGCATCTCAGCAGCTTTTGCACTTGTTGCTTGGATAAGCGCGTTTATCTCGGTGACATTTAAGAGCAGATGACGCATCCCATCACGCTCTTGAGATTTTTCAAGCATTAACTGCTCAGAAGCAGTGTCAAAAGTGAGCAGTCTGACTACCCCATCAGGACCAGAGTACATCTGTGTGATGATGCGGGAGAGTTTGGCGCGTACCTGCTCGGTAATAATCTCAACATTTTTAGTATATTCAGCGATATCGGCGATGGTCTCAAGGATGGTGAGCATATCTTTGAGAGGGATTTTTTCATGTAGCAAGGCTTTGAGAACCCTTTGTATAAGCCCGATAGAAGCCACTTTTTGTAGATCTTCGATGATAACTGGAAAGTCACCTTTAATTTTAGTGATGAGTGTTTGCACCTCTTGACGCGTGAGAAGGTCTTGGGCATTTTTTTTCACAAGCTCACTCATGTGAGTAGAAATAACAGTCGCAGGGTCAACGACAGTATATCCGTTGATGATGGCATCCTCTTTTTGACTAGGCTGTATCCACATCGCATCAAGCCCAAATGCAGGCTCTTTGGTTGCTTCTCCCTTGATGTCTCCCGTTGCCATGCCGCTGTCCATCGCTAAAAATTTATCTGGAACGATTTTGCCCTCGCCAATAGCGATACCCTTCAGTAAAATCTGGTACTGCTGAGGCTGAAGATGGAGGTTGTCTCTAATGCGCACTTGCGGCATTAAAAAACCAAAATCGGCTGCTATTTTTCTGCGCATAGAGCGGATGCGCTCAAGCAAATCGCCCCCTTGTGTGTTGTCTGCAAGACGGATAAGTTGGTAGCCAAGAGTAAGTTCAAGCATCTCGACTTTGAGGATGTCCTCAAGCGCACTCTCCTCCTCTTTGGCAATCTCCTCGTTAGTTTTTGCAGGGCGTGCAGCTGCGCGCTCTTTTGCTTGCGCCTCTTTCTCTTTTGGCGTGAGAACTCCCTCCACATTGAGGATTGTAAACTCTCCTTTTTGGTACTTGTAGAGCGACCAACCAAGAAGTGCAAAAAGTATGCCTACAAGCCCCATAGAAGCGGTAGGAAGCCCTGGAACAAGTGCAAAGAGAATCATGATAAAGCCCACAATCATCATGATTTTTGCATTTCCCATGATTTGGTTGATGGTGCCCTCTGCAAAGTTGTCTCCATCGCCAGAAGAGCGAGTAATCATGATGCCCGTTGCAGTAGAGATGATAAGGGCTGGTATCTGCCCAACAAGCCCATCACCGATAGTTAAGAGTGTAAAGACGCTAGCACTCTCTCCCACCGGCATATCGTGTTGGAAAACACCGATTAAAAAGCCGCCGATGATATTGATGAGCGTGATGATAATCCCCGCAACAGCGTCCCCTTTGACAAACTTGCTTGAACCGTCCATTGCTCCGTAAAAATTGGCATCTTGAAGGATTTCGGCTCTTCTTTTTTTCGCTTCAGCATCATCGATAAGCCCCGCGTTAAGGTCTGCATCAACCGCCATCTGTTTTCCGGGCATAGAATCAAGCGTAAAGCGCGCTGCAACCTCTGCAACCCTTGTGGAACCTTTGGTGATAACCATAAAGTTGATGATAACTAAGATGGAAAAAACAATGATACCGATGACATAGTTTCCACCGACAACAAAGTTGCCAAAACTGGTAATGATTGAGCTAACAGCATCGACGCCCTCGTGCCCATGACTCAAAATCATCCTCGTAGTTGCGATGTTGAGCGCAAGCCGAAAGAGTGTCAAGATAAGTATGAGTGTTGGAAAAGTGGTAAGGTCGGTTGGTTTTGGAACATAGAGCGAGATAAGCAAGATAAGTACTGCAAGCGCCATAGAGACGGTAAGGAGCACATCGAGCATGGCAGAAGGAAGTGGCACAATGATAATCGCCAAAATCGCCATAACAAAGATAACAACACTTAAATCTCTTTGCCCGATTAAAAAATTGAGTGTTGTGCCGACTTGTTGTCTAGTTGTGAGTTTTTTCGCCAATCTTCTACTCTAAAATATCTGCTAAAGTTAAATCCGCCAAAAAAGTGTCGATTCTTCCTTGAAGTTTATTTAAAAATGGCCAAAGTGAGCAGAGCTGCGCTTTGCCTGATGGACATGAGTACATCGAAGGAGAGCAGTCAAAAACTGCAGGAGCTTTTCCCTCAACGGAGGACATAACATGAAGCATCGTTATATCTTTTGGTTCATGCAAAAGTGCAAAACCGCCGTTAACGCCTTTGTAGGATTTTAAAATATCATGTTTCGCCATGGCTTGAAGGATTTTTGCTAGAAAACTTTTAGGAATAGAGAGCTGATTTGAGAGCGTTTCGCTATCCATGGGTGCAGAAGCTTTTGAGAGAACAATAAGAGAGAGTATCGCATACTCACTGGCACGTGTTATTAACATTGTATTACTTTATTTGATTTTTACTGATGTTACGCACTAAAACGAACTTGCCCGTTTTAGTGGCAGGGACTCAAGTCCCTACAACCCCCTAAAGCTACGAAAAACAAGTTTTTCGAGATTTACAAGGTATTTCATGCATTTTTTTATAAAAGTGCGTGCGTAAGGTCAGATTTTTAAAAAGATTATATCAAAAGAAGTTGAAATAAAAGGCAAAATCAGATATTATTTCGTTTCAACTTTATGCACTGATTTGTGTGACTGTTAGATTATATACCTTTTGGAGGCCACCATGGCTTTAGATTTGGCTAAAAAACGAGAAATCGTTGCAAAATTCGGTCGTACTGAGAATGACACTGGTTCAAGTGAAGTTCAAATTGCACTATTAACAAATAGAATCAGTGACTTAACTGAACACTTAAAAGTGTTTACAAAAGATCACGCATCAAGACTTGGTCTTTTAAAATTAGTAGGACAGCGCCGCCGTCTTATGAAGTATTTCAAAAAGACAAATAAAGATGCTTATCTCAAACTAGTTGCAGAACTAGGTATTAGAGATAATATCTAATTATTTGATGTTACGCACTAAAACGAACTCGTCCGTTTTAGTGGCAGGGACAAAATGTCCCTTGCAACCCCCTAAAGCTACGAAAAGTAAACTTTTCGAGAAAATTAGAAAAAATCCCCCAACCCCTACCAAATCTTAGAAAAATCAAAATCAATACTGCATTTCTCAAGTTCAAATTTTACGCTAGCGTCATGTGTGTCACAAAGTTTTATATAGCGTCCATCTTTAAGGTGGTAAATTTTGGCAACTTCACCATCAGGATTGATCGTGATATAGTAGTTTACGCCCTCTTTTTCGTAGATTTTGTGTTTTAGGTTTATATCTTTTGAAGCAGTAGATTTTAAGAGAACTTCAAAGATGATTTCGGGTGCTTGTTGGATGTAAGCTTCATTTTGCGGTATGTGGCAGATAACAAGATTGTCAGGCTGCACAACCGTATGTTCGTCTATCTTCCAGTCTATAGGAAGAAGTGCTTGACAAAATTCGCAACCCTCTAAAGCTTCATCTAAATATCTTGCAATTTTCGCACTGATACTCTGATGTTTTATCATAGGCGCAGGACTCATAGCGTAAGCTACGCCGTTGATAATCTCCCATTTTCCTTCCCAATTTTTATACTCTTCATAAGTATATGACGGCATAAAATCCAATTCTAAAGCACCCATCCTCACTCCTTCGTGATTTACGTTGATTATAACGGAATTTCTATAAAAAAATCTCCACCGCTCTTCTCAAATCTTCTTCGGTATCTATTCCAAACCCTGTACTTGCTACCTTGACCATGCTTATCTTTTTTTGATGATAAATCGCACGGAGTTGTTCTAGTTTTTCTATATCTTCTAACGGTGCATCCTCTAGGCTACAGAACTCTTGAAGGCTTTTTTTGTCAAAACCGTAAATTCCGATATGTCCGAAATAGTTTGCCTCTCCGCTTCTGTTAAAAGGGATGGGTGAGCGGGAGAAGTAGATAGCGTTGTGTGCGGCATCAAGGACTACTTTTACGAGATTTGGGTCAAGGGCTGATTCGGTGTTTATGGCATTGTAACAGCTTGCCATAACAAAAGGCTCGTTTTGTTCTTGTAAAAACTGCAATCTTTTTTGCAACGCCTCTACAACTCCGCTCTCTATGAATGGCTCATCTGCCTGTACGTTTATGACTATCTCATCATCTGCTAGGTTTAGGATGTTTGCGCATTCGTTGATACGGTCTGTACCGCTTTTGTGCGTGGTGGATGTAAGCATAGCTTCGATGCCGTGCGCCTTGCAAACAGAGATAATCTGCTCATCGTCCGCTGCCACCACAACTCTATCAAGATGCGCAACTCTTTTTGCCGTTCTAACCACCATCGGCAAACCACCGATATCAGCCAATACTTTTTGAGGAAACCTTGTTGAAGCAAGTCTTGCAGGAATAATTATCATTTAAAGCCTTTTATACTAAATATAGTTAATTATATTTGGTATGAGATATAATTGCATAATTATATCAGATAAGGTTTTTAATGCTTCTTTATCAGCCATCTTCGGGCTACTGTTACAACAGCGATTCTATCTTTTTATATGATTTTATCAGCTCATTTTGCCCAAAGGGAAGAGTTCTTGATGTCGGGGCAGGGTGTGGAGTTGTCGGGCTTTTGGTGGCAAAAGAGCATCCAAAAGTAGAACTTGAAGCGGTTGAGAAGCAGGATGTTTTTGTGGAGTATGCTACCATCAACGCAAGAGTAAACAAGATAGCTTACAAGATACATAAAAAAGATTTTTTGGAGCTTGAAGAGGATGTGAAGTATGACTACATCATCTCAAATCCTCCTTTTTATCATGACGGTGTGACTAAGAGCCAAAACGAGATATTATTTAACGCACGCTATAATATCAATTTACCGTTGGATAAATTTTTTAAAAAAGCCTCAAAGCTGCTCAAACCAAATGCACACTTTATCTTCTGTTATGATGCTTCACAGTTTGGGCTTATCTGTGCAGAGCTTGAGAGGGTCAAAATGAGAGCGGTGGATGTGCAGTTTGTGCATCCAAAAAACGACAGAGCTGCATCGCTTGTGATGGTGCATGCAAGAAACGGTTCAAAATCGCTTATGAAAGTTTGGGAGCCGTTTATCAGTTTTAATGGGGATGAGTTTTCGCAAAAGGCAAAAGAGATATATGCAAAAGCAAAGGCGCAGAGTATAAAATGTCAAATACAATAACACAAGAGGGATTTAGCTACTCTTTTGACCCTTCTGCATGCGCTGCTTGTCAGGCTAAATGTTGTACGGGAGAGAGCGGGTACATCTATGTCAACCCGCAAGAGATAGAAGCCATCGCCTCGTTTTTGGGGCTTGAGGCTGATACGTTTATGCAAAAATTTCTCTTCAAAAACGGCTACAAATACTCCATCAAGGAGCGCAAAGCGGAAGATAGCTATGAGTGTGCTTTTTATGACAGAGCGTCTAATGGTTGCATGATTTATGAGGTACGCCCTATGCAGTGCAGAACTTTTCCTTTTTGGGATTATTTTAAAACAAGAGTTGATGAGCTAAAACTTGAATGCCCAGGAGTTGTGGATGCTTCGTAATATAAAAGTGTGTATGGCACTGCTTCTTTTTGTTCTCTTTAGCGGTTGTGCTATGCATAGCCCGAGTGAGCCAAAAGGGTATGAAAAAAGCTTTGCGCATGAGGATATTTACATACTTACCGCACTTTATGCAGAAGAGTTGGGTGATTATGAGAGTGCATCGAAGATGTTTGAATCTCTTTACAAAGAGACGGATAAAAAAGAGTACTTCTACCGTGCGCTCAAAAATGATATGGCAGCACAGCAGTATGAGAAAATAGTCCAAAAAGCCGATGCAGCCGCGCTAACGATAGAAGATGTAGAGCTCAAGAGATTTAAAGTTGTAGCGCTTATGAGACAAAACCGACTAGAAGATGCAAAAGAAGCGGCTCTAAAACTTGCTACAAATTCTAAAAATGTTGATGATTATCTTTTGGTGGGTGATATTTATGTCAAACTCAAAGAGTATGAAGAGGCGCTCAAGTCGCTTGAGAGTGCCTACGCAATCGAACATAACGAGAAAATTATGGGTAAGATGGCGATTATTTTGTATATGAATCTTGAGAGAAAAAAAGATGCAATCGCACAGCTTGAAACCTACTCAAGAATCTACGGTTGTTCTGTTGACATCTGCAACATGCTAGCAGGATTTTATAGTAACGAAAATGATGTAGATGCACTCGTATCCACCTACTTGAGGATGTATAAGCTAGAGAACAACAGTGAGATAGCAAAAAAAATAGTGCAGATTTATGGATATAAACGAGAGTATCCAAAAATGAGAGAGTTTTTAGAAGAGAGCAAAAGCGATAATGAACTTTTATTGCAGCTTTATATCCAAGAAAAAGCGTATAAAAAAGCAGCTGCTATGGCAGGGGAGCTTTATGAAGAGAGCGGAGATGCTCTTTTTTTAGGGCAAAGTGCTATATTTGAGTATGAGAGCAGTGAAGATAAAAATGACAAAGCGATGCAAAAGAGCGTTATCGCAAAGCTAAAAGAGGTTATAGAGATAAAAAAAGATGCGATGTATCTCAACTATCTGGGTTATCTGCTTATAGACCATGATGTTGATGTAAAAAAAGGAATCGTCTATGTGCAAGAAGCACTCAAAATTGAGCCAAATTCTGCTTACTATCTTGATTCTCTTGCATGGGGATACTATAAACTTCAAAAATGCAGTGAAGCGGCAAAAATTATGAAAAAAATTCGTACGATGCAAGGCGGAGACAATGAAGAGGTTGTGAAGCATGCTAAGGCGATAGAAGAGTGCGAGAAAATTCAAAAAAGGAAAAAAGAACAAAAATGATTTTAGATGAGATAATCAAAAAAACAAGAGAAGATGTTATAAAAAGAGAGAAGGAGTTTTCACTTGACTGGTTGGGACGTTCACTTGCTTTTAACGCAAGAGCGCCACGTGATGTTTTTCCATACCTCACAGCTACACCTGAGGACCCTTATAGAATCATCGCTGAGGTAAAAAAAGCATCCCCATCAAGAGGCGTGATAAGAGAAAATTTCGACCCAATTGCAATAGCACAAAGCTATGAGCGTGGCGGTGCTAGTGCTATCTCGATTTTGACAGAACCTCACTTTTTTCAGGGAAATCTCGACTATCTGGGGCAGATTAGAAGATATGTGGGCATCCCGCTTCTTAGAAAAGATTTTATCGTTACAAAGTATCAGATACTTGAAGCGATGGTTCATGGTGCAGACTTTATACTACTTATTGCAGCGGCACTGAGCAAGAGCGAACTAAAAGAGCTTTTGGGCTATACACGACATCTCGGTATGGAAGCGTTGGTTGAGGTGCATGACAAGAGCGATTTGGTAAAAGCTATCTATGCAGGAAGTGACATCATCGGCATAAACCACAGAAACCTCCAAACTTTTGAGATGCACATGAACCTCTCTTATGAGCTTATCCCAATGATACCAAACGGAAAAGTTATCGTTGCAGAGAGCGGTATCTATGAGCATGGACAGCTGGAAGATTTAAGTAAAGCTGGTGTGGATGCTTTTTTAGTAGGCGAATCTCTTATGCGTCAAGACGATGAAGAGGCGGCACTTAGAAAACTGAAGTTTGGTTGATTTTTAATTTTTTTGTGGTACAATTTTTATGCGAATACAATTTTCTTCATGTGAGCGATGGAGTGACAATATAAGGTTAGTGGGAGTCATGAACCACTAGCCTTTTTTTTTGTCCTCCAAAGTTCACATTTAGAGGGGGTTCTTTATGGATAAGCTTGTATTCGCATTACTGCTTATGTGTGTATTTGCACCGTTACTTAGGTAATGCCAAGGGGTTTTTGCCCCTTGCCCCCAAATAATTTTTTTAGCCAATCAAACTTTTCGCACACTCGTTGATTCTTTTGCCATCAGCCTTGCCTGATAGCTCTTTGCTCGCTGCTCCCATCACTTTTCCAATATCTTTGATGCTTAAAGCACCTACTTTTGCTATTATCTCTTTGAGCGCCAAGGTTAGTTCATCGTCGCTTAGTTGGGCTGGGAGATATGTTTGATAGTAGGCGATTTCATCGAGTTCGTTTTGCATCAACTCTTCACGTCCTGCATTTTTGTACTGCTCGGCGGCATCGTCTCTTCTTTTGATCTGCTGTTGGATGATTTTGATGACATCATCGTCACTTAACTCTTTGCGCTCATCAACTTCTATCTGTTTAAAAGCACTCATAAGAAGTCTTAGCGCATCTCTTTTTTTTGCATCTTTGGCTTTCATAGCCTCTTTTACATCTTCACTGATTTTATCTCTTAAACGCATACTTTTGCCTTTTTCTTTGGAACTATTCTTGCTATGATTATAACGAAATAAAAAGATAAAATTTTAAGAGAGATATAATGAGAGAGAAGTTTTTACTGTTTTTACTACCTATTTATGCTATACTGTTTTTTTCTGGGTGTACTGCAAAGTTAACAGAGCCTGAGATTGATTTTGAGCCGCCTGCTTATGTGGAGCAGATGCCATCGCGTGAAGATAGAAAAGATTTTACTTCAGTTGGGAGCATTTTTGGGCAGGGTGATAATCCTCTCTTTTCTGATCACAAAGCGATGCATGTCAATGATATCGTGACCGTGGTTATCTCAGAGACGGCAAAGAGTTCAAATACAGGTTCAAAACAGCTTAGCGAGAGCGATTCGCTTGGTCTTGGCGGCGGTGCTTTTACTTCAACTGGAACAAACTCAGCGGTAAATTCTGCAGTAAACAAACTTAATGGCATTGCCAATATAGGCTTTAATGCAGGTTCTGAGAGTGCATACCAAGGGCAGGGAAGTGCAACTAAAGATGCCTCTTTTAAAACGACTGTTTCTGCGAGAATAGTCAAAGTTCTAGAAAATGGGAACTACTTTATCTCTGGAAGCAGAGAGATTCTCATAGATGACCAAAAGCAGATTATTCAGATAGGCGGTGTTATCCGTCCTTATGACATTGATCAGAGTAACACAATCAACTCTTCACAGATGAGTGAGGCGAAGATTCTTTATAAAACACAAGGGGATGTGGAACGTGCGACAGAGCAGGGGTGGGGATCAAAAATTGTTCAATCTGTGTGGCCGTTTTAGTCTCTGGTTTCTGCTGGCATTGACACCGCTTTATGCGCAGCAGAGTTTTAAGGATTTTAAAAAAGTTCAAGTCGAGTCTTTTAAAAGCTACAAAGATGAAAGAGATAGCGCCTTTGAAAAATATCTTAAAGGGGAGTGGAAAGCGTTTAGCGAGCAAAAGCCCACGCCTCTTTATGAAGAACCAAAACCCTTAGAAATTACTCCCGCAGCACCTCAAGCACAAAATCCTGTTGGTCCAAAAATATATCTTCAAATCAAAGAAGATACAAACAACTCTGTTGTCGCTGAGGTAAAACCTCAAATTATCAAACAAAAAGCACTCTCTTTTGATTTTTTTGGGACAAAAATGGCGTTTGACGTCTCTGAGAGTCTTAAAAAAAGCAACTTTTATCCGCAAAATCAGAGCGGGATAACTAACTTTTTTACAACCGCAGCTTCAAGCGAGTATGAGACGCTTATATCTGACATTCAAACTACAGCACAAGAGATGGAACTCAATGATTGGGGTCTTTATCTTTTAGTGACAAAAATCTCGCAAATGGCGACATCAAATCCAGATAATGCAAATCTCTTAAGTTGGTTTTTGCTAAACAAACTCGGCTATGCGGTTAAAATCGGCATAGCAAATGGGCACACAGTTTTGATGCACTATGCGCAAAAAACCATCTACGCTACGCCAAGATACAGTTTTGCAAACAAAAACTACTATGTTGTCGCCAACTATGCAAAAGGGAGTGCGGGGCGGGTTTTTTCTTATGAGCAAGAGTATCCAAATGCGACAAAAGAGCTTGACCTCTCTTTGGAAAAACTCCCAAATTTTGTGCTAAAGAGGCAACAAAAACTGCTTCAATTCTCTTTGCAAGGAAAGAGTTATAGCATCCCTTTTGCTTACAATAAAAATCTTATAGACTTTATGGCAACATACCCACAAGCAGATTATGAAACTTTTTTTAATACACCGCTTGAAAAAAGCACTTTAAGTGATTTGAGTATCGCTTTTAAAGAGCATATCAGCGGAAAAAAAGCGAGTGAAGCTATCAATTTTATGCTCCATTTTGTGCAGAATGCCTTTGTCTATCAGCAAGATAATGAGCAGTTTTCACGCGAAAAAGTGATGTTTGCGCAAGAGACGCTCTACTATGACAAATCCGATTGTGAAGATAGAGCGGTTCTTTTCTCTTCTCTCATCAAAGAGTTTTTCGGTATAAATGTTGTGGGAGTAAAATATAAAGACCACATGGCAACGGCACTTTATATCCCTCTTGAGGGAGATAGTGTGAGTGTAAAATCTAAAAGGTTTGTTGTTGCCGACCCGACTTATGTGAATGCAACTCTAGGGATGAGTATGCCAAAGTATAGAGCTATAAAACCAGTAGAATATATCGTTGTAAAGCAGGACTAAATGATGCAAACACCACACTATGACTCTTTAACCAATGTTGCAAACAGATTTGCTTTGATTGAGTATTTGCAAGATTTGAAACATGCAAATATTTTTTTGGTTGATATCGATAATTTTAACAATATTAATAACAACTACGGATTTGAGACGGGAGACAGGGTGCTTGTGCGTATAGCGGAGCTTCTCTCTTTGGCAAAACCATACACTTCTAAGCTTTTTCGCATCAACTCCGATGAGTTCGCGATTGTCTGTTTAGAGATGATGAGCGTGCAAAGACTCTCAGATGCGGCAAGTTCGATGATTTCCTTTTTTGACCAAACCGAGATAGAGATAGCCAAAAACCTAAACATCAAAGTCTCCATCAGTGTAGGTATCGCCATAGGAAGCGGATGTGAGATACTCAATCAAGCTAGAACGGCGATTGAAGAGCTTCGAGAGCATAAGCGCGCATCGTTTAAGATTTATGATGCAGGTTCTGCTTTTATCAAAAAACAGCAGGAAAATATCTACTGGATACATAAGATTAAAGAGGCTTTTGAAGAGGAGCGACTAGTTACTTACTACCAGCCGATACTCAACAATGCAACCAACAGAGTAGAAAAGTATGAGTGCCTTATCCGCATTTGTGAAAATGGCATCCTCACGCCTCCTATGAGATTTATGGAGGCTTCAAAGCTTACAGGAACGCTCTCTCTTGTGACCAAAACAGTTATTGCACAGAGTTTTAAGATGTTTAGTGCGAATGAGGATGAATTTTCTATCAACATCACCAATACAGATCTCTATCTCAACTTTTTAGAGGAGTTTTTGCTCAAAAATGCAAAGAAGTATGGTATTTTGCCATCAAGAGTGGTTTTAGAAATCCTCGAAGATATCGACACCCTCAACACCCCTGAGATACTAGAGCAGCTCAACTCCCTAAGACGCCATGGGTTTAAAATCGCTATCGATGATTTTGGAAGCCAGAGTTCAAACTTCTCGAGGCTTTTGGAATTTTCACCTGATTATCTCAAAATCGATGGCTCTTTTATCAAAAATATTCTAGAAGATAAAAAAAGTCTCATTATTGTAGAGGCAGTTATCTTATTATGTAAAAAAAGCAATATTAAAATCATCGCAGAGTTTGTCCATAGCGCAGAGGTTCAAGCCAAAGTGAAAGAACTTGGCATCGAATACTCACAAGGATACTATCTTGGAGAGCCATCTGCGGAGCTTGGTAAAAGCTCTTTTGCATAAAAAAGCGCCCTTGAGAAAGAGCTAAGGATATTTTCATCTCCTACAAGAGAGACAACGCCCCCTTTGTTAAGCTCTTTTAAAACACTCTCTTGAACTCCGGATAACACTATCTTTACTCCTGCATGCTGTAAGATTTTGATCATCTCTTCAAAGTTATGCAGAGCCGTTGCATCCACAAAAGGGACGTGGCGCATGCGGATGATGAGGATTTGGCTTTGAAAGCCTATGTTTTTGATAACCTCTGAGTACTGTTTTGCGGAGGCAAAAAAGAGTGGACCGCTTATCTCATAGATGCTAATGCCCTCCGGAACATTTGAGTAATCCTCCAAAACATCGCTATCCACACGAGATGGAGTGTTTATGCCGATGTCTGCCATACGTTTCATAAAAAGAAGCGAGGAGAGTACGACACCGATTTGGATAGCTACCGTTAAATCGACAAATACCGTGAGCAAAAAGGTACTCAGCAAAACGATGATATCAAAAGGAGAACCTCTTAAAATAGCAACGAAAGAACGCCATTCGCTCATGTTATAGGAGACGACTATCAAGATTCCTGCCAAACAAGCCATAGGGATAAGTTTTGCGTAACTTGCAAAAACAAGCATGATAAAAAGAAGTGTGAGTGCATGAACTATGCCCGCTATGGGTGTTCTCGCACCGTTTTTGACATTGGTTGCAGTTCTGGCGATTGCTCCCGTTGCGGCGATACCCCCAAAAAAGGGAGTGATGACATTTGCTATGCCTTGCGCTATAAGCTCTGTGTTTGAGCGGTGTTTTGCGCTTATCATACCATCCGCTACAACTGCCGAGAGAAGAGACTCAACGCCTCCAAGAAGAGCGATGGTAAGAGCAGGGGCGATGTACATGTGGAGCGTGCTAAACTCTACGGATGGGAGCGCAAAACTAAAACTGCTCGGAATCTCGCCAAAAAAAGACTCAATCGTAGTTACTGGAATTGCAAATATTTGCACGATAAGCGTTATAAGTATGATGGCGAGAAATGAACCGGGGATTTTTGTTGTGATATGTTTGGAGTAGAGTGTAATAAGTATGGTTGTAGCGGTAATTGCCACGGCATAAAGGTTGGCTTCATTTAGGTGTGAGAAGTAAACCATCCACTTTTCATAAAATTCCGACGGTAGTTTGTCGATAGGAAGCCCAAGCGCATCTTTTATCTGGGTGGAGAAGATAACGACCGCAATACCGCTTGTAAAGCCTACAATGAGCGGATGGGGAAAGTATTTGAGAAGATTGCCAAGGCGCAAAAGCCCAAAAACAATCAAAATAACCCCTGCCATCATGGTAGAGACCATCAAACCATCCACGCCGTACTGTTCAACTATAGCATAGAGGATGACGATAAAAGCTCCCGTCGGACCGCCGATTTGTACTCTGCTTCCGCCCAAAAACGAGATAAGAAAACCCGCAACAATAGCGGTAATTAGCCCTTTTTCAGGCGATACTCCCGAAGCCACCGCAAAAGCGATAGAGAGAGGAAGAGCAACGATGCCCACCACGATACCCGCAAAGATATCAGTGGTAAGCTGCTCTTTGCTAATGCCTGATTTGAGCAGAGTAAAAAGTTTGGGTTCGAAAAGTTTGCTCATTTTAGTTTTGCAGTGAGTGTAACTGCTCTCTTACTTTTGTCTGCTTATCTTGTGCATCTGCCAAAAGTTCACGGTTTTTTGCCAAAACATCTTCCGGCGCATTTGCGACAAAGCGTTCATTGTTTAACATACCGCCGATTTTGTCTATCTCTTTTTGAAGCTTCTCATCCTGCTTTGTGAGACGGCTGATGATAGGCGTGAGGTCGATGCTTTGTGTCGGGATAAATGTTTCGCACTTTTGAGAGATGTCGCTTATCGCATTTTCTACTTTTGTGTCCGTAAACTCTACAACTTCTACTTTTGCAAGTCTTGAGATAAACGGTCTCATCGACTCTTGCTCTTTCTCGGAGATGCCCTCCATCTTGACATAAGCTTTTTCTATCTTCTGGTTTGCCAAATCAACCAAAACTTTGGCACGGCGGATAGAGACGATAGCGTCCATGATAAGCTCAAATTTCGCCTCATCCCTCTCTCGTTTTTTAGTTTTAAACGGATACTTCATAAGCATAATCGACTCGCCGCTCTCTAAGCTCGTGCCTGAGAGTTCATGATAGAGATACTCTGTGATGAATGGCATAAACGGATGAAGAAGCTTCATAGCCTCTTTAAAAATCGCTCCAAGCTCTACGATAGCACCTTTGTCCGCCTTGCTAAGTTCAATCCCCCAGTCACAAAACTCATTCCATAAAAAGCGGTAAAGCACCGTTGCGGCATCGTTAAATCTGTACTCATCCATACATGTGCGAACTTCAAGTGTAGCCATGTTGAGGCGAGAGAGCATGTACCTTCCAAGGTCGCTCTCAACACAAAATCCTCTCAAGTCAGGGAATGTTTCAACATTCATTTGAAGGAATTTTGCCGCATTGTAGAGCTTGTTTGTAAAGTTGCGGTTCTGCTCCAGTTTGTCCGTACTCATACGGATATCACGCCCTTGCGCCGCAGAGATGGCAAGAGTAAAGCGGAGTATGTCGGCACTGTATTTTTCTACCATATCAAGCGGGTCGATAACATTGCCTTTTGATTTGCTCATCTTCTGTCCATGCTCATCACGAACAAGTGCGTGAAGATAGATGTGGTTAAACGGTAGTTCGCCCACAAAACTCTCTCCCATCATCATCATTCTAGCCACCCAGAAAAAGAGGATATCAAAACCTGTGATGAGAAGCGAGTTTGGATAAAAATCTTTCATATCTTGTGAAGTGAAAAGCTTGTCCATATCCACATCGCCATTCCCCCAGCCAAGTGTCGAAAACGGCCAGAGTGCGGAGCTGAACCAAGTATCAAGCACATCTGGGTCTTGAGAGATGTTTTTTGAAGCACACTTTGGACACGCATGCTCTGCATCCTTAAGGCTTGCCCACTCATGGTCGCAATCACCGCAGTAAAAAATAGGGATTTGATGCCCCCACCAAAGCTGACGAGAGATACACCAGTCACGCAAATCTCCCATCCAAGAGTTGTAGGAGTTTATCCAATGCGGCGGGAAAAATTTCGCTTCGCCGTTGTTAGTTTTTTCAATCGACTTCTTTGCCACTTCGCTTCTGACAAACCACTGTTTTGAGATGTAAGGTTCGACTACATTTTTACATCTGTAGCAGTGTCCGACTTGATGTTTGTGGTCTTCAATTTTTACTATAAAGCCCTCATCTTGAAGTTTTTTGACGATAATCTCACGAGCTGCAAGTCTCTCTAAACCTTGAAACTCCCCTGCATACTCGTTTAAAATTCCTTTTTCGTCAAAAACCGTGATGAACTCCAAGTCGTGTCTTTTGCCAACTTCATAGTCGTTTTGGTCGTGTGCGGGAGTGACTTTTACCACACCCGTTCCAAAGGACATATCTACATGCTCATCGGCGATGATGGCTACTTCTCTGCTTGTAAGCGGAAGTTTTACTTTTTTGCCTAAAAGATGCTTGTAGCGTTCATCTTGGGGATGCACCATAACGGCAGTATCGCCGAAGTAGGTTTCAGGTCTCGTTGTTGCAACTTCTACAAAGCCGCTTCCGTCCGCAAACGGGTAGCGGATATGGTAAAACTTGCCGTCATGGTCTTCATGCTCAACTTCTATGTCGCTAAGTGCGCCGTCATGCGTACACCAGTTTACCATGTAGTTTCCACGAACGATAAGCCCTTGGTTGTAGAGATGGACAAACGCCTCTTTCACGGACTTTTGAAGCCCCTCATCCATGGTAAATCGCTCTCTCTTCCAAGCGGGACTTACGCCCATTTTACGCAGCTGTGAAGTCATGATGCCTGCTGACTCCTCTTTCCATTCCCACGCTCTTTTTAAAAATGCCTCTCTGCCAATCTCCTCTTTAGTCGTTCCCTCTGCAAGAAGCTGTTTTTCAACGACATTTTGCGTCGCAATCCCCGCATGGTCAGTCCCTGGTTGCCAAAGAGTTTTGTAGCCGTCCATGCGTTTGTAACGGGTGATGATGTCTTGAAGCGTAAATGTAAGTGCGTGCCCTATGTGAAGTCTGCCCGTAACATTTGGTGGAGGCATCATGATGGAGAAGTTTTTTCCCTCTTCTTGAATGGCTTTGTTGCCATCTACTTCAAAGTAGCCTCTCTCTTCCCAAATTTTATAAAATTTATCTTCTGTAAGTTGCGGTTCGTAGCTGTTTGACATGGTTGTTTACCTTGATTTTTCTGGTTTAAAAGTTCGCGATTATAGCTAAAATCTAGTGAGTATTAACTTATCAAAGGTACAATCTATGCCCATAAAACAACAAAGGAAGCATCATGCCAAATACAAAAGAGAATTTAGAAGTAGCATTTAGCGGAGAGAGCGGAGCGTACCAAAAGTACAGCGCATTTGCGAAACAAGCGCAAAAAGACGGTTTTACAAATATCGCAAAGCTTTTCCGTACAACCGCAGAAGCTGAGAAAATCCACGCTGAGGGTCACTTAAAGGCGATGGACAAGATAGGTTCAACGCTAGAGAACCTCGAAGCGGCAATCAGCGGAGAGACTTACGAGTATGAAGATATGTACCCGCCTATGTATGAGCAAGCAGTTGCTGAGGGACATAAAGCAAAGAAAATGTTTGGCTGGGCGATGGAAGCTGAAAAAGTTCATGCCGAGCTTTACAAAAAAGCCCTTGAAGCAGTTCGTGAGGGAAGAGACCTTGATGAAGTAGGGATTTATCTCTGTCCGCTTTGTGGTTACATAGAGATAGGAGAGCCAACAGAAAATTGTCCGGTTTGTGGCGTAAAACCCTCTGGATTTGTGCAGATTTAAATACATTTGCCTTTGTTCGCAATGAGTGTTGTTGCGAACAAAATCACTTTGCATCTAGCTTCCAAAAGTAAAGCGTTCCCCCCTCATCAGCAGTGAGCAGTTCGCTATTTGAGATAAAATCTATTTTTACTATTTTCGTCGTATGTTTTTTGAGCAGATACAACTCTTTGAGCTTCTCTGTTTCTACCACCGCGATATCGTCATCCTCATTTTTGCTAAATGCTACTTGCGTTGCATCGGGGCTTAGCGCTACGCTGCTTATGAAAAAATCTGCGTTTGTCATCGCGAAGCTCTTTGGAGATTTGTAGAGCACAAGGCGTTTGTCTTTGCCACCTGTTGCAAGTATGCCACTTTTGTAGTCGATGGTAAAGATGTCGCGCTTGTTTGCCTCTTCGTAACTCTGTAAGATTTTTCCGCTTTGCACTTCTACCTTAAAAACGATGGGTACTTCGTTGGCGGTGAAGAGAGTTTTTTTGTCCTCACTTAACACAAAGTCTGAAAAACTTGCTTCGTTGAGAGGAGTTTTGTAGAGAAACTCTCTCTTTGGTATGTCAAAAAGGATGAGTTCATTTTCCATCGTGTTGATGATAATTTGGTTGGTGTTTGCAAACTTTATCTCTTTTGGGGCTATCTTTTGTGAAGCATCCAAGAGTTTAGTAAGCTTTTTTTGCTCATAAAGGTAGATGTCTCCCCATGAATCAACGTGTCTTGTCGAGAAGATAATCCTACCATCAAAACTATCTACACTTGCAATGATGATGCCGATTTCATCCCCCAAAATGCTTGTTTGCTTAGCAATAGTGATTTTTTCTACAAGAGCAGCGCTTGCAAGATTGTAAATGGCAAGGCTACTCTCTTTAGTCGCCACGATTAGCTTCCCATCCGCTCTTACAAAATCACTCATCGCATCACCTACTTTGATGCTTTTGTAGGGCGTTAGCTCTCTGGCAAAAAGAGCGTAAACCCCTAAAAATAGAAAAATTATAAATAACTTCATGCTCCCTCCTTTAACTGTTTTGCTATGCCCACGATAGAGACCTCAAATGCGCCGCTATCGCAAACTTCTATACATCTGGCACATTTTATGCACTCTTTTCCCGTGATGATGTAGCTCTTTTTGCCCACCGATGATAAAACTTGAACCTCTGGGCAGACTAAAAAACACTCTTGCGAGTGGATACATTTGTCCACGTCATGGCTGATTTTGATAAGTGAGTATTTGCCCACAAGCGCGTTAAACCCGCCAAGCGGGCAGATGTGTCCGCACCAACCGTATTTTTGGGAAAAAAGGTCAAAAAAGAAGAGTGCCAAAAGAAAAAACCACCCAATCCCAAAACCAAAGATGATGCCTCGATGCGCTATGCCTATGGGGCTGATAACTTCAAATGCCGAGATAGAGAAGACAAATGAGAGAAGAAGTGTCAGCACGATAACCCAGTAGCGGACTTGACGGCTTAAAAGAGATGGCGCATCTTTGCTTCCAAGACCAAGTTTTCTTCTAAGTGCGGCGGCGGTTTCGGTGATGATGTTGACGGGGCAGACCCATGAACAAAAAAATCTTCCCCCGACAACTCCGTAAAAAAAGAGTACGACAGCCACACCGATTAAAACATCCGCCGAGAGAACAGCCCCCGCAAGAAAGGTTTGAAGCGTTGCAAAGGGGTCGCTAAGCGGGATAAATCCAAACAAAAGAGATGAGCTTAGGTTTCCTTTGAGCATCTCCCACCCATAGAGATTTGCCAAAAAGTAGCTACCAAGCACAAGAAGTTGTGTGGTGCGGCGTGCGAGATAGTATCTGTATCTGAAAAGTTTGCTCATTTGTAGATCCCCTTTAAGATGCCATCGACATCGTTTACATTGTCAAGTGCGCTTTTTTCATTGCGTTTGGTCTTCTCCATCGTAACATCCGCCGTGTTTTTCTTTGCCCTTGCCTCATCCTCTCTATCCCATCCCACAACATAGTGTGACCCACGCTCATACGCCGATAAAAAGAGAGGAAGCACTTTGATAGATGGGGTGTTGGTAGGACAAGCGTGTTCGCACAGACCGCATCCCGTGCAGGCATCAGGGTTGACGACGGGCGTAAGGTAGGCGTGCATCCCCGTGCGTTCGTTGCGTTCGTTTTTTTGCATGATAGCGACATCTTCAAGCGGACAGGCACGGATGCACATGGTACATTGAAGCCCCAAATACGCTAAACATGATGCAGTGTTGATGGTGGCAAGTCCCATTCTGGCGTTGTTGATGGAGAAGTGCCCTTTTTTTGTAAGGCGTTCAAGGTTGAGCGCATCTGTCGGACATGCACTCGCACACGGAACATCGATGCAGAGGCGGCACGCATTTTCTCGTGGGGTAAAGTATGGCGTACCTGTCGGTACATCATCGGAAACGGTGGCGAGTTTAAGCACATCAAACGGACAAGCACTCACACACATCCCGCAATGCAGACAGGATGCTAGAAAATCCTTCTCGCTGAGAGCGGCAGGAGGGCGAAGAGCAAGCGTTTGCGCTTGGGACTTTGTAAGATACGCACTCCACACAACACCGCCCAAAAGAGTATAACCTATGCCATAAACGCTTTTTTGTAAAAAAGATCTTCTATTTAACTCTTTTTCTTGCATGTTCTACCCCTTTGAAACATTGCAGATAGAACCATTATAGTGATAGTTTTTTTAAATTCTATTGAAAGGTCGTATTATTTTTTGTTATAAAACATATTAGGTAAAATCTGGGTTTAAACCTTTCTAAGTATAATCACGCTTCAAAATTACCGTAGGAGCAGATGTGCCACTTTCCCGTCTCAATGCAGAGCAGTATCTTGCCGCTACATCCAAAGCAACACAAAATCTCATCATTGCTTCAGCGGGAACGGGCAAGACATCTACCATCGTGGGGCGCATTGCCCACTTGCTGGGCAGCGGTGCCAAACCTAGCGAGATTTTGCTTCTTACCTTTACCAACAAAGCCGCCGCCGAGATGGTTCAGAGGGTAGCGGACTATTTTGGCAAAGATGTGGCTTCAAAGATAGATGCGGGAACTTTTCATGCGGTGAGTTACAGATGGCTTAAAAAGGATGATAAAAAGGTCGTTTTAAAACAGCAGCGAGAGCTTAAAACGCTCTTTAGAAGTGTCTATGAAAAACGCTCTTTTGGGCATTTGGGAGCGGAGATTGCGCCTTATGGCGGAAACTATCTTTATGATGTTTACTCTTTTTACCAAAACACGGAGTTAAACGCCCATTTTGAAGATTGGATAAAGTCAAAATACCCGGAACATGAGCCTTTTGCGATGATTTACGCCGATATCGTGGATGAGTTTGAAGCACTTAAAAAAGAGTACGGCTTTGTCAATTTTAACGATTTGCTGCTCAACTTTCGCAAACTATGCGCCACCAAAGAGCTTGGATACAAAGAGGTGCTTGTGGATGAGTATCAAGATACCAACGCACTTCAAGGCACGCTCATAGATGCCATGAACCCACCATCTCTCTTTTGCGTTGGGGATTATGACCAGAGTATTTACGCATTTAACGGTGCGGATATCTCCATCATCGGCTCATTTTCCAAAAAATACCCAAATGCCACGGTTCATACCTTGACAAAAAACTACCGATCCACCGTCCCCATCCTCTCGCTTGCTTCAAAAGTCATAGAGTACAACGAGAGGATTTACCCAAAAAAACTCGAAGTGACAAGAGTACAGCACGCAGAACCTCCGAAACTTCTGGCGTATGATGAGCTTTTTGACCAGTACCACGACATCGCTCACAAGATAAGCAGAACACAAACAGTGCGTGATGAGATAGCCGTTATCTTTCGCAACAACTCCTCCGCCGATGGTATAGAGGTGGCTTTGCGTGAGCTTGGCATCAACTGTAGGAGAAAAGGTGGGACGAGTTTTTTTGATGCACGTGAAGTAAAAGCGGTTTTGGATTTTTACACACTGCTTGTCAATGAATCCGACATGATGGCGTTTATCCACCTTTTTGAGTTTGCAAAAGGGGTCGGGAGTGCGATGGCAAAAGAGATATACATTGCACTCAAACGCCTTGGACATGGGAGTATCTTTTATGGACTTTACGCTCCGGATGTCTCCATAACCAACCCTTTTGAGAAGAGAAAACTCAACCATCAGCTAGGGCTTTTTGATGATTTTTTGGAGCTTGGAAGTGTGGCAAAGTTTGCAAAATGCAACTTTGAAGAGAAGTTTATGAAAAATCCCATCTTAAAACACCCAAAACTCACAAAAGAGAGTGCGACATTTTTGCACGATTTTTATCTTCTTTTTCGTGACCTAAAAGGTGTAAAACAGCCTCGTACCATCGTCAAAAAAATCGCAGATTCCGCCATCTACACCTACATAGCAGAACAACTCTCAAGTAAAAGAGCGTTGCTTAAAGACGGGACGATTGACGAGAAGCAAAAAGCCGAATCGCTAGTGCGGATAAAGCGAAAGATGATTTTGCTTGAAGAACTCTCCGTGCCATACAGTGAGCATGAACGCTTCTTAAACGCTATGATTTTAGGCTCATCAGACCTTACGCAAGGCGAGGGGGTAAACCTGCTAAGCGTCCATGCTTCCAAAGGTCTGGAGTACAAAGAGGTTTATATCGTTGACTTGATGGACGGACGTTTTCCAAACCGCAAACTCATGCAGCGTGGCGGTTCACTTGACGAGGAACGCCGCCTCTTTTACGTCGCAGTTACCCGTGCCAAAGATATACTCTATCTTAGCTATGCCAAATTTGACAAAATCAAAAAGATGAACTTTTTGCCATCTCAGTTTCTCTATGAAGCGGGGCTTGTCCCAAAAGATGAGAGTTACAGAGCGATGGTTTTGAAAGGAGAGGGCGATGATTAGTCTAAATGGGGCTATAATGGATGCATCTAAAATAGAGGAACAAAAATGAAAAGAGTTTTTTTAGCAACCGCAGTGTTGTTTATGGTAGGGTGTAGTGATGAGAAAAAGCAGAGTGAGCAAGTGGCGCAAAAAGAGGTGGTAACGCCAAAAGAGCAGGTTGCTCAAGAGGTAAAAACAGCTCCTGTTGTGCAAGAGGCTCCAAAAGAGGTTGTACAAGAAACACCCAAAGAGGCAGTAGCAGTGGCGCCACAAGAGGTTTCTACAGAGGTCGCTGCAGTTGCGCAAGCTCCAGAGGCGAGTGTGGATGGTGCTGCACTTTATCAGGTTTGCTCAGGATGTCACGGCGTGGATGGTTCCAAACCTGCACTTGGCAAATCACAGCCGATAAAAGGGTGGAGTGTTCAAAAAACTGTAGATGCACTTCAAGGGTATAAAAACGGAACTTACGGCGGTGCGATGAAAGGTTTGATGGGCTCTCAGGTCTCAAAACTTAACGATGCGCAGATAACAGCACTTGGAGAGCATATTTCCAAATTATAATGAAAAAAGTTTTTTTGTTTCTTTTTGCACTTCTTTTTTTAGGATGTGACGGGAAGCTTTACACAAACATCCATGATAAAAGCAAAGTTGGCGTGCATATCCCTTCCATAGAGATTGCCGCTAACGATGCATTTTCAAAAAAGAGCGTAGAGAGTATCATGCAAAAAAGAGACTTTGTAGTTGCATCCTCTGCGTATAGACTCAGAGCCGAACACAGAGACTATAAAAAAGCCTGCACTAACCCACTCTCAAAAACATCCTCGGACTATAGTTTTGATGGACTTGTAGCCATAGAACTTTTTTATAAAGAGCAAAAAATCTACTCCGCATATATGGACTACAAAGGTGAACAAAAAGAGGCACTTTTTGCAAAACTCATTGACGCAATGATGGATGATTTGCAGATACAAAAGTAGTGTAAATCCATCTATTTATCTGCCTTTGCTACAATTTTTTTAAAAAAAGGAGAGTACGATGCAGTGTCCTGTTTGTAAAGATGTTTCTTTGGTGATGAGTGAGAGAAGCGGTGTGGAGATAGACTACTGCCCATCATGTAGAGGTGTGTGGCTTGATAGGGGAGAGCTTGACAAGATTATAGAGCGCTCAGCGACTCAAAGCCATAGTCAAAAAGAGCAACAGCCATCTTATGGGCAAAAAAGCCACTATGAGAAACCACGCTACGACGATGCGCCACGTTCTCATGATGGGTACTATAAAAAGAAAAAAGAGAGCTTTTTAGCTGATATTTTTGACTTTTAAGACTAGGGGAGTGTGACTATCCACTCCGCCAATGTCTCAAGCTCTTTTGCTTCTATCTGTTTGAAAGAGGGCATAGCCGCTCTTTTTTCCCACTTCCCCTGACTTCCATTTTGGATACTTTGCTTCATCGCCTCTTTATTTGCCGCAAATTTCTCTTGAATCTTCTTTAGTGATGGTCCTACGAGATCTTTTTCTTTTTTATGACATCCCATACAGTTGTATTTGAGCGCGATTTTCTCACCCTCAGGGAGTGCGTCATACTTTGCTTTTGCCTCCATTGACTCGGAGAGTTTTTTGGGTGTAAAGTGCGAGAACATATACTTTGCTATGGCTCTGCTCTCATCATCGCTCACACTTATTTTGAGCGAAGGCATAAGACCATACTTCTTGAGGCTCTCTTTATCGCAAAAAGCCTTCTCAAGGCTTGGCTCTTTGACGTAGTCAACGACAAAATCGATAGCCTTATAGAGCTTTTGTGACTCATCACTCGCCTCTATAAAATCATAAACATGAAAAGCAACCGCCATCATCGGTGGAGCCACCTCTTTTTCACGCAGAAGCGGAGGTACACTTAGATCATGGCAAGATGCGCATTTTTGCTCTAAAAGAGCTTTTCCATCAAGCTCTTTGGTCGATTGCGGTTTGTCACATGCACTTAAAAAGAGTAGCAAAAGAGGAAGAAAAATTTTCACTATCATAACAAATCCTTTTCAAAATTATAATGCGAATTTATAAAAAAAAGATTAATTTCTTATTTTTCTTACCTCTTGAAAATAGGTATGTCCTAAGTAAATCACAAAAAAGATCGCTGTAAAGAAGATAACAAAAGGAACAAGCGAGAGCAGATAAAGTCCCGCTGTTTTTGCTCTGAGTTTATTGCCGCTAAAGTAGCCGATTTGCTTGTTCTCCTCTTTGGTGCAGATGGTTGAAGCGACGTCATAGGTGAGCATTTTGTGGAAAAAGTAGTAAAGAGGGATGTTGAGTGCTATGATGTTTAGAAGCGGGATAAAGTAAAGGGGGATGAACAGAAAGAAGAGAAAAAGCATTACCGCTGCCCATTTAAGTGCTAAAAATAGAGCCATTATGGGGTTGGAATGTCCTGTCATCGTAACATCTTTATAGTGCCGTGCTTGCAACTCTTTTAAGACAAAAGGGGTCAAAAAACCAATAACGATAACTGCTATAAAAACAGAGAGGTAGATGGTTAAAAAACCTCCCACGGTATAGATAAGAAAGGTTGCCAGCCATGAGGTAAGTGTGTAGCTCATAAGAAACTTGATGATGGAAGAGCCCTCAAGTTGCGCACTCAGGCTCTCTGTGTGTGGTACGCCGTTTTGGATGGTGGTTTGCGAACTCTCAACTTGCAAAGTTCCAAGCTGCTCCACTCCCATCCCCGCCAAACCAAAAAAGAAGCCATACATAACCACAAGCGTTATGAGAAAAGGCAAGATGGAAAATTTGAGCATTTTTGGAGTAAGAAAATCTTTGATACTATGTAAAAATAGCTCTCTCTCGCTCATCTTTTGCTCCAAAGTTTTTGGTTGAGTTTGAGCTCTTCTACAACACCGATGGCTAAATGAAGCGTTTTTACATACTCCATTGCCACTTTGTACTCTAAGAGTGAGCGAAAAACAGAGGGTTCAAAGAGGTCTTTGTCATAGCTTATCGCCATGTAGATATGCGTTCCCACAAAAGAGATATATACGGGATGTGCTGATTTGTGCTTAAAATCTAGCAGTTTTTTCATAAGTGCGTGCGAGAGGATGTAGCGTGCCTCTATCTGGTCGTTGGAGTAAACCACAAACTCCTTCTCAAACTCTGGGTCGTCCATCTTGACAAGTTCATCTCTTGCGGCATTGTTTGACTGAAGCCATTGCCCTATAAGCTCTCCAAAAGTGCTTTGCGCGCTATCTGGCAGGACGATAGTCTCACCGCTAAAATGTTTGTTAAAATCCGCAACGATAAAAAGCCCTTGAAAAATGGTACTCCACGTATCTTTACCTTTTGAATTTTGATGTTTTTTTTGGGCGTGGAGGTCTGAAAACTGGATGTTGATACCGTCAATCTGACCTTTTACGTAGTCATTGCCGCTGAGTTTGTCAGGTGAGGAGAAGAGTTTGGAGTGTTCAAAAAGATACTCTGAGACATGCGTTGTGGAGGAGTAGAGCAGACTTGCATCGATGGAGTGAACAAGCGGTTTGATAACGCTCATCTTAAACTCATGCGTGTAGTCATGGAGTAGAAATTTATAAGCAATGCCCCCAAGTGCGATGTAAGCAAAGAGAACAAACTCATAAAAACCTTTGAGCGAGTATGCCGCAACGCCCGCAATTACCGTGAGAAAAACCCCAACCATAATGATGCGGTGACTGAGATTTTTTCTATCCTTTTCCAGTTTTTCAAGTGTGGGATAGAGGGTTTTGTAGTAAAAGTCTGTCAGCTCGCTTACGCTTTTCATCGCTATGCCTAGCTAAAGAGCTCTTTTACATTGATATTTTGCCTCTCGCTCACATCAATTTCAAACACCTGTTTTCGTCCATAATGCATCAAAGACGCCATAAAACTTGTCGGTATCATCTCAATAGCGTTGTTGTAGTCCGTCACGGCTTGGTTGTAAGCGCGTCTAGCCGCCGATATCTGCTCCTCCACCTCATGAAGCGTATGTTGCAGATGCATCACGTTTTCATTTGCTTTAAGCTCAGGATAAGCCTCAACCGCCACCATGATAGAACCAAGAGCAGAGGTGATTTTTGCATCAAGCGCTATCTTATGCGCATCGCTGATATTTGGCTTTGTCGCCTCCGAGCGAAGTTTTGTAACCTCTTCAAGAAGCGATTTTTCATGCTCCATATATTTGCTCACACTCGCGACAAGATTTGGGATGAGGTCATAGCGTTTTTTAAGAACCGTATCTACGCTTGCAAAGATATTTTCCACCTGATTTTTCTTGCCTACAAGCGAGTTGTACATCAAGACAAGTATAAGAGCCAAGACACCTAGGATAATAAGAGAAGTTGACATAAGCAAATCCTTTAGCGAAATTTTGCTTGCAGTGTAGCTAAATTAACTTTAGCTATATCTTTAGCCGCAAGATACCCGCTTGCCCACGCAAAGGCAAAGTTATAACCGCCTCTTTTTCCCACGACATCAAGCACTTCTCCACAAAAATAGAGATTTTTTTGCTTGAGTGACTCAAAAGTTTTTGGGTTTATCTCTGTTGTGTCCACTCCGCCGCCTGCAACTTCTGCATGACGAAAGCCGTGTGTGTCGGTTACTTCAAAACGCCAGTTTAAGAGTTGGTTTGCTATTTTTTTAGCAAGTTTTATACCGATGGCATCTCCGCATAAAGAAGCTGAAATATTTAGCTCTTCTAAAATTCCTGAGGCTATTTTTGTTGGAACAAGCCCCATTAGAATATCAAAAATCGTCATTTTTGGTGCTAACTGAGCTATTTTGCTTATATGATTTACAAGTTTTTGCGCATTGAAAGAGGGAAGCAGATTTATCGAGATGGCTACGTGCGCTCCTTCCATCAAGGCGACGCTTACACCTTGTGAGATATCAAGCACTGCAAAACCTGAAACTCCATAGTCGCTAAAGAGTATATCGCCGCTTGAAGTTATCTCTTTTGCGTTGTTTATAAGTAGGGTGACTTCCCCATCTATCTTTGCTCCGCTCATCTTTTTAGGTGTTGAAGAGTTGAGATGTAGCTGTACTAAAGAGGGATAGGTCGGGATGATATTGTGCCCAAAAACCTCTGCAAACGCTAAACCATCCCTGTTTCCCCCAAGATGTGGTGCTGCCTCTGAACCCGTTGCTATCACAACGGCATCATACTCACTTAGCAGTTCTTTTATATCGCTTATTTTTCTATCAGTATGGATGACAACACCGAGATTTTTCGCATGGCTAAGAAGCAAAGAGGCAACACTTTTTGCCTCGTTACTAAGCGGATAAACACGCCCGTCATCTTTTAAATCAAGTAAAAGCCCGATACTCTCGCAAAATCTCTCAAACGCCCCAAATCCAAACTCTCTAAGCGCGAACTCCACAAAAGAGGGATTTTGAGAAAAGTAGTCGTTTGGGCTTAGGTTTTTGTTCGTGATGTTACAACGCCCATTTCCAGAGACCAAAATCTTTTTGGCACATTTGGAATTTTGCTCATACAAATCTACCTGCACACCTTTTTTTGCACAAAATATAGCGCATATTAAGCCACTTGCTCCACCGCCGATGATTGCTGTTTTTTTCATACTTACAGTGTCACCACTTTCGCCCCAAATCCGCCCATATGTTGCGGTGCGTCTTCAAACTTTTTTACTCTTGGATGTGCTTTTAGAAACTCTTTGACTGCGTAAGAGAGTTTTCCTGTGCCTATGCCGTGATAGACTATGACTTCATCCCAGCCGTTAATGAGTGCATCGGAGATAAATTTGTCCAGTACCTCGGTGGCTTCTTCGGCTCTCATGCCGTGGAGATCGCATTTTAATCCTGCTCTTTTTTGGACATTTAAGCTTATGTCTGTTTTTGGTTTTTGATGTGGTATATGTGTGTGCTTGAGCTGTGCGGTTTTAACTCTTATGCGCATCCCCTCTATCTCGACAATCGCCTCTTTTTTATCTTTCATTGCGACAATCACGCCTTTTTTGCTGTGATACTTGACACTCTCACCAACGTTAAACTCTGGAGTTTGCAGGATTTGCGGTTCTTTCTTCTCCTGTGGGAGTTTTTTGTTTGCCTCGTTCATCGCTCTGTGGATGGCTTGCATATCGCCTGCACGAGCGGCTTGTTTTGCCTCGTTGATGGCACTCTCATAGCTCTCTTTAAGAGCATTTTTCTCACGCTCCAACTCTTCGTAAACACTTTGTTTTTGCTCTTTTAACTCTAACTCTTTGGTTTTTATCTGCTCAAGTTTTTCATCTATGAGTTTGTGCTTTTGCTTTAACTCTCGCTCCAGCTGTGAACCTCTCTCAATGAGGATATTGAGTTTTTCGCTGTTGTCTCCGTAAAGAGCTTTTGCTTCACTTACTATTTTATTAGAGATTCCGTATCTGCTTGCGGTCTCAAAAGCGTAACTTTTTCCGATGATGCCGTGCATAAACTCATAAGTCGGAACTCTGTTTTTTTCATCGTAAATCGCCGCCATAAGTTCTACATCATCACGGTCTGCCATCAATGCGGCAAGTCGTTTGTGATGCGTTGTGACGACTATTTTCTGCCCTCTTAAAATCAACTCATCAAGCATAACTTTAAAGAGTGCCGCCGCTTCGTCGCTATCTGTTCCAAGCTCTATCTCATCGACTCCGACAAGCGCATCTCTATACTCAAAAATCCTTGAGAACTCCTGCATACGCCCTGCAAAAGTGGAGATATCGTTTTTGACATTTTGGGGGTCGTCGATGATGGCAAGTATGTTTTTAAAACTGCCAACATGAGATTTGTGTTCGTTTAGTTTCATGGGGATAATGTACTTTGCCATAAAAGCCGCACTTAAAATCGACTTTAAAAGCATAGTTTTTCCGCCCGCATTGACACCAGTTATCATCAAGATATTTTTAGAAAAATCAACATTTATGGGTTTCGCGTGGTGCAGGGCAGGGTGGATAAAGCCCTCTAGGATGATTTTGCCATCTTTTTTTGATTTGACGAGCTGGAGGTTTTTACTTTTTGCAAACAGAACTCTTGCTTGGTAGTTGTCAAACTTCGTAAACTCTTTATCTGTAAAGTTGAGAAATGGAAGAAGGAGGGCAAGTTTGGAGGAGAACTCTTTTGCGTAAGTGTAAAAAATCGCCTCTCTCTCTTGCGTAATGTAGCGAATCTGCTCTTTTGCTTTGAGGATCACATCTGGCGAGACATAAAAACCGCCGCCGCTGCTTCTGCCTACAATAGCACCTTTTAAGACATGGTTAAAGCCGCCACGTACCAAAAGAGACTCTTCATCGTTGATAAGATGGACTTGCGTGTCTATGAGATAAGGCGAGATTTTTGGGCTTGAAGTGAGTCTTTTGAGTGAACTGCTAATGTTGGCTTTATGCTCTTTTATCCTCTGTGCCAAACCAAAAAGTGCCTCATCTAGGTTCTCTTCAAATTTGCCGTCATGCGTAAAGTACTTCTCAACCTCAAAAAATTTCGGCTCTATAACGAACTTATCCATCCACTCGCCGATAATGCCGCTAAGGTTTTTGTTCTTAAAGTAGCGAAAATAGCGCACAACTTTGACAAACTCAAAAATCTGCTCAAACTGTAGCACGCCCTGTTTTTGGAGGTGAAGTTTTGCGTTTGTAAAGTCTGCTACTTTTGGAGGTGCTTTAAACTCTATGGTATCAAGTGCTTGGATATAGCGAAAATGAAGCTCTTGGTCACCCTCGATGTAAAGCGAACTCTCACGGGCAAAAAAGTGTCTAAAGGAGTTTATATGCTCGTTTAAATCGAGTTGATTGATAAGAGTATCAATCTTAGAAGCCGCATCTACTCGCATTTTGACGCGCTAATCATTTGACCGCTAAAGGGAGTTTTTTCTTTGCCTATAAAAGTATAAGTACCGATACTTAGGGTAAAGTTTGTGTTATTGACATCAAGCGCACCACATTTGACGGTGGCGTTTTGGTTAAACCTTGCAACAACATCAAGCATTTTATCTCTTTGTGTATCGGCATAGGTGTTAAATGCCAAAGCAAAGAGAACAAGCAGGAGCGCTACACCTGTTACAAATGTTTTTTGCTTACGCGTAAGTTCTGTAAAATAGTGCAGAACTAAGAAAAAAAGTCCTACGACAACGAGCCCTACGAGATAAGCCACTACACCGCTCCTCTGATTTGGTATGTCAAATCACCCGCACCAAAGCCTATGATAAGCCCTTTATCTAGTGTTTTGAGCTCCTCTTTGTCTTTTATGACACTGATGGTGTTGTTGGCTCTTTTGATTTTGTCTGCCATGGTAAGGTTGTAGCGCTTAAATTTCTCGGCAAAATCAATCTCTCTCTTTGCTTCACCCGCCGACCAAACAGGCAGGATAATCAACTCCTGCGCACCCTCAAAACAGTTGATAAACTCCTCAAGATTGTCAATGGTGCGAGAGTATTTGTGCGGTTGCCAGATAGCGGTAATTTTGTCAAAACCTTTAAGAAGTGCATACTCTTTTACTGATTCAAATGTTGCTTTTATCTCTGTTGGATGGTGACCGTAATCATCTATGATTACGCTGTCATCCTCAACTCCGACAATGTCAAAACGTTTTTTGATACCTTTAAATGTAAGTATTTTTTCTCTGATAGTCTCAATATCCATCGACTCATGTGCCGCCAAAATTGCCAAAGACGCATCAAGAGCGATATGTTTGCCAAATCCCCAAACATCAAAACTTCCCAAATCTCTAAGCGTAAAACGGGTATGCGGTTCATCGTTGATAAGAACAAATTCTATATTTGTGATGTCACGGCTTGGGTAGAGCCACTGGGCTTCTATGTCGCCCACAAGTTTGCCCAAAAACGGATCTTCAGCGTTTAAAACACGATGGGGAGCAGATTTTATAAAAGTTTTGTATGATTCATAAAAGAGTTCAAAGTTATAGTCATAGTACTCCATATGTTCCGGCTCGGCATTGACGACTATGGCACAGTGAGGGTTTGAGTTTAAAAAACTTCCATCGCTCTCGTCTGCTTCAAATATCATCACATCATTTGCGGCGTCATAGCGCACATTTGAGCCAAACGATTTTGACTCTGCTCCGATGATGGCTGAACCATCCATGATAGCCGTAAGTATCGCTGTCGTAGTGCTTTTACCATGCGCTCCCGCAACAGAGTAAACTTTCAAATCTCCCAAAATCTGCGGCAGTGCTTCACGGCGGGCAAGAACTTCGATTCCCTTTGTTTTTGCAGCTACTATCTCGGGATTGTCAGGGCGGATGATGGCAGAGTGAATAACCAAATCTTGCTCATTTATGGCAGAAGCATCATGAGGGATGGTGATAGCGATGCCAAGCTTGCGCAACTTTTGCGTTATAAGCGTATCGGCGATATCCGAACCGCTGATTTCATGTCCTTTGTAACGCATATACTGTGCCAAACCTGAAATGCCGATACCGCCAATCCCTATAAAATGAATTTTCATACGCTTACTCCCCACTGCTTTGGGCATTTTCAAGCAATTTTCGTGCCTCTTTCTCATTAAAAGAATTTATATAAAAAGTTCCCGCTTCTTGTGTTGCATCGATATTGGCGAGAATCTCTAAAAAATCATCAAGCGGGATATTTTTGGCAGCGGCAAGCTTGTGGATTTTAAGTGCTTTTGAGAACTCTTTGTCGTTGCTAAGACCGCCAAGAACTTCAAAAAGTGCGCTTGCATCCTCTCTTTTTCCTGCACTGTAGTTCTCCATGGCATACTCGTACAAAGCTCTTAGCGTTGCAAAATCCTGCACCTCGTTCATATCCATCACTCTATGCGCTTCAAGTGTGTCAGTGAGCCTTTCAAGTGCCATATCAAGAATATTTGCGTAAAAATCTTGAAGCATATCCTCTTCAAATGTGTTGTACGCCTGCTCTTCGAGCATATAAAGTGATGCAATATCGCCATTTTGCACAGCCTTAAAAACATCTTCTTTAAGTTTTTCTACACTAGACATAAACACTCCTTAATTCTTTTCAATGCACTCTCAACTTTTTGCGTATCCTCAACAAGAGCGATACGGACGTACTCTTTGCCTGGGTTGATGCCATTTACATCTTCTCTTGCCAAAAACTCACCCGGTAGAACTTTGACGTTGTAGTCACGGTAGAGTTTTTTTGTAAACTCCAAAGCTGATGGGACTTTTAGCCAGATATAAAATGTGGCTTCGGGTATCTCTACACCCAAAATCTCACGCGCTTTTTCAAAGTTTTGCTTATAGACGGCTCTTGCCTCTTCCACATGCTCTTCATCACTCCAAGCCGCCGCCGCCGCACTCTGTAGTGGTAGTGGAGAAGCACATCCGACATACGTTCTATAGTTCATGTAACCTTTTAAAATCTTTGCATCCCCAGCGATAAAACCTGAACGTAGCCCCGGAGCGGACGAACGCTTTGAGATAGAGTTGATAACAAGCACATTTTTAAATGAAGCGTTGCCCACATGTACCGAAGCTTCAAGAAGCGATGGGATGGGTTTGTCGGTATAAATCTCGCTGTAACACTCATCATTTAGGAGAAGAAAATTGTGTTTGAGTGCAAGCTTTACCCACTCCCCAAGCTCTTCAAGTGTTAGCATTGATGAAGTTGGGTTGTTTGGAAAGTTCAAAATGACAAGATGACATGTAGCTAACTTTTCTTCATCAATCAGAGGCTTAAAACCGTTCTCTTCTGTAAGGTTTAGGTGGAGCGTCTTTGCTCTTGAAGCAGTAGCCGCACCCTCATAAATCTGATAAAAAGGGTTTGTAAAAGCGATGGTTGGCTCTTTTTTGTCAAAAAGAAAATATTGCGGAAAGTTAAAAAGAACCTCTCTTGTTCCAAAAGTAGGAATGATTTGGTTTTCATGAAGCATCACGCCAAATCTTTTTGCGACAAACTCTCTTTGTGCCACTCTTAGCCCATCTTCACCCGCTGTTTTAGGATAGCGTCTAAGAAGCGGTGTACTATCACAAAGAGCTTTTTGTATAAAATGCGGTGTCTCAAACTGCGGCTCGCCGATAGTTAAAGCAGAGGGTTCATACGCGCTATTTGGAGTAATATCTTGAAGTAAAGCGGTAAGTTTTTCAAATGGATAGGGTTCAAAATTCATAGTGTTTGCGCCTTTTAAAGTAGGCGCAATTATATCTAAAATCTATAAAGCAGAGGTAAATTAACTCTTTGGCACTCCAAACTTTTGCGTTATCAGCTCCCCATCAGCGTTAAAAAAGAGGTAGTAGAGCCAATCTTTTTTGACACTCAAATCCGCAAGATATCTAATGGCGAGATTTGCTTGAAGAGAGGCAATGTGCATAACGATGGGAGCGGCGATGCCTGCCGGAGTTTGGGATGTTATCTTAAATGCGTCACGAAAAGAGGAGTTCTCAAAAAAACAGACTTGCCCGTGAAATGCCTCGACACTGCCGTATATCCAAGGCAAGTTTTTGCTTTTGCAGTAGTCGTCTATTTGGGCACGTGTGGGGAGGTTGTCGGTTGCATCTATGACCAAATCAACGGTTATATTTTTTTGAGAGAATGTTTCAAAATCACACTCATGAGAGATGGCTTTTACAAATGGACATCTCTGTTCTATGAGTTCTGCATTTAAAGCGGCTTTGCTTTTTCCCTCATCACCGATTTTAAAAGCGATTTGGCGGTGGATGTTGTGAGTGGAGACCGTGTCAAAATCGACCATATGTATCTCGCCGATTCCGCTAGAACCGAGTGCAAAAGCAAGTGAGCTTCCAAGCCCTCCCGCTCCGATGATGGCTATCTTTTTGTTTTGGAGTGCGTCTTGTCTCTCTTTGCCCCAAAGCTGTATCTGTCTGTGAAAATACTCTATCATGAGAGGCTTCTTTTGTGAAGTGCATCTCTAAAACCCCATGCTTTTCTCGCACGTGCCACCTCTGTATGGCTCATATCGACAATCATCAGCTCCTCTTTGTTGCCAAGATGCTCCAAAAGCTCGCCGTTTGGAGAGGCAAGAAGCGAATCGCCGTAAAAACTCCAAACATGCTCTTTGTCGGCATATTCGCCGATTCTGTTTGCTCTGAGTATATAGCAGTTATGTGTAAATGCACGTGAGAGGATAAGCGTTTTCCATCTCTCGTACGAGTCAAATGTGGAGACGCTCGGAAGCAAGATACAATCCACCCCTTTTGCGGCAATTTCGCTAAACATAGTATCGAAATGGAGTTCAAATCCACTCATAAGTGCAAATTTAAAGCCTCCAACTTTAAACATCAGCGGAGATTGAAGCGGTTTTGGTGTGTTGGCAAAAAACTTCTCCTCGTTCCAATGCGGATAGTTGATAAGGATTTGCTGCTCGTAGTAAGAGGTGGAAGAGGGTGCAAACTTCGCCACGGTTTTGTAAACCCTCCCTTTTTTAACTACCACCAAAGGCGCTACAATGGTTATGTCATAGGTATGCGCCATCTCTTTTAAAACTTTTGCCTGATGCTTCGCCTGCTCATCAATCATGCTAGGGGAGAGCCCTTGAAGCTCTTTGAAAAAAGGGTTTAGGATATATTCGCCCAAAAGCAGCACTTTGACATTTTGTTTTGAGGCTATGCGGATATAGTTGTAGAGCTTTGTTGAGCTCATCCCCTGTGCGCTGAGTTGAAGGACGGCGGCTCTCATTGTTTGCTCTTTATCTCGTTGATTTTTATCTCCGCCTCTTCTAGCATCTTTTGTGCGCTTAAGAGTTCGCTCATCCCTTGTTCATACGCTTTGAGGCTATCTTGAAGTGTTATTTCGGGATTCATAAGAGTTTCTAAAACTTTTTTTGCACTCTCTAACTTTGCCTCAAAGTTTTGGGTCTCTGTTGTCAAATCTTCTTTAGCCATTTAAAATATCCTTTACATACTCTTCAAATTTCTCGACTTCTACCAAAAATGCATCATGCCCGTAGTTGCTCTCTATATCGACATAGGTGTGGTTGGTGTTGCCAATCTTTGTCAGTGCATCGCTAATCTCTCTCATCTCAAAGTTTTTAAAGAGCTGGTCGTTGCTAAAACTCATAAGATGCAGTTCGCAACTTATCTTTTTAAGTGCCTCGCCAAGAGAGTCAAATCCGCGCGAGATATCGTAGATGTTGATGGCTTTTGTGATGTAGAGATATGAGAGCGGGTCAAACCATTTTGTAAAGTTATAACCGTTGTACTCCAAAAAAAGCTCCACTTGAAACTTGCCGAAGAGTTCGTAAAGTCCGTCTGTGTTTTTGTACTCTCTGCCAAACTTGCTCTGCATCGATTCGTAAGACAAAAAGCTGATAAATCCTGCCATTCTGCCCACCGCCATACCTGAGAGACCGTTTTCTTTGATATTTTGGCTCTCATAATATCCATCTTTAAAATCAGGGTCTTTAAGGATAGCTTCTTGCGCTACTTTGTTAAATGCTATCGCCCAAGGCTGGGTAGCGTGTGTTGTTGCCATGGAGATGATTTTGGATGCAAAGTTAGGGTAGTGAATCGCAAAAAGAAGTGCCTGCATGCCGCCCATCGAACCGCCGATGATAGCATGAACGCTATGGATGCCAAGTCTGTCAAAAAGGATTCTTTGCGCTTTTACCATATCTTTGATAGTAATAACCGGAAATTTGTATCGGTATGGGTTATGGTGCGGATGTTGCGGGCTCATAGGACCGGTTGAACCAAAACAGCTCCCTATGACGTTGGTGCAGATAACAAAGTATTTGTCGGTATCGACTGCTTTGCCTGAGCCGATGAGGTTGTCCCACCATCCTGCTTTTTTATCACCCTCGTAAGTTCCTGCACAGTGGTGCGAACCCGTGAGTGCATGGCAGATAACGACAACATTGCTCTTGTCATCATTTAGCTCCCCGTAAGTCTCATACGCTATGTCATAAGGCTCTAAGATACGCCCGCTCTCCAGATAGAGCGGGTTTGTAAAGTGTTCGGTATATGTTTTGAGGTTGAGTGACAACGCTATGCCTCTAGTGCTTGTTTCATATCTGCAATGAGGTCTGCGGCACTCTCTAAGCCGCATGAGATACGAATAAGTCCCGATGGAACACCGCACGCTATAAGTTCTTGTTCGTTTAACTGCTGATGTGTTGTTGAAGCAGGGTGCGTGATGATAGACTTAGAATCGCCGATATTGACCACCAAAGAGTAGAGTTTTGTCGCATTTACTATTTTTGTTGCTTCCTCAAGAGATGCTACTTCAAAGCTGAGCAGCCCGCTACATAAGGCGTCTTTGAAATATTTTTGTGCATTTTTGTAGTTTGCATTGCTCTTTAACCCTGGATAGTTTACTTTTTTTACTTTTGGATGCGCTTCTAAAAACTCTGCAAGTGCAAGAGCATTTTTAGAGTGTTCTTGCATACGCAAAAAGAGTGTCTCCATCCCTTGTATAAAGAGCCATGAGTTAAACGGAGACAAAACGGCGCCCAAATCACGTGCGAGTGAAAGTCTTGCTCTAAGGGTGTAAGGCGGGAGATTTGTATCGACATATACAAGTCCGTGGTATGAAGCGTCTGGTTTGTTGAAATGCTCATAGCGAGGGTTTGCACGAAGTTTTGAAACCAAATCTTCTCTCTCGACTAAAATCCCACCGATGGCAAGACCTTGTCCTGTTGTATATTTGCTTGCACTGTGAACCGTGATATCTGTTCCATGTTCAAATGGGCGGCATAAAATCGGCGTTGCAACCGTGTTGTCCACTACCGTGAGGATACCGTGTCTGTTTGCAATAGTAGTAATCGCCTCAATGTCTGCTACATCAATACTTGGATTTGTCAACGACTCAAAAAAGATAACTTTTGTTTTTGCATCGATAAGTGCTTCAAGTGATGCCATGTTATGTACATCAAAGTATCTTGCCTCAATGCCAAAACGCTTTAGTGTGTGCGTGTTGAGCGTCAAACTTCCGCCATAAAGCTGTTTTGCACAAACGATATTGTCTCCAGCTTCTGCCACATTGACGATAGCAAAAAAGATAGCGCTCATGCCGCTTGAAGTAGCAAGTGCAGCTGCACCGCCCTCTAGGGCTGCAAATCTTTTTTCAAAAACATCTGTTGTAGGATTGTTGAGGCGTGTGTAGATGTTGCCTAACTCTTTAAGTGAGAAGAGATTTGCAGCGTGCTCTACATCGCGAAACTCATACGCTGTTGTTTGGTAGATGGGAACAACCATCGTTCCCTGTGAATCTTTTATGTAACCTTCATGCAGTGCTATCGTTTGCAAATCCATCTTGCTCACCCTTGACTTAAATATTGAAAGGTATTTTAGCGAAAATGGTTTAATCTTCGTTTTAATGACACTTTTTTAGCTCTTTAAACCTTTTGTCCACTCTTCCATCACTTTATGGAGCTCCTCTTTTGGGGCTTCAAGAAAGTCGATGACGATTTTATCTTCAAATTCACAAACACCGATACTTCTTGGTCTTGCCGCCAACATTTTGGTATCGGGTATCGCCTGACCGAAACAGAAGATGATATTTTGTGCATCCAACAAACCATCCATCATAGGACCACCAAGATTTTTTGTATGCGTGTAGTGGTCAAAAACAGCGATAAACTGCGCAATCGGATGGTTTTGAATCTTATCTTTAAAGTACTCAATTACCTCTTTTGCTGTTGCAACTCCCATTTCGCTCTTAGCAAACTCAACACTGTAAACCGGATACTTGTCCATAAATATACTTTTTTTCACTCTTATTCCTTTTTAAATTTAAATTTTATCGGTAAACGCAACTACTCTTGAATACAAATTTCGCCTTTTTTCATATGCAAAATCGTCTGGTAAGCAACGATGGCAACAATGATTGTTGTTGCACCAAGCATCACGTAAGAGAGGAGCTGTAAAAATGGCGAGCCTCTCTCGTGGTACATCAACATGGAGCTTATCGCCATGGCAGCGATTGGGAAGACAAACGCCCACCATGAGATAAAAAATTTGATACGGATAAAATTTTTGTACATAAAAAGTACCAAAAGTGTAAAAAAGAGCGCTAAATTGAAGAGAAAAAGTGCAAAAGTATCGATGACGCCAAACATCTTAAAGTAAGCGATAAAGCCTACAGCAGGGGGTGCAATAAGGATAAAAAGTGTCGGCATAAACTTGATGGCTAGTTGGTGGTGAAATATGATGCGATTGAGAAGTACAGCAAAAAGTATAATCCAAAAAAACATACCGACACTAAAAAAGTAGAGCAACAAGCCAGTGTCAACGAAGCCTACCCCTGCTACAGGTACCAAAACATTTCCAACGATTGGGATAAACCAAGCAGGGTTCGAATGGTCAAGTTGCTGGTTTTTGTTAATCCAAAACGCTATGGTGTGCATAGTAAGATAGAAATGTAAAAATGTCCCCGGGTACCAAAAAATAGCACTTACAGTGGGAAAATTCTCCTTGTAGATGATAGCGAGCATCAGCATAGAGATGGAGATGGCAGCAAAAAAGTTGATACGTACAGGATGAGAAAACTCATTGGCAACTGCCATCTTGTAGGTAAAGAATTTTTTGAGATAAACAAGCGAGACAACCACAAAAACAGCAGTTGTAAGTACCATAAATATCTCACCTAAAAAAGCAGGAAAGCCGAGCCAAACCGCCGCTTTTTGGTAGGTAATGGTAAGTCCACTCAAGCCCATGACAATAGCATACATCATAACAGGAAAAAATTTTAATCTGTTTTTTTCTTGATTATTTTCCATCCAAAAACCTTCTTATTATCTAAAATTATAATATTCATAAATTTTACTATTTTTTCGCATAAAAGTCAACAATGCTTTTTTGTTTTTAAAAGTAGAAATCTTAAATACGTTAAAAAAAGAAGGAGATTTAGAGCATAAGAGAGTTATGCCCTAAAGAGAGTTAGATATGGTAGTTTGGAGCTTCTTGCGTGATGATAACATCATGAACGTGGCTCTCTTTGAGACCAGCACTTGTTATCTCAACAAACTCTGCTTGCTCCCAAAATGTCGGGATATCTTTACTTCCGCAGTAGCCCATAGAAGAGCGAAGTCCGCCCATCATCTGATGCACTATGCCGGCAATGCTTCCACGAAATGGCACACGCCCCTCGATGCCCTCAGGGACAAGCTTGTCTGCAGCAGTTCCTTCTTGGAAATATCTGTCGTTTGACCCTTTTTGCATAGCACCGATACTTCCCATACCACGGTATGACTTGTATTGGCGACCTTGAAACATGATAGTCTCCCCTGGGGACTCTTCCGTTCCTGCCAAAAGTGAGCCTGCCATGATACAGCTAGCACCCACTGCAAGAGCTTTTGCAATGTCGCCTGAGTATTTGATACCGCCATCAGCGATAACTGGAACACCATGTTTGCGCGCAGCATCTGCACACTCTGCAATAGCCGAGATTTGCGGCACGCCAACACCTGCAACGATACGGGTTGTGCAGATAGACCCAGGTCCAATACCCACTTTTACGCCATCAGCTCCAGCTTCTATAAGAGCTTCAACAGCTTCAGCAGTAGCGATATTTCCGGCGATAACGTCAACTTCCATTGTCTCTTTGATTTTTTTGACTGTATCTAAGATACCCTTTGAGTGTCCATGCGCAGAGTCAAGAACCAAAACATCCACGCCTGCATCTACAAGAGCTTTTGCACGGTCAAGTTGCCCAACACCGATGGCTGCACCAACCACAAGTCTGCCAAAAGCATCTTTGTTTGAGTGTGGATACTCGATACGTTTTTTGATATCTTTGATAGTTACAAGCCCTTTTAAAAATCCCTCATCGTCGATAATCGGGAGTTTTTCAATCTTGTTTTTGTGCATAATGTCCGCTGCTTCATCAAGTGAAATCCCTTTTTTTGCAGTGATAAGAGGCATTTTTGTCATCACTTCATCCGCACGTCTGCTCATATCTTTTTGAAAGCGCATATCACGGTTTGTGAGGATGCCTAAGAGTTTGTTGTGTGCGTTTATGACAGGAACACCGGAGATTTTGAACTCCTCCATAAGTGCATTTGCCTCTGCAAGCGTAGCTTCTGGATAGACATAGATAGGGTCGATGATAACGCCGCTCTCAGATTTTTTTACTTTTTTCACCTGTTTGCACTGTGTCTCGATGTCCATGTTTTTATGGATGATGCCTATGCCGCCAAGTCTTGCCATAGCGATAGCTGCACGGTACTCCGTAACAGTGTCCATTGCAGCGGAAACCATAGGGATTTTAAGAGAGATATTGCGAGAGAGTTTTGTCTCTAAAGAGACCTCTTTTGGTAAAACTTCGGAGTATTTTGGTACGAGAAGTACATCTTCAAAAGTGAGGGCACGTTTGCGAATTTTCATGGTTGTCCTTTTAGAAGTTAAAAGTTTTTATGTTGCTATAAAAATTCTGTGGATTATACTTTTATTGTGGTTAAAAAGAGGTAAAGCCGTGGTAATAAAATGGAGATAAAAAAGGTGTATAATAGAGCAAATTTATAAAATGAAGGCTAAAAATGGAATCAAGAGTACTGTTTGTATCCGTAGAGATACCCATAATCATCACAAAAAATGATCTTGAAAAAGAGTTCCCAGGCTTAATCCTCACAACCATAGAGAAGTCACTTGTCGGCGAGATAACCAACGATAAGTTTATTTTTGCCTCCTCTTTTGGGGTAATCACATTTTGCAACTTTAACCATGAAGAGATAAAGTCATTTCTGCAAAGACTCAAAATCAAAGAAGCACCGCACTACCAAACAGCACTTGTAAACCAAGATTATCCTATGGTTGTGGACGCTCTTTATGAAAAACCGCTTATCGATACACATACCATTAAGTACAATAAATTTAACAAATCGGTTGCCTCTATCATCTCACTTGCACTCTCGCAAAGTGTTGGGTTGGAAATAAGAGAAAAATCACTTGAAGCCAAGATGCAAGAGAGTAAAAAACTCTACGATAGAATAGAAAATATCAAAGCAAAAGATAGAGAAAATCTGATGAATTTTGCAAGCGCCATCGCAAAAGAGAGATTTGAGATTCTCAATCAGCTCTACCTTTTAGATAAACCAGACATTATCTGGGATGATTTTGAGCTAGAATCGCTCTACAACCAACTTGCACTCCAGTTGGAACTCAAATCAAGATTTGATGTTATCGAATACAAAATCTCATTTTTAAAAGAGTCGGTCGAGTTCATAACGGATAGAGTAAACCAAAAATCGAGTGAATTTTTGGAGTGGATCATTATCTGGCTTATCGGAGTGGAGATACTTTTTTCAACCTATGAGTATATCATCAAACCTAATTTGCATTAGAGAAAGGGCGTGTTATAATAACGCCAAAAAAGGGGATGTTGTGAAGAAGATTTTTATATGGCTTTTTTTTGTCTCTCTCTCATTTGCAGATATAGAAAAAGGGTTTGACGTTTACAAAACACACTGTGCAGGTTGTCATAGCATAACTATGTCAGGTGGAATGGGAAGAGATTTTAATCTTGTCTCTTATGAGAGAAAAAAAGAGGATATTTTTTCATATATCGTAGATCCGGCGGGAAACTACAAAAGGTTTGGCTACTCTTCCAACGCCATGCCAAAAATCGCTCTTAAACCACAAGAAGTTAATGATGTGGCAGACTACATCGACAGTCTGCAAAAATTTAAAAAGTGGATGAAGAAGAACTAGAAAACTCCTCTTTTGATCTACAAAATGGCTCAATCCATTCTTTTTATGGATTTTGTGCCGCACTCTCCTCTTTGGACCATTTATATTTTAAACTATGTATATAGACGATGAGCACAAAAAAAGTGGCTGAAGTAACACCTAAAACCAGGAGCAACATCGTCTCTGATGGATGTGTCTCGAGCAAAATCAATTTTCTCACCAAAACGACAAATGAAATCTCTAAAAAGGTAATTGCATAGTCAAAACCATTTTTTATAAAGAGTGTTTTTACAATCGCTAAAACAATAAGCGTAAAAAGACCATCCGTCAAAATCATCTTGATTGATTCAAAATCAAGCGCACCTTGGGCCAGCGTCAATGAAACTATTTTATAACTCAAACTAATCAAACAAGTAAAGAGATAAATAATCATCAAACTTATAAAAATATATCTTGCAATATTCAAGATATTCATAAGAATCTTATCCATTTTAACTTCTAAAAATGTATTTAAAGAGGATAAGGCTAAAAGAGTATTTTTAGAATCTTTTTTTTCCATCAAGAGTTTTCCCCGCCATCGCTCATCTTCCCCATAGCGCATGAGATAAAGCTTTTTGCTTTAAGTCCGCCTTTTGTAAATGCTCCTAGCTCTTCATCTTCCATCGGATAGCCAAGAGATTTTATCTTTTTGCGAAAACTCTTCTCTGCTTCTTCATCTTTTATCTCTAAAGTAATGACACGAGGCTCTTGCATCAAGTCAACATCAACCTCGCCAAACTCATCCTTTAAAGCCTCTTTGATAGTATTTGCACAACCGCCGCACTTGACATTTTGAACTCTAAAACTTTTTTGCATGACTGAACCTTTTTATTTTTGGTAGTTTATCGCTCTCTCAAGACTAAGTGCGCCATCAAACAGTGTCTGCTCATCATAAGCATTCGCAATTAACTGAAGTCCTATCGGCATTCCCTCAGAGCTTTTTGCAACAGGTACAGAGATAGCAGGAAGTCCCGCAAGGTTTACGCTGATGGTGTAGAGGTCGCTTAGGTACATCTCCATCGGAGTTGAAAGCTCTCCAAATTTGTTTGCGGTTGTCGGCGCAACAGGAGAGAGTATCAAGTCCACATCTTTAAATATATTTTCGTACTGCTCTTTTATGATATGTCTAGTTTTTTGCGCTTTTACATAGTAAGCTTCATAGTATCCGCTTGAGAGTACAAAGTTTCCAAGCAAGATACGGCGTTTAACTTCATCGCCAAAACCTTGACTTCTTGTTTGTACAAATGTGTCGTTTAGGTCTTTGCCGCTAACCCTGTTCCCATAACGGATACCGTCATAACGAGCCAAGTTTGTAGTAGCTTCTGCGGTTGCCGTTATGTAGTAAGCCGAGATATCATACTTTGCGTCCATCAACTCAGCTTCTACTATCTCATGTCCTGCACTCTTTAGCGCATTGACTGCCAGTTCATAAGCTTTTTTGACATCGTCACTTGCATTTTCTATGTGTTTTGGAAGTACGGCAATTTTAAGTTTGCGCTCAGGATTTAGTTTGTCGCTTACTTTGTCGTTTTTGTTTGCACTCGTAGAGTCTTTTTCATCATGTCCGCTGATGATGTCATACAAAATCGCCGCATCCTCCACATTTTGCGTCATCGGTCCAATCTGGTCAAGTGATGAAGCGTAAGCACCCAACCCATAACGGCTAACACGCCCATAAGTCGGCTTCATCCCCACAATCCCGCAAAAAGAGGCAGGCTGACGGATGCTTCCGCCCGTATCACTACCAAGTGCCGCAATGGCAAGTCCCGCCGCAACAGCCGCCGCACTTCCGCCAGAACTTCCCCCAGGGACGCAATCTCTGTTATGAGGATTGAGCGTTTTGCCGTAAAAACTTGACTCGGTAGTACTTCCCATAGCAAACTCATCCATATTTGTCCGCCCAAACGGACTCAGTCCGCTAGCCAACATCTTTTGTATAACGGTAGCATTGTAAGGAGCGATATAGCCTTGAAGTATATTTGAAGCAGATGTAACAGACCAATCTTTTACTTGAATATTGTCTTTTATAGCGATTGGCACGCCTTCGCCGATGTTGTTTACATCTATGTAAGCGTTTAAATCTGCATTTGCTTCTATTTTTGTTTTTAACTCATTTTTAAAATTTTCTAGTTCGTCTTTACTTAATTTTAGTGCTTCTTTTAATGTAATCACTAGTTTTCCTGTATCTATAAATTATGGGGTGTATTATAGCAAAATACGTCTGTTTTTCTTTAGCGGGGTTTAATTACACTTCAAACATTGGGTTGTGTAATTATTATATGTTACTCATACTTTTTACCATTATATTCTAACCAACCACCGACATGACTGTTTCTTGGGTCATGATGTGTCCAATGTACAACACCGCCTTTTGTGTTGTTTTCATATTCTCCACAAAACTTTATAGAATTACCCTCTTTTAGTTGATGTACTTTTGGTGCTAAATCAATATTGTGTGAAATCAATAAAGTTTGCCCAGATGGTACTTTTATGATAAACCTTTGATGACGGCTTCCTTGGTTATCATCACTAAGCAGTTTCGTAACCGTTCCAGAACTACACATTCGTGTACCAGCAAATAGTTCTAAACTTATAAGTAGTAATAAAAAGAACATCTTTTTCATTTTAAATTCCAATCCTTTCTCGTTCCACCTCTCCTGAGGTGTAATGCATACAACATTTAACAAATATTATATATAAAACAACTTGATATTTGCTACAAAATGATTTTCACAGCTTAAAATTTGCAAAAGCACCCTCAACGCTTAGTACATTTTTGTAGCTGGTTTTTGTGATAGTTACTCTTTTTGTGTTTAGGTCACACACAGCTATGCGGAAGTTTGAACCCATTTGCGGTTCAACTATGCATATGATTTTATCTTCTATCTGTCTCGTTGTATGGATAGTCCCGTAAAGATTGTGAAAAAAGTACTTTGGATAACTAAGCGGTGTAATTTCCACAACATCAGCGGTTCTTTTTTTATCAAGAGTTTGTGCGATAATATTGGCATCTTCAAAGTTGTCAAACTGGATGCACCAGTCGTCAAACTCTTTGTTAAATCGTTTTAATCCTTCATCTAAAAAACCACCAGCAGGTGATTGAAGAGCAAATATACTCATTTATGGTTATTTAAACTTTTTAACCAGAAGTATGCCAACCCCCACAGTCCCAAATATCACAGCAACAGTGCTAGCGATAAATGCAAAAGAGACAGGCTCGGCAAAATTAGGCATTTAGCACCTTTGAACATCTCTCACATGTATGCTCTTCGTCTATTGACTGGTATTTCCAACATCTTGGGCATTTTGCTTTTGTTGCTTTTTGGATGACAAAGATGTCTCCATTAACCTCAAATTTTCCGAGTTCTTCGATGATTTGGGTGTGTGAGATGCCTGAAACTACAAACCAATCTTCAGCGGCGGTTTTATCCATTTTTGCTATTTTTTCAGACTCTGTAACTATGACAAGCTCTAAAGTGTTTTTGATGATTTTCTCTTTTTTAAGTCCGTCAACTATCTCAAAAAACTTCTCTCTCGCACTGTTCATATAAGGAGCGTCAAAAGTTGATGCAACTCCTTCTATGCCCTCATGAACAAAGTCAAAGATGTCTTCTCTCTCACCCTTGATAACGGCAGGAAGATGCTCTACTATCTCATCTGCAGTGTATGTCAAAATCGGAGCGATGAGTGTTAGGAGTGATTTTGTCATGATTGCCATTGCACTCTGGCTTGAGGTTCTTCTTGGGTCGTTTATAGCGTCACAGTAGAGGCTGTCTTTTGTGATATCGATGTAGATGCCGCTTAGTTCATTTACTATAAAGTTGTTTAACATGCTCATGCCATGAACAAAGTTGTAGTTGCTAAATGATTTATAAACAGCGTCAAGTACGATTTTTGCCTCGCTAAGTATCCATTTGTCAAGCTCGCCCATTTCGTTATATGGCGTGATAGCTTTTAGGTCGTTAATATTTGCCAACATAATTCTAAAAGTATTTCTTAGTTTGCGATAGTTCTCGGCACTCTGTTTTAGAATGTTTTGAGAGATTTTAAGATCTCCTTGATAGTCGCTTGACGCAACCCAAAGGCGGAGAATCTCACTGCCGTACTCTTTTAAAACCGCATCAGGTGCGACAACATTGCCCTTTGACTTGGACATCTTCTCGCCCTTTTCATCAACCGTGAAACCGTGAGTAAGAACCATTTTGTAAGGTGCTTTGTGTTCTACCGCCGTGCTTAAAAACATAGATGACTGAAACCATCCACGGTGTTGGTCGCTTCCCTCTAAGTAGAGGTCTGCCTGATATTCCCCTGCATCATAGTTGCGGGATTTTAAAACGCTGTACCATGTAGAGCCGCTGTCAAACCAAACATCTAAAATGTCGGTTACTTTTTCAAGCTCATCTGCTTTATATCCAGAACCTGGGTAGAGGAGCTGTTCTGTCGGCATTGAGTACCATGCATCGCTTCCGTGCATCTCAAAAATCATAGCGACAAAATTTAAGACTTTCTCATCAAGCAAGACTTCTCCCGTAGCTTTTACTCTGAAAAATGCTATAGGAACGCCCCAGTCTCTCTGTCTTGAAATACACCAGTCTGGACGGTTTTCAACCATGCTTCTTAGTCTGTTTTTGCCGCTTTCAGGAAAGAAGAGAGTTTTTTCAACTTCATCAAGGGCAATTCCTCTTAGTGTTTTATCTTCACCCTTTGGCGTTCCGTCAACCGAGATAAACCACTGTTTTGTAGCTCTAAATATAAGAGGAGTGTGGCTTCTCCAGCAGTGCGGATATGAGTGGGTAAACTTGCTTACTTTAAGCACGCTTTCACCCATCATCTCGATTAGCTCATCGTTAGATTTGAAGATATGGCGACCGACAAAGTTCTCTCCATTTGGGATGAGTCCCAAACCTACTACAGTCTCATCAAAACATCCAGTCTCATCAACAGGCATGATAACTTCCAAGTCATAAACAAGCCCAATACGGTAGTCATCCTCACCATGCCCTGGAGCCGTATGCACACACCCCGTTCCGCTGTCCATGAGAACATGCTCTCCTAAAACGATGCGTGAAGTTCTGCCGTTTAGCGGGTTTAGAGCTAAAAGATTTTCAAACTCTTTAGCATGAAAACTCTTTACAATTTCTCCGCTTAAGATGCCTTGCTCTCTTAGAGAGTCCAAAAGCTCTTTTGCCACGATATAGCCAGTTGTTGTAAGCACATACTCTTCGTTTGGATTTAGTGATATGCCCGTGTTTGCAGGAATCGTCCAAGGAGTTGTTGTCCAGATAACAAGAGCCGCTTTATCTGTTACAGAGAGTTTTGATTTTGCATCATCGCTTAGTTCAAAAGCTATAAAAATAGAGTGTGACTCTTTGTTTTCATACTCAACCTCTGCTTCTGCAAGTGCAGTTCTCTCAGCCCATGACCAAAATACAGGCTTGCTTCTCTCAATCAAAAGCCCCTTTTTAGCGACATTGCAAAGAGTGCGGTAGATGTTTGCCTCAAACTTAAAATCCATAGTAACATAAGGATTTTCCCAGTCTGCTATGACACCGAGTTTTTTAAACTCATCTCTTTGAATATCTATAAACTCCGATGCATGAGCACGGCAAAGCTCTCTGATTTTTGCAGTCTCAAGCAGCTCTTTTTTCTGCTTTCCGCCAAGTTTTTTCTCAACTTGCTGCTCAATCGGCAGACCATGACAGTCCCAGCCTGGAGTAAAACGAACGGATTTGCCGCTAAAATAGTTATGTTTTATAATGATATCTTTTAAGATTTTATTGAGGGCATGTCCGATGTGTGTGTGACCGTTTGCGTAAGGAGGACCGTCATGAAGTGTAAAACTTTGCGCATCTTTGCGGTTTTTCTTCATTTTTTCATAGACTTTTTTATCATCCCAAGAAGCGTATCTTTTTGGTTCATTATTTATGAGATTGCCGCGCATCTCAAATTTTGTAGTAGGTAAAAGGAGTGTATCTTTGTAATCCATAGCTGTTCCAAATCGTAGAAAATTTTTGGATTATATCCCTTAAGCGTTTAAAAGCCACTTTAATGTATTATAATTGGCAAAATCAATTTCTAAAAGGTTATGCTCATCATGAAACTTCATCTTCTTCTTATTGGTAACAAGTTTATTTACAACACACCGTTGCGGGAGTATGTTATTAGAAAGATAGAGCAAAAAACAGATTTTATCCACTCTATCACTTTTTTCAAAGAGAGCGACAATTCACTTTTTCTCTATTTGGACAAAGAACTCAACACAAAAAATAGACAAATTATTGTCACAACAAAACAGCACTTCTCAACCATTGGTAAACTTTTATGTACCATAACTGGCGATAATCAGATTTTAAAAGAGGATATGCTTATTCCATCTAACTCCTCTGTTTTTGAGGATGGAAGTTATCTTTTAGAGTATAGGGATTCTATTACTAACGTTCTTCATATGGATGAGATGCAGATGTTTCCGGAAGTTTTGCTAAGTATGGAGGATTCTAAAGCAGCAGTGCATCTTTTCGAGGAGGACAAAGAGAGTGCGATGGCGATGCTCTCTCCTATAGCACAGATGTATGATTTGAAGATAGATGTAGTCAGTCTCATTGATGGATGGTTGCGGATTGATGTTAGAAGTAAGAAGTATGGAAATATATCCAAATTCATCGCCTCTGCAAAACAGCTGCTCCCAAATAAACTCATTGCAGCGTCAAGTATGCCAAGTTATATCATAGAAAAACTCTCAGCAAGTGGAAAAAAAATCTCTTTTGCTGAGAGTTGCACAGGAGGGCTTTTAACCTACTATTTTACGAAGCATAACGGAGCATCTAAAGTTCTTGAGGGCTCTCTTGTCACCTACTCAAACACGATGAAAGAGAACTGGCTCGGGGTACATGGCAAGACACTTCAAGAATATGGTGCAGTAAGCAGTGAGGTTGTTATGGAGATGAGCGAGGGCGCTATGAATGTGAGCAACGCTGATTATACAGTTTCAATTAGTGGTATAGCTGGCGATACAGGAGGAACGCTATATAAGCCAGTTGGCACTGCCTATGTGAGCGTAAGAAGCAAAGAGCACCATAAAGAGAGTCGCCTTCATCTGAATGGAGATAGAAACTATGTACAGCAGCAAAGTGTGCTCTTTGCTATAAAAATGCTACTCTTGTTAGACAAAGAGACATTTTTTTAAATTTGTCCTATTTTTTCTTGACAATTAAAACCTATTTGCCTATAATTTCGACCTCTAAACAAATAGAGGGTATGTCTTGTTAGCTCAGCCGGTAGAGCATCTCACTTTTAATGAGGTGGCCGATGGTTCGAATCCATCACAGGACACCAGTTTTTATAATGCGCGGTGGTAGTTCAGTTGGTTAGAATACTTGCCTGTCACGCAGGGGGTCACGGGTTCGAGCCCCGTTCATCGCGCCATTTTTTGATTATTTGCACGCAATATTTCGCTCACATACTTTAAGTATGCTATGCAAAATCTTACGCACAACTAATTCAAAAACCTAAATGAAATTAGGGCGTTTAGCTCAGTTGGTAGAGCGCTACCCTTACAAGGTAGATGTCACTGGTTCGAGTCCAGTAATGCCCACCATTTTTGATTATACTTCGTTAAATTTCAACCCACATAGTTTACTATGTTTCGTTAAAATTTGCCTTGTCTAATGCAAAAAACAAGTTTTATAAAACCTTTTGTTGAATGAAAGTGACCCTTTCGTCTAGTGGCCAAGGACACTATCACTTCATGGTAGGGACAGAGGTTCAAATCCTTTAGGGGTCGCCATTATATCTGGTGTTTATAGTTATAAAAATGGGCGTTTAGCTCAGTTGGTAGAGCGCTACCCTTACAAGGTAGATGTCACTGGTTCGAGTCCAGTAATGCCCACCATTTTTATATGCGCAGCGGTAGTTCAGTTGGTTAGAATACCTGCCTGTCACGCAGGGGGTCGCGGGTTCGAGCCCCGTCCGCTGCGCCACTTCATCCCCTTGGCAAATCAGCATAATAAAAAATCATCACAACACAAAATTTTAAACTAATAACTCTTTAACTCATTTAAAGAAAACTTTTTGTTCCCCGTCCATCATACATATCTTTGTAACGAAATGTGATGAGGTTTTGCATGATTGCAAAAAGAATCATAAAGTTGATAAAACTACTCCCCCCATAGCTAAACATAGGCAAAGGAACTCCGACAACAGGGGCAAATCCTATGGTCATGAAGATATTTACCCCCATATAGATAAAAATCATAAAGGCAATGGCTACTGTGACAACTTTGATAAAATGGTCGTTGTTAAAAATGCTTAGGCTCATGAGATGCAAGATAAGTAAAACATAGAGCAAGATAACGCCTAGCGCACCTAAAAATCCAGTTCTCTCAACCAAAAAAGCAAAGATAAAATCACTCGTTGCAATAGGCAAAAAGCGCATTTGTGTTTGCGTAGCGTCCTCTTTTGATTTGCCAGTCCATCCGCCTGAACCAATGGCGATGATGGATTGTTGCACATGGTAAGAGGGTTTTTCACTTACAAAATCGTGGATTCTTGTTCTTTGGTAGTCATGGAGTAAAAACTGGTAAGCAATGGGTGAAAAAAGCAAAATTCCCCCGACTAAAAACGCCCATATTTTCCAGTAAACACCGATATAAAAGAGTACCCCAAAACCAATAAGAAGAAGTACAAGAGCCGTCCCTAAATCAGGCTCTTTGGCTATGAGTATAAAGGGTAAAAGAATATAGAAGCTGATTTTTAAAAACTCTTTGAGTCCATAGCCCTGTATTGGCGGCGGAGATTTGTTGATGAGATAGGCAAGCATTAAAATGAGAGCGGGTTTAACAAATTCTGATGGTTGGATGGTGGCGTTGATAAAAGGGATGTCTATCCATCTTTGCGCACCAAGTCTTGCATGTCCAAAGAACTCAACCATAAGAAGAAGAAAGATGCTAATCCAGTAGATAGAAGGAATAAGCCAACTCATCCTGCGAATAGGAAGTAAAAAAACGGCTAAAAATGTTAATGTCGCAACCCCAACATAAGCTAGCTGTTTTTGTGCAAGTGCCGGAACTGCTTCGCTGATAAGCCAGTTGGAGGTAAGTACGAGGGGAATAATTAAAATAATGGAAAATATATCAAATTGTGCTAAAATGCGCTTATCAATTCTCCACAAATTTGAAACTCCATAAAATTTTAGAAATTGTATCATAAAGGTTTATAATGAATGCAACACATAGATATATTTGCGATGATGCACAGCGTCTTGATACGTTTCTTGCATCGCAAATAGGGCAAAGCCGTTCGCAGGTTGCACAGCTTATCTTAAGAGAATCTGTACTTGTAGATGGCAAAGTCGTCTCACGTGCAGGCGTTAAACTAAAAGAGAATCAAATCATTACCGTAAACCTTCCTGATATGCAGATAAGCTCTCCATTGGAGATAGATTTTAGTGTTGCAGTGCTTTATGAAGATGATGATGTTTTGGTTATTAACAAACCAAGCGGACTTACCGTGCATCCTGCTCCTAGTGTCAAAGAAGCGACGTTGGTTGACTGGCTCAAGCATAAAGGGATTCGTCTCTCAACGCTCAGCGGAGAGGAGAGACACGGAATCGTGCATAGACTTGACAAAGGGACAAGCGGTACAATGGTCATCGCAAAGAACAATGCGTCGCATGAGTTTTTATCTAGCCAACTTCAAGACAAAAGCATGGGAAGATACTATCTAGCAGTTGTTAATCCGCCACTTAAAGAAGATATAGTTGCAGTGGAGTGCCCCATCGCTAGAAGCACGCATAACAGACTTAAGATGGGATGTTTAGAGCATGGCAAATACGCAAAGAGCCTTTTTAAGGCGTTGGCATTGTCAAAAGATGAAAAAAATCAACTTATTGCTTGTAAGCTTTTTACTGGAAGAACACATCAGATTCGTGTTCATTTAGAGAAGATAAATCGCCATATTGTGGGAGACCATATTTATGCGCAAAGTCCAAAACTAGAGAAGTCGGAACGCATTTTGCTTCATGCATATAGCATATATTTTATTCACCCGACAACAAGAGAAGAGGTCTCTTTTACCGCGCCTTTGGACGTAGCAATGGGAGAATATATAGAGAAAAAATTTGATATGGAGCAGATGGATGAGACTATGGACGTTAACAACATTATACGCAGTTTCGCTACTTATTCTTAGTGGCTGTAGCGGTACGGTACCCGTGCCTAAAAAAGAGACGGTGATTGATACTACATTGCCGATTGTTGAGCTTACTGCAAATGGCACGATTATAGATACAAACTCGATTGCACTTGAGTGGAAACCGATTGAGGATCAAAGGGTAGAGGGTGTCTATATCTACAAAACAGTGGTTGGTGAAACAGATACTAAAAAAGACGCATACTATGATACAGTGCCTAGTCGTTTCTCTACGCACTACCTCGATACAAAAATAGAACCAAACAAGCGTTATAGTTACTATTTCAAAACATACAGCACAAAAGCAGAATCGCAAAAAAGTGCAGCGACGGTGATAGCTTCTCTTCCAGAACTTGAGTCTGTTGTCTGGATTCATAGCAGACAAGGAATGCCAAAAAGTGCAAAAATTTTATGGCGTCCACATGCAAATGAGAAGGTAAAAGCTTACATCGTTCAAAGACGAACACTTGAAGATAGTAAATGGATTGATGTGGCAACAGTAGAAGGACGTCTTAATGCAGAGTATATAGATGAAGATTTAAAAGATAATTTTACCTACATCTACCGTGTTCGCGTAAAAACATACGATGGACTTATCTCTAAACCAAGCCAAGAAGTCACCGTTTTAACAAAAGAGCTTCCTGTTGAAGTTATGCAGATTGTAGCTTCTACTGATATACCAAAAAAGATAGAACTTCACTGGAAAAAGAGTGACGCTGTTGACTTTTTGATGTATAGAATCTACAGGTCTGTAAGTATTAATGGAAGTTACACGTTGCTTGCTGAGACAAAAACAAACTCTTATGTGGATACTATCAAAGAGGATGGTCAAGAGTACTTTTACAGAATTAGTGTTGTTGATAGAGACAAGCTAGAGAGTATCAACTCTAACCACACCGCACTCGGAAGAACGCTTGTAAAACCAGCTGCTCCATCTTTAGCAGAGGCAAAATTTTCAAATGGACAGGTAAAACTCTCTTGGATTGGGACTGATTCTAGGGCAAAGAGTTATACAGTACAAAAAAAATATAGCAAAGGTTTTTTAGAGAGTTCGATTGAAGATTTTCAAAATATCAAAGGAAATCAGTTTTTTGACTCCAATGTGCAGTATGATAAAACATACTACTATAAAATCTTTTCAGTGGATGCAAATGGTATCAAATCAGAGCCGAGCATAGAGATCAAAATGACAATCGAAGACAAAAATATGGTTCCAAAAAAAAGAGAACCTGCTGTAGTTGAGAGAGATGTACCACAAAGTAACAGCACAAGAAGCAGTAGCCAACAAAAGCCAGTTGTTGCGCCTATCGAAGAGGTCATTGTGCCAATGCAAGATTTTAACTAAAACGAGAATGAATGCCGCATTTACATATAAAAGAGTTTAAAGAGATAGAGTTTCCATCCCAGAGTGATGGAACCTCTTTTTATTTTATAGCCAAAAACGCATCGTATCAAGAAGAGAGACTCATCTGCGCAAAAGTGGATGAAGATGAGTTTTTTTTGTTGGTGATAGACGAGGAGGGGAAGAAACTTCTCAAAAGCGATAAGCTCACGCGACCAACTTCTGTTTATAATGTACATAAAGCGCTTTTGTCCTATGCGAACCTTGCCGGATTGGAGATTATCGCATCCAATGTGCCGCATCATCAAAAAAATATTCACCTCAGAGAAGTAACAGCCCTTAAAGATATAACTTACTTTGCCCAAAATTTTCCACAAAACAAAAAAATTCGTATTGAAGTCGGTTTTGGCTCTGGGCGCCATCTCCTGCATCAAGCTTCCAATAATCCAGATGTTCTGTTTATCGGTATAGAGATTCACACTCCTTCTATTGAACAAGTTTTAAAACAAACTACCATCCAAAATATAAACAATATCTTAGTGCTTAACTATGATGCAAGACTTTTTATGGAGCTTGTCCCATCCAATGCCATAGAGAAGATTTATGTCCATTTTCCTGTGCCATGGGATAAAAAACCGCATAGAAGAGTTATTTCAGCTCCATTCATCGAAGAGGCGAGACGTATCTTGAATGTTGGCGGAACGCTGGAGCTTAGAACAGATAGTGAAAACTACTATGCATACTCGTATGAGACATTTATTGCTCCAAACAAAACCACGCTTCATATCAACAAAAACAAAGATATTGCAGTGACAAGCAAGTATGAAGATAGATGGAAGAAGATGGAGAAGAACATCTATGACCTCACTATGATAAACGATGAGGAGTCTATGGAGCTTGTGTTAGAGGGAAATTTTGATTTTTCTGGAGTACGACTAAAACCGCAGGCAATACTAGACCTTTATAAAACTGTTCAAAGATTTGATGGCGGTTTTCTTAATTTTGAGAGAAGCTATACCCTTGAAGATGGGGTTATGCTACGCCTCTCTATGGGAAGTTTTGATAAACCGGAACATGTTTATGTCATCATTAGAGGTGAAGATGCACACTACTTTCCAAAAAAACCCCTCAAATCAAGAAGCAACCTTTTGGCACATAAATTTTTAAACGAGGCGCTTCATGGATAAAGTCATTATCGCCCAAGACCTCTCTTTGGCATATTCTAACAATGAAACCATTATCAATAAAGCGAGTTTTTCAATAAATTCAGGTAATTTTGTCTTTATAACAGGAGCAAGCGGAAGTGGAAAATCAACACTTCTCAAATCTCTTTACGGAGCGCTTAAGCCTAAACAGGGCTCTCTTGTGGTTGGCGGGGTTGAACTTAAAGCCATTTCACGCTCAAAACTTAACTTTTTAAGAAGACATATTGGAATCGTTTTTCAAGATTACAAACTTGTTAAAGAGTGGACAATAGAGAAAAATATCATGCTTCCTCTTTTGATAAATGGATATCTTAAAAGTGTTGCGCAAGATCAGGTTGAGAAACTCTTAAAACATGTACGCCTCAACCATCAAATAGGAAAATACCCATTAGAACTCAGCGGTGGAGAACAACAAAGAGTTGCTATGGCAAGAGCGCTTGCGCACAATCCTATCTTGATTATGGCGGATGAGCCTACAGGAAACCTTGATGAGTACTCTTCACAACTCATCTGGAATCTTTTAGAGGGTGCGAACAATCAGCTAAAGACTACTGTTATTGTCGTTACGCATAATATTCCGAAAAATTTAAGCGTTGATTATAAACATTTTCACATAGAATATGGAAATATACATGAAATCCGTTAGAAATCATCTCTCCCTCGTTCTAGCACTCTTAAGCATACTCTTCTCAATGCAGCTTTATTTTATTGTGGAGCGCTCCATTGATGCGTACAAAGTAAAACTTTCGCAAAATTACTCTGTCATTGCGGTTAGCAAAGAGGAGTTGAGTAGTGAAGCATTTGCCAAAATCAACAAAATCGTATCACAAGCCAAAGAGATTGCTCCTGATTCTGTAATCAAAAGATTGAGCAGTGATATGAAGAGTACAAATGTCGAGCTTTTAAAACTGACATTGCCACGATTTTATAAACTCTCTTTGAGTCATTACCCCTCTCCAGAAGAGATAAAAAAACTAAAAAGTGATTTGCTTGCGCATAATGCTATAACAAAGGTAGAGGATTTTGCTCATACGCATGACACTGTCTATAAACTTCTGCTTCTTTTTAAAAATGTAGTGACACTTTTTTCAAGCGTGGTGCTTCTTGTAACAGTGCTGCTTATCTTTAAAGAGTTACGAATATGGCAGTACAAACACAACGAACGTATGAGTATTATGGGGCTTTTTGGGGCTGCTCTTTGGCTACGTTCTGCTGTGCTTTTTAGACTTGCAATTGTTGATGCACTTCTAGCAAGTTTTGTCGCTTTTGGCATTTTCACCTACCTCTCTTCCTATCCTTGGGTGCTTGATCAGTTTAAAAACATCGGTATTGATGTTGTTGTTTTTAACCCTATTGATGACTTTTTGATGATTTTAGGCGTTGCTGTGGCAATCTCTATAGTTTTGGCATCGTTGATTGTTCTGGGACATAAAGAAGAGGCATGATTCGTTTACTTCCCTCCCTTTTACTGCTCTCTTTTTGTCTGCACGCAAAGACAAATATAGATACAAAAATAGAAAAAACAAGCTCAGAGATAGGCACGTATGTAAAAACGCAGGAGCTTGTGAGCAAAAAAATGGATGAGACCGCACAAGCAATTATTGCTCATGAAAAAGAGATTGCTGCTCAGCAACATGTTCTTAAAAAACTTCAAGAAGAGCTTGTAGAAAAAGAGGGGAGCTATGGTGCTAATGTTGAAGAGATTAAATCTCTCAAAGGTGTGCAAGAGAGCCTAAAGCAAAACAGCAGTGCACTTGAAGAGGAGCTGGTTTTTACTATTGCGCAGAGTGTCTCACTCTCTATTATTTTAGAAGAAGAGTACAGCGCAAACGAAGAGTCGCTCATCGAGTATGAAGTTTTAGAAAGTATGCTTAAGAGTGCTAAAGCCAAAATCAAAGAGCTCAACAAAGAGTTTCATGAAAACTCCAAAAATATAGATGTTTTAAATCAGCATGTGAGTGTGATAGAGAGCGCAATTGCTTCCATTGATGGCAAAAGAAAAGAGATTAAAAAGACGCAAGAGGCAAATATAGAGTCACTCAAAAATTTAAAAATTGCAAGAGAATCCTATAAAAAAGAGTTAAAAGAGATTTTAAACAAGCAAGATTCTCTCAAAAAAACATTGGCACAGCTTAACATTGTAAAGATAGACGAACTCTCAAAAGCTCAGGAAGAGGCTCAAAGAGCAGAAGCGTTTAGCGCAAAAGAGAGTGTCTCAAATGATAATCTGCCAAAGGTAAAAACACAAGGAAGCAGTTATCAAGCTGCAAAAACAAAGCTCTATGTCGGAGAAAAAACGATAGCGCCGTTTGAGCCTTATAAAATCACAAAACAGTACGGAAACTATACAGACCCCATCTATGGTATCAAAGTTTTCAACGAATCAATCTCTATGAAACCAAATCAGCCAAATGAAAAAGTCAAAACAGTCTTTAATGGAAAAGTTATCTATGCAGACAAAACACCTGTTTTAAACAATATTGTCATAGTAGAGCATGACAATGGACTTCATACCATCTATGCGAATCTCTCTCAGATAGCACCAGACATAGAAAAAGGCAAAAAGGTTAAAAAAGGCGCAGTTATAGGGCGTATAAGCGATGAATTGATTTTTGAAGTAACGCAAAAATCGTTTCACATCAACCCAATTGCTCTCTTTCAATAAGAGAGAGAAGTCTTATTAACTTTATTTGATATTTTTTGTTGTTTTTTTGATAGAGTGTGATAAAATGACAAAAAAGAGAGATGAGTTTTAAGGAGTCGCTGATGGATAGAGAAAGAGATTTGGATAATCGTAGAAATAACGCTATGTACTATAATCAGCTTTTACGTGAAAATCAAACAAAAAACAAAACAAAAAATAGCTCTTACGAAACAACGTCTTTTGCGCAAAAAAAGGTGGACTTTAGTGATTATCTTCCTGTTATCGTGGGATATGAGGGGATTTTTTATACTTTTTATTTTATTGCTATCCCATACTTCATAGGAGCAGTTTTTCTCTTTTTTGTTGTGGCAGGTGGCAAATTTGAGCATTTTATGCTTTTAGAGTTCAATGCCTTTTTAGTTGTTTGGATGATAGGGTATGAGGTTGTTGCTGCTTTGATACTGATTGCTATATTGCTCTCCTTTTTTAGACACAATGAGACGCAAAACAAGAGACGTTAGAATAATTTGCTATAATTGCAAAAAAAATTTAGGCAGAACAGTATGAACTTTATTCAAACGCGCGGGTGTGACGCAACAAGAGCAAAAAGTGTAACATTTTCAGAAGCTATTTTAAACCCTATCGCCTCTTTTGGCGGTCTTTATGTACCTGAAAATTTACCAGAGTTAGGAGAAGCGTTTTTAAACGAACATTTGAACGCATCATATAAAGAGCTTGCTGCGGCGATGCTTGGGCGTTTTGAGATTGATATTGAAAAAAATGTTATCGATGAAGCGTTAAAGCTTTACGACAAGTTTGATAACCCATCCAACCCCGTTCCTGTAGTAAAAGTTAAAGAAAATCTCTATGTAAGTGAACTATACCACGGCCCAACTCGTGCTTTTAAGGATATGGCACTTCAACCTTTTGGTGTCGTACTCTCATCTATCGCACAAAAAAGAGGCGAACACTATCTTATTCTTGCCGCAACAAGCGGTGATACGGGTCCGGCTGCGCTAGAGACTTTTAAAAATCGTGCTAATGTTCAAGTTGCATGTCTCTACCCTGATGGCGGAACAAGTGATGTTCAGAGACTTCAAATGGTTACGGAAGATGCTAAAAATCTAAAAGTCATAGGCATTAACGGTGTTTTTGACGATGCACAAAATGCACTCAAGAGGCTTTTGGCTTCAAGCGAATTTAAAGCGGCACTTCAAGAGAAAAACATCCTTCTCTCAGCAGCAAATTCAGTAAATTTCGGTCGCATCATTTTTCAAATCATCTACCATATCCATAGCTACCTTGAACTTGTACGCCAAAATGCCATCATTATGGGCGAAAAGGTCTATCTTAATGTACCGAGCGGAAACTTTGGAAACGCACTTGGGGCTTACTACGCATGGAAAATGGGCTTGCCGGTTGAAAAAATTATCATCTCTTCAAATGAAAACAATGTTCTTACTAGACTTATAAAAACAGGAAAGTATGATCTAAGAGATGCTCATGTTGTCAACACAACTTCCCCCGCGATGGATATCCTAAAATCATCCAATGTAGAGCGTATTCTTTATGATATGTTTGGTTACGAGAGAACAAAAGAGCTAATGCAGGATTTGGAGTCTAAAAACTTCTATGAATTAAGCAGTGCAGAACTTGCAGAGCTTCAAAAGAGTTTTGATGCAGATTTTTGTACAGGCGATGAGGGCAAAGCCTATATAAAAGATACGTTTGAAAACAACGGCTATCTTATGGATCCGCACACTGCTACATGTATGAAGTCTTATGAGACATGTTCAAATCCGGCGATAAAAACGATTGCTTACTCAACTGCCGAGTGGACAAAGTTCTCTCCGGTGATAGCAAATGCGCTTACTGGAGAGGTTGATGCGCAAGATATCGTTGCGCTAGAGTCAATCGCAAAAGAGGCAAAACTCTCTATTCCTCCGATGATAAAAGAACTTTTCACTAAAGAGATAGTTCAAAAAACCGTTATAGAAAAAGAAGATATAGAAAAAGAGATACTCAAGTTTTTATAACCTAAGAGAGTTTTTTTGCTCTCTTGTGTGCTTTTTCAATAGCGTGGATACATGCAGCACGAGTTCCGCCATCTTCAAGTGCGCCGTATCCTGCAGCAGTTGTTCCTCCTGGACTCATAACCGCATCTTTTAAAAGAGCAGGGTGAACATCTTGTATGAGTTTTCCAAAACCGTCAAAAAGTCCACGCATGACATCCATGGCATCAGCTCTTTTCATCCCCTCTTTGACGGCTCCATCAGCAAGTGCTTCAGCGATAAGAGCTAGATATGCAGGACCGCTTCCTGCAAGTGCCGTTGCGATGTCCAGCTCTTTTTCACTCCCAAGCCAAAGCGTTGTACCGATTGTTCCAAGAAGCTCCTTTGCCTCCTCTTTGTAAATCTCATCGCCTGTGAGTGTAGTCATGGATTTGCCTACACTTGCAGCGAGATTTGGCATGCAGCGTACGATGGCATAAGGATTTAGATGCTCTCTCAATTTTTTTAAGGTTGTTCCTGCTAAAACAGAGTAGATAACTCTTGCTCTTCCTGTAAGTATGGAAGCAACTTCTTCTACATTGGATGGCTTGACACAAAAAAGAACCGTTTTTTGTTCGATGCTAAAGCTATCAAGAAGTACTTTTTCTACGCTTATGCCAAGCTCTTTTTCAAATTTTTCCAGTTTTTCAAAACTTCTACCTACAACTTCGATTTTGTAGCTCTCCCTTAGCCCTTTAGCAATACTTAGAGCCATATTTCCATTTCCGATAAAAGTTATAGTTTGCATAAAAACGCCTTCATTTTTTTTATGGTAGTATAACATCATCATAAAGAAATATCAAAGAGAAGCGGGTAGAGAGAATGGAGCAATTTTTACAAGAAGCAAAAAACGCAAGCAGAGTTTTGGCAGAGCTTAGCGGTGCTCAAAAAAATAGAATTTTAAAAGAGATGGCAAAAGCACTAAGAGCAAACAGTATGGGGCTTATAGAGGCAAATGCAAAAGATATGGCTGATGGCAAAAAAAATGAGTTGTCGTCGGCTTTGATGGACAGACTTTATCTTGATGAGAAGCGCATTGACGCTATGGCGGTGGCGATAGAAGAGATAGCCGCTCTTAAAGAGCCTGTAGGTCGTGTGCTTGATGGATGGGTTACGGAAGATGGGCTAAAGATAGAAAAAGTTACCATTCCCATCGGTGTGATTGGAATCATCTATGAGTCTCGCCCAAACGTGACGAGCGATACTGCGGCACTCTGCTTTAAGAGTTCAAATGTTTGTGTGTTAAAGGGCGGTAAAGAGGCTGAGAACTCAAACAGAGCTATTGCAGAGGTACTTCAAGGAGTGTTAGAGAAAAACAATCTGCCAAAATCGCTTATTTCGTTGATTCCTGACTCTTCAAGAGAGGGAGTTGCAAAGCTTATAAAGATGGATAAATATGTTGATTTGATTATCCCGCGCGGCGGAGAGGGACTTATACGCTATGTTTGCGACAACGCAACCGTGAGTGTTGTCAAGCATGATAAAGGGCAATGTCATACTTATGTCGATAAAGATGCAAAGCTTGATGATGCGATAAGAATTGCCATCAATGCAAAAGTGCAACGCCCCGGAGTTTGCAATGCCATGGAGACGCTTTTGGTCGATAGTGCCATCGCAAAAGAGGCGTTGCCGCTTTTTAAAACCGCTTTTGATGAGGCGCATACAGAGCTCAAAGGGTGTGCAAATACTCAGGCTATTATCGATGTCGCAAATGCTACGGAAGAGGATTTTGATACGGAGTATCTGGCAAATATCTTAAATATCAGAGTTGTTGAGGGTGTTGAGGGTGCGATAGAGCATATTGTCCGCTTTGGCTCTGGACACTCAGAGGCGATAGTGACACAAAATGTTACAACCGCAGAAAAGTTTTTAAATGCCATAGATGCAGCGGCGGTCTATCTTAATGCCTCTACACGTTTTACCGATGGAGGAGCTTTTGGCTTTGGAGCAGAGGTGGGCATCAGCACAAACAAGCTTCATGCAAGAGGTCCGATGGGCATCGAGGGACTTACAACGTACAAATTTAAAATCTATGGAAGCGGACAAATAAGATAGAGAGTTTTTTTCAATGTTGATACAAATCAACTCTACTTCCTTAAAGTTGCATTACAATTAGAAATATTAAAAATAGGAGTGTGTTATGTCTTTAATTCCAGATGAAGCTACAAAGATAGAAGTAGTAGGTGCAACGGTTGATTTTTTTAAACTTGAAAAAGATGGTGAGAGTACGTACTACTTTGATACATCAAAATGTGGTCCACCAGACCCGATGGTCAATGCAGTAAGTGGTTTGAAACTTATCCAAGGAACGAACGATAAGCTTGTGATGATTAACCATAAAGCACCGGGTGGGCTTTTTGCAAAGCTATCAAGTGATATCTCATATGAGACACAAGAGGTTGAGGGTGGCTTAACGCAAGTTACTTTCTCAAGCAACGGTGCAACAAACACAGATCTTGAAAATATCCGCCACTAGGCAAGGAGATGTTTTCCATTTCGCAAGATTTTGCGCCACCTTTTAAACTTATCTCCCCATTTTTTATCGTGGGGAGCTTCTTCTATTTAGCTGCAGTGCTTTACATATTTTTCATAGGTGCTCAAAATCTCTCTCTTCTTGATACGAAAATATTGGGTTTTGTCCATCTTTTCTTGCTTGGCTTTGTGATGATGACCATTTTTGGCGCAATGGCGCAATTGGTTCCAGTTGTCTTAGAAGTTGGGCATTTTGGGGTTGAACTCTTTTATGCTATTTGGCCGTTACTTGGTATCGGTACTCTCATGATGGCTTTTGGTTTTAGCTATCCTATGTTGCTTCCTTTTGGCGGTGTGGTAGTCCTCATAGCGATGATGATATTTGTGATGGAGATATTTCTCACGATAAGAAAAGTGCAGAAGCTCACCCTTGTTATGAGCAGTGTTCTTCTTGCCAATATTTTTCTCTTTTTAGGGATTATTTTTGGTTTGATTATGGCGCTTGGATATGCTGGTATGGTGCATGTAGATGTCGATGCATTGCTTAGAAGCCATGTTTTTTTAGTGATAGTTGGCTATATCGTAGTTACTATCATGGGCTTGTCTGCAGTTTTGATTCCGATGTTTGGGCTCTCGCATAGCTTTTCTATGAAGCCTCTTAGAAATGCTATGGCTATGATTAGCGTCGCGGCTTTTTTGATAGTGGCGTCTTCCTTGAGCGGCTTCAAACTTTTAGAGTATGCGGGGTATATAGTCTCAGTAGTGGCGATGGTTATCTATTTTTTCTTTGTAAAAGTTATTTATACAACAAGAGCTAGAAAAGAGATAGATATCTATGCAAAATCACTGATTTTTTCTTATATCTCGTTTATGGTCTCTTTGGCTCTTGGTGTTTTATACCTTTTTGGAGCAGGTGAGCCTTTTCTCTTGAGTGCTGGATGGCTTATGTTTTTTGGATTTTTTGCGTTTGTTATTACGGGACATATCTACAAAATCATCCCATTTTTGGTCTGGTTTGAGCGCTTTTCTCCGCTTGTAGGAAAACAAAAAGTCCCTATGCTTGCCGATATGCTCCCAGAAAAGAGTTCATCGGCGCAACTGATTTTTAGTGCAATCGGTGTTGTTGTGGTTACTGTGGCACTTTTACTACAAAATGAGATGCTTATAAAAGCAGGGGCTTCGTTCTTGCTTTTTGGAACGCTAGCTTTTGTGAAGAGTGTTTTTTATATGATAAATTATAAATAAAGGATTAGATTATGTATTCAAAAGAGGAACTATTTTTAGCGATCTCAACTGTTCTTGACCCAGAGGTTGGGTTTAACCTTGTAGAGATGGGGCTTATCTATGATGCTTCATGCGACGCAGATGGCAATGCTTATGTCAAGATGACACTCTCTACAAAAGCGTGTCCCCTGCACCAACTCATTATGCAGTGGGTAAAAGAAGCTGTACAAAAAATGGCAGGCATAAAAAGTGTAGAAATTGACCTTGTTTGGGAGCCGGCATGGAATATCTCCATGGCAGACGATAACGTTAAAAAGGCTCTGGGCAGAGGTTAAATACGGCTTGTATATTCGTTGATCGCTTCACAAACTTGTTGAAGTGATCTTTTGTACTTTCTGAGATTGTTGATGTACTCCATATCTGTTGGATTTGAGAGGCTGTTTTTAAGGTCTATCGCAACTTGATGGAGTTCATCTGCCCCAATATTTGCTGCCACACCGGAGATGTCCAGAAGCATTTTACTTGCATTTGCACTATCAGAGGTGCTAATATACTCTTGAATGATTTTTGCAGAATCTGAGTATTTTGAGATAAAATCGTTTAAAATTTCCAGATAAAACTCTTTGTCACCACCGCAAATCTCCAACCCCATATGTGTGTCAAACTCTTTCAAATCTTCCTCTTCATGCTCGTTAGAGGGGCAGTTTTTACCTTCATTGCCTGTGGTGTAGATGTAGAAGACATCGTAGAGTGCATCCATCTTAAGTGGTTTTTCAAGATGTGCTTCCATGCCGACACTCAGCATATTTCTAACATCATCTGCTGCAGTATCGCCACTTAGAGCGATGACTGGGATATGTTCATAGTTTGGATTTTTGCGAATTGCTCTTGTTGCTTGAAATCCATCCATAACAGGCATATGTGCATCCATAAAAATTATTGAGAAGTTTTTGTTGTTTTCAAGGATGTTAAGCGCTTCTTGTCCATCGTTTGCTATAGTTATCTCAATGCCTGATGTTGACAAAAGTCCAACAATAACTTTTTGATTGATAATATTGTCTTCCGCGATAAGAATTTTTACCCCTCTAAAAATTTCAAAATCCTCTTTTGCTATTTTTCCATGCGGGAGAAGTTCACGTTTTACTCTTTTTGTAACTTGCGGCGCAGAAGATTCAACAGGCTTGCTACGTTCCTCTTCTTTTATCTCTGGCACAACTTTTGGTGTTTTGTGTGTGACTGGAGTTTCTGGTGCGGCAGTTTTGGGCTTGTTTTCATAAATATACCCATTGTCCTCTTTTTTTTGTGATGCTCTCAGAACCAAATAGATGACCACAAGACTTACGGTTGCGATTGTGCCAATGATTTCAATGTAGTACGTGTTGATGAAACTTTGCATTTTTGCCCGCTTTTTTTTCTTTATAATACACTAAGAAAAATTAAACTTTACAAAGTTGCTGTATAATCATAGTAAAAAATAGTCCGTAGGTAGGGTATGCAAGCAGTTCCTCATGTTCCAGTTCTTTATAGAGAGGTAGTAGAAGCTTTTAGTGAGATAGAAGATGGGATAATCATTGACTGTACGATGGGGTACGGCGGACACTCCTCGCTGCTTCTTGAAGCAAATCCTCACATAAAACTCATCGCAATAGACCAAGACCAGAGTGCTATCGACTTCTCAAGCGCAAGACTTGAGCCTTATAATGAGAGAGTTGTTATAAAAAAAGGGCGTTTTGCTTCACTGCTCAAAGAGATTTTGCAAGAGTATGAACCTAGTCAAATCAGAGGAATTTTGGCAGATATTGGTGTTTCATCACTCCAGCTTGACCAAAAAGAGAGAGGATTCTCTTTTTCAAGCGATACCCTTGATATGCGGATGGACAAAGATGCGCCGCTTAGCGCATATAATGTGGTAAATGAGTACTCACAACGTGATTTAGAGAGGATTTTTTTAGAGTACGGTGAGCTTGGAAACTTTAAAAAAATAGCATCTTTTATTGTGCAAAACCGCCCGTTTCTAACAGCAAAAGAGCTCTCCGATGCACTAAAACCTCTCTTGCCACCTGCAAAGAAAATCCACCCTGCCACCTTGCTTCTCCAAGCTATCCGCATAGAGGTTAACAACGAGTTGGGTGAGTTAGAATCACTCTTAGATACGATAGAAGCGGCAAAATTTCCAAATGCTACTGTAGCGATTATCTCTTTTCACTCTCTCGAAGATAGAATTGTCAAAAATAGATTTAGCCAGTGGAGCAGGAGTTGCATCTGCCCGCAAGAGGCGATGCGTTGTACTTGTGGCAACAACCACTCTTATGGAAAAATCATAACAAAAAAACCGCTTATGGCTCAAGATGATGAACTAAAAGCAAATCCAAGAAGCAGAAGTGCCAAAATGCGTATATTTGAGATGGATATATAGATGGGTCACAAAACAGAACTTTTAAATGAAGTAGATGATGTTATCAATCCAAAAAAAGAGTTGGATTTAAACTACTTTTTTTACGTAGTACTTAGTGTTTTTTTTGCTATTGCGCTACTTTTTCCAAAGATATATATCCAACAGCAGATTTACTTTACAAGCAGAGACATCGCAAAGCTTAAAGGCGAGCATGATACGCTTAAAGAGGAAAACAGGCTTATACAGAGCTCTGTTGAAGAGATACGATTTAAAAATCAGATTCTTGACACACTATTTTAAAGGGTTGTGATGCTACGACGTTTCTTAGAGTTTGCTATAGATAAGCCGCTTCTCAACCATATCTTTTTGACGTTTATCTTTGTACTTTCTGTATTTGCCTACATAAACATCCCAAAAGAGATTTTTCCGCCTATGAATATGGATAAAGTGACCATTTCTGGCGGCTACGTAGGCACTTCGGCAGATGTTTTGGACAAGATGGTCGTCAAAACGATTGAGGATGATTTACAAAATATCGCAGAACTCCAAACCATAAAAACAACCATCAAAAATGGCTCTTTTTCTATTATTGCTGACATCAAACCTGGTTCACAAAATATCAATGTTTTAAATGATGTCAAAGATATCGTCGGAAGTGTTAAAAAAGATTTACCCGCTGATATGGCAGAACCTATCGCTCAGGTAAGGCTTCATACCTTTCCATTAGCACTTATCGCATTGGCGGGAGAGAGACCAAAAGAGGAACTTTTAGCACGAGCAGAAGAGCTCAAAAGTGAGCTGAGCAAGTTTAAAGAACTCAGCGAGATAACTATTCGAGGAGATGCAGAGGAGGAGCTTGTTATCAACATCAATGAGCAAAAAATCCTAGCGTATGGGCTGCAACCGGCTTTAGCGATAGAAGCTATCAAAAATATCAGCTCCGTTTTTCCCATAGGAACGATAAAAGAGCGTGGTTCTCATCTCTATATCTCAACATATAATGGGGAGAAAAACAGAGAAGCGATTCAAGAGACGCTCATTGGTGTTGGTGGAGTCAAGGTACGCATAGGCGATATTGCAGATGTCTCTTTTGAGCTGAGTGATGAGTCGGAACTCTCGCACTATAACGGAGTGAGAAATATCTCTATCAATGTGGCAAAATCACACGAGGGCAATGCTATAGCGTTGGTTAAAGAGGTACGTGCGCTTTTAAAAGAGCAAGAAAAACTTCATCCAGAGCTTCAGTATGAGATTTATGCAGATACCTCGGTGTGGATAAAAAACCGTTTAAATACAGTTTTCGCAAATATTGCTTTTGGACTTGCTCTTGTCTTTTTAGCGATGCTGCTTTTTATCAACTCTGGGATTGCCATCGTTGTTGCTGTTGGGATTCCTGTGAGTTTGATGACAGGACTTATCGTCACGGAGGTCATGGGCGATAGTCTTAACATGCTCTCCCTGCTTGGAGCTCTTATAGCCCTTGGTATGCTTGTGGATGAAGCCATCGTCGTTGCTGAAAATATCTACCGACACCTAGAAGAGGGAATGGAGCGGCGAGAAGCGGCGATTGTAGGGGCGATGGAGATGTTTCCGGCAGTTCTTACTGCAACACTCACTACTGTTTTTGCTTTCTTGCCGATGTTGCTGCTTAGTGGTGAGATGGGGATGTTTATCAAAATCATTCCTATCATGATAACGGTACTTTTACTCTCCTCTCTTTTTGAGGCATTTTACTTTTTGCCTCTTCATGCACATGACTTTTTAAGAGTGGCGCACAATGAGAGTTTTACAAAAAAACTTTGGGCAAAACTCTCCTCTTGGCATAACGCTGTTTTGCACTTCTTTTTCAAAAGAAAATGGCTCTCGCTTATCGTGATGGTTGTAACAATCCTCTCTTTAACGGCAGTAATGCTCAAAAACTCTAAGTTTCAGCTCTTTCCAGATTTTGATACCACGCAGGTTTATGTTTATGGCAAGGTCAATGTAAACAATGAACTTGAAGATACCGAAATGATAGTTACAGAGCTTGAAAATGAGCTTTTGAAGCATATAAAAGGTGATGCTATCTCCTCCATCACATCTGTCATCGGTTTTAAACTTGATGCTAAAAATGTGGTAGAGACGGGTGAGCATCTTTTTCATATTTTCATCGACCTAAGCGAACGTGCGCCAGAAAATGTGTTTGATAAATATATCAGTCCCTATCTCTCCATAGAGTATGATGCGGAGGTGCTCAAAAGAGGGCGAGACGCAAGAGAGATAGCAAAAGATGTAGAAAAAGTTGTCGCACCTTTTTATGAACTTAAAAAAGAGGAAAATCTAGTTTTTGAAGAGCTTGTTGTCAAAGTTCCAGGGGCGGGGGTTGTCGCTTCGGATGTAGAGATTAGCTTGAGCGCAAAAGAGGAGCAAAAAGTAGTGCGTGGAGTAGAGGAACTCCAAGAGGCTTTAAAGGCGATAGAGGGTGTCAGTAATATAGCTAATGATGCCACTCTGGGCGAAAAAGAGCTAAAACTGCGCATCAATGAGTACGGACAACAGCTTGGGTTCAATGAAGAGCTTATTTCAAGAGAGTTGCGCTCCTACTATCTCAAAGGCGAATATGGCAAGATGTTCAATGAGAGCGGACTTGTACGCATCAAGATAGAGAGTGGCATCAACCAGCAGATAGACTCCATCAACAGAGTTGAGGTGCAGATACCCTTATCAGATAGATTTGTACTCTTACGTGAGGTGTGTGATTTTGTCATGACACAAGGTTTTGTTGCACTTCAAAAAGAGAATGGCGTGCGCATCAGAACAGTAATGGCTTCACTGGACAAAAAAAAGATAACATCTGCAGAAGCGATGCAAAAACTCCAACCAACATTTGCAAAACTAAGGGATGATGGCTTTGTCATAGATATAAAAGGCGAAGAGAAGGAGAACGCAAAAAATAAAAAAGAGATGCTCCAATCTGCACTCATCGCCATTTTTCTTATCTTTATAACGCTTGTTTGGCTTTTTGATTCGATTAAAAAATCGCTCATAGTTATCAGCACCATCCCTCTTGTGTTGCTAGGCGTCTTCTTTGGACATATGGTAATGGGCATCAACCTCACAATGCCAGGGATGATAGGCGTAGTAGGGCTTGCTGGGGTCGTTGTCAATGATGGTTTGATAGTAGTAAGTTTTATCAAAAATGCAAAAAATACAGAAGAGTTGATGCAGATGGCACAAACAAGATTGCGCCCGATTCTCTTAACATCACTCACCACTGTTTTAGGGCTCTCTACGCTTATCTTTTTTGCCTCAGGACAAGCTATGATACTTCAACCCATGGCAATCTCTCTAGGCTTTGGCATAGCATGGGCAACGCTCCTCAACCTTATCTATGTACCGCTCCTCTACGCGGTAGTTTTCAAAATCAAAGACGCTGACAAATCAGAAAAATCTAAGGTGAGCTAAAGTATAATTCCGCCCTACAAAGCAGTATCTTCTTTGTGTAACAAGTGGGTTCTTAGCTCAGTTGGTTAGAGCTCCCCGCTCATAACGTATTAGTGGAATTTCCACAAAGTGCGTCTGTAAGGTGGCTTAGTAGGTGTTAGTTTTTTATGGGTACCGACTTGGGTACCGACTTCTTTTTTCATTGATGGGCTTTTAACTCAGCTGGTTAGAGTCCCCCGCTCATAACGGGGTTGTCGCAGGTTCGAGTCCTGCAAAGCCCACCATCTTATGAAACACTTTCCGCAGTTTGCATCTCAATAGCTTTTTTCTGTTCCTCTTTCATCAACCGTTCTAATTGTTCAACAGTCATAGAATTCAACTCATCAGCACTATAATTTCCATTCGCATTAAATATAACCGTATCAGGACTTTTTCCAAATCGTGACTCTTTGGCGAGTTTATGTATCTCTGAACTTGCTTTGATGTCAGCTTGTTTCACTTTCGTAATATCTTTTTTCACTTGATTACTCAGAACAATGCTGGAGAGCATAGAGTTCTTAAATAGCTGCGCATCAAAGTAATCAGCCTGTACAGATGCAAGCAGTGTCATATCTGTTTCTATGCGAGCTTGTAGCTGTGCATTGTCACTTCCTATGTCCAATATACCATCTACTTCTAAGTCTCCTTTCTTACTCACGCCATAGTATTGATTGAGCTTGTTTTTCATCTCATCATAAACAGAGGTCGCTTCTAATTCCTCTCGTAACTTCTTTGCAGTAAGAGCAACTTTGCCAGACTTAGAACCCTGCAACCAAAGCCCACCATACTCATCTCTATCGTCATTCTTCCAATCGCTCAAAGTAGAGACGCTTACCGCCTCATCTTTGCTAATGTCGGTAAGTGACTTGTTCATAACTTCAAACAAAGCCCTACATCTAAAACGAATCTCTAAATCATGTGCCATTTATTTATCCTCAAATTTTTTAAGTTCTGTTTCTAAAGACTCACTTACGCCTTTAAAAATATCTGTTCGTGCTGCATACGCATCATTAATAAGTTTCTCTTTTTCTGCTCTACTTAAATTTTTATCATAAGTGATATGCTCTACACTGTTTTTAATCTGAGTCAGAGTTTGTCCGTAGCTTTTCATAAGTTTACTCACTTGCACATACGCACCTTTCTCCTCTTTACTCATATACTCAGTGATGTTTTTTCCATCGTCAAGAAAAGCTTTTTTCTTTTTAGCTTCAAAACTTGCTTTAACACCACTTGCTTTTTCCATAAGCTTGTAATACTTCTCGCTATAAATAGTTCTCGGTTCAGCCTCTTTACCTCTAAAACGATGTATCATAAACTCTAAGGCATTTTTTGCAAAAGGTCGCTCACCCCAATCTTTTTCATTCCAAAGAATATTCTCAGTTGTCTCTTCTAGCATTTTTGCAGTAAGTCCAAGATACCCATCAACATAGTGTTGCGTTAGTATCGGACTAGCGCCTGTTAGTTTGCCAAATTCTTTATAAAGCAGTGGAGTGAAGTTCATGTATTGGTCGCTCTTATCATCCAAGTTTTCAAGATAGCTAGGGATGATGTCTCCTCCTGTCCAGTTCTTATTTGTCATGTGCTCAAGTACTGGTTGAAACAATCCGCTCACATCCCCAATGCTAAACATAGTTTTTACACCCCAAACAAAATCCTCCGCAGCATCTTTACCATGTTTCGTATAAACACCGTCTGCAACAATCTCAGGCATAGTTGCAAATGCAAAACCAATATCGTATGGACGAGGTATTTTTATATGTTCATCACCTATAAAAAAGTGCCAATACATAAGCTTACTATCACGAGTAAGTTTTTTATATCTCTCATCATCCCTATTTTGCAACCATAGAGCAAGTGTAAGCCCTGTTAATATTCCACCTATGACATAAAATTTTAGCTTATGCGCCTGTAGCTCTCCCATCTGATTTGCAAACTTCACTGCATTTGAGAGTTTCATCTCCCCATTAAGCGAGAAAATTCTTCTTGCCGTTTTATCTAAACCGTTAATTGCAGCTTTCATAAATGGAACAGTTGCTAAAAATCCAGTCCATGAGCGATTGCTTCCCTTGATGGTAAAGTCTGTACTCACTTCATTACCCTCAAAAGCTCCTTGCATATTACTTTTTCCGCTCTTTGTGCTAAGAGCAAACTCTCCAACTCTTGTGCCGTACTCAAAAACATCAGCACCATACGCCATTGCACTTAGAAGTTTGTGGATCACTTCAAACCCACGGTTCACTTTTAGCATTCCCATAGCATCCGCTTCACCGCCTAGAGTAGTTCTTCTCGTTCCATAACCGCCGCCGCTTGCCATAAACGCTTTATATACATCTGATTTCGTCACAAAGTGATACATACCACTTACAGAAGTCATAACAGGTACAAAATTATTTTTAGAGAGTACCGTTGCACTCACTGTATCTCTTGCAAAGTTTGTAAAGTAAAAGAGTGGATTATTTGTAATATTCCAAGTCATTACATTTTTAGCCATCATCAAGCCCTGCACAAAACCATTATAGTTTGCACCGCTAAAAGAGGTAAGACTATCAACAAGCCCAGCATCATGTACTTCAAAGTAAACTTTTTTATCGTTTATAATTACCGTCTCAATATATCCTGTTTGAGAAGTAGGTTTATGTCCGTGTGTCCAAAATTCTAACGCAGACGGATTGTCAAGTAAGTTTTGCTCTATCTCGTTTACATCTACAATCACATCTGCATCTATGCTTCCGCTAAATATCATCCCATCTTTTGCAACAGTCACACCAAGTTCTGCCATAAGTCTTGCTACTTTTTTCGCTTGCTGTGCTATGTCTGATTTTACAAGTTTGTTTTCTGCACTCACTTTGGTTGCAAACACTCCACCCATGTCACTATCATCAAGCATCTTAAAAAATACAGATTTCCCTCGGGAAATTATCGCTTGTTTGATGTTGCTCTCTAAGCCGTTGATGATGTTCTCCATGATGTTGCCAAGAGAGTGTGTTCCTCCTGTAAGTCTTTGTCCTATCTTCGCTGGAGGTACTGCTCCATTTTGTACACTCTCTGTAACCCTATGAAAAGGCACATAGTTTTTATTCATCTCTTGAAAGTTCTCTTTTTGTGAAGAGGTAATCAAGTTCATAGCGACATAAAAGTCCAGCATACCATCGTTAAATGTTTGATACTCTTCAAAGATAGTCTCAAACTCAGGATATTTTTGTGCGAGTGCAAGTCCTGCTTTTATCTCATCTTTAGTAATAAGTTTTTCACGCCCTTGCCCCATAAGTTCATCTGCTCTTTTAGCTACAAGATAATCCGACAAAAGTCTCACACGCTCTTCAGATACTTTTGTCGCAGGAGCAAAAATATCATTCAATGCTTTACCGCTGTAAGTTAAGTCTCCGCTTGCCATCACCGTAGGCACTCCAAAGTGCATAGCAGAGTGCATTAAAGAGCTTGCATGTTCTGCAAGTTGGAGTATCTTATAAGGGCTATTGAGTGCATCTGCTGCAACATCTCCACGAATCTCAGCTTCGATACGCTTGATGCTATGAATTTTATCTATTGCACCTTGTCTTATCTCTTTGCTTATTTGTGCCTTACTTCTTTGCATCTTCTTCGCTGTTGCGTTTAGCTCTCCGCCTTGCTTACTTCTAAGGCTTGCATCCGCACCTTGATAATAAAATTGGTGCATCCCAGTTTGTAGCATCTCCATTTTAAATTGAAGATTTCTATCTTTTGCTAAACGAGCTTCAAAATCTTTTACCATGTTTGGCGCTACGAGAGTAAGAGTATTGTAATTTGTAAGCCACAAACGAACAAACTCAGCAAATCCCTCGCTCAATACTTTTTTAGGGTCTGTAGTGTAGCTAAGAGCTTTTACTTCTACTTTGTTTTTCAGTATCACACCTCTAAAGAAACTATCTTTTGCAGTTTTACTTTTGTTGTTGAAAAAGAAGTCCAAAAAGTGAGCCATCTCATGAGCCATCACTTCAACATCGCTGTAGTTTTTCACACGAATTGCACTGTCTTTTCTTTGGTAAACACCTAAAGCACTCTTGCCTTTTATCTTTCCATCATAAAGTCTGTTCCCTACAATTTCACTCAAATAGACACGCAGACTATCTGCGTTTATAGGCTTATCCAGAGTAGGAAGCTGTATCTCTCTTTTGCCAAGCATAATAGTACCGCTCAAAGGACGAGTAGGAATACCGCTCACGGAGTAGTTAGGAACATAGTTCACACCAGCCTCATCATACCCATTCGCACGAGCATAAAGATTTGTTTCGTCTATTTGCTGCTCTTCTTTTGGTGTTGGAAGTTTTGAGTAAGAAACGGTGGACTCTTCTATGGCTTCTTCTGTCGCAGTTTTTTTATCAGGGTTTGCTGCATCACTTATAGCTTTTTTTACATCATTGAGTTCTTTCTCTGTCTTATCGAGTTCAGTTTGCTTTTCAAACTTCCCATCTTTACTATTTTTCAAAGACTCTAACATCTCTTGCTTTAATGGTAACTCATTCGTGTAAGACTCAAACATATCACTGTAGTTATTCATCTTATTTACAAACTTCGTACCTAGACCATCTATACTTTGCCCTGTATATGTATATTCCAAAATATTAGGAAAAAGAGATTTAAAATTAATCTTTACACCATCCGTTGTAGCGGAGTATTGAATCTCTATTTTTATATCTCCTATTTTACCAACCTCTTTAGGATTGATTGCTTTTGCGTTTATATATTTTGTAATAACATCATAGAGTGCTTCGCCTATCTCTTTTCTTGTCTCAACTGTTTTATCATCAATAACGATTTTGTTATTCCCAATCTCTTGTCTATCTTTATCAAGATTTATTAACGACTCTTTGAGATATTTTATTCTCATCTCATGTTGTTTTATATCAGATGCTTTTTGCTGATTTGCTAGTTCCTGCCCTCTTGCAATGCGTCTTAGTTTTTTGAGTTGTTTTTCAAGTCTCATTTTATCTATCAAAAGAGGATTACCACTTGCTTCGGCTTTTATTCTCTCAGCAAGTTCGCTGTTGCTCATCTCTTCTATATCTACTTCACCGTCCATAGAGCCATTATAAAACTGCTCTATAAACTTTGCTTTGTTCTGTAAAATCTGAAAGTTCATAGCATCAAGTGTTCTTTTTGTGAGGTAATGCACTATCTCAATTTCAAACCCCTCTATCGTTTTTAAGAGTTCATTCCCTTGACGAATAATCCTGCCATTGCGCTGTTCAAGTTCCGCAGGAGTAAATGGTATATCTATGTGGTGTACAGCTATAAGTCTCTTTTGTACATTCATACCTGTTCCTAGTTTTTTCGTGCTACCGATTACTATGCGTATTGCACCGCTATTTACAAGCTGACCAAGTTTCTCTTTTTTCTCTTTTGTATCGAAATCGTGAATAAATACTACTTCATTTTCAGGAACTCCAAGTTTTACAAGTTTTGATTTCATATCAGAATAAACACTAAAGCTTCCATTGAGCATATCATCAATCTCTTCATCGTTATATTCACTAAGTGCTTTTTGTGCGTCCTCATTCCCTTCATCTGCTTTTCTTATCAACTCTTCAAGTTTTGCTTTTGTATCTTTGCTTTTTGGTACACCCTTATCACTAAATATAAGTTGCGTTCCCTTGACACTATCAAACTCTTTGTATTTCTCAAAAACTTTAGCAACTGCAAGATTGACTTTAGAGTTTGGAGTATCTTGAAAACTGCTATTAATCAGTCGCATATCTATAGCCATCTTTGCACCATCGCCAAAAACTGCCAAATGGTTATCTGGGTTATCTTTACTAAAACTCTCTATTCTTTTTATGAGTCCAAGATTAAATTCTATTTGCTCATCACTAGGCTCTGCATACACCTCTGTAACCTTACCGTTTTTGAGTGGAGGAAGTTTAAAGTTTACATCACTTTTTTTGATGTCATTATTTGTAACAGTATCTATAAACTGTCTTGTTGTTTGTATGAGTGTTGGGAGGTTTTTAAACTCTTTGAGTCTAGTAACCTCTTTAAGTCCACCTGTGCTTGTAAGCTCTATCTCTGTAGTTTGCTCTGTATAGTCTTTTGCCCACGCATCAAAGTGATATATCCCCTGTGCTTTAAGCTCATCCGCTTGAAGATATTTTTGAAGTAGATAGAGTTCTGGCAAAGTATTTGTAATCGGTGTTCCTGTCATAAATACAACCGTTTTATGAGGATTGCTTCTAAGTAGATATTGGGTTTTAACATAAAGGTCAAAAGCTCTTTTGCTTCCGCTTGTATCTGGCATCCCTTTAATGCTTCCCATGCTTGTGCTGTAAACAAGTTTTTTAAAGTAGTGTGCCTCATCAACTATGATACCGTCAATACCAAGTTTATCAAACCCTAAAATATCATCTTTACTTGCATCTTGAAGCTTTGCAAGGTTTGTTTCAAGCTTCTCTATAGCTAACTGTATTTGTCGCTTACTTCTCCCTTTTTCTTTATAGTCCAAATTAGAATCTTCAACCTCTTTGAGTGCTTCTTGCAAGCTGTATATCTCATCAAGTACAAGTTCATTTTGTAGCTCTAAAGGATTTTGAAGATTCATCATCTGTTCATGAGAAAGAACAACAGCATCATAATCGCCTGTAGCAATAGAACTCAAAAGCATTTTTCTATTTGTTGCAATAAAGTCACTATCATTAGGCAAAAGTATCTTTGCATTAGGATATGCCATTCTAAACTCTCTCACATACTGAGGAACAACAGATTTAAGAGTGACTATGAGTGGTTTTTTTGCTTTACCAAGTCGTCTCCACTCCATAGCGATTATCTGAGAAGTAAGTGTTTTTCCACTTCCCACGGTATGATTTAAAAGCATAGCGTTTGCACCAAATACCGATTTATAAACAGCACTTACTTGATGGTTTCTAGGGGTAAACCATTTGATATTAGGGATTGTATATTTTCCGATGATGTCCTCAACATTTTTTTCTACAAATCTATTTTTTATCTCATTATAGTGTGATACGAGGGTGTCTCTTCTGGTTGCATCTTGAAACACCCACCCCTCGAACTTCTCTTTTAGAAGCTGTACTTGTGAATTTGCAAAGTCTGTTCGTTCTTCATCAAGAATGGTTTTACCGCTCACAACATCTTTATACGTAACTCGTAGCATCTTATTGTTGAGCGCAGAATCAAGTATTGCATTGTTCTCAACACGACTTGCAGTAAAAGGGAAGTTTCCGCTATAGCCATTGATAAACCACTTTGCAGTTGCAGAACTTTGGTGTGCTTCATAGTTTCTATATCCGAGTTCTTCACTCATAAATTGTCTGATGTATTTTGCATCTATCCAACTCTGACCGATTTCAACTCGTATATCTTGAGCTTCCAAGTTTTTTGGTATTACTTCAAGAAGTGCTTTTTTATGAAAATCATCTATTGTATTTTCAAGTTTAGTTTTTACATCACCACTTAAAAAATCATCTTTTGTAACCCATCCTGCATCCACATCGTAAAATATAGTACCAAGAAGTTCATCTATTAGAGACTCTTGTGTCTTATCTGATATTTGAGCCATATACTCTAAATCAACATTCCCTTTTTGATTAATAGCAAACTCTAAAGCTTCTTTTGCGTTTGTTGTTTTGATGTCGGTTTGTGGACGTATGGTTCTTGTTGTAAGTATGTCTGCTTTATTCCAGCTTTCATCTTGTGGCTCTTTCCCTACTTTGTTGTCAGCTTTTATCTCTGGCTTGTAGTTCTCCTCAAGTGTTGCTACTAAAAATCCGTCTTTATCTTTTGTGATTTGACTTCGTGTCATAACCTTATTTAATGCACCATTCTTTTTAACCCACCCATCATAGAGACTATTCACCTTTGCTCTTTGAGTCTCTACCTCTTTGTCGTTAAGTGTAGTGTCAAGTTGCATACTCACAAGCTTTAAAAGCTCATCCCTAAGAGCTATAAATTGTTTTGCTTTTGCAGGAGTAAGAGATAGCTTCTTTTGAGTGACACCCTCTCCATCTTTAATATTTACAAATACGCTTTCACCCTCTATATACATCACGCTAGGCTTAAAAGAGTGTGACTTCTTATGCTCTTGAATTGTTCCATCACTTGCCAAAATATCTTTAGGAAGCGATGTTATAGCCTCTGATAGTTGTGTTTCAAAATCTCCGTTGGCTTTAAGTTCGCCGCCACGGTAGCCTTTAACCCAATTGCCCAGAAGCATTTTAGGATTATCTATAAAGTATTGGTTTATTTTAAATCCGTTAAGAGTTCCTTTTGTAGCCCATAATTTAGGATTTTCAATATTTGTGTCACTCTTCTTTTGAAAAACAACGATGTCTGTAGTTACTTTTGTGCCTGTCTCTTTAAATGCGTCTGATGGAAGTCGGATAGCACCTATGAAGTTTGCTTTTGCATTAATGAGTGAGATTGTCTTTGCATCAAGATTGTCCATAAAAGAGGAAGAGATTACAAAGTTTAAAATTCCACCCTCTTTGAGTGCATCCAAACCTTTTACTACAAAGTAGTTATGAGCTGAGAGAGTGTTATACTCTTTTTTATTTTTATCATAAAGCTTGAACTCTCCATAAGGAGGATTGCCAATAACCATATCATGCGTACTGTCATAGTTTGTCTCTTCAAACCCTAAATTTCTTGCATTGATATTTTCATAGAGTGCAGCAGCTATCTTATATGTTGTTGGATCTATCTCTATGCCATTAAAAGCAACTTTACCTTTGAGGTTTTGCGGTAACAATCCTATAAATCTTCCCACTCCCATAGACGGCTCTAAAACAGTTCCACCCTTAAATCCAAGATGTGATGACAAATCCCACATACTTTGAGTAATTTTAATAGGTGTGTAGTACGCATCAAGCTGTCCGCTCTTTACATTCTTAAGTTCATCAGCTGTAAGTAAACCCTCAAGAAGCCTAACTCTCTCACTCCATCCATCAACTATTTGCCCGTTTAAATCTCGAAATGCTTTACCAAGTCCGCCAAAACCTGTATATTTTGAGAGTGTTGCTTTTTCATCTTTTGTGTAGTGCTGTTTGTTTTGTTTAAGAAGTTTAATTGCTTCGATGTTTGCTACAAAGCGTCCCACTTCGCCGCTTGCATAAACATCATTTTGAGAGATTATATGTTGATTTTGTGTATCTACTCTTCCACTGGAAGATGGTCGTTTGTCACTATCTCCCTTGCTTCTATCAGGTTGTACCCCTGTGTTAGATAACTCTCCATCTCCTCTAACATCACTTTTGACTTTGATTGGAGATAATGACTCAGTGTCTTTTGTTGTGACATCCTGCTCAGTTCCGCTTTGCTTAGGTTCAACTCCAACATTTCCTTGAAGTTGCTCAAGTATTGGCTCTTTTGTTCCGCTGTTAATGTTTGCATTGTCTTGTACCTCTTGTTTAATTATATCACTATTTGAGTCTCTATTTCCACCAAATAAATGCTCTGCCTCAGCATCACTTAAATACTTATCAGGATTATCTTTTTCATCCTGTTCCTCTGCATCTAAAGCTGCTTGTATTTTTGCAGTGCTTAAAATATCTATATATTCAACTTCATCTTTTTTAAGTTCAAACGCTGAATTTCCATCACTAAGCGTATATCTATTTACTGCACCCCTCTTAGTTTTTACAACATCAGTGAATCCCTCAGCAAAAACTTTATCTAAAAACTCTTTTCGTGACATATTTTCTTTTTTATATCTAATTTGCTGTCCATCAAGCATTTTTATAAGAGAGTCTATATGTTTCTTTTGAGCAACATCTTTACTTGCCTTATCTCTCTCTTCTAAAAACTTTGTATATCCGCCATCAAAGAACTTATCAATAGCCTCTGCACTTGCCTTTCTTGTTTTTCCAAAGTCTATACTTCGTACAGCTTCAATCCCTTTTTTATACTGCTCAAACCCTATACCAAGAACAAGACGGCTATGTATTCTCTCCATATTTCCACTATCAAAATCATTAAGCATCTCATCAAAAGTATTTTTAAAATGCTCTGCATAAGCACTTCTTAGCTCTGTTTCATCTTTATACTTAGCTATTTTATTTTGATATTGAGGGCTCTCCTCTCCGTACTGTTCTTTAACTTCATCTAAATATTTATAGTCATCCTTGATACGCTTTGAAATGTATGTATCTCTAATTGTATTTATTTTAAGTGTATCATCACTACTAAACTCTTTTTTAGTTTCGGCATGTGGAACTGCATCAGGATCTTCCTTTATGTCCCCGACATTAGTGTCAGTAACATCCAACTTTGCCTCTGGCTCAAGCGTTACTTTATTATTAAAATCTTTTGCATCAATCCCAAAATATTTTTGAGTAATTTCATTTTCTGTTTTTGAGAGAGGAACTTTTACGAACGCTTTCGTTCCATCTGAGGTTATAAAACGAAACTTATCTGCACTGCTTCCATCATATTGTACTACATCGCCTTTTTTTAAATCTATCTCGGGAATATCAACTTGCATAGTGAATTGTTTTAATTGTGGTGTCTGCATGTCTGTAACATCCAGCTTTGCCTCTGGCTCAGGCTCACCAATACGAGGTTTTTCTATTGTCGGAGTAGGGCTTACAACTGGTTTGGCATCCATGCTTGCCACTAAATCTTCTAGTTCAAACTTCTCATCAGTCGTAAGCTCATCATCTGTTTTTTGTTGCAACTCTTGAAGTCGTGCCATATCTATTGTTGATGTGGTAGGTGTCTGTACAGCATTAGGCATTTCCTCAACCCCGTGAGGCTTTAATTCTTCATTCGTAGCTATGCTTTGTTCTAAAGCTTTAAACCCTACATCTATTGCATTAAGACCGCCCTTATCGCTAACATCTAATCCATTCGCTTTCGCTTGATTTACAACTTCTTCTTGAATAGCGACACTATCCTCAGCCTCTACAGGTATAGTATGCTCAGGGTGATTAATAAGTAAGTTTTGAAACTCATCTTGAATGGTTTTTACTTTATCGTTCAGATTGTTTGAAAAGTTTATATACCCCGCATCATCTACAGTAGCTACTAATCCGCTTCCCATCATCTGCTTATTATAAGCATCTTGCATATAAGTCTCTCTTGCAGTGTCTTTACGTTCAGGAGTAAGCTTATTAAATACTACAGAACCTGCCTCCGCACTTCCTTTCATAGCGCCACCCATAGTTGCGCCTAAAAATGCAGAAAATTTAGCATCATCAGATGTAGCTATTTGTGCAATACTTTTAGCATCTTCTTTTTGAGTTAGATGCTCTTGACTGACTGCCTCTGAATACTCTTGTCCACTCTCAAATAAAGCACCCTCAGCAATTCCGCCTGCAACACCTGCTCCTGTTTTTGGTTTCGTAGATTTAATAGTTTTTCCTAAAACTTTCATTCCAAATCGTTCTGCTAAAAGTATGGCTGACTGTGTTGTTATAGCCTCAGCATACCAAGCAGCATCAGGTTTATTGCCATTATTATTTTTTATGTACTCATCTTCAAATTTTGATACTCTTGCAGCTATCGCCACACCTGTAGAGGGTAAATTCATCAGCTGCACTATTTCACCACTACTATCAGCCAAAACAGATGGTAACTCCATAACAGATTTTGAAGTTGCTGTGAGATAATCTCCATTCTCCCAATCTTTTTTAATATCATTCATAGAATCTTTATCTTTAATTCTATTGTTTTGAGAATATCCAACTATGAAATCCGCTTCATCTTGAGTCAATGCTTTTACATCTGGTATCTTTGAAGCTAGTCCATTTGCACCAACTGCCTCTAAGCCTCTTTTACCAAACTTACTGACTGCTCTTGCAGACTCCACTGATTGCTGTGTTAAAGAAGATTGTATTTGGTCTAGTATGTTACTATCATCAAACTCTGGTTTGTACTGAACATCTAGTTTTATATCAGGAGCTTTCAAATCAATATTTGAAGCAGTAAGTGAGTTTGGAATTAAGTAATCATTTTTTACTGTACTCTCTTGTTTTACAGTGGCGGTACTTGCAGTCAATGGAGTAGGAGAGTTCGCTCCAAATTCATTCATAGCTCCATCAATAGAAACATTTGCAGATAATGGATTAGGTTTAAATGCCTCTTGTAATGCACTTGCACTTTTGGCAATAGTGTCGCTCACATCAAAATCAAGCTGTGCATTCATAAAATTATTTTTTATGACGGCTTGTTTCTCTGCATCGAGTTTTGAGAACTCTTCGTCTGCCATCTCTCTGTCAAAGTAATTATTGGCGATTGTCTGTTTTTTTTCTAAGTCAAGTGATTGAAAATCTTTGTCGGAGAATATGTCTATTTGTTTCAAGAGAAGCCTTTATAATGATATAAAGGCTTATGTTATCTAATATAAAAAGCTTAAGTGGGTTGTCAAAATAGCCTAGTTATTTTTCGTAATCTTTCCAACTCTTTTGAGGGGTAGCACTTGTAGCTTCAGACGTTTTAGTATTCGCTTTTGTGAACATATCAAGAGCAATAAGAGGCGTGACGTTATACTCTTTTGCTATTTTTGCAATACCTGTAGTATTTGTATAAAATTCTGCCTGCTTGTCCTCACTCCATCCGTCAATATTGTTCATATCAAGCCCCATACCCTTAGCCACTATATTTGCTATTTTTGTATCGGTCTCTTGAGTATATTTTGTTCCATTCTCGTTTAGTGCCTTATTCTTCTCAGCATTAAGATTATTCATCTCTCTTTTTATGTCTAACATCGCAGATGCATTTTGCGTTCTAGCTTCTTGTGCTGCCATCTTCGCCTCACTCGTATCTTTGTCGCTAAAGTGTTTGTCAAGCTGTGCCATGGTTGTGCCATCTGCCATTTTTACAAGCTGTTCATTCTCTTTTGCAAATGTAGCAAAATCTTTATATCCACCGCTTACAGCTTTGTTTTTCGCTTCATCGTTAAACTTGCTTTGGAAGTGTGCATCTGCTTCTTGTACTGCTTTAGATGAGAGTGTGCCGTAGCCATTTCCTGTTTGGTAGTTGTCTTTAAAGAGCTTTATATTCTCAGCTCCCTCTAAACCTCTGTAAGATGTACTAAACGCATCATCAAGTTTCTTTGTCTCTTTGTCTGCTTTAGTTGTCTCTATGGCATCAAGCGCCGCTGTGTTTTGCGTACCGTAGAGTGCTGTCTTTGCCTCTTCGGATTTTACCTTTGCCTCATCAGCTCTCAGCGCTGCTTCTTGCGTTTTTAAAAGTGCTGCATCTTTTGTAGCATCTGTCATACCTTTGCCTATTGTTACAAACGCATCGCCAAATGCTTTAGCTCCTAGCCCCATATCACTTCCGACACCGTTTAGGTTTACCCCTGCGACATTGCCTCTAAAGCTGTCATACCATCCCATTAGCTTACACTCCTCATCATATCAAGTTGATTTTTATCACTCTTGGCTTTTACTGCCTCTTTTTGTATCAAAGAGCTGCTAAAAGCTTTTTGCAAATCTATCTGGTTTTTGTCAAGCATAGCTTTTGCTTTTGTGTTGTTTAGGTTAGCTTGCGACTGTTTTACCATCATGTTGAGTTTTTCGTTCTCTGCTTGAAGTTGTGCCACTTGCTGTGCCTCTGGAGAATTTTGCGACTGTGCATCTTGTTGCTCTATTATCTCTTTTATCTTTTTAGCACTTGGAGAGTCACTATCTTTGAGTATGTCAGGTATCAGGTACTTAACAAGCTTAGGGTCTGTGCTTTGTAGCACTTTGAGGAGTTCTACATTTTGGCGCAAACGCTCAGAACTCATAGAGTTAGACTTTGGTTTAGCGGTAAATATTAAATCATATTTGCCGACACTTATGCCATTAGAAACTTTAGGCTTCACTTTACCATCAGCCAATACTTCAAGCTCTACACCGCCATTTTCATTAAGTACTGCCTCATTCATGGTAATGTAGTCTTGCATAAAATCTTCATCTATAATGCTCACAACTCTCTGCGTATCATAATACTGTTCTATAAACTTCACGGTCTTTTTGATGATCTTCTTTTGCAAGTTGTCGCTTGAGTTCATAAAGCGGCTTAGTCCAATAAGCCCTGTTTGTACTCTTTGTTCTTGCCCAACTGCACTCATGCGATTGTTCGCTGTGCCTAACATCTCTTTGTTAGAGTTTAAAAGCTCGCTTATCTGCTGTCGTCCATCTATGATGATTCCGAGTATTTGCTGTATCTGTACATTTTGCTTAATGTCCTTGACACCATTGATATCTTCTACCATTACAGTAGCATTGTCAAGACTGTACTCAGCATTAAACGCTTCTATGTCACCATCTATCAAAGCCCCACGGTTAATGAGTGTCTTGTTATTTGCGAGCATATTTTGCAAACGCAGCTTTGCATAGTTAATGTGGTCTTGTATTGGCATAATGTCACGGTACAATCCCCAGTATTTTATCTTGCCTAAAAAGTCACGGCTCAAAAACTCAACCTCATAAGGAAACCCATCAAAGTTGTAAGGCGTTTCTCCCTGCAAAAGTATAGTCGTGTTGCTCCAAAAACAGTAATAAAACTTATCTTTTTTACTCTCTGCATCATACTTTCTGTACCAAGTGTACGCTAAAAGAGTTCTCTTGCGAATAGTCTCATCCGCCCACATATCATCTTCTACCACATCAGCTATGTAGTTAATATTTGTGAGCTCTTTTATTTTCTCTGGGGAAAATCCAAGCCCTAGCAAATAATCAGTATCTATCCAAAAACAGCGTGTCAAATGTCTAGCATCATCGTTATAATTTTTCGCACGAGAAAAAGGGTCGAGATATATTTCACTCGAAGGCACTTGTTTTATCTCTACATCTTTGTGCTCACGTCCAAAGCTGTCAAACTCTCCGCTTGCATTTATGGTAAGTTCGGCAATGGCTACACCCTCTATGCTTAACTCGTCATCAAGAGCATCTACTTCTGTTTCATAATCGCTCACTTGCGTTATAGCTTTAAGAAGTGCGTTGAGCATATCAGCACCGACCCTATCTCTTTGCTGTCTACCAAAGAGGCGTATATCTATTTGTCGCTCTTTTTTAAATCCGAGTATGGCGTTATTATGCTTTGCAATGTTGTTTTCATACTGCTCAGGCTGTCCACGGTTTGCTAGTATTTGTTTAATAGTTCCATCGAGTTGGTCACCATTGTAATACTCTCGCACTTTTTTACTAAAGAGTTTTGTCTTTTTAAAATGGCGTGAGGACTCTTTGAGCCATTCGGTAAAGAGATAAGTATCGTTATACATTATAAGGCTCAGGCAACTGCTGCTGTTTCTACAACATCCGTGCCATCAGGGTTTTTCTTTTTCTTTGTATTTAAAACGCTATCGCTAAACGCATCATCAAGGTTAGCCTGTGCTGTATCTATTTTTTTATTGTAAGCATCATCTTTTTGCTTCTCATAAGCAAGTTGATCTCTCTTTATCTTGTTTGCCTCTCTGCCTGTTTCGTACTGACCCCATGCACCAGCTAATGCGCCAAGTCCTTGTATTCCTAAACCGTAATCAAAATTTTGTGACATAGCTAAATCCTTTGATAATTTGATGTTATATTTTTTGCTCGTACTTTTTGTTCTACTTTTAGCTTTGCGACTTCTTGCTCATAAAGCTTAATGTAGTGAACGCTTAACACTCTCTCTTTTGTGTTGCGAGTAGGTTTCTCGTGTATCTCACTCATAAACAAAAGGCGTAATGCTTTGTGATAAATAAGAGGAATTTCTATCTCACAATTTTCATTCACCAACTCTTTGGAATACTTGTAAACAATAGTTGCAGCACCTTGCGTTTTTGGTACAAATCCAAGTATTAAAAGGTTCTCTTCAAAGGTGTAGCTGTTTTCATTTGGAGTTATATAAAAACTCTCAGTAGCACTAAACTCACGATTACGCCCATCGACTATAAGCCCGACATTTTTGAGTGGTGTGTACGTCAGATAATAATCTTGTTTACCCTCTACTATATCTATGTTCTCTCTAGCTATAAAACAAGGTAAGTCAAACTGCAAAGAGACATACGCTCTTTGGAGTTTTATAAGCAACTCTTCATCCTTCCAGTGTTCAGACTTCTCTTGTAAATCTGCACGAGTTTGGAGTATAAAGTCGCTTGCTTTCATCTATTTTGTCTCATCTTCATTTACGAGTAAAGTCTCAGGTGCAACTTCAGGAACAGTTCCAAAAGCTTCTTCAAGCTCTGCTTTAAGCTCTGCTTCAAGCTCTGTATCTTCACTAATAGTATTTTCTTCAGCCAATGAAGCCAAAGCAACTAAAAGTTCTGCGTTTAGTTTTGCATTTTCTTCTGTAAGTCTGAGTACTTCATCTTCAAGCTCTTTTAAAGCATCTGCATTTTCAATGTCAGCTTTTAAAAACTCAATCTCATCTACCATTAGTTTTGCATTTTCTTCTGTAAGTCTGAGTACTTCATCTTCAAGCTCTTTTAAAGCATCTGCATTTTCAATGTCAGCTTTTAAAAACTCAATCTCATCTACCATTAGTTTTGCATTTTCTTCTGTAAGTCTGATATTTTCGTCTTCAAGCTCTCTTAAAGCATCTGCATTTTCAATGTCAGCTTTTAAAAACTCAATCTCATCTACCATTACAAATTCGCCATATCCTTTAGATACAAGATTAAACGCATCTTTTTTTTCAACGATAACAATGTCGCCTTTTTTAAGAGTAGGCTTAGGGCGAGCTAAGGAGGTATTAAAATCCTTAGCCTTAGACCCAACATACTTGATAGCACTATATGGTGCAAAATGTACTTTAGCCATTGCCTACTCCTAGTACTCTTGCTTAGAAACTGGCAATTTCGCATATTCAACTGTAACAGTCGCACTGCCTGTTGCACTTGCAGTACCAACAACATCTACCACGATAGCCATAGACTGAGTAGCAGTTAATTGACGGTTATTAAACCCAATTCCCTTAACAGCGTTTACAACAGTAGCAGGAACAAAGCGAACTAAATCACCTTCAATTCCAACACTGATAGTATTGTTTGCATTTTCAAAAGCAATATCTACAGTTACGTTTACATTCGTTACACGAAAGCCCTCTGCAATACCCATAAAGTCAAGCGTCTTGCCAACATCTGAACCCTTAACGACAAAAGAAACTTTGCCGCTATCTCTAATCTCACGATTTTTTCTATTTACTGTAATAGCCATAATTTACCCCTATATCCCAGTTGATGCAACAACGGCAATAACGCCATAATCGTTACCATCAAAAATGCTATCCGCTAATATGCCATCGTTTGCACTAGCTTCATACTTTGTTTTTGCAAAACCGTACACACGGTCAATCCCTGCGTTCATTCTACGAGGGTCAGATTTATCTACCCAGTCATAATACGCTACACCTTGGTCAACTACAATATAACCAGCACCAGCACCAACAAGTAAGTTAATCTCAGTCTCTTGGTTTGCAACACCGCCTTTGTAAATAGACAAGTCAGCAGACTTCACATTTCCAAAACCAACAAATTTAGAGCTAGATGTAAGTACGCCCGATTGTCTTGCCGTGTCTGTTTTTACATCAAGTAAAAGAACGCCATCCCAAAAACCTAAAGCACCACTAAAAATAGGGTTTGATTTCCCACGCTCTAGCGCATCTTTTCTTGCAGCTTCCCAGTTCGGGTCTGTTTTGATGTTTCTAGCCGAGTTTGTTCCGACAAACATTACAAAGTACTCTACTTCATCATAGTAGCCCATGTTTTCATTCTGCGTTGTTTTTACAGGAATGAGTGGAGGAACATTTTTACCAAGCGCATTTAAACCAAGTAATGCTCTACGTTTTGCTTCTTCAACATCTGTAGTTGTAAGTACATTCGCTTTGATTAGGTTCACTGGTGTTGCATCTGCATGGTGTCCACAAACAACAACGTTTGTACAGTTTGCACTTAACGCACTAAAAGCGATTTTGTCAAACTTCATAGTTCCCCAGTTACTAAGTGAATCTTTAGAACGAGACTTAAATGAGTCTGCATTTCTTTGATTTACTATACTTTGAGTTGAAGGAACAGCATGTTGAAATCTGTCTATCTTGATAAACTGCTTAATGTTTTTAAGCTCTTCGCCACTTGCTGAAAAGTCCACATTTCCTACTGCTCCACTCTCAATGAGTGCATCTTCCATCTCAACACCAACAATACTTCCATGCTCTAAAGTTTTTAAAACACTGCGAATGATGCTTGTTGTATCGTTTTCGCTTGTTGCGATAAACGGTTTCATCTTACTTTTTTTAGTAACTTCTTTTGTTACCGCCTTGCTATACGCTACTCTTGTATCAGCATCAGATAAAAAATCTCCTGCCGACAATCCACCAAAAACTTCTGCCATAACTTTTTCCTTTATTTTTGTTGTAAATGTTTTAAAGACACTTCTAACTTTTGCCTACCCTAAAGTAAGTAGCAAAGCGACGCATAGGGTTGGCTCTTTGCTACTTATTTTAGGGTAGGTTTCTCTACCCTAAACTCACTTTAGCCCAAGAGCTTGCTGTAAGTCACCATCCGCTACAAAGTCTAAACTCTCTTGCGTTTTTTTATCTCGCTTTATCATCTCTTGCACATCTTTAAGACGAACTGCATCCTTAAAAATTACCATTGCACGCTTCACGGCTCTTAAATCTTCTTTTATTTCGTATTCATCTCTTTGTCCGATCATGCCTACTACCGCCTTATTCATTTCATCATACATATACTTTTACCTACCTTTTGTTTTATAGCCCCAAGGCTTGTCTTAGTTGTTCATCGTGGGATGTCAAACCGTTCTCAATGCTACCATTATTAACATTTTGCTTTCTAACATTATTTATATTTGGTATATTTGGTACTATTTCAGTGTGTATATTTGATGGATTTGTGATAATATATTTTTTATAAGCATTTTCATAAACATCAGCGTACGACTTAGAAGCCGATATAATTGCGTTTTGTTCGTTTGAACTTAACTCTTGCATATAAAATGCCAGTACTTTTTCGTGATTGTAATCAGGATATTTTGCAGTTACTTCTGTGATGGCACTTTGACGCTCGTACACACGCTCAAGTTCTTGCTTTTGTGAGTTAAGTGCAGCTATCTCGCTTTGTTTAGAGTGCGTAACTTCATACTCTTTTGCTTTTTTGCTAACAAGCTTCATGTAAGCGCTTTTGTCACTAAACTCTAAACTCTGCTCTTCTTCACTTAACTCAGTTTCTAGGTTTTCGTAAAATGCGTTTACATCTACAATAGAAGCTTCAAGAGCTTCTATCTGCATATCAAGCTTTGCAAGTTCTTTATTTATTGATATTTGTTCTTGCGTGACAAGAGTAGTAGATGGTGTTTGTGGTGTAGGAGTTTGTGTCTCAGGTGCAACAACTTCTTCAACAGTTTGTGTAACTGCTGGAGTGACTGCTTCATCCTTAAGCCCTAAAGCTGCTTCCATAAAATCAACTACCTCATCTTTTTTTTCATTTCCCATAAATGCGTCCTTTAATTTTTCATTATTAAGGGTATTGTATAGAGAAAAAAAAGCTTAAGTGGGTTGTTAAAACATCCTTTTTGATTTTTATATGATACTTTAGTGCTTAAAAGATATTAAAGTTATCTTCCCCTGCCAACTTTCCAAATATCTGTTGCAACTCAGGGTTTATGTGGGCAAGAACCATGTCTGCTGTTCTGTTGGTATCTGCGATACCTAAGAAGCGCACGGTGTTAAGGTTGCCCACTGCACTAAAAGCAACATCTCCAGCACGTGGAGCATCATATAAATCTCCGCCCGCCATCCATCTGTTCATCTCTTCTGTGGTGTTTAGTATCATAAAACTTTTTATATCTTGTCTTGCCGTAGAGGTATAGTCATACTCTTCCATCGGAGGCTCAGATATCCAATAAAAATCCCACTTCCAATCATCGACTTTTGGCGTAGTCATTTTACTAACAAAGTCTGTTTTTTCTTTATCGTACTCTGTAGTGAGCTGTTCCAGTGCTAGTTCATTTTCTGCGAGCTGTTCCTCTAATGCTTTTATTCTTGCAGTGTTATCTGTATCGTCTATTCTGTCATAGTTTTGAGATAACTCATCTTGGAGTTTTAATTGGGCAATTTCGTATTCTAGTGTTCCTATGGTGTTTGCTGTAGTATCTATAGCAACGGTGTCTCCAAATATATCTCTATCATAATATTTATCTAGAGTATTGGAAAAATCATCAATTTGAGTTTGCAACTCTCCAAGTTGTGAATTTGTAATTTGTGATGCTTCTGTTTGCTGTGCTGTAGTCGCTGCTGTTTCAAACTGTGCATAGGCTGGATTATTAGAGTAGATTTTTGTTGAGATCGTGCCAGTATAGATACGTCTCATATAACTTATATTTCCTCTGCTATCAAAAACAGGAACATGAATATAAACATCAGTATACTTTGTAGATGTATGTATTGTTTGCGTATATGGATTCTCAATGGTTGCAATATTGCCACCAAACTCTGTAACAAGCGTGTCGGCAGAAAATACATTTGTTTGTACAGTATTGCCCGTTGGAACATAAACAGAGCCGCCTGACTCTGCAGGGTCTCCAGCTACTCCAGTTCCGCCAGTTCCGCCAAGCATAATGTTAGCAAAATCAAGAAGGGTAGTGGCAGAGGTGCCTCCATCATAACCAATAGTCCCACTCATGCTTACAACTTAGTTATGGTTGTAGATGTCGGAATAGAGCCATGTTCGTTAAGCTCACTTATCATCTTAAAGAGTGTAGTCCACATATCAGTACTAATAACCAATCCTCCCGCTCCCATAGTTCCAATCATATCCGCATAGCTGTCAAGTGCTTTAATGTTATTGTTAAACTCAACAGAGCGTCCAAGCTCCAGTGTCTGTTTCTCAACAAATAGTGTGTCTGATATAAGCTTTAATACTTGCTTGTCAAGCAAAGCTCCCTGCTTTGTTTTATTGATGATGTCGGCATTCGAGTTGGCATTACGCACTGCTGTAGTAGAGGCAATATCAATTGCCTTGTTTTGCTCCGTTATAATTTGAGCATCAAGAAGCTGGTTTGTTTTTATAACTTGTAAGGAACGGATGCTGTTCTCCATTGCGGCAGCGATAACATTGGATACTGCGCCAGCAAAATGTTCATCTTCCATTTGCGTTGCAGTCTGTAGGTTTGCTAGTTTATCTGTACTTTTAGTTAAAAAAGTATCATAAATGAGCGATAAGTCTGTTATATCTATTGCCATTAGTTCACTCCTGTCGTGGTTTTAGTTGTGCTCGTCTCTACGCCTGTGCCATCTGCCGTATCTGCTATAGTTGCATCCTCGTAGCTATGTACATGTGTAGTATATGCCTCTGTTGTAAGTGCACCATTTACATCAAAGGCAAGTCCAAAAAGAGTAGAGAGTGCAGTTAGCTTTGCGTTTACAAGAGTAAGCGCGCCAGTGTTGGCGTTTATAGAATCGACAATGGATGTAATGTTATTGTTAATCGCAACAATAGCGTTGGCAGCTGCAGTAATATCTTCGCTTAGGCTTCCGATGGTAGTGCTGTTTAGAACATCTATCAGGCTTTGGAGTTCTCGTGCTTTCGTAAGCGCAACGGCTCCAAGGTTGTTGCTTTTCTTTTGCAGCATCTCCTACCCCCTCATCATTTTGCTTGTCAGCTCTTCTATATCCGCATAGCTATAAATCACACCGTCTCTCATAATAGCGCAGTTTCTTACGCCTCTATGACCTACTTGCTCGAACCATTTAGAAGCCTTAAGCGCTTTTGAGGCATTGTTGTAATCTCCCATTCTTATAAACCCGATAGTAACGCTAAACTTCTCAAAACCGCTTTTGCCGAGATTGTAAACCAAATCTATAACCAATGCTTTTCTATAGTCATTTAAACCATCAAAGTCCACCAGTTCCCTCGCTTCCTCTTCGTACTTAGGCAAATCATCAAAGAGCAGTATCATAGCAGCGTCTTTGCTTATGGAGCCATTAGGCTCTAGTAATTTTTTCTGATCCGTGGTTAATGGGTTAGCATCCAAATTATGCCCATAGCCTATTGTATTGAAACCAGCAGGGCATTTATATATTGTGTTACTAAAACCCTCTGCTTCAGCAATAAGACTTACTGCAAGTAGTTGATACGTTTTCATTTAGTTCTCCTTGCTCTACTTATAAAATAAAATCCGAATATGTTTAGTTTTTTTCTCATCTATTTCCCTCTATTGATTTTCTAAGCTCCATTATGCACTTGAGTGATTGGTTCTGCTTCTCTATCGGAGTACCTCTAAGCTCTCCGCACTTTACCTCTTCAATCTTGCAAGGAACAGGCACCGCATACGGAACAGGCTTATCTATATACACCTTTGTCTCTATCGGTTTACACTCTTGTTTATTACTGCAGGCTGTCAAGGCTAAAGCCATCAAGACTGTCAAAATAATTTTTAATATCTTCACAATTGCTCCTATATATGATTGTTTGAGACGGTAGATGTCTCTCTATGCTTTGGTATTTCTTCGCATCTGCGCGCCACTTTGTAAGCTCTTTTTGCGCTTGGCTGTGTCGCTCATTCTGTAATGCGGTCTCTCTGTTTTGCACCTCGACGGTAACCTTGTACCTCTCTTTTTCAAGTTCGGCTATTAATACTTCTTTTTGCGTATCTTCTAGTTTTCTCTCAAGCTGAGATATGCTTACATCTCGCAGACTTATCTCGTCTTTAAGAGCCTGTTGATGCGCGTAACACTTATAGCCGACTCCCAGCAGTGCAAGCAGCACAACAACCAGGGCGTATATCCTTATAGTTCCTATGGGCATATTATCCCTCCTCGCTGTATCTTATAAGTACGTTTCGTATTCGTTTTCCCAGCATTGCCACTACATCATACTCAGGCAGTTCATCTTTTGTTCGGATGGAGTAGATATTTCCTATGATGGAGTAAATCTCACTCAACACAAGTATGTTTATACCTACCATAAGCACCGTTTTAAAGTCTGCACCCACCGCTTTTGCACCGATAGCCAAAACAATAGGTATGAGAAGCAAAGAGAGCTTAGATAGCACACCGTACTTCATCCTATTGCTTGTTATGCGGTGTCCTAACCTGTACGCTTTTGCCACTCCAGTCATATAATCTATAATAAGCAACACACTAAAGAGGAAAAACGACTCTCCGTTAAGTCCGAGGTACGTCAACATTCCGCCAAGACACACCGTAAAAAAATTAAACACAACCTTTGAATATACACTTGCACTTAAGCTCTCTGCTACCATTTCACTCTCCTAAACTTTTTACACAATGCTCACTCTCTATCATCTTTAAAAAGCAACAAACCATATCATCGAACCATGTAGATCTACCGCTTGTCTGTCTGCGATGTATGTGAGAGCTTATAGTCTCGTCTTGGCTTCCGTTCCAAAACAGTACATTAAACATCTGGTCTAGTATTAAAGCAAACCGCATGAAGCGACTGCGTTTTCTTACATCATTGTCAAACTTGGTATATAGCTCCAACTTACCCATTTATAGCACCTACAATTCTTCCTTTTTCTACTAAACCAAGACGCAAAGCTTCTTTGATGTCAAGCACCGTTACAAGCTTTAACCCATCAGGAGTTTTCCACATAGTTGTATCAGTGTCTACATTTGAAAGGAGTAGTACATTGCTTAAGTCATTCCTACTAACATCATCAGCATAAAATCTAATACCGCTATTGACTGTTACTATGATGTTGCCCAGAAGTTCTATTTTACGAATAGCATTGTAAAATTCTGTTGCAGCTAAAACTACATCCGCATACATCTGAGCATCTTCTACAACTACACAGTCATATTCATACTGAACAGTAGTATCTCCATCTATTTGCTCTACATAAACATCTCTTTTGTTTACAAGCACATGTGTTTCAGTTGGGTATATGGATACCGCCTCTTGCTCTTGTGAACTTCTTACATTTTTAATTATTTTCATCTCTTTACTCCTAGTTTAGTATAATTGGAAACACAGCTGCTTTTTTGTCGGCTTAGCCAAAAGATAAACTTTTCTAAGCGGATTGCGTATGTGTATGTTTTTAGCCGCGCGTTCTACCATCTGCATAACCATAGGAAGATACACTCTTTGTAGATTGTAGCTGTTGGCATGCTTTACCCAGCCTAAATAACTCATCACTCTACTAATATCGCGGAGTGAATAAATTGCTCTCTTGAACGCTATTTTCATTTTCTTAACAATACTTTTGCGGACGAGCGTATATTTTCTAAAAAATCTATATCCTAAAAAGTCAAGTCCACGCTTTTGTAAAGGAAAAACCTGCCAGTTCTTTTTCATTTTCAACTCTAAAGTATTTTCCAAAAAAAGTGACATCTTCTTTCTCAAAGAATGCAAAAATGATTTTGATTTATGCAACACTACTATGTCGTCTGCATAGCGAATGTAGTATTTAGCACCAAAAGATTTTATATGATGGTCAAAAAAACTTAGAACAAAATTTCCTAAACACTGCGAGGAGTAGTAACCTATTGGCAAGCCATCCTCAGAGTCTACAAGTTTGTCTAAAAGTGTGAGTGTAGGCTTACACTTGATTTTTTTTCTGCATACATCTTTAATGATGTGCTGTTTAAGACTAGGATAAAACTTTTGTATGTCTATCTTGAGGCAATACTCGGTATTTTCTTCATCTTGCAGCCACTGCTTTACGCGCATAACGCCTTTGTGTAATCCTCTACCTTTGATACTCTGATAGGTATCTTTTATATAAACCGTTTGGAAAACAGGCTCTACAACTTGCATAATTGCATGGTGTATCACTCTATCAGGAAAATATTTTATATTGGTTATCTCTCGTTCTTTACCATTTTCAACTCTCTTAAACTTGCTGCTAATGGCAGGTATCCAGCTTCCGTCTATAAGCATCTCTCTTATTTTATTAGCGTAGTAATAAGGGTCTTTATCGAACATTTGCACTTCGTCATAGTGCGCTTTACCCTGTTTTGCGTTGTAATGTGCTTTTACAATATTGTCGATATTGACAATCTTTTCAAATAAATCGCCAACTCTCTTCATAGCTTTTGTCCTCTCTGAAGTTTCGCCACTTGGCTACTAATCCATCGTGAGAGATAGTAGTGTGTTTTAGCAAGAGCTAAGGAAATAAGGAGGAGTATAATAGTACGTTGACAAAAAATCGCACGAGACACAATATTCCAATTCAAGCTCGAAGAAGCATTGTTGCCATTCCAGCAAGAAAGCCCCGAAATCCCAGCGTTATTCAAATTCCCACCGAATTGCAGCACTCGTTCCTCCTTATTCCCTATGTTGTTCATTTTAAGTTTACTTTAAGTTTATCTACAGAAATTTTCGAAAGCTCGCACGAGACACAAGACCCCAAAGCAAGCCCGAAGAAGCAGCGACGCCAGTCCAGCAAGAAAGCCCCGAAAGCCCAGCGTTACTCAAATACCCACCGAATCGCAGCACTCGCCATCCAGTTGTTCCATACATTTGGTCACTCACTTTTGTTGTTGTCGTTCCTCCTGCTGTGGCATGTGGAATGAAAGTTCCTGCTTGCCATTTGTTTATACTTTGCCATGCGGCGGTTATAGTAGCCGTATATCCGCTTGCAAAGTATGGAGCAGTTGCGATGTCCGATACCATTGCGGAACCTGCTTTTGCAAGATAACAAATACCACCGTTGATATTTATGCCGTCTATCCACATCCATAGTGCAGAGTGGTAGTTTTCTATACCTCTGTAGGAGTTGGCGATTACTTTGCCTATGTCGGTAACTAAACCTATGATAGTTCCTGTTCTGTTTTGTAAGGCTAATGTTTTTCCATTATCTTGGTCATAAGAAGTTTGACTGCCATCATATGAACTACTGTTTCCATCCCACTTAGTTCCACTTTGCTCTAAGTAGTTTGAACCTCTTTCAATATAAGCTAAAAGCTGTATAAGAGAGTTATTCCAAAAGTCGTGTTGTGCGAAATTTGAACCAAAAGCAGTATGTTGTGTTCTTGCAGTTGGAAGCGTAATGCTTGCTGTAGGTTTGATGCCCGTTCCAAAAGTAGAGCGACCTGCAACCGAGTGGAAGGAGCCGACATAAGTAAAGTCTGCCTCTGCTCCCGTAGTCCAAACAAAAGCAGGGTGCAAAGCACTTGTTACGACATTACCTAAAACTGTACCGCTTGATATTCCGCTAGTAGGGTTAAAACATGTAATGCTAGTTACAGAAGCAAATCCTAAGTCGGTAAGTACATTGACGCTAAAAGGTGTTAAAGATGTGAGCTTAATGTCATACTCTTTAGCATCTGAAACAATAAGAGCATCTATGTAGTAGCACTTAGGTATTTCACTCATAATCTGTTGTGTAATAGTAGGAGCGGTTATGTGGTCAAATTCTGTGACAACACCTGCATTTGATACAACTTTTCTTTTTATGTAGCTAAAAGGCAAATTTGTATTGGTATCTAGCTCCGCCGTCAAATCACTTGCAATAGAGACATCATTATCATTGACTCTCGCGGCAGTAGGACTGAGCCATGTCGTAAACTCGTTTTGCGTAGCAGGACTAAATTTATCATTTCTTAGTCCTACACGCTTATACGTATCATCAGTAATATTCCAAATTCTTCCAAATAAATTGGTTACAACAAGAGCAGGGACAACCGTACCGTGTGTTCCTACCCACTTGTTTGCATTTGCAGTTATGTCGGTACAAATAAAAACTTCTCCGCTTAAAGCATTTACAAAAACTGCTCCTAAAGTATCTGGGTTTACAGTAACCGTAGGGTCAAAAAGTTCGGTAAAATCTACACCGCCACCGCTTATAGCACCCCATTCTAAATTGTTAAAAATCTCCATAGCCTCAAGCTCTGAATTAAAACGCAACCAACCATCTTGAGGAGTGAGAGGTCTTTGTGCCGTTGTTCCTATAGGAATACTTGCCGCACCAGTGCTTGAGTCTTTTTCTACAGCTATAGTTTTGTCAATTTTTAGATTAAGTGCAGTCTGTTGCAAATCACTAACAGGCTTATTAACATCACTCGTATTATCCACATTTCCAAGCCCGACCTGTGTTTTTGTTACGGCATGTGGATTTGCTACATTGCCCGTATGCGTTGTTAAATCAACCATAAAAACATCACTATCAAGCCCGTTATGAATAGTAAAATTGCTCGTTGTGGAATCTGTGAAGTTTATGCGATATGTATCTGTTGCACCACTTTGTGCAGGAAGTCCACTTCCGTCTGTTGTGCTTAAAAAGTTTACGCTTGCAATGCCGTTGCCTACCGCTCCAGTATCGCCCGTTTCACCTTTTCCGAATGGAGACCCAAGCGACCAGTCACCGCTTGTTGCACTTAGTTTAAAATAAATAAGTGCTTCGTCTATTGCTAAAAAGCTAAAGCCTAAGCCTTGTAAATCATAAAGAGATTTTTGAGAAAGCAAGCCTACGCTGTTTACCGTAAAATTGTCACCCTTATCACCCTTATTTCCTTGAGGTATTCCAAAGGTAAGTTTGCCATCGGTAGGATTATACGAAGCCGTAGCCGTGCTTCCTGCCGAAAGAGTTTGTGCCTGAGCCGTTACCGCTTTTATTTCGTTTGATTTTGTCGTTGCAAGAGTTGCCGAAGCCGCCGCCGCTGCCGCAGACACACTAGACGCAGTTGCTTTTTCTGTTGCAAGAGTAGCAGCAGCAGTTGCAATATCTGCCTGATTGGATGCATCGAGAATATCTGTCAAGTCTGCATAAATAGCATTTAACTCAACTATTTTAAGAGCCAAAGTATTTATATTTGCTATGCTTGATGCAGTCGTATTGACACTTATTATGTTTGCACCCGTAGCTACAACGTTTGTAAGATTTGCATGCACACTTAAAATACTCGCTATTTCAGATTGTAAAGATATTAACTCATCTATACGCTGTGAAAGCGTAACGATAGAGTCAATATCGTTTCCTAACTGAATAATATCGCCGACACGATTTGCAAGTGTCTCTAGCGAAGATGTAGTTTTAGCCCAGAAATAAACTGGCTTTGTATCCGCAACTGTTCCAGTGTAAACATGAAGCTCTACACGCTCAATGTTTGAAGCCTTGCCATCTGCATCACGAACACGCATCATTGCAGGGGTGTCACCAAACGCTTCACTCACAACCATCTCTGTATCCACCACTTGTGCATAAAGCGGATGATTTACGATGTAGTTTTTTATGTCTGCATGTGACGTAAGTTCGAGTATCCCACCACTGCCATTATCAAATGGCATTTCTAGTTTTACACCGCTTACGAGGATAATATCTGCTTGCTTGTATGTCACAAGCTCTGTAACACTTAAGTTGTTGAGTGCCAAATCTATGTCAACTTTGCGATTTCCTAGGTAGTTGCCTTTTGCAAAATCCTCTATGATAAGTGTCAAGTCCGTACCCGACAAAGCTGCTAACTTATCAACGACCTCTTGACTGAAGAGAGCACCTGTTTCAAGAACTGCATCAAGATTGTCTCTAATTTTATTTACTGATTCTATAAACGATGTTGTTTTCATTTTTTTTATTCTCCTATGATTGTTGCTAAATATTCATCCATCATTTGCATGATGTCAATTGTTGATGTTGTGCCGTACACGTCGTTTGCGTAGTATTCATAAAGTCGTACGATGTCAAGTTCTACTTTTGTGAAGTGAGGATTTTCCCCCGTGAAATAAAGGTCTAGCTTCACAACAAAGTCCTTAGTAAGAGTGCCGTTTATTTGGTCGATTATCCCCTTATAGCATCCAAGTTGCAAGAGAGAGAGCATGTCATGCGGTACACCCTCAAAATTAAAAGGAACACTAAACTTAAATTTAAGTCCATTAGGAAGTGTGATTCTGTAAAAAGAGAGCATACTGATATAGCTATTTTCTAGTAGCTCTGTGTTAAGTGTTGGTGTTGAGAGAGTGATAGTTTCATCTAGCTTATACCCAGTGTTTGCCATGCAAACATTGCCTACACTGTCAATAAGCTGTAGTTTTATCACATCGCCAACATTTAAACCAAGCTTTGCAATAGTAAGTGTAACTTCTCTCATAACCGACCTTTTAAATTATGAGAAATATTAGCTATTATTTTTTGCTTAAGTGGGTTGTTAAAACGGCTCTTTTATATTCGCCATGAGGAATGTTGTCTATTTCTTTGAAGTGCATTATTGCCAAGAGTGATAGTTGTATTTTTTGGAGGACTCTTAGCCACCACAAAACCATTCACAACAACATTGGCAATACTTTCCATACAGTCGTCTTGCTTTGAGTCTTTTTCAGGATGAAAACCACGGTACTCTATCTTCACTTGCTCTTGCCCAGCACCACCAACCACGAAACGGATTTGATGATTTTTAAGACAAGTGATACTTTGGTCTATTTTTTGATTTTTAGATATTTTTGTCTTAGGATTAAACAACACAACTCTATTTGTAAGTATCGCTTTTCCCTCTAGTTTAAGCTGATAGTTCACTCTTTGTATCTCTTTTTTAAGATATTGCTCTGTAATGATACCGCCGCCAGAACTCTCCATAAAAACAGGAACGCTAGGATTATTTATCATCACTTCTATAATCTGCTTAATAAACTCTTCATTACTCCACTTCCCAAACCAAGTGCCGTAAACATTAAAAAGTTCCATCTTCTCAATATTGAGACAAACTCCAACTAAACTAATTGCCCGATTGTCTGAAGTCTCTTTAGTGCTCTGTGCAGGGTCAATGCTGATACACTTGTTATCTTCGCTGAGTTCCCAAGTTGCTATACTTACAAAGTCCTCATCACTTACATACCCAGTCTCAACCGTTCGAGGGTCTTGCATATACTGAGAGTACCAATCTTCTTTCATGACTTTTTTTTGTCGCTCTAACTGTTCTATACCCTCAAAATGAACATTAAGCGGTTCATGTGCTCCTCTCTCATAGTGATAGTCAAAGAAGTCATATACTTTAGGTTCATCTTCAATCCCTGTAAGATTTATATGTGTCCAAATATCTTCTTCTTCTTCAAGTAAATAGCCCACCAAATCATCTTCATGTAACCGCTGCATAATAACTATAATGGCACTATTAGGATCATCTTTACGGAGTCGTGAAGTGATACTCCCTTTATAAAAGTTTTTTACCAAATCCCTCGTAGCCTTAGAGTTTTTCTCAATAGCTTTCATAGGGTCATCTATGATGACAATATTTCCGTGAAACCCTGTAATACCACCGCCAACAGTTGTACTAAACATACCGCCATTACTCTCTAAATACCACTCTTTGTCTGATGTTTTTCTACCAAGTGACATATTTGAAAATACTTTATTGTAGGCTTTTGAGACAATCAAACCCTTAACTTCTGCTGGTGTTTTTGTTGCTAAATCATCGGAGTAAGAAGTATAGATAACTCTTTTTTTTGGAGCATTTCCAAGAAACCAAGAGACAAAGAGCCGCACCGCAAACTCTGTTTTTCCATACGCAGGTGGAATGTTTATAATAAGCCGTGTAACTTCACCGCTTGCTACACGCATAAGTGCGTTGCAAAGCAGCTCATGATACCAAGCTTCAAGCAAAGGAGTTTCGTACTCCTCTTCAAAGATATATCTTGCATACGAGAGTAAATCTTTTCTGCACAAAGCCAAACGAATTGGCTCTGCTTTTTTCTTAGCTAAAATATCTTCAATATCTTTTTTCATAGTCTAAAATGGTATCTCATCATTTTCGTCTATGTCGATAGGCGCAGGAAGTGGCGCATTGTAAATAGGCACTTGTGTACCATCTTCTCTTGCATAAGTAGCGGATGGCTGCTCATAACTAGGTTGTGCTGCTTGATTGTTGTTAGAACTATTATCATGACTCATATTTCTAAAAGGTTGTGCTACAACATTGTAAAGATGATTTTCATCCACTCTCTTTTCAGGTTCTACACTAAAGAGCGTAAAGTATATATTTTCTTTAGAGACAAAAGGGTCAAATAAAACAGCTCTTTTATAAGCTAAACCTTGGTCGCTTACAGCATTGCGCACATTCCCTACAATCTCACTCCAGCCACTCTCACCACGCTTTGCCAAATTCGCCCAAATATGATAATCTGGATGTTCTTCTTTCCCTGCAACAACATTGCCATTAATCACACCATCAGGATATTTAAGTCTGTTCACACTAATACTAAGTGTATGTTTCACACTCAAAGTACGAATATCAAGCATAATCGTATTCACGACAACCTTATCTTTATTTACATAACTACTCTTATAAACTCGTCCAATATTTGCCATCTATTTATCTCCCTTATTTTCTCTAGCCTTACGCTTCTCTCTTAACTTCTTTCTCTCACTTGCAGTCACTCTCTATTCTCCTTGTTTAATTTAAAAATGGCATACTCATGCCAAAGTTATCGTCTTGCATAGGTGTGCTTTGTATGGTTTCGTAAGCTGTCTCTATCATCTTTGCGGGTGGTTTTCTAAACTTATCAAGCGCCTTTCCTGCGTTTCCATGCTCGTCTATCTCAACTCTGTAGAAGTCGCTTGTTTGCGGTACAAACATTAAGTGTTGTACAGGGTGCTTATGTGTATCTTTATTTTTAACCCAAATTACATGGCGAAGCTCACTCTCTTCATCTTTTGATTTTACTTTTGTAATGTGAAACCAAACATATCCCTCATGGTCTGCATCCATAGAACCCTTAACACTAACCATAGAAGATTTTAAATCCTCTTTTGAACTTTGCACAATTATAATAATTGGAATCTGTAACTCTTTACTTAAAATTCCAAGCTTTACGAATTTTTCAGATATACGTCTCTCGTCTGTTTTTAGCAAAGGATTATTATTTGATACACGCATAGCACTATCTATACAAACAAGCTGTATGCCATAGAGTTTATGTTGTAAGCGTATCTCTGCACATATTGCGTTTATGTCGTAAATGTTGTCAAAGGTATGGATATTGTCTATGTTTCCGCTAAATGTTCCGTCCTCTTGTTGCGACTCTACATTTTCATCGTACATATCCTCACCAAACTCTAAACTTCCAAACATTACAGGATGAGTTTTTGAAACATTTTCTATAATGCGTGTCAATATGTATGTTTTTCCACTCTGTTTTAAACCGCTGATATAAAATAATCCCTCATTTCTAATGCCGCTATTTCCGTGTTTATCTGTCAAGACGGTATCAATAAACGGAACACCTGTTTCTATCCTTACAGCAGGAGGCTTTAACTTTCTAAGCTTGCGAACTTCACTCAATCTTTTTGTAGATGAGCCTTTATTAAGACTTGCATATCCGTCAATTTGGTTCTGCATCATTTGACTGATTGCCGCACTTGATATATTTTCATCTGCCAAAGCTTTTGTGATGTCTGCGTTTAACTTATGCAACATCTGTTTGTGGTAGTTCTCTTTTAAAGATGCTATATGCTCTATGAGAATGTTTTGAGGAACTTGTTTATTTGCCATAATTTCAAGCAACAACTCCTCAGCATGAGTGACATTCATTTTTTTCATATAAGGTAATATTACCCCATCATCAAATGCGCGCCCACCCTCATAACATACACTCATAACCTCAAAAATTGCACGATGTGAATCACTCACAAACCAATCTTTGCTTATGCCTGTGCTCATAACTACTGATAAATCTACTCCGCCAAACTCATTGGCACTTAGCATTGTGCTAAGTATCAAACCTCTTATATTGTCTAAGTCATTCATTTTTTGCCCCTAAGCGTCAATTGTATTCATTGTATGTTGTGAGAGCCAAGCATCTATCTTGACACGACTGTAGTATATAAAGCCGCCTATTTTTGAGTAAGGTATCTTTTTTTTCGAGCGATAAGTAGCTTGTGTACTCAAAGACATTCCAAACTCTTTTTCAAAATTTTTTGGATTTAACCACTCTTTATTTTGCATCAATAAAACCCTATTTTGAGGTCGCCAAGAAGTTTGCAATGGACTAAGTTATCGGCATCTGCATAATTTGCCAAAAATGGCTGAAAGTTTTGAAAGAGATGTTTCAACTCTGCATCTAGCTTTACAAAGTAAACATTTGAAACTAAAAGGTATTCAAATAAAGCCACCTTTGTTTGCTTCATAAATCGTATGCGGTCTTTTATAAGTGATTTGTTTGCAGACAAAGCCTCTATCAACTCTCCTGCTTGAATATAATCATCAAGTGTTGTAGCGTTACTTCTTGCAATATCACATAAAACATCTTTATAGATGTAAGAGGTGTGACGGATAACAACAATTTTTTCAGGATACATTTTTTTAAGTTGGTCGGAACTGTATTGCGTTCCTTCTATCTCATCTATCTCTTTGAGCAAAACTAAATCATCGAGTAATCGTATCATGACGTGTACAGCCCATTTTTATTTTCGCCGCCATTTGTATTCCATTTTTTATAATTTCGCACCCAGTTTCTAAAAGCACTCAACCAGTTTTTAAACTTTGTGCCTTTAGCGTTGTGGTGGTCTAGGAACTTTCCAAACTCATCTTTGTCCATCTTTTCTTCTTTGAGTACATCTGCTGCGTGTTGCATTAACAAACGCATATACTCATCACTCAATCCATTTGCATCCAAAGCTTTTGGCAAAGAAAAAAGAGGCTGTTTTTTAGGGGATTTTATTTGTGGCGTAATGCCATCGTTTGCAGGAGCAAAAGAGCTAGTTATATATTTATCAGCTTTTTGAGTAAAACAGTAGGCTGGTTCACTACCCTTATCTATACTCTCTAAAAGCCCAGATTTTTCAAGCTCTCCAATAGCTGTAGAAAGAGTACGAGACTTTATGCTAAAAAGTGGAATGTGCTGAAGTATGTAGCTTTTGTAAGTTACAAAATAGTTTTTTCCATTAACAATTTTAATATTAGCATAGGATAGGCGAGAGAGTTGATAAATTGTCTCAAACACAATAGCAGCATTGATAGATATTTTTTCATCTTGTGCCATCTTTTGATTTATTCTCAAAGCAAATAACATTTATTTATTCGCCGCCATTTGCAATTTTTCTAAGTTTAATAACAGACTTCAAACGGTCGCTGCTAACATCTCCATCATCTAAATAAAACCAATCAAGAGAAAACCCATATTTATAAGCAAGTTCAATAGCTTTCTTAATTGGAAAAACTCTTTTACCATTTGCATAATTTTTATACCCATAAATAGACATTCCTATTTCTTGGCAAAACTCTCCTTTGTTTAATCCTAAAGCATTTCTTAGTAGTTCTATATTAACAGCCATAAAAGCGCCTTTTTTTAATTTTTGGAGTATAATATTTATATATGTGGCGGTATTTTAGTACAAATCGAAACTTATGTCAATAGAAAAGGATGCAAAATGAATAATTATAAAGAAATTATGGAAAGATTGAAACTTTACTATGGTGTGAGTACATACTCTGATGTTGCTCACAAGCTCAATATAAGCTACGATACTGTCAAGAGCTGGAGCAGTAGAAAAAAGGTTGTCACAGATACGCTCTTGCACTGTATGCGAGATGAACCGATAAATGTAAACTGGTTATTGTATGGTGATGGCAAGATGAAAATAAGTGAGCTGGAGCAGTTAGAATATGACATCGAAAAAATAGAGCAAGCCTTCAATAACTCTTTAGATCCAAAGATACTAAAGAGTATTTCAGAGAGTGAACATTTGCAAAAGCTTATTAGTCTATTTGCTTATGCTCCTGAAGAGTTTGTTTTGCAGATAATCAAGAGACTGGAGCAATTCAAAGAGATGTCAAAAGTGTAGAAGAAAAAAGAGTATATATATTATCTTTAGAATAAAGATAATAGGTATAGTATATTAGTGCGCAAAATTTGCACCACCCCCCATCTTTAGGTCGTGCAAAATTTGCACCACCTCTTAAGGGTAAAATTCGTTCTAAAAAAGTCGCCGCCATTTGAATTTTTTTAGCACTTTTTCACTCTATTTCAAATATTCATAGGGCAATTCTCTCATAGGTAGATATGAGAGCAAGGGGTCTGGGGAATTGGGCTCCCCCCTAAAAACTGAGAAACTAAAAGCCAAAAAGCTACAGATACAATCCTGCTGCACACCATAAACTGATGCAGTACCACGAGAGCAACACATCATCATGAGCAGAAGACATGAGAGCATCAGACACGGACGCAACACATCATCATCGGGAACAGCATAACATCACTGCAAGAACCACACAAAACTTAAGCCGTTTTAGCACAAAAACACGCTCTAACCTTAAACGACACACTAATCTTAAGAAAATAGGCTATAACCTTAAAAAAAATGTATTAAAATAAATAAAAAAATATCTTTTACTACAATTTCCCCAATTATCTAACCGTTGCACTCACTGTCCACTTCTTGCTCAAATCTATGCAAAACGCAACACAAATCCGATGCAGTTCCAAAGAAACTCATAAATTTCCCCCGAGAAATTCCAAAAGCTTACCAAAAACCCCAAGAGCTAATCACTAAACCAACAACCGAAAACCACCGTAATTTCCGAAAAATTCCCCACAACCAAACTCATCCCCCAATTCCCTCCGTAAATATTGCTAAATTCAGGAGAGTTCCTGCTCCAAAACAACTCTTTTAGCTTTTTAATTAAGAGCACATCTCTTTAAATTTCTTTGAGTCTCAAAAAAATTGGAAACTCTGAAAAAACAGAAAAAAAAATCGCAAATGGCGGCGAATTTTTGTGGAGGTTGAGCGGAGCGGATTTTGTGAAGATTTTGGCAAAGTTGGCGAAAAGTTGCGATTTTAGGTGTTTTGTGTAGAAAAAAGAGGCTCATATCTGCTCTGTGAGGCACGATAATAGTTTTGCGCGTACATTTACACGGCTAAAGAGTTTTTGAGAATTTGTAACAATACTTTTATCAATAAGGCTTACAAATAGGAAGTAGTGCTTTGAGTTTTTGTATCTCTTGCTCTTCAGCTTGGATTGATTGTTGAGAGTCTCTTATATTTCCAAAATATGCCGTCAATGCTACGAGCGCTAGTGCTACCTTTTCTGCTGCCTCATAGTTGCCCTCTGCTTTTGCAGTCTTTATTTTTTCTAGCGCTTTAATACTATCCAACAGTTCCATACATGACATGTCTTTTGGTTCTTTAGGAGGAAGAGCAAAGCAAGCAGTAGAAAATAACAATGCTAATGATGCAATAACAAATGTTTTGCGCATAAACTAGCCTTGACTTATTAGAGCATCAAAAAACCCAGGGAAAACCCACTGCGTAAAGCTTATGTGAACTTCGGGAGAAAGTAGAGTGAGAACTGATGGAAGCCATAGTATTGTGCGCAGAATAGGAGCTATTATAAGATTCATAAATACAGAAAAAACTAAACCTATAAATCCTGATATTGAGAACCAAACATCAAACTCTGTAAACAATGTTACAAGTAAGCTCCAGCTCCAAGAAAGTTCCAACAGCGCACCAAAAACTAAACCGATTCCTAAATATACATACAGTATATTTTTGAAAAACATTTTCATAAGCCACCCTAAGCGTTAATTTAAAACATTATATCTTGTTTAATAAAGATTGCTCAAGACTTGTCCTTTATCATCTCTTGCAGTTCTGTTAGCTTATTTATTTTTTCTATATCCAAATTGTTATGTTTGCAAAATGCACCAATCTTTACAAGCTCAAGCAGCACTGGGAACTTTTGTCTCCAGCCCTTGATTGTATTTTCACTTTTACCTAAATAATCGCCAATTTCTTTATATGATAGTTGTTTTTTCATCCGATTATTATACCAAAAAGTATCGCATAAGTCAAAAAGTAACAAAAAAGTATCTTATTCGATAATAAATTAATATGTTTTTAAGAAATCGTATGCCATACTCTCGTTTGAAGTTGGTATCTCATTCGATACTTACAACAAGAAAACCACTGTTAAAAATCGGAAGTCCTCACTGCAGGTCTCTGGAGCTAACTCCTCCGTCATAAACGAGTTAAAGCTTAAATACTTCATTAAGCAGTTGCAAAACTGTTTATAAATTATTTATAGGAAATAAGATGACAGCAAATGCAACATACATAAATCAAGAGTTTAAAAACAACTTCAAAGGTTGGACGTTAGATTTTTTACAATTTATGCACAACGTGAAGCGTGAGTACATACCACAAGAGACACAAGAAGCTATAGACAAAAAGTTTCTTGCAAGCTGCGCAAACAAGCTAAGAAGAACAAAAGCCGTGCAGTTTGTGTATGGCAATTTGTTTTATGACATCTTTAAGTCATTTACTGAGATGGGATACATCATCAATGTTTACCCAAATGACAAAGAGAAAATCTTTGATGCATATGGCGAGCTTATAGATGATGAACAACTTGATGGCGGATGTTGCACTGGCAGTGCAAAAGATGCAGTTTACTTTATGATAGGAGGCTGACGATGAAATGCTACGCAATTGTTGAGACACTAAACGGCAACTTTATTTTAAAACCTACAGAGAAAGTGAGATGGCAAGACAAAATTGAGATTGAGATATACGCAGCAGATGACGCAGATGCAAGAGTGCAGCTTAAAGCACATAAAGAAGAGCTCAAAGCTCTATTTAACTAAAAGGAAATCCTATGACATATTCACAACACAAAGACAACAGACAAGAGCAAATGAGTGTTTTATTTGAGAAGCACGAAGTATTTTTTGCATTTAGCAGAGACCATATTATGAAAGCTAAAAAAGAAGATGTTAAATATTACTCCATGGATGGCGGAATGTTCATACCGCAGGCAAACTATGATGCTTTTAATGCAGAGTTTGAAGCGCAACAAAACATTTACGAGAGTGAAGTAAAAGAAAAGTTTAGCGCAACTGAGATTATAAGCTATGAACTGGCAAATCATGAATATTGCTACACATACGATTTAACAGACACAAAAGAGGCTCTTGAAGAGTTTGGTTTTAGTGATGAAGAGTACAGAGTGGCGATTAAAGATTATCTATCTAAAAGCGAGGAGTAAACAATGGCAAAGCTAATAAGAAAAGCTGACTCTCTATTCACAAGATTTGAAAATATGATAGAGAGAGCAGCGAACAAACTTTTCTAATAAAAAGAATTTTTCATCAAGGTACAAGCGACGAACTTGTATCTGATTGAGCAATTGTACTCAACAACACTTTAGCAAAAGCTTTAAAAAAACATATCAAAAGGAGAAACAATGTCCCGCGCAAAAGAACTCAAAAATCAAATAAGAGTTGAAAACGGAGATGCGCAAGTCGGCAGGCACATCGGAACAACCAGAGCCAAAAAACCCATCTTAAAAAAAGAGTTTGACCGCCTCATAAACGCAACAAACCGCAGTTTAGAGTTACAGTCACAAACGAAAATGAAATTAATCAGAGCATTTACTTTGCTCTATCTTACAGGATGTCGCATAAGCGAAATCTCACAAATGCGAGCTGGCGATATACAAGAGATGATCCACGCAAACGAGTACTCTCTCACGAACAACACAAAAACAAAAACGCCACGGCTCATAAGCTTTAGTGAAAACCAATCGCAGATAGAGTTTTTAAAAAAGATACTCCCAAAAGAGGGCGGTTACCTCTTTCCACGCAACAACGCAAACGCACCCATGAGCTTGTCAAATCTCAAACTTATGATGAACAAGTTTATACAAAAAATTCTTGGAACTCTCTATAGTACGCATAGTTTTAGAGCTGGCTATATCACAACAGCGCATCAACTTGGGCTAAGTCTTGAGCACATACGTCAAGACATCGGACACGCAAGTATCGCTACAACAGCACGTTACGCAACAGTCACGCACACAGAAATCGCACAAGCTAAAAACCAAAGAGTTTGGTAACACACTACAAAAACATAAGTGGGTTATTTTAACAACCCACTTAACACTTTCATTCATTCTACAATTTCATAACGCAAAAAGGGACGGCACAAAATGATATATACAGTCGCACACAGCAAAGGCGGAGTAGGCAAAAGTACTCTTGCTTGGAACTTAGCACACAGTTTTAAAGAGCTTGGCAAACAAGTCACTATAGTCGATTTAGACTTTCAGCAGACACTCTTTTTTATAAACTCTATGCACACATCGAGCATAGAAGTACACCAGCCGCAGAGTGTAGAAACTCTCATAAACTTTCTTTTAAAATCAACTCCAGAAGAAATTATTATCATAGATGTTGGCGGCTTTGACAGCGACATAAACAGAACAGCGATAGACTTCTCTAACACAGTTCTTATTCCTATAAGCGATAGCATCACAGAAGTTATCGGTTACAAAACGTTTGAAGCAATACTTGGCGAGATGATACTCGGAGAAACAAACGCAAGAGTAGTTCTCAACAACATTCATCCACTAACAAAAAACTTTGACATCATAAAACAAGCTATAGCAGGAAACGAATCTATAAAACTTCTTGACTCTATTGTACGCAGTAGAAAAATTTATAAAACAAGTTTAGGGCAAGGCTACAGCGTCTTTGGTACGCCAAATAAAATAGCACAAGACGAAATTAGGAGTGTGAGAGATGAACTTATCCGCACTTAATGCAACAACTGCAGGAAAAACACGCACAACAGGCATAAGCCCTTTTAGTGAATTAGAACTTAGCAAAGTCTACGCAAACCCAGAACAGCCACGCAAAAGTTTTGAAAACATAGAAGAGTTGGCGCAAAGCATACTAGAAAACGGACTCATCCAGCCAATCAGCGTAGTTAAAAAACAAGATGGCTACATGATAATCGGCGGTGAACGCAGATACAGAGCATCACTATACGCAGGACTTAAAACTATAAAAGCACACGTTTTGCAAGTGGACGATAAAAAAGTCCTCGAACTCTCTCTTATAGAGAATATACAAAGAGAAGATTTAACAGACTTTGAAAAAGCGCAGTTTATAAGCACTTTGTGGGAGAGCGGACATTACGCACAAAAACAAGACTTAGCAGCAGCCATCGGGAAAAGCCAGAGCTACATTAGTAAAGCTCTTGGTATGCACAAGCTAGATGAGACGATTATTGCAGATATGCAAGAACAAAAGCACGACATCGGCTTAAGTGTTTTAGAAGAGATAAGCCGTGTAAGCGACAAAGAAGTGCAAAAAAAAGTCTACGAGAAGATTGTCTCAAAAGAGATAAAACGAGAACACATCAAAGAGTTTAAAGAGCCAGAAGAGAGCACAACAATTTCCCCCGTGAAAAAGTTCACGTTTTCATCCATGACAATTCACGGTACAGACATCAACAGCGGCTTTGAAGTCAAAGAGTTTTTTATTGTCAACAAAGTAGAAGCCAAAGCGTTTACGAAATACAAAATCACAATCGAGGAGCTATGACATGGAATTAAAATATTATGCAATTTCGCTCATTGTCTACATTTTTGTAGTTGTTGCGTTTTATGCTTTTAAAAAACGAAAATGGGGAGAGAACCCGTAATGACCAGAAGCAATACAAGGTAAAAAAAGAGATTAAATTAATGATGGAGAATTTAAAATGAACATAGAAGAGCTAGAACTACACCCGCTCATAAATCCAGCCTCAAAGCACTATGAAAATGAAAAAGAGAGCGCTATTGAGCAACTAGAAGAGAAAATGAGTGTTTATAAAATGATAGGAGCGTGCGAGTTTAATATCTTTAAATACGAGTATAGAAAATTCGCAAAAGGTGTATTAGAAGAAGATGAGAAGAAAATTGCAACGTATAGAAACTATCGTCAACTACTTATAGATTTAGAGTGTTTAGAATTAGGTTTTTACACTGTAAAACAAGCTCTTCAAATAAGCGGTAGAGAGTTTAGATACAGATGAAGAGATTATCTCAATTGCGAGATTTAAAACAATATTTGGAAGATGCACTTAAAAATCTAAAAAAAGATACACCCTCGTACAATATCTGTAAAAGCATATTGTACAGAGTAAATAAAATCTTAAATGAGGAGCCAATCAATGAATGATGAGTCTAAAAAGCAAAAGAAGAGAGACTGCACAACATGTTCAATTTTTGATGCTGATGTTTGTCGCAGCTGTATAGCAAAAGCAGTGAGAGCTGAAGAATATCCGTTGTGGAAAGAAGATAATGCAAATGAGTGAGAAGTTGACGCATGGCGAGCAGTGGTTTAAGCAAAAACAAGAAATTGATTTAAAAGTAGGTGTTGAATATTGTGGAGGTGCAAGTAACAATCTCCCACCAAGAATGTCAAGAGATGAAGCTGCAAAATACTACAACACAAAGTTTTTTAATTATTGGCTAACGCAGCTAGACGAAGATATTGACACAAAGAGTCGTATATCTGTTTTAAAGTTTTTGATGTTTGGAAGAACTAAGAACATAAAACTCATAACAAAGGAATTAGTAAATGTTTAAAACAATAAATGATGGCAAGCTCCCGACAAGAGCTACGAAATATTCAGCGTGTGTGGATTTGTATGCACGAGAAGATGTGACAATTGGCGCAGGAGAAACCGTTTTAGTACCGCTTGGGGTTTGTATAGATGAGAGTATATTGCATGAACTGGCACAAGAAAAACTTGATTACGGAGAGAAAGAATATATGTTTGTTGACTTTTTTAAAAAGTCACATTATCTCCAACTAATGCTAAGAAGTTCACTTTCTAAAGAACTTATTATTGCAAATGGAGTTGGTTGTGTGGATTTGGATTATAAAGATGAAATTATGATTAGATTGCATAATCCAGTAAAGCTCCATAGGTTTGTTTATAACACAGAAAATAGAACTACACTTGCGGATGATTATGATACAGAAGTGGTTATCAAAAAAGGCGATAGAGTTGCACAAATAACCCTACTTGAACATAAGTCGTACCTGTTTGGCATAGAGAGCGGAGATGAGCGCAAAGGTGGATTTGGGAGTACTGGAGAGTGAAAAATTTGAAAGAAGAAGAGGAAGAAGTATGGAACAAGCTAGAAGATTATACAAAACAAGAAATATTAGTAGCGATAAAACAAGCTTGGAAGTGCGAAGAAAACCTTTTAAGAGACCTTCCGATAATAAAATAAAATAGGAGCTGAAAATGAATATCAAATGCAATAGTGATGATTGTCCAAGTAAAGAAACTTGTTCTCTTTATGAAAAAGTCAGTGCATCAACAAGTGGTAGTTTTGTAAAACATCACTTCAGAGAGCATGATGGAAAGTGTGAATTTTTTAAAATTAAAACACGATAATAGTCGTACAAAAAATAAGTAGATAGGAGCTAAAAATGCTAAATGACATTCAAGACAGAAAAAAAACTTATAAATTCTTAAAATCATATTACTATAGATTGTTGGAATATAATAAATGCACAACAAAAGTTATTATAGATTTTGGTGCAACAACTAGACAGTTTAAAAATCTTGTAGATAATAAATCTGAACATTACATTGGTGCAAAAGCATCAAATTTAAAACAGATTTTTACTAAAATTCTTGAAAGAAGTATTGACAGTATTCTTCTAGTGTCTGTTGAAAAGCATGATATAAAAACGGAAGATTTTTTAAAACTCTCAAGAAAAATGATGATAGATGAAAATCTAATTATTAAAGCAGAAAAAAAACATAAAGAGTTTACTAAGCTAAGTGAGTTTGATAAATATAGACTACATGGTGTAAAAACACGATAATAATCGTAAAAAAACAAAATCAAGGGATAAGCAATGAAAAAATATACAATAGATTTCACAGTAAAAAAAGAGGGCAACTATAGCCTAATACCAATAGTTGAAAAAGTGGAAACAAATGATGGCATCGGAGATATTATCTGTATAGATGGAGTGATTGACTTTGAGACTTTGAAAAACATTAATTTAGCTAATTGCAGACTCTAAGGAATAAAGATGAGAACAATAGAATCGGAATGCGATAATTTTTTAGAGATGGTTGTGCCAGATACAGCTCCAGAAGTACAAATAAAATCTATGAGACAAGCTTTTTATGCTGGTGTTGTGGTTATGCACAATCTTTTTATGTCGGCAATAAACTCCAGAGAAGATGATGAAGTAAGCTTAGAAAATTTGGAAAGATTGTCAGATGAGATAAGCACATTAATAAGTAAAAGTTTTTTAAAAGGAACATGAGATGATAGCGACACACTCACTTGAGAGTTTAAAGTCTCAAATAGACATAGTAGATACAATCGGAAACTACATAGAACTTAAAAAAGCTGGTGCAAACTTTAAGGCTCGTTGTCCTTTCCATGATGAAAAAAGCAGTAGTTTTGTTGTAAGCCCATCAAAGCAGATTGCTCACTGTTTCGGATGCGGTCATAGTTCAGATGCTATCAAATTTGTGCAAGAGTATAAAAAACTCACATTTGTTGAAGCGGTGCAAGAAATTGCGAACGACATAAACTACGCGTTGGAGTATGACAACACTAATGCAAATGAAAAAGACTACTCACGGGTGATGGAACACACAAACAACTACTACATAAACAATCTTGATAGAGAAACAGGCGAGTATCTTCAAGGTAGAGGTTTGACATTAGAAAGTATTAAAACTTTTGAAATTGGTTTTACTACTTCGTCTAAAGAGCAAATTGAATCTCTCAGTTCACATCACTTTCAGACACAAGATGCTATTGAGTGTGGAGTGCTTGCGGTGGATGATAAAGGCAAAACTTATGCAAGACTAACCAATCGTATAAGTTTCCCCATCCGCAACCATACAAATAAACTCATAGGCTTTGGTGGGCGCATCACAAAAGGCGAGGGTGCGAAATATATCAACAGCCCTCAAACCAAACTCTTTGATAAGTCTCGTAACCTCTACGGATACAATCTTGCAAAAGAACATATCCACAAAAAAGGTACGTTTACTATTACAGAGGGCTACTTAGATGTAGTGATGTTTCATCAAGCAGGTATCAAAACAGCAGTTGCAACTATGGGAACAGCACTCACGGAGCAGCATTGCATACTCATAAAAAAGGTCGGTGCAAAAGTGCTACTTTGCTATGACGGTGACAAAGCAGGTATTGCAGCGGCTTTCAAAGCAAGCAAACTTTTAAGTGCTCATGGTATTTTCGGCGGTGTTGTATTATTTCCCGAGGGAAAAGACCCAGCGGATATGGTGGCATGTGGAAATGTGGAAGAGTTACACACTATTATGAAACATAGCATACCGCTCGTAAAGTTTGCAATCGAGCATGTAAGTGCATCGTATAATCTCAACATCCCACAACAAAAAGAGGAAGCACTTAAAGAGACACAGCTATTTTTACAAACTCTAAGCCCAATCATTCAAGATGAGTATAAGCCCTATGTTGCGAAAATTTTACAGATAAACCAAGCACACATTATGACAAAACAGACACAAAGCAGTCGTGAAGTTCCGCTAGAACGCATCAACATTGCAGAGATGAACATCATCAAAACAGCAAACGAGAGTGAAGCACTCTTTTTTCTTATGCTTGATTTTGTGGATGAAGAGGTATTTGAGTTTCACAAAAAAGAGTTTGGTATGCTCATGCGAAATGAGGAACAGCTCCAAGGCTTACTCCTACGAGAAGAGTTAAGTATCTACACAGAGGAAGAGTTCATAAGTGAACTCAAAAAAATGCTCATATCCTTCAACAACAAAAAGCTCCAAACCATAGCCCACTCACAAGACAGCTTCGAGAGAAAAAGTTTTGAGATAAAAAAGATAAAAGGGATAATTCATACACTTATGAAAACAACAAAGGTAAGTGCATAATGAGCGAACTAGAATATCTCTACGATACCAAAACAGCAGTATGGCGAGACATGCCATACTTAAAAGCTTTGGAGTTCAAAAACTCTTTAGCTGACAAAGTAGTCACAAAAATTCTAGCCCAGCACTACACGCAAAGAGACGAACCGAGGTTAAGAGCGGTTTTAAAAGCGATAAAATTTAATGAGAATAGGATGAGAGAATGATAGATATAAGTGGGTTTTGTTTTATACAAAAAGAAAGATGGGAAAAAATAAGAGAGGAAGTCGAAACCAACTTATCTTGTTTAAAATGTAAAAGTAAACTTAAAATGACTAATAAGTGGAAAGCACAATGCGTTGAGTGCAATACTAACCATACTATCAAAAAACCAAAAACTTTTCCAAAAAATAGCAGTGATACTAGAAATTGGAAAGCAACTTGCGAGGAGTGTAGTGGAACAATGGATTTCCACAAAGGCGGAAATTGTGGGGCGTACATTTGCAGAAAATGTGGGAACACTTTAGAAGTATAAAAAAACAACATGCGGAGTAAAAAAATGAGCAAACAAACCCTATGCGACAAATACGAAATTCCACTCTACTCAGAGTGGAAGCATAAAGACGGTGGCATCTACCATGTTATCCTTGTTTTGCATATCACGACAAGCAAAATTCCAACGGTAGTGTATATCAAAGAGCTAGACGAAGCGGAACGAAAATATTTTGCAGATAATGGTATAATGAACCATTTTGTAAGAACTGTTGACCACTTTAAGAGAAGCTTTACGCAAGTGAAGTTTTAAAAATAATGGAGAATAAAAAATGAGCGAAACAATACTTCCACAACAACTAAAAGAGCTATCAAAAACTATGCAGCACATCGCACAGCAAATGATTAACTTAGAAGACGAGGAAATAACACATCACGCTTATCAACTCATCGGTGCAGGAAGCATCGCTGATGAATGGAGTGAGGTTATAGCGAAACATTTAGCAGATAAAGAGTTTATAAAACAGACACATGGAGAGTAAGATGAACAACGACATAGCCAAAGGCATTATTGACGACCCCGAATTTCGAGAATATCAATATCTAAATCAAAAAATGGAAAGAAAAGACGGTAATAAGCTCGGTAAACGCAAGAGAAAACAAGTGCTTTTACTAAAGAGAATACAGCAGTTCATAAAACAAACACATGGAGAGTAAGATGAAAATTCCAAAATACATTGAGCAAATAAATGAGCTTTATGACGAAATTAAAGAAATTAAAAAAGCAGAATGCTTATTGGATTATGATACAAAAACTGAAATCATAGAACATAAAATTGCAAAAATAAAAGATTTAAAAAGTTTTGCTACTTTTGTACCTAGTATTTTTTTCGGAGTTATTGCATAAGAAGAGTTTACTTCCCCACAACCCCATCAATAACCCCTGAAGCCATCTCACTAGATTTTAAATAGTTCATAGTGAGATACTTCTTAATTGTGTTCGGGTCGTTATGCCCTAACGCACCGCTCAGATATATACTATCCAAACCTTGCTCCGCCATAGTAGAAACAATCACATTGCGTAAATAGTGAATTCCAAAAGCACTATTGCCGAGCCGAACTTTAAGCTTGTAAGTCGCTTTGCGAATATCTATAATGTGTCCACCTGTAATGCGAGAAGTAAATACCCACTCGCTAATTTTAGGTATTAGAATCAAATTATCTTTTATGGCTTGTGGTAAAAATATCTTCTGTTCCTCATTGTTCTTCGTATCTCTCAACACATAGTAACTTTTGTCAAAGTTTACATCTACCCACTTAAGCGGTAAAATCTCCCCACGCCTGCGCCCTTGTAAAGCAAAAAGATAAAATGCAAGATAAAAAGGATCATTCCCATACTCATCATATATTGCCTTGTGAATCTTTACAAGTTCCTCTGAAGCGTGAGAGACTATCTTCTTTGTTTTTGGAAGTTTTATTTTTATGCCATCAAGCGGATTAAACGCTATAAGCCTATTTGCAATGGCGTTTTTAAACGCAGGAGAAAGAACTTCTATTGTTTGTTTTATAGTTCTTGGAGCAAGTCCACTCTCTTCTTGAGATGCAATTGAATTTCTTATGTGCAGTTGTCTTAGTTCTATAACTTTTTTATTACCACAAATCGGACTCACATATCTCTCATAGTGGCTTTTTCTACTTTTTACATAGTTTGTATTTGGAAGATGAGCGAAATACTCTTGCATCAAATTATCAAGCGTGATGTTCTCGTTCATCACACTATCTTTTTTCTTGTTTTTTATGCTGCTGATTTCAGCCTTAGCGTTAGATATTTTATCTTTCTTACTCCATGAGCTCTTGTCGCTAAAATCAATCAATCCACTATATTCTTTTTTATCATAATTAAATCTATATAAAAACACTATAAATAAATCATCAGCCCATAAACCTACATCCACTTTATTCGGATAATCACTTCTAACAATTGCCATTTTTATAATCCCTACTTTATAAAATTGGGTACCGACTTAGGTACCGACTTTCAAAGCAATAGTATATATTACTTAGCATTAATTAACAATTACAAGCCCACAAAAAAGGCTTATACATAGGCATTTGCAAAGATTAGCAAAATGGTACGCTTGGCTCATAACGGGGCGGTCAAGTGTTCAAGTCACTTAGAACCCACCACTTACAAACTCCCTAAAATACGAACTTTCAAAGACTTTTAAAAAGAAAAATCAAAAGATACAAAAACACCTTACCCCACTTTTTACCCCACCTAAAAAATCTCTCTATTTACTAAGCCATTGACTTATATATTTAAAAAAGATATACTTTTTGCATGGAAATAGTAGAAACTTCAATATACACACAAGACATTACAAAGCTTTTGAGCGATGAAGAGTATCAAGAACTGCAAAGGTTTTTAACGGAACATCCAAAAGCTGGAGATGTCATACCTGCTTCAAAAGGTCTTAGAAAACTAAGATGGAAGTTAAAGAACGGAGGTAAAAGCGGTGGTATAAGAAACATCTACTATTATTACGAAGAGCAGCATACTCTGTATATGATATATGTGTATGAAAAAAGCAAAACAGAAAATCTGACTGATACGCAGATTAAAATGTTAAGAAAAGCATTTTTAGGAGATTAATTATGGATGCACAAAACTTTGAAAGATTGTTAGCAAGCGCAAAAGAAGCAAAAGAGATTATCAGCGGTAAAAAAGAACCAAGTAGAAAGTTCTTTATAGATGAGCCAAACCCAAAAGAGATAAGAGCTAAGATGTCTCTTACTCAAGACCAGTTCGCAGCACTTATGAATATCAGCGTATATACACTTAGAAACTGGGAGCAAGGCAGACGACACCCAGAAGGTCCTGCAAGAGTCCTTTTAAATGTCGCAAGCAACCATCCCGAAGTGCTTTTGGAAATGGTTTAAACCAACCGCCAAAAAAACTTATTCATAAAAGCAGCTTCAAATACTTTTTTGATTCATATATCAAAAAAATCAAGCTTTCAACTCCAAAAATAACAAGATAATTTCATCATTCCGCCATTAATCTTAAAAAAATCACTTTTGAATCTCTCTCATTTTAAAGAATTTGTTTGTTTAAAATATTCAGATGTATAGTTTGGTAACACTTTATAAAAAAAAATAAATTCTTTTTGATGGTTTTTTTGCAGTTTTTTAGCCATTTTTACATGTAAAATACTCTCAAATTAAGCTTTTTTAGTAGTTGATTTTTAAAGATTTTTTATTGAAATAGAATATTAAACAATAATAAATTTACAAATATTTTTTCTATATAAATATAATAAATATTTATAACTTAATAATTAAAAAAAAGCATAAAACACCTCTGAAATGTCGCAAATAAGGGGTTGACATGTTTTTAAAAAAAATAGTAAAATGTTTTCATAAAAAAAAATAAACAAAAAAAAGAGGATATACAAATGGAAAGGATAGATAGAAAAATCGACGGGAGGGAGCTCGCAGAAAAAGGATTGATAATTGACAATGTGGAAATCATTCCACCGGTCGCGGAAAAGACGATGTCGCAATTACGAACAAAAAGACAAATCCCGTATTTCAAAATGTTCGGTCGCATTTTTTACCAAACAAGCGACTTAATTGATTGGTCAAAAAAATCAAAAGTAAATAGTCTAGCATAGCCGCCTTAGCTCTTACCAGTCGCCAAACAAAGTAAAGAGCAAAAGGCTTATAAAACACACACTAATTAAGATAATTAGCGGTATCTGCAATTATATCATATACCCTCTTTACCCTTGATTAGTGCACGAAAAAAGGTACTAAAATGAGTGAAATACTACAAAAAGATACATGTTATTTTAGCCACGACGCAAATGCGAAAGACGATTACAAATGCATGCTTTTAATCGACCAAATGGGTCTCGAGGGATACGGTATTTTTTGGGTACTCGTCGAGACTTTGCGGGAGCAAAAAGACTACAAATATCCATTACAGCTTGTGCCGAGTTTGGCAAGAAAATACAACACTACACAAGCAAAAATGGAGACCGTAATCAATGCTTATGGTTTGTTTGAGATTGACACTCAAAGCTTCTTTTTTAGTGGCTCTCTTAATCGCCGTATGAGCTTTTTTGAGCAAAAAAAACAGCAGCAAATCGAGGCAGGCAAAAAAGGCGTGGCGGCTAAAAAAGCAAAGCAAGAGCAACTTCTTTTAGGATTGAGTGATTATGACTCAACTAACCGACCCTTAAACGACCCTCAAGCAATAAAAGAAAAAGAAAAGAAAGAAAAAGAAATTAAAGAAAACCCTAAACCTAATCAAGAGCAGGGCTCATTTGAAAAATCAAAAGTAAAACTTGACCTATCGACAGAAGCCGCGGATTTTAGGAATAAGCTAATCAAGAGTAGCTACGTTGGACATTGTGCCAATGTTTTGGTAGAGGGTATCAGGGAAGATGTTTTTATAAACGAAAAAGGGAGGCTTTACACAAAAACCAGAAGTGATAAACAGCTTTTAAGTAGCACACTTAACGAGATTTGGGAACAGTTGTGCGAAATTCACAAAATCAAGTATGCAAAATCTCCAAACAACGCTTTGGAAAATCTACAAATCAAAAAATTTGGAGCTTAACCGCTCCTCAAATCTTCAATAAAGCCCTATTTTAGGGTTTTATCGAGGTTTTTATAACTCGTGTTCATTTTACTTATCCGTTCCTCTCCCACGGCTAGGGGGAACGCAAACGCGCAGGATTGCGCCTTTGATGTCAATAATAATCAAAATGGTAAGGCAGGAGCGCACTTTCTCCTTTTGCCTTGGTCAGATATGGCTTGATGGGTTTTGATGAGTTTTAAGTGCCTTTATGTGATGATTTTTAACTATTATGAGTTTAATCGTTACTTTTTTAAAAAAGGAAAACAAAAAATGAAAACAACAATATTGTATCTTTTAGTGCTTGGAAACCTCGCGTTCTCGGTGGTTTTGATGTCGAAAATTGAGGAAAACAAACCTGTCATTGGTATCATCGGGGAAGTGGTCACAACAGAAATTAACACAACTTTAGGAGAAAACAAATGAGTAAACATATCGCAAAAGTAAACAGAGTGCCCTATTTACTATGGTTCAACCGCTCAATAATTGTCGAGGCGGATTGGAAAAAAGAGCATATTTGGAATGATTTTGGAACGAAATCCAAAATTCAAAAAGTCAACAAGTGGCTCATTTTCTTGATAAAGTATGTCCCGTTGCTGCTGCTTCTCATGGTAGGCGGTGTTGCCCCTGAAAACACACAAGATTATGGGTTTTTCACACTTGGCGGCATGATAGCTTTTGCAAGCATTTGGGTTTGGGTAAATTACCCGAATTGGATTAAATTATACATAATCGCACTTTGTGGCGCGGGCTTGTGGTTTTTGACAAGTTCGGGAATCAAAGAGATAGCTTATTTTATCGACCGCGTTTTTATGTTTGGAACTGAGGCATTGTTTTTAGGTTATATCGTCTATGAAATTTTAACAGGAAAATGGGATAAATATTACTTTTTGAAACATGTTTGGAGCGATGTTACTTTAAAAAGTGAGCGCAAATCAAAACCTCTTTTGAAAATTGGAAATCGTGAAATTTTGAACATCAAAACGGGTGTCGATTATGTCGCAACTGCCCGTGCGGGTGGGTTCTTTGCAATGATTGATAAAGATGAGGAGATACTCGAGGGGGAAGAAAATGAAGAGGGTAATCACTAGCTTTTTGCTGCTTGTTGCCTCTCTTTTTGGAGAGGTTGAAGCGACCCACGAAAATAAGTATTTGGCTCAAGAACAGCCAGAATTTACAGAAAAGTTCACATGCCCGAAAGTGAAAGATGGCTATTCCACCAAAATTTTCAGTGTTGATTTCTGGTCAGGAACGACCACTTGTCTCGTATTTGACCAAAGCGGCGCACTTGATAAAGTTCAACTCGCAAATCCCTTGCTTATGGGAAAAATGCAAGACAATCTCAAAAAAATCAAGGATGCTGCAATCGTTCCAAAATCCCAAAACAACGGGGTTGACCGTTATAAAAGTATTGAAAATATAAGAGAGAATTATATTTCAAATTATACAAACGGGAGCGGATATCTTAATCTTCCAAGCTTCCTAATCGCAGGCTTGACCCTTGACAACAAGGTCATCGACCTTGCTGCCACGGTTTCCACGAACACGATTAAGCTTCAAAATGGGCACAGCTTGTACCCAAACAGTTACATAAATTTTGATGTTGAAAACGATAGTCATAATTTGTTTATGAGCGTTGTTTATCGAATTGGCAACGACTTAGCTGGTCTAGTTGGGATTGACGCAAAATTTGGAGCAGCGACTTACGAAAAACTCGCCGAGGAAGAAGTTACGATTTTTTCAAGCACCAAGGAAATGTTGACAAACATTATCATCTTCATTATTCAATTTTTAGAACGTTACAATCCCACAATGTTGGAGATTAAGACCTTTCTATTATTTACCGTCGTGCCAATAACTACGCTCTTTCTGGTTACCTCAAAAGCTACTAAAAAGCTATCCAAAATCCAAGACCGCGATGACATCTTAGAGCGCGCGGTGGTCGCGGGAGTTGCGCTTTTTTGCTTCTATTTCACGACAAATACCGTCAAAATTGACGATGAGAGCGGTATCAATCAAGTGAATTACCAATCATGGTATCGCGGAATCTTGCGGAGCGGTTCAGGCTTTGCAGATGATATTGGAGAGGCGGCTCTCGATGCGTTCATCCTGTATAAAACGCGTGATGTCGGGGTCGTGGGCGAGGACACAAAACGTGACCTTGTGATTCAGAAAAAGATGATTGAGGCAGAAAATGAGTTTTTAGCTTCAAGCTTGAAAAATGGGTGTTTCGATGTGTACAACATGGATGAAGTACGAAATCAAACAAATTTGCACACTAACTTAAACTTGCCATTCCCGCCAAACGAATCAATAACGCGGGCTGATGGATTTTCTCAAAATTGGTATTCTGAAAATTTTGTAAAAAATGGCAACCCATCCATCGCAATTTCGGGATGCGCAGCGTTGTACAAAAAAGAAAAAGAGAATAAAGAACAACTTAAAGAGCTCGATAAGAAAATGTGGGAAGTCGCTGATGCGACGAATGACAAAGTCATCAACGAACAGATGGAGCATCTTGCAAAAATGCAATATCGCAACTTTGGAGAATTGGGTTGGATAGCGATGCCGATGGTTGCGACCACCGACGCAGTCATGCGACAGCTCGATAGCATCAATAACCAAGCGGAAAAGCTCAATAGAGAAGAAATAGCGCGAAACAGGGAACTTGCGGGGGCAACTCCAGAAAGCAACGCAAATCTTCCATCCTCAATTGATGATGACTTGCTTAAAAATGTTCCGTATGTCCTAATTCCAGGGTTTTCAAGTATCAAAAATGAGATATCAAGCTTTTTTCAAAAGATTCCATCTCTACCAGATAATGGATTGTTTAAAAATTTTGCGAAATTTCAAAGCTTAGGATTAGATATCGTCGCTTACTTTTGGACTTTGAGCATTGTGAAGTTTGGGGTTGCCATGCTCCCGTTTGTGATGCTTTTAACCGCCTCACTTCTAGTTATAGGGTTTTGGGCAATCAGTGTTCTTTTGTATTACATGGTTACGCCGTTTCTCGTTGCGTTCGCACTTGCAGCGAACCAAACAGAGCTTATCAAGAAGTTCTTAAAAACAGGCGTATTACTCGCATTTAAACCGCTTATGCTCGTTGTCTCAATCGTCATAGCAATCTTTGCGACGGAGTTCTTAGGAAACTTGAACAACCTCTTAATTGATTGGAACTTTGACAATCTCAAATTCCTTTTCACCAAAGTTGACACTGATTTTATGTATCTCATGATTTTGAAAGAGTTTCTGCACATCATTAACAGCATAGTAATCGCGTTTTTGGCGTTTTATCTTGTTTTTAATGGCTCTGACATGATACTAAATTTAATCGGATTAAAAGATGTGAGCGTGGATGTGCAGGGAAGTGTCGGCGACAAGATTGATTCAAAATCCGCGAAATATTCCACATGAAAGGAGTGATAGAAAAAAATGAGACAAGTATGTTACAAAATTAGGGATAAAGATTGCAAAAAGTTTGAGAGATTTTACAACTCTCTGGTCAAAAAATACGACAGTTTCGAGAACAAAGCGGTTCTAAACGGCAGCGATGCTGAAAAGATAGAGGAGCTAGAGAGCCTCATAAATAAGCTCTCTCGCTTTTTTTTTGATATTACTAAAAAGGAGAAAGCAGCATGATAGACAAAGATACGAAAAAAACGATAGAAGAGTTGACGATTGCGGTCGAAATGGTTGAGAAAGCGACCTTGATTTTTCAAGAAGTCAATCAAAAATTAGATTATCTCCCAAAAGCTCAACAAGAGCTCGCGGGATTTAGAAAAGAGCTTCAAAATCTCAAAAACGATACGGCGGCGGCAATTTCAAAGCAGATAAATACAGCGGAGCTTGAAAAAATTTCTTTGCAGGCAGTTAAGACGTTAGACTATATTGCGGACGAGACAATCCCCGCGCTTCAAAAAGCAGCAGAGGAGCAGAAAAAGGCAAGGAGAAGCGGAGGGTTCAAAAACCTCTTAATTGGCTTAGTGATAGGCGGCGCGGCAACTTACGGCTACATGATGGAGTTCCACTTCAAAATGGAAAGAAACCTCGTAGATTTTGAAGTTGCGTTTTATGAAAATGCGAACCAAAAGATGGTGGGGTTGCCAATTAAAAGTTATCACAATCAAGACAATAATTTTGTCTATTTTAAAATAGAAAAAAATCAAAATAAAAACACAAAGGGTTTAAAATGAAATTCAAAAATATAGTATTAATTAGCACTAAGGGCGGGGTAGGTAAAACGACAATAGGTTGGCACTTGATGCCTTATTTCTTAAAAGATAGGGAATTTGAGCTTATTGAAATCGACAACAACAACGAAACATCAAAAACATTCACTAATTCTAAGCTCTTGGAAAATAGAATGAGTAGCTTTAATATTTCAAAAGGTACTCAAAAACTCGAACAGGTAGTTATCGAAAACGCGCTCAATGCTGAAAAGATAAGCATCATAGATGCAGGGGGTGGGGATGATACAAGGGCGGTTATAGAGATGATAGTTAAAAATAAAATGCTTGACGATACGCTCTTCGTCATTCCTTTTATGCCAGATTACGCACAGCTTGGTAACTTGCTAAATACTTACCAATTAGTCAAAGACTATCAGCATATTGTTTTAATCAACAATATAAATCTTAAAGATGAAGACGACCTTTTATTTGTCGGTGGAGATAAAGACCTTGAAATACCAGATATGGGGAAACTTTTTAAAGGCAAGTTTTTTATAGTTCCAAAAACAAAATATTGTTCTTTTACATCTGCAAAATTTAAAGAGACACTTTATGATTTCGCGGAAATTGCTTTTAAACTAGAGCAAAAAGAAGCGATTGAAATCACAAAAAACCAGACCAATGGCGATAGGGATGCCATGCTTGTAACATTGCGAAAGTATAAAGAAGCGGACAACACAAAAGATTATCTTTTAAGTGAGCCTATACAAAAGTTAAAGGAGTATTTCGATGAAACTTGAAGATTTTATGAGAAAAAATAAGCCACTCAAAAAAGTATCAGCACTAGAACCTTATCAAGAAGAGATTAAAACTCTTCTTGATAATAACTATACTCAAGAGCAGATTTTAGAGTTTTTAAAAATCTCTAAAAAAGTACAAGTCACTAGACAATCTTTATCAAGTTTTTTAAAGAAGAATATAGCAAAGAATACAGTTCCAATTCAAAAAGCAAATGACATCTCTGCTGTTAAGGAACCTAAAAAGACTGAAAATACAAAAGAAGATGAAATTGCACAAGCTCTTAAAAAATGGGGCTAATGTAAACCACTTGTAAAGTACATGCAAACAGTTTCAACCACTTGTAAACTAGTTGTAAAGCAATGTAAACCACTTGTAAAGCAAATGTAAAGTATCCGCAACCAAGATGTAAAGACAATGTAAAGAATATAAGACACACACCCCACGCCCATTCGGTGGGTTGTCGATAAAACTATCAATAAAACTATCTTTTTTCTAAAAAAATCAACACAAAGGAGGAAATTAACATGATGTCAATTTCAAAATGGCAAAGCTCGTCTCAGGCAGAAAACTATTTTCAGCAAGACCTCGATTATTATCAAAAAAATCAAGAGCTTGGAGAATGGTTCATCAATGGAGAAATGGCAGAGAGATATTTAAATATTGAACATCAATCGGCTATAACCAAAGAGAGCTATCAAGATTTTTCAGACCTTATCAATCAAAATCTCAAGGGTAATGCAACAGGAGAACAAAGAGCAGGGTTTGATATTACATTTTCGCCTAGCAAGAGCGTAGATGTAATCTACACGGTTGCAGATGAGGATATGAAAAAGGCTATCCTCAAAGCTCAAGACAGAGCGGTTAATATTGCGCTTGAGAGAGCAAGCCAATATATAACCTACAGAATGAGAACCCAAAACGGCAGAGAGCATTTCCAAAACAACGGACTTGCAATCGCCAAGTTTCAACACTTAAGCAACCGCAACGAAGAGGTAAAGATACACACTCATTGCTTTATCGCAAATCAGACCGTCAACTCAAGAGGCGAACTGGTAAGCATTGATAATAAAAACCTCTATGATAACCAAAAGCTTATTACCCAAATTTACCACCAAGAGCTTTTTCAAGAGTTGCAAAAGCTAGGTTTTGAAAGTGAGGTATTAGATATTCAAAAAGACATAATCGAAGTCAAAGGAGTGAGCCAAGAAGCGAAAAACGCCATCTCAACCAGAACATTGCAAATCGAAGAGTGGCTTATCGAAAACAGGTCGGAGTTGTTAGAAAAATATCCAAACGCAAACGAAAGTCAACTTAGGCAAATCGCAACTTTGGAAACGAGGAATTATAAACAGTCGCACAGTTTTAGCGAGTTAAGTGAAATTGAACAGAGAAACAAAGAGCTTATCGAGGCGACGGGATTCACTCAAAAATCAATCCTATCTTTGCAAAACACAAAGACCGAAGAGCAAAAAGTTTTAACGATTGAAGAAATCACTCAAAAAGCCTCTGAAATCGTCACAGAGCAGGAGAGCACATTCACAAAAGAGGAGTTGTTAAGCAAGGCAATCAAGTTAAACGCCATCCAAGGCTACACATTTGATTTATCGCAGATAGAAGCGGCAATAGAGAGAGCAGATATTATCAAGCTTGATGAAAACACCTATTCTACAAAAGAGATGATTGATATTGAAAAGTCAATATTGGATTATTCAAAAGAGAACCAAAACACCAAAGCAGCCGAAACCAATAAGGAAGCGGCAGAGCAATTTTTAAATCAAAAATATTCAACTATGACCGCAGGACAAAAGGCGGCTTTTACTCATCTCTTGACCTCTCAAGATGGAGTAAGCGGCATCTTTGGAGACGCGGGAACAGGTAAAACCTACATGCTAAAAGCAGTTAAAGAGTTTCAAGATATCCAAGGCAAAGAGAATCTTATCGGACTAGCACCGACAAACAAAGCGGCGGGCGAAATCTCAAAAGAAAGCGGTATCAAAGGACAAACTATCGATAGTTTCATAGTTCAAAAAGAACACTTGCAAAACCAAATCATCATCGTTGATGAGGCATCGATGATTGATTCTCGAAAAATGCAAAAACTCATAACTATCGCCGCAGCTTCAAACTCAAAGCTCGTTTTGATGGGAGATACGAAGCAGTTCACATCGATAGGGGCAGGGGCAATATTTGAGCAGTTAAGCTCAAGAGGAGCAATCCAAACCGCCGTCATGGATGAGAGCATGCGTGCCAAAACCGACGAGATGAGAGAGCTCTATAAACTCACAAAAGAGCAAAAAACGGATAATGTTTTAGACATTTTAGAGAAAAAGGAGCAGTTCAAAACTATCAGCGAGAGCGGTTACAAAGAGGTTGTAAACGAGTACCTTGAAAACAAAGATGATACTTTGCTTTTAGTTATGAAAAACGAGACGCGAAAGGAGCTAAACGACCTTATCCGCGAAGAGCTCAAAGCATCAAATCAAATCTCCAATCATTCGTTGATTGATATCCAAGAAAAACAACAACTTGACAGCATTGCAGCGCATCATCATAGCAGCTATGTAGTTGGCGATAGTGTACAGCTTACAGAAAGCTACAAAGGAGGTTTTAAGAGCGGAACAGAGGCAACCATTACGGCAGTTGATGAAGAGCGAAACAGCATCACATTACTTGATAAAAACGGCAAGAGCAAAGAAGTAAGCTTATCGGAGCATGGCGACAAGATTTCTCTTTTTAAAACAGCAAACAAAGAATTCAGCCAAGGAGACAAGATTATCTTTACCAAAAAAGATAAATCTTTGGGACTAAACAACGGCGATATTGCCGTTGTCAAAGAGATAAAAGACGGCATTATGACCGTCGAGAGCAACAAACGAGAGATAAAAATCAACACAAAGGAGTACAGCTATATCGACCACGCCTACGCAATTACAAACCACAAGGCGCAGGGGCAGACAAGCGAAAGAGCTATATTTGTAGGAGATAGCAGGCTATCAAATCAAAATGCTTTTTATGTGGCACTCACAAGAGCAAAAACACATATAAGCATTTTTACGCAAGACAAAGAGCAGTTTAGGGATGCGGTAGCACACCGCCAAACAAAAAAATCAACTCTTGACTATAACACACAAGAGATATTAAATAGGAGAGCAAATGAGCTTAGAAAAATCAGTGAACTACATAAGTCCAGTCATAGAGAAATTGGAAGAGAACAAAAGACCGTCAACTTGCTGCACAAGTTGTCCAACATCAATCTGGTATCAAATATCAAGCGTATCAGTGACATGCTTCTGCAAAGCGATGCACTCACTAACCTATCAAACAGGTTCAGAAGAGACAGAGATACTACAGTGCGACCAGAGGTTGATAAGCCTAGCAGAACTCATGAACAATCAATAAAAGAGGAAGAAGACGACATGAAACAGAACCAAAACCAAAAACCAAACCAAAAGACAGAGCAAGAGGATATCGAAGAGGCAAAGAGCCAAGACAAAGAGCAAAAAGAGGAGCAAAAGGAACAAAGCGCACTCGATAAAACATTTGAATTTATTGAAAATGTTCAGGATGTCGTCGAGATGGCAGAGTTCGCGACAGAGGTCGCACAGGGAGAAGTCCCAGTCGATAAAGCGACCGAAATCGCTATGTCTATGATTGGCAAGAGAAAAGAGCACGATAAATCAATAGATATCGGGCAAGAGATGCAGTAAGGGAGAGCAGATGAATAAAAGCGATTCAAGTATCACATGGTTGATGATTATGAGTTTTGCAGGGTTTGGATTTTTCGCAAACAAAGCTTTGGAGTTGAGCGGCGGCGAAACATTCGCTCTTATGTTTTTCTTATTCGTAATAGGTTTGTATATTTATACTTCTTTTAAAAAAGTGACAAAAAACAATCGTGTATATTATGCAAACCCCGCAATGGCAGGTAGTTTTCCAAACTACGACGGCGTAACTGGCGGTACAAAGTGGACAAAAGCAAAGAGTATAAAGAGTGAAGAGGATGGTGTCTTGATAGATAAATTCAGGTTTGATAAAAGTATAACTCATGAATTTTCCCCCATGCACGAATGGAAAGAGAGCGGACTTGAAAAAGATATCCTCATCAATCCAAAAGCCTTAACGAGAGGCTCTTTGCTTATCGGTCAACCAGGTAGTGGCAAGACCGTTTTTTTAGAGCCGATACTAAAACAGCAATGGTGGACAAGAGCAATCGTTCACGACACAAAAGGAAGCCTTAGAGCGGCTTATTTTGACCCGCGCAAAGATATCATAAATAACCCCTTTGACGCGGAGGGCAGTATATGGGATTTATTTGAAGAGGCGCGGAAATATCCGCAAATCATCAAACCTTTCTTTATCAATTTGCTCAACGGCGTTCTTAGTGAAAAGGGCAAAGGCTTTTTCCCCGCTTCCGTTGCTAATCGATACATTGACATTTTTAACAAAGTGTTAATCCAAAACCTTGATTCAAAAGCTTCATGGGAACTCTTTGTGCAATCGTGCAAGAAATACTTTGAAATGGCGATGAGCGGCACTCAAAAGAGCGAAATGGATGTTGTTTCAACGATGAAGTTGATATTTGACTTCATTGAATATCAAAATTATCGTATCCAAGAAGATGCAAAAACATTTACCATCGGAGAGTTTATCAATCGCAAAAATGCAAAGCTCTTTTTGCTTAACAAGCAGAGCTATGCGACATTTTTAAATCCATACTTTGGGGGCTTCATAGCAGCATATACAAATATCTTTATGGATATGACAAAAGACGATACAGATAAATATACGCTTTTTTTGCTTGATGAGTACCTAACTTTCTTGCCTATGCTTGACGAAAGCACGGTAACTACATTGCATACTTTAATCAGGTCAAAAGGCGGTTGTTTGCTTCCCGCAGTTCAATATGTTCCCGCGCATTCCAAAGAGTTAATGCAAAAATTGGTTAATAGTGTTGACCACCTTTTCGTGTTCCAAACGGCGGATTCGGATACCATTAAGTTTATTAAAGAGACCATAGGAAAACAAGAGCACCAAGCAAAATCCATGACCAAAGACGGGTACACCAAGTCAGCGCAAACGAGCGACCTATTGAGCGATGATATCCTAAAAAGTTTGGGAAGTGATTATACACATGTGACTTACATTCCGTCGCGTAACATACTTTACAAAGGATACACGACCAAGATTGATATTAAGCCAAAATATCCAGAGTTCATAGATGCGGGATACAACGAGTACCTATCGCAAAAATATAGTTCTTAAATTAGCGAATTATACCGTTTGACTACCGAATTATACCGTTGAGAAGCAACGAGCAGCTTTTTGCTCTTTGAAAATTTTTAACGGTATTTTTCCATCAAACATTTGTCGCCGCCTAATCCCAAGAGTTCCACCCGTCGCCTTTTTTAAATCGTAAGTGTAGAAAATTCTTAAATGAAACTACGCTTAAAATCTTAAAAAGCGAGCATATACTCACTTCGCTCCGTTATCCCTCTCTTTTTAAATTTTAAGCTCCGTTCCAGTTAAAATTTTCTTTTGTACACTTACAAAAAGGGCGACGGGTGAAACTCAAGGGAAAAGGCAATAACCAAAAGCCAAAGAGTGAAAAATCCTAAATTTTCAAAGAGCAAAAAGAAAAAAAGGCTCAGAGAAAAATCTAAGTGAAAAGTTCTTTTTTTAAAACAAACAAAGTAAGGAGTTAGAATGAGACAAACTTTTGAAATTGATGGGATTCTAGTAAACCCAGAGTTAAATGAATATTTTGATAGTACGCCAAACGAAAAAAGAAGCCAAAAAGAGTTAGATAAGTTTTGGTGCAAGCCATATATCATTATAGAGGAGCTAGAACAAGAAACATGGGAAGAGTATTACCATAGATTAAAAGCCCCGCCCTGCTCATTTACTGATGAGAAAATCGGTACAAAAGAGAACTATTTGGAGAGGTTAAAAACGGAAAGATACAACTGGTTAAAAGAGTGGCACACAGGTTTTAGATATAACCTAAGATGCCTTGACGGTGGAGCGTGGGATAGAAGCACAAACCACGGATTTTACGCGACTTTGGAAGAAGTCGTAACAGCAGCAAAAGAAAAAGGATTAATATGAAAGAGACAAATACAAATACACAAAATGAAGTTGTAGCAAATGCTATTGATAAAGTTGAACAATTTAAGGTAGATGATTACTTTTGGGGAACGGTTACAAAACAGCTTTTTGATTTGCAAAAAGTGGCAAGAGAGGCTTCTGCAAAAGTTGGAGTATATGTTGAGAATGATGTAAGGTTAGCGGCTATTCGAGAGCTTGGCTTTGAAGTTGCGGCTTTTGAGGGCTATGTTATGTTCTACAAAGAACCATTTTCAAGCTTTTACGGTTGCGCATTTACACCGCAAGATGGTTTCGATTTTAACGGATGGACAAAACCAACGGACGAAGAGATTGAAAGATTGAAGTCAATCATCGCGCCAAAAGTAGTTTATTGCGACAATCTCAGTGATGAAGAGCTTGCTCTTGGTTTATCGAGACCCCTCTGAAAAAGGAGAAAAGATGTCAAAAGAGAAAAAAGAGAAAGTGCTTTTAGAAAAATGCGAGTGCGGCAACATGGTACACGATGACGCGCCCGCTTGTTTTAAATGCGGTAAAGTTAAGGATAAGAGCCTTTATGAAAGGATTTCGTTTTGGTTCAATTGGTATATTTTTACAGTTCCTTTGATTAATTATTTTGTGCTGACTGGAGTTTTTGATGTGAAAGATGATTTGGCAGAAAATATAAGTATTTTGCTATTCGTCGTTGGCATTATATTCGGCTTCATTATTGGACACAAATATAATAAAAAATTCAAAAAACACCCATACGCTCGTCGTGACCACTGGTAATATCCCTCACTTCTCTACACTCCCAATGTAGAGAATGACGGGTTGTTTGAAATTCTTAATACCCACATTAAGAAATTAAACATTAAAAAACAATAATCCTTAATACCCACATTAAGGATTTTGATAACTCTCTTCCTCAAATACTTAATAGCCACATTAAGTAAAAACATTCACTTGTTTACAATATTAGAAAATGTATCCCATGCTTGAGCTGCCATTTGCTCTTTTTGATTTGAGTATCTTTGTGTTACAGCTATGCTAGAGTGTCCTAAAAGCCTTTGAACTGATTCTATACTTGCATTGTTATTAATAAGCACATAGCCTAATAAATGCCGAAAATCATGTATATTCATATCAATACTAATCTTATTTTGTAAATTTTTCCAAAATTTCTTAGGAATTGCAGTAAATTTTTTCCCTGTTCTCGATGATATAAAAACAAGTCCTCGTTCACCAACTGATAAGGCTATTAATCCAAGATAACCTTTTATTGTTTTTGTACTATCCGCTATACCTGCAATTAGTGTATTACCTAAAGCGGCATCTGAAAATATCTGGGATAATATCGCTTTTTCTCTCTCACCCCTTATTGGATGAAATTCAAAAGAGTCAATAATTAAACGCTTTGATTTTTTACAAGTTGAAGAAGAAAATTGTTTAAAATAACAATTAGTCAAATATTAATCTTTGACAATATTAAGTTTGATTGACATCACATTTTTTAAAAAAGATTTTGGAGCCTTTGTATTTTCAACTTGCACAGCCTCACTACCTCTTAACTTAGGGATGGCTATTGATTTTAATTTTTTACTTTTTTCATTGTATGAATACACCATTTCACTAATCTCCTTTGTTTAAGTTTAATATTTTAGAAAAAATATAACATCTACAGCAACTATATTATTAATTACAAAAAGCATAATACCATATTTTAAATGATACTTAAATAATACAAAAATAAGTGCTTTTAGAGATGGTATAGAGCAGCTTTTATTTGTCTAGATAAATAGGCGTAGTCCATTTAACAAAAGCAGGCTCGGCAGTGGAAAATGGTTCACTCCCCCAGTTCACAAATAAATCATCATCCCAAGTGCCATTTTCTATTTTTTTAATTAAATTTTTTATGATTATAGAATATTCTCGCGTTGTATGTACATTGAAGATAGCTGATTCCATCTCATAAACAGGAATATTTGGTAATTTTCTATGCCCGATTACTCCGGGACCATCATTAAATATCTCTTCAAACAGTCCTTTTGTCTTTGATATTTTTATAAGTTCAAGATAATCCAATAACCAAGAGAGAACTTGATTGTCTTCTTTTTGAAGATACTGCCTTAGCGGAGCCCAATTTTCTTGGATGTTTAATTTAATATAAAAAAATAATTGATTTGAGATTGGAGAATTTTTAATTACATCTACGAACAACTCGTCGTCATAAAATTTGTTATCTTTAAAAAGTTTAGTATAAAACATCTCTATATTTTTTATTTTATTAATATCCTCGGGTGAAGATGAGATTATATCTGCAGCTAAAGAAAATATATAAAATTTCTCTTTTTCGAGATGATGGGTTTTATAAAATAAATAGATGAATTCAGACGCATTATCATCATAAAATTTATTAATAAAAGACAAATCATCAAATTTTTTTATTTTACCAGTTTGTAAAAACTCTTCAAGCTCATCTTTTGAAAAATATTGATTTAAAAGTTTAAATATTATCCTTTTTGGATCTTTTTTCCAGGTGTAAAAGGTTGTGTTTGACCCAAACCCAAAAAGGGAACTGTATATATCTTCTTCTCGCATTTTGATTTACCTATCCCCGTCAACTATAATATTAGTAGTATTATACAATAAAAATAAAAAAATATACAAATAATGAATAAAAGCTTGACATCACAAAGATAATATACTATAATTGTACCACTCGATAATAAAAATAAAAAAAAATACAATAAATGTATAAAATGGAGTAAAAATGGAAAATAAAAAAGAATACGAGTACAGGAGGATAAAGTATAAGGATCGAAAAATCTCGAATATTGAATTAGAGGAAAAAGGAGTATGGTTGGATGATATCGAAATTATACCACCGATACCAGAAAAGACTCAGGCGCAAAAACGAACAAAAAGAGAAATAACATACTCACTAATGTTTGGGAGAGTGTACTATCAGTTATCTGATTTAATTAAATTTGAGGAAAAATCGAAAAGAAACGCAGCAACATAGTCGCCTTAGTTCTCGCCTTGACCAAAATTAGAGAACTAAGACTTTAAGTTACAACAACACTTAAAAAGCATTGTGAGCTGCAATTATACCCTCACATACCTTATTAAGTGCATTAAAAAAGGCACTTACAAATGAAAATAAAACTTAAGAAAAAAGACAACCAATATGCACAAGTGGAATGCCAATCCCTCACTTTTTAACAATATTAGAAAATGTGTCCCATGCTTCAGCGGCCATTTTCTCTTTTTGATTAGAGTATCTTTGGGTTATTCCTATATTGGAATGTGTTAAAAGTCTTTGGACCGATTCCATCGCCACATTATTATTAATAAGTACATAGCCTAGTAAATGCCTAAAATCGTGTATTCTCATATTAATTTTAAGTTCATCTTGCAGATGCTGCCAAAACCTTTTAGGAATTGCAGTAAATCTTTCTCCGGTTTTTGGTGAGATAAAAACAAGTCCTTTTTCTTTTTTTATAAGATTTAAATGTTCTATTAACTCATCATCAAGTGGGCAGGTTTGATTTTTACGGATTTTATTATTGTAATCTCTAATAAAATATATCTTATTTTCAAAATCTATATCTTCCCAACACAACGACCTAACCTCATTACTTCGTCGCCCTCGCAATAAAAACATAAACATAACTCTATAATGATTGTCTGGAATATCCATAATTTTAAACATGAGTTCTTTTATTTTCTCGTCAGGTAAAGAAAAATATCTTGTATTGTCATACTTGGGAAATTTTAAAAAATCAGTTATATTTTTTTCTACTATTCCATACTCCATAGCTTTTTTAAAAAGCGGTGAAAAAAGCTCTTTTACTGTTACTATATAGCTTCCCTTTTTTCCGTCGCTAATAAGTTGATTTACTATTTTTTGTAAATCAGCACTTGTAATAGTAGATAATTTTTGATTTCTGAGCGTAGCAGGTATATATTTGTCGTAAAAATACTTAATCATAGTATGTCTCTTTTTAGATACAGTTTCTCTTCTAAGCTCTTGAAATTCTTTGAAAAATTCATCTAATGTAGGATTATCTGATTTTTTAGTTGATTTGCCTGCTTTGTGCGTGTTTATAAGCTCTACACGGCGATTAAATGCTAAAGAGGGGTTCGTCTTGTATTTATCGTTTGAATAGCCTACAATCTGCTCAATTTCTACACCGTTAACTTTTGCTCTTGCTAAATAAGTTTTGACTTTTGTTTTTGAATCTTCTTTTACATAAATACCCGTATATTTTGTTTTAGTATAGTCTTGTCTAGTTCCCATTTGATGCCTTTTGCATATATAGATAAAATGATTTTTTTGAGAAGATTGAGAAGATTTTTTTTGTTTGTGGTATAATTTGCATGCGAAAGAGGCTGTTAAACCTCTCTCTTTGTTTTAATTATTCTTGAGATATTTAACTATCTCACAAATAACTTGAAGGATTGCTATAACAATCTTTGACATGTAAATCAACACCTTTCACGGTTAAAGATTTACTAAAACTATATGCACAGTTACCGCTGTTGCATATAGCCACAGCAGAACCGCACTGAAATTATATCAAAACTACTCCGCTTTTATTTCAACACCTTCTCAATTTATCAAAAGCAGTATATCATACAACCCCACTTTTTACCCCACTTTTTTAGTAAAATATATATATATTTAGTAAATATTAATAAGATTGAATTTTTAAATTAACTGTCATTAAATACCTAAAACAAGGGTTTTAATTATGATTTGTAAAACATTATAAATTTTAGTAAAAGTGCAAAGACTAACGCTCATAACGGGGCGGTCGAGTGTTCGAGTCACTCAGAACCCACCACTTGTTTTGGGCACTTTCAAGCATTTTTCAAATCACTCATTTTTTTAAGTGTCACAGTATTGCAACAGCTATTTTTGAATAGCTCCACATTTGTGTCAATTTTTAAGTGATTATCTTTTATAAAACCAGCATAGTTTTTGACAATCATCTCAGGTGAAGTGTATCCAACAATGGCTGCAAAAAAATCAATGCACTGCTCAAGCAGATAGAGGCGTAAGTAGAGCGCCCTATCTTTTCTTAAGAGCGTTTTGTGCCGCTTTTACTATCGGGTAGTTTGTCGGTGCCGCGGTGAGTAGTGGTTGCGTTGCTATCTGGAGTGAGATAAGATGGTGTAGTGTAAGCTCTGCTTCTATCGCAAGACCGATAATGTTGATAATCTCTCCAGCCTCTTTTCCGCCGATAACTTGCCCGCCGATGATTTGGGCGCTGTTTTTCATCGCTATAAGTTTGACAGATTGTTTTGCTGCATCTAGAATCGTTGCAGGATGGCGGTTAAAACCCTCAAAAAACCCACTGATGTAGTCGATATTTTCTTCTTTGGCACGTGACTCTGTTACGCCAGCACTTGCAAAAGCACGTTCTCCTATCATAGTGGAGAAGATGGCGATAGTACCGTTAAAACCTTTGAGTGTTTTGAGGCTGTAGAGACTGCTTCCTGCCACCCTTGCTTCTGCTGCTGAGGTAGATGCGAGCATCACTTTGGATGGGTCACGTGTGATAAAGTCACGTCTGGCACTGCAATCACCGATAGCAAAAATGTCTTTATATTTGGTTCGCATATACTCATCCACCCAAATGCTGCCATAGCGTGCAAGTTTTAGCCCAGCATCAGCAGCTAGTTTTGTGTTTGGCTGATAACCTGTTGCAAGAAGAACGACCTCTGCATCAAGAATAGTTCCATCGCAAAGCTCTATAGCGTAAGCTTTGTTTTGCGATGATTTTATCCCTGTTGCATGTTGCCCAAGAGAGAGTTTGATCCCTTTTTCTTGCATGATTGCTTGCGCTTGCATCGCCATATCTGGATCAAACGAGCCTTCCAAGATACCGCCACCGCCAACAATTGTCACATCTTTGCCCATCATCGCAAGTTCTGTAGCGATTTCAACACCGATAAAACCCGTTCCGATGACTGTAATTTGCTTTTTATCTTCAATGCACTCTTTCATTTTTTTGACATTATCATAAGATTTACCTATTGAAAAGACGTTTTGGAGGTGCATCGCATCCTGAAAACTTGCATGCACAAAGGGAAGCGACCCAGTTGCAAAGATAAGTTTGTCAAAGGAATAGAGTGTAGTTGCAGATGCCGCCGTTTTGGCACTTATGTCAACTTTTATCACAGTATCAACAAAAACCTGCACATTTGGCACAGGCGTACCACATGACATCGCATTTTTTTCAACGCTCCCAAGTGTCGGTCCAAATACATAAGGGATGCCGCATGGAACCTGATTTTTCTCGAACTCTTTGAGGAGAATGATTTTTTTATCTGGGTAGTTTTCATTAGCTGTATTTGCCGCAACAAGCCCTGCTGGACCAGCTCCGATGATGAGAATATCTGCATATATAGGTGTCATAGTGTCGTTCCTTTTTGTTTTGTTGCAAAGCATAACGTAGATGCATTACTGCTCTATTACCATTTATTTAATAAGAAAACAGATATCTTTTTGCTAAAATCATGCTTTTAAGTAAGAGAAAGAGAGAGCATTTGAAAAAGAGCACTTCTATTGCGATTGGTGGATTTGATGGGATGCACATAGGGCATCAGCAGCTTTTTAGCGCACTTGACAAAGATGGCGCGATAGTCGTTATCGAGACAGGCTATGCAAATCTTACTCCAAAAAAAGAGCGTGAGCATTTTTCATACTTTCCACTCACCTATCTTGAACTAGAGAACATCCGTCATCTAAGCGGAGAAGAGTTTATAGCTTTTTTAAAAGAGAAGTTCCCAAAACTCCAAAAGATAGTCGTCGGGTATGATTTTCACTTTGGAAAAGATAGAAAGTATTCGCACAAAGAGCTAAAAGAGCTTTTTGATGGAGAAGTTGTGGTGGTGGAAGAGGTCTCTCTTCATGGCGACTCTGTTCATTCCCACAAGATTAGAGCCAAGCTTCAAATCGGAGATATCGTGGGAGCGAATGCTTTTTTAGGGCACAACTACACCATCAAAGGGGATGTTGTCTCAGGACAGGGCATAGGCAAAAAAGAGCTCGTTGCTACCATAAACATAGAAGCAGAAGAGTTTTTGATGCCAAAAGAGGGTGTTTATGCAACACTAACCCGCATTGATGATGAGGAGCATTTCCACCCATCGGTCTCTTTTGTAGGACACAGAGTAAGTACGGATGGAAGTTATGCCATTGAGAGCCATATCCTTGATGGTGAGGTATCGTGCAACAAGAGAGCAAGCATCAGTTTTGTAAACTTTATCAGAGAGAATAAAAAATTTGCATCGCTTGAAGAGTTAAAAAAAGCGATAAAAAAAGATATAACAATCGCTTCAAAGGAGCTAAAATTTCTACAATTATAAATGAGCTAGATAGAGAATATCTACAAAGCACACAGGACATCGACTTTAAATTTTATCAAAATGAGAAGGATTTCGTAGTCGATGAAATCCCGATGGAAGAGTTTTTAGGCAGAGGAAATTACCTCATACTTAAGGTGCAAAAAGTTGAGATTACTACATGGGACATGATAGCCGTATTTGCAGAGTTGCTCGATGTTCCTGCCCAAAAGATAGGTTATGCAGGGCTTAAAGACAAACACGCAACGACAACGCAGTATATTTCGCTAGAGTCAAAACATGAAAGAGCATTGATTAACTTTCAACATAAACAGATAAAGATTTTAGAAAAAACACGTCACTCTCACTCCATCAGAATGGGAGATTTGGCTGGAAACAGGTTCAGTATCAACCTTTATGAACTAGATGCCATGGATGCAGGCAAGATAGAAAAAGTTGCCAGAAAAATCGCTAAAAGCGGACTTCCAAACTACTTTGGCTACCAGAGATTTGGGCGTGATGCGGGCAGTATAGAACAAGCCAGAGAGATGATAAAGGGTGAACTTTTCATCGAAGACGCAAAGCTCAAGAGCTTTTTAATCTCTGTTTATCAGAGCTATTACTTTAACGAATGGTTGAGAGAGCGAGTGATGCTGAGCAAAGAGAGCGGTTCATCGGAGTTTATGCTTCTTAGCGGTGATGTCTTTGTCGCAAAAGATGGCAAACTCTCCACGCCAAAGCTCATACCATCAAAAGAGTTTGCAGCAAAAAAAGTTGTTCCAACAGGGCTTTTATGTGGCAGAGATACATTTCGTGCAAAGTATGACGCTGTCGAGATAGAAAACAAACATGATGATGCTTTTTTACAAGAAAAAGGGCAGAGACGTGAAGCGCTTGTTTATCCAAGCGACATCGATTGTAAGTATGTAAAAAAAGAGACTATGATGCAACTCTCCTTTACTATGCCAAAAGGCTCTTATGCAACGGTGTTTTTAGAGAGCATTGCAGGGAAAAACTATAGTGCAAAAGATGTGAAACAGGAGAAAACGAAAAAAAAGTAGATAAAAAATCTACTTTATTATGAAAGTTTAATCCAAGTTTTACTATAATCACACAATTTTTACGAGACAGGGAGTACACCTATGGGTGAATTGTTTACATTTTTCGGTCTAATTTCTCACGAAAAGACCTTTATCTATATGACACATATGCTACTTGCAGCAGGTATCGCTTTGATGCTTGTGAAGATGGCTATGTCAAACTTGAAAGTAGTTCCAACAGGAACTCAAAATGTAATGGAAGCGTACATCTCAGGTGTTTTGAAGATGGGAACGGATGTTATGGGACAAGAAGCTGCTCGTCGCTATCTTCCGCTTGTTGCTACTATCGGTCTTTTTGTTGGTATCGCAAACCTTATTGGTGTTATTCCAGGGTTTGAAGCTCCTACTGCATTTTTAGAGTTTGCATTTACACTTGCTCTTGCTGTATTTGTTTACTATAACTTTGAGGGTATCCGTCGTCAAGGTGTTGTAAACTACTTCAAACACTTCTTAGGACCTGTTTGGTGGTTATACTGGTTGATGTTCCCGATTGAAATCGTTTCTCACTTCTCTCGTCTTGTTTCTCTTAGTTTCCGTCTTTTTGGAAATGTTAAAGGGGATGATATGTTCTTGATGGTTATTTTGATGCTAGCTCCGTGGGTTCTTCCTATGATTCCTTATGCACTTCTAACTTTCATGGCGTTCTTACAAGCGTTCATTTTTATGATGCTTACGTATGTTTATCTCGGTAGTGCTATCGCGGTAGAAGAGCACCACTAACAAATACTTTTGATGCAAAAAGAAAAATTCGACAGAATTATCAGCTTTTTGCTCGGAGCATCATGGGCGATAGTCGTCTTTGGTGCTCTTATAACCTTTCAACTCTTCTCTCCTTTTGGAGTTTCACTCGCACTTTTTATCACAATCTTTTTTGTAGTTGTTGCTTTTTTCCTTATCTTGGCACTTGATGCATTTGCTATCAACAGAGAAAAACTCTACGAAGCACAAAAACAGACACAGCTTTTAGAAAAAATCTACGCTAAACATACAAAATAACAGATTTTTATCAAAATATTGCCAAAAATAGAGACATTTTAAGATTTTTTTGTTAAAATCTAAAAAGTAACTTAACTTCAAATTTTTAACTCAAAGGTCTTTTATGCGATACTTTATCTCCGTTCTTGTTTTTGTACTCTTCATGCTAACTCCACTAAGTGCCAACAGTAGGGCTGATGTTTTTCATAAAATAGAAAAAGACCTTGATTCTATCATAGTAAAAGATTTATCAAGCAATAAAACAATCTTCAAAAAAAATGAAGAAAAGTCGGTAAGACCTGCAAGTTTAACAAAGATAATGACATCTATTTTGGCTATTGAGAGTGGCAAGATGGATGATGTAGTGACTATAACAAAACCTATGATAGATGTTGAGCCAACAAAGCTTGGTTTACAAGTAGGAGACAAAGTTAGACTTAAAGATTTGGTACATGCCGCACTTATAAGATCAACAAACGATGCTGCGTATTCGATAGCTTACTACTTGGGTGGTGGAGATAAAAATAAATTTTTAGAGATGATGAACAAAAAAGCAAAAACGATTGGAATGAAGCGCACAAACTTTTCAAATCCTGCTGGTTTTGATACACCAAATCATAAAAGCACAGCATCTGATTTAATGCAATTGACCGAGTATGCTATAAAAAGCACTACATTTAACAAAATCGTAAATTTAAATACCTACAGCTTTTCGACAGTAAACACAAACAAAAGATTTCAGGTTTTCACAAGCAATAAATTAAAAAGAGCAAACAAATACGTAGTCGGAGTAAAAACAGGCTATACAAATGAAGCAGGTGCATGCCTAATCGCAAGAGGCAAAAAAGATGGAAAAGATATTTTGCTCGTCATGCTCAATGCCGACAACAGATGGGTAAATGCGAAAAAAGCACTCGATGAGCTAGTAAATGAAAAAAAAGTAACTACTACAAAACAGAAAAAACGACACGCGTGATGCATTTGCTAAGTATGAAAGAGAAGTAAAAAAACTCTCTTTATATTTATCTATCTAGCCTCTTCCTTCACGCTTTTACGCTAACTCTTAAAAAAAATCATCAAACACTAATCAAACACTCTTTATTTATACTTCGCTTTTAATCCATAGAAGTTCGTAAAGGAAAGAGTTTATGCAGTATGTAAAGTATGGAACTGTAAACGAAATCTTAGAACTCTTTGATGCGCATACCAAGCAGATAGAAGCACTTGTCTTTACTATTGAGATACGAGATGCATACACACAAGGGCACTCTAAACGAGTGGCTCAGTATGCTGCACATTTGGCAGAGTGGATGCAGATGGATGAGTATTTTATAAAAGCTATTTATATAGTCGGTATGCTTCATGACTTAGGTAAGATAGGAATCCCAGATGAAATTTTACTCAAACCAAGTGCGCTGACTGAGATAGAGTACAATCTTATAAAATTCCACAGTACGCTCTCTGAAAAAATCATTCAAAAACTAGAGCTCTTTCCAGAACTTCTCTTAGCGGTACGTCATCATCATGAAAATTTTGATGGAAGCGGGTACCCTGATGGGCTAGTAGGAGAAGCTATCCCCTTGATGTCAAGGATGATTTGTGTTATGGATGTATTTGACGCGCTCACTACAAGAAGAGTTTATAGGGATTTGATGCCTATGGAACGGGCTATGGAGATTATGGAAGAGGAGTTTAAAAAAGGAAAATTTGATCCCGAGATTTATGAGATTTTTAAAAAAAATATCTACCAACTCGGCGTTTTAGATTTGGGGCATCTTTTGGAGTTTCAATACCCTGAGCTTGAAGAGAGGCGCAACACTTTTTACTTTAAAAATCCCATTACAAACTTGCCTAACAAAACTGCATTGTTGACTTTGTTAAGCAAGGGTGCGAGCAAAGACCAATCTGCGTTTTTAGCAGAGATAAATATAAGTGCCTTTAGCGAATTCAACAAAACATACGGACTGTTGCGAGGGGATGAGTTGTTGAAAAAAGTCGGAACTTTTTTGATGAAAAAATTTGGAAATCCAAATGAGTTTGAAATATCGCTTAGTCATAAAATCTCTATTTTTCATGGATATGCGGATAAATTTTATCTTTTAGAGTTTGGTTTTAGAGATACCTACCTTAAGATGAGATTGGACAAAGTTGTTACAAGTGCGCAAGAGGAGATAAACACTCCACTTTACTATAAAGTGCTGCTTCAAGGTGAAAAGATTCCTAAAAATATCCACAATAAAGTGGGGTATCTCCTATGAAACGTATTTTTAATTGCGCCATAACCAACCAAATCGAACTCCTCTATGCAAAAACGAGCTTGAAAAATTTTCTAAAAAGCTACACCACGCCAGATGCGCATTTTTTGGAGTTTGCGGTTATGGAGCTTGGTACAAATCTGATCAAGTATGCCAGTGGAGGAGAGTTGTGGTTTTTGCTTATCAACGAGAAACTCTCTCTTGCTTCTGTTGATTTTGGAGTTGGGGCAGATGATATAGATACGATTGTGCAAAGAGGCTACTCTTCATCAACGCAAGAGTCTTTGGGGCTTGGTCTTTATTCGTTGGTTTCTCATGACTCTTATGTGTTAGAAATAGCCTCTTTTTCGAAACAAAACAGCAGTTCTATCACAGGAAGTGTTTTTGTGCTTTATGAAAAAAATCTTGAACAAAGCTCTTTTTGTTCTATGAGTTTGCCTCTGTATGACGCTATGTACAATGGAGATTTTCTTGTACAAAAGGGGAAATATGTTTTTTTTGGAGATGTTGCAGGGCATGGAAAAAAAGCTTTTTTAAGTGCATCGGAGATTATAAAACACTTTTTTGAGAGTTCGATTGGTGAGGGTCAAGTTGATGCATATTTTCAAAAGTTGCATACGTTTATCATTGAGAACTCACTTCGCAGTGTTGTTGGGGCTTTGGTGGAGTGCAACAAAGATTTTTGGAGGATTTATGGTGTTGGAAATATATCTTTAGCGATGAAGCAAAAAAATGATTGCACTCTTAATGCATTTGCGCAAGGGATAGTGGGAGAGACTTTTAACCATGTCTCCTCTTTTGAGTTGTTCAAGGAACAAAATATGATGCTCATACTTATGACGGATGGCATAGATGCAAAAAAAGCCATAGAGGTAGTGCAGAGATTTGGCAATCTCTCCAAAGAGTCTTTAGCCATTGCAATTACACATTTTGCAGGTGTGCATGATGATAAAACAGTTGCACTATTTATTTAAATTGGGAGAAGAAGAATGAATCAAAAAATAAAAGAACAGTTACAAAATCTCATAAAAACAGACTCATCGGAGCTTATAGAAGAGTGGGTGAAATTTTTTTAGTGAGAGCCAAAAAGAGGTGCAAAGCCGTTATTACGATGACTTTTTAGGTTTTTTTGAAGAGTGTGTCGAGGAAAATTTGGATGTACAGAGCGAATCGGCACAAACGATGTCCATGTTTTTGGGCAAACTTTATGAGATACTCGGCGATGAGTACTTTTTTAATTTTCAAGAGTCTGTCTATACGTGCTATATGAAGTTTCCTATATTTGCTATTTTAGATAAAAGAGATGAGTTTCATTATGAGATTGCAAAAACGCTCACGGCATTTTTTGAATCGATGACTTCTAAAATGATTATAAAGTTGTTATATAAAAATCAAGAACTTGTAGAGTCAACCAACTCTGAACTAGAGGAGCGAGAAGCTCCCATGAGCGAGATATCTGAGGGTGTTTTGATGGTTACTCTTGTGGGAACGCTTGATTCAAACCGTATCTTAAAGATTATCGATAAGGTTTTGAAAAACTTAGAAAATGTCAATATTACTGATGTTATTGTCGAGATAAACTCTATCTTTGATATCAACAGTGAAATAGCGCAGCAGATTGTTAAGCTAAACAATGCTATCCATTTTATGGGTTCTCGCTCCTACATAAGCGGTGTCAATGCAAATATCGCTAAAAGTCTCACGCACCTTGGCATATCTTTGGGTGATGTAAAAACGTATAGAACCACCAAAGAGGCTATGAAGAGCATCCAACTCTCTAAAGGAGTAGGGACAAATGCTTGATTTTATAGCTGCTGGAGCGCTTTTTGATGCTTCTACAAAAAAGATAGTTGAATCGACTCAGACTTTTAGTGTCATGTTTGGGGAACAGATATCTTTAGAGAAACTTTTAGCAAACCTCGACATAGAGGCAGATCCTGATGAACTCCCCTATGCAGAGTGGAGAATTATCAACAATGAGAACTATTTTTTTACTATAAGATTTCTGCAAAAGTCCATAGCTGTGATTTTATATCACGATCCGCTTATCGAAGAGCTTTATGTAACGCTTAGAAATGAATCGCTTTATGACTCTTTAACAGAGGGGCTTTACAAAAACCACGGAGAAGCGCGTATTTGCAATGAGTTAAAACTCTATTCACGTTACTCTGAAAATGCCTTTTGTGTTTTGATCTATGATATCGATTTTTTTAAAAAAGTCAATGATACGTACGGTCATTTGGCAGGTGACTTGATACTCAAAGAGCTCTCTTTGAGAGTTAAAACGATTTTAAGAGATACAGATGTCTTTATTCGCTTTGGAGGAGAGGAGTTTTTGATACTTCTGCCCATGACAAAAACAGCGGGTGCAATGGTTATCGCAAAGAGGATTTTGAGCATTACAGCATCTGAGACTTTTCTTTTTCAAAATCATAAAATCGATGTAACGGTGAGCATAGGGATAACTTCTCCTCTGAAGAGTGACACGATAGCAACACTTATAGCAAGGGCAGATGAAGCGCTTTATAAAGCAAAAACAAACGGTCGCAACAGGATAGAGTATCTTTAGGAAAAATTTAAGCACTTTTCAAACATAGCAAAGGGAGTTTTTAAGATGATTCACATCGATTTTAATAAAAAAATTTTTTGGGTTATTGCCATTTTTGTGGTTTTGTTTAACACGCTTCTTACATATGAGATGTACAAAAAAGAGAAAAAAAATATCGAAGTAAGAGCGCTAACAAAAGCCCAAAATCTTAAAAACTATTTTATCTCGATGCGAACTATTTACCATCATCAGTTTTTAGATAGTAATCTTGAAATAAACGAATCAACCGTAAAACTCCTGCCTGCATATGCTTCTACTATCATTAGCGATAAGTTTGCGGAACTCTCACATGATGGAACAACCATAAGAAGTGTAACAGACAGAGTTAGAAATGTAAAAAACACAGCGGATAGTTTTGAGCTAGAAGCCATTGAGTACTTTAAGAAAAACCCTCACAAAACCATGCTTATGAAAAAAATAAAACAAAATAACAGAGATTTTTTCAATTTTACTTCACCACTTATCATAGAGCCTTACTGTCTTATGTGCCATGGGAAAAAAGAGGAAACATTACCATCAATTCAAAAAAATTATGATACTGCTTATGATTATAAAGTAGGCGATATACGTGGTGTTGTAAGCATAAAAATTCCCTCTGAAAAACTAGCTTACGAGAGTATGCATAGTTTTTACAATATAGCGATTTTTAGTTTTATCTCTACATTTTTCTTGCTTGTCATCATCTACTATGTCATTAGAGAACTCACCATTAAAGACGTGGAGCAGAAAAAAGCTCTTGAAAATGAGATTGACAAACTCTCTTACTATGATCAACTCACAAATCTTCCCAATCAAAATCTTTTTGAGCAGCATCTCAAGGAGGCGTTTATGAAAAGCAGTGAGAGTTTAAAGCATGGGGCTGTTTTACTGTTGGATTTTGATGATTTTAAAAATGTAAATGACCTTGTAGGCAAAGAGAGAGGGGATGAAGTTTTAAAAGAGATGGCAAAGAGACTTGTCTCAAAAACAGATAAGCTCTCTATGGTTTCGAGATTTGGCGGAGATAAATTTTTTATTTTAGTCAAAGAGCTCTCACGGGAAGAACAAGAGTCTGCAATTATCTTAAAACAGCTTGCAAAAAAAGTAGTTGCAGCCGCAAAAGAACCATTTGTCTTAGATAAAAAAACGTTTCATCTAACGTGCAGTGTGGGAATTGCTCTGTTTTTTGACAATAAACTTGCTCCACAAACAGTTCTCAATCAAGCAGAGCATGCTATGCGTGTTGCAAAAAAGAGTGGAAAAAACCTTATAAAATTTTATGACCAAACACTTCAAGATATGACAAATGCACGTTCTTTGATGTTACAAAATCTCAAAGAGGCGGTTTTGGAGCGTCAATTTGTCCTTTACTACCAAAAACAGGTGGATAACGATGCCAATGTTGTAGGTGTTGAAGCGCTCATAAGATGGCAGCATCCAAAGCTTGGTTTTGTGCCTCCAAACGAGTTTATCCCGCTTGCAGAGGAGAGTGATATCATCAAAGAGATAGGTGCGTATGTGCTAGATGAAGCTACAAATCTCATCATAAAATGGTCCAATGATGAGGTAAAAAAAGAGTGGCGCATCTCTGTCAACATCAGCCCAAAACAGTTTAGAGATGAAGGCTTTGTGGAAAATATCAAAAACTTAGTTATCTCAAAAAATATAGACCCAAAGAAGCTGAGAATCGAACTAACAGAGAGCGTCGCCATAGATAATCAAGAGAGCGCCATGCAAAAACTCGATGCATTAAATAGCTTTGGTGTCTCTATCTCGATTGATGATTTTGGGACGGGATACTCAAATCTGAGGTACCTCAAGCACCTGCGCATAGATGAGCTAAAAATAGACCAATCATTCGTCTTTGGACTAGGCAAGAACTCTTCGGATAAAACCATCATAAAAACCATTCTGATGATGGGAGAAGAGTTTGGTTTTGAGGTGATTGCAGAGGGCGTTGAGACAAAAGAGCAGCTTGAAGAGCTTAAAAATCTCGGATGCAGCTATTTTCAAGGCTATCTTTTTGCAAAACCATGCCCAGAAAATGAGCTTTAAAGAGTTAAAAGTTACAATATTACAAAATATTAATACCATTTAAATAGAAAAGGAAATATCAGATTGGACTATTTACTACTTATCGTGCCTCTTGCTTTGGTAGCGGTTTTTTACTACAGAGGATTGTACAAAAAAGAGAGCAAAGAGAAGCAAGATATCGCAAATGAACGTGATTTGCTTGGAAAACAGCAGGTTTTTTTTGTACGCAAAATGATTCACGAGATGAAGACGCCTCTAAGTGCCATAGAGTTGCATCTCTCCATTATGGCAAAAGAGCATTGCAGTGCGAAAAATGTTGCCATGATAAAAAGTTCAACCCGTATGCTTGCCACCATTTATGATGATATCGCCTTTCATGCAGGCAAAGAGAAGCTCTGTTATCCTGCTGAGTGGATAGAGCTAGAGGAGTTTATCGCCGATAGAGTGCTCTACTTTGATGCGATGGCGAGTGTGAAAAATATTTTTCTGGATTTTTACGCGGATAGTGATTTGTATATCCTTATGAGCAGGGTAGAACTCCAAAGACTCATCGACAATACACTCTCAAACGCCATAAAGTACTCAACAAAATCATCTGCAGTTGTAGAAATTATCATCGCAAGTGATAACGAAGAACTGAACCTCATAGTCAGAGATAAAGGTGTCGGCATGAGCCAAGAGGAGGTTCAAAGCCTCTTTAAAGAGTACTACAGAGTGAGCAGCAACATTCAAGGGCTTGGGCTTGGAATGAGCATCATCAAAGAGATTTGTGATGACTACGGCATCGCTATCAAAATCCAAAGTATTAAGAAAGAGGGGACGACTTTTGTCTATAAAATTCCAAAAGAGATAGTCAAAAGAGAAGCAAAAAGTAGGGATAAAGTATGAAAGTGCTTCTTTTAGAGGATGATTTTAGCACCAATGCCGCCATGGTAGATGAACTTGAGGAGTTTGGATTTATCGTGGACTCTTGCTTAGATGGGGAGAGCGCTATGAATCTTGTATATGAAAAGAAGCACGACCTTTACGTTCTTGATATCAATGTTCCCAATTTTGATGGTTATGAGGTTTTAAAATTTATTGTCGAGAAGTATCCCAATGCTCTGACGATTATGATTTCGACGCATATCGAAATTGAGTATCTTAAAAAAGCTTTTGCTCTTGGGAGTAACGATTTTTTGAAAAAACCTTTTGAGATGGAGGAGCTTCTTCTTCGCATTAGAAATATCATGCGTCTTGTGAATCCTCAAGGGAACCAAGAGGGGTGTGATTTGTCGCAAGGATATACCTACTCACTTCTTAGCGGCGAACTTCTTTACCATGGGATAAACGTAAAACTGACAAAAAAAGAGTCTCTTTTACTGCGTCTTTTGGTGCAAAATTTGGGAAATGTAGTGAGTTTTGAAACGATACAAAACTACGTTTGGGACAACGAAGAGGTCTCCGCCATTACCATCCGTTACTGGGTTTGTGCGCTCATAAAAAAGCTAAAAAACGGGATGATTGTCAACGTAAGAGGAGAGGGGTATCGCTTAAGAAAACTCTCCTAAGCGATTGTAGCAAACAACCTGATTGCGACCCCTCTCTTTGGCTCTGTAAAGCGCTTTGTCGGCATTGTCTATGAGGGATTGGATGTCGTCTTGCTCTATAGCGCTTTTTGAGCGGTTTATGAAACATAAAAGCATTAATTGGATAAAATCTCCCTAATATTGCCATTTTTCACTATGAAGGAAAACTATGTTTGAAGTAGTTATCGGACTTGAAGTCCATGTTCAGCTCAACACAAAAACAAAACTTTTTTGCTCATGCCCTACGAGTTTTAACCACAAACAAAATACCAACACATGTCCAACGTGTCTCGCACTCCCCGGTGCGCTTCCCGTTTTAAACAAAGAGGTGCTTCATAAGTCTGTTATGTTTGGTACGGCGATTGATGCTACTATCAACCAAACATCTTATTTCGATAGAAAAAGCTACTTTTATCCAGATAGCCCCTCTGCGTACCAGATTACACAGCTCTATACTCCTGTAGTTGAGCATGGAAAACTCCGCATTGATTTTGAAGACGGCTCACATAAAGTTGTCCGTATCAACCGTGCGCATATCGAGGCGGATGCGGGGAAAAACATCCATGACGGTGCTATCTCAAAAGTCGATTTGAACCGTGCGGGAACGCCGCTTTTGGAGATTGTAAGCGAACCTGATCTAAGAAGTGCGGAGGAGGTAACGCTCTATCTTAAAAAACTTCACTCCATCATCCGCTATCTTGATATCGGCGATGCAAACATGCAAGAGGGGTCGTTTCGTGTGGATGTAAACGTCTCTATCCGTCCAAAAGGGGATGAGAAACTCTACACTCGTGTTGAGATAAAAAACATTAACTCATTTCGTTTTATCCAAAAAGCAATAGAAGTTGAAGTTGAACGCCAGATAGAGGCTTGGGAAGACGGAGTTTACGATAAAGAGATAGTTCAAGAAACACGCCTTTTTGACCAAGTAAGACAAGAGACTCGCTCTATGAGAGGCAAGGAAGAGGCGGCGGATTATCGTTACTTTCCTGAGCCGGATTTGCTTAAAGCGGTTATTACCGATGAGATGATGCAAGAGTTTAGCGTGATTCCTGAACTTCCTGATGAGAAGATGGAGCGTTTCGTGCGTGAGTATGGCATGAATGAGTACAACGCAAGTGTGCTTACATCGGCGGTGGAGATGGCACACTACTTTGAGAGTATGATGGAAGAGGGCATTAGCACTAAAAATGCACTGACATGGCTCACCGTCGAGCTTCTTGCAAGATTTAAAGGCGAGGTAAATATCTCAAATTCTCCTCTTGAAGCGAAAAAACTCGCTCTTTTAGTTAAGAGAATTGAGGATGGCACTATAAGCGGCAAAGCGGCAAAAGAGGTGCTTGACTCTCTTATGGAAAAAGGCGGCGATGTAGATAGCACGATTGAAGCACTTGGGTTGAAGCAGGTAAGCGACACTGGTGCTCTTGAAGCGATTTGCGACACGGTTATCGCTGCTAATGCTGATAAAGTGACAGAGTACAAAAATGGCAAAGAGCAGCTTTTTGGGTTCTTTGTCGGTCAAGTGATGAAAGCGTCTAAAGGGAGTGCAAACCCTGCAGCAGTCAACGAGATACTAAAAGCAAAGCTGGGGTAGATGAATTTTTTTACAAGGTTAGTGGTCGATTTTGCCTACTTTTTAAACGCGTCCATAGCCTATCAGCGTCAAAAACGTTTCTTTTATGATGTCTTAGAAAACGACAAATACCCCTACAAAAAACACTTTGATATCTTTATGATAGCGCTTATCTTCTCAAGCGTTGCCATTTTGATAGTGGAAGTAAAGTCTGAGATAAACATCTATCTCAAGATTTTTAACATCTATGTTATCTCCATAATATTTCTTGTTGAGTATGTTCTAAGGTTTTGGATAAGCAGCAGTGTCAGTGATATGATTATCAAAAAGAGTGAACATGCTGTTGCGCTGGGCAGGAAGTTTTATCTTTACAAAGCGCTCTTAAGTGCTGCAAAAGAGAAGCTTCGGTTTGTGTTGTCTATAAAAGCGATTATAGATTTACTGGCCATCTTGCCACTTTTCCATGAACTTAGGCTGTTGCGCCTCTTTGTTGTTTTTAGAGTTTTTAAATTTTTTCGTTATACAAAGAGCTTTCAAGCTTTTGTTTCCGTTCTTGCTACGAAAAAATTTGAATTTTTCATCCTTTTCATCTTCTCCTCTATCGTTATTTTCGTCTCTTCCGTACTTGTCTATGTCATGGAAGCCCAAAACCCAAAATCTCCCATCAACACTCTTTTTGATGCGCTTTACTGGTCTATAGTGACCATAGCGACGGTTGGGTATGGCGATATAGTCGCTGTAACGACTGAGGGGAGGATGGTTGCTATCTTTGTCATCATCGCTGGTATCTCTGTTTTGGCATTTACAACATCCATCGTTGTCTCCGCTTTCACCGAAAAACTAGATGAGGTAAGAGAGATACGAACAGTGGACACTATCCGAGGATTGAAACATTTTTATCTTATTTGCGGCTATGAGAGTGTGGCGCAAGAGGTTGTAAAAAAACTCAAAAATACAAAGTACGGTGTTATCGTTTTGGATGAAGATGCCCAAAGAGTAGAAAATGCGAAAAAAGATGGGCTTATAGCCATAAACTATGACCCAGGGGACGTGGAGAGTTACGAAAAGCTCGGCATAGATATCAACCTGCAAGTCAAGACGATTCTTTGTCTAAGAGAGAGCGACATAGAAAATGTTTATACGACACTGACTGTACGCTCCATCAGCAAGGATGTCAATATCATCTCTCTGCTTATGGATGATGCGAACCGAAAAAAGCTCATTTTTGCGGGTGCAAATGAGATTTTTTATCCAAAAGGATTGGTGGGCATGATTGCAAAAGAGCTTACAGGACGACCTGTTGCTTTTGAGGTGATTCATGCGCTTCGCAATGACTACTATGGTGTGGACGTAGAAGAGATTTTGGTGGATGAGAGAATGAGCCAAAATATCCTCTATGTGAGTGAGTTAAACTGCGCCAAATTTAGAATTATCTTGCTTGGAATCTATAAAAAAAATACAAAGAGATTTTTCTTCAACCCCCTAGAAGAGACGATGCTTGAGAGTGGTGACTACCTGCTTTTCATAGGAAATAACGCTTTTATGGGAGAGTTTGAAAAATATCTACACAAGAAGATAAGACGATGAAAAAAGCAGCCTTGATTTTTGGATATAACGATTACGCTTTGGAGATTGCTAAAAATCTTAAGAGTGGATACGAAAAAGTCACTATTTATGCTCTTGGCAGTGAGGTGGACGCACTCAAAAATAGCCATGATGTAGAGATAAAGAGTTTTGATTTGAGCGATAACTGGAGCAATATCGATGAAGATACCGATAGAGAAAACTCCATCGCATTTTGTGTTTTAGAAGATAGCGCGGAAAATATCTTTTTAACGATTTCGCTACGCTCCTCTTTTGAAAACCTTAACATCATAGCACTCTCAAACAACAAACAAACTGCAAGTAAACTCCAAATGGCGGGTGCTAACAAGGTGATACCACTTGTGCAAACAACCGCTGAAATGATTGCTGAGATGCTTCAAAAACCCATAGTTAAGGAAGTTTTTCATAATATTTTATTTCAAAATAGTACACTCAAAATAGCGCAAGTCAAAATGAACGAGGGAAATATTTATGTGGGTAAAGAGATTTCTGAGATAGACTGGAGCATCAAGTATGGTGTGGTAGTTTTGGCACTTGTGCACAAAGATATGAGCAGTGAATTTATCTATTCGTACAAAATAAAGCATCATATCATCGATAAAGATGATGTTTTTATCGTCGTGGGATATGCAAAAGATATCAAAGAGTTTGAAGAGATGACAGGGAGCAGATGTGACTAAAGTAGGAGTGATTGGAGCTGGAAAATGGGGAAGCGCTTTGGCTTTTGCGCTGAGTGAGAAGTGTGAAGTATATATAACTTCAAGGAGACCCAGAGAGCTAAAGAACTTTGTTTCATTGGATGAGATTTTAAAGTTGGAGTATCTCGTTATCGCCATTCCTGCACAGCAAATCGCATCGTGGCTAAGGGACAATTTTGTCTATAACAATCACAAAATATTGGTTGCGGCAAAAGGGATAGAGGCGAGTTCTGGAAGATTTTTAAATGAGATTTATGATGCCTATGTTCCACAAAACAACATCGCTTTTTTGTCAGGTCCCTCTTTTGCCGCAGAGGTTATGCGCTCACTCCCAACCGCACTCGTGGTCAATGCCAAAAACGAGGAGTTAAGCAAAACTTTTGCCTCCTTTTTCCCATCTTTCATCAAAACTTACACCTCTACAGATGTTGTTGGTGCTGAGGTGGCGGGGGCGTACAAAAACGTTATCGCCATAGCAGCGGGCATTTGTGAAGGTTTAGGGCTTGGTAAAAATGCCGCGGCTTCACTTATCGCAAGAGGGCTTGTAGAGATGCACCGTTTTGGTCTCTCTTATGGAGCAAAAGATGAAACATTTATAGGACTTAGCGGAGCAGGAGACCTTTTCTTGACTGCATCATCGACTATGAGCAGAAACTTTCGTGTGGGGCTTGGCATCGCAGAGGGCAAATCTAAAGAACAGATAGTCAAAGAGCTAGGAGAGGTCGCCGAGGGCGTAGGAACTGCTTATGCACTTCATAAAATAGCTAAAGATAAAGATTTGTATCTTCCAATCGCACGAGAAGTTTACAATATGCTTGAAGGCTTAGACCCGCGCATAAGCCTCCGCAATTTTCTTGCTAATTAAAACTTTTTCTCTAAAATGTAAGTTGAAATCTGTCTGATTTCCTCTTGGGTTACTTTGCCTTTAAGTGAAGGCATTACACCAAACTTCTCTTTTGTCTCTTTTGGAAAAAGCATCTTGTCTTCTGTCGGAGAAAAAGCGTAGTCAACGATATATTTGATCTTATCTTCCTCTTTTTCGTACTTCTCTCTTGCCTTTTTAGCAATCGCCCAGTAAGGAGGCGCTTTCATATTACTTAATTTCTCTTTTGTTATCTCACCCATAAGATGACACTCACCACATTTCGCAACCGCCAAAGCCTCTATCTCCGCATCTGAAGCAGACGCTAAAACAAGAGTGCCTATAATCAAAGATAAACTTACAATTTTTTTCATGACAACACCTTTTATAAATTTGAATAATTAGGATTATAACATACTATTATTAAAAGAGTGCAAGTTTTTTAAGAGCTTATATATGGAAAAAAAGATAAGATAAATAAATTTTACTGAATTTACTTATACACGATGATATTAATACATAAGCAGTGAATATGAATCTAAACCTTAACGAATCACAAAACATCGAATTTAAACAAATCTGGAAAGATGAGTATATCAAGTGGCTTAGTGCATTTGGTAATAGTGACGGCGGGAAGCTCTATATCGGTGTAGATGATGATGGAAAAATCGTCGGCATTGATAATGCAAAAAAACTCCTAGAAGATATACCAAACAAAGTGCGAGATATTTTGGGCATTTTAGTAGATGTCAATCTTGTGCAAGATGAAGATAAAGAGTACCTTGAAATCATCACAGATAAATACCCATACCCTATAAGCTACAGAGGTTCGTACTATTACAGAAGCGGAAGCAGTACACAAGAGCTAAAAGGTGCTGCGCTTGATAAATTTTTACTCTCCCGTCAAGGTAAAAAATGGGACGGTGTGCCTGTGCCTTATTTTGGATTTGATGATTTAGACCCTTTCGCATTTAGATTATTTAGAGATAAAGCAGAAAAAAAGAAGAGAATCGATGCTGAGCTTTTAAAAGAGAGTGATGAGGTGCTAGTGGATAAACTTCATCTCAAAGAGGGTGATTATCTAAAACGAGCAGCAACACTTCTTTTTGCAAAAGAGCCTCAAAAGTATGTAACCGGAAGCACCATAAAAATAGGATATTTTAAATCAAATAGCGATTTAGTTTATCAAGATGTTATAGAGGGAAATCTTTTTGAGCAAGTAGATAAAGCTATGGAGCTTATATTTACAAAGTATCTAAAAGCTATCATCTCTTATGAAGGGGTGCAAAGGGTTGAGAGTTTTCCTATCTCTGAACTAGCCTTTAGGGAAGCTCTTATCAATGCGGTAGTTCATAAAGATTATAGCTCGCAACAAACTATTCAAATAAGTGTATATGATGATAAATTGCTTATGTGGAATGCGGGAGATTTACCGCCACACTGGACGCTAGATACCTTGATGCAAAAGCATAACTCAGAACCTCATAACCCTGCTATTGCCGCTCCTTTTTTCTTGGCAGGTTATATAGAATCTTGGGGAAGAGGGATAGAAAAGATAGTTGATGAATCACGAAAATTTAATGGAATCACACCACAGTTTAGATGGCTAAATGGTTTGTGGGTGGAGTTTTATTTTAATACTAAAAAAAGTTTACCTAATAGGTTGGGTGAAAAGTTGGGTAAAAAGTTGGGTGAAACACAGAAAAACATCATAAAGTTTATGCAAGGCAATCCAAAAATTGCAATTACGGCACTTGCGAGTGAACTTGGAATAAGCACAACGGCGATAGAAAAACATATCAAAACACTAAAAGAGCAAAATATCATTAAACGAATCGGCGGCGCTAAAGGCGGGCATTGGGAGATTTTAAGCATATAAAAGGGAAAAAATGGGCGAAAGTAGCGTGATTTATAAAAAACTAGCCGTAGCGTTTTTGGTGGCATTTGGAATTTTTGCGGCGGCGTTTATGCTTTTTTCTCCCATGCAGTCACTCCTTTTAGGGGTAATTGCTTTTTTGGTGACACTTTGGACAAATGAAGGATTGCCTCTTGGTGTGGTCTCTTTGCTTCCCATCATCCTGTTTCCCTCTTTTTCTATCCTCTCTGTATCGCAAACTACACAAAACTATGCAAATCCCATTATTTTTCTTTTTTTGGGTGGTTTTTTGCTTGCTATCGGTGTTGAAAAGACGAAGCTTCATGAGTGGATAGCGCAAAAAATGTTCTCTTTTTTTCCGGCAACGCCCAGAGGTATTATCTTCTCTCTTGTCATAACATCAGGACTTCTTAGTTCACTTCTCTCAAACACCACAACAACGCTTCTTCTTATCTCTATAGCACTCTACCTTACGCAAAATCCAAAACTCAAGATGCGTTTTGCCCTCTCCATCGCCTATGGTGCGAGTATCGGCGGTATTTTAACGCCCATCGGAACGCCTCCAAATCTTATTTTGCTTGGATTTATGCAAGAAAAAGGGATGGAGTTGTTCTCTTTTATGGAGTGGAGCTGGATGATGTTGCCTCTGGTTTTTACCATGTTCTTTGTTGCCGCTTTTTTGCTTAGTATCGGCGTAGATGGAGTTGCGATAAAGGTAGAAAATGAGAGCAAAAAACTCACAAAAGAGCAAAAAAAGGTACTCCTGCTCTTAGGAGGAGTCGTTTTACTTCTTCTGCTCAACGCTCCTTTTAAACCCTATTGGAATGGGCTTGGATGGAGTGAAACCGTCATCTTGCTTGGGTTTGGTCTTTTGTTGTTTGTGCCGCCGTTTCACACGCTTAAATGGATGGACGACAAAGCAAAGATTCCATTTCGCATTATGTTTTTATTTGGGGCAGGATTTTCCATAGCCTCTGCTTTTAGTGCCACAGGTTTGGCAGACAGTGTTGCTTCCTATCTTGTTGCTCTAATGGAACTTGAACCCATTTTGATACTTTTAGCCGTTGCTGTTCTTGTCACATTTACAACCGAGATAACATCCAACACTGCTCTTATCTCTGTTATGTTGCCCATCATTTATGCTCTCTTGCAGCAGTCTGGTTTGGATGCAAAACTCTTTATGATAGTAGCAACGGTATGTGCTAGTTACGCCTTTATGCTCCCCATAGCCACCCCGCCAAATGCCATCGCCATGAGTTCTGGAACACTCAAGGTAAGTGACATGGCAAAGTACGGATTTGTACTCAATATAGCTGGCATTTTGCTTGTGGTCTTTATCGCGGAGTTTTTTTGGAAGTAGAAGTCTCCTTAACAATTTTTAGCTAAAATTTCGCAAAAAAGGAGTTTTGCATGGTAGTTCATATTGTTATGTTTAGATTTAAAGAAGAGAATAAAGAGGCAAATATCCAAGCGGTTGCAGTGAGACTAAATGCACTCGTAGCACTTGTTCCATCACTCATATCGATGGAAGTAGGGGTAAACTTTACAAACTCTGAGAGGGCGTTTGACCTCTCTTTATACTCCACTTTTGAGACCAAAGAAGACCTTGATGCTTACGCTATCGACCCAGAACACCTCAAAGTGGTAGAGTTTATAAAGTCTGTGACTTTGGAGTCAAAAGTGGTTGACTATATTTTATAAATGCTAGAATTGCGAAAAATTTAAACCCTAAAGGCAGTTTTATGGTAATGAGTATTGTAGGAATCTATACGCTTTTTGTGCTTCTGACTATCTATATCAGCGTGATGCAGATAGGTTATGTAAACCAAGCAAAACGAGGCAAAGCAGTTCTTCTTAGTGAGAGTGAGTTTATAAAGGCTGGAAACTACGCTATCGCTAAAGAGAAGATGAGCATAGCTTCGACATTTGTGGAGTATATCGCTTTTTTGTTTTGGGTCGGTTTTGGGATAAAGTTTTTAGAGAACAGCTTCTCTTTTGAGAGTGAGACACTTTTAAGTGTCTCTGTTGTAATGGGCTTTTTGGTTATAAACTCTCTTGTTTCGCTTCCTTTTGGCTATTATGAGAAGTTTGTACTTGACGCACAGTTTGGTTTCAACAAATCAACTATGAAGCAGTGGATTAAAGATACGGCGATATCTTTTGCCATGACGCTTCTTTTTGGCTCACTTGTCGTTTGGGGTGTTTATGCCATCATCTCAAGTTTTACACTTTGGTGGCTCTGGAGTTTTCTCTTTATCTTTGGTGTTGTTATCCTTGTCAATATGCTCTTTCCAACCTTTCGTGCGCTCTTTTTCGACAAACTTACACCTCTTCAAAATGAGGAGCTTGATGCGCAGATAAAAGAGTTGATGGACAGAACAGGTTTTGTAAGTTCCGGCGTTTTTATGAGCGATGCTAGCAAGAGAGATGCGAGGTTAAATGCCTATTTTGGCGGACTTGGCAAGACAAAAAGAGTGGTGCTTTTTGATACGCTTATAGAAAAACTGACCACCAAAGAGCTTTTGGCTGTTTTGGGGCATGAGCTGGGACACTTTGCGCATGGCGACATCTACAAAAATATCGCTATGGTGGGTGCGATGCTCTTTGGTATGTTTGCACTATTTGGTAACCTTCCATCCTCACTCTACGTGGAGCTTGGCATCAAAGAAGCTCCTTATGCGATTATGATTTTGCTACTTCTTTTTATGCCTGTTCTTGGCTTTTTGATGATGCCGCTTATGGGGATTGTGAGCAGACACAACGAGTATGCGGCAGATAGAATGGGAAGTGAGCTTGGCGGAGCAGCTGGAGCGATTGAGCTTGCAAATGCACTCACAAAGCTTGTCAATGAGAACAAAAGTTTTCCGCTCTCTCATCCGCTTTATATCTTTTTTCACTACACACACCCGCCGGTTTTGGAGCGTCTCAAAGAGCTTGGTGTGGCACTGGATGGAGTTGACAAAAGTGCTTTAGGGGCGGCATGTCAAGCAGATATCTAGTCAAAGATGCCATCAGAGAGATAACCGATGCTCTTTCTCACATACATAGGGCTTCAAGAGAGGCGCAATTGCTTTTGATGTACCATCTGAGCGTGGATGAACTCTGGCTTTTGACGCATCAAGAAGATGAGGTCAAAGAGAGTGAAAAACTTCTGGAGTGGGTAGGGCGCAGAGCCAAAAATGAGCCGCTTGAGTACATAACGCAGAGGGTAAGTTTTTATAGCGAGGAGTTTTTTATCGCCAAAGGCGCACTCATCCCACGCCCTGAGACGGAGCTTCTTATAGATGAGGTTTTAAAAAATAGTGAAGACAAAAACGCACCCCTTACCATCGTCGAGGTGGGTGTGGGTAGCGGTATCATCTCTATCATGCTTGCAAAATTTTTACCAAATGCAAGATTTATAGCGGTGGATATCTCTAAAGATGCCCTTGTTATCGCACAAAAAAATATCGAGAAATTTGGACTCTCGCATAGAATAGAACTAAGAGAGGGTTCGCTTTTAGAGCCTGTAACTGAACATGTAGACTATCTTGTCTCCAACCCTCCCTACATCGCAAACGCTGCACCGCTAGAATCAAACCTCTCCTATGAGCCGAAAAATGCGCTCTTTGGAGGAGAAGAGGGGGATGAGATCATCAAAGAACTTCTTGATGAACTCTTAAAGAGAGAGATTAACTTTTTTAGCTGTGAGATGGGTTATGACCAAAAAGATAAAATACGCAACTATTTAAAAAAAACGCCCATAAAATCACTCTCTTTTTATAAAGATTACAGTGATTTTGACAGGGGTTTTACACTAAGGTTATAGCTATGAAGCGCAATGTTTATATGGATTTTAGTTACCTGCTTCTTTTGGCTGCAACTTTTGGCGCAGTTATCATTCTTGGTGCATTCGTCGCTCCTGTCGTTTTTAACACCCAAAACCTTCTTTTTGGAGTAGAGTTAAGCAACTACAACGAGGGAGTTATCATGGCAGAGATTTTTCGCCGTTTTAGCTACTGGGTTACTATTTTAGCTTTTTTTATAGCTCTTTATGAGATAGTAATGTACAAAAACGGGCAAAGAGATGCAGTTGTTTTTGGTGCTTCTGTTACTGCCATCTTCTCAGCTTTGATGTTTAGCGGGGTTTATGCGCCAAAAATCGTCTCCATGCAAAGACTTGGTGAAGAGGCGACACTGAGTGATACTTTTATCAACCTCCATCAGGCGAGTGAGCTTGATTTTAAGATTTTAGCAATAGCAATACTTATATTATTTATAAGAAGATTAATGCTTCTTAGGATAAAATAGCCTCTTAAATTTCTCAAAAAGAGGCTCTTCATGTTAAAAAAAATCCTTGCCCTTCTTTTTTTCTTCTGTGTCAGTATTTATGCTGATAGTTTTACAAAGTCTGCTACAACTCCCCCTGAGCTAGTTCAAAAAGGGTCACAAAAAGAGTGGTGTCCCGTATGTGGTATGAAACTCGAAGCCTACTATAAAACTTCCCATGCCGCAAAAATCCACGACCATCCGCAAAGACAGTATTGCTCCATCAGATGTTTGGCGGTAGATATGCAGGAGTTCAAAATCGACACAAACGATGTGCAGGTTGTGGATGTGGTTTCACAAAAGCTTATAAGTGCAAAAGATGCCTTTTATGTTGTCGGCTCAGACGTGCAGGGAACTATGAGTAAGGTGAGCAAACTTGCCTTTAAAGACAAAGAGGCGGCTGAGGATTTTAACATGGAGCATGGCGGAGAAGTCGTCTCTTTTGAAAAAGCACTCTCTATGGCAAAGGCTTCTTTAGACGCAGATGTTGCCATGGTGCAGATGAAAAAAGAGAAACAAATTTATCCTATGGGTAAAAAGATCTTTGAGAAAAACTGCAAAAAAGAGATAGACATCAACACTTATCTGCAAATCAACGAACTCAAAGCAGACCTTGTAGCTAAAAAACTTTGCGGCGAACTTGCAGAGCAGGAGCTTCAGCCGCTCTCGCTTTATATGTGGGAGGTAAAAAGATTTGGTGAAGGTGCATCCAAGCAAGATACTATTCAGGTAACAAAAGATGAGAAATGTCCTGTTTGCGGTATGTTTGTTTACAAATATCCAAAATGGGCGGCGCAGATTTTTTACAAAGATACGCACTTCTCTTTTGATGGCGCAAAAGATATGATGAAGTACTATTTTGACCATAAAGATGGGATTTCTAAGATGCTGGTTTCAGACTACTACTCCCAAAAGGCACTTGATGCGACAAAGGCATTTTATGTCATCGGAAGCGATGTTTATGGTCCTATGGGCAATGAGCTGATTCCGTTTGCTACCCAAAAAGAGGCATCAGCTTTTAGTATGGATCATAAAGGGCATAAAGTAATCGGGTTTGAGGCAATCACAAAAGAAGAGATTGAAAAACTTGACAAATAAAAAAAGTGCTTTTCTTCTCTGGACTTTTTCTCTGCTCTTTTGCTTTATAGCGGCGGAGATTTTTTATCTCTCCTCTACAAAAAATGAGGAGAGTTTTGGACTCAAAAGAGAGTTTGTAGCTACTCTCGGACTTAGCGATTTGGCGATTTCAACGGAGGCCTCTTACATCAGACATAGAAGTTTGAGCGATTTTTTCTCTATTTATCGGGATGACGGTGCGCTGAGAGACTATTTTGCTTCGACCTATGTTTACAAGGCAAATGATGCGAAGTAGGATTAACTTTTATATTGTTGAGTACGCCATCAACTCGCTCTTGCGTCAAAAATACAAAACTGTTTTTGTCACTCTGGTTTTAACGCTTCTTATTTTTCTGCTCTCATCCATCTTTTTTATCACAAGCTCCATGAAACACGAACTTCATGCAACGGTGGACGCACTCCCTGAGATTACCGTGCAAAAGATAAAAGCAGGACGGCATGATGAGATAGATGTTGATGTCATTGATGCGATTTTAGAGCTTAACGGAGTAGAGAGTGCTGTTGCAAGGGTGTGGGGGTACTACTACTTTGAAAATGCGGGGGTAAACTTTACGCTTATGGGCATTGATGAGTATGAGGAGCAGTATAAAAAATCTTTTGTTGCCGCCGTATCAAAACTTGACTTTACCAAACCGTCCATGCTTGTTGGTGAGGGGGTAAAGCGGGTCATGGATACGAACTACTACAAAGAGTACTTTAACTTTATTAAGCCAGACGGTACACTCAAGCGAGTAGATATCGATGCTGTTTTCAAAGCAGAGACTGAACTTGAGTCTAACGATGTTATCCTTATGAGCAAAGAGAGTGTGCGAGAGATTTTTGAGATGAAAGAGAACAAAGCGACCGATATCGTCGTGCGTGTAGCCAATTTCAACGAGGTAGCAACCATCGCTTCAAAAATCAAACTTCTCTATCCCGACACAAGAGTTATCACAAAAGATGACCTTAAAATCAGCTATCAAAATATCTTTGACTATAAAAGCGGTATATTTTTGGCACTCTTTACCACCGCTCTTTTTGCTTTTTTTATCATCATTTATGACAGGGCAAGCGGGCTTAGCAGTGAGCAAAAACGGGAGATTGGCATACTAAAAGCTATCGGTTGGAGAGTGGATGATGTGCTGAGAGAGAAATTTTATGAGGGCTTTATCGTCTCTCTTTTGGCGTATGTCCTTGGTATCGCTCTTGCACTTGCGTTCGTCTATATCTTTCATGCACCGCTTTTACGGGAGATATTTTCGGGGTATTCGCAGCTTAAAACCTCTTTTGCGCTACCTTTTGTGCTAGATGTGCAGACATTTGCACTTCTCTTTTTTCTTACCGTGCCGCTCTATATCGCCGCTATCATCATCCCTTCATGGAGAAGTGCAACACTTGAAGCAGACGAGGTAATACGCTAATGATACGCTTGGTAGATGTAGTCAAAAAGTATGAGGTAAACCAAAACGAGAGCGTAATCGCACTTGATAATATCAATCTTGAGATAAAAAAAGGAGAAGTTGTTGTGCTTCGAGGTTCTAGCGGGAGCGGGAAGAGTACGATTCTCTCACTTGTTGCCGCACTTAGTAAACCCACAAGCGGCGAAGTGGTTGTAGGAGATGAACGCATCTCCAAACTTCCAGATAGTTTCGCTTCCGACTTTAGGCGTAACACCATAGGGTTTGTTTTTCAAAAGTACAACCTTATCCCAACACTTAGCGTAGAAGAAAATATCATCTTGCCGCTTGTGCCGATAAATCTCGATGCCAAAGAGATAAAAGCAAAGCTTGAGCGTGTTTTGGGGATGTTTCATATAGCGCACAAGGCAAAACAGCTTGTCAAAAACCTCTCAGGCGGAGAACAGCAGAGAGTGGCGATTGCCAGAGCCAACATCAACAACCCGCAAATCATCCTAGCTGATGAACCAACCGCAAACCTTGATGCCAAACTCTCCCTCTCTTTTGTAGAGATAGTAAAAGAGCTTAAAGCGGAGGGAAAAACCATCGTTATAGCGACACATGACCCGCTTTTTTTTGGGCTTGATGTGGTCGATAGAGAGATAGAGATCTCTCAAGGAAAGCTTCTCTGATGCTTCTTACTCCCGAAGTTCTTGCCATCCTCGTGCTAAATCTGCTCTTTGGACTCTTTGGTGCGGTGGCATTTGTGCTAAGTCTTAGGATATTTTTAAAATGGGATGCAGATGCAACAACGCCGCTGCAATACACTCTTGAAAAACAGAGTTTTTTAGCCGCAACTATCATCAAGTATATCTTTAGCGTCAAAGTGGTGCTTTTTGCCTTTTTCATCTTTACGCTCGACAAAATATCGGGCGTTATTACGGGAGCTATGTGCGCTGCCGGTGTTGTGGATGCTACGCAAAGCGGGATGTACCTTATAGCACTTAAAATCATAAATCTCTATCTCTTTGCCTCTTGGCTCAAGCTGCACACCATAGATATGAGTGACAAAAACCAACCCTACACAAAGCTTAAATTCGGACTTTTTTTGCTCTTTTTTCTCTCTCTTTTGCTTGAGTTGGTGCTTGATTTTAGAATGTTTCAAGATATAGAGATAGACAAGATGGTGAGCTGTTGCGGTAGTATCTACTCAAGCTCTTCCACTTCGGCACTCTCAACCCTTTTTAAGATAGACAACTCTCTTTTACTGCTTGCTTTTTATGGTAACTATTTTTTGATTCTTCTCTTCTTTTTTTTGAAAAAAAAGTATCTCTTTAGCGCGCTAAATACCCTTTTTCTCCCTGTTTCGCTTATCTCGCTTATCCTCTTTTTCGGAACTTATATCTATGAGCTTCCGTCACATCACTGCCCGTTTTGTTTTTTGCAGGGTGATTACCATTATGTCGGCTATTTTCTCTATATCTCTCTGTTTTTAGGAACATTTCACGGGATGATTATCGGTTTTATGCCAAAGGTTGAAAATGGGTATAAAATCTCACTTTTATTTAATTCTCTTTATGTTATATTGCTGACACTTTATGTACTGTTTTACTACTTTAAAAACGGTGTTTTTTTATAAGGAATGTTGATGTTAAAACTCTTTTTACTCTCTTTTTTGTTGTTTTTAGGATGTGAGCAAAAGCCTACAAACGGACCCGCAAAGATACATTGGGACAGAGATATGTGTGACCGTTGTGTTATGGTACTAAGCGATAGAAAAAACACCGTGCAGTTGCAGCATCCAACCATGAAAAAAACATACAGATTTGATGATATCGGGTGTATGGTTTTATGGTTTGAAGAGGAAAAAATCGACTTTAAAGATAGCGCAAAGATTTGGATTACAGATGCTATCACAGGAGAGTGGATTGATGCAAGAAGCGCATTTTATAGCTCAGAAAATGTCACTCCTATGGCATTTGGTTTTAGTGCACATGCCTCAAAAGAGAGCATTAAAGAGGGCTCAGAAATTTTGACGTATGATGAGGTTGTAAAAAGAATAAAATGAAAGTACATCTAAAAAACACTATCCTTTTTCAAAATTTAGACGATGAAACCATCAAAAAGATAGAGAGCTTTACGACAGAACATAAGGTCGGTAAAGATAACATCGTCTTTTACGAGGGTGATGAGCCAAAGTATCTCTACCTTTTGGTAAAAGGTGTTATAAAACTCTACAAAACAACCTCAAGCCATAAAGAGATAGTGCTTAAGTACTTTCATGAAAATGAGCTTATCGGTGAGGTTGCAAACTTTGAGGATATCCCTTATCCTGCCACTGCAAAGGCGTACAGTGATGTAGAGTTTTTAAAAATAGATTTTGAAAAGCTCAAAGAAATCATCTTTCTTAACCCAAATCTAGCTTTTAACATCCAAACATCGCTAATCAAAAAGATTAAAAATCTTGAAAATATCATCTCTACCAACTTAGTTCTAGACTCAAAAGAGCGAGTAGCAAAGTATATCTACAACCACTGGGAAGATTTTTTTGAGACAAAAAACATCGAGATAGCTGAGATTTTGGGTGTTTCACCAGAGACACTCTCACGCATACTCAAATTTTTTAAAGATAACGGCACCATCAATGTAAAGAAAAAGTACATAGACAGAGACGCCCTTGTTCAGTATTTTTAAGCTTTACTGATACATATCAATAGCTAACTGTTAAGAGTTTGTTACAATATAAAAATTTTTTATATTAGGAAGACCATGCGCATCTTTTTTTTATTTTTGCCACTCTTTTTTCTTTGCAACGCTCTCTATGCAAACGAGAGTAAAGTTTGTCAAAAATGTCACCCAATTATCTATGAAGAGTACTACACCTCTTCCCATCGCAATAGCTCAACGACAAATAACCCTATCCATAAAGCGATGTGGGAAGCGTATCCAAAAGATGAAAAAGGTTATACATGCGCAAAATGCCACTCTCCAAGTGATAGTGAAGCACTGCAAAAAGGCATTTTGTCGGAGAATGAGATTCAGTCTGAAGAGCCTATCTCATGTGTTTTTTGTCACACTATCAAAAATGTGCAAGAGGGTGAACATGCAAATATAAACATCACGACGGGTGAGAAACAGGAATTTTATACAGCAGAAAATGGGAAAAAAGGAAATGCTACATATGAAACAAAATCCTCTTGGTTTGGGCTTTTAAAAGAGCCAAAAAGCTCACCATATCATAAAATAGACTATGACAATGAGGGCTACTATAGTGGCAATATCTGCATGGGATGCCATTCGCACACTAACAATGAACATGGTTTTGACATCATAATGCTCGATGCCCTTATAAATAAAGAGGATAAAAACAGCTGTGTCACTTGTCATATGCCACAAGTGCTAGGCACAAAAGTAACCATCAATGGCACACAAACACATGCTTACCATGGCATTGCCGGTATTCACCAGATGAGTGAGAAGATGGGTGCATATATCGAGTTTCAAATCTCCAAAAAAAGCAACGCTTTTGTCGTAACGCTCATTAACAAAGCAAACCACGCACTCTTTGGTCACTCTTTAAGACAGGGAATCTTAAAGGCAACCATCAATAGAGGCGGAAAAAATATCGAACTAGAACCTTTTGTTTTTGAGAGAGTTCTCGCTAAAGACGGCAAAGAAGCAATGCCATGGAATGCCAATAGTGTTTTAAAAGATACGCTCATCTATGCAAAAAAAGATGTCACATTTGCACAAGAGCTCCAAAAAGGAGATAAGCTAACCCTCACGCTCACAGCACAGAGAATCTCCGAACAAGGAGCAAAAAAACTAGGAGTTGAGGCAAAGAAAGAGCTCACGAAGTCTAGAGTTTTAAAATCAGAGAAATTTGAGTTTTAAGTAAAAAAATCTGTATCCTAATTTTTTGAAAAGGGAATAACTCTATAACCGATTCCATAAACACTCTCAATGCAGTTGTTTGAGAGTTTTTTTCTTAATTTTGAGACGAGTTTGCGTATATTAAGCGTATCTAGGTTTTCATGAGATGCGATATAAGAAGCCGTTATTTCTTCGTTTGAGTAGATTTTTCCTACATTATTTGTGAGTATTTGTAAGAAAAGTATCTCATATTTTGTAAGAGGAACGATGGTGTTGTCTATTTCTAAAATATGTGTCTCTTTGTCAAAAGTACACGTTTTATGTAGTTTGACAAGAGAAGATGGCGTAAGTTGGTTTTGTGCATCACCATTCAAGAGTAGCTTTTTTGTTGTTTTTTGAAGGGCACTAAGCAAATCTTGGTAATCGATAGGTTTTTTTATAAATTGCTCTATTTTTAGATTGATGAGTGGTATGAGATACTTTGCATCATCATGGGCTGAGAGCATAATGATAGTTTGGTTTGGGTTAAGAGTGTAGATTTGCTCTACAAGTTCAACGCCACCTAACTTTGGCATCTGTATATCTGAGAGAACAATGTCATAATATTTGGATTCTTGAGCATAAAAATCCCTATACTGTTTGAGTGCCTCTTCGCCATTTCTTGCGCTATGCGCATTTTCAAAAAATTTATTTAAAATCTCTCGTGTATTTTCACGCAACTCATCATGGTCTTCAACAAAGAGAATGGAGAACTTTTTTGTATCGTTGATTAACTCTTTAAATTTCAAAGACAACCTCATACTGTTTTTATTTATTAGACTTCTTGCATAACCTAACATTTTATTCCAAATCCTCGATCTGCGTTAATTAAAGCACATATCAGATTGAAGCGTAAACCAAATCGTTTTCTGCGATTTCGGTACTTTTCTCCAAGTATTTTAAATGTTTTTATTTTAGCATTCACATGCTCAACGCATATGCGAGCAGATGCTTTCATTTTGTTGGAAAGCTTATCTTCTTTTGTAAGAGGATGAAGTTTGGTTTTTTTCTTTGGAATATCACTATTCATATGAAGAGAATTGATTCCAAGATAGCCAGTATCTACTTTTACATTGGTCTCTTTTTTGATTGGCAATCTCGATTGTTTGAACAGCTTAAAATCGTGGATATTATGTACGCTAACAGCGGTACAAATAATGCGTTGATTGCTATCAATCACGATTTGTCCTTTGGCTGTATGTCGCTTTTTCTTTCCACTGTAGCATCTTTGTTGCCTTTTTTTGGGCGTTGAACTGAGCATTCAGTTGCATCGATAACGATATAATCAAGTTCAATTCCTCCATCTTCATATAAGGCTTTTTTACCAGGTAGTGAAAATTTACCTGATTGTATCAATACGCTCTCCATCTCTTGAATCACTCTTGATACTGTCGCTTCACTTACGCCATAGTCAAATGCAATATGTGCCATACTCCTATACTCTCGATAGTATCCCAACATAAGCAATAGCTGGTCTGCAATCGACAAAGTATTTGGTTTCCCGCCTCTGCTCTTTTTGGCTTTATGATACTCTTGGCATACTTCAAGCATCAACCCAAATGTCTCTTTTTTTACCCCTACCAATCGTTTAAAATCAGTCGGTTTCATTTTTTGCAATCGTTCATATTTTTCCATACAAACAAAAAGCAATTTCTGAACCGCTTTTTGGGTTATGCAAGAAGTCTATTATATCCATTATTGATTCCATATTCAATAAAATTGGATACTATAACGAAAAAAAGAGAGAAAGATGAAACTGACTATCAATGGCGAAATAAAAGAGTTTAAGGCGCAAATAACGCTAGAGAGCATGTTGGAAGAGTTGCATATAAAAGATCAAGTTATGGCAGCAGCTGTCAATATGCAAATTGTTAAGCAAAATGAGTGGGTAACATATAAACTGTCTGATGGAGATAAGATAGAGTTACTTGATTTTGTTGGTGGAGGCTGATTTTAAATAAGAGATTGTTTATGCCCTCTTACTTATTGCCACAACGGCAATAGCATACTCTCCATCATGTGTGATAGAGAGGCTTATATCTGAAATAGCAAATTTTTCAACAATTTTTTGTGTAAGTTGGAGTTTTGGAGCACCAGTTGGAGTTTTGTAAATCACTATATCGTGAAATCCACACTCGGCACCGATGCCCACTCCAAGAGCTTTAGAACACGCCTCTTTAGCTGCCCAAAAACCTGAAGCAGTTTTGTGGTTTTTGACAAGATCTATCTCACTTTGGGATAAAAACCTCTCAAGCGCTCTGTTCTTAAATCGTTCAACAAGCCGCTCCATACGAGAGATTTTGATAAGATCAATGCCAATCATCTACTGGATAACAAACTCTGTAAAGTAAATCCCCTCAATGCTTCCATCCGTAATCATAGAGTTAAGCGTGTCCATAATCTGCTCTGAAATTTTTTGTTTTCCCTTTTTAGAGGAGATCTCTTCGAGTGTTTTAGAGGTTAAGATTCTGATGATTCTATCTCGTATAACAGGTGTTTTACTATCAAGCTCTAAGCTGAGCTCTTTTCCGTTGAGTTCAAGGGAAATGGTAGTTTTTAGATAACGGCGTCCAGCGTCACTCTTTAGGTTGACAGTAAAGGCATCTAGCGGGTAGAGGGTGCCGATTTGACTGAGTTTTTTCGATCCCATCTCATCGCCATCATCTTTAGATCTGCTTGATGTGCTCTTTTGCTGTGCTTGAGGTGTTGCTGCTTGCTCAACTTGCTGTGGAGTTTGTGCAGTTTTTTCATCTTCACCCATCAAAAGAAATGCTACAACAGCACCTGCGATAATAATGAGCAGCAACACAACAATGATGATAATCATCAATGTATTTGACTTTTTACCCTCGCTGCTTGTGCTCTCTTCTTCTTTTTTCTCTTTATCAGCCATAATTTCTTCCTTGAATGTAGTCTCGTTAGTATAGCAAAATTTAAACTTTAGTCACAAATTTCTATATTAAGTGTTTTGATAATCTCTTCAAATATCGCTCCAGCTTCTCTGTTGACATCGTCATGATACTCAAGCACAACAACATTTTTTGCATCAGAGATGTGACATGTGTATGATTCAGGTTTCATTGCATATTTTGAAGTGATTTTGTCGATTGTGGAGCATACAAGCTCTCCCTCTTCTCTTCCCTCGTAAGCTATTGATAACTTATAAAATTTCTCTTCGCTTCTTACTTGTGCATCCATAAAACTATTTCCTTTAAAAAATTTTAGAAATTATACTACCATCTAAAGCAAAGGAGGTTTAAAATTAGTACCATTCTAGCAGTTTTGTTACTTCATCGACTATAAATGTTTTGATATTTGTTTTTTCCAAAGGTTTTTTGCAAACAAGTGCTTTAGTGATATTTTGCATATTTGCCTCTTTGAGTCTTGCATCCATGCCATAAACCTCTCTTACATCCCCGACAAGCGTTACCTCACCTATGAAGATGGTCTTTTTTGAGATGGCACGGTTGCGAAAACTGCTGATAATGGCTGCAAGTACCGCCAAATCCGCCGATGTTTCACTAATCTTGATTCCGCCTGTGACATTGATAAAAACATCATACCCCGATAGCGGAATTTCTAGTTTTCTCTCTAAAAGCGCTAAGAGCATATTGAGCCTGTTGTTGTCAAAACCGGTTGCTTGGCGTTTTGAGTTTGCGGTGTGTGACTCTGAAACAAGTGCTTGAACTTCAAGGATGATTGGGCGTGAACCCTCCATAATGACTGTGAGTGCAGAACCTGCCTGCTCTGAATCACGGTTGAAAAAGCGTGAACCGATGTCTGTAGCCGAGACAAGCCCATCACTGCGCATCTCAAAAACACCAATCTCGCTTGTCGGTCCAAAACGGTTTTTAAATCCACGAAGGATTCTAAGCTCTTGCGAGGAGTCGCCCTCAAAGTAAAGAACAGTATCCACCATGTGTTCTAAAACTCTAGGTCCAGCGATAGAACCCTCTTTTGTGATATGGCCTATGATGAAGATGGCGATGTTTTTATCTTTTGCTATGCGCATCAACTCAAATGTTATCTGTCTGACTTGAGTAACGGAGCCGGGGGCGGAGGCGATATTTTCCGAGTAGAGCGTTTGGATGGAGTCGATAATCAAAAAATCATACGCTCTATGTTCCAGCTCAACCAAAACCTGCTCCAGACGAATCTCACTTAAGAGATAAAGAGAGCTTTGGTTTGCTCTAAGGCGATTTGCACGCAGTTTTATCTGTGAGCTAGACTCTTCCCCGCTTACATAAAGAACATTTTGTCCGCTTGAAGCTATGTCTCCGCCAACTTTTAAAAGAAGTGTTGACTTGCCAACCCCAGGGCTTCCGCCGATAAGTGTAAGTGAACCCGGAACTACTCCGCCGCCAAGAACGGTATCTAGTTCAGGATTGCCTGAACTAAAGCGAAATATCTCCTCCTCCTCTATATCGTTGATGCTGATGGCTTTTGCCGATGAAGAGGTTGATTTGGCATGTTTTACAACCTCTTGCTGCTGCTCATTTAGCTCTACAAAAGAGTCCCACGCTCCGCAATTTGTACATTTGCCCATCCATCTTGGAGTAGTAAGCCCGCAATGTTGACACTCAAAAAGGATTTTTTTCTTAGACATCGACAACAACCTTTTGAAAATTTAGGACAATTATAAAAGCAAAATCGAAAAAGATATAAAAATATGACAAATTGCCATATTTGTTTGCTAGGCGGGGCTAAAGCCCCACTTCCGATAAGACTGTGCGGAGTAAATTCTTTAATTTTCCTCTTGCGAGTAGATAGCGTCTAGCAAGCCATCGACAAACTCATATTTGTCAAATGGTGTGAGATTTTCTGGTTGTTCGCCTGTTCCGACATAGAGGATAGGAAGCTCAAGCGCATAAGCGATGCTAAAGACGCTGCCGCCCTTTGCTGTTCCGTCAAGCTTTGTGATGATGATGCCGTCAATCCCTATCATCTCATTGAAGGCTTTTGCTTGCGCTATGGCAGAGTTGCCCTGTGTGCCGTCAATGATAAGGATAGTTCTGTGTGGTGCGCCGTTGTGGGCTTTGTCGCAGATTCTATGGATTTTTTTGAGCTCATTTGCTAGGTTTGTTTGCGTGTGCAATCTTCCTGCCGTATCGATGATAACATGGTCAAACCCTTTTGACTTTGCCGAATCTATGGTGTCATAAGCAACCGCAGAGCTGTCATGTCCCTGTTTTGAGGCGATGATTGGGATATCTAGCTTTTTCGCCCAAAGAGTGAGCTGTTCAATGGCTGCTGCACGAAAGGTGTCTCCTGCTCCAAGGATGACCTTTTTTCCCTCGCTCTTGTAGCGGGCTGCAAGTTTTGAGATGGTTGTTGTTTTGCCCGCACCGTTGACACCGACAATGAGTTCTACAAAAGGTGCCGTAAATTTTGGCTCTTCGTATGTTGTGTAGGCAAGTGTAGCAAGAAGTTTTGAGCGCAAAATATCGCGTGTTACCTTGCTTTGGTATATCTCATTTAAGATAATCTCTACAAGCGAGTACTCAACATCTGCTTCAAGCAAAATCTCTTCAATCTCCTCCTTAGTGAAGGAAGTTTGTCTTTTTGGAACTATAGATTTTATAGCCTCAGCTGTTTTGCTGAGTGATTTTTTTATAAATCCAAACATCACTATTTGCCTAAAGCGTTTTTGATGTCGCTTTCAATAAACTCCTCTTCAGTTGCGCCCACGTAGTGGTTGATGAGTTGTCCATTTTTGTACATCGCCATCGTCGGGATTGGGTATCTCTCTCCAAGGTCTAGCTCTTTAACGATAGCATCGCTTAGGCGTCTGTTTTGTTCAGAGTTGACTAAAACATAGTTTGCTTTGTAAGTGGACGCGAACTCTTTGAGTTTCTCGTTTGCTACATTTTCTTCGATGGTTATACCGATAATGATAAGATTTTCTTTGTATTTTTCTTGAAGTGAGCTGAGATGTTGTGCTGCAGCGCGGCATGGCGGGCACCAAGTTGCGAAGATATCAAAGATAACAATCTTATCTTGTGCGCCATCAAGCGTGAAACTTTGCCCAGATTTTTTGACAACATACTCTTTGCCATCCAGTCCTTTGAGTGGAAAATCGGTAGTTGCTATCATTTGATTCGCATTTGCCGCAGTGCTATCACCCTCTTTTTTGTTATCTGAACAACCATGAAAGAGGAGTGCAGAGAGCACGCTCAAAAGAAGAATATATTTTTTTGACATTGTAAGACCTTATTTTTAATTTTTAAAGTAAAATAGCCAAAATTATATCCATAAAGATTTGAGATGGCTCTTACAAAAACAATTTTTAGAAAAAAATGTCTGGATAAAATCAAAAATAGCCCCAAACATAACCGCTTTTATAAAAATCAAAAGATTCATGTGCAGCTTTTAAAAGAGCTGAAAAAAATGAAAAAGAGAAAGATTCTTTTTTATACTTCACTCCCTTTTGAAGCAGATACCGCAAAAGCAATCAAAAAAATGAGAAAAAAATATACAATTTTTGTTCCATTTATGCAAGGCGAAAGTTTTAAGATGGTACCATTTAGGTTACCGCTGAAGAAAAAAAAATTTGGTATTTATGAAGCGGGAACGAGTTTAAGAGATATTAAAAAAATTGATGTAGCTATAGTGCCTGTTGTCGGCGTGGATGGAAATTTACAAAGAGTTGGTTTTGGAAAAGGGATGTATGATCGTTTCTTTGCAAAGTTGAAAAAGAGACCATATACAATTTTTATTCAATCAGAGTTTTGTTATACAAAAGAGTTCATTTGTGATAGTTACGATATCGCTTGTGATGTGATAATTACGCCAAATATAAAAGTGCAAAATATGGCTAAAATAAGGAATAGAAGTGCTAAACGAGATACTAATTGGAGGCTCAATCGCCTCCGTTAGTGGGCTTGTAGGTTTTTTGATTTCTAAAAAAATAACGAGTGCTAATTTTGATATATATGTCGAAAAAGCAAAAGCTCAGGCAAGTGCGATAGAAAATGAAGCGCAGTTGCTTCTTTATAAAGCAAACATAAAATCTCAAGAGATAGAGTTAGAGGCTACAAAGTTGTATGAAAATGCAAAAGAGAGAGCCAAAGCCGACCTTGTGCAAAGAGAAGATGATGTTGCAAAAAAAGAGCAAACTTTTAAACGCTATAAACAAAATGAAGAGAGACGGCTTCAAGATGAAGTCGCTACTTTAAAAGCAAGACAAGTTGATTTAAAAAGAAATGAAAAATCTCTGGGTTTACTAAAAAAAAGATACGAAGAAAAGATAGACGAGGCGCTCAGTGCAGTGCAGCACTGTGCAGGAATGACAAAAGAGGAGGCGAAGACGCTTCTTTTGCAAAAAGTAGAAGAGAAGTCTCGTGCCGAGATAGCGCATGTCGTGCGACGTTATGAAAATCAGGCAAGAGAAGAGGGCAAAAAAAGAGCAAACTATATCTTAGCACAGGCTACTAGCCGTTTTGCGGGAGAGTTTGCAGCAGAGCGTTTGACAAATCTAGTTTACCTCTCTGATGATGAGCTTAAAGGGCGCATTATCGGAAAAGAGGGGCGCAATATCAAGACGCTTGAGACGCTTTTGGGTGTGGATATCATTATAGATGATACGCCAAATGCGATTTTGGTAAGCAGTTTTAACCTTTATCGTCGTGCTATTGCTACAAAAACGTTGGAGCTTTTGATTCAAGATGGTCGCATTCAGCCTGCGCGCATCGAGGAGATTTACACAAAAGTTTGTGATGAGTTTGAAGCAGAGACGCTGGCTGAGGGTGAAGAGATAGTCATCGACCTTGACATTGGTGTGATGCACCCTGAGCTTGTCAAGCTTATAGGAAAACTTCGTTACCGTGCGAGTTACGGACAAAATGCTCTTGCGCATACGCTTGAAGTTGCACATTTGGCGGGTATGATGGCTGCTGAGATGGGTGGAGATATAAGACTTGCAAAAAGAGCGGGACTTCTCCATGACATCGGTAAAGCACTTACTCATGAGCATGAGGGAAATCATGTCGATTTGGGAGCGCAAATCTGTAATCGCTACAATGAACATAGCGTGGTTATAAATGCGATTTACGCGCACCATGGACACGAGGAGATAAACTCCATCGAGTGTGGTGCGGTTTGTGCGGCAGATGCACTCTCAGCAGCGAGACCCGGAGCAAGACGTGAAGTGCTTGAGAGTTTCTTAAAGAGAGTAACTGCCATAGAAGAGATAGCTTCTGAGCATACCGGTGTAAAACAGGCGTATGCCATAAATGCCGGACGAGAGGTAAGAGTTATCGTCAATGCTTCACTTATAAATGACGATGAGTCGATTCTTTTGGCAAAAGAGATAGCAAAAGAGATTGAAGAGAAAGTTCAATACCCGGGCGATATAAAAGTAAATGTTATCCGTGAGAGCAGAGCAGTGGAGTTTGCTAGATAAACTAGTACAAATCCTCTGCATCATTAATTTCTGAATCATCGTAAGGGTCCATGTGCATAAGAACATGGGCTTTTTTCTCTTTAAAATGCTCTTTGATTTTAAGCTCTAGTTTGTCCGCAACAAGATGGGCATCGTAGAGCGAAATGCTGACGTTATAGACAAGATGTACAGAGATAAAAACGTGCGAACCTGACTCTCTTGTGCGAAGGTGGTGGAAGTTTGTCACTGCTTTGTCGCTTTGCAAAATAGTTTTGATGGTTTCTATCTCCTCTTCAGGAAGTGCCGCGTCAAGTAGCATCAAAATCCCCTCTTTGATGATAGGCATAGCCGAGTAAATCATATAAATACCGATACCGACACCAAGAATAGGGTCAAAAAGCTGCTCCCCGCTTATAGCGACAAGCCCAAGAGCCGCAAGAACTGCACCGTTTGAGATAATATCCGTTTTGTAGTGCAGAGCGTCTGCTTTTATAACCATATTGCCCGTTTTTTTTGCAACTTTGTTTAAAAAGAGTACTAGAAAAGAGGTAATGATGATAGAGATAACCATCACGGCAATGCTTATATCCATATGTTCCATCTCTCGTGGATGCGCAATCTTTACAAGTGCTTCATAGAGGATAAAAAGAGCGGAGAGTGAGATAACCGTCCCCTCGATAACTGCCGCAAGCGGTTCTATCTTGCTGCGTCCGTAGTTGAAATTATCATCTGGGTCTTTTTCTGCGTTGTGAAGAGCAAAGTAGTTAAATAATGAGACCGTCAAGTCAAGCAAAGAGTCGATAGCAGATGCCAAAACAGCGATAGAGCCGCTGAGTATCCCGACCGTCATTTTCATTATCACAAGAAGTGTAGCTACCGACGTAGAGACAACCGTCGCTTTTTTTTCTATTCTCATTTATGCTCCTGCCTATTTTAAGGTACAATTATAATAAATTTAACATATTACAGTGATTAAGATGAACATAAAAGAGTTAAGAGAAGAGCGTGCAAAGTGGATGGAGTGGAAAAATATAGCTCCACTTAGAGAGGCTTTGGCAGGTTTGCCTGATGGTTCATGGGATGTAACGCTTGGTGATGCAGTGAGCGTTAAAGGTGAAGCCCCTCAAAATATAGAAGAGACGGCAAGACTTATGATGCCTTGGCGCAAAGGACCATTTGCGCTTTTTGACACATACATAGACTCAGAGTGGCGAAGCAATGTAAAATATAACCTTTTGCGAAAACATTTTGATTTAAAAGATAAGAGAGTTGCCGATATAGGATGCAACAATGGGTATTATCTCTTTAGAATGCAAGAGGATGCGCCAAAACTCCTCGTTGGTTTTGACCCATCGCCGCTCTTTAAGACGCAATTTGATTTTATAAACCATTTTGTAAAGAGCGATATCGTTTATGAGCTCTTAGGTGTGGAACATGTCGAGTTTTACGAGCAGAAGTTTGACACTATCTTTTGTTTGGGGGTTCTTTACCATAGAAGCGACCCTGTGGCGATGTTAAAATCTCTCTATAAAGGGCTTGACAAAAAGGGCGAACTCTTTTTAGATACTTTTTACATTGAGGGAGAGGATGAGATGTGTTTAACTCCTGCATCGTCCTACTCAAAGATACCAAATATCTATTTTGTACCGACTATCAATGCTCTCAAAAACTGGTGTTTGCGTGCGGGATTTGAGAGTTTTGAAGTTTTGGAGACTTCCAAAACCGATGCAAGCGAGCAGAGAAAGACTTCATGGATAGAGGGGCAATCTTTGGAAGATTTTTTAGATAAAGAGGACAGTAGTAAAACAGTAGAAGGCTACCCTGCACCCGCTAGAGTCTATATTAGAGCAAAAAAGGAGAAGAAATGAACCAAATGCGACAAGAGATGGAAGATGATGATTTGGAGATAAATGAGTATCAAAACAAAAATGAGGTGCTTCTTACAACACACGAGAGAATCAACCAAGATTTATGCGGTGAGATAGAAAAACTAGAACATGGCTATGTCAATCTCAAACTTGTCACAACACATGAGATGATTGCTGATTCGATGGGGCTTATCCATGGCGGATTTATCTTTAGTGCGGCTGATTTTGCGGCAATGGCGGCGGTAAATGAGAAAAATGTCGTTTTGGTGGCGAGTGATTGTCAGTTTTTGTCACCAGTAAAGTTTGGAGATATCGTCAACTTCACGGCAAAAGTGCGCCATAAAGAGGGAAGAAAAAGAAATGTTCATGTAACAGCAAACGTGCTTGATATCAAGGTTTTTGAGGGTGAATTTAAAACTGTCGTGACAGAGCGACATGTGCTCAAACTCAAACTCAGCGGCGAAGAGAGTGACGAGGAGTAGCGTTAAAGATTCGCTATCCAGTAGTCACTGTACTGCTGCTCCTGTTTGATGGTGGTTGTGCCACCGTGTCCTGGGTAGATGGTTTTGTCGTAAGGTATCTCTTTAAATCTTCTTAGCGACTCTCTCATCTCTTTTGGCTCTGAGTAGGGAAAGTCTGTACGCCCTATGGAGCGTTCAAAGATAAAATCACCGCTAAACATAGCATCTCCTATCTCTATCATCGAACATCCGGGAGTGTGTCCGGGAAAATGTAAAAACTTTATCTTGACACCATCAAAATCAAACTCTTGATTTGCTTCTACTTCTACATCTGGCTTAGAAGGTGGCAGGTCTGGCATCCAAGAACTCTCTTGAAGCAGCATAACATCTGCCTTTGGAGTGTAGAGCGGGATTTTTAGCTTCTCTTGCAACTCGGTATTGCTCCAAACATGGTCAAAATGCCCATGAGTGTTGAGAATGGCTACCGGATTGGTCACATTTTGCATCACCCATTGTGCCGCCCCCATACCAGGGTCTATGATAAAATCTTTTCCACCCACACTTACAATATAACAATTTGTCTGATAATCACCCATAGGTTTTACTTTTATATGCATAGTTCACTCTTTTTTTGTGAAAGTATAACATCGGTTACCAAAATTCGATATAATAATTTTTTTTAAAGTTTACCAAAGGTTATCGATGCAGAAGTACGAGCTTATAACAGAACATCTTTGCTGTTTTTTGGATGATGAAGTTCGTAAGACGGGTATCCAAAATGTTGTTTTGGGACTAAGCGGCGGGGTTGACTCTGCTGTTGTGGCACTGTTGGCACAGAGAGTTTTCAAAGAGAAACTGCTTTGCGTGATGATGCCTTCGCACTACTCTTCACAAAGTTCTCTTGATGATGCAAAAGAGCTTTGTGATGCTTTTGGGCTTCGCGTTATCGCTGCTTCGATTGAGGGGATGCTTAAATCCTATGAGGAGCAAAATCCTGACATGGATAACCTCCGACGTGGCAACCTCTCAGCACGCCTTAGAATGGCTACTATCTTTGATATCTCGGCAAAAGAGAGAGCTTTGGTTTTGGGTACTAGTAACAAAAGCGAGTTGATGTTAGGGTACGGAACGCTTTATGGCGATTTGGCGAGCGCGCTTAACCCGATAGGCGATTTGTATAAGAGTGAAGTGTATGAACTAGCCGAGTATTTGGGCGTGACGGAGGCTATCATCCATAAAGCACCATCCGCCGATTTGTGGCATGGACAGAGTGATGAAGCCGACCTTGGCTACAGTTATGCCGAGTTGGATGCGGTGCTAAAGCTATATGTAGAAGAGCGGTTAAGCAAAGAGGAGATTATCGCACGAGGACATGATGCCCAGATGCTTGAGATGATAATAGAGCGGATTTTTCGCAACCAGTTTAAGAGAAAGATGCCCCTTATCGCAAAGCTCACCTCTCGAACGATAAACCATGATTTTAACTACCCACGAGATATTAGACTTTAGAGATACCATTATAAGGAGAAGAGATGAAAGTTGCATTTTGTAAGTATGAGAGCAGTAGAGAGGCACACTCAAATGTGAGTGATGTACTTGACGGCGAAGAGATTGATCAGGTAAAAGAGCTTGAAGAGGAGTTCGCCTCTTATGTGGATGCCGAGTACGCACTTGCCTCGTCTCATGGAACGGCGGCACTTCATTTGGCAATGTTGGCACTTGATCTCAAACGAGGCGACAAGGTTGTCTGCTCTGTAAACGCACATCCAAGTGTGCCTGAAGTTGTACGCCATTTTGATGCCGAACCTGTTTTCATCGACATCGATGCGCAGACTTACAACATCAACCTTGACAAACTAGAAGCCTATCTTGAGGATAACAAAGCCAAAAAACTAAAAGCTGTTATCGTTACGCATGTGGCGGGTTTGTGTGTCGATTTGAACAGACTTTACTCTATGGCAACCATCTATGATGTCAAAATCGTAGAAGATGCAAGCGAGGCTCTGGGTGCAACATATAAAGGCAAAAAGATAGGCTCAACTGGTGCAGACATCACCTGTTTTAACTTCTCTTCACACCTAAAAAAAGATATCTGCAACGGCGGTATGCTTGTGAGCAACTCTGAGGAGATTATCACAAGAGCAAGACTTTTAAGCTCTCATGCCATGGTGCGTGATGAGGACTCTTTGGAGTATGTTTACGATGTAACCGATATCGGTTTTGACTACTCCATGAGCCAATTAGATGCGGCATACATAAGAGCAAAGATTGGTGAGCAGGATGCAAATCTTGCGAGAATCCAAGAGATAGCGCAGATGTACAACAAAGCACTTGATGGAGTAAACCACATCTCCATACCAAAGACAAATGCGGAACATCCGTACTCTCTTTATATCATCAAAGTGGACAAAAACAGAGACTCTTTTGCGTTGGAGCTTAAGAAACATGGCGTTGAGGTCGGTCTTCACTACATCCCGCTTCACTTTTTGTCATACTACAAACATAAGTATCTCTTAAAAGTAAACAACTTTCCCGTAGCACTCACGACTTATCAACAGGTGATGTCGCTTCCTATCTATCCTAGCATGCAAAACAAAGAGGTGCAGTATGTGATTGACAAAGTCAAAGCAGTTGCCGCAACAAGAGTATAGTGTTTGAAAAAAAAGCTTATCTTTTGGGTTGAGGAGTATTTCTACAACCCAAACCTCTTCCAAAAAATCGTCTCGTTTCTCTTTTTGCCGCTAAGTTTGCTCTACTGTTTTGTGATGTTTTTGCGCTTTAGAGGCAAAATGGCGGAGGATTTTGACATCACAGTTGTAGGTGTGGGAAATCTCACGGTTGGCGGAAGCGGCAAAACTCCGCTAGTAACCGCTCTTGCTTCACACTATGAGGATGCGGCGGTTGTTTTGAGAGGTTATGGACGAGAGAGCCATGGACTTTTTGTAGTGAGCGATAGAGGTAAAATCCTTTGCGATGTTGCCACAAGCGGCGATGAGGCGATGATTTATGCACGCAAACTCCAAAACGCAGTTGTGATAGTTAGTGAAGATAGAAAAGCAGGGATAAAAAGAGCAAAAGAGATGGGCGCAAAAATCATATTTTTGGATGATGCCTACTCCAAACATGAGATAAAAAAGCTTGACTTTGTTATAGAAGTAGCAAGCAAAAACTCCTCATGCCTGCCATCAGGTCCATTTAGAGAGAGACTTTGGAGTACAAAAGAGGCTGTTGTGCTAAAAGAGGGAGTTGATTTTAAAAGAGTGGTTACTCTTCAAAATAAAAGTGATAAAATGTCGCTTTTAACTGCCATCGCAAGACCGCAACGGCTTGATGCGTATCTGCCGGAAGTTGTTAGCAAAAACTATTTTGAAGACCATCATGCTTTTGTCAAAGATGAGGTTCTGGAGATTTTAGAGAGAAACGCTTCAGACTCTCTTTTGGTAACTTACAAAGATTTTGTAAAGCTGGAACAGTTTGGCTTGCCGCTCTCGCTGCTTGACTTGGATGTGCAGGTGCGTGAAGATATTTTTAAAATTATAGATGATTACAGGGGAAAATATGCAAAAAAAGATTGAAACAGTTCAAACGCTTCTTGAGGCTCTGCCTTTTATAAAAGAGTTTCAAGGCGAGACTATCGTCATAAAGTACGGCGGTTCGGCGCAGGAGACACCACAGCTAAAAGAGAAGTTTGCAGAGGATATCTTGCTTATGTATCTTGTGGGCATCAAACCGGTTATCGTTCATGGCGGCGGCAGACAGATAAATGAGATGCTTGATGCACTCAAAATCGATACCAAATTTATCGACGGTCAGCGTGTAACTTCCAAAGAGGTTATGCGTATCGTTGAGATGGTGCTTAGCGGTGAGATAAACAAAGAGATAGCTTCACTTCTCAACTCTCACGGCGCAAAAGCCATCGGTATCAGCGGAAAAGATGCACACTTTATCTCCGCAAAGTCAAAAGATTTCGCAAAATGGGGACTTACGGGCAATATAACAAATGTAAAAGCAGAGGTAATTGAGAACCTTATAGCAGAGAAGTTTATCCCCGTCATTGCTCCCATCGCCGCAGGTGGAGAGCTTGGACACCCTGGGTTTAACATAAATGCAGACTTGTGCGCTTCTTATGTCGCAAAAGCCATTGGTGCGAACAAAATCATCTTTTTAACAGACACGGCAGGCGTACTAAACAACAACAAAGAGCTTTTCAGCACACTCACAAAAGCCGAGATAGAAGCACTCAAAGCAGACGGAACTATCCACGGCGGTATGGTACCAAAGGTAGATGCGTGCCTTGAAGCCATCGAGGGCGGAGTTCATAAAGCACACATTATCGACGGCAGGATAGAACACTCCATGCTCTTAGAGCTTTTCACATCCGCAGGTGTAGGAACGCAGATAACGCTTTAACTTTTTCTCGCCATCTTATAAAAGAGCTTCTCACTTGATAGCTCTTTTGGGATGGAAGTGTCATGCAATATGTTTTCGCCCAGTATCTTTGCAAGGTAAGGAGCGAGGACAAAACCTCTTGAACCTAAAGCGTTGATGATGTAGGCGTTTGGATAGCACTCCAACAAAGAGGGTGGTATCTTTGTACCGTTTTTTATGGATGGGTACTTCTTGAGGCTTGCATCAAAATCATAAATCTTGCCGATAACAGGAAAATAGCTCTTTATTGTCGCTCTTGCACCTCTATATACTTTTACGACCTCTAAATCTTTTAGTTTTATAAGCTCATCTGCTTCTCTCAGTAGCGTTTCAACTTGCCCCGCCTCCGTGTTTACATAAAAAGGGCATTTGTCGCATGAAGTGAGACACTCCATTTTTGCAGTGTCATGCCTCTCTTTTGTCGCACCGATGGCAACTGTACCGTCACTTTTATTGGTGGAGATAGAGATGGATTTGTGGATGTTAAACGGCACTTTTGTGGATGTTTTGACATCTATCTTTACACCAAAAATCGGTGCTATCTCTATGTAGGGAGTTTGCACTAAAGGCTTGATAACCCCTTGGGCAAGAATGATATTTTTTGCTCTAAACTCTCCAAAAACATAAAACCCATCTTCAAAGCACAGCTCTTTTACATCTTGTCTGTAAAAATCACACCCTCTCAAAAGCTCCTCACAAACCTCAAGAGGGTTTAAAATAGCGGCATTTTCATAAAAATAACCATCAATATCTCTGAAATTTGGCGTGATAGTTTGCAACTCCTCAGCAGAGAAAAAGCGGCTCTCTATAGCACTAGAACTTAATTTGCTCTCATCAAAATTCTCGTTTGCAACTCTTAAAACTCCTTTTTTGCTTAACGCATGAGGCAAAAGTTTTTCATAAAACGCAAGACTAAAAGAGAGAGCTTCATTGACAAACAAGTTGTATGGATTTGCTTTTCCGGGAAGCGGAGACAAAAACGCCCCCGCCGCCCCGCTACCGCCACCGGCAACCCCCTCTTGGTCTATCACGGCAACTCTCTTGGAGTTTTTTTGCAGATAGTGCGCCACATTACACCCCGCACTCCCAGCTCCGATAATCACAAAATCGTATGTTTTCATTTGCGTATTGTAATGTGTTGTGCGTTAAGGCTTTATTAGAATAGTGATGTTATAATCCCGCCCTATTAAAATCGAGGATAAAAAATGTACGGATTATTTGAAGACGAAGATGATATATTTATGGGATCACCAAAAAGCAAGTTAATGGATGTTGTGTTTAACGCAAACAATGATGTGGTCAGACACGAACTTGAAAAATTCATCGATAGAGCTGCTGCTATGGAGATGATGATGCGTGAGAAGTGTGGCGAGGAGTTTAGTGATGATGGTGATGAGATAGAAAAAGAGATTCGCTCTTACATTCTCACTCGCAGAGATGAAGTGGATAATTTTGCTAAAAATTTATATATAGAGCTGATGGGTTCGATTTTATCGCAAAGTGAATAATTGAAAAAAATTTTTGTTTTTTTTGCTCTTTTAGTGCTTAATTTTACTCCTGTTTTTGCTTCCCAGTTTAAAGAGAGTAAAGAAATTTTGCTGAAAAAAGATGAGCAAAAGGATATTTTTGTAAAATACGCTGATAAAAAAAAGCTTTTTACTTTTAGATGGACACTCTACAAAGATGGTGCTCTTGTCATTTTTCGTTCTTATGATAAGATAGTCGCACAAAATGTCCTCTCTTTGAGACATGAAAACCAAAGTTTTCGTCTGGAGTTGATGCCAAAAGGGGGCAAATATCCCCAAAGGGCTTATCTGCTTGTAAAGTTTAAAGAGTTCAAAGAGGAGTCTAAAGAGGCTCTTTTTGAACTTTTTCTTTTTGATAAAGATAAGCTTGTAGAGTTGGAAGAATTAAAAAATGGATAAAGTACAATATGCAAAGAGTTGAAAGAGAGATAGCAAGGCTGATTCAAGAGATAGATTATGACGTCGTCACTCATCTTTTTGAGAAGCTTCAAGGCGGAAAAAGGCTTCGCGCAAAACTGATTTTGAAAATTGCAACCTCAAGCGAACAAGCTCCTCTTCTTGGCGCAATTGTAGAGCTTGTCCACGGGGCAAGTCTGCTTCATGATGATGTTATCGATGAGGCAACACTTAGACGCGGTACACCTTCAGTAAATGCGACAGATGGCAGTAAAACAGCAGTTATGCTTGGCGACATCCTCTACTCAAAAGCTTTTAGCGAGCTTGTTTTGTTTGATAGAGAGATTGCAAAGGTCGTTTCATCCTCGGTTACAGCTCTAAGCAAAGGCGAGATGATGGATGTGAAGATGTCGCAAAATTTCAATGACGATGCGCAGATATATCTCGATATGCTCTACCTTAAAACAGCTACCCTCATAGAAGCTGCCGCTCAAGGAGCTGCTCTTTTAGAGGGCAAAGATGCACAAAAGCATGCTTTATACGGGAAAAATCTTGGGCTTTCGTTTCAAATCATAGATGATATTTTAGATATTACCGCCGATGAAGCAACCCTTGGCAAACCTGCTATGAATGATTTTGTAGAGGGCAAATGCACACTCCCCTATATCTACCTCTACCACGCACTAAATACACCAGAACAAGAGAGACTTCGCAGGCTTCATGCAAAAGTTTTAGACAAAGAAGAGACGCTTTGGATAAAAGAGAAGATGCAAGAGCATAAAAGCATAGAAAAATCTTTTGCTTTAGCGCAAAAACTATCCAACGAAGCGATGCAAGCCGTCAAAGAGGATGCAGGACTGATAGAAATTTTAGAAACCATGATAAAAAGAAGTTACTAATGCACTACTTAAACATAAGTTTTTCACACAAAAATTCAACGCTTGAGATAAGAGAAAAACTCTCCTACAAAGATGAAAACGCCACAAAAGGGTGTTTGACAAAATTAAATGCGGGCGAAGCTATCAACGAATCCATCCTTATCTCTACATGCAACCGTATGGAAGTTTTTTGTAGTTGCAGCGATATTGCGGGGGCAACGCAGCATATTTTTGAGATGCTTGCGGCAAGATCGGGCATCTCTATCGAAGAACTTGAGGGAAGAGCTGATATCTTTGATGACAGCAGTGCGATTCACCATCTCTTTAGCGTTGCATCCTCTCTTGACTCGATGGTTGTTGGTGAAACACAAATCGCAGGACAGCTTAGAGACGCATTTCGTTTCTCTTATGACAACGGATTTAGTGGGCAAAAACTTGCACGTGCGATGCACCACGCTTTTAAATGTGCTGCAAAAGTAAGAAACGCAACAGATATCTCCTCAAAACCGGTCTCCATAGCAAGCGTTGCAGTTGCAAAACTCAAATCTGTTTTAGAGAGTGTTGAGGGTAAAAAGGCTCTTGTTATTGGTGTTGGCGAAATGTCGGAGATAACGGCAAAACATCTTCTCTCAAGCGGAGCGGATGTTTATATCATGAACAGAACAGGAGAAAATGCCCAAAAACTCGCATATGATTGCGGTGCAAAAGTGCTAGAGTATAGCGAACTTGCAAATGCCATCAATGAGTTTGAGATTTTATTTACCGCAACTTCTGCTCCAGAGCCTATTATCACTGATGAGATTATCAAATCATGTGATTTTGAGAGATACTGGTTTGATTTGGCTCTTCCACGAGACATCAACTACCACAAAGGCGATAAAATCAACCTCTATGTGATAGATGATTTAAAAAGCATAGTAGATGAAAATATCGGGATTCGAGAAGATAGCGCGCGAAAAGCTCACGGGATTATTGGCAGAAGTACGGTGGAATTTTTTGAGTGGCTTAGTACGCTTAATATTGAGCCGATGATAAAAGAGATTTATCAAAAAGCTTTTGAAGCGGCACAAATCGAGAGTGAGCGTGTTATCAAAAAAGGGTATATCCCAAAAGAGTATGAAGCGCAAGCAAAAAAGATGGCACAGCAGGCGATGAAACGTTTTTTACACCAAATGAGCTCTAAAATGCGCTCTGTTTCAGAGGAGTCAAAAGCTGACATGCTTACAAGTGCAGTACAGTTTTTGATACAAAAAGATAGAAGCGAGATGCCAGACAAATACAAGTGCGAACATGCATTAAACATCATAGAAGGAAAAACAAATTGAGAAGAAGTAGAGCTTTTATTCCCACAGCAAAAGAGGCGCCCTCTGATGCAACACTGCCAAGCCACAAGTTTTTGGTAAGAGGCGGTTTTATCAACCAGCAGGGTGCCGGACTTTACAACTTTATGCCACTTGGCAAGATTGTTTTGGAGAAAATCAGAGCTATTGTCAAAGAGGAGCTAGACCGTGCAGGTTGCCAAGAGGTACAGCTTAGTTTTGTCACACCTATAGGATTATGGGAGAGAAGCGGTCGTTCTGAAGCTATGGGTAAAGAGATGCTCCGCATCCATGACAGACATGAAAACGAGTTTGTACTTAGCCCGACAAATGAAGAAGCTATGGTGGAGATGGTAAAAAACAGAGTGACCAGCTACAAAGATTTGCCGCTTAACCTCTACCAGATAAACACAAAGTTCCGTGATGAAGCAAGACCGAGATATGGATTGATGCGTGGTAGGGAATTTTTAATGAAAGACGGCTACTCTTTCCACTCAAGTACCCAAGATATGGTGCGAGAGTTTGACCTTATGGAAGAGACTTACAAAAAGATTTTCACAAGACTTGGACTTGACTTTAGAGTAGTTGCGGCAGATAGCGGTGCAATCGGCGGAGAGGGAAGCAAAGAGTTTCACGTTTTGGCAAACAGCGGTGAAGATACGCTTGTCGTATGCGAGGCGTGCGAGTACGGCGCAAATATCGAGACGATTTATGAGAGCGAAGAGGAGATTGATGCACTTAAAGCAAAATCTTACGAGGAGCTTCAAGAGCTAAAAATTGATAAAAAATGCTCTTGCGGTGCGGCACTTCACTTCAAAAAAGGGATAGAAGTCGGGCATATTTTTCAGTTAGGTACTAAGTATTCTGCACCGCTTGAAGCACATTTTAATGATGAAAACGGCAGAGCAAAACCTTTTGAGATGGCGACATTTGGCATAGGTGTGAGCAGACTTGTAGCGGCAGTTATCGAGCAAAACCACGATGAAGACGGGTGTATATGGACAAAAGCAACTGCTCCGTATGTGGTAAATATCATGGTTTCAAACATTAAAGATGAAGCTCAAATGCAATTAGGCGAAGAGCTTTATGCGAGACTTAAAAACTCTGGAGTCGATGTAATACTTGATGATTCTAAAGAGCGATTTGGTTTTAAGATGAAAGATGCGGAACTCATTGGTTTTCCATACACTATCATCATCGGAAAAGAGCTTGAAAACGGTATGGTGCAGGTTTACGAGAGACGCACAAAAGAGACATTGTCTATTGATGCCAAAACCGTTTACGGCAAGATTGTGGAGCTTCTCTCTTAATGCTCTATTTTTTGATTTATCTTTTTTTTGAAGTGCTTGTTTCTGTCAACATCTCTTCAGCTATCGGCGGATTGGCAACTTTTTTTGAGATAATTTTTAGCGCATTTTTAGGTTTTGCTATACTTGCAAATTTCCGTACAACTTTAAGAGAAAATTTGATGGCAGTCTCTTATAGCACTATAGATTTAAACGAGCTTCAAAGACTTAATCTTTTTACGATTGTTGGTGCTATCTTGCTTATCGTTCCGGGTTTTTTGACGGATATTATAGGTATTTTACTTCAGTTTAGCGTATTTACGTCTATGCTTGTTAATCGTTATGATGTAAAATCAAAGTATAAAAAATATAACAAAGAAAAGGATAGTGATGTCATTGATGTTGAAATTATTAGCGACAATTCTCATACTAAGTAGTTTTTTACGAGCAGATGCTTCGAGTGAGCAAGTTGAGGGTTTTTTAAAGAAGATGTTTGCGGGAAACCAAAGCATAAAGTCACTTAAACTCAAAGTTACTAACGTGACTGATGTCAAAGGGCATGATGATTGGAAGGCTTACTATGTTGAGTTTGACGCAATTTTAAAAAAGGATGGGCGACAGGTTGTTCAAAAAATGGTTTGGTTCTCTAATGGTGAGGTTATCGCAAAAGAGATTTTTGACTTAGAACAAGCAAAAGATATGAACGAGATGGTCTCATTGCCGATGAAACCTGAGCATTACAAGAAAGAGAATCTTATCTATGGAAATGAAAACGCAAAGTACAAGATAGCTATTTTTTCAGACCCACTATGCCCATTTTGCAAAACTTTTGTTCCTGAAGCATTGGAGTATATGAAAAAAGAGCCAAATAAATTTGCCATTTACTACTACCATTTTCCACTAGAATCGCTCCATCCAGCAGCAGTCGAACTTGTAAAAGCGGCAATAGCGCTTGAACTAAAAGGTGCAAAAGATGTTGTACTCAACCTTTACAAAGTCAACGTAAATCCTAAAGAGAGATCAAATGAAAAAATTTTAGAAGAGTTCAACAAAGTGATGCACTCTAACATCCAACCTTTTGAGCTTCTCTCAAAAGAGGTATCAGAGCATCTGCAAAGTGATTTAAAGATAGCTGACTCACTTATGGTAAATGGCACTCCGACTCTGTTTTTTGACGGTGTGATAGATAGAACAAAAATGAAATATAAAGAGGCAAAATAGATGAAAAAATTAGTTATAGCAACAAGAGGATCACAACTGGCACTTTGGCAGTCAAACCATATCAAAGCTGTTTTAGAGGAGCAAAATCCGGGGCTTGAGGTTTCACTTAATGTTATCGTTACAACGGGAGACCGCATACAAGACAAAGCACTCTCAAAGATAGGCGGCAAAGGTCTTTTTCTAAAAGAGCTTGAAGAGGCGATGCTTCGTGGCGAGGCGCAAATCGCTGTGCACTCACTCAAAGATGTTCCGACGGTTATGCCTGATGGTTTGCTCCTTGCGGCTATTACTGAGAGAGAAGATGCAAGAGATGCGCTTTTGTCTGAAAAATATACCAACATTGATGCACTTCCACAAGGTGCCGTTGTAGGTACATCATCACTCCGCCGTCGTATGCAGATACAAAAATTGCGTCCAGATTTGATTATCAAAGATTTAAGAGGCAATGTTGACACACGTATCAGAAAACTAAAAGAGGGTGAGTTTGATGCTATTATTTTGGCATCTGCAGGTATTAACCGTCTCTCTCTTTTAGATACAGTTAAGCATGTTTACCCGATTTCTCTTGAAGAGATGGTGCCTTCCATGGGGCAGGGAGCTTTGGGAATTGAAGCGGTAAATGACCCAGAAGTGCTTAAAATCATAGCATGTCTTGAAGATGAGTACAGCAGAATTGAGACGACTATTGAGAGAGATTTTGTCGATGAGCTTCAAGGCGGATGCCAAGTGCCAATAGGTGTCAATGCGACAGTTTTGGACGATGGAAGCATCAGTATTAGAGCGACATTGGGTCTTCCTGATGGTACAGAGATGTTGAGCGATATGAAAACTGCATCTAAGAGAGGGTATGAAAACATCGGTAGAGAGATAGCAGCAGAGTTTATCGCAAAGGGAGCAAAAGAGCTTCTTGTGCGTGCTGAAGCTATGATGGAAAATAAATAAATATGCAAAAAACAGTTGAGCTACTGAGAAAAAATGATGAGTTAAGAGTAATCGAGCAGGAGCTTGATATCTACCTTGAAATCCCTCATTTAGCCTATGCAGAGGTAAAGAAAAAAGATGGTGGTAAAGCGCTTCTCTTTACCAACGTTGTCGATAAAAAAAGTGGCAAAAAGTTTGAAGAAAATATTTTGATGAATGTTTTTGGGTCGTATAGACGCTGTGAGCTTCTTTTTGGAAGAACCATAGAGTCTGTTGCCGATGAGATTACAAAGCTTCTTCACATGAAGATGCCTGCTGGTTTTTTCAACAAACTCTCCATGGCGAGTGAGCTTTTTTCACTCAAAAATATCTTTCCAAAACGCACAAATATGAAAGCTTCATGTCAACAAATTCGATATCTCGATGATGCAGTTGACCTTTACAAAATCCCTGTACTCACGACATGGGAACAAGATGGTGGTCCTTTTATCACGATGGGGCAGACTTATACACAAAGTCTTGATGGCGAGATGGTAAATGTCGGGATGTATAGACTTCAGATTTACGATAAAAACCATCTGGGACTTCACTGGCAGATTCATAAAGACTCTTCGCACTTTTTTGACCAGTACCAAAAGGCGGGTAAAAAGATGCCCGTAACCATTGCTATCGGCGGAGACCCGCTCTACACTTGGTGTGCAACAGCGCCACTTCCTTATGGTGTTAATGAGCTTTTGATGTACGGGCTTATCAAAAAAGAGAACGCTAAACTTGTCAAATCCCTTACAAATCCGCTCTATATTCCCCATGATGTTGACTACGTTATCGAGGGATGGGTGGACACGGCAGAGATGCGTATAGAGGGACCTTTTGGAGACCATACGGGTTACTATACACTTGAAGAACCTTATCCGGTTCTTGAAGTAAGTGCCATCACTATGAAAAAAGAGCGAACTTATCTAGCGACAGTTGTAGGCAAACCGCCGCTTGAAGATAAATATATGGGCTGGGCAACGGGGAAGATATTTTTCCCGCTTCTAAAAACAACTGCACCGGATTTGCTTGATTATCATATGCCTGAAAATTGTGGCTTTCATAATCTTATTTTGGCAAAAATGCAGCCGCTTTACAAAGGACATGCAAAACAGTTTATGCATGCTTTTTGGGGTGCGGGGCAGATGAGTTTTGTCAAACATGCGATTTTTCTGGATGAAAAAGCTCCAAATTTGGAGAGTTATGAGGTGCTGAGTGCTTATATTCTTGATAGATTTACACCGAAGTCTCTTTATATCACCGATGGGATTTTAGATGCACTTGACCACTCTTCTCCAGAAGCACTAGTCGGCGGTAAGCTAGGCATCGATGCAACAGCAGCAAACAAAGTAGAAGCGCCAAATCTTTTAGGAGATGAAGAGTTGCTTCAAAAGATTCAAGAACTTATCCCTGACGCGCTAACTTTGCATCAGTTTATGCGAAGAACAAAAAACCCAATCACTGTAATAGCAATTCGAAAAACAAAAAATGCGAAAAACTACTTTGATGCCCTTCTTCCTTTAAGTATGCATCTACGGGTTGTTGTTTTTGTAGATGCTTTTAAAAATGACATTCATAACGCCTATATGCTTCTGTGGAGAGTGACGAACAATATGGACGCCATGAGAGATGTTTTTATCTCTGGTCTTATGGTTGGAGTCGATGGAACAAATAAAAATGCACTCGATGGATTTGAGCGTAGATGGCCTGATGATGTTGAGTGTACACCAAGTGTTGTAGAATCGCTCAAAAGTAAAGGCGTGTGGGATTTGAGTGAAAACTTGTATGAAAAGTTTCAATTAACGTGATTTAATATCATTTTAAAAGATTCTAAGGTTCGTATAATAAAGTGTAATGTAATATAAGCAATTATTATAAGGGTTAAGCATATGAATAAATTTTTAATTTCTGTTTTATCTCTGTCGATTTTTGCATCTTGTGCGTTGGATGCAGCTGTTTACAAAGGACAAAATGAGTTTGTCAAGAAATGTGTCAAATGTCATAAAGCTGGTCAAGCTTTTGTTGCCACGAAGAAAAAAAAAGAGTGGAATAGCATTATGAAAAATAAAGGTGAAAAACTTATTGAGATGCATTTGCAAAGCAAAGAGGCAGATGCAGAGCCTTCTCGTGAATATTTTGAGAGCAAAGATTTTTCAAAAACATCTAAACATCTCAAGGATTTTTTACTTGAGTATGCAAGCGACAGCGGCAACGTTCCTGCTTGTAACTAAACCATCTTCTTTTTGTAAGATAGAAATTTCTATCTTGCCACCCCATTTTATATAAAGATTGGCTAAAATACGAAACTTTTTCATATTGGAGAACTCATGGATAAAATGTGGTCAGGTCGCTTCAGTGCGAGTACTTCTTCCCTCTTAGATCAATTCAACGCTTCTATAATGTTTGATAGAAAACTTTACAAAGAGGATATTGAAGGCTCTTTGGCGCATGCAAAGATGCTTACAAAGCAGGGTATCTTGACCTCTGATGAACTTGCGCAAATTGAGCAAGGGCTTTTACAGGTAAAAGAGGAGATTGAATCAGGTGTTTTTGAGTGGAAGATATCGGATGAAGATGTTCATATGGGGATTGAGAAGCGTTTAACTGCCATTATTGGTGATGCAGGCAAAAAACTCCATACGGCAAGAAGCAGAAACGATCAGGTTGCAGTTGATTTTCGTCGCTATGTGCTTCGTAAAAACTTAGAGATTGTTGATGGGTTGAAGTTTTTGATGCGTGAGATTTACGAAGTGGCTTCAAAGCATACAACAACTATCCTTCCAGGAATGACGCATCTGCAGCATGCACAACCTATCAACTTCGCATTTCATTTGAGTGCCTATCTTTCGATGTTTAAGAGAGATATTGAGAGATTTGAGAGCTCGCATGCAAGAAATAATATCTCTCCGCTTGGATGTGCCGCACTTGCGGGAACACCGCACAAGATAGACAGAGATATGACAGCTCAGCTTTTAGGTTTTGAGAGTGCAAGTGTAAACTGCCTTGATACCGTAAGTGATAGAGATTTTGCACTTGAGATACTGTTTAATATTGCAACCATGATGATGCACATCTCACGTTTGAGTGAAGAGCTTGTTATGTGGTCTAGCTATGAGTTTAGATTTGTTGAGCTTAGTGATGAGTACTCGACCGGCTCTTCTATCATGCCGCAAAAGAAAAATCCAGATGTTCCGGAACTTTTACGTGGTAAAACAGGACGGGTTTATGGCTCTTTGATGGGGCTTCTAACCGTCATGAAAGGGCTTCCGCTTGCTTATAACAAAGATACGCAAGAGGATAAAGAGGGCGTTTTTGATGCGGTAGAGACTGCCCAAATTTCACTTGAAATCCTTAAAGAAGCGATCAAAACCATGACGGTTAAACCGCACTATATGAAAAATGCCTCTAAAATCGGTCATTTAAGTGCTACAGATTTGGCGGATTATCTAGTTCAAAAATGCGATATTCCTTTTAGAGAAGCACACTTCATCACAGGAAAAGCGGTTGCAAAGAGTGAAGAGCTTAAAATTGATTTGAGTGATATAGAACTAAAGTATCTTCAAGAGATAGATGAACGTATAAGTGCTGACGTACTGCCGTTTTTGTCGATTGAAAACTCTATGAACGCAAGAACATCTGCCGGCGGAACTTCTACGCAAAGAACAGAAGAACAGTTGGCGTATTTTAAAAACTTTTTGGAGCAATAAGCATGAAAGTGACGATATCACATTTAAATGAGATGAAGTTTGAGGCTAAAACTGAGAAGAGCAGTTTTATCATTGATTGTCCGCAGATAACACCTATCGAGTACTTTTTATCAGGCATCATCTCATGCAGTGCAACAGATGTTGTTTTGCTTCCAAAAAATCAGGGCAAAACAGTCTCTAATCTTGTTATTGAGGGTGATGCCGTGCGTAATGAAGATTTTCCAAAAAAGTTCAACACGCTTCATCTGGAGTATAGTTTTGATTCGGATGGTGATGATATGATGGCTGCTAGATGGGTTATGGCATCTTTAGAGACCTACTGTTCAACCATAAATACCATAAGAGATAGTGTCTTGATTTCATACTCTATTACACACAATGGAATAAAAATCAGAGAAAATGAGAAGATGATTTCAGGTGGTGGAAGCAAGATAGATTTAGGAGAGATAGAGAGCTGCCCGTCATAGTAGGGCATACTCTACTTTTTAAATCATCTCTTTTGGATGTGCATCGCTTAGGTGTGACCATGCAAGTTTTGCACCACCTAAGACGTGGAAATGGAGGTGCTTGACCTCCTGACCGCCATCTTCCCCTATATTTGTTATCACTCTGTATCCATTTTTGTCAAGACTTAACTCTTTTGCAACTTCTTGTATAAACGGAGTTATCCCATTCATAACTTCTCCAGAGACTTCATGAAAGCTTTCCACATGCATTTTTGGAATAACCAAAATATGAACTGGTGCTTTTGGATTGATATCATGAAATGCTAAAAAGTCCTCATTTTCTAAGATGATATTTGAGGGTATTTCACGGTTAATTATTTTACAAAACAGGCACATTCTGCATCCTTTTTTTGTTTTATTGTAACATACTAATTGACAAATGAAGCTATATATAAATTATTTTTGACTATAATCGCATAAAATTTAAGAGGGAGTTTCCCTCTAGTATGGGTGAATCTATTGAAACAGTGGTATGATGCGATACAAGAAGCGCAAAGTGTTGATAAAATCGAAGAGATTCGTATATCTGTGTTTGGTAAAAAGGGTGTTCTAGCAGCAGAATTTGCCAGAATGAAAGAAGCACCGGATGAAGAAAAATCAAAAATTGCACAAGAGTTAAATGTCCATAAAAATGCACTTATGAACGAACTTACTGCTAGAAAAATAGTGCTTCAAACATTAGAACTCCAAGAAAAGATGAGAGCTGAGGCGATAGATGTAACGATGTTTAGCATGTCTTGTGAAGCTGGCGCGCTTCATCCTGTAATGCAGACGATGGATAGGATAGTAGAGTACTTCTCGTCTATGAATTTTGCCGTTAAAACAGGAACGATGGTAGAGGACGATTTTAACAACTTTGAAGCACTCAACCTTCCAAAATACCACCCTGCGCGTGATATGCAAGACACTTTTTACTTTAAAGACGAGATGCTTCTTCGCACGCACACCTCTCCTGTTCAGATAAGAACGATGATGTCCTCAAAACCACCTATCCGCATGATAGCTCCGGGGGCTGTTTTTAGAAGAGATTATGACATAACCCACACTCCGATGTTTCATCAAGTGGAGGGACTTTTGGTTGATGAAGAGGGCAAAGTCTCTTTTGCAAATCTTAAGTTTATCTTGGAAGACTTTTTAAAGTATATGTTTGGCGATGTTCAAGTTCGTTTTCGTCCTAGCTTTTTCCCTTTTACAGAACCATCTGCTGAAGTGGATATCTCTTGCGTTTTTTGTAAAGGCGAGGGGTGTAGAGTTTGTTCAAAGACAGGATGGCTCGAAGTTTTAGGCTGCGGTATCGTTGATCCAAATGTTTTTGCCGCGGTAAAGTATGAAAATGTAAGTGGTTATGCGTTTGGTTTAGGCGTTGAGAGATTTGCTATGCTGATTCATCAGATTGGAGACCTTCGCTCACTCTTTGAGGGAGATATTAAGTTGTTGGAGCAGTTTAGATGATAGTTACAAGAAGTTGGTTAAACGAGTGGATAGACTTAAGTGCGATTTCTACAGAGCGATTGCTAAAAACACTTAACTCCATTGGACTAGAAGTTGATAGTGTAAAAACATACGAAGTTCCTCAAAAGATACTCTTTGGAAGAGTTTTAGAGTGTGAAAAACATCCCGATGCAGATAAGTTAAATGTTTGTAAAGTGGATACCGGAGATGGCGTCAAGCAGATAGTTTGCGGTGCATCAAACGTTAGAGCTGGACTTGATGTCGTTGTTGCAACTTTGGGTGCTGTTATGCCCGATGGTACACTTATCAAGCCAGTAGTGCTTCGTGGCGTCGCATCGGAGGGTATGATATGTTCTTCCAAAGAGATTGGTTTTGGTGATGTTCAAGAGGGTATTCTTGAATTAGATAGCAGCATAGGCAAATACAAAATAGGTGAAGAGCTCTGCACAAATCCTCTCTTTAGTGATTCGGTTATCGAGATAGAGTTGACTGCAAACCGTGGAGATTGCCTTAGTATAAGAGGCGTAGCAAGAGATTTGAGTGCAGCTTTTGACAAGCCGCTTCGCGAGAGAGTTTTGCGTGAAGATGAGGACAAACGAGTTGGTATAGGACGTATTTTATCGCTTTCGCATGAAAATAATTTAGACGTTGAGATTCGTTACAAAGCAGTGGATATTAAAAACTTTGTTCTGCCGCTTGTTATGAAAATGAGACTTGCTCAAATTGAAGAGAAAAAAGAGTCTGCTATTGAGTCTCTTATGGTTTATGCAACACACAGCAGTGGGGTAGTTTTAAGAGCATATGAGCATGCTTTCTTTTGTGCTGCAGGTGAGACAATGGCAAAAATATCTCTTAGCATGGATGCAAATGGCTTTGCTTCCATTAAGACAAAAGAGAAGGTGGCTTCTATTGTTGGCGTGTCACAAGAGGATATCTCAAAAGTAACTTTTAGTGAGGGACTTGTACTGATTGAGGCAACTTATATTGCACCAGACGTAATTTCCAAGAAGATGCAAGAGAAAAAAATCCCATCAGGAACCGCTTACTATAGAGCTTCAAGAGGGAGTGAACCAGAGCTAAATCAGGGATTGGATTACTGCATAGGTATGATAGACTCCCATTCAGACTCCTTGGTGTACGGCGGAACTATAGAGATAGAAGAAGCATATGACGATAAAATTATTAGTGTAAGCAAAAAAGAGATTGATGCAATTATTGGTGCAAATATCGATAAAGCAAAAATTACAAAAATACTTAAAAATCTAGGGTTTGATACAACAAAATCTCTAGCAGATAATTTTATTATTGTAGTGCCAAGATTTAGACATGATATCCTCAACAAGCAAGATATCGTTGAGGAGATTGTTCGTTTGGTGGGGATTGACAACATTGCATCTAAGCCATTTACTTTTACAGAAGCAAATAGTTTTGGCGATGACTACTTTAACTACAAAAAAAGAGAGACATACAGACACAAAGCTGCCTATAACGGCTTTTTTGAGTCTGTACATTTTGTTTTTGATGAAAAAAAAGTTTTACAACAGTATGGATTTGAGACGATTGATGCAAACAAAGAGTTGTTAAACCCAATAGTAAATACACTAGATACACTAAGAACTACGCTTCTTACAGGACTTCTCAAGGCAGCATCTAATAACAGCAAAAATGGCTACGCCTCAGTAAGACTCTTTGAAGTCGGTTCTGTTTTTGATGCACAGCGAAATGAATCTTTGAAAATGGCTCTTCTTTTATGTGGCGATAGAGAGGCTCAGAGTTTATCCAATGCAGGAAAGCCTTCAAAAGTAGATTTTGCATTTTTTGCGCAGAAACTCTCAAATATCATCGGTTCATTTGAACTTCGTGAGTTTACGACTAAGCATATACTTTCACACCCTTATCAGTGTGCTGCAATATTTGTAGATGGTGAGAGTGTGGGCGAGATGTTTCGTCTGCATCCAGATGTTGAAGAGAACTATGACTTAGATACAACCTACATGTGTGAGCTAAATTTTGAAGGGTTGCCATACGCACTCAAAACAGCAAAAACAACTTCAAGATACCAAGCCTCTTTTAGAGATTTAAGCGTGGTTATGCCCAAAAGTATGCTTTATGAAAAGATAAAAGAAGTTATTGAGACTTGTCAAATTAAAGAGCTTGTGCGTTTTTACCCAGTGGATAAGTACAGCGATGCGACGTTAGGGAATAACATGAGTCTCTCTATCCGTTTTGTGCTTCAGTCGAATGATAAAACACTTGAAGAAGAGGACATCACAAATGCAATGGACGCTGTTTTGACAGCTCTTAAGCGTGAACTTGAGGTAGGCATCAGATGAGAAGCATAAAAGTGAGCAAAGCGGAGAGATTTTCGCTCCGTACTTCCCAAATTGCACCCGATAAATCGATTTCTCACAGATGTGCAATGTTTGCCATGTTGGCGGATGGAACAAGCGAGATAGAGAACTTTTTAAGAGCGGAAGATACGCTCAACTCCCTTCAAATCGTAAAAAATCTAGGTGCAACGGTAGAAGATGACGGAGTGGTTATCAAGATAAGTTCTGAGGGCATCAAAGAGAGCAGTGAGATACTCGATTGTGGCAATTCCGGAACTGGAATGAGACTTTTTTGCGGACTTTTGAGTTCGGCAGAGGGACATTTTGTCCTAACGGGAGATGAATACCTTCGCCGTCGCCCAATGAAGCGGGTAACTGCTCCGCTTCGCGATATCGGTGCAAAGCTTGATGGCAGAAACAACGGCGATTTGGCACCGCTAAGCATTAGGGGAGCATCTCTTAGTGCATTTAAGTATGAGAGTAAAATCGCTTCGGCACAAGTCAAGAGTGCGATGATTTTGGCGGCTTTGCGAGCTGATGGAGAGTGTAGCTACAGCGAGCCGGAACTTAGCCGAGACCATACGGAGAGAATGCTTAAAGGTATGGGTGCAGAGATAGAAGTAAACGGGCTTGTAACTAAAATAAAACCGATGAAAAAACTTCTCTCACCACTAAAGATAAGAGTTCCAGCCGACCCATCAAGTGCATTTTTCTTTGGAATTGCCGCTGCAATTACTCCAAATTCTGATGTTGTTTTAGAGGGCGTTACGCTCAATCCTACACGCATTGAAGCATTTGAAGCACTCCGCAGAATGGGTGCGGATATAACTTATGAAACGACCGATAGCAAATATGAACCTATTGGCAACATACATGTCAAGTATGCTCCTCTTCGTGCTATAACGGTTGAAGATAATATCTCTTGGCTTATCGATGAACTTCCGGCACTCTCTATCGCTTTTGCGTGTGCAGAGGGCGTAAGTGTCGTAAAAAATGCAGAGGAACTTAGAGTCAAAGAGAGCGATAGAATCTCAACTGTAGTAAACGGACTTAGAGCTTGTGGGATTGAAGTAGAGGAAGTTCATGACGGCTATAGCGTACGAGGTTCTGAACTAAAAGCCGCTACCATCAACAGTCATGGAGATCACAGAATCGCTATGAGTTTTATGATAGCGGGTCTTAGATGTGGGATGGAAGTGGAAGATATCGCGTGTGTAAACACCTCTTTTCCAAACTTTTTTGAGCTTTTACAAAAAATCACAAAGGTGGAGTTTGCGTAGATGAAGATAGAGCTGGCTGAGAGTTACGGTTTTTGTTTTGGTGTTAAACGAGCCATTAAAATAGCTGAAGAGAATAGAAACTCTGCAACATACGGTCCGCTTATCCACAACTCTAAAGAGATTGAGCGTTTGGAGAAAGATTTTAATGTTGGACTCTCTGACAATCACAACAGTTTTGCTTCAGGCGATAAAGCAGTCATCAGAACGCATGGCATACCAAAAAATGAGCTTGAAGAGCTTAGAGCAAAAAAAGTGGATGTTGTGGATGCAACCTGTCCTTATGTCACAAAACCGCAGCAGATTTGTCAAGAGATGAGCGAGCAAGGGTATGAGATTATCATCTTTGGAGATGATGCCCATCCTGAGATAAAAGGGGTGAAGAGTTATGCAAAGTATGGCGCAACTGTTGTAACCGCACCAAAAGATTTGGAAGGTCTAAAACTTAAAGAGAGAATCGCGCTTGTAGCACAAACAACCAGAAGCGTTGAAGATTATTTGGAAATTGCCAACTATCTTATACCAAGATACAAAGAGGTAAGAGTTTTCAACACCATTTGTAACGCAACATTTGAAAACCAAGAAGCAGCACGAAAACTTGCTAAAAAAGCCGATGTTATGATTATTGTCGGCGGTAAAAACTCATCCAACACAAAAGAGCTTTTTAAAATCGCACTAGATAATTGTAAAGAAAGTTACCATATTGAGGACGAAAAAGAGCTTGATTTTGCTTGGTTTGATGGCAAAGAGCTTTGTGGTATCAGTGCAGGTGCTTCTACCCCTGATTGGATTATACAAAATGTTGTTAATGCAATTCAAAATAGTCTTTAGGGCTATTTTGTAAGCTTTTTTTTGCTTCTTTATTCTATCTTAGACCCTTATTTTCAAATAATTAATAAAAGTATTATTCATAATTGGATATACTCACGAAATTTTTATGTAACAGAGGATAGGTAATGGCGTTCGATAACGAATCATTTGAAGAAGAAGAAAATTTTGCAGAGATGTTTGCTGCAAGTGAAAAGCAGCAAGAAACAAGCCGCATTGTTGAGGGTGAAATTGTTGAAATCCAAGCGGATGAAAACAGAGCGTTAGTAGGTGTTGGCGATAAACTAGAGGGAATCCTTAGTTTAGATGAAATCAGCGAAAATGGCGCATTGAAGTTTAAAGTTGGTGATAAAATCAAAGTTATGGTAACAGGATACTACAATGAGCGTCCTAAGATATCATACAAAAAAGTTTTAGAACAACAAAAAACTATTGATTTCATTGACAAGTACAAAGAGAACTTCGAAGATATCGTAATCGATGGCGTAATTACTAAGAAAAACCGTGGTGGTTATGTAGTAGAAGCTGATGATGTAACATTCTTTATGCCTAAATCTTTAGCGGCTTTTAAAGAGAGCGAAGATGTTGTTGGTCGCAAAATCAAAGCACAAGTTGTAAAAATTGATGAAGAGCAAAACTCTATCGTTGTCTCTCGTCGTAAACTTTTCAACGATGAGCGTAAAAAGAAAAAAGAAGCTATCGACAAGCTTATGGAAGATGGCAACATCATCGAGGGAACTATCAAGAAAATTACAAGTTATGGTATGTTTGTTGACGTTGGTGGTGTTGACGGTTTAGTTCACTACAATGAGATAAGCTACAAAGGACCAGTAAATCCTTCAAAACTTTACAAAGAGGGTGATACTGTAATGGTAAAAGCTATCTCTTACGATAAAGACAAGAGACATCTTTCACTCTCTATCAAAGCAGTTCAGTCTGACCCTTGGGCAGAAGTTGAGAGCGAATTGGATGAGGGCGATACTATCACTGTAACTGTTTCAAATATCGAAGCATATGGTGTTTTTGTTGATTTAGGAAACGACATAGAAGGTTTCTTACACATTTCAGAAATCTCATGGGATAAAAACGTTAAAAATCCAAATGATTACCTAACAGTTGGTCAAGAGATTGATGTTGAAGTTATTGAAATCAATCCTAAAACACACAAGCTTCGTGTTTCACTAAAGAGACTTTTAGCAAAACCTTTTGATGAGTTTATGAAAAATCATAAAGAGGGTGATGTTATCAAAGGAACTGTTACTTCATTGACAGATTTTGGTGCTTTTGTTCGTATCGATGGCATTGAAGGTCTTTTACACAATCAAGATATCTCATGGGACAAAAATGTCAAGTGTAAAGATGTTTTGAAAACTGGAGACGAAGTTGAAGTGAAGATTGCAAAAATTTCTCCGGATGACCAGAAGATTTCTCTTAACAGAAAAGCACTTTTAGAGAGCCCGATTGATACATTTGCTAAAAAACATAAGCTTAAGAGCGTTGTAACGGGAACTATTCGTGATATCAAAGATTTTGGCGTTTTTGTTTCACTAGAAGATGGTGTGGATGCTCTTATCCGTGATGAAGACCTTGCACCACTCCAAAAAAGTGATTTGGCTGTAGGTCAAAAAATCGAAGCAGCAATCGCAGTTATTGATACACGCCGTGACCGTATTCGTTTATCTGTAAAGCAATTAGACTATATAAAAAATCAAGCAATGCTAGATGAAATCAACGATGATGAGTCACACTCTTTGGGTGATTTGATTAAAGATAAATTCAAGTAATAATGTGCGAAAAATTCTAAGATGGCTCACTCCTCTCATTGCAGTAGGAGTGGCTGTTTTTATCCTTTTTTTTCTCATTTCAATAAATTCAGACGAAACATCCGTAGCACTAACCCCCTTAGAGCATAAAAGTGATGTCGTTGTAGAACAACCACAACAAGTGTGGTTGAACCATTTTTCTAAAACAGAAAAATTAGGATATTTTTACCCCGTAAATGAAGTTTTAATTCAAGTTGATTTGAATGAGAAGATTGTTGTAACAAAACCAACGATTTACAAGCTCTCTGCCCCTTTAATGGATCCTTATCAGCTCTTTTGCTTAAAAGAGGAGTTAAAACGTCATAATTTAAAGTATTATCTGAAAAAAGATAAAAACTCTGCAGAGTTGCTTATTTACTCAAAAGAGAGAGAGAAGTTAAACTCTCTTGTAGAAGTGTTAAAAAATTATCAAATTTCAGCCACTGTTGGGCTGTACAAAGAGGATACATAATGCAAAAACATACTATAGTAGTTTGTGATCATATACATGAAGCTGGTTTAGAGATGCTTCGCAATGATAAAAGCATCCATTTTATCATGGCAGCGGATGAAGATAAAGAGAAACTTTTAGAAATTATTGAGCAAGCAGATGTTGCTATTACGAGAAGTTCCACTGATGTTGATGATAAATTTATTGCGCATGCAAAAAACATGAAAGCTATCGTTCGTGCTGGTGTTGGCGTGGATAATGTGGATATTCCTGGGTGCTCTAAAGAGGGCATCATCGTTATGAACGTTCCGACTGCAAACACAATCGCAGCAGTTGAACTAACAATGGCACACATGCTCTCTTGTATGAGAATGTTCCCATACTCTCATAACCACCTCAAGCATGAGAGAGTTTGGAAAAGAGAGAAGTGGTATGGGTATGAGCTAAAAGGTAAGAAACTTGGCGTTATCGGTTTTGGTAACATCGGTAGCCGTGTAGCAAAGAGAGCGCAGGCGTTTGAAATGGATATCGTGGCATACGACCCATATATCAACCCTTCCAAAGTAACAGACCTTAATATGGTCTATACGAAAAACTTTGAAGATATTTTGGCATGTGACATCATCACTATCCATACGCCAAAAAACAAAGAAACAACAAACATGATAGATAAGCACGAAATTGCAAAGATGAAAGAGGGTGTTGTTCTTATCAACTGTGCAAGAGGCGGTCTTTACAATGAAGAGGCTCTTTATGAGGGGCTAACAAACGGTAAAATCCGTTTTGCCGGTATTGATGTATTTATGAAAGAGCCGGCAACAAACCATCCGCTTTTAGACTTAGACAATGTTACAGTTTCACCTCACTTAGGCGCAAATACATATGAGTCTCAGTATAACATCGGTGTGCAGGCGGCTGAAAATGCTATCGCTGCGGCAAAAGGTATCTCTTATGCACACGCTATGAATCTTCCAATTGATGAGACAAAGATTCCTCCGTTTGTAAAGCCATTTTTAGAGATGGGACAAAAAATCGGTTTCTTGGAGTCTCAGCTTAACAAATCTCAAATCGTTGCGATAAAAGTAAGCGGACAGGGTGAGATAGCAAAATATGTTGATTCACTTGCGACATTTGTTGCAGTTGGTGCGATGAGCCAGATAAGTGACGATACTATCAACTACGTAAATGCTGACTTTGTAGCAAAAGAGAAAGGGATAAAAGTTGAGTTTGAAGCACTTCATGACTCATCTGTTTATAAAAACCTTATCACTATAAAGCTTACAACTGCTGAGGGTGGAACGACAACTATCAGTGCAACGATTTTTGATGACAATATCTTTAGAATCGTATCTATTGATGGATTTGATATCGAGGTCGCGCTTAAAGGGGATATGATTATTCTTAAAAATCAGGATGTCCCAGGTGTTATAGGCAATATCGGCACAACGTTAGCAAAATACAATGTCAATATTGCAGACTTCTCACTTGCTAGAAATGACAAAAAACAGGCACTTGCAGTTATCTTGGTTGATAACATTATCAGCGATGAAACGCTTGGTGAACTTCTTAAAATTGACGCTTGCTCAAGCGTTCAATACGCAAGACTATAACTTGGAAGTGAGGCTTTAGCCTCGTCCAAAAGTTACGGTTTTTTGCGGGGCTAAAGCCCCACCTCCATTTTACTCATCATTCAAATTGAAATGTCTCTCTAAATCTGCTTTAAAAAGAAGTATCGGAACGATAATCAAAGAGGCTATTACCGCTGCGATTGTTCCAAAGATAAGAGCAACTCCAAGCCCTCCAAAGACCGCATCACCTGCTAGAAGCGTTGAAGCGAGTATGATGGCTGCGGCAGTTAAGAAAATGGGTTTTGCACGTGTTGCTGATGCATATGCGATAGCTTGTGCTTTGTCCATGCCACTATCTCTCATGAGTGAGGCAGTAAAGTCGATAAGTAAAAGCGAATTTCTCGAACTGATACCAATAAGCGCAATAAAGCCGATAAGTGATGTAGCCGTCAAGAAAAAGGTATCTTTTGTAAACAAATCCATAATGTAATGCCCGACAATTACGCCGATAATGGATAGAAATGAGCCTAAAAGAATGATGCCACTAAGTGTATAACTCTTGTAGTAAACCACCATAAGCAAAAAGATAAGCACAAGTGCAGCGATAAAAGCGGCGCCAAGTTCGACAAAAGTATCTAGCGTTACTTCCATCTCTCCATCCCAGATAATTTCATAAATATCTTTAGAAGTTTTGTCTGTTAGTCTAAGGTTGAAAAGCCCGATTTTTTCGATGTCATACTTTTCTTTGAATGTATCAAGGATAGTATCTCTTGCGTCCATAAGAGGATAAACTTGCGAAACCATGTCGGTCTCCGCCATAACATTGGTCATTTTATGGAGGTTTTTGCTCATAATCATCGGATTTGACTTTTTAGGAACGATGGTAACGAGTTCTGTTAGCGGTGTCATCATCCCCATCTGATTCATCAGTTTAAGAGAGGATAGTTTTGCTTTGATAGTGTTTATATCTTTCGATGAGAACTTTTTGGACTCTCTGCTTAGTGAAAGAAAGATGGGAATCTGATCATTTGCAATAGCAGAGTTTTTTACCGCAATCTGCATACCCTCAAAAGCTAGATATAAAACATCGTTAAGTTGTTTGACGTTTATGCCTGATAGTGAGACTTTTGTGCTATCGACTTCTACCTCAAATGTATCGTAAATCTCATCTTGCATAATCTCCACATCTACCAAGCCTTCCGTCTTTTCAAACACGCCTTTGATGTTTTTTGCAAGCTCTCTTATGCCATCGCTGTTTTGTCCATAAACCTCGGCAACAATAGCCGCTAAAACAGGAGGACCCGCTGGAGGCTCTACAAAAGTGATGGTTGTGTTGTTAAAAAGAGCGGTACATTTTTGCTGGATGTCAGGTCTGATTCTTTGAACCATAAAGTAAGACGGCTCTTCTCTGTGATGTTTTTTTGTAAGGTTGACAACAATCTCGGCAACGTTTTCGCTGTTTTTGAAGTGTGAGCCTTTGATAAGACCCGCAAAGTCAAGCGGTGCGCCCATCCCTAAAAAAACCTCAAAATCAGTTATCTCCCTCTCTTTTTTTAGAAAATCGGCAACACACTCCGTTACTTTGTTTGTCTGCTCGATGGAACTTCCCTCAGCAAGCGTGGTATAGACGGTAAAAGTGTCGTTGTTTTTCCCCGGAAGCATCTTTGCCAAAACCATTCTGCTAGGGGCAATCATAAGTACGGAGAGTACAAAAGCGACAAAAGTTGCAAAAAGAATGAAGTTTCTTTTTTTAGGATTTTGGATTCCCTCAAAAACCGTATCTTGAAATTTTTTAAACATGTTTGTCCTCACTGTGAAACTCTGGTTTTTTTAGCATTCTTGCCGCTAAGTATGGCGTAAAGATGTAAGCAACAAAAAGCGATGCTATGAGTGCTACAGGAACGTTTGCAGGGATAGGTTTCATAAACTGTCCCATCATCTGCCCGACAAACGCCATTGGTACCATGGTCATAATAATCGCCAATGTTGCGATGTTGGTTGGCGGTCCGATTTCATCTGTAGCTTCGACCATAATGTCATCCACACTTTTATGTGCGGACTCTTTGGAGTGGTAGTGTCTGTGGATATTTTCTATAACGATGATAGCCGCATCCACAAGAAGTCCAAGCGAGAGTAAAAAGGCAAAAAGGGTGATGCGGTTGATAGTCTGCCCTGTGAGATATGCTACAAAGAGCGTGATAGCCAAGATGGCAGGAACGGTAAAGGTGACGATAAGCGACTCTCTCCATCCAAGCACCAAGATGAGCAAAATGGCGATGATAACGATGGAGAGAAGGAGGTGAAACACAAGCTCGTTAACTGCCTCGTTTGCTCGCTCGCCGTCATTTCTAGTGATAACATAGCCTATATTGTTGTTGTTTAAAAACTCTTTATAGCTCTCTAATTCGCTTTTTACTGCATCGGCAATCACGACTGCATTTGTGCCTTGAAGCTTTGAAACTGTGAGAGTAACTTGATTTTGGAGTGGCGAAAATGTGCCATTTTCCTCTTTTTTGCTGATTGTTGCTGATTTGAAGTTTTGTATATCATAAGAGGAGGTGACACTTGCGATTTGTCTTAGATAAACTGGAGAACCCATGTACTGAGCGATGATAATGTTACCGATATCTTCAGCACTCTCGATGGCATTTTTGACGCCAAGCATAATGATTTCATTCTCTTTTGTTCTGTTTTTTACGGCCGGAACACTATAAGAGAGGGACTGGACGCCTTGAACTATCTGCCCCATAGAGATGTTGTAACCAGAGAGCTTATTAAAGTCAACTTCGATGTTAAACTGCTGCTTGTTTCCGCCTTTGAGCTCTGTAACGGCGACATTTTTCAGACCATTGATATGGTGTTGTATCTCTTTTGCTCTCTCATAGAGTTCAGTTTTGCTCATATTTGCATCTTTTGAGTAAAAAGCTACAGATACTACAGGGATATCGACGTCTATATCAAGCGGTTTGATGATTGGGTTCATCGCACCTTTTGGAAACATGTCTGAGTTTTGCATGATTTTGTCATAGACTTTGAGGTTTGAGTCCTCTTTCTCTTCGCCTATGAAAAATGCGGCATTGACAACGCCGACGTTGTCCATGGACATGCTCATGATGTTTTCAACGCCTTTGACTTCTTTGAGTTTTCTCTCAAGCGGTTTGACGATAACTTTCTCAATTTCAGCGGCACTCGCCCCTGGAAGGGCAACGATAACGGTTGAACCGCTCACGACCATTTGCGGGTTCTCTTCACGAGGCATGATGTTAAGAGCGAGATAACCGATGGAGAGCAAAAAGATGCCAAGTACGATGGTAAGAGGATTTCGCAAAAATCCGGATGCCAGTTTGCCTGCTATGTCTGTGGGTTTATAGTGAATCATAGCGAAGCCTTACTCAATGACGACGGTGGCATACATGCCAGGGTAGATGGATTTGTAAACGTTTTGGAAGGAGATTTTTATCTTAAATGAGTGCGTCATCGGGTTAGAACTTGGGATGATAGCACTGATGGTTCCAACTGTTTGGATGTTTTGTGATGGGATGTTGACAACTACCTTTTTACCCTCTTTGATAAGCCCTAAGTTGTCCTCGGCGATTTCGGTAGAGATTTTGAGTGTGGAGAGGTCGGAGAGTTCAAGTGCAGGCATTCCTGGCATTGCCATCTCTCCTACGTTGATGTTCTTAGCTACGATAACGCCATCATTTGGTGCTGTGATATTGAGGTATTTGTACTGGTTTTTGACCTCTTCAAGGCGTGCCTGTGCTTGTGCAACCTGTTTTTTTGCGATGATAATCATATTTGCCAGATTTTCTTCCGCAAGCATAAGGTTTTCTACTTCAAACTTTGAAACCATATCTTTTTCAAGCAGTCTTTTGTGTCGCTCAAGGTTTAGTTTTACGTTTGTGTATTGGTTTTGATACATTTGAAGAGAGAGTTGGGCTTGAGAGATACCAAGTTCTACTTGTGTAAGCGCAGAATCAATCTCTTTAGAGTCTATGGTGTAGAGGAGTTCGCCTCTTTTGACACTGTCTCCCTCTGCAACATTTACATCCGTGACAAAGCCCATAAAACGGCTTGTAATCATCTTTTTGTTGTCACTTATAACCGTACCTGAGAGGGTTATCCCCTCAGCGGCAAGCAGCGCGCTAAGAACTACTAAAAGTGTTGCTATTTTTCTCATTTTTCTTCTCCGTTTGCTAGTTTTTCAAGTGCGAAAATACGCTCGTTTCGCTTGTTTATAGTCTGTTGTAGCTGCAGTATCTTTTGAATCTGTTCTGATTGTTTGATGATGACATCACTCATAGAGGAGAGTTTTTCCCTATATCTCGCCTCATAGTTGTTGTAAATCGCATCTGCTAAAAGAAGCTCATTTTTGAGAGACTCTATATCTTTGCCAAGGCTCTCTATCTCAGTTCTTATCTTTTGAATTTGAAGCTCGATGCCGCTGTTTGCAAGAGCGACTTGCGATTTTGTTTTCATATATTCAAGGCGAGATTTTTCAATATTTGCACCATCGATGCCACCGTTGAAGAGATTGAACGTAAGTCGTGCTCCAAGGGTGTAGGATTGGTGATCTTCGGCATGGTTTAAGAACTTATCATCCGCAGTAGCAACCTCCGCAAAAGCTCCAACCATAGGGTAGTAAGAGGATTTTGCAACATCAATCATGCTTTTTTTGACGGCAAGTCCGTTGTTCGCCTTTTGGATATCAAGGTTGTTTTGGAGTATCTCGCTGTTTGAGAGGGCTGGTGCTGTAATCTCAAGTGAAGGTGTCTGGATGGAAGTCACTTTTTGGTTGAGTAAAAAGCTAATGTAGTGGTAAAGCAACTCTTTGTTGGACTCCATCTGAGAGAGAAGTCGCTCTACATTTCCCTTTTTTGCTTGGACTTCAAGCAAATCGACTTTTTTTGCGTACCCAACTTCAATCATCTCTTTTGTCATCGTCTCTAAAGTCTCTATATTTTTCAATATGACTTTTAAATTTGTCATAGAATCATCAAGAAGCGCCATATCGTAAAAACTTTTTCTTAGCTCATAAATCTTTTCGCTCATCACTTGAGACTTCTCAAGTTTTTTGATTTTTATGACAGAATCCATAATCTCTTCATAGCTTGATATCTTAAAGCCCGTAAAGAGCGGAACTTCATACTTGAGTTTGCTTTGGAAGTAGTTTCTAGCATCTGGGTAGTTTAGGTCGTGTGGCGGAGTGACATAATCACCTTGTCCTGTCGTTGAAAAGACATCCATAAACTCTTTTGCCCCAAAATCCCCGAAATTAGCCTCACGTGAGCTAAGTTTAAATCCAAAGACATTTCCAGCATCATCAGAGTTGGCGAAATCTTGGATAAAGTCAAGTTTGCCGTAGTGGTTTCCAGAGGCAATTTTTGCATCTTGAAGCGCACTCTCTATATCGATGTTGGCGGCTTCAATCTCTAAATTTTGCGCTTTGAGCAGCTCAATACCCTTTTGGAGGTCAATCGTCTGGGATGCACTGACTCCAGATGTACCAAAAAAGAGTGTTATAGTAAAAAAAGCAGATAAATATTTCATAAGCATTTTTCTCCTTAAAATTAAGTTCAAATAATAACATATATTTTGTTTTATTATAATGATAATTTGAATTCTATGTATTTTATTATAATTTGTATAAAAAAGTCATTATCCCTTTGGGGGAGAAGTTTTTAGAGAAGTTTGAGCGCTATGAGAAGATACTTTTGGTTGAACTGGTTAATCATTTCAGAGTCTTTCATCATCATCTTGAGCGCTTCAAATGAGGAGTACTGTTTTCTATGTGGTCTCGCACTCGTTAGTGCATCAAAGACATCACATATGCTCAAGATAGAAGCAAAATCACTCATCTCGGTCTTTGTAAGGTTGTTTGGATAACCGCTGCCATCGTAGCGTTCATGGTGGTGCATGATGGCATCTAGGATGTAAGGGTCGTGAATCTTGTTTTGTTTGACGATTTCAACACTATACTGTGAGTGTTTTTGTACGCTTTTACTCTCTGATTCGCTTAGTTTTGTTGTTTTTTCAATCACCGTGTGGTCTATCTTTTTAAGACCTACATCGTGCAAGAGTGCTGCAGTGCCGAGTTGTAAGAGTTGCGTATCATTAAATTGGAGTTTGTTGCCTAGGATGAGAGCGTAGATGGCAACATGGAGCGAGTGGTTCGCCAAAGCATCGTTGTTGATAAAATGAGGCATGGTGTTGCGTGCAAAATCTGCATCATGCTTGACAAGATAGATGATTGATTTAAGAATAAGTGTGACGCAATTGGCATGTATCTTGTTTTCAGGACTGCTCATAAACATATCAAAAAGTTGCTCGGTAACATTATAAAGCAGTGCTACTCTTTTTTTTGGGTTGTCTCTGTTGTGACGTATGTAGTATTTGAGGCTCTCACATGAGAGAATCTGTTTTGTCTCGTCCTCTTTTGCGATATAGAGTGCTTCTTGATTTTTCAGTTTTGCGTGGAGCGCCTCAGAGATAAGTGTACCCGCTTCAATGATAATAACATACTCTTCACTTTTTTTTATAAAAATGTCATAAGGAATAACTTCACCAACTTTAATGGTGTTTATGTCCAAATGAGTATAAAGATGAGAGTGATCTAGCTTTGTTTTTATGATTTTCATTGGCGGAATTATAACAGTCAAATCTTAGAATAAATCTATAGCTAAAGCAATTTTTTGCTAAAATTTCATTTTTAGACAAAGGCAACAAAATGCAGATAATAGTTGATTCTCTTCGCAAAAAAGGCAAACTTTATAAAAAAATGCAAGAGATAGCCCCAAATGAACTTGGTATAAGAAATAAAATCAAGATATATAAGGCTACAGATATCAGCGGCTATTTTTGGGCGATTTTTGCTATAAGCCAAAAGAGCAAACTGCTTATGAAAGATGTGCATAAGTTTGAAGAGATTTATGCAAAACTCACGCTCTACATGGGACACAACTTCAAACATAGAGTTCTCTTTATCGACGCACCGCTTTGCTCAAAGGCAAAAGAGGCATTTTTGCAGCAGGGTTGGAAAATTCACTAATGCTTCTTTGCGACATCGGCAACACAACTTACCATTTTTTTGATGAAAAAAAATCCTATAAAGAGGATGCAAAACTCTTTAATCCGCTTCTTATAAGAGAGAGAGTTTTTTATATCTGTGTCAATGCAGAGGTGAAAGAGCGCATAAAGCCTCTTGAAAACTGGGTGGATTTGTCGCTTTATATAGATAAAAAAAAGTACTATGAGACGATGGGGATTGATAGGATTATGGCTTGTGAGGCTATAAAAGATGGTGTCGTTGTCGATGCCGGAAGTGCCATCACTGTGGATAGAGTAAGGGATGGGGTGTTTGAGGGCGGTTTTATCTATGCGGGGGTAAAAGCGATGCAGAGTTGCTACAAAAACATCTCTGTGGCACTTGAGTACTCATTTAACTTTGAGCTTGATTTGGATAAAATGCCAAAAAATTCCCGTGATGCCATCAGCTACGGATACTTGAAGCCATTTTGCGCTGAAGTACTCTCTTATGGCATGCAGATATATCTTACAGGCGGCGATGCAAAGCTTTTTGAGAGGTTTTTTGCAGATGCGGTTGTGGATGATACACTTCTCTTTAAAGGGATGAAAAATATTATGAAAAAGGCTAATTTATGCTAACAGTTGCACTTCCAAAAGGTCGTATCGCAAAAGAGACGCTGGAGATTTTTGAGACTATCTTTGGAGAGGGTTTTGCGTTTGATGACAGAAAACTCATTTTAGAGACGCCAAAGTTTCGTTTTTTGCTTGTTAGAAACCAAGATGTTGCGACTTATGTTTTTCATCAAGCTGCAGATATCGGTGTTGTGGGGCTTGATACGCTAGAAGAGCAGGGGCTTGATGTTATCAGGCTTCTTGATTTGAAACGCGGTATCTGCAAAGTGGCTATCGGCATGAAAAAGGGCGAGAAATTTGACCTTGACAAGCCTGAAATCAAAGTAGCGACAAAGATGGTAAACATCACAAAACGCTACTTTGAAGAGCGTGCGGTCTCTGTTGATATCATCAAACTTTACGGCTCTATCGAACTCGCACCACTTATAGGGCTTGCGGATATGATAGTAGATGTGGTTGAGACGGGTGCGACTATGAAGCAAAACGGTTTGGAAGTCGTGCAAGACATGATGACATCGTCCACTTATCTCATCGCCAACAAAAACAGTTATATCGCTAAAAAAGATGAAGTTTTGGATATCTACGAGAAGATAAACGCAGTCATAAAAGCAGAACAAAATGACAAATCTTGACCTTTACGCAAAAGCCGAACATCTTCTTGGCATAGAAGAGGCGACAGAAGCGCTTTATGACCTCTACCGCTCTGAGCTGGATGGGTATGCGGTAAAAACGCTTTTAGATATCGGCTGTGGGCGTGGCGGTTTTATGCAGCGCATGCAGAGTGATGGCGTTGTCTGCAAGGGAATCGACCTTAGTGCTGTTATGGTGGAAGAGTGCAGAGCGGTTGGTTTGGATGCCGAGTGTGTAGATGTAAGTCAAATCGGCGGCAAATATGATGCCGTTGTGGCTATCTTTGATGTGCTTAACTTCTTAAATGAAGAGGAGCTTTTGCTCTTTTTGGATGCAGTTGCGCAGAGGCTGAATGATGATGGTGTTTTTATCGCAGATATCAACACGCTTTATGGTTTTAGAGATGTGGCTGAGGGTACGATGAGCAGTGAAAATGAGAGTGAATTTCTCGTGGTTGACGCTGTTTTTGAAGATGAAAAACTCTTTACAAAGTTTACTCTTTTCGAAAAAGGTGATGATGCACGATATACAAAGTACCAAGATACCATCGTGCAGTATTTTCATAAACTAAAACTATTTGAGAAGCTCCCGACACTCAAACTTATAGACAAACAGACTTTTTCACTTTACGATACAAAAGACAAAACGCTTCTTATATTTAAAAAGCGTTAGGTTTATTCCATCCACGTCAAAAACTCTATGGTAAAGACAGCTCCATCTTTAGAGTTGGAAGCTGTGATGACGCCACCATTTTTTTCTACTAAAATTTTTGCAAAGTAAAGACCCACACTTGCATCATCGCGCATATGTGCAGGAAGTTGGCAAGATAAAAATATTTCTTCAAAAGATTTTCCCTGTATGCCGCCGCCATTGTCGCTAACGCTTATCTTTTGGTTTTCTATGGCGATGTGAATCTCAGGGTTGATGGTGTTTCTGAGTTTTAAAATCTCTCGTGCATTGTTTAAAAGAGTGAAGATGACTTGAGAGAACTCATTTGGATTGCCAAAGACATTTTCATTTTCGTGGGAGATAATATAGATTTTGATATCATCAAAGTAGAATGTTCCCTCAACGATAGTGAGAATTTCAATGACGGCATCTGTAAGGGAGAAAGATTTTTTGTTGGAAGAAGGTCTGTAGAAATTTTGGAATGTGTCGATGGTTTCACCCATAAACTCGATGATATCTCCTGCTTTTATAAGAAATTTTAAAAACTCATCTTTGTCGCATACATCGGGAGATTCAAGTTTTGTTTTTGAGAGGTTGTTGATAGAGCTCAGTGATGCAAGTGGCTGTTTCCACTGATGTGCGATGTGCATCAAGAGCTCACCCAAAGCTGCTTGTTTGGACTGTTGGTACATCATCTGCTCTTTTATCTTGTTTTTTTGCACCTCTTCTTGCACTCTTACTTCAAGATTTTTCTCATACGCTCTTAGTGCAAGGTGTGTTTTTACTCTTGAGAGAAGCTCATCGATGTAAAATGGCTTTGCGATGTAGTCCACACCACCTGCCTCAAATCCTCTTTTGATATCCTCTTGAGAGTTGTTTGCACTTAAAAAAATGATAGGAATATGAAGCTTTTTTGGCTCTTGTTTTAAGAAACGGCACACTTCAAGACCATTGACTTCAGGCATCATAATATCAAGAAGAATAAGGTCAATCGCATCTTCTCGCATCGCTATCTCTATAGCCTCTTTGCCGCCAGTGGCTTTGAGAAGATGATACTCACTCAACAACTCTACAAGTATGTCAATGTTGTACTCTACATCATCTACGAGAAGTATGGTCTGTTTTTGCTGCATGGAACACCTTTTGAAATCTATTTCTTATTATATCTTTTTTTGTGGGAAAATAATTATCTCACTTATCTCAGCAGTTGCTCCAAGACGCATCGGAGGACCCCAAAATCCTGTTCCTTTGTTGACATAAATCTGTAGCTTTTCGTTGTGTTTATAGAGTCCACTGATATAAGGCTGCTGGAGTTTTACCAGAAATCTAAACGGATAGAGCTGTCCGCCGTGAGTGTGCCCACTTAGCATCAAATCCACCCCATCAAAAACCTCTTCTATAAACTTTGGTTGGTGTGCTAAAAGCACCGTTGGGCTGTTTTGAGTTTTGTGAAGCGCTTTTTGTAAATCCGGCATATGGCTTTTGAGCCTATACCCTATGATGTCATAGACACCTGCAAGATAAAATCCCTCTCCTTCCGCCCCGATATAGATATTTTCGTTTTCTAAAACTCTAATGCCAAGAGATTTTACGCTTTGTAAAATTGTCTCGATGTCATGAAAATATTCGTGATTGCCAACGACATAGTAGGTTCCAAAGGTGGAGTTGAAATTTTTTAAGGCACTCAGTGCCTCTTTGGCTTTGGAGACATCAATATCTATCAAATCGCCTGTGATAACAACGATGTCTGGATGCAGCGCATTGACCTTTTGCACAATCGTTTTGATAAAATCCTCATCAATCAAACCGCCGATATGAATGTCGCTTATCTGTGCGATAGTGTAGGGTTTTTTAAGCTCTTTGATGTGGACATGAACCCTCTGAACCTCTATAAATCTTGCCTCGTATAAAGAGCGCAAACTTAGTGCTGTTGCAGCTGCAAAAGAGGAGATGTCGAGTGTTTTTTTGAAAAAGTTTCTGCGTGATTGTGAGAGTGGAACAAGTTGCAGCAGCGACCTTGAGATATCATAAACAACGGCTGTACAAAAGAGTAAAAAGAGTACTCCAATGGGGATGGAGAAGAGAAAGTAGAGCCAGTTTGGGATGTGAAGAGAGTAGCGTGCAAGCATATAGCCTGCAATACCAAAGAGATTTGTAAGTAAAAAGATATAAAAAAAGAGTTTTGTTTTTTCTGAGATATCTAGTTTTTGAACAAAACGTCTCCAAATATAGAGATGCAGTAAGATAAAAACGCCTAAAAATGCACTAAAAAAGAGGATATGATTCATACTGTAAAGTATAGCATTAACTTTAAAACATATGATAATGTAAAGAAAGAAAAGGCTAAAATTTGTCAAAATTATGTCAAGGAATGAAAAATGAAAAAAAGTTTAGTAGCTGTGTTGATGGCGTTCACACTTCTCTCTAGTGCAAATGCGAGTGAAAAAACAGGATGTGTGCTAGCGCAAAGTGGTGATGTTGAGGTAAGTTGGATAGGGTATAAAACGCCTAAAAAAGTAGGTGTGGGCGGGGTTTTTGATAAGGTTGCTTATACACCGGTTACAAAAGAGGGAGAGAACTTTCGCTCTATTTTGGTAGGGTCGTCTGTTGTTATCGATAGTTCAAGCGTAAACTCAAAACATGCAGACCGTGATGCAAAACTTGCTAAATTTTTCTTTGGCATGATGAAAGACAAAAACATCAACGCAAAAATCGTTGATATCAAGGCTGATCCTAGAGTCAAAGATGCACCAAGAACGGGTGTTGTAGATGTAGAGATAGAGATGAACGGTGTGAAAAAAGTTGTTCCGATGACATATAGTTTTGCTAATGAGACTTTTGAAGCAAAAGGAAACATCGATATCTTAGATTTTCAAGCCAACAATGCACTTAAAGGCATAAACGAGGCGTGTTTTGATCTTCATGAGGGAAAAACATGGAGCGAAGCGGGGATTGGCTTTAAGATGAAAATCCTAGCGACACTTTGTAAAACTAAGTAGTAAAATTCAGAGCACTCTTGATAGCGTTCATATAGCTAAGAGTGCTTGCTTTGCCTTGATAGGCGATGTCAAACGCCGTTCCGTGATCTACCGAGGTTCTGATGATAGGCAGGTTTAGCGAGACATTGATGCTCTCATCAAAGTAGAGTGCTTTGAGCGGTGCCAAACCTTGGTCGTGGTACATGGCTACAAAATGGGAAAATCTCTCTCGTCCATGTGGCGTAAAGGCGGTGTCGGGAACAAGTGCGCCGATAAACGCCTCTTTGCCGATACTCTTATTTGCTTCTTCTATCGCCGCTTCTATAACCCTCTCCTCGTCTCCCAAAACGCCGTTATCTCCCGCATGAGGGTTTAGCCCCAAAACGCCAAATTGTTTATCTGGAATGGCTCTGTTTAAATCAAGAAAAAAGCGTAAAAGCTCCTCTTTTTTGATGTGGCTCGCAACTTCTCTTAATGGGATATGTTCGGTGTAGAGTGCGACAAAGAGCCTTTCGCACCCAAGCATCATAATGGCATCTTTTTTAAAGTAGTCACGGAGCAGGTCTGTATGCCCTTTGTACTTCAAGCCACAGAGCATCCACGCCTCTTTGTGGATAGGAAGTGTGACAACAGCATCTGCTTTTTTTGTCTCGCATAGTTTGATGGCACTTAAAAATGAATCATAAGAGTATTTTCCTGCATCCGCATCGACACACCCCTCTTTGATGTTAAAACTGCCAGCAACATCAACTGTCTCAAAATCAGCAGGCGGAGTGATATCCAAAAGTTCGCAAGCCTGATGGAGCATGTAGGAGTTGATGCAGTAGAGCGGTTTGCATATCTTTGTGACCTCCGCATGTGCTTTGAGTGCTATCTCAATTCCAACACCGTTTAAGTCGCCTATGCTTATGGCTATGGTTTTTTTCATCTCGTTGTAAGTCTCTTCATCTCTCTAACTGCCTCTGCCAAGCCGCTAAAGACGCTTTTTGCGATGATGCTTTGACCTATGTTTAGTTCCGTGATTTCGGCGATTTTCATCATCTCATAAACATTGTGGTAGTTTAGTCCATGTCCTGCGGCTACTTCAAGTCCTATCTTTTTGGCATGTTTTGCCGCCTCTGTGATGGCTGAGATGGACTTTTCAAGTCTTATGGAGAGTTCATAGCGTGGAAGCTCTAGCTCTTTTACAGAATGATTTGAGTATTTTAGCGATGAGTTTAGCATGGCAAAGATATTTGCAAAACTCCCAGTGTGAAGCTCCACCATCTCTGCACCCAGAGCTTTTGACTTCTCAACCGCCTCGATGGTTGGGTCGATAAAGAGTGAAACGGGGATAATGTAGTCATGTAAAAGTTCGATGGCATAGGCTATCTCATCTTCATAGCCAAAAACATCAAGTCCGCCCTCAGTGGTTACTTCTTCTCTTTTTTCAGGAACTAGCGTTGCACGATGTGGTTTTAGGTCTGTAACAATCTCCAAAATGCTTTTGTTGATGGAACACTCCAGATTTACGGGCAGGGCAGAGTGCTTCATGATGGAGTAGGCATCCGCATCTTGAATGTGGCGTCTGTCTTCTCTAAGATGAATCGTTATCTGGTCCGCACCGCTTTGGCAAGCAACAAAAAGTGCATTTAAAATATCGGGATCATTGACCTTTCTCGCCTCTCGCAAAACCGCTATATGGTCTATGTTTACGCCAAGTTTCATGCTGCTCATTATTTGTTTCTGTGCATAGGATGTTGGTAATCATTTCTCTCACACCCGCTCATCGCAACCATCATTCCAAGTGCTAAAAATGTAATAAATATAATTTTTTTCATCGTCAATCCCTTAAAAAGTTTTTTGAATTATAGCATCGATTTCATTTATGCTTTTTGTGTTAGCAAAGCAGCTTTTGCTACCGCAAATCATAAATCCATCATCGTCTGAGGCTTTTTTGAGTACAAACGGATAGGCGAGTGAAGCAAGGGCAGTGCTGTTTGCTTCAAGGTTTCGTATGTTTGACTTAACAACCCTGTCGCCTCGTACATAACGCAAAGTTTGACGAAGCATGGCAGGATAGACTATAGGGCGTCGTCCCAGCTCATAAGAGTTGTACTCTAGTGTTTTAAAGGCAAAATGGGTGTATTTTTCATCTTCTAGCAGTGTGCCAAGAGAGAGGAGAACATCGACTATGACGGCTACAGAGCTTGTGTAGGTGTTGTCCGAAATCTCCGCTTTTGTCTCAAAATCGCCTCTGCTAAATCGCCACACTCCTTTGTTGTAGAACTTCTCCAGTGCCATGTTTGTGAACTGTTGCGCACGGATGAGGTAGAGTTCATCGCTAGTTGCGTCAAATGCTTCAATGAGTGCCTCAGATAAAAAGGCGTAATCCTCCAAAAACGCCTCTACTTTTGGGGTTTTGTGGATAAGCGTGGTGTGATAGAGTGTACCATCGACAAACATACTCTCTAAAAGCGCATCAAGTGCGGTAATGGCTCTTTGTTTGTAGCGTGCATCGACTTTGCCTAAGAGGAAGAGTGCTTTTATCATCATGCCAGACCATGAAGTTTGGATTTTTTTGTCCACAAACGGGTACTCTCTTTTGGCTCTTATGTTTTGAAGAGTGCTTTTGATGCTCTCAAAATCCCTCGGCGGTGTGCCGTCTCTAAAGCGGATGATATTTTTGCCCTCAAAGTTCCCATTTTTACTCACGCTTAACTCTTCTAAAACTTCTTTGTCAAGTGTAGAGAGTTCATCGTAACTGTAGGTGTAGTATGTTCCCTCCTCGCCCTCGCTGTCGGCATCGCTCGCACTATACATGAGATTGTCTTGGCTCATATGGTTGTGCCAAAAGTCGGCAATCTCTCTTGCTATGCGCAGAAAATCCTCGTCTTTATAGGCAAGATAGGCGTTTGTATAGAGTTCGCAAAGCAGGGCGTTGTCGTAGAGCATCTTCTCAAAGTGAGGAACAAGCCACTTTTCATCCACGCTGTAGCGGCAAAATCCGCCATCGACTACATCATACATGCCCCCTTTTTTCATCTGTTCCAGAGTGTTGATAACCATCGCTTTTGCGGCTTTATCGCCGTAGAGTTTGTCTATGACAAGAAGCGTGTTAAGCGTGGAAGCGTGTGGGAACTTTGGTGCAACGGAAAAACCGCCGTAGGTTGTCTCGTAGTTGTTTTTTGCTTGGTGCATAAAGTTTTTGACAAAATCCTCGCTCAGAACCGTTGCCTCTTTTGGATGCTCTTGATGTTTTATGTACCCCTCAATCTCATCTGCATTTTGAAGAAGTTGTGCATCGTAAGAGGAGATTTTGTCCGCTATAAGTTTGGTCAGCTCCACAAAGCCCATCGCATTTGAGTTTGTCTCTTGTGTGTGCGGCGGTATGTAAGTTCCTGCATAAAAGGGCTTGTTTTGCGGTGTGCAGAAGATAGAAGTAGGCCATCCGCCGGCTCGACGGTTAAGCAGCATATAGACCTCTTGATAGTGCTTGTCTATGTCGGGACGCTCTTCACGGTCAACTTTTATGCAGATAAAGTGCTTGTTGAGTATGTCGGCACACTCCTCATTTGTAAAGACATTCTCCTCCATAACATGACACCAGTGGCATGAGCTGTAACCGATGGAGATGAAGATAGCTTTGTTCTCATCTTTGGCTCTCTCAAATGCCTCGTCACACCACGGATACCAATCTACTGGGTTATCTTTGTGCTGTTGCAGGTAAGGGGAATCTTCATTTTCTAATCTATTGGACATTGTTTTCTCTTTTGTTTTTTGGGTAGAGTAGGAAAATCTAGCTAATTTTGTGCTTAATAGAAACTATTATGCGTTATAATTTTTTTCAAATTCATCATAATATGGAAACTTCAAAAAATGAAAAAACTCTTTTTACTTCTCTTTACCTCTCTTTACCTCTTTGGAGCGCAGCCGAAATTTTTGATGCCTGATGAAGCTTTTAAGCCCTCTGCCAAACTCAACGAAAAGATGCAAATAGAAGCTACAATCGAACTTGGAAAAGAGATATATCTCTATGATAATGCACTCAAAATTGTTCTTAAAAAGGGTGATGGGCTTGAGATACTCGAGGTTCTAAAACCAAAAAGTGTAGAACATCATGAAGATATGGTCTATCTTGAATCTCCTACTTTTGTAGTCACGCTTCAAAAACAAAGCGGTGTGAGCGGGGTAAAGAGTGTTGATATAGAACTCTCCTATCAAGGGTGTTCGGAGCAGGGGCTTTGTTATGAACCAGAGACGAGAGTTTATAGTTTTGAAGTTGATAGTTCTAAGCTCACAAGTGGGGCAAAAGAGCAAAAAAGTGAAGCAGTGCAGAAGCCGCTTGAGAAGATAGAGCCTCAAAAACTCTCTGAGAGTGATTCTATAGCAAAAACGATGCAAGAGGGCAATATCGCACTTATACTTTTGACCTTTTTAGGTTTTGGGCTTCTTTTGGCGCTTACACCGTGTACATTTCCTATGATTCCTATCATTTCAGGCATTATCATCTCTCAAGGCGAGGGGCTAAGTACCAAAAAAGCCTTTACGCTCTCTATGGTTTATGTCCTTGCTATGGCTGTTGCTTACACCATTGCAGGGGTTTTGGCAGGACTTTTTGGCTCTAACCTTCAAGCCGCGCTTCAAGCACCGTGGGCGATTTACTCCTTTTCTGCTATCTTCGTGGCACTCGCACTTAGTATGTTTGGATTTTACGAGCTTAAACTTCCAGACTCGTTTGTAGCAAAGATAAGCTCAAACCACGGCGGTAGTCGTGGCGGTTATGTCGGTGTGGCTATCATGGGCTTTTTGTCTGCACTTATCGTAGGACCTTGCGTTGCGGCACCGCTTGCAGGTGCGCTTGTCTATATAGGGCAAACAGGGGATGCGGTTCTTGGCGGAGCGGCACTTTTTGCGATGAGTATGGGGATGGGCTTCCCGCTCATTTTGGTTGGTGTGAGCGCAGGAAAGTTTATGCCTCGCCCTGGAGCATGGATGACGATGGTAAGTGCTGTCTTTGGCGTTATGATGCTCGGCGTTGCTATCTGGATGCTTGAGCGTGTGGTTGATGAAGCCGTTATCATGCTTCTTTACTCCATCCTTGGCATAGGTTTTGCGACCTACTTTGGAGCGTTTGACAAAGAAGCGCATATCTTTAGAAGAACCGTCTCTATCGTTCTTTTTATCTATGCAGTTGCTCTTTTTATAGGCGTAATGGCAGGCTCATACAGTATGACAAAACCGCTTGGATTTTTAAAATCATCCGCCGTTGTGAGCAGTACCACGCTAGAGCAAAAAGAGCTGGCGTTTACAAAAGTAACCTCCATCCCTGAACTTGACAAGGTTTTAGAGGCAAACAAAGGCAAAAAAATCCTCCTAGACTTTAGTGCCGAGTGGTGTGCCGTCTGTAAAGAGCTTGACAAAAAAACCTTCTCTGATGCAGCGGTTCAAGCGAAGATGGGTGAGTTTGTTCTCATCAAAGCCGATGTAACACAAAATAGCCAAGAGCAAAAAGAACTCAGCAAAAAATACGGAGTTTTCGGACCACCCGTCATCCTGTTTTTTGATGCAACTTCAACTGTTTTAGAGTCAAAAACGATTGTCGGCTTCATAGATGCGCAGAAGTTTTTGGAGCATTTAAGTAGCATTTGAATCAGATGTTATGTACTCTCTTGGAAATGGGGTTTTAACCCCGTTAAAAACTCAGCGAGGCTAAAGCCTCACTTCCAAAAAGAGTGTTTTTGCATACAAATTTTACAATAGCATATAAAGTCAGGTATAATTTCGCAAAAAAAAGAGAAAGGAGAGAGGATGTTACAGTATTTTAGCGGTACTTATGAGCTCATCGTATCAAAACTTGCATATTTTTTCTCTTCTAAACCATGCCACTGCAACCTCTTTTTTAAACGTAAAATCCGTCTTGTTCTTTTGCTGAACCATTTTATACCTCGTTGTCCATACTATGCAACACATTTTGCATTTAGACGCACAGGCGTACATCCTCCTCTTTAATATCCTTTTTTACAAAATCATTACAAAAAAATAAAAAATAAAAAAAGTACAAGGATATTTTAATGTCAAAAAATTACATAGTAGGTTTCCCACGCATCGGGGAGCAAAGAGAGTTGAAAAAGGTTTTAGAGGAGTTTTGGGCAAAAAAATGCTCATTTGATGTCGTTTTAAAAGTTGCAAAAGAGCTAAAGGCGAGACACTGGGCGTATCAAAGAGATGCGGGAGTGGAGTTTATAAGCTCAAATGATTTTTCACTTTATGACAATATGCTCGATACTTCCGTTATGCTGGGTGCGATTCCAAAAAGATTTCACCACCTAAAGGATGAGGAGCTTTACTTTGCAATGGCAAGAGGCAACGAGGAGTGCGTGGCTATGGAGATGACAAAGTGGTTTAACACAAACTATCACTACATAGTTCCTGAACTAAGTCTTGAAGAGAGTTATACACTTAATGCTTCAAAAATTATAGATGAGTACCGTGAAGCAAAAGCTCTTGGCATTCAAACAAAGATAAATATCATCGGTCCTATAACATATCTGGGGCTTAGCAAAAGAGTTGACCGCGGCGATGTTTATGAGCTTTGGAGCAAAATAGTGCCGATTTATGAGGAGCTTTTAAAAGTCATAAACACTCTTGATGATGAAGTGGTCGTGCAGATAGATGAGCCGATTTTTGCAAAAGGACTAGGTACTAAAGTTCTTAGTCTTATAAAACCGACTTACGATAGACTTGCAAGAGTTTCGCCAAATATAAAAATTGCGGTTGTAACCTACTTTGAACACTCAAATGAGGCTACAAAGATTTTGGTACATACGCCTATCTGGGCTATCGGACTTGACTTTTTATATGGAGATGAAAATCTAAAATCTCTTAATATCATCGCCATGAGCGGCAAAAAGCTTATAGCGGGAGTTGTTGACGGCAGAAATATATGGAGATGTGACATAGAAAAAACTACGTATATTTTGGAGAGTATCTCAAATTTTGTAAGCAAAGAGAATATCTTGATAAGTTCGTCTTGTTCGCTTTTGCATGTTCCCTTTACTCTGAAATATGAAGAAAAAATGAGCGGCGAGATAAAAGAGTGGCTAAGTTTTGCACTTGAAAAACTCTCTGAGATTTCGCTTCTGTCAAAACTCTTTTTTGACGGAGAGGATAGCTTGGACGAGAGAGAAAAAGAGACTCTCTCAAGCAATATAAAAGCAAATCAAAGCAGAAAGAATTCGCCTCTTATTCATGATAAAACCGTACAAGATAGGGTAGAAAATCATACAAAACTCCAAAGAGAGGGCGATGCAAAAGAGAGGCTAAAACTCCAAAGAGAGATTTTGGGATACAGCGATTTGGTGACCACAACCATCGGCTCATTCCCGCAAACTCCACAGCTACGATGTGCCAGAAGCGATTTTAAAGCTGCTCTTATCTCAAAAGAGAGCTATGAGGCAGAGATGAAAAGATATATAGATGAGTGTGTGGAGTTTCAGGAGGAGTGCGGTTTGGAGATTTTAGTCCACGGCGAGCCTGAGAGAAACGATATGGTCGAGTATTTTGGCGAACAGCTAAGCGGATATGGATTTAGCCAAAACGGATGGGTGCAGAGCTATGGAAGCAGATGTGTAAAACCGCCATTTATCTACGGAGATATCAGCAGACCTCGCCCTATGACGGTGGAGTGGATAGCTTATGCACAGAGCAAAACAAAACGCATCATGAAAGGGATGTTGACGGGACCCGTAACCATACTAAACTGGTCGTTTGTGAGAGACGATATGCCAAGAGGCGAAGTTTCAAAACAGATAGCCGTGGCACTCAGCGATGAGATAGACGACCTGCAAAAAGCGGGTATCAAAATCATTCAAGTTGATGAAGCGGCGTTTAAAGAGGGGTATCCGCTAAGAGGCGAGAAGATAAAAGCGTATGAAGCATGGGCGACAAGAGACTTCAAAATCGCCGTGAGCAGTGCAAAAAAAGAGACGCAAATCCACACTCATATGTGCTATAGCGAGTTTAACGACATCATAAACACCATAGAAGATATGGACGCAGATGTTATCTCCATAGAAACAGCTAGAAGCGGCAACGAACTGCTAAAAATCTTTAAAAAAGTGGGTTATACAAAAGAGGTCGGGCCGGGAGTTTATGACATCCATAGCCCAAGAATCCCAAGCGTTGAGGAGATAGTAAAGCAGATAGAGCTTCTGCTTGAAGTTCTGCCAAAAGAGCAGTTGTGGATAAACCCTGATTGCGGACTAAAAACAAGAAAATGGGAGGAGGTAAAACCCTCACTTCAAAATATGGTTGAGGCGGTTAGGATTGTAAGAGAAAAATTAGAGAGTTAAAAAAAGTAGCATGCGATTTTGCATGCTATGTGAACGATTTAAAGATTGCTAGAAGCCACAAAGGATGACAACCTTTGTATAAACTCATTTGGGTTGGTGTCGGCTATCTCTTGGGCTAAAATCTTGTCTGCGCCGTCTCCTAGTATCTGTTTGAAAACTGATTTGATTTCCTCTATATCGCCTCTGTTTTCAAGTCTTCTTCTAAGTCCGATAACATTTAAGCCTTTGATGGTCGCTTTGTTACCCTCGACCAGCATAAAAGGAGGGATGTCTGAAGCTACTACGGATGCTCCGCCTATCATCACTCCTGTTCCTATCTTGTTGTTTGCCTCAACCGTGCTAAGTCCACCGATGATAACTCTCTCTTCACAGGTGACGTTTTCATGAAGTCTGACGGCATTTGTTATGATGCAAAAATCGCCAAGTGTTACACCGCCAAAAATCTGTACATATCCCATAAGAAAGTTGTTTGCGCCGATAATTATTTGTCTATTCTCACTGCTTATATCTTGCGTGCCGATTTGCACAAACTCTCTGATATGTGTTTTTGTCCCTATATGAACATCAGACTCTTCAGAACCTATGACGGCAAAACTAAAAATCTTTACACCCTCATCGATTTGAAGTTTGCCTTTGAGGATGATGTTTGATTCTAGCGTGCATCCTGCTTTGAGTACGACATCTTTGCCGATAAAACAAAACGGACCGATGGTAACGTCTGGCGCAATGGTTGCACCTGCTTCTATAATGGTGGTTGGATGGATTTTTTGCATTATTGACCTGCGATTTCTAGGGTTATGATACTATCTTCTATGGATGCCAAAGAGCCTCTCTCACCGCTATTTAGGTAGTGGACAAAGGCTTCAAGCTCATCATGAAGTGCGTTGCTTCTGCCCACAAAACAGTTGTTTGTGATGTGTGCATTTGGGTTGATATTGACACGTTCTGTAAGTGTTTGTGAGAGTAGGTCGGCTTCAAAAAATTTGATTTTGCTCTCTTTGTCTATCCTACATGCAACACTTATGCTTCTTTTGCGGTAAGGGGTAAGCCAGTTTGTTGCGATATCGCCGATAACATTGCCCTCAAGCTCAAACGCCAAAATAGCGTTGTCTTCGTGTGTTTTATGAATCTTTTGTGATTTAAAAACGGCACTTTTTACTATCTCTTTTTGTGTGATAAAGCGAATCAGGTCGCTATCATGCACAGAGAGGTCGGTAAGGATGCCCACATCTGCGATGCGCTCTGGAAAAGAGCCGCTGCGAACGATGGAGATGGAGAGGATTTCATGGTTTTTTATCTCATGCATAAGTGATTTTACGACGGGATTGAAACGCTCTATATGCCCGACACAGCTCTTGATACCGCTCTTTTGAACTGCCTCAAAAATCTCTTGTGCATCTGCAACGCTTGAAGCGGCAGGTTTTTCGATGAATATATCTACACCACGAGCGGCACATATAAGAGCGGCTTCTTTATGCAGAAACGTGGGCGTAACGATGATAAGCGCATCAGGTTTGGCGGTATCAAGCATGGTATCTAAATCATAAAAAAACGGCTCTTCAAATTCGCCGTTTTTGACAACATCACAAAGTGCTACAATCTGCACTCCAGCTAGTTTTTTAAGCGTGTTATAGTGGTTTTTCCCCATAACACCAAGACCAAGAATGGCGATTTTTTTCAATGCTTACCCTTTGATGGCGTTAACGACAAAATCTTGCTCTGCTTCGCTTAAAAAAGCACTCATAGGCAGGGACATAATCTCTTTTGCGACCATTTCGCTTACAGGAAAATCGCCCTCGCTATAGCCCAAATCTGCAAAAGCCTCTTGCAAATGAAGCGGAAGAGGGTAGTGAACAGCAGTCGGAACGCCGGCAGTAGAGAGTTTTGCAACCATTGCTTCTCTATCTTTTACTCTCACGGAGTACTGTGCATAGACACTTGTGTTGCCCTCCGCGATTTTTGGCGTGATAACATCTGCATTTTCAAGAAGGTCGCTGTATCTTGAACCAATCTCTTCTCTTGCAGTTGCTTCCGCCTCAAAATGTTTGAGTTTTACATTTAAAACGGCTGCTTGAATAGCATCAAGTCGTCCATTGATACCGATATATTTGTGTTTGTAACGCTCATTTTGTCCGTGGTTGAGAAGCATACGCATCTTTGCGGCAAGTGCATCATCGCTTGTAAATATCGCTCCGCCGTCGCCATACGCACCAAGTGGTTTGGATGGGAAGAAGCTTGTGCATGCTATGGTTGAGAGGTTGCATGATTTTTTGCCTCTGTAAGATGCACCAAAACTCTGGCACGCATCTTCAATAACAACAATATTGTGTTTTGCGGCGATTGCATTGATAGCGTCCATATCTGCACACTGTCCATAAAGTGAAACAGGGATGATAGCTTTTGTTTTGCTTGTGATGGCATTTTCTATTTTTGTAGGGTCTATGTTGTAGCTCTCTTCGTCAATGTCAACAAAAACACTTCTAGCCCCCAAAAGTGCGACAACTTCGGCAGTTGCTATAAAGGTAAAAGGAGTAGTGATGACCTCATCGCCCACGCCGATATCAAGAGCCATTAGCGCAAGAAGAAGAGCGTCCGTGCCGCTGCTGCAACCGATGGCGTGTTTTGCGCCCGTATAAGAGGCAAGACCTCTCTCTAGCGAGTTAAGCTTCTCTCCGCCGATAAACTGTGCAGAGGACATAACCTCTAAAACTTCGCTGTTTATCTCTTTTTCATATCTTTTATACTGTGCCTGTAAGTCTATAAAATTAATCTTCATCTCTATCCTCTATAATATGTGCTACTCTTTTGGAACTGCCGTGTTTAAGATACGCTCTTAGTGCTTTTGAATCCTCTAAAAATCTGCTTCTCTCATATGTTTCATACGCTTTTATAAGATTTGCTGCGTTTACATCTTTTTGTATAAACTCAGGGTGCAAAGCTCTATTTTGAAACTTTGAAAACATGATATTTGCAAGACCGATATACTCTAGCTTTACAAGTCTGCTTGCAATGAAATAGTCAAACGGTTTGGCAATGTAGGTCAAAACAAAGGGAATCCCGATGAGTGACGCCTCCAGTGTCGCCGTGCCGCTGCATATAAATGCAAAATCAGCTCTTAGAAGTGTTTCGTGTGCATCATAAGCTATTTTAAAATCCGTAAGGTTACCATAAACTTCTTTTATCTCTTCTTTAGAGAAGTGTTTTGGGATGATGATAGTTGCATCAACACCTAGCTTTTCTTGAACCTCTTTAAAGATGGGAAGGAGTTTTTTTATCTCCCCTTTTCTGCTTCCGGGCATAAAAACAACGCTCTTTGCCTCATCGTTTAGATGCTCTTTAAACTCCGTTATCTGGTCAAGCAGAGGGTGTCCTACATACTCGATGGGTGCATTTTTGGAGTAGTAGTCACGCTCAAAAGGTAAAATGGAAGCGAGATGGTCGATGGTTCGTTCTAGTACAGGAATCCGTTTTTGTTTCCATGCCCATGCTTGAGGCAAGATGTAATAGATAATCTCTTTTTGCGGGTACTTTTTTTTGATTTTTTTGGCAAGAGGGAGGTTAAAACCGGAGGAGTCTATGAGTAGCACTTTATCGGCATCACGTGCCAGTTCCACCATCTCATCGCCTAGTTTGATGAAAAAGAGAAGTTTTTTGAGTGCATCGACAAACCCCATGATAGCAAGACTTCTAAGGTCAACTATGCTCTCTCCAAGCTCTCGATCAAAGATGCCGATAAACTCCGTTTTCTCGCTCAACTCCTTTTTAAGAGATTTGAGGTGTACATTTGCCGAGTGTTCAAGTGCGCTTACTAAGATTTTCATGAGCCTCCGTGTCCGTGTGTTTGAAAGCTGTCATCATAACGATTTTTGGCATCTTCTGGGACAAATTCATTCATATAGATAGCAAGATTTTCTATATCTTTGTCACTTAAGCCTACCGCAAAAGGTATCATCATCTCTTGTTGTTGGTTGTCTGAGAGTTTGGAACGAAAACGCTTAAGTTTATACTTCATATAGCCCTTTGCACGGTTGGCAAGATAAGGATACCTGTGAAGTCCCTCCAAATTTCTGCCGTGACACCCAGAACAGCCATTTTGCTTATAAAGCCGCTTGCCGTCTTCATACTGGGGCGAAGCATCCAAAAGAGAGAGAAGAATCAGAACTAAAGATATAAAACGCAACTCTAAGCCTTTGTCTAATATAATTTTGGAATTATACCAAAGCAAGGCAGTTTTTATGATTATCAAAAGTGCGAGAGTATGCGATGCAAATGGCGAGAGAGAAGTTGATGTTAGGGTGGCAGATGGTGTCGTCGTGGAGATGGGGGCAGATCTTCAAGGAGATGAGTTTATCGATGCAAAAGGTCTCTATCTTCTGCCGCTTTTGGTGGACACAAACATAAGAGTTCAAGATGCAGCACTCAATGCAAAAAATATCAAATCGCTCTCACAAGAGGCACTTGACGCCGGCATAGGGCATATTGTCTTAAATCCGGAGTGTTCGCCCGCTCTTGATAATGAGATTGTTTTGGAGTTTGCACAAAACGGGCTTCATGGTTTGGAAGGTGCAAAAGTTGATTTGATGATTAGTGCTTTAAGGGAAGATGCAACTCTTAGCAATATCGCTATCTTGCTAAAGCGTGGCGCAATCGCTCCATATATGAGTACCATCGCAAAGAATGATTTGGCGATTAAAATTGCACAATATTGCCAGATGTACGGTGTAACGCTCTTTTGCAAAGCCGAAGACAACTCTCTTATCTCAAGCGGTGTGATGCTTGAGGGTGATGTGAGTTCACAGCTCGGGCTTGCGGGGATTCCTGATTTGAGTGAAGTTTTGCATGTCTCTCGAATGATAGAAATCGCTAGACACTTTAAGATAAAGATTCTCTTCAAGTCCATCGCCTCTCCACGCTCCATCTACCTTATAAGCAAAGCAAAACAAGAGGGTGTTGCGGTAAGTTGTGAAGTCTCTATCCACCATCTTTTAAACTCTGATGAGGCATGCAGAAACTTCAACACCACCGCAAAACTAAACCCGCCTTTAGCATCAAGCACAGATGTCGTGCTTTTACAAGAGGCACTTAAAAACTCTCAAATCGATATCCTCACAACCCTGCATCAGCCAAGCTCACCTGTAAACAAAGAGGTCGCATTTTACGATGCGGCGTATGGGTGCGAGGGGCTGAAAAATGCGATGAGTCTCTACTATACCAAGCTAGTTAAGGGCGGTTTGGTTTTGATGAGCCGTCTTGTAGAACTATGCGTGCAAAACCCTGCAAAAGCTCTGGGGCAAGAGTGCGGCGTCATAGAAGTCGGCACAAAAGCGCAGATGATGCTTTTTGACCCAAATGCTAAAGTTGTGATGGATGAAAAGCTCTCTCTCTATAATTCAGAAGAACTTTACGGAGAGATTAAAAAGATTTTTGCCTGAAATATGGTAAAATTCCAAAAAAATTAAGGATTGCCCATGTTACATGAATACCGTGATATCATTACTCATATGAAAGAAAACAGTGCTGCAAACGCTCACTTTTTAAAAATTTTCGATAAGCATAATGAGCTTGACGACCAAATCACAAAAGCTGAGAAAGGTGATGTTCTTTTGACTGACCTAGAACTTGAGACACTTAAAAAAGAGAAGTTGATGTTAAAAGATGAGGCGTATGCTGCTATTTTAAAATACAAAAAAGAGAACAATCTCTAATTTTGGATCCTGAATCAAGTTCAGGATGACGGTAAAGTGTCATGCCGAACTTGATTCGGCATCTCCTAGCTATTACTTGACCTTTTCGCATAAAACTCCGCTTTAAACTCACTGTATCTATCTTCCAAAATCGCCTCTCTGGCTTCTCTCATCAGATTTAAGTAGTAATGAAGATTATGAATCGTTGCAAGTCTGAAGTATGTTATCTCCCTTGCACGGAAAAGATGGTTGAGGTATGCACGGCTGTATCTTTTGCAAGTAAGACACTCACACTCGCTATCTATGGGAGTATTGTCCTCTTTGTATACCGCACCTTTGATGTTTAGCCTTCCAAACGATGTAAAAAGCGTTCCGTTTCTGGCATTTCGTGTCGGCATAACGCAGTCAAACATATCGATGCCTCTCTCGATGTTCTCTACCAAATCTTCAGGAGTTCCAACACCCATAAGGTAGCGTGGTTTATCTTGCGGCATATACTGCACGGTATGTTCCACCGTGTTGTACATCTCTTGATTTAACTCGCCCACACTAAGCCCGCCTATGGCAAAACCGTCAAAATCAAGCGCACAAAGTTCCGTTGCACTCTTTGTTCTAAAAGCTTTGTCCGTTCCGCCTTGTATGATAGCAAATATATTTTGCTCCAAGCCGACACCCTCTTTTTGTTTTGCTCTAAAGTAGTCGATGGACTCTTTTGCCCATGCCGTTGTTCGCTCAATGCTAAGTGCTATGCGTTCCTGAGTTGCAGGAAGTGCGACCAAATCGTCCAAAATCATCATGACGTCAGAACCTAAGTTGTGCTGGATGTCTATAACTTTTTTTGGCGTAAAGAAGTGTTTGCTTCCGTCTATGTGGCTTCTAAACTCTATGCCGTTTTGCGAAGCTTTGGAGATGTCGCTAAGGCTAAAAGCCTGAAAACCGCCGCTGTCGGTCAAGAAGCTTTTAGGGTAGGTCGTAAAGCCGTGAAGTTTGCCCATCTTTGCTACCGTCGTATCTCCGGGGCGAAGATACATATGGTAGGTGTTTGCCAAGATGATTTCAGCACCAAGAAGCTCTAAAACATCCTCCATGTCAAGTGCTTTGACGCTTCCTAGAGTTCCTACAGGCATAAAAACCGGAGTTTTGATGGTAGAGTGAGCGGTTTTTATGGTGCAGGCTCTTGCATTTTTTGAAGTGGCATCAAGTGTAAATTGCATTATTTTTTCCTTTGTTTAAATAAAATGAGTGGTTTGTTAGTATGAAGAAGCATCTTTAGTGCCCTCCCATTATTTTTTCTATCTCTTCTGGTTTGTCATGAATGCCAAATCTGTCTATAATCGTTGCGTTTGCCTCATTTTGACCGACAACTTCAACTTCAGCTCCCTCTCGTCTGAGTTTGATAACTGCTTTGTCCAGTGCATAGACCGCCGATATATCCCAAAAGTGAGCCCTTGTCAAATCTATGATAACTCTATCGACAACCTCTCTAAAATCAAAAGTTTTATAAAATTTGTCGCTGCTGTTGAAAAACACTTGACCGACAAACTTATACGTTTTTATCTTATTATCTTCAGAGTAAGATGTTTCACAATACATAAAGTGAGAGATTTTGTTTGCAAAGAAGAGTGAGGCTAGTAAAACGCCGGTAAATACGCCTGCCGCAAGATTGTGCGTTCCGACTGTCACTCCAACTGTTGCGAGCATGACTATATTTGTAGAGAGCGGCAAAGTTTTTAATTTTTTGACACTGCCCCAGTCAAAAGTACCGATGGAGACCATTATCATAACTGACACAAGTGCAGCCATAGGGATAATGGAGATAATATCGCTTAAAAACACGACCATTATAAGCAAAAACAGACCTGCCAAAAAAGTTGACAACCTTCCACGACCCCCTGATTTTACATTGATAACTGATTGTCCTATCATAGCACATCCTGCCATGCCGCCCATTAGTCCTGATGCGATGTTTGCTACACCTTGACCCTTGCACTCTCTGTTTGCGTCACTCGTAGTATCTGTCATATCATCGACGATAGTTGCAGTCATCAATGATTCAAGTAGTCCGACAGCGGCAAGAGAGATAGAGTAAGGCAGGATAATCATCAATGTTTCAAAGCTGAGCGGAATGTCAGGAAACAAAAAGATGGGAAGTGTGTCAGGGAGTTGTCCCATGTCTCCCACGGTTCTTACATCAATGCCCATAACATAAACGACAATCGTTAAAACTACTATTGTAACCAAAGGAGATGGAAGCATTGTCCCGATTTTTGGGATATAAGGGAAGAGATAGATAATCCCAAGTCCTGCAAGTGTAAGCGCATAGACATGCCAAGTAACATCGGTAAGTTCTGGAAGCTGCGCCATAAATATCAAAATCGCCAGAGCATTGACAAACCCTACAACAACGGCGCGAGGTACAAAACTCATAAAGCGTCCAAGTTGCAGATACCCTGCTACTATCTGAAAAAAACCTGTAAGAAGCGTTGCTGCTAGTAAATACTCTAAACCGTACTCTTTTACTAAAGTAACCATAAGTAAAGCCATAGCACCCGTTGCCGCACTGATCATCCCAGGGCGACCGCCAAAAAATGCCGTAACTACAGCGATACAAAATGAAGCGTAAAGCCCCACCTTTGGGTCAACTCCGGCAATAATGGAAAAAGCGATTGCTTCAGGAATGAGTGCGAGTGCCACGACAAGCCCAGAGAGCGTGTCGTTTTTGACATTGCCAAACCACTCCTCTTTCTTAAGCAATCGTTTTATCATCTTTTCTCCATAGTTTTAAATCTTTGTGATTGTACAAAAAAGCTGCTTTATACCAAATTCAAGTATGTATAGTAAATTGAATTTGGTATTAAGTCCATTTAGTGTAAAATTCGCAAAAAATTTTTCTTAAGGTAAATCCAATGGCAACTGTAGGAATGAGTGATATCAAAAAAAATGTGCGTCTTATAATCGGTGAAGTACCGTATAAAGTCGTCGAGTTTCAACATGTTAAACCTGGTAAAGGTGCGGCATTTGTTCGTATGAAAGTAAAGAGCTTTTTAAACGGTAAAGTTGTTGAAAAAACTGTACATGCCGGCGATAAGTTTGAAGTTCCTGAGATAACTTACAAAACTATGCAGTATCTTTATGATGATGGCGAGGCGTTTCAGTTTATGGATCAAGAGTCTTATGAGCAGATGTCTCTTTCGTATGAGCAGTGTGACGACGCTTCAAAATGGTTCAAAGACGGTATTAACGTAGATATCATTTTTTACAAAGGAAACGCTATCTCTGTAAGCGCTCCTGAAGTTATGGAACTTGTTATCACAGACACTCCGCCAAACTTCAAGGGCGACACATCAAGCGGCAGCAGAAAACCTGCAACTCTTGAGACAGGTGCGGTTGTTCAAGTGCCTTACCATGTTTTAGAGGGTGACACTATCAGAGTAAATACTGTTGAGGGTGAATACTTGGAGAAAGTAAAATAAATCCTCTTTGATACGAGTTTTCTCGTATCGAAAATCCCGCTTATCTATTTAAAATTCTTATCTTTTAAGTTTAAAAAAATAATTCAAAGATATAATGATTTCCTTTAAAAAAAGGGGAAAAATAGATGCCTAAAATGCCTAAAAAACTCAAGAATTTTATCTTTTCTATCAATGTAGCACTTCTTTCAACACTCTTTGTTGTAGTTTTTGTTTTTACGGCGTATCTTCATACGTTACTAGCACAAGAAAATGCCATAAAGCACGCAAATGTCGTCTCAAATCAAATCTTCTCTTCAATGTACCAAGTTATGAAAAAAGGGTGGAGTAGGGAAGATTTGAATGATTTTACGGACTCCATAAAAGAGAATTTTAACGATAGCGACTATACCGTAAATATCTACCGCGGCGAAAAAATAAAAGAGCTTTTTGGAGAGGTTCAAGAGAGGCAAAAAGATGATTTGGCGAACACTGTTTTGGCTAGCGGGGAGAAGATAACGCTTACCGAAATGGGCAAGCTTAGAAATCTTATGCCGCTAAATGCCAAAAAAGAGTGTCTTAGCTGCCATGTAAACGCAAATGTAGGCGACACGCTTGGCGTCATAGATGTAGAGCAAAATTTTGTTGAAGTCATAAAAGAGACATTTTTGGATTATGTTTACTTTTTTCTTATCATCCTTCCATTGTTCGCATTTATAGCCTTTATAGCTTCAAGATATACGACTTCAAAAATCACAAATTCGCTTAAGCTGTTTAACAAAAAAGTTCAAAATATCAACTCTATCAAAGATTTTAAAGAGTTTGACCCGACGGAAATTGATCTGAAATTTGATGAGGTAAATGAGATTATCGTACATGTAAATGAGCTTGCGCAAAAACTAAAAATTATCGCAGTAGATAAAGATTTACTTGAGTTTGAAGTGCAACTACTCGATAAATTTATCATTACCTCCGAGGTTGTTCAGGATTGGCGTGACTTTATCAACGAACTTTTGGTGGACATCAACAAAGTAATGCCAACATATACGCTTATGACTATATTTAGAATCGGGGATGATCAGTTTGAGGTGGATATCTTTTGGTTTGGTGTTCCAAAAGAGGATGTAAAACTTCTTTTTGAGATTTACGTGCGAGAAGCTATCAAAACAAGCAACCACTTTTTGGGATATACAGACTATACTATCCGTCACAATATCGCAGATTATAATCGTCATATCACCACTGCAGAGTATGAAAACTTTGCCCACAGAACCAAATCTCTCTTTTTGGATAGTCCAAAAATAGGCGGCATCGTCGGGCTTAGCGTGCAGTCGGACATGGCAACAGATCCTATAAAGCATATCGTTATCGACAGTATCTTAACCACGATGGCAAACCTCGTAGGCTCCGTAAAAGCCATCAACAAATATACAAATGACTTAGAGTACTATGCCGCACATGACCCGCTTACGGGGCTTTTTAACCAAAGAGTTTTTGTGGATTTTTTGGAGTATGAGATCAAAAGGGCGGAGTCTCATGGCTATGAGTTTGCGCTTATGATGATAGATTGTGATAACTTTAAACCCATCAATGACAAATATGGGCACGCTTTTGGAGATCTCTTTTTGCAAGAGTTTGCAAGAACTCTTGTGGAATCTAAAAGAAGCGAGGATATCCTCTCTCGTTATGGCGGTGATGAGTTTACGCTTATCTTGCCGGAGTGCGGTCTTGAGGGTGCTACTGCCGTCGCTCATGCCATCGCCAAAGCGGTAGAGGAGTTTAAACTTCTTACAACCGATGGAAACTATGCAGGCGTTACCGTTTCTATAGGAATATCGGTCTATCCGCAGCATGCAACAACACAAAAAGAGCTTTTTGTGATAGCTGACGGTATGATGTATAAGGCAAAAGAGGATGGTAAAAACAGTGTAAGAGTGCCATCCGGCGATGATATCGTTACCATGATAAAAGAGCAAAAAGCAAAATCCGCACTCCTCGTGGATGCAGTTGCAAACAACCGTATTGTTCCCTACTTCCAGCCTATCCAAACCACACTGACTGGTAAAAACGAGATTCATGAACTCCTTATGCGCATCGAGGTGGACGGTAAAATCGTTCCTGCATATGAGTTTATCGAAGTGGCGGAGAGCATGAGCATCATTAACCGTATGGACTTGATGGTTATAGAAAATGCGTTTAAAAAGATAAAAGCGGAGAGTTACGATGGCATTTTGTTTATAAACCTCTCCCCAAAATCCCTTGTTGTCGGTAACTATGCAGATGCGATAACGCAGCTTATCAAGCAGTATGAGATATCAAAAGACCACATTGTTTTTGAGATAACAGAGAGGGAAACGGTTAAAAACTTCTCTGTTTTAGAAAAATTTGTTATGAACCTGAAAATGGCAGGATACAAGTTTGCCATTGATGACTTTGGCTCAGGCTTCTCGTCGTTTCACTATATCAAAAAATTCCCGATTGACTACCTCAAAATTGACGGTGAGTTTATCATAAACATCAACAAAGATAAAAAAGACAAAGCCTTTGTCCACAGTATCTTAACGCTTGCAAAAGAGCTAAATGTCAAGACGGTTGCAGAGTATGTAGAAGATGAGGAGATAGTAAAAACCCTAAAAGAGATGGGTGTTGACTATCTGCAAGGGTTTCACATAGGAAGACCGCAAAACCATTTTACGATTAATGGTTAGCGTTTAAGATAGCATTTTATCAGCAGTTTATATTTATAACTATATAATACATTGTATGTATATAAAAAGGGTTTGCATTGTTTGCTTATGGAAAAGAAAAAAATGAACTCCTCAAACAAAGCAGGGGAATTGGGTTTGAAGAGATTATTTCGGCGATAGATGCCGGAAAGATTTTGGATGTTTACGACCATCCGGATCAAGCAAGCTATCCAGGGCAAAAGATTTATGTTGTAGAGGCATTAGATTATGTATATCTTGTTCCATTTGTTTGCAATAATGAAGAGATATTTTTAAAAACAATCATCCCAAGTCGAAAAGCTAAGAGGATTTACAAAGGAGAAGACAATGTTTGATGCTGAAGAGATAGCGATTTTAAACGCACTGGAGAACGATAAGCTTACAAAAAGTATAGATGCCGATGAGGAGATAGCACTTGCTCGCAAGGCGGCTAAAGAGTATTTGTCCAAATCAAAAAACATCACAATCCGTCTAAGTGTCGGGGATGTTACAACAATCAAAAATAGAGCGCAAGAGACGGGAATCCCTTATCAAACGATTATCTCATCGTTAGTACATCAGTATGCGACGGGAAAAATTAGGCTAGAGGCTTAAGCACACATGAGCGCACAACCATTTACCCATCTACATCTCCATACCGAATACTCCCTGCTTGACGGTGCAAACAAACTCTCAAATCTTGTTAAACAGGTTAAAAAGCTCGGCATGACATCGGTTGCTATGAGTGACCATGGCAATATGTTTGGTGCTATTGATTTTTACAAGCAGATGAGAGAAGCGGGGATTAAGCCTATCATCGGGATGGAGGGGTATCTTCATAACGGCGAGATGCTTGATGACAAAAGTACGAAACAGCGGTTTCATATCTGCCTTTTTGCCAAAAACCAAAAGGGGTACGAAAACCTTATGTACCTCTCATCTAAAGCCTTTATCGACGGGTTTTACTACTATCCCCGCATCAACAAAAAAGAGCTAAAAGAGCATAGCGAAGGGCTTGTTTGTACCTCTGCTTGTCTTCAGGGCGAGGTTAGCTGGCACTTAAATACGGCAAACGAGAGAAATATAAAAAACGGTGCGCTTGGGTATGAGGGTGCAAAAGCAGTTGCGCTGGAGTATAAAGAGATTTTCGGGGATGATTTTTATCTTGAACTTATGCGTCACGGCATAGGCGATCAGCTCTTTATCGACGACCAACTTTTACGTCTTGCAAAAGAGCTGGACATCAAAGTAGTCGCTACGAACGACACCCACTACACCTTTCATGACGATGCGCAGTACCATGAAGCGTTTATGTGTATCGGGATGAACAAACTCTATGACGACCCAAAACGGATGCGCCACTCCGTTCATGAGTTTTACCTCAAAAGCCCCGAGCAGATGGCAAAACTCTTTGCCGACATCCCCGAAGCCATAGCGCATACGCAAGAGATAGTTGAAAAGTGTAACTTGGAGTTGAAACTTGGCGACCCCATCCCTCCAAACTTCAAGTTTACGAGAGAGTATGCGTTAGCAGACGGTCTAAATATAGATAATGTTGATGATGCCACTTTGAGCGAAGATACCTCAAAAGAGCAAAAAAGAGGATGGAAGAGTGCGGCGGACAAAAACGATGCCGAGTATTTTATCTATCGTTGCCGTCTTGGATTGCAAAAGCGGCTTGTGCATGTACCGCAAGAGCGACATGAAGAGTACAAAGAGCGGCTAGAGTTTGAGATGAATGTCATCAACTCCATGAAGTTTCCGGGCTACATGCTTATCGTTTGGGATTTCGTCAAAGTTGCCAAAGAGATGGGTATAGCGGTAGGTCCTGGACGAGGGAGTGCGGCGGGGAGTTTGGTTGCATATTCGCTTGAGATTACAGATATCGACCCGATGAAGTATGACCTTCTTTTTGAGAGATTTTTAAACCCAGAACGAGTAAGCATGCCCGATATAGATATGGACTTTATGCAGGCTCGTCGTGGGGAAGTTATAGATTATGTCGTCAAAAAGTATGGACGAAATCAAGTGGCGCAAATCATCACTTTTGGTTCGCTTCTAGCCAAAGGGGTTATCCGTGATGTCGCCCGTGTTCTTGACATGCCGCTCTCTCAAGCCGACAAAATGGCAAAGCTTGTTCCCGATGAGCTGGGCATAACACTAAACGGCAAGACAAAAAACGGCGAGTTTATAGCAGGTGCATTTCAAAAAGAGCCAAAACTAAAAGAGCTTATAGAGAGCGACGCAAATGCGGCAAGGGTTTGGGAGTTTGCAAAAAGACTTGAGGGGCTTAAGCGAAACTCAGGTATCCATGCGGCGGGGGTTGTTATCTCCAACGAAGAGCTTTGGAAGAAAACTCCCATCTACAAACCCGCAGGCGAGGATGTTTTTGTAACGCAGTATTCGCTTAACTATCTTGAAGATGTTGACCTTATAAAGTTCGACTTTTTAGGACTTAAAACGCTTGATGTTATCGACAATGCTATCAAGCTCATCAAGGCACGATACGGCAGAGATGTCGTTTGGCACGAGATAGACGAAAACGACCCAAAAGTTTATGATGTTATCCGCAGCGGCGACACGGTGGGAATGTTTCAGATAGAGAGTTCTGGTATGCAGGACTTGAACAAACGCCTAAAACCCGATAGTTTCGAGGACTTGATTGCGGTTTTGGCACTCTATCGCCCCGGACCGATGGAGTCGGGGATGCTTGATAGTTTTATCGAGAGAAAGCACGGCAGAGAGAAGATAGAATATACATTTGATGCCATGGAGCCTATCCTTAAAAATACTTACGGGGTCATCGTCTATCAAGAACAGGTTATGCAGATAGTTCAGACTATCGGTGGTTTTTCTCTAGGCTACTCAGACATCATCCGCCGTTCTATGGGGAAGAAAAAAGATATGTCCGTTTACAACGACGAGTTTGCAAGCGGCGCGCAAAAGCAGGGACTTGACTACAAAGAGGCTTCCAAGCTCTTTGACCTTATCGAGAAGTTTGCAGGGTACGGTTTCAACAAATCCCACTCCGCTGCCTATGCGATGGTTACTTTTCAGACCGCATGGCTAAAGACATACTATCCAAACGAGTTTATGGCGGCACTTTTAACTTCTGACAAGGACAACACGGACAAGGTTGTGCGCTACATCGATGAGACCAAAAGAATGGGCATCGAACTCTCTCCGCCCGACATTTGCGACTCACAGCTTGAGTTCTCAGCTATCACAAAAGAGGATAAGGAGGTCGTTCTTTTTGGTTTGGGCGCTATAAAAGGAGTGGGTGAAGCGGCGGTTTACTCCATTTTGGAGACCAGAAAAGAGGGCGGTGATTTTAAGTCCGTAGAGGATTTTGTAAACAGAATTGAGCCTTCAAAAGTAAACAAAAGAGTTATAGAGTCCATCATAAAAGCGGGCGGATTTGACAGATATGGCTTTTCAAGAAAGGCACTTTTAGAGCAGATAGAGAAAATCGTCGAAACTGCAAAAGATGCTTCAAATGCTAAAAAAAATGCGCTTGGAAGTCTTTTTGGAGACGACAGCGAGATAACAAGTGTGGAGCTAAAGCTTCTGAATTGCGCTGAATATGAGCTAAAAGAGATTTTGGAGTTTGAGAAAGAGACCATAGGTTTTTACATCTCAGGACATCCGCTTGATGAGTACAGAGAAAAACTTGACGAGCTAGACTATACACTCTCCTCGGAGATAGAGAGTGTAAAAGACGGTTCATACGCCATCTTCATAGGAAAAGTGGAGGAGATAACCAAAAAAACCTCCAAAAAAGGGAGCCAGTTTGGCATAGTAAACCTCATGGACTTCCACGGAAACATAGAAGTGATGCTATTTTCAGACAAACTAGAAGAACTAACCCAAATGAACCTAAACGAGCCAATCGCCATCAAGGTAAAAGTGACGCATACTGACATGTTCACAAGAACAAATGTCGTTAAAATCATGACACTAAAAGAGGCAAAAAAAGAGACGCAAAAGACCAAAAAAGAGGTTCAAGAGAAGCCGCAAGAACCGATAGCTCTTTGTATAAAACTAGACAGCGATATGCGAGTACTCGAAGAACTATACAGAGTGGTACGACAAAACCCAGGTAACAGAGAACTCAAGCTAACCATCGTTTCAAAGCTACAAAATGTCCTTATAGACTCCGCCATCAGGGTAAGCAGTAAACTTTTAGAAGCACTGGATGGGAATGAGTTTGTAGATATCGTGGCTTCATAGGGATTAGTATGAAAAGAGAAGGTGTAGATACAACCATATACGAGTTGGTTTATAAACTGTATAATTTAAGCGATCAAAATCCTACAAGGAGAGCAAAATGGTAGCCTATAGAGAAATAGTAAGAAACGGTGATGATATTATCCATATAACAAATATGCTAAAAGAGATGAAAACAGTGAGTGAAGTTATCATTGTGCCGCTTGGAGAGACAAAAGAGAGAGATATAAAAGATTTGCAAATAGCATCCATGTCAAAAACTTGGGATAACAGTGAAGATGAGGCGTGGAATGAGTTATAAAAAAGGGGATATTTTACTTGTGCATTTTCCTTTTACAAATCTCTTAGATTCTAAAAAGCGACCCGTGTTAGTGGTAAAAGATGAAAATGAATACGGTGATATAGTTTGTTTTCAAATCACATCAAAACAAAACCAATCAAATATTATAGAAATCACTTCAAGTGATATGAATGAAACTTTAAAATTAAAATCTTTTGTCAAATATGACAAATGTTTTACAATAGACGCAAAAATAGTAGATAAAAAATTAACTTTTACTACAAATAATTTTTTAGTGAGTTTAAAAGACCTTTTTTGTAAAGAGATTTTTTGATGTATTTCAAATGAAACAAAAACTAAAAACCAAAGCAAAAGCCATAGCGCAAAACCCACACACAAAACAAGCCCTTGCGTCCATGAAACCAGAGAAAAATTTTTGGGGCATAAGCGGGGTAGTCCTCTTCTTTTTCGTTCCTGAAATCATCGCCTTTTTTTGGGGTGCAGATATCACGGCTTATGCTAAAAACGAACTTTTAACGCCGCATGATTTTTTAGAAACACAGTACTATGAAATGTTGGTTATGCTCTTTGAAGAGGGAGTGAGTTACCTAAACCTCTCCATCGGCATGGCACTTTTGGTTTGGTTGTTTTTTTAATGAAAGCACGAGATTTAAATCATATTTTTTATGAATGGGACGGGGATATTTTGGTTTTAAATATCTTAGGCACACCCATGGCGAAGCAGGATGCTGTGCTTAAACCAAAGGGCAATCAGCTTAAAGTCAGCGTCAAGGCACAGCCGCAAAATGGTCGGGCGACGGACTATATGGTGGACTTTTTGGCAAAAGAGTTTGGGGTAAGCAGCTCTGCCATTGAAGTGGTTTATGGGCGGGAAAGTATCCATAAGCAGTTGCGCATCAAAGCACCGAAAAAAGTTCCAAATGGGGTAAAATTTGAGTCAGACGAAGGAGATGAAAAGTGAACAAACAAGATTTTAACGAGGGATTATTGGGATTTTTGGATGCCTCGCCTACACCTTTTCATGCGGTGCAAAATATGGCTGGAATGTTTGACAATGCAGGGTTTGAGAGGCTATTTGAGGAGAAAAAATGGGCTTTAGAACAGGGCAAAAAATATTTTGTTGTGCGAAATGACTCCTCTATCATCGCTTTTACCTATCCAAAAAACAAAAATTTCTTGATGGTTGGTGCGCACACAGATTCGCCAAATCTCAGACTTAAGCCAAATCCTCTTATCAAAGAGCATGGTGTCGTAAAGTTTGGAGTGGAGAGTTACGGCGGGCTTTTGCTCAACTCTTGGTTTGATCGTGACCTCTCTTTGGCTGGGCGTATCTCTTATCTGGATGCAAACAATCTCATAAAAGATGCGCTTGTCGATGCAAAAAAGTCTATTGCTATCATCCCGTCTCTTGCGATTCATCTTGATAGAGAAGCAAACGAGAAGCGAAGTATCAATGCGCAGACAGACATCTGCCCTATCGCCACAACAGATAGCGAGTTTGCATGGAATGCGTTTTTGAGAGAACTTTTAGCCCAAAGCGGCGTGGAAGATGTTCAAGAGATTTATGCGCATGAACTCTCCTTTTATGACACGCAAAAAGCCTCTTTTGTGGGGCTAAAAGAAGAGTTTATCGCAAGTGCAAGGATAGATAATTTGCTAAGTTGCTATGTCGGGATGCTCGCACTTTGCAGTGTGGACGAGGCAAAACCTATGCTTTTTGTCGCCAATGACCATGAAGAGATCGGCAGTCAGAGTGCAGTCGGTGCGGAGGGGTCTTTTCTGCATAGCGTACTTAAAAGAGTTTTTCGTGAGCATGAGGAGTTTGAGCAGATGATTCGTGCCTCTCTTTTTGTGAGTGCGGACAATGCCCATGCCATCCATCCAAACTTCCCCATAAAACATGATGCCGCTCACGCACCACGCATCAACGGTGGGACGGTTATAAAAGTAAATGCCAACCAAAGGTACGCCTCAAACGCAAAAACCATTGCCAGATTTTGCAATGTCGCCGCTTCTTTGGGCGAGGTGACACAGAACTTTGTGATGAGAAGCGATATGGCATGCGGCTCAACCATCGGTCCTATCACCGCCGCAAAACTTGGCATAGATACGCTAGATGTCGGCGCACCAACCTATGCGATGCACTCCATAAGAGAGCTTTGCGGCAGTGATGATGCGCATAGCCTTTACAAGATTTTAGTCGGACTTTGTGAGCGATGAGCAGCATTTCTGCGGAGGAACTCGCTCTTCTCATTGAGCAGACGTACAAGGTAGAAAAGGAGTTTAACGACCTCAAAGCCTCTTACGCGCATCTGCAAGAGACGGTGGAGGAGATAGTAGAGTTTTTGCCAAACGCTATCTGGATTTTGGACAAAAACGGTGCTGTTTTTTTGCAAAACTCACAGGCAAAATCTCTTTATGAACTTTTTGAGCTTTTAGAGTCCAAAAAAAATGATTATGAGGTCTCATTTGACTCAAAATCATACCTTATCAAAAGCTCCTCTTACAAAGATAAAATCATGCTCAGCGCAACCGATATTACAGAACAAAAAAGAAAGGAAAACCTCGCAACCATGGGACAAATGGCGGCACATCTCTCTCATGAGATACGCAACCCCATCGGCTCTATCTCGCTTCTAAGCTCAACGCTCAAAAAAAGGGTGCTTCCAGAAAATGTAGCTATCGTAGAGGAGATACAAAAGTCCGTTGCACGCATAGAGCGCATCATTAAAGCCACGCTTATGTTTAGTAAAGGTGTGAGTGCAAACAAAAGTACATTTTTATGGAGTGAGCTTCAAGAAGCGCTTACTTTGGCGGTTGGGTATTATGGATATACCAAAGATATCACGTTTCTGTTTCCTGAGCAAAAATTTAGCATGTATGCCGATAAAGACCTCTTAGAGATGCTTTTTTCCAACTTTTTGACCAATGCTATTGATGCCATTGAGCTTGATGAGAACGAAGACGGAGTGGTGGGGTTGGTCTATGAAAACGATGCAAAGTTTCATAAATTTAGCATCTATGACAGCGGTATCAAAATTGAGAACGAACAAGAACTTTTTGAGGCGTTTAAGAGTACGAAAGTCAAAGGAAACGGGCTGGGGCTTGTACTCTCAAGACAGATAGCAGAGGCACATGGCGGCAGCGTAGAACTGCTGGGCGGTGAGAGAAAAGGGTTTGAGATAAAACTTGCAATTTGACAATGATTTTTTTATAGCAAAAAGATAAAATTACAAAAATAACAGGAGTAAAAAATGCAAAAAGAGAAAATAGAACTTCCAAGAGCGACACTAGATTTTTACAGATATGAAGAGGATGGTTTGACCATTTATGAGTATGACGCTACAGAGTGTCAGCCACCAGAACCGATGGTAAACACGATGGTGGGGCTCTCACTGCTTAAGAGCAAAAACGACAGACTTGTGGGTATCTTCTTTCATGAGCCGTTTCCGCTTTATGAGCGTATCCCTTTTACGATTGCTCATGAAGCAAAACAGCTAGAAAGCGGGGATTTTAGGATAACTTTTAAACTTGCAGAATAAGTATGTAAAGTTATATTTCATTATCTAACTTTTACTAGAATATCCTTTTTCATTTAAGGATATTCATGAAACAACTTCTCTCGATTTTGAACTCTCTAAAAAGTACAATTGTTATGATGCTCATTTTTGCAGCAGCGATTGGTTATGCTACTTTTATAGAGAACGATTATGGAACGATGACTGCAAAAGCGGAGGTTTACAACGCTTTGTGGTTTGAAATACTTATGGCTCTTTTGGGTCTGAATCTCGCCTTAAACATGTACAGATTTAAGATGTTTAGCGTAAAAAAAGCTCCTATCTTCATCTTTCACCTCTCCTTTTTAATCATCCTCTTAGGTGCCGCGGTAACAAGATATATCGGCTTTGAGGGAACGATGCATATTCGCGAGGGGGATACAGCAACCACGATGGTTAGTATGGAAAACTACTTTAGTGTCAGTGCAAAAGTGGGTGAAGAGGTTGTCTCTACTTCTAAATCAGTCTATCTCTCTAAAATGAGCAAAAACACACTGGATGCTTCTCTTGATGCGAGTGGCAAAAAAGTAGAAGTTTCACTCTCACAGTATATTCCAGATGCTATTGAAACCCTTGTAGAGGGCAGTGAGGGTGGAGAAGAGGTGCTTGAGATGATGGTTGCAACGAATGAATCAAGCCAGCCTTTACGACTTAAAAAAGGTGAATTTTACGAAAACAGTGAGTTTGCCATCGATTTTGGTTCAGGAAAAATGTTTTTAGTTCCTACAATCTCTATCTTTTCACAAGACGGCAAACTTTTTATGAAACATGAAATACCGCTACGATTTCTCAACATGGATAGTAAAGAGCAGGGCGAAATCGCTCCAAGCCAAGAGAGCAAACTCCACTCAAGAACCCTTTTTGGAACCCAGAGCGGCAACTTTGTAGTCCGAAGCTACTTCAAGCATGCGACACCAAAAATCGTCTCCGATCCAAACGCCTCTCCTATGCGCCCTGGGCGTGATGCGTTTGTCTTTAACGTAAAAGTTGCAGACGTGGCTAAAGAGGTGATGGTTTTTGGACAAGCTGGCAGAGTTGCTAAAGAGAGCCACGATATTATCAATGGCGTGGATGTCCATATCTCGTATGGTGCAAAGAGGTTAGAACTTCCTTTTGGAGTAAAACTTATCGATTTTCAGCTAGATAGATACCCAGGGTCAATGTCTCCTGCATCGTATGCAAGTGAAGTTGAGCTTGTTGATAATGAAAAAAATATCCACATGCCTTATAGGATTTACATGAACAACATTTTAGAACACCGTGGATACCGCTTTTTCCAATCCTCTTATGATCAAGACGAGATGGGAACAGTGCTCTCGGTCAACAACGACCCTGGGACACTTCCATCATACATAGGCTATTTTCTTCTAGGTTTGGGGATGTTTTGGGCGCTCTTTTCGAGAAGCAACCGCTTTGCGCAACTCTCGGAACGTGCTAGAAAAGCGAGTGCGCAGCAGATGCTGAGTGCTCTTCTTGGGTTGGGACTACTCTTTAGTACTGTACCGTCGTACGCAGAAGAGTTAAATCCTGCTCTTAAAACCATCCTTTCTTTTGACAAAGAGCATGCCGCAAAATTTGGTGAGCTTATCATTCAAGACAGCGGCGGAAGGATGAAACCGCTCGATACTCTCTCAAGAGAAATCGTTGCAAAGATTCATAAAAAAGCTTATGTAGCTATTGGCGAAGAGAAGCTAAACAACAATCAAGTTATTTTAGGGATGATGCTCAAACCTGATGTTTATAGAGATTTAAAAATTATCGCAACAAAAAATGAAGAGGTCAACAAAAGAATCGGCGTACCCGCAGATACGAAACATGCCTCTTTTTCACAGTTTTTTCTAAGCCCAGAGACGCTTGAGGGGTACAAACTTGCCGAAGCGGTCAATGAAGCGATAAGAAAAGAGCCAAAACATAGAGACCTTTTCGATAAAGCAGTTTTAGAAGTAGATGAGCGTGTTAACATCTCCTATGCTGTTTACTCTGGCGCACTTATCAAAATCTGGCCAAAGCCAAATGATGTGAACAACAAATGGTATGAAACAGTAGAAGCGCTCCAGACGTTTGAGCCTGAAACTGCAGAAAAAATCAGAACTATCGCATTTGACTACTTCTCAGCACTAGATAGTGCTCTTGCTGGTGGCAACTGGAGCGGGGCAAACAGTGCGATAGAGAAAATAGTAAGCTACCAGACGTTTTACGGTGCGGCGGTTCTTCCATCAGAGGAGCACATCAAGGCGGAGATGTTTTACAACTATGCAAATATATTTGAACGCATCTACCCTCTGTACTTTTTAGTGGGCTTTATACTTCTTATAGCGAGTTTTATCAAGATACTTAAACCAACGCTCAACATCAACATTTTGTCAAAAGTCTCACTTGGAGTGCTGAGCATCTTTTTTGTCGCACACACTTTTGGGCTTGGACTTCGCTGGTACGTTGCAGGACATGCACCGTGGTCTGACGGATATGAGTCTATGATTTACATCAGCTGGGCAACTATCTTAGCGGGGATGTTCTTCTCAAAACGCTCTTCCATGACGATGGCATCCACAGCGGTTTTAACTGGACTTATCCTCTTTGTAGCACACCTAAACTGGATGAACCCGCAAGTGACGAACTTAGTGCCAGTTCTTAACTCCTACTGGCTAAGTATCCATGTTGCCGTTATTACCGCAAGTTACGGATTTTTAGGACTTGGTGCACTTTTGGGATTTGTAACGATTCTTCTCTTTGTCTTTAAAACTCAGAAAAATGAAAAACATATCTCACTTTCCATCAAAGAGCTTAACTCCATCAATGAAATGGGACTTATGATTGGTCTTGCATTGTTAACACTTGGAAACTTCATCGGTGGTGTCTGGGCAAATGAGAGTTGGGGACGCTACTGGGGATGGGACCCAAAAGAGACATGGGCTCTGGTAACGATTTTGATCTATGCTGCTGTTGTTCACTTGCGATTTGTCAAATCCATTTATAGCGAGTTTAACTTTAGTGTTATTTCGTTGCTCTCTTATACTTCGGTTATCATGACATATTTTGGAGTAAACTACTATCTAGCAGGTATGCACTCCTACGCAAAAGGCGACCCAGTGCCGATTCCTGATTTTGTACCTATAACCTACACAATTCTCTTTATCGTGATAGCTGTAGCGTTTAGAAATAGAAAATTGGCATAGAGGTTAAAGGTGGAATTTCAAGGTTTTAAAGGTACGCTTGATTTTTTAAAAGAGATTCGCAAAAACAACAACAAAGAGTGGTTTGAGGCGCATAGGGATGTGTATGAAAAAACTATTCTAAATCCCTCAAAAGCGTTTGTCGTTGAGATGGGGGAGCATCTTTTGGCACTAGAGCCAACTGTTGAAGCAGAGCCTAAAATGAACAAATCACTCTTTAAGATGTACCGAGATGTAAGACGTATGGGTGAGAACAAAGAGCCTCTCAAGTCTAAAATCGGTATCATTTTTCCTCAGGGTGGATGGAATGGGTGCAGACTGCAAAAGTCATCATTTTACTTGCACTTTTCTCCAGAGGAACTTTTTGTAGCTGTTGGTGTGAGATGGTTTAACAAGCCGATGCTTGATGCTTACCGTGAGTATATAAAAGAGGATAAAAGAAGAGCCTCCCTTGCTAAAACACTTCAGAACCTCACCCAGATGGGATACAGTACGATAGAAAAAGGGTACAAAAAGTATCCAAAAGGGTTTGCTGCAGAGATGGCTAATGTTGAATTGAGTTTGCAAAAAGGGATGGCAACGTATAAAGTGTTAGACCCAAGCATCATAGAAAATGGTGAAGAACTCATCAACACACTCTATAAAATCTATGAAGAGATGCTACCCTTGCAGCAAATAATGTATGAAGTAAGTCAAAGAGCAAAAGGAGATGGAAAATGAAAAAAGAGGCAATCGTTTTGCTCAACATGGGCGGACCAAACAACTTAGAAGAGGTCGAAGTTTTTTTGACCAATATGTTCAATGATAAAAATATTATCACCGTTGGAAGCTCATTGCTGCGAAGTTTTATCGCGAAGATGATTACTTTTACACGAACGGAAAAGTCGCAAGAGATTTATAGACAAATCGGCGGTAAATCTCCGATAGTCGGACACACAAAAAATCTTGTTGCAAAGCTTCAAGATAGAGTTGGAGAGAACATTATCGTCGATTTTGCGATGCGTTACACTCCGCCTTTTGCTTCTGAAGTTATTGCGCGACTTCAAGGGCAAGATATCGAGAAAATCTACCTTATCCCGCTCTATCCACAGTGCTCTACGACGACAACAAAGTCATCATTGGAGGACTTTGAAGAGCAGTACCACCTCAATGGCGAGGATGCGATTTTGGTAGAGATAAAGCACTTTTTTGAGAACCAAAACTACAACAAAGCGATTTTAGAGCGTATAAAAGAGAGAGTAAGTGTGGGCGAATCTGCTGAGTTTGACATCATCTTTTCTGCTCATGGGCTCCCAGTAAAAGTAATCGAGCGTGGCGATGTGTATCAGCGACACGTAGAGAAACACGTTAGGATTTTGACAAAAATGCTAGAAGAGGAGGGGATGCAATTTGCGAATGTGCATCTTGCGTACCAGTCAAAAGTAGGACCTATGGAGTGGCTCAAACCCTCTTTAGAGGAGAAGCTCACAGAGATTAAGAGCCGAAATGTCGTGATTTTCCCCATAGCTTTTACGATTGACAACTCCGAGACTGATTTTGAGCTTGAGATAGAGTACCGTGAAGTTGCCCATGAATTAGGGTTTAAAGAGTACAGAGTTTGCAGATGTCCAAATGACAGCGACTACTTTGTAGAGGCACTTGTAGAGCTTTATGCAAAGATGAGATGATGAAAATCGTTATCTTTGATATGGACGGCACACTGCTTGATTCTAAAAAAGATATCACGATTTCTATCAACTACGTAAGAGAAAAAAACCACAACCTCCCGCCTGTAAGTGAAGATTATGTTGTCGATGCGATTAATGCGGAGGTACGCAACCTCTCACAGCTTTTTTATGAGACAGAGATTTATCTTGAGCGTGACAGAGAGCTTTTTGAGAGCCATTATGATGTGCAGTGCGTCCAAAACGTCACGCTTTATGAGGGTGTAGAGGAGACGCTCCAAAAGCTCATAGAGTATGGTGTCAAAATCTCCGTTGCCACTAACGCACCTACGCAGTTTGCCCTAAGAATGCTTGAACACCTGAGTGTGAGAAACCTTTTTGATGTTATCATAGGCGCAGACAGGGTTGTAAACTCCAAACCAAGCCCAGAGATGCTTCACTACATCCTCAACCACTACCGATATGAGAGCGCAAAGCACCAAGCGTGGATGGTTGGGGATAATTCAAAAGATGTCTTGAGTGCTAGGGCAGCAGGCATAAAACCCATCTTTGTTACATGGGGATTTACCTCTTCAAGTGATGAGGAGAGAGTCGTAAAAACCCCAAAAGAGCTCCTCGACATCGTTTTATAAATTTTTATGATACAATATTTTGACCCCATCTTAAGGATGTAGAGATGTTTGATGCTGATTTGCTTGTCGCGTTTGCTTTTATGGGCGCGCTTTTTTTAAGACAGATTTCGATTTATAAAGAGCCAAACAAGATAAACTACGCACCACTCATGATAGGCATTGGCGCCATTAGTGCGACGTTGCACTTTATCACGCACCCAGAAGCCACACAAACGCTCCTTGTACTCAAAGAGAGCCTTTTTCCTATTTTAGTCTCTTCCATCCTCTTTTTTATCATTAACATCTTGCATCAAACCCAGATTTCAGAGGATGCGAAAATGCAGCAAGAGTTCGCAAAGGTGCTCATAGAAGAGCTTCGAGAACTCAAAGAGTTTAGTGCAGAGTTAGAGAAAAAGATGATTTTAAGTCAACAAGAGGAGAGAGAATCGCAAGAGCAACAGCGAGAGAAGTTTCGCCATGACATAAAGATACTTGATGCGATTTTGGAGAATCAAAACAGATTTTTAGAGGAGTTTGGAAAGTTGCAGACGTGGCATGAGGATGTCAGTAAATCGTTTGAAAACTTTACAGAGGTGCAGCTTCCATCACTTGATAATGTCGTGCATAAACATATAGATATCTTCCGTGTCGCGGAACAAGACCACTTTAACAAGGTAAAAGCAACCTTAGAGAGAACACTCCAAACCAAAGAGAGTATCGCAAAAGAGATAAATGAGCTCAAAGGCGATATGCAAGAAATCGGCATGATGGCGCAAACGATAGCAAAAACCATCACAAAGCAGACGTTTGAGCAACTTGTGGATGTAGTAAGACCTTTTGAAAAAGAGCTTTTTGCTTTAAAATCGCACACGGAGGGCGTCAATACTGCACTTTATGAGAGCGAAAACAAGCTTGGCGGCATACGAGAACAGAGCGAGATGATTATGAAGCAGATGCTTCTCTCTTCTAAAAAAATGAGCGAACTCCAAACACAAAACAGCTCCTTGCACGATGTTTATGCGATGATGCGAGAGCTTATCAAAGAGATAGAGACTATCCGCTTAGACTACATAAAAGCGCAGTCGCAACTGAGTATGATTGTTGCAGAGTTACAACACGTACAAGCAGACCAGACGCAGAAAAACAAAGAGCAGATGGAGACATTTTTGGCTACACTCAAGGGCGACATAGATGCATCTTTGGAGAAGATAAGCACGCATAGCGGCGAGACAGACGCTATCTCTTCAAATCTAAAGTTTTTATCCAAACAGGCGCAACTTAAAAACAGATATACAGAACTGGAGAGCTAGTCTCAAATGCAAGAAAATGAAAAACAAAAGATACTTAAGCAGGTTATTTTTTTAAATATTTCGCTTGTTGTTGCTGAGATAAGTGCCGGAGTTTATAGTGGTTCGATGGCACTTTTGGCAGATGCACTTCATAATCTCGGTGATGTTTTAGCGCTTATCATCTCCCTTGTTGCGCTTATCTACGGAGCGAAAAAAGCAACAGATTCGATGACGTTTGGGTACATAAAAGCGGAGATGATGGCTGCTTTTCTCAATGCACTCTTTTTGGTTGTGACTATGCTTTTTATCTTGGCAGAGTCACTCCATCGTCTCTTTGTGCCAAACGATATAAACGCCCCCATCGTCATAGCTGCATCCCTCATAGCGCTTCTTATCAATGCGCTTAGCACATGGCTTTTAAGCCAAAAAAACTTAGAACACCACCACCATGAACATGACGACCATCACCATGATCATCACCATGAAGATATGAATATAAAAGCAGCGTATCTGCACATGCTTAGTGATGCGGCACTCTCACTAAGCGTCGTTGTAGGCGGGGTGGTTATCTACCTCTTTGGTATCGTGGTTATCGACACTCTTTTATCGCTTCTCTTTAGTATCTATATCATCAAAGAGACACTGCCGCTCCTTAGAAAGTCATTTTTTGCGTTGATGGATGCCAATGTTGACGATATCAAAGAGATAGAACAGCTTATCCTTGCTTCAAGTGAAGTCGCCTCTGTTCACGACTTGCATCTTTATCGTCCCAACTCAAGAGAGTGTTACGGATCTGCTCATATAGTACTGAGAGAAGATTTATGCTTAAGTCAAATAGAGACTATCTTAGAAACAATAAGAGAGCGGCTTAGTAACGCAGGAATAACCCACTTCGTCCTTCAGCCTGAGAGCATTAAATACAACCTCAAAACAGGATGCTGTTTTATGCACTAATACCAAAGTACTATTTACTTCCATTTCTCCCTGTGTTAGAATTTGCACATAATTTAATACGGAGGCGTAACATGGCAACTGGAAAAGTAATAGGACAGATACAAGTAACGGAGGGCAACATCAAGATTGTTGGTGTTGATGGAGTTGTTCGTGAGCCGAGTTATGAGGGTTATGTTTATGAAAATGAGCAAGTTATCAGCAGTGATGCAAATGCTCTCTTTCAAATCAAGTTTTTAGCACTTCCTGAAGCAGTGGCGTATGATGGTATCTTTAAAATCTTGGCAGACGGCTCGGTCGTACATGGTAGAGATGCGATGGAGAGCGTAGCGAGTGACGAGAGTCTTGCTGATGCCATTAAGACAGCATCGGGTGAAGGCGATATGGAAGACCTTGAGACCGCAGCTGGTGAAGAAGGAGCAGAGGGAAGCTCATCGTTTACTGAGACTGACATAGTGGCAAGCTCTAGTGTTCTTGGTTTTTTCAGAGGTACAAACGGTGAACTTGGCTTTGGTATAACTGAATTTGCAACGGTACCAAACGAAGATGCCGGAGAGATAGCACCGCCTGCTATCACATCTCCAAATGTTGTTATCTATGATGAAAATGATACTATTCCTGTCATTCAGGTTACAGCAACAGCTGAGGGTAGTGTCACGTACAGTATCGCTGGACTAGATAGTGAACATTTCAATATTGATTCTGCAACAGGTCTTATAACTTTCAAACAGTCTCCAGACTTTGAAAATCCAAAAGACACAGAGAGTGACAACGAGTATAATATGTATGTCACTGTAACAGATCAGTATGGAAACTACACAACACAGCTTCTCTCTGTCTCTGTAAACAATGTCAATGAAGCAGTGACTGCTGTTGATGATACAATCAGTGCAGTAGAAGATATGGTTATTAGCTCGACAATTGATTTGGATGCAAATGACTATGATGTGGATGGAGATAATCTTACTGTTGTTGCAGGTGAATTTACTACACAAGAGGGTGGTAACATACTCATCAACGCGGATGGAAGTTACACTTATACGCCACCTACGAATTTTAATGGTGCGGATAGTGTAAATTATACCGTTACGGATGGGGAGTTTACAGACGTGGGCTTATTGACTATAGATGTTGGAGCTGTTAATGATGCAACACAAATCAACAACGATAGCGCAACAACCGATGAAGATACGTCGGTTACTATAGATGTGTTGGCAAATGATACGGATGAAGATAGCCCGATATCTCCGGTTGCGTCAGTAACGAATGGTTCAAACGGAACGGTTGTAATAAACGAAGACGGTACGCTTACATATACCCCAGAACCTAATTTTAGCGGGGAAGATAGCTTTACCTATACAAATACGGAGAATAATACGGCTACGGTAAATGTGACTGTTAATGCGACTGCGGATATTCCGAATTTGAGTATAAGCATAAAAGAAACAGAAGAAGCAAAAAGTGAGCGGGTAATCGATGAAGAAGCAAATGAGGAAGCAGGTATTTATCAAGGAGAAGATGGACTCTATTATAAAGATGAAGCGGTAGTTATCAGTGATGAATATGGTATGAATAGCAAGCTTAATCAAGGTCATTTTATTACATTTGAACAATCAATGGAATTAGCAGATGTTGTGAAGTTGGCTACACGATTTACTGGAACTTCGTATGCAACGATTCAGTTCTATGAGGGCGAAACTCTTGTTGATGAATTACCATTACTAGGCGAAAAAGGTGTTAGTACTCTAAATACTTATACTCCTAACGAATCGTTTGATAAAATTGTTTTTGTTATAGATGGTGATCACACATCCGCAATTTTTCTGGAAAGTTATTCTTTTGAATATTTGGTGCCAACGGTAGTTGATCCAATTACAAAAGAAGTAATTACTACGGTTTATGAGTACACTATAACACCAGAATCTGAATTGACTGATGATAGTGAAGAGTTGAGTGAGGTTGAGATTAATTTGGGAGAGGCTCTTGAAGGAGTTGACTTAGTTGATAATGATGATGGCACTTATACTTTTGAATCAGACGAACAGTTGAGTTCTGATGTTTTAGATGGAATTACTGCAAGTATAACATCTACTGAAGACAGCAATGGAGATGAAGCAACCATCACTGTAAATCAAAATGGAATAGTAAGCATTGTAGGTGGAAGCGGCAGTGATGCTATCGAATATGATGAATATGATACATTTGATACTGAGATAGACGGTGGAGATGGATTTGATACAGTTATAGGAGATTCAGAGGAGATAGATCTCTCTAATGTATCAAATATTGAAGTTATTCAGCTGAACTCAGACGCAACAGTGATTGGTAGTGGAGATGGCAATAGTATCAATCCTGATGATGTTTTAAGTGCAACGAATGAGGGTGTATTGATTATTCATTCAGATGATGGCGATGCTTCTACGCAGGCATATGCAGATAGCACATTTGGTGATGCTACCACAGTAGTTATTGATGGTAATAGTTATGCTCAATATATTAATGGAGATGCTACGCTATTGATTCAAATTGAAGATATAGATGCACCGTTATAAATAACTGCTATTTTGCCCATAAGCGCTTTTATGCGATGGGTAAAAATTTAGTTACTTAAACTTCAACGCAAGTGAGATTCTATCGCTCACTCCTGCTTTTTCAAAGATATGATGCACATGACCTTTGACGGTGGATAAGGCGATTTTCTCTTTTTGCGCTATCTCTTTATTGCTCAGTCCCTCTGCAATCATAAGTGCTATATCTTTCTCTTTTTCAGTCAGCCGTGGCATAAACTCTGGTTCATTTTTCTTATTGGTTTGCATAAACTTGTTGATGATAAAGTATGTCAAATCGGCAAAGAGCCAGTTGTTGCCATCTTCTACCGCTTGAAGCATTTGGAGGAGATTTTCTTTGTTACTATAAGCATTTTCATACCCTTTTATGCCGCTGCCAAGAAGAGTTGAGGCGTGGTAAACCTCTGGCAGAGCGTGAAAGAGTAAAACAAGGGCATGAGGATACTCTTCTTTGAGCTTTTGCAGTGCATCTTGGATATTGGAGATGCTCATCTCATCAAACATAACGATTGTTCTCTCATCTTGGTTTCCCAGCTCTTCGAGTAACGCATCAAAACTCTCAAAGCAAAGTGTCTCGTAAGACTTTTCTAAAGCTCTCTCCCAATGTTTTTGAATGGAAGACATGTTTGTGAAGAGTAGAACCTTTTTCATAGTTACCTTTCGCTTAATACATTTTCGCGTGCGCGCAGTATTGGTTTTAAGATATAGTCAAGTACCGTCTTTTTCCCTGTAATGATGTCAACGTCAGCCGTCATCCCAACCATGATGTTGAGTTTTTTCTCCTCGCCGCTAAGATAGTTCTTGTCCGTTTTGATGCGTACAAGAAAGTAGTTTTGTCTGCTTGCTTCATCGTAAATGGTGTCCGCACTGATGTGTGTGAGTGTGCCATCTAGTGAGCCGTAAATCGCAAAATCATACGCTGAGAACTTTACAATCGCACGCTGTCCGGGAAATAAAAATGCGATATCCGCAGGTCTAATCTTCGCTTCTATAAGAAGATTATCTTCCGTAGGGACGATTTCTATGATGTTCATCCCAGGTCTTACAACGCCTCCCACTGTGTTCACAAGGAGTTGTTTGATGGTTCCATCTACGGGAGAGCGTACAAGGGTTCGATTTACCTTGTCTTCTCTGGCAACGTTCGCGCTCTCTATCCTCGCCATCTCGGCTTTGGTTTCATTGAACTTCTCTTTGGCGATGTTGCGAAACTTAAACTGAAGCTCTAAGATGTTGTTTTGCTGTTCATTGATGATGGAGTTGAGACGAGGGATGGAGAGTTTGGTAGATTTCATCTGCCCTTCGATGCTGCTTGCTTCTCTTTGGAGTTTGAGATATTCAACTTCAGAGACTATCCCCTTGTCAACTAAAGGCTTGTTAAGCGCTAGCTCCCGTGTGATAAACTCATAGCTTTTTGTCAAGTTCGAAAGTTTTGCTTCGGTTTCCTTGAGTTCGTCTCTTTTTTGCTCTAAGCGGTGTTTGTAGATGAGTATGTTGTTCTCTAACTGCTCTTTGTTACTAAGGTAGAGTGACTCTTCATATCGGATGAGTTCAGGAGCATTTTTTCTAATGGCATCACTCGCATTAAAAGGAGTTCCTGTTGATTCTGCTAAAAGACGAATACTTTTTGCTTGAAGTTCGTTGTAGCGAAGTTGGCTCTCTGTAAAACTACTGACAAATCCAGTGTCATCAATCTTGATAAGGATGTCGCCTTTTTTTACCCTCTCACCCTCTGCAACAAGAATTTCACTCACAATCCCACCCTCAAGGTTTTGGATAACCTGCACTTGAGAGGAGGGGATAACCTTTCCCTGTCCCCTTGTAAGTGCATCAATCTCTGCATTATAAGCCCAGTAGATAAGCCAAATGATAAAAAAAGCACTAATCCAGAGCATCAGCTTTGTGGCAAGAGTATGATGTGTAATCATTGCAGCGCTTACGGAGTTCATATACTCCAAATCTTCCTCATTTTTGATACGAAGATTTTTAATATCTTTTTTGTTGTAAGAGTACTCTATAAAATTATCTTCAAGACGCATCAGCTACTCTTTTTTTTGGTGTTTGAAGCTGTGTAAGCACTTCATCGTGAGAACCATCCAGTACTATTCTGCCTTTGTCGATTAAAATGAGCCTTTGTGTTAGACCAAGCAAAATATTCTTATGTGATATCAAAATCACTGTTTTGCCAGCCTTGTAACTTCCCAAACCTCTGATAAAGTTGTTTTCATGCGTGCTGTCCATAGAGTTTGTAGGCTCATCAAGCAGTACGATAGGCGCTTCATGGATAAAAGCACGTGCGATGGAGATGGACTGTTTTTGTCCGCCTGAGAGACCATCACCCCTCTCTCCGATAGGCATGTCGTACCCCATCGGGTGCGTATCTACAAAGTTATTTACCCCGCTGAGTCTGGAAACTTTGATAATCTCTTCATCGCTTGCATTTGGAGAGCGCAGAACGATATTTTCTTTGAGTGTGCCTTGAAACAAAATAACATCTTGTGGTACATAAGAGATGTTATGCCTCAAATCAGCAGGATCAATCTGCTTGATATCGATTCCGTCTATTAGGATTGAGCCTTCTGTTGGTTCATAAAGACCAAGGACAAGCTTTTCAATCGTTGTTTTTCCAGAACCATTGGTTCCTATGATGCCTACGCTCTCTCCTGGGTTGATAGTGAAACTCACATCTTCCAATATTTTGTTATCGGTATGCGGATAAGTAAAGCTTACATGCCTAAACTCTATTTTTCCTTTAAAAGATGGACGTTGTACAAAGTTTCTAGCCTCTTCACGCTCCACGGCGAGCTTCATGATATCATTGATGGCATTATAAGCAGTTTTTGTCTGCTGAAAATTTGCGATGAGTGCTGCGACTTGACCAAGTGGTGCTAACATTCTTGAACCTAGCATGACCACGGCAATAAGCCCACCCATCGTCAACTCTCTCTCGCCTATGGCATAAACCCCTCCGACAATAAGCATCACGGTGTTTATCTGGACGATAAAATTGACAACGGTTGAGATTGAGTTGGATAAAATCTTGGATTTTAACCCTTTTTTTGCCACATCACCGGTTGCCTCTTCCCATTTCCATTGGTACTGTCCGCTGATACCCAAAGCTTTGATGGTTTCAAGAGCGGTCAGCGACTCTATAAGAACGGCATTTTTTCTTGCAGATGCTTCATACGTATTTTGTACACTTCTTCTCATCGGTTTTTCAACAAAAATACTATAAATCATAATAAGAAGTGCGCTAAAAATTGGAATCGCAATAAGCCAACCGCCGATAATATAGATGATAAATAAAAAGATTATAGTAAAAGGGAGGTCGATAATGGCGGCAACAGAAGAGGCCGTAAAAAACCCTCTTATGGAATCAAAATCCTTGAGATTGCTTGCAAAAGAGCCTACGGAGCGTGGTTTTGAAGCTATTTTTAGGTTGAGTACATGCTCAAATATGATGGAAGACATGATAACATCGCTCTTTTTGGCAGCATTTTCAAGAAAGTAGGAGCGCAAAAATTTTAAGACAATATCAAAAATATAGATTGCGACGATACCAACTGTAAAGACCCAAAGTGTGTCGATAGCATCGTTTGGTACAACTCTGTCATACACGTTTAGCGTAAAAATAGGAGTCGCCATAACAAAGAGATTTATCAAAAAAGAGGCAATGATAACATCGGTATAAACACCGGAAAAATACCTTAGTGTTCCCCAAAACCAGTGATGTTCATCGTGTTTTAAAAGACGGTTATGTGCATCGTTATAGTGGTGTTCATGTCTAAGCAAAAATGCAAAATTTATATACTCAGCCTCTAAAAACTCGCTTTGAACCCAATTTTCACTCTCCCCAACCTCAGGCAATATGATTTTTGCATATTTTTTATCGGGACTTATCTCTGTGAGTATGCACGCTCTCTCATCTCCATGTTCACCTTTTAATATAAGTATAATCGGCAAAAGCAGAGGGGATATATCTTTAAATGAGTAGTTTACTAACTTAGAGTTAAATCCTGCACGCTGTGCTGCACGATGAAAAGCAGATTTTGAGCCATCTTGGTCAAGTGAAAAAAGTTTGGGAGTCGTTCTGCCAGTAGGAACTGGCAAATCCGCAACAAGCGCATCAGCGCTATAAGGACGGTTGTAGAGCTTGGTAAAGATTACCAAGCACTCTAAAAGAGGATTTTCCATCAAATCACTCAACCGTAATGTTCATCTCTTCTAATATCTTGCCAGTATATGCAAGGATTTGATAGTAAGCGATAAGTCTGTCATACTCAGCAGTAACTTTGCGGTTTTTTGCGCTGTTGTACTCAAGCTCGATATTTAAGAGGTCAATGATGCTTCTTCTGCCAAGTTCATGCTCTTTTTCGTAGTCGGCAACAGTTTCACCGCTCGATTTGATAGTGTTCTCAAGATGTACAAGCTGCTGTTTTGTTGACTCTAGTGTTTGCCATGCTATCTCAGTATAGGCTCTTATGTAACGTCTTGCATCTGCAAGCGTGCTGTTTTTGTTGAGTAGTCTGTGTCGGCTAGCTTCTTTGTTTGCTTTGTCCGCAAAACCGTTGAAAATGTTGTAGCTAAGCACTACAAGAGCGTTGTAACCTGAATCTTCTTCGTAAGGGCTAAGGCTCGGCTCACCAGTAGAAACTCCATGAACATTTTTGTTCCAATACGCCTCCGCTTTGATATCAACTTTTGGATAAAAAGGTGCATCAGAACGCTTCAATGCTGCTGTCGCAACTTCAATATCTGAATGAGAAACAGTAATCTTTGGATGATTTTCCATAGCGACTTTCACTAAAGACTCTAAGTCATTCGCAGGAATATTGCCAACAGATGGCTTTTCTAAGTCTGCTGCTCCTAAATTGCCCGGTAAAATACGCTCAAAGCTTGAAACCGCATTGTCATAATTTTGCTCTGCTAAAAACTGAATACTTAGAGCATTTTCATAACGTGCAAGTGTCTGTTTGTAGTCAGAACTACGACCAACACCCGCTTTTACCTTCTCATCTATTTGTGAAAGATATTTTTTGTGTACTGCTACGTTGTCCTTGGCAATTTGAAGTAACTCATGTGTTCTAAGTACCTCAATATAGTATGTAGAAGCAGCAAGCGCTAACTCATTTGCATTTTCTTTTACAGTATTTCCTGCTGAAGAGATGAGTGCTTTTTGCTGCTCAACTGCATAAGTAGTATCAAGACCGGAGAAAACATTTTGAACTAACACGGCAGAAGCATCTTGGCGAGTTAAACTCTCACGCTCTCGCTCATTGTTAATCGTTTTTGTCACTTCAGGACCTACCGAGTAAGAGAGGTCAACAGATGGCAAATAACCAGCCTGCGCCTTTGGAAGGAGTTTCTTCTGAGCTTCACGATCCTCTTTTTTCATCTCAATCTGCGGGTGCGTCTCAACCGCTTTTTTTACAGCCTCAGTAAGAGACATAGCACTCACCATCATTGGAACCAAAACAACCGAGAGTAATATTGAACGTTTCATCTAACATCCTTTTATGTATATTCATTGAGTTTACTATGTGAAATATTAAGAGGTCCTTAATTATTTTGATTTTTGTATTTAAATAAAAAAACAGTGATTGTTAGTTACGAACTGGCACAAACGCATTATAAAATAACAAAAATTTAAGGCATACTTTTGCATTTCAAATGCATTTCAAATAATAAAATTCAAAAAACAATAGTGAAAATATTTATAATCAGGGGTTTACAAGGTGCATATACGGGTTTATTACGATTATGCAATAGACGCTGTTTTTTAAAGAAAATATACAAAAATAGGGTACTTTTACACACTTTTATCCATTTTTGCACTAAAAAACAATCAAACTACTGGCACAAATCTGGCACCAAAAATGCCACTAAATATTGATTTTCTATAATTATGCTATCTGACTTATCCTACTTATCCATATAATGAATTTGAAATTCAGAATAATCACTACACATTACCTAGTACAATATATTTTAATATTCTTGACCCCTTTACGCTAAAAAAAATCAAAAAAATACTTTTTTTTAACACTCCAATTTGTGAGGTATTTTTTGCACTACTGCCTCAATGAAATTCAATAATTTAAAAAATTGAATTTATATCAAAAATTACATTCATAATTTTTTTACTTTTTAAAAATCAAAAAAATTATGAATATAAGTAGATAAACAAAAAGGAGAAACATATGGATGCAGTCACGATGCATAGCACGGTAACGCGTCTTTTAAAAAAAACAGATGAAGAACAAAAAGCTATCTTGAGGAGCTTTATAAAAATACCTCTTGAGTCAAGAATTAAGATAATGGAAGAGAGTAGAGCTATTTTTTATCCATTGAAAGAAGAGAACAAAGGTATGGAGTTGCAACTACTATCCTACGCATCACTCGTCTTAGCCATAGTTAAGTACGAAGATGCAACCGATGATGTAAAAAAGCACACTGTTGCTATGCGGTCAAAATCTTTTCGCAAACAGCCAAAACGAGATAAACTGCTTGGTAAATGGGCACTTATCAAATCGCTCAAAAACGATGAGAGCTTAAGCTTTCGTCAAATAGCAAACTATTTACAAAAGTACCACAAACTAAGCGTTGTTCACTCTACAATACATGATATGTGGTGTGAATTAGAAGTTGCTAAAAAAGGAGAAAAAGAAAATGATAGATGAAATCTTGATGAATGTAATTCCGGAAAATGTAAAATTAGTGCCGATTGTATTGGTGCATGATAAACAGATTTTTCTCATTAGAGGCAGAGAGGAAGATTTGCAGAATAAAAGAAACTATGTAAGAACCTATCTCATCATGGTGGGTAATGAAATTGTGACATCAAACTATGCCGATACCAAACTATTTATAAGCGAATTAAAGCTCTTTGATAAGGGCAATAAGCAAAATAAATTTACTGTTGTTGAAAAATTTGATGGAGATATCAACCTACGCTTAAAATTATCAAAAGGGCACATCTATATAACGCGTGCCGAAGCTCTTGCAATATTAGATATTTACTATGATTCAAAAAGCGGCGTTGGAACGCAGCGGATTTTGGAATTTGAGCTTAAATTTACACGACAGTTATTAGTAAAACTGCTGAGTGATTCCGGTTTATTAGATAAACGAATCGGAAGATAGTATGGAATATGTATCATACATAGCATTCATTGTTTTTTTCATATTTGTGGCAAAGAGATTTTTCTTTGTCGCAAATCATAAAAATGAAGATGTTGATAATATCGTAGAAAAAGAGGAGCTTGTAATCGAGAAAACTGAGGCAGAGACAGAAATAGAAGAAGAGATTAAAGAAGAAATAGAAGAGATTTTGTATGAAATAAACACACACTCTATCAAAATCAGTCTTTACCCATCTTCTACTTTTTCAAGTTATACAATGATAAATCTTTATAAAGAAATTATTGTAAATAACTATTGGATAAATGAACCGTTTCACTCAAGTTTTATAAAAATTCTCTATTGTGTTGACAAAAATAGTTTTTGGATTCAAAGCTCAAGATCAAAAGAGATTATCATCAATTTCAGAAATTTTGACGGTGAAGAAGAAAGAGATACTGCTGTGCGAGTTTTTGATTTAAAAGAGATCTTGAACGATGTAATCCTTGAAATTGATTGGCATGCACACAAGTATCTCTCAAAGCAATGTATGCAGATTTTACTTCTGAGTTCGATGATTTATACTATCTCAAAATGTGGAAATATAAATGTCCTCATTGAAAAAAAAGAAGATGATATTGAGATATGGGCTTCACTGATTGAGATTTTTTGCATTGAGTTTTTAGAGGAGAGCAAGAGTAAAATCATTCCGACAAACAACATAAATTTACGCCTAATTGAGCAAGTTTATAACGCTGCAATAGATAGAGCAAAAGAGTATCCAAACTATCTTGGCGACAATGATGCTCAAAAAAAAGAGATAAAAATGCTTCAAAATCTTCAACAAAAAAGATTATTGACGCCAAGAGATTACTAATTTGCTGTATTGTCAACTGTTTTTTACTGTATTTTTTGCTGTTGTTAAACTAAAAATACAATATTAAGAGACTCCTGTTATATCGGGAGTTTCATAAGCTCTTTGCAAAAAATGGAAACTGGAAAAAACATTCACTCTCTCACTAAAATAGTACAACCATAATCGAACAAACTCCCGTGCTATCATTACACAATTCAATTTTTAAAAAACATAAAATTAATTAGGTGGAGCTCAGGCAGAACTTCGGATCTATCGCACCATCTCAATCAAAAGAGCCAAGCAGATGCTGCTTGATAAACGAGCAGATTGACTAAACAAACTTTGCCTCAGATAGCGGCTAAATCTATCAAAAGTTAAAAATAAAAAAGGATAAAAAATCAGAGGAAGCGTCTATTACCAAAGTTCACAATTAGCTAAACAGATATTTGAAGCAGGAGCTAAGAAAGAGAATAGAATCAATCCAAGCCATCCCCATTTTCAAAAGGTAGCAAGTTATAAAACGATGGAGAGTTATAGAGCTATTTGGAATAACTTCTTTAACTATTTGCAAGAGCATTGGAGCATAAAAGACTTTGAAAATATATCTGCTGAACATATAACAGCTTATATGGACTACAAAATCGAATATTATCCATCCAAACAGTATTTAGAAAAAATAAGTGCCGCACTGGGCAAACTTGAAATCGCTTTAAAAGTTTTTACAAAAAATATCCATGGAACCCAAAAAGAGTATGACTTTTCAATCAGACAAACCATTTTAGATGAAGCAAGAGATTTAAAATTTGTAGCTAGTAATTATCACAACCGTACGTATAAAAAACCTGAACTTCTGATTTCTCATCTCAAAAACCCACTCCATCAACTTGCCGCAAAAATTCAGCATGAGGGTGGAGCGAGAATAGAGGGTGTTGCACTTATAAAACCTGAACAACTTTTAGAAACGAAACAAGACACTATCACTAATACTCAAAAAGGCATCCTCTTCACAAAAGAAAAAGGTGGCAAAGAGGGAGAGGTTTTAGTATCGCTTGATACATACAACGAACTTCAAAACCATGTCTCTCAAAATTCAAAGTTTAAAATTAATCGCCAAGCTTACTATGAAGATATCAAACAAGCAGCACTTCTCTCAAACGAAATTCCAGAAGCTTCTCATGGTCTTAGATGGAACTTTGCAAAAAGAAGGATGTTTGAGTATGCGCAAGCTGATTATAGTTATGAAGAGTCACTGCAACAGGTGAGTTATGAGATGAAGCATAATAGGGCGAGTATTACTTTGCACTATTTATAGTCATATAATCCTCTTTAAATACAAGATAAATAAATAGAATCATTCATTCATCTTTATAATCCCTTTTTGAATAAGCAGCATTTTTATAACACTTCCAACAGAGCGAAACTCACTCTTGGCATATGCTTCTAGCTCTTGTTTTTGAGACGCGGTAAGTGCAATAGTTATTGAGGCGGTGGATTGTTCTGTTTTTACCTTGCTCCCCTTTGGGCGTCCTTGTTTTTTTTGCAGATCCAAGTGTGTTTTAGTCGGCGCTGTTGTTTCATCAGTTATGAGTTTATCAAATTTTGCGCGAGCCATTAGTTGTACTCCTCGATTTTTCTCATTAAATCTTGCATGATGGAGGATATCTTTTTGTAGGTGTGCTGTTTGAGTCCACTACTTTTTGCAAGTTCTATAATGCTCATTCCATCATTTTCGGCAGTTTGGAGTGCTCTTGTATGTGGGATGGCAAAACAGTCTATCTCCTCTTGTGTATGTTCTGCTAAAAAACTAATAGCATCCTCGATATCACTCTCTTTGATATAGCCATTTACTACAAATAAAACTGGAAGTTGCAAATCTTTTACACGGTTGTAACTTTGCAGGGTTGTTCCTAAAGAGTTGATGGTGGGATTAAACGGTAGAAGTATAAGAGTGGCATTTTTAGCAATACTCTCAAGACGAATATCATCAAACCCTCCAAAATCATACACTACATCTCCACTCTCTATCTCAGGAGCTTGTGCATCAAGTGGGATTTTTATCACTCTATCATCGAGTGTTTTTGTGAGCATGCCGTATGGGTCAAGTTCTATGATGGTTGTGTCAAAGTGAAGAGCTATCTGCGTAGCAAGCATCGATTTGCCGACACCGCCTTTCTGATTATATATGATTATTTGCATTTAATTACCTTGGATATAAATGATGCTAGTATAATACACTTTTAATAGTTTAATTACAAGATAATTAATTGTATTTTTGTCAATAAAAATAACCTACTGAAAGAGAGAAAGCATGTTGGCTTGCAGAAGTACTGAGTCCGTAGTCATAGTACCCACCTACAAACCAGTGTTCATTTATATCAATTGCATAGCCAATACCAACTGTTTGAATAGGAGGAATACTTTTATAAATGCTTTCGTTAAATGTATAAGATAGTGTATATGTTTTTTTAAAATCTATTTTATGTGCAAATTTTATATCAAAAGCTTGAGTATCTTGATATAAAATAGATTGAAAATCTGAATCATTTACGGCGGTATAGCTATAGCCCCCAAAAAGAGAGTTTGTATCATCTAAGATATAGCGAAAATCAAATCCGAATTTATAGTCCAGTGCTTCATTGTGATAGATATTTTTGTATGTAGGGAAAATAAGAGCAGTTAAAAAATTTAAATGAAAAAAATCAGTTGAGTACAATTGATGAAAAACAGTAAAAGTAGTGTCATCCCATCCACTGTCATAGTCTTCTTCTACTTTAGAGTAGTACCGAGAAGCTACTATTTGTAGCGTTGTTTTGTCAAAATAAAAATCACTTTGTATATAGGATGTGATGGTATTTGTTTTTTCTTGTAAAGTGTAATTTGTCTGAGAAAATCCCATTCCAAAAACAATATCATAGTGGAACATTTGTGAGTTGGTATTTAAACTACACCCTTTGAAGTCAACCAAATCACTAAGAGGCGTTTGTAGGCATTGGTCATATGCGTCTTCTACACCGTCAATGTCATTATCAATATATGCTAAACCTAATGTAGCAGTTATAAAGAAAATGAACAGCAGTATCTTCATTTTTTGCCACCTTGGTATTTTGGTTGTGCCGATTGCATACCTCTTTGTTGCATATTTCTCATGCCTGTAGAACTATTTTGATTCATCCTGTGTTCAAAATAATTTTGATTTGTGCCTGTCTCTTTTTTTAGTGTTTCTTGAAGTGTTTCAATAGCATTTCCTCTTTCATGTTCGTTCATAGCCGCAATTTTTTCTTTGAGACTATTCATCATCTCAACTCTCTCTCTTGGTGTGGCTTCCTTTAGCGCTTCTATCTGTTTATTTATGTCATCTGCATTACTAAAAACTACCGATAATAGTAAAAATGTCACCTTATAGAATTGCTTATGCATTTTGCTTCCTTATAATATTTTTTAAATCAAGTGTAAACACACTCCCTTTTAAGATTTCACTCTCAAGTTTGATGGTGATTTTAAGAGCGTCGCAAAACTTTTTGACGATGTGCAAACCGATACCCATACCTCTGTCTTGCTCTTTGTAAAATCTCTCAAAAACCATTTTTGGATTTTTTATCCCCTTGCCGCTATCTTGAATCTTTAGCGTTTTGCTCTTTGCATCACTTTGCACCTTTACAAAACCGTCTATTTTGTTGTATTTTGCAGCATTGCTTAAAATATTATCAACAATACGCACTATAGCATCATGATTTGCTTCAAGTAAAAATGTTGTTCCCTCAAGCGAAAAAACGATGTTTGGGTAAAGCTTTTCAAAGAGTAAAATCCTCTCTTTTAAAAGTTTTAAAAGGTCAATCTCCTCTTTTTGGTAAGTATGCCCCTCAAGATAACTTCGCAAATTATCCCCAAGTGATGCGATTGTGTCTATACCTTGAGAGATTCTTTTGATTTTTTTCTCATCACCGTTCATAATATGTAAAAGGCTTAGGTTAAGACGCAGAACCGCAAGTGGTGTGCCCAGATCATGGAGTATGTCACGGCTAAACTCTTCTGTTAGGTGCAGTGCATTTCTTAATGGACGCAGTGCATAAAGCGAAAAAAGCAATGAAAGCACGAGAAGAGCAACAAGTGCCAAAAGATACTGTTTTAAAACTGTAACTTTCATATCTTGAAGAAATTTTTGGTATTTTTCTCTCTCAAGGCTAAATTTGAGCGCATATTTCTCATTTTTAGGAATGGAGAAGTAGGCAAAAAGCTCTCCTTGCTCTTCCATCAAATGGTAAAGTTTTGTTGGTTCAAGTTCTACAAAATCAAAGAGGTACTCTTCACATTTGAGCGTATAACTGCACAGCTGCATCTCTGTATATACCTTCTCTTGAAACTCATGTGTTAGTTTCAAATAGAACAGATAGGCAAGTATTGCGCTTAAAAGAGACAAAGAGAGAAAGAAGACTCCAAAGCTCTTAAAAAACGATTCACTCTCAGCTCTTCTCAATGCGGTACCCTATGCCACGAATATTTATAATTTCCCATTCTGTAGTTGATTTTAGTTTATTTATAGCCACACGTAGTGCGCTCTCGCTGGGATGTTCCATCACATCAAAAAGAGACTCTTTGCTTAGTATTCTACCTATATTTGTGATAAAAAGCTTCAAAAGGGGAAGTTGGACATCTCCTAAAGAGAGAAATTTTCCATCTTTTTTTATCTCGTCATTTTTTGGGTTATAACTGATTTTTCCATAGGAGAGAAGTACCTGCTTTTTTAAAAACCTTGCTTCAAGGCGCAAAAGCAACTCTTGCGGATAAAACGGTTTTTTTATATAGTCATCCGCTCCGATACGAAAACCTTTTGCCATGGCACTAATATCTGTCATAGCGCTTATGAAAAAGGCAGGTGTCGTATCATTGGCGTTGCGGAGTTGTTCAAGCAGATCGAAACCGTTTATCTGTGGTACATTTATATCAAAAATGTAGAGATCATATCTCTTTTGCCACGATGCCTCACAAGCCGCATCACCATCCATAACCCAATCAACCTCATACCCACTCTCAAGCAACATCTCGTGAATAGTTTCACCAAGAATGGTATCGTCTTCTAAAAGTAAAATAGCCGTTTTCTTCTCCTTGTACTCACAGCTACTTACGCATAAAGATCAAGTATATTTTCTGATGTTGCTTCAGGCTTTTTGTAATTTGCTAACAAATCAGTAAGCGTCTGTGAAAGATCTTCAGAAGATAATGCAGCTGTATCAATAGCTGCCATCTCCGTTTTTAAAGATTGGCGATCTTGTGGTGACAATAAAGAGAGTTCTTCGCGAAAAGATGCTCTTTGATCTTGAGGTAAAGATTGCATAATCTCTTTCATTTGACCGCCGCCTTGACCGCCGCCGCTTCCATCCATTGCTCTTGTTTGCATTTGATACATCTGTTGTGATGAACTTACTTGCATCTGTTTCTCCTGTGTTTAAAATAGTATATTTGCTAGTTTTTCTAGCCAAATCTCAAAGTAATTTAAGGACATTATCTGCCACCTCTATACTGTTTACCTCCACCACCGCCACTTCCACCACCTTGACGCATTTGTGAGCCTGTTCCATCTTGCGCTCCAGATTTGCTCTGGCGCATACTGCTTGACGCTGTTTGTCTCTCCTCTGGGCTGAGTGATTGCATACGAGACTGCATTTCACTTTGAAATGCACTGCGGTCAGCTTCTGCTACACTTCCCCTAGAGGATTGAAGCTCCTCTAGCGTCATAGTACTATAATCAGTAGCATAAATAGCAACAGTGCTCAAAAACATAAAAGCAAACTTTTTCATCTTCATTCCTTTGTTTGTGTCAGATGATGAAACTATAAACTTTTTGCGTTAGCAGAGTGTTAGCGATACTAAAATAACGCTATTTATTTGTCGAAATACCAAAAATAGCTGCGAGTTCAGCTATGTTTACTTTCATAGTTGTTGCTTGTGCGCTCATCTCTTCACTTGCAGCAGCACTCTCTTCAGAGTTGCTAGCAATTACCTGTGTTACAGAATCAACTTGATTCATCGCTACGCCTAGCTGGTTGATGCCGCTTGCTTGTTCTTTAGAAGCAATAGCAATTTCTCCTACGATATCGCCTGTCTTTTTAACTTTGTCTAAAATCTCAACAAACGCTTTGTTTGTCTGCTCTGTAATGAGGTTTCCTTTACGAACATCCTCTATAGATTTTTCGATGATAGCCGCTGTATCTTTTGCTGCTGTTGCACTTCTTTGTGCAAGGTTTCTTACCTCTTCTGCAACAACTGCAAATCCAAGACCATGTTCGCCTGCACGTGCCGCTTCAACTGCCGCATTAAGTGCAAGAAGATTTGTTTGAAATGCAATCTCATCGATAGTTTTAATGATGTTAGAGATTTTTCTTGAACTCTCATTTATCTCTTCCATAGAAGTACTTAACTCTCTAATATGCTCATACCCCATTTTAGCCGCTTCATTTGCATCACGTCCGAGCATATCTGCTTCTCTTGCATTTTCAGAGTTTTGATCAATGGTCGCTTTTATCTCTGTAAGAGAACTGGTAATCTCCTCTACTGACGCCGCTTGTTCTTGTGCTCCCTCTGCTAGTTGTTGGCTTGAAGAACTTACTTGATTTGCCGCGCTTGCTACTTGTTCTGCTGATTCATTTACGTTAGTTACTGAGACTACAACCTGCTTGGTGATAGAGTTTGCTAAAAAAACTGCTATTACAACAATAATCAGTATAAAAAACCCTCCCATTATTAAAGCTGACATAAGCAACGCTTCTACAGGTTCATTGACCTCTTTAAAATCAATTTCACTCAAAATTGCCCAGCGTATATCTTTGATATCTATAAAATCGTAAGAGCTTAAAACCGTACCACCGTTATAATCAGTAGTGATAAAAGTTCCTTTTTTGCCATCTAAAGCAGCTTTGGCGGCATCTGTTCTCACACTTCCTTGTGATGGATTTGCAAAAGATGCTCTTAAAGAGTGGTTTTTCGGATCTAAGTAGCTATCACTTCTCATAAGATAGTCTTTACCTACAAGATAAGTTTCTCCACTTTTTCCAAGACCTTCTCTTTTATTTGTGATGTCATTGATTTTTTGATCTGATATTTGAATCGCTATTATGGAAATAATAGTTCCATTTTCATCTTTTACGGGTGTTCCGATAAACATAGCAGGTTCACCCTTAGAAGGGGTGTAACTTGCCATATCGACTATCTGCGCTTCTTGCGTATCAACAATTTTTTTCCAAAGTTTTCCAAGCCCTTCATCTTTTAGATTTCCAGAACTTAAATTTGCTCCTAAATCTGACTCTTTTGCAGCAGAATACATTACATGACCATGTTTTGCACATATGACAAATAAATCATAGTATCCATAAGCTTTCAAATAATCCTGAAAAAAAGAATCATATTTTTTATGAATGACTTGAACTTCATTGTGATGCGTTGGAAATTTTTCAGTAGCACCTGTTTGAAGGTTATTGTGTGCATGAATCAAATCTTTGCTGAGATGGATGGTGTTTGTGTTTTTTGATGCAATAGTCAAATCGGAAAATCTGTAGAGAAAAAACTGTATGAGAGGGTTTTTCTTATTTCCATTTACAGATTCAAGTTTTGCAAAAGCTTCTTGGTTAAGTGCACTTTGTGCGTCAAAATAAGATTTTACTCCCATTGCTAAGAAAGGTATGATCCCTATAAGCAACATAATCGCTACTAGTTTCTTTTTAAATGTCATTTTTTGCTCCTCAAAAACGAAATGATATTGAAAAAGTGTCGCGGAAGTGTCGCGATGAAAAAAATAATACGATTTTATCCCCTTATTTATGCCCTAATCAAAACAAAATTACAAAAAAATAAAAAAAATGTCTTTACCGCGACACTTCCGCGACACTTTTTTTATACGATTGCATTTACGAAAATAAAGATTGGATGAAAAGATGAGTATTGTCAGAGAGTTAAGGAATTTTGCAAAAAATCTTACCGTTATGATCGTTGAAGATGATAAGCAGTTAAACGAGGAGATTGTAAACCTCGCCGAGCTTTTTTTTAAGGATGTTTCTTTCGCCTACAACGGTATAGAAGCACTTGAAATTTATAAACACAATCCAGCTGATATCGTTATTACAGATATTACTATGCCTAAGATGGATGGTGTCGTGCTGAGTAAAAAACTAAAAGAGATCAATGAAAATCAAGATATTGTTATCATCTCTGCGCATAGAGATATGGAGTTTCTTGTCAAGTTGGTTGATATAGGCATCAAACAGCTTGTTTATAAACCTTTTGACCATCAAGAGCTTATATATAGACTTCTTCGCGTATGTGAAGACAAAGTGCTTTCACTCTCACTGCATACCAACGTGAGTGTTGCAGAACCAAAACCTGCTTTGCAAAAAAGTGTTTTGCCTAAAAGCAACAGTGTCAGTCAAAAAGAAAAAACGGCTCTTTTAGATATCTCTGATGATATGAGTTATGAGATAGAGTATTTGATAGAGCTCGGAGATGAGCTTGAGCATGAAATTGACAATTTGTATTATGGTGTGAATGCGCAGAGTATAGAGATGATAGCATCCTTGCTTTCAAAAATCTATACAACTCTTTCACAAATGGGTGCAACGGCAAATATCGCTGTTGTTATTTATGAGATGTCCAATTTTTTAAGCAGTATTCACTTAGATACTTTGACAAAAGAACAAAAAGAGAAATTTGTCATTATGAAGTATATTGGAGAAGATATTGTGCAGTTTATCTCATCCGCATTTATCACGCAAGAGTTAAGCAATATCTCTCTTATTGAAAACTCTCTTCGTGCTTCTTTGGAACAGTTAAAACAAAATGTTTTTAACGGGTTTCTTATAGAAGAAGATTTGGAACTATTTTAGGAGGTATGGATGACGATTTTTAAAGAGTTGCGCTCATACGCAAAAACATTAACACTCCTTGTAGTCGAAGATGACAGATTTTTAAATGAGGAGCTTAGCTCTCTTGCAACGCTTCTTTTTAAAAATGTGAGAACCGCATACGATGGAGCAGAGGCGCTTGCCATATATAAAGAAGAGACGATAGATATAGTCCTGAGTGATATCACAATGCCCGATATGGATGGAATCGAACTTTGCAAAAAAATCAAAGTGCTCAACCCAGACCAAGATATCATCATCCTCTCCGCGCATAATGAAGTGGAGTATTTTGTAGAGCTTATAGATATCGGAGTGCGCCAGTTTGTGCATAAACCATTTAAAGATGAAGAGTTTTTGTACAGACTGTTAAAGGTTTGTGAAAATGTTGCGCTTGCTAAGTTTTATGCACAAGAACAGCAAGAAGAAACAAAAGAGTTGGAAAAAGATGTTCCCTGCAAAATAGTAGAGAAACCTACACAGAGTGCCGCATCTGTTCTTGCAAAAAAACAGTTAAGCAGCAAAAAATTTCTTAACCAGATACAGCAAGATGCAACGTGGAACCTTGTATCAGATGATATCACTACGCTTATAGAGATAAGTGATGATTTTGAAGTCTATATTAACCAGATTTATGAAGGGGAACTTACTCATAAGCTTCTTGTAAATATGAGTTTTTTACTCAAAAAAATGCAAACCATTCTCTCTCAAATCCAGATAATGCGTGAGATGGCAGCACTCTTTTTAGAACTTGCAGAGTTTATGCAAGAGGTTGATTTTGACGCTCTTGGCGATGAACAAAAGCAGAAATTTAAAATGCTTGAATTTATCTATGATGATATAGCGCGTTTTGTGCAGACGGTTTTTGTTTATAAAGACACTATCGACATCCATTATCTCAAAGATTCATTAAAGAGCTCGATAGAGCAGCTTAAGATTGCGGTCTTAAATGCACCTTTTGAAGAGGAGGAGTTTGAACTATTTTAAATAAACACAAAACAAAAAGAACAAAAAATTTAATTTAAAGGAAAAAAATGTCAAAAAAAGTAGTGTTTGTAGATGATAGTAAAGCGGTTTTAGCTTCTGTTGAACTCGCAGTTGAAGATTTGGTTGCAAATGGCAGTATAGCATTTAGCACTTTTTCAAATCCTGCTGAGTTTTTGGATAGGGTTGTAGCTGGAGATGTGGATTATGATCTTCTTTTTACAGATATCAATATGCCGCAGATGAGCGGTTTGGAGCTAGCACAAAAACTCAAAGCCATAGCATCTGTGCGCCAAAAGCCCATTTTAGCGCTTACTACTGAAAATTCGGCTGAGATAAAACAAGCCGGTAAAGAGATAGGTATCGCTGGATGGGTTGTTAAGCCTTTTAGCAATGACAAAATTGTTATAGCGATTCAAAAAGTTTTGGGACTGTAGTATGGCAGCAAACCAAAGAACAGCGCAAAAGAGCAAACTTGCCGCTTCAAGCGCACAAAAATATCTCTCTTTTGAGATAAGCGGCGAGACGTACGCCATCGAGATTTTAGATGTAAAAGAGATTATCGCGATGATGAAATTTACGAAAGTTCCTAAAATGCCTGATTTTGTCAAAGGTGTTATCAACTTGAGAGGTTTAGTCATTCCTATCATAGATATCAGAGCTAAGTTTGACCTTCAAGAGATGGAGTACAACGAGCGAACCACTATCATCATAGGTATAGTCGATGGCAGTCTCATCGGCTTTATCGTTGACAAAACGGCAGATGTACTCAACATCACAGAAGAGGAGATGGCGGAGCCGCCGAAGTTTGGTACTGCCATTGATACTACTTTTTTAAAGTCTATGGCAAAAACAAACAGCGGTGTAGTGATGATAGTCAACTTAAAGCAAATCTTTTCACAAGATGAGTTAAGCAGTGTAAAACAACTAGAACAAATAATAGAGGAGTAAAAAATGAAAATGACATTTACGCAAAAACTGGCGATGATAATCACCATACTGGTAGTTGTGGCTTCAGCCATAGCTTTTTTTGGGATACGAGGTGCAGGAAGCATCAATGATAGCTTAAATGAGTTAGTGGATGGGGATGCAAAGAAAGTTGTACTTTCACAAAAAATCCAAATCAATCTTGTAGAGATGCAAAGAGCTGAAAAAAACATGATTTTAGCATCTACCCAAGAAGAAATGAGTGCTTTTGAAAAAAATTTCAATAAAGCTAAAGATAGTCTCTTAAAAGCAACAGCAGAGCTTCGTGAAATTGTAAGACCAGAAAGTAGAGCAGCTATGGATAATTTCAAGAAAGATGTAGATGCATATATAGAAGTCAACAAACAAGTATCAGCACTTACAATGGCTAATACCAATGTAAAAGCAAAAGAGAAATTAAACGGAGATGCAAGAAAGCAGTTTTTACTTGTAGAGAAATATACAGGCGAGATGAAAGAGAGTATGATACAAGAACTTGAGAAAAAGCTCGATGCCAACTCTAAAAAAACACTTCAAGCTTTTTATGCAGCTACTAAAATCGAATCCAACATGATTCGCGCTATTCGTGATGCTTCAAGGGTGATTTTAGCTGAGGATGAAGCTGAAATGCAAGGATGGGTTGACAATTCCCATAAATTTATCAAAGAGGTTGATGAGGAGCTTCAAGAGCTGAGAAAAGTTATACCAAACGAATTTTTGGGACTTTTGAACAAAGTAGAAGAGTCTGTAGATGCATTTAAAGATATTCAAAATACCGTTTTAACACTCGGAGTGCAAAACTCAAACCAAAAAGCGTCTACACTCTCCGCAGGAAAGGCAAGAGAGCTTATTGATTCCTCAAGAACATTGATTAATAAAATTGCAGATGACAACGAAGAGTCTATGAACAAAGCCAAAGTACAATCTGATGAAGTTTATGCTGATATCAGAAATATGAACATTAGTGTCGCGCTAGGCGGTATCTTGCTAGCGGTAATCATAGCGTTTTTTATGGTAAGACAGATTATGAGTCTTATCACATCTGGTGTGAACACTGTAAATGACGGTGCAGAACAAGTAGCAAGCGCGGCAAATCAAGTAAGTTCTTCAAGCCAACAACTAGCAGAGGGAGCACAAGAACAAGCGGCATCAGTAGAGGAGATTACAAGTTCTCTTACAGAGATAAAAGCGACCATTGATCAAAACTCTGAAAATGCAAGAGAAGCAGATATGCTCGGACGTGATGCAAATGAAGCGGCTAAAATGGGGTATGAGCATATTAGAGAGTTAAGTACTTCTATGGAAGAGATAAATGAGAGTTCAAGAAAAATCTCTAACATCATTAAAACTATCGATGAGATTGCATTTCAAACAAATCTTCTTGCACTTAATGCGGCAGTTGAAGCGGCACGTGCAGGTGAACATGGTCTTGGATTTGCAGTTGTTGCAGAAGAGGTAAGAAACCTTGCACAAAGAAGTGCAACAGCAGCAAAAGATACAGCGGCTATCATCGAAAAATCTATAGAGGATGTTCGTAAAGGAAACCTCATTACAGAGCAGACAAACAAAGCGTTTGTTGAGATTTTAGACAAAGTCAAAAAGACAGGCGATATCGTAGGAGAAATTGCGATTGCTTCTAAAGAACAAGCAAGCGGCATTAACCAGCTAGGCGTAGCGATGAATCAAGTTGATTCTGTAACACAGGTAATTGCTAGCAACTCTGAAGAGAGTGCTGCTGCAAGTGAAGAGATGAGCGCACAAGCAACAACTATGAAAGTAAACATAGCTGAACTCGCAGCTATTTTTGGTATTTCGACAAGCGGTATGCATATGGCAAAGTCTGTTTTACACCACCAGCCAAAAATGGCAAGTAAAAGTCCCGTAAAAGGTTTTTCTGCTAAAGGGTTCCAAATGCAGCAACAACCTCAAAAGAAACCATCTGAAATCTTGCCTTTAGATGATGATGATCTCAAAGAGTTTTAGTTATGCAGATAGTAGATGGAGTGCTAAACATCGATGCGAAGATAGATAATGAGCAAATCACTCTTTTATCAAAAATGATTTTGCAACAGATAGAACAGGTTAAAGAGATTTGTGTTGATGCAAGTAACGGTGTTGCATCAAGTGCACTTTTCTCTCTTTTGGCTTCTGTTAAAAAAACAGCTCCACATATCCACATCGCTCTTTTAGAGGGCGATGTGGCACAAATAGAGGGCATCGGCAAGATGTCCATCGACATACGAGGGTAAAATGAACAAACATGACAGAGTAATGGAGATATTTTTAAATGAATGCAAAGAGATACTTGAAGAGATTGCACCCAAATTTTTAAGTCTCGAAGAGACTCCTAATGATAAAGATCTCATTAACGATATCTTTCGTGGAGTGCATACGCTCAAAGGCAATGCGAACTCTTTTGGATTTGTAAAACTCGGTGAGTTTGTCCACCACTTTGAAGATTTGCTCTCTTTGTATCGTAAAGAAGAAAATGTGCTTCAAGCAAGCGATGCGGATCTTTTTATACGCTCTTTTGACATCGTAGGAACGGTATTTAACTACGAAGAAGAGGGGTTGGATGGGTACCCTCCCCACTATTATGAGATACTAGATGAGATAAAAAAAGCGCTTGATTTTCAAGAAAAGGGAGCCGAGAGATCGTATGAAACGCTTGTAAGCACTACTTCTTACTCGCATGAGGCTAAGGAGAGTGATGTGACGCAAATGATGATGCGCTATGCTCCTTTGGATAAAGAGGTGCTTGATGGGAAAAAAGTGTATGAAGTGAAGATGACCTTAGATAGCGATATCTATCTTCGAGGCTATAACCATCAGATATTTTTTAAACTGCTTGGCGCTCTTGGAGAGATTATCTACACGCACTACAGCATAGATGCAAACATAGTCCCACTTGAGGCATTTAATACTGAAGTTTCTTATATCAAAACTTTAACGCTCTATCTTTTAACACAAAAAGATGAGATGGATATAGCTGATGTTTTTGAGTTTATAGCAGAGGAGCATGAGGTTTGCATTAGTATTGTTCCTGTAGAAGCGCTTCAAAAAAGCCTTGAAACTTCAAAAATAGAGCAAGTCGAAGAAAAAGAGGTACATAACCAAAGCGCACTTAAAACAAGTGACAAAGCAAAAAGTTCTATTCGTGTTGAGTCTGCAAAACTTGATGAACTCTTTGATTCGATAGGCGAACTTGTCATCGCACAGAGCTATATCAGCCAAAATGAGCAGATTCGCTCCATAAACAACAATGAGCTCAACGGTTATCTTGAGATGCTTACAAAGTCAACACGTATTATCCAAAACAAGGTGATGAGCCTTAGAATGGTTCCCATCAAAGATACATTTTTGAAGATGAAACGGGTTGTGCGTGATGTAAGTATGAAAACTCACAAAGAGATAGAGCTTCATGTAAGCGGAGAAGATACAGAGATAGATAAAACTATGGTGGACAAACTCTCTGAGCCGCTTATCCATTTGTTAAGAAACTCTGTTGACCATGGCATCGAAGCAGATGTAAATGCCAGAGAAGCAGCAGCAAAAGAGCCACGAGGCAATATCTACCTCAGTGCTTCACATAAAGGAAGCTCTTTTGTCATAGAGATACGTGATGATGGAAGAGGTGTAGATACAAAAAGCATACTTCAAAAAGCCATCGAAAAAGGGTTTGCAAAAGAGGGCGTGAACTACTCTGCCGATGAGATTATAAGTTTCTTGTTTTGTGCAGGTTTTTCTACTGCTGCAAGCATTACTGACATCAGCGGCAGGGGAGTTGGACTTGACGCTGTAAAGCAGTCCATAGAAGAGATGCGTGGGAAGATAACAGTAGAGAGTGAACTTGGGGTTGGCACCTCTTTTAAGATTATTTTACCTTTAACACTTGCTATCATCGATGGGCTTAACATTCAAGTAGAAGATGAGATGTTCATCGTTCCGACACTCTCTGTCGTTGAGTCATTTAGTCCGGCTGTTGAGGATGTACATCAAGTGAAAGGAAAAGGCGAGTTTATAAACTATCGCGGTGAGATACTTCCTATCGTACGTTTAAATTTACTTCTTAACTTAAGCCAAAACAGAACCCCGCTAGAGGAGTCCACTTTTATCTGTATAGACCATGAAAAGGGAAGATACATCTTGCAGGTAAACGAACTCTTAGGGCGTCAGCAGGTTGTTATCAAATCGCTTGGCGTGCTAAGCAGTAATGTAAAAGAGATTTCGGGTGCGGCGATTTTAGGCAGTGGCAACATCGCGCTTATCCTTAACACAGAGGGCATTAGAGAACACCTTGATTCGGGAGAAAATATATGAATATGAGTGCATACGATATCTCAAAATCAGAGTTTGAGGCTCTGAGCGAACTTGTTTACAGGGAGATAGGTATTCACCTTGCAGAGCACAAGATTATGCTTGTGCGAAGCAGACTCTCTAAAAGACTAAGAACATTGGGGTTGAACAGTTTCAGAGAGTATATGGAGTATCTCAAGGGTGATTCATCCGGTGAAGAGATGATTATGCTCATCAATGAGATAAGCACAAACGTCACTAGTTTTTTTAGAGAACCTTCACAATGGGATTTTTTGGAAAAAGAGATACATAAGTATGAAGCCAAAGAGAAAAAAGTGCTGCGTATCTGGTCGGCGGCATGTTCAAGCGGTCAAGAACCTTACACTATAGCTATCTTTTTACTCTCGATACTCAAAAATCCACAAGAGTGGGATATCAAGATTTTAGCAACAGATATTTCTGAAAATATTTTGAAAAAAGCCATAGAGGGATGCTACTCATCAGCAGATATAGGCGCGCTTCCTAAAAATATGCTTCTGAAGTTTTTTGATAAAAAAAGTGTTTCTACAAGGCAGGGAACAGAGATGTTTTACGAGATAAAACCTTTTGTAAAATCGATGATTACATTTAGGAGTTTTAACCTTGTCTATGGAGACTATGCAAAAATTCCTCCAAAATTTGACATGATTTTTTGTCGTAATGTAATGATCTATTTTGACAAAGAGACAAAAGAGGGTGTTGTTAAAAACCTTAGTTCAAAAATTCTCAAAGATGGCTACTTTTTCATAGGGCATTCTGAGAGTTTAGTAACCATGAAAGATGGAATTTTAAAACTTTCAAAACCATCCATCTATAAAAAACAGTAAATAGCAAAAGGAAAATCTATATGAATTTAAATTACATTACAAATGAAGCACTTTTACAAGAGATACAAAAAAGATTTCAAGAGAGAGATCTCATCATTGCAGATAGCCAAAAAATGCTCAAAAAACTAGAAGATGTTAACAAAAGACTTACAAAGTCAGAAGAAAACAGAAGCAAGTTTATGTCAATCATAAAAAATGAGTTTAACAACCCGCTCTTTAGTATGCTCAGTCTCTCGAAATCTCTGCTCAAAACAAATGGGGATGAACGTGTACAGTTTATAGGAAACTCACTTTATGAAGAATCTTTGGCACTTAGCTTTCAGATAAAAAACATCATAACAGCCGCCGAGATAGAGTCAGGAACACTGGACATTACCTCTTCAAAAATCGACTTTTTAGATATCTTGCTTCAGATCAAAGAGGATTTGTACTACCCGCTGCTGCATAAAAAAATCAATATGCAGATAAAGATAGAGTGTGGCGATTCGATTTATCAGGATAGAGAAAAATTATATCTTATCCTTTTAAATCTTGTCTCAAATGCAGTTGAATTCTCGCCTATAGACTCTAAAGTCATCGTGAGTATCAAAGAGTTAGAAGAGAGTGTCTTGATAGTTGTTGAGGACTTTGGAGAGGGGATTGACCTCTTGGAGCAAGAAAATGTCTTTAAGCGTTTTTATCAAGCACACAGCGGTATGAATCGCGCTCACAGAGGGCAGGGGCTTGGGCTCTCGATAGTGGATGATTTGGTAGAACTTTTGGATGGACGGATAGAGTTTGAGAGTGAACTTTTAGAGTTTTCCACTTTTAGAATAATGCTTCCAAAATCACACCAAAAAGAAGATAGTCTCTTTGATGAAGATGACTTTATGTTTGTAGATAACGAGACGGCAGAGGAATTTTAAATGGAGCTTGAGAAGAAGTATATACATTCAGGACAACTCTTTGTTGCAGTGCGACCGAGTGTTATACAGACTGTTCTTGGTTCGTGTGTTGCGGTATGCCTTTATGACTCAAAGATGAAAGTTTCAGGCATGAATCACTATCTTTTACCGCTATGGAACAATGAGGGACTTGCAAGTCCAAAGTACGGAAATATAGCCATTACAAAACTCATAGAAGCTATGGAAGCAGTTGGATGCCAAAGAAAAGATATGATAGCTAAGGTATTTGGAGGTGCAAGTCCAAATAATTTTGATAGTTCAAAAAATATTTTGGTGGGTGATAAAAATATACAAATTGCAACACATGTTTTAAATGAACAGCGCATACATATAGCGGCAAGTGATCTTGGCGGAGTGCGAGGCAGAAAGATAGCCTTAGAGTCACACAGTGGGCGCATAATGCTCAAATATGTACAAAAAACGGAGCTTTAATCATGGCAATACGAGTGTTGATAGTTGATGACAGTGCAACGGCAAGAACAGTTTTAAAAGATGTTCTTAGCAAAGATAAAGAGATAGAAGTAGTAGGCACGGCACCTGATGCCTATGTAGCAAGAGACAAGATAATCCAACTGCAACCTGATGTTGTTTGTCTGGATGTTGAGATGCCTAGAATGGATGGCATTAGTTTTTTAAGAAAACTAATGCACCATTTCCCCGTACCGGTTCTTATGGTCTCCTCTTTGACACAAGATGGTGCACAAGTGACACTTGACGCACTAGAAGCTGGCGCCATAGACTATGTAGCAAAACCACATCAAAACATCTATGATGGCATTGATGAGATACAAAAAGAGCTTATCCAAAAAGTAAAAACTGTTGCGAGTGCCAACATAGGCGCAAGGATAGAAGCGCGAAAACAAAATCAAATCCAAAGAGTAAAACCAAGCTATGCACTTGCGCAAACAACAAATAAAATCATAGCTATTGGAGCATCTACGGGTGGAACGGTAGCACTTGCAGAGCTCGTGAGCCATTTTCCAAAAAATATGCCAGGGGTAGTTATTGTACAGCATATGCCAAGTGGTTTTACTGCTTCATTTGCTCAAAGACTTGATTCTATAAGTGAGGTAGAAGTCAAAGAGGCAGAAGATGGAGACATTGTCGGTAAAGGTAGAGTACTTATAGCTCCGGGAGATTTGCATATGGTGATTCGAAGAGATGGTGGAAACTATAGAGTAAAACTTGGAACTGGAGAGAAGATGAGTGGACACAGACCATCGGTGGATGTCCTTTTTAATTCTGTTGCAACGCATGCAGGTTCAAATGCCATTGGAGTTTTACTCACAGGAATGGGAAGCGATGGCGCAAAAGGGATGCTGAAAATGAAACAAAGTGGTGCTAAAACCATAGCACAAGATGAAAAAAGTTCTGTAGTATGGGGTATGCCAAAAGTTGCATACGAGATAGGAGCAGTTGATTTTGTAGAACCTTTAGGAGAAGTTGTCTCAAAAATCGTATCGCTTCTTGATGGAACAAGGTAGGAAAAATGTTAAAAAAAGTACTTCGCTCGAAACTAACAAAAGCGGCACCTTTTCTTTTTTTGGGTTTATGGATAGTTTTTGCGTTTTACTATTTCATGCAAAATTCAAATGTTAAAAAAGAGTTTTTTCAAGAGATAAATATCGCTGGAAAACAAAGAATGCTTACGCAGCAGATCATGGTTTGTGCTTATAAATTTCACGCTACAGAAGATGTTTTGGTTCAACCAAAACTTGCATCATTGCGAGAAGAGATGCATACAAATGCAATGTTTTTGCATGAAAATTCATTTGCGCATAATAAAGAACTACGCTATGTTTTGAGTGATGTTGAGTACTATCTTGAAGTTGTAAAAAGTTTTATAGATTTGCCAAATCAAGAAAATTTAGATGCCCTAGATAATCAGTCTGTTTATATGCTTGAAATAGCTATGCAGACAGTAGAAGTTATGAAAGAAAATTTTTCAAAACAGCAAGATCAACTTGCTTATTTGAATATGGCATTTGTTTTTATAAGTATATTTATTGCTTTTGTTTTCATGTACTATGTTTTTCTGCCGGCCGCAAAATTTGCAATCGATAATGATGAAAAACTTCAGTATATCTCATCCATCCTCTCTATATCTGATGAAGCGCAAATAATCATAGATGATTCTGGAAAAATCGTAGATTTTAATACCAATGCAGCGATTGTTTTTGAAAAACTCAAAAACAATATGACTATTGGTGAACTTTTAGAAGAAGAAGAAGAAGAAGAAGAAGAACTATGCCATATATTTAACATGACTAAATTAGAAGAGTATCACGATTATGTTTTCAAATATAACAAAAAGCATTATAAAATGCACTATAAAAGATTTGAAGATGCACTCTTTATGATAAGTTTTTTCGATATAACGCATGAGATAAAAGAGAACAGAAGAAAAGGTGTTATTTACAACTCACAAAAATCTATCGTTGTAGTGACTGATGGAGAATGTATAAAAAATATTAATTCTATCTTTTTTGAAGAGTTTGGATTTGAAAATCTTGAAGATTTTAAAGAGCAACATAAGTGCATTTGTGAACTTTTTGTCTCCAAAGAAGGATCACACTACATAACCCCAAGCATGGATGGTCTTGCATGGAACAAGTACATGGAAAAACACAGAAATGAAGTTCATGAAGTTCTTATGATTGATAAAAATGGAAAAGAAAAAATCTATGAAGTAAAATCATCTGGTAACTATTTTGCAGAAGAAGAAGAAGAAGAAGAAGAAGCGGTTATTATCTTTAATGATATCACCGAACTCAAAGAAAAAAACAACCTCCTGCTTTTACAATCAAAAGATGCGGCAATCGGCGAGATGATAAGTATGATAGCGCACCAATGGAGACAGCCACTCACCATCTTAAGTGCCATACTCTCCAGAGTGCGCGTTCAAAAAGAGATGGATATGTTAGATGATATAGCACTCAACGCAGCTATAGAAAAATCAAATGCACAAATCATTTATATGTCCAAAACTATAGATGATTTTAGAGATTTTTTTAAAGATACAGATAAAAAAGAAAAAGTTGCACTCCATGAGATCATTGAAGTTCCAAAAAATCTTATAAATACACTTTTGCACTCTAAAAATATCTCTTTTGAAGTGGAGTATAAAGATATAGATGCGCAAATGTACATAGAAACAATCAGCTCAAAACTCTCACAAGTTTTTTTAAACATCTACAAAAATGCGATAGACCAAATCACTCTCAAAGAAGTAGAAGAGGGCAGTATAAAAGTTTCAATCTTTTTTGAGAAAAAATACCTTTGCATAGAAATATGTGACAACGCAGGCGGTATCGATGAAAAAGCAATGAAACGTCTTTTTGAGCCATATTTTTCTACAAAAAGTAAAAACGGAACGGGTCTTGGACTTTATATGTCTAAAAAAATAGTGCAAGAAATTTTGGGTGGAAATATAAGCGCTTTGAACAAAAATGGTGGAGCTTGTTTTAAGATTTTACTTGAGGTAGAAGCATGATGCAGAGTACTCAAATAGAAAAAGAGCTTTTTGAAACAAATATGCTCTTAGAACAGTATCAGCTTTTACTCGATAAAAGTACAAGTATTTCCAAATCTGATTTACATGGACATATAACCTATGTCAATGATAATTTTTGTAAACTCTCTGGATATACCCGCGAAGAAATTATGGGAAAACCACACAGTATCTTTCGTGCTCCTGATGTCGATCGCGCTGTTTATAAAGAACTTTGGGCAACCATCCAGAGTAAAAAAATCTGGAGAGGAACTGTCAAAAATCGTGCAAAAGATGGAAGTTACTACTATTTTGAAGCGACGATTATGCCATTACTAAACTACAATCAAGAAATTGTTGAGTACATCAGTGTCCGTACAGATAACACAGAAAAAACAAAATTACTTGAAGATGTAAGTACCAAAGAAAAAGAGCTTCACTATATCTCATCTATCCTTTCTATATCTGATGAAGCTCGAATTATCATAGATACCTTCGCAAAAATAGTAGATTTCAACGAAAAAGCAAAAAGTATTTTTGAGTATTTGCGCAAAGATATAACGATTGGAAAACTTTTAGAAGAAGAAGAAGAAGAAGAAGAAGAAGTCTGCCGTATTCTCCGAGCAATCCAGTTGCGTCAAAGCGACAATTATATCTTTGAGTATAAAAACCATCATTACAAAATGTGCTATAAAGAGGTCAACAAAACACTTTTTATGATTAGCTTTTTCGACATAACAGAACTTGCAAATAAAAACAAAATGCTGCTTTTGCAGTCAAGACAAGCAGCTATGGGTGAGATGCTAAGCATGGTTGCACACCAATGGAGACAACCACTCTCAAGTATATCTTTGACACTTCTAAATATGAAGATAAAATTTGAGTTAAATAAACTAAGTTATGCTGAGTTTGACACAGGTGTATCTAAGGTAAGCAATATCATCTCTCACCTCTCAAAAACCATAGAGCTTTTTCAAGATTACTTTAAAGAAAAGGATGGCAGTAAAGTTACTCTTGCAAATATTTTTGAGAGTGTTGAAAACATCATCCAACCGATTTTAGAAAAAAACTCCATTGAACTGTTTTACGAAAAAGAAAATGCACTTATGCAGCGCTACAAGCTAGATAACAGACTTGATCAAGTGCTTTTAAATATTTATCAAAATGCCATAGATGCACTCAAAGAAAAAAGTGACCTAGAAGATAGAAAGATAAAGGTGCAAATATATGAAGATACAAGCACTGGGTTTTTGCATATTTTGATTTGTGATAACGCAGGGGGCATAGCTCCACATATCGTAGAGAAGATTTTTGACCCATACGTTTCTACTAAAAGCAAAAATGGAACAGGGATTGGTCTTTATATGTCTAAAAAGATAGTTCAAGAAGCGTTAAATGGCAATTTGCATGCCTTCAATAAAGATGGTGGAGCTTGTTTTAACATAGTTCTTAAAAATTCTTTTTAGGTAAAAAGAGTGAAAAATAAAAAATTAGAGTATAATTTTTTTTTATAATCTGTGTTTTGATGTAAAAATAAAATGAACATAACAAAAGGAACGACATGAAAAATCTAAGTATTAAAGCAAGGCTTTTAATCTCTGCTATTGTGCCTATGGGGCTTATCTTGGCATTATCGATAGGAAGAATCTTTTTTGATATAAACATAAAAGATAATTTGGAAATAACAAAACAGAGAGTCTTAGAAGCCCAATCACTTGCTACAGCTATCCACTATCTGCAAATCGAAAGAGGCTTGAGTGTGGGATTTGTTGCAAGTAGTGGAGTAACTAATAGAGATGTGCTACAAGATATCCGTCAAAAATCAGATGACGCGATAGAGACTATAAAAAAAGTATATACAGAATCAGGCGGAGACAGTTCGATTTTAAACCATTTGAACCAGCTTAAACAAACAAGGGGAGCCATAGACTCTTTTGAGGTAACATACGCTCAAGCAGGTGCATACTACACTAAGACAATCGCCTCTTTTATAGATGCCGTTGCAGTTATACCCACTCTTATGTATGACACAGATGGCAGAAATACAATACAAGCATATACACATTTGGTGTCGGCAAAAGAGCAACTAGGGCAGATTAGAGCCAACCTCAATGGAGCTTTTTCTAAAAAGAGTTTTGATGAAAACATGTACTTTAGTTTTGGAGGTTCTCTAAACGCATATAATGGAAACATAAGAAAATTCAATGCAGTGGGTGCAAAAGAGCTTAAAAATATGTATGAAGTTACATTTAAGGGTGAGAGTATCCAGAAAACATTTTCTATCATAGAGATGGCACAAAAAAGCGGAGTAAATAAAACTCTTGATGTTGCACCTTCTTTCTGGTTTGAGAACGCTACAAAAACTATTGATCTCTTAAGAGACGTTGAACTTGAACTTTATAAATATATTCATGCCATTATGGATAAAAAAATGGAAGAAACTTCCCGTAATATACTTTTTCTCTTAATTGGTATAGTTTTGGGCATCATCTTTCTTCTGTTTTCTATGTTTATGTTTATCAAAATTTCTATTTCTAACCCTATAGAGAATTTTAAAGAGACGCTTATAACTATAGGCAAAAACAGAGATCTAACGATGAGAATAGAGGAAAATGCACCAAAAGAGCTCTCAGATATGGCGCTTAGTTTTAATGCCCTTATGAAAATTTTAAGAGACCTTATAGAGACTTCTAAACATTCATCAAGTGAGAACGCTTCTATATCTCATGAACTCTCCGTTACCTCGCTGGGTGTTGGAGAAAATGTTGAAAAAAGTGTTACTGTTATCGATGAGGCGACTAGCAAAGCAAGCTTTATCAAAGACAAAATTGCTATCTCGGTTTCAAATGCGCAAGAAAGTAAAAAAGAGATACTAAAAGCGACTCAAAATTTAGCTGCTGCAAGAGACGACATCGTAAGCTTGACATTAAAAGTTCAAAATTCTGCAGAGTTAGAAACAAATCTTGCAAAAAAAATGCAAACGCTCTCGCAAGATGCAAATGAAGTGAAAAATATACTAGAAATTATTTCAGATATTGCTGATCAGACAAATCTTCTTGCGCTCAATGCTGCCATAGAAGCAGCCCGTGCAGGTGAGCATGGAAGAGGTTTTGCGGTAGTTGCTGATGAAGTAAGAAAGTTGGCTGAGCGTACACAAAAAAGTTTGTCAGAGATAAATGCGACCATCAGCGTGATTGTGCAACAAATCATAGATATGAGCGGACAAATGAATGCTAATTCTCAAGAAGTCCAAGAACTGGCAAATAGCGCATCTCATGTTCAAATAAAGATAAATGAGAGTGTAGAAATAGTAAGAAGTGCAGCAGAGGTAACAGATAAAACTGTTGTTGACTTTGAAAAAACAGCACAAGATGTAGAAGAAATTGTCTCAAGAGTCTCTCAAATCAACCAAATATCTTCCCAAAATGCAAGAAGTGTAGAAGAGATAGCTTCAGCAGCGGAGCATCTTAACTCTATGACAGATGAACTGCATGGCAAACTTGAAATGTTTAGAACGTAAAAAATTTATTCAGAGAGAAGCGATGTTTAACAACACCATATTTGCACTTGATGATGAGCTTGTCATCTTAGAGCTTTTTAACGATATCTTAACCGATAGAAAAGCAAAACAAGCCAGTTTTTTCAACGCACTTGAAACACAAAAGAGCGATGCGCCATCGTATGATTTGCGTACATTTGCAACGCCTAAACTCTACTTGGAAGGATTGGAGAGTTGGTACGCACAGGGCTATAGAGTGCCACTCTCCATCTTAGATATGCGCTTGCCGCAAATGCATGGTCTTGAAGTTGCAAAAAAAGCACGCGAGATAGATAAAGAGATGGTTATTATCGTCGTTACAGCCTACTCTGACCACACTGTCACAGAGCTTCTTGGACAACTCCAAAGCAATGTTTTTTACCTCCGCAAACCCTTTGGACATGACGAACTTCTTGCTCTTGTGACAACAAGTATGAAAAACTGGAATGCCAAAGCGGACATCGCAACGCTGATACAAGACATCGCCATCGATGTAACAGAAGATGGGATGTGGGACTGGAATCCCATAACCAATGCAGTCGTTTACTCACCCAAATGGAAACAGATGCTAGGCTATGAAGAGCATGAGATAGCCAACAACCTTGAAGAGTGGTCCAAGCGTGTCCATCCTGAAGATATACAAGAGGTTATGCGAACACTTCAAGAACACCTTGAGCAAAAAAGCCCATACTACATCTCTGAACATCGCCTCTTATGCAAAGACGGCAGCTATAAATGGGTACTCGATAGAGGAAAAGCCTCCTTTATGCAAAATGGAAAACCCTCCAGAGTTGTGGGTTTTCATACCGATATCACTAAAAGAAAAGCGCTTGAAGAGGAGCTTTTCTCCAAAAGTGCAAATCTCTCAGAGGAGCTAAAAGAGATTCTCTCCAACCAGACAAAGCTCAAAAGCTCAAACAAGACGCTAGAGCTTCAGCTCAAAGAGGAGATAGAAAAAAGAAGAGAAAAAGAGGAACTTCTACTCCAACACACAAGACAAGCGGCAATGGGGGAGATGATAAGCATGATAGCGCATCAGTGGAGACAACCTTTGTCAGTTCTTGGTGCTGTTTTATCAAAACTTAAAGTTCTCAAAAATATGGAGATGCTAGACAATGATTCATTCGATTTAGCTATGGAGAAAGCTTTTTATCAAATGGATTATCTCTCAAAAACTATAGATGGTTTTAGAGATTTTTTGAAAAGTGAAGATGTCAAACAAAGTATAAGTATAGAAGATATAGTAGAAGTGCCAAAGAACCTTATAGCACCCTTATTAGAATCACAAGGTATCTTTTTTGAGGTTGAATATAGAGTTGATAAAGAGATGCGCATAGAAATCATTGCTTCAAAGCTAGCGGAAGTTTTTTTTAATATATATAAAAATGCCATAGAACAGATAGAGTCTGTAAATATAAAAAATCCAACCATTAAAACAACATTTATACAAGAGGATGAAAAAATAATTATAGAGATTTGTGATAATGCAGGTGGGATAGATGAAAATATGAAAGGGCGTATATTCGAACCTTATTTTTCTACCAAAAGTAAAAATAGAAGTGGGCTTGGACTTTATATATCCCAAAATATAGTTCAATCTGTACTAAATGGAGATATAAAAGTTTATAACAAAGAAAAAGGTGCTTGTTTCGCAATTTCTTTTGATAAACAATTACAGGTAACTACTCTATGAACATAATAGGAAAAATTCTTTTTTTTAATCAACATGAAGGCAACGGAATTATAATAACTTCTACAAAAAAGAAACTCCATTTTTTTGTTCAAGATTGGGATGATTTTAATGCCATGCCGTATTTAGGGCTTGAAGTTGTGTGTGAAGCTGAGGGCGATAATGCTCGATGTATAGTTTCAAAAGCTACATTTGATTTGACAACAGTACAAGATGATACCTTTTTGGATGATATTTTAGATTGGTTGAATGATGAAAAAATCGAAGAATTTGAAATCGAAGAAGAAGTTATTCCAGATGATGTCGTCATATTTCCAGAGGAAGAGGAAGACAAATCTTGTAAAACGCAAGTAGAAGAGCTACTTCAAGAGATTGCGCAAGAGGAGATTGCTCCACGAGAAGAGAGTATTACCCTCTCTTTTAATCTCTCAAACGCTGTAACCAACTATTTTCATACTATCAAAAACCATATTGCTTCGCGCCAAAATTATAAAAAAGTTTCGGGACGTTTAGATTATTTGATTGCCCGTCGTTTTATATGGACAGCTTACAATAACCTAAGCGAGATAGATATCAATGTCATAACACCAAAAATAAAAATGTTTGCAGATGATTTAAAAATTATGTGGCGTGTCTATGATGATTTTAATAATCAAGCAAAAAACCCCTCTTTGGCTTTTGGAGAAGTTTTTTTATCATGCCAAGCGCAGTATAAAAAAATTAAAGATGGTGCACAAAGAGTACAAGAGAAGCTTAACGCATTACGAACTAATGAGCAAATGATATATGCAAGACTTCGTGTAAAGAAGGAAGAACTCGATAAAAATTTCAAAAGTGAAGAGTTTGAGCTTCTTAAGCATGAATTTAAATCTTTAAATGGCGCCTATGTTGACATTGTGCATATGATGGCTGAGCTTGATGAACGCTATAAGCATGATTTAGAACTGTTGCATCGTTTTGAGGAGGAATATAGAAACGATTTTTATGAGATATTTATGCAGGAGAGTAAAAAATATCATTATTTACTTATAGAAATACTCAATGCACAAGCATTTATTTTTGATGCACACTTATGGAATCAAGCTAAAATTTCCAAATCTGTCAAAGCTTATTTTAAACGTGCTGGAATCATAGGAGAATTAAATACAAAAACTTATTTGAAGTACTATTTAGAAAGTATTGATTCAAGTAAAGCAAGCATTGAGACAAAAAAACTTTTTGAACTTTATGAGTATCTACTTGCAGCACATAAAGAGTATATCGTCGTTATGGTCGCAGATGCGCGAGATGCTGTAGAGTATGTGAACGCTATCAAGAGAATTGACAAAACTTACCATATAAAAAGTTTTATTGATGAAAAATCTGCTATAAGGTGGGCGATAAACAATAGTGTTAAAGTGCTGGTTTTAGAAGAAAATTTGCAAAATACAAGTGCCACACGCTTTTTAGAGATTTATGGTAACAATGTTCTTTTAAGTCCAAAAGTCGTTTTAATAGGTGACAAGCCAAAGTTAAGTGACAATATGAAAATAAATAGATTACTTTCAAAAAATACATCTTTAAAAATAATTGCGCAAAATGTCAAATCTCTTTATGAGGAAAAGTAATAAAACATTTATTGTTTAAAGTTTTTCAAATACACTCTTTAGCTACAATAACAGATACTATATGTCTGGATGTACTGTGAACTTTAAAGATGAAAAAGTAGGGATAAAAGGTTTTCCATCGCTCCAAAGAGGATTTTGTGATGTTTGAGACAGATTTGGAGATTATGAAAGAACATATCCTTTCTCTACGAAAATATACAAAAAATATGCGGATTTTAGTAGTGGAAGATTATGAGGTGTTGCAAAAGAGTCTTGAGAAGATTTTTACCTCTCTTTTTATGGAGGTGCATGTTGCCTCTGATGGAGTTGAGGCACTTGGTCTTTATAAAGAAAAAAGAGCAAAAAATGAGCGTTATGACATCATTTTAAGTGACATCGCCATGCCAAATATGGATGGTGTCTCACTCACTAAGGAGATAAGGGCGCTTGATAAGGAGCAGATTATCCTTATCTTCTCTGCACATCAAGACTCACAGTATCTTTTAGAGCTTATCAACCTTGAGGTGCGGCGTTTTATCCTTAAACCTATCTCGCTGCATACCCTTTTAGATGAGATACTTTGGGTCTGTAAAAGCCTCTATGATGCGAAAAATCTCTCTCAAAAAATCTTTTTGCGAGAAAATATTGTTTATGACAAAGATGTAAGAGAACTTTTTATCGATGGAGAAGCGATAAAGCTTACACAGCACGAGCATCTTATTTTGGAGCTTTTTTTATCCAAGCTAAACCAAACGCTCTCTAACGAGGAGGTCATCAACCATCTCTTTCTTCATGGCATCGATATAGAGCTCTCCAACGTTCGCAAAGTTGTCTATAAACTACGTAAAAAACTCGCTAATGACCTTATTGAAAATATCCATTCCGTAGGCTATAAGATAAAATAGCCAAAAAAAAGAGGCATCGCGACACTTTCGCGACACTTCCCTGATACAATTTTGGCTTAATACCAAATGGTTGGACACATGAAAAATAAAATATCGCTCAATACGCTTATCTATAAAAGCTACCTTACAAGCACGCTTATCCCTATCTTTACCATCGAAGTGGTGTTGCTTTTGCTCTATTTTGGGGTGACTTACTTTATCACGCAAAAAAGTCAAGAGATACTTCTAAGCGAAGCGACGCAAAACCTCTCCGAGATAGTTGTGCGTGAATCACGCAATATCAACTCACAGTTTGAAGAGGTTTCAAGAGGATTGGAGCTTTTGCGACTGGATCATACGCGTTTTTTTGAGGATGACGTCTGTTCTTTTCCCAATAAAGAAGCCCTCTTTGGGCGTCATGCCAATGGTGCTTTGTATAAAAAAAGAGACAATGGCGGCGCATCTATCTACGCTCCCAATAATTTTGAAATAAATGCAGCACGACAGAGAAAAGTAGAGTGTTCTGAGGCGCTAGACCCTCTTATGAAATCTCTTGTCGATACAAATCCCATCATCACACAAGCATACATAAATACATACGATAAACTCAACAGACTCTACCCCTTTATGGTTGACGCTGCAGCGCAATATGGAAAAGACCTCGATGCAACAAGCTACAACTTTTACTATCTCGCCGATGCAGCACATAATCCACAAAGAAAAAATGTTTGGACATCGGCTTATCTTGATCCAGCGGGGCAGGGGTGGATGATATCTAACATCACGCCTATATATAAGAAAGATTTTTTAGAGGGAGTTACGGGGGTGGATGTAACCATTGATTCACTTGTTAAAAATGTTCTCTCTCTTGCTATTCCGTGGGAGGGAAGTGCATTTTTGGTGGATGCGGATGGGATGATTTTGGCGATGCCAAAGAAGATAGAAGAGCTTTTTGCCCTCAAAGAGTTAAAAGCCCACATATACGAGGGTCAAGTTGCAACAACCATAGAAAAACCCGAAGAGTACAATATTTTTCATACAAAAGACACCTCTTTTAAAAGCATTATGGATAGTTTTTTTAACAATTCACAAAAAGTTGCTTTTTTTGAAAAGAAAAATCAAAATTACGTAATGGCTCAAGAAGTTATTCCTGAGACTGGATGGCGATTGATAGTAGTCGTTGACACCTCTGTTATCTATCAAAAACTTGAAGCTTTTAAAGCGCAGGCACAGCAAATCGGTTATGTGGTTTTAGCATTTATGGCTCTCTTTTATGTTATTTTCTTTTGGTATCTCACAAGAAAATCTAAAAAGGTTGCATTGGTTATTTCAAAGCCTATAAACAACCTCTCAGAGCTTACAAGCAACCTTGGGTACAGACCGCAAAACCCTCTCAATGATGAGACAAAGATAGAAGAGATTTATAGCCTCATCCATAACTTCAATATGCTCTCTCAAGAACTTGACACACGAACGCAGGAGTACATCCAAGCGCAAATGCGCGAGAAGATGAAAGAAAAAGATGCGGAGATTGCTTATAGGGCAGGGCTTTTTGAGAGTGCGAGCAGTTATCTGCACAATGTCGGCAACTCGCTTACCATGCTTGATGCCAAACTCCTCTCACTCAGAAGCACGGTTGCATCGCTTAAAAAGAGTGAACTAGGGTTTGACAAATCCATACAGATGATAGATGCGCTTGAAGCAGGGCAGGAGGCAAAAGAGAATCTTCTTGCATTTATGCGTGCCTTTAAAACGGCTCTTAGCGATGAGATAACCGCAGAGATAGTCACAACTTCCGATGAGATAGCAAGTATCAAAGAGCATGCCGTTCAAACCATCCGCCACCAGCAAGATCAGTTTAACGACACCGACAGCACCAAAAGCTTTACGCAAAGGTTCTCGCTCAATGAGATGCTAGAGGATATCATCGAGGATTATCGCATACTGTCTATGCAAAATGGGATAAGAGTGCTTTTTAGGGCAGAGGGTGATTACTCTATCCAAACGGTTAAGTACAGACTTCAAAGCGGCATCATCAATGTTTTTAAAAATGCACTAGAGTCCATCCTTGCATCGGCGCAAAAACAGAGCGGTGTCATAGAGATAACGCTTCATAAAAGAGATGCGAGAGTTGTCATAGAGATCAAAGACAACGGCACGGGTGTGGCTCTGCAGAACACGAACAAGCTTTTTACTTTTGGATTTACCACTAAAGATAATGGCAATGGACTTGGGTTGCACGCCTTTAACAACTTTTTAAACAGCATCCACGCCACCATAACGATGCAAAATAACCCTCAAAACATAGGTGTCACCACCAGCATAATACTAGGAGAGAGCGATGTTTAACAACACCATATTTGCACTTGATGATGAGCTTGTCATCTTAGAGCTTTTTAACGATATCTTAACCGATAGAAAAGCAAAACAAGCCAGTTTTTTCAACGCACTTGAAACACAAAAGAGCGATGCGCCATCGTATGATTTGCGTACATTTGCAACGCCTAAACTCTACTTGGAAGGATTGGAGAGTTGGTACGCACAGGGCTATAGAGTGCCACTCTCCATCTTAGATATGCGCTTGCCGCAAATGCATGGTCTTGAAGTTGCAAAAAAAGCACGCGAGATAGACAAAGAGATGGTTATCATCGTCGTTACAGCCTACTCTGACCACACTGTTACAGAGCTTCTTGGACAACTCCAAAGCAATGTTTTTTACCTCCGCAAACCCTTTGGACATGACGAACTTCTTGCTCTTGTGACAACAAGTATGAAAAACTGGAATGCCAAAGCGGACATCGCAACGCTGATGCAAGATATCGCCATTGATGTAACCGAAGATGGAATGTGGGACTGGAACCCCATAACCAATGCAGTCGTTTACTCACCCAAATGGAAACAGATGCTAGGCTATGAAGAGCATGAGATAGCCAACAACCTTGAAGAGTGGTCCAAGCGTGTCCATCCTGAAGATATACAAGAGGTTATGCGAACACTTCAAGAACACCTTGAGCAAAAAAGCCCATACTACATCTCTGAACATCGCCTCTTATGCAAAGACGGCAGCTATAAATGGGTACTCGATAGAGGAAAAGCCTCCTTTATGCAAAATGGAAAACCCTCCAGAGTTGTGGGTTTTCATACCGATATCACTAAAAGAAAAGCGCTTGAAGAGGAGCTTTTCTCCAAAAGTGCAAATCTCTCAGAGGAGCTAAAAGAGATTCTCTCCAACCAGACAAAGCTCAAAAGCTCAAACAAGACGCTAGAGCTTCAGCTCAAAGAGGAGATAGAAAAAAGAAGAGAAAAAGAGGAACTTCTACTCCAACACACAAGACAAGCGGCAATGGGGGAGATGATAAGCATGATAGCGCATCAGTGGCGCCAACCGCTCACAACAATCGGACTGAGCAGTGACAATATGCTCTTTGATATCGCGCTTGATAATTTAGATGCCCAAAGCCTTGAAGAGAATCTCAAAACTATCAAAAATCAGGTGATGTACCTCTCACGCACCATAGATGACTTTAGAACTTTTTTTATGCCAAACAAGGAAAAAGAGCATATTTGCGTGCATGACTGTTTAGAAAACACATTGGGTCTTATCGGGAAAAATCTCGAACAAAGCGGTATCGATGTCCGTCTGTTTCTTGAAGATACAACGCCGCTTTTCCTTCATAAAAATGAGCTTGTGCAAGTCTTTTTAAATATTTTACAAAATGCCAAAGATGTTTTAATGCAAAAAAAGAGAACCGCTCCAACCATCACTATAAAAAGCTTCGAAGATGCACAAAGTGTCACGGTGGTCATCGCCGATAATGGCGGCGGGATTGAAAAAGAGCATCTCTATAAGATATTTGAACCCTACTTCACCACCAAACAAAACCTTAACGGAACGGGACTGGGTCTGTATATGTCTAAAACCATCATCGAAGAGCGTTGCTGCGGCAGCATAAAAGCGCAAAATAGCAGTGATGGAGCAGAGTTTATCATGATATTTAAGAAGGTGTGCGAGTAGAGCATTTTTTTAAATAGACTTTTACAACCTCTTTTTCCTCTTTTTTACTCCCACCGCGACACTTCCGCGACACTTTTTTACTATGATTTTAAAATTCATACAAAAGGGGTTTGAATGAAAATAATCAATTTAAGTTTAGCAGCCGTGTTATTTGCAACACTGGCAATGGGTAGCCAAGAGAAGTCGCAAATCAACGTTAGCGGCAATGTTGTTCTCGCGAGCAACTATGTGTGGAGAGGGATGACACAAACAAAAGATGACCCTACGGTTCAAGGTACTGTTCTTTTGGATTATAAGGGATTTTATGTAGGCAGTACGGCTGCAAATACAAAGATAGAAGGTATCGATGCTTCTGTAGAGCTTGATGTGTTTGGCGGTTATACTGCTGAGATGTATGGCATAGGTTATGATGCAGGAGTAGCGTACTATACCTATCCGAGTTCATCTAAAGAGGCTAATTTTGCAGAGGTTTATCTGGGACTAAGTAAAGATTTTGAAATCGCAAAAATAGGGGCGAAGTTTTATAGAGGTGTAAAAACACATGATGCACTCGTTTCAAATGCATGGGAGATGAGCTTATCCGTCCCGATGCCGCTAAGCGTCTCTTTTGATGCTCTGTATGGCGATTATTCTGATTATGGAAACTACTACTCTGTAGGATTTGCAAAACCCATCAATGATACAGTAAAACTCACCCTCTCTTATACTGGGATAAACACAGAAGCAGGCGGTATTGATGAAAACAATATAGTCGCTATGATGGGTGTTAGTTTTTAAAAAATTTAAAAAAAGTAGTTTTATGTATAAGATAAATTTATTGATAGTTGATGATAAACCAGCAAATATATATGCCATCAAAACTCTTCTTAAAACCAATCAAGAGATAAAAATATATGAAGCATTAGCTGTTCAAGATGCTTTAGTGCTGATTATGAAAGAGAGAATCGATTTGATTCTCTCAGATATACAAATGCCAGAGACAAATGGATTTGAATTTGCAAAGATTTTAAAGAAAAATAATAAAACAAAAGATATTCCTTTTATCTTTATGACGGCTGCATATAACAATGAGGTGTATCAAAAAGAGGGGTATAGCCTTGGAGCTATAGAATATATTACAAAACCCATAGATGAAACAATCTTGCAACTCAAGCTCTCAAAGTATATAGAAATTTTCCATGCCTATAGAAAAATCGAAGAGCAAAAAAAGTATATTAACAAACTCCTTGAAGCCTCTGATGAAGCCCAAATTATCATTGATAGTACTATGACGATAGTGGATTACAACGAAAAAGCAAAAACAATTTTTGAAAAACTAAGCGGCAATATTATGATTGGTAAACTTTTGGAAGAAGAAGAAGAAGAAGAAGAAGAACTTCATTATCTGCTTGAAAAGATAGATTTGCAAAAAGAGGCAATTTCTACATTTAGGCATAAAAAAAAGTACTATAAAATGCATAACAAAAGACTTGATGACACACTTTTTATGATAAGTTTTTTTGATATTACACATGAGGTAAAAGAGAACAAAAGAAAAGATGTTATCTATAACTCACAAAAAGCCATCGTTGTAGTAAGTGATGGAAAACATATAAAAAACATAAATTCTGCTTTTTTTGAAGAGTTTGGTTTTGAAAATCTTGAAGATTTTAAAGAACAGCATAAGTGCATCTGTGAACTTTTTGTCTTAAAAGAGGGAACACATTACCTGATGCCGATCATGGATGGTCTTGCGTGGAATAAGTACATGCAAAAGCACAAAAATGAAGTTTATGAAGCTCTTATGATAGACAAAAATGGAAAAGAAAAAATCTACGAAGTTAAATCATCTGGTAATCTTTTTGCAGAAGAAGAAGAAGAAGAAGAAGAAGTCATCATCTTTAACGATATTACGGATTTGACCGATAAAAATCAAATGTTACTTATGCAATCAAGGCAAGCAGCTATGGGAGAAATGATAAGTATGGTCGCGCATCAGTGGCGACAACCTCTTACGAGTATATCTTTAACACTTCTAAGAATGAAAGTAAAATTTGAACTTGAGAGTCTGAGTTTGGGGGAGTTTAAAGAAAATATCTCCAAGGTACAAAATGTAGTAGAGCACCTCTCAAAAACTATAGATTTATTTCAAGACTATTTTAAAGAGAAAGATGGAAGTAAAGTCATACTAGCAAGAGTTTTTGAGGGGATTGAAAATATCATTAAACCGATTTTGGAAAAAAACTCTATAGAATATTTTTATGAAATGCAAGATTCGCTTATGCAAAACTGTGAAATAGACAACAGATTAGACCAAGTATTTTTAAATATTTACCAAAATGCCATAGATGCCCTCAAAGGCGATAACTGCATAGAACATAAGAGAGTAACAACACAAATATATAAAGATGAAAAAATGCTTTATATAACTATTTGTGATAATGCAGGAGGCATCTCTTCAAATATCTTAGATAAGATTTTTAATCCCTACTTTTCTACAAAAAGCAAAAATGGTTCGGGGCTCGGACTTTATATGTCAAAAGACATCGTTGAAAAGCATATAGGTGGGTTACTGCGCGTTTACAATAAAAAAGAGGGCGCTTGCTTCGAGATGCAACTACCTTTCGTTAAAGTAGGAGAACACAATGAATAAAAAATTTTTATGGATGATACTTTTACTGGGTGTGAGTGCGATACTTTCTGTAGCAAGTTTGGCATATATTTCTATCGTGGAATTAGAGAAATTTAATCAAACTATCAATGAAACTCTTGACAAAGAGGTGCGTAAAATAGCATATGCTCGTAAAGTGAAAGTTGGACTTTTAGAGTTACAAAGAAATGAAAGAGATACTCTCTTTGTTGCTAAACTTGAAAAAAATGACATAAACAACTATCTTAAACTACGTGAAGAGATAGAGAAAGAGCTTCAAAAAGATCTCTACACGCTTGATGGATTGGTAGAAAAACAAAGAACTGAAATGGCAATGATGCGAAATGTATATGAGGAGTATAAAGAACTCTTTTTGCAAATCCAACAGATGCTCCAGCAAAGCGATATGTTAGACAATGCGCAAAAACTTTCCTTGACTCGTGCAAAAGGAGCTATAGATAAAGCTTTTGTGCTTGCAGATAAAATTATTAAGCTCAATGAAGATGAATTAAAAATCGTAAAGAGAGAGACAGATGCAGAGAGTTATGAATATGCACAATTCGTAAAACAGTTTAGTGTTTTACTTTTTGGGCTTATCCTGATTTTAGCAGCAACACTTTATACCCTTTTTATAAAAAGAATTGAAGTGATAAGTGCATTGGTTGCATATATTAAAAAGGGTGATTTTGCACTTCCTTATGCGGCTAAAATAACAAAAGCAAACGATGAACTTGGCGTCGTAATCACGGCGCTTCACGACACTACGCATCTTTTAGAAAAATCATATCAGTTTCAAAAACATCAAAACTGGTTAAAAAACTCTTTTTTAGAACTCTCTAGTATGCTGCAAGAAAAGCAAAAACTTTTAGAAATAACTCAAACAGCTTTAAAGGAGATATGTCAAAAAACAGGCGCAGCAATGGGGGTACTATATATCTATAATCCGAAGAGTGAAGTTTTAGATATGTACGCTTGCTATGCGTATAAGGGCAATTTGCAAACGTCGCAAAGTTATAGACTAGGCGAGGGCATTGTAGGACAAGTTGGCTTAGATAAAGAGGCGATTTTGCTCAAAGACATCAGAGAGATAAATACTCCCATTACTACAGGAACTACACAGTCGCTTCCGTTAAATACCTACACATTTCCTCTGCTTTTCAAAGGAGAACTACAAGGCGTCGTAGAAGTTGCAAGTTTTGCTCTTATAGATACTAAAGAGCTAGAGTATTTTGATGGACTTGTGCAAACATTAGGCTCGTTTATATACTCTGCAATCAGTGCGCAAGAGACAATGCAACTTTTAGAAACAACACAAAAACAAGCACAGGAACTAGAAGTTTCACAGCAGAAACTTGAAGAACAAACAAGAGAGTTAGAATATAGCCAAAAAGAGTTAGAGATACATAACTCAGAGCTCTCAACTGCAAAATTTGAGATAGAAAAACGCTCTGGCGAACTAGAAGAAGCAAGTAAATACAAATCTGAATTTATCGCCAATATGAGCCATGAGCTTAGAACGCCACTCAACAGTATCAATATCCTCTCAAGAGTTCTTGCAGACAACAGTGAAGGTAATTTGACATTTAAACAGCAAGAACAAGCACTTACCATTTATAATTCAGGTAAAGATTTACTACAGCTTATAAACGACATACTTGACCTTAGTAAAATAGAAGCAAAAATGATGAGTTTACATCTTGATACAATGGAAGTTGATTCACTGGCTCAAGAGCTCTTTAGTATGTTTGAGCCTTTAGCAGTACAAAAGGGGGTTAAACTTCATCTTGAAATAGGGATATTTGAAGATAAAAATATCTACTCAGATAAAGAGAAGATAAGACAAATAATGAAAAATTTTCTCTCAAATGCTCTAAAGTTTACTGATAAAGAGGGAGAAATATTTATCAAAGCGCATGCCCATGAAGATGCAGACCCTTATAGTGTGGAATTAACCATCAAAGATACAGGTATCGGGATACCACAAAATAAGCTTGATACTATTTTTGAGGAGTTTAGGCAGGTTGATGGCAGTACGAGCAGAAAATATGGTGGAACAGGACTTGGACTTAGTATTTCTAAAAAACTTGCAGATTTGCTTGGTGCTGTAATCAAAGTAACTTCAGAGGAGACAAAAGGTTCATCGTTTACACTGCTACTACCAAAAGAGATTGAAACAAAACATCTTGATACAGATTTTGTAGATATTGTAAAAATGAGTGCAAAAAACTCTTTATTAGATGAGATACTGATTCCTTCTGGTGTGTTGGATGATAGAGAAAATTTGAGCATATACGATAAAAAAATACTTATCATAGAAGATGATATTCGTTTTGCAAGCATCGTTCAAGAAGAGGCAAAAAAATACGGTCTCAAAACAATCATAGCTACCAATGGAAAAGCAGGTTTAGAACTTGCTCTAACGCTTCAACCCATAGGGATTATCTTAGATATGAATCTACCTATTATGGATGGAAAAGAAGTGCTCAGTATGTTAAAAGCAGATACGCATACGCGCCATATTCCTGTAAAAATCATCTCCATAGATAAGCCAGACATAGCTTCTAAAAAACTTGGCGCGGTGGATTTTATTCAAAAACCTCTTGAACCTAAAGCGCTTGAAAATATCATTGAAAGTATGATACAAAAACATGACAAAGTAAAAAAAGAGCTGCTTATAGTCAATGCAGATGATGATACAACCAAAAATTTGATGCAGACTCTTGAGAGTGATGATGTCGAAATTATTTGTGTTGCTAGTGCTCAAGAAGCAATAGAAATTGTTAAAAATAGACACTTGGATTGTGCTGTTATCGATATAGATTTGCCTGATATGAGTGGTTTTAAACTCTTAGATATTGTTAAAAAACATAGTTGCAATTTACCTGTAGTGGTTTATAGCTCTCGTGAACTTCATCCAGAGGAACTCAAAAAACTTTATGGATATGGAGAAAATGCAGTTATCAAAACAGTACAGTCTGATGCGCAACTACTAGAAGAAACATCACTCTTTTTACATAGACTATATAAAAATTTCTCTCCTGCACAAAAAAAACTCTTTAAGAGTGCTCTAAAAAGTGATACCATTTTTGCAGAGAAAAAAGTGTTGCTTGTAGATGACGATGCGAGAAATATCTTTGCGCTTGATGGCATTATGAGTGAACAAGGCATGAAAAGTTTTATTGCTTATAATGGGCAAGAGGCTCTTGCTGAACTAGAAAAAAATAACGATATTGATATTATTTTGATGGATATCATGATGCCGATTATGGATGGTTATGAAGCTATAAAAGAGGTAAGAAAAAATCCTCTTTATGACAAAATACCTATTATTGCATTGACGGCAAAAGCACAAAAAGAGGATAGACAGAAGTGTTTAGATGCAGGAGCGGATGATTATATGAGTAAGCCAATAGACTATATGCAGCTGCTTCAGCTTATGAAAGTTTGGATGAAAAATAAATGATTATAAATCTTGAGCAAACAAAACAACTTGCTGATGAGCTCTACACTCTTTTTGGCTACAGTGTATCAAATTATGATTTAGCATACTTGCAAAGAATGTTTATCTCTTTTTCAAATCAATATAAATGCTCGCAGTATCAAGAGCTTAAAAAATTACTTTTAGAAGATGAGACGTTGATACTTGAGTTTATAGAAAAACTTTTTATTAATGTCTCTGAGATGTTTCGCGATCCTCTTGTCTTTAAAGAGATACGGGAAAAGATTATTCCTAAAATTGCAACTTATCCCATTATCAAAATTTGGTCGGCAGGATGCGCAAAAGGACAAGAAGTCTATAGTTTAGCCATTCTTCTTATGGAAGCCGGTCTTTATGAGAGAAGTATTATTTATGCTACTGATGCAGATGAACATGCTATAGAATGTGCAATTGAAGGAATTTACACTGTCGAAGAAGCTTTAAAATATACACAAAATTACTATTTAAGCGGTGGTCTCCAACAATTTAGCCAGTACTATTCCATAGTCAAAGATAAGATTGTTTTTAATGAAAAACTTAAAGAAAATATATGTTTTGCGAAGCATAATATTATCAATGATGGTGTTTTTAATACTTTTAGTCTTATAGTATGCAGAAATATGTTTATTTATTTTGGAAGTGATTTACAATCACAGGGGTTACAAACATTTTGTGATTCTTTAGAAGATGATGGTTTTCTTGTTTTGGGAAAAAGTGAAGGGATAAACTACAATCAAGGAAAAAAGTACTTCAAAGAATATGATGAAAAAAATAAAATATATCAAAATATAGCGCATTAAAGTTCATTTAGTGCTCTTTGATTCTTTGTTTGTTGAGAAGTGGTAAATCACCATGTAAAGCTATAAAACCATTCAAAAAAAGCATTTCAAGTTCTTTATGATTTGTTACATGAATATATCTAAAATAGACAGTATTCGATAAAATGAAATTTTTGAGTTTTAGAGTATGGGCATTATTTGAGACATAGGATAAAAGACGGTTTTTTATATCTTTAGAGGAGCCTATATAAACCGTTTTGCTCTCTCTTAGAGGATACGGCGCTTGTAAGGTCGTAGAGAGTTCATAGATACCCTTGAGATTTACTCTTATAGTTGCAATGTTTTCTTTAAGTAAAGGCTCTTTTTTACAAAAAAGTTTTTCATTACTATTGTAAAAATAAGTGTTTTGTCTTTCGTATATATTGGAGATAAGATATTTTTTTCTTATAAAACATACCTCTCTGCGTGAAAGCAAAATTGACTTCTTTTCCTTGAGTTGTATGGCTATAGCACTATCACTTATTTTATCTGGATGCATGTAGATAATCTCTTTAATGTACAGAGAGTAGATAAAACTTTTTTTTGGAATCAACAAAGAGAGTGGATATTTTTTAGTGTTTATAAAAATAAAATTATTATTCACTATTTTAGAAACAAGAGACGTGTCTATGTAAAGATTATGTATCTCTTTATAGCTTGAGATAAGCACATCTCTTTTCAACAGCAAGAGCTCTTTATAGCATCCTGAGATGAGAAAATTTTCTTGCTGTTGAAAAAGAAGTGAAGAGAAGCGATACAGAGTTTCATTTTTCAGATTTATATTGAGCAGTTTTATATGGTTGTTGTTTGGAAGTTTTTCGTAGTAAAACTTAAGTAATACTATTTTACTGCCAAATATGATTTTATTTTTCTCTATTTGTGCGTAAAATGTAAGATTTTTTTTAGAAAAATTCTTTTTTTCTAAATAAGAAATTCTTATTTTTTTATCTTTACAAGCTTGTTTAAACCACTCTTGAGAAAGAGTTTCATACACATGTTGTAAGTACTTTGTAAATGGAAGTTCATAAAGAGCATTAGTCATAATATAAAAAGGAATTTTTTTCGATTTTTTCAAACTCAATATCTAACTCTTGCGCATAATTTTGATAAGTACTTTACGGTAATTGACTTACAATAACAATAAAATAATACAGAGTTTTTTATGAAAAATAGACAATTGAAAAATGAGTATTTATAGATATTTTAACAATTTAATAGCTAAAATGAACTCTAATATTCTCAATATTAATTAATTTAATGCTTTTTGGAACACTAGTTGCTAACCATACTCCTATTATTTTATAAGGAGCAAAAAATGTATATATTTTTCTTTGAGGCAACATGCAATATGTTGGACAATTTTGAATCTTTCTGCGCAATGCTTGCAGAAAAAATATTTTGATAATACCTGTCATTTTTTTCAAATTTCTCTTTTAGAAAATCCATGAAATGTTAAGTAAGATGAGATTTTTTATCGTCTCTTACTTAAAGTACAGCTTGCTAAATTCCCAGAAAAATTACTTCGTTTTGTTAACATCAAAATAAAAAAATTTCATTTTCTTATCTTTATTTTTCTTATCGCGACACTTCCGCGACACTTTTTTGTTACAGTTTTTCTAAAATTTGAATATTGAGGGATTAAAATGGACAATAGCGTAAACAAACCTCATGGCTATACTGAAGAAACGTCTCATTATTGGCCTATGCCAGCCACAGAAGAGAACAGGATGGTTTGCCAACTTGATGATGTTACAAGAGAAAGTGAGCAAAAGGCAACAGAAATTCTTGATATGATTGAACTTCTTTCAGACGATGTTGCGCAACAGGAAGAGAAAGTTGGCATGCTTTGCGTATTTTTAGAAAAGAGCGTTAATTTTTTCGGAATCTTGCACAAAAAATTTCCAGAGGTAAAAGCCTTTGAAAGACAGCTTCAAAAAAACAATACCGCGCTTGAAGAGACAAAAAAATTTAAAGATGTTTTGGCAAATATAAGCTTTGAGTTTATGGATGTTATGGATGGAATGCAGTACCAAGATATCCATCGCCAAAAAATAGAGAGAGTGATCAACGTCATGCGCTCACTTTCTAACTATATGAATAATCTCCTTGAGGGAAAATTAGATGATATGAACAGAGTTGCTTCTGCACAGCATATAGTTGGAGACACACATAATACCACTGTTTCAAATGATGAGATAGAGCAACTACTTGCTGGATTTGCGAGGGATAAAGAATCATGTTAGAAAATATAAGTATCTATAAAAAGATAAATTATTTTATTTTAATGACACTTTTTTTCGTGTTTATGGCGGCAATAGCTATTTTTTTTACTATGGAGCATGTTGAAACTCGCTATAGCAAACTACACCATTTTTCTATGGCAGAAGAGCTTCTTGTTCTGAAAATTGAAAAAAATCTTAACTATTCGAGTCGTTTAACCAGAGATATTATGCTTGGAGGAGATTACCAAAAAAATATAGAACTTTTAGAACAAACCATCAAGAAGATAGATGCAAATTTTGGTGAACTAGAAAAATTAATGTTACAAGACAGTTCATTTGATTTGTTACAAGATGCTAGAAAATCAACTTTACACTTTTTAAAGAGTTCTTTAGAACTTATGCATACTTTAAAAACGGATAAGTATGCGACAAAAGAGGAGATATACGCGAACTACTCTACAAAACTTACACCACTTGCCAATATTTCAAGAGAATTTTTTCAAAAATTGGTAAAACTTAAAGCGCAAGAGCTAGAAACAAACTCTAATGCTTTGAGTAAGGAGATAATCTTTTTTAAATATTTTGTTTTGATTGCTGGAATTATTGTTGGTATTGTTGTTCTTATTTTGGCTATTGCAATAAGAAAATCAATTATTTCTGGAATCAATGCTTTTACAGAGTTGATTGGACATGTTGCTAAGGGAGATTTTAGTTATAGATATAGCGGTACGCAAAAAAAAGATACAGAACTTGGAATCATGGGCAGAGAGTTGGCAACGCTCATAGAACATACGAAAACTCTTATCAATGAAATCAACCTCACAGTAACAGATGCATCCAATGGTCTATTTACGCATAAAATTTCATCTCAAGGGATGAGTGGTGAATTTGTACAAGCGCTACAAAATGTTGCTAAAAGCATAGACTTCATGAAACAACAACATGAAAAAGCGCAAAGAGATATATTTAACTCAAAAATCAGTACAAAAAGTGTGAATGTCTCAGAATCACTCTCTATCATCATTACAGATCTCAATGCTAATATAGAAGATTTAAAGACTATTACTTCGGAAACAAAAGAGGCTAGTAAATCAGCCAAAGAATCTCAAGAGGACATTTCTGTAGTAGTAGATGAACTGAACCAATTGAGCGAACAAGTAAGCGTCAATAATGAGAGTGTACTTCAAATAGTACGTCAAGCAAATGACATAACATCCGTCATCGAATTGATAACAGATATCGCTGATCAGACAAACCTTTTGGCACTCAATGCCGCTATAGAAGCAGCACGTGCAGGTGAATATGGGCGAGGTTTTGCTGTTGTTGCAGAAGAGGTAAAAAAGTTAGCAGAAAGAACACATCGCGCTACAAGTGAGATTTCTGTTTCTATCAAATCTTTACAGCAAGATATGAGTGCTATTGGTGTTAGTTCGCAGAGTATGAAAACAACTGTTGAGAGATCAACGCTAAAGATGAACGAGTTTGAAGATACGCTTGTCCGACTAAGTGAAAATTCTCTAAAAATGGTTGGCTACTCTTATGGAATGGAGAACAGTATTTTTATAGTACTTGCAAAACTTGAGCATATCTTATACAAATCCAGAGTTTATAACTCACTCATCTCTCTTAAAAAAATGCTTCAAGAACAGCAAACTGATGAATGTGAACTCGGCATGTGGTATGGAAAAGATGGAAAAAGAAGATTTGCGCATACTGCTGCATATAAAGAACTTATCTCTCCACATAAGATTGTCCATGAAAATGCAAATAAAAATTTATCTTATCTTGATAAAGATGCGCAGGAAAGTACACTCAACAATGCAGTACACATAATGGATAATTTTGAAGAGATGGAATATGCATCGCAGGAGATGTTTGTTCTTTTAGACCATATGCTCAAAGAAGCAAAGTAAAGGAGATTTTTATGTTTATAGCTATTTTATTGATTTTAGTTGTGGCTATGTTTACTATTTCTTTAACATTGAAGTAAAAGCGCGACACTTCCGCGACACTTTTTTGTTACAGTTTTGCGTTTAAAAATTGAAAATAAAACGAAGGAGAGTATTTTGCTAAATACTATTTCAATCAAATCGAAAATGGCATTGATGGTTGTCGTGCCAATTCTTGTTATTCTTTTTTCTTTAGGACAAAATAGCTATAGAAGTTATAGTGAAGTACAGGTTTTAGAGCAAGTGGAAGAGATGGTTACATACGCACGTAAGAGTAGTGTTCTTGTTCATAATCTACAAAAAGAAAGAGGTGCTTCCGCAGGATTTATCAGCTCAAAAGGTGAAAGTTTTGCATCACAACTTCAGAGTATTCGCGCTGGAAGTGATACAGCCTTAAGGGAGCTAGAAACTTTTTATGCAAATATGCACATAAAAGAGTACACACCAAATCTTCAAACAAAACTTGCAAAAGCGATGCAAAATATGCAAAAACTCCAAGAAGTGCGCAGCGGTGTCTCGTCTTTAGGCATATCTGTTGGTGTAAGCGTTGCTTACTATACAGGTGCAAATAATGATTTTATTGCTTCTATCGAAGAAATGGCAAAAATGAGTTCAAATGCACAAATGAATAATCTTATCAATGCCTTTGTTAACTTTCTTGCGTCTAAAGAAAGAGCAGGGCTTGAGAGAGCCGTTCTTTCTTCAACATTTTCACGAGACAGTTTTGCAGAAGGATTTTATGAGAAATTTATTACTCTTTTAAGTGAGCAAAATACATTTATGAATAAATTTCTTTTTTTAGCTTCTGATGCAACAAAAACACTTTATGAAGAGACAATGCACGCTAACGCGGTTGAGGAAGTTGAGAAAATGCGTAAAATAGCACTCTCAAAACCAGATGGTGGTTTTAATATAGATGCTATACATTGGTTTAACACTATCACTACTAAAATTGATCTTCTTAAAAAAGTGGAAGATGAAATCTCTTTGGGACTTCAAAAAGATGTTACTTCTTTACAAAATCGTGCTCTTAGTAGTTTAGTGACTGGTTTAGGTTTCAACCTTTTTATAGTATGTTTTATCATAGGTTTTAGTTTTTATCTCTCTAACAATCTTGTTGCAAGAATAAGTCGTTTCAAAAATGAGATAGACGCCATTATTACTTCAAAAGATTTTTCTAAAAATATTTCTCATGATGGAAGTGATGAGATTAGTTTTATTCAAGAGGCAGTAAACCATCTCGCTCGCGAAGCAAATAAATCGATGCAAGAAGCAAAAAATGCTCTTAAAATCGCAGAAGAACATTCTGTGACAAGTGAAAAGCAGCTGGAAACAAATAAATTAAGCCTTGGACTTGCAGACCTTTTAAATCGAGGTGCTGTTTTTGGCGTAAGTGAAGTGCAGGGCGGCATTGTAGATACAATGGGTGCGCTTGATAAAATTAACCAAAAAAATGCTCAAACAGAGAGTGTAGTTGAAGAGGTAAAAGTTGCAACGCAGCAGATTGAGCGTTCACTTGAAACTATTTCTCAAAAGATGCAATGCTCAATGGAAAATTCGAATCAGTTGAATGCAAGTGTCAATGAGATAACCAGTGTTATCGCTCTTATCAAAGACATAAGCGATCAAACAAATCTACTTGCCTTAAATGCAGCTATAGAAGCAGCGCGTGCGGGTGAGTATGGACGAGGTTTTGCCGTTGTAGCTGATGAAGTAAGAAAACTTGCAGAACGTACCCAAAGAGCTACAAATGAAGTAGAGTTAAATATAAATCTACTTAAACAAAACAGTTCGGCAATGCAAGAGTTCTCAGAGCAAATGAGCGGTGAAGTAGGAACGTCTTTAGATAGATTAGATATCTTTATGCATAGTCTCACTTTGTTAGTATCAAGTGCTTCTGAAATTCAAAGTAGTAACAAAGAAGTTTCCAATGAGATGTTTATCAATCTTGCAAAACTAGATCATATAGTCTTTAAACTAAAAGGGTATGACGCTGTATTTAAAGATGATCATAACTTTAAATTTTCGGAACACACGGAGTGCCGCTTCGGAAAATGGTACAAAGGTGATGGTAAAAATACATTTGCAAAAACATCTTCATATAGCAAAATAGAGACTGTTCACAAAATTGTCCATGACAAAGTTAGATCCGTTCCAGCTTATATAGAAAAAGGTGCAATCGAAAATGCACAGCTTATTGTTGCAGCATTTGATGATGCAGAAAAAGCTTCCAGTGAACTGTTTGCTATCTTGAATGATATGATGCGAGAGATTAAATAGTATGCAGCAGATACAGTTAGAACTCATAAAAAAAATTCGTCTTTTTGGAAGTTCTATATCAATTTTATTTGTCGAAGATGAAGAGATTATTCGCTATGAAGTGAAAAAATTGCTCTTAAAACTTTTTGACAGAGTTGATGTTGCCATTAATGGTGCAGAAGCATTTGAGATGTTTGAGAAAAATGAGTATGACCTTATCATCACAGATCTTCAAATGCCCATTATGAATGGCATAGAACTTGCGCAGCAGATTTCGCAAAAAAATAAAGAACAATCTATTATTTTACTTTCGGCGCATAAAGACCTAGATGATATTTTAACACTCATAAATATAGGTATAGTTGGATTTTTAACAAAACCTATAGATATGAATATGATGCTTGAGAGGCTCTTTATAGTAGTAAAAAATATTTATGCAAATAAGATGATGAAGTACCATTATGAAGAGATGAAAAAAGATCTTCATGAAAATGCAAGTATCTCAGAAGAGGAGTTGCACTATAGAGATTCACTCACATCACTTTACAATCAAAAATATTTTTTACAAAATGTCAATAACGATGAGACAAAATGGGCGATACTTATCAACATCAATGATTTTAAACTTATCAATGACTACTATTCTTATGCACATGGCAATCATCTTCTTTTTCAAATAGCCGAGGTTTTGAAATTTAAGGGAAAAAAATATGGTTACGATCTCTTTAGACTCTCAAATGATGAATTTGTCTTGCTTAGACAAGAAGCACCTGAAGATTGTGATGTTTTACAAAAAGATGCTCTTTCTATATTTCGTGGACTTGACCAAAAACGTTACACTATTATAGGTGTTAATAATATAGCTGTTAATGTGACAATGGGTATCGCAAAAGGGCAACAGCATATTTTAGAACATCTTCATTGTGCACTTGCGTATGCTAAAAAACATGGCTTGCGCTATGCACTTTATAAAGATATTCCGGATGATAGAGAAAATATCAAAAATATTATAGAAGTGACAGCGCTCTTGAAAAATAGTATCGAAAACAGCATGGTTATTCCTGTTTATCAGCCGATTATCATGGAAGATAAAACTCTGAAATATGAAGTTCTGATGAGAATCAAGCGAGTAGAGGGAGGTGCACTTATCGCCCCTGCTTATTTTTTAGATATCGCAAAAAGTCATAGTTTTTATAATGAAATATCGCAAATGGTTATTTTCAAAGCGTTGAAGCAAATGCTTAAAACGAGTGGTATTTTTTCTATTAACTTTTCTTATGCAGATATGAAAAATGAAGATTTGCTCAATAAAATTGAAGATATAATTAAAGAGTATCATGTAGGAGAGAAACTTGTTTTTGAGATAGTCGAGACAGAGCATCTCGATAACATGAGTGTCGCATTGGCATTTATAGAACGTTTTAGAGCACATGGTGTCAAAATTGCTATTGACGATTTTGGAAGCGGATACTCTAATTTTGCCAATATATTTTTACTTCATCCAGATTTTATAAAGATTGATGGTTCACTTGTGCAAAAGATGCTCCAAGATAGTAATATGCATCTTTTTATCGAGACAATTATAGAATTTGCACATAAACTAAATATTCAAGTAGTTGCAGAGTTCGTCAGCTCTCAAGAGATTTATGATGCACTTGAAATACTCCATGTTGATGGATATCAAGGGTATTATATAGGACATCCAAAAGAGGTATTATTAGATGAAAACACAAGAAATAGACTCTAAGTATCTTACTATTTCCTATGATTGCTTAAGTGCTATAGGAAACTCTTTCATGCTTGAGAGTATGATGGGAGAAGTAGTAATGGGATTTTTTCAAGCGACAGAAGCGCTTTATATCGCTTATTATGAGAATGCACAGAGCCAAAATCCTATGGTAGCAGCAGGAAAAAATATAGCGAGTAGTTTTGACACAAGAAAACAAGACTCATTTTTGCAAGAGAGTGCAACATACTTTCATATCTTTTTACCATTGCGCCGTGGTTACTTAGCGTGTGTTTATGCAAAAAGAGAAGATATTGGTAAGATATATGCCATTATTCGTGGTTTTAGTAAAAAAATCAATTTTGCACTTAGTGCGTGTGAAGGGGTTAAAAAACTAGAAGAATTGAACGAAAAACTAGAAGACAAAATTAATGTAGCCGTACAAAGTGTAAGAGAACACGAACAGATGTTACTTATCCAATCAAAAAGTGCCATTATGGGAGAGATGCTAGAGATGATAGCGCATCAATGGAGACAGCCTATAACTTCTATCGGAATGATAGCAAACAATATGCTCTTAAATCTTATCTTAAGTGAAGAAGAATCTTTGGATAAAGAGTTGTTCCAAAGAGAAATCGAAGATATCCACAAGCAAGTAACTTATCTCTCACACACTATAGATGATTTTAGAAATTTTTTCAAAGATAGTAAGAAAAAAGAGACTTTTGATATAGAAGATATTTTACAAAAAAGTATGTCACTCATGAAAAAACAGTTCGAACAAGGCGGCATTACACTAGAGTATATAAATGAATGTGTGGATGTACAAATACACTCGTATAAAAACGAGTTAATTCAGGTTATTCTTAACCTCTTCAATAATGCAAGAGATGCATTTGAATCGAGCAATATAGAAAATAAAAAAATTATTTTAATGTGCAAAGTAATAAAAAATAATTTATTGATAAGAGTAAAAGATAATGCGGGAGGAATTAAAGAAGAAAATATGCACAAAATTTTTGAGCCTTACTTTTCGACAAAAAAAGAAAAAAATGGGACTGGACTTGGGCTTCATATGTCAAAAATTATTTTACAAAAACATTTTAAAGGAACCATAGCTGTTTTAAATGAAGACAATGGTGCAGTTTTTGATATTGTTTTTCCAATGCATTATGAGGAGATGGAGTAATTGGGTAAATTTCATAAATTAAAATCAATAACAATACTTTATGTAGAAGATAGCAAAGTTCTTGTCAATGCTACATTGAAATCGATAGAAAAAGTTTTCTCTAAAGTACATGTAGCACGTGATGGCAAAGAGGGACTAGATATTTTTCAAATGTATCGGTCTAAGATAGATATAATTATCACAGATTTAATTATGCCAGTAATGGATGGCATGGAGATGATAGAACAGATACGAAAAAGTGGAAGTGATGTTCCAATTATCGTTACCACAGGTTTTGATGATTTTATAGAGAGAGAAAAGCTCACTGAATACGCTATAGAAGCTTTTTTATCAAAACCAATTAACCCTTTTAAACTTTTAAAAAGTGTCAATAAAATCGTAGATTCACTCTTTGTAAAAAGAGAGTTAGAAACAAAAAAAACGATGATAGATAATGACATAATCTACACAGAGACAGATACAAGAGGCGTAATTACTTATGTTTCAAAACCTTTTGAGAGAATATCAGGCTATACAAAAAAAGAGCTTATTGGCAAGACACATGCTCTTTGCAAATCTCATGAAACACCAGAATGGACGTATAAAGAGTTGTGGCATAACTTGTTGGCATTCAAACAGTGGCAGGGAGAACTTGTCAATCAAAGAAAGGATGGTTCACACTTTACCATACACGCTATCATCTCTCCTATGTATTTTAGAGATGAACTGATCGGTTACAGTGCCACAAGTATTGATATAACAGCACTTAGAGCGGCATCCCATGAATTACAAATCAAATCTAAACAAGCGGCAATGGGAGAGATGATTGCTATGATAGCGCATCAATGGAGGCAACCAATCACATCAATAGGTATGATTGCTGGAAATTTACGCTTCGATATGATGATGGAAGAATTAGATACAAATGTTTTAGAAGAGAGTTTAAATACAATTGATGCGCATGTTAAGTATCTCTCTAACACCATAGATATATTTAGAAATTTTCTAAAAGAAGGCAAAAAAAAGGAGAAGGTGATTATGAAAAATATATTAGATGAGATACTCTTGTTAGTTAAAGAGGAATGCAAAAGCAATGAAATTATTATTGAAGTAAACAATGAATGTAAGAATTTTGAATTGGTTACATTTAAAGATGAGTTGACTCAAGCGATTATAAATATAGTAACAAATTCAAAAGAAGCGCTTCTTGAACATAAAGTAATAGCGCCAAAAATCAGTATAGTGTGCAAAGATAACGCGCAAGCACTTTATATCGCTATAGCCGATAACGGTGGAGGAATTAAAGAAGAAATTCTTCCAAAAATTTTTACGCCATATTTTTCAACTAAAACAGAAAAAAATGGGACAGGACTAGGGCTTTATATGACTAAAACAATAATTGAAGAGAACCTAGATGGAGAGTTGAGTGTAGAAAATAAAGATGATGGCGTTATTTTTACAATTATACTTCCTAGATAATAGTTTTTATCTAGGTATAAAAAATGAGACAAGGATAAAAAATGGATAAAGAACAAATAGAAAAACTTCGTAAAGTCTGTAAAAATCTTACGCTTCTTTATGTTGAAGATGATAAAGATATATCAGAATATGTTGAAAAACTTATAAGAAAAATCTTTGTTCATGTAGATGTTAGAAAAAACGGACTTCTTGGTTTAGAAGCATATACAGCGAAAAAACACGATATTGTTATAACTGATATATCTATGCCGATTATGGATGGCATTGAAATGATTAGAAGAATAAAAATCCTCAACAGTGATCAAAATATCATAGTGACATCAGCGCATAATGATATGGAATATCTTCTCAAACTTATCGAAATGGGTGTAGATAAATTTATAATGAAACCTATAAACATAAACCATTTTTTATCGAGTATTTCTAGGATAGCTGTTGGAGTTTATAGAGATAAGAAAGAGGCATTTGCTGAAAATATAGCTAAAAAAAATCAAGAGTTTCAAATAGAAATGTTGGATAGTATAATGTTCCCTTTGGCATATTTTAAAGAAGATACATTATTTTATGCAAATGAGATATTTCAAGAATATTTTTTTACAGCCATAGATAAAGAAGATGTCAATCGTTTTAGATTAGGATATCTTTTAGAAGATAAAAGATTCATATCTATGAATAATGGCAAAATTATTAATATAATAGAAAATTCTTCAGAAAAAATATTTGGAATTATGGATGTAAAGAAAAAATTTGTAAAAAATTATCATGTTAATATTAGTCGTTTTAAAAAAGTTAATGAATGCATGGTGTACTTTGTAAATTTAGATATGGTCAATACTAGATTTGATCGATTTAAAACTCAAATAGGTTATTTTCCTAAAAGAGATGAATTTAAACAAGCAGCTGCAGAGATGAAAAATAGTATATTTGAACCAGTACCTCTTCTGTGTGTCGGAATAAAAAACATTCAAATATTTAAACAAAAATTTGGTGGTGCAAAAATGCACTCAGTTTATAACAATCTTGCTAAATTTTTAAAACAAGAGTTTGCAGAAGAGATAACAGCGAAAAAACTTGGTATCTATCTTTTTGAAACTAACAGATATTTATTTTTAGCACACCCAAAATATGTCGCATCAATAGAGAGAAAAATACTTACTTTTGGAAAAAAATATAATTTTGAATATGGAAGCACTCTCTCTTTTGAACTTGAAATGACAAAAAAGTTTTTTGAAAAAACAGATAGTCTTGATACGATTATGGAAGAAACAGAAGGAATGCTCTATACTTTTGATTAAAATTCGATTTTAGCTTTTTGATTTATTCTTTTAAACTAGTGCTCGATTTTCATCCTCTAAGAAACAAAAGAGTGTAAAAAATCTTCTTTTGTTATAACTCTGTAGCTTGCGATTTTTTCATGTAAAATGTTCGCTGATTTTTTTATCAGATCACTCATTACACCTTCTCGTTTAACATTTTCTTGCCATTTGCACTCTATAAAACAGATATGTTCTTCATCAAAGGCGACAATATCGATTTCCTCTTTATTGTTCCACCATCGCCCTACTTTTTTCGGTAAAAAGTCAAAATACTTTTTAGAGTTACTCCAAATATCTTCGATGACATAATCCTCAAATGCAAATGAGACAAATCTGTCGTTAAAGTTAAGTGCAATCTCGTCAAGCACGGCTTTTGACTGCTCTATTTCTAAAAAATTGTAGTTTTTAAAGACATAGTAAAACCAAAAATTTAAAAACTTATCTTTTATCTTATAGCGTCCAAATTTGCTTTTGAGGGGGTTGCTTTCTGTTACGGGTACTTCTTTTTGTAAGATATCAAGCTCTAAGAGTTTTTGCAGATATTTTGTAAGATGTGAGGATGTCACCTGAAGCGATGTGGCAATGTTGCCTATTTTGGTATTGCCTTTTGAGATGGACTCTAAGATGCTAAAGTAGGTTGCCGCATCGCTTATCTCGTTTTTGAGCAAAAAATTTCCCTCTGCATAAAGATAGGAATTTTTAGAGAGTATCTTTTGTTCAATGTTTTGCATAAAAGTTAGCGACTCGTCATATTCGTTAAGATACTTTGGAATCGTCCCAAATGAGCTATAGACTTGCATTTGCTCCAGCTTACTAAGATGAGGCAAAAACTCTTTTATATGTTCAAACTTGACGCTTTGAATATGAAACTGCGATGTGCGTCTGCCATAGAGCGGTGCGCTGTAGTTTAGTACTTCACTTTGCATCATGGAGAGAACTGAGCCGCAAAGAATAAGATAGATGTTTGCATGTTGAAGTTTCTCATCCCATGCCCTTTGGAGCTTTGATGAGAACGCACTATCCATAAGAGTGAGATTTTGATACTCGTCTATAACTAAGAGAAGTTTTTCATCAAAAGTAAGTGTTGCTACAAACTCCAATGCTTCTTCAAAACTTTTAAACAAAAGATGCTTAGCGTACGCTTCATCCACAAAAGGTCTTATCTGTTTTGAAAATGCCTCTAGCTGTGAGTGTAAATCGCTTTGGGTTATATAGAGGTAAATATGTTTTTTATCCTTGATAAACTCAGAGAGTAACGCCGTCTTACCAACTCTGCGCCTACCATACACAACACTAAATGACGCTCTTTTTGCCCTATACTCTCCATGCAATGCTTCAAGTTCTTTGACTCTATTTACAAACATTATCTTTTCCATTATTATAATTTGTATCATAATTATAGCATATTAATAAGTTATAATAACTCCTCACTTTTTACTAAACTTCCCAGCCACCCCAAAAATATCAAACCCATCCCGAAAAACAAGCCTCCCAACTCTATCTTTAGTGATATCAAACCCACTCAATCTTTTATAGATATCCGTCTGGATAGTTCTTTGTGAGACATTGAACTCCTCTGCCAAAGAGGGAATAGTCGGTCTCTCATCCTTGGTGAGCATAGAGAGTATAGAGATAAGTCTAAAAAGAGCTTTATCGTATGATTTTTGTGCCATGGTGCAATCCTTTCTTTTTTATTTACGCTGCGCTAGTAAAGAGCGGCAGTGCTTGAGATATGCTCACAAATAACTCAATTGTGAGTACAAAGAGGGTGTATCTATACTCTTTTGTGAGATGTGTTGCTTTTTTCATCGTATTTCCTTTTGAGTAATTTACTATTTATATTTATTATTATATAGTTTATTACTTATAGTGTCAAGTAAATAATAGCTATTTACTATGAAATATGATAAAATAATAGTAATTTATCTAAAAGGGTTAATATGCATACAAATATGAGTAAAGAACAGTTTATTTCAAGATTAAAAGAGTTGGGATTTGATAAAACAGAGTTTTCAGATTTATCTGGTGTTCCATATACAACTGTAAATAATTGGGGAGTTATGAAAAACGGCAAACCTCTTCCTGTTCCTATATGGGTAGAACCCTTCCTAAACTACTACGAAAAAGCAAAAAAGCTAGAGTATGTCATGAGTGAGATTTGTCAAAAGATAGAGAGTGTAAAAAAGTAGCTACACTCTCTGTAAAAACAACAGCACTTCTAAAACATCTCACCCACACAAACAACGCACCCACGCTTTCCCTCCTCTTTTTTATACTTTTGCAAAGATAAAAAAAGGAGAAAGTGGTCATAATGAACTATAAAAACAGAGAGTTCGTCTCAACAAGAGATTTGCAAAACAACCTAGATAAGCACTTAGCCTACATCTCACAAGATCCATTTAACCGTTTGGTAATAGTAAGAGATGGAAAAAAAGAAGCCGTTATGATTCCTATCTCAGAGTATGAACACATCAAAAGCGTTGCAGACTACATAGAGACGCAAGAGATAGAGCGGATTTTAAAAGAGCGTCTAAAAACAAAAGAGAGAGTCTCTCATGAAGAGATAATAAAAAAAAGAGCCAAAGAGGAACAAGCAGAGCTAGAGCGATGGAAGAGAGGAGCTGAATTAGCCTCTAAAGACAAAGAGTACCAAAAACTCTCTAAGGATTAGGCTGTAAAAAACTCACTTGGATTGTAAACGACGCCAATAAAAAGGGCATTGTTATGAAGAGGAATATCTCCAACAGGTTTTTTGAAATCATTATGCCATTTCAGCACTGGGTGAAATCTTTGCAGATGATGTTATAACAACTGCAATACTAGATAGACTCTTGTGCCACTTTTACCCATTCTTAATCAATGGTCCAAGTTACAGGATGAAAGAGTTGACAAAAACAAGATCGAAATCAAAAAAAGGAGATGAAAATATTTGAAAAAACGGTATGATTTTATTCTGCGCGGTAAGTCATTTTTTTTTAAAAAGTGGGTCAAATTTCAATCAAAATTTTCAAGCCATAGTTAAAGTACTAATGAAGGGATTCTAAAACTTACAAAAGATAGCTAAATGAATTAATTCATATTTATGTTATGCTATAATGTCTATAATTAATTAATTAAATACAGACAAAAGGAGCATTTATGATTAGTAATTATACAAATAACGTAAAAGAAATTATTTTTAATCATAAATTTGGTTGGGTCTTTACTCATGTGGATTTTAACGAATTGGGTAATGTAGCAACTATAGAGAGAATACTATCAAGATTGGTTGAATCTAAAGATATAAAGCGTATAAGAAGAGGGATTTACTATGTGCCTGAGCAGAGTCGTTGGGGAGAAGTACCACCATCACAATCGGATGTTGTTAAAGCACTCGCTAGAAGTATGAATATAAATTTTGTGCCAGATGGTGCTAATGCGTTGCATCAGCTAGGACTAACGAAGCAGATACCTATGAAGCAAATTTATCTGACCGACAAGCAAATAAGCACTATATCAATTGGTAAATTAAATATTGAATTTAGGAAAGTATCACCACAAAAATTATCTGGTTCGAATAGTGTAGCAGGTGTTTATCTCAGTGCTATTGAATATTTAGGCAAAGAAGAAGCCCTGCAAGAGAGTGTAAAATCGCAGGTTGCTAGGACTCTTGATAAAAGCAATATAGATGAGCTAAAGCATGCTTCTCAAAACAGAGCAGCTTGGGTGCGTGAAGTTGTTGATGATATTTTACAAAAGGTTTCATAGTGTATGAATTTATAAAACTGAACAAAGATGAGCGTTCACAAGCATTTAGGATTGCGTCTGAGAAATTAGGCTTTCCTGCTTATGTAGTTGAAAAAGATTTATGGGTCACATATATGCTTGATACATTATTCAATCGAATAAAACACAACCACAGAATTATGTTTAAAGGTGGCACTTCACTTTCAAAATGTTACGGTTTGATAGATAGATTTTCTGAAGACATAGATTTATCATTGCATATGGCTGATTTAGGATTTGAAGGAGATAAAGCACCTCATAATGTTGCTAAAAATGAATCAAATGCAGCTGCCAAAAAAGCAATAGAAAGTCTTCAATTAGCTGGACAAAAGTTTTTAGAAAATACAGTAACAGTGCTACTAAGAGATATTATTAAAGAGGATGTTAATTCTCAAGATGATTGGAATTTAATTATAGATGAAAATAATCCTGAAAATCTTCTATTTTATTATCCTAAATCATTTGAAGATGCCGAATATGGTAATAAATATGTGAAACCCGTAGTCCTTATAGAGACTGGCACTAAGTCCGAACATATACCTCTTGAGCAAATAGCAATCAATTCATTGCTAGGGGATGCTATCCCAAGTATAAAGTCGACTGCAATGATTGATGTATTAAGTCCAAAGAGAACTTTTTGGGAGAAAGTCACGATACTCCATGCAGAAAATAATATTAATAGAATTGAGCGTGTTAAAGAGAGATTGAGTAGACATCTTTATGATATTGTTATGTTAAGCAGGGATAAAATAGGTTTAGAAGCGATGTTAGATATAGGCTTGTTAGAGAGTGTAGCTAAACATAAAGCATTTTACTATCGCTCAAACGCTGCCAAATATGATGAGGCTAAATCAGGTACATTAAAAATTGTACCAAAAGATGAAATACTAAAAGCTTTTAGAGCAGACTATGAAAAAATGAGAAGTATGTTTGTTGGAGAGGTCATCGAGTTTGATGTAATTATAGAAGAATTGTCTTTATTGGAGAGTAAAATCAATGGTTATCGGGAGAGTGTCGTAGATTAAGAGAAGGAGTGTAGGGAGGCCTTAATGTTTCCACGAGGAAAATCGCCAAAACTGAGAAACTTAAAAGAATGAATGAAATTGTTGTTACCTCGAGGGTATTTTCTTTTTTTCACACATTACACATGCAGAACCTTCTAGGCTGGCCAAGTGTTTATGCGCGCTGGTAACCAAGTTGATGCGTGTGAACAAAGATAGGAGCTGAATTAGCCTCTAAAGACAAAGAGTACCAAAAAAACTCTTCAAGGACTAGCTGTAAAAAATCTACAGCAGCCACTCTAAAATATTTATCATGTTTATATTGCCATCCATTTTTGCACTTTTGTCCTCACTAATGACAGTACATTTCACATCCAAAAGCCTTAGTTCCTCAATAGTTTTAGAAAAAACATCCATTTCTCTTTTTTTAGTTTTTTCATTTTCAAGCGTTTTGCTTACCTGAATCAGTTCTACGATTTTATTTTCATGCTCCAAAACAAAATCAATCTCTTGATTTGAAGAAGTTTTATAGTAGTACACTTTATAACCTCTTCGCAAAAGCTCCAAGTAAACAATAGTCTCAAGGTCATCACCGCGAAATTGAAGATTGCCCACACGATAGAGGTTTGCAAGTCCTAAATCAGCACTGTAGTATTTTCTGTCATTGAGGTTTTGTTTTTTGAGTGAATAATCAAATTTTTTCACTTCAAAAATCATATAGGCATTTCTAAGATACTCCACATAATTGCTCGCCATGTCAAAAGAGATTTTAAAATTATTTTTAATTTTTGAGGTACTTTGTATGATTCCTGTATTTGCCAATAAATAAGCAGCTATCTCTTCTAAAGTAGTGAAATTGTTGAGTTTATAGCGTGCAACAATATCTTTTAAAAGAATAGAATCTTTATAGGTTAAAAGAAGCTCATTTTTTTCATGCTCACTGTACTCCAGCACTTTTGGAAATCCACCATACTTGATAAACTCCTCAAATGCTCTATTTATCTCAATCTTTTTGTTCACAAAATCAAGTTTATTTGTAAGTATGATGTGTCTAAATTCCAAAAACTCTTTGAAGCTAAGGGGCAATACTTCAACGCTCAAATATCTTCCACTCAAAGTTGATGCTATTTCCCCGCTTAGCATAGATGAGTTTGAGCCAGTTACCGCTAAATATGAGAGTTTAAGTTCATACTCTTTATTGACCCACTTTTCCCAAAACGGTATGTTTTGCACTTCATCCAAAAAGATATAAGGCTTGCCCTGGGGTGCTAAGTACTCTAAATAGACATCTTTAATCTGCTCTAGCAATGCAACACTCAGATGATTTACAAATCTTGGATCTTCAAGATTCACAAAAAGTATATTTTTTTTCTCTATACCTGATGCCACTAAAATTTTAATCTGATTTAAAAGAAGCGTTGATTTACCGCATCTTCGTATGCCTCCCAGAACCGTCACTTCATCTTTTTGCAAAAATGAAGTTATCTTTTCATCATAGGATTTTCTAGGAACTATGATGGGTAACTCTCTGTTCCAATAGTTCCAATCATTGAGTATCTCTAAAATCTCAAGCTTTTCCATACGATTCCTTTATAAATCATTTGTTGTATCTTATAATTTATACACTTAGTTTATTGTTAGAGATAGGCAAAAAACGATTTCTTGTTTCAATAATGCCTACTGTTTTTTCAAACTTAAATCTAAAGTGGCACTTCTAAAACATCCCACCATTGCAAAAAAACGTACCCATGCTTTCACGCCTCTTTTTTATACTTTTGCAAAGATAAAAAAAGGACAAAGCGTGACTCTTGAAAAAAAGAAGCATCAATATCTTGTCTTTATAAAAGAGAGTTTTTAAGTTGTTTGATTTTTTTCACTTTAAGAACTATTTTAAAATCATAGATGAAGAGGCTATCAAAGAGACAACATGGGGAAGCGGTAACTTCAAGGAGAGAACCGTTCTGCTTTGGGATTTGGAAAATATATCTTACCGCTACTTTGAGAAGGTAAAAAAACTACTCCGATTTGCACCTGAGCGCTCTTTTATGGTAACCACACAAGCCATTGAAACATCCAAACTCATCTCTATGCAAAAGAATGGGTTTGAAATCCTAAGAGCGCATAAAACAGACAGCGACACAAAGATAAAAAATGTCTATAACATCTTAAAAGATTATGATGCATTTGTCTTTATCTCCTCTGATAGCGACTTTGTAGATATTGGTAAAAAAGTACTCGCTCAAGGTAAAAAACTCACTTGGATTGTAAACGACGCCAATAAAAAACGCATCATGATGAAGATGGATATCTCCAACAACAGGTTTTTTAAAATTATTACATTGACAAATTTTGAGCTCTAAAAAGTGCTGTTTTTACTTTTTTACATAGAGCGAAACAACGCCCACACCCCCACATCTTACAATTACACTATGAAAAACCAACAAGGAGAAGCGTATGCCAAAGACACTCTACAGCCATGTCAATATCGCTATTTGTGAAAAAGAGAAACAGATACTTATCAACCCATTAAGTGAGCGTTTTTACAACTTTGCTTGCGAAGAGATGGGAAGTCTCTTTTTCGATGCAACACTCTCTTTGGATGAGGATGGCTCTTATGTCATAGAGGGGAAACAGATACTCTACAATGAACATAGCGATACAGGCAGTGACTATGAGAAGCTTCTTTGTGAACATCCCAAAGAGCTGATAAAAGAGGGTGCGTTATTTTGGTTGTTTGGATTGTATAAAGTATCAGGAGTCCATAAAAGAGAAGCATACTGCAAATACAGATGCAGATACAAAGAGTACTGCATTATCCAAAGAGAGCAGATTATCTCGTCAGAGTTTGCGCAGAGTGAGCGAGAGTTAAAAAATGATGCCTAAACAGTTACAGACAGTACTTTTTGCATTTATGGCTTTGATGTTTATAACAACACTCCCTTATAAAATATTCTAAAAAAAGAAAAGTAGACTATGGATTTACATCTTACCTTAATAGAGATACTGGCACTCACCGCGCTTTTTCTTGTTGTTGCAGTATTTGCAACGATTCCTTATTCGTTTGATGATAAGAAGAAGAGAGACTTGGGGCTTAACTTTGCATTCTTTGTGATTCTTATCATCACGATTGGCTCTTTGCACTATAAAAAGACAAGAGAGAGTCTTGTGGAGGGTTTTTACAACAACAAAGAGCTTTTATGTAAAGAGGAGAGTGAGAAAAAACTAATCATCTCTCAACCAAATGGCTATGCACTTCAGAGTGACTACTTTATTCATGAGCAAAATATACTTTACATCGGCGGTTGCATACTCTTAGAAGATGCAAACCTAACAAAAGTGCAAAAAGAAGAGAAAGAGGTTGAAGAGTGAAAAAGTTAGCAGAGGGACTTGTAGCTCCAGTTGTAGTGCTAGGGTTTTTTATGGGAGTGTTTTGGATACTGTTTAAGGTCTTTAGTTTTGTCTCCACTCTTGATAACGATGAGAAGAGAGAAGCTTTTTTATACCACAACCAAGAGTTTTTATGCAGAGGCGGTTATGAGAGATTTTTGGTGAGTCAAAAGAGAGGATGGAGTATCCACGGGGATGAATTTATCAAAGAAGACAAGGTTGTCCCCATAGAAAAGTGCCAAGAGAGGGAGTAGAGATGCAAATAGACCAAGAGATGCTAATACTCATAAGAGAGTTTCTCCCAACCCCAAAAGAACCGCCAATCTTTCTCTACCTCTTGCTAGGTCTAGTTTTAGGAGTAATCATCGTAATAACCAAATTTAAAAGATACCAAAAAATCAGAAAGCTTTTTATGAAGCTGTTTTAAAAAAGGAGATATAAGAGATGAAGAGTATTTTAGAGAGCATAATAATTGTTACCGTTGTTGCAACACTGGTTATGGGATTATTATATCTATTTAAACTTGGCATGAATTACATCAATACATTTGATATGGATTCAAAAAAAGAAGCGTTTGAAAAAAAACAAACACTCCTCTGCGCAACAGGCATTACCAATAACCAAAAACTGCTTGTAAATAAAAGCAAGAACTGGGAGATTTACAAAGAGAGCTACTTTAAAAGAGAGGATATGCTCTTGGAGATAAGACTTTGTAGAGTTGAAGAGTAAAAACAGTGGAAACGCTTGATTATGTTGTTATTATGATAGGACTTTTTTTTATTGTGGAGAGTTTGGGTGATGCTTTGAAAAGTTTTGGGATGAGGGATTGTGAGGATGAGAAGATGTCGGAGCTTGAGGGGAGAGTGAAGAAATTAGAGGAGGGGTTGTGTGAGCAAAAAATATGAAAAGCTTGAATGAAAAGCATAGTTAAAATGCAATGGATTTTATTTTGGCATAAAAAGAAACTTATTTACAACATCAAATTTTGAACTCAAAGCGGTAACAAACTCTTTGGAGTATTTAAGCATATAAAAACACTCATTTACAGTTAAGTTTTCAACTTTATACAAAAGCTCTTTATTGGTTTTAATAAATGGATCTTTGCTTTCTTGGATTTTTTTAATTAAATAATCTTTCGGACTTATATGATATTTATCATCAACATTTTTGAGTATTTTTAAAAGCATGTAATGTGGTCTATTGTCTTTATAGAACATATTTTTATTGCCTGCAGTTTTTTCAATAAGAATATTAATAATTTCGTCAACAATTAAATTTTCAACAAAACTTGTATTTTTAAAATAGGAGTTGGCAAATTTGACTAAATTACATAATTCATTGTTCAAGTTATTATCTATCGTCTCTTTGATACCCGCATTTAACAACAGCCAATTACAATTAATATTGTATTTTTCACATATTGCCTGGATATCCTCAATTTGGATATTTCTAGTTTTAGTCATTAATTTATTGTATGTTTGTTTTGATAAATTTATACTTTGTGCAAATTTATCTTTATTTAATTGACTGTCTTTTTGGATTTCTTCTATTTTTTTCAACATTTTAAAGCCTTTTTATAGTATCTGTTTTGGTTACTGGTAGTAAGTTTAGCATAGTTTTGGCAATAAGTAACATAATTCGCAACAAAGAAAATTTTAAAGAAATACCATATTTTTTTTCAAATAAAATTTTCTGGTGAGAAAAAAAACAGTGGAGAATACAATGAAAAAACAGAATGATTCGAAAGAATTTTATACAGGATTACTTATAAAAAGATACAAAAACGATATTGATCTATTCATAGAAGATATTGCCAATGGAGATAACCTTGTCTTTGAGTGTTGTCGTGATTTTGCCAGCGAGATACTATTAACAAGTGAAAATTGGCGCTGGCTCAGCTATAGAGTTGATGATTTTGGAATAAATGTAGAAAATTATATTATAAAAAATATTAGCAAGTGGATTGTAAATCAAAAGCAAAAAAACAAATTTGACACATTGCACAGTGTTATTTATTGGTTATTTGACAGATATGTAAATACACTCAAGAATATTGTAGATAGAAGATACAGATTTAGCATTCAAGCGACAATATTAGTAAGTATTAATCAAGATGAAGAGGTGGTTGATACATGTAATCTTGATCGCATCGTAGCGCTTGATAAATTTTCAAATTATGAAGAATCAGAAAAAATAAAGATATTAAAAAAAGTCTGGGATCAAAATATTTTTGATTTGGATTTTGATATTCAAGATATGGAAGAACTTTGTGTGAGATATAGAGCGCCACCACCTACGACATTTTTAAGTTTAAACGAAAAAATTGAAACTGGTGTTGAACAAGATGAGAACGGTCATTCTCAACTTGTTTTTGTTTTTTAAAATTTATCAAGGATAAATAGTATGGGAATGATAACACAGATAAAGCAAAAAGTTGCAAACAACAAAAAAATAATGCAACAAATAAAAGAGTTGAAGCACTTGTCTTTAGAGAGATCGTTAAATAAAAATGAGCGCGAAATTATTGCTGCTGAAATAAAAAAATTGCAAATAAGCTTAGGCTCGCATTCTAAAATTGGGGCTGATGAGTTATTGAATAGCATTAAAAAGCATGACCTTGATGGGGCTAGACTAGAAAATATTGAAGTTGAATATTTACTCGATAAATGCATAATTAGGGGAGAAATTACACTCATTGTTGCCCCTCCAGGGCAAGGCAAAAGTTCTTTTGCCTTGTCTTTGGCACATCACTGCCTATCTTTGAATTTAATTCAAAATGTTATTTATCTTGATTTGGACAACTCTCTGGTGACATTAGCCGACAGAAATGTTCATAAATTAAAAGAGCTTCATTGTGATAAATTGCAATATATACATAGCACAACTGCTAGCAAGCATGATATGCAACATTTGTTACTGATGATGTCTTGTTCGGTTTTAGATCATGCGATAATTATTTTTGACAGCGCTAAAAACTTTATGACCGATGGCAAGGATAGAGATAGTAATAGGGATGTTAGTGATTTCATGCAAACTATTAAGTATATTAGAAATTCAGGAGCCACGGTTATCATGTTACATCATGTTAATAAGCCACAAAAAGACGTAGAAACTATTTTTGCAGGAGCTGCCGCATGGATGGAGGATGTTTCAAGTCTGTTTATGCTCAAACAAAATCGCTACAAAAATTGTTTTATACTGATGCCACACAAAGAAAGAGTAGGTGCTCTCTGCGAGGTAGCTTATATTTTTGACAAGTCGAAAAATGAGATAGCGGAGTGCGATCTTTTTTACGCAAAAGAGATTCAAGAAGATGAAGAAATTCGAAATAGTATATATGAGTTTATTAGAAATCATGTATCAAAGCCGACATATTCAGAGATATTGGAACACTGCACGCAAAATTGTGGCTATTCTAAAAATAAAGTCAACAGCGTTATACAGGCAGCTAGAGAGCATCATTGGCGAGCGATTAAAGAAAAAGATAATTATAATCGTGATGTCTATGTGTTGCTGGATGAGTCGGATAAGTTGGATAGCACTAAATCTATTTCAAAGGACTCATAATGTTTTTAGAAGAGAAATTAGATTTGATACTTTCACATCAAAAAAATTTAGCTGAAAAAGTTAACCTATTTTTGCCAAATCTTGAGGAAGAAAAAGGAGTAATGCATTTTCTGGAAATTACAAAAAATACATTTAATACATATTTAGAAAATGGTGTTTTTGTGGAGGGAGTACACTACATAAAAAATAGTAAAAATCGTGTTTTTGTTCCTGCAGAGATTATCAAGTTAAAGCAAAGTGGCATCAAAGGCAAGAGAAAATCATCCACAAAACAAGAGCAAATTGAAGTAATAAATCTGCAACTTGGTATAATTCCAAGGTGTAGAAGTGCCCACTGAAAGGTGTGCAAATGAGCGTAAAAATTAGAACAAAAAACGACAAACTGGTGCTTGATATACACTATGGCAATGGCAAAAGAACTCGACCAGCAACTGGATTAAAAGATACAGTTAAAAATAGGGAGTTGTTAGAAAAAAATGTTATTCCAAGTATAGAACGAGAGATAGCGCAAGGAATTTATGTTCCAAAAGCCGAAAGGGCTGTTGTTGTGCAAACTGTTAAAGATTACGGGGAGCTTAGCTTTAAGAGACATGCCAATGATAGAAGAAAACATGTCCAATCAAGCTATCAAAATCATTTTGAGAATCATATTGTATCTAAGTTTGGCAAGAGGTTGATCTCAACAATCACACCTATGCAACTTCGAGATTGGCAGAATGAAAAACTGGACAAATATGCAGCATCTACCGTGCGAAAGTATAGATCTGTTTTCTATACAATTTTTAATGATGCTGTTGTAGAGGGATTAATAGACTCAAATCCATTTGAAAGAGTACCTAGACCTGTAGTAGTTGAGAAGTATGATGAAGAGGATGATATAGAAGAAGAGGATAACAATGTAAATCCATTTTCTTTGAATGAGCTTCAAAATATACTTTCGAGGGTGGATGGATATAAGCAAAACTTTTTTGCCATCATGGCTTTTAGCGGAGTAAGACCAGGGGAGCTGGTTGCGCTTAAATGGAGCGATGTGGATTGGGAAAGTGAGACCTTTAAAGTTGTGCGAACACGAATTCGTGGCGCATTTGGTCCAGTTAAGACAAAGTCATCCAAAAGAGTTGTTGAAATGATACCAAATGTGAAAGCATATTTTTTAAAACAGTATGAACTTACAAAAGGTAATGTATTTGATATGGTTTTTTTAAGTAATTCTAATAAACCGTTTTATAGTCATGACACCATTGCTTTACAATTTAAAGCACTGTTGGGCGATAATGACAGCAGATATCTTTATCAATTAAGACATACTTTTGCATCTTTGATGATAAGCAATGGCGAAGATATAACTTGGGTATCACAAATGATGGGACATAAAAGCTCTGACATTACTTTAAGAATATATACTAAAGCATATAAGATTCATAAAGATAAAAAGTTACGAAAACAGAGAGCTGATTTTTTAGAGAACTGGCACAAATCTGGCACCGTTAATAACTTTATGTACGAAAAACCACGTGAAATAGGGGCTGAAAGTTGAAAATACGAGTTTATTACGATGACATTTTTTGCATCTAAAAAGCTCTAAAACATCTATTTTAAGGGCTTATAACTAATTTGCTCTCTTGTCTAAAATTGATAATTTTGTAAAAATAGACAAGTTTTTAGACAAGAGAAATAAGCTTAAAAAATCCCTTTTTTCTATTTAACTCTTTGCTTTTCAAATTTCTCTATTTTTTCTTTTGTAGTTGGAAGTAAAAGTTTTTCAAGCTCTTCAAGCCTTCCAAATGTTCTCATTACTTTAATAAAATTAATCATTGAAATACTCCCTTTTTGTTCATAGTTAGAGTATGTTGTTGGGGAACTAAGCTCTGCTTCTTTTGCAAAATCACTCTGCTTTTTATTAGCAGAAAGTCTTAACTCTTTTGCTCTAAGAGCTAAAACCATTGCTATTTCTTCATCTGTAAGAGTTCCAAAAGCACTATTTGGATTAAGTTTGTTTTTGAGTTTTTTCTTCGCTTTTGCTGACGAATCTTGCAGTTTTTTTAATAAATCATTACTCATTATAGTGCCCCTTGAAGTGTTCTTTTACTGACATGTTCTATGATTTGTTTTTGCTTAGTTGGCTTTACTTCATAACTTTTGAGTAGTTGTGGTAAATCTTTATCTCTAAGGTTTTTCATTTTTTCTAAAGAGGTTGCAACAAACTCTAAATCAATCGAAAATTCAGTCGCTAGTGTGGTGATGTCATCAATATCTATTTTTGAGAGAGCTTTACCATATAATGATAGTTGATGTTCAACTGTCTGTTTTTCCCCTTTTGCAAATGTTAAATCATAAGCTGGTGTAGCTTTATATTTAAAATCACTATCGCAAAAAAATGCGAAGTTTCTACTATGATCATCTTGATTTACAAACATATAGTTAAAAAGCATCTGTAAAAAAAGTTGTTTCAGACTCCCTAAAGCTCCTAGTTTTACAGCAGTTCTAAGCAAATCTTCATATCCTATGGTTCTTGGAATATTGTAGTCCAAGTGAAGTAATCCTGCAAGTGAGTGAACATGATATCTTTTTCCGCTTGGCTCTATATCAAAGCGTTTCGTTACAAAATGGTGTTTGTCATCAGTTTGAACCAAATAGCAATCCATCATCTCAATGCCACACTCTTTTGCAAGTAGATAATAAATATACTCGACTTTAGAATATGTTGATTTGTTTTCATCATCGTTTGCTGTATCATCATATTTGATAATTGCGTGGATAAATCCATCTTTTATTGGTTTTGTGCGGTCACCTAAAAATACCTCTTTTGTGTCAAGATTTATGGCTCCAACTGCTTTACTTCTTGCCCCTCCAACAAATGAGTGAGCACTTATTAAAAAAGCATCCTGTAATGAATGATAATCTCCCCCTTTTTTTAACTCCTTGGCTTTTTCAAACATAGATTTTAACTCTATCGTTTCAATAAATCCATTTTCTTTTTCCATTGATGGTTCATATGTAATTGCCCCAAGTCCCCTATGCCCAATAAAAAGAAGTTTGTCACTTACAGTTGGATAAATATTTTTGTTTTGTAAAAAAAAGTTGTTCAATATTTCATTACCAAAATTACCAGGTAATGAATCGCTAATAAATCCTGCAACTCTCTCAAGATGCACTAAATGTGTAGTATCTATCTCTTTCTGATTAGAACTTAACATTAAAGGACTTACTTTATTACACAAGTCGTCAACTTGTTTTAGATATACCCTATCTTCTTCTTGATACATATCTGCTATATGATTTCCAAATATATATATTGAAATTTTTTGCATGTTTAATCCTAATCCATAAATATTTGTAATTATATCATATATTCATATATAACTACAAATATATATGAATAAATCTCATGTAGCTCGTGCATGTTTTAGATTAATTTAAAATTTACAATTTGTTATTGATATTATATTCTTGCATAGCTAATCGAAAAAATTTCGATTTGCTATGCAATATTGACATCTTTTATGAAATAAAAATACTTTCGCAGTTTGTCAAGTTATGCAGTTTTGCAATAGCATAATCTTCAACTAATATGTATCCTATTACATAAAAATATTCTATTTTATTGTAAAGTATTACATAGTCTGTGAATTAAATATCATTATTTTTATTCTTTACTCCAATATTATTGGATTATCTATATAATATTATTGATTTTATAGTATAATAACTCTTATGAAAACAATAGAATTAAGAAATGCTTTGCCATTGTCCATATTTTCCCATGAAATGGTTTATTCATTACTTGAAAAATCAGTTAGTAATGTCAATGATAAAATCTCAAATCTTGTAAAAAGTGGTGAACTTGTAAGACTTAAAAAAGGTTTTTACACTTTTTCAAAAGCTTATCTTACAAGACCAATTGATCTAATCAGTATTGCAAATACACTTTATACACCATCGTATGTATCTTTTGATTATGCGTTAAGCTACTATGGGATGATACCTGAAAGAGTAACTGAAATAACATCAGCTACAAGTAGAAATGAAAAACTTTTTGAAACACCTGTTGGAAGATTTAGTTATAAAAAAGTGCCACTTCAAGCTTATTCTTTAGGTGTTGATTGGATTTATGATGAGAATGATGGTGGAAGATTTATAGCAACACCTGAAAAAGCTTTGTGCGACAAGATACGATATGATAGAGGTATAGGTACACTTACCCAAAGTGCAATGACGGAGTACCTAAAGTATGATTTACGACTTGAAATTACAAACCCACTAGATAGCCATCTTATAGAAGAGATTGCAACCGCTTATAGATCTAAAAATTTAAAAACATTGGCACAACTAGTTCACAAAGGAAAACTATGACACATCCAGCACTTATAAAAATGCTTCAAAAGTATGATTTGACAAACTCCAATAGTAGCTATGATGCTCTAAGAGAGATTTTACAAGAGATAGTATTGCTGGGACTTTATGATGCAGGATTTTTTAAACATGCTGCTTTTTACGGAGGAACGGCTCTTAGAATACTTCATAATCTTCCAAGGTTTTCGGAAGACTTGGACTTTTCACTTTTACAAAGTAATCCAGAGTTTAACCTAAAACCTTATGAAGAAGTGATCATATCTACTTTAAAAGCTTTTGGGTTTGATGTAACAATAGAGATAAAAGAGAAAAATAATAGTAGTGCAATAGCATCAGCCTTTGTAAAAGGCAATACTATAGAGCATTTGATAAACATAAATGCTCCAAAAGATATAACAAATAAGATTCACAGAGATCAAGCGGTAAAAATAAAATTAGAAGTTGATACAAATCCACCATTAGAGTTTGAAACAGTAAATGTTATCAGACTAACACCAAGACCATTTTCAATAAATGCTTTCACTTTACCGTCACTCTATGCAGGTAAAATACATGCGATTTTATGCCGTGCATGGAGCACAAGACCAAAGGGGCGAGATTGGTATGATTTGGTTTGGTATATCGCAAATGAAGTGGAACTTGATTCTATTCATCTAAAAGCAAGGCTAAATCAGAGTTGTAAGTATTTGGAAGAGAATAATATACAAATGCCAAGTGAACTTAACAAGCAAACTATAAAAGAGCTACTTTTACAAAGGATAGAAACACTTGATATTGTAAAAGCAAAAAATGATGTACAACCTTTTATAAAAGATATAAGAGAGATTGAACTTTGGTCTAAAGAGTTTTTTGTATCAGTGATAGAAAATATGAAAGTAAGGTAGACAGGTTATGAAAATAGAAATTGAAACGGCAACAAATGGTTATATAATAACAATTCCACCAGAATATGAAGATAGCATTGAAAAGAAAATTGTAATTCAAGAACCTGAATACAATCATCGTGACACTAAACAAGAAGAGTTTGAATGTTTTCGTGATTTAGTATCGAACTTGCAAGAAATTTTTGGTGTTAACAACTCTAAACACAATACTATTGGGTATATCAATGATATTTGTTCAGAACATATGAGATGGGAATTTAAACAACAAATGAAACAATCATTAGAAAATCCAAAAAATGATTTAGGTGATTAATGCAAAAACAGAAAGAGGGATTATTTTAATTATCCCTCCTCAAACTGTCAATCAAAGTGCTTCTTTTGACACCAAAAGTTCTACAAATAGCAGCCTTGCTCATACCACTTGCCAAAGCTTCTTTGATAGCTTTTAATTTTTCATCGTCGATAGCTTTTGGGCGACCACCAGATTTGCCTCTTAGTCTTGCAGATTCAAGTCCAGCTTTGACCCTTTGCTGAATCAAACTTCGCTCAAATTGAGCCAATGCACCAAATATATGAAAAAATAGCTCTCCGCTAGCAGTCGTGGTATCCATCCCCTCAGTAAGAGATACAAAAGCAATATTTTTTTCTTTCAATGATGTGATAATAGAAATCAAATGAGCCAAACTCCTGCCAAGTCTATCAAGCTTCCAAACCACTAAGGTATCACCACTTTTTAAAAACTCTAATGCAGCATTTAATCCATCACGATTTTTTGAAGCACCAGATACAATATCTGCAAAAATATTTCTCTCATCGATTCCATACTTCAAAAGAGCATCTTTTTGCAAAGATGTGGTTTGTTCCTCTGTTGAAACTCTCATATAACCAACTAACATACGAATAACCTCCATAAAAATGTTTTCGTATATATTCATAATCCGACATAGTTTTTCGTTTATTTTTTTGAATATTTTGTAATGGAATTAAGATAAGCTGGTAGGTATGTCGAAAAACATTTGTTTTTCGTACTGGAATTATGAATACCTATAAAGATATTTATAAAAAGGAAGAAAACAATGAACGATATGAACCCAACTACAGGTTTACCGATGTCAGGTAGAGGTATTGATGCAGGAGGAACACCTTATGGTTGTAGCTCAGATAGTTCGGATGATGGAGCAAGTGGCAGTGATTTCAATAATATTGCTAACTACTGGAGCTGGAAAGTTGATGTTATTCTAATACTTTCTGTTATAGCTATTAACATTTATGTATTTAATAGTTAATATTGTATTATTTTAATAATACGACAAAAAACTCTTGACAATAATATTTTCATTTGCTATACTTTTGAAATAAATGTATTATTTGTAAGATAGTGCATTAAAAATAAAAAGGTAGTAAATGCTTTCATTTGTAAGAAAATTTTTTGTACCACAATTTGACCTCATTGATACAAAAACTAGTGATTTTGAAATAATCAAAGATCTATTTATAGATGGAGTCAATAATGGTAGTTATGAAAAAAGTATCATAAGCGATAAAAATCAATTTCACCATATGATCGAACATATGACAAATGGAAAACATGGAGTTGATGCTCGTGGAAGAAATGCAATAACTTTATCATGTGCATTATATGAAAAAGAGACTATCGGTTTTATGACATTAGCTATTGATTCTGCTAACAAAGAAATTGAAATCTGGTACTTTTCCATTTTACCTAAATACAGAGACAGTGGTAATGGAACAAAATATATGGAAGTTTTATTTAAAATGATTAATCGAGAATTTCCAAATTATAGTTTAATGGCAAGATGTAAAGAAAAATCAAAAGAAATGACTAAAATCTTACATAATTTTAATTTTAAAGCGGTCTCTATTAACAAAGAAGATTATGTGATTTATAAATTGGCAAAGGTTTCTTCGTGATTAAACTAAACGACATAGCCGAGATAAAAACTGGACTTGTGCTTAACAGAAAAAAAGCTGATATGAGCAAGGATCAAAAGTTATATTACAGTGTTGTATCTCTCAAGTCTTTTAATGAAGATGCCGTCTATGATAATACTTTTGCAGATGAGTTTATTTCAAATGAGCAAATCAAAGAAGATTATCAAGCAAAACAAGGTGACATCCTCTTAAGGCTTAGAGAACCAAACTTTGCAGTATATATAGACAAAGAGTATGAAAATCTTATCTATCCATCTTTGATGGTTCGTGTAAAACTTAAAGATAGTAGATTTGATCCAAATTTTGTAGCTCATTATCTAAACAGTACTATCGTAAGAAGAGCTTTATCTACTGAGCTATCAGGTACAACCATACCTATGATAAAAGTTGCAGATGTAAACGAGATAAAAATACCTTTTATAAACCTAGATAAACAAAAAAAGATAGTAGAATATCTAAAACTTGCTCATAAAGAAAACGAGCTTTTACATAACCTAATAAACGAAAAACAAAAACAGTCAAAAGAGATATTTGAAACATTAGTATTACAAGGAGAATAATTAAATGAAAAAAACGACTCAAAGCACAATCAACAATGTAGTATGGAAAGCTTGCGATACATTCAGAGGTACGATGGATGGAAGTGATTATAAAGATTATGTTCTTACGATGCTATTTGTGAAGTATCTTTCTGATTTTTATAAAGAAAAACTAGAACAGCTACAAGCAGAGTACGGTGATAAGACTGATAGAATCGAAGCAAAGCTAAAAAGAGAAAAATTCAGACTTGATGAGAGTTGCACATTTGATTATTTGGTTAAACACAAAGAGGCTCCAAACCTTGGTGAGATAATGAACAAAGTCCTTGAAAGAATCGAAGAGGACAACAGAGATAAACTAGAAGGTATCTTTAGAAGCATAGACTTCAATAACAAAAACAAACTAGGTGATACAAAAGAGAGAAACACTATACTTAAAAACCTTATCGAAGACTTTAGTGATACAAGACTAGACCTTAGACCTTCAATGTTAGAGGGCAATGATGTCATCGGAGATGCTTATGAGTACCTTATCTCACACTTTGCAAGTGATGCAGGGAAAAAAGGTGGGGAGTTTTATACCCCAAGTGAAGTATCAACTCTTTTAGCAAAACTAGTTGAACCTAAAGAGGGAGAGATGATCTATGACCCTACATGTGGTTCTGGTTCACTACTTATCAAAGCATCAAAAGAGATAGGAAGTAAAAACTTTCGTCTTTATGGGCAAGAGAAAAATGGACAAACTCAAGCACTTTGTAAGATGAATATGTTTTTACATGAGATAAACGATGCAGTTATCGAGTGGGGAGATACTATAAGAAATCCACTTCATTTGCAAGACAATCTTCTAAAGACTTTTGATGTGGTTGTAGCAAATCCACCGTTTAGTCTTGATAAATGGGGTGAAGAGATAGCAAACGATGATAGCTTTGGAAGATTTAAGCACGGAACACCACCAAAAAGCAAAGGGGATTATGCTTTTGTACTTCACATGCTAAGTTCACTTAATTCTCATGGGAAAATGGGAGTTATATTACCTCATGGAGTTTTATTTAGAGGTGCTAGTGAAGGAAAAATAAGAACAAAACTTATAGAAGAAAATCTTCTTGATACGGTTATTGGCTTACCTGCAAACTTATTTTTTGGGACTTCAATACCTGCTTGTATTTTGCTATTCAAAAAAAATAGAGCTAATAACGACATACTTTTTATAGATGCGAGTCGTGAATTTGAAAAAGGGAAAAATCAAAATAACCTCACAGATGAGCATATAGCAAAGATATTTGATACTTATAAAAACAGAAGTGAGATAGAGAAGTACTCACATGTAGCAACACTAGATGAAATACAAGAAAACGACTATAACTTAAATATTCCTAGATATGTAGATACATTTGAAGAAGAAGAGATCATCGACCTAGATGCTACCAAAACAAATATAGCAACTATTGAAAATGAGTTAGTGGAGATAAAGTCGAAAATGAGTGGCTATCTAAAAGAGTTGGGGCTATAAGATGAAAAAAGATATAGAACTACAACACCACCAAACATTTGAAGAGATAAAACAAATAGATAAAAATGGCAATGAGTTTTGGTATGCAAGAGCTTTAGCAAAACTTCTTGATTATACAGATTTTAGAAACTTTACAAAAGTAATAGACAAAGCAAAAGAAGCTTGTATCAATAGTGGTTTTGATGTAAATGATCACATCGTTGAAGTCAACGAGGAGATAACACACGGAAAAGGTGCAAAAAATAGCTATACATCTTTTGCACTTTCAAGATATGCATGTTATTTAGTTGTACAAAATGCAGACCCAAGTAAGCCTGTAGTAGCAAGTGGGCAAACATATTTTGCTATACAGACAAGAAGACAAGAGCTACAAAATGATGAAGCATTTGCACAGCTTAGAGAAGATGAAAAAAGGGTATTTTTACGAAATGAACTTAAAGAACATAATAAACAGCTAGTAGAAACAGCACAACTTGCAGGGGTTGAGACTGATTTGGATTTTGCAATATTTCAAAATCACGGATACAAAGGCTTATATGGTGGACTTGATGCCAAAGGGATACATGAGAAAAAAGGGCTTAAAAAATCTCATAAAATCCTTGATTATATGGGAAGTACAGAACTAGCAGCCAATTTATTTCGTGCTACTCAAACAGAAGAAAAACTCAAAAGAGACAATATCAAAGGCAAAACAAAAGCCAACCAAACCCACTATGAAGTTGGCAAAAAAGTAAGAGAAACTATAGCTGAACTTGGCGGAACGATGCCAGAGGATTTACCAACTCCAAAAGAGAGTGTAAGCAAAATAGAAAAGTCACACAAAAGCCTTGAGGATAAAAAGTCATGAGTGAAATCAAACAAGGCTATAAGCAAACAAAAGTGGGGATTATTCCAGAAGATTGGGAGGTTGTGAAGTTGGGAAAACTAACAACTGTTGAAACTGGCAAAACTCCACTTAGAAGTAATAAACAATTTTGGGATAATGGAACTATAAATTGGGCAACTACTACGGAAGTAAATGAAACCTATATTGTTTCAACTAATGAAAAAATTACTAATAAAGCAGTTGAAGAATTAAAAATGAAAATATTGCCCATTAATACAATTTTGTTAGCAATGTATGGACAAGGTAAAACTAGAGGAAAAGTTGCACTCTTGAAAATTGAAAGCACAATAAATCAAGCTTTTGCTTCAATTAAGCCAAATAAAAATTATTCAACAAATTTTATTTTTAATTATTTAGATAAATCTTATGAAAAAATCAGAGATTTATCTCATGGTAGTAATCAAGATAATTTAAATTTAGATATTGTAAAAGCTTTGCAAATCCCCATTCCACCGCTAAAAGAGCAAGAAAAAATAGCCGAGATTTTGACAACTTGGGATGAAGCTATCACCAAACAAACCGAGCTTTTGAGAGCAAAAGAGCTACTTAAAATTGCCCTTATGCAAAAGCTTTTAAGCGGTGAAGTTCGTTTTAGTGGATTTAGTGATGAGTGGGAAGAAGTAAATCTTGGAGATATAGGAGAGTTCAAAACAAGTAGTGTTGATAAAGTTATTAATGAAAATGAAAAGCTTGTTAATCTTATTAATTATATGGATGTTTATCGAAACAAACATATTGATCAAAATTTCAAATGCTCAGAAACATCACTTAAAGAGGAACAATATGAAAAAGTTAATCTAAAAAAAGGTGATATATTATTTACTCCATCATCGGAAACACCAGATGATATTGGACATTCAGCCGTAATACTTGAAGATTTATTAAATACAATATATAGCTATCATTTAGTTAGATTTAGACCTAAAAAGAGTATTGATTTAAAATTTAGTGGTTATGTTTTTAATAATGTGGATATATTAAAAGAATTTGCTAAAAGAGCTAATGGAAGTACAAGATTTACATTATCAATTAAAGATTTTAATGAAACAAAAGCAAAATTTCCATCACTCCCAGAACAACAAAAAATAGCCGAAGTTTTAAGCCTTGCAGATGATGAAATAAATCTACTTAAAAATAAACTTGAAGAGCTAAAACTACAAAAAAAAGCACTTATGCAAAAACTACTAACTGGAGAGACGAGGGTTAAGGTGTGAGTATCAGAAGTTTTAAAGGGTTTATGTATTACAATTTCAATAACACACCCTTTCCACCTCCAGCTTTTAGCTATGTGCCAAAGAGAGGGTCTTCGTTATGAATAATCTTCACGAAAAACTTCAAGAGCTAAAAAATCAAAATAATCTTTATACAAAAGTGCATAAAACATTTGAAGAACAACTTCAAAAACTTATTGAGCGAAAACTTACAATTTCCAATGAACAATATGTATTATCAAAATTAGAACACATAAATTATTATAGACTTAGTGCTTATTTTTTACCGTTTCAAAACAAAAAAGATTCCACAAATCCAAATGAGTTTTTGTCGAACACAACTTTTGAAGATATCATCAAGCTGTATTATTTTGATACTGAACTTAGAAAAATTATATTTGAAGCTATTGAGGTTATCGAGATATATTTACGAACACAAATTGCTTATTATCACTCACAAAAATATGGAGCATTTGGCTATCTTTATATTGCGACATTACGAGGCAATTACCAAACAGAGTTTGATGAGTTGTATCAAGATATTATCAAAGAAAAAGAGAGGTCAAAAGAGGTTTTTATCAAACATTTTAAAGACAAATATAACTCATCAGATTTACCTATTTGGAGTGTGGTTGAGATTATCTCATTTGGGTCTTTGTCAAAACTTTTTATGTTATTGCAAGAAGAGGAGCAAAATCAAGTTATAGCTAAAATGGGAAATATCAATAAAGTTGTATTTTTCAAATGGTTTAAAGCACTTTCAAGTGTAAGAAATGCTTGTGCACATCATAGTAGGCTTTGGAATAAAACCTTAGGAGTTGGTTTTGAAGTGCCACGAAATAAACCTAGTTTTGCATCCTTGGCAAATAGTACGAAAAAAGTGTTTTTTGCTTTAAGTGTTATTGAATATATCCTTACTTGCATCGGTGAAGATGAGATAGAGTTTAAAGACAAGATAAAACAACTGCTTCAAAAATATCCAAATGTTGATATAAAAGCTATGGGGTTTGTGCAAAATTGGGAAGAATTGGAAATGTGGAGAGAGATATGAAACTACAAATTAACGAATCGCAAAACATAGAATTTAAACAATCTTGGAGAGATGAGTATATTAAAGCCTCGCGTGCTTTTGGCAATACTGATGGTGGGAAACTTTATATCGGTGTAGATGATAATGGCGAAATCAAAGGCATCGACAATGCTAAAAAACTACTTGAAGATATACCAAACAAAGTACGAGATATCTTAGGCATCATGGTAGATGTCAATCTTTTACAAGATGAAGATAAAGAGTACATTGAAATCATTACAGATAAATATCCATACCCTATAAGCTATAAAGGTTCATATTACTACAGAAGTGGAAGCACAACACAAGAGCTAAAAGGTGTGGCACTTGATAAATTCTTACTTAGAACACAAGGCAAAACTTGGGATAGTGTACCAGTTCCTTATTTTGGAGATACAGATTTGGACCATTATGCTTTTAAACTATTTAGAGACAAAGCCTCTAAAAAGAAGAGAATAGATCCTGAACTTTTAAAAGAGAGTGATGATGTTTTAGTTGATAAATTACGATTACGAGAGGGTGATTATCTCAAGCGAGCGACTGCACTACTTTTTGCAAAAGAGCCTATGAAATATGTCATGGGAAGTATGATCAAGATAGGTTACTTCAAATCAAACACTGATTTAGTCTATCAAGATATAATAGAGGGAAATCTATTTGAGCAAGTAGATAAAGCTATGGAGCTTATCTTTACAAAATATTTAAGTGCTTTGATAAGCTATGAAGGTATTCAAAGAGTAGAGAGCTTTCCTATTTCAGAACTAGCATTTAGGGAAGCTCTTATCAATGCAGTTGTTCACAAAGATTATAGCTCACAAAATAGCATCCAAATAAGTGTATATGATGACAAACTTCTTATGTGGAATGCAGGAGATTTACCACCACACTGGACTATAGATACACTTTTACGAAAACATACATCCGAGCCACATAATCCTCTAGTTGCTTATCCTTTTTTCTTGGCTGGATATATAGAGTCTTGGGGAAGAGGGATAGAAAAAATCATAGAAGAATCACAAAAATTTAATGGTATCACTCCACGGTTTAGATGGGAAAATGGTCTTTGGGTGGAGTTTTATTTTAATAATACCCCTAATAAAATAGAAAATACTGAAACTAGGGTAAAAACTAGGGTAAAAACTAGGGAGAAAATTTTGGAGCTTATTAGTGCTAATCCAAATATTACAAATCAAGAACTAGCCGATACGCTGCAACTAACGGTAAAAGGTATTGAGTGGCAAATTAAAAAACTAAAAGAAGATGGTAAGCTTGAAAGAATTGGCGGTGCGAAAGGCGGATATTGGGAGATTTTAAAATGAATGATAACATTACACTTGAACAAGTAATACAACAAAATTGTATCGATCTTTTGAGCCATAAAGATTTTGGCTATAAGTTTATAACCAAAGAAGATAATCTTATTTTCAGAGAAAATAAAACATCCACCGTGCTTTTAAAAAAGATACTCATAGAGAGACTTTATGCAATAAATAGCTATGAGTACAAAGGGCAAAACTATAAATTTAGTGCCAATAATATAGCCAAAGCAGTAGAAGACTTGGATGTATCCTTAAACGAGGGATTGATAGTAGCAAATGAGAAGATTACCAATCATCTGCTTTTAGGTACTAGCTATGAAGAGAATCTTGATGATGGTACTAAAAAGAGTTTTTCTTTTAAATATATCGACTTTGAAAATATTGAAAATAACCACTTCTTTGTAACAGAAGAGTTTATAGTAGATCGTGCTAATCAAAACGAAATCACAAAGACTAGAAGACCTGATTTAGTTGTTTTTGTAAATGGTATTCCACTGGTGGTGATTGAGCTAAAAAAATCAAGTGTGAACTATGAAAATGGTATCAAACAACTTGAAAAAGAGCAAAAAAAAGATGAAATCCCACATCTGTTTAAATATATCCAACTAACTATTGCAGCAAATAGCAATGAAGCTAGATATGGAACTATGGGAACACCTTTAAAGTTTTATAGCTTGTGGAAAGAGGAAGAGAGCGAAAAATCAAAAGCAACTATAAAAACAATGATACAAAATAGAGAAGTAACTAGTCTTGACCTTACTTTATTTGCGCTTTTATCGAAAGATAGGCTGTTAAGACTTATAAGACACTATATTTTATTTGATAAAAAAGTAAAAAAAGTGAGCCGTTATCAACAGTTCTTTGGAATTGAAAAGACACTTAAAAGAGTAGAAAAGATAACAGATGGTATAAGAGCTGGTGGACTTATCTGGCATACTCAAGGAAGTGGTAAATCTCTGACAATGGTAATGCTTACAAAACTTCTAAAATTAACTTACACTAATGCAAAAATCATAGTAGTAACCGATAGAGTTGATTTGGATGAGCAGATTCATAAAACTTTTGAAAATACTGACATCAAAGCAGGAAGAGCAAGTAGTGGAAGTGATTTGATAGAAAAACTTCAAAGCGGTATAAGTGTGATTACAACACTTGTACATAAGTTTGAGAAGGTAAGAAATTCAAAAACTGTTATCAATGATAACAATGTATTTGTGCTAGTGGATGAATCTCACCGTACTCAAGGTGGAGATTTGCACAATGCCATGAAAAAAGCTCTACCTCTTGCTTGTTATCTTGGATTTACAGGAACACCACTTCTTAAAAAAGAGAAAAATAAAAATAGCTTTTTGAAGTTTGGTGGTGAAATACATAGATATACAATAGATGATGCTGTAAAAGATGGAGCTGTTTTGCCACTACTTTATGAGGGAAGACTTGTAGATCAAGAGGTACTTAGTCCAGATGGATTGGTGCGAAAATTTAATATGATTTCTCGTGAGCTAAGCGATGATGCAAAAAGAGACTTGCAACACAAATGGGCAAGATTTCAAAAAGTTGCATCAAGTGAGCAAAGACTTGAACTTATAGCACTAGATATCAATGAACACTTCAAAAAAACTTTAAAAATGTCAAATAGTGGATTTAAAGCGATGTTTGCAACAAGTAGCAAGTATGAAGCTATAAAATATCATGAGATTTTTGAAGAGTATGGAGATATACGAACTGCTTATGTAATTTCAAGCAATGAACATGAAGAATTAGATGGTGGAAATAAAGAATATGTGGCAAAAGCATGGCAAGAGACTATCAAAAACTATGGAAGTGAAGAAGAATATCTAAAATATGTAAAAAATGAATTTATCCATGGTGATGAGATAGATTTACTGATCGTTGTAGATAAGCTTTTAACTGGTTTTGATGCACCAAGGGCAAGTACACTTTATATAGACAAACAACTAAAAGAACATAATCTTTTACAAGCAATTGCGAGGGTAAATAGACTTTATGATGGAAAAGATTATGGGTATATTGTTGATTATAGAGGGCTTCTAGGAGAACTTGACCAAGCTTTGACAAATTATGCTTCACTTGATGGTTTTGATCCAGAGGATTTGACGGGAGCTGTAGTAGATGTAAGAAGCGAAATAGCAAAAGCTAAAACTTATTACACCCATTTAGAAGACCTTTTTAGTGATGTAAAATTTAAAGATGATTTAGAAAGTTATGTAGTTGTTTTAGCAGATATTCAAAAAAGAGATGATTTTAAAGAGTGGTTATCACACTTAGCTAGAGCTTTTAAATTGGCGCTTTCTAGTGAAAAAATTGATGACATTTTAAGTGAGAATGAAATCAAGCTATACAAGAAAAAAATCAAATTTTACAATGAACTCAGAAAAGTAGTGCAGCTACGATATCACGAAACTTGTGATTTTGGAAAATATGAAGAACAGATGCAAAAGCTACTTGATACATTTGTAAGTGCCAAAGAGGTGAATGAGCTTACAAAGCTTGTAAATATCTTTGAAACAGAGTTTGAAGAAGAGGTGCAAAGAGTAGAGGGTAAAAGTGCAAAAGCTGACACAATTTTGAGTGCCGTAAGTGCTGTAGTAAAAGAAAAAATGGAATCAAACCCAGCATTTTACAAATCTATAGCCGAGCAGATTGAAGATGTAATCAATGAATATAAAGCTAAAAGACTCAGTGAAGAGGAAAAATTAGCAAAAGCAAAACAATTAAAAGACCTAATTACAGGTATGTCACAACCAAATGAAGACAAATATCCAAAAGAATTTGAAAATAAAAAAACTCTAATTGCTATTTATGATAATTTAGGTGACATTTTGGGTAACTTAGAAGTTGTGGACTTTGAACTAATTGTTAAAAATTTGACTTTAAAATTTGATGAAATTTATTCAGGAGCTTCTAAAAAACCTGAATGGCATAAAAATAAAGATGTTGAAAATGAAATAACAAGTGCAATGGAAGATGTTCTTTGGGATATAGAGGATGAATATGATATATCAATCGAAAACAAAGAAAAAATTTATCAAACTATTAGAGGTATAGGGATAAGTTTTTATGCTTGAAAACATCCAAATTACTAAAAAAGATGTAAAAAATATCACTTTAAAAGTAAAACCATCTGGAGAAGTAATTTTAACTGTTCCAAAGATGACTAGTGATGAGCATATAGAGTTTATAGTAAAAAAAAGAGCCAAATGGATTGAAAAAAAGAAAGAGTTTTTTGCATCATTTGAAACAAGTGAAAAAGAGTATGTGAGTGGAGAGGATTTTAAATATCTAGGTCGAAGTTACAGGCTTAAAGTTATTGAAGCAAAAAAAGAAGCTGTTAAGCTTCAAAGAGGCTATTTAGAAATCTATGTTAAAAATAAAAATGATTTAAAACGAAAACAAAATTTGGTTTATGGGTGGTACTATGAAAAAGCATTGCTTCATTTTTTTAATATTTTGCAAGAGTTTAATAAAATTGTGAAGCAAGAGATAAAAGATATAAAAATAAGACAAATGAAAACAAGATGGGGGAGCTGTAATCCTCATAAATCATATATCAATCTTAATATTGAACTTATAAAAAAGCCAAAGATCTGTATAGAATATGTAGTTTTCCACGAATTGGTTCATTTGCTTTATCCAAACCATTCTAAGCAATTTTACGATTATTTAGCTCTTTATATGAGTGATTGGGAAAAACGGAAAGAGATTTTAGAGAAAGTTTAATTTTTCAGCCCTCAAGAACTAGCAGAGTCGCTCCCGTCTTAGGGCTTGATATTCAAAGCAAATTCTACCAAAATTTAGCTCAAATATCAAACCATTTGTACTCCAAAATTCTCTGGCTTAATATGAAAATATGATGCTATTTTTTGATACATCACCTCATTTATTTCACTTAAAATTCCCTCACTTTGCTCATCTATGATTTTATCTTTGATGTCATAGGCGAATAGCAATTTATTTTCTTCATCAAGCTTTATAGCTGTTAAATATTCTTTGATGATAAGTGGTTCCATTTTGTTTTTCCTTTGTAATGATTTATTTTTTAGTGTCCAAGATAGTGCTCAGTGATACTTGCCCTATAGTGTTTCATCTCCCAGCTAACACCTTGTAAGGCTTGTTCATAAGTGTATCCGTGATTTTGATACTCTCTTACACGATTTTGTGCAAAAGTCCATCTAAAGCCGTGTGAACCATGATGAGGGATATTTAATTTTTGACAAGTATTTTTAATATCATCAATATACTCTTGATAAGAGATTTTAAAGTATGAAGTATCATTTTGCAAAAAGAAGTTTTGCAAAGTTTCATAAGTTTTAGTTGAGATAAACACATCGCCAACTTTACCACCTTTTTCTTTGGTTTCTATTACTCCCACACTTTTGCTCGTAATCTCATCAATTTTTATAGCTTTTAGTTGATCTTTTTTGATAAGTGTCACTCCCTCACTTCTAGCACCGCCTTCAAGCTGTATTGTTGCAGCCAATTGGTGTTTTGGATCGGAGAGATTTTCTATTATTAAAAGTGGATTATCATATACTCTGTTATGATAGTTATTTGCCACAAGCTTTAAATCTCTAGCATTGTTTAAAAGCTCTTGTCTTATTTTAAAATCATAAATAATTGGAAATTGGTATTTCTCTTTTGAGTAGCGATTTAAGGCAATCTCTAGTTTACCAAGAGCAGATGTGATTTTTTCCAAGTATTGCTTAGATGGGTAGTATTCTATTTTATACTCAATATAGCTTTTGATATGCTCATCTGTTATAAGCTCACAGTTTTTGAATTTAAAGTGTTCTAAAAGATAGTTAAAAAAGTTATTCCAAACATTTCTATAACTCTCCATCGTTTTAAAAGATGATACACATCCATAGTGTTCATGATTTGGATTGATTCTATCAAATTTTTTTGCACCTTCAAAGAATATGAGCTTTGTAAGCACTGCTGTTTGATAATATACACTTCCTCTCATTTTTACTTTTTCCATTTATCTATAATTTTTCTTTTTCCTGCCTCTATATACAGGTATGTGTTGAGTCCTTCTACTTTTTTTCACTTTGAAAGCATCAAACAAAGATTAGATTTTTGATAGATCTAATAAAACTAAATTTAGGTGTTTCTCCTACCACTAAGGTGGCTATACAGTTTTGAAAAGTATCTGAGAACTTTACATTTTGCTTCACAGTTTTTTTAGTAGTCTAGAAAGAAAAGATTCTGGTAAACTCTTCCGTCTAGCTCAACTTTAGTCATTGTTTGAATCAATGCTTACTTTTCGTAAGGGTTATAAAAAAGAAAATTCTAACACCAAATTTGTCAACTATAACCGCTCTTATAAAAAAAGATTTGCGATAAGATTTTTTGCTCCCCGTTTCCTTGTTTTTTTAGATTGTTTGAAAAGTTGCTTGTTTTAGGGGATTTTTAAGTGATAATTTACAAAAACAGAAGAGGTGTAATTTACACCTTTTTTTACAAAGCTTTACAAAAGAGTTGACAGGAACTCTTTTGTAAGATGGTGGAAATTTTATAAAAATTGTAGATTAAATACTATTAATCATCCCTAAAACCTCTTTATAGATAGGGTTTTGATTATATTTACCTTCTAGCTGAATATCTATCCCATTTGTAGAGATAAATCCTTTTTTATAAAGCGATTTATATTTATCATCCAAAACAGCTTTGACCATATTTTTGCCAAATTTATCGCAAAGAGTTTTTATATCATTGTGGTTTAAAGTACTAAGATAATTTGAGATGATAGAGTAAACTTTTTGATAGCTTCTTTGATTTGTTTGCCAAAAAAGATTTACAGAGAACTCTGATGGCTCAAACTCTATAATATCTGATAAATTGACAATACTGATTTTTTTCATTAGTGGCTGTTTCTATGTTTTTTTGATTACTTTAAAGGTTCATAAGGTGAATTACATTTTTCACAATATAAAAAATGCTTTCCTTTTTCTGCTTGATAAAAAGTAAAATTATCTATTTTCACATCAATTTGAGCTCCACACTGAATACAGTATGGATTTATAAAAATTGCTTCATCTCCAAACTCGTTGACAACTTTTTTATACATAGCATCAATATCACTAATAACGACTATGTTATCACTACTATCTTCTAAATTATATTTCATAAAATTTTCCTAAAAATTTAAGTATCTTACTAATGTAAAATCTTTCTATAGAGATTGATTATAGCTAAAATTTATTTTTATATAAGCTCAAATTTTAAGACTTTTCACACTTCCCACCATGTGTACTGTAGTTTTTCATAGCAGTATTTAAAAGAACCTCTGCAAAATCTTTATAAAGCAGTTGGATACTTTGTGGTGCGTTTTCTTTTTGAAAAGTCTCTTTAACTCTTTTTTGCACAATCCATCGAACCAGAAATAGTGGAAAAAATCTTCTCATACAATACAAGGCATGACAGTATATTTTTTTAGATGATGACATATGCGAAGCATTTCCATAAACGATTACATATTGTGCTTCCTCTTGAGTAAATTCTGCACCTGTTTTCTTTTTAAACATATCTTCATACATATCAAATGGAAATCCCATTTATCGCTCCTTTTGTTTGTTTTGTCGTTTGATAATATTTTTTAGTTTTGTAATCTCATCTTCTAAAGATTGTCTCACATAATGGGTTGACTTTATCTCTGTATGAAATTTTGAAAGGCTGTTATCTATAAGTTTGAAACTATCTTGAATATCTTTTTGCTCTTTTGCGTTTTCACTAGCAATTTTTAAAAGATATTTTTTATACTCATTAAATTGCTCCTCTATCTCATCAACATTTTGAGCTAGTTGGGTTTGAAACTCTGATGAGTAGTTCATCAGAAGCTTTTGAATACTAAGAGCGAATCTATCTTGTAAAAAGTAAAATATTCCAGCTCCAGCAATTACTCCACTAAAGAATACAACCACCTGCATCATCATAAAAGTTGTTTGGTTATACATTTTTCACATCCTTTTTTATGATGTACTCGTTGATATATTGTGATAGATAGGTATGGGAGATAGTTTTTCTATATTTGCTTTGCAGGTGTTGTTTTATATCTCTTAGGCTATGTCCATCATTATGCAGTGCCAAAATAACTGAATGAATCGATAAAAGCATTTGAAGCTTCTGCTTTGGTTTCTCTTTTTTGAGTTTTATCCTCTCTAATTTGGCGATACCTCCAAGCTCATTTAGAGTTTGACTTTTATTTTTTGATTTTAAAAGCTGCTCTTTGTCGTAAAAGTGCTTGATAGCAAGAAGAAACGAAGCCAAAGATAAAAGCTTTTTATCAATTCCATCATTTTTGAGTTTAAAAAACTGATTTTTTTGCTCATCAAATATCAGTATCTGAAATTCGATGTTTTGCCTATTGAACCAGTTTATAAGTGTTTTTCGCTGCTCTTTGGAGAGCTTTGTATGAAACTCTAAACTTGAAAGAGTTCCACTGTCAACAATGTTGTTTTTTTGTTCCATGTTCACCTCGTTTGATTTTATTTACAAGGTATTCATAATTTTGAAACAAACAAAAATTATGAATATGGGTAAAGAATTAAAATAGGAGCAACAAATGGCAGCAAAAAGTAGAATGGAAAAGTATAGAAGAGAAATCAGAGAGTTAATTGATTGCGGAGCTTCAATAACATCAACATGGAAAATTATTAACTCGAAAATAAATTCCGATACAAAAATTAGCTATACAGCTTTTTATCATTTTGTAAAGAAAAATATTAACTAAGAGTTATTTTTCAAATGGAGGAAATAGAGTTTTAATATCAATTTTACGATGTGCTAACACTATCATTGGAGTCATTTTTGATTCCAATTTTTTAATGGTTTCCTCAGGATGCGTAATTAATAGTTTACACTCCTTTTCGGTAAAGTTCAATTCAATATTTGCTTCAAATTCTTGTTTGATTTTATTAGTGAATGCAGGATTGTTTTTAATCGTAAAAACTTTATATCTACTTACAAGATCAACAATATACTTTTTATAAGATTCAATATTTTCTAATTCAGCCTTATTTTCAGCAATATATCTGAAAATATAGTATAAAAATAAAAATGGTCTTACTGGAATATGTCCTTCGAGTTTCAAAGCTTTGAGTAATTTTTCAACTGTTGAGCTTTCTTCTTTATTGTGAATAAATTTATCAAGTACTTTGTTAATCAGAATACTGTTTAATTCAAGATTTAATTCATCTTGAGACAAAAGTAAATTTAAATCCTTCAATACTTCATGGTTTTCTTGAGTCAAATTATTGTCTTCAAAAGTTAAAAATTTTGGTTCTAAGCCTAAAAAAAGATAACTTGGATTTGCAGCAAAAACATCAATATATTTTTGAATTACTGCACTTGTAGGATTCATTTTATCTGTTTCATATCGGGCAATTGTAACTTGTGTTAATTCCAGTTTCTCAGCAAATTCTTTTTGTGATAAGCCAGTCTGCTCTCTAAATTCTTTTAAATACATATTCTTTCCTAAATAAACAATATTCAATCAATTTCTAATAATATCTTAAAGTATATAAGTGATAGCTTAAGGTATATTTAAATTTATAGATGATAAAGTTTCAAATACTAATAATATCGTAAACGATATAGAAAGGAGCAATAATGCACTCAAAACAGATAGCCGTCGAATATCTTGCACCAAAGATTAGCAATCCTGCAATGATATTTAAAGATATAAATATTTTTAAATCAATTCTACCTTGGGCAAAAGATAGTGCAAAAGAATTTTTTGAGACGCAAACATCAAAAATGTTTTTAACTTCATATGTTGATGATGTAGCACCTATTGTAGATGAATATCTTACAAATAGAGCTACTAAGATGTATGAAAAAGCGATCAAATCTCAAAACAAACTTTTTAGCAATCTTTGTTCAAGTCAAAAAACAGTTGCATGGATTATTGATAGATGGATAAACACTTTTATTAATCTCACTTCAAATCCAGCTTATAAAGAGTACATCGATATTTCAAAAATCAAAATCGCTTTTAACGATGAGATAAGTACTGCATGTAGCAATATAGAAGATATTTTGGAGTTTGAAAAACTACAAAAACTACCAAAAGAGCAAATCATACAAGCTTTGAAATTTATCTGGGAAGATGGATATTTTGATAGTTCACTTGATAAAGAGGATATCGAAGAGCTTTGTAAAAAATTTGATTTGAGTATCAAAGATGTTTTTGGAACTGATGATTTAGTGAAACTAAATCTAAAAAAAGAACAAACTGAAAGCGGCCACTCTCAGCTTGTTTTTGTATTTGAATCCGAAGTTGCATAAGGAAACAAACAGATGAAGTCTAACACAAATTACAGTTTTGACTGCTTAATTGGTATCGAAAGAGCCATATTAAGCACACTTATAACCTATCCTGAAGTAGATAAAATCAATGAAGCTATCTCAATAATTGAAGCGAATGATTTTTATTTTGAACAACATGGACTTATTTTTAATACCATAATTGATCAATACAACAATGACCGACCAATAGATGAGATAACAGTTTATCTTAGAAATAAAGCAAAAATCCAAGAGAACTATTATCTTGAGGTTATTTCAGCAAATCCACTAGCTTCTATAACTGATTATCTCAAACAACTAAAATTTTATAGTCTTGAGAGACAAATAACAGTTGTAGCTGCAAAAGTAAAAGATGGAGATTTTAAAAAAATAAATGACCTACAAGTGTTGCAAGATAAAATGGAATCACTTGGAGATATAAGAGATTTAAAACCCTTTACTGATAAATTTGAAGCATATATTGGCTCATTAGATTTAGATGTTGAAAAAATCAAAAACAAAAAAGTTGAGTATCTCTACGACAATTTTTTAGTTAAAAACGACATCATAATGATTGTAGCTCGTCCAGGAACTGGTAAGTCATTGGTTTCGGTTGCACTTTGTAATATGCTTCTTAGTGAAGATAAAGTCAAAAGAGTTTTTTATCTTGATGGGGACAATTCAGAGCTTACTATAAAAACAAGAAATATCCACCATCTAAAAGAAAAATTTGGAAATAGACTCAACTACTTAGTTGAACTATCAAGAAGTAGCTTTATGCAAGTAATTAATGAACTAAAAAAGATTGATTTGACAGATTGTTTAATTGTATTTGACTCTATCAAAAACTTCATAACAGGAGATAGAAACAACCACAAAGATGTAACAGAGCTTATGAATATTCTAAAAATCCTAAGAAAAAACGGTGCTACGATTATCTTTTTACACCACCAAAATAAACTTCAAAAAGAGTTTAACTCAGAATTTGCTGGAAGTAGTGCATTTGCTGAAGATGTTGCTTTAGCGTTCGAGCTTAGAAAAAATGAAGATAAACAGACCTATATCCTCATCCCCATTAAAGATAGAAATAATACATCTGACTACATAGCTTTTAAATACAACCAAGATAATACCCTTACAAAAGTTGATGTGGATTATGCGATGGAAACAAATGAGGACCTTGAAATGAAAGAGGAAATCATTAGATTTATCGCTTCAAGTAATGAAAAGCCAAAATACAGTGATATTTTAAGCACTTTAACTGATGCAGGCTACAACAAAGATAAAGCAAATAAAATCATCCAAAACGGTAAAGATAAATATTGGAAAGCTACAAGAATTCCAAAACAAAACAATAAATTGGTTTTTGAACTACTAGATAACCAAGATAGCCAAGATAACTCCATAAATAGGGGTCTGTAATGAACAAGATTTATAAGATAGCTTACGATAACTCAAAAAATATGAATGTATTGTAGTAATAGGAGGAAGATTATGTATGACGGACAAAAATTAGATTTATTACTAGCAAAATTTGAAGATATACAAGATACTTTGCAAATGTTTATGCCAAATCTACAGCTCAAACGAAATGTTTTGACATTTTTAGACATTACAGAGCCTACACTCAACCACTATATTAAAAACGGAGTTTTAGAAGAGGGATTACATTATGAAAAGGTTGGCAAAAATAAACTTCGTTTCATTCCTGAAGCAATTATTGCATTTAAAAAATCAGGTATCAAAAGACAAGTAGAGATGAAAAAACCTCTCAAGGTTGAGATTGAAGAAAAACCAGTGATATTATCAAATCCAAATGCAAAAAAGATGTTTGAAAAAATGAAGAGGGCAGGATAATGAAAAAGCAAAAATCTGTTAAATATATCTATCAAGATGTTAGATTTAGGATTATTGAGCGAAGCGGTCACTGGAATTTAGATTTCTTTATAGATAACAAGCGACAAAGAAGAAGCACTTCATTAAAAGCAAATAGCGATAATTTACTTATCATCAAAAAAGAGATTATTCCAGAACTGATGCTTGGACTTACAGGTGCAAATATAGCATTAGAAGAGGAGTTTGATGATCCAAAAGATATGACAGTGGAAGAGTTTGGAATAAAAAGTATCAATTCTAATAAGCCAAACATCAAACCTCATGTATATGAGCGAAAAATGGCAGCTTTTAAAAACTATGTTGTTCCATATTTTGGAAAAACTAAAATAAGTGCCATAAAGCCTATGGATATACAAGATTGGCAAAATAGATTGCTTACAACACTTACACCATCAAGTGCTCAAAAGTATCGCTCTATCTTTTATAACATCTTACAAGATGCCTTTATAAATGAGATAATTGTTAAAAATCCAATGCAGTTAGTAAAAGCTCCAAAACAAAAATCAAAGCAAAAGACTTTATTTGATGAAGAAGAGGATGTAATGCCTTTTAACAATGCAGAGATTAAACTTATTTTAGAAGATAAGCAACTTTTTGAACACAATAAAAACTTTTATAAACTGATGCTTTTTACAGGGATGCGACCAGGTGAAGCAGTTGCTCTTAGATGGCAAGATATACTCTTTGATAAAAAGCAAATCAAAATAATGCAAACAAGAGTTGCAGGAAAAGATGGCACACCAAAAACGATGTCATCTATGCGATATGTGGATATATTGCCTCAAACTTTAGAAGTATTACAAAGTCAACAAAAGCTCACTGGAGATAAAGAGTATCTATTTTATACAAGAAGTGGCAAAAGATATTTTTCTCACGATACTCTTGCTGCTTCATTTAAAAGATTGCTCACTCGAAACAAAATCAAAGAGAGAGTTCTGTATAATCTTAGACATACATTTGCTTCACAGATGATAAGTCAAGGTGTTGATATAGTTTGGGTATCAAAAACATTAGGTCATAAAGATGTCTCAATTACACTCTCAACATACACAAAATTTATCCAAGAAGATGAAGCAACAAGATTTCAGAAATTAGAGAAATTTGGCACAATTTTTGACACATTGGCTAACTCTTAGCTGTCAAAGTGCCTTAATATAGGGGTTTACAAGGTGAAAATTAGAGTCTATTACGAAGATACAGACGCTGGTGGGATTGTTTATCACTCTAATTACCTCAATTTTTGTGAGAGGGCTCGGAGTGATGTTTTTTTTCAAAAGGGATTTTCTCCTGTGCTAGAGGGTGGGCATTTTGTGGCGAAAAAAATTATGGCGGAGTATCTTGCGAGTGCTAAACTTGGGGATGTTTTGGAAGTTTCTAGTGAGCTTTTAGAGATAAAAGGGGCTTCTTTTGAGCTTCTTCAGAGAGTTTTTAAAGAGCAAAAGAAGGTGTTTGAATTGCGTATTGTGCTTGTTTATGTAACTTTTGAGGGGAGACCTCAAAAAATTACTTCGGAAGTGAAAAGTTTGATAGACTCACTTTTTTTGACTAGCGGTATGGAATGAAGCGTGATGTTTCCGGCTTGAGCAGAACCACTGGGTAAATCATCTGGTTTTCTTGAACTGGGAGAGTGTAGGTGCGTGTATCACCGCTTATCATCCATGCAAAGTAGTCCACGCCGATGGTTGTCGTGTAGTTGATCCAATCATAAACAATATCGTTTTCTAAAACGGAATTTGTCTCGATGAGTGCGTCATTGTTTTGCGTGATGGAGTTTGCGATAATCATCTCTTTTCTATCGCGGTACTGCGTCATGGTGAGCAGAAGTGGGTTGTAGTTGGCTTGTGCAGAGAGGATGTTGGTTACTTTTGCATCAAAGAGCGTCAACTGAGACATGACCATACCGCTTTTGACAACCGGTGTGTTGAGAAAAACTGAACTTCCTCGTAGTTTTGAGTTGTTTTTTATCTCTTTATCAAGATTTGCTACTTTTTGCGCGATAACATATTTGGTGACATTTGCGCCATGTGTCTGTTTAAAGGCAGCCTCTTCATAGGCACAAAGTTGGCGTCCTACCTCAGACTCATCGCAAAAGATAACAAGTTTTGGGTGCGCTTCTTCTAAAAGCATATCGATTTGCGCACGGTAATCTATGGCACCGTAGTAGAAGTTAGAGAGAGATGTTTGTGTATCTTTTTTGTTGATGGTTGGAAAATAGATGAAGAGTTCAGGGTTGATTTGAGCGATAATCTTTTCTCCTGCTTGTGTCAAAGGAGCGATAACATACTCAAAGCCATCTGCTTGGATAGCACTCAGTGCTTTTTGAATCTCCTCATGGCTTTGGTTTTCAATCTTGTAGCTCTTAAGCTCAAAAGGCGAACCTCTCTCCATAAGGTAGGCAAACGAGGCGTTTGTTGTGGAAGTAGCATATCTTCCTATGGTTTTATGCGGTAGGAGCAGAGCAATACGGATTTTTGTGGAGGAGTATGTACGTGCCTCTTTTGTGTCGATTTGGGGTTGCTCTTGAAGTTGCTCTTGCTGTGGCTCTTCTTGCGCGTTCTCTTCTTGTACGCTCTCATCGTTGCTGGCTACAACGACAGAAGAGATTCGCTCTGATTTGAGCATTTTTGCTTGCGTATCCGCATCTTGGTGAGCAAGATAGGAGAAAATCAAACCCTTTTTAAGATAGTTTTGCTGGCACTTGGCATCGCAAGGGTAGGGGTCTAAATCTTGGACACTTACCTCAGGAAGAGGAATGTTAGAAGGCTGAGAGCTTCTTGCAAAAAGGGTTATAGAGAACAAAATAGTGTAAAAAAACAGTTTTATCATAGGCAACTCTTTATGGTTAAAAGATCACGCATTGCGACCTTTTTATCGTCTGGATTTCTTAGAAGATGGTTGGGGTGGTAGATGGGAACAAGTTTGTATGTCTTGCAGTCGATTACGTGACCACGTACACTTTGAAAATTATCTTCCTCGGATGTTACTTTGGCGTACGCATCTTTGCCTAGTGTCACAACGACTTTAGGTTTTATAAACTCAATCTGTGCAAAAAGATACCCCTTGCAAGAGTCCCACTCCGAAGTCGATGGCATGTTGGAGCTTAAGGGTTTGCATTTGATGGCATGGGTAAAGTAAACATCCTCAGTTTTTACTCCAAGGACATTTTCTATCATGTTCGTCAAAGTCTCGCCGCTTCTGCCACAGTAGTAGGAGTTCGCACTATCTTCACTCAAAGAGACAGCGTAGTCGATAAACATGATATCGGCGTTTGGGTTGCCAAAACCGCTCATACTTTGTCTTCGTGATTTGCTCAGGTCGCACAGATGGCAGGTAGCGATATCTTTTGAGAGCGTTTGAAGATTGGAAGGTTTTTCGTTGGAACTCATCTGATTTACCAAAAAGGGGTCACTATACTCAAAACCAACAGCTTTAAGGCGATAGAGATTTTGTAAAAGCAGCAAGTTCTGAAAAGATTTCAATCACACCCTTTTTTGAAAAAAATAGTTTGGATGTGAGTATATTTAAAGTGGGGTTAAAATTTACTTTAGGGTTTTAAGATAGAATTGTGCAAACTATTTTTGGATGCGCCCGTGAATTTTGAAAACAAGACGTTAGAGATAGAAGATTTTACACTTACCTCTTCACGGGATGTGGATGGTATTTTAGAGCAGTTACGTCGTTTTGAAACAGAGCATCTACTTGTACATATAAGCTCTTTTATGCACAATACAGTTTTAGTCCAAACCCTTAAAAATGAGCTTCATAAGATTTTTGCGCATGCAAAAATTGTTCTGCTCAAACATGAGGACAAAACAAAAACCGTGGTCACTTTGTATGGCATCAAAAAAAAGGTTGATGCGCAAAACATCCAAAGCGAGATACTCCAAGAGCTCTATCTTCAGAGCGTGAAAAAAGATGCAAGTCTAAGCGAATATAGAAACAAACTTTTAAACAGATACTTCACAGACCACCTCACAAACCTCCCAAATCTCTACAAGCTTAGAAGTGATCTTCAAGAGCGTAAAGAGTTTGCTTTTGTCCTCTTTAACATAGACAACTTTCAAACGATTAACAATTTTTATGGCTATATCGTGGGTGATTTTGTCTTAGAGCAGGTGGCAAAATTTTTGCAAGAACATATCTCTAAAGAGCATATTTATAAGCTCTCAGGAGATGAGTTTGCCTATGTCATCGACAAAGAGGTTGGTTTTTATGAACTCAAAGATATACTTGAAGTGCTTCTTGAGAAGGTAAAAAATATCGTAGTGAACTATCAGGGTATCAGTATCTATGTTGATTTGACTATGGCATCCTCCATCAACAAAGAGAATAAAAATATCTTCTCCAATGTCTCTATGGCACTTAAATATGCCAAAGAAAAAGGGGTAAAATACTGGATTTATGAAGATAGGATGAATTTTGAAAACAGCTATGAGCGTAACATCAAGCTCTCCGGTATCGTGCGTGAGGCTGTCGGTGCGCGCTCTCTTGTGCCATATTTTCAGGCGATTGTCGATGTAAAAACATTTGAGATAAAAAAGTATGAGTGCTTGGCAAGGCTCATTGACCAAAATGGAAAAATCCTCTCTCCAACCCTCTTTATCCCCATAGCAAAAAAGATAAAAGTTTATAACACCGTTACAAAAACAATCATAGAGAAATCTTTTGCGGCGTTTGAAGAGAGCGAGTATGAGTTTAGCATCAACCTCTCCATAGAGGACATTATGAGCAGTGAGATTTTTCACTTTATCCTTGAAAAACTTAAAAACTCAAAAGCTTCACATAGAGTGATTTTTGAGCTTTTAGAGTCTGATGCGATAGTGGATTATAAAAAAGTTGACCGCTTTATCTCGGAGGCAAAAAGATACGGCGCTAAAATAGCTATAGATGATTTTGGAAGCGGTTACTCCAACTTTAGCTATCTTGCAAGGGTCAATGTGGACATCATCAAGATAGATGGTTCGCTTATCCAAAACATAGACGTGGACAAAAATACGCTTATAGTTGTAGAGACAATCGTCGCTTTTGCGAAGAAGCTTGGTATCAAAACCGTGGCAGAGTATGTCCACTCAAGTGTCGTTATGGATGTGGTAAAGAGCTTAGGCATAGACTACGCGCAGGGTTTTTACATAGATGAGCCCTCCATCGCTCCAAATAGGATTTTGTGATGTTTGAGACAGATTTGGAGAGTATGAAAGAGCATATCCTTTCTCTACGAAAATACACAAAACATATGCGGATTTTAGTAGTGGAAGATTATGAGGTGTTGCAAAAGAGTCTTGAGAAGATTTTTACCTCTCTTTTTATGGAGGTGCATGTTGCTTCTGATGGAGTTGAGGCACTCCGCCTTTATAGAGAAAAAAGAGCAAAAAATGAGCGTTATGACATCATTTTAAGTGACATCGCCATGCCAAATATGGATGGTGTCTCGCTCACTAAGGAGATAAGGGCGCTTGATAAGGAGCAGATTATCCTTATCTTCTCTGCACATCAAGACTCACAGTATCTTTTAGAGCTTATCAACCTTGAGGTGCGGCGTTTTATCCTTAAGCCTATCTCGCTGAATACTCTTTTAGATGAGATACTTTGGGTTTGCAAAGGTCTTTATGATGCGAAAAATCTCTCTCAAAAAATCTCTTTGCGAGAAAATATTGTTTATGACAAAGATGTAAGAGAACTTTTTATCGATGGAGAAGCGATAAAGCTTACACAGCATGAGCATCTTATTTTGGAGCTTTTTTTATCAAAGTTAAACCAAACGCTCTCTAACGAGGAGGTTATCAACCATCTCTTTCTTCATGGCATCGATATAGAGCTCTCCAACGTTCGCAAAGTTGTCTATAAACTACGTAAAAAACTCGCTAATGACCTTATTGAAAACATCCACTCCATAGGCTATAAAATAAAATAGCCAAAAAAAAGAGGCATCGCGACACTTTCGCGACACTTCCCTGATACAATTTTGGCTTAATACCAAATGGTTGGATACATGAAAAATAAAATATCGCTCAATACGCTTATCTATAAAAGCTACCTTACAAGCACGCTTATCCCTATCTTTACCATCGAAGTGGTGTTGCTTTTGCTCTATTTTGGGGTGACTTACTTTATCACGCAAAAAAGTCAAGAGATACTTCTAAGCGAAGCGACGCAAAACCTCTCCGAGATAGTTGTGCGTGAATCACGCAATATCAACTCACAGTTTGAAGAGGTTTCAAGAGGATTGGAGCTTTTGCGACTGGATCATACGCGTTTTTTTGAGGATGACGTCTGTTCCTTTCCTAACAAAGAAGCTCTCTTTGGGCGTCATGCCAATGGTGCTTTGTATAAAAAAAGAGACAATGGCGGCGCATCTATCTACGCTCCCAATAATTTTGAAATAAATGCAGCACGACAGAGAAAAGTAGAGTGTTCTGAGGCGCTAGACCCTCTTATGAAATCTCTTGTCGATACAAATCCCATCATCACACAAGCGTACATAAATACATACGATAAACTCAACAGACTCTACCCCTTTATGGTTGACGCTGCAGCACAATATGGAGAAGACCTTGATGCAACAAGCTACAACTTTTACTATCTCGCCGATGCAGCACATAATCCACAAAGAAAAAATGTTTGGACATCAGCCTATCTTGATCCAGCGGGGCAGGGGTGGATGATATCTAACATCACGCCTATATATAAGAAAGATTTTTTAGAGGGAGTTACGGGGGTGGATGTAACCATTGACTCCCTCGTGAGCAATGTTCTCTCTCTTGCTATTCCGTGGGAGGGAAGTGCGTTTCTGGTGGATGCGGATGGGATGATTTTGGCGATGCCAAAGAAGATAGAAGAGCTTTTTGCCCTTAAAGAGTTAAAAGCGCATACATACAAGGGGCAAGTTACAACAACCATAGAAAAACCTGAGGAGTACAATATTTTCCGTACAAAAGACACCTCTTTTAAAAGCATTATGGATAGTTTTTTTAACAATTCACAAAAAGTTGCTTTTTTTGAAAAGAAAAATCAAAATTACGTAATGGCTCAAGAAGTTATTCCTGAGACGGGGTGGCGATTGATAGTAGTCGTTGACACCTCTGTTATCTATCAAAAACTTGAAGCTTTTAAAGCGCAGGCACAGCAAATCGGTTACGTGGTTTTAGCATTTATGGCTCTCTTTTATGTTATTTTCTTTTGGTATCTCACGAGAAAATCTAAAAAGGTTGCATCAGTTATCTCTAAACCCATCAATGACCTCTCAGAGCTTACAAGCAACCTTGGGTACAGACCGCAAAACCCTCTCAATGATGAGACAAAGATAGAAGAGATTTATAGTCTCATCCATAACTTCAATATGCTCTCTCAAGAACTTGACACACGAACGCAGGAGTATATCCAAGCGCAAATGCGTGAGAAGATGAAAGAAAAAGATGCGGAGATTGCTTATAGGGCAGGGCTTTTTGAGAGTGCGAGCAGCTATCTGCACAATGTCGGCAACTCGCTTACCATGCTTGATGCCAAACTCCTCTCACTCAGAAGCACGGTTGCATCGCTTAAAAAGAGTGAACTAGGGTTTGACAAATCCATACAGATGATAGATGCGCTCGAAGCAGGGCAGGAGGCAAAAGAGAATCTTCTTGCATTTATGCGTGCCTTTAAAACGGCTCTTAGCGATGAGATAACCGCAGAGATAGTTACAACTTCCGATGAGATAGCAAGTATCAAAGAGCATGCCGTTCAAACCATCCGCCACCAGCAAGATCAGTTTAACGACACCGACAGCACCAAAAGCTTTACGCAAAGGTTCTCGCTCAATGAGATGCTAGAGGATATCATCGAGGATTATCGCATACCGTGTATGCAAAATGGGATAAGAGTGCTTTTTAGGGCAGAGGGTGATTACTCTATCCAAACGGTTAAGTACAGACTTCAAAGCGGCATCATCAATGTTTTTAAAAATGCACTAGAGTCCATCCTTGCATCGGCGCAAAAACAGAGCGGTGTCATAGAGATAACGCTTCATAAAAGAGATGCGAGAGTTGTCATAGAGATCAAAGACAACGGCACGGGTGTGGCTCTGCAGAACACGAACAAGCTTTTTACTTTTGGATTTACCACTAAAGACAATGGCAATGGACTTGGGTTGCACGCCTTCAACAACTTTTTAAACAGCATCCACGCCACCATAACGATGCAAAATAACCCTCAAAACATAGGTGTCACCACCAGCATAATACTAGGAGAGAACGATGTTTAACAACACCATATTTGCACTTGATGATGAGCTTGTCATCTTAGAGCTTTTTAACGATATCTTAACCGATAGAAAAGTCAAACAAGCGAGTTTTTTTAACGCACTTGAAAAAAAAGAGAGTGAAAAAGTCTCTTATGATTTACGTACATTTGCAACGCCTAAACTCTATCTGGAAGGATTAGAGAGTTGGTACGCACAGGGCTATAGAGTGCCGCTCTCCATCTTAGATATGCGCTTGCCGCAAATGCATGGTCTTGAAGTTGCTAAAAAAGCACGTGAGATAGATAAAGAGATGGTTATCATCATCGTTACAGCCTACTCTGACCACACTGTCACAGAGCTTCTTGGACAACTCCAAAGCAATGTTTTTTACCTCCGCAAACCCTTTGGACATGATGAACTTCTTGCTCTTGTGACAACAAGTATGAAAAACTGGAATGCTAAAGCCGACATCGCAACGTTGATGCAAGATATCGCCATCGATGTAACCGAAGATGGAATGTGGGACTGGAACCCCATAACCAATGCAGTCGTTTACTCACCCAAATGGAAACAGATGCTAGGCTATGAAGAGCATGAGATAGCCAACAACCTTGAAGAGTGGTCCAAACGTGTCCATCCTGAAGATATGCAAGAGGTTATGCGAACACTGCAAGAACACCTTGAGCAAAAAAGCGCATACTACATCTCTGAACATCGCCTCTTATGTAAAGACGGTAGCTATAAATGGGTACTTGATAGAGGAAAAGCCTCCTTTGGGCAAAATGGCAAACCCTCACGCGTTGTAGGATTTCATACCGATATCTCCAAAAGAAAAGAGCTTGAAGAGGAGCTTTTCTCTAAAAGTACAAATCTCTCAGAGGAGCTAAAAGAGATACTCTCTAGCCAGACAAAGCTCAAAAGCTCAAACAAGACGCTAGAGCTTCAGCTCAAAGAGGAGATAGAAAAAAGAAGAGAAAAAGAGGAACTTCTACTCCAACACACAAGACAAGCGGCAATGGGGGAGATGATAAGCATGATAGCGCATCAGTGGAGACAACCGCTCACAACCATCGGACTGAGCAGTGACAATATGCTCTTTGATATCGCGCTTGATAATTTAGATGCCCCAAGCCTTGAAGAGAATCTCAAAACTATCAAAAATCAGGTGATGTACCTCTCACGCACCATAGATGACTTTAGAACTTTTTTTATGCCAAACAAGGAAAAAGAGCATGTTTGTGTGCATGATTGTTTAGAAAACACACTGGGTCTCATCGGGAAAAATCTCGAACAAAGCGGTATCGATGTCCGTTTGTCTCTTGAAGATACAACGCCGCTTTTTCTTCATAAAAATGAGCTTGTGCAGGTCTTTTTAAGTATTTTACAAAACGCCAAAGATGTTTTAATGCAAAAAAAGAGAACCGCTCCAACCATCACTATAAAAAGCTTCGAAGATGCACAAAGTGTCACGGTGGTCATCGCCGATAATGGCGGCGGGATTGAAAAAGAGCATCTTTATAAGATATTTGAACCCTACTTCACCACCAAACAAAACCTTAACGGAACAGGACTGGGTCTGTACATGTCTAAAACCATCATCGAAGAGCGTTGCTGTGGCAGTATAAAAGCAAAAAACAGTGGCGATGGAGCAGAGTTTGTTATGACATTTAAGAAGGTGTGCGAGTAGAGCATTTTTTTAAATAGACTTTTACAACCTCTTTTTCCTCTTTTTTACTCCCACCGCGACACTTCCGCGACACTTTTTTACTATGATTTTAAAATTCATACAAAAGGGGTTTAAATGAAAATAATCAATTTAAGTTTAGCAGCGGTGTTATTTGCAACACTGGCAATGGGTAGCCAAGAGAAGTCGCAAGTCAATGTAAGCGGCAATGTTATTCTTGCAAGCAACTATGTGTGGAGAGGGATGACACAAACAAAAGATGACCCTACGGTTCAAGGGACTGTTCTTTTGGGTTATAAAGATTTTTATCTAGGCAGCACTGCTTCAAATACAAGAATAGAGGGTATTGATGCTTCTGTAGAGCTTGATGTGTTTGGCGGTTACACTGCTGAGATGTATGGCATAGGTTATGATGCAGGAGTAGCGTACTATACCTATCCGAGTTCATCTAAAGAGGCTAATTTTGCAGAGGTTTATCTAGGAGTAAGTAAAGATTTTGAAATCGCAAAAATAGGGGCGAAGTTTTATAGAGGTGTAAAAACACATGATGCGCTCGTTTCAAATGCATGGGAGATGAGCTTATCCGTCCCGATGCCGCTAAGCGTCTCTTTTGATGCTCTGTATGGCGATTATTCTGATTATGGAAACTACTACTCTGTAGGATTTGCAAAATCTATCAATGATACAGTGAAATTTACCCTCTCTTATGCGGGGATAAACACAGAAGCAGGCGGTATTGATGAAAACAATATAGTAGCTATGATGAGTGTTAGTTTTTAAATTTTTATCCCAAAAATCAAATTTTTTATTCATTTTCTCTATTTTTCTCATTATCGCGACACTTCCGCGACACTTTTTTCTTATAATTTTTTTGAATTTTAGAAAAAGGGTAGAAAATGTTTAAAAATCTTAGTATTTATAAGAAAATGAACTACTTTATCATTATGGTGAGTACCTTTGTTTTTTTAGCTGCATTGGCAATTTTTTTGGCGATGAGCCATGTAGGTCAAAAGTATGACCATTTACATCACAACTCTATGATGGAGGGTTTGCTTACGCTCAAAATTGAGAAAAACCTCAACTATACAAGTCGTTTGACACGAGATATTATGCTCGGCGGAGACTATGAAAAAAACGCTAAAAAGCTCTCAAGCACTATCAAAGAGATAGAATCTCATTTTAATGAGCTAGAAAAACTTATGGCACATGAGAGTTCGCTTGGGCTTTTGCAAGAAGCAAAAAACTCAACAATGCTTTTTCTTGATAACTCAAAAAAGATGATGGACTCTTTTGATGAAGAGGAGATACTTCGTGAAAAAGAGAAACTTTACAAAAAATACTCTTTGGAACTTACGCCATTTGCAAACGCTTCAAGAGAATCTTTTCAAAAGCTCGTAGAGTTGAAGGCAAAAGAGCTAGACAACGACTCAATGCTTCTTGGAAAAGAGATAAACTTTTTCAAATATGTTGTTTTGGTTGTCGGTGTGATAGTAGGTCTTCTTGTGTTTATACTTGCTGCTGCTATTAGAAAGTCTATTATTTTTGGAATTAATGGATTTACGGAGGTTATCGGGTATGTTGCAAATGGTGATTTTAGTCATAAACAAAACAATGACAACGACAAAGATACCGAACTTGGCATTATGGGAAGGGAGCTTGCTACGCTTATAGGGCATACACAAAAGCTTATTCATGAGATAAACGTTGCCATCACGGATGCTTCTCAAGGTGTTTTTAAGCGTGAGATATCTTCAGAGGGAATGAGTGGCGAATTTGTGGATGCTATACAAAATGTTCGAAAAAGTATAGAGTTTATGAAAATGCAATATGCAAAAGCGCAAAGAGATATTTTCAACTCGCAAATTAGCGTGAAGAGTGTCAATGTTTCCGAATCTCTATCTCTTATCATCGCAGATTTGAAAGCAAATATTGATGATTTGAAAATCATCACATCAGCTACGCAAAAATCTTCAAACACAGCCATGCAGTCCAAAGAGGATATCACAGTAGTTGTGCGAGAACTAAACTCACTCAATGAGCAAGTCAACGCCAATAACGACAGCGTTTTAGAGATAGCGCAACAGGCAAATGAAATCACATCAGTTATTGAGCTTATTAACGATATCGCAGAGCAAACAAATCTCTTGGCACTCAATGCAGCTATCGAGGCAGCGCGTGCAGGTGAGCATGGACGCGGATTTGCTGTTGTTGCAGATGAGGTGCGAAAACTTGCAGAGAGAACGCATCGCGCTACAAGTGAAATTTCGATTTCTATCAAATCTTTGCAGCAAGATATGAATGAGATAAGCGCAAGTTCACAAAGCATGAAGATAACCGTAGAGCGCTCAACAGATAAGATGAATGACTTTGAGGACGCGCTTGTAAAGCTTAGTGAAGACTCCCTCCAAATGGTGAACTACTCTTATGGAATGGAAAATAGCATCTTTATTGTTCTTGCAAAGTTAGAGCATATTCTTTACAAATCACGCGTGTATAACTCCATTATTTCTTTGCAAAAAATGCTTCAAGAACAAAAAACGCATGAATGTGAACTTGGTATTTGGTATGGTGCGGAGGGCAAGAGAAGATTTGCACAAACAGCGGCATATCTTCAAATAGCATCACCGCATGAAATCGTACATAAAAATGCAAACCAAAATTTATCTTACCTTGGCGATGATGCACAAAACGCAACGCTTAAAAATTCTCAAACTATTTTGAGTAATTTTGAACTTATGGAAAATGCATCTCATGAGATGTTCATGTTCTTAGATGCAATGCTTAATGAATCAAAATAGGAAAAAATGATGTTTTTTACGATAATGCTCGCTTTTTTAGCTTTCGCTGCTTTTATAGCAGCGCTATTTGTAAAATCTTAAATGGATATCCCAATGAATAAAAAATATACTATTTTGATAGTTGATGATAATGAAACAAATCTCGTACTTCTTGATGCAATAATCTCTATGCATTTTGAACATCGTGTCATCCAGTTTAAGAGTGCAAAAGAGGCACTCAAAATCATGAAAACTATGGAAGTTGATATCGTGTTATCAGATATTCAAATGCCGGATATGGATGGTTATGAGTTTACCAGAGAGATAAAGAGCAATCCATCGACAAAACATATTCCTGTCTTACTTCTCTCAGCGACAGAAAGAAATGATATTAACCAGATAAAAGCATATCAAGAAGGAGCGATTGGTTTTATAGCTAAACCCATCAATAGCAAGCTCTTGATAGCAAAGCTTGGGAGTTGCCTTAACATCGTTGCTTCACAAAAAGATATAAAAAACAGATAACAAAGGATTAAACATTGGATTTAAGTCTCATAAAGCAGATACGTCACTTTGGAAGCTCGATAACGGTTTTATATGTAGAGGATGAACAAAGTGTTCGTGAGCAGATATACAATATGCTCAAAAAACTTTTTGATGACGTTGATGTTGCCGTAGATGGGCAAGAGGCGTTTGAGATGTACACACAAAAGCAATATGACCTCATTTTCACAGACCTTAGGATGCCACACATGGACGGAATAGAGCTTTGTGAAAAAATCATAGCACGCAACAAAGAGCAAAAAATCATTCTCATCTCTGCTTATAGAGAAGTTGAAGAGATACTCACGCTCATAAATATAGGTATTTCAGGGTTTCTTACAAAGCCCGTAGATATGCAGCAGATGCTTGAGAAGGTGTATATGGTAGTCAAAAATATATATGCCGATAAAATGATGAAGCACCACTACGACGAGATGAAGAAAAAGCTCTTAGAAAATGTGATAACTTCCGATGAGGATTTGCACCATAGAGACACACTCACTTCGCTTCATACCCAAGAATATTTTTTAGAAAATATCAATAACAAATCCACAAAATGGGCAATTTTAGTCAACATTAATGATTTTAAACTCATCAACGACTACTACTCTTTCGCGCACGGTAACCATCTGCTTTTTCAAGTAGCAGAGCTTCTTAAGGCGCAGGCGCTTACTTATTCATACGAGCTCTTTAGACTATCCAACGATGAGTTTGTTCTTCTTAAGAAAGAAGCCCCGACAAACTGTAAAGAGATGGAGAGTGAAGCAAATAGTATTTATGAAGCGCTAGAGAGACAAAAATATACTATTATTGGTGTAGATAACGTCACAATCAGCGTAACTATGGGGGTTGCAAGCAGCCATAATCATCTTTTAGAGTACCTTTATCGGGCATTGACGTATGCAAAAAAACATGGATTACGCTATGCGCTTTATAAAAATATAGAAGATGACAGAGAGAGTGTAAAAAATATCATGGAAGTCAAAGCGCTTTTGAAAAGCAGCATAGAAAACAGTATGATCGTTCCGGTTTATCAACCCATAATGATGCGCGATGGAAGGGTAAAATATGAGGTTTTGATGCGTATTAAAAGTGCAGATAAGGATGAGCTCATTGCGCCTTCTTATTTTCTAGAGATAGCAAAACAGCACAGATACTACAATGAAATATCCAAAATGGTTATTTTTAAAGCGCTTCAAGAGATGCACAGCAACAACGAAATTTTTTCTATCAACTTCTCCTACATCGATATGAAAAACAGAGAGTTTATGGATGAGTTAGAGCAAAAAATCAAAGAAGAGGGTATCGGTTCGCGACTTATTTTTGAGATTATAGAGACGGAACATCTCGATAGCATAGGTGTTGCTTTAGAGTTTATAGAGCGTTTCAGAACTTATGGCATTCAAATCGCTATAGATGATTTTGGAAGTGGCTATTCCAACTTTGCACATATCTTTTGGTTGCATCCTGATTTCATAAAACTTGACGGCTCACTTATACAAGAGATGCTTCAAAAACATGAAGTACACCTTTTTGTAGAAACTATCATTGAGTTTGCGCATAAGCTTAACATCGAAGTTATCGCAGAATTTGTAAGTTCACAAGAGATTTATGATGCGCTGAAACTGCTTGATGTAGATGCTTTCCAAGGCTATTTTATAGGAAAGCCGCAAGAGGTTATCGGAGATGAGAAAAGGTCGGATGCGTGCAAGTAGAAAATGTAAAAAAATATGATCGATTAAAACCACTTACCCTTTTGTATGTCGAAGATAGCAAATTTCTCTCTAAAGTAACGGTGAGTGGAATTTCAACTTATTTTAACAAGATATATGTTGCCTATAATGGACAAGAGGGTTTGGATTTGCTAGTCTCTCATGGAAATGAGATAGATATCGTTATTACTGATTTGGATATGCCTGTAATGGATGGTTTTGAGATGATAAGGCGCATCAGAGGAGGTGGGTGTTTTATGCCCATAATCGTTACAACTGCTTTAAATAACTATCTTGAGAGAGAAAATCTTTTTGAACTTTCCATAGATGCTTTTTTAAAAAAACCAGTAGATACAAACAAGCTCATAGAAAAAATCGACTATGTTGTTGATGCGCTTTTTATCAGAAGAGAGCTGTTTACAAAAAAAACGATGATACATAACGATATCATCTACTGTGAAACTGACCAAAATGGTTGTATTACCTATGTTTCTAACCCTTTTGAGAAGATAAGCGGCTATACAAGAGAAGAACTTTTAGGACAAACGCATGCGCTTTTAAGCTCTCATGAAACACCTCAAGAAACGTATAAGGAGATGTGGAATAACCTTGTAGCCTCTAAGCAGTGGCAGGGGGAGTTTGTCAACAAAAGAAAAGATGGTACGCTCTACACTGTCAACATTATTGTCTCTCCGATGTATCTTAGAAGCAAACTTGGCAACAGACTTGTAGGTTATAGTGCAACAAGCTTAGATATCACACATTATAAGGCTATAGCAAAAGAGCTTCATATAAAATCACGTCAAGCAGCGATGGGTGAGATGGTTGCCATGATAGCGCATCAGTGGCGTCAGCCTATCACCTCTATCGGGATGATTGCAAACAACTTACAGTTTGATTTGATGATGGATGAGTTGGATACAAATGTGCTCAAAGAAAATCTCAAAACCATTGATTCGCACGTGAAGTATCTCTCAAATACCATAAATATTTTTAGAAATTTTCTCAGTGAGAGCAAAAAAGAGGAGAAGGTAATGTTAAAATCCATCATCGATGCAGTGCTTGGAGTAGTGCACGATATCTGTAAAGAAAACGGCATTGCTATTGAAGTGCAGCAGGATTGTTGCGCAATAGAGATACGTACGCTTAAAGATGAACTTATACAAGCACTTATAAACATTGTCACCAATGCACATGAAGCTCTACTTGAACAAAAAGTTTCTCAACCAAAAATATCCATAGAATGCGCACAAGATCAAGATTCTATCACCATTATTATTACTGATAATGCAGGCGGCATACCAGAGGTGCTTTTAACAAAAATATTTACACCCTATTTCTCAACCAAACAAGAGAAAAACGGTACGGGTTTAGGGCTTTATATGACAAAAACTATTATTGAAGAGAATTTAGAAGGCACGCTTAGTGTTTCAAATGACAAAGAGGGAGCTCTTTTTGTCATAAAGCTTCCAAAAAGGAGATAGCGATGAATCAAGAACAGATAAACAAGCTTCGCAAAGTATGCAAAAATATATCTGTACTCTATGTAGAAGATGATAAAAATATATCCATTCAAGTAGAAAGACTGCTTAAGAAGATTTTTTTAGACGTAGAGGTTGAAAAAAATGGATTTTTAGGACTTGCAAATTTCACTCAAAATCGTCAAGATATCGTTATTACCGATATTTCTATGCCTGTAATGGATGGTATAGAGATGGCAAAAGAGATAAAAAATCTCAATAGCGAGCAAAATATTTTGGTGACATCCGCACATAATGACGTAGAATATCTCATAGAACTCATAGAGATAGGCATAGATAGGTTTGTTGCCAAACCCATAGACATCAATAGTTTTTTTGTAAATATCTCAAAAATAGCCGTGGGTATCTATAGAGAAAAAAGAGAAGCATTGATGGAGTATCGCTTGAAAATGCAACAGGATTTGCAAAAAAAAATTTTAGGCAGTGTTGCATTTCCTATGGTCTATTTTGAGGGCGATAAGGTTGTTTACGCAAATAGTAACTTCAGAAAGCATTTTTATACAGAGATAGATGCAAATGACGCCGATAGATTTAGGCTGGGTTATCTTTTTGATGAAAAAAAATTTGTAACGATGAGCAATGCTACCGTACTTGATGAGATAGAAGCAGCAACGAACAAGATATATCTTATCATGGATGTTGGCGAAAAAATTGTAAAAAAGTACAATATTAACATATCCAATTTACAAGAGAAAAATCACCGCCTTGTAGGATTTATCAACTTAGATGATATCAATGTTGAATGTGAAAGATTTAGAACGCAGGTGGACTATTTTCCAAAAAGAGAAGCTTTCTTACGGGCAACGTTAGTGCAAAGAAACAGATCAGAGGAAAACTATCTCGTTTTTTGTGTTGGCTTAAAAAATACAAAAAGATTTATAGATAGATATGGCGGTGTTAAAATGCACACTATCTATACTGAGTTGGCAAGGTATCTCAAAAGAGAGTTTGAAGAGGAGATAGAGAGTAGAATGCTTTTTGTTTTTCTTTTTGAGACAAACAGATATATATTTTTGGCAGATAAAAAAATCGGTAAGGCAGTTGAAAAAAAATTAGAGGCTTTTGGAAAAAAATATAGTTACGAATACGGAAGCAGACTTGCTCTTGAGTTGAATTATTTAAAAGAAGAGATAGCACACGCAACACCAACCACAGATGTTTCGGAAAATACAGAGGGGATGCTCTACACGTTTGATGATTAAGAGTAGATTTAAGAACAAAGCAACTTAATTTATACTAAAATAGCCAGCAAAATGAATTATAAAAAATGGAGGAACAAAAGATGTTAAACAACCTTTCAATTAGGTTAAAAATGGTTTTGATGTCTATCATACCAATTGTCGTTATTCTTATCTCTTTGGGTAAAGGGAGTTATGAAAGTTACCAAGAGGTCAAAGTTTTAGCGCAGATAGAAGAGATGGTTTACTATACGCAAAAAAGTAGTGCTCTTGTACACAACCTCCAAAAAGAGCGTGGTGCTTCTGCCGGCTTTATTAGCTCCAAAGGAGAGAAGTTTGCACCGCAGCTTCAAGCGATTCGTAAAGATACGGATGCCGCTTATGAAGAGCTCAAGGCGTACCATGCAACAATGAAAACAAAGAGTTACGTAGCAGAGCTTCAAGAGAAAATAACCAAAGCGATGCAAAATATGCAAAAACTTCAAGAGATTCGTGAGGGTGTCTCCTCTCTTGGCGTTGCGGTGGGCGTGCCTGTTACATACTATACGAACACAAACAACGACTTTATCACCTCTATCGAAGAGATTGCAAAGATGAGCTCAAATGCAAAGATGAACAACCTTATCAACGCATTTGTAAACTTTCTTGCTTCTAAAGAGAGAGCAGGGCTAGAGCGAGCGGTACTCTCCTCGACATTTTCACGAGATAACTTTGCAGAGGGTTTTTATGAGAAGTTTATCGGGCTTTTAAATGCGCAAGAGCTTTTTATGAGCAAATTTCTCTTCTTAGCTCCGGAGGAGTTAAAATCTTTCTACACGCAAACCATGAGCGCACCGGTAGTTACAGAGGTAGAGCAGATGCGTAAAACTGCACTCTCTAAGCCAAATGGCGGCTTTAGCGTCGATGCTACACACTGGTTTGGCACTATCACGTCAAAAATAGATTTGCTTAAAAAAGTAGAAGATGAGATAGCGCAAAATCTTCAAACAAACATCAGCAAACTTCAAGAACAGGCAATGGTTAGCATGATTTTTGGAGTGGGTTTTAGTATCTTTATCGTTCTTTTGGTTGTGGGTGTCAGTTTTTTCATCTCCAACAGCCTTACAAAGCGTATAGACCGCTTTAAGCAAGAGATAGACGCTATCGTCTCTTCCAATGACTTTTCCAAAAAAATCACAAATTGTGCAACAGATGAGATAGGCTTTATCCAGCAATCAGCAAATCATCTAGCGTACGCAGCATACAAAGCCATCCAAGAGGCAAAAGCAAGCTTAGAGCAGGTTCAAGCGCACTCCGTAGAGAGTGAAGAGCGTCTTGAAGCGAACAAACTTACCCTCTCTTTAACAGAGCTACTCAACGAGGGGGCAGTCTGGGGCGTTGGAAGTGTTCAGACGGGCGTTGTACAAAATATGTCCTCACTTCGTGAGATTAACGAGAAAAATGCACAAACAGAGCTTATCGTTGATGATGTCAAAAACTCTACAGAGGAGATGGTTCACTCCCTTAACAACATCTCTCAAAAGATGCAAGGCAGCAGAGAAAACTCCAATCAGCTCAACAGCAGCGTTATCGAGATATCCAATGTTATCTCGCTTATCAAAGATATAAGTGATCAAACAAATCTTTTAGCACTCAATGCAGCCATAGAAGCGGCGCGTGCAGGGGAACATGGACGTGGATTTGCGGTTGTTGCTGATGAAGTGCGCAAACTCGCAGAGCGTACCCAAAGAGCTACAAATGAAGTGGAGCTCAACATCAACCTTCTTAAGCAAAACAGCTCTGCAATGCAAGAGTTTTCAGAGCAGATGGATGGTGAAGTCTCTGAATCTCTACAAAAACTTGACCATTTTAACGAAAGCTTGCATGGGTTGCTTGATGGCGCAAAAGATATCCAACTTGCAAACAAAAAAGTCTCCAACGAACTCTTTATCACTCTTGCAAAACTTGACCACATAGCATTTAAACTAAGCGGTTATAACGCAGTCTTTAAAGATGACCACAATTTCAAATTTTCAGACCACACGAACTGCCGTTTTGGAAAATGGTATCTCTCTGATGGAAAAGAGACATTTGCAAAAACATCCTCTTATGCTCAGGTTGACCCAATCCACAAAATTGTACACGATAGAGTAAGGGCGATTCCAGATGCTATCCAAGGCGGTATTATCAAAAATGCGTCTAAGATTGTTACAGGATTTAGTGAAGCAGAAAAAGCTTCTAAAGAGCTCTTTGTTGTTCTTGATGCGATGGCTGAAGAGATAAAGTAAGCAGAAGAGTTCCTCGCAATGTTTTCATTGCGAGGATTTGGGCGAAGATTGACTATTTTGTAATTTCTACCACTTTTGGATCTGATTCCCAGATACCGTGTTTCGTACAGTACGCTTGCGCTGTAAGTTTAAGTTTGCTTCCCGTTGGAATGATGTTAAAAGTAACAGTCGCATGCGCTTTCATATTTGCTAACGCTCCAGGAACAAAATCCGCACGTGCTAAAAGTGTTTCACCATTGTAAAGTGCCATATTTGCGATGTAGTGGTCAAAATCATCCGGATGCGTATATTCATTTCCCATCTTAACAGTCACACTAAACATTTCACCCTCTTTTGCGCTATCTGCACAGTGGATAAACGGTGAATGGCGGTCTATATAATCCTTCTTACTCTCTCTTTCAACTGTATCTATATCCACATAACGATTGATTGTCGGCATTTTTAATCCTTTTTGTTTTTAATTTGTATGGCATTGTAACTTTACAATCATTTACTAAAAACATAAAAGAGAGTCTATAGTTATTGTTTAAGAGAAATATAATAAATCGCTCTTAAAGCTAAAAAGCGATAAAATCGCCAAAAACAAATAAGAGAGTCATTATGGTAAAGCCGCTATTGATAGAGGTCGGAGTAGAAGAGCTTCCGGCAATCCCGCTTTTAAAAGAACTAAAAAATATTGAGACAAAATATGCTGCTATTTTAGAGAAAAACTCTCTTTTGTGTGAGTTTGAGTTTTACTACACGCCACGCCGCCTTGTTTTTTGGCATAGAGAGTTTAAGAGTGTGCAAGATGACAGCAGTGAAGAGTTTTTTGGCGCGCCGCTGAGTGTTGCTTACAAAGATGGCGTGCCAACTCCTGCCGCACTCGGTTTTGCTAAAAAATGCGGTGTAGAGATGAGCGAAATCTCTCAAGCTACAAAAGATGGCAAAGAGGTTCTTTACTACAAAAGAGAACTCAAAGGGCAAGCGTCCCATCTTCTGCTTCCAAACATCATCGAGGAGTGGATAAAATCTTTAGAGTTTGGAAAGTCTATGCGATGGGGGAGTTTGCAAGAGAGCTTTATCCGTCCTATCCGCTGGGTAAATGTCCTTTTTGGTGATGAACTTGTAGAGATGGAACTCTTTGGGGTTCGCTCTTTAAAAAGTACATTTGTACACCGCATAAGCAACTTTGAGAGAACTGCTATTGGCGGAGCAAAAGAGTACTTTGAGGTGCTTCAAAATGGCGGAGTAACACTTTTTCCAGAAGCTAGACGTGAGAAGATTTTGTCAGATTTTGCACTCTTAGAGAGCAAAAACGGGGTAAAAATCGAAATCGATGCCGATTTGCTTGATGAAGTTGTTGCCATCACGGAAAATCCGACAGCCATAATGGGTTCTTTTGACGCTGAGTTTTTACAACTCCCTCCAGAAGTCATTATCACATCCATGAAAGAGCATCAGAGATATTTCCCTGTTTTTGAGGATGGTGCGCTTGTCAACAAGTTTGTTGTAGTCTCCAATGCGCTTACGGATGATTTTTCAAAGGTTATAGAGGGAAATGAGAGAGTTTTACGCCCTCGTTTGTCAGATGCACTCTTTTTCTACAACAACGACCTCAAAAAAGGGTTGAGTACGGCGGGACTTGAAAAAGTAGTCTTTATGAAAGGGCTTGGAAGTGTTGCGGACAAGATAGAGCGTGAGAGAAAAATCGCACACACTCTTTTTGAGATTTACAACCCGCAAGATGCAACGAAAGAGGAGCTGGAGCGTGCCATTAGCCTTGCAAAGGCCGACCTAATGAGCGAGATGGTTTATGAGTTTACAGAGCTTCAAGGTTTGATGGGAAGTTACTATGCCACTGCCCTTGGAGAGAATGCGGCAGTAGCGACTGCCATAAAAGAGCAGTATCTTCCAAATGGTGAGGAGAGTACACTTCCATCCACAAAGATGAGTGCTATAGTTGCGATGAGCCTTAAGCTGGATACGCTTTTGGCACTCTTTAGCATCAACCAGATTCCAACAGGCTCACGTGACCCTTTTGCTCTGCGCCGTGCGGTAAACGGGCTTGTAAGAATCACAAAAGAGCATGAACTTTCTTTTGATATCGTCGCAATGCTCAAGCTTTTGGCTGAGGGGTATGAACCTTTTGATGTTGCAAAACTTGAAGCTTTTTTCCTTGAGCGCATTAGACAGTACTTCAAAGTAAATCCATCCATCATTGAAGCCGTACTTATGACAGGCGAGAGAGAGCTGCTTAAAATCGCCAAAAAGATAGAAGCGCTTGACAACTTGGCAAAAAGCGAAGGATTTAGTGAATCATTTTCAACATTTAAAAGAGTTGCAAACATCACTAAAGATATCGACCTTGAAAATATTGCAGAGATAAACCCAGCTCTTTTTGAACAAAATGCAGAAGAGGCACTCTTTAGAAGATATAACGAAGTACGCACACGTGTTTATGAGAGTTATGAAGAGGAGCTTGACGCACTCTTTGATCTAAAAGGTGAACTTGATGCGTTCTTTAACGATGTGATGGTAAATGCAGAAGATGAAGCTATAAGAACCAACAGAAAAGCACTTGTCGCTTCTATCTACAAAAGCATCTCAAAAATCGCAGAGATTAAAGAGATAACAATTTAGTTTGTTTTTATAATCGTAGGAGGAAACGATGCGAATGCCTTTTTAAAAGCGTTTGCACGTACATCTTTAAATTTTCCTGTTGCAATGGCAGGGAGAAAAAGTCCCATCTCTAGCGCTTCAGGTGCGTCATAGTTCGCATCATGCATAAAGCCGATAGCTTTGCCTAGTTTAACAGCTTGCGCAGCTATGTTTTTTGCATAGGCGATGATATGTTTATGGTGTCTGTCAAACTTATTTCCCCATGCAAAAAATACAAACTTGCCGTTTAATCTTATGTTGAGATAGTCTTGGTAGTTAAGTTCTTTGTCGTAGCGGGTAAGCTGTGCGCTTGGATATTTGTCCAGATCATCATCAAAGGATTCTAAAACAGAGGTTGGTTCAATGTCCGGTCTGTTGAGGCTAAAGAGATACTTTATCTCAACAAGTTTTCCTTTGTAGTTTTCATCTTTGAGTGCAGCAGCAAAAAGGTGGAAGTGGCTCTCAAGGCTAAGAGAGCAAAACTCTTCATCAAAAGGATACCCTTGCGATGCAAGTCTTGTGTTTGTGTTGTAACCCATTGGTGCAAGGGCGGGGTTGTATAAAAAGATAGTTCCTATAACAGTTTTACGTCTGTTTTTAAGCATCTCTTCAAGCTCTGCAACCGTGATTTGTTCATCCTCTTTTGGGATATAGATATAGTGTTCTTTGAGATATTCGTGGTCAAATTTTGTAAAAAACTTTCCAAATGCTTGCAAGTTAATCCTTCTAAGATATTTATGCGAATTATACTATAATCCATCAGCAAGGAGCTGATTTGTGGAGATAGGATTTTTTTTAAAAAAGTTTGTTACTTTTTTTGTCGAACCGCTTGGTTTGGTTTTGACTTTTTTTGCTTTAGGGCTTCTTTTTTTGTTGTGGGATAAAAAGAGGTACGCAACGATTTTTTTGACTTCATCTTTTGGCTTGTTACTCCTTTTTTCTTATGAGCCGTTTTCTAACCTATTGGTCAAAAACCTTGAGCAAAAATACCCAAAATACAGCTATGAAAAGCAGGTGAAGTATATCCACGTTCTTGGAAGCGGACACAACACGGACGCATCACAGCCACTCTCCTCAAACCTAAGCAACTCTGGAGTAAAAAGAGTTTTAGAAGGAGTGATTCTTCACAAAAATATCGCCGGTTCAAAAATCATATTTACGGGATATGAGGGAAAGACAAAGAGTGCAAATGCGACTATGAACGCCAAGCTTGCCATAGCACTTGGAGTGGACGAGGCAAATATTATCATAGGTGAAGCGCCAAAAGATACCATGGAAGAGGCTCTTTTTGCAAAAGAGATAGTCGTAGACGCTCCTTTTGCACTTGTTACCTCTGCAACACATATGCCACGTGCGATGGAGCTGTTTGGCTCACTCGGACTAAGCCCTGTAGCGGCACCGACTGCATTTTATGCAAAGGAGTTTGATGGCTACCTCAAAGCTCCTGATAGCGGCTCGTTTGATAACTCACATATGGCAATCCATGAGTACATAGGTATTTTATGGAGTAGGTTTAACCAAAAATAGAGTTGCTTTTGCGTATAATATTTCACATACTTCATGAGGATTTTTTTTGATGCGAAATAGTTATAAATTTTTTTTATTTTTTATTTTTTTAGCTACTCAGATTTTTGCTTTAGAAGCTCTCAAAATAGATGAAAAGAGTGATAAGATAAATCTCACGCCACATTCTGAACTTTTTGTGGATGCGCAAAACCATTTTAGTTTTGAAGCCGTCTCTCAAGACTCTTTTGCCGATAACTTTCATTCCATCAATGCACAGTCTATAGCAACTGGCTACACAAATGACACTGTTTGGATTCGCTTTGGTTTACTCAATGAGAGTGCGCAACGCTTTGATGGTAGCATTGAGATGCCTATTCCTTGGATTGATACGATGGAGGCATTTGTGCAATTGGATGAGGAGATGCATACTCTCACGCCGCAAAACGACGCACGCTCTTTTTTTGTGCCCCTCAGCATTGCTCCGATGCAAAAAGCAACGATTTACATCAAAACAAAAAGCCAAAATGCCATTATCCTAGCACCTACGCTGCACTCTCAAAAAAGTGCTGCAGAGCGCTTAACCTATACGCTACTTTTCAATGGCATGCTGATGGGTGTTGTGCTTATTATGATTTTATACAATTTCATCAACTTCTTAGCGCTTAAAAATAGAAACTACCTTTACTATGGTCTCTATCTTGTCGGGTTGTTTTTCTTGATGGGAACTTACTATGGCTACAACAGAGAGCTTTTTTTCCGAAACAACACTCTTGCCCCATTGACAATCGCTTTTAGTTTTTTAGCTGCACTCCTTTTTGTAGGTCATTTTTTTCAAGTCAAAGAGAACTTTCCACAATTAAAGAGATACCTTACTTTTTTCATAATGGCAACGCTTGTTTTTGGACTCTTTGCTCTAGTGGCGGCGAGTAATACACTTCTTATGTACTTTTTTGCAGTTCTTGCATCGCTACTATTTCTCTTTCTTTTTTATCTTTCGGCAAAGGCGCATAAAGAGGGGATTTCAGGGGCGCTTTATCTGCTCTTAGCATGGATTTTTCTTGGATTGGGCGAGCTTGTTGCATTTGCGATGGCGCTAGGGTTTATTGCTTATAGCAGTTATCTTTATGATCTTTTTGCGCTGATGGTAGTTTCCAATATTTTAATGATTGCATCTGCTCTGGTTGCTCGCATCAAGAATGAAGAGGCAGAGTTTGCGTCTAAAGTTGAAAAAGAGCAGGAGCTCTCCGACAGACTTAACCTCTCAAAAAAAGAGTTAAGAGAGATAAATGAAAAATTTGAGCGAAAGATAACAAGACTAGAAGCTGAACTTTTGCAAGCAAATAAAGCGTATGAAAAAGTAACAACCAAAGATGAGATAACAGGGCTTTATGGCAAAGCAAAACTAGAGGAGATTCTCACAAGTGAGCTTCATAGAGCGAAGCGTTACGACTATGTTTTTGGCGTCATCGTGATGAACATCGATGGTTTAAAAGAGATCAACGAGAAGCATGGTCGTGAGGTAGGAAACTCTTTAATGAAAGAGATAGCAGATCTTTTACTGCACCATGTACGCTATCTTGACACTGTCGGAAGATGGAGTGATACGGAGTATATTGTCATATGTCCAGAGACGGATATGCAAAACATACTTGTAGCCGCAAGACATTTGCAGATGTTAATAGAAAAAAGCAAATTCTTCTTTGTAGGGAGTGCAACAGCTAGTTTTGGAGTAACGTCAAGCAAAAGGGATGACACGCTTGAAGATGTTATGAAAAGAGGCTACCAAGCACTTGTCCTTGCTAAAACAAATGGCAAAAATAGGGTAGAAGAGGTATAAAAATCAGCAGACTTCTTTTCACAAACAGAGGTTGTGAAAAGAAGTCTAGTATTTGATTTTACTTAGGTAAAGCCCGTTGCTTGGAGCTGGTTTTATTTTGTATCTTTTTTTACATTCAAGCTGCTCTCTGATTTGTTCTGAGCTAAGCGCAAGAAGAGCACCGACCATAAGCCGTATCTGGCTTCGTAAAAACCCATTTGCCTCAAAGTTTAGGATAATGTAGCCTTTGTGTCTGTAGGCAAAAGCTCTGTAGATTATTCTTGTAGTGCTTTTGACATCACTGCCGTTTTTCATAAAAAATTTAAAATCAAATGTGCCGCAAAGAAGTTTTATCTTTTCTTGAAGTGTGGCAAAATCAACATCTTCTAAAAAAGTGACAAAACTCTCTTCAAAAGGGTTGCCGCTGCCACTTTTGATGATGTAGCGATAAACCCTTCTTTTTGCACTGTATCTGGCATGAAAATCCTCGTTCACGATTTTTATCTTTTTTATCAAGATGGATGGTCCGACTATTTTGTTAATGGAAGTTTGGAGCTTTTCTAGGTTGCTCCAGTAGGATGGTACTTCGATATGACAAACCTGTCCTGTTGCATGCACGCCTCTGTCTGTGCGCCCGCTTGCGACTATTTTTGTCTCGATGCCCAGTTTTTTAAGTGCCGCATCAAGCACACCAAGAACAGTATTTTTAGACTCTTTTTGGCTTTGAGAACCTAAAAAATGTGTTCCGTTATACGCAATTATAAGTGTGCATCGCATCTAAAACTTTGCCACAATTATTTTTTTATAAAGTATGTAGGTCACCATAAGCCATCCAAATATCAAAACCGGTACCGTATAGACAGAGAGAATCGGTTGCAACGCGATTGCAAGAGCATAGTAGATGATAATCCCTGCGAATAAAAAGAGAAAAATCTTCCCTTTTTGATGTCTTGCATGAACGATTCCGATGGTTGCTGCCAAAAAGAGGCTAAGAAGCGGAAAAAGACTAAAGAGAATGTTTGCTATAAGCATTTTTTTCTTCTTAGCAGATGGAGTCTCTGGAAACCAATACTCGAGCGGTGTTTCATACTTTTCAAGATCAGTTTTCATCGTGTCATTGATAAACATAGTTTTAAAATCTATCTGCGTGAACTTCTCTTGCGAGTAGCTATACCCTTCGCCAGAGCTTAGTTTAAGTCTTAAAACACCTGCATCGTTGATGATTTCGGCTTTTTTTGCTCCGATAAGAACCTCTTCGTCTTGGTTTTTGTTGAACAAAATAACATCAGCATAACTTCCATTTTCATTCTCCTTGCCTATATATAAAAGCCAATCACCAAATTTATGCCCAAACTCTGAAGCGGAGAGGTTGAACTTTGCTTCACTCTTTTTATAAGATAGAAAGTTGTTTGACAAAGTTTTTGCATGCGGAAGAAGAATGAAAAAATTAAAAAGTAGAAGAAGCGAGAGAAAGAGTGCCGGTTTGAAAAGTGTCTGCAAGATAACTCTAGGATGGATGCCAAGCGCGAATACAACAATGATTTCATTCTCATTTGAGAGTTTGAAAAGTGCTAGCGTTATAGCTACAAAAAAAGAGATAGGCAGTGTATAAAAAAGAAGCTCTGGGAGCATAAAAAGAAAGAGTTTGCCCATCTCAAAGATAGAGAGTTGAATGACCGCCGTATAGGTTGCAAGTTTGATAAGAAAAACTATAGAAGCAATGGAAAAAAGCGGCAAAAATATAGATAAAAAGATAAGCGAGAGAGACTGTTTTATGTAGTTTTGAAGGATGTGCATTAGTAAGAAGCCTCAATATATCTTAAAATTGGTGAGTCGTAAAGATAGACCAAAAATGTCGCCAGAGCCAAAAAAGGGACAAAAGGAACTCTCTGCTCCTCTTTAGAGCCTTTCATAACTAAAAGCATCACGGGAAGAGCCAGCAGTGCTGAGAGGAAAACCGCAACAAGTGTGAGTTTGACGCCAAGAAGCGCTCCCATCGTTGCTGCCACCATGATATCTCCCTCGCCCATTGCTTCAACAAATGGGTAGATGTGGTAGTTTTTACTCCATGATGCAGCTCTTTTTTTTGCTTCTCTGTGTGCCGAAGCTGTAAGAGTGTAGGAGAGTGCAAAGCGTAGCAGTGTAAATCCACCCGCAAAGAGCAGGGCGTTTTGGAAGTTTGTTGCAATGCCGCCAAGGCTCCATGCTCCAAAGATGGCAAAGAGGAGAGCAAGCAGATTGAGCGAATCGGGTACCATTTTGTACTTAAAATCAATCATAGAGAGTGCAAGAAGCGTTAAAAAGCTAAAGGCTACCAAAAGTGAAGAGATGCTAACTCCCATTTTTGCGGCAGGAAGAAGAAAAATTAAGCCGGACAAAAGCTCAATTGCAGGGTATTGAACTGAGATTTTTGTTTGGCAAAAAGCGCATTTTCCGCGCAAAAAAAGCCATGAAAAAAGAGGGATGTTATGCCATGGTTTAAGCGGATGGTTACAAGTCGGGCAGTGTGATGCGCCAAAAACAACACTCTCATCCTTTGGAAGACGCAAGATAACAACATTTAAAAAAGAGCCAAAAAGTATGCCAAAGAGAAAAGCGCCAAAGAGTTCCACTACTTAAGCCCTCCAAATCGTCTCTCAATTTTTGTAAAATCTTTTAAAATTTTCTCCAACTCCGCAGTCGTAAAATCAGGCCAAAGGGTGTCGCTGAAAAAGAGTTCTGCATACGCCGCTTGCCAAAGCAAAAAGTTTGATAGTCTATGGTCTCCGCCTGTACGGATAAGTAAATCAACGTTGTGTTTGCAGTCAAGCGCATTTGAGAGCATCGCTTCGGTTATGTCTTCTTGAGATTTTTTTACTCTGTTGATGGCACGAAGTATCTCATCATGTGCGCCGTAGTTGAGTGCTAGAGACTGCACTAGTCCATCACAGTGGGCAGTTTTTTCTTTTACATCATGGATGGTTTTTTGTAAAGATGACGAGAATGCTCTTGTGTCTCCGATAGGCTCAAAGCGGATATTGTTTGCAAGATAGGTCTCTGTCTCGTTATCAAGATATCTTTGGAGCAGTTTCATCAAAAACTCAACTTCAAGTCTTGGTCTTTTCCAGTTTTCAGTTGAAAAAGCATAGAGAGTTAGCCGCTCTATATCACTGTCGGCTGCACAAAACTCGGTAATCATTCGTACAACTTTTGCGCCTGCTTCATGCCCTTTTACCCTTTTTTGTCCTCTAAGCTCTGCCCAGCGTCCGTTTCCATCCATGATGATGGCGATATGCCTTGCCTTATTCATAGAGTTTTCGCATGCTCTAAAATCTCAAAAGCAACGCTGAGTTTGTCGGCTAATGGTATGCTCTCATGACGCTCTTTTGTGAGAAACTCCACACTGTTTGTCTCTGTGCCAAAGCTTGATGCGTCTTTTAAAACGTTGAGACAAACAGCATCAACCCCTTTTTTATCAATCATATTTTGTGCGTTTACAAGAGCGTTTTGTGCATCCATCTCCGCTTTAAACCCAACAGTAACGATTCCATCTTTGTCAATACTGCTTAATATATCAACATTCTCTTTGAGTTTTAGCTCCCATGCACCACCCAAAGACTCTTTTTTGAGTTTTCCAACCTGCTCAAAACTAGGAACATAGTCGCTCACCGCCGCTGCCATAAAAAGGTATGGTTTTTTCTGGATAAGATGAATCTGCTCATCACGCATAAGTGTTGCTTTTGAGAGTTTGCCTTTTTTGGCGATGCGGATAGAGTCTTTGAGATACTCAAGCATCTCGCCGGAGCTTTGAACATCAAGCGTATAGAGTTCAAGCGGCAACTCTTTTTCAAATTTGGTTGCTATGAGGTTTACATCTGCACCCCTGCAGTAGAGTGCAGTTGCTAAAGCGGAAGCCATTTTACCGCTTGAAAAATTTGAGATATAACGCACATCATCTATCTTTTCTATCGTCCCGCCACCCGTAACTATAACTCTTCTATCCATCCAAAAAGGGTCTCTTAAGAGTGCTTTTGCACAGTGCCAAAATATCTCCAAAGGCTCAGCCATAGCACCATCGCCTACCGTCTTACATGCGAGCTCTTTGGTTTGTGTTGCAACTACCTCATAGTTTGCAATGCCGAGCATTTTTAGATTTGATTTTGTGATTGGGTTGTTTATCATGTTAGTATTGGCTGATGGGGCTATGATTTTGAGATGTGGGAATGCTAAAGCACACTGCAAGAGCATGTTGTCAGCTATGGCATTTGCCAGTTTTGCTATGGTGTTTGCCGTCGCGGGAGCTATGACAAAAAGGTCTGCCCATTCGGTTGCTTTTATATGGTTATGCGCATTCGCCCATGATTCGTTGGTATCGTCAAGCACCTCATTTGTGCTAAGTGTCTCAAAGCTAAGTGGCGTCACAAACTTTTTTGAAGCTTCACTCATTACCACCTTTACCTCTGCCCCAGCCTTTGTAAAAAGTCGTACAAGTTCAAGAGATTTATAAACAGCAATAGAACCGCTTACTCCTAAAAGTATCTTTTTACCCAGAAGCAGATTGGATGGAATAACCATAGTGAACCTTATTTTTTTATAATTCTAGCAGGAAAAATCTTATTGTTTTATTTCACTCTAATTGATACAAATCAATTTGAAAGTCATTTTATATGTTAAAATTTCAGCTTATAATAATTAAAAGGATAGTTTATATGAAAAAAATGTTGTTTTTAGCAGCTGCGCTTTCGTCACTTCTGTTTGCACAGAGTGAAACAGAGACATGTAAAAAGTGTCACCCACAGATAGTTGATGAGTTTGAAGGTTCTATGCATAGAAATGCTACCTACTATAACGATCCAATCCATAAAGGGGCATGGGATTTGCACCCTCTGAAAGAAAAAGGTGACTATAGCTGTAAAGAGTGCCATGCACCATTAGCTAAAAATGAGGAAGAGATTAAAGATGGTGTGACGTGTGCAAGTTGTCATACTATCAAAGATGTAGAAGAGCACGCTGCAAAAAACAAAAATGTTTTTGGCAAAAACCCAAAAACATTCTACTCGGCAGAAGCTGGGCGTGAAAAAGAGAAGGTCATCTATAAACAAGAGAGTTCATGGTTTGGTATGAACAAGACAACAGTTGGATCACCTTACCATGATATCGACTACACAAATGAGAAGTTTTATAACGGTCAAATGTGTATGGGCTGCCACTCTCACAGACAAAACGGCGAACAGCTTATGGTGTGTGAAACAGGTAAAGAGGGCGCACAAAACAAAGAAGAGAACTGTATAACATGCCATATGCCAAAAGTGCAGGGTACTGCAACGACAATCAGACATAGCCAGACGCATGCATACCATGGTTTTGCAGGTTCACATAAAAACCCTGAAATGCTCTCAAAGTATGTTGACCTTGAGTTTAACAAAAACAGCAGCGGTTTTGATGTTATCATCAACAACAAAGCACCACATAACCTCATGCTCCACCCTATGCGTGTAGTTGAATTGAGAGTAAATGTGACTAGTGATGGAAAAGTAACTCCGCTTAAGCCGCTTAGTTTTGTACGTGCTATCGGTAATGAAAACGGTCCATCTATGCCATGGCTTGCAAATCAGGTTGTAACAGACACGATGATAAAAGCAAATGAGAAAAAGAGCGTTCCATATACAGATGCCCTCAAAAAAGGAGACAAAGTAGAAGTGCAGCTCGGATACTACCTTGTAACTCCAAAAGCTGCTGAAAAACTCAACATTCAAGAGAAAAAAGAGCTTCAAAAGTTTAATGTTTTAAAGCAAAAAAGCTTTATCGTAGAGTAGCCTTAGGCTACTTTGCATCCTCACTTTTAACATTTTTTCCAACTTCATCATCACTATAAAGACTATGTGTTCCATCACAAAACGGGAAGTTTTTGCTTGTTTTACACATGCAGATGTGGTACTGTTTGCTCTTTTCAACGATTACTTTTTGTGGCAAACAAGAAGTTCCGTCATGCTTTGCATCACAAAACACCCCATTTTCGCTTCTCCCACATGTACAGATATAGTAGGGAATCCACGCATCCAGCGCCACACCTTTTGGTTTGTTGTCAAATACAATCGCATCTTTGCACATACCCACTCCCTTGATTTTGATTTCTTTTCGCACTCATTATAATTTGAGAAGAGGAAGTTTGTCAAGTTGTCGTAGAGAACTTACGAAAGAGTTTGGTATAATGCTTAGCAAATTAAAAAAAGGATTATGGAATGAAAAAAGTTCTCTCCGCTGCCTTATTGCTTCTCTCTTTTGTTGGGTGTGTCGATAAGCAGAGTGTTTTATTTATCGACAATATGGGCTTATGTACAAAAAGCATGGCGACACTTCATATTGACGCTCTTATGATTGAAAATAACGCGCAAACGTTCAATGTTACTCCCGACGAGTTTACGATAGCGCTTGTCAATGCACTCAAAGAGACAAACTGTTTTGTTGTCTCCACTGCAAAAGTAGAGGGTGAGCATATGCTGCCATCAAAAAATGACTATCTGTTAGATACAAAAGTGAGCCTCTCTCAAGATAAAGAGAGTAGTGAAGCAAATATCTTTAAAACTATCGAAAAAGAGCGTTTAATGATGATGATTACGCTTAATGCACACAACAACGGCAACCGAGCTTCCGCAAATGCGAAGAGTGAAATTGTCATAGATAAGTCAAAAATCTTAGGTATCAAACCTGAGTCTGATGTAGAGGGCGACAAGCGTACACTGCTCAAAAATGCTACAAAAAAAGTCTCTATCGCGCTAAGCAACGCATTTTTAAAACTTCCATAGTAAGACGCGCTTTTTGCGTCTTACCTACTGAATACACCTCCGTAAAAAGAAAAGCTCTTATTTTTTAAAAAACTTATAGTAAAAATCTTCTATTGTTCTGAGTTTTGTACGGCTGATGGCAAGTGAGCCTTTTTGAATTATGCCGCTTGTTAGAGTCGTTCCAGCTGCTATCATAACATCATCTTCGATTGTAACAGGCGCTACAAGTTGGCTGTCACTTCCTACAAATACATTTTTCCCGATGATAGTCTCATACTTTTTGATACCGTCGTAGTTGCAGGTAATCACTCCAGCTCCGATATTTGTTCCCTCATCCACCTTTGCATCGCCTATATAGCTAAGATGACCGGCTTTCACACCTCTAAGAGTAGATTTTTTTACCTCGACAAAATTTCCGATATGCGTCTCTTCTATGTTTGAAGCGGGGCGTAGATGCGCCATAGGTCCGACATCGGAATTTTTGACTATGCTGTCTTCCACAACACTGTGCGCTTTTATATGGGAGTTGATGATGCGTGAATTGCCCGTTATGCGACATCCGTTTTCAACGACACACTCTCCCTCAAAAACTACACCCTCTTCGATATAGATGGTGGATGGAAGCTGCATAATTACGCCGCTCTCCATTAGAGAAGTTTTGATGCGCTCTTGCATGATTATCTCGGCATCTGATAAATCTTTTTTAGAGTTTACCCCCTTAAAATGCTCCTCATCTACAAGCAGCGGAGTGATGTCTAGCTCATCTGCTCTTGCCATAGAGATAACGTCGGTGAGGTAGTACTCTTTTTGGGCATTGTTGTTATCAAGAAGCGGGATGTACTTGTCAAGCACTTTTTTGGAAAACGCATAGATTCCGGCATTTACGGTTGAAACATTAAGCTCTGCGACAGAAGCATCTTTTTGCTCTACTATCTTTACAACATGCCCATCTTGGATGATAACACGCCCATAACCATCTGGGTTTTGCAAATCAAAAATCGACATGACGATTTCACTCTCGCTCTCTAAAAACCCTTCAAGCGACTTAGGTGTAACAAGCGGCATATCTCCGTTTAAAACCAAAACTTTTTCATTTTTTACAGAGATATTTTTCATAGCGCCGCCGGTTCCGGGGAAGTTTTGTGCATCTTGTTCTACAAAATTTACGTCATCAAAGTAACGCTTCATCTGCCCCACAACAGCCTCTTTTTGGTGTGCTACAACAACAGTGACATCATCGCTTAGTTGACGTGAAGTTTTGATGATGTAGTAGAGCATCTCTTTGCCACAAAGTGTGTGTAGAACTTTTGCTGTAGGAGACTTCATGCGACTCCCTTTGCCTGCTGCCAAAATAACGATACTTATACTCTTTTTGCTCATAGAAACTCTTTGTCATAAATTGATGAAATTATAACGTGTAAATCTCGAAAACTTCTTTTTCGTAGCTTCATAGGCTTGCAAGGGATTTTTTGAAATTAAAATGTTTTTAATGAGGAGGCTATTATTTTTGTGGTATTATAAGCACGATATTTTTTCGTAAGGTATTTGAATGGATTTAGGTACGGTTATCGGTCTTGTTTTGATTATGGTGCTTCTTTTAGCCTCTATGGCGATGGGTGTTGGGATTGGTCCATATATTGATATTCCCTCTGTAATGATAGTTGTGGGTGGAAGTATCGGGGCGTTGATGATCTCCTTTAAGCCTGCACAAATGAAACTGTTTGTAAAAATTTTTATGATAGCTATCAAACCACCTCAAGAAGATAAAGCAGAGCTTATTAAAAAACTTGTAGGATTTGCGACAAAAGCAAGAAAAGATGGTATTTTGGCGCTAGAGGGTGAAGTCAACAGCGAGCCAAATGCGTTTTTGAAAAAAGGGCTCTCTATGGCGATTGACGGGAATGAACCTGACAGTATAAGAGAGTTACTTGAAATTGAAATGGAGCAAACAAGCACTAGACATAAAGTACATGGTTCAATCTTTTCGCAGTGGTCAGGTCTTGCAGGAGCGATGGGAATGGTTGGAACGCTTATCGGTCTGGTTGCGATGCTTATGAATATGGCAGATCCTTCGGCTATCGGTCCTTCTATGGCGGTTGCGCTTCTTACAACTCTTTATGGAGCGATGATAGGAAATATCGTTGGAAATCCTATAGCAAACATTTTGGGACTTAGAAATGATGATGAGACCCTTGTCAAAGAGATGATTTTAACAGGAATTATGTCTATCCAATCAGGGGATGCACCAAGAGCGTTAGAAGCAAAGCTACTAAGCTATCTTGCCCCAAATGAACGCGTAAGTCAGTTTAACTAATGGGAAAGAAAAAGTGTCCTGAGTGCCCGACATGTATGCCAGAGTGGCTTGCAGCATTTGGAGACCTTATGTCTCTGCTTTTGTGCTTTTTCGTTTTGCTTCTCTCCATGTCAAGTATGGATGCAAAAAAAGTCTCAGAAGCCATCGGTTCACTTGCTGGCGCGATGAGTGTTTTGGAAGGTGGAATCCAAACAGAAGTTTCAAAAAAAATGCAACAATCAGCAACTCCCATTGAAGCTCAAGAGGAGAGTGCCGAGCAGGTAAATAGGGTAACTCAAGCTATTAAAGAGCTTAATGAGATGCAAGACATAGGTCAGGGTGCAGGACCTACTGTATCTTTACAGGAAGCTCAAGATGGATTTGCCATAGAACTCCCTGCATCACTCCTCTTTAAACCGGGAAGTGCAACGATTCAAAATGATGATATGCTACTTTTTCTCAAACGTATAGCACTTATTGTCAGTGAACTTCCAAATGAGACACTTGTAAGCGTGCGTGGTCATACGGACAATCAAGGTCCAGCAATAAAAAGCCCTTATAAGGACAATTGGGAACTATCAGCCGCAAGAGCGATTTCAGTTTTACAAGAGTTGATTTTAGACGGTGTTGATCCAAAGCGTATAAGTGCGGCAGGGTATGCAGAGTTTTCTCCAAGAGCAACTAACACAACCGAGAGCGGCAGAGAGCAAAATCGCAGAGTAGAGATTCACTTTGTCGGCGGCTCTTTAAAAGATAAATCAAAAGTAGAGCAGACTGTTTTAGATAAGGCAGCAAGTAAGTAATGAAAAGATTTTTCCTCTTTTTTGCGCTTCTTTACGCAGCTTCTCTTTTTGGGGCTCAAAATGTTGCTATCCCTACGATGAATTTTGAGCTCTCTGCTCCCAACTCTCCACAGCAGCTTGTGAGCTCTTTGAATGTTCTTGTTCTTTTAACACTTCTGTTTTTAGCACCGAGTATGGTTTTGGTTATGACAACTTTTACAAGATTTGTCATAGTTTTTGGTTTTTTGCGTCAAGCACTAGGAACACAGCAAGTCCCACCGACACAGCTTTTGGTAATGCTTGGTATGATACTCACTTTTTTTGTTATGGAGCCCGTTGGCGTAAAAGCGTACGAAGATGGCATAAAACCTTACATCGAAGAGAAGATTGGGTATGAAGAGGCGTTTGATAAAACAGCACTGCCTTTTAAAAACTTTATGATAAGAAACACACGAGAGAAAGATTTGGCGCTTTTTTTGCGTATCAGAAAAATGGAAAACCCCGCATCTGTAGCGGAAGTTCCTCTCTCTATCGTCATCCCCGCTTTTGTCATAAGTGAGCTAAAAACTGCATTTGAGATAGGTTTTTTGCTCTTTTTGCCTTTTTTGGTTATCGATATGGTTGTCGCATCCATCCTAATGTCCATGGGTATGATGATGTTGCCGCCTGTTATGATTGCACTGCCCTTTAAGATACTCATTTTTATCCTCATCGATGGCTGGAATCTGCTTATTGGCAATCTCATCGCCTCGGTTAAATAGTGAGTAAATAGTATGAATTGTAAATATTTTGGCACATGTGGTGCATGTGTAGTTTATGAAGGTGGTTACGAGGCACAGCTAAGAGCAAAAGTGCTCCTTAACCAAGAGAGATTTAAACCTTTTTATAGCGGGGCATTGTCTGTTTTTGAGTCTCCAAAGAGCAACTATCGCTCACGAAGTGAGTTTAAGATATGGCATGAGGGAGATGAAAAACTCTACTATACGATGAACAACAAAGAGAAGAGTGGTGTTGTTTTTATTGACGAGTGTCCGCAGGTAAGTAAGTCTATCTCTGCTCTTATGCCAAAACTCTTAAGAGCGATTCAAGAAAACAAAATCGATTTTAAACTCTTTGGCGTCGATTTTTTAAGTTCAAATAATGGTGAAATCGTGATTTCGCTTCTCTACCACAGAACACTCGATGCCGCTTGGAGCCAGAGCGCAGCAAAAATCGCCAAAGAGCTTGACATATACATTATCGGTCGTAGCCGAGGTCAAAAAGTGGTTATCGGGCAGGATTATGTAACAGAGGTTTTAAATGTTGCAGATGAGGAGTTTAGGTTTCAGTACATAGAAAACAGCTTTACACAGCCAAACTCTCGGGTAAACGAGCAGATGATTGGTTGGGTTTTAAAAAATCTTGCAGATACATCAAGCGACTTGTTGGAGCTCTACTGCGGTGCGGGCAATTTTACGATTCCTTTTGCGAAAAAATTTCGTAAAGTTTTGGCAACAGAGATTTCCAAAGCATCCATCAACGCCGCAAAAACAAATATGCTCTTAAACAGTGTAAAGAACATAGAGTTTGTACGCATGAGCGTTGAAGAGTTTGTGCAAGCGCTTGATGGTGTGAGAGTCTTTAACAGAATGAAAGAGATAGAGATAGCCTCTTATGAGATTCATACTATTTTTGTTGACCCGCCACGAAGCGGGATGGATGAAGATACCTGCAAGTTCGCCGCGCGATATGAGAACATCATCTACATCTCCTGCAACCCTGAAACACTTGCAAGAGATTTGGCTCTTTTATGCCAAACACACACGGTTTGTGATATGGCGTTGTTTGACCAGTTTCCTTATACGCACCATGCAGAAATGGGCGTTAAGCTTGTTAGAAATAGCGTGCTATAATGCGGCAATTTATGCGTCATAGCAGCAAAAAGTAGAAATATGAAAAAAATATTGATTATCAGTGAAGGCGAAACTGCCGAGCATTTTATAAATAGAGTGATTGATGCCTATACAAGTGAAAATATCTACTACATAGTGCAAACAAAAGCCAAAAAATTTCCAAATGCCAACCCTTCACGTTTTAAGTTTTATGAGTTTGATCCTACAAGTTTTTATAAGCTCTCAAACCTTCTTAAGATGGAGTTTGCGCAAGTTATGATACTTATGGACAATCCTATGGATGTCGAAAATACCATCAAAAATATCAGAGCCATCAAAAAGCAGCTTCGCATCATCGTGCTAAACAAATGGAAACTCAAAAATGAGGATTCCAACATAGTTATGATTAACTCAAAACAGATTCTCTCCTCAAGAATGCTTGATTATCTTCCAAATGTTCCTGTTATTGCCCAAAATGTCGGTATCGGCGAGGGTGAAATCATGGAAGTTCTCGTCCCTTTTGGCAGCTCTTTTGTTTACAAGCACATCGGTGTTATCGAGCAAAAAGAGTGGCGCATTGTTGCTATTTACAGAAACAGAAAGCTTATCATGCCAAATCGCCGCAGGATGATTCAGCCAAACGACCTTTTGGTAATGGTTGGTGATCCTGAAGTTTTGAAGTCAGTCTATAGAGCCATCAAAAGAGAGCTTGGGCAGTTTCCGGAGCCTTTTGGATCAAACATCTATATGTACTTAGATATGGATTTGCTCAACCATAAAAAAATGGAAAAGTTTGTCTCAAGGGCTATTTTTGCGCATCAAAAATTTGGACGCACGCTTATCATCAAGGTTGTTAATCCGAGCAATTTTGAACTTCTTTGGAAAATCAAAGAGTATCGCTCACCAAATGTTATCATAGATATAAACTACGAACCAAAAGGACTAGAGAGTGCCTTTTTTAACGATATAAAAAACTACCATGTCGGGCTTGTTATCGTTCCAAATGAGCTTTTTGAAAATCATAAAATGCGCTCAATGCTTTATGATGCGCATGTACCTATCCTTAAAATTGCAGAAAAAAACCTCTCTTTAGTTAAAGATGCTTCTATCATACTAGGAGACAACCGTGATTTGGAGAAGATTTCATCAACGATTTTTGACATTTCAGAGAAGATGAACCTAAACATAGAGCTTTATAACTACACCAACGAAGCGCAAGATGCAAAAGAGCAGGTTGTAGAGCACTACACTAACCTCTCCACTATTTTTTCTAAGAGTGTAAAAATTGTCAAAGATGGTGAAAACCCGATTAAAAAACTTAAACGCAAAAATGATTTTATTCAGATTTTGCCTTTTACAAAAAAGTTGACACTTAAAAATTTCTACTCCATTTTCTCTACCGACAGCGAAAGACTTTATCACAAGCTTGAGAGCCACCACCAGATATTTATCCCTGTGCAGATTTAGGAACTCTTTTTGCTTGATGGCGGTAAATCATCAAGGGATAGGTGTTAATGAAGAGAGCTGTTTGGTTGTTACTGCTTTTGGCAGTTGTTGCGCATGCCGCCACAAATATGTGGATTCGTACGGGTGAGGCTTATGGCATAGAACCAAGACTTCTTTATGCAATCTCAAAAGTTGAGAGTGGCGTTCGTCCGCTTATTATCTCTGTAAACTACAAAAAACTGACAAAACCACAAGAGCAGAAGCTCTACACGATGCTTCAAAGCAGAAATATCTCTTATAAAAAATATTCAAAAGTAGTAGAAATTGATAGTAAAAACAGTGTTACAGCAAGAGGTGTTATCGAGTTTTTAGACCAAAATAGTTATCCGAGTTTTGACATCGGGTTGATGCAGATAAACAATGTGCACAAAGAGAAACTCGCAAAAATGAAAATCCCGCTTTATGCACTTTTAAATGAGAATACAAATCTGAGTGTTGCTGCAGATATTTTATGGGAATGTTACAAAAAACATCGTTCCAATGACAGAGCCATCAATGCCTACAACGGTGCGATAGTAGGAAATTCATACTACACAAAAGTATCTGCGGAGTTGCGTAAACTTCTGCTTTTACATGAAAATAGTTCTAAACGTCTTTTTTATCGCGTCATTTAAGCGGCTAAAGCAATAATTCTAGCCATATTTAGCCACTTTTTAGCGTTTTTGAAGTATTATAAATCCATTTTTAAAATTTATATTTTGGATAGAGAATGCAAGTGCATATTGAACTTAAAAAAGTTGTTGATGACTCCTACGACATAACCATAGACACCCTCCCAAAACTACATTTCGATACAAAAGTTGCGGTTGTAACAAACACAACAGTCTCTGCTTTGCACTTAGAGTATCTTCTTGGCAAAATCAGCGCAAAAGAGCTTTATGTTGTCACACTGCAAGACGGAGAAGAGTACAAAAACCAAGAGAGCATCGATGCTATTTTGGACTCACTCTTTGAACACCGTTTTAACCGCAAATCTCTTCTTATCGCTTTTGGCGGCGGTGTTATCGGCGACATGACTGGGTATGCGGCGAGCATCTACCAAAGGGGGATAGACTTTATCCAAATCCCTACAACGCTTCTCTCGCAAGTGGATGCAAGTGTAGGCGGAAAAACAGGCTTTAACAATAAGTACGGCAAAAACCTTGTCGGTGCATTTCATCAGCCAAAAGCGGTTTACATAGACCCCTATTTTTTAACAACACTTCCACAAAGAGAGTTTGGCGCAGGCGTTGCGGAGATAGTGAAGATGGCGGTGACTTTTAACAAAGAGTTTTTTGAGTTTTTAGAGCATGCAGATTTGAGCAATCCAGAGGTGCTTCAAGATGCGATTCGTCAATCGGTTCAGACAAAAGCTGATGTTGTAAGTCAGGACGAAAAAGAGCAGGGGCTTCGTGCCGCTCTGAACTATGGACATACTTTTGGACATGTCATAGAAAATGAGACAAACTACAAAGAGTATCTCCATGGCGAGGCGGTTGCCATTGGGATGGTGATGGCAAATGAGATGGCTTTGAAGATGGGCTATATGAATGAAAAAGAGGTTGCTCGCGTAAAAGCACTGTTACAAAAATATGATTTGCCCATTACTTACACCATAAACGATGTAAGAAAATTTTATGAAGCGTTCTTTTTGGATAAAAAAAGCTCTGATGCTGCCATCACTTTTATCCTCCCGCTTGGAATCGGCGATGTTGTCATTACGGACAAAGTTGATGTCGGGACTATCATGTGCGTTTTAAATAAATTTGGAAAAGAGTAAATGAAAAAACTATTTTTTTATCTCTTTATCACTACATCACTGCTCTTTTCTCAAACGTCAACAGAGCAAAAAGAGAAAGAACAAGCAGAGAAATTTCAAGCCGCTGAGGAGCTAGAGCGCATAAGAGTTGCTGAGGAAAATACAAAAAATCAGAGGATAGCGCAACTCCTCTCAGAACTCAAAATCGTGCAAGAGAAAATCTCTAACAAAGAGAGCGTTTGGATAAAGAGTTACGCATCGTATCTTACCTCTTTGGAGGTACGAGAGAGCCTTGAGAAGATAGTCGAACGTATCAACTATCTTCAAAAAAAGCGAGAAAAAACACTGAGTGAGGCGGATGAGCTAAGCGCACTTATCGCACGTGAGAAGATTTTAACCTCGCAGATTGAGAAGTTGAAAAAGAAAGACAGCTCTCCATTTTCCATCCTCTTAACCCCGCCAAATATAGATGATATACCCTCCATCACAAACCCTTTAGATATCTTCATGGGCATCTCACTCATAAAAACGCTTGATCAAGGGTTTAAAGACTATATCGCAAAAAAAGAGGAACTGGGCACGGTAGTAGGGCTTTTACGCTCAGAGATAAATATCTACACGCAACTAGAGAGCCTCGATGCAGAGCATACACACAAAGAGCAACTTGATTTGAAGCTTAAACAGCTTGAGCGGTTTGAATCGGCTCTTGATACGATGAATGTTACGGTGGATGTCTATGAAAAGAGACTTGACATCATAGAGATAAATATCAACAAAGAGATAGAGTCTCAAATGCTCAAGCTTGTCAAGATTAGCGTCATTATTCTTGTTGTTTTTCTCTTCTTTTTTCTGCTTAAGCTCATTATTAAAAAGTATATTACTGACAATGAACGCTTCTATATGGCAAATAAAATTATCACATTTGTCAATTTTACGCTTATCGTTCTTATCCTCTTTTTCAACTATATAGAAAATGTGAGCTACCTCGTTACCATCTTGGGATTTGCTTCTGCGGGTATCGCTATTGCGATGAAAGACTGGTTTATGAGCATACTTGGCTGGCTTGTCATAGTCTTTGGCGGTAGTATCCATGTAGGTGACAGGATCCGTGTCGATATGGATGGACAGTCTTACGTGGGCGATGTTATGGATATCTCTCTTTTGCGTATGACTATACTAGAAGATGTCACTTTAACAACGGTCTTAGAAAACAGACGTGCGGGAAGAATCATCTTTATTCCAAACAACTATATTTTTACTCGCATGATAGCCAACTATACCCACAGCTCACTCAAAACTGTCTGGGATGGGATAGATATAACCATAACGTATGACTCAAACCATAAAAAAGCGATGCATTTGACAAAAGAGATTGTAAAAAAATTTTCCAAAGGATATACCGATATCACAAGAAAACAGCTCAACAAGCTAAGAAGCAACTACAGCCTGAAAAACAGCAATGTAGAGCCTCGCATCTTCTCTTTTATCGCTCCAAATGGCATTAGTATAAGCGTTTGGTATCTTACAAATGCCTATGCGACGCTCACGTTAAGAAGCGCTATATCCACAGAAATCATAGATGCTTTTTTGGCAGAAGACGATATAACCATAGCCTATCCGACACAGATGCTTCATCTGGAACAGAGTGCGAAAAAAACTCCGTCATTCGCGCCGCAAGAGGTGGTATAAATGAAACAAAAAGTCTATTTTAAAACATTTGGATGCAGAACAAATCTTTATGACTCTCAGGTTATGATGAGCGCGATGCAGGAGTATGACATTACTGAAGATGAAAATGAAGCCGACATCGTCGTAGTCAACTCATGTACGGTGACAAACGGTGCTGATTCGCACGTCCGCTCTTACATTTCGCATGTTGAAAACAGTGGAGATGCGAAGATTTTTCTCACAGGGTGCGGTGCGCATACTAAAGGGGAAAAACTCTTGGAACAGGGGCGTGTTGCAGGAGTTTTCGGACAGAGTGAAAAGCTTAAAATCGATGCGATGCTCAGCCGTGAAGAGCCTTTTTATGAACCGGGGGATTTAAACCACATAGATGAGAGCGTTGTGGATGATTTTATCGGCAAGAGCAGGGCGTTTATAAAGATTCAGGAGGGGTGTAACTTTCGCTGTTCTTACTGCATCATCCCTTATGTGCGTGGAGATGCACGAAGCATGGATGAGGAGAAGATTTTAGAGCAGATCCGCAGACTAGGCGCAAACGGATTTGGAGAGTTTATCCTCACGGGAACAAATGTCGGAAGTTACGGGCAAAAAACGGGAAGCTCTATCGCCTCTCTTATGAAAAAAATGTCGCAGATTAGAGGTGTGAGACGTATCAGACTTGGGAGTGTTGAGCCGATTCAAATCAGTGATGAGTTCAAAGAGATTTTGGATGAACCTTGGTTGGAGCGACATCTGCATATCGCACTGCAACACACCTCGCCGCAGATGCTAAAGTATATGAACAGACGCAATGTTTACAAGCAAGACAGAGAGTTGTTTGAACTCTTGGCAAGTAAAGGGTTTGCGATAGGCACGGATTTTATCACGGGGCATCCGGGGGAGAGCAAAGAGCTTTGGGATGAGGCGATGCGCAATGTGCGAGAACTTCCGCTTACTCATCTTCACGCATTTACCTACTCAAAACGAGACGGCACGCCATCGGCAGTGATGAAACCGGAGGTAAGCGGCAACGTGGCAAAAGAGCGATTGCATGAGCTAGAGCGTATAGTTCACGAGAAAAATTTTGCCTTTAGAAAAGCTTTTGACGGAGAGTTGAGCGTTCTTATTGAGAGCCAAAAAGAGGACTATTTTGTAGGTTACGACCAGCATTTTAACAAGATTTTAGTAGCATCAGATGAAGATTTGGTGGGCAACTGGGTAAATATCAGCGCTTATGAAGCAAAAGAGGATGCGAACTATGCTAGAGTCTAAGACAAACAGAGTTGTTCTTTATGTATCGGCTTTTTTGGTTGTCGTACTTGTTCTTTTTGCGCTTTTACGAGACAATGCAGACCCCATCACTCTTAAAGAGGCAACAAAGATTTTAGAAAACCACAGCGTCAAAAGTGTTGTTTCAACACAAGAGTATGTTTATCTCAAAACCGAAAAAGAGCTCTACAAAATCGCAACTTCTCAGGTTTCGCCAAAGATGTTTGTTGATTATGAGGTCAAGGTAAAAAACAGCTCCAACGTCATTGTTTATCTTCTCTTTTTGGTTCTTTTTTTAGGTTTTGGAGCACTTTTTTACAGGTGGTTTCAAAAAAACAGCATTTTTAAAACACAAGAAGCAAAAGAGACAAGAGGGCACTATACCTCAGAGCAAGCAGGTCCTATAGAGTCTATCAAAAGTGATGTGACATTTGAGGACATCGGCGGTATCAGCGATGTAAAAAGCGAACTTGAAGAGATAATCGACTTTATGAAAAAACCAAAACGCTATAAGAGTTTTGGTGCAAGGATGCCAAGAGGCGTGCTTTTGGTAGGTCCTCCGGGAGTCGGCAAAACGATGATAGCAAAAGCAGTTGCAAATGCCGCAGGTGTGCCGTTTTACTACCAAAGCGGTGCCTCTTTTGTGCAGATTTATGTCGGGATGGGTGCAAAAAGAGTTCATGAACTTTTTGTTGCCGCAAAAAACAATGCGCCTGCCATCATTTTTATCGACGAGATAGATGCGGTGGGAAAAAAGAGAGACGGACAAAGAAACGACGAGAGAGAAGCAACACTCAATCAGCTCTTAACAGAGATGGACGGTTTTGAAAACTCAAGCGGAGTGATAGTTGTAGCCGCTACAAACAAGATAGATGTCCTAGACTCCGCACTCTTGCGTGCGGGAAGATTTGACAGACGCATTTTTGTAGAGCTTCCGACAAACAAAGAGAGAGCTTTGATTTTGTCAAAATATTTGGAGAAAGTGCCTCATGAAGTCGATGTGAGTACCATCGCAAACATGACAGTCGGATTTAACGGCGCATCTTTGGCGGCTCTTGTAAACGAGGCATCGCTTCTTGCCATCAGACAGCATGATTTTCAAGTAACGATTGAGCATTTTCATCAAGTCAAAGACAAGGTTATGTTTGGCAAAAAGAAACTACAGATTCTCAGCCCAAAACAAAAAGAGTACCGTGTCACCTACCAAGCCGCAAAGGTTATCTGTGCGACATATTTCGACCTTCCTTTTGAAAAATTGCTTCTCTCCAACGAAAAACTCACCCCCGCAACCGATGAACCTCTTTTGCAACATGAACTAGAATCAAGGGTAAAAATGCTCTTAGCGGGTGTCGTCGCATGTGCCATCAGATACCATGAACACGCAAGCAGTGCAAAAGGCGATTTGGATGAGGCAAAAGAGATAGTCGAGAAGATGATAACAGAGTACGGCATGGGTTCTTCACTTATGGCAAGCCAAAACGAAAAAGAGATTTTGATGCAAAAACTCTACACGCAAACAAGAGAACTCTTAGAGTCTCTACAAAGCGTCATGAGTGATGTAGAGAGAGTTTTAAACGAAAGAGAGAGCATTACAAAGCAAGATGTAAAAAAGAGGCTGGATGCGGTTTTATAGCGGTTTTTCTCTAAAAAACGAACAACACTTTTTTGATGCGTACACAAACCATTCCGACTACACGGTTTGCGGATTTAGCTATGGCGCTATCAAGGCTTTTGAGCATGTAAAAGAGCAGTTAGAACTTCAAAAAAGAGTAGATACCCTCCAACTATTCTCTCCCGCTTTTTTTCAGACCAGAGATGATAAGTTTAAAAAAATCCAACTTTTGGGCTATAGAAAAGATAGAGATTTATACCTAAATGAGTTTTTAAAATCATGCTTTTTGCCATACTCAAAAAAGAGCGTAGAGCAAGAAAAGGGTAGCGTGGAAGAGCTAGAAGAGCTGCTCTATTTTCAGTGGGACATGGATGTACTGAAAAATATTGCAAAAAAAGGAGTAAAGATAGAGGTTTATCTCGGTGGGAAAGACACCATCATAGATGTTGAGGGCGCAAGGGAGTTTTTTTTAGAGGTATCAACCGTGACATACATCAAAAATGCAAACCATTTTTTACAAATAAATTAGGAGAAACATATGAGCCAAATAAAAATAGGCGTAATAACCGCAAGTGACAGAGCAAGCAAGGGAATCTATGAAGATATATCGGGAGTTGCCATCCAAGATACAATGAAAGATTATCTGAAGAGCGAGTTTGAGATAGTTTACAGATGTATCCCAGATGAGCAAGATGTCTTAGAAGCTACCATGATAGAGCTTTGTGATAAAGAGGGGTGTTGTTTGGTGGTAACCACAGGCGGAACAGGACCCGCACTCCGTGATGTCACCCCAGAAGCGACAGAGAATGTATGCCAAAAGATGATGCCTGGATTTGGCGAGTTGATGCGTCAAGTAAGCCTAAAGTATGTTCCAACAGCGATACTATCACGCCAGAGCGCTGGCATCAGAGGCAAAAGCCTTATCATAAATCTCCCCGGAAAACCAAAATCCATAAGAGAGTGTTTAGACGTAGTTTTCCCTGCTGTACCGTACTGCATAGACTTGATAGAGGGACCATATATAGAGACAAACGAAGAGGTTATTAAGGCTTTTAGACCTAAGAGCTAAAAAAGTTTATTCTCCATAATGTGACCACATTCTGGAGACTCTAACTACTTTGTCGCTCTCTCTTACTTCATATACTATTCTATGTTGGATATTTATTCTTCTTGAGTATGAGCCGCTTAAATTGCCGACTAGCTTCTCGTAAGGCGGTGGATTTTGAAACGGGTCTTTTTTGATTATTTCAATTAGTTCTTTTGCTTTTTTATCTAAATTGGCACTCGATAACTTTTTAGCATCTTTTTGTGCTAGTTTGCTATAAAGTATTTTATACTCTACCATTCAACATCTTCGCTAAACTCGTTATCGGGTGCTTTCATAGCCTCTCGGATGGAAGATGCCATATTTGGTATGGAGTTTAAGTATAGCGTCTCTTCTATCGCTCTGTAGTCTTCTTCTGAGAGCATGATGACATTGTTTCGTTTGCCCGTAATTAGCACAGGCTCATGACTTTGTGCAGTTTCATCCATTATGTTATAGATATTTGCCCTAACTTCGCTTGCAGTCATTACTTTTGTCATAATTTAGTCCATTTACTACTTAAATTTTAAATATTGTACTAAATAGCGTACGCCTTGTCAAGTGAAGCTTAATGTGTTATATAAGGAGTATATATGCATTTCACCTCAGGAGAGGTGGAACGAGGAAAAAAGCTATTTAACATCCAAAAAATAAGAGCTTTCATAAATAACCATACCAACTGGTGATTTTACATGATATGTGTTATAACTCATATAGCCTTTCTCATTAAAATATGCATAATTTTCTGTTTCATTTTCAATCCTATATTTTGAATCTTTTTTTACTTCATTATATAGTTCAAGTACAGCAGACGATTCTGCTTCAACATATTGTTTTAATGTAACAAATAATTGTTTTTCTTTTTTGAAATGAACGAAAGTACAATTTACTACTCTATTATCATTATAGATTGTAACATCACAAATTTGAGCATCACTATTTTTAATTTTTGTTTCAGCTCCAGTAGTATTAGTAGTCCAATGAGCAGACCAATTTTTTGTAAAAAAATCACCAAGTTTACCAAAAACAATCTTTTTCATATTTTCATCTGATGGTAATTCAAGAATTTCAATTACTTTTGCTACAACTTTTTTTTGTTCATCTGGAATTGAACTTATAGAATCTAGTGCATATATATTATGCACTAACAACATTAATAACAATAATTTTTTCATTTGATACTCCAAATATAATTTCTAATCCTACTTCTACCGAGGTGGAACGCATACACACATCACAATTTATATAAAATTAACACCCGTAACATGGTGCTGCAAACCAAGCTCTGCAGGAGTACATCCAAGAGCGAGACCTACCATCTGCTGCATGTGAAGAACTGGAAGTGAAACTTCTCTGCCTATTGCCTCTGAAGCGCTTTTTGTTTGCGTGTCTAGTTTTAGGTGGCATAGTGGGCAAGGTGTTACCATCATATCTGCATTGTTGTCTGTTGCACCTGCTATGGCTGTTCCTGTTAGAACTGCTGCAGTGTGTGGTGCTTGAAGCTCTACATGGAAGCCGCAGCATTTGGTTTTTTCTTCATAGTCAACAGTCATACCGCCGCACGCGATGATAAGGTCATCAAGAGAAGTCGGTTTGTATGGGTTTTCTCTCATTTTGTGAGATTCGTCATGAAGCTCTGATGGGCGGATGTTGTGGCATCCGTAAAATGGAGCGATGTTGAACTGGCTGAGAGGTTTTACAACCATCTCTTTGATTTTATCCAAGCCAAAATCATCGATGATAGCGTAGAGGAAGTGGATAACATTTGAAGTACCTTTGTACTCCAAGCCGATTTCTGCAAGCTTCTCGTTTACTCTTGCTTTTAGTTCAGGGTTTTTATCTAGTCTGTGTTTTGTCATAGCGGTGTTTAGCTGACAAGTGTTGCAGATAGTTACCATAGTCAAACCATGTTTTTCTGCATATGCTATGTTTCTGGCATTTAGTACGAGAGATAAAAAGTCATCATAATCTTGCAAGTGAGAAGCACCGCAGCATGATGCTTCTGTTAGCTCTATCATCTCGATGCCTAGTTTTCTAGCTACCGCCATTGTGGACATCATCTGTTCAGGAGTGCTTTGTTTTGCAGTACATCCCGTAAAAAGTGCATATTTTAGTTGTTTCATATCTTTTACTCCTAGAACTTTACTGTTGATGATGATTTGATAAGTTTTTGAATCTCATCAAGTTTATCTGATTTTGTAATGCCCCATGGAGGAACAATTTTGCCTTTTCTAAACATCTGAAGAGCCACAGGTAAGTGCTTGACGATATGCAATCCTTCAGAGTATAGCACTAAGCCGCCCTCATCAAGTACACCGTTTCTTTTGATAGAGTGTAGGAAACCAACCGCATGGCGAGTTGCGACATTGTTTTTTGCAACGCCTCTTTTAAATGCCATCTGGTGAAGTTTAGTGATTTTGTCGATCGGGTTGATCTCTTTTGGACAAACTTCCGCACACTCGTAACATTTAGCACAGTCCCAAACGCCTTGCTTCTCTTCGTTTACATTGATAAGTCTCTCGCCGTCGTTATCACGAACATCTGCTTCAAAACGGTACGCCGCTGCAAATGCTGCAGGACCAAAGAAGTCACTGTTTATCTCAACAACTGGACATGCATAGTGACATGCGCCGCACTGGATACAAAGATCTGCTTCGTTTAGCTCTTCTGCATCATGAGGAGATACTAGATTTTCGCAAGACGGGCATTCGTCGATGTCAGCAACAAGATACGGAGTAACCGCCGCATGCTTCTCCCAAAAATCACCCTTGTCGATAATCATATCTTTTACGGCTCTTTTCGTGCTTAGTGGCTCAAGAGTAATATCGTTTCCGAAATACTCTATCATAGTAGTCATACTCTCTTTACATGCAAGAGTAGAGCGACCATTTACTTTGATGGCACATGCACCACAGATTCCATGGCGACAGCTTCTGCGGTAGGAAAAACTTCCGTCATGTTCCCATTTGATTTTGTTGAGGACATCTAAAACTACATCTTCGCTAGTTACATCTAACGTGTAGTTCTCATAGTATGGTAGATAGTCTTCATCGGCGTTAAAGCGAAATACTTTGAAGTTAACTTTTTGTGTAGTGATTTTCTCTGCGCTCATACCTTCTCCTTAGTAATTTCTTGCTTTAAGTTCATGTTTGCCAAGAACGACATCCATATACTCTAAAGAGATATTGCCCTCTTGATCCATATATGCCATAGTGTGTTTTAAGAAGTTTTCATCATCTCTTGCAAGATAATCCTCTCTATAGTGTGCTCCACGGCTCTCTTTTCTCTCAATAGCACTCTCAACGATAAATGCAGAGTAGTCAAGCATGTGTCCAAACTCGATAGCTTCTTGCATCTCCGTGTTAAATACTTTTGATTTGTCTTTGATGCGGATATGCTTAAATCTCTCTCTAAGCTCTTTTATCTTTGCGCTTGCCAAAGAGAGTGTCTCACCTGTTCTAAATGCACCAGCGTTTGCAGTCATGCACTGTTGTAACTCTTCTCTTAAAGTAGGGATAGTCTCTGTGCCGTTGTTGTTGAGTACAAAATTTATCTCATCGAGTGCTCTTTGAGCATCTTCTTTTGTTGCAGGGCGAAGAGTGATAGCATCTATCTCATCAACCATTGTTTTACCGACGAAGCGACCAAAGAGAAGTGCCTCAAGAACAGAGTTTGCACCTAAACGGTTCGCTCCGTGAACTGAAACACATGAACACTCACCAGCTGCATAGAAACCTTCTACAAACTCCGTGTTGTTTTTACGGACATTTCCTGCGATATTGACAGGGATACCACCCATAGAGTAGTGTGCAGTTGCAGAGATAAGGATAGGCTCTTTAATCATATCAAGCCCTAAGAAAGTAAGAGCTAAATCTCTTAATTCTGGTAGTCTCTCCATAATCAAATCTTTGCCAAGGTGCGTTACATCTATGTAAACCGCATCTTTTCTAGGACCAACACCGCGACCCTCTCTAATCTCGTTTAAGATAGCACGGCTTACGACATCTCTTGAAGCGAGTTCCATTGCATTTGGAGCGTACTTTTCCATAAATCTCTCGCCAAGAGAGTTGAAAAGGCGTCCGCCTTCTCCTCTTGCTGCTTCAGAGATTAAAACACCGTTTCCAGAGAGACCTGATGGGTGAAACTGAACAAACTCCATATCTTCAAGCGGAAGACCGTGACGTGCTACGATGGAGAGACCATCGCCTGTATTTGCGTGAGCATTTGAGTTGATTTTGTAGCTTCTTGCGTAACCGCCTGTTGCAAACATTACTGATTTTGCGTTGAAAATAGCTACTTGCATATCTCTGATGTTAAAAGCAACAACACCTGAAACTTTGCCGTCTTTATAGATGATATCGCTTACATACCACTCATCCCAAAACTTCACGCCGCTGCGAAATGCTTGCTCGTAAATCGTTTGAAGCAGTGTTAAACCTGTTCTGTCTTTTGCATAACATGCACGAGGAGAAGATTGCCCGCCAAAAGGTCTTTGTGCGATTTTGCCATCTGCACTTCTGCTAAATGCCGCACCCATTCTCTCAACCCAGCGGATAGTCTCAGGTGCATTTTTGCACATAAATTCAACCGCATCTTGATCAGCTAAATAGTCACTCCCTTTTACTGTATCAAACTCATGAAGCTCAACACTGTCTTTATCGCTCAAAGCAGCGTTAATTCCGCCTTGTGCAGCTCCTGAATGGCTTCTTAGCGGATGAAGTTTTGTGATAACAGCAACTTTCTTTCCTGCAACCTGCAGTTCTCTTGCGGCAGCGCAACCAGCCAGTCCCGCACCAACTACAATAGCATCGTAAGTATAAATAGGAATACCCATTAGCTTTCCTTTGTTAAAAGTAATAAAATAAGGGGGATTGTACTATTTTTAGCCTTTGCGTATAATAAAAAATAAATTTCTATCTGCAGACTGTTACTTAACGTCTCACTTTAGAGAAGCATAAATGGGCAAAGTGTGAAAATACTTCTCACAATTCGCTCTTTGCTACATCTTTTACTTGAAAAATCCTGTTTTTTCCATCTTTTTGTGCGTGAAGTAAAATTTTCTTCGCTTGTCTGATTGCCTCTTCAAGAGAGAGATTTTTTGGTTTAATAACGTGTCCACCGGAGAGTGTAAGCTCTATCTCACCTAGTTCAGGAGAGCTCACTTGAAGCTCTGTGATGCCTTGACGCATACTATCTGCGTCTTTGAAAAGTTGCTCTTTACTTGGACGTGAAAGGATGAGTGTAAACTGGTTGTACTCTGTTCGTGCGATGACATCTGTTGCCTGTTGGTGTAAGGAGAGTGAAAAAGCAATTTTTTTAAGGATAGACTGTGTGAGCTCTTGAGAGTAGGGCTTGTTTGTTTTTGAAAAGTTATCTACTTCAAAGACTGTTACTGAGGTGTAGTTACTCTCTTTCATTCCTTTTTTCTCAGAGTAAGAGTTCATCATTCCTTTAAGGTTGTTGATACCAGTGACAGCATCGAGCATTGCAGGATTTTCTGTAGCTGGGGGTTTTCTTTTGATTTTGAGTGAAATAGCCTCTGCCTCTTGAGAAAAAAAGGTGTAGTTTGCAAAGTTTGGATTGCTTAGGAGTTCTAAGTCTTTGTATATAAGAGCAAGCTGTTTTCTAAACCAAAGAGCTGCAAATAGAACTATGATAAAAGCGATAAAAGTTACTTGTTTGTGGAGGTTAAATTTTGCTTGATCATAAGAGATAGACTTAATCATAATCGCATTGATATGACTTTTGAAAGTGTCAAAGCTGACCGCTAGTTCTGCTGCTTTTGTCTCTTCATCTGTTGTACTGTTAAAGTAAGCATCTGCTTTTTTTGTAAAATCTGCTCTGTGTGCCTCTAAAGTTTCCAAATCTGCAAGATACTCTTGGGATGTAGAGAGAAGAACTCTTTCGATAAAACTATACTCATAGAGTGTATGGAGTTTTTGAGTGTCATAGCGAAGTTGCGTAGTTTTGCCCTGAAGTTGGATGAGAGAGAGTTCAAGATTCTCTTTGGAGAGGTTTAAAATGTCGGTTGCCATAGACTTTTGGTTTGCAAGATTATCGACTTTTTTGTAGCTAGTTGTGTGGTCAAGTGCGACGATAACACCAAGCGCTGCAAAAACTGCTGCAAATATAAAAAAGAGTGAAAGGTTTTTAAAAATGCTTTTGATAGAGTGCTTCATTGATTTTCCTGTATAATGATATAATAAGCGCTTATTTTATCATAGATTGAATAAAAAAGTAGAGTAATTTTTTTGTTTTATGTTTGTTATATTTTATTATTAAAGAGATATTTTGGATTTGGAAAACTATTTTATCAAACAATTTGAAAGTAAAAATATAGGTGATGATGGCGCTTTAGTGGGTGAGATGGTTTACTCAAAAGATGCTTTTTTTGAGAATGTGCATTTTAAAAAAGCGTGGATGAGTCACTACCAGATAGCCGCAAAAGCGATGGCGATCAATATCTCCGATGCCATTGCCATGAACGCAAAACCAAAGTACGCACTTCTAAGCGTTGCCATGCCAAAGAGCATCACAAAAGAGCAAGCGCGTGAACTTGCAAGAGGTTTTTTAGAGAGTGGGGCAAAGTATGGTGTAGAGATTATCGGCGGAGATACCATAAGTAACTCCAAGCTTGACATCACTATAACCATTATCTCAGAGGCAAAAAAACCGCTGCTGCGCAAAGGCTTACGCGTGGGCAACCTTTTAGCCCATACAGGTGTGGTTGGCAAAAGTGCAAAAGAGCTTAAAAAATTGATGAACTTAGGCACAATTCACGCCAAATCAAAGTTTGTAAACATTGAGTTGCGGGAAAAATTTGTCTCAAAGAGTCGCCGTTTTTTAAAATCGGGCATGGACATTTCAGATGGAATTTTTAGCGATTTGGGTAAACTCTCAAACATAAATAGAGTTGGATTTCGATTTTACAAAAAAACAGCAAAAAAAATCGGATGCAGCGGCGAAGAGTATGAGATACTCTTTGGTTTTGACAAAAGAGACAAAAAAGCACTTTTAAGACATGCCAAACTGACACGAACTCCCATAAAAATCATCGGGGAATGCGTGAGAAGTGGTTACAAAAACAGATGCAAAGCGCATCATTTTTAATAAATAGGAAAGATATGGACAGATTTTATTCGCTCTCTCACTCAAGTATTGATTTTCATTTTAGACAGACACCGCGGGATTTTGTGGTTGAAGAGGTGCCTCTTTATGAGTTTTGTGGGGAGGGGGAACACCTTGTATTGTGGGTTAGAAAAAAGGGAATCTCTACGCTTGAACTTGTCTCTATGATTGCAAAATATCTCGGCATCAAAAACAAAGAGATAGGGTATGCGGGGCTTAAAGATAAGCATGCTATGACAAAACAGTATATCTCTTTACATAAAACACATGAAGCAAAAATGGATGCGTTTGAGCATGAAGATGTGAAGATTCTCTCCAAAACATACCATAACAACAAGATACGCATAGGGCATTTAAATGGCAATAAGTTTTACATAAAACTTAAAAAAGTAAATCCTACGGCTGCTTTAAAGATAGATGAGGCGCTTAAAAATATCGCTGCTTTTGGAATGCCAAACTACTTTGGGTATCAGAGATTTGGAACAGATGGAAACAACCATATCGATGGAGAAAAGATAGCAAAAGGCGAGAAAAAAGAGCGCAACCCAAAGGTAAAACAGCTTCTCATAAATGCATACCAAAGTCATCTTTTCAATCTATGGCTAAGTCGAAGATTGGAGATAAATACGCTCATTCAAAATTTTGAAGTAAAAGAGCTGGAGCCGCTTTTAAATATGCCAAAAGAGGAACTTTTGCAGATGAAAGCGCAAAAACATCCGTTTAAGCTTATCAGTGGGGATATCATGGAGCACTATCCATATGGAAGACTCTTTGAATTTTGTGGGGAAGAGAATGATTTTGCGAGATTTAACGAAAGAGATATCTCTGTTACTGGGCTTTTGTGTGGTAAAAAAGCAAGGTTGGCTTCAGGCATCGCAAGAGAGATAGAAAAAGATTTTGACGATACCATCGATGAGGATGGTGCGAGACGCTACGCATGGGTTTTTCCAAAAGATATAGATGGAAGATACAGAAATGAAGAGGCACAGTATGAGCTAAACTTTTATCTTCCAAAAGGCTCTTATGCAACGGTTCTCATCGAAGAGATAGCAAAAAGGAAAATCAATGAGTAAACATATAACTTCGGCAATTTCACAAGCATTTGGAAAGTTTGCAAACAAAGAGTTTGCCACGCCGATTCAAAATTTTATAAACAGCTCTTATGTTGCACTTATGGGACTTGACATGAGCGAGTTTCATGCACCACAAACCTACCGCTCGCTCAATGCGCTTTTTACGAGAAAATTAAGAGAAGATAGAGTTTTTTCGCTTGATAGCGAGGATTTTATCTCGCCGTGTGACTCTCTTGTCTCTGAATGCGGTGTGCTGGAGAGTGAGTATGCGCTTCAGATAAAAGGGATGCGTTACAGCTCTGATGCGCTTTTGGGAGAGCATTTTAGCAGTGAAGAAAAGGCTATCGTTCATGACGGCACTTTTATAAACTTCTATCTCTCGCCAAGAGATTATCATCGCTACCATATGCCCACAAACCTAAAAGTGCTAAGAGCAGTTCATATCCCCGGGAAATTTTATCCTGTCAATATGCCCTCACTTAAAAACAAGCTCAATCTTTTTGTAGAAAATGAGCGAGTTGTGCTTCTTTGCGAAACTCCAAATCAAAAAAGATTTTACATGGTGCTTGTAAGTGCGCTCAATGTCGGCGTGATGCAGGTTGCTTTTGAACCACGCATAAAAACCGATGCGGATGCACTGCAAAGCGTGGCGTATGAGTATGAAAATCTCCACTGCAACAAAGGAGATGATTTTGGCTGTTTTGAGATGGGTTCTACCATCGTTATATTGGCCCAAAAAGGGATGCTGGAGCTTGATGTAAAAGCGGGCGAAAACGTGAAGTATGCACAGACGATAGCGAAGCTACGATAAGGATTTTTTATGGCGAAATGGCGCAAAAACTCTCTTTTTTATGTACTTTTTTTTCTTGTTGGCTCTTTTGGGATATGGCAGATTATCCAGTATCAGAGTCAAGGGCATAAACGGGAAGTTTTACAGCAAGAAAAAGAGCTTTTACAAATCACTCTCAACACCATAACGCACGCATTTAAAACCCATTCAGAGATTTTTTTTATCAACAAGCTTGATACGCAGAGTGTTTATAACCTCATGTTTCAAGCAAACAGTGGTGATGTAAAACAGATGTCAGACGCACGAGAGGCGCTTTTTGCGCATCTCAATGAGAGTTATAAGAGTATGCACCTTTTTAAGATAAAACAGCTCCATTTCCATCTTCCAAACAATGATAGTTTCTTGCGTTTTCATAAGCCTGAGTTTTTTGGCGACAACTTAAGTGATGTCAGAGAGACGGTAGCATTTGTCAACAGAGAGAAGAGATTTATAGCGGGTTTTGAAGAGGGGAGGATTTATAACGGTTACCGTTTTGTCTATCCTCTTATAGACAAAAGAACGAACCAGCACTTGGGAAGTGTAGAGACATCGGTTTCCATGGAATCACTCATCGAGAGAATCAAAGAGGAGACAAAAGGGCATGTTGATTTTATCATCAAAAAAGAGCTTGTTGAAGAGCGTGTTTTTGAGAGCCAAAAGAGCAACTATGAGCAGAGTGGCTTAGATGAGCGTTACCTTTATGAAAAGAGCATATCTAATGGCGGTGATGTGCTTATAGAACAACTCTCCGCACAGTACCCGTCTCTTAGCAAAAGCATTCAAAAAGGGCAGGGATTTAACTTTGTACAGATTCACAACAACAAAAACTACATCACAACTTTTCTTCCAATTGTAAATATTTATACAAAAAAACATGTCGCTTATATCATCGTCAGCCGTCCAAATGATATTTTGGAGTATGCAAGAAGCAAAAGTATCTCTACTTTTTTTGTCGTCGTCTTACTTCTTGGCATCATTTTGTACTCTTTTTATACTATTAACAAGCATAAAAAAGAGGCAGAAAGCGCCAACAGTGCCAAATCTGCCTTTTTGGCAAATATGAGCCACGAGATACGAACACCGCTCAATGGGATTATAGGGTTGGTTTCTCTGGTGCTTAAGACAGACTTAAGTACTACGCAAAGAGAGTATCTCACAAAAGCGATTTACTCATCAAAGATACTACTTAATATCATAAATGATATTTTGGACTACTCTAAGATAGAAGCAAATAAAATGGAGATAGAAGAGACGCCATTTGAGCTTGATGTTATGCTCAAAAACATCGTAGATCTCTTTGGTTATCAAGCAGAACAAAAGGGCATTTTGCTCGCATACAGTGTCGCACCAGAAGTTAAGAACAATCTTGTCGGAGACCCATTTCGGCTTATGCAGGTCTTAACCAACCTTGTAGGAAATGCCATCAAGTTTACACATCAAGGGGAGGTACATCTGCATGTAGCTCTTGAGTGGCTTCAAGAAGAGCGTGTCAAGCTCTGTTTTAGTGTCAAAGATACGGGAATCGGGATTGCTAAAGAGAAGCAAGAGAAGCTCTTTGGTGCATTCAATCAGGTCGATGTCTCGAACACTAGAGTTTATGGCGGTACGGGTCTTGGACTGATGATATCAAAGCGCTTGGTGGAGTTGATGGGTGGAACTATCGCACTGCAAAGTCAAGAGGGAGAGGGGAGTGAGTTTAGTTTTACGCTTCTGCTAGGCTACACCAAAGAGGAGCAAGAGAGCCAAACAGAGGTATCTGCGCAAGCAAAAGAGGAGTTTACAACTGTCGCTAGAGCGCTTCTTGTTGAGGATTATGAGATCAACCAGATAGTAGCGTCCGAGAACCTTGGGCAATTTGGACTTGAGGTGCGCATTGCTGAAAATGGGCTCATAGCGGTGCAGATGATGCAGCAAGAGAGATTTGACATCGTTTTTATGGATTTGCAAATGCCTGTGATGGATGGTATCGAAGCAACGCAAAAGATAAGAGAGTTTGACACAAAGACGCCTATCATCGCACTAAGTGCCGCTGTGATGGAAAACGACAAAGAGAGAACGCAAAAAGCGGGCATGAATGACCACCTCTCAAAACCCCTTGATGTCGATGCGCTTGAAGAGATACTCAAAAAATATCTTGGGCATAAAAGATTTTCTACAAGCAAAACAGAAGAAAAAGAGCATCCAGAAGATTCTATGAGCATCGAGGGTGTGGACTTTGAGGAGCTTTACAAGCGATTTGACAACAAAAAAGAGCGTGCGCATGCTGTTTTGCTAAGTTATGTACAAAACAACAGCGATATTGCAGCACAGCTTGATACTCTTGTGGTTGGTTCAGAAGAGTTTGAGCGCTTTATCCACAACCTCAAAGGGGTAAGCGGCAATCTTGCACTCAAAGGTATCTTCGCTCTTTGTTTGCAGATGTACACTACTAAAGAGCACGAGGAGCGCGTAAAAATGGTTCCAAAACTCAAAGAGAGCATTGAGCAAACTTTTGCTTCTCTCAAAAAGAGCCTTGAAGCCAAAGAAGCGCCAAAGCAGAGCGTAAGCTACACCAAAGAGGAGCTTTTGAGAACCATCGAGATGGTGAGTGGCGACCTTCAAGAGAGCACACTCATAAGCAATGAGATGGTCGATTTGCTCCTAGCGCAGCTTGAAGCGATTGAGGGTGTGGAGTGCAGAGCAGAGGTGCAAAAACATCTTAGCGAGTATGACTATGCTGCAGCCTTAGAGGTGCTTGAACAGATAGAAGCGCGTTTTAGTGGCAATTAATTGAAGTTATCTTATAATAAAAATTATAGAAAAAGGGGTCAGTGTTGAAAGTCTTAGTAGTAGATGATTCAAAAATCGCTAGAATGGGCGTAATTAAAAGCCTCAAAGAGATTGCACCTGATGTGGAGCTTTTTCAAGCTACTAACGGTCTTGAGGCGGTAGAGATGTATGAAAAAGAGCGACCGCAAGTTGTCTTTTTGGATTTGACTATGCCTGTGATGGATGGTTATGAGGCGCTAAAGCGAATCATAGAGATAGACAAAGAGGCTCAGGTTATCGTTGTGAGTGCGGACATCCAAAGCGAAGCAAAGCTAAGGGTTCTTGTCGCAGGTGCGAAAAATATGTATCCAAAACCCATCAATCATGAGATTATGATGCATATTTTTGAAAATGATTTATTACTGTAAGGGTTAGGGCATTGAATTTAGTATTTAACGAAGATCAACTAGACGCACTTAGAGAGTTTATGAATGTCTCCATTGGCGCTGCAACAGCAAGCCTTGCAGACCTTTTAGATGCTTTTGGAACGATGCATATACCAAAGATAGAGATTTGTAACGCACATGAGCTCGCAAGCAAAATAGAAGCAACCATCGACACAAACTCCATGTACTACACAACCAAACAGCTCTTTACGGGCAAATTTGGCGGAGAGTGTATCTTTCTCATCCGTGAAGACTCTGCAACAAATCTTGGCAAACATCTCTATAGCATTGTGACGCCATCCTCTGAAGAGATAAACGATGCGGTTATAGAGCTCACCAACATCCTTACCTCCACCATCGTGAGCAGACTGACGCAGGAGTTAGGCACGCAGGTTCAGTTTTTTGTCCCGTATCTGCATTTGAGTGATGCACACTCTATCGTCGATGAAGAAGAGATTTCGGAGTACTCAAAAATCATCATTATCAGTACGATTTTGGATTTTCAAGACCAACAAATCAATGGCAATATTTATATTCTCACCAAAGATGAAGCCATAGAGAGCTTGAAAGTGCTCATCGATGAGAAGATAGAAGAGATTTACGGATGATGGAGATAAAATACCCCGATGTCTTGTTAGACTCGCTTGAAAATGGGCATATGATAATTGATGATACGTTTAAGGTAAGCTACTGGAACAGATGGCTTTGCATCAATACGCAAATCCAAAAAGAGCAGATTGTAGGTAAAAGTTTGGCGGAGTTTTTTCCACAGATAAACTATACAGTGCTTCAAAGAAAAATCAAAACTGCTCTCTCTATCGGCACGCCTACTTTTTATGATGCGAACAGTAGTACGAAGTTTATCCCCATAGAGCGCAACAAAGTCACCACATCTTCTTTAAAGCTGATGCAGCAGCAAGTGACTATCTCTCCTTACATCAGCCATGAAAACAAGGTGATGATTTCCATCTACGATATCAGTGAGCTTTTTGAGGCAAAAATGGTTATCAAAAAAGAGGTGCAGATGGTGCATAAGCTCAACGATAAACTAGAAGCCGATAGAGAGATAATTGACAAAAATATCATCGTGATGAAAACATCTGCTAATGGCACTATCAAAGATGTAAGCACATTTTTTTGCGACTTTTTTGAGATGTCCAAAAAAGAGATTCTTGGTAAAAATATCTCCATGTTTAAGCTCAAAGAGAGCTCTGATGCTATCTATAAAGATATGTGGGAGAGTATTAGAAACAAAAAATCTTGGAGTGGGGAGTTGCGTTTTCAAACTTCAAAAGGAGCTGAAAAGTGGTTTCAAACTCGTGTTATGCCTATCCTCAACGCTCATGATGAGATTGTAGAGTTTAGCGCTGTTTTTCATGACATTACCAACGAGAAACTCTTAGCAGAGCTTTACATCACAGACCCGCTTACCAAACTTTACAATCGTGCGCATTTTGATGAGAGCATCAACTTTATAGCAAAGCATCAACGAAGAGCGGATGTTGATTTTGTTTTAGCTCTTGTGGATATAGATTATTTTAAGAGTATCAACGACACCTATGGGCATCAAATCGGTGATGAAGCGCTTATCGGCGTAGCAAAAACCATTAAAAACTCTTTGCGAGAAAATGACCTTATTGCACGATGGGGCGGTGAAGAGTTTGTTATTATGCTTAAAAATGTCACTATCGAGCAAGCAAAAACAATCATAGAAAAAGTCAGAGTAAATATCGAAAAACAGACGATTCGCAACGACATCAAAGTAACGGCTTCTTTTGGTTTGACAAAATACCAAGAGGCTGAAGAGACAAAAGAGACGTTTAAGAGAGTGGATGATGCTCTTTATGAAGCCAAGAGGGCGGGAAGAAATAGGGTTGTTGTAAAGTAAGTGTGTTGTGTGTTTAAGAGCGGGGCTAAAGCCCCACGTCCGTTTTTTGGAAGTGAGGCTTTAGCCCCGGTCCCGTAGTTTTGTATATCTTTTGGAAGTGGGGCTTTAGCCCCGCCCTGTAGTTGCTATAGTTACTATTATACATTGAACCTAAAGTGCATGATATCACCATCTTGCACGATGTACTCTTTACCCTCAAGACGCATCTTTCCTGCCTCTTTTGCCTTGTTTTCGCCGCCGCACGCTACAAAGTCGTTGTATGCGATAACCTCTGCACGGATAAAACCTTTTTCAAAGTCATTATGGATAACCGCCGCTGCTTTTGGAGCGGTTGTGTTTTTGCGGATAGTCCATGCACGAACCTCTTTTACGCCTGCTGTAAAATAGCTCATAAGTCCTAGTTTGTCAAAACCTTTTTGGATAATCTGCTCAAGCCCCGACTCTTCCACGCCAAGAGAGCTTAAAAACTCAGCCGCTTCTTCATCTTCTAGCCCTACAAGCTCCTCTTCTACTTTAGCGCAAAGCTTGATAAGTTCACAGTTGTTTCTTGCCGCATGCTCTTTGAGTTTGAGAACAAAATCGCTATCTTCAAGCAGACCGTCTTCATCCACATTTGCACCGTACATAATCTCTTTTCCAGTGAGCATACGCACTTCATGGTTGAGTTGTTTATACTCTTCCGTGTCAGCTTTTGGGAAGTTTCTCGCCAGATTTCCATCTGCTAAAAACTCTGAAAGCTCTTCTGCAAGCACAAGCACGGCAGCAGCATTTTTGTCCGTTTTTGCCTGTTTTTTAAGTCTATCCATTCTGTTTTGCAAAACTTCAATGTCTGCAAGTATAAGTTCGCCTTCGATGATTGCAACATCTCTAAGCGGGTCAATACTAGCTTCGGTGTGGACGATGTTGTCATCTTCAAAACAGCGTACGATATGCAAAATAACCTCTGTTTCACGTATGTTTGATAAAAACTTGTTGCCAAGACCCTCGCCCTTGCTCGCACCCTTGACAAGTCCTGCAATGTCAACAAAGTCAACTGTCGAGTGTTGGATGCGCTCAGGGTTGACTATCTTTGCAAGCTCTGTAAGTCTTATGTCTGGGACTGGAACTACTGCTTTGTTTGGTTCAATGGTACAAAACGGATAGTTTGCCGCTTCTGCATTTTGTGCTTTTGTGAGTGCGTTGAAAGTTGTTGATTTACCGACATTTGGAAGTCCTACAAGACCGATACCTAAACCCATAATTGACCTTTTTTGCTATAAAAATAATTGCGCAATAATAGCAAAAGGTTGCTTAGAACAGAGCTAAAGAGGATTTTCTTGATACAAATCAACACAGTAGCTTAAAAAAATGTGATAAAAAAAGAGTATTTTATCTTGCTAAGTTCAATATTTGTGTATAGTGCATAACAGTTTATTTGACGGAGAAGAGCGTGCCCCATAAAAATATGATACAAGAGAATTTCCTAGAGCTTATCTCGAAGCATCTTCCGGATATGTTGTGGGCAAAGGACTTGGAGGGGCGCTATCTTTTTGCAAATTATGCTATTTGTAAAAATCTTTTGATGGCAGAGACCAAAGAGGTGCTTGGCAAAACAGATGTCTATTTTGCTCTAAGGGAGCGTGGTAAACATCCAGACAATCCAGAGTGGCATACTTTTGGGGAGCTCTGTCACAATAGCGATGCAATCGTGCTTGAGTATATGGAACCGATGGAGTTTGAGGAGTATGGAAACATCCGCGGAGAGCTTACCTACCTAGAGGTTCATAAAGCGCCGCTTTTTGATAAAGATGGCGTACTCATAGGCACTATCGGGACGGGGCGTGACATCACTGCACAAAAAAAGACAGAAGAGACGCTACTAGCGATGAACAGCCTTATTAACAGTGGTCCAGTCGTCCTTTTTGAGTGGTCGATGCAAGAGGGGTGGCCCATCAAGCATGTCTCTAAAAATGTTTTTCCTCTTTTGGGCGTAGAGTATGGAGACATTATGCGAGCACATATGCCTTTTACTCAGTTTGTGCATCCTGATGACCTTACAAAATTAGCAGAGGATGTAAGTGCACATTTTGCGAAGCAGTCACTCTCTTTTGCACAAGATTATCGCATCGTAAAACCGAACAATGAGGTGGTTTGGGTAAGAGACTTTACGGTGGTAGAGTATGAAAACAGTGGTGCTGTAAAGTCTATCAAAGGCTATCTTCTTGATAACACCGCAAAGATAAAAGCGCATGAAGAGATAAATAGGCTCAACTTCACCGACACGCTTACAAAGCTTCCTAACCGTCAAAAAATCCAGCTTGATTTAAGTACCGACTCTTTTCATGGTTGTGTTGTGTTTAACATAGACAAGTTTAGAGAGATCAATGACCTCTTTGGTATAAAATCTGGAGATAGCATCCTCGTTCAAGTTGCACAGTGGTTTAGAGATATGCATATCGACGCCTACCGCATAGGAGGTGATGAGTTTGCAATGCTTTTTGTGGAAGAGAAAAAGTTTGAAGAGGTAGAAATTCTTTTGCGGGAGTGGCTAGAAAAATTTTCTCACAGCTTCTTTTTCATAGGAAGTGAGCCGATTCCAGTGCGTATCAACGTTGGTGTGGCTCTTGGTGGGACAAAGCTTCTAACACGCGCCGACATCGCACTGCATAACGCCAAAGAGAAAAAACTCTCCTACGCTCTTTATGAAGAAAAAGAGAACGTTGAAGAGATTTACCGCTCCAACATTGCTATTGCAGCAACAATCCATAAAGCACTTTTACAAAACCGCATCATTTGCTACTACCAGCCGATTGTCGATTTTCAAACAAATAAGGTCTCAAAATACGAAACGTTAGTGCGCCTTGTTGAGGAAGATGGCACTATCGTTGCACCGCTACATTTTCTCCCCGTAGCCAAAAAGACAAAGCTTTATGCGCAAATCACACGTTTAGTTGTACATCAAGCATGTGAAGTATTTAAAACAAGGGAGGAGGAGTTCTCCATCAATGTCTCTATAGACGATATACTTGACGCCACAACGGTACAAGAGATAGTAAGCACGCTTATAAGAACAGGTACTGCTTCACGCGCGGTTTTCGAGATTTTGGAGTCTGAGGGCATAGAAAACTACAGTGCGGTAGAGCAGTTTATCACACAGGTAAAAGCACTCGGAGCAAAGATAGCCATCGATGACTTTGGAAGTGGCTACTCCAACTTTGAGCATATTTTGAGACTGGATGTTGACTATATCAAGATTGATGGGGCACTTGTACGTGAAGTTGCAACTAAGAAAAATAATGACATTATCATAGCGACAATAGTAGATTTTGCCCATAAAATAGGCGCAAAAGTAGTCGCCGAATATATAAGCGATGAGAATATCTATACTATCATTAAAGCGATGAACGTGGAGTATTCGCAGGGATACTTTACCGGAAAACCAGAGGCGCTTTAGTCTAAAGAGTCTCTCAATGCTTCTCTTGAAGCCCTATCTACAAGCGTAAAAAGGTTGTCCACAAAATCTTTCTCTTGCGTCTTTTTATGCCCTTTTACTTTGACAAAGTCACACTCGTTGCGCGCGACTAAGGTGTAAAACTTTTTGTAGAGTTCATGGTTTCTTAAAAGCTCATTTTTTTTCGTCATATAGTTGTTTTTTATGATTCTCTCTCTTCTGTCTTGAAGCGATATGAGATTTTGACAATCGGTAAAGATAATTATCTTGCGTTTTTTAAATTTTATCTCACTCAGCGCCCACAAAAGTGTCTGAAGTTCGAGCTTAGAGGAGGTTGTTTTGGTAAATCTTTTGATTCTTACGCGCTCCTCTTGGTGTGGTGCTTCAAGTTCATACTCAGCTAGAAGCAGGTACGCACCGTACCCGACATTTGTCTGGGGGTTGACACTTGCATCTGTAAAGAGAAAAAAGGTGGGCTTTACTCTATCGACGTAAATCATACGAGTTTAAATCCTATGAGACTAAGCGCCATCACAAGCATCCCAAGAGTGATACCGGCTATGGTTGTATGGGCGTTGCCGTAAACTCTGGCAGCGGGCAGAAGTTCATCAAAAGAGATATAAACCATAATACCTGCAACAAGCCCAAAAGTGATCCCAAGCGTTGCTTCTCCCATAAAAGGAAGAAGAAGAAAAAAGCCCACAAGCGCACCTATGGGCTCAGCAAATCCCGATAAAGTCGCATACCAAAAAGCACTTTTCTTATCTCCTGTTGCATGGTAAATGGGCAGTGAGACCGCCATGCCTTCAGGGATGTTGTGAATGGCGATTGCAAAAGCGATGGCAAGACCGAGTTTTGGATCATCAAGAGCTGAGACAAATGTGGCAAAACCTTCAGGAAAGTTATGGATACCAATCGCAAGTGCGGTAAATATACCGGTTCTCTTGAGCGATGCCGTGTTTAAAGTGCTGCTTTGAGGTTTGAGTTCTAAAAGCTGAGAGTTGCTTTTCGTCTCATGGGGATTGACATCTTCGGGGATAAGGTAGTCTATAAAGGCACTTAGTCCAATTCCTGCAAAAAAACAGAGCAGGGCGAGTGCCTCTGCCGTGACATTCTGTCCGTAAAGCTCTGTAAAAGCAACTTTTGATTTTTCTAAAATCTCTACAAAAGAGACATAGATCATCACACCCGCCGAAAAGCCCATCCCGATGGAGAGTGTTGTGTAGTTTTTGCTTTTGGAAAAAAATGCCAAAAGAGCACCGATAGAGGTTGCAAGCCCTGCAAAGATAGTAAGCATAAAAGCAAAAAGAAGATTTTGGGATGCTATCTCTTGCATAGGGCTGTAAAAAAATCTACTTTATATCTCTTAAAAACTCACACATCAAGCGCACACCCGCACCTGTGCCGCCATAAACATTACAGTCCCACGGTGTTTCGGTGTAAGCCGTTCCAGCGATATCAAAGTGCATCCACTTGTTTTTGTTCTCTTCACGGATAAACTTGTCTAAAAACAGACCTGCCGTGATAGCTCCGCCGTAAGGCTTAGAAGCAGTGTTGCTGATGTCGGCGATTTCACTTTTGAGAAGTTTTTTGAGATGTCTGTTAAACGGCAGTGAGCTTATCATCTCTCCTGCATCGCTTCCGGCTCTGCTTATGTCATGTTTGAGTTTGTGCGAGTGTCCCATCAAGCCTGTTGTGTATTGTCCAAGAGCTATCATACAAGCTCCCGTGAGCGTTGCAAAGTCAAAGATATAGTCAGCATGAACTTTATCCTGCGCATAGTCAAGCACATCGGCTAAAACCAAACGACCCTCCGCATCCGTGTTTCTCACCTCTATGGTTGTCTTGCTTCTTGAAACAAGTACGTCATCAGGCTTGTACGCATTGCCGCCGACCATATTTTCAACCGCACCGATAAATCCATGCACCTCAACATCAAGCTTAAGTTCACTTACCGCTTTTAAGATACCAAGCACAGCGCACGCTCCAGCTTTGTCCATCTTCATCGTAACCATAGAAGTAGGCTGTTTGAGACTTAGCCCGCCGCTGTCGTATGTCAAACCTTTACCGACAAGCGTGATGACTTTTTTAGGATTTTGCGGTTTGTATGCGAGATGGATAAGTGTACTTCCATGAACAGAGGCACGCCCGACTGCCAGCATCGCACCCATATTTTCTTTTGCTAAATCATCCTCTTGAAGCACTATGCACTCAAGGTTGTTCTCTTTTGCAAGGTTGCTTGCTACGTGAGAGAGAGTTTGCGGGTTAATCTCTTGCGGCGCTTTGTTGACGATATCGCGGGTAAAGTTGGTTGCATTTGCTATGATGAGGGAGCTTGCAAAAATCTCCTCTAATTTTGTAAAATCCAAGTCGCTGGATACCAAAAAGAGACTTTCAAGCGTTGACTTTTTTTGCTCTGATTTGTAGTCGTTGAACTCATACCCGCCAAGAACAACACCCTCGACCAATGCACCTAAAACGGATTTACTTAAAATTTCGATTTTTGCACTTTGAAAGTTCGATGCTTTGAGCGCTTTGATGGCAGCGGAAGCTGCACTTCTTATGTCATCACTCTTCTTGCTATCAACACCGCAAACAAGAACACCTTTTTCATACAAAAAGCAAGTAGTATCCTGCTCCGCCTTAAACCCAGCCTTTTGCAAAATAGCAGTATGCTCACACGCCTCTAACTCATCTTTTTTTACAAAAACAACGTTCACATCCGCAACAACTTCATTCAATTCCGTCTCTAATAATTTTATATCCATCTTTTCTACTCGTATCTGTAAATTTTTAAGATAATAGCAAAAAGTGGTTAAATCTCTCTTTACTGAAATATTTTTGCATTTTTATGGTACTTTTTTTTAAGTGGGGAAGGGTGGAATGGTGTTTTCCTAGCCCCCATGCTCCTGCGTGGGAGTGTAGATTTCAGGTTGTTTTACAGTATGCATTCCCATCGAGGACGATGGGAACGAGAGGAACGTGAGGGGGCAAAACAAGTGAGGTTTAACTACTTTTTAAAATCGCGTCTTGCAGTTTTTGTATATCTTTTAAGATTGTTTGATGGATAGCCGTATCTCTTTGTAAGAGCTTTGCCTGTGCCGTTTTAAATCTTGCAGAAGTAGTAATTGTGCGAATAGCCATATATTTTGGAGAAGATTTAAACTCATTTGCTTTTTGTAACAATTCAGCTTTTATATTTTGCTGCAAATACTCTTCAACACTCATACCATCTCCTTCTCAAGCAGTTCTAAAAATCTATTTTCATCAATATTTTTATGTATTTTACCATTTTCTCTATCTAAAAGATTTAAAATGATTGCATCTTTAAAAGTAGATTTTATATAAAGCGTAGTATCAAAAGAGCCTTTCATAGTTCTTTTAACTACATCCATAGGCACTTTTCTTTTTGTTATATCTTCTCTTTTTTGAGCAAACTCATAACAGTTCTCAAATTTTCTAAATATGTAGTTTATTTCTACTACATACTCTTTATCTAGCAGTCTTTGAACATTGCTATGAGCTATAGTCGGTTCCGCAAAGTTAGAGTCCATAATAAGCGAATAACCTTTTTTAGTGGCTTTATCAAATATCCAATTCACACCCTTAGAAGCAGGTGTTTGATACTCACTAGAGTTTGTTCCGCTATATCCTATGGGTGCAAAAAAATCTCTTACTTCGTCTATATCGATATGAAGTAAAAAAGGCTCTTTGCTTTTTCGGCTTATGGCATATTCTGTTTTACCTGCACCACTTGCTCCAGCTGTAAATATAGCGATTTTAATATCCTGAACAGAGTATCCTGAAGTATATCTACTTAAAAATTCTTCTTTGTTCTCTTTTAAATATTCCAGCGCTTTTTCTTGGGTGTTCATATCAACTCCCCCTCCACGATCCTAATCTCATCTTCGCTCAAGTTGTAGAGTTTATAGACCATTTCGTCTATGGTTTTTTCGCACTCTTTGCTTCTGTTTTCTAAAGTTTCTATCTCTTTTTTGAGTTTGATTTCTCTATCAAAGTTGTTAGTTTTGACGGCTTCATCTAGCAACACTTTATACTCTTTGATTTTTTGTTTTGCCTCCAAAATCTCATCAACAAGTTTTATAAATGGTTGTTGTTTTTCTTCTTCTATTTTTGGAATAGGTATTTCTTTCAAATAAACAGTAAATGCTCTCAAACCTTTTGAGCCTAATTGTGAAGAAATAAAACCATAGTAATAATTTACAATTTTAGAATTTAATAAGGCAAATAAATATTTTGAATCACTATCTATAAAATAAACTGTATTATTAAAATAGTATCCCTCATTATCAAAAGTAAAAGTCAATTTATCAGCAATATCAGGATAGACAATTTTAACATTATCAAATTTATCTAAATAAGCACAATTTCTAAGATTGTATGGGGTTATCCCTTTATCTCCTCTTTTTGCCAATTTGTCATAATATTGGTTTAAATGTTCTTTAATAATTGGGTAATTTTCAATATTTACTGGTGGATTATTATGAGAATTTATCAACCATTTATCAGCAAAATCAAAGCTATATTTATTTATATCTCTACCTCTTACAAGAGGTTTTATAATTTCAGCACTTTTTTTATCTTTTTTAATCAATTCATTTTTTATGGTTTCATCTATAATAAAAGCTTCATTAAATCCAGTTTTTATTCCTATGTAAAAATCTATACCCCATTCTTTTAAAGGTGTTCCAATTTGTTCCATTTTCTTTTTTATATTTAACTCTTTTAAGGATACAAAAGTAAAACTTGATTTTGTTAAATCATTTTGTTTCATTTCATAACTATTTATCAAATTAATATCTACAACCCTAAAAATTGTATTTTCATTTGGAATTTGCTTTTTAAATATCGTGATGGCACTATCAACAGTTGCATCTTCAAATATTTTGACACCGTTAAAATCTGCTATTTCTTCTATGGTCATACTGTTTAAAATAAGTTCTCTTAGATTTTCTCCATATTTTGCACGGAAGAATTTGTTTGAGCAGATATAGCCTGTTATAGCGTTTGGTTTTAGCATTTTATAAGCCAGTTCATAAAAATAGACAAATAAATCTGCTGTTCCTGCGTAAGTTTCATACCGTTCTTGCAGTGCAGGTTTTAGCTCTTTTATCATCTCTTGACGGACATATGGCGGATTGCCGATAACCACATCAAAATTTCCATCTTCAAAGGGCATATTTAAAAGCGAGTTTGCGCAGACTATCTTCTCCGCCAAACTCGTAAGCTCTCTTCCTTTGTGAGCCGTTCTAAGCCACAAAGAGAGTTTTGCTATTTCAACTGCATCTTCGTTGATGTCCACGCCGTAGAGGTTGTGTTCTAGTATCTCTTTTTCTATCTCGTATCCCAAAGTCAAGTCCTCAAAAGGCAGAAGCATGCCTCGCACGAGAGTGTGTTCTTTTATGAGAAACTCCAACGCTTGGTTTAGAAATGCTCCGCTTCCGCATGCTGGGTCTAAAATCTTTAGGTTTGTGAGCCATTCACGGTAGTCGAGGATATTTTGTTTATGTGCTTGTTCTGCTTTTGTGAGTTTTTTTGAGTTTGAAGGGATTAAAATCTCGCCTCCGATGTGCAGTAGTTCTTTTTTTTCTTCGCAAAGTCTGCCCAGAGTGTTTTCAACTATGTAGCGGGTGATGTACTCGGGAGTGTAAAACACGCCGTCTTTTTTTCTTTTGCCCTGTTTTTTGTCAAAGTCCGCATTGTCTATGTCGGCTTGTATCTCTTCTAAGTCAGTCAAGCTCTGCTCAAATATATGCCCGAGTATGTTTACGCTTATCTCACTTGCAAAGTCGTAGTCGCTCAGTTTTTGCGCTTCCATATCAAGGCACTCATCATTTATGATGAGACTGTCAAGAAGTTCATCTTTTGCGAAAAGTCCGCCGTTGTAGCGGGGGATGCCTAACTTCTCATTTCCCTCGTTTATGGCGTTAAAGTAAAACTTGTAGATATCGTAAAGCGTGTAAGAGGTGAACTTTTGCCCTTTAAACTCCTCTCTTATCTCTTTGATGGTGTTGTGGCGAAGCAATCCTCTGTCTTCTGCAAATAGTATAAAGATGATGCGGTCACAGAGCTTTTGGGTAAGGCGGAGGAGGTGGGATTTTTCCATCGGAAGTGAGGCTTTAGCCTCGCCCGTGTTTGGCGGGACTAAAGTCCCACTTCCAGAATAATTATTTTTGACTATATTTTCAAAGAGATGGTTTCTAAAGATACTAAAGTCACGATAAAGCTCTTTTGAGATTTGCTGCTCAAAGTTTGCAGACTTCTCTTTTAGTTTGAGCGGCAAGCCCTCTTTTATGCTCTCGTAACTTAGCAGAAGATGAAGTTTTTTGAACTCTTCATAAGTAAGGTAAAAGAGGTTGAACTTCTCATAAGCGGTTTTTTTGTCTATATAAAATCTCAGCTCGTCAAAGTTTGAGATGATGATGTATTTTGAGTTTGAGTGCGAAGCGTGGTAGTTGAACGCTTGAGCTTCCACCGCATCTAAGTTTTTACTCTTTTGGTCTTTTAGCTCTACTATGCCTAGAATTTCGCCATTTACATAGATAACGCCGTCGGCTTTTTTGCTATCTGTTTCGTTCTTTTTTTCTCGCTCAAGGTTGAAGTTTTGAGGGTTTGTGTTGTCAAGCGTGTAGCCTAAACACTCTTCAAAGAGGTCATGCAAAAAACCGTCTTGGTACTTCTCCTCTTTGACGCTCTTTACAAACTCAACTTTTGAGAGAAAGTTTTGGAACTTGAGCCATCTGGAGGCTATCAAGTTCTCATCTTGTTGTGTACTTTTTAAAATAGAATCTTGAAATATCGCCAAAGCAACAGCTCCTTAGATGGGATTAGTCAAACTTTAAAATCTCTTTTGCCTGAATCATATCTTTGTCGCCTCTGCCTGAGAGGTTTACGATGATGAGTTTGTCTTTTATGTTTGGCATCTTTTTTAGGTATGCGACCGCATGTGCGCTCTCAAAAGCTGGGATGATACCCTCTTTACGGGAGAGCCAGACAAAGGCATCAAGTGCTTCTTTATCGGTTGCGTGGTTGTAAGTTACGCTCTTGTTTTCATAGTGAAACGCATGTTCTGGTCCGATTCCTGGGTAGTCGAGTCCTGCCGAGATGGAGTACGCCTCTTGAATCTGTCCGTCTTCATCTTGCAAAAGGTAGCTCATCTGCCCATGAAGCACGCCTGCACGCCCCTTTTCAAGGGAACATCCATGCTCATGCGTCTCTATACCTTTGCCGCCTGCTTCTATGCCGATGCACTCCACCTCTTTGTCCTCTAAAAAGTGCTGAAACATCCCGATAGCGTTGCTTCCGCCGCCGATACATGCGATAACATGGTCAGGTAAACGCCCCTCTTTTTCAAGGATTTGCGCTCTTGCTTCATAGCCGATGATAGCTTGAAAATCACGCACCATCATAGGATATGGGTGCGGTCCTGCAACCGTTCCGATGATGTAAAAAGTGTCTCTTGCATTGGTTACCCAGTGGCGGATGGCATCATTCATGGCATCTTTGAGCGTTCTGCTTCCGCTCTCAACCGCATTTACTTTTGCGCCCAGTAGTTTCATACGAAAAACATTGAGTTCTTGACGTGCAACATCTTTTGCACCCATAAATATCTCGCACTCTAAGCCTAAAAGTGCGCAAATAGTCGCCGTTGCCACGCCGTGTTGTCCTGCGCCCGTCTCTGCTATTACTTTTTTATAACCTAGTCTCTTTGCCATAAGCCCTTGAGCAATGACATTGTTTACTTTATGCGCTCCCGTGTGGTTCAAATCTTCACGCTTGAGATAGATTTTTGCGCCTAGCTCTTCAGAGAGGTTGTGCGCATAGTAGAGCGGGGAAGGGCGACCAACATAGTCTTTGAGGTAGTAGTCCACCTCCGTCCAAAAGTCTTTGTCAAAGCGGATGCTTTTGTACTCCTCTTCTAGCTTTAAGAGGGCTGGCATAAGCGTTTCAGGCACATATCTGCCGCCAAAGATACCAAAGTGTCCGTGGATAGGGTCGAACTTTGAAGCTGATGGAATATACATTAGGCTACCTCGATTAAAGAATATACAGGAGTTATAGTTTGAAGATTTTTTTGTCCCTCTAAGAAGGTAAGGGCGACGATAAAACAAGCCTCAACGCACGAAGCACCCGCTTGGTTGATAAGTCTAGCAGCTGCATTTGCCGTGCCGCCGGTTGCGATTAGGTCATCTATGAGAAGCACTCTTGCGTTTGGTTTAGCACTAAAAGCATCGATGTGAATCTCTATCTCATCAAAACCATACTCTAAAGAGTATTTTTCACTGATGGTTGTGTATGGGAGTTTTCCTTTTTTGCGAATCGGCACAAAACCGATGCCTAACATCTGCGCCAAAGCCGCCCCAAAGATAAAACCTCTAGCGTCAATCCCCGCAATGTAGTCAAGGTTGTACTCTTTGTATCTTTGGTAGAGGTGGTTCATGGTGACGCCAAAGGCTTCGGCGTTGTTTAGGAGTGTTGTGATATCTTTAAAAACAATCCCTGGTTTTGGAAAATCTTTGATATCACGCAAAGAACCTTCTATGATTTTTCTCTCTAAGTTGCTTAGTGTCATCATCTATCCTTTAAAGAAGAGCGTCTATGCGACTCTCTAGTGCTTTGATTTTGTTGTTGAGACGGTCTGTCTCTTGTCTGTGTTTTGTGTTTCTTTGCTTTAAAACTTTGAGTTCGTTGCGTAGTTTTGTAAGCTCGTCACTTAAAATATCCACATTGCCAAGCGCACGCTGAAGCTGAATCTGATACTTTCTGATAAGTATCTCTGCCTCTTGCAGCGTGAGTTTCATAAGGTCGTTGCTTCTTTGCTCTTTATTGGTAATGCTTTTGAAGTAAAACATCTTGACAAAGAGATAAATCGCAACGATAGCAAGGAGTGTTAAAAGTGACCATTCAAAAAACATACGCTTTTCCTTTTAGTTATTTATCGCTTCTATCTTAGCAACACGACCTTCATGGCGTCCACCCTCAAAGCTTCCTACAATCCAAGCGTCCAAGATAGACTCGGCAACCCCTTTGCCCACGATTCTCTCGCCAAAACAGAGCACATTTGCGTCGTTATGTCCACGAGCGACTGTCGCCGTGTAGGCATCATGACAGAGTGCAGCACGGATGCCGTGGTGGCGATTTGCTGCCATACTCATACCTATGCCCGAACCGCAAATCAAAATCCCCTGAGCCTCTTTATCCGCTAAAACAGCCTCGCAAACTTTGATAGCATAGTCCGGATAGTCAACTCTCTCTTTATCGTATGGTCCTAGGTCAACTACTTCGTGACCTTTTTGCTTAAGCAGTTCAACCGTATAGTCTTTGAGATCCAAGCCGGCGTGATCTGTAGCGATGTAAAACTTCATTTTTCTTCCTCTCTTTTTTATGGTAACAACAGACTTAAAATCATCTGCACAGGCATAAGCAACAGATAATTTTTTAGCGGTGTCATAAGAACAATTAAGACTATAATTATTCCATATCTTTCGTATTTGTAAAAGAACTCGGCGACTGAATTTATCTTGTGTTTGAGTGCAAGATGCGATAAAAAATGGGCGCCGTCAAACTGTGGAATAGGCAAGAGATTGAAAACTCCAAGCACTACATTGATAATAAGTGTTTGCAAAACAAAAAGATATACAAAAACATAAAATAGCGAATCGCTAGTTGTGGGCTGGCTCATCATCACGATAACTACAGAAGCAAGAGCTGCCAGAGTAAAGTTATAGACAATTCCCGCCAAATCTACCTGCATAGCACCGTTGTAGCCTGCATTTTTTGCTACCGTGGACATGTTGATAGGTACGGGTTTTGCCCATCCAAAGAGAAAACCGCTCTCAGCACCAAGTAACATAGGCAAAAAGTACATAGTTGCGGGAACGATGATAGTACCTACCAAATCGACATGTGAGATAGGGTTGATGGTAAGTCTGTCCGCATTTTTAGCGGTTGTATCGCCATAGATGTAGGCAACCCAGCCATGCATAATCTCATGCCCGATGATAGCTACTGCAAGCGCTAAAACAGCGGCTGCAATTTTGAGCAGATCAATAGATTCCATAATCATCTTTATCTTGTTTTTTTCTCTCTACGATAGCTTTTTGCAGATGTGCGTCATCTTCTAGGTCTGTTGGCGTTTTTCCTATGCGATCCCATCTTATCTCCCAGTTGTCATCTATGCTAAAATAGACAAACCAAGGAGTTCCCTCGATGTTATCATAAGGCACTGCACCCCAAAAACGGCTGTCGTTTGAGTGGTCACGGTTATCGCCCATCATAAAGTAGTGGTTCTCATCTATGCGAATGGGTGCAAAGTGGAAGATAGACAAAGGATACTGACCATTTTCTACGATTTTTTCATCATGGTGAATCCCTGCATGCTCTTTCATGTAAGGATTTTTTACCCAGAGTTTTCCTGCAAAAACAACTATCTCGTACCCTTTAAAGTTCTCTTCTATCCATTTATCACCCTCTTTGTGGTGGAGGTAGAGATTTTTATCCGATACAAAAAGCTCATCACCGGGGAGTGCGACACAACGCTTGACAAAGTGCTGTTTTGTGTTGTGTGGCGGTCTAAAGATGACGATATCGCCACGCTTTGGCGTATCTCCGTCCATAAGGCGAAGTTTGTCGCTCCATGGCATGATAGAGACCTCTAAAAATGGAAGATGTGGCATAGGAATACCGTAAGCAAATTTTTTAGCAAAAAGATGATCCCCGATAAGAAGCGAGTCTTTCATCGAGCCGCTTGGGATTTTAAAAGCCTGCGCAACAAAGAAGATAACAAAAAGAACGATGATAATTGTTCCCGTCCATGAGTTGGAAAATTTGTATGTTTTGTGTAGAAACTCTTTCATTTACGCTCTTTCCTCTGCATGGGCTTTTGCCGCTTTGAGTGTGTTGCTTAGAAGCATAGCGATAGTCATAGGACCAACGCCTCCTGGAACTGGGGTGATATAAGAGCATTTTTTGCAAACATTTTCAAAATCCACATCGCCGACAAGTTTGCCATCATCCGCACGGTTGATACCGATATCAACGATGATAGCACCCTCTTTGACCATATCTTCTTTGATAAGGTTTATCACACCTGCACCGACAAAAATCATATCCGCGTTGAGCGTGTGTTTTTTCAAATCATCTGTAAAGATATGGCAAATCTCAACAGTCGCATTTGCATTGAGAAGAAGTGAAGCCATCGGTTTTCCAACGATATTTGAAGCACCGACAACAACGCAGTTTTTTCCCTTGACATCGATGTTGTACTCGTTTAAAAGCTCCATAACGCCCAGTGGAGTACATGGAACAAAGCCATCAAGCCCAGTGGTGAGTCTTCCAACATTGTATGGATGAAAACCGTCCACATCTTTGCTTGGCTCTACAAGCTCTAAAAGTTTGGTTGTGTCGATATGTTTTGGAAGAGGAAGTTGGATAAGAATACCGTCTATATTTGGGTTGTTGTTCATCATTTTGATGGTGTTTTCAATGGCAGATTGTGAGATATCGCTTGGCATCTCATGTGTTACGGAGTAAAAACCGACTCTGTCGCACGCCTTTTTTTTCATGTTAACATACGCTGCACTTGCAGGGTCTTGTCCCACTAAAATGACCGCCAACCCAGGAACTAAACCCGTCTTGTTTTTTAGCTCTTTTACTTCATTTACAACAGTAGTTTCTATCTTTGCCGCTAACGCTTTTCCATCAAGAAGTTGCATTAAAAGTCCTTAAATCTAAATAACTCCAACTTCAGCAATAAGAAAATAGCTCTAGTGCTAGGCAGATTTTCGCAGGACTAGCTTTGCTAATTCAAGAAAATCTAACGACGCAATAGGGCTATTTTCTTATTGCCCGAAGGGAAGTTTAAAAAGAGGGCTACTGCTTCGTTAAAACTTTTTGCAGCACAATAAGTGCAACTGCAAAGTTTAGCCTCACATTAGCCCTCTTTTTAAGCTTCTGAAGTTGGGGTTATTTAGACTTAAGGACTTTAAACCTCATAATATAATTTTTTTGTTATTATACCTTTATATATTAAAAGGTCGCTTTATATGAGGAATCTGTTTGTATTGATGTTGTTTTTGCCGTTTTCTCTTTTGGCGCAAAGCAGTTTTATAACTCCTATGGAGTATGCTTCATCACTTTACAAAAATCCAAGAGGCATAGGGTGTCATAAGTGTCATGGGGAGTTTGGAGAGGGTAAAATAGTTGCAAAATATGAGCACAAAAAGGAACAGAAGAGTTTTGTTGGTCCGCGCATTAACAACATAGACTTCAACAATTTTTATCGCGCCCTAAATGTGAGAAAAAATGGTATGCCGAGATACTTTTTAACACCAAAAGAGATTCAATCGCTCTATTTTTACCTCCAAGAAAAGAAAAAAGAGGAGAACGCAAATGTTAAGTAATATAGAAAAAGTACGAGATGCGTATGAGAGAAGAGATTTGGCAGCGCTGGATGCTTTGGCAGAGCCAACACATAGAGCAATCAACCCAAGAAAAGATTTTCGCTCCGCTTTGATGCTCTCATGCCACAATCTCGACCATCTTTTGAAGATAGACTCGTTAGACGCTGACTGCATCATCTTAAATCTTGAAGATGGAGTAAGTAAACAAGATAAACCTTTCGGGCTTGTTTTATGTGCGCTCTTTCTTGCCCATCATAAGCAGTGTAACAAAAAACTTGTTGTGCGTGTCAATGCCCTGCTTGAGGGAGGATACGAAGAGATAGCGTACCTCAACCAGTTTATGCCAGACGCCATCCGAGTTCCAAAGATTAAAACAAAAAAAGAGGTTGAGACTGTTTATGAGCTCTTGGATGCCAAAACAGAACTGCATCTCTCCATTGAGACAAGTGAGGCATGGAACAACCTTACAGAGCTAAAAATTGATAGAAAAGTGACCACTTTTTACCTCGGCATATTAGACCTTTTTGCAGATATGCGCCTCCCTCAAGCGCTTATCACAAGGGACAACCCTGCTGTACACTATATCCTCTCCCATTTTCTCATTACATGTAAAGTTATCGGGGTAAAACCTGTCTCTTTTGTCTATCAAGAGCACAAAAATATGGAGGAGTTTGCTCTGTGGCTTGAGCTAGAAAAAAAGATTGGGTACGATGCAAAAGGGTGTCTCTCGCCATCGCAAGCAGTGCTTGTCAATGAGATGTTTCAAGATAGCCAAAAAGAGATGGCAAGAGCAAAAAATATCATCAAACTCTTTGAGCTCAAAAGAGCAGAGGGGATTACAGGTTTTGAAGATGACAATTACGGCTTTATCGATGAGCCGATTTATAAAGGTGCGCTAGCGCTCCTTGAGAAGATTTTATCTCGCTAGATTATAAAATACGTTGTAGCGCACAAGTATCTTCTCATCGGGTCTTGGATAGCGGCTGTATGCAAACTCAATAGTCTCTTGCGTTGTCTGGTCAAGCACATGGTATCCGCTTGGTTGTAAAAATTTAAAGTCCGTCATATCTCCATTTGGATGGAGGTAAAACTCTACTATATTTACCTTGTTGACGTTCATATCGTGGCGTATATTGACGCGTGCAACTCTGTTTAAAATCTCTTGCGTGATGCGGCGCATAATCTCTTGGTTGTCTATGAGATACTTCTGCTGCCCTTGAGTAAGTTTACCAAACTCATCCCCATAAAGCTCCCTTAAATCTGCATTGCCAACGCTACTGCCGCTTTTTTGCTTTGCCTTTTCCTCTTTTGTCTCTTGCACCGATTTGTCTTCATGCATCCAAGCTAGCGGATCACTAGATGTATCTTTTGTCTCTTTCTTTGTTTTGTCTGCCTCAAGGGGTATATATGGCTTTTCCGGCGGAAGAGGTTCTACTTTTGGGGTAGGTTCTGCTTTTGCCTTCTCTTTTTGCACCTCTTTTTTAGGCTCATTAAGTTTTGGAGGTTTTTGCGATTGTACTTTTTTTGGTTCATACTTTATAGGCGGTTTTGGCGCACTCTGAAGCATCTCTTTGAGCTGACTTCCCTTTGGCATCGGCGGTGCAATATCAGGCTGTTTTTGGGCAACTTCTTTTACCTCGCCCGCATCTTTAAATTTTTTAGGCATCTCTTTGAGAGAAACTTTTATCTTGTTCTCTTTTTTTTCCTCTTTTTTTATCTCTGGTGCCATTGTACCGAGTAACCAAAAGAGTAAAAGCACTAAAGTATGTACTAAAAATGCAACAAAAAGAGCAAAATAGGAGCGATTCAAGTGATTCCGTTTAGTAGAAAAATTTTGCGAATTATAACCAATGTAGATTAATACTACTTTGCTATAATCACACAAAAAACAAGGTTATTTTATGAGCATAGATAATTCATTAAAAGCTTTTGAAGAAGCGCAACAACTTATCCCTGGTGGAGTAAACTCTCCTGTTAGAGCATTTAAGAGCGTTGGCGGAACGCCTCTTTTTATAGCGCAAGGCGAGGGCGGCTACTTGGTTGACATTGATGGAAACAGATATGTCGATTATGTGCAGAGTTGGGGACCGCTTCTTTTTGGACACAGAGACGAGTCGATTGAAAATGCGGTGATTGAAGCAGTAAAACATGGTTTGAGTTTTGGTGCGCCGACACAAGCTGAGAGCGATTTGGCAAAATTAGTTATCTCTATGTTTGACTCTATTGAGAAGATTCGTTTTGTAAGTAGCGGAACAGAAGCAGTTATGAGTGCTATCCGTCTTGCTCGCGGGTTTACGGGGCGTGATGATATCGTCAAGTTTACTGGATGCTATCATGGGCATAGCGATTCTCTTTTGGTTCAAGCAGGAAGCGGTGCAGCAACTTTTGGCAACCCAAGCTCTCCGGGTGTTCCGGCTGATTTTACAAAACATACGCTTTTGGCAGAGTACAACAACATAGAGAGTGTCAAAAAATGTTTTGCGGATTCCAAAAACATCGCTTGTGTTATCATAGAACCGATTGCAGGCAACATGGGACTTGTTCCGGCTGACAAAGAGTTTTTACATGAGTTAAGAACACTTTGTGATGCACACGGCACGCTTCTTATCTTTGATGAAGTTATGAGCGGTTTTCGTGCAACACTTCATGGTGCTGAGTCGATCACGGGAGTAAAACCAGATATCGTGACGCTTGGAAAGGTTATCGGCGGCGGTATGCCTGTTGGTGCTTTTGGCGCAAGAGCAGAGATTATGGCAAAACTCTCTCCTGAAGGTCCTGTTTATCAGGCAGGAACACTTAGTGGAAACCCTGTTGCTATGGCGGCAGGTCTTGCGGCTATCTCAAAACTCAAAAACAATCCACAAGTCATCGCTACTCTAAACGAGAGAGCTGTAAGACTTGTTGAGGGGATGCAAAAAGAGGCGGCTGCTTGCGGTATAGCTATGCAGATAGACACAAGAGGGAGTATGTTTGGCTTTTTCTTTAACCAAAACCCTGTTAAAAATTTTGCAGATGCTTGCAAATCCGATGAGGCACTTTTCGCAAAATTCCACTCTATGATGCTAGAGGAGGGCTTTTACTTTGCATGTTCACTCTATGAAACAGGCTTTATCTCGACGGCAACAACGGATGCAATGATCGAAGAGACCATAAAAGCCAGCGGCAGAGTATTTAAGGCACTTACAAATGGCTGAGAACAAAGAGGAGCAAAAACCTAGAATCAAGCCTATCATAGAAGCGGCGGATAGTCTCTCGCTTGGGATTTCTATGGTTGTGGCGGTTCTTATGGGTGTGGGAATCGGCTTCATACTAAAAAATATGACTGGTCTTGTTTGGACACTTTGGATAGGAGTTTTCATAGGCATTGCAGCAGCGGTGCTCAATGTCTATAAAGCATACTCAAAGCAGTACAAAAGTTATGAAGAACTTGCAAAACAACCACGTTACGCCATCAAAAAAGAGCTTCAAGACGATGAGGATGATGAAGAGGATTATGGTGAAAAAAGCCGTTAAACCTCTTCTTGCGCTTGAACTCTTCATCTTGCTAAGTGCATTTTTCTCTTTTTCCTTTTTTATAAACCTGCAAGTGGCGTTTTTGAGCAGCTTTTTTATCATTATGGGTTCTATGTACGCATACAAAAACATGGTAAGTGCTAAGATAAAAAACGAAGAAGTAGAAGAGCAAAGAGATGAGTTAGATAGAGTTCTTGACCCATACGAGCTAGACGATGATGCTCCCATCAACGAAAAACCCATAGAAGAACTAGACTTAAAAGCAATCGTTAAAGAGGAGAAAAAAAAGATAAAACTCCTTAATCTAAGCGATATCAAAAAAGGTTCAAGTGCCTCTTTTTCGGCTTATAGGCTAGTTCCATATCTTTTTTTGATTATCGCTTTTATAGCACTGAAAAACAACGAACTACTAGATATTGCAGTCTATCTTCCATCGCTTCTTCTTGGGATTGTTGCGGGTTATATCACTATGAGAGAATCATAGGGATATTTATGGTTATCTTTTTTTGGACATCAATGTAGAAGTTTGTGTTTGCGATTAAAACTTTTAACTCGCCCAGTTTCTCTTCATCTACATTTTTTGCAGATATCTCAACTGAAAAAAGTGAGTATTTTTTTTCTTCAAATTTTATATGTTCACCGATTCTGTAAAAGATTTTTGTCACTATCTTTTGGTTATTCTCATAGCAAGCATATACTTTGTTGAGAATCTTTATGAAGTTGTTTGAGTCGATGATAATATCAGGAATGGTAGGGTCAAAATCTTTTTCAAAAATTATTTTTGAGTTGATGGAGTAGGACAAGATACATAAATCCACAAGAGCATAGATATTTGTAGATTCGCCGATTGGTTTTGGTTTGTTTATCTTAAAAGAGGGAGCTTGGTAGAGTTTGATGCCGATGGCTTCATCGTCTTCATAACCTACGGTAATGGCAAAAAACTTATAACGCCCAAACTCCAACTCTAAAAAGGTAGTTTTAAATCCAAAAGAGATGTTGGCGTAAGACGAAGCAAGGTTAAAAAGCTCTTCGGTAGTAGCAGAGCCGAGTAAAAACTGCGCCTCGGCATTTAAAGAGAGGATTTTCCCCGCTGCGCTAAAGAGCACAAAAGGGTTGTAGTCATACTCTATCCACTGCTGCTCAAAAGTCATCGCTTTTTTACTACTCTTCTATATAATTTTTAAGTTTTCTTCCGACTTTAGGGTGCTTGAGCTTTTTGATAGCACTAGACTCTATTTGGCGGACTCTCTCACGAGTTACATTAAGCTCTTTACCAATCTCTTCAAGCGTTCTGTCGGACTCATCATCCATGATACCAAAGCGAAGTTTGATAACGGCTTTTTCTCTCTCGTTGAGCTGTTCAAGAACCTGTTCTATTTGCACACGCAAGTCATCTTTTAAAATCGCATCTGATGGTGAAAGTGATGTTTTATCTTCGATAAAGTCACCAAATCTTCCATCATCTTCACTTCCGATTGGTGCTTCAAGACTGATAGGCTCTTTGGTAATTTTGATAACATTTTTTACCTTTTCAACCGATAAGCCGACTTCTAGTGCGATAACTTCAACATCTGGCTCTCTGCCATGTTCTTGGAGATGTTTACGCATGATTTTGTTGATACGGTTTATGGTCTCAATCATGTGGATAGGGATACGAATCGTTCTTGCTTGGTCGGCTATGGCACGAGAGATTGCCTGACGAATCCACCACGTAGCGTAGGTTGAAAACTTATACCCTTTTTGGTATTCAAACTTGTCAACCGCTTTCATCAAGCCGATATTGCCCTCTTGGATAAGGTCAAGGAACGGCAATCCGCGGTTTGTGTAGCGTTTTGCGATAGAGACAACAAGTCTAAGGTTTGATTTTGCCATCTTTGTTTTAGAGACTTCAGAGATGTTTTTTCCACGCTTAATCTGCTCTAAAATATCTGCAAGTTTTTCAGGCTCCATATCAAAACTGTTTTTGGATGCCTCTTTTGTCTGTACTAGTTTTTTGATCTCCATATAGGTGCTTACCATGGTCGCTTCAGGAACCATAGCTGCAATATCTTCTTTTGTCAAAATACAGATTTTTTCTACTAAAACTTTATGATTAGCTTTGAGCGTTGTGTTAAAAAGTGGAAGTTTATACTCTAGTCTTTTGAGCTCTTTATCGTACCCTTCATCACTTTTAAGTGCTGTCTCCATTGCTTTGACAAGTTCGTTGATAAGCTTAGAAGTTGGACCAAGGTCTAAAAGTCTCTCTTTGAGCGTTTTCTTTTTAAAGGTTACGCTCAGGTAGTGAAAAACAAGTTCATCCGTGAGCTCTCCATCTGGATTTTCAGGAAGTTTCTCCGCTAGTTTTACCCACTCTTTTTTTGCTTTTTCAAGTGCTTTAAAGCTTGTTGTTACTTTTTCTACTCTGCTTTTATCTTTTGCAGTAAGAACCTTTTCTGCAACTTCTTCTTCATCACCATCATCAATATCATCTTCACTCTCATCTACATCTTCGCCATCATCTTTTTCATCTTCAAAGCTCTTGAAAAGTTCTTTCACGCGTCTTTCACGGTTGATAAGTGGCTCTCTGTAGTCAAGGATAAAGTCGATAAGATAAGGAACAGAGCAGATTGCATCGATAATAATGCTCTCACCTGTTTCGATTTTTTTGGAGATTTCTATCTCCTCCTCTTTTGTTAAAAGCGGTATTTGTCCCATTTCACGCAGATACATACGAACAGGAGAGTCCGAGCGAGACCACTCTAGGAGTTCATGCTCTTTTAAGATGTCAAACTCATCCGTCTCATTGTTTTCTATCATCTTTCTCTGTGCGCTTTTTCTAGCCTCTGCCTCTTTGTCGTTAAGAAGTTTTGCATGCTCAGAAGAGGTGTGGATACACGTTTTGTGTTTTTGTATAAGTTTGTGGATAGTTGCAGCTTGTGCGGCTGTTGGTTGTTTGTCAAAAAGTTCTAAAAGCGCTTCATAAGTAGAGCACTCTTTTGGTTTTTGATTGGCAAAAAATGCTTCAATAGCCTTGTTGAGTTCTTTTGCTGTCATATTTGGGGACACCTTGCTGGTTTTGTAAGATTTTTTAAAGGTGGATTATACCCAAATAATCTTGCTTAATTCTTTTTATGGTCTTGTCTATGACAAATTTTGTTTTAGCAAAGATGCTTTTTTTGGCAATTAATCTTTAAATTCATCGCGAATTGCCAAGAAATCCTCTATGTGGTTTAAAAATAATTCGATTAATTTTGGATCAAAATGTTTCCCTTTTTCTTCTTTAAACATCTCAATTATTTTTTCAAGCTCCCATGCTTTTTTATAAACGCGGTTACTGCCAAGCGCATCGAAAACATCAGCTATTGCAACTATACGTGCGTAAATATGTATATCCTCACCTGAAATTCCCACGGGATACCCACTGCCATTATATTTTTCATGATGCTGATAGGCAATAGTCGCGGCTGCCTTTAGTATGGGTCTTTGTGATGATTTTAAAACTTCATAACCCATGGCAGAGTGACTTCTCATGATTTCCCATTCATACGCATCGAGTTTTCCGGGTTTTTTTAAGATGCCATCTGGGATACCAACTTTGCCGATGTCGTGCATGGGTGACGCTATCAAAACCATTTCAGCCTCTTCAAGGCTAAGTCCCGCTTTTAGAGCAAGTAGTTTTGAGTATTCTGCAACACGCTTGACATGATTACCTGTTTCTTGGCTTCTACTCTCCCCAACTTCGCTCATTTTATAGATAATTTCTCTTTGTGTGTCTTCCATCTCATTGTGTAACTCTACAAGCTCTGTTACATTGCACATCAAGTGCAAATACTCGTGAATGTTTCCATGTATATCAGTGATTGGGATGACAGTTGCATCTACATAATAGACCTCTTTATTTTTTGAGAGATTATGAAAGCGCATCTTTACTGTCTCTTTTTGAAGTAAAGCATGTTTTAAATTATCGCAATCTTGGTTGTCTATGTGATGCTGATGCCTTAGTTTTTTACAGTTCATCCCGATGAGCTCTGCTTTAGTATAGCCGCTTAACTTACAAATTGTGTTATTGGCATATGTAATGATATTGCTTGTATCAGTTCTCACTACGGCAAGTGTTGCGTCCATTGCGATTTCATACTCTTTAGTAAGGTGGCGCGCTTCGTCAAAATCGGCTGTTTTTATACCTAGCTCATTTTTTATATACTCTTTTTCTTCTTGAGTGCTTGTAATATCAGTTCGTATAGACATATACTCAACGATATCTCCATTCAAATCTACGATAGGGCTAACTACAGCATGAACCCAGTATGTAGAACCATCTTTCCTGAGGTTTTTAACTAAACCTTCCCAAGCTTGCCCACTCTTGATTGTCCTCCAAAGCTCTTCAAACGCCTCTTTTTGCATGTCTGGATGGCGAATGAGATTATGTGGTTTGCCTATGAGTTCCTCTTTGGTGTAGCCGGAAATAGCACAAAACTTATCATTTACAAAAGTAATGATTCCTTTTTTGTCGGTTTTTGAAACAATCGCACTTCTGTCAATGGCATTTTTATACTCTTTAAGTAATTTTTGTTCACATAAAAGTTGCTTTGATTTACGTCTTGAATCAATCCAAAAATCGATTTTTAAAAGTAGCTCTTCGGGGATAAAAGGTTTTGTGAAAAACTCATTTGCTCCTTGTTTTATCAACTTTCCAATTGTGTTGGCATCATATCTTCCCGTCATAATAAGTACCGGAACATCCATGGACGAGCTGTTTTTCTTAAGATATTTTAAAACATCTTCACCGTTCATATCGGGTAGTTCAAGGTCTAGCAAAACTAAATCAAACTCCTGTGTATCGATGGCTTTTATAGCCTCAGCACCATTAGCTGCCATAGTGATTTGATAGTTGCGAGCATATAGCAATGAAGTGGCTTGTCGTCTAACAACAACTGAATCATCAACTATCAAAATATTGTAATTTATATTTTCTTGTATTGCTTTGATTGTGCTGTCTATCTGTTGGATTATAAAATTAAAGGGGTCATTTTTAGATAGGTATCCAAGCACTCCATACCTAAACCATTCGTTTCTGCGCTCCCTATCTAAATCCGAAGTGTAAACAATGATTTTTAGTTTTTGTTTGGCGTTTAAGTTTTGAAGTAGGTCTTCTCCCTCTCCATCGGGTAGATGCAAATCTAAAATAACTAAATCAAAAGAAGCCTCCTCAATAGCTAAAAGTGCTTCTTCTAGTGAGTACACACCCTTTGCTTCGTATCCTAATGCTGTTAGATTTTTACGTAGAGTGTTGTTGAAGAGTGCCGAATCTTCTACTATTAGAATAGAGCCATTAACTTTTATTGTTGTAGAAAACTCGTTTAAACATGATGTCAAATTGTTACCTTTTGTTAAAAAATACAGAAATAAAAATAACCGATATTATATATATATATAAAGTCAAGCTTTAGAGAAAAAACATATGAAGCAAAAAAATGGAACAAACTTTGCTTTTAGTTGCTATATTTCGAAAAAGGCATGCTATGCAAAGCGGATACTACTCTTCGGCAGCGGGGATGGTGACACAGTTTAACCGACTTGACACCATTGCAAACAATCTTGCAAATGTCAATACAGCCGGTTTTAAAGAGGATACTCTTGTCGTCGGAGATTTTTTGCGTCTCTACAAAGAGGCGAGAGATGAGCTTCCAAATGCGAACCATACGAAAGAAGCGGCACAGTTTTTAAACCGTGCGATGAACAAAGCTCCTCAGGTTGTCGATGAATTTACTGATTATTCGCTTGGAAACATGCAAAAAAGCGACAACTCTTTGGATATGGCTCTCTCAAAAGAGGGTCTCTTCTTTTTAGTAAAAACTCCAAACGGTGTTCGTTTGACAAGAGATGGAACGTTTACAAAAGATGATGAGGGCAAACTTATCACAAAGCAGGGGTATGAAGTTTTACCAAGCGACTATTTTGTATCCAATCAACCGATTGTGCTCAATCAGGGTGAGAATGCTATCGAGATAGACAAAAATGGGCAGATATTTACCAATACTGGAAATGGTATGGGGCTTGAAGCTGCGCAAAAACTCTTTGTTGTGCAACCTGACAACATAGCACTTCTGAAAAAAGAGGGAAATGGTATTTACCGATACGAAGGCGAGAATGAATTTGCCAACATCGAGGATAGTGATGCAGTTTTGCAAGGATTTGTAGAGAAGAGCAATGTCAATGCCGTAAAGATGATGACACAGCTTATAGAAGCAAACCGTTTAGTGGGAATGTACCAAAAAGCTATGGATACACAGATGAACGATATGAACCGTGACGCAATTGAAAAAATTGCTAGAAAATCTTAAGGAGTTAAACCATGATGCAATCACTCTATACTGCTTCTACCGGAATGTTAGGAATGCAGACACAAATCGATACTACGGCAAACAATATTGCCAACGTCAATACTATCGGCTTTAAAAAGTCTCGTGCAGAGTTTGCCGACTTGATGTATAAAGTCATGGAGTACGCAGGAACATCCACAAGTGATGTCACAAAAAGCCCTACGGGCATAGAAGTGGGTCTTGGTGTGCGCGCTACTGCAATCAACAAGATATTTTCTGAGGGAAGTTTAAAACAGACGGATAATCAACTCGATATGGCTGTTACTGGAAGAGGTTTTTTTAAGCTTGAACTGCCCGATGGAAGTGAAGTTTACTCAAGAAACGGTGCATTTAAAGTCGATGAGAATGGTTCTATCGTAAATAGTGACGGTTACAGACTTGTTCCAGAAGTTGTCATCCCGCCTGATGCTACAAATGTAAGTATCGGTACAGATGGAACGGTAAGTGTCGTACAACCAGGACAAGCGCAAGCAACGCAGGTAGGGCAGGTTACGCTTACAAACTTTATCAACCCAGCGGGTCTTCACTCTATGGGGGATAACCTCTACCTAGAAACCGACAGTTCAGGGCAACCGGTTGAGGGAACTCCGGGGATAGACGGTCTTGGAGTTTTGAGACAAGGTTTTGTGGAGTTAAGCAACGTAGAACTTGTTGTTGAACTTACCGACCTTATCACAGGTCAACGCGCTTATGATTCAAACTCTAAAGTCATCACAACAAGTGATGAAATGCTCCAAACAGTGAACAACCTCAAAAGATAATAACCTCCTTTTAGCAGCGTGATACTAATCAATATCACGCTATTTTTACCTTTAATGACTAGCTCTTTATAAAACTAAAATATCGTTTTAGCTATAATCCCGAAATTATTTCAAAGTAAAGTTGGGAATTTCTATGCAAAAAGCAAATATTGATGGAAAAGTTTGGAGATTTGGAAAAGATATCGACACAGACTTGATTATTGCAGCACGCTATTTAAACACATCTGTTCCTGAGGAGCTGGCAAAGCACGTTATGGAAGATGCAGACCCTGAATTTGTAAAAAAAATGAGCAGAGGCGATGTTATCGTTGCTGGTGAAAATTTTGGTTGCGGAAGTTCTCGTGAACACGCACCCATAGCACTTAAAGCCGCTGGTGTTGCCGCGGTTATCGCTCCGACTTTTGCAAGGATTTTTTACCGCAATGCGTTTAATATGGGGCTTCCAATCTTTGAACTTCAAGAGAGTGACGAGATAGCCGAAGGTGATAAGATAAGTGTTGACATGAACAACGGGACAGTAACCAACCAAACAACAGGAAAAATATATAAATTTATCCCGATTCCTGCATTTATGCAAGAACTCATCGATGCTGGCGGACTTATGAATTATGCACAAAACGAAATCAAAGGAAAGTAATGAAAACATATAAAATTGCGCTTATCAAAGGCGATGGAATCGGTCCTGAAATCATAGATGAGGCTGTAAAAGTTTTGGATGCCGTGGCTTCATGTTGCGATATAGAGTTCTCTTATGAAGAGGCTTTGATGGGCGGTTGTGCTTACGATATTACTGGTGACCCACTTCCTCAAGAGACTATCAACATCTCCCTAAACAGTGATGCCGTGCTTTTTGGTGCTATCGGTGGACAAAAATGGGACAATCTTCCTCGTGAAAAACGCCCAGAGAGCGGACTTTTAAGATTCCGTAAAGAGCTTGGTGTCTATGCAAACCTTCGCCCTGCAACTGTTTTTGACGAGCTTATCAATGCTTCATCACTTAAGCCTGAAGTTGTAAAAGGTGTCGATTTGATGGTGGTTCGTGAACTTATCGGCGGTATCTATTTTGGCGAACCAAAAGGGCGTGATGAGAACAAAGGGTGGAACACTATGGTTTACACCCGTGAAGAGATTGTCAGAATCGCTCATCAAGCATTTAAAATCGCTATGACGAGAAGCAAAAGAGTTTGTTCTATCGATAAAGCAAATGTTTTGGATGTTTCGCAGCTTTGGAGAGAGGTAGTGACAGAGGTGGCAAAAGAGTATCCTGAAGTAGAACTCTCTCACATGTATGTTGACAATGCCGCAATGCAGCTTATCCGTGACCCTAGACAGTTTGATGTTATGCTTACGGGAAATATTTTCGGAGATATTTTGAGCGATGAGGCAAGTATGCTCTCAGGCTCTATCGGACTGCTTCCATCAGCTTCGGTTGGTGCTAAAATAGGTGTTTATGAACCTATCCACGGTTCTGCACCGGATATCGCAGGGCAGGGGATAGCAAATCCTATCGCAACGATTTTATCTGCTTCTATGATGTTACGCTATGCACTTGGTGAACATGTTGCAGCAGACAAGATAGACGCTGCCGTAAAGAGAGCGCTTAAAGAGGGGTATAGAACAAAAGATTTGGCTCAGTATGATGCCAAAGAGGTTTGCTCTACTAGTGAAATGGGCTCTATCATCGCTAATTATGCGGCAAAATGAAGACACTCACATTAGCAAATATCTATGAGCTACAAGGTCTCAAAGAGGAAGCGCTTGAAATCTATAAAGAGATTTTAAAAAAAGACTCCTCAAACAGTGACGCCAAAATCGCAATACGAAGACTCTCTGGCATGAGAAAAAAATTTTTGAATGTCAACTCTCAAATGAAAGAGTACTTTGTAAAAATGCAGGATGATATAGAGTTTAATGAATTTGAAAGGTGGTTGCTAAAACTATGGAACTAAAAGATGTCATTCTCTCAACCTTGGCAGAGCTAGAAGATACTAAGCATGAAATGAACGACGAAATAAGCAGAAGTGATTTTAAGCTCACAACAAAAGAAGAAGAGAACAAAATCCAACCAAAGCCAGATCAAGAGCAAGCATTAAGCAGTGAGATGATGTTTTTAGTATCTATGCGGGAGCGTTTACTTGTTCTTTTTGAGGGATTTCAAGCACCAAATAACACAAATATAGAAGCCAAAGTAGATATGACGCTTAACTTTTTAGAGTATGTTTTAGTAACCATCGATTCACGAGTAGAAGAGCTAGAAAAAGGAAATCGCAAATGAACCAATACAGAGTACTCATAGATGCAAATGATGAAAAGGGGTTGGTACACAAAGTATCAAGCGTTTTTTACCATAATGATCTCAATATCCTCTCAAATAGCGAGTTTGTTGATGCCCAGAATAATAAATTTTTCATGAGAAGCGTTGTGGAGGGCGAGATTGATCTTAACCAACTCTATGAGCTTCTTTGTGAAGTTATGCCTGCAAATGCCAATATCGAAGTTATCGCTCCAAAAAAGAAAAATATTGTCATTATGGCAACAAAAGAGATGCACGCACTCGGCGATATACTTGTGCGCCATGAAGCAGGAGAGCTTGAAGCAAACATTTTGGCGGTTATCTCAAACTATGGTGATTTGGGTTCTTTTGTTGCAAAGTTTGATATCCCGTTTATCAAAATCTCGCATGAGGGCTTAAGCAGAGAAGAGCATGAAGAGAAGATTTTAGAGTGTTTGGCAGGGTTTGAAGAGATAGATTATATTGTCCTTGCAAAATATATGAGGATTTTAACTCCAAAGTTTGTCGAAGTGTATGAAAACAGGGTTATCAATATCCACCACTCCTTTTTGCCTGCATTTATCGGGGCAAATCCTTACAAACAAGCATACGAGAGAGGCGTAAAAATTATCGGTGCAACATCGCATTTTGTAAACAACAACCTTGATGAGGGTCCAATTATCGCTCAAGAAGTCATCCATGTCAACCACGCCTACAGCTGGAGAGATATGCAGCGCTTGGGCAAAGATGTGGAAAAAGTGGTTCTCTCCCGTGCGCTTAAACTTGCACTTGAGGACAGAATTTTTGTTTATGCAAATAAAACAGTTATTTTTTAAGGTTAGCATTGTTTCATCTTGTACTTGTTCATCCACAGATTCCAAATAACACAGGCGCCATAGGGCGGCTTTGCGTCAATGCGGGGGCTACTTTGCATATCATCAAACCCATAGCTTTTGATATCGACGAAAAAGCAGTGCGCCGCGCAGGACTTGACTATTGGCATAAGCTTGATTTGCATGTTTGGGAGAGTTTGGATGATTTTTTTGCTAACAACCCCATCACAAACAACGCTCATTTCGCTACGACAAAAACAGACAAACCCTATTTTGATGCAACGTTTCAAGACGGAGATTACATCTTTTTTGGCAGCGAAACAGCAGGGATACCACATGATATCCTTGAGCGCTACAAAGAGCAAAACATCACCATACCAATGACAAAAGAGGGTAGAAGTCTCAACCTTGCCATAAGCACAGGCATCGTGCTTTATGAGGCGATAAGACAAAACTACACTCTTTTTAAGGAGCAGATATGAGCACATTTGTTGACATTGTTATGTTACTTCTTTTTTTACTTTTTATGATTTTTGTTTTTGGCGGATACCATAAAAATAAATCAGCACAAAGAGAAGCAGATGAACGCAAAGCAAAAGAGAGAGAGCAAGAGAGCTTAAAATAGGATTTCTGCTAGTCTCTCAAGAGAATTTTCAAACTTTTCCAATAAGCTTTTTGCGTTGTTTACTACTATTTTCATCTTTAATCCTTTTATCTTTTATTTCAAATAGTATATATATTTTTATAAACAACCAAAAAATATTGCAAATTGTCATACTTTTTTTGACTAAAATTGAAAAAAGTATTATAATGATATTAATTTAGCCATTTTGCCGAGGTGTAGCATGAAAAGTTTTCTTGATATAGTAGAGGAGATTAAAAGTATAGTCTCCACAGAGTTTAACGGAAAAAAGATATACGACAAGGATGTTGCAGATATTTTGGGAATTTCTCAAATGAATTTTGCAACGATGAAAAAACGCAACAAGGTTCCTTTTGGAGAACTTTTAGATTTTTGTGCTCTCAAATCTATCTCTATAAACTGGTTGCTTTACGGACAATCGCCAGAGAGCCTTGTTGCGGCAACAAACAGATTCTTCATGGTGAGATATTTTGACCAAATCAGTGCTTCGGCTGGCGGTGGGGCTGACTCTGATGACGTGGGAAATCAGATGATACAAATACCGCAGGAGTTTGTAATGATGCTTGGCGGCGAGAGAGAACTTAAGAACATAGAAGCCATAAATGTAACGGGTGATTCGATGGAACCGACATTTAGCTATAACGATGTTGTTTTTGTAAACAGGGCCAAAACAGATTTGGCAAGGGGTGGGATTTTTACTATAAGAACTGAGGCTGGACTTTTTATAAAAAGAGTTCAAAAAAGGCTCGATGGCAGAGTAGATATCATCTCTGATAACCCTGTTTATGCTACGCAAACACTACACCAAAATGAGATTGAAGTTATCGGAAGAGTTGTAAGCAGATTTGGAAGTGTTGACTGATGGTGATGCAGATGAAAAATTTATGGATAGTTTTGATGCTGTTTTTGCTTGGAGGGTGTGCTGTACATGACGCTAAAAAAAGTTTTTTGGAATCGTCAAAGATAGCCGACTTGGAGCGCATCCCGCAAGATGCGGCATATTTTTCCAAAAAAATTGATGACAACGTTTCACTTTATGAGATTCAAAAAAACTACAACAATATGCATTTTCATATCTGGAATATGCAGCAGCCTAAAGAGAAGTTAGAGTCTATAAAATGGGCGTTTAACACATATCGTCCATCAAGCAGCTATGGAGAAAATCTACAAAAACTCAACCAGAGCTTTTTTGATACGATGCTAGAAAATGCAAATTTTGATGCGTATGGCACACTCAATGCAAAAGGTTTAACGCTCAGAGAGTTAAATTTGAGAGTTTTCCCGACTATCCGACCGCTCTTAAGAGACCCCTCGCTTGCAGGAGAGGGTTTTCCCTTTGACTATCTTCAAAATAGCACTGTTCACGCAAATGCGCCTATCTTCATCTCACACTACTCAAAAAACAGAGAGTGGGCGTATGTTTTTGCCTCTTTTGCATCTGGATGGGTAAGAGCGCATGAGTTTGTTATTTTAGAAGATACACAAAAAGATTTTTGGCAAAATAGAGTGCAATTGGCAATCATTAAAGAGGGTGAAGCTATCTATGATATGGATGGTAATTTTCTATTTTTATCAAAAATCGGTATGGTGCTGCCTTATGTTGCCCAAGATGAAACATCTTACACGGTTACAGTTGCAAAAGCAGGTGTTAATGGGCAAAAAGCCGTTTTGATAGATACAAAAATCCCAAAAGAAATCGCTACAAAAGAGATTTTACCATTTAGTGCGGACAATTTGACAAAAGCAATAAGTGAAGTTTCAAAGACAAACTACGGTTGGGGCGGGATGTATGAACAAAGAGACTGCTCCTCAACACTAAGGGATATGTTCACACCGTTTGGTATCTGGCTTCCTAGAAACTCCTATCAGCAGGGCAGAGTTGGAAAAATCATCTCTTTGAAAGATTTGGATGATGAGCAGAAGATAAAAACCATCAAAGAAAACGCCGTTCCTTTTCAAACTATTCTTTATAAAAAAGGGCATGTTGTACTCTATGTAGGTACATATGAGAATGAGATTGTCGTATTTCACAATGTTTGGGGCATTAAGACGAAGCAAGATGGCATCGAGGGAAGAATAGTCATAGGAAAGCCAATTTTCAGCACTTTAAAGATTGGAAAAGAGCAGCCCTACTATGTTGAAGAGGCAGGATTGTTAAAAACCATTTCAAGCATGAATATCATAACGAGTAGAAATGAGGCTTTTACTAAAAAATAGCATAAATATAATTTTAAAAAATAATAATTATAAAAAATTTATAGTATAATCTTCACAAAACAAAAAATGGAGTTCTAATGAAGAGGATTATACTGCTGTTGCTATTTTTATTTGTAGCATCTGAAGCAAAATATTTGGAGAGTAAATCATGCAAAGAGTGTCATGAAGATATCTATGCAGAGCATACAAAATCGATGCATCACAAATCATCACTTTTCAGTGATGAGATACATAGAAAAGTAAAAGAGCTCTCTGGAGAGAAAAACTATTCTTGTGCTTTATGCCATATGCCCTCTACTAAAAATCTCTCAGCAGTGATTCGCGGAACAGAGGAGCCAGACCCAAAAGATGTTAGACAGAGTGATGGCGTCTCTTGTTTTTACTGCCATCAAATCAGCAAAGTGCATTATGCAAAGGCTTACAATATAAACTTTTCAAGCGCATTAGGTGATGACAAGCCTACGATGTTTGGAAATCTCAACAATCCAGATTCAAGCGATAAGCACCATGCTGAGCATAATGAGATTTATAAAAATAGTGAAGTGTGTATGGGTTGTCACTCTCACAAAGAGAATGACCTTGGCTTTGAAGTCTGTAATGCAAAAGACCAATACGATAAAACAAGTGATTGCATAGGGTGTCATATGCCAAAAGCTTCTGGTGGCAATGAGAAGTTTAACAAAAAAGGCAGAGATGAGTACGCAACGCACAACTTTCTTGGTATCCGCTCAGATGAGATGGTCAAAAAAACTGTTAAACTTGAACTTGCTTACAAAAATGATACGATAGAGCTTACCATAGTCAACAAAATGGGGCACGCAATCATCACGCATCCAATGCGTCTAAAATTTGCAAAAACAGTTGTTACAAGAAAAGGAGAGGTTATTTGGAGTAACTTTAAAGAGAGCCCTCAAGAGGACAAAGAGGCTACATTTATAGTTGCCTTTAAAGATAGTGAAGGAAAACCTGCTATGCCACATACAGCAACTGACTATATGCTCAACCAAAACCTAAAAGCAATGAGTGCAAAAACAGTTCACTACAGTGTACCAAAACTTCAAAAAGGGGATGAAATCAAAACAACATGGATAAGTTATGTTATCAGCCCTAAAATAGCGCAGAAGTTACAAATCACTTCCGAGGAAGCAACCAAAGCATATATCGGAGCGCAAGAGTCTATCGTCGTGCAGTAAAATCAAAAAAAGGAAGTTTTGCTCTTCCTTTTTTGATTTGGACTACTTGTTTAAAACATATTGACAACCCCATAATCAAGCATCTCTTCAAACTGTTCTGGAGTGAGAACTGCTTTTACTTTTTCTATGCAATCTAAATGGATTTTTGTCAGTTCTGCTCTTAGTTTTGCTATCTCATCCACTTTTGGGTAAAAATCTGCTGCTTTTGGACCTTTGTGTTTGAAAGAGATTTGCTGCATCATCTCAAGCTCAAGTTTTTTGATAACAAGCGCTTTATCTACTGCTTTGCTCATAAGGTTCTCTTTGATTTTTAGTATCGCGTCTATTTGCTCTTTTGAGAGTTTGAGATTTGCGCTTGAGTTATCATAGAGTGTCATGCCAACAAGATAAGGAAGATTTTTTGGCATCAAAAAGTAATCTTTTGGAAAGTTCTCTTTTGTGGTAAAAGGACCCGCTGGACCTGCTAGCTTTTCCATTTTTACAACATCTTGCACTGGCGGTGGAAGAGTCGCTTCTGCTACAAGAGCAGAGCTGAGCATAGCAACTGTTAAAATCGTTTTTGTAATCTTTTGCATTTTTTGTTCCTTAAGAATATATGAAAATATTATACAGAGCTATTATTAATAAGCTCTATTGCTTTTTTGACGCATGAATCAAATGAAGTTGTCTCTGCTACAATAGGGGTGATGTAGGGTGGAAAATACTTTTGTGTAGTGTGTCCGATAGATATGGCAGTGTAGCTTTTATCCCAGAGTGCATTTTTCAAAAAACACTCTATGGTTGATGGAGATGAGAAGATAATGATTGATTTTTTTGGTAATACAATCTTCTTTTTAAATGCGACACATACTGTTTGATAGACAATCGCTTCATCACAAATGACACTATTTGCATTGAGTTTTTCAACTAAGTTTGAGACTATTTTTGAACCTCTGATATAGAGTACTTTTTTGTTTTTGAGCAGCGGAAGCAACTCTTCTGCAAACTCATTTCCATGCTTTTCTTTGCTAACAAACTTTATCTTTCCACCTAAATTGCTCGCTGCTTTGGCTGTTTGAGGTGCGATGACATAAAGCGGTTTTGATTTCCACTTATGGTTGTAGGAATCAAGCGAGTAGATGGCGCTTTTTGAAGTAAAAATAAGCGCATCGTAGGAAGAAAAATCGATATCACATTTGATAGTCTCTATCTTGATAACTGGCAGATTTTTTGCCCACTTGACTTTTTTGTCATTAAGTACGTAAATGGGAAGTGAATTGTTTTTAAAATTTTGCACAACTGAACCTATGATTCTCTTGGTTTTTGCAAGAAGGGTGTCCTTGCTGTTGAGTACCAAAGATTTGTTCTCATCTACAAAAAAGTTGATGTTTTGTTTGCTTAAGATATAGGTTATCTTGATAAGCTCTTCAAAAATATGCTCGTTAGAGTAGTTTTGGTCAAGTAAAAATGAGTTTGTCTCTTTGTCATACTCATAGTAGATAAGATTGAGCGGTTCGATGAGTTTTTGCATATTTTTCATAAGGTGGATGATAGCATTATGTGAGTAAATATTTTTCAAAAAAATTGAAAAATATTTATTAAAAATTATTGAAACGTCGTACCGCCATCCACCACAATAGTCTGTCCTGTAAGCCATGAAGAGTCATTGCTACACAAGAAAAGACATGCACCCGTCAAATCTTCAGCTTCGCCCATACGAGAGAGCGGAGAGCGTTTTACAACCTCGCTTTTTACCTCTTCATAGTTTGGAAATGCTTTGAGTGCGTCTGTGTCGATTGGTCCGCCGCTTACCGCATTTACTCTTATGTTTTTCTCGCCAAGCTCAGCCGCCGCATAGCGCACCATCGCTTCAACCGCCGCTTTGTTTGTGCCATGACCTGCATAGTTTGGAGTGTAAACAAGGTTGCCTGTTGAACTCATACTTATAATGCTTCCGCCGCCAACTTTTTCCATTCTCTTTGCCGCCTCTTGTGCGCCAACAACAAATGCGTCAACTGTTGCCGTGTAGATATTGTTCAGCCCTTTTGGCTTAAGTCTCATAAACGGACCAAACCCTCCAACAACTGCACGCCCCGAAATGATGGCGTTTGAGATGAAGAAGTCAAGTCGCTCAAAATCATTGTCAAACTCTGTGTAAACATCTTTGTATGTCTCAGGCTCGAGAATATCTAGTTTGTAAGCCCTTGCTTTTACACCATACTTTGCTTCAACATCTGCAATAATCTCATTTGCCGCATCCGCTTTTGTTGCGTATGTAAAAGCTACATCACACCCTTTAGCGGCAAACGCATAGACGATTGCTTTTCCGATCCCACGTGTTCCGCCGCTTACAAAAAGAGTTTTTTCCTGCATACTTTTCTCACTCATATTAAAGTCCTTTTATCTCATAGTTTTTCATAACACTTTCAAGCTTTTTCAAATTTTCCGCACTTGGAGCAACTAAAGGAAGTCTGTACTCCAACGTCTCAATAAGCCCTGCGACGTACATAGCAGCTTTAATCATGATAGGGTTTGACTCTAAAAAGAGAACTTTATTTATAGGAAAAAGCATATCGTTGAGTGCTTTTGCTCCTGCAAAATCACCGTTTAAAGCTTTACGCACCAACTCACTTTTCAAATCAGGCAAGAGGTTTGAAGTAACAGAGGTAATCCCCGCTCCACCGTTTGCGAGAATAGGGTAGTCGATAGCATCATCACCACTAAATACTTTAAGTTCAGGTCTGCGAGAGAGAAGCTCTATGGTACGCTCCAAACTTCCAGTCGCCTCTTTGATGCCGTAGATGTTTTTAACATCGTCAAAAAGTCTTATAACTGTATCTGCGCTTATGTCAACAACTGTGCGCCCTGGGACATTGTAAAGCATAAATGGCATCTGGGGAACTGACTCGGCGATTGCTTTGTAGTGTTGGTAAAGTCCCTCTTGAGATGGTTTTACATAGTATGGTGCAACTGAAAATATAGCATCCACGCCGCACGCTTGTGCCGTTTTTGCCGCTTCTACGGCTTCTGCCGTTGCGTTGCTTCCCGCACCTGCTAAAACTTTTGTCTTTGTGCCACGGCATACCTCTACTGCTATCTCAATACATCTTTTATCTTCCGCATATGTAAGTGTCGCGCTCTCGCCGGTTGTTCCTACTGGGCAGACGGCATCAATGCCGTTATCTATCTGTCTTTGGATCAGTTTTGCGTAAGTTTGCTCATCTAATTTGCCGTTTTTAAATGGTGTGATGAGGGCGGTTGTAGAACCGGTTACGATATTCATTTCGTTCCTTTTTTTAAAATAAGTGTTGTTGATTTGTCAAAATTGAAGTACTTTTGCGCAACTTCTAAAACTCGCTCTTGCGTAATTTTTTCTATATTTTCTTCATAAGTTAGAAGCGGTGTCAAATCGCCTCTCACAAGGTAGCTTCCAAAGAGGTTTGCAACCGAGGTTGAACTCTCTAACGAGTAGATAAACTCCGCTTTTGTGTTGATTTTGACCTTTTCTATCTCTTTTGCATCTACTTTTTTCTTCTTTAGAAGCTCTATCTGCTTAACTAGCTCTTTTTCTACATCTTCAGCTTTAACATCAGGGTTACAAGTCGCCAAAAAGATGAAAAGTCCTGGGTCTATATTTTCCATATTATAAGCATAGACGTTGTTGACAAGGCGTTTTTTCTCGATAAGCTCTTGATAAAGTCTTGAGCTTTTTCCTGAAAATAGAATCTCTGAAATCATGTTGAGTACGATTTGGTCTTCATGTTGAAAGTTCGGTATATGAAACGCTATCGCTAGCATTTCAACTTCACTCTCTTTGTGGATAGTAACTCTTTTTGCTCCCTCTTGTTCAGGTTCTACGAACTTTAACTCTGGGATTTTTGCCTTGTTTTTGATGTGAGAAAACTTCTTTTTTGCTTTTTTGAAAACTTCTTCAGGTTCAACATCGCCTGTCACCATCAAAATAGCGTTTGTCGGTTGATAGTATGTTTTGTGAAAATCTTTTATATCATCAATCGTCCATGTTTTTATGTCGTTCATAAAGCCAATAGGTGTCCAGTGGTATGGATGATAGACGTAAGCGTTGTTAAAGAGTGCAAAGTAGAGGTAACCCATGGGTGAGTTTTCTGTTCTCCAGCGTCTCTCTTCTGCCACTACATCACGCTCTGGCTGAAACTCTTTATCTTTTAGTTTGAGATTTTGCATAAGTTCGGCATAGAGTTCAAGTGATTTGTCGAGATTTTGTGTGCTTGACTTGATGTAGTAGTGCGTGTAGTCAAAACTTGTAGATGCGTTGTTTACACCGCCAATACTCTTTACCTCTTTGTCGAACTCGCCAGCGTCAAGGTTTTTTGTAGATTTGAAGTTCATGTGTTCTAACATATGTGCGATGCCAGTTTTGCCCATCACCTCGTTTCTGCTTCCAACCTTGTAAAAAATGTCTGTACTAATAACGCCCGTGCCGTTTTGAATCGGAATAACAACGATTTGAAGCCCATTTTCAAGGGTTTTTGTTTCGTATTTTGGTAGTGATGATGCCATAAGTGTCCCTATAATGAGTGTAAGTGCTAAGAAAATTTTCATGCTATTTTCTATCTGCGCCAATCGCCTCTGTGATGTTTGCGTATCCATCAGCCTTGATAAGCTCTGTAAGCTCTAAGTTGATGTTTTTAATCATATCCGGACCGCCAAAGATAAGTCCGCTGTAAATCTCTACAAGTGAAGCTCCAGCTTTTATGCGTCTGTAAACCTCGGCAGCAGAGTCGATACCGCCTACAGAGATAAGCACTGTTTTGCCAAAAAGCTCTTTTGCAATCGCTTCAAAGATAGCAAAACTCTTCTCTTTAAGCACCGCACCGCTCAAACCGCCAATGCTTTTTGGGTTTTTAACAAGTGAGTAGTCGATGGTTGTGTTGGTGGCGATGATGCCGTCCGCCCCTTTTGCAACTGCCAAAGATGTAAGCGCAACCGCATCTTCCACGCTCATGTCAGGTGCGATTTTTAGCAAAATCGGTTTTGTGGTTATCGCTTTTGCCTCTTCAAAAAGTCTTGTGATAAACTCTTCATTTTGCAAATCTCTCAAACCCGGAGTATTTGGAGAGGAGATGTTGATAACAAGGTAGTCGCCAAGCGTGTGAAGTGCTTTGATAAGAGCTGTGTAGTCATTGATGGCTTCACTCTCCGGTGTCACTTTATTTTTGCCGATGTTTATCCCGATAGGCGTCGTAAAAGGAAAACGCTCTTTGAGTCTCTTTTGAACCTTCAAAAGACCGTCGTTGTTAAATCCCATCGCATTTTGGATGCTCTGCTCCTCGATGTGGCGAAACATACGCGGTTTTGGGTTGCCCGCCTGTGGCTTTGGAGTGACCGTACCAATCTCCGTAAAACCAAATCCAAGTATCTGCATACCGCGAATCATCGTCGCATTTTTGTCAAATCCCGCACCAAGCCCGACAGGGTTATGAAAAGTACGCCCAAAAAGCTCCTGCTTTAGGACAGGGTTGGTAACAAAATGGGACTCTAAAAAAGGGTTGAAAGGTATGGGGCAGATATTTGGAGCTCTAAGCACACACTCCGCAAGCATATGTGCACTCTCCGGTTCAAGTTTGAACAGCCAATTTTTTATGGTTTGATACTCTAACATTATGATTCTCTTTTACTAAAAATTAGGAGATTATACAAAAAGAATGGTAAAGAGTGGTTGAGATAGGCACTTATTGTAGTTGGTGCTTTTTCTCATTTCTTATAAATTCTAAGAAAAATACAAAAAATATTGACATGATGAAACCTGTTACAAAGGCGACTGTAACAATTAGGCTTTTCTTTGGTTTAACAGGATAGTCATTCGTCATAACCGAACCTACTATTTCTGTATTTTTATAATTATACGGTTCCATTAAAACCTGTAAAGTTTTTAACTCTTCATTAAGCTTTTCTAGCTCTATAACTTCAATATTATTTTTTTCATTTTCAAAAACTTCAAGCGAGTCTTTCAGTTTTACGATAATATCAGATAAGTATCTTTGCTCATTAATCTGTAGTGCGGCAAGCGTAGGATTTGAATCTTTTATTTTTTTAAGATTATTTTGGATATCCAAAAAATTTAGTTCATAAAGTGTTAAATCTTTTTTGTATCTATCTATTTTTTCTTGAAGTGTTGGAAGAGTTTTATCTTTTAAAAGTGAAATCTTACCTTCTACCTGTTTTGCTTTGGTTTCATGAAGATTTTTTACATCATCAAGTATTTTTTTGTGATTGCTTTGAATATAGTCAATTACTTTTTGTACTTCTCTTTGCACAGTTTCATTTGAAGAGCCATTAGCAATAATTTCTAAAAAGTTTTTTTGATTTTTCGGTACTATAATGCTCTCAATTTTTGATTCCCTACCTTTTTGATTTTTCAAAATATCTATAAATAGTATCTCTAATTCTTTAGAAAGTTCGGAACTGTCAGCTATTATAATATGATTATTATTAGTATTATTAGTATTAGCAAGTTTGTACTCACCTATTTTGAGGACTGCTTTTGCTTCATATACTTTAGGTACTGTAAAAGCATAAATTAAAGCACTAAGAGTTACAAGAAGTGTTATGATAATTATAATTTTTTTATTTTTAAAAAGAGTTCTAAAAAGTTCTCTCAAATCGATTTCATCTTCTTGAATTGCAAGATTATTTGAAGCGTTCATAGATATTTTCCTTTGTTTTAATGAGTAGAATAGTACAAAAATACTCCTTTTGTTTTTCTTGCCTAGAAGCGTACACTTTTATGCGCAAGTGCGAGCATCTCGTTGTCTCCTGAGCTGTCACCGTAGGCGTATATGGTTTCATACTGTTTAATATCTAAATGCTCTTGTATGCGTCTGGCTTTTTCTGTGCCGTGGCAGTTTTTTGTTGCAAAATAGCCGCTAAATACGCCTTTTGTAAACTCTAAGCGTGTGCTAAGAAGCTCTATGCCCTCTCTTTTGCACCATGGTGCAAGCCAGCACTCCATAGAGGCAGAGACGATAACTACTCTGTCGCCTTTTGCCTGATGCTCTCGCAGTATTTGCAGTCTCTTTTCGTCGATGATGGTGTCTAGTTTTTGGAGTGAAAATTCCTCTGCTTTTTGCTTGAAAATCTCTTCGTTTGCTCCTTTAAAAAAGAGGGAGAAAAGACGCTCTTTTGCTTTGGAGTTTGAGATGATGCGTAATTGCCAGAGTGCAAAATATGGTAGAAACCTTGCCATATTTAAAAAGTAGCTGTTTTTACTTGAAGCGTACTTTAAAAACTCTCCTAGAGAGTCTTTGGAGCTGAGCGTTCCGTCAAAATCAAAAAGTGCGAGATTCATTTTGTATCATACCTCTCTTTAAAGTAGCACGCTCCCACAGGAAGCCATGATGGGATGCTGTAAAACTTCTCGTTTTGGACATCAAGATAGTTTTTTTTGTAAAACTCATAGTTGAAACCTTTGCATGTTGCGGTGTAAAAAGTCGCTCCATCACTCTTAAAACTCTCCAGTGAGAAAGAGTTGCAAGCTTGCGTAAGCAGTTTTTCTTCAATTGGGGCTTTGTGAAAGAGGGTAATATCTCTGCCTTTTAGTTCCCGCACATCGAGGAGTTTATCATCAAGACGACCGTATTTGGAGTTGTTAAACAAAACAGTGAACTCTCTTTTGCAAAAGTGTGAAAACAGTGATGCGCTTGAGTAGCTGAGTGTAAAAATTCTCTCATCATCAAATGCTTCAAGGCTTTTGCAGATGCTCTCTGGCTGGGTGTACATCACGATATCCGAGTATTTTTTATGCTCTTTGAGAAGTGAGGTTGGAAGTAAAAGGGCAGTTACTACAATGATGATATGAAGCGATGTAAAGATGGCGTTGTAGTTAAAGAGTTTTTGCAAACGCTCCATTTGTATAAAACTAAAGAGCAAAAAGATGTAGGGTGTAAATAGTAAAAACCAGTGTAGTCCGATGTTGTTTTTGAGCGAGACTACAAAAAAGACAAAAAACGCAACACTTAAGATAAGCGTAAGCAGCCTTAAAAGTGTTGTTTTTTCAAACTTTGTTTTGAGTAAAAAGTAAAACCCCCACGGTGTGACTATGTAGAGAAGAAGCCCAAAGTAACCCAAAACAGTGCTTATGCCATAGACGCTATCTTCAGTTCTTGCAAAGAAGTTAAAGAGGATGTTATTCCAACAACTGTTGTAATTGAAGTAGAGATTTTGCGCTACAAAAAGCAGGACTATAAATGTGACAACCGCTACTGTTTTTAGGGCTTTGGCTCTGTATGTGAGAAGAGAGAAAAACAGCAGCGAAAAGAGCAGAAAAACGGCAAAATATTTGCTCAAAAATGCTGCGCCTAAAAAAACTCCGCTTAAGAGTGCATAGCCAAACCACTCTTTTTTTTCTAACGAATAGAGCAAAAAGAGCGTTCCAAGAGAGCTGAAAAAGAGCAGGGCGACATCGTTGGTCATAAGTACTAGCAGCAAGTCAACAGGTGAGGCTAAAAAGAGAAAGGAGGTGTAAAGTGCTCTTTGTCGCTCTACGGCGTAAAGCAGAGCGATTTTGTAGAGCACAAACGCCGCCACAAAGGTACTCAAGAGAGCAAAAGAGCGAAAAAAGAGATGTGAATCACTCACAAAACTCATAACATAAAGCACCCATCCAACCATCGGCGGGTGGTCGTAGTAGCCCATGCTTGGGTTGTGCGCCCATTTGATAAAGTACGCCTCATCGCCTGTTAGCGGAAGTAGCCAAAGAATTAAAATCTTAAAGGCGAAAATCCCCGTAAGGATAGAGAGTTCTCTTCTGTAACGCTCTGTCATATGCTCATTTTCTTAAATAGAAACTCTGGGATATGCTTGATAATAAGCATAATAATCATCCAAATAGGCTTTGTGTAGAGGACGTTGCGCCCTTTTTGCTGTGCGTTAAAGATATCCTCTGCCACCTCATTTGGAGTTGCGGTGAGTTTTGGCGGAAGGTCGAGATGCTCGGTCATTTTAGTATGTACAAATCCAGGTTTGACGGTAAGAACCTGCACGCCGCTCTCGTAAAGCCTGTTTCTTAAACCGCTAAGATACGCTGAAAAAGCCGCTTTCGCACTTCCGTAGATATAGTTTGCTTTTCTGCCGCGATCGCCCGCAACAGAGCTTACCCCCACGATAAAACCACGTCGCTCTTTCTCAAAATCATTTGCGATGATGTTAAGGATGCTTACCGCTCCCGTATAGTTGACATTGATGGTTTGCAGTGTTTCGCTCCACTCTTTTTGTGCGCTCTTTTGTTCTGCCATGTAGCCAGAGACAACGATAACGCCGAGGGGTTTTTCTTCAAGTGAGCCATAAAAACTCTCATGGGAAGTAAAGTCGGTAATGTCAAACTCTTTGAGCACGACTTCTACGCCGCTTCTAAGTGTGATATCCTGCTTCAAATCTTCCAAAGAGACACTTTCTCTTGCCGCAAGATAGAGGTTGTAGCCGTTTTTGGCATAGACGCGTGCGACCTCTTTTGCAATGTCGCTTTTTGCACCGATGATAAGAATATAACTCATATGCAGACCCTTTTTGACTGGAGTGATTGTAGTTTTTTATCCATGTTGTTCTCTTTTCTGAATGTACGAAATGTCTCGATAAACGGATACCCTTTTTCAAACGTCTCACGGCTTACACGCACATCTTTGGTTAGATAGATGCGTCCGCCATAGCGCACGACAACCTCGTCAAGTGTATCTAAAAGCTCAAAAAGTCCAGCTTCTATCTTAAAATCAAGTGCGAGCGAGTAGCCCTCCATAGGAAAAGAGAGGTAGTTGTCGTTTGCTTTGCCGTAGAGTTTTAAAACCGCCAAAAAAGAGCCCTTGCCCGAAGCTGAAATTTTGCCGAGTATCTCTTTTAAACCCTCATAGCTGCTCTCTTTTGGCAGGATAAACTGATACTGCGTAAAACCGCCGCTTCCGTAAATCTTGTTCCAATCCCCGATGGCATCCAGCGGATAGAAAAATGTGTCAATATCCACTTTTTGTTTGGAGACACCCTCTGGCGCTTTTGCGTAGTAGAGCCAGTTAAAAGCCTTTACTGTGAGGTTGTTAAGCGCAAAGGATGGGAATGTAAAAGGAATGGTGAACTTCTTTTTGCTTTTGTACTCCAAATCGCCGTCGTTGGCAAAGTCACCGACCATTAAAAGGCACTTTCCAATCTCCTCGTTTTGCGCCAAGCAGTCTATCCACGCCACAGAGTAGGGCATATTTTCGTATTTTTCAAATGCTTCAAAAGTCTCTTTGAGGTTTTTGGTTTTGATGGTTGTTTGGTTGATATGCTTGGAGTTTATCTTCTTGAGCGAAATTTTGGCACTAAGAATCACTCCAGTAAGTCCCATGCCCCCGCAAGTTGCATGAAAAAGCGCATCCCCTTTTTTACAGCTTTTTATCTCGCCATCTGGCAACATAAGCGTCATCTCTTCGACACACTCGCTAAAACACCCCTCGACGTGGTGGTTTTTGCCGTGAACATCGCTTGCAATCGCTCCGCCGATGGTTATGAGTTTTGTCCCTGGGGTTACTTTTAAAAACCATCCACGCTTTACGAATGCGTCAAGTATCTCACTTAAGAGCACTCCCGCTTGGCACTCAAGTATGCCCTCTTGAGCGTCAAAAGCTAAAAAGTTATTGTATGACTTGGCGTAAAGTATATTGTCATTTAGTGCGCTGTCTCCGTAGCTTCTGCCGTTGCCATAGGGGATAAACTCCTCTATTTTTTCGGCGTACGCACGCAAACTCTGTGTATCTCTGAGTGAAAACACACTACTTTTTATCTTTGGGTACATGCCCCAGCTAAAGAGATTCATTGCTATCCTTAAATACAAATTTTTTATCAAGAAAATATTTCACTATATAGCCTATGCCAAGACCCACCAGCGCACCCGCATATTTCGCATTTTGGCTCTCAAAAAGTATGTCAAATCCAATTTCAAAACCCCAGAAGATAAAGGTAGTGAAAACTCCCATCAGCGAGTAGAGAAAAAACTTTTTGCCATCATCGGCTCTGCTTTTTGGAGTGTGAAAAAAGATGTACTTTTTGTCAAGGATGTACTTCAAAACCAGCCCCGCCAAAGTACCCGCAAACATCGCAACATAGAGCGATAAGAAACCATCGTAGAGTGCAAAGCTGAGATACTGACAAAAGAGGTTAAGGGCAGTAGATAGCAGTGCAAAGATGGCGTAGCGTGCAATCATGTTAGTTTTACAATCCCAACGAAGCTAAGAAGCCAAAAAAAGATAGTGAGCTTCAAAAATGTATCTTTGATAACCACTCTCGTAGGACTTCCGCTATTTTCCTCGACAAATGTTATCTGCATGTAGCGCAAAATGCCCAAAATGACGAAAAAAGAGGTAAGGTAGAGATACTCGGTGCCAAGTCTTGCCGTAACCGCAGGCGAGATGGTGTACATGATGTAGCTCACGATAACTACTCCCGCCATCAAAACCATAGAGGCGTTAACAAACTCTAAGTTATATCCGTCTATATTTTTGCGTGTCTGCTGCCCGTCCAAAGCAAGAAGCACATCATCGCGCCTTTTGGCAAGTGCGAGAAAGAGGGCAAGAAGAAACGTCATAGAAGTAATCCACATAGAGAGCTCTATATCTGCAACGCTAGAGCCAGCTTCAAGGCGCAAAACAAACCCAGAAGCAATGATAAATATATCTAAAATAGCGATATGTTTGAGCTTGATACTGTAAAAAATATTGAGAACAAAATAGAGAAGCAAGATACCAAAAAGAGTCGTACTAAGCAGCAAAGAGAGCCCAAGAGAAACCACGCTAAGAGCGATGATAAGCAAAACTCCGCTTTTTTTTGAGACACTCCCGCTTGCAAGCGGACGATTTTTCTTTGTAGGATGCGCTCTATCTTCGTTGATGTCCAAAAAATCATTGAAAATATAAACACTGCTTGCGAGCAAAGAGAAGAGAAGAAAAACAAAAAAAGTATCTCTGATGCCCTCTGTGTCGGTAAATGAGAACGAAAAAAGAAGCGGCAAAAAGATAAAAAGATTTTTTATATAGTGCTGTACCCGCAAAAGTTTGACGATTTCACCCAAAAAAGAGCCTTTTTTAAGCGAATTGTAACACTTTGGTCATAAAACTTAACTTTGTCATCTGTAGCTATCATTAAATAAAATAATATTTTCAAAAAGTTATTTATCAAGTTCAAAGCCCAAGCATGATAAAATCTCTTTTCTAACTAAGCAATAATTATAAAAGCGATTGATACATACATGACAAATAACAAATCTTACAAAATAGCAATAGCAGGAACAGGCTACGTAGGACTCTCCAACGGACTCCTTTTAGCGCAGCATAACGAGGTAGTAGCACTTGATATCATCCCGCAAAAAGTGGAGATGCTTAAAGATAAAAAATCACCCATAGAAGATAAAGAGATAGAGGAATATCTACTTAGAGATGATTTAAACTTCACTGCAACTTTAGATAAAGAAGAGGCTTATAGCGGTGCAGATTATGTTATTATAGCCACCCCTACCGATTATGACCCTGAAACAAACTATTTTAACACTAAGTCCATAGAGTATGTAGTTGCAGATGTACTAAGTATAAATCCAGATGCAACGATGGTCATAAAAAGCACTATTCCCGTAGGATACACTAAGTCTTTGCGAGAAAAATTTAACACTCAAAATATCCTTTTCTCACCTGAGTTTTTGCGAGAAGGAAAAGCACTCTATGACAATCTTTATCCAAGCAGAATCATAGTGGGCGAGAAGAGCAAAAGAGCAGAAATCTTTGCAAATCTTTTAGCAGAGGGTGCTATAAAAGAAAATATCGACACTCTTTTTACCGACTCAACAGAAGCAGAAGCTATAAAACTTTTTGCAAACACATATCTGGCTATGAGAGTAGCATACTTCAATGAACTTGATAGCTACGCAGAGTCACACAACTTAAACACCGAGCAAATCATCAAAGGCGTAGGACTGGACCCTAGAATCGGTACACACTACAACAACCCTAGTTTTGGATACGGCGGCTACTGCTTGCCAAAAGACACAAAGCAACTGCTTGCAAATTACCGTGACGTACCATCAAATATGATAGAGGCTATCGTAAATGCAAACAGTACCAGAAAAGATTTTATAACAAACAGTATTATCAAAAAACTTGAACTTACACCTCAAAATCCAAACAACATCCACACTTCAAAAAAAGTGGGAGTGTACAGACTTACTATGAAAACAGGAAGCGACAACTTTAGAAGCAGTGCTATCCAAGGGATAATGAAAAGAATCAAAGCTAAAGGTATAGAAGTAGTTATATACGAACCCGCACTTGAAGATGAGACTTTCTTTAACTCAAGAGTTATCAAAAACCTTGATGAGTTCAAAACTACCTCTGATGTGATAGTGGCAAATAGACTAAGCGAAAACTTGCTGGATGTAAAAGAGAAGGTTTACACTAGGGATATATTTAATAGTGATAGTTAAGGAAAAGTAAGGATGAAGATACTAGTAACAGGAACTGCAGGTTTTATAGGCTTTCACTTAGCTAAAAAACTTCTTGAGAGAGGAGATGAGGTAGTAGGACTTGACAATATTAATGACTATTATGATGTGAACCTAAAGTATGCAAGACTTGCTGAATTGGGGATTGAGCGTCATCCTGAATCACAAGAGCTTCATCCTGAACTTGATTCAGGATCTTTAGTCCAAAGCTCAAAATACCCAAAGCATAGATTTATCAAAGCAAATCTTGAAGACAGCCAAACTATAAACAGACTTTTTGAAGCCGAAAAGTTCGATGCAGTGTGCAACTTAGCCGCTCAAGCAGGGGTACGCTACAGCATTGAAAACCCTCACGCCTACATACAGTCAAATGTAGTTGGATTTATGAATATTTTAGAAGCTTGCAGAAATTATGGTGTAAAAAATCTCGCATACGCCAGCAGCTCTAGTGTTTACGGACTAAATGAGAGCCAACCATTTAAGATCACCGACAAAACAGATACCCCCATCTCACTCTATGCAGCGACTAAAAAATCAAATGAGCTTATGGCTCACACATACAGTCATCTTTACGGCATACAGACTACGGGGCTGAGGTTCTTTACGGTTTATGGATCGTGGGGCAGACCTGATATGGCGCCGATGCTATTTGCCGACGCCATATCAAACGACAGAGCCATAAAGGTGTTTAACCACGGCAACATGAGCAGGGATTTTACCTACATAGACGACATAGTGGACGGTGTTATCAAAGTTATAGACAATCCGTCAAACTACAATGTGTACAACATTGGCAACAATGCTCCCGTAAGTTTGATGGAGTTCATAGAGACGCTTGAAGCAGCGCTCGGGCTTGAAGCTGTTAAAAACTTTCTGCCAATGCAAGATGGCGATGTGGTATCTACTTATGCGGATGTAAGTGATTTGATGAATGATTTTGGATATAAACCGGATACAAAACTTTCAGATGGAATAGAAGAGTTTGTGAAGTGGTATAGAGGGTTTTATGGGAAAAAAGATGAATTTTGAAAAGCTAGATAAACTCAAAGCAAAATTAGATAGTCATAGACCCTTGGGTGCAGAAGCAGTTAAAAACTTGCATGAAGATTTGGTTCTCAGGTGGACTTACCACTCCAACGCCATCGAGGGCAATACTCTAACTTTGCAAGAGACAAAGGTGGCGTTAGAAGGTATCACTATCGGTGGTAAAACTCTTCGGGAACACTTTGAAGCTATCAATCACAAAGAAGCGATTTTATTTATAGAAGAGTTGGCGCAAAAAAGTGAGAGTTTGACAGAGTATAACATCAAGCAAATACACTCACTTATACTAAAAAACATCGACGACTCAAACAGAGGTAGCTATCGAAAAACGAACGTACTTATAAGCGGTGCCCAGCACAAGCCACCGCAAAGCTTCGAAGTGCCATCTAAAATGGAACAGTTTATCAAAGAGTATGAAGCCAAAAAAGAGACACTTCATCCAGTAGAACTTGCATCATTTGTGCATATAGAGTTTGTTGGTATTCACCCGTTTATTGATGGAAATGGCAGAACTTCAAGATTACTTATGAATTTAGAGCTTATCAAAGCTGGATTTCCACCCGTTGTAATAAGCGTAGAAGATAGATTGGAGTACTACAAAGCTCTTGATGCAGCACATGTAACAGGAAGTTATAAACTTTTTTTAGATTTGATGGAAAAAGTTGTTGAGAAAAGTTTTGAACCATATTTTTATGTATTGGGAGAGTGAAATTATGAAAATAAGTGGATATTTAATCAGCTAGTTTTTGGTTAGTTTAAAGTTTGAACTATGTATAATTCACATTTTGAATGAGAGTATAAAATTTATTAGGATTAAACATTGACAAACGAAGAGTTGGAACTTTCTATTTTACGAACCTTGCCAAATGCAACTACACAAAAAACTTTGGCGGATGAATTGGGTTATAGTGTAGGCAAAATCAACTATGTCATAAAAGCACTCTGTGCAAAAGGGCTTCTTAAAGTAGAGAATTTTTACAACAATCAAAATAAAAAACAGTACCGCTATCTTCTGACTTCAAAAGGTTTAGAAGAAAAAATCATACTTACTCAAAAGTTCATAGAACGAAAAAAAGCAGAGTATGAAGTTCTGCAGGCTGAACTTGAAAAGCATCAGGCTATAATCAAATCAATGGAGAATAAAGCGCACAATCCATACGGTCATGGAGTAAGTAATTAATGCTTAAAACGATAGAAACTATCAAATCCATTATTTCAAGTGGTGAAAGTTTGACTACAGAGTTCAAACAATCATTTGATAAAGAAGCGATAGAGACTATCAGTGCATTTGCAAACACCAAAGGTGGATATCTTTTTATTGGTATCAAAGATGATAGCACCATAAGCGGAGTGACTATTGGTAATGAATCGATACAAAACTATATCAACCAAATTAAAAACTCCACAGAACCATCTTTGATAGTTGATATTGAAGCTTTTATGCTAGAAAACAAAACCGTTTTAACCATAAAAGTAGATGAGTTTCCCATCAAACCAGTGAGCTTCAAAGGCAAATATTTTAAACGAGTACAAAATAGCAATCATCAGCTAAACTTAACAGAGATATCAAATATGCACTTGCAATCACTGCAACTGTCGTGGGATGCATACGAAGCGCAAGACACAAGCTTAGAAGAGCTAGATTTTGATAAAATCGATAGATTTTTTGCAAAAATCAAAGCAAGTGGCAAGTTTAAACTCTCCGATGATAGGATGCAAAACTTACTAAAACTAAACCTTCTCAAAAACGATAAGCCAACAAATGCAGCCAAACTTCTTTTTGCAAAAGAACAAACGATTTACAATATTCACATAGGAAGATTTAAAACACCAACGATGATTATCGATGATAAGATGCTAAGGCTTCCACTGTATGAAGCAGTCGAAGAGACGATGTACTATATCATCTCGCACATCAAAGTAGCTTTTGAGTTCACTGGTGAAATCAGTAGAAATGAGATATTTGAGTACCCTAAAAAAGCCCTAAGGGAACTTGTACTCAATGCAATCATCCATAGAGACTACACAAGCCCTATAGATATACAGATAAAAATATTTGATCAACACATCACTATATTTAACCCTGGAAGACTCTATGGTGATATGACGATAGAGAAGCTAAAAACAGACAATTACCAAGCACAAACAAGAAACAAACTCATAGCAGAAGCTTTTTACCTCACAGACGATACTGAAAAATATGGAAGTGGCTATGCGAGAGTCAGAGAAGAGATAGCATCGTATCCAACAATGAAGCTAGAGTACGAAGAGATGGGCAATGGTTATTTAGTAACTATAAGCTATGAGAAGCAAAAAGTATCATCTGATGAAAATGTCGGAGTAAATGTCGGAGTAAATGTCGGAGTAAATGTCGGAGCAAACGAAGTGTTTGAATGCATAAAAACATATCAGCCTATAAAAGCTAATGTAATAGCAGATAATTTTCCAGATGTAACACAAAGAACGATTGAGCGATACATCAAACTACTCAAAGATGAAGAGAAGATAGAGTTTAAAGGCTCACCAAAAACAGGCGGGTATGTAGTAAAATGAAACAAATCTAAAATTCAAAACTAGAGACTCTTCACTCGCTGCGCTCACTCAGAGTGACGAACCTTTGTCATCCTGAGCCTTCTCTCCGTCATCCTGAGCGAAGCGAAGGATCTCAAGAGACAAGAAACACCCAGATCAACATAGGCACAGGCGAAGACATCGGCATAAAAGAGCTTGCTGATAAGATTAAAACTATGTATGATTTGTATTTAAAGGAAAAAAAGTGAAAATATTGGTAACAGGAACAGCAGAATTGAAAAAAGTATTGTTGGTGTTTGGTACAAGACCAGAAGCAATCAAGATGGCTCCTCTTGTAAAAGAGTTTCAGAAATATCCAAAAGATTTTGATACAAAAGTTTGTGTAACAGCTCAACATAGAGAGATGTTAGATCAAGTGCTTGAGATAAAGCCGGATTATGATTTAAACATTATGAAGCCAGGTCAAGATTTGTTTGATGTGACAGCCAATGTCCTTTTGGGATTAAAAAATGTGCTAAGGGATTTTAAGCCGGATATTGTTCTTGTGCATGGTGATACTACGAGTGCAAGCGCTCTGGCAGCATTTTATGAGAAAATAAAAGTTGGACATGTGGAAGCGGGCCTGCGAACAGGTGATATATACAGTCCTTGGCCAGAAGACTTCTTACTGGAGTGCTCGCAAATTATCACTTTGCTCCGACACAAACAAGCAAAGAAAATCTTATAAAAGATGAAACAACTATAGCAGTTATTGATGGGCTGTTCTTGGCATTAGATAAAATAGAAAATATAAATGGGCAATATGAATTGATCGAGGATAGAAAAATTATTTTAGTTACAGGTCATCGCAGAGAAAACTTTATAAATATTTGTGAAGCTTTAAAAACAATTGCAAATCAAAATATTGACATTGTTTATCCGGTACACTTAAATCCAAATATTCAAAAACCTGCACGTGAGTTACTATCAAATGTATATCTGCTTCAATATGAAAGTTTTATATACATGATGAGCAGATCATTACTGACATCTTTAGGTAAACCTGTTCTTGTCATGAGAGACACCACTGAGCGACCAGAGGCCGTAGAAGCAGGAAACAATCATAAAAGAAGCTCAAAGGTTGCTTGATGATAAAACAGCATATGAAAAAATGAGTAAAGCGCACAATCCTTACGGTGACGGAATTTCTAAAGGGAAATGCTTGATGATTAAACGAAAAATAGGCTTCCAACATCAGCACTTCTAGCTAATCGCGGTTATGGTGTAGATGTAGTTGATACAATCAATCAAGGAAAAATCCACATAGTAGAACTGGATACTTTTGTAAAAGCTAAAAGCAGATATATTTGTCATAGCAGTTCCTACACCTTTTCATGATGGATTTGTACCCAATATCGACTATGTCGTATCTGCAACAATAGCTCCTTATGTAAAAGATGGTTATATTAGAATCCACTTCTCCAGTTGGAACAACTGACAAGGTTGAAGCAACATTGAAAGAAAATGGAGTGGATACAAGCAAGCTCATTGTCCAGAGAGAGTTCTTCCAGGGCACATCATGAGAGAGCTTGTAGAAAATGACAGAATCGTTGGCGGTACTACACAAGAAGCTACAAAAGTAACAGCGGAATTCGTCGCAGGAGAGGTGCTTGAAACAGCAGAGATGGCAAAACTTACTGAAAATAGTTTTAGAGATACCAATATAGCATTTGCAAATGAGCTAAGCATGTTATGCGATAAATGTATGGGAGTTGATAAAACTCGCAAACAGACACCCAAGAGTAAATATTCTTCAACCTGGAGCCGGAGTAGGTGGGCACTGTATAGCGGTAGACCCTTGGTTTATAGTTCACGCTGGCGGAGAGAGTGCAAAGCTTATCAGAACAAGCAGGGAAGTAAATAATTATAAAACAGAATGGGTCATTGAAAAGATAAAAAACGCAGCACTAGCTTACGAAAATGAAAACGGAAGAAAAGCAAAAGTAGCATGTATGGGGCTGGCCTTAGGGAATCACCTGCTCTTTATATAGCGAGAAGGCTAAAAGGTGATGGATTGGATATACTTGCAGTTGAACCAAATATAGAAAGTCATAAAGAGTATAAAGAAGCTATAAAAATGGCTGATATAATTACTTTTTTAGTGGCACATAAAGAGTTTAAAAAATTAGATATAAAAACGAATTTAGATTTTTGCGGGGTAATAAGATGAAGATATTAGTAACAGCAGGAAGCCATTAAACTACTTGCTCGTGGTGATGAGGTAGTTGGACTTGACTACTATGATCAAAATGTCAAATATGGCAGGCTTCAAAGAGGTGGAATCATAAATACCCTTGAAGATATACCTTATGGCAAACTTCTTATATCTAACACTATAAGCTTAACTTAGAGGACAATGATGAAGCAGAAAGATTTGATGCAGTATGTAATCTGGCGGCACAGGCCGGGGTTAGATACTCTTTAACAAATCCTGATGCCTATATGGATAGCAACATCATAGGATTTATGAATATTTTGGAATCATGCAGACATTACAATGTTACGCTTCTAGCTCATCTGTTTATGAAGAGTTGCCATTTAGTACAAACCACAATGTTGATCATCCGATTTCACTATATGCAGCTAGTAAAAAATCAAATGAATTAATGGCGCATACTTATAGTCATCTATTCGGGATATCTACTACGGGTCTTAGATTTTTTACAGTTTATGGACCTTGGGGAAGACCTGATATGGCGCTTTTTTTATTTACTAAAGCTGCTATTGAAGGAAAGGCTATAGATGTGTTTAATAATGGCGAAATGCTTAGAGACTTTACATATATAGATGATATTGTAGAGAGTCATATACAATCCGGCTAAAAGAGATGAAGAGTGGAATGGAAGAACAGGAGAAGTCTCAACATCATCAGCACCATACAAAATTTATAATAACCCTGTAAAACTAATGGATTTTATAACAGCCATTGAAAATAATAGAAAAAAATTACCTGCCAATTCAAGCAGGTGATGTACCTGCAACCTATGCAGACTTGGTAGAGGACTTGGGTTATAAACCAGCCACTCCGGTACAAGATGGGATAAATAAGTTTATTGATTGGTATCTAGAGTTTTTTAAGCTAGAGCAAAAATATGTGTAGTAGGTTTAGGGTATGTTGGTCTTCCGCTTGCTCATGCGTTTAGCGAAAAATACAAAGTAGTTGGTTTTGATATATCAAAGTGGAGAATAGATGAGCTTTCAAGCGGACACGATAGAACTTAATGAAACACAAGTAAAAGAAGCACTTGCAAATGGCATGAAGTTCACTCTGAATATTGATGATATTAAAGATTGTAATATCTATATAGTAACAGTTCCAACCCCGATAGATAAAAGACCAGACCTCTTATAAAAGCTATTGGAAAAGTACTTAAAAAAGATGACATAGTTATTTATGAAAGTACAGTTTATCCGGGAGCCACTGAAGAGGATTGTGTGCCAGTTCTTGAAAAATTCTCTGGACTAAAATTTAATCAAGATTTCTTTTGCGGTTATAGCCCAGAGCGAATCAACCCAGGCGATACAGTTACAAAAATTAAAAAAGTAACAGCAGGAAGCACACCTGAAATAGGTAGATGCTCTTTATGCAAGCATCATTACGGCTGGCACCTACTATTAAAGCTGCAAAAGTTATAGAAAATTCTCAAAGAGATATCAATATAGCATTTGTGAATGAACTCGCAATTATTTTCAACAAACTTGGCATAAATACAAATGACGTCTTGGCAGGAACTAAATGGAATTTCGTCCAGGACTTGTAGGTATTACTTGACACATAAAGCGCAGCAGGTAGGTTATAACCCAGAGATTATCTTGGCAGGAAGAAGACTCAACGATAACATGGGTATCTATGTCGCCAACCAAGTCATCAAGCTGATGATAAAAAAATAGAAGGTGCCAGAGTTCTCGTACTTGGTATAACATTTAAAGAAAATTGCCCGGATAGTAGAGTTATAGATGTTATACAAGAGTTTGGATATATATGACCCGTGGGCATGAATATGGACTTGAATTGCAAAAGAACATAGATGCGTCGAAATACGAAGCTGTTGTTTCACACGGTAAATTTGGATTTAACAGATGCTATCATTTATGATATTAAGTCTGTTTTAAAAGAAAGTGACGGTAGATTGTAAAATGAAAGGCATAATCCTAGCAGGCGGAAGTGGAACAAGGCTCAATAAGCAATGATCTATTATCCTCTCTCAGTTTTAATGCTTGCTGGAATTAAAGAGATACTCATCATTTCAACACCTCAAGATATAGGAAGAGTTGCTGGGTAACGGCAGTGACTGGGGAATAAATCTTTCATATAAAATACAGCCCTCTCCTGATGGACTTGCTCAAGCTTTTGTGCTTGGTGAAGAGTTTATTAGTAACGATAGTGTTTGTCTCATTCTTGGGGACAATATCTTTTACTCCATTGCAGTTTCACTTAAAGTTGTTTTTGGCTATCAAGTAAAAGATCCAGAGCGATTTGGTGTAGTTGAATTTGATGGCAATTAGCATAGAAGAAAAACCAAAATCAAATTTTGCCGTAACTGGTCTGTACTTTTATGATAATAATGTAGTAGAAATCGCTAAAAATGTAAAACCTAGTGAGCTTGAGATAACGACTGTAAATCAAGAGTATCTTAAAAGAGGAAAACTTAAAGTAGAACTTTTAGGGAGAGGATTCGCATGGCTAGATACTGGAACGCACGACAGCCTCATAGAAGCTGGACAGTTTGTGCAAACGATAGAGCATAGACAGGGGTATAAGATAGCTTGTCTTGAAGAGATTGCTTACAACAACAAATGGATAACTAAAGAGCAAGTTTTAAAAACCATTAAGTAAAAATGGTTATGGACAGTATCTTATAGATTTGGTAAAAGATAAATGAAAAACATACTTTTAACTGGAACGGCAGGTTTTATAGGCTCAAACTTTGTGCCGTATTTTTTGGACAAACTACAATCTTATAAACTTGGACCTGCTTACTTATGCAGGAAGCTTAGAAAATTTAAAAGAGTGTGAAGCAAATTCATCAAAGGTAATATTTGCAACCGTGAGTTTATATTTAACGAGTATGACATACAAGGTGTCATTCACTTTGCGGCAGAATCACATGTAGATAACTCTATAAAAAATCCGGCTGTATTTATAGAGACGAATGTAAATGGAACTTTTACGCTGATAGATGTTGCGTATAAATATTGGATGAATAAACCGTTTAGTTATAGAGAAAAATATAAGAATTGCAGATTTCATCATATAAGTACTGATGAGGTTTACGGAACTTTGGGCGAAACAGGACTTTTTACGGAAAGTACGCCCTATGCGCCGAACTCTCCATATTCAGCTTCATCGGACATGATAGTAAGAGCTTATAGAGAGACATACGGAATGAACACGGTTATAACAAACAACTATGGACCAAAACAGCATGATGAGAAATTAATCATAAGAAATGCACTAAAAGGAAATCCAATTCCAATATATGGTGATGGAAAAAATATAAGAGATTGGCTCTATGTGATAGATCATTGCAAAGGTATAGACTTAGTGTATCACGCTGGAGAAACATATAATATCGGTGGAAGAAACGAGAGAACAAACCTTCAGATAGTTGATAAAATATGTACGATATTGGATGAAAAGGTACCAACAAAAAAGAGCTACAAAGAGCTGATTACGTTTGTAGAGGACATGATAGATGCTACAAAACTCGAAAATGAGCTTGGATGGAAAGCAGATGAAAATTTTGACAGTGGGATAGTTAAGACTATTGAATGGTATTTAAAGAAATATGGAATAACAGCATTACAAGAATTTAAAGTACTTGGTGACCATCGAGGTCAATTAATAGCACTTGAAGCAAATACCTTTTGATGTAAAAAGAGTTTTTTATATTTATGGCACACAAGAAGGAATACCAAGAGGAAATCATTCTCACTATAAAACAAAACAGTTTTTGATAGCTGTAAGGTTACACTAGACGATGGGAAAAATAAAGAAACTTTTGAGCTAAATAAACCAAATATAGGACTTTTTCAAGATGCCCTTATTTGGGGAACAATGCATGATTTTAGCTCTGATTGCGTGCTTATAGTTATGGCTGATGAGTATTATGTAGATAGTGATTATATAAGAGATTATGATAAAAGAGGTAGCAAATGTCTAAAATCTTAATAGCCGGTGCAGGTGGTACTCCATCTGAAAATGTAATAAAATCTTTACTTGAATGAAACTATTATTGGTATGGGAAGTGATTTAATACTTTCAAAAGCAAGTAAAAAATATATTATTCCTTATGCTGTTGATAAAGAGTATAAAAATAAATTGTTACAAATATTAAATATCGAAAAGCCTGATATTGAAATTCTTGAGGCTTCAAGATTAAGAGATTCTATATTATCAACGGGTACCAAACTGTATATGCCTACACATGAAGTTATAGAGACAAAGGCAAGTCAGCTGTAATATGGGAAAAAGAAGGTATTAAAACTTTTGATATTAATACTCCTGAAGATTTAAAAAAAGCTTTTGATATTCTTGGTGATAATGATGGAAAAATATGGCTTAGAGCAAATGTTGGTGGTGCTCTACCAACAAATGATTATGAGTTTGCAAAAAAATGGATTGATAGATTTAAGAGTTTACTGTTAACAGAAAAAACAGTTACATGGCATGAAGGTGAGCTCAAACTAGAAAAAGAAAATCATGGAAATAGAACTCTTTCCGGTGTTACCAAGGTTGGTGAAACATATTCATCAGAGCAAGTAAACACAATAGCTCAAGATGCTATTGATAAAAGACCTCATGGTATTTATGGTGTTGATAAAAATCCTACTGAAATTAATATCTCAAGATTTTTCACTACAGCTTATTTCTTTACGCAAGCAGGATTGAATTTGCCAAAAATTTTTAAAGATATTGCACTTTACAATGAGTTTAGATAAAAAAATAAATCCTTTACCGGATGGATTGTTATGGTTAAGAGGTATGGACTGTGAGCCTTTGCTCACAACAGAGGAAAAAATCTTAAAAGAGTTATGAAAAAAGTATTGTTGCTAACCGGTACTACAGGTTTTATAGGACAAAATATTTATTGAAAAAGAATAGACTTCTTGCATAACCTAACATTTTATTCCAAATCCTCGATCTGCGTTAATTAAAGCACATATCAGATTGAAGCGTAAACCAAATCGTTTTCTGCGATTTCGGTACTTTTCTCCAAGTATTTTAAATGTTTTTATTTTAGCATTCACATGCTCAACGCATATGCGAGCAGATGCTTTCATTTTGTTGGAAAGCTTATCTTCTTTTGTAAGAGGATGAAGTTTGGTTTTTTTCTTTGGAATATCACTATTCATATGAAGAGAATTGATTCCAAGATAGCCAGTATCTACTTTTACATTGGTCTCTTTTTTGATTGGCAATCTCGATTGTTTGAACAGCTTAAAATCGTGGATATTATGTACGCTAACAGCGGTACAAATAATGCGCTGATTGCTATCAATCACGATTTGTCCTTTGGCTGTATGTCGCTTTTTCTTTCCACTGTAGCATCTGTGTTGCCTTTTTTTGGGCGTTGAACTGAGCATTCAGTTGCATCGATAACGATATAATCAAGTTCAATTCCTCCATCTTCATATAAGGCTTTTTTACCAGGTAGTGAAAATTTACCTGATTGTATCAATACGCTCTCCATCTCTTGAATCACTCTTGATACTGTCGCTTCACTTACGCCATAGTCAAATGCAATATGTGCCATACTCCTATACTCTCGATAGTATCCCAACATAAGCAATAGCTGGTCTGCAATCGACAAAGTATTTGGTTTCCCGCCTCTGCTCTTTTTGGCTTTATGATACTCTTGGCATACTTCAAGCATCAACCCAAATGTCTCTTTTTTTACCCCTACCAATCGTTTAAAATCAGTCGGTTTCATTTTTTGCAATCGTTCATATTTTTCCATACAAACAAAAAGCAATTTCTGAACCGCTTTTTGGGTTATGCAAGAAGTCTAATAATTATGAAGTAGTGTTGTTGAAAACAGTTTTACATAAAAACTATACATTCGGAAAAAGTGATTTTGCCAAAAAATATTGGAGCTTTTACTCCTAAAAATGATGTTGAAAAATCAAATACAAATATTTAATAGATAATTTACCAAATACTCCATCAAAATTTATTTTTTTAAGTACACTTGATGTTTATGGGATAATTAGTGAGGATGTAATACCTAATCCTCTATCATTGTATGGTTGGTCAAAGCTATATTGCGAAAAGATGCTTGAAAATTGGTCAAAACAAAATAGCATAATTCTTCAAATACTAAGAGTTGGAAAAGGTGAAGAAGCTTATAAAAAAGTAATTCCGCTAACAATGAAGCTCCTCAGATCTTTGGAATGGGCGATGAAAAAAGAAGTTTTTTACATGTAGATGATGTTTGTTATTTTATAATGAAAAGTATAGGTCTTCAAAAATATGAAGGGGTTATTAATCTATGCTCCTCAAAATCGTATACAATTAAAGAGATAGTAGAGATATTTCTAAAAAAGATTTAGTAATTGATTATGTTCAAACAGAAAATATAGGAGTAGATTTTGTGTTTGATACTTCAAAAATGAATCAGCTCTTGGGACACGAAAAAGTTAATATAAAGGAAGGGTTGAAAAATGAATACAACTTAGATGGAAAATGGTATGTTGAAGGGCAATTAGATTTTGATAGAAAGCTGATTTACTATAGATATAAAACGTTAAAGAGGTCCTTATGGATTAGAATTAGGTTCTGCTGAAGGAGAAATGACACAGTATCTCATTGAACATTTAACAAGCGTAGATGCTTTTGGAAATCATACAGTTTTTTTGAAGATTTTCAACCGCACAATACGATTGTTATGGAACATATTTTAGAACATGTCGACAATCCTATGAAAAGATGATGTTCCAAATACACCGTCTAGCAGCTGTTAAAATGGGATTATTGAAAACTCCTGATGAATTAAATGCGCGAGATCATCAAAGAGTTTATTCGATGGATACATTTGCAAAAGATATTGAAAATGCAGGATTAAAAATAATAGAAAAAGGTGGCGTTTTTTTTAAACCTTTGTCTAATGGGCAGATAGAAAATAATTGGAATGAAATGATGATTGAGCTAGGAAAAGATTTTCCAGAAAATGCAGCAGAATTGTATGTTGTGTGTAGAAAATAAAATGTTAGATTATATTTTTTTAGATCTTGATGGCCCAATTCTTGAAGGCAAAAACAGACATTATCAATGTTATAAAGATATTATTGAAAGACATGGAGGAAATGTTCTTGATGTAGATACGTATTGGGATATGAAAACATCTAAAATTACGAGAGATGTGCTTTTAAATAAAAGTGATTTTCAAGAAAGCTATGAAATTTTTTTTAAAGAATGGATGAATACTATCGAAAATAAACAATATCTTAGATTAGATACTTTGAAACCTAAAGTAGTAGAAACTCTAAAAAATATAGCAGATAAAATTGTTTTAGTAACTATGAGACAAAATCGTGAATTTTTAATACAACAACTTAAGAATTTGAAAGTACATGATTTTTTTGATGAAATAATAGACTGCCCACCACAGAGAAAATATGAAGCACTTAAAAATAAAAGCTATTTTTATTGGTGATACAGAAGAAGATACAAAAATGCTTGGAATAAAATCTATTGGAATTACAAATGGTTTAAGAAAAAAAGAATATTTAGATGCAGATTATTATTATGAAGAGATAAAAGACATTGATTTTAGTAGATTGGAGATAAAATGATTCCATTTTTAGATTTAAAAGGCACAATATAGAGGCTTGCACTAAAGTAATTGACAGTGGTTGGTATATTCAAGGAAATGAATGTAAAGAGTTTGAAAAAGAGTATTGTGGTACAAAATATGCCATAGGTGTAGCAAATGGACTTGATGCTCTTATTTTAATCCTAAGAGCTAGGAATTATTAAAGATGGTGATGAAGTAATAGTACCTTCGAATACTTATATCTCATACCTGTTTTAGTTGAGCCAGATATAAATACATATTTGATAGATCCATTAAAAATAGAAAATGCAATAACTTCAAAAACGAAAGTTATTTTACCTGTTCATCTTTATGGGTAAGATAAATAAGATAGCAAAAAAATATAATCTAAAAGTAGTTGAAGACTCAGCTCAATCTCATGGAGCGTATTGCAGTGGAAATCTAGGTGATGTAAGCGGTTTTAGTTTTTATCCTGGAGCTTTAGGTGATGGTGGAGCAGTTACGACAAATGATGAAGAACTTGCAAATGCTATAAAAGCATTGGCTAACTACGGAAGTCATAAAAAATATGAAAATCTTTATAAAGGTATAAATAGCAGGCTTGATGAAATGCAAGCTGCCATGCTAAGAGTGAAACTTAGACATTTGGATGAAGAAGTAGAAAAATAGCGAATTATTATTTAGAAAATCTCAAAAATGAGCCTTCCAGCACTCAGATAATCATGTTTGGCATTTATTTGTAGTAAGAACAAAAAAAAGAGGTGACCTACAAAAACATTTGCTTGAAAATGGAATCCAAACACTGATTCATTATCCAATCCCTCCGCATAAACAAAATGCTTATAAAGAGTGGAATAGCAAAAGCTATTCAATAAGTGAACAAATACATGATGAAGTGTTGAGTTTACCAATTAGTATAGAAGATACTGAAAAGATCGTAAAGATTTTAAATGAGCTTTAATATTTTTATCTTTAAAGTATTCTTGGATATGTGTTATTTCAATATCCAAGAATACTAAAATATAAATTGTCAGAGTGTTGTAGGAAAACCTATCTATAATCAGCTTTTAGGCGCAGGTATGATTGTATTTGGTAAAAATGTAAACTTAGGGGTAAAGCCTAGCCCGCATCTTTATAGTGGATATGGTTACATCGATGCAAGAAAAGAAAACTCAAAAATTATAATAGGTGATAATGTTTGGATAAACAATAACTTTATGATTGTTAGTGAGGGCGCAGGCATAGAAATAGGTAATCAAACACTTATAGGCCCAAATGTAGAGATAACTGATAGCGATTTTCATGATTTGCATCCTGATAGAAGAATGGGCGGAGTTCCAAAAACAGCAAAAATTATAATAGGCAAAAACGTATTTATCGGTTCTAATGTAAAAATACTCAAAGGTGTAACACAGTGATAGCTCCATAGTTATAAAATCAATACCTGCAAATGTAATAGCAGGTGGGTATCCATGTAAGGTAATTAAAGAAATTGACGCTAATTAAAACATCGGTTTTGACCGCTATTTCAACTATTATAAAAGTTGTAATAAATAAAGTTTTGGCGCTATACGTTGGTCTTGCGGCTGTAGGACAATTTCATGAGCATAGTTACAACTTTTTCAAATGGTGCAATAACTAACAGCAGAATATCAAACCATAGAGCAAAAACAAAAGATATTTAGTTTGATAATCTCTATTTTTCTTTTTGGATTTGGTGATTATTTTAAAAGATTCACAATATAGCAGTGTATTTATAGTGCTTGGCATAACAATACTTTTATTTGCTTTGATGTCTATTTTAAATGGACAAAAAATATGTTTTCGTAAATATAGTTAGTAGTTTGGTTTACATCATGGTTAAATCTTATAGGTGCTTTATATGCACTTGTGGTAAATCAATCAGTGATATTTTTTGTAACTTTAACCTTTGTAGCTGGTTTAAATTAGAGTACTTCACACAAGGCATAGATAAAGAGAGTTTGATAAATACTCTCTTATGGCTATAACATCAGCCTTAACAGTTCCTGTAAGCCATTTGGTAGTACGAAATTATATAGGTGAAAATTTAGGCTGGATATTGGCAGGGAATTTGGTATATATCTAGCATGTATCTCATGGTAGTAACCACATCGCTAAGTGTGTATTACTTGCCACGACTCTCAGATAATTGTGAACTGAAAAAAGAGATACTAAATGGTTATAAAATCATTATGCCAATAGTTGTATTTTTAGCGTTTAGTATATTTTTATTAAAAGAAGATGTTGTGTTTATAGCTTTTAGTGAAAAATTTATCCCTATGATAGAATTATTTAAATGGCAACTTATAGGAGATGTGATAAAAATAGCTTCATGTTGGCTATGACAATAGCGTACATATATTTAGAAATTATATTTAGTATTTTATTTGTACTGTTATCTATAGTTTTAATAGATAATTTTGGACTTGTTGGTATTACTTATGCATTTAGTTTGAATTATTTACTGCATTTCATAGTGATGATACTTATTTTTAGGAGAAAAAAAAATTACCAGCAGTTGATATTTTAATTGTAACTTATAATCAAGAACAATATATAGAAGAAGCCATCAAAAGTGCAATAAATCAAGATTATTTAAATAAAAAGATTATTATAGCTGATGATGCATCAACAGATAGAACCAAAGAAAATATAGTAAGAAATATCCAAATCTAATCATAACTGCTATGTCTAAAGAAAATGGCGGTCTTACCTCAAATTGTAATAATGGTTTAGCATATTGCAAAGGTCACTTCCTCGCTCATATGATGTGCTGTTACCAAATAAAATATCTAGGCAAGTAGAATGGTTTAACAAGCATGAAAATGCTGCAATCTGCGGACATTTACTTTATATTTGTGATGAAAACTCAAATATAACAGGCAAGTATGCCATACAAAAACGAATGGGAAAAGGTCCAGAAAAATGGTGCTGTATCAACTATGATCAGATCTTGTTTTATACCTGAATATGGGTATGATAAAAGAATAAAGTGATTGGAAAATGTATTATCTGAAGAGAAAGAATATAGATGAGTATAGAAAACATTCCAATAATATAACAATTATGATGGATGACTTTAGATGAAGAAAAGCCTCAATATAAGAAATCAGTAGATATTGCTAGGTCCATGGTCATAGACTATGGTTATGCAAGTAGGTAATTATTTAGAGTCAATTAATTGGTTTGTAAAACACCCACGTCAATATTAGAGTATTATATTTATATTGCAAATTGGATTGTAATGGTACTTTTTATCATATTTGGACCTGTGTTAGATATAGGTTTTTCAGATGTTATTGTCATTTTCATTAGACTTCTTGCATAACCTAACATTTTATTCCAAATCCTCGATCTGCGTTAATTAAAGCACATATCAGATTGAAGCGTAAACCAAATCGTTTTCTGCGATTTCGGTACTTTTCTCCAAGTATTTTAAATGTTTTTATTTTAGCATTCACATGCTCAACGCATATGCGAGCAGATGCTTTCATTTTGTTGGAAAGCTTATCTTCTTTTGTAAGAGGATGAAGTTTGGTTTTTTTCTTTGGAATATCACTATTCATATGAAGAGAATTGATTCCAAGATAGCCAGTATCTACTTTTACATTGGTCTCTTTTTTGATTGGCAATCTCGATTGTTTGAACAGCTTAAAATCGTGGATATTATGTACGCTAACAGCGGTACAAATAATGCGCTGATTGCTATCAATCACGATTTGTCCTTTGGCTGTATGTCGCTTTTTCTTTCCACTGTAGCATCTGTGTTGCCTTTTTTTGGGCGTTGAACTGAGCATTCAGTTGCATCGATAACGATATAATCAAGTTCAATTCCTCCATCTTCATATAAGGCTTTTTTACCAGGTAGTGAAAATTTACCTGATTGTATCAATACGCTCTCCATCTCTTGAATCACTCTTGATACTGTCGCTTCACTTACGCCATAGTCAAATGCAATATGTGCCATACTCCTATACTCTCGATAGTATCCCAACATAAGCAATAGCTGGTCTGCAATCGACAAAGTATTTGGTTTCCCGCCTCTGCTCTTTTTGGCTTTATGATACTCTTGGCATACTTCAAGCATCAACCCAAATGTCTCTTTTTTTACCCCTACCAATCGTTTAAAATCAGTCGGTTTCATTTTTTGCAATCGTTCATATTTTTCCATACAAACAAAAAGCAATTTCTGAACCGCTTTTTGGGTTATGCAAGAAGTCTATTAATTATATATGTGCTAGTTTATAAAAAAAATGCTATAGTTAAAAAATATTTTTTTATCTATATTTTTTTATAGTTTATTGTTTGATTTATATCATGTAGAGTATGCTATACGCGTTTTACTACGTCCAATAAAATTAATTATTGTATTTACGCTTTGGTTCTGTTATATATAGATGAATATCAAGATAATTATATTAAAATGATTTTACTACGCAATTTCAGTACATGGTATCATTATGATAGCACAGTTTATTTATCCTGATTTTCGTAATTTTGTTTATACTTTTACAACTGCAAAGTATATGCTTGAAGAAAACCAAATGTATAGGATGGCAGGGTTATCATCTGGTGGCGGTGCAATGATATCGGTATTTCAAAGTATCTTGCCATTCATTTTAAAGTTAGAAAAAAAAGTATTTAATACTGATATTATGCTCAATTATAATTGTCTTTTCGATTATTTTTTCTGGTAGAAGCGGCATAGTTAGTATTTTAGTGTTTTTGCCTTTAGTAGGTATTTATCTTTTCATTTTTAGTTCACCTGTGAAAAAATTATTGATTTTATTCTTGCTTGTTATTTTGTTTTTTTCAGTATCTTATTTTGAAAAATAAAATTGATATATTTGACGCGTATGGCAAACGTGCATTTGAAAGAACTTTTGATTGCCTATGGTGAAAATGGTAAACTAGAAGATAGAACAGTCAATGCTTTGGTTGAGCATATAAAAGTGCCAGAAATTTTTATACAACTTTTATTTGGAGAGCTTCACTACTTAGGTGTGGATTCTGATATTGGCTATATTAGGTATCTTTATGGTTATGGGATATTTGGATCAATTATATTTATGCAATTTTATTTTTATATAAAACAAAAAATATATATAAAGACTTATCTTTTTTAAATACTATTATAATTTTAGTAATATTGTTTTTTCAAATGAAGGAAATATTTGTATTTACAAAAACTGGCTTTTCTATCACAAGCTTAATACTGATAGCGTATATTTTATATATTAAAAATTATAGGACAAAAACGATTTATACAATTTAATATTTATATTATTTAAAATTTTTAGAAGGGTCAAGGTGTATTTTTTAAAAAACAATTTTCAATATGTGGGTAATAATGTAGTATTTAATCCGGACGATATTTTTTCTTACAATACAATATCACTTGGGAATGATGTTTTTATAGCAAAAGGTGCAGTTATGAGCGCTTCTGAAAGTTCAATAACAATCGGGAATAAAGTTATGATTGGTCACAATGATGGGGGGAGATCATAATATATACAAAATTGGAGAATATATGTATGATGTACATGAGAAGCTTCTAGGGAATGATTTACCAATTGAAGATGATGTTTGGATTGGAGCTAATGTTACGATTTTAAAAGGAGTTAAAATCGGTATGGGTAGTGTTATAGCTGCTGGTTCAGTTGTGACGCATACAGTGTTATAGCAGGAGTTCCCGCAAAGACTGTGAAAAAGAGATTTAAAGAGAAAGAATTAGAAACCCATGTAAAACTTTTAAAGGAAAAGATTAATAAATGTGCGGAATAGTAGGTAAGGTTTCAAAAAATAATTGTAATAAAAATCATATTATAAAACCAGTGGAGTTGTTATTTCATAGGGGTCCTGATGAACAAGATATATTGTGCTTTGATGACATTGTGCTTGGTCATACAAGATTAGCTATCATAGATACTAAGCACGGTCATCAACCTATGCAATTCTCTTATAAAGATAAAAATTACACGATGGTATATAACGGCGAAGTCTACAACTATAAAGAACTACAGGATATTTTAAAAGACAATGGTATTGATATCCATACTGATACAGAAACCATTTTAAAATGGTTAGTATTTCAAGGCGTAAATGAAGGTATAAAAGCTTTAAATGGCATGTTTGCCATAGCCTTATATTCTCATGAAGATAAAAAACTGTATTTATGCAGAGATAGAATGGGAATAAAACCTTTGTACTATAGCTTAAATGCAAATGGATTATTTTTCTCATCTGAAATTGAAAGCTTTTTGTGAAGTTGAGAAGAGTCTAAATCAAGAAGCCTTAGAACAGTTTATGTACTTTGGTTATCCAGTGGCTCCAAATACCATGTATGAAAATGTGTTTGAGCTTAGAGCAGGGCACATGCTTGAGTATGATTTAAATACAAAGCAAACTATTGATACACAGTATTGGAGTGTAGATGATTATAAAAGAGATTATGCAGGAAGAGGCTGTGGATGAGCTAGATGCATTGCTTCAAGAAGTGATAAAAGACCAATTAGTCAGTGATGTTGGTTATGGTACTTTTTTAAGCGGTGGAATAGACTCTAGTTTGGTTACTTCAATGGTAAGTACAATAAATTCAATGCTTATACTGTTTCTTTTGATGATAAGAAATATGATGAACTGCCGTATGCAGAACGATATGAAAATATAAATCATATAGTTTATTACTCATCAAATTTTAATCTTGATGCTAATTTTGTAGATTTGATACTCAAGCATGTAGGGCAACCATTTGCAGATTCCTACATATTTAATAGCAAAAGAAGTAAGAAAAAATGAAAAGGTTATACTTTCAGGTGATGGCGGTGATGAACTTTTTATGGGTTATGAGACATTTAGTTGGTTAGATAAAATTGATGGAGTTAAAAATATTCCTTTGTTTTTAAGGGAATTTGCACTGTTTTTATTTAAAAAACTACCTTTAAGCATTGTAATAAATAAAAATCTTAATAGGCAAATCAATAAAGCACTGAATTATTCTATGATGGATAAAACTGATTTGGCTTTTTCATTAAATAGTATTTTAGATTTGATAGATTTAGGGCTGGTAACCGACAAAAAATCATTTTTATGGCTTAAGGAGTTAAAAAAAGAATTGGCCTTAGAAGAAAATGATTCATATACAGTTTTTTGCTCAAAGTAAAATTATCTGGGGATATGCTTAGAAAAGTAGATAGTATGACTATGGCAAATTCAATAGAGGTTAGGGTTCCATTGCTTGATAACAGAGTAGTAGATTTCGCTTTATCTTTGCCAGTAGAGTTTTTGTACAGAGATGGGATTAAGAAAAGTATTTTAAGAGATGTAGCAAAAAGATATTTACCTGAAGATGTTATTAGCCATAAAAAATGGGGATTTTCAATACCAATGCATAAAGTTTTGGAAAAAGAGTTTATAGAAAAGTATAGGTATTTATTCAATAAATATGAAGTGTTAAATAGTGATTTTATTAATCAGTTTAAAGAAGAAAATAAAGAAGATGTATATGAAAATTATAGTCAATACACAATTGACCATATCAATTGGATGACAATACTTTTATATAGATGGATAGAAAAAAACGGAGTAAAAATTGACTAATAACAATTATATACTTATTGGGGGATATCCGCCAAAAGATAAGGAACAGCATCCTGGCGGACAAGTTACCGCAACTAGGCTGAATATGCTCAAGAACATAATATAAAATTAAATATTATAGATACATCCCAAAATAGCTTTCCTGTTCCATCACTAAGAGATAGATTAAAAAGCGCTTTTAATAGAATTCTAAAATTAATGCAACTGTTAAAAGAAAAAAATATAAATGGTGTGATTATCTTTAGTAGTACAGGGTTGAGTTTTTATGAAAAAGTTTTTATGGCACTGATTGCAAGAATATATAAAACAAAAGTACTCTTATTTATTCGCTCCGGGCATTTTATAGATTTGAACAAAAAAAGTAAAGTTGCAAAATTTATAAATAAGTTATTGCTGAAAATACCAGACTATATAGGGGCACAAGGCAATAAGTGGGTAGAGTTTTATAATGAAATGAACGTAGATAAAACTAATACATAACTGGATAAAAGTATATGATGATATAGATTTTAAAAAGAACAGTGATAATGTAGTGTTTTTGTTTGCCGGATGGATAGTAGAAAAAAAAGGAGTATTAGAACTTTTTGATGTGATAGAAGGGAATAGGGACTTAGATAAATATAGATTTAGATTTGCAGGAACACTTTTTGAAAAGCTACATCAAAGATAAAAATTTAACAAACATTGAGATGCTTGGCTGGATGGGCAGTGATGAATTACAAGAAGAGTACAAAAAAACAGATGTATTTATTTTACCATCGCATGCAGAAGGTTTCCCAAATGTAATTTTGGAAGCGCTTAATCATAGACTGCCAATAATTAGCACAAATACCTGATTCGGTAATTAATGAATATAACGGCTATATCATAGAGCCAAAAGCTTTATATGAAAGCATTAAAAAATTAGGTGAATCATTTGAAAAAAGATTAGAATTTTCAGAAAAGAGTGAAAAAGTGCTAAGAGAAAACCACGATTTTAATAAAACTTGCCAAAAAGTGTTTGAGATATTTGAAGAGAAAAAATGAGCAAAATAAATTATAGATGGTTTAAGAGCAATAGCTATTATAAGTGTTCTTTTATTCCATCTTGACTCCAATTATTTAAGCGGTGGTGTTGATATATTTTTTGTAATTAGTGGATTTTTGATAACTAGTATAATTAAAAATGAGGTGGAAACTACAGGTAGTTTTAAGAATTTTTATATAAGAAGATTATTTCCAGCGTTATTTGTAGTTTTATTTTTGACAACAATATTTGCAGCTTTAACATTATCACCAACTCATCTAAGTAGTTTCGGAGGTGCTTCATTTCTAAGTTTGTCAAATTTTTATTTTTGGAGTGAAGCTGATTATTTTGATGTTTCTTCAAAACTGAAGCCACTTTTGCATACTTGGTCGCTCAGCATAGAGGAACAATTTTATCTGATATGGCCTATTTCCCTTCTACTGTTGTTAAAAATAAAGCATATATTTACTTAGTACTTTTTTTGATTGTTGTGACGAGTTTTTACATGAACGACAGATTTGATGATGGTAGTGTTAGCTTAGTAAATCATTATTTGCCGAGCTTGAAAGAGTATATATCTGATGGTAAATCTACCATTTTCTTTTTGTTGCCATTTAGATTATATTTGGTGCAGCTATTGTGTGGCTAATTAGCTATAAATTAAAGCATACATATTTTATTTGTATTTGGTTTGGCGCTGATTGGCTATTCTGTTTTATTTTTTACAGAAGAACTTTTGTTCCCATCTTATTATGCAGTTTTGCCAACACTCGGTGCAGCTTTTTTGATATATTCAGGTGCGGTGAGCAGGTTTAATATTATTCTATCAAATAAATTAACTGTAGGTGTCGGTTTAATAAGTTATTCTCTGTATTTAATTCATTGGCCTATAATCGTATTTTGGAATTATTTGGCTTCAACAGTAACAATTTATCAAAATATTTTTATCGTCATTATCTCAATAGCTCTTGCTTTTTTAAGCTATAAATACATAGAACAGCCATTTAGAAAAAAAAGATTTGATTTAACAAAATCATATTGGAAGTATAGTTCTGCAGCAGCATTTGTAATAATGGGTTATATCGGTATTAACATGTACACTCATAACGGATGGGAGTGGAGAATGAAGTCACCGGTTGTTTTTGAAAACGTGGGAGACAGTAAGAACTTTCACAAAAAGTTTTATGGCGGAGAAGGATACACAGAAAGTGGGGCGGTTTATACAGATAAACCTGCAGATATAGTTGTTATAGGCGATTCCCATGGAAGGATTGTATAAAGTCTTAGCAAAAACAAATAGGTTAAGCCTGTATAATAGTTCAGGAACAAGCTGTATGATTTTACGCGAATAAGAGAAGGTGTGAATTATGCTCTAAATAACGGATTGAAGTATTTAAAAGAAGGGGACCAAAATTCTATTTTAGTTATATCTGAATTGTGGTTATTTCAAATGTCAGTAGCTGATTTATTAGATAAACAAGGAAACAGAAGAAATATAAAAGTTACAACAAAAGAAGTGTCAGATGCCATTTTAGAGTTAAAAAGCAAAATAGGAGATAGAACTTTAGTCGTAATAGGACAAGTTCCCGGTGCTGAGCATAACCTTTATGATATATTTACAAGACCAAGACCTATCTTTTTTGGATCAGTATATTACATCTAAACCAAGAGAAGATTTTGTTCAGTTTAATGATTATTTAAAAAAAGTTGCCTTGCAAACAAATAAATTTATATTCCTTGATCCTTTTGATGTTCTTTGTGATGAGAAAGAGGATGTGCTTGAAGGTCAAAAAATGTGTAGAAATTTAGATTCTGATAAGCATCTTATATATTCTGATGCTTATCATTTAAGTAAATATGGCTCAATAAAAGAATTTATGCCGGAGTTTGAGACAATATTAGGTAGAAAGCTAAAGTATGACTGAAAAAGAGATTCTCCATAATAATTTACTTAGATTGTTGGCCGCGTTACAGGTAGTTTATACACATTCTGTATCACATCTACATATTAAAAATGAAATAGCACTTTTTATAAAAAGCGTAATAGTATATTTTTTCTTATAAGTGGCTATCTTATAAGCATGTCATACGAGAAATATTAAAGTGTATGCTAAAAACAGATTTTTAAGAATTATTCCAGGGCTTTATGCGAGTTTTTTTGTTGGGTTACTGATACTTTGTTATTTTGGACAATTTAATGATGTTAGTGTAATGGACGTGTTGCCTTGGATAGTGGCACGCTTTTTCAGTTTTACAATCCTGAATTTATAAGAGATTTCGGTGTCGGTGTTATAAATGGTTCACTATGGACTATCTCTGTTTTACATTATTTTACCGCTTTTGTATCTGTTTTTACAAAAAGATTTTTATAAAAGATTGTTGTTTTTATCAATAATTTCTCTTGGATTTTACTACTACATAAATTATGTCAGTACGAATCTTTTGATTTATGAAAAGCTCATAAAAGTAAGTATCTTGCCATATCTTTTTTAATAGGGATGTTTTTTTACAAAAAGAGAGAGTTTACGCAAAGCTACTTAGAGGATAAGATGTTTGTATATCTTGCTTTATATGCCGTGGTCTGTTATGTACATGTAGATTTTTTTGTGTATGATGTTTTCAGACAATTGGTCTTTGTATTTTCGTTTGTTTTTTCATACAAAAATCTTAGCTACAGACTTATGAAACATAATGATTTTACTTATGGGGTATACATTTATCACATGTTGATAGTAAATGTTTTTGTGCAAAAGGGATATTCGGGGGGGGGCGGAATATCTTATGATGGTTCTTGTTTTTTCTGCCCTATGCGGGATTTTAAGCTATTTTTTAATAGAAAAACCATTTTTGAGTATGAAGAAAAAGAGTTTGTACAATCAATTACATGATAAGGAATTATAAAATATGAAACAACTTATACAATCATTTAAAACAGGAGAGTTAGGACTTTTTGAAGTGCCGGCTCCGGTGTGTGGTGAAAATGGTACAAACTACAGTTAGCTTAGTGAGTGCAGGTACTGAGAAAATGCTAGTGGATTTCGCTAAAAAATCCATGTTAGCAAAGGCAAAAGATAGACCGGATCTTGTAAAACAAGATGAAAAAAGAGGGGATTCGAAATACTCTTGAAAAAGTGTTTACAAAACTTGACACTCCTATTCCTTTGGGTTACTCTTTGGCAGGTCGCGTGGTGAAAGTTGGTGAAAATTGCACTGGCGTAAGTATTGGAGATAGAGTGGCATGTGGTGGCGCTGGATATGCCAATCATGCAGAGGTAAATTATGTGCCAAAAAACCTGATGGTGAAAATCCCTGACGGAGTGGATGATATTGATGCTTCTTTTGTAACGGTTGGAGCTATAGCACTTCAAGGTGTGAGACAAACAGCCCCGCTTCTTGGTGAAAAGATAGCAGTTATGGGGCTTGGACTTTTAGGACAACTTACGGTTCAATTGCTCAAAGCAAACGGTTGTAAAGTCATAGGAAGTGATATAGACCCAAATAAAATGGCACTGGCTAAAAAGTTTGTCATGCAAGTGAACTTATTGTTAAAACTAATGAGTTTACAAATGGATATGGAGTAGATGCTGCTTCGACTAGCTCAAATCAGCCTATCACTGATGCGGCAGAAATAAGCCGAATGAGAGGAAGAGTTGTACTTGTAGGAATGGTTGGTATGGATGTACCGAGAAATACATACTATAAAAAAGAGTTAGAAATAAAACTATCTATGGCTTATGGTCCAGGTAGGTATGATCCAGAGTATGAAGAAAAAGGTATAGACTATCCATATGATTTAGTAAGATTTACAGAACAAAGAAACTTTGAAGCATTTTTAGGACTGATTCAAGAGGGAAAAATCACTCCAAAAGAACTTATTACTCACTCTTATGATTTCGATAATGCGATGAGTGCTTATGATTTACTTGAAGGAAGAATCCAAGAGAAATATTTAGGAATAGTTTTAAATTATAAATCTTGAAGATGAAAAAATAGTTCAAAGAAGTGAAAAAAAGATAAGTAATGATAAAGTAAATATAGGTCTTATTGGTGCAGGAAATTTTACAAAATCAGTTATCTTACCAAATATTCAAAAAGTAGGTGATTTTGAACTTGTAGGACTTTGCACTGCTACTGGAGTATCAGCACAAGGAACTGGGAAAAAATATGACTTCAAATATATCACTACTGATATATAAAAATAGTGAGATAAATTCAGTATTTATAACTACAAGACACAATGACCATGCAAATAAAGTATTAAAAGCAATAGAGTCAAAAAAACATTGTTTTGTAGAAAAACCACTTTGTATCTATGAAGAAGAATTAGAGGCTATAAAAGAAGCTTACACAGGTGAAGTAGTTGTTCAAGTAGGATTTAATAGAAGATTTTCACCAATGATAGAAAAATCTATCAACGGGCAAATATCTGTAAATTACAGAGTAAATGCAGGAATAATACCAAAAAATGTATGGATACAAGATAGAACTATAGGTGGAGGAAGAATTATAGGTGAAGTATGTCACTTTATAGATACTTGTAGTTATTTGATTGGTAGTGAAGTAGAGAGTGTATTTGCAACAACTTTAAATAAAAATGACCAATCAATACCAAATGAAGATAATGTAAATATAATATTAAACTACAAAAATGGAAGCATCGCAACTATAAGCTACTATGCTTTTGGTGATAATAGTATGCCAAAAGAGTATATAGAAGTATTTGCTAATGGTGTAAGTATGCAGATGAATGATTTTAGAGAACTTACTATTTTTCAAGGTGGAAAATCAACAAAAGAAAAAAGTGCAAACCAAGATAAAGGTTTTGTAAATGAATTTAAAGCTTTTAAAGAAGCTGTAAAAAGTGGAAAAGAAGCTATTAGTTTTGATAGTATTTATAATACTACATTTAAGATTTTAGAATCAATCAGAAGTAAGAGTTTAGTAGAACTTTGATGAATAAATATATTAGACTCTTTAATACAATTAAATATCTAAAATTTAATCAGATTTATTATAGATTATTTTATTTTGCAAGGGCTAGATAAGTGGATTTAAATATGAGTTTGTAAAGGTGTCAAATTCGACTCCTTTGAACTTGATAGATTCTTGTCAGTACTTATAAAGATGATAAATTTACTATACTAAATCTATCAAAAAAGTTTAATGATAAAATAGACTGGAATTTTAGTGAACACGGCAAGCTTTGGACTTATAACCTTACATATTTTGAATATTTAAAAGAAAAAGAAGATGTAAATTTGATATATGATTTTGTTGAAAATATAGAGAGTGTAAAAGATGGACTTGAACCTTTTCCTATAAGTTTAAGAGGAATTAACTGGATAAAGTTTTTGACTAAAAAGAGAATAAAAGATCAAAAGATAGGTGATAGTCTATATGCTCAGTATTATATTTTGATGGATAAATTAGAATATCATCTACTAGGAAATCATTTATTAGAAAATGGATTTTCTTTATTGTTTGGAGCATATTATTTTCAAGATGAAATTTTGTATGAAAAAGCAAAAGATATTAGACTTCTTGCATAACCCAAAAAGCGGTTCAGAAATTGCTTTTTGTTTGTATGGAAAAATATGAACGATTGCAAAAAATGAAACCGACTGATTTTAAACGATTGGTAGGGGTAAAAAAAGAGACATTTGGGTTGATGCTTGAAGTATGCCAAGAGTATCATAAAGCCAAAAAGAGCAGAGGCGGGAAACCAAATACTTTGTCGATTGCAGACCAGCTATTGCTTATGTTGGGATACTATCGAGAGTATAGGAGTATGGCACATATTGCATTTGACTATGGCGTAAGTGAAGCGACAGTATCAAGAGTGATTCAAGAGATGGAGAGCGTATTGATACAATCAGGTAAATTTTCACTACCTGGTAAAAAAGCCTTATATGAAGATGGAGGAATTGAACTTGATTATATCGTTATCGATGCAACTGAATGCTCAGTTCAACGCCCAAAAAAAGGCAACAAAGATGCTACAGTGGAAAGAAAAAGCGACATACAGCCAAAGGACAAATCGTGATTGATAGCAATCAACGCATTATTTGTACCGCTGTTAGCGTACATAATATCCACGATTTTAAGCTGTTCAAACAATCGAGATTGCCAATCAAAAAAGAGACCAATGTAAAAGTAGATACTGGCTATCTTGGAATCAATTCTCTTCATATGAATAGTGATATTCCAAAGAAAAAAACCAAACTTCATCCTCTTACAAAAGAAGATAAGCTTTCCAACAAAATGAAAGCATCTGCTCGCATATGCGTTGAGCATGTGAATGCTAAAATAAAAACATTTAAAATACTTGGAGAAAAGTACCGAAATCGCAGAAAACGATTTGGTTTACGCTTCAATCTGATATGTGCTTTAATTAACGCAGATCGAGGATTTGGAATAAAATGTTAGGTTATGCAAGAAGTCTATTTTAGAAAAAGAGTTGAATGAACAAATACTTGATGATGGTGCCCATTTTGAATTAAGTCCTATGTATCATCAGCTTATGCTTTTTAGAGTATTAGATTGTATAAATTTAGTTCAAAATAATAGTTGGAAAGAACAAGAATTATTAAAATATTTAGAAGAAAAAGCTTCAGTAATGTTAGGATGGCTTAAAAATATTAGCTATGAATGTTGTGAGATCCCACTTTTAAATGATAGTGCAAATAAGATAGCTCCAAATTCAAAAGAACTTTTTGAATTTGCATCAAGATTAAATATAAATATTGTTGTAAAAAATTTAAATGAATCAGGTTATAGAAAAATAAAAAAAGAAAATTATGAGTGTATAGTTGATGTTGGAGAAGTTGGAGCTAGTTATATTCCTGGACATGCCCATGCAGATACATTTAATTTTGAATTGTATATTCAGAATAAACCTTTTATAGTTGATTCTGGACTTAGTACTTACAATACTGGAAAACAAAGAGATAATGAAAGAAGTACAAAAGCACATAATACTGTAGAAATAAATGAAACTAATAGTAGTGAAGTTTGGGGTGGGTTTAGAGTTGCAAATAGAGCAAATATAATTGAAGTAGTTGAAAAAGAAGATTTTATAAAAGCGACTCATGATGGATATAAAAAGAAATTTGGGATTTTACATACTAGAAATTGGATATTTGAAGAAAATAAAATAATCATAAAAGATAATTTAAATAAAGAATGTAATGCAATTGCTAGATTACATTTCTATCCAGATTTGACAGAAAATGAAATATTAGAAAAAATAAATTTAGAAAATTTACAATATAAAATAGAAACTTATAATTATGCACCAGAATTTAATAAGACACTAAAAGCTTTAGTTTTAGAGATATCATTTGAAAAAGAGTTGAGATAAATCTATGAGAATATTAGTATTGAGTTTTTATTATGCCCCTGATTTGTGTGCGGGTTCATTTAGGACTACAGCTTTTATTGAAGAGCTTAAAAAACAGATAAAAGTAGAAGATAAAGTAGAAATAATTACAGCTATGCCAAACAGATATGGTAGTTTTAGTGAAGATGCTAAAGAGTTTGAGAAACTAGAAGAAAATATTGATATAACTAGAATAGATTTAGGTACTCATAAAAGTGGATTTGTTGATCAGTCAAAACTATTTTTAAAGTTTGCATGGCAAGTTATGAAACTAGTTAGAAAAAGAGAAAAATACGATATAGTTTATGCAACTTCATCAAGACTTATGACAGCTTTTTTAGGAAGTTTAATAGCAAACAGTCAAAAAGCGAAGTTATGTTTAGATATTAGAGATATTTTTACGGATACTCTAGAGTCTGTATTTGCAAAAAGTAAATTAAGATATGTAATTCCAATTTTTAGAAAAATAGAAAAATATACTATAAATTCTGCAACTCATATAAATCTAGTATCAAAAGGTTTTGAGAGCTATTTTAAAAATATCAATAGTAATGTAGCATATAGCTTTTATACAAATGGAATAGATGATGTATTTTTAGAGTATGATTTTACACAAGACAAGAAAAATGAAAAAATAATTATCACTTATGCAGGAAATATAGGAGAAGGACAAGGTTTGGAAAAGATAGTTCCTGATATTGCTAAAAAACTAGGTGACCATTATGAAATACATATCATTGGTGATGGAGGAAGAAAAAAAGCATTAATAGAAAATTTAAAAGATATTGAAAATGTTAAGCTTTTTGATCCTGTAAATAGAACTAAACTTCTTGAAATATATAAAAATAGTGATATTTTATTTCTACATTTGAATGATTATGAGGCTTTTAAAAAAGTACTTCCTTCAAAACTTTTTGAATATGCAACTACAAATAAGTTTATAATAGCTGGTGTTGGCGGATATGCAAAAGAGTTTATAGAAGAAAATATAAGTGATGCGATAGTATTTGAGCCATGTAATGCTGATGACTTTTATGAAAAGTTTAAAAAAGTATTAAACTTTAGTGATATAAATAGAATTTCTTTTATAGAAAAATTCAAAAGAGAAAATATTATGAACTTGATGTCAAAAGAGGTATATGAATTATGAAACTGTTAATAACTGGTTCAAATGGTTTTGTTGGAAACTATTTTATAAATCAGTATAAAGAGAAATATGAGATAAAAACATTTAGCTTTTTAAAAGATGATATAAATAGTTTAGATTGTAGTGATGTGGATGTAGTTTTTCATTTATCAGCTTTGGTTCATCAAATGGGTGGAGCTAGTAAAGAAGAATATGAAAGAGTAAATGTTACTCAAACTTTACAACTAGCAAAAAAAGCAAAAGAGTGTGGTGTGAAACAGTTTGTTTTTATGAGTACAGTAAAAGTATATGGAGAAGAGACAGAATCTGTATATACAGAAAAAAGTATTTGTAATCCTGAAGATGAATATGGAAAAAGTAAATTAAAAGCAGAAAAACTATTACTTGAGTTAGAAAGAGAGAATTTTAGAGTAAGTATTATACGAACTCCAATTATTTACGGATATGGAGTAAAAGCAAATATAAAAAATCTTATAAATTTAGTAAATAAAGTTACTCTATTACCTTTTGGAAAAATAGAAAATAAAAGAAGTATAGGAAATCTTTGTCATTTAGTAGATGTTGTAATCGAAGAACAAAAATCAAGAATATTTTTAGCAAGTGATGATAAACCTCTTAGCACTTCAAGATTGATAGAGTTAATAGCAAAAAATTTAGATAAAAAGATATATTTGATAAAAATACCATTTTTTGAAAGTTTATTGAAGATATTAAAACCATCATTTCATAAGCGACTTTATGGAAGTTTGGAAGTGGATAATACTCTCACAAGAGAAAAGTTAAATCTCAAAAATCCTTATAGCGTGGAAGATGGGATAAAACTGATGATACATGGAGAAAGTTGAATTTGTAAATCTACATAAGCGTTTACAAAGTGAAAACAAGTTAATATTGTAAACGGCTATAAACGTTTACACATTTTTTGAAAGAGGCTTTTAAATGCTAGCAAATATCAAAAAATACCAAGATAGACTCAAAAAATCTTTTAAAATAGAGTATAAAAGGTATATTTATAACACTATAGACTTCAACGACAAGATGGTAGGACTCTTTGGTGCAAGAGGCGTAGGAAAAACAACCATACTCTTTCAATACCTCAAAGAGTTAGAGCTTCAAAACAAAAAAGCACTTTATATTTCACTTGATTATCCTTTTTTGAGTGGCGTTGATTTGATTGATTTGGTCGAAGAGTATGTAGCCGATGGCGGGGAATATCTACTTTTGGATGAAGTGCATAGATATGAAGATTTTAGTTCAAACCTCAAAACTATTTATGATCTGTTTGATATAAAAGTGATATTTACAAGCAGTAGTGCCACTTCTATTTTAAATGCAAAAAGTGACTTGAGTAGGAGGGTGACCCTTTATAATCTTAATGGCTTTTCTTTTAGGGAGTACTTGGAGTTTAAGCACAAAATAGCATTAAGTGTATGTGATATAAAAGATATTTTTCAAAACCATAGTAAGATAGTAAAAGATTTAGCAATAGGCAATATTAATATTTTAAAAGAGTTCAAAGAGTACATAGAAGTGGGATATTATCCATTTTATTTTGACAAACAAACATCTTACTATCAAAACCTGCTTAACACTATAAATCTTACAATTGATTTGGATTTGACATCTTTGGGTCTCATTGAGCAAAAATACACTTATAAACTCAAAAAACTTCTTGAAGTGATATGTGAAAGTAAGCCATTTGAAGTAAACTATACAAAAATAGCAGCTCTTGCCGAGATAAGCAGGGTCAAACTCTATGATTATCTCTCCTATTTGCATGATGGGCAAATGCTGCTCATGGTTGATGAAAATGTTGATGGACTTAAAAAAGTACAAAAAGCTGCCAAAATATATCTTAACAATACAAATCTTTTGTTCGCATACTGTGGAAGTTGTGATATGGGAACGGTAAGAGAAACTTTTTTTGCAAATCAAGTAAGCCATATTTATAAACTCAATATTTCCAAACAAGGTGATTTTCTTATAGATAAAAAATATACTATAGAAGTAGGTGGTAAAAATAAAGATTTTTCACAAATTAAAGATATGCCAAATAGTTTTGTTGCAGCTGATGACATCGAGATAGGTAGAGGCAATAAAATCCCACTTTGGCTTTTTGGGTTTTTGTATTAGAAGATGAATAATTTTTTAACCGTAGAACAACTTATTGTGAAAAGTACATCAAAAATAGCGGGTCACAGGTTTAGTTTACAGTATGCCATATAAATAGCTACATTAAAAATAAAAAGTGGGGACAGGATGCAGTCTTATTTTTCAGATGTTTTAAAAATAATTTCAAGAAATGGAGAAAATAGTTGATTTATCTATTACTGTTAGCAACTTCTTTTACCCTTACATACCTCATAAAAAACTATGCTATTAAAAAATCGCTTATAGCAGAGGTAAACGAGAGAAGCTCTCATACGGTGCCGACTCCTCACGGCGGTGGGATAGCTGTGTCTGTCACTTGGTTTGTGGGACTTCTTTATCTCTTTTTTCATAATAAAATCGACCCAACTCTTTTTTATGCGCTCATCATTGGCATTGTGATATCTGCTGTCGGTCTGATAGACGATATAGTGGAGCTTAAGCCAAAAACTAGGATGATAGTATTTACTCTTGTAGGGTTTGGCGGGCTTTATACCATTGGCGGACTTGATACTATCACTTTTGGAGTGTTCGATATATCAAGTCCTATCATCACCTCTATTTTCGCGATGCTTTTGATACTGTGGTATATAAATCTTACTAACTTTATAGATGGCATAGATGGTTATCTGGCTATGAAATTTCTATTTTTGAGTGTGGTTGGACTTGTTCTTTTTGGCGGAGCGCATTTTGCGGTGCTTGGAGTGTCTGTTTTAGGTTTTTTATACTGGAACTGGCACAAAGCAAAGATATTTATGGGAGATGTGGGGAGTACGCTTCTTGGATATACCATAGCTATCATTACTCTCTACTATGCAAATATAGAAGCTTCAAATTTGTGGATTTGGATAACGCTTTATGGGTTATTTTGGTTTGATGCTACATTGACGCTGGTGCGTAGAAAACTAAATGGTGAAAAACTTAGTCTCGCGCACAGAAAACACGCCTACCAGAGACTCACTCAAGCTGGATGGAGCCATAGCAAAGTGACTCTTTATGCGCTTGGACTAAATGTAGTGATATTTTTACTGGTATATTTCATACCAAATATTGCGGTAAGTTTTATGTTTAGCTTACTATTGCTTTACGGTGCTGTAAAATTTGTAGATATGAAGAAAAAGTTTGAGTAATGGATGAAAAAAGTTGGTAAAATGCTAAAAAATATGATGAAAAATGTAAATGCGTCAAAATTGGATTAGAAAATGTTTTATATAGACAAAAGAATCTTGAATTTCTTAGTAATTATCTTTCTTACAATTTTAACTTTTTGGTGGACTTTTTTTATATTTCATCAACCTATAGAGTGGCAGGTAGTTGCAGGTGTAATTACGGTGCGGATTTTTGCATCTTTGCTTATTTTCAAAGATTATAGTTTAAGCTGGTCAAAGGCCACTCAAAGAACATTTTTACTAAAAAGTGTTGTATATATAGCTGCATTTTTAGTGTATGCTCCTCTCTTTTACACAAAGGTACGTTTCTCACTTTTGGCAAGCGAACTTTTTTCATATCTCTTTAGCATCAACTTTTTGATGTATGTTTACTACTACCTTATCAACAAAAACACAACAACAAAAACAAAATCAGCAGTTATCTACGGCGCAGGAAAAGCAGGTATAAAACTTGAAGAGGAGTTTGCTAACAGTGAGTACAAAGTAAAATACTTTGTGGATGACGATGCCATACTTCAAAAAAGATCCATAGACGGGATTAGAATAGTCTCAAAGGAAGAACTAAAAGAACGCATATCTAAAAACGGCAAATTAGATTTGTTGGTAATCGCCATGCCCTCAGCATCCAAAGAGAGGGTGAGGGAGATATATGAGAGACTTAGTACATATTTCAAAGCAATAAAGGTTCTTCCATCTTTTGATGAGATACTGAAAAGTAAAGAGTTTTCTGCTCAACTAAAAGATATAAGCGTAGAGGATTTGCTTGCACGGCACCCAAAAGATTTGGATACGGCAGTTATTAAAAACTTTATAAATGGGAAAAAAGTGCTTATTACTGGTGCCGGCGGAAGCATAGGAAGCGAGATAGCCAGACAATGTGTCGCCTTTGGAGCAAAAGAGTTGATTTTGCTTGACCACAGTGAGTTTAATCTCTATGCTATCGCCGAAGAGCTATCAAGTTTTAAACCGACTCTTGTGATGCAGTCGGTAGTAAATAAAGAACTTTTAGATAAAACTTTTGAGACACATAAACCGGAGATAGTCATCCATGCGGCTGCCTATAAGCACGTACCGCTTGTAGAAGAGAACATCGCCGAAGCTATCATGAACAATGTCGTAGGAACTAAAAATACAATAGATTGCGCCATAGAGCATGGTGTTAAAAAGTTTGTGCTTATCTCAACCGACAAAGCGGTAAGACCTACAAATGTCATGGGAACAACAAAGCGAATTTGCGAGTTATATGCCCAGAATGTACTCTCTTTGGATAGTAGTAAAGTAAATGAGACAGAGATTGTTGCTGTGCGATTTGGAAACGTCCTTGGGAGCAGCGGCAGTGTAATTCCAAAATTCAAATCTCAAATAGAGCAGGGTGGTCCCATCACCGTTACTCATCCTGACATTACACGCTACTTTATGCTTATACCAGAGGCGTGTGAACTTGTGCTACAAGCAGCTTCCATCGGCAAGGGGGGAGAGATATTTATCCTTGATATGGGAGAGCCTATCAAGATAGCAGACTTAGCCAAAAAGATGATAGAACTTAGCGGGCGGGATGATATAGCTATAGAGTTTAGCGGACTTCGCCCCGGTGAGAAGCTCTATGAAGAGCTACTTATAGATGATAGCGATGCAAAAACAGAGTATGAATCTATCACTGTTGCAGGGAGAACAGCATATGATATAACGAAGCTAAATCATGATATATCTGAGTTGATTAGTACAAAAAAGAAACTAGAAAAACTTAAAGAGATAGTACCTGAGTTTAATCATCAAGTAAATTATAGAGTATAAGTGATACAATTTAGGTAAGTTGGGCATAATAAATTTTATGAAGGAGTGGCAGATGATTAGAGTTTTAGTACCATTGGCGAATGGATTTGAGGAGATAGAGGCAATTTCTATCATAGATGTTTTGCGCCGTGGCGGCATAGAAGTTGTCACTGCTTCGCTCGGGCAAAGCCTCTCTATCAAGGGGGCGCATGGTGTTGTTGTGATGGCTGAGGCAGAGATTACGGCTGTGGCTACCGAGGCTCTTGATATGGTAGTTTTACCTGGTGGATGGAACGGAACGCTTGCTCTGCGGGATGATGCCAATGTGCAAAGAATCCTTAAAGAGATGGACAAAAAAGGCAAATACATAGGGGCGATTTGTGCCGCACCACTTGCACTTCAGAGTGCTGGTGTGCTTAAACACAACTACACATGCTATCCGACGATTGAACAGCAGATACGAGAAGATGGCTTTAGCGACAATGAAATGGTTGTAGAAGATGGCAATGTACTTACCTCCCGTGGACCTGCAACCGCTATCTGTTTTGGGCTTGAAATCGTTAAAAAGCTCTGTGGAGAAGATAAGTACCTAGAGGTAAAATCTGCTCTTTTGGCTACTTACTGCGAATAAAGAGGAGATTTTTAAGACTTCGCTCTTCCTCTTGGCTTGCGAACTCTTGTACGTTTTCAAGCCGTTTTACAAAGGTAAACTCCGGAGCGAGTTCGCCAAAGAGGCGGATGATAAACTCGCTATCAAGTTCCGGAGCGTTGAGGCACGCCAAAACCATAGAACCCTCACTGCTCATCTCATGAAGCCGTTTGATGATTTTTTCATAATCTTTTGTTGCTTCAAAGCTTCCTTTTTGCAGGGTCGGCGGGTCGATGATGATAAGGTCGTAAGGGGCATCTTTTCTGATGCGTGAGAAAGATTTTAGGATGTTATGCGGCAGGAAACTTACCCCTTTTGTGTCGATGCCGTTTAGGTGGTGATTTGCACGTCCCACTGAGAGCACACCTTTGCTCATGTCCATGTTTAGCACGCTTAGCGCACCGCCTAGCTTTGCCGCAACGCTAAAAGCGCATGTGTAGCTAAAGAGGTTTAGCACTCTTTTGTCCCGTGCATTTTCTCTTACAAACGCTCTGCCGTTTTTCATGTCAGCAAAGTAGAGGCTGTTTTGGTTAGAGAGGAGATTGAGCTTAAACTTCATACCGTTTTCAAACGCAAAAAGATTTTCCGGTACTTCTCCCATCAAAACCTCGCTTGGTGCGCCTTTGAGATAACGTCTTTGCACCAAGAGCGTCGTGTAGCGGCTTGTTGATACAAAATCTCTCAACATAGCAAGAAGCTCCTCCTCTTTTTCGTCTTGCATAAAAAGAGCGACGTTTAAGATGGTATCTATGGAATCAACGGTGAGATGCTTCCACCCCTTAAAAAGTCCTCCTCGTCCGTGAAAAACTCTCTTAAATTCTTCGTTTGTATTTTGTGTGTTTTCTTTTAAAAGTTCTTGGAGTTGTTCAGCAGTCATTCTTCGCCTAAGTAATTTTTTGTATAATTCTAGCCATTTTAGAGTGCAAAAGGCAAAAAGTGAAGAAAAAAGTAGTTGTTATCGGCGGCGGATATGGCGGGCTTCGTGCTGTTGAGCATTTGGCTCTTCAAGCGGATATGGATGTAACACTTATAGATGCACACCCTTATCACTATCTTCAAACAGAGGCGTATGGCTATATAGCGGGGCGATTTGATCTGCATGATGTGGTTATAGACCTGCAAGACTGGTGCAGCGGTTTTAAGAAAAAGGTAACTTTTATTTACGACCATGCGACGGATATTGACTTTGCATCGCAAAAGGTCAAGCTTTGCAGCAGCGAGGTTGCTTACGACTATCTTATCATCGCAACGGGGGCAAGAACAAACTTCTTCTCTTTTATAGAGGGGCTGAGAGAGCATAGTTTTGGGGTAAAAAGTCTTCATAGAGCACACAATTTCCGTGCTGAATTTGAAAAAATCATCTACAAAAAACTTCAAAATGAGGATGATGCGCAAGAGATAAACCTCGCAATAGGCGGAGCTGGTCTAAGCGGTGTGGAAGTAGCGGCGGAGATGGCAAATGTGGTTGCGGTCTATAAAAAGACGCTTGGTAACAGAGTGGCGAGTGTCAAAATCCATCTTATCGACGCAAGCAAGACGATTTTACCCGGAATGAGCGATTTTTTGGTGCAAAGTACGCATAAACGGCTCAAATCACTTGGTGTGCATATCTTGACAGATGCATTTATCCAAAAGATGGATGACTCGTTTATCTACTTCAACAATGGCGATACACTTGCGTACCATTTTATGATTTTTACGGGTGGTATCAAAGCATCGGATTTAAATGAGACGATAGATGTGCAAAAAAATAGAATCTTGCAGTTTTTGCCAGATGAGAAGCTAAACATCGGTAGTTATGAGAATGTTTTTGCCGTAGGTGACTGTGTAGAGATAAGAGATGCAAACGGGCGCATTCTCCCTCCAACAGCGCAAACTGCCGAGAGAAGTGCGGAGTATGCGGCAGAGGCCATCCGCAAAAAAATAGACAAGCAAGAGATAAAACCTTTTGATGCAAAAGTGCTTGGGGTTTTTATCGCTCTTGGTGGACGCTATGCGAGCGGAGAGCTTTTTGGCACTATAAAAGTAACAGGATACAGTGCCTATCTGCTCAAAAAAGCCATCACATACGCCTACTACCTCGGACTAAAGCTTCGTCTCAATACGGGTTATAAAAACAGAACCAAAACGCTCTAAATCTTCTCCCAAAATGTGCCTTGCGGTGTGTCCATGATGCTCACGCCGTAAACTAAAATCGCATCACGGATTTTATCTGACGTTGCAAAATCTTTTGCTTTTTTTGCCTCGTCTCTTTGCATGATGAGTGCGTTAATTTTCTCTTTTGTCGCCTCATCTACCCCGAGCTGAAAATACTCAAACGGGTTTTTTCCTCCAAAACCCAAAACTTCATCGATGTAAGCGAGGTTTGAGAGCGTTTGGGTTTTAAGCTCTTTGTGTTTTCCTGTCGTGTCAAGCGTCTCATTTGCTTTTGCAATCATCGCATCCACAAGTGCCAAAGAAGCGGAGATGTTTAAATCATCGCTGAGTGCTTCTAAAAGCTCCTCTTGAAAAGCGGTTTTTACAGGCTCATAAGCTAAACCAAAAAGACGTTTTTTTAGTCTGTAAATCTTATCTAAACGCTTTTTGGAAGCTGCCAAATCTTCGGTGTTGAAGTTAAAATTGCTTCTGTAGTGCGTACTTAGGAGATAAAAGCGCAAAACCTCGCCGTCATAAACTTTAAGCGCATCTTTGAGAAAAAAGCTATTTCCAAGGCTCTTGCTCATCTTTTCGCCGTCTATGTTGACAAAACCGTTGTGCATCCAGTAGTTTGCGAGTGTATGGTTAGTAGCGCATCTGGTCTGTGCCGCTTCGTTTTCATGGTGTGGAAAGAGCAAATCCGCTCCGCCGCCATGGATGTCAACGGCGAACTTTGCATCAGGTTTTGCCAAATGTTTCTCTATCATAGCAGAACACTCCACGTGCCAACCAGGGCGACCTTTGCCAAATGGAGAGTCAAAAGTCACGGTGTCATCTTTTACGCTTTTCCAAAGAGCAAAATCTGCGGAGTTTCTCTTCTGGGATGAACTCTCAACTCTGTTTTGTTTTTCGCTCTCCTCTTGAGCTCTGTGGGAAATGCTTAGATAGTCGCTATCGCTTGATGTATCAAAATAAACATCGCCATCAGCGGTAGTGTAAGCGTGTTTTGAGTCTATGAGCTTTTGGATGAGTGCGAACATCGCCTCAAGAGATTCTGTAGCTTTTGGCTCTACATCTGGGCGTGAAATGCCCAGTTGCGCCATCTCTTTATGGTATGCCTCCGTATAAAAGTCCGTAATCTCTTTTATCTCTCTTTTTTGTTCAACGGCTTTTTTGATGATTTTGTCATCAATATCAGTAATGTTGCTCGCATACGTCACATCGTAACCGTTAGCCTTTAAAACACGGGTGAGAAGGTCAAAAACCAAAGCACTCTTTGCATGCCCCAAATGCGCATCATCATAAACCGTCGGGCCGCAAACATAAAGGGAGACTTTGTTGTCATCTTGCGGGATAAACTCCCGTTTTGTTTTTTGTACTGAATCAAATATATACACTGATAAAATCCTTAAAAAGAAGAAGTAAAACCGTTAAAACAACAGAGCCACCTAAAAGATAGATAGCGTTTTTGGATGCAACTATGGCGTAAAAGTTTTTTACACCAAACGCCTTGATGGTCATGCCAAAGCCTACAAAACCGCTGATAGTGCCTGCTAGTGCCAAACCGCTTGCTCCCATTGGGGTGATAAGTGCGAGTGCGCTAAAAATGTAAAAAAGAAGGGAGTAGGTCGCTATCTTTGCGGCTCTCATCTGTTGTTCGTTGGCATAGAGCCAGAGTAAAAAGAGTTTTTGCAGTCCAAGCGGGAGCAGTCCTATCATGTACATTTGAAGCACGGATGCAGTTACAAGTGTGTCGTTTGCTCCAAAAGAGCCACGCTCAAAAAGTAGCCATATTATTTCATATGAGAGAATATATCCGCCAATGGTGCTGGCAGTGAGCAGATATGCCAAAAACCAAAAAGCACGCTGCATGTACGCTCTTGCTTTTTGCTCATCATTGTTTTTGATATAGCGTGCTATGCTAGGAAAGAGTGCGATGGAGGTGGCGATAGCAAAGATGGCAAGGGGGAGCTGAAAGATGCGGTTGCCGTAGTAGAGGTAGCTGATAGAGCCGGAAGCCAAAAAAGAGGCTAAAAAGGTATCTAAAAAAGCACTCACTTGTGGTGTAGAGTTGCCCCACATGGCAGGAAAAAACTGCTTTTTAAATTTTTGTGTCTCCACTTTTACATAGTTAGCTTTTTGTCTAAAATATTTTAACCCACCCGCCAAAGGTTTCCAAAGCCCGAGATTGTGCAGTGCCACAAGATGGGAGAGTAGCTGTAAAATCCCGCCTATAACTACCCCAAAACTAAGATAATAGACGATTTGGCTATGGCTTTTATCTTGCGAGAGATAGAGTGCGCCGATGAGCGAGATGTTAAGAAGTGCAGTGGAAAAAGCGGTGGTGGCAAAATGGCGTTTGTACTGCAACATGGCACTTAAAAATGTTACCGCAAAGATGAGCGGAAGATACCAAAAGTTGATGGCAACATAGGGAGCGGCGAGTTCTATCGTTGCTGCGTCAAAACCAACCGCTATAACTTCTGTCGCTAAGGATGGTAGGATATTTACAAGAAGTGTGAGTGTCAGGATGATGGACAAAAAGAGCAAAAAGATATTTGCGCCAAAGACACCTTTGTGTTTTGAGTGGGCATAAGCGGGGATAAAAACCTGTGTAAAAGCTCCCTCTGCAAAGATGCGGCGGAAGAGATTTGGAAGTTTAAAAGCGACAAAAAAAATGTCAGAGTATATATTTGCTCCGAGAGCCGAAGCGGTAAGCATATCTCGCAAAAATCCTAAAACTCTTGAAAATAAAATGCCAAAACTGTTGGTGAAAATCGCTTTAAACATAGGCTTCTTTATATTTTTACGAGATTTTAACAAATCTTTGATTAAAATGGAGAGTTTAATTTTTTGAAAAATTTAAGTTTAGGCAAAAAAATGGGATTATTTAGTTCAAACACCAGCAAAGAACAAACTGTCAATAAAATTCGCCCTACTGTTGTAAAAACTCAAAATGTTGCCAAAGAGTTGATGGAGACGGCAAAGAGAAACAATGTTCATGCTAATTCGTTGGACTTTGACATCTTGGAGGTAAAGACATATACAAGAGTCAACACAGAGAAGATGGAGTCTGACTGGGAAGAGATCGGTGCAAGTGAGTTGCATGAGCTTGATGACGCTACAGCTATTTTAAACAAAAATTTTCAAATCAAACAAGTTTACGAGATAGAGATTTATACAAAAAACGAAAATGATATTTTTAAAAATTTTCATGCGGCAGTGGGTGCCAACGCTACAAAATGCAAAGTCTATCTTAGCGTAAAAGAGGGCTCTGAGGTCGCAACAGTTCCTAAGTTTGAAGATGAGTTTTTAAGATACATCAACAAAAGCAAGATTCGTGCAGGGATTCTTGTGGGGATGTTCGATGAGATGGTCTTTGATGTGATCTCAAGAGCTTCTGCACTAGCAAAAGTGGGTGGCGTGATAAAGTATGAGAAAAACCAAACGATTCTTATCGCTGAAGCCTATGAGCCAACACCTACTATTAATGATGCCTTTCTCAAACATTTTGAAAAAGAGGGCGCTGCTACTGGAGAACATGAAAAAGTGGACTACTCTAAACGTGGATTTATCCATAGTGTGCTTGAGGGAGATACTCTCTTAGAGTACATAAAACCACGTAAAGGCAAGGCGGGGAGAAATTGTCGCGGTGAGTATATGGAGCCGACAGAACCTCTTGTAAAGTACGCACCAGATTTTAGCGTTGATGAGACCATTGAGGTGATTGACAACGTTGAAAACATTCTTTATCGTGCCAAAAGAAGCGGATATATCAGTTTAGAAGCGGGTAAATACCAGATAAAATCAGATATGGATGTTGGTGAAATCTCTTTTAAGACAACTGGTTCTGTATTGACTGGCTTAGGCTCTGATGTTTCACTGAGCGTTAAAGAAAATGACTCCCAAAAAGATGCCATAGGTGCGGGTATGGAAGTGCAAGTAAGCGAGATAGATATCAAAGGAAACGTAGGTCCAAACTCCAAAGTGTATGCCAACAGAGCTACCGTAGAGGGGCAGACGCACAAAACATCTCACATAACAGCCAATGATTTGACCATCAATATCCATAAAGGGTTCGCTTCAGGAGACAACATCAAGATAACCAGACTAGAACATGGTGTAGCAGAGGGAAAAAAAGTTGAAATAACGCAGGCGATGGGTGGGACTATCAGAGCAAAAGATATCGAGATAGGGCAGTGTACATCTTATGTCAAGGCGACAGCTTCACGGCTTATAGAGATTAAAAAGCTTCAGGGGAGCGAAAATATTTTTACTATCGACCCTCTTTTGCAAAAAGAAAAAAATGAGGATTTTAGTGAGAAAAAACATGAGATTCATGAGCTTCAAACAAGTGTAGATGAGATAAAAAAAGAGATAGACAAATACAAAAAGATGATCAAAGACAACACAGACTCTTTTAATGAAATCAAAAAAAGATTGATGCATTTTAAGCAAAATGGTATCAAGATGCCTGCAGCTTTTGTTGCGAAATATAAACAGCATCTTAAGGCACAGGAGTATTTGGATGGAATCATCAATGAGTATAAAGTCAAAAATGACAAACTTACGCTACTAAATGCAAAAACCACCTCCTTGCAAGAGAATATTTTTGATGCAAGAATCATCAACAGAGATAAATGGATGGGTCATAATGAGCTTATTTTTAAACTTATAGAGCCTCCTATCGAGGTAAGTTACAAGCCATATGAGGGTTCTATGGACAAAATATTTGCTCTTGTGCAGCTAGATGATGGTATGTTTGAGATAAGGGCGGTAAAAGAGTGATAGTAGGTTTAAAGGGCAGAGTGGTTTATAAAGAGCCGTCGTTTGTACATGTGGATGTAAGCGGTGTGGTTTATGAGGTTTTTATCTCATTGCAGAGTTTTTCGGCTCTTAGTGGCGATGAGGTAAAACTTTTTACATCGCATATCATCCGTGAAGATGCACAGCTGCTTTATGGTTTTTTGGAGATAGGTGAAAAAAAACTCTTTGAGCGGCTTATCAAGATAAGTGGGGTTGGTCCTAAAGTTGCTATGGCAATTTGCTCCACGTTTACGCCAGCGCAGTTTGCAACTGTCATCAACAACAAAGATATCAGCGGAGTACAAAGGGTCCCTGGCATCGGTCCAAAGGGCGCAGGGCGGATTTTGGTGGAGCTTAGCGGTTTTGACGTGGAGCTTATGGCAACTCCGAGTGCTGAGCCTCGCAGTCTTGCAGCAGCACAGGCGAGTGAAGCGCTAGAGTCTTTAGGGTTTAAAAAAGAGAAGATTCTCAAAGCCCTGAGTTCTTGTAGCAGCTCCGACACTGCCTCTCTTGTCAAAGAGGCACTCAAACTTTTACAAACAATTTAAAAAAACAAGGATTTATATTGAAATTAACTATTTTATTTGGCGGTGCCAGTTTTGAACATGAAATTAGTATAGTAAGTGCGATAACGCTTAAGCAAAAGCTCACAAAGTTTGAACTAAGTTTTGTTTTTTGTGACCAAGACCACAGTTTTTATCTTATACCATCAGAGAAGATGAAAGCAGTGACTTTCTCAAAGGGTGAGTACAAAAAAATGCCTAAACTTTCCCTCTCTCACGGTGCGTTTGTGCAAAAAGGTCTTTTTAGCTCTACGGAGGTAAGCGGAACTGTTTTGAACCTTATCCATGGGGCGGATGGCGAAGATGGAAGCATTGCGGCACTTCTTGACTTTTTTGCCATCAAATATATCGGTCCACGCATGGATGCAAGTGTTTTCTCTTATGACAAAAGATATACAAAATGGCTCTGCAATGCACGTGGTGTTAAGGCGGTAGAGTCGCAAGAACTAAGCAAAAGCGAACACAGCAATCTTAAAATCGCCTATCCGCTTATCGTTAAACCATCACGTCTTGGAAGCTCAATCGGGGTAAGTATTGTAAGAGAAGAGAGCAAGCTTGACTATGCACTTGACACGGCTTTTGAGTATGATAATTCGGTAATAGTCGAACCTTTTTTAGAGGGTGTCAAAGAGTACAATCTTGCAGGTTTTAGAGCGGATGGGAAGTTCTACTTCTCTATCGTTGAAGAGCCTCAAAAAGAGGAATTTTTGGATTTTGAGAAGAAGTATATGGACTTCTCACGCAGCGGAGATGTCGCAAGTGCGGAGATTTCAAAAGAGCTTGAGATGAAACTTAGAGCAAATTTTGAAAAGGTGTATGAAAATCTTTTTGAGGGTGCGCTTATACGATGTGACTTTTTTGTAGTGGGCGGCGAGGTCTATCTCAACGAGATAAACCCTATCCCAGGGTCGATGGCAAACTACCTTTTTGAAGATTTTAACGCCTCTATAGAGATACTCATCAACTCTCTTACGCATGCAAAAAGAGCAAAAGTAGGCTATGACTATATCCACTCCATCTCCAAAGCAAAAGGGAAATAATGGCTCTAAAGTCCATTTTGTTTCATCATCACACACTAGATATCAGTTATGAGATACTCAATCCTGATGCCAAGATAGACATGATAATCCTGCACGGTTGGGGAAGCAACAAAGCTTTGATGAAAAGCACATTTGCGCCATATATGGATGCTTTTCGTCATATTTACATTGATTTACCCGGGTTTGGCGGCTCAACTTGCAACCTCGCACTCACTACTCAAGACTATGCAAGAATCATAGAGCTTTTGATGGTTCATCTAAACGCTTCTAAAGATATCATCGTCGGACACTCTTTTGGCGGCAAAGTGGCTCTTTTACTAGAGCCACAGGTGCTTGTTCTGCTCTCAAGTGCGGGGATTTATGTCTCAAAATCACTCAAAGTAAGAGCAAAAATCGCACTTTTCAAGTTTTTAAAACTCTTTGGTTTGGCGAAATTTAGAGAGTTTTTTGTGGCAAATGATGCGAAAAAACTAAGTGAGCCGATGTATCAAACCTTTAAAAATGTCGTCAATGAGGATTTTTCCAAAGAGTTTGCTGCATTTGAGGGAAAAGCACTCTTGTGTTGGGGCAAAGAGGACACAGCAACACCTATAAGCAGTGCAAAAAAGATAGAAAAACTCATCCCAGATGCAACGCTTAAAGTCTATGATGGAGACCACTACTTTTTTATGCACCACGCTAAAGATGTAGCGGCAAATGTAGAAAAAACATTTTTAAAAACATTGGAGCATAACTAATGCAAGAGTATGAGATTTTTTTGTCATTTGTAACAAATGTTTTGTTTGTAACCACGCTTGGATGGTATCTCATAACCAACCTTCAGTGGTATGACTACAAGATTTCACGTGTAGTTTTGAAGCACCATAAGCCCCATTGGCATGCTCTTTACTTTATCATTCCCTTTGTAGCCTACTACACAACAGGCACTTTTTTTGCTATCTTTTTTTATTTTGCGATTTTGCCATCCCTTTTTATGTGGCAGAAAAAGCTCGATAAAAAGCTGGTTTTAACATGGAGAGTAAAGCGATTTTTGATACTGCTTCTCTCTTTGACTATTTTTCAAAATGTCCTCTGTACACTCAAAGAGGCATGTGAAGTTTACGGTGTTTTCATGCCGCTTTTCATGGCATACGTTGGAAGCTTTGCGATAGAGAGATTTCTTTTTGAAGCATTTAAGAGAGAGGCGAAAAAGAAACTCTCTTCTATGCAAAACCTCCAAATCATCGCTATCACGGGAAGTTACGGCAAGACAAGCATCAAAAACTTTGTAGCGCAGATTTTAAGTAAAAAGTACAAAGTCTATGCAACGCCTAGAAGTGTAAACACTCTTGGCGGCATCATGCGTGATGTCAACGAATCTCTGCCACAAGATACTCAGATTTATGTTTGCGAAGCAGGGGCTAGAGAGAGCGGCGATATCTATGACATCACTACTTTTTTAGAGCCTCAGAGTGTTGTTGTGGGCAAAGTCGGTTTGGCACACGTAGAGTACTTTAAGAGTTTACAAAACATCATCGCCACAAAACTAGAGATTATGAAATCTCCGAGATTAGAGCGTGCATTTATCCACACAAGCGTGACAAATGAGCCGCATGTTAAAGTCACTTTTTTTGGCGATGAGATACAAAATATCAACGCAGGACTTGATGGAACGGACTTTGAACTCTATATTGATGGAGAAAAGATATCACTTCACACGAACGTATTAGGTGCATTTCAAACGATGAATATCGCCGTAGCGGTACGCATTGCACGCACTTTTGGCATGAGTAACGAAGAGATAAAAGAAGCAGTATCACAGCTCACTCCTGTACAACACAGACTTCAGATGATAAAAGCAGGCGGCAAACTCATCCTTGATGACGGTTACAACGGAAACATAGACGGAATGCTAGAAGCCGTGCGTCTCTGTTCCCTTCATCATGGAAGAAAAGTCATCATCACCCCTGGGCTTGTCGAGAGCAGCAGTGAACTAAACCTAAAACTCATTGATGCCATAAACAACACCTTTGACATAGCCATAGTAACAGGCGCACTCAACGCAGAACTTTTCGACAAAAATCTTAAAGTAAAAAACAAAATCATGCTAAGCGACAAATCAAAAATCCAAGAGGTTCTGATATCGCAAACAAAAGCAGGCGATATCATACTTTTTGCAAATGATGCGCCGAATTTTATATAATGCAACTCATCGATAGAGCAATCAAATACCTCGGTTACTTTACCGCTTTTGTTCTCTCTCTTCTTGTTTTGTTAGTTGTTTATGATGCGTTGGCTAGGTATCTTTTCTCTAGCGGTTCGGTGGCGTTGCAGGAGTTGGAGTGGCATCTTTTTGATGTTGTTATCTTGCTTGGGATAGCGTATGCACTTAGAGAAGATGCGCATGTTCGTGTCGATGTCTTCTATGCTTCTTATTCGCAAAAGACAAAAGCGTTGCTTGGTGTTATCTCCTCTTTGTTTTTTGTTCTCCCTTTTTCTCTGCTTCTTGTCTATATTGGGGTTGATTTTGTCGCTATGAGTTTTGCGCAAAACGAGGCATCTTCCGACCCTGGGGGACTGGAGTATCGCTTTTTGGTCAAGTCGCTTCTGCCGCTATCCTTTTTATTTTTGGTACTTCAAAGCATAAAAGAGGTGCAGACAAATTTTGCCAAATGGAGGTCGCTATGATAGCTATTTTGATGTTTGTAGTTATTTTGGCACTTTTGATGGTTGGGATTCCTGTTGCTTTTGTTTTTGGGGCGGTCTCCATTGTTTTTGCTTTTTTTATCCCTGAAATCGGCTTTGATATCTTTGCAACACTCCCGTTTCGCATCTACGGCATTATGTCAAACACCACGCTTATCGCCGTTCCGCTTTTTATCGCTATGGGGCTTGTGCTTGAAAAATCGTTGATGGCGGAGAAGCTGCTTGTTGCGATGAGTTCGGCGTTTCGCATGATTCGAGGCGGCTTGGCGGTAAGCGTTGTTTTGGTGGGGGCGATGCTTGCGGCATCCACCGGTGTAGTCTCCGCAAGTGTTGTCATGATGAGCGTTATCGCACTTCCTCTTATGCTTCGTGCTGGGTATGACAAAAGCCTCTCAAGCGGTACAATAGCCGCTAGCGGCACACTCGGGCAAATCATCCCGCCATCCATCATACTTATCATCTTAGGCGATGTGATGAGCGTGAGTGTCGGCGAGCTTTTTATGGGTGCTGTTTTACCGGGGCTTCTTTTGGTTTTGCTCTACATCATCTATATCTTTGTTTTTTCATACCTCAAGCCAGAGGTTGCACCCGTTGCAAAAGATGTAAAAGAGGTGAGTTTTAAGGAGATTTTAGCGGCAGTCACACCACCTCTGCTTTTGATGCTAACCGTGCTTGGAACTATCTTTGCAGGGGTGGCTTCTCCTACCGAATCAGCCGCATTTGGTGTTGTAGGCGCACTTTTGCTTGCAGTAATGAACAAAACACTTAGCTTTGAGATGCTCAAGTATGCAACACTAGAGAGCGTAAAACTTAGCGGCATGATATTTATGATACTCATCGGAGCGACGGCGTTTTCTCTTGTTTTTAACGAACTTGGCGGCAGTGACCTTATACTGGAGTTTTTCTCTCAAGAGATTGGCGATGTCTGGTTTTTTATAGCATTTTCTATGCTGGTTATCTTTATTCTTGGGTTTTTTATCGATTTTATAGAGATAAGTTTTATCGTCGTTCCCATTTTAGTCCCTGTTATGCACGCCTTTGGCATCGACCCTGTTTGGTTTGGCGTTCTCATCGCACTCAACCTGCAAGCCTCGTTTCTAACGCCGCCTTTTGGGCTTTCGCTTTTTTTCTTAAAAGGAGCCGCAGGAGATAGTGTGACAACCATGCAAATCTATAAAGGCATCGTTCCTTTTATAGTTTTACAGTTTTTGGCACTTATTTTAGTAATGTTGTTTCCAAATCTAGTTTTTGCATTTTTATAAAAAGAGGATACGATGAAAGATATACTATACGCTCCATGGAGAAGCGAGTACGTGGCAGGCAAAGAGGTGGATGGATGTGTCTTTTGTCACATCAGCCAAAACGCTCCAGAGGATGAGACGCTCCATGTACTCTACCGTGATGAACACTGTTTTATGGTTATGAACCGCTACCCTTACACCCCTGGTCATTTTATGATTATTCCACATCTGCACACCGACAAACTAGAAGAGTTGCCGCAAGAGACATGGCTTCATATGAGCGATTTGGCGCAAAAAGGAGTGCGGCTTTTAAAAGAGGGGTTTGGTGCGCATGGTGTAAACATAGGCATGAACCTTGGTCGTGCAGGCGGAGCAGGGATAGCAGAACACATCCACATGCATCTCGTGCCACGCTGGGAGAGAGACACAAACTTCATCACCGCCATCGGAGAAAATAGGGTTTATTCGACTGATTTTGAGAAGATATACCAAAAAATCAGAGGTTTAGTTCAAAAGTATATCGGGTAGAAATTTTATGCTATAATCTATCTTTTAAAATAGATAAAATATATTTAAATAGCTTAATTTATCTAAAAGGATATATTATGATAGAGCTTATGAGTCCACACGAGATAGCTTCTGAGTTTGTACAGATTATAGAAAAAGAGCGTATCAGACAAGAGATGAGACAAAAAGAGCTCTTTGACGCGGCTGGTATCTCATCTTCTGCGTATGCAAAGTTTTTGAAAAATAAAAACACATCTTTTGAAAATATCATCAAACTTCTTGTAGCACTTGGGATGCATGCCAACATTCAAGGGCTGTTATTTAGCCAAAAGTTTGCTTCCATCGAGGAGATTCGAGAGGCAAAAGCTAAAAAACGCAAACTTAGGGTTAAAAAGGCAAAAGATGCAAACTAAACTCACAGAGATTGATGCGTTTGTTTACGGTCAAAAAATCGGCACGCTCATCTACCATCAAGGCGCTATCTACTTTGAGTATGATGCATCGTTTAAAAAATCTTCCATAGAGATTTCGCCGCTAAAGCTTCCTCTTGCTAAAACAACAGGAGTTTATACAAATCCAGACAATTTTTATCTTTACGGCGGATTGGCAGGCGTGTTTTTTGATTCGCTTCCTGACAAGCATGGAATGGCTTTTATAGATACCTATTTTTCAAAAAAAGGTCTTAAGCAAAACCAGATTACACTTTTGCATAAACTGGCATTTATAGGCGACAGAGGGATGGGAGCCATAGAATACCGCCCTAAAGAGCATGAAGATAATCAGAGTGTTTTAGATGTATTGGACGCAAAAGATGCCTATGAGAGTATGAAAAAGATTTTAAACGATAAAGATGAGATAAGCTCCATAGAGAGTTTTATGAACATTATCGACAGTGTCTCTCCGCTTGGCGGCGGCAGACCTAAGATGCTCATCACCTACAACCCCCAAACCAAAACGCTAAGATTTAACACAAAAACCATACCTCATGGCTACAAGAGAGCGATTATAAAATTTGATGAAATCTACTATGAGAAGGAGAGCCTCAATTTTACAAAACTAGAGTATATCTATATGCTTATGGCAAAAGAGTGCGGGATTATAGTACCGCCTATTTACTTGCATGAAGAAAATGGAGAACACCATCTCATAATAAAGCGGTTTGACAGAGATGCTGATGATGAGAAGTTGCACATCGCTACCGCATCGGCTCTTATGCACATTGACATCTCAGTGCCTCAAAGCAGTTCGTATGAGCAGTTGTTTGCGCTTACAAGAGCGCTTTGCAATAGCCAACTTGAGATTGAGCAGCTATTTCGTCGCATGCTCTTTAATGCGCTTTCTTATAACTTTGACGACCATACAAAAAACTTCTCGTATATCATGGATAGATTTGGCAAATGGAGGCTTTCTCCAGCTTACGACATAACCTACTCTAAAGGGTTGGCAACACAGCACATCACTACCATCAATGCTAAAGGGCTAGATTTTACAAGAGATGACTTTTACGCCATTGCACAAAACCAGAGTATCAAAAAAAGCAGAGTAGATGCCATGCTTAGAGAGATTTTAACAGTGTTAGAGTCATTTCAAGAGCGTGCCAAAGCGATAGGGATAGATGCTAAAACCATCAAAGAGTGTAGTGATGATATGCAAAGACAAAGAGAGCTTTTAGGTTTTCCTTATTGATACAGGCATGTGCAAAGCTCTCAAAGATGAACGATGTGATAAAAGAGCAATACAGAAAAGCTCTACTAAAATACCACAAGCTCGATACGCTGGCGATGGGGGAAGCTTTGAAAAAATTAATGAAGAGTACTGTTTTTTTTCAATATTGACAATAATCATTCTAAAAGCTATGATTTACTAAAAGACAACAAGGAGCTTAAATGACAACAATAGTTGGTATTCGAGATTTGGCAAGAAATATTGATAAATTGCAAATGTATGATTTTGTTGATATAGAAGATAAAAAGACTCATGAGTATAAAGGTCTTTTTCTCTCTCCCTCTTATGCCAAAGAGTTTAAAGAGTATTTGGAGAAAAAATCACAAAAAGAGAAAGAAGAGAAGCTCTCAAGACTTAAAAAGTATGCAGGTAGCGGCACGATAGACGACAAATATGCCAACCTCTCCTCAAAAGAGATAAAAGAAGTAGTTGTGTTGGAAAAAAACTCATGAATAGGAAAATCTTTTTAGATACAAATGTCGTCGCTGACATAATCGATGCTGCAAGAGCAGGGCATCAAAAAGCTATGGAGCTTGTAGAAAAAGCCATCTACGATGATGTTGTACTGTGCCTAAGTGAAGATATATTGACAACACTTTTTTACATTTCAAAAGAGAAAGTAAAAACGTTGGAATTTTTTAAAAATGTTGTTTTTGTGGATTGGGAGATTTTAAATTTTAGCAAAGAGACACTTTATGAGGGTGTAGAACTTGCACAAAACGGCAATTTGGACTTAGAAGATGTGCTGCAATGTTTATGTGCAAAACATGGCGGCTGCATGGCTATTGTTACAAATGACAACAAATTTTTCGATTGCGGGTTGGAGTTTTTTAGTGTAGAGCAGTTTTTACATGCTCCTAAAGCCACCCTCGATTTTTAAAGTAAATAAGCGGTATAACTCCCGAGAGTATCATCGCACCCAAAGAGAGTGGGTAGCCTAGCGTCCAACCTAGTTCTGGCATAAAATGAAAGTTCATTCCGTAGATGCTTGCTATGAGGGTGGGTGGCATAAGGACGACGTTTGCGACTGTGAAGAGTTTGATGATTTTGTTCTGTTCTATGCTTGTTTGTGCCAAAAAGAGGTTTTGGAGGTTTTCAAGCGTGCTGTCGTTCATGGCGATAAACTCGACTAGAGAGTTGATGTCTCGCATCATGATAAAGAGGTCTTCTTTGATGGTTTGAGGCGGTTTTGATGATTTTGCCATGGCAGTTAGAATGCGTCTTTTGTCAAAAACTCCCTGTCTGATTTTTAGAGTAAACTCCTGAAGCGTTGCTATCTTTTTGAGTGTTTCGGTGGATTTGACATCTGATTCTAGGAGCAGTTTTTTTCTTATCTCGTCACTCTCTCTTGAAGCGTACTCAAGCAAATCGGCATCTTGGTCTATGCGTATGTCAAAAATCTGCATAAAAATCTCATATCCGCTACTAAGCTCTTTTTGGTTTTGTGCAACCATTTTGTGTACGGTGTCAAAGGTTCTAAGCTCACTCTCACGGATACTAAAGAGGGTGTTTTCTTTGATGACAAATCCCACGCTCTCGTTGTAATGTCCCTTTGCGGTTGCCACAAAAAAGAATGAGATAAAAAAGTAGGAGCTGATGGTAATGGTGTCGTTATCTTCCCAGTAACGTGAACTAAGCTCAATCTCTTCACGCTCAAACTTATCAGGAACATCCACGCCAAACATAGCCTCAACTTTGTCAATCTCCTCTTTTTTCGGTTTGAGCATATCGACCCAGAGAACATCTTTAAGCTCCCCTCTGCCAAGCATCTCCTCAAGTGTCCATACTTGAAACTTATCTTCATGACGTGTGTAAAATCGTACCATCTGCAGCTCCCCGCTCTCTTGCTATGCAATTGTAATCTCAATATCTTAAAATTGCGAAAAAGAGTATGGGAAAACGATGAAAAAAAAAGAAAAACCACAAGATATGTTTGTCAATGATGCTTTTTTAGCAGAACTTTTTGAGCGTTTGCTTGATTTGCGTGAGAAAATCATGGAGGGTATCGACCCAAAGGCTAGTAATATTTCGCTTCTTAACATGAAGCAGTATCTCAATTTGCGAAAATATGACTTTTCGCATCTTCAAGATGACCTAACTAGAGTTGGACTCTCCTCTTTTGGGCGTTCACAGGCGCATATAGAGGCAAGTGTAGATGTCGCACTCAAGATGTTGGCACATGCGTTGGGGCATGATGTAGCACTTAGCAAACCGCATTTAGATTACGAAACATCGCACGCCATCATGGATAAAAACGCTACGATTTTCTCCTCTTCAAGCGATAAAACAAAGATTATGATAACCGTACCCTCGAACTATAATGAAGAGGAGGATTGGTTTACGCCTCTTTGTGAGGAGGGGGTGCATCTCTTTCGTATCAACACCGCGCATGATGATGTAGAAGCGTGGGCGGATATGGCAAGAGAGATAAAAGAGGTAAAAAACAGCGCGCCAAAGATTTATGTTGACCTTGCGGGTCCGAAAATCAGAACCGTTTTAGAGAAATCCAAAAAAGATGAGAAGATAAGAGTTTTTTATGGCGATAAAATCCTCATCAAAGCAGCCGCACCAGAAAAAACAAAAGCAAAAAAAGGGCGTTACAAAGCAGTCATCGGATGTACTCTGGAGCGACTTGGGAGCATAACGAAAGTCGGCGATGCCGTGTTTGTGGATGATGGCAAAGTGCAGTTTATGGTTGAAGAGATTAACGGAGAAGATATCGTCTGTGTAGTTATGAGCAAGGATGAGAAGGGGAGCAAGATAAAAGATGAAAAGGGCATCAACTTTCCAAACAGCGACATATCCCTAAAAGCAATCAGCGTGCGTGATAAAGAGATTTTATCGAATATCTGTGAGTATGCCGACATTATCGGTATCTCTTTTGCGCAAAGTGCGGATGATGTTTATGAGCTTATAGGCGAGTTGGAGGCGCTTGGAAAGTGCGGAGAGGTGGGAATCGTTGCAAAGATAGAGACGAAAAAAGGTGTCAAAAATCTTCCTTCTATTCTCGAAGCTCTTACAAACTATGGCAATGCGGGCGTGATGATAGCGCGTGGAGATTTAGCCATAGAGATAGGATTTGAAAATTTGGCGTATATGCAACAGGAGATTTTGGATTTGTGCAGTGCCGCACATATGCCTGTTATCTTAGCTACGCAGGTTTTGGAGAGCAAGATGAAGACAAATATCCCAAGCCGTGCAGAGATTTCCGATGTTGCTTTTGCGCATAAAGCGGAGTGCGTGATGCTCAACAAAGGACTTTACACGCTTGAGACAGTCAAGATTTTAAAGACGATTTTTTCGCAGATGGATCTCGTGTTTCGTAAAAACAAACTTCTTTATAACACAAATTTTGAGTGGAAGTAGTAAGGAAATGGAGCTTTAGCCCCGTTAGAAACACTCTGTTTGTTGTAGCAACTAGGCAAGGCCAAAGCCTCGCTTCCAGATTGAATGAAATATCGCTTTCAAGCCAATCTTAGGATAGTGGATGTAAAATGGGCGTAAAACAAGATTAGGAAAAACCGATGAATCTCTTTTCGTACGATATCAATGAAAAATTCAAAAAAAGCGTTGCCTACTTCTCTATGGAGTTTGCAATTGATCAGTCACTCAAAATCTACTCAGGCGGGCTTGGCTTTTTGGCAGGTTCACATATGCGCAGTGCGTATGACCTCAAGCAAAATGTGGTGGGTGTGGGGCTTTTGTGGAGTTTTGGTTACTATGACCAGTCACGCAATGAAGACAGAACGCTCAAACCGCACTACACACGAAAGTTCTACTACTTTTTAGAAGAGCTTAAACAAAAAGTGGTAGTAAAGATAAACAATGTAGATGTTACGGTAAAGGGCTTTTTGCTTCATTCAGAGGTTTTTGGAACAGCTCCTGTTATCTTACTCTCAACTGATACAGATGAAAATGACTACCTATCACGAACCATTACCCATAAACTTTATGACGGCAATCAGCGTACCCGCGTGGCTCAGGAGATAGTTCTTGGCATCGGCGGAGCAAAAATGCTAGAAGCCATCAACCATAAACCCGACATCTACCATATGAACGAAGGGCATGCGCTGCCGCTTGTTTATGAGCTTTATGGCAAACTCGGCGATATGAATGAGGTACGCAAACATGTCGTCTTTACGACGCATACGCCAGAAGCGGCAGGAAATGAGATTCACGATATCCACTTCTTGCACGAGATGGGATTTTTTGGCGGTGTGGATTTGCACCATGTCAGAGTGCTTGGCGGTTATGAGCACGACAACCATTTTAGCCTTACCGTGGGTGCGCTAAGAAGTGCGAAGATAGCAAATGCCGTCTCAAAGATTCACGGCATCATCGCCAATGAGATGTGGTCGGGCGTGGATGGACGATGTGAGATTATCTCCATCACCAACTCTCAAAACAAGAAGTACTGGACAGACAAAACGCTTATCAGGGCGCTGGATGAGCATGAGGATTATGAGGTTTTGGCACGCAAAAAACACCTTAAAAAAGTGCTCTTTGATGTGGTAGCAGACCAGACGGGCAAGATGTTTGACCCAGAGGTTCTCACTATCGTGTGGGCGAGAAGATTTGCTGAGTACAAAAGACCTGGATTGCTCAAATACGACTACGAACGCTTTGTCAAACTCATAACAGACACACAAAAACCCATCCAAATCATCTGGGCAGGAAAGCCTTACCCGACGGATTATGGGGCGATAGAGATGTTTAATGAGCTTATCCAAATGAGCCACCACTTTAAAAATATGGCAGTACTCATTGGGTACGAACTCTCTTTGTCCAAACTGCTCAAACAGGGAAGCGATGTGTGGCTAAACACGCCACGCATCACACGTGAAGCAAGTGGAACAAGCGGCATGACGGCAAGTATGAACGGCTCTATCCACTTCTCCATAGATGATGGTTGGAACCCTGAGTTTGCAAAACATGGCAAAAACGCATTTACCATTCCGCCACTTGACTACAAACTCCAAAACAATGAACAAGACAGAATAGACAATCAAAACATGATGGATATCTTAGAAGAGACCATCATCCCGACCTACTACGACAACCCAAAAGAGTGGGTAGTTATCATGAGAAATGCGATGACGGATGTAGAGATAGAGTTTGACTCTGGGCGCATGGCTACTGAGTATTATGAGAGAATGTTTAACATTTAAAGAGGAGAAACTATGTCATTTGCGATAATGTGTTCAGGCGGCGATGCTCCAGGGATGAACCCCGCCATCAAAAAATTTGTGGATTATGTCTATAAAAAAGGGGAAGTTCCTTACCTTATCTATGACGGACTAGAGGGGTTGATAGACAAAAAGATAAAAAAAGCGACCCACTCGGATGTTTCAGGCATCTTGCACAACGGCGGAACGATGATACGCTCTTCAAGGTCAAAGCGGTTTTTTGAACATAGTTACAGGATGCAAGCCTACTATAACCTTCGAGAATTTGGCATCACAAAGCTTGTTGTACTGGGTGGCGATGGCTCATTTCGCGCGATGGAGAAGTTTAGTTCGGAGTTTGAGATAAACTTTGTCGGCATCCCCTCAACCATAGACAACGACATATACGGAACAGACTACTGCTTGGGGGTGGACACCGCACTCAACGTCATTCGTGATGCGCTTGACAAGATTCGTGATACTGCTTCCTCTTTTAACCGTGCGTTTTTGGTTGAAGTGATGGGGCGGGATTGTGGTTATCTTGCCATCGTTTCAGCTATGATAAGCGGTGCAGAGATTTGTGTCATTCCAGAAGCTCCCTCTATCTCGGATGGACTTGCAAAACGGCTCAAGCAAGAGGTTACAGAGGGTAGAAACTATATCCTTGCTATCGTTGCAGAGGGTACAAAAAAGACGACAGAAGTGCATAAATGGCTTCAAGACGAGATAGGGCTTGAGACAAGAGTAAGCATTTTGGGGCATATCCAACGAGGTGGTAATCCTACTGTTTATGATAGACTTATGGCATTTGACTTTGTTATTTTGGCGGTGGATCACTTGATGGAGCATACAAACTCCAACAAAGTAGCCGTCTATAAAAAAGGCGAATTTGCTTTGATGGAGATAGAAGATGTTGTCAATGGCAAATACAAACTGCCAAAGCGTTACCTCGATGCTCTTAATTTACTTGACTAAAAAAACTCAACACAAAGGATAGTATAAAATGAAAGCCGTAGTTATGGCGGGCGGATTTGGGACACGAATCCAACCTTTGACACACTCAAGACCAAAACCGATGCTCCCTATCGTCAATCGACCGATGATGGAACACACTATGATGATGCTCAAAGATTTGGGCATTAGCGAGTTTATCGTTTTGCTCTACTTTAAACCTGAAATTATTCAAAACTATTTTGGCGACGGAAGCGCATTTGGCATCAAGATAACTTATGTCGTTCCTGATGATGACTACGGCACGGCAGGGGCAGTAAAACTCGCCGCAGAGTATATCGGAGATGAAAATTTTATCGTTATCAGCGGTGACCTTGTAACGGACTTTGATTTTCAAAAGATTTTTGATTTTCATGCACAAACAAAGGCAAAACTCTCTATCGGTTTGACATCGGTGGAAAACCCGCTTCAGTTTGGCGTGGTAATCGCCAATGAGGAGAATGTGATAGAGAAATTTTTGGAAAAGCCAAGCTGGGGCGAGGTCTTTAGTGATACCATCAACACGGGGATTTACATCATAGAGCCTGAGATACTCGACTTCATCCCACGAGGCGAGAATTTTGACTTTGCAAAAAACCTCTTTCCAACACTTATGAGCAAAAATATCCCTCTTATGGGCTGCAACTTAGAGGGATACTGGCGAGATGTGGGCAATCCTGAGAGCTACCGTGAAGTGTATGACGACATCTTAAACGGCAGAGTGGAGTTCAAGTTTGGCGGCGCTATAAAGCACTATCCTGACGGCGTTCTCTACAGTGAAGAGGAGTACACACTTGCGCATTCCATCAAAATCATAGGCACAGTCGTTCTTGGCAAAAATGTAAAGATAAAAGAGGGCGTGAAGCTTAACAATGTCGTTATCGGCAACAATGTCTCCATCGGTGCGGCGTGTAACATCGCAAACAGCGTTGTTTGGGACAATGTCAAAATCAAAAAAAATGTCAAACTTGACAATGCCGTTATCTGTAATGACAATGTGATAGAGAGAAATGTTACCGCAAAAGCGGGCGTTATCCTCTCTGAGGGGTGCGAAGTGGGCGAACTTACATCATTTGAGCAAGATGTCACTATCTGGCCAGACAAAAAGATAGAGCCTGCCTCCATCATCAGCCACAACATCGTCTGGGGAAGCCGCTACAAAAACTCCATCTTCCAAAACGGCACGGTAAGCGGCAAGAGCAATGTAGAACTCTCATGTGAGATGGCGACAAAACTTGCAGAAGCGTTTGCGGCGCAACTCCCTGTCGGCTCAAAAGTGGTCGTAGGAAGAGACTATAACAAAAGTTCACGCATGCTCAAACGTGCCTTTTTGGGTGGGCTTCTCTCCGCTGGCGTGGATGTTTTGGATCTCAAAAGCACACCGCCTGCCGTTTTGCGCTACACCATTGCAAACAGCGGCAGTATCGCAGGGGGTGCGCACTTCAAGCAGAGTATCTACAACCCGACAGAGTCAGAGATTACACTTTTTAACGATGAAGCGATTCGCATCGACTCCAATAGTGCGAAAAATATAGAAAAAGCGTTCTTTACAGAGAAGTTTCGCAGAGTTGATTTTTCTCGCATCGGAGAGATAAAAGAGAGCATGTTCCACCATGAGTGTCACAACTACAAGAGCGCCGTTGAGAGCAAAATAGACCAAAACATCATCAAATGTTCCGCTTTTAAAGTGGCGGTTGACTTGATGCATGGCTCAACGGCGGATATTTTTCCAAACATATTAAACGACATTGGTGTGGAAAATATCATCCTCAACGCTTATCATGACGAACATAAACTCTCCAACTTTACGGCACTTAAAAAACGCTCCGAGGAGAACATAAGCAAAATCGTCTCTACGCTTGAGTACAACATGGGCGTGATGATTTTCCCAAATGCGCAAAGTATCTCTTTGGTAACCGATGAGGGAGAGGTTCTTGATATGGTCAAGGGGCTTTTGGCGGTACTGCATCTTTTAGACATGTACTCTGGCGGCACAAAGAAAAAGGTATTTTTACCGACGTGGGCGCCTGATATCGTCTCTTTTGAAAATCTGGAGATTCAAAGAGGCAAATACGCCAACTTTAAAGCCGCACAGATGCGGGAGTATGCGCTTATCGCTACCGTGGATGGAAACTTTGCCTTTAGTGATTTTAGCATCTACAGAGATGCGATGTTTGCGAGCCTTAGAATCATGGAGATGCTCAGTTGCAGTCATCTCAAGCTCTCACAAATCTCAAAAATGATTGCACATTTTTACTACAAACAGGCAAAAATCGCCTGCACGCAGTCGCTTAAAGGCAAGATGATGCGCAAGTTTTTAGAGGATGCCAAAGGCAAACGCTCCTCTTCTGAAGATGGCGTGAAGATTTGGGAGAACGACACAGACTGGATTTTGATGATTCCCGACCAGTATGACGACCATCTTAACCTCTACATCCAAGCAAGCGATGAGGCAAGCGGTGCGGCACTGCTAGAGAGTTATACGCAAAAAATCCAAAGCTATGCAAACGAGAGAGAATGAATCTAGCCTTTTTATGGCACATGCATCAACCCGACTACCGAAATGCGCAGGGCGTTATGCAGATGCCGTGGGTCTTTTTGCATGCTATAAAAGACTACTACGATATGCCGTGGATGCTAGAGCGACACGGCATGCTCAAGGCAACTTTTAACATCACGCCCCCGCTCATCGCACAGCTCAAACTCTACTATGAAAACCCCGAGATAAATGACAAATTTTTCGCTCTTTGGCTTAGAGATATCAGCACTTTCAACCGAACCGAGTACCGATGGATGCTAAAAATCTGCAAAAGTGCGCATTTTGAGACGATGGTTGCGGGGTTTGAGAGTTATGAGAGGCTTTTCGAGCAGGAGAGCTACACAAATGCAGAGTTTTTTGACTTGCAGGTCTGGTTTTTGCTCTCATGGTGCGGCGTTTACTTGCGCCAAAACAACAGCGTTGTGCAAGAAATGCTCCAAAAAGAGGGGAGTTTTAGCCTTGAAGATAAACACGCTCTGTTTCATGAACTTACTCTTTTTGTGCGAGGGATTTTTGACTACTACACCTCTCTTAAAGAGCGAGACATCATCTCCATCTCCACCACTCCGCTAAACCACCCCATTTTGCCGCTTCTGCTCGATATGCAAAATGCAAAAATCGCAAACGAAAGTACAAACACACCCAAATACGCCATAAACTTAGAAGAGGACGCACTTTTGCAAATAAAGAGAGCGCAAGAACTTTTTGTGGATACTTTTGGATTTAAAAATGATGGTTTTTGGCCTGCTGAGGGTGCGGTGGATGTCAAAAGTGCCGCACTTTTTAAAAAATGCGGCGCATCATGGATAGCAACGGATGAGGAGATACTTTTTCGCTCAAGCGGCACAAGCAAGAGAGAACTTCTTTATGCGCCTTACGAGTACAACGGACTTACCATCGCTTTTCGTGACCATGAGTTAAGCGACCTCATAGGTTTTAACTACCGCTTTTTTGAGCCGCATCATGCCGCCGCCGACTTTCTCTCTCGTCTGCAAAATATAAACCATTTAAGCACAGATGCGACTGTTTTTATCATCCTTGATGGCGAAAACGCATGGGAATTTTATGAAAACAACGGTTTTGATTTTTTTGATGCTCTTTATAGCTCGCTAAAATCTGCAGCTTTTGTTCAAACGCTTCATATGCAAGATATCTTAGAGCTCCCAAAAAAATCTCTGGAGCATCTAGCGGCGGGGAGCTGGATAAACGGCGAGTTCAACACTTGGGTAGGACACAGAGAAAAAACAAGAGCGTGGGAGTTTCTCTACATCACCAAAAGGGACTACGAACACCATCGAGAACTGTTAGACAGTGCAACGCAAGAGAGGATAAGAGAGCATTTCTTAGCCGCTGAGTGTTCGGACTGGTTTTGGTGGTACGGCGATGACCATTTTACGGAGTTTGGCTTAGAGTTTGACGCTCTTTTTCGCTCACACCTCCTTGACATCTACACCCTCATGCAAGTCGCACCGCCACAAGACTTACTAGAACCCATCATCCAAAACAGAAGCTCCAGCGACTTTTTACTACAACCGCAATCCTTTCTCTCCCCAACCATCAGCGGTAAACACGGCTCATTTTTCGAGTGGATAGGCAGCGGTGTCATCAACGAACACAAAAGCGCATCCACCATGGATTTGCCAAAAACTCCCATCAAAAAGATACTATACGGCTACGACGAACAAAACCTCTATTTTGCCTTTGTCCCACACAAAAAAGCGATAAAAGAGTGCGAAAAACTCCGCATCATCATAGACCCCATAGGCTTTAGCGAAGAGCTAACCATGGAAGAAAAAAGCCACATAACCGCCAAAAGCGGCGATATCGTCTATGAAGCGGCATACGACACATGGCTAGAAGTAAGGATAGAAAAAGCAGCGATAAAAGAGCAAAAAATCTCCCTAAGATTCGAGGTACTAAAAGACGGCACAGTAGTACAAACCCTCCCAGGATTCGGAGTCTTAGAGCTAGACATAGAGTGTGATTTTAGTGAGAGATGGTTTGTGTAAAAATATTTGATATAATATTGTAAAATTATCTTATATAAAAAGGTTTGACAATGATAGCACTTGAAAATTTACAAAAACAGCAAGTTGGGCTTAGACTTCCAAAATACCTAGTAGATGAGATTGATGCCATGACAAAAGAGTATGCACTCAATCGCAGTGAAATTATTACCGAATCCATCAAAGCTTTTATCGCTGAACAAAAAGCAAAAAAGATATACGACAGTTTTGAGATTTCTTGCAAAGAGCTCCAACAGATGCTCCAAACAAAAGATGACTCAAAACTCCAAAGCCTAGATGGACTTATAGATGAACTGCAACATTAAACTACTCGCAAATTTCATCAAAGAAGTAAAAAAGCTCTCAAAAAAATATAAAAAAATAGGCGACGACTTAAAAGAACTCCAAAATGAACTGCTTGCAAATCCAAAAAGCGGTATCCATCTAGGAAACAACTGCTACAAAATCAGAGTTGCAAACACCTCAATACCAAGCGGCAAAAGTGGTGGTTTTAGAGTTATCTACTACTATCTTGATGCAAACAGCGTCATATATCTAATGTCAATCTATGCTAAAAGTGATTTGGAAAATATAAGCGATGAGAGGATTTTGGAGATACTTCAAGAGAGTGGGATAAGCTAAGAGATGGTTTGTGTAAAAAGTAAAACCGTTTTGCAAATAAGATATAAGAGAGTTGTATGATAAGTCTAAAAGAGATACGAGAGAGAAGCATAAAGTTTGCAAAAGAGTGGGAAGGTGCTTCCAATGAGAAGCAAGAAGCACAAAGTTTTTGGATAGATTTTTTCAAGATTTTTGATGTTAGTCCCAGAAGTATGCAGTTTGAGTACCCCATCAAGAAAATAGACGGCTCACAGGGCTACATAGATGTTTTTTGGAGAGGGCAGCTTCTCATAGAGCAAAAAAGCAAAGGCAAAGATTTAGCAAAGGCAAAAGAACAAGCGTTAGAGTACCTTCCAAACCTAAAGCAAAGAGATTTACCGAAGTTTATTTTGGTTTGTGATTTTGTGAGCTTCTATCTTTACGATTTGGACACAAACCAAGATTATAAATTTCTACTTCATGACTTGCCTAAAAACATAGAACTTTTTTCGTTTATCGCAGGCTACACTAAAAAAACTTACAAAGAAGAAGAGCCGACCAACCGCAAAGCTGCTGAACTTATGGGCAAACTCCATGATAAACTGCTTGAAAACGGTTACAGCGGACATCAACTCGAACTATTTTTGACAAGGCTTTTATTTTGTATGTTTGCGGAAGATACTGGGATTTATCCAAAAAATTCTTTTCGTGAATTTATAGAAAACCAAACCGATGAGAGCGGTAGAGATTTAGGCTCGCAGATAAACTACCTCTTTGAACTTTTCGACACGCCAAATGAAAGACGACAAAAAAATCTCGATGAGAGTTTTGCTCAGTTTCCTTACATCAACGGTTCGATTTTTACAGAACAGCTCAAAACCGCCCACTTTGACCGCTCCATGCGTGAGATGCTTTTGGATGCGTGTGCCTTTGACTGGAGTTTGATTAGTCCTTCCATTTTTGGTTCTATGTTCCAAGCTTCAATGGATGTGAGCAAAAGAGGCGAACTGGGTGCGCACTTTACAAGTGAGACAAATATACTAAAAGCCATCAAACCGCTCTTTTTAGACGAACTTTTGGAAGAGTTTGGACACATCAAAAACAACCAAAAACAGCTTCAAATCTTTCATGCCAAAATCTCAAACCTAAAGTTTTTAGACCCAGCGTGTGGAAGCGGAAACTTTTTGGTTATCGCCTACCGTGAGTTAAAACTTGTAGAGTTTGAAGTGCTAAAATCTCTCAAAATACTCACGCAACTCGTCCACATAGACCAATTTTACGGTTTCGAGATAGAAGAGTTGCCAAGCCGCATCACGCAAACTGCAATGCTTCTCATAGACCATCAAATGAATCTGCTTTTTGCTCAAATGTTTGGAGAACCGCACTTCAACATCCCCATAAAAGATAGTGCAAATATTTTCAATGTGAATGCTTTAAGGGTGGATTGGGAAGAGATTTTGTCATTGCGAGGAACTAAGCAATCTATTGATTTCATCATCGGTAATCCGCCGTTTTTAGGTGCTTCTATGCAATCAAAAGAGCAAAAAATAGATATGGAATTTGTATTTAAGGGTGTAAATAGCTTTGGTGTACTTGATTTTGTAACTGCATGGTATATAAAATCAGCTCAGTATTGTCAAAATAGACAAACAAAAGTAGCTTTAGTAAGTACAAACTCCATAACTCAAGGCGAACAAGTAGGCATCCTTTGGCAAGAGCTTTTTAACCGCTACCATGTAAAAATCCACTTTGCACACAAAACTTTCAAGTGGAGCAACGAAGCAAGAAAAAATGCCGCCGTTTACTGCGTTATCATAGGTTTTGGAACATTTGACATAAAAGAGAAAAGACTTTTTGAGTACGAAAATAGTACGGCAGAACCGCATGAGATAAAAGTTGCAAATATAAACCCCTATCTTGTAAACGGAGATGATTTTTTTATAAGCTCAAGAAGAAAACATATTCAAAATTTTATTCCTTTAATTACCAAAGGCTCTCAGCCAACTGACGGAGGAAATTTGATTTTTACAGATGATGAAAAAAGAGAATTTTTAAAACTTGAGCCAAAAGCTGAAAAATTCATTCGACCACTTTTAGGTGCACATGAATTTTTAAATAATCAAACCCGATGGTGCTTGTGGCTTGTAGATGCAAATCCTACAGAGCTAAAGCAGTTGCCTTTGGTAATGGAAAAAATAGAAGCAGTAAAAAAAATTCGTTTGGCAAGTCCAAAAATTCCTACCCAAAAAAAAGCTGCAACACCGACCTTATTTACGGAAATACGACAACCAAAGAGTTCTTTTTTACTCATACCCCGTGTTTCATCTGAAAATAGAAACTATATTCCTATAGGTTTTTTTAGTTCAAATATTATTGCCTCAGATGCCGTTACTATAATCCAAGATGCCACACTTTTTCATTTCGGAATTTTAACCTCAAAAATGCACAATGATTGGATGAGATATGTTTGTGGAAGATTAAAAAGTGACTACAGATATTCAAATGAAATCGTTTACAACAACTTCCATTTCCCTTTAGAAGTTACCGACAAACAAAAAGAGCAAATCGAAACGCTAGCCCAAAACATCCTAGACATAAGAATGGAGTTTGAAGGAGCAAGTTTGGCAGACTTATACAACCCACTAACCATGCCACCAAAACTCCTAAAAGCCCACGAAACACTTGACCGTGCAGTAGATAAACTCTACTCTAAAGATGGTTTTAAAACAGACACCCAGCGAGTAGCCCATCTTTTTGAACTTAACAAAAGATTGACAAGCTTGATTGTGGAAGATGTTAAAAAAGCTAAAAGGAAAAAGTAATGGCAAATCTTAAAACTCATGAAAAAGTAATATTTGAAAAATTATTTGATAGAGGTGGTTATGTACTTGATTTTAGTGATGCTACATTTAGAGAGTTTTTTAGAGAGCATAAAATTGATATAGACCAAGATAAGTATAAAGCAAATGGTGGTTCAAAAATGAAAAGATTGAGGACTTTTTGGCAAATTGAACCTGATAAAACTGTTGGAACTATCTTACATGGGCTTTTACAATATGCTGAAGCGATTACAAAAGTTGAGCAAGATGATAAGCAAAAAGCCCTTGAAATCATAAATAAACTTTTAGGTAAGCAAATTTTTCAAGAAACAACAGAAAATTCTTTTGTTAATTTAGAGTTTTCACAATTAAATTTATCACTTTTAGCCATTGATTCACAGTTTGAGAAAGTAATACAGCAGAGATTAGATGAAATACAAAAATCTTTAAAAAGTGGAACAGCTTTAGCAGTAATATTTTTGTGTGGAAGTACACTAGAAGGACTGCTTCAAGATAAAGCGACAAAACATCCAAAAGAATTTAATAGTGCAAAGTCAGCACCAAAAAATAAAGAGGGTAAAGTTCTTCCAATACATGAATGGACTTTAAATGCTTTAATTGATGTGTCTTACGAAACAAATTATATAGAGGATGATATAAAAAAGTTTAGTTCAGCTTTGCGAGACTTTAGAAATTATATCCATCCTAGAGCACAAGCAATTAGTAACTTTAATCCTGATAGTCATACAGCTAAAATTAGTTGGCAAGTTTTACAAGCGACTATCGCAAGTCTTAGTGGACAAAGAAGCAAGTAGAGAAAGGAAAACTAAAATGACAAAAGACCTAACATCATCAACGATTAGCAGACAAAATATTTTAAATAACAACTATGCACTAGAACAGATAGAACTAAATCTATCTCTTGGCGGTACATATTGGCACGATGAAACTATTTTTACAAAAGCTCAAGTAGCACAGATTTTGGATATCGATGAGCGGACGGTAGATAGATATATAGAGAGTCATAGCGAGGAGCTGTCCAAAAACGGTTATAGAGTGTTGCGTGGTCAAAAACTTAGAGAACTTAAACAAATCTTACTCAACGACATGAATGTCGCCGACATCTCTAAAATACCGTCTCTTGGGGTCTTTTCTTTTAGAGCTATACTCAACATCGCTATGCTTGTAACTGAAAGCGAGAGAGCAAAAGCTATCAGAAGTAAAATGCTTGATATCGTCATAGATGTGATGGCTCAAAAATCGGGCGGACATACAAGATATATCAACCAAAGAGATGAAGATTATCTTCCGTCTGCTTATAGAGAGCATACTTATCGCAAAGAGTTTACAGATGCTTTAGATAATTATTTGCCGACCGATAAATGGAAGTATGCAAATTATACAAACAAAATATATGAAGTAATATTTTTAGAAAATGCAACGGAATACAAGAAAATCTTGGATTTAAAAGAAAAAGACAAAATCAGAGAGACTATGTACGCAGAAGTGCTAAATGCGATTTCTAGTTTTGAACATGGTTTGGCTGTAGAGATGAAACAAGAGTTTGAGAAACTTGGTAGAAAACTAACAACTACTGAGCTAGATACTTTGATAAAAAAAGCTTCACAAAATCCATATTTGATGCCACATATAAACGATGCAAGAGCGAAAATGGCAAGTCGTGATTTGTGTTTTAGAGATGCACTGCATCATAAACTAGAAAACTATATCCAATCAGTTCCACAAGGTGATTTTGACAAGTTTTTGGGAGAGACAAGCAAATCACTTGAAGAGCGATTATCTGACCCTGAAACATTGGCAGTCCTAAAAAGATTGAAAGATAGATGATGCAACTTCAAATATTTTATTTTGATACTAAACATGCGGTAAAAATTCATGACTGGATTATAGAAAATAGCGGTGGTTTGCATGGATATAGAGAAATCGGACTCATGGATAGTGCGTTGGAGCATATTCAGAATGATTTGTATTATCCAACTTTTGAAGAAAAATTAAAACATCTTGTCTATGCGGTAAACAAGTTTCATCCTTTTACTGATGGAAATAAAAGGTCAAGTTTGACTTTGGGAGCTTATTTTTTAGAACTCAATGGTTATGACTATTGTGTGAATAAATTTGTACAAGAGATGGAAAATATTGTCGTATGGTTGGCGGAGGGTAAGATAAAAGATGATTTACTACTTGATATAGTAAAATCCATAATAGAGGAAGATGAATTTAATGAATCTATAAAGCTTAGGATATTTGAAGCGGTTAGTGGGGATTTATGATTTTCATCTTAAAAACAAGTACTTGTCACAATTTGTGACCGCTTGAATAGATAAAAATCCAACTATTTACAAAATAAAAACAGTTCAAATAAAGGAGACAAAATGAAAAAAGTAAAACTGCTCTTTGGGGTGCATATGCACCAGCCTGTGGACAATTTCGGGGATGCGGTAAAGGAGGCTATAGAGCTTTGTTATGCTCCTTTTTTTGCGACGATGCGCAATTACCCAGAATTTTGTTTTGCGGTGCATTCTAGCGGGTGGCTCTTAAATGAGATAAAGACCAAACATCCAAAAGTGTTTGAAGACATGCTCTATCTTACCAAAAAAGGTGCTATTGAGTGGGTTGGGGCAGGGTATTATGAGCCGATTTTGAGTGCCATAAACTCTCTTGATGCGCAAGCGCAGATAAACAAACTAAGTAACTATCTTGAAAAAAATCTTAAAAGTTCGCCAAAGGGGGCGTGGCTGACTGAGAGGGTTTGGGAGAGTTCGGTTATCCCAGACCTTAGGGCGTGCGGTTTGGAGTATGTGGTTGTGGATGATTACCATTTTTTAAGCAGTGGGTTTGATGGCGGAGCTATGGACGGTTACTATGAGAGCGAGGCGGGGGGCGAAAAAATCGCACTCTTTCCTATCTCTGCATCTCTTCGCTATGCGTTGCCATTTTTTGGTGTGGAGAGGTCGGTTGAGGCGATTTTGAAGTGCGCAAAGGATGAGGATAGTGCGGCTATCATATTTGATGATTTGGAGAAGTTTGGGCTTTGGCCAAAGACGCATGCGTGGGTTTATGAAAAAGGGTGGCTAAAGGGCTTTGTGGAGGCGGTTCTGGCAAATGAGCAGATAGAGACGATGCACTACAAAGAGTACCTTAGCACCAACCGCTCCAAAGGTTTGGCGTATCTTAACAACACATCCTACTTTGAGATGGGAGAGTGGAGTCTTAAAAGCCATCAAGGTTTGGCTCTTGAAGCACTCAAAGAGCGTCTTGGCGATGAGTACTTTCAAAAGGACGGGGTTGCACTTGTTAAAGGTGGGATTTGGAAAAATTTCTTTATCAAGTACCATGAGAGCAACTATATTCACAAGCGCATGATGCACCACTCAAAAAATCAAGCTCAGTTAAAAAAAGGGGCTTTAGAAGCACTCTACAAGCTCCAAACCAACGATGTTTTATGGCATGGCGTCTTTGGTGGGCTTTATCTGCCAAACCTCAGGGACAACGCTTACAGATATCTTTTGGAGATTGAGAACTCACTTGCAAAGAAAAAAACTGCTACCTCATTTTTGGATGTTGATATGGATGGATATGAGGAGTTTAAGGTTTTGACAAGCGAGCTAAGTCTGCTTTTTAGCTCTCGTTACGGCGGTCAGCTGATGGAGTTTGGTTCACTTGAAAAGCTATTTAACTGGCAAAACACTCTGATGCGCCGCCATGAAGCTTACCATGAGAAGATTTTGCATCCAAAAGAGGTTGTGCCAAAGATGCATGAAGAGGGTATTGAGAGCATCCACAGTGATGCGGCGGTGCTTGATGCGACACTTAAAGGCGACCTTGTTTATGACTGGCACCCAAAATACTCCTTTATCGACCACATCAGCACAGAGGCGTTTTCGTTTGAGGCGTTTAAGAGAGCCTCGTATCATGAAGTAGGCGATTTTGCAAACCGATCTTTTGTTTTTGATGAAGGGCGCACAGCATTTAGGCGAGAGGGTGGCATCTATCTGGATAAAAAGTACGATACTCTTTGTGTGAAAAAATATAGTTTTGAGACAAAAAGTTTCTCACTAGCATTAGAGTTGCAGAGCGAATATGCACATGAACTTCACTACGGTGTGGAGTACAACTTTCACTTTGCACACCCAGACAAAGTGCTAATAAATGGACAAAAAGTGGGCGATGGACTCTCTTTGGTCGGGGTGGATACGCTTGTTTTGGAAGATAGCTACACACAAAAAGCACTCCGTATCGCTTTAGACAAAAAGTGTATGCTCCACGCTTACATCTTAAATACGATTTCGCAGAGCGAGAGCGGTTTTGAGCGCACCGCACAGCAGATATCGCTGCTGCTAAGTCTCCCTTTTGCATCACGCCTTGAACTTTTAACACAGATGGAGGTTTGCGATGTCTGAGATACGACGAGACCGCATACATAACGAGTATGTCATCATCGCCCCAGAGAGGCTTCACAGACCAAGAGCGCACATAAAACACGCCAAAAAAGAGAGCCATGCCGCAAAATGCCCATTTTGTGATGGCAATGAGTCGCTTACTCCAAAAGAGCTTTTTGCCATAAGAGCAAATGAGCCAAACGCAAAAGGATGGCGCACAAGAGTTGTCCCAAACCTCTACAAAGCCGTGCAGGTGGAACTTGAAGACATCTCCCAAAGAGACGGGCTTTTTGAGCATATCCCCGGAGTCGGAGCGCATGAGATACTTATAGATACCCCGTGCCATGCGTGCAAGATGCAAGAGCTTGAGATTGCCGATATCGAAAATTGGCTCAGAAGTATGATTATCCGTATTGATGATTTGAAAAAAGATAGACGGCTCATCCATCTAAGCATCTTCAAAAACAGCGGCGTGGACGCAGGTGCAACGCAAGAACACCCCCATACACAGATACTTGCACTACCCATAACACCGCAGAGCGAACAGAACTTTTTAGAGCAAAATATGCGCTACTACCACCGCCACGGCAGGGGAAAAATAGAAGATATCGTGCATAACGAGATAGAGGCAAAAAAAAGAGTTGTCTATAATGATGGAAATTTTGCCGCATTTTGCCCTTTTGCAAGCGCATACCCTTTTGAAGTGATGATAGCACCCAAAAAAAATATCTCAAGCCTTGAGAAATGTTCAAGAGACGATGTCACGGCACTTGCGCACTGCATAAAGAGTGTTTTTGAAAAACTTGCCGCACAACTTGATGATTTTGACTATAATATACACTTTATGCTCGCACCGCTAAACCCAAACTTTGAAAACGAGGCTTACATGTCGCATTTGGAGAAAAACTACCGTTTTACCATCCGCATCATCCCCCGCATCTACACGCTAGGCGGATTTGAGATAGCAACAGGCATGACCATCAACCCAGTAGCACCCGAAGAGTGCGCCGTTCTTTTGAACATCAAAGAGATAGAATGAAAACACTCTTTTGTGCAAGTGAGATTTACCCTTATGCAAAAAGCGGCGGGCTGGCTGATGTTGGGCATTCTCTTGTAAAAGCACTTAGCAAACATGCAGAGATACAAAGCGTTATGCCGCTTTATGGTTTTATGCCAAAAGAGGAGCTTGAAAAAACAGATATCGCTTTTAGCATCAATCTTGGCGGTGTTTTTTATGATGTAATACTCTACGAGAAGCTCCACGATGGTATAAAAACATACTTTGTCGATGCACCGCTGCTAAGTGCGACTGAAGAGATGTACGGCGATGCAAAAGGGGATTATGCAAACAACGATATCCGTTTTGCGCTCTTTTGTGCCGCTGTTGTGGAGCTTGCGCAAATCACCAATGCAGACATCATCCACGCAAATGACTGGCACAGCGCACTTGTGCCGCTTTTGGTGCGCAGGGCAAAACTAAAGATAAAAACGCTCTTTAGCATCCACAACCTTGCCTATCAAGGGATTTTTGAGAGAGATTCACTTGCGCGAGTGGGACTTGAAGAGAGCTATTTTCAGATGGATGCTTTGGAGTTTTACGGCAAAGTAAATTTTCTCAAAGCTGGCATTATTTACGGTGACGCATTGACGACTGTAAGCCCAACCTACGCAAAAGAGATACAAACCAAAGAGTTCGGATGCGGACTTGATGGACTTTTGCAACTCTACAAAGCAAAACTAACTGGGATTTTAAACGGCATAGATGAGAGTGTTTTTAACCCGCAAAACGATGCGGCACTTCACTCTTGCTACAGCTCCGACAACCTTGCAAAAAAGTATGAAAACAAAAAAGCACTTCAAAAGGAACTTGGTTTGAGTGGGTTAAAAAAACCGCTTTTTGTGATGATAAGCCGTCTTGTACATCAAAAAGGGTTTGACTTGCTTATAGAGTCGCTTGATGCGTTTTTAAGCGAGGATGTGAACTTTGTGCTTCTTGCAAACGGGGATGAAGAGTATAAAAAAATGCTTTTCCCATACACAAAAAAATATAAAAACTTCAGACTTCTTTGTGGCTACGATGAGGCACTCTCCCACCGTATCTACGCATCTGGAGACTTTTTGCTTATGCCCTCGCTTTACGAGCCATGCGGGCTAAACCAGATGATAGCCGCACGCTACGGAACTATCCCGATAGTCCACAGGGTAGGGGGCTTAAAAGACAGCGTGCATGAAAAAGGAGCTAAATGTGCACAAGGAATAGTTATGAGGGAAGCGACCAAAAAAACGCTTATCGGAGCAGTAAAGAGAGCGGTTACACTTTACGGTAACAACGCAAAAAAAGAGGAAATGATATCTTTTAATATGAGTTGCGATTTCTCCTTTGACAAAAGCGCACTTCTTTACCATAAACTCTACAAAAGGCTACTCCCATGAATCTTGCCATCGACGCAGGCGGAACACACTTAAGAGCCGAACTTTGGCAAGAAGGTATGCTTGTAGCGCAAAGAGAGGCAAAAAGCAGTGAAATCGGGCTTTGCGCTTGGATAGAAAAACTACTTTTGGAGTACAAAAAGGTCACGACTGTCGGCATCTCATACGCAGGGCAGGTTGAGGATGGCATCATACACTCCTCGCCAAATATGAAAGTTGATTGCTACAATATCAAAGAGAGTATCGAGCAAAAATTTGGCGTAAAACTCTATATACAAAATGACCTAAACTGTGCGGTTTTGGCAGAAGCAAAAGAGTTTGGCGTACAAAATATATGCGCACTCTATGTCGGAACAGGGCTAGGGCTTGGAGTAGTAGATGGCGGCAGAGTTATCAGAGGCGCACACAATGTCGCAACGGAGCTAGGACATATCCCCTACAAAAAAACGGCTCTGACATGCGGATGCGGACGCAACAACTGCTTGGAGCTTTTTGCTTCAGGTTCAGGTATCGCCAAACAGATAGCATCAAAAAATCTCATTTGCGATCCCACTTTAGAGGCACTTAAAGACACGGGCGAAGATAGCATAGTAGCATCGTTTGAAGAGGCATTTTTAGCCGCAGTAGGAGTGACACTTACCCTTTTTAACCCACAAGTTTTGGTACTTGGCGGCGGTGTCATAGAAGCAAATCCTTATCTTGAAGAGTTTATACTAAAAAATATCAAAAAGTACGCACTACCAAACAGCCTCCAAAATGTTACAATCTGCAAAAGCAGACTCAAAAGCGCACCTTTAATGGGCGCACTTCTTCTAAAGGACTAAGGACTTAACATGAATAAAGCGTTAAATATCTTATTTGTAGCCTCAGAGGTTGCCTCTTTCGCAAAAACAGGCGGTTTGGCGGATGTCGCCCTCTCTCTTCCAAAAGCACTCGGCGAAATGGGTCACAATGTTGTGGTAGTTATGCCCAGATATTACGCTATCGACAAATCCAAACTTACCCATGTTGATGGAGCTTTGGGCGTGCCGATGGGCGTGATGGGCGAACTTTGGGCAGGAGTTTATCACTCAACACTTCCAAATAGCAGTGTGAGTCTCTATTTTATAGAACATGAAGAGTTTTTTGGAAGAAGCGGGCTTTATGACCATGAAGGCAGGGCATACGATGATAACGCCGTGCGTTTTATCTTCTTTAGCAAAGCGGTTTTTTCACTCGCCAAAATGATAGATTTTCATCCCGATATCATCCATGCAAACGACTGGCACACAGCCGCAGTGCCGCTTTTGGCAAAGAGACGCTTCATTCATGATTTTGGAGATGCCGCAACAGTTTTGACGCTTCACAACCTAGAGCATCAAGGCGTTTTTCATAAGAGCGTGATGGAGCTTTTGGAGTGCGGATGGGAGGCATTTGCGCCTGAGGCGTTTGAGAGTATGGACTTTGTAAACCTCCTAAAAGGCGGTATTGCCTATGCGGATGCGGTGACAACAGTCTCAAAACGCTATGCGTGGGAGATTCAAACGCCAGAATTTGGCTTTGGACTTGAGCAGCACATAAACGCCCATGCACATAAACTCTTTGGGATAGTAAACGGTGTCGATTACATGGAGTGGAGTCCAAAATATGACAAAAGAATCGCCGCAAACTTTAGCGCAGATGCGCTAGATGGGAAACTCATTTGCAAATATGAGCTTCAAAAACATTTCCATTTAGAGCAAAGAGAAGATGTGCCGCTTGTGGGTTTTGTGGGGAGATTTGCCAAACAAAAAGGGATAGAACTTATAGCCGAGATAGTTGAGTGGGTGCTAGGTCATGATGTGCAAATAGTGATGTTAGGAGCGGGCGAGAAGTGGGCGGAGGGCTATTTTAGCCATATTGCCCATCGTTACAGCTCCAAATTTGCCATCCATGTCGGCTACAGCGACGATTTGGCGCATAAGATAGAAGCGGGTAGCGATCTCTTTTTGATGCCCTCACTCTTTGAGCCGTGCGGTCTAAACCAAATCTACTCACTAAGCTACGGCACACTTCCCATCGTACGCAAAACAGGCGGACTTGATGACACCATAGAAAACTTTGATGCCCTCACGAACAGCGGCGTGGGCTTTAAGTTTGAAGATGCCACGCCGCACGCACTCTACAACACTATCATGTGGGCGTTAGATACCTACACGAACAACAAAGAGGCGTTTGTGGTGATGCAAAAAAGGGCGATGAAGCAACATTTCGGATGGGATGATGCGGCAAAAGAGTATGACTGGGTTTATAGATATGCGCTTGAGAGGTTGCAAAAATGAGCGTTTTTTACGATGTAAGCAGGTTTAGCGAGTATGATGTTTACCTCTTTAGAGAGGGCAAACATACAAAACTCTACAACCATTTTGGCGCACACTTGATGCACAGAGATGGTAAGGGCGGTGTATATTTTGCTCTTTGGGCTCCAAATGCCGAGGGTGTAAGCGTGCGTGGGGATTTTAACAACTACAGTACCCATTCTCACCCACTTCAAAAAAGAGGAGATGAATCAGGCATTTGGGAGGGATTTATAGAGGGTGTAGAGGCGATGAACACCTACAAATACCACATCCACACCAAAGAGCATAACGCTAACCCAGACAAAGCCGATCCTTTTGCATTTCATACAGAAGTCGCTCCCGCATCTGCTTCAAAGATTTACTCTCTAGCAGGATATGCGTGGAGCGACAAAGAGTGGATGCTCAAGCGTAAACATTCGCCCTCTCATCATGCACCGATTTCCGTCTATGAGGTGCATCTTGGCTCTTGGAGGCGAGGTCTTGGCTACAAAGAAGCGGCACATCAGCTTGCAGAGTATCTTGTTATGACGGGTTTTACGCATGTGGAGCTGCTTCCCATCACAGAGTACCCATTTGAGGGTTCGTGGGGGTATCAGGTAAGCGGATATTTCGCTCCGACTGCACGCTACGGTTCGCCAAAAGAGTTTATGGAGTTTGTAAACATCATGCATCAAGCGGGAATTGGAGTGATTTTAGACTGGGTACCTTCTCACTTTGTGATGGACGGACATGGGCTTATGAACTTTGACGGCACTTGCCTCTATGAACACAAAGACCCACGGCTTGGATATCATCCACAGTGGGGCAGTGCCATCTTTAACTATGAGAGAGAAGAGGTGCGTTCATTTCTTATCAGCTCGGCGATGTTTTGGCTGGAGATGTACCACATAGACGGTATCCGTGTTGACGCCGTCTCTTCGATGCTCTATCTCAACTATGCAAGAGAAGAGGGCGAGTGGATACCAAACAAATTTGGCGGCAATGAAAACTTAGGTGCGATAGAGTTTTTGCAGGATTTAAACAGCTCAGTTTACGCCGCACACGATGATGTTATGATGTTTGCAGAAGAGGCAACAGCATACCCGATGGTAAGCGCACCAGTCGATGCCGGTGGTCTTGGATTTGGCTACAAATGGAACATGGGATGGATGCATGACACGCTAAAATACATGAAAAATGACCCTGTTGTGCGTAAACACCACCACCATGAACTGACATTTAGCTTTGTCTATATGTACAACGAAAACTACATCCTCCCGCTTAGTCACGATGAAGTGGTGCATATGAAAGGCTCACTTATCAACAAAATGGCGGGAGACTACAACCAAAAGTTTGCCAATTTAAGAGCTTTGTATGGGTTTATGTTTGCACACCCTGGGAAAAAACTCCTCTTTATGGGCGGAGAAATCGCCCAGTTTAGCGAATGGAACTACCAAAAAAGCCTTGATTGGGAAGTTTTGGATTTTCCTATGCACAGCGGCGTTCAAAAACTCATCAAAGAGCTTAACCGACTCTACAAAGAAGAGCCATCGCTTCACATGTTTGACAACGATACCAACGGATTTGAGTGGATAGATGAGAGAGACTATGAGTCCAATGTTATCGCTTTTTTAAGAAAAGCAGACAAAGATGAAGAACTTTTGGTGGTTTGCAATTTTTCAGATTGCCTAAGAGAAAATTATCTTTTGGGTGTGCCAAGAAAAGGAGTTTACAAAGAGATTTTCAACTCACAAAGTGAGGAGTTTGGGGGCTGGGGTCCAAAAAATCCAGCAGAAATCAAAAGTGAACAAAAAGAGCATCACGGACGCCAAAACTCCATTTGCGTAACGCTTCCTGCCCTAAGTGTTCTTTTGTTGAAGAAACTTTAGAGCAATATAATCGTCGCAAGCCCTAAAAAGCTGAAAAAACCGACGATATCTGTTACCGTGGTAAGCAAAACAGAAGAGCCTACTGCGGGGTCGATATCTGCTTTTTGCAGTACAAGCGGGATAACTGAGCCAAAGAAACCAGCGGAAAGAAGGTTGATAACCATCGACATGGCTATTACAACGCCAAGCAGAGGCATCTTAAACCAAGCCCAAGCTATCAGCCCCATGATAAGCGCAAAAATCATCCCGTTCATCAGAGAGAGATAAACCTCTTTTTTGATTGTTTTTTTCGCATCGTCACTGTTAATCTCGCCAAGTGCCATCTGTCGCACGGTAACGGTAAGCGTTTGCGTTCCCGCATTGCCGCCCATAGAGGCTACGATGGGCATAAGCACCGCAAGTGCGACAAGAGACTGGATGGTAGTATCAAACAAACCGATAACCACAGAAGCAGCTATTGCCGTAAAGAGGTTGATTCCAAGCCAATAAGCTCGGTACTTTCCTATGTGAAAGAGGCTCTCTTCCTGCTCCGCTTCATCATTTACCCCCGCAAGGTTATAGAGCTGCTCGGTGTCACGCTCCTCAATGATGTCGTAGATATCATCCGAGGTTATACGCCCCACAAGTTTTCCACGTGCATCCACAACAGGGATAACACCCATATCATAATTAGAGGCTATCTCAACAACATCGTGGATATCATCAAGCGCGTTAACGCTCACACGGTTCACGCCCTCTTTGATAAGTTCACTATAGTAAACATTTGGTCCAAGCAAAATCAAATCTTCAAGCGCAATAGAGCCTAAAAAATCCCTCTCTCTATTGATAACATAAACCTGATAAACACTGTCAAGCTCTTTTTTTGCCTTTAGTTCTTTAAGTCTAAGGATAGATTCTCCGACTCTCTCATCCAAAAAAGCAGAAAAAAGCTCGGTTTGCATGTACGCACCCGCTTCATACTCCCCATAAGAGATAAGCGTCTCAAGATTTTCTCTATCCTCATTTGGAAGGCTTTGTAAAACCTCTTCTGCAACATCCTCATCCACCTCTTCGATATTACGGATAAGCTCCGCCGCATCGTCGGTATCAAGAGTATTTGTAAGACCCGCAAGCTCATCAGGAGTAAAGTGTTCAACAATCTCTTCATGACAATGACGAGGCAACTCAATCATAACAAGAGCTTGAAGCTCCTGCGGAATCTTCTCAAGCTCTTCTAGGTAGAGCTTCTCGTCATACTCTCTAAGCTCTAAAAGAAGTTCGGCGATATCAAAAGGGTGGGTATTTTCGTCTATATTTTGGAGTGTTTCAAGCAACTCTTGCAGTGATAATTTCATACTATATTTCCCTTTTTCACTAAAAAATCATTAAAGTTATCAAAAAGCTGTGATTATTTTTAGAATTTTACTATAATAAAGTCACAGTTACGACACTAAATTATTCATCAAAGAAGAATGATAGTGCTTTACAAAAAAGGTAAAACAATGCTTGAGTATGTAGAAAATAGAATTTGGTTTTTGGGGCATATATTTAATGAAGAGTGTAGTGACTATAGCGTTCCTGAAATATTTCTACCCATGCAATTCAACAACTACTCTGATGGTGGGGAAAAACTGGCATTTACTTTTTCAGACCCTGTAAAAGATGAAATTTTAAAAAAATTAAATAATATCTACGCTGAATTTGATTTACAATGTACCCAAATAATCTTTGATTTTTTAAAAAATGGTTGCGTTAATATTAAGACAAAATATTTAATCGGTAAAAATTCAAAATTTCTTAGTGATTATGATAATATTGGTGGTAGTTTTTTTCAAAAAAACTCAGATATTCTTTTTGAAAAATTAGAACTTTTACGAGAAGAAGAGGTTCGCAAAAATCATATTATTTTGAATGAAAATATGACTTGGGGCATTCCAAACATCTTGCTCAATCAATCAAAAAACAATTATAATAAATTGCAACTATATTCTGTTTTATATATACAGAATATAATATTTGAAAATGAATTAGATTTAGACAATGATGAGTTAAAAAATGTAATGCAAGAAAAAAACAAACTTATAGTCAACTCTGATTGTGATGTTTTTTGTGGCTGGGGAATCAGACTATGGAAAATGAAAAAAAATATAAAATTTGATGACAATATACTTGACTCAGAGATTGTATATTTGTCAAAAAAAGTCATTACAATAGCTGAGTTAAATTTTTTCACAGTTCTATCTCAAAAACTATTGTATGACAATAAATTAAGAGATGATTTATCGGTAGATTCTCTTGAGTTTCTAATATCTTCTTATAGAACTTTATATCAAGTTAATGATTTAATTTCTCAAGATTTTGATGAGTTCACAAATCTGTATAACGCTTTTAATTTTAAAAATGATAATTTTTCAGAATATATTGATTCAAAATCAAGTAGTGAAACAACACTTTTACAATTAGCTAAAAATTTTGAGACCAAAAAAATTGAACAATCAAATCAGCTTGTTCAATTCATATTAACGATAATAGGTATTTTAACTGTTTATTCCGTTATTACTGATGTAACATCATTTCTACCAATAGATGATCAAGAAAATATTAAATATACAAGAATTATCTTTTTGGCACTTGTGACTACATTTTTATTAAGTTTAATCTATTTTATAATGCCGTCTTTTTTCAAAAAAAAGAAATAAAATCGCCAATATTAAAAACATTTTTTTTCATTTGTAGCGAAAACTTTTTGACTTTTTTAAGTGGTTAAAAGTAAAAATTTCTGCAATAAAACATAAAATAGTTAAGTATAGTATAAGGCTACTATATCTATAATTCCAACCGCTTTTAAAGCATTTATTGGGGTATCGCCAAGCGGTAAGGCAACTGGTTTTGGTCCAGTCACCCGGGGGTTCGAATCCCTCTACCCCATCCACACACATTTTCATTTTCATAGATAAAAAAACATCAATCTACAAATCTATAAATCCAAAAGCAACATTTGCGATAAGGTATTCTCTATGCTTTATGTGAAATAATTTTTTAACAAGCGGTTTAATAAATGTTGATTAAGTAAAAAGTGTTTCTCTTTTTAGAATTTACGTTGAAAAAACTTGTGATTATGGTTGCGGAAACAGGATTTGAACCTATGACCTTCGGGTTATGAGCCCGACGAGCTACCGAACTGCTCTATTCCGCGATATGCCTATAAATAGGGGATGGTGGATGGGGTAGAGGGATTCGAACCCCCGGGTGACTGGACCAAAACCAGTTGCCTTACCGCTTGGCGATACCCCAACAATAAAAAGTGAAAGACTTGGTTGCGGAAACAGGATTTGAACCTATGACCTTCGGGTTATGAGCCCGACGAGCTACCGAACTGCTCTATTCCGCGGTCAAAAACAAACGTTTAAACTGTTTGTGGAGTGGAATTATAGGCAAATACACTCTTATTGTCAAGGAAAAAAGCTGTGAAATAGAAAATTAATCAACAATTTACTATAATTTGCACATTCAACTATAAAGAAGAGTTATGACACCTATACAAAGAGTTTTAGAAGCTATTGATGAGATAAAAAAAGGGCGTATGGTCATCATGGTGGATGATGAGGATAGAGAAAATGAGGGTGATTTGGTTTATGCCTCTGCATTTTCAACTCCTGAACATGTCAATTTTATGGCGACACACGCAAGAGGGCTTATCTGCGTTGCCATTAGCAAGACGATTGCAACACGTCTTGCATTGAACCCGATGGTAAGTTCCAACACCTCTACGCATGAGACGGCTTTTACGGTTTCAGTTGACGCAAAAAGTGCAACAACTGGGATATCTGCAAAAGAGAGGGACGATACCATTAAGATTTTGGCAAATCCTATCAGTCATGCGGATGAGCTTGTCAAACCGGGGCATATCTTTCCTCTCATCGCTAAAGATGGAGGCGTGCTTGTAAGAACGGGACATACTGAGGGTTCTGTGGATCTTTGCCGTTTGGCAGGTCTTAGCGAATCATCGGTTATCTGTGAAATCATCAAAGAAGACGGCACAATGGCACGCCGTGATGATTTGGATATTTTTGGTGAAAAACACAATCTCAAAACAGTTTTTATCTCTGATTTGGTTGAGTACCGCCTTGCAAATGAGAGACTTGTTAGTGAAAAAGGCGTTGAAGAGATGGAATTTTTTGGTACAAAAGTAAAAAAATATACTTTTAAAGATCACGACAACATAGAACATACCGCTGTTGTTTTTCATAATGTCGGTTCAGTTGCAAATGTAAGAGTTCATAATGTTATCTCTGATATAGAGTTGTTATTTAACCAAAAAAAGTACAACAATCTTATCGCTTCCATAGAGTATCTCAAACTTAACGGCGGGGTGCTTATCTTTATCAACAAACCTGCACACAATGACAATGCGGCAATGAAAGAGTTTGGTATCGGTGCACAGATACTTAAATCTTTTGGTGTTTCAAAGATGAGTCTCCTATCTTCCCTAAGCCATAACGACTTTGTCGGCTTAAGCGGATTTGGGCTGGAGATCAACGAAATCATCTCTATCTAAGAACTTCCATTTTTGAAATTTATAGCTCTTTTACTCTTGACGTTTTGGCTCTTAGATGCTAAAACGCTCTTGCGTACGCAAGTTATCATGGCTACATTGGTAACTATTACAGCCGATAAAGAGGATGAAAATCTTATAGCAGATGGTTTTAACATCATGAAGAGCGTTGAGATGTCACTCTCATCTTACGACCCAAAAGCAAATGTTTTTTTACTCAACAAAAATCTACATGCAAAAGTTGACAACTACCTCTATGAAGCACTTTTCTTAAGTAAAGAGTACTACGAGAAAACGGATGGCTATTTTGACATCACGGTAGGTTCTATCACAAAAGACCTCTATCGATTTGGAGAGGATGAACGAGTAGCTACGCTAGATGAACTTGATGGCGCAAAAGTCGGCTTTAAAGCTCTTGGGTTTGATGCAGATAAGGCTTTTTTGCAAAAAGGGTTCAAGGTTGATTTGGGCGGTATGGGAAAAGGATACGGTGTTGACAAAGTGGCAGAACACTTTAGAAAAAACGGCGTATCTTCGGCGGTGATTGCAGCAAGCGGAGATATACGTTGTCTTGGACTATGTAGAGTGGAGGTACAAAATCCCTTTAATGACGAGAAAGTTTTGCTCTCCTTCGAGACACAAAAACCTGACCTTGGTATAACAACAAGCGGAAACTACAACAGATATGTCACATCCGCAAAAAACAATCACCTCATAGACCCAAAAACAAAAAGAGCACAATCCTCGTTTATCTCCATCACGCTTGTTGGAGAGTTAAAAAGCAGTGATTTGGATGCTTATGCAACTGCTGCTTCCGTTATGCCGCCGCACAAGGCTTACGCATTTTTAGAGAGTTTGGGGGTAGGGTATATAATCGTGCAAAGCGATAAAAAAATGGTCATTAGCCCAAACAGAGAGAAGTATATGAAAATAGACTTTCTATCTGATACTTTTAAAAAGTACCCACAAGATGAGAAGAATGAGCCCCAAAAAGAGAAAAAATGAGAGAAGTTTTACATAGGCGAAAAAACTCCATCCATTGATGATTAAAAAAGGGGTAAGCATCTCAAGCAGTGCAACGCCAAAAGTTGCGTAGATAAGCACAAACAAGCTCTTTTTGTGTCTTAGAGGTGTAAAAACCAAAAAGTGCAAAAGCACCATCGCAAAGAGTCCAAAAACAAAGATGTGCGGCAGGATGATTTTTAAAATGCCGCCACCGCTTAGAGCTGGAACAAACTTCTCTTCATTGCCCACATAATAATCCAAAACAGCCTCAAAACTAAAACCTATTTTATGTTCAAAAAGCATAATCGCACTGACGATAAGAAGAAGCGAAAACGCCAGATAGTGGAGAATAGAGAGTTTATACGCTTCTTGCATGAAGTTTCCAAAAAGAGTAAAAAATCATATACAGAGCCGTAAAATGCCACAAAAAGTAGGTCACTATATAGATGTGGATAAAAAAGTTTGAGAGGTAAAATGCCAAAGGCAAAGCGACAAGTGAGACAAGAGCACTAAGCATCACTACATTTGTTATGATGATTCTGCTTCTGTTTGCAACCCTGATAAAAATGGAGCTAAGCGTGAGCAAAAGCATCATGACGATGAAGATTTGCGTATGCCAAAACTCCAAAAAAGAGGCTTCATTGATGGGGTCAATATAGAGTGTCTCATCGCCAAAAAGTGTCGTTTTGAGTGCTTGTGGCGTTATGCCAAAACTTGTATGCATCACAAAAATATCAGAGAGAAGATAAAGAGAGATAAAAAGAAGAAAACTTCTTAGGATAAGACTCATGGCGCTATCTTTTTGAAGGCTCTTTATAACTGTAAATTTCACTATTTGCCTCTTAATATTTCATCATAAAAAGCAAGAGCAATCCTTGAACCATCAACAAAACTTTTTGCGCTCAATGTTGCTCCCGTAATGTTAGCAATGTTTTTAGCAAGCGTGAGAGACGTATCTGCTTTAACATTTTCAAACTGCGCCATCCATGTTTTTGAAGGAATATACTCAAGAGGCTCGTTAAATGCGATAACTTCAATGGCTTTAAGTGTTGCATCTTTTGAGATAAGATAGAGAACAACACCATTTTTAGAACGAATTTTTCTGTTGAGAAGGATGCCATAACCGATAGTTTTGCCATCTTGCGTAGCTTTAAAGAGTTGAATATTTTTTGCTTCAACTTTTACCGATGAACTCTCTTGGATTTTTTGTACCAAAGAGGGAGTAAGCGCGACAACTTCTTCGCTTATTTTACTTTTATTACCGTAATTTTTGAGCATAGCATCTGTTGGAGAGAGAAGCATTTGTGCACTTGCAGGTAGGGCTAAGAAGAGAAAGAGATATACTAAAAATTTCTTCAAAAATTTTCCTCATTTTTGAGAGGATTGTATAAAATTAAATTATTTTTGTCAATGGAGTGCGTCAATACCGCTTTTTAGAAATTTGTTTTTGGAGAAGTTGGCTATAATAAAAAAAATAAAGCAGAAGTGAAATATGAGAGAAATTTTTAGCAGAATTGAAGAAAATTCGGTAGTTGTTATTGAGGCAGAAGTTGATTTGGAGTGCGACAGAAAGTCGTATCCTTGGCTACTGAGTATTTTCATCAAAGCTATCGGCTCTAATGATGAGTTTGATGCACTAGAGACATTTTTGGAGACAAAGGAGTCTCTGATTTTGGCGCTAGAACATGATGGAAGTGCCCTTTATGTCGGCTCAAGAGAACAAGACGGGTGGAGAGAACTTTACTTTTATGTTAAAAGTGCGAAAAATCTTGAGGCAGTGGTTACAAAAATGCTCTCACAAGGTGGCTGTAAGTTTGAAAACAGTGTTGTCAAAGATGCAAAATGGGATTTTTACCACAAAAATCTCTCTCCAACCGAACTGGAATTTCATAATATTGAGAGTGATAAAATCATAGCCATGCTTGAAGAAGAGGGTGATGTGCTTGAGACACCAAGAGAGGTGGAACACTACATCTCTTTTGATACCGCAACGCAAAAAGAGAGATTTTTGCAAAATGTTTTAGAGAGTGGTTTTGCTTTCAAAGATGATATCAGCAGCGAAGAGTTTGAGTATGGCGTAGCGGTTGTAAAAAACCATCCAGTCACAAAAGAGGCTGTTGCAGCAGTTGTGCAAGAACTCTATGGGCTTCTTAAAAAAGAGCACGGCTACTATGAGGGGTGGAGTACAGTTTTGGTGGATGCACAGAGTTAAATGAAACAAATGTTCGCCATTGCCGGAGTTTTTAACTACCTCTTGGTAGTTTTTTTAAACGCATTTACTGATTTGGGTCATAAAATCATCATCCAAAATACCGTATTTAAGGTGTATGACGGAACAACCCAAATCATGCTTACGGCAGTTGTAAATGCTTTGATGCTTCTTCCTTTTATCTTGGCATTTTCTCCATCGGGCTATCTAAGTGACAGATTTGCAAAAAATATCGTGATGAAGCATGCCGCTCTTTTGGCTGTTTTTATCACTCTTGCTATCACTTTTTGCTACTATCAAGGCTGGTTTTTTACCGCTTTTGCCCTTACATTTTTGCTTGCGCTTCAAAGTGCTCTTTATAGTCCCGCAAAATATGGATATATAAAAGAGTTAGTCGGTACACAATATCTAAGTAGTGGAAATGCGGCACTTCAGGCAGTTACGACAAGTGCGATTTTACTTGGCATCATCGTATATACCATACTTTTTGAGACACTTTTGGGCGATGTTTTTGCTACTAAAGAGGATATATTAAAAACTATTGCACCGCTTGGGTGGCTCTTGGTTTTGGGTTCGGTTATAGAGTATCTGCTTGCTCTAAAACTGCCAAATATGAGCGCAAAGACAACTCGCAAAAAATTTGATTTTTCAAAATATATAAAGGGTTTTTATCTCAAAAAAAACTTGCTGCTGCTTAGAAGAAAAAAAGAGGTTTTTGACTCAGTTATAGCACTTAGCCTTTTTTGGTCGGTTTCTCAAGTCGTTTTGGCGATTTTTGGCGAATATGCAAAGAGTGAGCTTGAAATCACAAATACGATTGTCGTTCAGGGAATTATGACCTTTTCGGTTGTAGGCATAGTTGTCGGCTCGATGTTATCGTCCGCTTTTTCAAAGTACTACATCAACAGCGGTCTTGCAACACTTAGCGCACTTGGCATCGCACTTTTGCTTTTTATGATTCCTTTTACGGTAAACATACTTCTTTTGGGTGTAGAATTTGTTCTCTTTGGACTCTTTAGCGGTATGCTTTTGGTTCCGCTAAATGCAAAGATTCAGCACCTCTCTCCCGATATCCATCTTGGAACGGTTTTGGCGGGAAATAACTTTGTCCAAACGCTCTTTATGTTCTCCTTTTTGATGCTTACAACGCTCTTTGCCTACTTTGGCATGCATGCGAAAGTTCTCTTTTTTGTGATGGGCGGTGTAGCGATTTTGTTGCTTGCTTTGCTTTTGAAGAGATACCTTATTTTGGCTCTTTGGACGCTTTTTGAAGTAGTTTTAAAGATGCGTTACAGATTTACTTATGTAGGTCTTGAACATATCCCACAAAACACGCCCATCCTTTTGGCGGGCAACCATGTGAGTTGGATTGACTGGTTTGTGTTACAGCTTCCGCTTGAGGGGAGAGTTGTTTTTTTGATAGATAAAGATATCTACAGCAACAGATTTCTAAACCCTCTTTTTAAACTCGGCGGTTTGATTCCTATCTCGCCTAGAGCCTCAAAAGATTCTTTTTTTGAAACCTCAATGAAATTAAAAGATGGTAAAATAGTCGCCATATTTCCTGAGGGTGAAATATCTAGGGGTTCTGGCGTCTCAAGGTTTTACAGAGGGTACGAGTTTATCGATAGAAGCGGTGCGGTTATCGTGCCGTTTTATATCGATGGAATTTTTGGAAGTGTTTTTGCAAGACACAAAGGCGATGCAAAAAGATGCTTTTTGAAAAAAAGAGAGATTACACTTACCTTTGGAGAACCCATTAGGGAACATATAAGCGCGGATGAACTTAGAGACAGAGTTATAAATTTGAAAAGGATATAAATTTGAAAACAACATTAATCATAGGTGCAGGCGGAGTTAGTCGTGTAGTCGTACATAAATGTGTACAAAATGCGGATGTTTTTGGGAAAATCGTACTGGCAAGTAGAACACTAAAGAGATGTCAAGATATAAAAGACGAGTTGCCAAATGCAGATATAGAAGTAGCAAGCGTGGACGCAGACAGTACGGATGAAGTTATAAAACTTATAAACTCATGTAATCCTAGCATCGTTATCAATGTCGCACTTCCGTATCAGGATTTGGCGATTATGGATGCTTGTATTGCTACAAAAACGCCATACCTTGATACTGCAAACTATGAACATCCCGATGAAGCTAAGTTTGAATATAAACTTCAATGGGCAAGAGATGAGAAGTTTAAAGAAGCGGGAATTATGGGACTTCTTGGAAGCGGTTTTGACCCTGGGGCGACGAATGTATTTTGTGCTTATGCTCAAAAACACTACTTTGATGAGATTCACACCATAGATATACTTGACTGTAACGCTGGTGACCACGGTTACGCTTTTGCAACAAACTTTAACCCTGAAATCAACCTCAGAGAAGTTAGCGCAAACGGCAGATATTGGGAAAATGGTGAGTGGATAGAGACAAAACCTTTAGAAATCATGCAGGTTTGGAACTATCCTGAAGTTGGTCCAAAAGATAGTTATCTGCTCTATCATGAAGAGATGGAATCTTTGGTGCAAAACATTAAAGGTTTAAAGCGCATTAGATTTTTTATGACATTTGGACAGAGCTACATCAAACATATGGAAGTATTGCAAAATGTCGGTATGCTCGGTATAGAGCCTGTTGAGCATAAAGGTATGATGATAACTCCGATAGAATTCCTAAAAACACTTCTGCCTGACCCTGCATCATTAGGTGCTAGAACAAAAGGCAAGACAAATATCGGTATCGTTGCTGAGGGTTTAAAAGACGGCAAAAAGAGAAAGATATATATTTATCAGGTAAAAGACCATGAAGAGTGCTACCGTGAGACAAACTCTCAAGGCGTATCTTACACAACGGGAGTTCCTGCAATGATAGGCGCAAAACTTATGTTAAAAGGCATCTGGAGCGGTGTTGGTGTCTTTAATATGGAACAGATGGATCCTGATGCGTTTATGGAAGAGATGAACACACAAGGGCTTCCTTGGCAGATTATAGAGATGGATGTATAAAAATCTATGCAGAGTTTAGAAAAAATCGCTACACCATATTACATGTGCGAGGAGTCTCTTCTTCGTGCAAACCTTGAAATTTTAAATCGTGTGCAAAAAGAGAGCGGAGCAAAAGTCATCCTCGCTCTTAAGGGTTTTGCGATGTGGAGTACATTTCCTTTGGTAAAACAGTATCTCAAAGGGTGTACTTCAAGCGGACTTCATGAGGCACTTTTGGCACGAGAAGAGTTTGCAAAAGATGATAAAAATCTTGAAGTTCACACCTACTCGCCTGCTTACAAAGATGAAGATATCGACGAGATAGCACGCATATCCGACCATATAGTTTTCAACTCTCCAAATCAGCTTTTTAAGTACTGTGAGCGGGTAAAAAAGATAAATCCTGCCGTGAGTTTGTCGCTAAGAATCAACCCTGAACAGTCCTCTTCACCAAAAGATATCTACAACCCTTGCGGGCTTTACAGCCGTCTGGGAACAACTCTTGCAAATTTTGACGAGAGAGTTTTAGAACACATCGACGGGCTTAACTTTCACGCACTTTGCGAGCAGGATGTCGATGCGCTTGAAGAGGTTTTAGAGGCGTTTGAAGCAAAATTTTCAAAATACTTTAAAGGCATGAAGTACATAAACTTCGGCGGCGGTCACCATATAACCAAAAAAGGTTACCATGTTGAGAAGCTTATCGCTATCATCAAAAATTTTAGAGCCAAATACGGCGTTGAAGTTTACTTAGAACCGGGAGAAGCGGTAGGCTGGCAGACGGGCGAACTTGTAAGCAGTGTACTAGACATTGTTCACAACGGTATGGATATCGCCATCTTAGACACCTCTGCCGAAGCCCATATGCCTGATACTCTTGCGATGCCATATCGTGCCATGGTGCGTGGAAGCGGCGAAGCGGGAGAGAAAAAACATACTTACAGATTTGGCGGAAACACCTGTCTAGCGGGTGACATAATGGGAGACTACTCTTTTGATGAGCCGCTAAAAGTCGGCGATAAAGTGATTTTTGAAGACCAAATCCACTATACATTTGTGAAAAATACTACATTTAACGGCATCAAACTCCCATCGCTTGTGATAAAAAGAGAAGACGGAACTATTGAGCTTATAAAAGAGTTTGGGTACCAAGATTATAGAAATAGACTATCCTAAACCCTATTTAGTAGGGTTTTAGGCCTTGATGTCTAAAAGTGTTCCAAACATCTCATCTTGCGTTTTTATGGCTGTGACATTGAGAGCGGTGACGTCTTCTACTACCATCTGCGTAACCATCTCTTTTGAGAGATCTGTTTGGCTTATTTGAGAGCCTGAGTTATCCATTTGTGCATTTTGCGCTCTTATGGAGTTTTCGCCGCCTACAACCCTTGTTTGTGTCGGTACAAAACCGTCACTGTTTGCATTTGCAACATTGTTTGCATTTGCAACATTGTTTGCGCTTGTGTTTAGCATCGTCTGATGTGCTTGCAGTGAGGCGATATTGTTTGAAATGTTCATAGTGTCTCCCTTAAAGCATAAAACTCTTCATGTGAAAGTGTTTTTTCTGTCTTGTCTTCCAAATCTTTTACCCAAATCGTACCATCTTGAAGCTCATCTTCACCGATAACACAACAAAATCTTGCATTTACTTTGTCAGCTGCTTTGAGGTGGTTTTTGAGGTTTTTTGGTTTGTAGTCAAGCACTACTTTATCGCTACCTCTTTTTTGGTGTGCCATTTGCATCACCAAATGAACCGCACTCTCATCCATAGCGCCCATGTAGTACCCATCTCTTGAGTTTTGTGGCATGATGATGAGCTCCATAAGCCTCTCGATTCCCATTGCAAAACCAACGGCTGGAGTAGGGCGACCATCCAAAAACTCTACAAGTCTGTCATAGCGTCCACCGCCTGCGATGGCACTTTGGCTTCCTATGTCGTCACTTACAAACTCAAAAGCAGTTTTAGAGTAGTAGTCAAGCCCACGGACTAGGTGTGTATCTATCTCATAAGCAATGCCGCTTTGCGTAAGAAGCGTTTGAAGCTTTGCAAGCTCACTGTCGCACTCCGTGCATAAATTGTTTATCAGCTTTGGTGCATTTGCATAGATGCTCTGACACTTCTGCTCTTTACAGTCAAGCACACGGATGGGGTTTGTACCGACTCTGCGTGTACAATCCTCACAAATATGCTCTTTATGAACTGTTACAAAATCAATCAGTTTTTGGCGGTAAGGCGGCATACACTCTTTGCATCCAAGAGAGTTGAGTTTAAGTCTGTAGCTAATCCCAAGTTCGCCCAAAATGTCGCTTATCATCATAATCATGCTTACATCTTCATGAACACTCTCAACCCCAAAACTCTCAACGCCAAACTGATGAAATTGTCTAAGTCTGCCTTTTTGCGGTCGCTCATAGCGAAACATAGGACCATGGTAAAAAAAGCGGTGGATGCCACCCGCACGGTCAAGTTTTTTTTGGATAAAAGCACGAACAACGCCTGCCGTTCCCTCAGGACGCAAACAGACATCGTTCTCGCCCTTGTCGATAAACTGATACATCTCTTTGCCCACGATATCGCTTGATTCGCCGACAGAGCGTTTAAAAAGTGCCGTCTCTTCCAAAATGGGAGTCTCTATAAAGTGAAAACCATATCTGTGCGCTACTTTTGTTGCAACAGACAAAAAGTATGTAAACCTCTCATAATCTTCACTTAAAATATCGTTCATGCCTCGAAGGGAGCTAATCATCTGTTTTCCTACTCTATTTTTTATCTTTTTTATGTTGAAAGGATACCATTTTTCCCTTTTATTTCGTTATAATTGACACCCCAATACAAAGTATAACCAATGCTCTTTTAGTTGGTTGTATTTTGTTTAAACAGAAAAAGGCGCACAAATGCAGCATCATGAGAGTCTCAAAGAACACTATAAATTTACAAAAGAGGAGGCTCTTCTTCTGCAAACACTCCAGCCTAGAATGAGCGAACTAGCAGAGGATTTTATCAACGAATTTTATGACTATATATGGGGATTTGGCTCAACTGCAAAGTTTCTCAAAAACCAACAAATTATCGAATATCATCGCAGTAAGATAAAAGCATGGTTTGTCAATCTTTTTTGCGGTAAATATGACCTGCCTTACTTTACATATCTCTACAAAATAGGTGAGATACATGTGCGCATCGGGCTTCCGACACATTATGTAAACTCCGCCTTTACGTTTGTAAGAACATTTATCATTAAAAATATTCAAGAAAATGAGCTGGATGAAGTAAAACGTGCCCAGCTGATAGTAGCCACGGAGAAGATTATAGATATGAATCTTGACACGCTGACAAGTTCCTACAGAGAAGAGGAGCTTAGCAAATTTCTCTCTTTGTCTCGTTTTGAAAAAACTATCCTTAGCGGTCTAAAAAAGTTTAACTCCTACATCAACTTTTTTCTGGCAGGATCTTTGGCGCTTGTAGCATTTTTTGCCATCGGGCTTTTTGTATATGATATCTATCTGCTCTTTTTCTCAGATATCGGTATAGAGAAGGGAATTTTGACTGTTCTGGGAAGTTTGCTCGTACTTTGGGCGGCGATAGAGCTTATCCATGAAGAGATAAATCATCTCCAAGGAAAAGGCTTTGCGATAGGTGCTTTTATCATGCTTGCCATGGCAGCACTCATCAGAAAAGTGCTGATTTATTCGCTCTCGTCGGAAAAAGGGAATGATTTGCTTGTTATCGGTGCAGTGATTGTTGCTTTGGCATTTGCCTACTGGCTTGTCAATGCAAAAAACAAAACTGCCTAATACCAATAAAGCGGGTAGTGCCGTTTGGCGTTGCTTGAGAGGTTGTTTACAACAAGTGCGATAATAAGCATGATAAACGCCCCAAGTGCGATGGGAGTGAATGGATAGAGCCACTCAAGTGAGCGTATCTGCTCGCTTCCTATGACATAAATAAGTGCAGTTGCTCCACCAGGAGGATGCATGGTTAAGGTAAGGTGCATCACAAAAACAGAGAGAGCGACACTCAAAGCACACAAAAGTGCCAAATCCAAAATCCCGTCAAACATTTTCACCAAAAAAACAGATACCAAAGCAGAGAGGACATGACCGCCTAAGAGGTTTCTAGGCTGTGAAAAGGGTACTTCAGGCGCACCATAGACTAAAACGGCGGAAGCCCCAAAAGAGCCAAGGAGAAAGAAGCTATCGTGAGCTGAAAATGAGTTGCTGAAGATGGACATAGCATAAATACCCACAAATGCGCCAAAAACAGACCAAAGTATCTTGCTTATAGGCTTTCGTGTAGGTCTGATACTCTTAGAGCGCATTCTGGCAAAATAGTTTCTAAGACGCATAAATCCCTCTCAAATATAACGATAACGAATAATAGAGAGTTTTTTGCCAAGAGGTGTTGATATATATCAAATCTGATTGATATTGTTTAGTATTTTATTTGTTATTGTGTCTATATCTTTTGTTGCGTCTATAATTATAAGCTCTATATTTAGGAGTTCTGAAGCCTTTATTAGCGCCTCTTGAATCCCTAAAAGGTACTCTTCTCCTCTGAGTTCTATGCCGTCAAGCTTCTTTTGCGAGAGCCTAAAGGTGAGTTCCTCTTTGGTAAGAGAGAGTAGAAAAACTTTTTGCGGATAAATCCCGCCTGTTGCAAATCTGTTGAGATGGAGTATGGCAGTTTCGCTGATTTCGCCCTGCGTCAGAGCGTAAGCAACGCCGCTAACAACGCTTCTGTCAGAGATAATCATCTTCTCAAGGTTTGGCTCAACTACCTCTTTCATGTGTTCTGCACGGTCTGCCAAAAAGAGCAAAAATTCTGCTTTTTTGCTTTTGGTTTTAGCACTAAGCACTATCTCTCGTATCTCTTTTCCTGCCTCTGTTCCCCCCGGTTCTTTTGTGATGATAGCCTCCGGAAAATGCTTACGCAAACGCTCTATCTGCGTGCTTTTGCCTGCTGTGTCGATGCCTTCTATTGCAATGTACATGATTTCATAGCTCCAATGATTTTTTGCACCTCTTTTGGGACGAGGTGTTCTGTTTTAGCGTTAAATTTGAGAAGATTTCTCACGATGGAAGAGCTTATAAAGGCGTGTTGCAGTTTTGGCATAAGGTAAACCGTCTCGATTGTGTCGTCAAGCGAGTTGTTTAAGTAGCCAAGTTGGAGTTCATACTCAAAGTCACTTACCGCACGAAGCCCTCTGATAAGCACTTTTGCGTTATAGGTTCGTGCCAACTCTACCGTGAGATTGTCAAATCCTACAACGGTAACATTTTGAAGATTTTTGACGGACTCTTTAGCCATCTCTATACGCTCATCTAGCGTAAACATGGGCTTTTTGTCGGTAGAGATTGCCACTGCAACGATAACTTCATCAAAGAGATTTAATGCGCGCTCGATAATGTCAAAATGCCCGTTTGTGATAGGGTCAAATGTTCCCGGATAGAGTGCTATTTTTTTCATGATTCCCATCTTTTGTAGAGGCTATTTTCGATGCCAAGGAGGTCAAACCACTTCCCGATAACAAAGTTCTCCATCTCATCGAGTGTCTGTTGCTGCGAGTAGTACGCCATAACAGGAGGAGCGATGATAACCCCAAGCGTTGCGAGTTTGTGCATATTTTCAAGCGCAATAGCAGAAAAAGGCATCTCACGGGGTGCTAGGATGAGCTTTTTATGCTCTTTTATCATCACGCTCGCGCATCTGGTGACTAGGTTGTCCGCTATACCGCATGCTATCTTTGCGAGAGTGTTCATGCTACACGGTGCGATTATCATGGCATCCACACCAAAAGAGCCCGAAGAGATACTTGCTGCAATGTTGTCATGCTCATGGAGAGTTACACCAGTCTCCTTGTCTAAAACAACCTCCGCACTTTTGGTTAAGATAAAATGCTTCTCTATCTCTTTTGGCATAAGCTCTAAAATCTTAAGACCCAAATTTGCACCGCTTGCACCGCTTGATGCAACTACTATCTTTTTGGTTTTCACTCTATCTCCGCTATATCAGAGCCTATAACTCTTGCTTTTAAAATTTTTCCACTGCTATTTTGAACATCAATTATATCATTTACTTTGCCGTCTTGAAGCGCTTTTGCACTAAAAGTTATCATTATGCCATCTTCAAAAAAGTTGACACTAACCATAGAATCTCTCTTCACAACATCCAAAATTTCCACATCACGGACAGTTAAAATCATATCTTTTGGTATGTGTCTCTTAGCTTGAAGCGATTTTTGTTCTATGTTTTGAAGCGGCTGATCTCTAAAATCTTCTAAAGCGACGCTCCTTTTGAGACAGTTTGCTAGTGTGAGTTTCGTATCTTTTTTGATACTATCCTTGCTTTTATAGACCACCACATCGGCATCAACAGTGTAGTCAAAAAAGAACTTTTTATTTTCTGCTGTTTTGATACTTAAAATGCCCTCGTTAGACAAATAATCACGACTTTTTATCTCGACACTATAGTCCATCGGCAAAGAGGCAAGATAGCCGCGCGGTGCTACAAAAACAGATTTGATGGTGATGTCTTCATAGCTTTTTTGGTAATACTCTTTGAGTTTTGATTCAAGCAAAGAAGTATCCACTGGGCTTTTGAGGATAAAATTGACGTAATTACTTTCTGCAACATAGTTTTTATACCCATGCTTTGCGAGCAGTTTTATAAAATCTTTTGATTTGATTTTTTGCGAATACCTGCTTTGCTCAATCGTAGTAATCAAAAAATCATTGTTTACACCAGCAACGATAGAAGAGAACCACACCTCCTTATCTTGGACATAGTACGTACTTTGAAGAGGTACTTTGGCATAAAGAGTTATTGTGAAAACAAAGAAAAGAAGAATTTTTAATACCATTAAATAAATACTTTCAGTAGTTATATTTTTTTAAAGTATAGCAAAGATTGAAAACAATGCAAAAGTAGAGTAAAATTGCACAAAATATTACAACTAAAAATCAGGAAAAAAATGCAACAGATAAAACTTACAGAGTACAGCCACGGTGCGGGGTGCGGGTGCAAAATCTCGCCGATGCTTCTTGATGAGATACTCAAATGCAGTAGCGAACAGCCTATTTTTCCACAGCTTCTTGTGGGAAATGAGTTTAAAGATGATGCGGCGGCGTATGATTTGGGGGATGGTTCATCTGTTCTCTCAACAACGGACTTTTTTATGCCTATCGTGGATGATGCTTTTACTTTTGGGCGCATCGCAGCTACCAATGCGCTAAGCGATATCTATGCGATGGGCGGCAAGCCTTTGATGGCGATTGCGATTTTTGGATGGCCAATTGACAAACTCTCTTCAGATGTTGCAAAAGAGGTTATCGAGGGCGGGCGTGCCGCATGCAGGGATGCGCAGATTCCTCTTGCCGGCGGACACTCCATAGATTCGCCTGAGCCGATTTTTGGGCTTGCAGTTACGGGCATAGTTCAAAATAAAAACCTTATGCAAAATAGCGGAGCGGTGGAGGATTGTTACATATTTTTGACAAAACCTATCGGCATAGGCATACTTACCACGGCGCAAAAGCAAAAAAAGATAGAAGAGGGCGACATTGCCGTAGCGATTGAGGCGATGACGACGCTCAACAAAATCGGTGCATCTTTGGCACACTTAGAGAGTGTCGTTACCATGACCGATGTTACGGGATTTGGTCTTTTGGGGCATTTGAGCGAAGTGTGTGAAGCAAGTGGCATAAGTGCAAATGTCTGGTTTGAGAAAGTTCCGCTTCTTAAAAATGTAGAGAAGTACAGAGAGCTAGGGTGCATAGCAGGTGGGACACGCAAAAATTTTATGAGTTACGGACATAAAATCTCCCCTATGACGCAACAGCAGCGAGAGATACTTTGCGATGCGCAAACATCGGGCGGTCTGCTTGTTTTTGTGAAAAAAAGCGGAGTAGATGCTTTTTATGAAGTGGTGCGTGAGGCAGGTTTGACACTTGAGCCAATCGGCGAGACGGTTGCGAAAAAAGAGCATTTGGTTGAGGTTTTTTAGTGGCTGAATTTTATGATGATTTTAAGTCTATCGTTTTAAACAAAACGCCACTTTTGGATGTTCGAGCACCTGTGGAGTTTCAAAGCGGAGCATTTATAAATGCTTACAATCTTCCCATTATGGATGATGAAGAACGCCGTCTTGTCGGGATTTGCTACAAAAATGAGGGCAATGCAAAAGCCATAGAGTTGGGACATAAACTTGTTAGCGGCGATGTAAAAGAGCAGCGTGTGAGGGCATGGTGTGATTTTATAGATGCAAATCCCGATGCACTGCTTTACTGCTTCCGTGGCGGGCAACGCTCCAAAATATCGCAACAGTGGATAAGAGAGAGCGGCAGAGAGATAAGCCGCTTAAAAGGCGGATATAAAGCTTTTAGAAACTATCTTTTGCGGGAGCTTGAAGAGGTTTCGTCCCATTTTAGCCCGATTGTTTTAGGTGGAAGAACCGGTTCTGGCAAAACGATAGTGCTTCAAAAAATGTCTAATGCCGTTGACCTTGAAGCTCTTGCTAACCATAGAGGCTCTTCATTTGGGCAAAAAGTAACCTCACAGCCATCACAGATAAATTTTGACAACAACCTTGCGTACGAGCTGATCGCAAAACGAGAAGAGGGGCATAAAACGCTTGTTTTTGAGGATGAGGGCAAACATGTGGGTTCTGTTTTTATGCCAGAGAGTCTTGTGGCATCTATGGCGAACGCACAGCTTGTTATCTTAGAGAGACCGCTAGAGGAGCGCATCGCCATAACGCTTGATGAGTATGTCATTGAAGCGCAAAAAGCCTACAGGGATGCAGGATTTGAAGAGGGTTGGGCGCAAAATATCCAAAACTCCATAAAACGCATCCAAAGACGCCTCGGCAATCAGCGTTATGAGTATGTAAATGCTCTCTTTGAAGAGGCTTTTAAGAAGCAAAAAGAGGACGGTTCGTTAGAGGCGCATGAAGGGTGGATAGAGTATCTCTTAAGAGAGTATTACGACCCGATGTACGACTACCAGATACAAAAGAGAGAAGAGAGAGTTGTCTTTCGAGGCAATGAAAAAGAGGTTTTAGAGTACATCACAAGGGCTTAAGCGCAACACTTTTTATACTTTTTACCGCTGCCGCATGGGCATGGGTCGTTGCGCTCTATTTTGGAGTTGAAGATTTTTCCATCTTTGTATAACCACATACCCTCTTCAAAAACAAAATTGCTCCTCTCGTGCTGCACTTTTATGCCCTCGCTATCTTTGTAGTAGGCTTTAAACTCCACTATTTTCTCCTTTGCCGCAACGACCTCAAGCCCAAGCCACTCTACGCTTCTTGCATACTCCTCTATAAGTGAGATATCCTCCTCAAAGCGGTTTTCTTTGACAGAAGTTGCCACAATGTAAGCACCGTTACCCGCCACATAAGCACTATATCTGCTACGCATAAGCTCCTCAGGCGTTTCAGGCAACGCTTTACCCTCCAAAAAAGGCTCGCAACACTCGCTAAAAGGTCTTTTACTACCACAATAACACTCCATAAAATCTCCTAAGTTATCAAATAATGCACTACCCACGTGGTTCCAAGCGAGAAGATGATGCCATACCCCACGATGGCAGAACTCAGGCGAGGAGCCAGACCAGCCATAGAGGCAACGGCGGCGGCTGTTATCATGGGTGCCATGGATGCCTCCATTATGGAAACATTTGCCGCCAAAGAGTGCCAGCCAAAAAGAGCGCAAAGAGCGATGGCAATGATGGGTGCAAAGATGAGTTTTACAACGAGTGCTACGCTAAAGGGCAGTATCTCCTCTTTTGGAAGTTTAAAGCGCAGTCCAAGCCCAACTGCAACAAGTGCTAGTGGAACGATGGTGCTTGAGAGTGAAACAAGCACACTCTCTACGATGGGAGGAAAAACAGTACCCATCAAAAATAGTGCCGCAAGGAGTGCTAAAAAAGGAGGAAAAGAGATGATTTTAAGCAAAAGCAGCCGCATGTGTATCTCTTTTGCGCTTGCGTAGTAGATGGAGACAAAAGTTCCATAAGTCGAGAGTGCTATAAAAGTGCCTAACTGGTCGTACATAAGCACATACCCAAGTGCTTCATTTCCAAAATAGGCACTCACGATAGGGATGCCAAGATAAGATGTATTGCCTAAAACCGCTACAAGCATAAGTGAGCCTGTTACCTCTTTGGAGAATGCAAAAAACCTAGAGATAAAAAATACAGTTAAAGCACTTAACGCCATGACGCTCCATGCTAAAAAGACTGGAATCAAAACCTCAAGCGAGAGAGTAAGTTTTGGAATCTGCAACAATACAAGTGCAGGAGCGGAGATGTAGAGGATAAACTTGTTTAAAACAAGCGGTGCTTCCCCAGAAAAAGCCCCCATTCTCCCCATAACATACCCAAGAAAAATGGCTACAAAAATAAGTGCGAAATTTTCCAAGAAGTTCCCTTGTTATTTAATTTGGAAGTATATAATTTTGGAAAATAAAAAGAGGTAAAAGATGCGCAAAACATTTAGCCAAGCGATGGATTTTAGGCATGCGTGCAAGATTTTTGATGAGAGCAAAAAGATATCTGACAAAGAGATAAGAGAGATACTTGAAGCGGGGCGAAAGTCGCCGTCCTCTTTTGGGATGGAGCCGTGGAAGTTTTTGGTTATAACAAATGAGGAGCTAAAAGCAAAGTTGAGACCTTTTTGCTGGAATCAGCCGCAAATCACGACTTGTTCGCATTTGGTGGTTATCTTAGCGGCAATTGAGAGTTTGCGAGTGGAGTCGGGCGTGCCTGCAAAGAGGTTTCAAAGAAGAGAGATGCCAAAGGAGAAGTTTGATTTTTATATAGATTTGTACGCAAAACATCTCAAAACGACACTTGAGAGTGACGCAAATACGCTCTGCTGGAGTGCAAGACAGACCTATATCGCCGCTGCAAACATGATGACATGCGCCGCAACACTGGGCATCGACAGCTGCCCGATAGAGGGGTTTGAAAAAGAGCATATAGAGGAAATTTTAGAGCTTGATACTAAAGCATATCAACTCTCGCTCATCCTTCCATTTGGGTATAGGGTCAATGAGCAATCAACGCAATTACGATTGGCGTTTGATGAAGTTGTGGAGTTTAGAGAGTAGAAAACCTTGCGATGATGGGGTTGTGGTCGGAGATTTTTTTGCTATCAACCACGGTTGCAAAAGTAACCTCCAAGCCTCTGTAAAAGATATAATCAAGCGAGTTGGAAAAAATTTTCTTGATATCTTTTTCGCTCTCAAAAGTTACCTTTTTTAAGCCTAAATCGTCGATAAATTCGCCTAAATACTGCACTCTTTTTAGGTTCCAAGTGTTGAAATCCCCCGCCACTATCATTGCTCCGCTGTGCGTTTTGATAGCCTCATAAATCTCTCTTAGTTCATTTTTAAAGTCACTGTTATGTACAAAGTTTATGGCGTGGAGATTTACTATGAGAAGCATTGTATGCTCAGAGATTTTGTGGTGCGTGAGCAGTGTGGTTTTGTGTGTTGCGCATCGCAGTTCACGCTTTTTTGTAAGCAAAGATAGCTCACCCAGACATGAACTCTTAAATGCGCTCAAAACTCCAAAAAGATGCTTTTGTGTCTGGATATTTGGTGACAAGACATAAGAGTAGTCATGAAGTTCAAGCTCATGCGAGAGGCTTTTTTTAACCTCTTGAAGCAACAAAACATCTAGTTTATAACGCTCTATAAGGGTGTTTAAAAACTCTTTATAGTGGCGCTTTAATGTCAGTTTTGCGACATTCCAGCATAAAAGAGAAAACTCTGCTTCAAGATGGTTCTCTTGATGTTTTAGTGATTTGATGAGACTTTTTGGAAGAAACATTTTTTAGAGTTGCGGTGCGATGATGCGCATAAGATTTTCAAAAACTCTTTTGAGTGTGGAGACATTTTTCGTTCCAAATGATGCCTTTGCCATAAGTCCATCACTCCAAATCACAATCTCTTGAATGATTTTTGGGCTATAAACAAACGTTGCTACCTCGTAGTTGAGAAAGAGGCTTCTGTTGTCGAAGTTGACACTTCCGAGCAAAACGCTCTCTTCATCAAAAAGAATCGCTTTTGCATGAAGCATTGCGCCTTCATAAAGATAGATTTTTATCCCTGCCTCTTCAAGCTCTCGCATGTAGGAGCTTCTTGCGAGGTTTACAATGGTGTGGTTTGCCTCTTTTGGGGTAATGAGTTTGACATCCACTCCTCTATGATGGGCGATGATAAGTGCTTCCATAAGAGAACTGTTTGGAATAAAGTAGGGCGTTATGATAGTGATTTTCTTGTGAGCTTGATAGATACCAAAAAGAAGCATCTCGTATAAAATATCTTGATTCATATCCGGACCAGATGGGATAACTTGTAAAAGATTTTCGCCATGAGCCTCCTGCCTTTTATGCGTAAAGTGCGTCTTTTCGCCAGAAGCATAGAACCAGTCAGAGGCAAAGATGTCAAAATAGTCTCTTACCGATGCCCCCTGAACCAAAAACATGATATCTTCCCAACGCTCTTTTTTGTGCAGGGCTCCCAGATAAGCATCCGAGAGATTTGCTCCGCCGCTTAAAACTTTTTCATTGTCAAAAATATAGATTTTTCTGTGATTGCGCAGGTTGATGTAGTTTCTTAGCGGCATTTGAAAAATGGGCATAAAAAACCTTACTTTTACACCCGCATTTTTGAGCACTCCCAGCCTGTACCACGTAAAGTAGAGGATGATAGAGCCTAGAGAGTCAAGAAGTATCTTTACTTCCACGCCCTCATCTGCTTTTTGCACCAACGCTTTGATAATCTCTTTGGTTGTTTTGTCGTACTCAAAGATATAAGCACTGATGGAGATAGAGCGTTTTGCCTCTTTGATACAGCGCATAAATACCTCGTAAAATGCAACCCCGTCAGTATAGAGCGTAAATATCTCATTGTTCATGCGGTGCGTAAATGTCTGGCTTTTAAAGAGCGCACTCTTTTTATATCTGTTTTTTCTTTTTCTAAGTCCGATGATAAAGTAAAGAGGCATTGCAATGTATGGGATGATAATTACAGAGAGTATCCACGCTATGATGGCACTGGGAGGGCGTCTATGGTAGAGCATATGCACAAGCATCACAAGGCTCAAAAGTGCGCCAAAGGCTATAAAACTATGATAAAAGAGAAGATTTGTGCTTTGCGCACTTAGTGTTTCGTTCATTCAAAAATTATAGCATCTTTGGATATAATTGCGAAAAAACAAAGGCTTTCTCTTATGGCAACATATATTTTTGGTCACACAAATCCTGACTCCGACTCAATCGTAGGTGCTATTTCTCTAGCGTATCTTAAAAACCAAATTGGCGAAGAGTGCATCGCTACGCGTCAAGGCGAAATCTCTCCTGAGACTGAGTTTATTCTTGAGAAGTTTGGCATGACTGCACCTGAACTCAAAACTTCTTATGCGGGCGAAAATGTCTATTTGGTTGATTTTTCAGACCTTGCACAAGCTCCGAAAGATATCAAAGAGGCAACTATTTTAGGTATCGTTGACCATCACAAGCTTGGTGACATCACGACAGATACACCTTTAGAGTGCTGGATTCGCCCGATAGGATGTTCAAATACTGTTATCAAAGAGATGTACGACTACCATAAAGTTGCTATTCCAAAAGATATCGCAGGGATGATGATGTGTGCAATCCTTAGCGACACGGTTATCTTCAAATCTCCGACATGTACAAAAGCGGACACAAAAGCTGTAAAAGAGCTCTCCGAGATTTGCGGCATTGAAGACTACAAAGCTCTTGCAATGGAGATGTTTATCGCAAAATCTGCAGTTGATGGTGCGAGTGCGAGAAACCTAAACACAAGAGACTATAAAGCGTTTGATATGAACGGTACACGTGTGGGAGTAGGGCAGCTTGAGATGGTGGATATCTCTGTTTTAGAGAGCAGAATACCGGAACTTTTTGCAGATATGGAGCTGATGAAGAAAGAAGACGGACTCCATACTATCATCATTCTTTTAACGGACATCATGAAAGAGGGGTCACAGCTTCTCTGTTTGAGTGATGATGCTAGCAAAGTAGAAACCGCATTTAAAACAAAACTCCAAGAGAACCAAGCGTGGCTCGATGGTGTTCTTAGCCGTAAAAAACAGGTTATTCCGTTTCTTCAACCGCAGTTTTAAGAAGCTTTCTTGTTTATAGAGAGGCGGGGCTAAAGCCCCACTTCCTAATTTTACATGGAGGTGGGGCTTTAGCCCCGCAAAACCCCTCCTAGCTAGTTACAACTCCTCCACTGGACAAGGTCTTGCCAGTAGATACCCTTGAAAATAGTCACATCCAAGCGACGTCAAGGTGTTAAACTGCTCTTGTGTCTCCACTCCCTCAGCGATAACTTCAAAACCAAGTTCATTTCCCATCATCGTAATCGTTTTGATAATAGTCTCATCCGATTTGTTTGTTCCAAGCCCAAAAACAAACGATTGGTCGATTTTTAGCTCGTCCACTTTTAAGTTTTTTAGATAAACCAAACTTGAGTATCCTGTTCCAAAATCATCTATCGATATAGAAAAGCCAAACTCTCTGAGTTCTAAGATTTTTTGCATCGCTTCTTGTTGGTCTGCGACTAAAACACCCTCTGTAAGTTCGATTCTAAGGAGGGATGGTTTGATGTTTTTTCTCTCTATGAGTGCTTTTATATTTGAGACAAAACGCTCTTCTTTAAACTGTATGGGACTGACGTTGACCGACATACGCCACTCTTTTTTAAGTGCCTCACTGCTCCAAAGCACAAGCGTATCTGTAGCGCTCTCAAGCACAAAATCCCCAATCTCTTTGATAAGCCCAGACTCCTCAGCAAGCGGTATAAACTCAGCAGGAGAGACAAATCCAAGCTCAGCATCCCTCCAGCGTAAAAGAGCCTCTGTTCCCATGATACGCTGCTCTTTGTCAAACTGTTTTTGAAAGTAAAGCATCAAACGTTTCTCTACAACCGCTTTTTTGAGGCGTTGGAGCATCTCAAGACGAGATTTTGTCATGCCCTGAAGCGATTCATCATAAAAACGAATACTGTTTTTCCCCTCTTTTTTTGCAGTTCGCATCGCATATTCTGCTTCATTTAAAAGTTTGTTTACACTCTCTTTGTGGTCTAAAAAGAGGACTATGCCTATACTGCACGTAAGATAGAGAGATTTTTCTGCCACCGCAAAAGGGACGTTGATACTCTCTTGAAGTTTTTGCGCACCATTTTTTGCCATAATAGCAGCTTCATTCTCAATGCTTGAGAGATTTTCGAGTAAAATGAGAAACTTATCACCGCTGTGTCTTGCTACAAAAAACTCTTGATGCGTCATAGCGATAAGTCTTTGCGCTATCTCTTGCAAAATAGCATCTCCCGTACTTTTATCGACCAAATCGTTAATATTTCTAAAATCATCAAAGTCCAAAAAGAGAAGCGCACCATAGTTGAGATGCTTATCACTACTAGAGAGTGCTTGTTCAAGGTGTTGTTCAAAGAGCCTTTGGTTTGGGATGTAGGTAAGCGTGTCGTAGTATGAGAGCTGGTTAATCGCCTCTTTTTGGTTAAATGAGTTGATAGCAAAACCAACATCACCCGCCAACTCATCTATCATAGCGAGTTCCTCGTGGCTTAGTTCACTCTCTTGCGTAGTGCAGATAGATAAAACACCCAAAGCCTCTTTGGCGTGGTAATCTTTTTTGAGTGGCACTGCATAGACTTCTTTGAGCTTGTATTTGTGCATCCGCTCTCTACACGAAGATGTGAGTAGGGAGCTGTCTTGTTGCATATGAATATGTGTGTTAGACGCAACTACTTTTTCTTCCAAAGTCAAAATTTGCAACTCTTCATCAAGACCAATAGAGGTTTTTACAACAAGTTCTCCATCTTCCAAAAGGGAGATTTTTACACTTGCAAATGTTGTGTTTTCATGCATGGAGAGAGCCGTTTTTTTGACAAGTTCTTCCACGCTTTGCGCTGTTATGAGGATTTGGTTACAGTCTGCCACGGTTCGAAGAATAGAGAAAAGATGTTTTTGCTGTGCGTAGGCAACTTCTAGCTCATTTTTTTGCTCATTCAAATCCGCCGTTTTTTCTCTTACCTCTTTTTGAAGTATTCTTTTTTGCTCAACCTCATTTTTAGTGAGCTTATTGACGGCGAAATAGACAACGACAAGGAGCAACAAGATAATGCCCCACGTAAAGAGAGCAGTTTGGTAAAAACTCTTAAGAGCCTCTTTTTCTAGGCTGTCTATGGGGATTTTTATGCTTGTTACACCGCGGATATCTCCTATTTTATAGTCATACGCGGTGTCATACATCTTTAAAACAGATGGAAGAACTTCCTCTCTTTTTCCATGACAAGCGATACAGTACTGCTCTATGACAAGCGGTGCGGTGTAGTGCAAAATCTCTTGAGAGTTTTCTATGATTTTTTTGATTTGCGCTTTGTCGGTTTTGGTTTTTTTAAAGTACTCCATAGCATCAAGTTCAAACTCATCAGCCATATTTTTAGGATTTCTTGGCACATCTGTGACATTTCTGATGGTTATCCCATCGCTTGAGAGTTCGGAAAACTTATCACTTATAAGCGTGGAAGCGTGTGCTGGTAGAAAGCCAACAGTTTTTTCATTTACTTCTAAACCGCTGTCTAAAAACTGCTGATGATAAACGTAACGCATGGAGATAAAGTACTCTTTTAGCGATTCTCCTCTAGCATAAGCCCTTACTTCAATAGCCTTTTGCGTATGGTCATAAACATAAAGCGTCAAAAAGGAGTTCGCAACAACGATAAGAAGCGCAATAACCCAAAAGATTTTTTTATTGAGATGAAATTTCAGCAACTTAGACACCCTTTAGAAAAAGTTTGTCTCTAGTATAACACGATTTTATTTCAGTTACTACTTTTTTCCATGACGCAAAAAATGTTCCAACTATTACGCAATTTTCAGTTTCAATACCCTACAATACACAAAAAAAGTTTTGTGGGTATGGATGAGAGTAGATAAATTTTTAAACAGCGTCAACATTACCAAAAGACGCTCTGTTTCGCAAGATATGATAGAAAACGGTGTTGTCCTCGTCAACGGCGTAGTTGCAAAGGCTAGTAAAAATGTAGAGGTTGGTTCTATCATAACCATCAACTACCTTGAAGCACCAAAAAAGTACCGAGTGCTTCAAATCCCGACAGCCAAATCAACACCAAAGAGTCTCCAAAATGAGTACATTGAGGAGATAGCATGAATTACGATGAAGCAAAAAAAGCGTTCACTTCACTCTTTTTGCATGAGATGAATGATGCAGAGATGCGAGAGTTTTTGCTTTCTCTCACACTTGATGCAAACACCTCGGTAGAGACAATTGCGGCGGCGGCGGCAGTGATGCGCTCTTTTGCGATTCCTCTTCCAATCTCTGAGGATTTACGCCAAAGGGTCGTTGACATCGTCGGTACGGGCGGCGACAAAATAGGGAGTTTTAACATCTCCTCCACAGTTGCCATCCTCTGCGCATCATGCGGCAGTATGGTCGCAAAACATGGAAGCCGTTCCGTTACCTCCAAATCGGGAAGTGCCGATATGTTTGAAGCTCTTGGCGTGAGGCTTGATTTGGATATAGACAAGAGTGCAAGACTGCTTGAAGAGAGCGGATTTACCTTTATGTTTGCCGGAAATCATCATCCGGCTATGCGCTTTATCATGCCGGTGCGCAAAACTATCTCCGAGAAGACCATTTTTAACATTCTAGGACCGCTCACAAATCCGGCGGGTGCGAAAAAATCGCTTCTTGGCGTATTTCACAAATCGTTTGTCCCAAAGATGGCGGAGGCTCTGAAAATCAACGGAGCGACTTCAACGCTTGTGGTAAGCTCCGAGGAGGGGATGGATGAGATAAGCATCAGTTCACTCTCTTACGCTTCACAACTAAAAGACGGAGTTGTCCGTGAGTTTGTTATCAACCCGCAAGAGTATGGAATAAAAAGAGCGCCGCTTCAAGCTATCGTGGGTGGAGACGGAAGAGAGAACGCACAGATACTTCACAACATCTTTACCTCAAATGCAACGGATGCACAAAGAGATATAGTGATGATAAATGCGGCGGCGGCACTTATGGTGGACGGTTTGGCGCGTGACTTGCAAGACGGCTTGGCGATGACGCATGAGGCGATTAAAAGCGGTGCTGCCAAAGCAAAACTGCAACAAATCATCGAGATATCCAACAAACTATGAAAAGATACATCCTCTCTTTAGATAACATAGATGAAGTTGCAAAAGATGTCGCATCCCATTTTCAAAACGGCGTGGTCATCTTGCGAGGCGATTTGGCATCTGGAAAAACAACGCTTGTCAAAGCCATAGTTGCGCATTTGGGGATAGAGGAGGATGTAACATCGCCTACCTTTTCACTCCAACATGCCTATGCAGATAGAGTTTTTCACTATGATATCTACAACCACGGACTTGAACATTTTATGGCTTTGGGGATGCTTGAGGAACTTGAGCGTGAGGGGCTTCATTTTATAGAGTGGGGCGATGATGCTTTGGTGTCACTCCTAAGAGAAGCCTGCATCAACGTAATTACGGTTGATATAAAAAAAATTTCGGATGAGAAGAGAGAGTACAGCGTATGCATATACTAAAAGCGGTTGATTTAAAGAAAAAGATAAAAGATTTGGAGATAGTAAAAGGTATGAGCCTTGAGGTCAAAAGCGGCGAGGTCGTTGGGCTTTTAGGACCAAACGGAGCGGGGAAAACCACTACTTTTTACATGATTTGCGGACTTGTTGAAGCAAGCGGGGGTGAGGTATTTTTTGATGATGAAAACCTCTCAGGCATGCCGCTTCATGAAAGAGCATTGAAAGGTATCGGTTATCTGCCACAAGAGGCTTCTATCTTTAAAGATTTGAGTGTTGAAGATAACCTTCTTATCGCCGCCGAAGTAAAGATAAAAGATAAAGAGGCGCAAGAGAAGAGGATTTTGGAACTGCTTGATATGTTTAACATAGAGCCGATTCGCTACCGCAAGGGTGTTAGCCTTAGCGGTGGAGAACGCCGCCGTGTTGAAATCGCCCGTGCTTTGGTTAACAAACCGAAGTTTTTGCTTCTTGATGAGCCTTTTGCAGGGGTTGACCCCATTGCCGTGATGGATATCCAAACGGTTATAAAACAGCTTGTCTCTTATGGTATCGGCGTGCTTATCACCGACCATAATGTTCGTGAAACTTTGGATGTTTGCGATAGAGCTTATGTTATCAAGTCCGGCTCTCTTTTAGCAAGCGGCACAAGCAAAGAGATAGGGCAAAATGCCGATGTTCGCAAGCACTATTTGGGCGAGGAGTTTAAGCTTTAAGAGGCTTAGTAACCATGGCGCAACTAAGGCAGACACAGAGCGTAGAAAATAAGCACAAACTCTCCAACACCCTGCGTAATTGGCTGCCGATTTTGCACTCAAGCCTTAGCGATTTGGGCGAAGCGATGGCTCCCTTTGTGGAAGCAAATCCGGTTGTTGAGGTAAAGTCCGGTTTTGAAGAGGATTTTGAGAGATTTTTACCCAAAAAAATCATCTCCTCATCCGTGGCAAACTCTCGCACAGAGCAGATAGAAGCGCTTACCATCCAACACCGCTCACTTTTTGATGTACTCGACGAGCAGATAGACTCCAGCCTTTTTCCCACACCAAAGTCAAAAGAGGCGGCGTACTTTGTTGTCGCAAACCTTGATGAAAACGGTTACTATGAGGGAGAGAGCGAACTTTTTTGCAAATTAAATAATATGACGCTTGAAGAGTTTGAAAAAATCCGTCTGCGTTTTGCACACATAGAACCCGTCGGTATCGCCGCAAAAAATCTTCAAGAATCATTCTTGTTTCAGCTTGAGGGCTCTGATGTAAGCGATGAAGCATACGCACTAGCCATCAAAGTAATTAAGGATTTGGAAAACATCTATGCCTACTCCGATGAGAAAAATTTTGCAGAAGTTATGCGAGTTTTAGGCACTTTTAAAAACCCGCCCGCTATCGAATACTTAGAAGAGTCATCTCAAGTTATCCCTGATTTGATGATATTTTTTAACGATGACGACTCCATAGAAGTAAAGCTCAACGATGCCTACTACCCGACCATAAACATCGATACAAGCTACGGTGTTGCGCATGAGTATGTCGCCCAAAAAATCAAAGAGGCAAAAGGTTTAGTCGATGCTCTTGATATGCGAAAAGCAACGCTCTATAAAGTGGGATTGATGATAGTCGAGTACCAGTATGAGTTTTTTACTGGCGGAGCGATTATGCCCCTTACGCTCAAGACCTTAGCCGATGAGTTTGGACATAACCCATCAACTATATCACGTGCCATAGCCAACAAATACATAGCCTGCAACAGAGGCATATACGCCATGAAAGAGTTTTTCACGACAGCCATAGACGAAGATGTCTCAAACGCCGCTATAAAAGAGTTTGTGGTAAATCTGGTAAAAAATGAAAATAGAAAAAAACCGCTAAGCGATATGAAACTCTTAGAGCTTATCCAAGACAAATTCAAAGTTGAAATGGTAAGACGCACCATTGCTAAGTACAGAAAACAACTCAACATAGCAGGTTCAAGCGAGCGAAAAAAGCTTTATCAGTTGCATTAAAGGAAAAAACATGCAAAAACTTCATAACTACATAACAAAAATATCAAATGAGTTTCTCACAGGTTCAGCGACAGAGCATACTTACAGAGGGCATCTTAAAGATTTAGTCGAAACCATTGATACAAATGTCATCGCCATAAATGAGCCAAAAAGGGTAAAGGCGGGTGCGCCTGATTACTTAATAGCCACAAAAACGGACAACATCGAGATAGGGCATATCGAAGCTAAAGATATTGGCAAAGACCTCAACCACAAAGATTACAACGAGCAGTTTACACGCTATAAAAATGCTCTTGAAAATCTCATCATTACCGACTACATGGAGTTTAAGTTTTACAAAAACGCACAGCTCTATACAACGATAAAAATAGCTAAAATCCAAGATGGCAAGATAACTCCTCTTGCTGAAAACTTTGCAGAGTTTATAAACCTCATCAAAAACTTTACCTCATTTGTCGGACAGAGCATCACTTCCTCTTCAAAGCTTGCATGTATGATGGCGCACAAAGCAAAACTTATGGCGGATGTGATGTTAAAAGCCATAGAGATTGACATAGAAACAGATGAAAATACAGAGCTTTACTCACAGTACAAAATCTTTAAACAGATGCTCATCCACGACATGACACCCAAAGATTTTGCCGACATGTACGCGCAAACCATCACTTACGGAATGTTTACGGCAAGATTTCATGACTCCACACTTCAAACCTTTAGCAGACAAGAAGCCGCCGAACTTCTTCCGCACTCAAACCCGTTTTTGCGCAAGCTTTTTCAGCAACTCGCAGGGTATGACCTAGATATCAGAATCTCATGGATAGTCGATAGTTTAGTCAAGATATTTTTAGCAACAGATGTAACAAAACTGCTTGAGAACTTTGGAAGCACGACACAAAGAAACGACCCTATCATCCACTTTTACGAAGAGTTTTTGGCGGAGTTTGACCCAAAACTTAGAAAAAGCAGAGGCGTTTGGTACACGCCTGAACCTGTTGTAAAGTTCATCGTTCGTGCGGTAGATGAAGTGCTAACAGAAGAGTTTAACCTTCCAAAAGGGTTGTCAGACACAAGCAAGATAACCATAAAAGTGGACAATCCATCCAAAAAAGGCAAAATGGACAAAGAAGTCCACAAAGTCCAAGTGCTAGACCCTGCCACGGGAACGGGAACATTTTTGGCAGAGACCATCAAGTTTTTGCATGAAAAAAAGCAGTACCTTAAATGGAATAGCTATGTAACCGAGCATCTCATCCCAAGGCTTCACGGTTTTGAGATAGTTATGGCAAGTTACGCCATGGCACACCTAAAACTAGACCTGCTCTTAAAACTCACAGGCTATGAGCCGACAACCACGCAGAGGCTCAAAGTCTTCTTAACCAACTCTCTTGAAGAGCATCATGACGAAACAGGCAATCTCTTTGCCTCATTTTTAGCAACCGAATCCCAAGAAGCAGACCGTGTCAAAAAAGAGACTCCAGTTATGGTTGTGATGGGTAATCCGCCGTATAGTGGAGTTTCATCAAATAATATAGAGTGGATAAATAGAAAAATAAATGATTATAAATATATAGAGGGCGAATATTTTAATGAAAGAAAACATTGGTTAAATGATGATTATGTAAAGTTTATACGATATGGAGAGCATTATATAGAAAAAAATGGGGAGGGAATTTTAGCTTTTATTAATCCACATGGGTTTTTAGATAATGCGACTTTTAGGGGCATGCGGTATCATCTTTTAAAAACTTTTGACAAAATATATACTATTGATTTGCATGGTAATGGAAACAAAAAAGAGATTTGTCCCGATGGCAGTGCAGATGAAAATGTGTTTGATATAAAACAGGGCGTTTCTATAAATATATTTGTAAAAACAAAAACAAGTAAGAAAAAATTGGCGGATGTTTATCATTATGATTTATATGGAAAAAGAGATTTTAAATATGACTTTTTAAGTGGTAGTTCTATAAAAACCGTTGAGTGGAAAAAACTGGAAGTTAAAGAACCTAATTATTTCTTTGTACCTAAAGATTTTGGAGAACAAGATAGCTATGAGAAAGGATTTAAAATTGATGAGTTATATTCTGTATTTAATACAGGTATTATGACCATGGCAGATAACTTTATATTATCTGAAACTAAAGCACAATTAAAAGAGAATATTAATGATTTTTTAATAAATAGTGATAGTGAAGAAATTTTGAAAAATAAGTATTCTTTGGGAAAAAATTATGCAAAGTGGATAATAGACAATAAAAATAAAATTAAAATTAGAGATGAAAACTTTTTTCAAATAGTTCATAGACCATTTAGTAATAAGTTTACATATTTTAGTGACAATTTACTCTGGAGAAGTCGAAAAAATACAACATTAAATTATCTTAACAAAGAGAATATTGGATTGATAACTGCTAAGTCAAATAAGTCTGATAGAGTAGACCATTTTTTTATATCAAATTTAATGAGTGAAGCAAAAACAGGTGAATCAACAACACAATCTTATAATTTCCCCCTCTACCTCTACCCAGACGATAACTCACTAACAACAGAACGCACGCCAAACCTAAATCTTGAGATAGTAAAAGAGATAGAGGAGAGATTGGGACTTACATTTGTAAATGAAAAAGAGCAAAACACTACTACCTTTGCACCTATCGACATCTTAGACTACATCTATGCCGTTTTACACTCTCCAAGCTACAGAGAAAAGTACAAAGAGTTTTTAAAGATCGATTTTCCTCGCGTTCCATATCCTCAGGCAGAGACTTTTTGGGAGTTGGCAAAGCTAGGAAGCGAACTTAGAAGCTACCATCTGCTGGAAAATCCAAAAGTTTACGAGATAGTTATAGAGCTAAACGAGAGCGAAAACAACACCATTGAGAGAAAGATAGCCAAAAAAGATGTAGAGATAGAGGGTGATTTCGTAAAACTGTGGCTAAATGATGAGCAGTACATCGACAAAATCCCGCTCGTTGCTTGGGAGTTCTACATCGGCGGCTACCAGAGCGCTCAAAAATGGCTCAAAGACAGAGCAGGGCGTGAGATGAGAGAAGAAGATTACGAACACTACAACAAAATCATAGTCGCACTTACAAAGACACATGAGATTATGCAACGCATTGATGAGGTTTTATTGAAAAATATGTCATTTTGAAATACTTTTAAATGAAAATAAATTATTTTAGTATGATAGGCAAAATCAACACTTGGAACTATCAGTTATGAACAAGCTAGAAACTGTAAATAAACAAAACCTACAAGACAAAATCCACACTATCCGCGGGCTTGCCGTAATGCTAGATAGAGATTTAGCGGTGTTGTATGATGTAGAGACAAAAAGAATCAACGAAGCTGTAAGAAACAATCAAGATAAATTTTTAGATGATTTTTACTTTGAGCTTAATAATGATGAGTTTGATATTTTGCGGTCGAAAGTTTCGACCACAAATTTTGCCAAAACAAGAACAAACCCAAAAGTTTTTACAGAACAGGGCATCTACATGTTGGCAACAATCTTAAAAAGTAGGATTGCATCACAGGTCACTGTATCAATCATAAGAGTTTTTGCAAATATGAGACAACTAATATCTCAAAACATCATTACTTATGAACGATTTGAAAGAATTGAACAAAGGCTCTCTTTGCATGATAAAAACTTTGACAAACTTTTTGAAGCATTGGAAGACAAAACTAAAAAACCAGATGAGGGGATATTTTTTGATGGGCAGATTTATGATGCGTATGCTTTTATAAACGATTTACTCAAAAGTGCAAAAAGTGAAATAGTTTTGATAGACAACTACATCGACGATACTGTTTTTACACTTTTTAGTAAATACCAAAATTTAAAAATAAAAATATATACACAAACTATCTCAAAGCAACTTCGCCTTGACTATCAAAAATACAACTCTCAATATAAAAACATAGAGTTAAAAGAGTTCAAAAATGCTCATGATAGATTTCTCATTATTGATCAAAAAGAGATATATCACATCGGAGCAAGTCTTAAAGATTTGGGTAAAAAATGGTTTGCATTTTCAAAGTTTGAGATGCAAGCTTTAGAGATTTTGGGGAGATTAAAATAAATTATGAAGAGGTTTAATAGATGAGTGACATAAACATAAAACAACTCCTAGATGCAGAAGTTGAAAAACGCAACTGTGAAGGCGAGGTTTGTGAGGAGCGCTTAGACCCAATTATGGTCGCACACAAGTATAAAGACCCGACCATCTCGCTGATTTGCGCGCTTTTTGCATATGGAAATGTAAAACAGATAGTGAAGTTTTTAAACTCTCTCGACTTTTCGCTTCTTGCTAAAAGTGATGATGAGATTAGAGAAGCTCTGAAAAATCACTATTACAGATTTCAAAAGAGTGAAGATGTGGCGGCTCTTTTTATCGCTCTCAAACGCCTAAACGAAAAGACAACGCTTGAAGAGGTTTTTAAGGGCGGCTATCTTAAAAACAGAAGTGTCATAGAGGGCATAAACTCTATTATAAAAACACTGCAAGAGATTTATCCGCACGCAACCATGGGCTACTATTTTTTAATCTCTCTAGTAACCTTAAAAACAAAGGGAGCAGGGGCGTTGAAGCGTTGGATGATGTACTTGCGCTGGATGGTTAGAAGTGACAACATCGACATGGGTTTGTGGAGCGGCGTTGACAAAAGCGACCTTATAATTCCGCTTGATACGCACACTTTTAATGTCTCTAAAAAATTGGGGCTTCTGGAGAGAAAAAGTTACGATTTGGAAGCAGCACTTGAGCTGACAAATAAGCTTAAAGAGTTTGACAGACAAGACCCGCTGAAATACGATTTTGCCCTCTACCGCATTGGGCAAGAGAAACTTTTGGTATAATTGCTTTATTACACATCACAAGGAGCGTCTATGGAGTGCGAATTTCCAACTATCAATGCAAATAAACAAGAGATTAAAGAGATATTTAACATCACAAAAACTATAGCCGTAGTCGGACTCTCACCAGATGAGACCAAAGACAGCCACAGAGTGGCAAAGTATCTCCAAGAGCATGGCTTTAAGATAGTACCGATTTATCCAAAAGAGGAGACTATTTTAGGCGAAAAAGTGTATCGCTCACTTGCAGAGATTCCTTTTGAGATAGACATGGTAAATATCTTTAGAAAACCAGACTATTTGCCTTTGGTGGCGGATGCGTGTATAGAGAGAGGGGATGTGAAGATTTTTTGGGCGCAAAAAGGGATTGTGAACAACGATGCCGCACAAAAGGCGAAAGATGCGGGCATGCGCGTTGTGCAAAACATGTGTACGATGGTAGAACATCGCACGCTCCTTTAGGAGATTTTTTTGTTTGATGTAAAAAAAATCTATGAAGCAAGAGAGCGCATAAAGGGCGTAGTTGTTGACACACCTCTCTCTTACGCACCCCATCTAAGCAAACACTCAGGATGTGAGGTTTACCTAAAAAAAGAGAACCTTCAAGTCACAGGCGCATTTAAAATCAGAGGAGCTTACAACAAGATAGCAACTCTTACCAATGCACAAAGAGCGTGTGGCGTTATCGCTGCAAGTGCCGGCAACCACGCTCAGGGTGTGGCACTCTCCGCTTCTATGTTTGGCATAAAAGCTATTATCGTTATGCCTGAGGCAACACCGCTCACCAAGATAAACGGAGTGAAAAACTATGGTGCGGATGTCATTTTACATGGCGCAAACTATGATGAAGCGTATGCTCACGCCATAGAGTATGCTAAATTACACTCACTTACATTTGTACACCCTTTTGAGGATGATGAGGTCATAGCAGGGCAGGGAACGCTCGCTTTAGATATCTTAGACAAATGTGCCGATTTGGACGCAGTTGTTATCCCTGCTGGGGGTGGCGGACTTGTTTCTGGGATGGCATGTACCATCAAAAGCATCAACCCAAATATAGAGGTTATAGCAGTAAGCGCAAAAGGCGCACCCGCACTTAAAAACTCGTTTGACTCAAAAACACCCATAGATAGCATAAGTGTGAGAACCATTGCAGACGGAATCGCCGTGAGAGACACATCACCCATCACTTTAGGCTATATGCTAGAGAGTGTCGATAGATTTATCAGCGTAGATGATGAGGAGATAGCAAGTGCGATTTTGTTTTTGCTTGAGAGACAAAAGCTTGTGGTTGAGGGTGCTGGAGCAGTTGGCGTTGCGGCACTTTTGCATGACAAGCTTGAACATCTTAAGGGCAAAAAAGTAGCCATCGTTCTAAGCGGTGGCAACATGGATGTCACGCTTCTCTCCGTTATCATCGAAAAAGGTCTGCTCAAATCAGGCAGAAAGATGAAGTTTACGGTTACACTCATCGACAAACCGGGGGCACTCATGCGCTTTACGCAGATACTCCAAGACCTCAACGCAAATATCGTACATATATCGTACGACAGAACCTCCATTTCGCTTGATTATGGGGATGCAAGTGTGACTGTGCATCTTGAAACAAAAGGCGAAGAGCATCAAAGTATGATTTACAAAGTGCTCAAAGAAGAAAACTACATAAGAGAGTAAAACTAAGCTATGACACCCCTGAAAAAAAGCAGTTTTGATGAAGCGATTATTTTTTTAAAGATACTTAACTCTCAAACGCTTTTAACAGCGGACGCCTTTACAACCATCAGATATCTCGACAAAGAGAAGCTTATGGCTAAAGATGAGATTAAGATGGCTATTTTACATACAAGGTACGCCACAAAAGTTATAGACTTTACCTCTAGTTCAGACTATTTTGCCACCTTGTCACATGATGCAAGAGAAGCAAAACTTTTTGAGACAAAAAGCAGAAAAAACATCGCTTCACTTGACAGACACCAAGGCGAAGTCGCGTGCGTAAGTATCGACCCAAAAGATAGATACATGTTCTCGTGTGGCGATGATGGAGGCGTTTTTGGTGTTGACATCCAGACTAAAAAGCTAGCGCTCACACTTCCGCGCCATCTTGATATCGTCAACGACATAGCATTTAGCAGTGATGGCGATATCGTCGCAACTGCCAGTTATGACAAAAACATCTCTCTCTTTAGTCTTAGTTTGATGCTGCCAAAAGGCAAACTCAAACAACACTCCGCTCCGGTTCTTAAAGTTGCATTTTTAGACAAAGAACACCTTTTGAGTATCGATAAAAAGAGCCAAGGGTTCATTTGGAATATCAACACACTCAAAGTAGTCGGAAAACTCCACGACATCCACGATGATGTCACGCAAATCGCCATCGCACACAAAAACGGTTTTATCTTTTTAGGAACAAAACTCGGCTATGTTTTAGTCTATGATTTATATAGCTATAAACTTATATCGCGCCGATATATCAAGTTTGAGCATGCAGTTACGGCTTTATGTTTTGATGAACAAAAAAACCAACTTTTAGTTGCAACTGAGGATGGTGCACTTCTTGTTTACGATATTTTTGCTAATGAAGATGAACTTGCAAAGCTTATCAAAGAGAAAAAATATGCGCAAATGCTCCAAGAGATAGAGCAAAATCCTCTTTTAAAATACACTCAAGCATCTAAAGATTTCGATGCTCTATGGGAAAAAGCGCTTTACTATGCAAAAGAGTTTCTTGAAAGAAACGACAAAACAAATGCACTAAAAGTGCTTGAGGGTTTTAACTCCATCTCTTCCAAGCGGCAATTTGGACAAAAACTTGTCCAAGAGTATGCGGAGTACGATAAGTTTTTGATGTTTGTAAAAAACAAAAAAATCTCCTTAGCTTATAATTTAGCAAATATGCACCCAATCTACAAAGAGACGAAAGTTTACAAAGCGTTAGAGGCGCAGTGGGAGAAGACATTTGCGCTTGCAAAAAAGTATCTGCTTGATGCAAAAATGAGTGCTATGGCGCAAGAGATTTTGATGCCGTATCGTGGCATAAGCGAAAAAACGGTGCTGATTCAAGAGCTTGTACTTAACATTCACGTTTATAGAAGATTTCGTACATCTATCGCACAGCAGGAGTTTAAACTCTCTTTTGAACTTGTCAAACAGAACCCATTTTTAAAAGAGTATCCGGAGTATAAAGCTTTGGTTCACTACTCAGATTCACTCTACATGAAAGCGCAAACTCTCCTAAGTAACGGCGATACGCACGCAGCGGTAAAGATTTTTCGTATTTTACTTGATTTTGATGATTTTAAAGAAGAAGCAAAAGAGATTATCACCGATATAGAAAATCAGCATAAATTTTTTCACGCCATCGAGATGCAAAACACCATCGGAGCTTACAATCTTCTTGATGCATCTCCCGCTCTTCAAAACACCCAAGATGGAAAAAAACTTCAAGCGGCATGGGAAGAGGATTTTGACAAAGCGTATGATTACGCACTCAAATCCGATGCAGAGGGGCTCAAAACAACTCTACAAAACTACATGAAGGTAAGATCTAAAAATACAGATATCGCAGACCTTTTTTCTCTTTTGCACATCACCCAGCTCAAAGATGCCATCTATCAACATACAGAGCAGAAGATAGTAGAAAACGGTATTAAAAACTATCTTCTTTACTATGGTTTGAGTCAAGAGATAAAAGAGCTTTTCTTTCTTTTTCAAGCAAATTACCCAGAATCCAAACTTACGCTTGAAGCACAAGTATGCGGCGATAGAGAGAGATGGAGACCTTCTATGGCAGTTGAGACTATTTTGTAACAAAATTGTTACTTTTTGAAGCATCAACATAAGTTTTTTTAATTAAACTATAAAATTTATAGCAAACGAGCAAAAACTTGTTATTATTTTATCACATTTATAGATTGTTTTATCGCTTTTTCGATAGAGGGGTCTATAAAAAAATAAAATAAAAACGGAGTTAGACAATGAAGAGAGTTATCTTAGCTATGCTTTTGATGGTAGGTTTTGTTGCGACACTAAGTGCTGCTGAGTCGGCGATTGATGATAGAGCCGTTATCATGGGAGATGAGAAGCACCCAGATAAAGGCCTTTTGTACTAGAGAAAACAGGTTTTTATGCTCCAACCCCTCGAACTACTTGTAGGAGAGTATCTTGAGAGGCGGAGCATAAATAGATAGAAAAACTTCTTTCCCTTCTAAAAGAAGTTTCAATGATGCTTAAAACATCAATGTTAGAAAAATCTCATTTTCCTTAAAACTTAACAGCAGCAATCAGACGGATAGCATCAATTTTTTTGTCTGTTTCCGCTGCTGATTTGTAATCAATATCTTGATGAATATACATACCCGTTAAGTTTACATATTGACCAACTTTTGCAGTTGCGATTAAGTCAAATTCCATGCCATCATTTGGTTTTGTAGCACCATTTTGATTCATATCTTGTATAGATGCACTTAAGTTGAGAGCATCAAATTTATAAGCAACCCCAAATCTCCATGTATCTGTATCACGCGTACCCACTGCAGCACCATCTTGGAAAACAGATTGTGTATATGCTTTTGACTTATCACCTGTTGCGATGTTTGTTATAGATCTTGTACCTGTATTTCCTGTAGCCGTTGTAGAGTACGCAGCATCAAGAACAAGTTTATCGAGTGTATAGCCAACTTTTGCAGCTGTAAACATAGCATCATCTGCCGTTGCACTTGCATCATTTTCCATACCACTGTTTTGGATTCCTAAAAAGAGCCCAGAGATTTTGTACTCTGCATCTAACCAATAAGCATTTGTTACTTCATCTATAGCGTAGTACCAAGCGTTGATTGCTAAATCTTTAGTCGGTTTTACAACTGCACCAAACACATAAGCCCCTTCATCTCCATCTGTCATTCTCTTTGTTGTAGTATTATAACTACTTCCAAAACCATAGAAACTACCATTATGCATCGTTGTACTTGGAAATCCACTTGCGCTTGACACATCGTTTGCAACGTTCGTATTTCCTGCACTTGCTCCACCGTTGTGTTGGTGTACATACGCAGCAACAAGTGTTGTGTAAGGGATATCACTATTTGTAATCAACGCAGCATCAAATGTGTTGAATGAAGCATTCCATCTCTCTGTCATAAGAAGTGGCGTGTTAAGCGCTTGACGACCAACAGTAAATGATGTATTTGAAATTTTATAGTCAAGATTTGCTTCTGTTACCCAAATCTGTGTTCTGTAGTAACCATTATCACTCTCCCATCCTGCACCAGCTGTTGTGATGTCTTTTACAAAGCTCTGCTCAAGACCAAGGCTGTCCAATCCTATAACGCTTACTTTCCCCTTTAAGCCCTTGTAAAGATCAGCACTTGCTCCAAGTTCTACAGCGGCAACCCCGACGCTTGTTTTTTGTTGGAACATATCATTGTTTGCAGTATCTTCCACCGCAGTTGTTTGGTACCAGTATTTTGCTCCCCCTGTTACTTTTACATTCTCTACCGCGTAAGCAGACGTCACTAACAGTAAAGCTAGAAACGGAGCTGTTGTTTTTGAAACTATCATTTGTCATCCTTATTTTTTGTGATACCGACAGTATAACAAATTTTTATATTAAAAAGTCCTTAAAATGTCACGCAATTATAAAATATTATTTTTTTGGTATCACAAAATATTATTTTACACACTATTACAACTCAATTTATTGCTTTATGTTTGTTTTTAGAATTATTTTTTAATTTTTTTATACAAAACAAAAAAACATATCTAAAAAAAGACCTATTTATCACATCCTTTTATCACAAAACCATTTTCTGAGTTTTCTTAGCTCATTTTTATATTTAAACTCAGATATAGCTCACTTTTACTATAATTTGCGAATTTTAAAAAAAGGAGACTTTTCATGCAGATAAGTGGCGCACAGATGGTCATTGAAGCTTTAATTGCCCAAGGGGTTGACACAGTTTTTGGTTACCCGGGTGGAGCAATCATGAATGTCTATGATGAAATTTATAAACAAACAAATTTTAAACATATACTCACTAGACATGAACAAGCTGCCGTGCATGCTGCGGAGGGTTACTCAAAAGCAAGCGGAAAAGTCGGCGTTGCAATGATCACAAGCGGTCCAGGGTTTACAAATGCCGTTACGGGACTAGCTGACGCTTATATGGATTCTATCCCGTTGGTTGTTATCAGTGGACAGGTTCCTATGAGCCTTATCGGTACAGATGCATTTCAAGAGATAGATGCAGTAGGCATCAGCCGTTCATGCACAAAACACAACTACCTTGTAACTGATGCACGTGATTTGGCACGCATCCTTAAAGAGGCGTTTTACATAGCAGCAAGCGGTCGCCCCGGTCCCGTACATGTAGATATCCCAAAAGATGTCACAGCACAAATCGCAGAGTTTGACTACTCGGTAGAGCTTGATTTGGAGACCTACAAACCACACACAAAAGGTAATCCTCGCCAGATTAAAAAGGCGATGGAGGCTATCGCAAAAGCGAGACGCCCACTCTTTTATCTTGGCGGCGGTATCATAAACTCAAATGCGGCGTATGAAGTAAGAGAGCTTGTGCAAAAAACAGGCATCCCTGCCGTTGAGACATTTATGGCGCGCGGTACACTAAGTCATGATGATGAACTACTTATCTCTATGCTTGGTATGCACGGAAGCTATGCGGCAAATATGGCAATGAGCGAAACTGATTTGGTTATCGGTTTGGGTGCAAGGTTTGACGACCGTGTAACGGGAAAACTCTCAGAGTTTGCTAAAAATGCAGGCGTTATCCACGTGGACATCGACCCTGCAAGTATCTCAAAGTTAGTTAAAGCAGACTACCCAATAGTCGGTGATGTCAAAAATGTTGTAAACGAGATGCTTGAGTCCGTCTCTTTAATCAATCCTGCACGTTATAGCTCTTGGAGAGAAACGATTCGTAATTTTGACGAACTCCATCCGCTGACATACCATGAAGATAGCGAGCGCATCAAACCGCAATGGGTTATACAAAGAGTAGGCAAGCTCTTAGGCGATAGCGCAAACATCTCTACAGACGTTGGGCAACACCAGATGTGGGCTGCACAATTTTACCCTTTTTCACGTCCAAGACAGTGGATAAGCTCAGGCGGACTTGGAACGATGGGGTTTGGTTTTCCGGCGGCCATGGGTGTAAAAGTTGCTTCACCTGAAAAAATCAGCATCAACTTTACGGGAGACGGTTCTATACTTATGAATTGTCAAGAGCTTATGACTGCTGTTGAGAAGAAACTTCCGGTTATCAACATCATCTTAAACAACAACTATCTTGGTATGGTTAGACAGTGGCAGACGCTTTTTTACGATAAGCGACACAGTGAGACAGACTTGAGCGTTCAGCCGGATTTTGTAAAACTTGCAGAGGCATTTGGCGGTATCGGTTATAGAGTTACCACAAAAGATGAGTTTGATGCGGCACTTAAAGATGCGGTTGAGAAAAATGTGGTTACTTTTATCGATGTTGTTGTTGAGAGACTAGAGAATGTTATGCCTATGGTTCCGGCAGGCGGATCGCTATTTAACATGATGCTTTTAGAGAAGAAGGAGAGAAAATAATGCAAGAAGAAAACGCAAGAAGAGTTATCTCGGTTATCGTGGTTAACGAAGCAAGTGTCCTCTCTCGTATCACAGACCTTTTCTCAGGACGTGGCTACAACATCACATCGCTTACAGTTGCTCCGATTCCAGAGAGCAGATACTCAAGACTTACTATCGTTACGTCCGGTTCTATCCGTGTGATAGAGCAGATTACAAAGCAGCTGCATAAACTCATACCTGTTTTAAAAGTGTATGAACACGCTGATTTGGTTGAAAAAGAGATGGCGCTTGTAAAGTTTCCTGCCTCTGAAAACATTACAGATATCGCAACGCTTTGTGCGGCGTACAACGGCAAGATTGTAAATGTAGGCGAAAACGTTATCATAACTATGGTTGCAGATGAGCCAAAAAGAGTTGATAACTTCTTAAAAATCATTAACAAATACAACCCAAAAGAGATTGTAAGAAGCGGTGCTGTAGCACTAGAGAGATAAGGCGATGCTTCTTAGCGCTGTCGCTTTGCATCTCAATCTTCCCTTTGTGGGGAGTGATGTCGAACTAGACTCTATGAATGAGTTAGCTCTCGCATCTCCCGCACAACTTGCTTTTGCTGTCCATAAAAGATACTTTGCAGAGCTAGAATCCTCAAGAGCAAGAGCCTTTTTGATACCACACGACCTAGTTGCACATCTACCACAAAACGCTTCTTACATTCTCTGTGATGATGTTTCTCTATCTATGGCACTTGTAACCAAACTTTTTCATAAAAAACCAATTGAACCGGAACTTCCACACCCTGTTATAGGGAAAAATTCTATCGTTGATGCTTTGGCGAGAGTAGAAAACGGTGCTGTGATTGGTTCTGATGTGATTATCATGGCAGGTGCTTACATAGGGACAAATGTGCATATCGGAGATGGCACTATCATCTATCCTAATACAACCATCTACAGAGATTGTGTTATCGGTAAGGAGTGCATCATCCACTCAGGAGCGATTATCGGGGCGGATGGGTTTGGATTTTCACATACAAAGAGTGGTGAACATATCAAAATATATCAAAATGGAAATGTCATCATAGAAGATTGCGTTGAAATCGGCGCAAACTGTGCCATAGACAGAGCTGTTTTTAATGCGACCATCATAAGACACGGCTCGAAACTTGACAATTTTATCCATATCGCACATAATTGCGACATCGGGGAGCACTCTATTTTTGTGGCACAAACCGGTGTCGGCGGTTCTACAAAACTGGGGCGAAACTGTGTCATCAGCGGGCAGAGTGCCTTTAGTGACCATTTGGAAATCGCCCCTTTTTCAACATTTACCGCAAGAAGCGGCGTAACAAAAAGCATCAAAGAGAGCGGAGGAGTCTATAGCGGCTTCCCTCTTATGAAACATAAAGATTGGAAAAGACTGCAAGTAAGGATTGCAAAGCTAAACGAGGAGAGATAATGGATTTGAGAGAGTGCGCAAAAGTCATCAATGCAGAGTTTGATGGCAAAAATTTTGAAGTAACAAAGATGAATACGCTCAAAGATGCCACACAAAACGAGATATCTTTTGTTGCAAATACAAAATATGTTAAAGATATTCAAAACTCACAAGCCGGTGCGATTATCGTACATAAAGATATGTTGGAGTTTGTACCCTCAAGTGCTGTTGCACTGGTGGTACAAAACCCCTACTGGGAGATGGCGACACTCTCAAAATATTTTGCTCCACCCATTGAGGATGCCTCTTTGGATGAGCCAAAAATAGGCGAGGGGAGTGTTGTTTCACCAAAAGCGGAGATTGCAAGAGGGGCTGTGATAGGCAAAAACTGCACGATTATGGCGCATGTCTATGTCGGTGCAAATGCAGTTATAGGAGACAACACCATTCTTTATCCAAGCGTAACCGTCTATAGAGACTGTAAAATCGGAAGTGATTGTATCATCCATGCAAACACCACCATCGGAAGTGACGGTTTTGGTTTTGCAACAAACAAGCTGGGTGAACATAGAAAGATTTACCAAAACGGCAATGTTGTCATAGAGGACAATGTAGAGATTGGCAGCTCAAGTGCGGTTGATAGAGCAGTTTTTGGAAGCACACTTATCAAGCATGGTGTAAGAATAGACAATCTTGTGCAAGTCGGGCATAACTGCATCATCGGCGAACACTCTGTTTTGGTTGCTCAGGCTGGTATTTCAGGCTCTACAACAATGGGCAGAAATGTCGTTATGGGCGGACAAAGCGCAACAGCTGGACATCTCAACATCGCTCCTTTTTCAACCATGGCAGCACGTAGTGGCGTGACAAAAAGTATCCATGAAAGCGGCTTAACATTTTCTGGATTTCCTTTGATGGAACACAAACTATGGCTCAAGCTTCAGGGCAAAATCGCTAGACTTATCAAGTAAAAATTAAGAGACTACAAATATGAGGAGTTTACAATGTCAAAAACGATATCATTAAACGGAACAAAAAAAGGTGTTATTTCGGTAACAAAGATAGATGAGCCGTATGGAGCTGGTAGCCACAGCGTGGCGAGTATTGGTATATCTTTAGCTGGAAATGCGGATGAACCTGAATGGAAAGTTCATATTCCACTTGAAAATTTAGAGGAAGTTATCGAGGCTCTTAAAGAGCTTAAGTAGCAAGCGGGAGCGTGATTGAAAAAAAAGTTTTTTTTATTTCTTTTCTTTGCAACGCTCCTTTTTGGAGAAAAACTCCAGCTTCTTTTTGAAGGGAACTTACATGTCAAATCAAGCGAGCTTTATGAGTCGCTGGATTTAAGTGAGCCCTCTTTTTATGAGTTTTACAAAGAAAAACCATCTATTGATGAGAGAACTCTTGACCTTATCATACAAACCCTCAAAGAGTACTATAAAACAAGAGGTTTTTTCGGTGCAGAGATAGCATCAAAAAAAGAGGATTCAAACATTGTACTTACCATCAAAGAGAACGAACCCATCATTATAAAACATATCTCAAACCACGCAGAATTGGACTTTAACGGTGTTATCCCATTTAAAGTCGGCGATTTTTTCGATTCAAACAAATTTACGCAGAGCAAAAAAGATATAAGGCATTTATACGCAAACCATAGTTACTGCAATGCGTCGGTTGATGCAAAAGCATGGATTGATATAGAAAAAAACGAAGCCTATGTGCATTATGAATCAAAGAAAAACCAAGAGTGCCGCTTTGGAAACATAGAGATAATTACGCCTAAAAATATAGATGAAGAGATTGTTCGCTCTATTGTTCCTATACGTAAAGATATGGAGTTTTCTTCACAGAGCATCACTAAAAGCTATGAAGAGCTTTACGCTTACGAGGGTGTCTCCAAAGCAATTATCGATACCGAGGTTGCAAAAGAGAACCAAGTCAATGCAACAGTAAGCATCATCCAAAACGAAAACCCTCTGCGTTTTGAGTTTGGTGTGGGTGCGAGCAGCGATGAGGGGGCGATGACTTCTATAGGTCTTTTGCATAGAAATTTCTTAGGAGACTTAAAGACACTAAGCCTTAAGAGCAAAGTTGCGCAAATCAAGCAAAATGTAGTACTAAACTTCGATATGCCACTTACCAATCGAAACTTTACAGGTTTTGAAACCGGATATGAAAATGAGCAGTTTTTGGGTTTTAAAGAGTACAAGTTTTTCTCAACTCTCTACTTAAAACAGAAAAAAGATAACCATATCTTAAAAGAGAGTATTGTTTTTGACCAGACAAGAACGTATGAGAGTGACGATGAGGCTCTTTTTCCCTTAAGCCGACTCTTTATCATTTCACCAAAACTTGAGTACGCTTATGATACACGAGATAAGATTTTGGATCCAAGCAGCGGCTATTTTGTAAAAGCCGAGATTATGGGCTCACAAAATAGTGCTATTTCAGATGCAACTTACTACAAGTTTAAGACAAGCGGCGGCACTATACACTCTTTAAACAACACTATTCTTGCACTCAGAGCCGAATATGGGACGCTAAAGCTTACAGACGGAGCACTTCCGACATCGTACCGCTTTTTTGCAGGAGGGATGCACAGTAACCGAGGTTACGGATACAGAAAAATAGGTCCCCTAAACAGCTTAGGCGACCCGCTGGGCTTCGACTCCATAATGGAGGCGACCGCTGAACTTAGATTTAAGGTTTATGGCGATTTTGGAGGCGTTGTTTTCAACGATAACAGCTTTGTCGGAGAGAGCAGTGCGCCAAATTATGCAAACGGATATCATAGTGCAGGATTTGGTATCCGCTATAAAACACCCATCGGACCTATCGCCGTTGATGTCGGTTGTGACGTTAAAGACCCTTTAAAACAGTATGCGCTTCACTTTCACATCGGAGAGCTATTTTGATAAAGAAACTACTTCTCTTTTTCCAAAACAGCATGCTCTTTTTTGTTGCACTTATTCTATTTACTCTTTTTGTATTTTTTCAAAAAGATGTTGTTCCGTTTTTGGCACAAAAATATCTTAAAGAGTTTGATGTCACATACAGCTCGATTGAGGGAACGCTTTTTCATGGCGTAGAAGTCTCTGATTTTGTTTATCAAGAGAGCATAAAAGCAAAAAAGCTCACGCTAAAATACAACTTCTTCTCTCTTTTGCAGCCAACGCCAAGAGTTGCGTTTTTGGGCGGTGATACAGTTTTTATCGACCTCGACAAACTCCTAGCCATGCAAAGCGACTCTTCCCATTTTGCTCTAAATATATCAGAAACGCAGCTCACAAATGCAACACTCCGCTATAAAAACGAAAACTATCTGTTTGATGCAGATGCTACAAATCTCAGCTATAGAGAGCTGCTGGATATAGAAAAACTAGGACTAAAAGCAAAGACGAGATACGCCGACGGAACATTTGAGGGAGAGGTAAGGGAGGGTGTATTGAGAGGAAAATCTTCTCTGCAGCTCTCCAAAGAGATAGAGAAAAAATATATAGATTTTTTAGAGTACAACCCAAAAAAACTTCTTCTTGATGTCGTTATAGATGCAAAAAAGATTGATTTTCGTACAACACTTAAAAATGCCTCAATAAAAGAGTTTTCGGATTTATCCATTAAAGATACGACGCTTGAGTTCTCTTATCTTATAGAAGAGGAAAGTTTTACGATTTTTGCAACATGCGATGCATATTACAAAGAGTATGCGGCAAAAATAAAACAGGATGTCTTTGTAGATGCAAATTTTGTAGCACACTCCAAACTGGAAGCAAAAATCACCGATAAGAAAGAGAGGCTTCCCTTTGATACATTTAGCATGGATATCAAGCATGACAATGGTAAGACAGATATGCACTTTAGCGCAAAAGAGATAGAAGCGGATGTCAAAACTCATGATTTTAAGAAGTTTTTCATTGATGCAGACACCCGCTATGCAAAGTTTGATACAGAGCTTTTACGAGACAAAAATGAGACACTTATAGAATCAAATATTCAACCGACCAAAGAGTTTTTGCACTATAAAGAGTATGATTTGAGTAGATTTTCTAAACTTTTCATCACTCTGCATGAGAAAAATGATGAGATTTCACTCTTTGTCAAGTCAGATATCTTATGGCTCTCAATCTTTGGCAATGAAGAAAAAGTAAAAGGTTACGGTGCTTTTGGTCACTCATTTTATGATTATAAAGTTGATTTGCAAAACAAAACTGCCACGGTAAATACAAAAATAGAGTCACTTTTAACCTTTGCAAAAGAGCTTGATGCCAACCTCTCTCAAACCTCTTTTGATGCCAAGATAGAAGCACAATCAGAGATAGATTTTTCAGATACGCTAGAGATTGTGACAAAGATGAACGTACCGCTCTACACACTCAAACTCGACTCAAAAAGCAGTTTTTCTGGAAAAGAAGGCACGGCAGAATTTATCTATAAAGAAAATGAACTCACACTAAAAAAATACAGTTTTGATATCCAAAACCGTAGAATCTTCTCCGACAAAACATCAAAGGTTTTTATCAATGAAAACTCAGATATTGAACTGCAAGAGTTTTGGATATTTGATACGCTGCTACTAAAAGGTTTGGTTAAAACAGCAGATTTGAGTGCAGATTTCTCACTCAAGAGCGACAAATTTAATTACGAATCGCCGGAGGCAAATCTCTCTTTAAAGCTTGATTTACAAATAGCGCTTGATACACAAAAACAGCGTATTGACGGCGAAGTTGAGATACTAGATGGCACGGTGATGTACAAACCGAGGAAAACATATAGCATCGGCGATGAGGATATCATCATCATTCAAGACATCAAAGAGAGCGTGCAAAAGAGCAACAGAGAGATAAATGTTTTTGTCACATCATCAAAACCCATTGCGTATAAAACAAAAGAGATTTCACTGCTTGCAACTCCAAATCTATTTATCCACCAAAAAATGAACTCTTTTGTAGAGATATTTGGTGTTGTAAACATAAAAAGCGGAGAGGTTGCTTTAAGTGATAAAGTTTTTGAGCTTGACGAGAGCGAACTCTATTTTTATGGAGGCAAAGAGATAAATCCGCATCTAAACCTCAATTTGCACTACTATACACTTGATTACATCGATATAGAGATTTACATCACAAACAAGATGAGCTCACCCGTCATACTTTTTGCATCAAAACCTGCCATGAGCCAAAATGACATCCTCTCTTACATCCTTTTTGGAGAGAGTGCATCGTCTGTTTTTACAGCAGAAGGCACATCCAAAACATCGCTCAATACTCTTTTACTCGGTACAGGACTTAAAAAAATGCTCAACGAATCCACAAGTGTAAAGTTTGACACAATCAACATCCTGACAAACAAAGAGGGAACACTAGGATACGAAATAGGCGCACGTCTTAACAAAAGAATCCGTATAATCTATAAAAATGATACGATTTCAAGTCTTATTTTGCAGTATAGTCTGAGCAAGTCTCTACGTGTAGATGTTGATATAAAAGAGACGGGGCAGGGAGTAAATATTATCTATGCGAAAGATTTTAATCTCCATACGCCTTAGCGTATGAAAATATTAAGAGCGTAACTCTTTTACAAACTCTTCGATTCTCTTGATACCTTTGCGGATACTCTCGATGTCTGTAGCAAAACTAAATCTTGCATAACCTTCACTTCCAAAGCCAACACCCGGAACTAAAGCTACACCTTTTTTCTCTAAAAGTTGCTTACAAAACTCCATAGAGTCGTTGCTTACTTTTTTGATGTTTATGAAAAGATAAAAAGCACCGTCAGGCTTATAAACACTCAAACCGTCGATTGCGTTTATAAGTTTTACAGCTTCATCACGACGCTCTTTAAACGCCACTCTCATCTTCTCGATATCTGCATCTGCATCACCGTTTAAGCCCACGATTGCCGCTTTTTGAGTGATAGAGTTGATGTTAGATGTACTTTGGCTTTGAAGCTTTTTAGTCGCTTGGATGATCTCTGTTTGATGCGCCGCCATATAACCAAATCTCCAACCCGTCATAGCAACAGATTTGCTAAGACCATTGATGGTAATGGTTCTCTTAAACATATCTTCACTCACAGCCGCCGCAGATGTAAACTCACCGTCATAGATAAGTTTTTCGTACATCTCATCACTTGCAACAAGTACATCTGTTCCCTCTAAAACTTTACCAAGAGCGGTCAGTTCCTCTTTTGAGTAAACTGAACCTGTCGGGTTTGATGGGCTTGTAAGAACTATCATCTTTGTTTTCGGAGTAAGAGCGTTTTTTAACTGTTCAGGAGTGATTTTAAATGAACTCTCGTCATTTGTCTCAATCTCTACAACCGTTCCGCCATGATAGAGGACAAGTTCAGGGTAGGTTACCCAGTATGGAGATGGGATGATTACCTCGTCACCCTCTTGAACTACTGCCGCAAAAAGGTTAAAAAGAGAGTGTTTCGCACCATTGTTTGTGATGATTTGGTTTGGAGCGTATGTTAAGCCATTGTCTCTTTTAAGTTTGTTAGCGATAGCAGTTTTGAGTGCAGGAATACCCTCAACCGCGGTGTATTTTGTAAAGCCCTCATTTATTGCGGCGATGGCAGCATCTTTGATAACTTGAGGCGTATCAAAATCAGGCTCTCCGGCAGAGAAACTAAGTATGTCTTTACCTTGTGCTTTTAGCTCACCGGCAAGCGTTGAAATGGCAATCGTAATCGATTCAGATAGTGTATTTACGCGATCTGTTAGCATAAGAACCCTTTTCTTTAAAATATTGGGCGAATTATACTAGAAAAAACCTAATTTTTCATCGCTCTAATAAAGGATTCATAAATATTTTCAAGTGCCAAATCTTGCTCTAAAAGCTCTTTGTTATCTTCAACCAAGATATGTTCTAAAACAGCAACACGCTTAAGCAGATACTCAAACATCTCTTTATTGATGTCAGGCAGAAGGTTGTGCATAAGAGGCTCTTTACATCTTCCTTTTTCTATCACATGAGCAGGGATACCAATCGCCGTTGCATTGTCGGGAACTGGTTTGACGACAACAGAGTTTGCGCCGATTTTTGCGTTCTCTCCGATGACAATGTTACCAAGCACTTTTGCTCCCGCACCTATAACGGCACCTTTTTTTACGGTAGGGTGTCTTTTGCCTTGTGTGAGCGAAACACCGCCAAGCGTTACGCCCTGATAGATAAGAACATCATCTTCGATGATGGTCGTTTGACCGATAACCACACCAGTACCGTGGTCTATAAAAACTCTTTTTCCGATAATGGCACCTGGGTGGATGTCTATGTTGGTGAGGATTTGGTTAAACCCCATGATGATTCTTGCGAGACTTTTAAAGTTTGCCTTGTAAAGTCTGTGCGCTATTCTGTACCACGCAACTGCCCAGACACCTGGGTAGTTAAAGAGAAAATCAAGTTTAGAGTTGAGTGCTGGATCGTTGTTATAAGCATTTGAAAAATCTTCTCTGATTTCAGCAAAAAGTCCCAAAGATAAACTCCTAGTTCGTAGTTCTTAAATAGCCATTTTGTTGCAAAAACAGCTCTAATTTTGCAAGTGTATCATTTTTTTCTTTCTCTGTTATAAAAGTGGAGTTTGAGAGATCATTTTTAAGTTTGCTAGAAACTTTTCCTACATCATAACCAAGTGCATCCAAGATATCTAAAATACTTTTTGACTCAACGGCATTTTTTATCTCATAGTTATACTCATCGATAATAATAGTATATTCGCTAGGGTGTGTGAAGAGGTTATGGTTCATCCCAAGCGTCTCTTGATAAGCACCGACATTGAAAAAGCCCAAAAAGTACTCCTCTTCATCAAGGTTTACATCATGCAGATAGAGCGGTTTGTCAGGATTGAAGCCGATTTCACCGTCGCTGTCACATGTGATATCCCAAAGAGAAGCAGCACGCAGAGGCGTTGTGTTGAGATGGTGTAGAGGCATAACAGGGAAATGTTGCCCAAGCCCCCAATAATCAGGTAAACTCTGAAAGATAGAGGCGTTGATAAGATAACGCTCTTGCAGTTTTACCTGCAACTGTGCAAGCTCATCCGTCGGATTTGCAGATTTAAGGTAAAGCGCTCTTTTGATGACATTATGTACCAAAATCTCTGCATTTGAGCGGTCTTGAAGGTCGATGTAACCCAAATCAAAGAGCGTAAGTACCGACTCCATGTGGTCAAGCGCATCGTGAAGATACTCGATACAGTTTGTGTTGTTTAAGAGTTTGTTTAACTCTATAAGCTCTTCGATAAGCGGCGGATTTACAGGCTTGAAATTGAGCAGTTTTTCTTGAAAATCTTGTGTAAAAAGCTCCAAAACAGGAGTGATAAGCACGGCATGGGAAGCAACGATAAATCTGCCTGATTCTGTAAAGATATTTGGATGGGCAACATTTTTTGCATTCATAATTTCGCCAAGCAAGAAGACAACACTGCTTGAGAACTCATCGATGGAGTAGTTGCGAGAGTTTGAATGTGTGTGTTGATCATACTCTACCGCCAAGCCACCGCCTATGTTGATGCTATTTAGCTTGTTTGCTCCCATCTTTTTGAGTTCTGCATAAATATTTCCGGCTTCACGGAGTGCTTTTTTAAGCGGTGCGATATCGGACATTTGAGAGCCGATATGAAAGTGAATCATGCTCAAATAGTCCAAAAGTTCCGCTTCTCTAAGCAGTGTGATAGCCTCAATAATCTCTGTAGAGGTAAGACCGAATTTTGCATCCATACCGCCGCTTTTTGCCCAGATACCGCTTCCCGCGCTGTGAAGTCTTACACGTATCCCGATATTTGGCACTTTTAAATCACACTCTTTTGCAACCTCGATAATAGTCTCAAGCTCGCCCAAACCCTCAATCGTGATGGTAATGTTATGTCCGCTTTGTGCCGCAATAAAGCCAAGCGTAATCATCTCTTTATCTTTAAAGCCATTGACGGTGATATTTGCGCCGCTAGGTGTTTTGCTCATCGCAAGGATAAGCTCTGCCTTAGAACCCGCTTCAAGACCATAGTTATACTGCGCCCCTTGTGATGTAATGGCTTCAACGGCATGAGGAAATTGGTTTACTTTGAGCGGAAAAACAGCATTAAAAGCACCCTGATAGTTGTTTTGCTCGATGGCTTTGTCAAAGTAAGAGTAGAGTGTACGTATCTGACTTTTGATAAGATGCGGAAATCTTAGCAAAATTGGTCCTCTAACATCTTCTGAGCGTATGTCTTCTACAATTTGCAAGAGTGATGGCATACACTTATAGTTCAGCTTTATCTGACCATCTTCAATAATAAAGTTCTTGTTTCCCCAAATATCAATACCAAAATTTTTCATATCACCCCTTTTTTTTAAAACTAAAATTTAGTGTAAATCAGCGTTTAACTTTACTTCTCTCGTACTTCTTTGAATTACGTACTCTCCTGTGAGAGAATTTTGTCTAAAGTGCAGCCCATTGAGCCCTGCAAGCTCTTTTCCTTTCATAATAGTGTCAAGTTTTACATTAGGATTTACCTCTTGTATTTCAGCTAACTCTTCGTTGTTGATATGAAACTTTGTTCCTGCAAAAATCGCCAAACCGCCATCAAGGATACATCCATCTCCAAGAGGGATACCGCAAGTTGAGTTTGCACCCAAAAGTGTGTTTTTGCCGATAGTGATAGGGTTGCCGTCTGTTCCGCTAAGTACGCCAAGAATGGAAGCACCACCGCCAACATCACTTCCTGCACCTACAACTGCCGAGCTTGAGATTCTCCCCTCTACCATAACAGGACCTGTTGTTCCTGCATTGAAGTTGACATAAGAAGCCCCTGGCATAACCGTCGTTCCTGCTGCAAGTTGTGCGCCAAATCTTACTTTAGATGCATCAAGGATGCGTGTATTATCAGCTGGAATGATGTGTTGTAAAAATCTTGGAAATTTATCTACAAAATCGATATGAGGGTACTCGCCGGAGAGCTTCAACTCTATCTCATACTCTCGTAGATACTCAAGTTCGATTGGCATGCCCGCTGACCATGCGACATTTGGCAGTGCACCAAAAGCACCATTGAGGTTGATGCTTCTAATAGCAACTTTCGCCAAAGAGAGCGCATAGAGTTTGAGATATGCCGCTTCAACACTCTTAAGAGGCTCATCTGCAAAAAGGAAAACTACTTTAAACTCTCCCTCTCTTGCACCGCTTGTTACAAGCTGATTGTAGAGTGCAGAGACAACTTGGATATTTTTGTGTGCATCACCATACGCTTCGTCTGAATATGGAGTAAATGCATTGAGAGCGCTTTTCAAAAAAGAAGTGTTGACATTACAAACAACTTCGCTTTGTGTAAAATCTACCTCCACCTCTTGCTCCACAAGTGCCTTGATGAAAATAGCCGCACTCCCAAAATTTTCATTCCAGTTCACTACAGGATAGGTAGCTTGAAGTGTTTTTGAGAGATTTAACTGTCCTAAATCTACTCTACATATACCAAAAGCCAATGGGTCTTTATATCCTTTGATTTCTGTTTTAATCTCTTGAACAAGTGCTTTAAAAGCATCTGCAGTTTGAATAATTTCCATGAATTCTCTCTTTTACATAATTTATTTTTTGAATTATACTTAAACATTATTACATTTAGTATATACTTTCTTCATGAGCAAATGGATTGAACTTTTAAAAAATAATGATTATATGGGCATAAAGAAACATATCAGCAGTGGTGCTGATATCAATGAATCTAACGAGAGTGGAGAGTCTGTTTTGGCATCATCTCTTAGGTGCCGATGCGATACTGACCTAGTTATGCTTTTGATTGAAAATGGTGCGGATATATTTGATTTTGACGAAGAGGGTGTTACGATTTTTGATATGGCAGTCACCTATGATAACTTAGATATCGTAAAGTATCTCCTCTCCAGAGGGTTCAAGGTTGATGACACCAAAAGAAGAAGTCGTTTTACGCCACTTATGGCAGCTGTCTGTTATGGCAGAGTTGAGATGGTAAGGTTTTTGTTAGAGCAGGGTGCCAATGCAAATGCCGTGGACGCAAAGGGTATTAGCGTTATAGATTTTGCACGTAAAATGAACAAAAAAACAATTTTAAAAATACTCAATTTTAATGAAAACAGTCCTATCAACAAAAGTTACGCGAGGTAATCTTTACCTCTTTGACTAACAAATAGCATCAAATCAAATCATAATTGATATTTTCTTTTTTCAAAAAATTTTCAAAAAGATGAAAATATTTTTCTACATAAGTTGCATCCATAGAGCAGAGCGATATTTCAACAGATGCCCTTGCATCACGTAGCATCGGCAAAGAAGAGAGTTCTATATCTTTAGGAATCTCTTTCATAATGTTTATTAGGGTGTTTTCACTTGTTTGCGCTAGCAGTGTACGTCGATGTTTTTTGACACTTTTGCTAAAAAACTTCTCTATAACGGCACACAGCATTGGATGTGACATCTCTGGAAATCCAGGGGTAAAAAAGTATCTATCTTGTAGCGAAAAGCCGGACATGTTGTTGATAGGGTTGAAAAGAAGTTGTGAGTTTTGTGGCAAATCTGCCATATGAATTCTATGCGGATAAGCATCATTTCCAAACCGCTCTATGATATCCTGCTCAAATTTTTTATGTCTCTGAAGTGGTTTTGCGGTAAAAACCTCCGCTGCAACGGCTCTTGTCAAATCATCGGGAGTTGCCCCGATACCGCCAAAAGAGAACATCACGCCATCTGCATCATCCTTGATAAAATTGTATGTTTTTTTGATTAAGTTTTCATCATCTTTTATAACAAAAGAGGCAAAAAGTTCATGTCCATACTTTTGCAACTCATTTTTCAAAAACTCAAAATGCTTATCAACTCTACGACCGTTTAGTATTTCACTTCCTATGATGCACGCATAAAAGTTCATTTTTTAATCCACCGCTTTATCTTTTTTAAGTATTATACTGAAAACATTTAAGGATACAAGATGTCATACGCACAGCAGTTAGAAGAGTTGATTACAAAGAGTGTTATTCCCGATATTGACGAGAGATTGGATGAGATTTTTCAAGAGATTGCAGACAACAAAGATGCAAGCGAAGAGGCAAAAGAAGAGATAGAAGAGCTTAGAGAGTTTAAGGCAGATTTACAAGATGTTCTTGATGATATAGCAAGCGGTGATATTGAAGAGGATGAGTGCAAAGAGCTTATCGATGATATCTTAGAGGCTCAAAACGGCGAAGATGAAGATGATTTTGGCTTTGAGGATGAAGAGTAAAAATAGCTGATTTTAACATCTGTTTTTATATAATTCCAAAAAAAGAGCTAGGATAAAAAATGAGAATAATACTACTAGGCGCTCCGGGTGCAGGCAAGGGTACACAGGCGCAATTTTTGACAAAAAGATATAACATACCGCAAATCTCTACAGGCGATATGCTTCGCGCTGCCATCAAAGCAGGTACAGAGATGGGTAAAATGGCAAAAGCGGCGATGGATGCAGGCAAGCTTGTAACTGATGATATCATCATAGGTCTTGTAAAAGACAGAATCGCTGAAGATGATTGCAAAAACGGCTATCTTTTAGATGGTTTTCCACGTACTCTCGCTCAAGCAGATGCAGTTACAAATGCAGGCATAAATATAGATGCTGTTATTGAGATAGATGTTGCTGATAGTGAGATTGTAAAGAGAATGTCCGGTCGTCGTGCACATTTGGCATCGGGAAGAACTTATCACGTTTTATTTAACCCGCCAAAAGTTGAAGGCAAAGATGATGAGAGCGGTGAAGATTTGGTTCAAAGAGATGATGATAAAGAGGAAGTTGTTTTAGATAGACTTAAAGTGTATCATGAACAAACAAAACCACTTATAGGCTACTACAAAGAACAAGCGGCAAAAAATCCTAAGATTACATACATCACAGTTGACGGCACTCTAAACATCGCTGATGTTGAAGCGGCTATTATCGCAAAACTAGGATAATTGAACCTTTTAAAAGGTTCAATTATATTTTTGACTTTATAAAATTTTCCATCTCTAAAACTATCTCTTCTATAGTTCGCTCACCATCTATCGTATGCAATAGATTTTTATCACTATAAAATGCTTTTATATCTCTCAGAGGCTCTATGTAAACTTTCATTCGGTTGTTAAAAACCTCTACTTTGTCATCCTCGCCGCGTGAGCGTCCAAGAACTCGCTCTTTTGCGGTATCTTCGCTTACATAAACCTCTATAACACTGCAAAGCTCTAAAAATGTGTCACTTTTTAGGTAGTCATCCAAGGCACTCAACTGCTCCATGCTTCTAGGATAACCATCAATAATGATAGTGTTGGTAGGGGCATTTTTGATGGCGTTTACTATGGTTTCTATGGCTATTTTGATAGGAACTATAAGCCCTTTGGATATATAGCTCTCTATCTCCGCTCCAAGAGCAGAGCCGCTTGCGACCTCTGCACGGAGCATATCGCCTGTGGAGTAGTGAGTTATCTCGCTGTTTTGTTTAGCGATAAGTTCTGCATCGGTAGTCTTACCGGAACCGGGTGCCCCGATGATAAGAAAGAGTTTTTTCATTATCTGATTTTTATATGTAGATCTCTTAGCTGCATAGCATCCACTTCACTCGGTGCTTTTGTTAAGATACAAGAAGCTTTTTGCGTTTTAGGGAATGCTATAACATCACGGATGCTTGATTTTTTAGATAAAAGCATCATAAGTCTGTCAAATCCGATAGCAAAACCGCCGTGCGGAGGTGCGCCAAACTTAAGAGCATCAAGCAAGAAACCAAACTTCTCTCTAGCTTCCTCTTCGCCAATGCCAAGAAGTTTGAAAATCTCCTCTTGCATCTCCTCTTTATGGATACGGATACTTCCGCCCCCAAGTTCCGTACCGTTTAAAACGATATCGTAAGCGATAGATTCTATCTCTTCAACATCGTCTTTATCAGTGTTTTTTGGCTGTGTAAACGGATGGTGAAGTGCTTTTACTCTTCCCTCTTCGACTTCAAACATAGGAAAGTCAACAACCCAAACAAACTCAAAAGCGTCTTTATCGACAAGATTCATCTTCTCATGCTCTGCTATGAAGATGCGAAGTCTGCCCATGTAGTCCCAAACCGTCTTTTTATCTCCAGCACCAAAGAAGACGACATCGCCGACTTCAAGACCTAGTCTCTCTACAAGAAGCGCGATGTCTGCATCTGTGAAAAACTTGATAAGCGGACCTTTTAAGCCATCCTCTTTCATCTGGAAGTATCCAAGTCCCTGTGCGCCAAACTGACGAACAAAATCTTCAAAAGTTTTCATCTCTCTCTTTGAGAAAACTAAATCTGCACCGGGAACTCTAAGAGCTTTTATACGGTTTTTATGCGGTTGTTTTGCAATATTTGTAAATATCTCATTGTCACATCTCTCAAAGATATCAATAACATCAACCATTTTCAAATCATATCTGAGGTCAGGCTTATCAGAACCGTACCACTCCATCGCATCTCTGTAAGCTATACGGTTAAATGGAGGTTTTATCTCAACACCACAAGCACCAAACATTGCGACTAAAAGTTTTTCTGCGATAAGCATTACATCCTCTTGATCACAAAAGCTCATCTCGACATCTATCTGTGTAAATTCAGGCTGACGATCGGCTCTTAAATCTTCATCTCTAAAACATTTTGCTATCTGAAAATATCTATCAAATCCGCCTACCATAAGAAGCTGTTTAAAAAGCTGCGGAGATTGAGGAAGAGCGTAAAACTCGCCGCTGTGCACGCGTGAAGGTACTAGATAGTCTCTTGCGCCCTCTGGAGTTGATTTTGTAAGTATCGGAGTCTCAACCTCTAAAAAGCCGTTTTCATCCAAGATGTTTCTAGCCGCAATCGCCGCTTTTGAGCGAAGACGGAAAGTCTCATACATGGATGGGTCTCTTAGCTCCAAGTAGCGGTATCTAAGTCTTGTCTCTTCACCGACATTTTTATCACCGATAACAAATGGAACTGCCGCCGACTTGTTTTCTATGGTTAGTTCATCCACGACAATCTCTATCGCACCTGTTTTTAGACGAGGATTTGTTAAACCCTCGCCACGTAAACGAACCTTGCCTTTTGCAACAAGAACAAACTCATCACGAACCATGCTCGCTATTTTGTGAGAAGATGCGCTGTCTTCTGGGTCGCATGTAAGCTGAATCAGACCGCTTTTGTCTCTTAAATCTATAAAAACGATTCCCCCATGGTCACGGTAGCTATTTGCCCAACCTGCCAAAACAACGCTTTTGCCTACATCTGCTTCGCTTAAATCTGTACAATAATGAGTTCTCATAATAAGTCCTTAGTCATAAATAACCCCAACTTCAGCAATAAGAAAATAGCTCTAGTGCTAGGCAGATTTTCGCAGGACTAGCTATGCTAATTCAAGAAAATCTAACGACGCTAGTAGGCTATTTTCTTATTGCCCGAAGGGAAGTTTAAAAAGAGGGCTACTGCTTCGTTGAAACTTTTTGCAGCACAATAAGTGCAACTGCAAAGTTTCGCCTCACATTAGCCCTCTTTTTAAGCTTCTGAAGTTGGGGTTATTTATGACTAAAGACTTAATGAGTCCGAAAATAATTTTTGCGGATTATATCTAAACTTCTCTTAGCCCATTTAAAACAGTGCCTATTTTTATGTATAATTTACGAAAAAGTTCAAAAGAGTACTACTTGAAAAATAAAACAATTAAAAAAGTAGGTGTTGTTTTAAGACCATCTACACCTGAACTCAAAGATGGTTATGAGAAACTGGAAACTATTTTTAAAAAATATGCCATTGAAGTTTTGCTTGAGAGTGCAAGTGCAGCTATGATTGGTTTTGTCGGGCATGACTTTAAGACAATCTGCAAAGAAGCTGATTTTTTGGTAAGTTTTGGAGGCGACGGAACACTTATAGCTACTGTGAGAAAATCATTTGATTATGATATCCCCATACTTGGTATTCATGCGGGAAATCTCGGTTTTTTGACTGATTTATCTCTTGATGAACTTGACTCTTTTGTGGAAAAAATTACGCAAAGCAGATATAGAATAGATGAGAGAGCGGTTTTAGAGGCGACTGTCATAAAAAATGCTAAAGAGTTCAAAATGTATGCATTTAATGATGTTGTTTTGACACGAACAAGAGTCTCAAACATGATTCATGTCGAAGCACTTGTGGATGGTCGCTCTTTTAACACCTACTATGGCGATGGAGTGGTTGTCTCCACGCCTACAGGCTCAACTGCGTATAATCTCTCAGCAGGCGGACCCGTTCTTTTTCCAATGAGTAACGTTTTTGCACTCACTCCTATCTGCCCTCACTCTTTGACACAAAGACCTGTTGTATTGCCGGGGCGATTTACCATAGAGATGAAAACTTCTGAAGAGAGAGCTTTGATAATTATAGATGGTCAAGATGTCCATGAACTGGGGCTTGGCGAGAGCGTTTATATAAAGTTGGCGGCGAAAACCATTAAGCTGATTCACAGAGAAGAGTATAACTATTTTGATGTTTTAAAAGAGAAGTTAAGGTGGGGCGAGTGATAGAGAGATTTTACCTAAAAGAGTATCTTAGTTTTAAAGAGGTTGCGATAGAACCAAAAAACGGGCTTGTTGTTTTTACGGGCCCTAGTGGGAGCGGAAAGTCGATTTTGATGCACTCCATCCTCTCCTCTTTTGGTTTGGCATCATGTGAAGCCGCTTTATGTGAGGCAAGTGTCGCTTGGGAGTTGGATGCGCAAGAGCATGGCATAGAAGAGGATGACGTTTATGTCTTTAAGCACCTAAAAAAAGAGAAATCAAGATACTTTATAAACAACCAAAATATCTCTAAAAAAAGCTTAAGCATACTGGCATCAAGCTACTTAAAACACCTCTCTCTAAGAGATTTTAGCGATTTTGAAAATGAAAATCTGCTTTTGATGCTCGATAGCAGAATCCAAAAACACTCTCCGGAGATAGAGAGACTAGGAAGTAATTATAAAGATTTCTTCTTAGAGCATAAAAGAGTAAAAAAAGAGCTTTCCATCATAGAAGAGGAGCAAAAAAGAGTTACAGAACTCAAAGAGTTTGCGGCTTTTGAGATTCAAAAAATCATAGATGTTAATCCAAAAGTATCGGAAGATGAAGAGCTTTTGGAGATAAAAAAAGAGCTATCTAAAAAAGAGAAGGTTTTAGAGAGCATAACACGAGCAAATGCTATTTTTGAGTATGAACATAATGTTGTCGGCACGCTTGAGTTGCTTGGTGTGGATAGCTCCTCTTTTAACGATGCGATGAATGAGCTAAGAGCGGTAATGGAGAGTGCGCAAGAACGCTTTGAGATGCTAGAAGATGTCAATGTTGAAGAGGTTTTAAACCGCTTAGAGGTGCTTAGTGAACTCAAAAGAAGATACGGCGGTATAGAAGATGCGCTTAGATACAAAGAGCAAAAGATTCAAGAGCTTGAAAAGTATGAAAATATAGAGATAACAAAAGGTGATTTGGAGCTTCAAGAGGCATCTTTGGCAAAAAAAGTCAAAGAGTTTTCGCAAAAACTTACACAACTGCGCCATGCAGAGATAGGTTTGTTTGAACGTGATTTGAACCGCTATCTCAATGAACTCTATCTTCGTGATGCAAAAGTTGAGATAGTTCAAAAAGAGCTTGACGTTTTTGGAGCAGATGAGATAGTGCTAAAGCTTCATGGTACGGATTTGCAAAAGATAAGTACGGGAGAGTTTAACAGGCTTCGTCTTGGAGTTTTGGCACTCAAATCAGAGTGCATGAACAAAGAGGGCGGTGTGTTGATGCTCGATGAGATAGATGCAAATCTAAGCGGTGAAGAGTCGATGAGCGTTGCAAAAGTACTAAGAGCTCTCTCAAAACATTTTCAAATATTTGTTATCTCACATCAGCCACAACTTACATCTATGGGCAACCAGCACTTTTTAGTATATAAAAGAGAGGGAACTTCTTACGTCAAAGAGCTAAATTTGGATGAGAGAGCAGAAGAGGTGGCAAGAATTATCAGCGGAGAGAGGATTACAGATGAGGCAAAAGGGTTTGCCAAAGAACTGCTTTCCCTTTGTCAGGGAGAAAATATATGATAATCGACACACATGCACATCTTGACGATGCAAGATATGAAGATGACTTGGATGTAGTTTTGCAAAGAGCCAGAGAGGGTGGTGTAGGGCGTTTTATCATCCCCGGGGCAGATCCAAAAAACCTCTTAAGAGCCGTTGCTATAGCTGAGGCAAACAGCGATGTTTACTTTGCCGTTGGGGTTCATCCTTACGATATGGATGCTTTTGATGCACTTGATTTTGAGACATACATCAACCATCCAAAGTGCGTTGCAGTGGGAGAGTGCGGACTTGACTACTTCAGGCTTGAGGGAAGCGATGAGGAGAAAGAGAGAGAAAAAGAGAGACAAAAAGAGGTTTTTCTCTCTCAAATAGAGATAGCAAAAAAGTATAAAAAGCCCCTGATTGTGCATATAAGAGATGCTTCAAGGGATGCGAAAGAGATTTTGCTCTCAAGTGGTACGGAGGAAGTAGGCGGTGTTTTACACTGTTACAATGCCGATGAAGAGTTGCTTGTTTTGGCAAAAAACGGATTTTATTTTGGCATAGGAGGAGTGGTTACTTTTAGTAATGCAAAAAAACTTCTTCATGTGTTACCAAAAATCCCACTTGAAAAACTTCTTATAGAAACCGATGCTCCATATCTTACTCCCGCACCTCACAGAGGAGAGCGAAATGAGCCTTTTTATACAACTTTTGTTTTGAAAAAAATAGCTGATTTACTAGAAATTAAAGAGGAGAAAATTGAAGAAATTACAACAGAAAATGCACTAAAACTTTTTAATATCTCTTAGTATCAGGTGGCTTTCTTTTTTTATTTGGATTATTTTGATAAACTTTAAGATTCAATACAACTAACCTTACGCACTTTTTATCGCTTTTCACAAGAAAACAAGGCATTAGTTATGAGGCGGGGTTTTGCAGCCCTAGCCCAAAGCTAAGGCAAAAAAGCCTAACGAAGTAGATGGTGCCTTGTTTTCTTGCCCTTTGGGTAACTTTATCTTTGCGCTCTTGCTGCGTCAAAGAGTTTTCCTTTAGCTTTAGCTAGAGCTGCAACTCTTTTTCTTGCAATAGCACAAAGCTAAAGTTATGCAAAGCAATAAAAAGTGCGTAAGGTCAGTTTATAAAAAGGAGCTGCAAATTTGAGATATATCATTCTATTTTTACTCCCTCTTTTGCTTAGTGCCAACCTCACTTACCTTACAACTCAAAACAAAGAGATAACTATATTGGAGTCTTTTGACATAGACCCATCTTTTTTGTATGACCCAATAATGAACGAGATGAAAAACAGCAAAAAAGATATGTATGATGAAGAAAACTTTTTTCAAATAATGGATGAAGCGCATCTTTTTATCCCTACAGTCAAAGAAATTTTAGCCACACACTCTGTGCCGCCTGAATTTCTTTTCTTAGCGATGGCTGAATCGAGTTTTTCAACAAAAGCATATTCCGTAAAAAAAGCGTCTGGTTTTTGGCAATTTATGCCTGAGACTGCAAAGCTTTATGGTTTAAAGATTGACCAATATGTAGATGAGCGAAGAGACGTCATCAAATCAACTGAGGCGGCAGCAAAATACTTGAGTGCGCTTCATGATAAATTTGGCAAATGGTATCTTGCTGCTATTGCATATAATTGCGGAGAAGGTAAACTTGCCAACGCCATAAGTAGAGCAAAAAGCGATGACCTTTTAGTCTTGTTAAATCCACAAGAAAAATACATCCCAAAAGAGAGCAGAATCTTTATACGAAAAATTCTCTCTCTTGCACTCATAGGCAATGATGAACAGCTTTTACTCAACAATGAATACGAATATCTGCTCAATAGAGCCAATGCAGACTCTATCTCTACAGTAAAGGTGCCGCGTGGGGAGTCATTAAAAAGAATTTCAGAGCTTATCGACATTCCCCTGCCAGAGCTGCAAAAACTCAATAGACACCTAAAATATGACTTTTCACCTCCCTATATTCACTCCTATGACATCTATATCCCTTATATCAAACTTTCTAGTTTTAAACAAAACTATTTTGAAGAGGAAATCAAAAACTTTTATAAGGTTCATATCGTTACTAAAGGTGAAAGTCTTTATACTATAGGGAAGAAATACAATGTTAGTCAAAATGCTATCAAAGATTTTAATGCACTTAAAAACAATAGATTGAGTTTAAACCAACAACTTATCATTCCCATAGATAACAGGATAGCATCTGCTACAAATATTGGCAGGGATTTCACCCATAACGTAAAGCTAGAAAAAGCTTAAGATTTTTAATTTTAGTAAGAAAAAAGAAGAAGAATGAATATTTTTTTTATATTTTCAGTTACACTGCTACTTCTCTTTACGGGGTGTAGTTCGAGGGGCAAAAGTAGCTATGTTGCCCCTTTGGAGCCACAAAGCTACTCCCAAGATAAGAATGTGTATAGTTCTACTGTAAACAAAAAAGATTATCATCATCCAACCATGAGACCTTATGAGATTAGGGGTATCAAATACTATCCAACCGTTGTTAATGTCGGTGATATTTTTCATGGAAACGCAAGCTGGTATGGTCCTGATTTTCACGGCAAATCAACTTCAAACGGTGAAACATACAACATGTACGATATGACAGCGGCACATAAAACGCTTCCTATGAATACGATTGTAAAGGTTACAAACAAAAACAATGGAAAAAGTACCGTTGTGCGGATAAATGACAGAGGTCCTTTTGTGGAAACAAGAATTATCGATCTCTCAAACACTGCAGCGCGCAATATAGATATGGTTGGTGCTGGAACAGCTCCTGTAAAAGTAGAGATTCTTGGATTTCACTCCAAAGAGAAGAGAGATATTCCTCTTCTTAAAGATTTGAGAGATACTCCTCAAGATCAGGTTATCGATGGATTTGCTCTTCAAATCGCCTCTTTTTCAAGATTTGAGGGTGCAGTTGCAACACAGAAAAAATACAACAATACAGATGGATACACAACCATCATAAAAGATGTACAAACAAGCAGAGGACGCCTCTTTAGAGTCTGGCTCAAAGGTTTTAGAAGTGAACAAGAGGCGAGAGACTACAAAGCACTTGGAAACTTTCAAGGTTCATTTATAGTAAGAGAGGATTAAAAAATGATTAGTAAAAGCAGAAAAACAAAAGAGACCGACATCACTGTCTCTTTGGATATGAGCGGCGCACAAAAGAGCAAGATAGATACGGGTGTGGGCTTCTTAGACCACATGCTTGATAGTTTTTCAAGACACTCTTTGATTGATTTTGAGATTTCATGCAAGGGTGATACGCACATAGATGACCACCACAGCGTTGAAGATATCGGCATCGTTCTTGGCTCGCTTTTGGCAGAGGCTATCTACCCTGTAACCAACATGGAGCGTTTTGGAAGTGCGAGTATCGTGATGGATGAGGCATGTGTGAGTTGTGATTTGGATCTTAGCAACCGTCCTTATCTTGTTTTTGAAGTAGATGTTACAGGAAAAGTAGGAAGCTTTGATACAGAACTTGTTGAAGAGTTTTTTAAAGCCCTTGTTTTAAATGCAAGAGTGAGTGCACATATAGTGCTTCAAAGAGGAAAGAACAAGCACCACATCATAGAGGCGGCATTTAAAGCTTTTGCGGTAGCTCTTCGCCGTGCAATGCAAAAAAATGAAAAAGTCGGTATCCCAAGCACGAAAGATATGCTTTGATTAAGTTGCTTGTTCTTGATGTTGATGGATGTCTTACAGATGGAAAAATCATCTACGCTTCAGATGGAAGCGAGATAAAAAACTTTAATGTAAAAGATGGTCTTGCTATCAGTTCATGGATAAAAATGGGCTTTCAAGCAGTAATCATAACCGGAAGAGAGTCTAACATTGTTGCAAAAAGAGCCAAAGAACTTGGAATTTCCCATCTTTTTCAAGGCGTCAAAGATAAAGAGAGTGTGCTTAAAGAGCTGCTTGAAAGACTTAACCTAAAACAGTATGAAGTAGGTGCTATAGGGGATGATCTCAATGACTATAAAATGTTGCGCAGCGTAGGCAGAAGCTTTACTCCAAAAGATGGTGCAAAAGAGATTAGAGAGCTTGTTGATACCGTGCTTACATCTAAAGGCGGTGATGGTGCGGTGCGAGAGATGATAGATATCCTCGTAGATGAGGGCGATTTAAAAGAACAATTTATGGCTCTTTGGCTATAATAAGACTTTAGCTAAAAAAGAGAAGTAAACATGAATATAAACTATTTTTTTGCCGTTACTTCTTTTTTACTGTTAGTGATACTTTTTGCCTTTAAGCCACTAGAGATAAAAGAGCAGCCACATGGGGATGTGCCTCTCTTTAGTATTACGTCTTTTGTTATGTATGAGCTAGATGTTAAAGGTCTTATCACTACCATGAATGGGACAACAGCGACACGCTACAAAGATAGATATACGGTCGAGGGGATAGACTATACAGACAGTTCCAAAGAGTATATCGCAAATATGAAATCTAAAAACGGTATTTACAAAGATGATATCGTCTATCTGGATGGTGATATCGTTTATAAACGAGAAGATGGCTTGACCTTTGAAACGCAAAAGGCGACTTATAACAAAAAAACAACTGTTGCCATAGCAGATGGGGAGTACCTTCTTTATAGAGGGGAAAATAGGGTTGTTGGAAGAGAGTTGCATTATAACAGCTCACAAGAGACCATCAACTCCAAAGATGTAACGGCAAAATATCAGATAGAAGAGAGAAAGAGATGAAACAGAAGATTTTTTTAACCATTTTTTTAGCAGCGTCACTGTTTGCGCAAGAGCTTCAAGTCAAAGCAAAGCTCTTTAACGCAGACCAAAAAACAGGGATTTCCGTTTTTGAAGGTAATGTTAACATTATCAAAGGCAGCGATGAGCTCAACGCTTCAAAGGTTACTATCCATACAAACGCGAACCAAGAACCGACACAGTTTATAGCAGAGGGCAGCGCTTCATTTAAAATCAAAACATTAGAAGGTGCTCTTTATACTGGACGGGCACAAAAAGTCATCTATCTTCCACAAAAAAAAGAGTACCACTTTTTTCAAAATGTACATTTAAAACAGCTCAATGAGAAAAAAGAGATTATCGGTGATGAAGTTATCTTAAAAACGATTGAGGGCAAAGCATACGCCAAAGGTGCAGAGCAAGAACCTGTAATTATGATTTTCACAATGCCAGAAGAGAAACCAAAAAAAGAGCAAGAGCCAAAGAAAGAGCAAGAAGTAAAGAAAGAACAAAATGATTGAGATAGTAGATGCAAAATTTCTTATATCTGCTGCTAATGTAGCGGGTGCGCCAGAGTCGCAGGAACAAAATGAAGTTGTTTTTATGGCACGTTCCAATGTTGGCAAAAGCTCACTGCTTAACGCACTCACCAACCATAAAGGCTTGGCTAAAGTCTCTTCTACCCCAGGAAAAACAAGACTTATCAACTATTTTGATGTAACATTTCTCGATAGAGAGAATACGCAGAAAAGTTTTGCAAAATTTGTCGATTTACCTGGTTTTGGATACGCGAAAGTTGCCAAATCTCTCAAATACGACTGGGAAAAAAATCTCACAGACTATATAGTTTCAAGAGAGCAGATTAAGATTTTTGTCCATCTTGTCGATGCGAGACACCCTTTTTTAGAAATTGACAAGTCTGTAAGCGATTTTTTGCTCCAACATGCACAACCTACGCAGCATATTATTCAAATTTTTACTAAAATTGACAAGTTAAACCAAAAAGAGCAAAATGAACTCAAAAAAGCATTTCCTGATGCGCTTATGGTTTCAAGCTCCAAAAAAAGAGGTTTGGCAAAAATTGTAACACTGATACATTCTATCTTAGAGGAGTCTGGTGATGAACATTGAATTAACAAGAGCAAGGTTATCCGATATTGCAGAGATGCAAAAAATGGTTATTCCCGAAGTTGAAGCCGGAGTTATTTTGGCAAGAAGCTCTGATGAGATAGCAACCAATATCAGATCCTATATACTTGCAAAAGAGAGTGGAGAGATAGTCGGTTTTTGCGCACTCCATATCCATACTCCCTCTCTTGCTGAGATTCGTTCTTTGGTTGTCAAAGAGGATAAAAGAGGCAAAGGGATAGGGCAGCAGCTTGTAACACAGGCGATAGAAGATGCCGAGGCTTTAGGCTTGCAAAAAGTGTTAAGCCTTACCTACAAACAAGCTTTTTTTGAAAAACTTGGATTTGTAGAAATTCCAAAAGAGTCACTGCCGGAGCACAAAATTTGGGCAGATTGTATCAAATGTAAACATTTTCCCGTATGCAACGAAGTCTCTCTTATCAAAACCCTCTAACACCATACTTTTATGGTGTTTTATTTCTCATTTATACGGCATTAAGCGGCATCTATCTTTTCTTGCCGCCACTGCTGGCAATACTCTATTTTTATTTTTCCAAAGCACTTAAAAAAGAGGACTCTGGAGTTCTTTTTTTAGTTATTTTTTGCCTTTTACTTTTTGAAGCTTCCAATGGGTATGTGCTCTTTAGCACGATTATCTACTTTTTTTTGCTTCACAAATATATTGTGCCAAAAATCATGCAAAATTTCAGTTGTGCCACATGCATACGATTTGTTGTCGTTCTTTTGGCATATTTTGGTTTTTTCCTTTTTTACTCTCTTTTAGCAAGCATATTTATGTTTCCGGCACCAAATATAAGTTACTATGTGATTTACTACATTGCCATTGAATTTTTGATTATGAGCGTCTTATGAAAATCAAATTTATACTTTTTATGTTTGCTCTTACATGGTTAACACTGCTTGTGAGGGTCTTTTTGCTCTCTGTGGAGTCAAACAGCTACTATGAGAAACTCTCTTATAACAACACTATCAAAATCGAGCAGATTGCACCCGTAAGAGGAGAGATTGTCGATATCAACAACAGACCACTTGCTATCAATGAGCTTGGCTTTAAGATACAACTTGCCCCACACCTGACACTCAAAAAAAATAGTGATATTTTTGAATCAGAGTTAGCTACGCTTCTCTCCCTACTGCCTCATTTGGATAAAGAGAAGATTATCAAAGAGTATAAAAAAAGTGACTCCTACTACAACCACAACTTTATTGATATTGTTGAATTTGTCTCTTATGAGCAGATTATGCCCGTTTACTCTATCTTGAGTTTAAGAGAAAATATCAACGTTGTCTCTTCCCCAAAAAGGTACTATCCTCACAATGAAGCCGCTGCTCACGTTGTTGGCTATGTGGGGCGTGCAAATAAGGATGATGTCCAAGATGATCCATTGGTTGAGCTTATAGGTTATAGCGGAAAGTCCGGCATAGAGCGATACTATAACGAATATCTCCAAGGCTTAGCTGGAAAAAGAGAGATAAAAGTAAATGCAAACAACCAAGAGGTAGAAGAGCTCTCAAGCCAAATGCCAGTGGAGGATAGAAAACTCACACTTAACATCGATATAGAACTTCAAAAATACATCGCAACACTTTTTGAAAACAAGGCGGGAGCGGTTGTTGTTATGGAGGTTAATGGTGCTGTTCTCTCAGCAAGCAGTTTTCCAGAGTATGATTTAAACACCTTTGTAACAGGGATAAGCAGTGAGATTTGGGAGAAACTCTCAAATAGTCTGGACAAACCTTTTACAAATAAGCTTATTCATGGGCTTTACCCTCCTGGTTCTGTTATCAAAACAGGTTTGGGTCTGCTTTATATTACCTCCCCAGAAGTTGGTCAAAATTTTAGTGTCCATTGTACGGCTTCTTTACCAGTTGGCTCTAGGGTGTTTCGATGTTGGAAGAGAGATGGGCATGGAAGTACGGATATAAAAAAAGCGATTCGAGAGAGTTGTGATGACTACTTTTACAAAGGAAGTCTCAAGCTTGGTATAGACAAAATGAGTGATGGGCTTATGCGTTATGGACTTGGAAAAAAGACAGGAGTTGATTTGCCAAATGAGTTTGTAGGCACGGTGCCCTCACGTGAATGGAAAAAGAAAAAATATAACAAATCTTGGTATATTGGAGAGACTATCAACACATCCATAGGGCAGGGGGATTTTTTAACAACACCCATGCAAGTTGCCCAATTTACAGCACTTATGGCAACAGGAAAACTTCCACGCCCCTATTTTGCAAGTATGCTAGGAGATAAGCTTGTCGAACCTCAACTTCAAGAGGTGCTTGATGAGGGCGAGTTAAAAAGGCTACCAACTATCCAAAGAGCAATGTATGAAGTGTGTAATGTAGCAGGTGGAACAGGCACAAATTACCTCAAAACAAAAGTGAAAATTGCAGGAAAAACTGGAACAGCGCAAGTTGTAGGTATTTTACAAAATATCAAACAAAGAGAACTAGAACATGAAATGGAGTACTATACACGCTCACATTCTTGGTTTGCGACGTACGGACCTTATGAAAATCCTCAGTATGCCGTTGTGGTTATGGTAGAGCATGGTGGGCATGGTGGCGCAGCTACTGGTGCTATTGTTTCAAAGATTTATGACAAACTCTTGGAGCTTGGATATATAAAAACAGAGGGGATAGAGAGGTAACTTTATCCTTCGTTTCTAACAATGAGACTCTCTGGCAAGTTAAACTTTTGAATCAACCTTGCCTCCTCTTGTCTCATCTCTCCCTCGTCAACTTCGTGGTCATACCCTAACAGATGCAAAAGCCCATGGATAAAAAGAAGTGCAAATTCATCATCATTTGTATGTCCAAACTCTATGGCTTTTTGCTCAATATACTCTCTGCAAATAACTATGCTTCCAAGAGGAATCATAGGCATAGCTTCATAAGGAAAGCTCAAAACATCAGTAGCTTTGTCAATTCCGCGATGCTCCTTGTTAATCTCTCGCATCTCATGAGCATCCATAATGATAAGCTCAATCTCTTTTTTTGTCAATGAATCAGCAATAGCACTAATAATCTCTATATCTAATTGCAATGCAGTTCTATTGTCAAATTCAATCATTCTTACCCTGCGATATTGAGATTGACGCCAACCCCAGTTTTTTGTGCCGCGACTTTTTGTGACTCTTCGCTCAGAGACTCTAAAATTTTTAAAGCCTGTCGCTCTTGTGTATCCATACTCTTTTTAATCGCCTCAACACCTGATGAGGACTGTGTGTTTGTATTTGAAGATGAAATTTCCATAATCTCTCCTTATTTGGATATTGAAGCATTATATAGCGCATCCCTTTTGAGGAAGATTAAAATAATATGTTAGAATTACTTTATGAATTTGGAAAATAAAAAAGCAATATGTATTATGAGCGGTGGCATGGACTCAACGCTTGGTGCCTACATGGTAAAGAAAATGGGGTATGAGGTTATAGCTCTGCACTTTAACTATGGACAGAGAACGCAACAAAAAGAACTTTTGTGTTTTGAAAAGATTTGCGACGACCTTGGTGTTTTAAAGCGTTATGTTTTGGATTTGGATTTTTTTGAGCAAATAGGAGCTTCGGCACTCATAGACAAGAGCATAGAAGTACCTACCAAAGGTGTGGAAGAGGGTGTGCCCGTAACCTATGTCCCTTTTAGAAACGGCATTTTTTTAAGTATCGCCGGAGCTTTGGCGGAAAAAGAGGGGGCGGAGATTATCTCCATAGGCGTGGTGGAAGAAGACAGTAGCGGTTATCCTGATTGTCGGGAGTCTTTTATCAACAGCATTGAGCAAAGTATAAACCTCGGCACAAAAGAGGAGACAAAGATTCAAATCTATATGCCTCTTGTTCACCTCAAAAAATCGCAAATCGTACAACATGCGCTTGAACTAGAAGTTCCGCTTGAGCATACTTGGAGTTGTTACAAGGATGAAGAGATGGCATGCGGCGTTTGTGACAGTTGCCGTCTGCGTCTAAACGGTTTCAAGCTTGCCGGAGTAAAAGACCCTCTTGAGTATCAGTAAAATCATATTTCGTGATTTGCAAATCTTGCATCTGCGAAAGCCGGAGCTTAAAAACAGCTATATAAGCGTTAAAAAAAACGGTGAGATAATTCTTAAAACACCAAAAGTTTCTGATGATTTTATACAAAGGCTTCTTTTGCAAAGAGAGTCTTGGATAAGAAATCAACTTCAAAAAGTATCTTCTTTGCAAACACTTAGTGTAGTTTTAGAGGATGAGATTTTGCTTTTTGGAGAAGTTTTTAGTATAGATATCGATGAAGCAAAAGAGTTAAGAGAGTCTTTGCAAAAAGTAAAAATCTCAAACAAAGAGAGCGTCATTCGATGTTATGAGAGATTTTATAAAAATTACGCACTCTTCTACATCACGCAAAGAGCAGCACATTTTGCAGAGGTGATGCAACTTAACTACAGTGAGTTGAAATTTAAAAAGATGCGTAGCAGATGGGGAAGTTGCAGTTCCAAAGGTGTTATTACATTCAATACGGAACTGATAAAACTAGATAAAAAACTTATAGATTTTATCGTTGTGCATGAACTCGCACATCTCAAACATATGAATCACTCAAAAGAGTTTCACGCGCTTGTCCACGGCTACATCCATGATGCAAAAACATTAAATCAAAAACTAAAGAAACTCCACACCTACTTGTTTATCTGATTATCTTGCATTTAAAAAATATCTCAAACTTGCATCGCTCCACTCTTTTGAGAGTGCAAGATGGTTTTGTATGGATTTATAGACAAGTTCAAAGTCGCTGTTTTGTTGGCTAAAATCTTTAAGTACCTCTTGAAGTGCTTTTTTCCCAGCCTCTACAACATCTTGCGGAAACTGCCGAATCTCGATATTTAGCTCTTTGAGTTTTTTAAGCGCATGAATATTTTCATAGTGAAACTCATAGGTCATGTTGGAGTTCATCTCGTTTGCGGCTACTTCTATCATGCCTTGATGCTCGCTAGAGAGCTTGTTCCAAAACTGTTTGTTAAATGTAACTTCAAGGATAGACCCAGGTTCATGCCACCCTGAGTAGTAAAAAGGCGCAACTTTATGAAATCCCATCTTAATATCAAGTGCAGGACCAACCCACTCTGTCGCATCGATAACACCACGCTCCAAAGAGGTATAAATCTCTCCGGCAGGAAGCAGTACAGAGTTTACTCCCATCTTTGAGAAGACCTCTCCGCCAAGCCCTGGGATGCGCATCTTAAGCCCGTTCATGTCGGAGAGTGATTTTATCTCTTCTCTAAACCACCCACCCATTTGGATATTGGTGTTGCCGCCCATAAAAGGGTGAAGGTTATACTTTTCATATTGCGCTCTCCAAAGTTCAAGTCCGCCGCCAAAGAGCATCCATGAGTTTATCTCTTCCGCACTAAAACCAAAAGGGATACCGCTGTAGAGTGAAAATGCGCTGTTTTTTCCTTTCCAGTAGTAAGGTCCTGAGTGAAACGCATCTATTTGACCGCTAGAACATGCATCAAAAACCGCCAAATCAGGTACAAGTGTGTTTTTTGGATAGATTTTTATCTCCAAAGAGCCGCCGCTTATATCTTTGAGTCTCTGTGCGAACTTCTCTACCCCCGTACCCATGATAGGAAAGCTCCCCGGCCAGCTTGTTGCGAGTTTTACAACGCTCTTTTTATTTTTGTTGATATTTATATGTTTTTCGCCGCTCTCTTTTGGTTCTGGATGCTTTGAGTAATCAATCGCTTTTCTGTTACTCTCATTACATCCGCCAAGAGCTAAAGCCGCAGACGAGGTTGTTGTTGCTACTAAAAAGTCTCTTCTGTTCATCTTTTTACCATCCTAAAAATCCATTGTTAGCTGTTTTTGGTTCGATAAAAGTCTGTTTAAAATCGATTTATCTACGCCTACAATAAGAGCAAAGTTAAATCTGTTTTCTCTTAAAATAGCAATAATCTCTTTTTCATTTTTATAACTAAAATTCTTTTGGCTATTTTCTATTTCGATATGTTTTGGGAGTATAAAAATAGTATTTGCCCATGAAGCATGACGCTGCAAAAACGAGATTTGCGCATCGATAAGTTGGCTATTTGGCTCAAAAATAAGAACTTTATCACTTGTACCAAAGCTCTTTATCTCAAACTTTTTATTGATAAAAATAGGTTCAAAATGTTCGATAAGCGTAAATTTTCTGAGTTTATACTCTATTTTGAGTATTTTATAAAGATGCAGCAACTCTTCAAGATAGGGAATAAAAAAAGGAGAGATGAGCTGTCTTTCGTAAAAAACATTATTATAGATAAAAGATGTTTCAAAAAGCGTCTGTTCGATAATCTCAATGGGAACATAAGGCGGATGCGGCATCTTTTTAACAACAGCAAACATCTCTTTATCCACAAGGGCAGGGCAAAATAGAAGGGTTGTTCTGTTTTCTGCATCTAAAAGGGCTTTAAAAATCGATTTTAAATCTCCAAAAATGCTCAAGAAGTTTGATGGAGTGATGACTTGCAAAGAGAGTTTAAAAATAATCTCATTACACGCATACGCCACTATCTCTTTTTCTATACTTTTAAAACGAATCAGCTTTTTAAGTGCTTCATCAAGGCTATGCGCTTTAATCCAAGCGATTTCATTATCGCTTATCTGTGTGGGCTTATCAAAAATAACCCCATAAGCGCCATTTGCAACAGCCACTTCAATCTCTTCTTGAGAATATGCAAAAAAAAGATCTCCTCGCTTGACCCTATGTGCTTCAAAAACTATATTTTCAAAACTATGTACATAAGGCTCATTGACAAGGGTGGTCTGTGTAAGCGCTAGAAAATTTTCAAGTCTCATCCAATAGGCGTGCCTGCTTTTTTAGGTTTTTCAGGTCTAACTAGTGAGAGACCATCTTCATCCTTGGCAGCAAGAAGCATTCCCTCTGAGAGCATTCCCATCAGTTTTGCAGGTTTTAGGTTTGCAACGACGCAGACATGCGTATTTATGAGGGATTCTGGCGTATAGAACTCTCTTATGCCTGCTACAACCTGTCTTGGGTTTTCTTCGCCCAAATCAACTTTGAGTTTTAAAAGTTTACTACTCTTTGGAACGATTTCAGCCTCTACTACGATACCGACTTTTAGAGAAGTTTGGAAAAACTGACCGATTTCTATAAGATTATCTTGCTCTTTTGCACACTCTGTGACTGCTTTAGGAGCCTCTTTAGCCGCATTTGGATGAGCAAGTGGAGCTTCAGGCATCAAAGGCTCTTCTATACGAGGGAAGAGGGGAGGAGTCTGCTTAATATTAAATAGTTTTAGTAATTTTTTCTCAATAACAAGCTCTTTATAACTTGCATTATCTATGCTAAAGTTTAATGTATCTGCGATGATGTCTGTAGTTTTAGGCATAATCGCGTGCAACATAATCGCGGCTTTTGCAAGTATATTTGCCACAAGTGCGACTGTTGCAAGTGCCTCATCTTTTCTCTCTTCCTTCATCTTAACCCATGGGGCATGCTCTTCTATGGCTTTGTTTCCGATGGAAAAGAGTCTCCACAGCTCTTCAAGATATCTATGTGTCTGTAGGTTTTGCATATAAGCATCAAGCGAATCCAAAACAACATTCATAGCATCAATCTCTTTTTGATGGTACTTGAGCACATCCACGCTATCTATCTCAAAATCGGAGTATTTACCGCTCATACCGATAATACGGTTAAGAAGATTACCCAAATCATTGCTGAGTTCCGAGTTGATTCTGTCTATAAAAGCTCTTTGAGAAAAATCGCCGTCTTGTCCGAAAGGAACCTCTCTAAGCATAAAATATCTCAGATTTTCAACGCCGTAAGCATCGGAGACTTGTTTTGGAGAGATAACATTGCCTTTTGATTTACTCATCTTCTCTCCGTCTCTCGTCCACCAACCATGTGCGCCAATCTGCTTTGGAAGCGGGAGGTCAAGACTCATCAAAAACGCAGGCCAGTAGATGGCATGAAAGCGAAGAATGTCTTTACCAACAAGCTGTACAGAAGCCGGCCAGTAGCGCATATTTTCTTCAGTTGTTCCATATCCAAGTGCTGTTACATAGTTAAGGAGTGCATCAAGCCAAACATACATTACATGCTTGTCGTCTTTAATCGACTCAGGCATTTTAACGCCCCATGTAAAAGATGTTCTTGTAACTGAAAGGTCACGCAAACCGCCTTTAACAAAGTTAATAACCTCATTTGCACGAGAGCGCGGCATGATAAAATCAGGGTTGTCTGCATAATGTTTTAAAAGCGCATCTTCATACTTTGAGAGCCTAAAAAAGTAGCTCTCTTCTTTTATCACGTTCGTACTTCTACCACAATCAGGGCAAAACTCTCCGTCCACAAGTTGCGTTTCCGTAAAAAAAGTCTCACAGCTTACACAGTAGTGACCTTCATAAAAATCTTTATATATATCGCCCTTTGCGTACATTACTTCAAAAGCTCTCTGCACACCTTTTTTATGCGCTTCATCTGTTGTGCGGATAAATTTATCGTAGCTTATACCAAACTCATCCCAAAGATTTTTAAAAGTAGCACTTATCTCATCCGCGAACGCCTGAGTAGCTTTGCCATTTTTTTGAGCCGACTCTTCTATCTTTTGTCCATGCTCATCAGTACCAGTTAAAAAGTAGGTATCTTCACCCTTAAGTTTCTCATATCTTGCCACACTATCGGCGATAAAAGTTGTATAAGCATGTCCAATATGCGCTTCACCGTTTACATAATAGATAGGGGTTGTTATATATTTACTCAATTTTTCTCCTTAAAATTCAAATCCACCAGTATCCCCTTTAGACATACTGTTGTAAACCGCTTTCACATAACTACTTCTTAATTCACACGTCAGATAAAACTCACAGGCGCTACAGCTCTTAACCTCTTTGGCTTTCTGACAAGTTTGAAGTTTCTCTATCATCTCATCCAAATGGAGTTCAAACTTGTCGAGCGTTTGTGACTCAGTTGTTTGCATAGACTTCTTTTACTCTTTGTACCTCGTAGCGTGAACCAAAAAAACACGGTGAAGTGTCATGGATATCGGCGTATGCAAGTCCCATTAAATCTTCTTTTCCATCAATCGCTTCTCCGCCTGCTTTTTTAAAGATAAAAGCAAAAGGGAAAACTTCAAAAAGCCGTCGCAGTTTTCCTTTTGGTTTATCTGAAGTAGCAGGATAACTGAAGAGTCCTCCACCTTTGAGAAGAATCTGATGCAAGTCCGGAACCATTCCGCCGGAGTATCTCAGACGATACCCCTCTGCAAAGAAACTATCTACCATCTCTTTATGGTAAGACTTCCAGTTTTGCTGTGTTCCACCAGGCGCGTTGAGTTTGCCTTTTTCGTTTAAGCGAACCTCTTTAACAAACTCAAACTCTTTGCCTTGAAGCAGATGCATCTTTACTTTGTTGTGCGCAAAAACCATCTCCACGCGAGGACCAAAAACGACATAACACGATGCAACCATATTTTGTGCACCAAATGCATTCTCATAAATCCCAAAGATAGAACCAACACTTAGGTTTACATCGATTAGTGATGAACCATCAAGCGGGTCGTAAGCGATGAAGTATTTGCCATTTTCATGCAACATTACCGCATGTTCTTTCTCTTCACTTGCTATGGTGTGGATAGAAGCGACATTTGAAAACTCCTCCTCGATAATCATATCGCACTTGATATCAAGCTGAAGCTGTGTCTCACCGGAGCTGTTTTCCTGCTGTGAATATCCTATATCTTTCGTATCTATTGCATCTTTTATACGTATGGCACTTCTTTGTATCGCACTAAATATATCAGTCATTTTCATACTTCCTTTGCATTTTTAAATATCCACTCTATCACATCTTCACAATTGTTCAGGTTCAAAATAGCAACATCTTTTGGAAAATCATATCTGCTCATATCTATGCTTCCGTCTGTTGCAAGGGCGTCCATATATGGAAAATAAGCAGGATCCAAAGAGTCTCTAAAGACGCTGATGCGTGGAAGAGGGAGATTTTTAAGACCCTCTACAAGCAAAATATCAAACTTATCAAAAAGTCTTATCATCTCATCCAAATCTTTATGTTTTTGAGAGAAGTATGTTGTACGATTTGGGGAAGTCACGATAACCTCTGCGCCTGTGTCGGAGAATTTGTAACTGTCTTTGCCTTCAACATCAAAACGCGCCTTATCTTTTGGGTCATGCTTTATAATAGCAACCTCTTTTTTATAGTCATGGATAAGTTTTCTGGCGATTTTTAATATAAGTGTCGTTTTACCGCTATTTGATGGACCGGTAAATGCAACTGCTAATCTTTTTTTCAATGGTTATACTTTAATCAAAATTTGAGTGATTATACAAAATAGTCGTTAAAAGGTTGTTTAATAAGCTATAATTCTCTGATTATTCAGAGGGATTTAGATGAAAAATATTTTGCTATTTTTGACTTTTTTATTGCTTTTTACCGGATGTTCTCAAAAAAATGCTTTTTTTGCATTTGATATGGACAAAACAAAAGAGTTAAGTGTTTCAAGTCTTCAAAGTAGTAAAATAGTCTCGCAAAATGCAGATGTCAGAGGAGTTTTTTCGGCGATATATCTTAATGAGGTCTATCCAGAAACCTTCAATGAGCATGAGTACTTTTTCATATTTATCTATCTTAAAGAGGCAAAAGAGCTGCATAGCGCCAAAGATGGTATAGAGAGCAGTTTAAAACTCACTTTAAACTCCAAATCGCCACTCAAGATAAAAAAACTACCAAAGCAGAACCAATTTTCGCATCTCATAGAGACAACGAACAACTGGAGCGAGTACTACATGGTAGCGTTTGAGATGGCAGATAAGCTCAATCTCTCTCTAAAAGAGGAACAATCCTCATCCACCGCAACACTCAAATATAAAAAAGAGTAAATCAGAGTGCTCTTAAGAGAGCACTAAGTAACACTAAAAGAACCTGCAAACCAATCACTATGATAAGCGGTGCCAAATCCAAACCATTAAAGTTCGTTCTTACATATCTTCTGACAAGCATGTAAGCAGGATTTGTAATTCTGTATAAAAACTGAACTATTGGGTTGAACGGGTCTGGGTTCACAAAACTAAGCAGTGCCGCTATGATAATCACCCATATATAAACATTGATGATTCCAAGAACGATAGAGCCCAACCCTTGAATGATTTCTACTAAGATGCTCATTTTACAATCTCTCCTATATAATTTTTGATGCATTTATAAACAGCAGCAATATCTGGAGTGTGTTCACTTCCCGTAAGAAGAAGTCTGAGGGATTTTAAAAAATTTTCACCTTTGATGCCGGATTCTTGCATGATATGTTTTTCAAACTCTTCATATCTATCGAAGTAGGGTGCTTTTTTGATGATAGAGGCAATCATACCCACCGATTCTTTAAGCTCCTCTGGAATCTCTTTTGGTGCAAAAATAGCACCCACCTTGCTTCTAAGCTCTTTTGTCGTACTCGCCTCTTCAAGATAGACTTTTGCAAGTTTTCCTATCTCTTCGTCTGCAAAACCTACATAGCGTGAGAGCTCTTTGGCATCAAGCATCATCAGATGTTCTCTGTTTATCTGCTTGAGTATGTCGATATCGAAACGGGCAGGGGATTTGGATATATTTTCCAAGCTAAACCACTCTATGGCTTCTTGCAGGGTAAATATCTCTTTTGGCGGCTTAATAGCTGTTGATATTAAATAATTTGCAATTGCTGATGGTAAAAATCCCTCTTCAAGAAGCCACTTTACGCTTGAAGTACCATCTTGCATAGCAGGAAGATGCACATACTCAATTTTCTTTTCATAGCCAAGTGATGTTCGAATCCAATCCTCTTTTGCTGCATCGCTTAGATGCTCTTCATCACGGATGACTAAAGATATATCACCGAGCATATCATCAATCCCACAGGCGAAGCTGTAAGTTGGTCTTTTATCCTCAGTCATTATGATAAAACTCTCCGCATTAGGCTCTTGTGACTTTTTGATTCTGATGGTAAATGGATTTTGGTTGTCGATGACAAGTTCGTCAGGTAAGGAAGCGCAAGCATCATCATATTTGTATACTTCTTTGTTGCTTTTGGCTTCTTCTCTCTTTTTTTCAAGCCACTCTGGTGAGCAAAAACAGCTAAATGCCTTTTTTTCATGAAGAAGCTGCAGAGCCATTGCTGCATGAAAACGGAAATTTTGACTTTGGTGGACAACATGAGAGTACTCAATGCCAAAAAGTTCCAAAATACCGACTATCTCTTGGTCTTTTCCTTCCATGTTTCTCTCTTTGTCCCTATCTTCTATGCGAACGATTAAACCCTCACTTCTCTGCTTTGAGACAATATAGTTCAATATGGCAACTCTTAAGTTACCAATGTTCATATCATGAGTCGGGCTAAACGCAAATCTCAGCATTTCTATTCCTGTATAATCTAATTTTGGAATTCTATCAAGTTTTAGCTAAAGCTCCGATTTGATAGAATACTATCCATAATACAAAGTTTTAAACAAAGGTTTAGTAGTCATGAGTGAACACAAAGATTTTTTACGCACAATAGTTGAAAAAGACCTAAAAGCAGGCAAATATAAAAATATTATCACAAGATTTCCTCCTGAGCCAAACGGCTTTCCTCACATCGGACATGCTAAATCTATCGCTATCAATTTCGGTATTGCACGCGATTATAACGGTCGCTGTAACCTTAGGATGGACGATACGAACCCGACTACAGAGGACACAAGATATGTTGAAGCGCTTAAAGATGCTGTTGAGTGGCTTGGATTTAAGTGGGATGGCGATGTGCGTTATACATCTGACTATTTCGACAAACTTTACGAGTATGCCGTAGAGCTTGTCAAAATGGGCAAAGCTTATGTTGACAGTTTGGATGAAGAGACGATGCGTGAGTATCGTGGCAGTGTTACAGAAGCGGGGCGTCGCAGTGAATATGCAAATCGCAGTGTAGAAGAGAATCTTGACCTTTTAGAGAGAATGAAAAACGGAGAGTTTAAAGACGGTGCACATGTTCTTCGCGCCAAGATTGATATGTCTGCTCCAAATATGAAGATGCGTGATCCTCTTTTGTACCGCATCCGTCATGCACACCACTATAGAGCAGGGGACAAGTGGGCGATTTATCCTATGTATGACTTTGGTCACTGTCTCTCTGATTACATCGAAGGTATTACTCACTCTATCTGTACGCTAGAGTTTGAAAACAACCGTGATATCTATGACTGGGTGCTAGAGACACTTGGACTTCAACCGCCGCGCCCTTACCAACATGAGTTTGCAAGACTTGGAATCAACTATACCGTTATGAGTAAAAGAAAGCTTCTTGAGCTAGTAAACGAAAAAAGAGTAAACGGATGGGATGATCCTCGCATGCCAACTATTGCAGGGCTTAGAAGAAGAGGCTATACACCCGAATCCATCTTAAACTTCTGTGATCAAATCGGTATAGCAAAAGCAAACTCCACTGTTGATGTCTCGCAGCTTGAGTTTTGTATCAGAGATGATCTCAACACAAAAGTACCTCGTGTGATGAGTGTGCTTGATCCTCTAAAAGTAACCATAGAGAACTATGAGGGCAGTGAAGAACTTGACGCTTCGTACTATCCTGATGATATACCAAAAGAGGGGTCAAGAAAGATCCCTTTTTCTAAAGAGATATATATTGAACGCGATGATTTTGATGAAAACCCTCCAAAAGGTTACTTCCGTCTCACACCCGAGCAGAGTGTGCGTCTCAAACATGCCTATATCATCACATGCAAAGAGGTTAAAAAAGATGAAAACGGCAATATAACCGAGATAATAGCAGAGTACCATCCCAGCTCAAAAAGCGGACAAGACACAAGCGGCATAAAAGTCAAAAGTGCTATCCAATGGGTGGATGCTGCATCTGCTAAAGAAGTGGAGGTAAGGCTCTATGAAAGGCTTTATGCTTGTGAAAACCCTCAAGGCATGGAAGATCTCAATCCTAACTCTTTAAAAATCATACAAAATGCGCTTATTGAACCTGCAGTTGTAACAGAAAAACCAGATGTTAGATTTCAGTTTGAAAGACATGGATATTTTTATGCTGATTCTGTTGACTACACAGATGAAAAACCTGTTTTTAACAAAATCGTAGGTCTTAAAGAGTCTTGGGGTAAAAAAAACAGTACTGAGGCAACCACTGCTAAGATAGAAAAAAGAGAAGATAAAAAGATTCAGATTGAGGGTAAAGCTGAAGCTATGAGTGAAGCAGAGCAGTCTCTGTTTAACAGATACACCAATGAGCTTGGACTAAACAGTATGCTTGCCGAGATTTTAGCCAGAGATGAAAAACTCTCCTCTTTTTATGAAAATGTACTCTCGCTTCACAACTCCCCTGTAACTATTGCAAACATTGTAGCAAATGAGGTAGCAAGAGAGTTTAAAGAGAAACAAGGCAGTGAGCTGAAGTTTACTGCACTCCAAATAGCCGAACTTGTTAAGATGATTGATGAAGGCACTATCTCAAATAAAATAGCTAAAGAAGTTTTTGAAGAGATGGCTACAAATGGAGAAAACCCTATGCTGATAGTTCAAGCTAAGGGACTTATCCAGATAAGCGACCCTGCTGTAATTGAGCCTATTATCGATGAAGTAATCGCAAAAAATCCTGACAATGTTGCTAAGTTCAAAGGCGGAAACACCAATCTGCTTGGTTTTTTTGTAGGTCAAGTACTAAAAATGACAGGCGGTAAAGCAAACCCAAGCGTGGTAAATGAACTTGTTGCACAGAAACTAAACAAGTAAAAGAGCAGGGGGTTACGCACTTTTAAAAAAGTGCGTAAAAACTACCAAATTAGATTGACTTTGCTATTTAACGAATGTTTAATTATTTTTGGTGTGATTAGAGTGCGAAAGTTGGTGACCCCGAGGAGAATCGAACTCCTGTAACCAGGATGAAAACCTGGGATCCTTACCGCTAGACGACGGGGCCACTTTGTCAGTGTTTGTTACTGAGCCGAAATTATACAGATTTGTATCTTAATAATTTCTAAAACTCAGTAATTTCTTCATTATTCGTAAAAGCTGCGAAGTGCTCTAATGATAACGGCATTTTTAGAGATACTCTCCGCCTTAGCATTGTCATTTACTTGCTCATACAAATCTAACGGAAGAGAGATAGAAAATGTTTTTGTCTCAATTTTTTTCTTTTTAGCAACCATAGCGACAACGCTTGATAGCAACTCTATGATTTTTTTCGTATCGATTGGTTTTTGTATGAAGCTATTAACACCAACTTCGATAGACTCAGATATTTTTTCAATATCATTGCTTGCAGAGATAACAATGATTATTTGAGTAGGGTTGATTTCACGAATTTTGCGTGAAAGCTCTATACCATCCATCTCTGCCATGATAATATCAACAAAAACAACATCAGGAGCCGATTTAAGGTAAGCTTCTAAAGCCTCTTTACCATTAAAACATGATTTAACATCAGAAAAAAAGTTTTTGAAAGTTGAGCTCAAAAGTTCATTTGCAACTTTCTCATCTTCAACGACCATTGCCGTGAGCTTCTTTGTTTCCTGCGTAAGTTGTACTAAATCTACATTAGACATTTTAGAATCCTTTATTATATGTAATTCCAAATTATACAGACAATTCGGTAACAAATGAAACTGTTTTTGATTGATAGCAACTATAACTATTTAATTATATTTTTTAAATGTCTCTAGCCAATTGAGATCTGGTTCTTTAGCATCCTCTTTTTGATCTAATAGTGAACCGATGATATGAAGAAGGGTCTCTTCATCCATAAATTTTAAAATACTAGGATTGATGGATGTTTTATGAACATCATCATAACTGTTAAGCAAGTTTTGTATATCGTTTATAAGTTCTTCTTTTCTATCCATAATCGTTTGACTCTTATCTTGTTTGGAATTTTAAAAAAATCATTCTATCTACGCATTGGTTAACATAATGTAAATTCTCTTGAATATAATTTTTATATATTAGGCATATTATATTAGATAGTATTTCATCTAAACATGGGTTTTATGATTTGACTTCTTTTTAAACAGGCACAACATAAGCCGAGTTTTGTTTTGATAGCATTAATCTACTTTACAATTCACATTGTACTTCTAGCGAAACAGTAGCATAAGCAAAAGTAAACAGTATCACTACCATCTACTTGCTCCCTAAGACGCTGACCATCTGTTTCTTGCTGCCATGTTGGGTTTACAAGCTCTCTATATTACTATAAAGACTGGTGGTCTCTTACACCGCCCTTTCACCTTTACCGCCATTAAGCGGAAGTCTTCTCTCTGTTGCACTTTCCCTCGCATTGCTACGGCCATTCGTTAAATGGAACACTTTCTTAGAGCAGCTCGGACTTTCCTCTTGAAATAAATCAAGTTGCTATCTGTTGTACCTGCGAAAGCTTACAAAAAAGTTCCTTTAAGTCAGTTTTTTTCATAAGTGAACAAATGTTCTTTTCTTTTAATTTATATATGAACATTTGTTCATTATGTCAAACATTAGTATGAACAATCGTTCATTTCAAATAAGAGTAAATTAACATTTGTTCATATATACTTCTATTCACATTAACAGATGTTCATAACAATAAAAAAGAGGTTTTAATGTCCGAAATAACGCATGTGCAAAAGAAAACAGGTACAAAGCAAAAGATACTCAAAGCAGCATCTACTCTCTTTTCAGAGTATGGATTTAAAGCAACAAGTGTGCGAAAAATAGCTTCAGAAGTGGGAATAAGAGAGAGCGCGCTGTATAACCATTTTCAAAATAAAGAGGAGATTTTTTTATCTGTTGCAAAAGAGATTTTTACAACACCCTTCTCTCAAAACGAGAGTGATATCAAAGAGTCTGCACTGAAAGGGAAGGCTTTTTTACAGAAGTTTACGATGCAATACAAGCTTCTCACATTTGATAAAAATAACGAAAACATGTTTAGGCTACTCATGATAGAGCTTTTCCAAAACAAAGAGCTTAGAGAGCAGTTTATGAATGAATTTCACAATGAAAATATAAAGGTTCTCTCAGAAGCATTTTTTATGATGATGCAAAACTCCCTGATTCGTTCAGCAGACCCAATGATGGTCGCTTATGAGTTTTTATCCACCCTCTTCTATATCAGGCTTCAGATTACGCTTTTAAGGTTTGATGGTAGCTCTACTACAAATCTGTCAACACAATTTGAAAAGCACGTAGAATTTTTTTGGGAAAGTATTAGAATTTGATATTTCATAATATTATGAATACTATTTAATATTAAATTATTTGTATAAAAAAAGCAGCTTTTTAGGGCTGCTCAATATTTTGTCTCTTAAAAAAGAGACAAATCTATAAAACTATTTATTCATAGCCTCATTTGCATATTTCTCACCTAGCTCATACGCTTGCTTATTGACGTCATGCACTTTCGCAGGAACTTTTGAGAGCATTGTATCGATAAGAGCATCTTTGTCTATCGCATTCATAAAAGTGTTTGCTATCGCAAGTGCAACAACAGACTGGGTAATAACATTACCAACTTCCTCTTTTGCAATAGTAATAATTGGAATTTCAACAATATTCCAAGTTTTTCTATCTTCATCACTCGGCTGCACAAGATTTGGATCAACAACGATTGTTCCACCCTCTTGAACACCTTTTTTAAACTGGTTATAACTCACCTGTGCAACAGAGAGCATAAAGTTGATTTCGCCATCATTTGCGTATGGGTAAAAAATCTCCTCATCATCAAGCGTAATGTCAACAACTGTTGGACCACCACGCACTTGAGAAGTATATGTAGCAGTTTTTAAACCAAATCCACCTGTTTTAATTTTCGCTGCTGCAAAAATTTCACCTGCTAGAAGAACACCTTGTCCGCCAACACCTGTAAATCTCATTAATGTTCTAGCCATCTATGTGTCTCCTTATATTTTTTTCGCAAAATCATTTTGAGTGATTGTTTTTCTCTCACCTTGATGCACTTTAATAATCTCTGCATACATCTCACAATACTCTTTTGCTTCAGTATCCTCTTTTAAGATACCAGTTGGGAATTTGTTTAACTGTTCTTCAGGAGAAAGTTCATCATATTTTTTCTTAGGGATAGTAATACCATCAATCCACTCAAGGTTTTCCATAGCTGACGCCATCTTGTTTTTTCTGCCAAGATTAATATGACAATTTGACATAACATCAATAAAAGAGAAACCTTTATGCTCAATCGCTTTTACAAGTGTTTTTTCAAGTTTTTTAGGGTCTATCATCGTCTCTCTAGCAACAAAAGATGCTCCAGATGCGATTGCCAAATCTGTAGCGTTAAAAGTCGGGTCAATGTTTCCAGCTTTTTGCGATACTGTCCACATACCTTGTGGTGTTGTTGGACTTGTTTGAGAGTTTGTCAAACCGTAGATAAAGTTATTAATCATTATCATTGTGATGTCAATATTTCTTCTACATCCATGAATTGTGTGGTTACCACCGATTGCAAGCGCGTCACCATCACCAGCAACACAGATGACATATTTATCTGGATTTGCAAGTTTGATACCTGTAGCAAATGCTACTGTTCTACCATGTGTTGTGTGAACCGTATTGAAATCTATGTAAGATGAAAATCTTCCTGAACATCCGATTCCAGAAACAACACAAACATCATCTTTATTGATGCCTAGTTTATCAATCGCTCGTACAAAAGCTTTTAGAATAACACCATCACCACAACCCCAACACCAAAGTGTTGGCATCTTTTCAAGTCTTAAATATTTATCGTAATTAAATGCCATCTTAGAATACCTCTTTTACTTTATTTACAATCTCATACGGAGAAATTGCTCTTCCATTTACCTTATAAAGGCCTTGGATGTCGAGTCTTCCAGAAACTCTCTCAACTTCTTCAGTATATTGTCTAATATTAAGCTCTACACACAACACATTTTTAATTTTGTCTGTGTATTTTTTAATCGATTCTGCTGGGCTTGGCCAGAGAGTAATCGGTCTAAAGAGACCTGCTTTGATACCAGCAGCACGTAAGTGACGAATAGACTCTTTAGCAGCAAGAGATACTGAACCATACGCAATGATAAGAACTTCACCCTCTGCACCAGTTAAGTCATCAAGCATAAATTCTTCGTTAAGTTCGATTTCATCTCTATGTGCCATAACTTTGTCTTCAAGTCTTTGAATCAGTTTTCTGCACGTCTCTATCTCTTCTGTTGGGAAGCCTTTTGCATCATGATGCAAACCTGTAAAATGGTATCTATACCCTTTAAACATTGGGTTAAGTACAGCTGCTTCGTCTGGACCTACTCCATAAGGACGATAGTCCTCAGGTGCTCCATCAAATGTTTTTCTTGGAACAATACCAGCTCTCACTTCCTCTTCTGTTGGAAGCATTGCTTTACCGTGCATATGCCCGATAGTCTCATCCGTAAGAACAAAAACAGGTTGCATAAATCTATCTGCTAAGTTAAATGCTCTTACAACTTCTGTATAGCACTCCTCTAGGTTTCCAGCACACAGTGTTATAGATCTGTAATCACCGTGAGATGGGTTTTTTGCTTGGCGAACATCACCTTGAGAAACACGTGTTGGAAGGCCAGTTGATGGACCACCACGCATAACGTTAACAACCACGAGAGGAACTTCTGTCATTTGAGCAAGACCGAGATTTTCCGCTTTAAGTGAAATACCAGGACCAGATGTAGCAGTCATCGTTCTCACACCACTCATTCCAGCACCGATTGCAGCTGCAACACCAGCAATCTCATCTTCCATTTGAATACATGCTCCACCAACTTCTGGCATCAAATCAGACATTTCATGCATAATTTCACTTGATGGGGTAATCGGGTAACCACCGAAAAATCTACACCCTGCATCTTTTGCAGCTAATGCAGATAGTTCATTACCGCTTGAAATCACTTCTCTTGTTCCCATTATTTCACTCCTTTTTGGTCTAGTGCCATATAGTTATTTGCAACGATTGCAGCTTGGCGCTCTTTTGCATCATCTGTTAATTTTGCAAATTTGAATTGATTTTTATCTGCAACATAAATAGCAAAATCAGGACACGATAATTCACACTCATTACAACCTATGCATGACTCTGGATTATTGACAGAAATCATTGCTCCTAGCGTCGATGTTGAATCATACTTCATTCCAAGTACGCCTGAAGGACATACTGATACACATATATCACACGCTTTACAATTACCCGTATTTACCCACACTGGCACATTGCCTGGGTACTCGATCATAGCAGCTCCCATTTCTTCTCCTCTTTTTTTAAAGTACTTTTAAATTATACATTTGCGTAAAACAGATTAACTCATTTTAATTAATGCAACTCTGAAATGTGCTCATAACGCTTCATTAAGAACGAAAGTGTTACTAAATGAAGCTCGCACAAATTCAAAATGTTACTTTTTTGCCAAAACCTCTGCAATTGCCTTGCCAATTTCGGCAGGTGAAACAACAACTTTTACGCCTGCTGCTTCCAAAGCTGCCATTTTCTCAGCTGCCGTTCCTGCTCCGCCACTCACTATCGCACCGGCATGACCCATTCTTTTACCTTTAGGTGCAGTCTGTCCTGCGATAAACGCCACAACAGGTTTTTTGATATTTTCTTTGATGTATGCCGCTGCTTGAATCTCTAAATCTCCACCGATTTCGCCAATCATAACGATTGCGTGAGTCTCTGGGTCTGCTTCAAACATTGGTAAAAGTTGCTTATATGAAAGACCGATAATTGGGTCTCCGCCGATACCAACCGCAGTTGAGATACCAAAACCTTCTCTACAAACTTGGTTTGCACCCTCATAAGTTAGAGTACCTGACTTTGAAATAAGTCCAACATTTCCTTTTTTGAAAATCATCCCTGGCATAATTCCGATTTTACACTCTTCAGCCGTGATGATACCTGGGCAGTTTGGCCCTATGGTTTTCATGCCATGTTTCATCGCATACGCTTTAGCTGCTTGCATATCACGAACTGGTGCACCCTCTGTGATGATAACCGCAAGTTCGATTCCTGCATCTGCCGCTTCCATAACTGCATCTGCCACAAAAACAGGCGGAACAAATATCATAGAAACAGTTGCACCCGTAGTAGCAACTGCATCTTTGACCGTGTTAAATACTGGCTGACCTAAATGCTCAGTTCCGCCTTTGTTTGGTGTAACACCGCCTACTATCTTTGTTCCGTATGCTAAACACTGCTCAGCATGAAAAGAACCCTCTTTACCCGTAAAACCTTGAACGATTACTTTTGTGTCTTTGTTTACCAATATACTCATAAATCCCCTCCTTACTTAGCTTGTTTTGCAGCTGCTACTGCTTTTGCAGCACCATCAGCCAAATCTGTAGCTGCTATAACATTTGCGATATTTGCATTTCTTAAAATCTCTGCCGCTTCTGGCGCATTTGTACCATCAAGTCTAACGATTACCGGAACATGAACATCTACAAGTTTTGTAGCCTCTAAGATACCGTTTGCGATACGGTCACATCTAACGATTCCACCGAAAATATTTACAAATATAGCTTTAACTTTTGGATTTTTAAGAATAATCTCAAAACCTTTTGCAACCGTCTCAGCATTTGCTTTTCCGCCAACATCAAGGAAATTTGCAGGAGTTCCGCCCATGTAGTTGATAGTATCCATAGTACCCATCGCAAGCCCTGCTCCGTTTACCATACAACCGATTTCGCCATCAAGTGAAACATAAGAGAGACCATATTTGCCAGCTTCTCTCTCGTCTGCATCCTCTTCGCTAATATCTCTCATCGCTTCGATATCCGGATGACGGCCAAGTGCAGAATCATCAAATCCCATTTTTCCATCAAGCGCTAAAAACTCACCGCTTCCTGTTTTTACAAGTGGGTTGATCTCTATCATCTCTGCATCATTTTCCATATAGAGTTTATAGAGTTTTGAAGCAAAATCAATAAATTTTTTCTGCTCAGACGGGTCTGTGATACCTAGACCAAACACAAGCTCTCTTCCGTGAAAACCTTGAAAACCGATAGCAGGGTCAACTGCTACTTTGATAATCTTCTCAGGAGAATCGTGTGCAACATCCTCTATCGCCATACCGCCCTCTGTTGAAGCCATGATAACAGGCATCTCACGTGCGCGGTCAAGAACAACGCCAAGGTATAACTCATCTTTGATATCTGCACCATCTTCGATGTAGAGTTTTTGAACAAGTTTGCCCTCAGGTCCTGTTTGGTGAGTAACCAAAGTCATCCCTAAAATCTCACGAGAAAGTTTTTCAACTTCTTCGATAGAGCGAGCAAGCTTTACACCGCCACCAAGACCACGACCACCGGCGTGGATTTGAGCTTTAACAACCCAGATAGGTCCGCCTAAAATCTCGGCATTTTTAACTGCCTGATCTACGCTCTCCGCCATTAAACCTTTTGGTGTCGGCACGCCGTACTTAGCAAAAATTTGTTTTGCCTGATATTCATGTATATTCATTAAACTCTTCCTTTTTGTAAAATTTACGCTTTTGGCGATATCATATCTTGTGGTATAACATATTTATCGAACTCTTGAGCAGTTAAAAGCCCTAGCTCTATCGCTGTTTCCTTAAGAGTTGAACCGTTTTTATGTGCCGTTTTTGCTATTTTTGCCGCATTTTCATAACCTATATAAGGGTTAAGTGCAGTTACAAGCATAAGCGAGTTGTTTAGATAAAAATCTATCTTATCTTCTACAGGTTCAATTCCAACTGCACAGTTATCGTTAAACGAAACGATAGAGTCCGCTAGGAGGCGGCATGACTGCAAGAAGTTATACGCAATAACCGGCTTAAATACATTGAGCTGAAAATTTCCCTGACTCGCCGCAAAACCGATAGCCGCATCATTTCCCATAACTTGACATGTAACCATAGTTACCGCTTCGCTTTGTGTAGGATTTACTTTACCCGGCATGATAGAAGAACCCGGTTCATTTTCAGGGATAGTAATCTCCCCTATTCCGCATCTAGGACCAGAAGCAAGCCAGCGAACATCGTTTGCGATTTTCATCATATCTGCCGAGAGTGCTTTGAGTGCGCCGTGTGCGAAAACAAGAGCATCATGAGAAGTTAGTGCATGAAACTTATTTGGAGCGGTTACAAATGTGTGACCCGTAAGCTCTGTTAGTTTACGTGCAACTCTCTCTCCAAGCTCCGGATGAGCGTTAAGACCTGTTCCGACTGCAGTACCGCCGAGAGCTAGTTCACGAACTGCCTCAAGAGAATCTTTTGCCATTTTTTCACACTTGTTAAGCATCTCAACCCAACCGCTAATCTCTTGACCAAGAGTTAAAGGTGTTGCATCTTGTAGGTGTGTACGTCCGATTTTGACGATATGGTCGAACTTTTGTGACTTCTCTATCAGCGTTGCTCTTAACTTCTCAATAGCAGGAAGAACTCTTGTCTCAACTGCAATAACCGCTGCTACATGAAGAGCTGTCGGGTATGTGTCGTTTGAACTTTGAGACTTGTTTACATCATCATTTGGATGGATAAGCTTTTCTACTCTAAAATCACCACCCAGAATCTCTGTTGCACGAGACGCTAAAACCTCGTTGTTGTTCATATTTGACTGTGTGCCTGAACCCGTCTGCCAAACTACTAGAGGATAAGCATCATCGAGTTTTCCAGCCAACATATCATCACAAGCTTGTGCGATAGCATCAGCTTTTCTAGCATCCAGTTTGCCTAAATCTTTATTGACCAGAGCAACTGCTTTTTTAAGGTAAGAAAATGCTCTTGTAATCTCATAAGGCATCTTCTCTTCACCGATAGCAAAATTTTCAATCGATCTTTGTGTTTGTGCAGCCCAATAAGCATCTATCGGTACTGCAATCTCACCCATCGTGTCTTTTTCTATACGTGTACGCAAACTCTATTCTCCTTTATTAAAAAAATTATTTTTATTGAGCGTACTAATCAAAGTCTTAACAGAGTTACAAGAACCCTCAAACATCTTCTTCTCATCTTCATTAAGAGATATTTGTATGATTTTTTCAGCTCCGTTTGCTCCAAGCATAACCGGCACGCCAGAGACGACATCAGAGTGACCATACTCGCCCTCTAAAAAGACCGCGCATGGATGAATCTGTTTTGTATCTTTAAGAATCGCTTCTACCATGATAGCCGTTGCTTTTGCAGGTGCATAGTAAGCAGAGCCTGTTTTGAGATGACCGACTATCTCAGCGCCACCATTGCGTGTACGCACAACAATCTCTTGAATCTCCGCAGGTGTTAAAAGGTTTGCTAAAGGAACCCCTGCAACAGTCGAGTAACTCGCAAGTGGCACCATATCATCACCATGTCCACCCATAACGGAAGCTCTGATTTGCCCTCCTCCGTAGCCGAGTTTCTCTTGTATAAAACTTGCCATTCTTGCACTATCAAGTATGCCAGCCATCCCTATAACACGGCTTCTCTCAAAACCACTCTCTCTGAGTGCGACATATGTCATAGCATCAAGTGGATTTGAAACCATGATGATGATAGCGTCCGGTGAATATTTTGCAACGCCTGCGATAACATCTTTAGTGATGTTTGCATTAATCATCAAAAGATCATCACGGCTCATACCTGGGAGTCTTGGGCTTCCTGCAGTTACTACAACAACATCACAGTTTGTCAAATCCGACATCTCTTCAGCAACACTTACCACAGTATGGCTTCTTACCGCCGCTGCTGCTTGGCTCATGTCTAACGCTTTTCCTTTAGCAACATCAATCTTGTTATCACGAAGAATTATCTCATGACAAGAACCAAGCATTGCTAAAGAGTATGCTACTGTTGCACCAACATTTCCAGCACCAACAATTCCGACTCTTTTTCCTTGATTCATACACACTCCTTGAAATTAAATTGTATTATGGTAACAAAATAGACTTAATGAAGCCCTTGAACACACTACAACTAAAGACATTTTTTGCCTTTTTTATAAAACTAAAAAGTTTCATAAAAAAAGAAAAACAGACAGAGAAAAAATCTCTGTCTATAAAATAATATTAAATGCTATCAATGATTGCATTCAACGTTACAGATGGTCTCATCGCCTTTTCCGCTAATGCATCATTTGGATGGAAATATCCACCAATATTTTGAGGTTTTCCTTCTACCGCCATAAGCTCAGACATAATTTTGTCTTCGTTTTCAATCAACGCTTTTGCAACTGGAGCAAATTTTGCTGCTAACTCTGCGTTGCTGCCCTCTGCAAGTGCTTTTGCCCAGTACTGCGCAACATAGAAGTGAGAAGCTTTGTTATCTGGCTCTCCAACTTTTCTTCCCGGCTCTTTTGAGTTATCGAGGTATGAATTATTTGCAACATCAAGAGCAGCTGTAAGTGCTGTTAATTTTGCATCTGCATGCTTGTTACCTAAAAATCTCAAAGACTCTGCAAGTGCTAAGAATTCACCAAGAGAATCCCATCTTAAGTGACCCTCATTCAAGAATTGCTCAACGTGCTTAGGAGCAGATCCGCCCGCACCAGTCTCATATAGACCACCACCAGCAAGTAATGGAACGATAGAGAGCATTTTTGCAGATGTTCCAAGCTCTAAGATCGGGTACATATCTGTTAAGTGGTCACGTAAAACGTTACCAGTTACAGCGATTGTATTTTTACCTTCACGAATACGAGTGTTAGTGAAACGCGTAGCATCTGTTACATTCATAAACTGGATATCTAAACCAGTTGTATCAAAATCTGCTAAATACGCTTTAACCTTTTTTATAAGTTCAGCATCGTGAGCTCTTTTTTCATCTAACCAGAATACTGCAGGGATACCCTCGATTTTTGTTCTCTCAACTGTTAAACGAACCCAGTCACGGATTGGAATATCTTTAACACGAGACATTCTCCAGATATCACCAGCTTCACACTCGAAACTCATCATCACTGTACCATCCTCAGCAGTTACCGTTACAGTACCAGACTCTGCAAGTTCAAATGTAGTTGGGTGAGAACCGTACTCTTCAGCTTTTTGAGCCATAAGACCGATATTTTGCATCGTACCCATAGTTGTTACATCGTATTGACCATGTTTTACACAATCCGCTACCATCTCAGCGTGGAACATTCCATATGTAGAATCTGGAATAACAGCGACAGTCTCTAGTGCTGCACCTGTTCTATCCCACTGTTTACCACCCTCACGAACAACAACCGGCATAGAAGCATCGATAATAATGTCGTTTGGAGCATTAAAGTTTGTTGTTCCTTTATCAGAGTCAACCATAGCGATTTTTGGAGCATCAGCGTTAACTACTGCTTGGAAAGCTGCTTTGATTTCAGCTTCTTTAGCATGTCCTTTGATTTTTTTCTCTAAGTCTGACATACCCATGTTTGAGTTAACGCCAACTTCTTTAAATACATCTGCATATTGAGCAAACACATCTGCAAAGAAGATTTCAAAAGCATGACCAAACATAATTGGGTCAGAGATTTTCATCATAGTTGCTTTTAAGTGTACAGACCAGATAAGTCCTTTTGCTTTTGCATCCTCGATTGTTTGTTTATAAAACGCTCTCAATGCTTTTACTGACATAAATGTACCATCTAGGACTTCATCAGCTACTGCATTGATAGTTTTTAGCTCTTTACCGTTAAGAGCGATAGTAACTTTTTGATCTTTTGCAACTGTTACAGACTTCTCATTTCCGTAAAAATCACCTTTTCCTTGCATATGCGCAACATATGCTTTAGAATTTTCAGAGAAAGCTCTTAATTTATGTGGATTTTTCTTAGCAAAGTTTTTTACAGCAACTGCAGCACGTCTGTCTGAGTTTCCTTCTCTAAGTACCGGGTTAACCGCTGAACCTAAACATGCGCTATATTTAGCTTGAATTGCTTTTTCTTCTTCTGTTTGTGGATTTTCAGGGTAATTAGGGATGTCATATCCTTGAGCTTGAAGCTCAGCAATACAATCTTTAAGCTGACCAGCAGAAGCTGAGATGTTTGGAAGCTTGATGATATTTGCTTCTGGCTTTAGACAAAGTTCACCTAATTTTGAAAGTTCATCTTCTGCAAGACCCATTGCAGCTAAAACTCTACCTGCTAGTGAAATATCACTAAGAACTACTTCAACACCTGCTGCTTTAGTAAAAGCATTTACGATTGGTAATAACGAATACGTTGCTAAAGCCGGTGCTTCATCAATCTTTGACCAAATAATTTTTGACATCTTTTTGTCCTCGGTTTTAATATTTTATATTCTTGCAATAAGGTAACACTTAGAGCAAAAATTTATAAAGACATCTTACCATCAACATAAATAATATGACAAAACATTGCGAAACTATTTACTTTTCTTTTAAAAGTGTTTCAATTTGTAGCACGTTTAATATTGTCTAAATGTGTAGAATAGTTACGCGAGAAATCATGTGTTCCATTTTTGGATTTCATAAAGTAGAGATAATCGCTCTGTGCAGGAAAAATAGCAGCTCTGATTGCTTCAAAACTGACATTACAGACAGGATGCTCCGGAAGCCCCTTGTTTAGGTAAGTATTATATGTTGACGTGTCCTCTTTTATCATCTGTGGCGTTACTCTCGTATGCGAATATGGACCATAATTGAGCGTGCCATCCATCTGCAGTTTCATCCCTTTTTTGAGTCTGTTGTAGATCACAGAACTCACAAGGGGCATCTCCTCAATCGAGGCTGATTCTTTTTGAATGATAGATGCTATTGTTACGAAATGTAACCATTTCTTCTCATCATAGCGCCCAAAAATCATTTTTGCTATTTTTTTCATCTGTATATCTGATTCATAGAGCAAAATCTTTATAACCATTTTTTCAGTTATACCCATTGGCAATTTATAGGTATTTGGAGCAAAAGCACCCTCTTTTTGTTTTGTCTCAAGCGCATACTCTTTTTCTAAAAGTTCTCTACTGAGTTGAAGCTGCTCTGCAAGCTGATTTAAGAAGATATAAGTAGTCTCCCCTGGAATAAGTCTGATATCCACAAGAGCAGCCTTAGCGGTGGTGAGTTTATAAAGAAAGTCCCATCTGCTATTATCAGTGGTTTTCATGTCAATCCATCCGCTTTGAGGAGAGCCCATGATACGAAGCAAGAGTGTATCAAGCTTCGTCACATTGTAATGCTTCTGCTGCATTTGTGTTATAATTTTATTTATCGAACCTTCGGGAATGTATATTACTCTAGGGGATTTTATAGGCTGATTTAGGTAATACATGAACGATAACGCGATTATTAATGCTATCTCAAAAATCCAGTTTGCTACTATCACTCTTTTATCATTCATATTTTTACTACTTTTGACTCTTTTTATCTTTTTGCAATATGGAATATTTGTTCAAAATGTCTCGTTTTCAAATATTAAAGCGGAGCAATTATACATAAAATGGGATGAAAAAATAAGAGTACATGTCAAAGAGATAACTATCGTAAAAACAGAAGAAAAAGAGATCTCTTTAGATGAGTTTCAAACTCTTCTTACTTCCTTGAAACCACAACTTGCCTACCTTAGCCTCTTTGAAGAGATAAACCTTGAGAAAGTAACTTTTGATAATTTTAACTTAGAAGCAAAATACAGCGAAGCAAATGATGGATTTATAAAGCTCTCCTCACCAGAAGTAGCACTAGAGGGGCTTCTTACTTCCGATGGAACTTTTTTTCATCTTCTGCTTCAAAAGTGTGAAATCATCAACAAAGCTCTCAAGATAGAAGGAGATGTAGTTTTTACCGCAAAAGAGGCGCTTGAGCTTACAACTGCACTCCAAGTTACTCTACAAGACGAAACAGTGCTGAAGCTCTACACGCATAGCAACAGAGAAAAGTTACATTATGCGATAGAATCAGAGCAAAAAATAAAAAATATGAAACAGATAGTAACACTCTTTGATTTTGCCCCAGAGCTCAAATACTGGATTCACGATGCAATAATGCTCTCAAGTTTAGAACTTCAAGCACTCTATGGCTGGCTTGAGTATGAAAAGATGGAGGATGCATACCTAAATATCTATGCAAAAGCTGTAGCAAATGATTTGATTTACACTTATGATACAAAAGTAGCACCCATTAGAACAAAAATGACGGATTTGGAGTTTAAAAATGGCGTACTTTTTATCCGACCTCAAAATGCCTACTCCTATGATTTTTTTCTTGATAAAAGCTGGCTAAAGATTGATTTTACTACAAAAGAGGAGTTTTTAACACTCCATCTTCTCTTCAAGGGTCAAGCAAACAAAGACCTACTCCATCTGCTCAATAATTATGAAATCAAACTCCCATTTATCCAGACAAAAGGGATGATAGATACCGATTTGACACTAGAGATAAACCTCATGACGCTCGATGTTGAGGCAGTCGGAGATTTTTATGCAAAAGAGTCGCAGATACACTATTTGGGACTTGATATCGATATTTTAGATGCACATGTTGTCCTTAAAAATTCTGATGTTCAAGTAAAAGGAATGAGGGCAGCTTATAAAGATATAGCAACTGCGACTGTTGCTTTAGATTTGCAAGCTAAAAAGTCCATAGGCAAACTTGATTTTGCATTTGATACTATCTCTTTTGCTGACAAAAATCTCTCTCTTATGCCTAGTGAGAAGCCGCTTAGCATTACTTACTTTATCGATGAAAAACAAGATTATCTGAAAATAGCAAAATCACGATGGAACTACAAAGAGCATGCCGTTGGAGTGGATGCCACAAAAGTTCTCTTTGATATAAAAAACCTTAAAGCAAAAATCCCATCTACAAATATAAAAGCAGATGGAATAGCAACAGCTACGCTTTTGGGAGACATCTCCTTTGAATCACAAGAAGCTTTTTTTGACCTTACTCTTTTATCGCTGGATTATCTTGGCATCGGTATAAATGAAACTCCTAAATTGCAACTGACTTACAAAGATGGCTCAACAACAGTTGTGTCAAAAAATCCCCTCTCGCTTACCATGAATGACGGTAATAAAGTAAATTTTCAAAATGTAGCAGTCGCCATCTCAGATGATTTTATAAAACTTAACAATACTGCTTTTACTTATGCAGATATCCTCAAAGCAACTGCAAGTCTTAACTACAATCGTAAAAATGAAGCTGGAACGATAGATGTCTCTGAGTTTTCTTTACAAAATGAAACATTTGGTTCAATTTTTGCAGGTAAAAACAAAACACAACTTCTTTTTGAAAATAAAAAAAACAGCACGCGCATATACTCCAAAGAGTATCAGTTTGAGTATCTACTCGATAAAAATGAATGGTTTTTCAAAATCGATTCCTTAGAAAAAATAGCACAAAAATCGGAGATTTTACAAAAATATAGCCTTGAGAATGGTCACTTTAGAGCACAAAAAAAGAGTAGCCAAAAAGATATCTTGTTTTGGTTGAACACAGAGTATAAACATAAAATTCTTATAGAAGAGAACAAACCTGTAGAGAGCTATCTTGTTGCAGGGGCGTACAACACACAAAAAAGCCAAACAATGCTCAAGATTAACGATGTTCTCACCATAGATGTCAAAGACACCATACAAATCAAAGCAGACAATCTTGGAATCAATATAGATGAAGTTATCAATATCTTTGATGACAATGCCACAGAAGAGGAAGATAAAGATAAAGATAAAGATAAAGATAAAAAGAAAAGTTCTCCCCTCATTTCCATCGACACTACGGGATGCTATCTCTATTTGAACGAAAATAGAAATATTATCTCCGATAGTATGCATTTTGAGTATGCCGATGGAACGCTTCGTGGAGAGCTAAAGCATCAAGATGGGAGAGCAAATTTTCTGCTCAAAGAGAAAAAATTTTATCTCTATGGTAAAAATTTTGGTGATACATTTATGGAAAAACTCTTCTCTCTCTCCAAATTTAAGGGCGGCTCTATGGAGTTTTATATAGGCGGACCACTCAAAGAGTATGATGGAACGATTCATATCAAAGATACAACCATTTTGGACTATAAGATTTTAAACAATGTCCTTGCTTTTGTAAACACCGTTCCTTCGCTTATGACCTTCTCTCTTCCTGGATATAACATCAAAGGCGTAGCTGCAAAAGAGGCATATGCAAAATTTAAACTCAAAGAAGATGTTTATAAAATAAGTGATATTTACCTTAACTCAAAAGAGATAGAAATCGCGGGAATGGGTGAAGCAAGCATAAAACAAAACACAATTGATTTGGATCTCAATCTCATAACAAATCTTGGCAGTTCCTTTTCAAAAATACCTCTTGTTGGACATATTTTACTTGGCAACAAAAACATCTCCACCTCCCTGCGTGTAACAGGAGCCCTTGACGACCCAGATGTAACAACGCAAGTTACTAAAGATATTGCAGTAGCACCTTTTAACATCATCAAAAGAACACTTATGTACCCTTTTGAACTCTTCAAAAGCGAAGAAGAGAAGAACTGATCCTTCTTTTACTCGTTTCTTAAAACGGTAAGGATATCTACTTCACTCGCTTTTTTAGCAGGATAAAAAGAGGAGATGATAACAATAACAAAAGCGCCGACAACGATTGAGAAAAAGTCTTGTACACTCAAATCAAGGGGGAGTGTAGAGGTTGGATAGACATCTTTTGGAAGATTAACGATATCAAAAGTGCTAAGTACCCACAAGCCGCTCATACCAAGAGCGATTCCTGCCAAAATACCGCTTGTTCCGATAACTATACCAAGATATAAAAACACTTTTTTAATCTCAGCAGGCGTTGTTCCAAGAGAGAGAAGGAGTGCGATTTCGCTTCTTCTGTTCATCACCGTCATCAACAAAGAGGAGATGATGTTGATAGCCGCAATGAGGATGATAAGCATCAGTACGATAAAAAGAGAGGCTTTTTCTAACTCCAATGCTGCAAAAAAGTTAACATTATCTTCCCACCACCCTTTAATCGCAACGCTCTGAGGGAGAAGTTTTTTGATTTTTACAATATCTTCTTGCGGATTTGGGGAAAAAATATGGATTCCACTATAATGGTTGCTTGGCAAGTTAAGGATTGTCTGAAGCGATTCAAGGCTTGTATAGTTATATGCTTTATCATACGCAGAGAGTCCTGAGTCAAAAACACCTTTGACCTGAAATCTTTTGATTTTTGGAGTGACATTCATCCCACCTGGTTCTACGTGCGTAAAGATATACATCAACTTATCATCATCACGAAGTAAAAATTCATCTTTGAGTGTTTTGCCTATCAAAACATCAAACTTCTCAAAGCTTTTCTCTTCTATCGCTTTTTTGACAACGCTGTTGACCTTTGCTTCACTCTTAAAATTAACTCCAAAAATATAGCCACCCTCGAGTTTTGAGCCGCTTCGTGCCATGATGGCAGACTGCACATAGGGGCTAAAAGCTAGTTCTGGAAACTCTAGCTCTAATGTCATGAGAAGGTCTTCGTTCACAGCGCCATAAAACTTTGGCATAATCGTCAAAGGATAGTTCATAATAGTAAGTTTTTTTCTAAACTCATTATCAAAACCATTCATAAGCGCCATCGCAATAATAAGCACCATAACACCCAGAGATATCCCTAAAAACGCCAAAAGCGCTGAGAGAAATATAAATGGTTGTTCGTTGTCAAAACGTAAAAACCTTTTTACTAGGTAAGAGACAATTGATGTTTTCAAGAGGCAAAAACACCTTTTTTGGGACCACTTTTGCCACAGCAAAGTTTGTATTTTTTACCACTTCCGCATGGGCAGAGGTCATTTCTTGAGACTTTCGCCTTGTTGTCGTTTGCCTCTTCTTCTAGCTGACGGTTAAATTGCATCGCTGCTTCTTGAATCTTTCTTTGCATATCTAGCTGTTGAGCAACGCGCTTCGCCTCTTCTTCTGGGTCTTGCACTCTAAACTGGATGATTTGAAGTGTTTTGATGGTGTTGAACTTGATATCTTCAACAAGTTCAGTGAAGAGGTTGAAACTCTCTTTTTTGTACTCAACTAGCGGATCTTTTTGGTTATACGCACGAAGTCTAATACCGGTTTTCATGTTGTCCATTGCATAAAGATGCTCTCTCCATGCGCTATCAAGCTCTTTTAAGTAGAGCTCTCTTTCAACTTCGCCGCGCGTAGCGACGTCAAGTGCGCTCATCTTTGCATCATAAACATTTTTCACATTTTGTGTTACTGCTTCAAGGAGCTCTTCGTACTCAAGCGATGCATAGTCTGGCGGATTTAGCTCAAGATTTATCTCTTCGTGAAGTACTTTGAACACTTTTTCTAGGTTAAAATCCTCTTTTGCTCCGCCGTTAAATACTCCAGAGTTGTTAAAAATATGCTCTATATATTGCTCTCGTATCTCATCAACTTTTGATGCTATATCAAACTCTGTATCAAGAAGCTGGTTTCTAAACTTATAGACGATTTTTCTCTGCTCATTGGCTACATCATCATACTCAACGATATGCTTTCTACCCTCGTAGTGCATATTTTCGACTTTTTTCTGAGCTTTTTCAACCGCACGAGTTACCATTTTTGACTCGATATACTCACCGTCTTCAACACCAAGACGCTCCATAATGCTCTTGATTTTATCACTTCCAAAGATGCGAAGAAGACTATCTTCAAGCGAGAGATAAAACTGCGTCGTTCCATTGTCACCTTGTCGTCCGCTTCTTCCTCTGAGCTGATTGTCGATACGGCGATTTTCATGTCTCTCTGTTCCGACTATATAGAGACCTCCAAGCGCTTTAACTTCATCATTTACTTTGATGTCAACACCACGTCCTGCCATATTTGTAGCGATAGTTACAGCACCCTTCGCACCGGCATTTTTAATGATTTCACCCTCTTGTGCATGGTTTTTTGCATTTAAAACAGTATGTGCGATTTTCTCTTTTTTAAGAAACTCATGAAGTGCTTCAGATTTTTCGATAGATGCAGTACCTATGAGCACTGGTTGCCCAGTTTGAGAGAGTTTTTTGATAGTGTTGATAACGGCTTCAAACTTCTCTTTTTCTGTTTTGTAAATCAAATCGTTTAGGTCAACTCTTGAAATCGGTATGTTAGTAGGAATAGAGATAACATCCAAACCATAAATCTGCGCAAATTCCGTCGCTTCTGTTTGCGCCGTTCCCGTCATACCCGCAAGTTTGTTGTACATTCTAAAGTAGTTTTGGAAAGTGATATCTGCAAGAGTTTGCGTCTCCTCTTTTATATCAACATTCTCTTTTGCCTCAAGAGCTTGATGCAATCCCTCCGAATAACGACGTCCTTCGCTGAGGCGCCCTGTAAACTCATCGACAATAACAACCTCGCCATTGTTTACAACATAGTCAACATCTTTTTCAAAAAGGTAGTTTGCTTTAAGTGCTTGGTCAAGTACATGCGAGAGTGACGCATTTTCAGGGCTGTAGAGATTTTCAACACCAAAAAGTTCTTCTGCTCTTGTGATACCCTCTTCTGTCAAAAGAACCGTTCTATCTTTCTCATCCACACTAAAATGTTCGTCTTTTACAAGAGCAAGAGCGATACGGTTTGCATCTTTAAAATCTTTAAGCGTTCTGTTTGTCGGTCCTGAGATAATAAGCGGTGTTCGCGCCTCATCGATGAGGATACTGTCAACTTCATCAACAATAACAAAATTGTGTCCTCTTTGGACCATATTTTGGCGAGAGTAGCTCATATTATCTCTAAGATAGTCAAATCCGAACTCGTTGTTTGTTCCGTATGTGATATCTGCGCCATAAACTTCTCGCTTTACCATCGGGTCATGCATGTTTTCCAAAATAACACCAACGCTAAAACCTAAAAACTCATAAAGAGGGCGCATTTCATTGCCGTCTCTTGAAGCTAGATAGTCGTTTACCGTTACAAGATGTACCCCATTGCCTGTCATGGCATTGAGAACAATAGGAAGCGTTGCAACAAGGGTTTTTCCTTCCCCTGTTTTCATCTCAGCAATCTTGCCCTCATGCAGAACTATCCCACCGACAAGCTGCACATCAAAGTGTCGCATGTTTAACACTCTTGAACTTGCTTCTCTTGTGATAGCAAAAGAGTCCGCCAAAACATCATCCAAGCTTTGTGCTCCAGACAAAACGCTCTCTTTTATCGCATTAAACGCCTCTTTGAGCGCATCATCACTTAGAGGCTTATACTTCTGCTCTAAATCGTTAATCCTGTTTACCATTTTTTTATATCTTTTTAATTCTCGATCATTTGAAGTACCAAAAATTTTTCCCATTAATGCTTGTAGCATCTGCAACCTTATTGTAAGCGGGCAAAAAACACCGCTAAAGAAATTCTTTTTATTTTAACACACATAAAATTAGAAATCGCATAAATAGGCACTTTTGTAAAAACTCCCTCTTCTGTTTTGCAAGATACTAAATAATATGTAAACGGTCACTAAGATATAATTTTTCAAAAACACAAAGGTACAAATGAAACTCTTTTACGTAACACTCTTTTTAACAATGGAGCTTTTTGCTTCGCTTGATTCCATGACCTCTTTTGATGCAGATTTCGTTCAAAGCATCACGGATGAAGAGAATAAAACGATTCACTATAATGGACACATAGTTGCCTCAAAACCGCAAAATGCGAGATGGAGTTACTTTAAACCGATTAAAAAAGAGGTTTACATCAATGACTTTGAAGCGACTATTGTAGAGCCTGAGATAGAACAAGTTATCGTGCGACAAATAGAGTCAAATTTTGATTTTTTTAAGATTATTGGCAAAGCAAAGAAAAATGCTCAAAACAGCTATACAGCGAACTATAAAGAGACGCAATTTACCATCAAGATAAACGGAGAACTTATAGAGTCTATCTCCTATAAAGATGAGTTTGAAAACAAAATCGTGATAGTTTTTAAAAATCAAAAACAGAACCAAACTATAGATAAAGCCCTTTTTACTCCAGTTTATCCGCTTTCTTTTGACATTATCAGGGATTAAGAGACGTTATTTCTACCCTGTTTCTTCCCCCATTTTTTGCACGATACAGCGCCTTGTCAGTTACTTTGTATATCTCTGTAACGTCCATCGTGCATGCTTTTGGCACAAAGGAGAGTCCTATAGAGAGCGAAAGGTAGCCTGAAATTGTGCTTGAGGCGTGTTCTATCTTTTGATTTTGGATACTTACTCTAAGAAGTTCTGCTCTCTCTTGTGCATTCTCTTGCGTTGCTGCATAAAAAGAGATAGCGAACTCCTCTCCTCCCACACGGTAAACATAGTCGTTAGCTCTTTTAAAGAGGGAGAGCATCGTTTGTGCAACCACTTTGAGTGCTTCATCCCCTTTTTGGTGTCCATAAAAATCGTTATACTGCTTGAAATAATCTATATCCACAATCAGTAAAACAAGATTTTTACCATCTCGCTTTGAAATTTTATAATCTTTCTCAAACTGCACATCAAAAAATCGTCGATTGTAAAGTCCAGTGAGTGCATCCGTGATAGAGTAGTGCTCGATTCTTTTTTTATCTGTGATATCACGAATAATCGCCGAAAAGCCCATGATGTTTCCATACTTATCTATTTGTGGCGTAATGGTGGACTCTATCCAATAATCATTTCCATTTTTATTACGATTTTTTAACTCTCCTTTATAAATCTTGCCTTCAAGAATCGTTTTCCAAAGAGCCTCATGAACCTCTTTTGGCGTCTCTGGATGCGCAACAATAGAGTGAGATTTTCCTATAATTTCCTCTTTTGTGTATCCTGATATCTTAGTAAAAGCATCACTTACATCTGTGATGATTCCTTTGGTATTGGTTTTAGAGGTAATGACATACTGGTCTATAAGGTCGATGTATTTTTCACTTGTATCTAAGGATTTTGCATCTCGCAAGAAACCGATAATCATATCAATAAAATAAGCAAAGTCTTCATTGTGGACGATATCATGTTTTTTTGTAAAAGCAAGCTGCAAAACGCCAAAAATCTTCTCATAGTTCATAAGCGGAAGAGTACAGATGCTCGATGGCGTAACGGTGATGTTTTCTATACGAAAGAGCTTTTTTGGAGAACTCTCAAACTCCGTTGCGATCGATTTTTTTTGAACTGCGACTTCGCCAACAAGCCCTTCTCCAAGCTCAACAATAGGCTTCATCTCGTTAGTTGCATAAGAAGAAGCTAGGTAGAGTTTGTTGTTCTCTTCATGGAAGAGGTAAATCGCCCCTTGCACAACGCCAAACCTCTCTGAAAAAAAGTAGAGTGCTTGTGAGGCTATCTCTTCTATGGTATTGCACTTCTCAAGGTCATGTTTTAGTTTGATAATAGCTGTAAGATTGTTTTTAATCTTTTTTTCACTTTGCGCATAGAGCGTGTAACTTCTCACCATTGAAACAATAATAATAAGAATTAGCACAACAACAAAAACTCCAATAATAATTCCATAAAGCTTTGCTTGTTCAAGCTCTTTTAGTTTTTGGTGTAGCTTTTGATTGAGAAACTCGGCATCTGCGCGGTAGAGTGTGAAAATCTTATCTATTACGTTAGTAGAGAGCGTAAAAAATTCGATTGCCTTGATGTTTTCACCGCTAAGCAAAACCGTTTTTTTAACATACTCCTGCATCTTTTTTGTCTCTAAAGTGACATTTTCAAGATGTGCTAAAAGTCTTGCCTTCTCATCACTATCTTGAATCTCTTCGATGGCTTTTTGCGCCTGTTTTGCGTGCTCTTCACAAAGAAGGCAGTTGTTTTTGATAGAGTATCGAAGCTCGGCGTCTGTGGAGTTCTCAAGTATAGCTCTGCTCGTTTTTGCCCTGATTTTTCCAACAACCTCTATAAGATTTGGAAGGTGTTTGAGCATGATATCGATAAGAAAATATTTATCACCATCAGACTCCAAGAGTAGTTTAGACTTAAACCCAAGATAGTACATCTTCTCCTGAAGCTGTTCGATAACATAAGTGTATTTTTGATACAGAAGCGCCTTGTCTTCAAGAGAGCTATTGATCAAAGTTTCAATCTCATTTTTAATATACTCATACTCTTTATCGTAGAGTGTTGGGTAGAGTATTTTAAAATTTTTGCTATTTTCGATATCTTTTTGCGCATCTGCCTTGATAAGAGTAACATTGCTCACAACAAGAGCATAGTCTGCTTCACTCATCGAATTTTCATCAAACTGACTATAGCCACGCAATTTCTGGACTTTAAGGATAAATTTTTGCACCTCTTGTGCAAAGTTCACACCATCGATTTTCTCTTTTGTTTTAGCTATCTCGCTGTTATAGTTGTTTATAAAATTGCCAAATAAAAAGAGCGTTCCGCCAATAAGAAAAAGAATTAAAACGATAAATTTATATATTTTTTGCATTATTTAAAAGTCCAAGAAAGTAATAGGTGGTGTATTTTAGCAAAAGAAGAGGAAAAAGATGCAATTTGGCGCAAATCTCTTTGCGCCAAAAGATTAGAGTTTATAGTCTTTAATAAGGTTGAAGTTAAGATATTTGTAAATCTTAGCCTCTTTGCCTGCTATCTTCTTAGGAACTATCTCGTTGTACTCAGCAGCAGTCGGTAAACGTCCTAGTTTTGAACATACAGCAGCAAGTTCCGCAGAACCTAGATAAACCTTGGTATCTTTACCTAAACGGTTATCAAAGTTACGAGTTGAAGTTGAGAAAACAACCGCACCATCAGCGACGCGCGCTTGGTTACCCATACAGAGTGAACATCCCGGAACCTCTGTTCTTGCACCTGAGCTGCCAAAGATAGAGTAGTAACCCTCTTCTGTAAGCTGCTTTTCATCCATTTTTGTCGGAGGACAAACCCATAGTCTTGTCGGAACTGCACCCTCGCCTCTTAGAACTTCACCAAGCGCACGGTAGTGACCTATGTTTGTCATACATGAACCGACAAATACTTCATCTATCTTCGTAGGACGATCGCTTGCCAAAACTTCGCTTAGCGTTGCAACATCATCTGGATCATTTGGACATGCTAAAATCGGCTCTGTGATACTGTTTAGGTCGATTTCGATTACCGCTGCATACTCTGCATCTGCATCTGGCTTGAGAAGTGACGGATTTGCCAACCACTCGTTCATCTTATCGATACGTCTTTGTAATGTACGTTTATCTTCATAACCAGCTTGAATCATAGCCTCTAAAAGAACTACGTTTGACTTAAGGTACTCGATAACTGGCTCTTCATTTAAAAGAACTGTACATGCAGCAGCACTTCTCTCAGCTGACGCATCAGAGAGTTCAAATGCCTGCTCACACTTCATGTTTGGCAGACCTTCAATCTCTAAAATACGACCGTTGAAGATATTTTTCTTATCTTTTTTTGCAACAGTTAAAAGCCCCTCTTTGATAGCTTGATGAGGGATAGCATTTACAAGGTCACGAAGCGTGATACCCGGTTGTAACTCTCCTTTAAAGCGTACAAGAACAGACTCCGGCATAGTTAACGGCATAGAAGCAGTAACTGCCGCAAACGCAACGATTCCTGAACCACCCGGGAAAGAGATACCGATAGGGAAACGTGTATGGCTATCTGCACCTGTTCCCACAGTATCCGGCAGAACCATTCTGTTTAACCATGAGTGGATAACCCCATCACCTGGGCGAAGTGCAACACCCGAGCGCTTTGAGATAAAGTCAGGAAGTGTGTGGTGCATAACAACATCTGAAGGTTTTGGATATGCCGCTGTGTGACAAAATGACTGCATTACCAAATCAGCACTAAAGCCAAGAGCTGCAAGTTCTACTATCTCATCTCTTGTCATAGGTCCTGTTGTATCTTGAGAACCAACAGTTGATGTTACAGGCTCTACATACATACCAGGGCGCACGCCAGCCATGCCGCATGCACGACCTACCATTTTTTGTGCAAGAGTATATCCCTTACCGCTATCAGCAGGCTGCTCAGGTGTCATAAATGCTTCTGAAACACCAAGTCCAAGAACGCCACGAGCTTTTGCAGTTAGTCCACGACCGATGATAAGCGGGATACGCCCACCAGCACGCACTTCATCAACGATAGTATTTGGGTTTAGTTTGAATGTTGCTATGCACTTTCCGTCTTTGTGTGCTTCGCCTTTGTATGGATAGAGTGTTACCACATCACCCATCTCCATCTCAGTTACGCTCATCTCAAGCGGAAGTGCGCCTGAATCTTCACATGTAGCAAAGAAGATAGGAGCGATAATACCGCCGATAACGATACCTCCTGTACGCTTATTAGGTACACCTGAAATATCTTCACCCATGTGCCACTGAACAGAGTTAACACCAGATTTTCTTGAACTTCCTGTCCCTACAACATCGCCAACATAAGCGATTGGATGTCCCTTTTCTTTAAGCTCTTTGATTGTTTTTATCGGGTCTTGCATCTTTGCAACAAGCATTGAGTTTGCGTGAAGAGGGATGTCTGAACGAGTAAACGCCTCAGATGCAGGAGAGAGGTCGTCTGTATTTGTCTCGCCGGCAACTTTAAACACCGTAAAAGTAATCTCCTCAGCAATAGCAGGCTTTGATGTAAACCACTCCGCATTTGCCCATGAAGTGATAACTTCAGTAGCACCCGCATTACCAGATTTGTGTAGTTCCTCTACATCATTAAACGCATCATAAACAAGAAGTGTATGTTTTAGTGCCTCTTTTGCCGCTTCAACAACTTTTGCATTTTTAGAAGTAAGCGCATCAACCATCGGTTTGACGTTGTACCCGCCAAGCATCATACCCATCATAGTAACTGCTTGCTCAGGTGCAATTGATGCTACGCTGATTTTCTCACTTGCAACATCATTTAAAAATGCAGCTTTTACGTATGCAGCGTCATCAACACCCGGAGAGACACGGTTTGTAAGAAGATCAACATTTTGAGCCATGTCGCCTTCACCTGCTTTTATCATCTCAACCAATGCAACAGCTTGCGCAGCGTTTAGTGGCAATGGCGGTACACCAAGAGTCTCTCTCTCTAACGTATGTGCTTTATACTCTTCTATAAATGACATTTTTTTTCCTATGAGTTAAAATTTAATAGGATTGTAACAAAATAAAGAAACGCCAGAAGAGCAGTGTTACCAAAATAAACAAAAGCTAGCTATTTTATTTTAAAAATGTTTACTTTGGTAACAGTTATAAAATATCCCTGATACCTTTGGAGTTTGGAGCAGACAAAATCCCCTCGTTTTCAAGCTGTTCGATAAGCCTTGCAGATTTGTTGTAACCGATTTGAAGTTTTCTTTGCAAGTAAGAGATGGATGTTTTTCTATCCGCCAAAATAACATTTTTAGCCTCTTCAAACATAGGGTCAAGCTCTTCATAGCTCTCTCCCATAGATGCACTGGCTGCCTCGCTATCCTCAACCAAAAAGCTTTTATCGTAGTTTGGCGCTCTTTGAGATTTGATGAAGTCAACTATCTTTTCAATCTCCTCTTCCGTACTCCACGGAGCGTGAAGTCTCACAAGCCCCGTGGAACCGGGAGGGGTGAAGAGCATATCTCCTTTACCCAAAAGCGACTCCGCTCCTTGTTGGTCTAAGATGATTTTGGAGTCAACTTTTTGCCCTACTCTGTAGGAGATGCGTGAAGGAAGATTTGCTTTGATAAGCCCCGTAACAACATCGACAGATGGTCGTTGCGTCGCTACTACAAGGTGGATCCCCGAAGCTCTTGCCATCTGTGCAAGTCTGGCGATAGAGTACTCCACATCCTTGCCGCTAGTCATCATCAAATCCGCCAACTCATCAATAATTACAACGATATAAGGAAGATTTTCGCCGCCCTCTTTTTTTACTTTTTCATTATAGCTCTCTATGTTTTTGGTTCTGTTGTCACTCATAAGAGCGTAGCGGCGTTCCATCTCATAAACCATGTTGTTAAGTGCCACAATCGCCTGTTTTGCTTTTGTAATAACAGGAGTGAGAAGATGCGGAATATCGTTGTAGATAGAAAACTCAAGCATTTTTGGGTCTATCATAAGAAGTCTTAACTGGTCTGGCGAATTTTTATAAAGAAGTGAGAGTATCATCGCATTGATACCAACACTTTTTCCGCTTCCCGTCGTTCCTGCTATGAGCAAGTGAGGCAGTTTTTTAAGGTCTGTTACAAAAGGCTTGCCGACGATATCTTTACCCAAAACGATAGTCAAAGGAGAAGAGGACTCCTTAAATAGCTTGCTATCAAGCAGTTCTCTTAAGTAAATCGTATCAATCTTCTCATTTGGTATCTCAATCCCCACTACATCTTTTCCGGGAATCGGAGCTTGGATACGGATAGTCTCGGCACTCAGCGCCATCGCCAAATCGTCTTGAAGATTGAGGATGCGAGAGACTTTGACATTTGCGGCAGGTTTAAACTCAAAAGTAGAGACAACAGGACCCGCATAAGTGCGTACCACATCCCCCTCTATCTTAAAGTGTGCAAGTTTTTCTATGAGAAACTTTATCTTCCCGTCAAGCTCGCTCTCATCCACACTATGCGCTTTTGCATTTGGTTTTTGCAAAAATTCAACCGATGGAAGCTTGAAGTTTTTTGGTTTTTCAACCTCCCCTTTTTCGATAGTTGCAAGAAGTTTTGCATTCTCCTCCAACTCCTCAACAACGATAGCTCCTTTTTGCTCTTTTATCTCATTGACAAGATCTAAAATATTGTGCTCTTTTGTCTTAAGCGGCTCAGAAACCTCGCTCTGCTTTACTTCTTGAGGCTCTATGGGTTCTTCTATAGTTTGTTTTATACTCTCTTGATGCTGCTCTTTTGGTGCTTCTGCGGTAACACTTTTTTCTTTTTGGGCTTTTGCATAAAGAGCTGCGACATCTACATCACTACTTTTTTTTGCGGGAGCTTTTTTTAAGCTCTGCTCCTTAGGAGCTATGGTACCGACTTTTTTGAGATTTGCAAAAAGCATGTCCACCATCTCATGCGCACTCTTCTCAAAAATAATAACCATTGATAAAAGCGAGATAATAAACCAAAATATCCAAAGTCCGAAAAATCCAATATTTGGCGATAAAAAATCCACAAATCCTGCGGCAAACGCACCTCGAAGCTCATTGGTAACAAGAAGTGCTTGAGCAAGCAAAAGAGAGAAAAAAATCAAAAAAGAGGCAACAGACAACTCCACTTTTTTGATAGTTACAGGGCTTTGTTTATAAAAAATATAGAGCGGCAGGAGTGAAGCAAAGATGTAAATGTAAGAGATGTAGCCAAAATAGTGATGATTGTAAGACGCAAACATGGCGCCATAACTCCCCATAAGAGCAGTATCACCCAAAATAGTTGCAAATCCAAAATAGATAAGCAGACCAAAAAATAAGATAAACAGAGCATCTTTCAAACTAAAATTTCCTTTTCTTACATAAATCTTTTGTTCCATGAGAGGAGATATTTCTGGCTTGAAGCCAAAAATAAAAAAAAGATTATAGCCAAATGTAGGTATAAAGGCGATTTTTAGAGGTAGTTTACTAAGCTTAACTGTGAAATCTTACCAACAGTTGAGAGCATCGCTTGATAGTTCGTATTTAATTGCTCTAAATTCAAGTAAGCTTCTGCCAAATCTGTATCGATGACCGATGAACGCAGACCAACCGAGCTCATTTTTAACATCTCTGTTCTCTGTAAAGAGTTCGTGAGCGCATTTGACTGGGCACCAACTTGTGAATGTGATTTAAAAATATGGTCTTGTAAATCATCCATCATTTTGATAGCATTCTCTATCCCTACATTTCTCACATCACCAGAACTGCCATCTGGGTAGAGTTTGTAGTTCTCAACTGCAGTTATCATCGCATCAAATGTCTTAAAAAAATCTGTTTTAGGGTCACGAACCGTCACGGCATTGTTTGTGTTAAATGTCATCACAGAAGCCGCTGCACTAAAATCTCCGCTATTTGCGTCATAAAGAGCCATAGATGCCTTTGTGTTGCCGGTACCTATCTCTTCGAATGTAATCTTGCCGTCATAACTTAAAAAAGTTCTTGCTCCTAAATCGGCTGTACTGATTGCAGCATCATAACCTGTAGCACTGTTGGCAGCGGGAATATTTCCTGTCACTACCATATTCATAACATCCATAAGCTGTTTATAGGTCATCTCATCCGCTGCTACCGCGCCTCTTGGCGTGTTCATATCGTAAATAGTGTACGTACTCCCACCAATAGTAAAAGACGAACCTGCTGTTGTTAAATTTATAGTCGCACTATATGGACTTCCACTAACATTTGTTCCCTCAAATACAAAAGATTTTCCATCCAAACTCTCAGAAGCAACTTCAGACAATTTTGTCGAAGCAGTTGCAAACGCATTGGTCTCTTTGATGATTTGAGGTGTTGATGAAGAGAGCATTGCACCCTCTTTACTAAACTCCGTTCTATCATAAAGAGTTCCCTCAATAGTGTTTGTTGTAGCTACACTCTCAGCCGCCCCGAGAGAAGATTTTACAAACTCTTTTATAAATAGATTTGGATTTGTTGCTGTAGATGTCCCAAGCATAATTTTGTCAAAATTTGTTTCACCGGAACCTAAATTGTCAATCTTCCCAGCATTTGCACCATATAAAGTAATGTCATCTATATCTGCGGCATTGGTACCATCAGTTAAATCAAAATCCGTTGCCCCAACCATATGAAAATCAATCTTGCTAGAACCTTTCATCTTATCTTCTATAACAATCTGTCCGTAAGAGTTCAAGCTCACGTTGACTACGTCTAAATCTGCAGTATTGCCATAAATATCGCCAATTTGCTTAAGCAAATCATCTACTTTCTGCTCGTCGTTCATTGAGATTTTTTCTTTAAAAGCCGTACCGTCACTTTTTGTACCACTGATATAGAAAAAATGTTTAGAAAGAGTATCAGCTGTATTGTCTGTGTCTCCCATCATATCGCGAATAGTATCGCTACTTGTTAAGTGTTTTGAGACTCCGGAAACAGTTGAATCACTAAAATCAGGATATTTAGCAGATAAACTATACTGGACAACATTGGTGCTTATTTCACGTCTTACTGTCTGCTCTTCACCCAAAAAGAGCTCTGCTCCATTGATATTGTACTGCTGTGACGTTCCAGACCCAGTAAATGCTTTAAGAATCGCATCATTGCCCCTATAAGAACCATCATTTGCTATAGGTTTTGTATCAACAGCAGAGCCAGAAAAAAGGTATTGTCCATTGATAGAGGTGTTTGATAAACTTTTAAAATGTTCTTCTAAACCCCTTAGCTCATGCGCTATTGCATCAAGAGATGTTTCGCTGTTTGTTCCGTTTGCAGCGTTAACAAGGAGTGTCCTTGCCCTATTCATCGCTGTTTCAAACTCATTTAAAACAGCATCTGTTTGGTCAGAAAACTTCAAAGCACTCTGTACGCTCTTTTTAGTCTGATCTAGCGTCGTTATCTCATTATCTAGTCGCATTGTCTCAGTAAATGTGCGAATATCATCCTGTGCATACTGAATCTTTAACCCAGAAGCTATCTGCTTGTTGACATCAAAAAGACTTTTGCTGAGCTGTGAATTGTTTGTACCATATATATTTTTATAGTACATATCACTTGCAATTCTCATAAAACACCTCCAAGATTAAGTAAAACGACCCTTTATTGCTCTTTCACTAAGCAACATAAGTTCCATATACCCTATATCGGCTAAAAAGAGTTTATTTTTACTTTCACTCTATTTTAAGCTAGAAGTCACTATTATTTCATTTTTAAAGCCAGTGTGGTGAAATGGTAGACACGCCTGATTCAAAATCAGGTATAGAAATATGTGGCGGTTCGAGTCCGCCCACTGGTACCACTCCTTAGTTTCAATCAATTCAAATCAATCTATTTGACCCAAAAATGGCGTCATTACAAACGCAACTAACTACTTATGAAGAGCCAGCTCTTTTGCAAGGTACTCTCCCGTATAGCTTCCCGTTGTTTTGTAGCTTTGCGCTACCTCTTCCGGAGACCCCTCGGCTATGACCAAACCGCCCCCACTCCCGCCTTCTGGTCCCATGTCTATGATATAGTCCGCATTTTTTATCATGTCAAGATTATGTTCGATGATAAGAACCGAGTTTCCAAGCTCTACAAACTTATGAAGCACTCCCGTGAGCCTATCGACATCTGCAAAGTGCAGCCCTGTTGTCGGTTCATCCAAGATGTAGAGCGTTTTTCCCGTATCTTTTCGGCTTAACTCTTTACTTAGTTTGATTCTTTGTGCTTCACCACCTGATAGAGTGACGGCATTTTGTCCAAGCGTAATATATCCAAGACCGACATCAACAAGCGTTGAGAGTATCTGGTTTATCTTTGGGATTGCTTTGAAAAACTCGTATGCCTCTTCAACGCTCATGTTTAGCACATCGGAGATATTTTTGCCTTTGTAGAAAACCTCTAACGTCTGTTGATTGTATCTTGTGCCATGACATGTGTCACATTTGACCATGATGTCTGGCAAAAAGTGCATCTCTATCTTGTTTTCGCCCTCGCCTTGACACTTCTCGCATCGTCCGCCTTTGACATTGAAGCTAAATCTTGAGCTTGTATATCCTCGTATCTGCGCCTCTTTTGTCTGCTCAAAAAGGTTTCTTATCTCATCCATAAGCCCTGTGTAAGTTGCGGGGTTGGAGCGTGGTGTGCGTCCTATGGGGCTTTGGTCTAGGTAGATAACCTTGTCAACTTGTTCCAGACCGTTTATCTCCACGCCTGCGACTTTGTTTACTTTTCTGGCATGGTTTAGCAGTTCTCGTGCGGTTGGAAGGAGTGTTTGAAGCATCAGAGAGCTTTTTCCACTTCCACTCACGCCTGTGATACAGACAAAGTTGTTCAGTGGAATTTTGAGGCTAAGATTTTTGATATTATTTAATGTAACATTTTTTATCTCAATGTAATTCTCTTGCGCTCTTCTGTAAAAATACTCTATCTTTTTTCTACCGTAAAGATAGTCAGCCGTGAGTGTTTTAGCCTTTTTTAGCTTATCGAGCGTTCCTGCAAAAACAACCTCTCCGCCAAACTTTCCTGCCCCTGCCCCGATGTCAACGATAAAATCAGCACTCTCAATAGTCTCTTTGTCATGTTCGACCACGATAACGCTGTTTCCCTTCTCCTGCAAGCTTCTAAGTGTACGGATGAGTTTTAGCGTATCTCTCTCATGAAGCCCAATACTCGGCTCATCAAGCACATACAAAACACCCGTCAAACCGCTTCCGATTTGTGAAGCGATGCGGATGCGTTGCGCCTCTCCGCCGCTGATGGTTCTAGCGTCACGCCCAAGAGTGATATAACCAAGCCCGACATCATGCAAAAAGTAGAGCCTCTCTCGTATCTCATTTAAAATGGGAGCGGATATCTGGACATTTTGCGCTTTAAGGTAGTTAAAATTTTCTCTCTTCTCAAACCATTCATAACTTTTAGAGATAGGCATATCGAGGATATCGGCTATCCCTTTATCTGCAACTCTAACCGCTAAAGACTCTCTTTTGAGCCTATGCCCGCCACAAACACTGCACACCTTTTCGCTCATGTAGTCGGAGAGCTCTTTTTCATCTTTAAACATATCATAAGCGATTTTGACGATACCGGGCCAAACTCTTTTGACTTCATGCCCTTTCCAAAGAAAGCTCACTTCATCGATACCGCCGTGCAAAATCCCCTTTTTTTGGTAATCAGGCAAATCTGAATAAGGGATGGTTGTATCTATCTGGTTGTGCGCACAAAAGCCCTTTAAAAAGGTAAAATAGTACCCTTTGTTAAAACCGTAGATGATTTTGACGGCACCCTTCTCCACGGACAAATCCACATCGATAATCTTGTCATGATCAAGTGCATAACGAAGCCCAAGCCCGTCACACTCCCTGCACGCCCCTTTTGGAGAGTTAAACGAAAAAGAGAGCGGTTCTAGCGGGTCAAAACTTACTTTACAGTCAAAACAAGCGTTGTGTTCGCTATAGTGCATATGCGCGCGATGAAACCCCAACTCTTCATGGTTAAGTATCTCTATCTCAAGCTCTCCATAACTCTCTTTAAGCGCTTTTTCCACGTCTGCTGCGATGCGTTCTCTGTTTTGCTCACTCACAACAACCCTGTCAATAACCACTTTGATGGTATGCTTTTTTGTTTTGCTAAGCTCTATCTCCTCATCAAGGCGTACCATCACACCATCTATCATAGCACGGACATACCCTTTATGGACAAGCGACTCCAGCACATCCGCATAAGAGCCTTTTTTCTCATTGACGATTGGGGCTAAGAGTACAAGTTTTGCCCCCTCTGGAAGTTTTAAAACCTCGCCTATGATGTCTGACGCACTCATCTGCGATATCTCTTTGCTGCATTTATGGCAGTGTTGCACCCCGATGCGAGCATAAAGAAGTCTTAGGTAGTCATAAATCTCTGTTATAGTTCCAACCGTTGAGCGTGGATTTTTAGAAGTTGTTTTTTGATCAATCGCGATGGCAGGAGTAAGCCCCTCTATCTTGTCCACATCAGGCTTGCCCACGCGGTCAAGAAACTGTCTTGCATACGAGGAGAGCGACTCCATATAGCGTCTCTGTCCCTCTGCATAAAGCGTATCAAAAGCGAGTGTCGATTTGCCGCTTCCGCTCAGTCCCGTAAAGACAACAAGCTGATTTTTTGGTATCTCAAGCGATATATTTTTTAAGTTATTTTCTCTTGCACCCGTTATTTTTATTACATCTCTATTTTTCATTTTTGCCCCGTTTTATAAAAATACTCTCTGTGCCAAATAAAGCACAACTAAAAGATAAAAAATCACTAAAAGTTTTTTTTGAAGTACCACATCCACTCTATCTTTGAGATGTATCCCTATGGTAACACCCACAAAAGAGGCAACCCCGATAACTGCTCCACTTAAAAAATCTATCTCTCTACTCAACGAATGCGATATCAAACCTGCCACAGATGAAAAAATAACAAAAAATAGCCCTGCCGAGATAGCTTTTTTCAAATCCACATGCAAAAAGGTTACCAAAATCGGCACAAGAAGGATACTCCCTCCCACGCCTATAAGCATGCTCAACGTTCCTAAAACTAAACCGATGACAAAAAGAACCCCTTTATGCACACTTCTTTGCGCTTTTCCAACCGTAGTTTTAAAAAAGAGCCGTATAAGTGCGAAGAGTGCGAAAGATAAAAAGATAATCTCAAGCACTTTATCATCCACGCTTGAAGCGATAAAACCACTCAGCATCGCACCGCAAAAACCGCCTATGCCGATAGTAAACACTAAAGGAATATCAAGGGTTTTCTTTTTGTTGTTTAAGTAACTCCCATAGATAGAGCTAAAAACCATCTGTACAATGGAAATTCCGATGGCATCTTTGATTTGATGCCCAAGTAACAAAAGAAGAGGAACGAGGATGGTTCCACCGCCGATTCCGAAAAACCCAGAAAGAGTCCCGACGCCAACACCTAAAAGAAGTAATTCTATCATTATCTTAACTTTTTTGCGAATTATAGCATCTTATCCAAAATCAAATCTGCCATAAGCCTGTACTATAAGAGAGTTTAATTTTACTTTGAGATTCAATCAAGTATAATCACCCAAACAAGGGCTAGAGAATGTTAAATATAATTATAGAAGCTTCAGAAAATTTTTGTATCCATCAAATAAGAGTGCCGTGCGAAATAGTTGATGATGTAAGTGAAATGAGAACAGTTATTGCTTCTATCGACATAGAGTTGCTTGGCGGGAAAAAACAGAGAGTTTATATCGGGGCGACGCTTGATTTTGCGCAAAGGGTTGCTGCTGCTCTTTTAGAAGAGGATGAGAGTGACGAAGAGACGCTTGTGGATATGGTACTTGAGACTGCCAACCTGATTGTAGGCAGTGCAAAAGTCCTTGCACAAAGAGAGTCCCAACACGCCTTTACTCTATGTACGCCGAACTTTGAAAAGATAGGCATATTTGACATGGCGTACGATAAAGCAAAAATTCTCAAAGTTCAAAATGATGCAATGATTCTTGCTATCAAGGAAATATAATTGAAAAAGAGACATACTTACGGAGCCAAAGAGGAATCTTTTGACCCTGAAACAGAGCTTTCATGGATGGACTACTCTGGGTTGCTTGATATGGAAGTTGAGTTTACATCTGATTTGGGTGAAACTGAACTGACTTTAGGCGAGATACTCCAACTCAAAAAAGGCTCTATCATTGACCTGAAAAAACCGGCGGGAGAGAGTGTTGAATCCTACGTCAACGGACGTATTTTAGGCAGGGGCGAGGTTATGGTCTATGAAAAAAATCTTGCCATCCATATCAATGAAGTTTTAAACTCCAGCGCTGTTTTATACCACCTCTCAAAAGAGAAACCATGATAAAATTTTTCCTTCTTCTAGCTATTCCTTTTTTACTGCATGCCACGAAAATCCTCAGTTATAACATCTACGACAGAACAGACAGAGTCGATGTGATGATTACATTCGACACTCCTTATGATGGAGTTATCAAACAAAATACGACCAACTCCATCCTCACGATTAAGCTTGAAAATGCCTCTATAGAGTCCTCAAAAGTGAAACAGCTTGCTTCAAAGTTTATCCGCTCTATCGCCATCACGCCGATGAACGACCATACCCAAATCGTAGCAGAGATTCCACCAAATGTAGTTTTGCAAGCTTCTAAAACATCTGATGCTTATGGGCTAAGACTCCGTTTTGCAACTCCCGCTGTGGTAATGCAAAACAGCAATGAGTCCAAAGATGTCTCCGCAGATGAACTTGCACCTCTTCCGACAAAAAAGAGTGATGATCTCTCTGGAAGTTACTATATTGTTCTTACTATTCTTATCGTGGGAATTGCCATCCTTTTTTACATCAAAAAAAGAGTTGCACAACCTCAAACAAAACAGACACAATCTTCTTGGCTCTTTCAAGAGAGTGATGCGAACGAGAAAAAAGAGGCGCCATCTTCACCAAACGCTCCATTTGCACCAAATGTAACTATTAGATTTCAAAAGGCACTCAATGGTGATAATAGCGTTGTAATGCTTGATTTTGGCGAACAGAGCTATCTTGTTTTAATGGGGAAAAGCAATATTTTACTTGATAAATTTAGCGGAGATAAGCCTGTTACAGAGGATGACTTTAACTCTATTTTGCAAAACAGACACAAAGAGCTTGAAAACTTTTTAAACAACGATGACAAACACCAAGAATCACTCAGAATCTACAAAGAAAAAGCCGCTTCTATCTCTTATGAAGTTTAGAGTACCGCTACTCTTGAGGATGCGTCTTCTCTTCTAAAAGCTTTTTAATCGTCTCAATATGAGCGCGGTTTAAAAAGTAGTGCTCATCCATCATCTTGTTAACATGATAGACCTCTGTTACCGTTATGCCGTAAGGGTCTTTCTTCTCTTTAACTATCTTACCGCTATCATCATACGAATAGAGAAATAAAATCTTGCGTGTCTGTTGCACATAGTAAGTAACTACAATTTCATCAGAGTGCTTTTTCTCTAGTGCTACAATCACTTTATGATCATCTTTGATGCTCTTATCAAGATTTAACTCTTCTCGCATCTCAGAGGCTAAGATATAACCAACATAAAACTTATTGTACAAATCATGGTATCTTTGAACTTTTTGGCTCATCAAAAAATTGATATCAAGCACATATTTTTTATGGCTTCTGAGCATCTTTGTAATCCACGAAATAGTGTTGTAGTATCTAAAAGGGTGAAGTTTTAGCGTGTGTGCCTCGATCATCTTTTGGGATGTAACTCTCTTCTTTGGTAGAAGTTTTTTTGCATCGGTAGCAACGATATGCTCTAAAACACCTTTAGCTGAAAACTCGTTTGTAAGCCAAACACTACAGTAAGGGGGGAGTTGTCTCACGCCAGTCGCACCTTCATTGAGTATGATAAGCGCTTTTATCTCATAATTTGGAAAGATAATCTCCAAAAGTGCCTTTTTCTTTCGAAGTCTTTTTCTCAGTTTAAGTACCGATTTGACAAGCGTCATCTCAACAAAGTAGAGCTCATTATCTTTAGTGATAAACATCGCATCAAATTCGCTAATCTCTCTGCTCTTAGTTCTATAGACTATCTGCTGTTTTTCGCTGATAGAGAGAGTGTTTGCGTGAGATTTTATCTTGTCTTGATGAAACCCTTTAAGGACAAATTTTTCAATATTATCACTATTTGCTGCATACATAAGAAGTTTTTCATAAACAAAATTTTCAAACACTTCCCCCTCAAAAGAGCGGTAAGAGCTTAAAAAATGTTGGTCATCTTCACTTACGCCCTTTTTCATCAAAGAGAGTAAATAGTTTACATTATAATCATAATGAAGCAGATTATCTCCTATATCACTCTCATCCAATGTCTTAATTGATTTACTTATCTTCAATAAACTATCTCACTATTACTAAAAAAATCATCTATCATACTGCGGCACTCATGAGGGTCAACAACACGGTTAATCTTCACTCTTAGTGCTGAAGCACCGCTATACCCTTTGGAGTAGGTATGCAGATGCTTTCGAAACATTACAACTCCATAAGAGCCATAAAATTCAATCATCTTATCAAAATGTTCTAGGATTATAGCATGCTTGATATTTTTGTCAATTTCTTTTGTGCCTGATTTGAGTTGATGAAAAATCCAAGGTGCACCAACAGCCCCTCTTCCTATCATAACGCCATCCGCACCAGTATGTTCTAAAACCCATTTTGCCTTCTCGTAAGAGTCTATATCTCCATTGGCAATCACAGGAATCTTAATAGCCGCTTTTATCTCTTTTATAGCATCATAATCAACAGCTGCTTTAAATTTTCCGGCACGTGTTCTTCCATGAACCGCCAAAAAATCTGCTCCGCTGTCCTCAACCACCTTAGCAATCTCGATATGGTTCTTTTTTTCAAATCCAAGTCTGATTTTGACACTTGTGAACTCTTTATTGGATGTGTCTTTCATAGTTCGGATAATGCTTCCCATAAGAGGAAGATTTAAAAGAAGTGAGCTTCCGCTTCCATGCCCCACTATCTTTGGCACGGGACAACCGCAATTGAGGTCAATAACGTCTATCCCCTCTTGCTCGTTGAGTATTTCGACTGCATGCTTGATAACATCGACTTCTGCTCCTGCAATCTGCACAGAGTAAGGGTTTTCATTTGGGCTTTTTTCTATCATGGAGAGGGTTTTTGAGGAGCCGTGAACCAAAGCGTTGGAACTAAGCATCTCGCTAACTGTCAAATCAGCTCCAAACTTTTTCACGACACTTCGAAATGGCAAATCTGTATAGCCCGCCAATGGAGCCAATACATAGATGGGAGTATCAAAAGAGAGTTTTGTTTTACTCATCAGAGACTATATAAAAAGGTTGATATCAAAATGTTTACCACACTCTCTTAGTGTCCTATACGCCTTAAAACGCGCATATTCACCAGAAGAAGAAGCATCAAGAACCTCTTTTGCGGCTGTTAACATCTCCAAATCAAAAAGAGTAAAGAGGTAAGCTTCCATTGCTGCTTCATCCTCATTACTAAGTGTCTCAAAAAGTTTCATTCTCTGCTCTGGAAGCATTGCTTTTGCTAATTTTTTAGATGCATCAATATACTCACTCGCAGTAAGGTTCATCGCCTTAAAAAGAGAGAGGAGTACTTCATTAGATACAACTAGTGTGTCACTATCTGCATTGATTCTGGAGAGTATCGTAAAGAGAGCCTCTTTTGTGAGTGCATTTTTATACTTCTCTATTGTATGTAATGGCGCTTTTTTCACAAAGTCCACATAGACTTCTTTGCATAAACTTGCATCATATCTGTTTGGAGAACTAAGAATATCTTCAGCGCTTAAAACGCCTTTTTTATATCTGTTTCTCTCATTTTGAATCACGATAGCATTAGAGACTGGAAGAGAGTATTTTCTCAAATCAGCAACTTCACCATTTCTGATACTGTTGATAACATTTAAAACATCATTTATCTTTTTATTGTCCACTTCAGCATTAAATTCTGCCGTTGGAAAAATAGTTGCATTATCAACTAAAGAGCCTAATAACTGGTATTTTTGTGTTTTAAAAGAGTGCGAACGATTCTCTTTTCCAAGATACGCGTCTATGATAGAATCGACCATCTTTTCATGGTCTTTCTCGTACTTGCGAAGTTTTAAGACACCCATCAAAGCATAAAAGGACATATGAAGCATGCTTGCAACATACAGAAGCACCATTGGTAACACAACTAAAGCAGCGATAGATAATGGAGGCAATACCAAACCAAAAATAGTAATACTCATGCTCTCTTGCGTAACAAAAGCATAAACATACCACCCAATAAGAACGATTAACAGTAATGACGCTATTGTATATTTTTTTAAATGCATAACTTGCTTCCCTTTATTTAGATTTTTCTACTATTTCTCTACAATCTATGCAGTATATAGCGTGAGGTTTCACTTTAAGTCTTTGAAAACCTATCGGGTCTTCACACATTTCACATATGCCATAATCACCGATTGCAATTTTTCCTAGTACGACGTTTATCTCTCGTAGCTCTTGTTCTTGCTGCTGCACTATCGCGCTCTCAACCATAGAAGAGTTATCTACCGATGCGTGATCGCCCTCATCATTGAGTTCTAAAGTACTTAGTTGATTTAACTCCTCATTTACACCTCTAATGTTTTTGAGAATTTGCTCTTTTCTTCCCTCAAGAATCTCTTTAAAATACTTTAATTCACTCTCTTGCACTTATCTTCCTTATCTATTTGTGGTATGGGTGGTTGCTTAGCAGCGAAAATCCCCTATAAATCTGCTCAAGCAAGACCGCTTTGGCAATCTTATGACTCATAGTGATATTTCCTAAACTTATAACGGAATCACCCTTTTTTAAGAAGTTTTCTTCAAAACCATAAGCACCGCCTATGAAAAATTTAATCGCAATTTTACCATCTAATAGCTTACTAAATTCATAACTATCGATTAATTTTCCCTCAGGATGCAATATAACGTTAAAACTTTTTGCTACATGAGGTTCAAAGAGTTTAGAATAGAGCGCTCTGGAGGCGTCTGGTGAGATGGTGTGTGCTTTGGTTACATCTTTGTTAAAAAGTTCAATATCTTCCACTTTTGCAAAGCGAGAAATCATCTTTGTAAGCTCTTTATAGAGAGGATCGTATGTAGAGTGCTCTTTTTTTGCGATAGAGAGGATGTCAATAGTCACCGAATCAACCCGCTTCCAATCACATGATATGTCACATGTGTAAAGGTGTCGTTCTCTTGTACTCCACCTATGGCAGCGACATAGTGTTTGGAGAGAGAAGCTATCTTGTCGAGTTTATCACCAAGCACTGTGCTTACATCACTTTTTGTTGTGGTATCTCGATAGGCACCTAAACCGATGTAGTTTAAATCCATCTTATTTGCTTCTAAAACCTCATTTTCGTTATGTGTTGATATTCCGATAATTTTATCTTTGCCAACAACTTCTCTAAGGATTTTCACCGCTGTAAAGATATCTTTGTCGATAACTCTTAAATCTTCCTGCCCCACATGAACGCCATCACAAAACTCTATAAGTTCGTACGCATCATTGACAATTAAAAAACCATCATACAATTTCCGAATCTTGATAAGTTGCTGTTTGATAAAAGCGATATCTGCGTTTTTGTTGCGGTACTGGAGAATCTCTGCATTTTTTTGTTTTGCTATTTCGATAAAATCTTCAAGCAGAAGAGCCTTTTTATCTAAAAGCTCTTGATCACAAAGCGCATAAAGCCGCATTACGCAACTTTAAGGAGTGTTAGGAGGTCTGAGAGTGTTTTTTTAAGATCGCCTCGATTGACAATCATGTCAATAGAACCTTTTTCAAGCAAAAATTCTGCACGTTGAAAACCATCGGGAAGAGCAGAGCCGATAGTCTGCTCGATAACCCTCTGCCCTGCAAATCCTACAAGTGCTCCAGGTTCAGCAATAATAATATCACCAAGAGTTGCGAAAGAAGCACTTACCCCACCCATCGTAGGGTCAGTTAAAACTGAAATATAGGGAAGATTATAAGTTGCAAGTTTTGCCAGAGCTGCCGAAGTTTTGCTCATCTGCATCAGTGAAAAAGTACTCTCCTGCATTCTCGCACCCCCACTGGCACTTAAAATGACAAGCCCTTGTTTTTTTTCTATCGCGCGGTTGACTGCTCGCACAATCTTTTCCCCCTCAACAGAACCCAAAGAACCACCCATAAAGGCAAAGTCAAAAATCACGATTTGCACAGCTACACCGTTCATCCGGCACTCACCGCTTACAACAGAAGAGTTTTTGCCAGTTTTTGCATGCGCCTCTTCAAGTCTTTTTTTATAAGATATCTTGTCAGTAAAATTGAGCGGGTCAACTGGCTTTAAGTTTGCGTCATACTCAACAAAAGTACCCTCATCCGCCAAAAGTTCGATTCTCTCTTTGACACCTATACGGATATGATAACCACACTTTGGACAGACATGCTTCTGGTTTTCCACCTCTTTGTAGTACATCAAAGATTCACATGATTTACACTTTACCCAATGCGCTGGCGCCTCGCTTTTCACGGGCTCTTTTGAGTCTTTGTTTCGAGAAAAAATACTTAAGAGGTTCAAAAAATATCCTTTGAGACAATAATGGATGAAATTATAGCGAAATTCTACTTGATTTGAAAATTTCCATATGCAGTTTTAGCATATGGAATAAGAGAGTTAAGAGAGTAGTTTTTTAACGATGCTTCTTGCCGCTTCACGACCGTCATAAGCTGCCGTTACGACCAAATCAGCACCTCTGTAGCAGTCGCCGCCTGCATAGATGCCTGCCGTGGTTGTTTCATGGGTCTCTTCATTGACGACTATGCCGCCCCATTTGTTTGTACTTATGCCGTTTTCTGCTAAGAAAGATGGAACCTCAGGGTCAAAGCCAAGCGACGTGATGATAACATCTGCGTTCACTCTGTATTCGCTGCCTCTTACCTCTTCCATTTTTTGGCGTCCGCTCTCATCTTTTGCGCCCAAAGTTGTTTTGACTACTTCAACAGCGATGGCATTTCCTTTTTCGCTTAGTATTATCTCTTTTGGTGCGGCAAAAAATGTAAAGTCAACACCCTCTTCTACTGCATTTTTATACTCTTTTTGACTTCCGGGCATGTTGTGTGCATCACGACGATAGAGACACATAACACTTTTTGCACCCTCTCTCTTTGCAGTTCTTAGGCAGTCCATCGCCGTATCGCCGCCTCCGATAACCACAACGTTTTTATCTTTAAAATCAAATTTTTTATCATAAGAGAGTTTGAAATTTTTTCTTTGAATTGCCGTGAGATAATCCATCGCTTTGTAAACATTTGGTGCTTGTTCGCCGTTGATGGAAGCTTTTTTTGCTTTTGTCGCACCCACTCCGATAAACATTGCATCATGCTTGTCGGCAATCTCTTCAAAAGTTATATCTTTGCCTACTTCACAGTTAAGCACCAACTCCATTCCAGCTTCTACAAGAAACTTTATACGACGCTCTATAATCTTTTTGTCAAGTTTAAAGTTGGGGATTCCATAAGTAAGAAGTCCGCCTGCTCTGTCACTTCTCTCATACATCGTCACAGCAATTCCTGAACGTAAAAGGTAAGTAGCACATGATAGTCCTGCGGGACCGCTACCGATGATGGCCACTTTTTTGTCTGTCGTAATACCCGGAAAGTCAGGTTTGTAGCCCGCTTTAAAGCCCTCTTCCGTGATATATGTCTCAACTGAGCCGATTGTGATAGCACCGTGTCCGTCATTGAGCGTACAGTCACCCTCGCAAAGTCTGTCATGTGGACAAACTCTTCCCATAACTTCGGGAAACGGTGAAGGCTCATTGGAGAGTTTAAATGCAAACTCCAAATCCTTCTCACTTACGGCTTTAAGCCACTGCGGTACATAGTTATGGAGCGGACATTTGTTGAGACAAAACGGGTCTCCACACTGGATACATCTCTCACTTTGAGTTGCTGCTTCGTTTTTGTCAAAAACCTCATAAATCTCGCCAAAATCTTTTGTTCTCTCAACGACTAATCTTTTTCTAGCTTCGATTCTCTCAGTATTTAAATACTCTCTCATGATTAATCTCCGATCTCTAAGTTCATAGGTAGTTTTGTTAGGTTTTTAGGCTTCACAAGCCAGAAATTTCTTACCTCTACTCTAAAGTTTTCAAGCAGTGCTTTTGCTTTTTTACTTCCAGTCTCTGCAAGATAATCTTTGAGAAGTCTCTTCAAGTAGTGTCTTGCTTCATCGCTATCATCCGTATCGATGCGTACTGGCTCAACAAGCTCACGGTTAACATTTTCAATAAACGTATGGTCAGCGTCATAAACAAAGCTAATACCGCCTGTCATACCTGCACCAAAGTTGATACCGGTACGTCCTAAGATAACTACAACACCGCCTGTCATATACTCACAAGCATTATCTCCCGTTCCCTCTACAACCGCGAGTGCGCCTGAGTTACGTACACCAAATCGCTCGCCGACACTTCCTGAGATATAGAGTTTTCCGCCTGTTGCGCCATAGAGACATGTATTGCCCCCTGCTGCAAACTTCTCTCCCTCATTGGATGATTTGATGATTATCTTGCCGCCGTGCATACCTTTGCCGATATAGTCATTTGCTACACCCTCAAGATAGAGAGATACTCCCGGAACTAAAAATGCGCCGAGTGCCTGCCCTGAGATTCCTTTAAGGTTAATGCGTATAGTATCGCTTGCAAAACCCTTATCTCCATAATACTGAGCTATCTCACCGCTGATAAGCGCTCCAAAACTTCTGTTGACATTTGTAATCTCACGTGTAATGCGCACCTGATTTTTTGGATGTTTGATAGAGTTCATTGCCTCTTTTAAAACATCTTTTTCAAAGCTGTTGTCATCAAAAGGAGCGTTACATGGCTCTTGACATGTATTAACACCTTTTTCTTGATGCAGAAGTGCGCTAAAATCAAATTTTTGTGCAAATGTGTCATCTACCACTTTAAAGAGGTCACTTCTTCCAATCATCTCTTCCATTGTTCTAAAGCCAAGCTCTGCCATGATAGAGCGGACATCTTCTGCTAAAAGCGTGAAGTAGTTTACTAGCTGATGTACATGTCCTTTGAAAAACTCTTGACGAAGCTTCTCGTTTTGCGTTGCTATACCTACAGAGCATTTGTTGACGTGGCAGATACGAAGCATCTTACAACCAACAATCGTCAAAACTCCCGTACCAAATGCGTAGCTCTCTGCTCCCAAAAGTGCCGCTTTTACGACATCAAGACCTGTTTTTAATCCGCCATCAGCCTGAACTTCTACCAAACCTCTGAGGTTATTTGCTTTTAGTGCATTATGTGCTTCACTAAGTCCAAGTTCCCACGGATTTCCTGCAAACTTGATAGAAGTAAGCGGTGCGGCACCTGTTCCGCCGTCTCCTCCGGAGATGATAATCTTGTCAGCATACGCTTTTGCAACACCCGCTGCAATCGTTCCAACACCCAAAGTTGAAACAAGTTTTACCGCTACTTTTGCTTTTGGATTGACCTGTTTTACGTCAAAAATCAACTGCGCTAAATCTTCAATCGAGTAGATATCATGGTGTGGCGGAGGCGAGATAAGCGTTACACCCGGAACTGTATGACGCAATTTTCCGATAAGTGGAGAGACTTTATGCCCTGGAAGCTGTCCGCCCTCTCCCGGTTTTGCACCCTGAGCAACTTTTATCTGAATCTCTTCTGCGCTTCTTAAGTATGCCGCCGTGACACCAAATCTCCCCGATGCAACCTGCTTAATCTTAGAGTTTCTATCTGTTCCAAAACGTTCACTATCTTCGCCGCCCTCTCCTGAGTTGGACTGTGCGCCTATCTGATTCATAGCCATAGCTATAGTCTCATGCGCCTCTGGGCTGATAGAGCCAAGACTCATAGCAGCGGATGCAAATCTCTTGAAAATCGCCTCTTTTGGCTCAACTTCTGAGATATCTATGGCTTTTCTATCTGATTTTATCTCAAAGAAGTCACGAATAAATCTCAAGCCTCTTTTGTTGACCAAATCTCTTAATTTTTCATAATCTTTTTTCGTTCCGCTCTCTGCTACTGCATGGATAGCGTGGATAACAGCAGGACCGAAGTCGTGGTGTTCTTGCCCTGTATAAAACTTATAGTAGCCACCGATGTTTAGAGGGAAAATCTTGTTAAAACCGTTATCTTCAAACGCCTCTGCATGGTACTTTGCAAGTCTTGCATCGATATCTTCATAGTTTAGCCCGCTTAATGCAGCGTGTGAAGTTGCGAAACACTCACTTACTACCTCACGATTAAGACCCATAATGTCAAAAAGACCTGCATTTCTGTAAGATGCAATCGTTGATATACCCATTTTGGACATAATCTTCAAAATCCCTGCATTTAGAGAGTTGTGTACTGCTTTAAGGGCTGCATTGCAGTCGATTTTTACAGCGTTAGATCTGTTTGCATGATCAATTACGCTCTCTGCTAAGAGCTTAGGATGAATTGCATTTGCACCGTACCCTATAAGTACAGCCGCACTGTGTGAATCAGACACTTCCCCAGTTACGGCAACCATAGATGCCAAATGGCGCACTTTTGCTTTTAAAAGAGCGATATTTAATCGTCCGATAACCATTGCCATCGGGATAACTCTTTTTGTCTTGCTAAACTCATAATCATCAAGAATGATAATACGTGTTCCCTCATTTTTTACCGAAGCAACGATAGTTTCTACTAAAGTATCAAGTGACTTTTTCAAATCACTCTCGTAAGCCGTGGAGAATGTTTTGTTACGGTAAAAATCTTGATAACTTGGAGATTTTTTATCACCAAAAGATTTTAAGATAGAGAGTTTCTCACTTGTAATAATAGGCGAAACAGACTTTAAACGGTGTGCATGAAAAGGAACTTCGTCAAGGATGTTGTGTACCTCTCCAAAGCCCGTATTTAAGCTCATAACTACTTTTTCTCTGATTGGGTCGATTGGAGGGTTGGTTACCTGTGCAAACTTTTGTTTGAAAAAATCTGTAAATGCTCTTTGCTTCTGTGAAAAACATGCAAGCGGAGTATCGTCTCCCATAGAACCAACCGCCTCTTTGCCCTCAAGCATCATAGGCTCGATAACTTGCTCAACAACTTCATGTGTGATGTTAAAGTATCTCTGTCGTGCTATAAGCTCTTTTTTATCATACTCTGGTTTTGACATATACTGATCTACAACATGTTCTTGCAGGTAGATCATATGCTCGTTTAGCCACTTCATATATGGGTTGGAACTTTTTAGGTAGTCGTTGATTTCGCTGTTTTTGAAAATTTTTCCAAATTTAAGGTCAAGTCCGATCATCTCGCCGGATTGCAGACGCCCTCTCTCTTTGATCTCCTCTTCAGGGATATCGACAACACCATACTCACTTGCGATAAGAAGTGTGTCATCTTTTGTGATGATATATTTTGAAGGGCGAAGACCGTTTCTATCAAGTACACAGCCGACGTAGCGTCCGTCTGTTACAGAAAACGCCGCTGGACCGTCCCATGCTTCAAAAACTGTTGAGTGAAACTCATAAAATGCTCTAAGTTCCGGATCCATATGAGGCGCATTTTGCCATGCCGCTGGGATAACCGCACGAACTGCTTTGAAAAAATCCATCCCGTTGATAAGTAAAAATTCAAAAAAGTTATCTGCCGAAGCACTGTCCGAAGATTTTGGCTGCAAGATAGGAAGGATTCTTTGAATCTCCTCATCGGTAAAGACTTCACTCTTGATAGACTCTGATTTTATCTCAACATTGAAGCGATTTCCCTCAACAGAGTTGATTTCGCCGTTGTGTGCTACTGCACGGAAAGGTTGCGCAAGTCTCCACTCAGGAAGCGTGTTGGTTGAAAATCTTTGGTGAAAGAGTGAAAAAGAGATTTTGAAACTCTCATCTTGTAAATCTTTATAAAACTCTTGGATATGCGTAGGCATAACAAGACCCTTATAAGAGAGAACTTTAGAGCTCATCGAAGCGATGTAAAAGTCTCTGTCCCCCTCTAGTTTATGCTCACTCTCTTTGCGTGAGAGGTAAAGCAGTGCTTCAAATCTGTTAGTAGCCATAATAGAGTTTGGAGTTATAAAAAGCTGTACGATAGTCGGAAGTGATGCGAGAGCTTGCTCGCCGAGTGCTTTTACATCAACGGGAACATCTCTTTTTAAGACTACTTTTAAGTCATTGTTTGCACAAACTTCTTCTATGGTTGCAAGGTGATTTTTATCTTTTGTAAAAACACAGGCAACGGCAAATTGCGCAGGAAGCTCGATACCGCTTTTAGCAGCTTCTTTACGCAAAAACTCTTCAGGCAAAGAGAGAAGCAAACCGCTTCCATCGCCGGTTTTTCCATCCGCTGCCACCGCACCTCTGTGCATCATTCTCTCTAATGCGGTTATGGCATCATCAAGAACTTTGTGTGACGCTTTGTTTTTGATATTTGCAACAAGACCAAAACCACAATTATCCTTGAATGATCTCAACAAATCATGATATGCAACCATACTAACTCCTAAATTCAGAAATTTCTGTAATTTTTTTACAAATTTAATCTATTTTTAAACTAACTTGTTCTATTTAAAGATTAAGCGTTGCATTATACATTTCAAAGGTTTAAAAATTTATAATACAGCTATATTTTTTCAGTAAAAATAAAAATAGTGTGTATAAAAGAAGCGGGCAATGCAAGGTTTTATAGTAAATATCAACAGAGTCAAAGATGAAGATCTTATAGTCACAATAATATCGAGAGAAAACTTAGATACTCTTTATAGGTTTTATGGTGCACGCCATGGAGTTATCAATCTCGGATTTAAAATCGACTATGAAATAGACAACTCTTCTAAAGCGACAATTCACAGGCTAAAAGATGTCATTCATATAGGATACAGATGGCTTGGCGACTATAAACTCTTGCGTCTTTGGCAAGATTTTTGCGCCCTCTTTTACAAACATCTCAAAGATGCTGACACGCTTGATACTTTTTACTTCGACCTTTTAGAAAATGCTTCACAAAACTGGAATAGACAAAACCCAAAGAGAGTTGCTATTGAGTCTTATATAAGACTGCTTGAACATGAAGGAAGACTTCATAAAGAGTTTGAGTGTTTTTTATGTTCTGAGATGATTGAGCAAGAGGAAATCGCCCTTATCCGCGCCTATCTGCCAACACATAAACATTGTGCACATACATATGGTTTTACTAAAAGTGGCATTGAAGAGCTTTTTGAAAACCACTCCTCTCTTTTTTTAAACGATGCGGAGGTAGAGAGGCTCTGGATAACGCTTTTAGAGGGAATCTAAAGTTTTTTTCGCTAAAATTTTGACAATTTTACAAAAATGGATGTTCCTATGTTTGCAACTGTCAAATCCCGTATTCTTGTAACTATCATACTCTTTGGTGCCCTTGCTGTAGGTTTTATGTATCTTTATATCTCTTATACATTTAACGACTTCTCCAATAAAACCGCAAAAAAATCTCTTGATATGCTCAGCCAATCCATCTTTCAAACGCTCACACAAAGCATGCTTGCTGGGGATGCAGCGGTAGTTCAAGCAACCATAGAGAGCGCAAAAACCATCAAGGGTATCGAGAAACTAGATGTGACAAAATCACAGCTCGTTCTTGATCTCTACCCAGATGGAGGCAAACACTTCTCCACCGATACGGTCATCTCTGAAGTTTTTGCAACAAAAGAGCCAAAAAACATCGAGAAAAAAGAGCAAAATCACCACACCATCCAACTTCTCAACCCTATGAAAGCCGAAGCAAACTGCCTTGCATGTCACTCTAACGCTAAAGAGGGAGACATCCTTGGGGTTATGAATCTCATCATCTCTCTTGATGATAATGACACGGAAATTCAAGCGACAAAAAACATCCTTCTTATCACGCTTAGCTCTGTCTTTCTTCTCTTTGTTCTTATCATCAATACATTTTTCAAAAAAGAGGTCATTAAGCCCATAGATGAGTTGCGCATCCGTATCCGCGCGCTTGTTGATGGCGATAGAGATTTGACAAAGCGCATCGAAGTTGTACGCCAAAATGAGTTTGCTGCTTCTGCACACGCTATCAATGATTTTGTCAGCAACATTCAAAACACAATCAACGAAGTAAAATCTCTTGGAAGAGAAAACGTCTCTATCGCAAATACTATCACAAAATCCTCCTCCTCTATCCATAGCAGCGTCAATGAAGAGGGACACATCGTACTTGAGACAACCCACAAGGGCAAAACCATCAAAGAGATTCTTGACAACTCCATCCTTATTGCAAGACAAACCCAGCAAAAAGTCTCTCAAGCAGATGAAAATCTCGACTCTTCCCGTGAAGTTTTGAACGAACTGGTGTGTGAGGTCAACAGTTTTATAGAGATAGAAAACGAACTCTCAGGAGAACTTTTAAATCTCAAGCAAGATGCGGATGAAGTAAAAAACGTACTCTCTGTTATCAAAGATATTGCAGAGCAGACCAACCTCTTAGCGCTCAATGCAGCCATCGAAGCAGCGCGTGCGGGTGAGCATGGCCGAGGATTTGCTGTTGTTGCAGATGAAGTCCGCAAACTTGCAGAACGAACACAACGCTCACTTGGAGAGATTGAGATAAGCGTGAACACCATCGTGCAATCCATCAATGACATAAGCGACAAAATGCATACAAATGCGCGTGGGATGGAAAAACTCACAACTATTTCTCAAGATGTAGAGGAGAAAATCAACGAAACATCGTATGAGATGAAAAACTCCATTGAAGTAGCAAAAAAATCTGTGCAAGATTCAGAGATGATGGTAAAGCAGACAGATGAAATTATCGGTCAAATCAACGAAATAAACAGACATTCCCTCTCAAACAAAGAGAGAGCGTTGAGCATAAAAGAGGAGTCCAACCGCCTTTTCAACGTTGCAAACTCTCTTGAATCCCGCCTCAATGAGTTTAGAAGCTAAGCTTTCTTAGCCACTAAAGAGGCGACTTTTATCTTCTCGCCTCGAAGATTAGTATCAACTCTCTCTTCATAGTAAATAACATCAAGACCTATAAAAGAGTGTAGAAGTTCATTTTTACGCAAAAGATAGTCAAGATTTGTCGTAGGCATATTAAAATCCCCATGTGCCACGATAAATGTCTCGAACATCAAAACGCCTCCACTTTTAAGCGCGTCTTTCATCTGAGAAACAAGACGGCGATTGAGGTAGTTGACATTGACTATAAGGTCATATTGATTTGGCGTAAGATTGTATTTATCCAAATCTGTATCTATTTTGTTTATCATCGCACTCTTTTTTACTTTGCCAAGCGCATAATCAGAGATATCAACCGCATCAACCATAAATCCCAAATCAGCCAAATAGTGCGCGTTACGCCCTGTTCCACACGCTATATCGATTGCTTCTCCTACTTTTGCATGCGAGATATACTTTGCAACTAAGGGCGATACTTCCTGAGGCATAGGGTTATCCAAGTATCTTTCATTCCATCTTTGTTTGTCTTCTAACATAAAAACCTCCTGCTTTTTGTGTTCAAATAATATCTAAAAAAAATATTTTGATTCTTGATTGTAGCCAATTTTTCACCACACGCCTTCAAGCTTATAGCCGCAGTGTGGGCACGCGCCGTTTTTATCAAGCGCATTTTTCACAAACTGCCCTATGTTCCCGCTCCTCTGAATCACGCTTTTTTTGCAGCTCGGACAGTAGGTTGACTCATAGTCCTCATTGTCAACATTGCCGATATAGACATATTTCAGCCCCTCTTCCACCCCTATCCTATAAGCTCTAAGAAGTGTTGCTTCGGGAGTACGGGGAACATCAAGCATCTTGTATGTCGGATGAAAGGCTGAGAGGTGCCACGGTATGGAGGTATCAAGAGCGGCTATAAACTTTGCGATACCTCTTATCTCCTCATCCGAATCATTTTTCTCTGGAATCAACAGCGTTGTTATCTCTACCCAAATTCCTCTCTCATGGGCGTATTTCACGGCTTCAAGTACGGGTTTTAGTTTGGCGCCGCAAATCTCTTTGTAAAACTCATCTGTAAAACCTTTGATATCAATGTTCATCCCATCTATGTAAGGTTCGAGCAGGTCTATGGCTTTGCGTGTCTCGTAACCGCTTGTGACATAGATGTTTTTCAGCCCTTTTTCGTGAGCAATCTTTGCCGTGTCGTAGGTGTACTCAAAAAAAACTATCGGTTCATTGTAGGTGTATGCGATGGAGCGACAGCCGTTTTCAAGCGCCAAATCAACTATTTTTTGGGGCGGAAGTTCACGACCGACGATTCTATGGTTATGCTCTTTTGGATACTGCGATATGTCGAAATTTTGGCAAAATGTACAAGAGAAGTTGCACCCGAGTGTTCCAAAAGAAAAAGCTCTGCTTGCAGGCAGAAAATGAAACATAGGTTTTTTCTCAACAGGGTCAATGTTGATGGCTGCCGCAAGACCATAAACAAGAAGTTTAAGCTCACCCTCTTCTACGCGTCTCACCCCACATATACCGTACTCCCCCTCTTCAAGCTTGCAGGCATGCGCACACGCCTCACACAAAATCTTTCCACTTGAGAGTTTTTTACTCAGCCATGCTGTTTGTGACATTACTTCCTCCTAAAAGTTATAAAACCAATCTTTAGATTTTCTTGAAAAAGGGTTTTGTTCGTAAAACTCCTCTTCATCGAGTTTAAATCTAAAGTTTTTCATATATGTCTCAACTATTTTATACGCCTCATTTATCTCTCTAAATCTCTGCTCATCCCCATTTGGCATGTCGGGATGCGACTCTTTTGAGAGTTTTTGGTATCTCTTCTTCAACTCCGCATGCGACACACGGGAAGAGATGTCTAAAATATCAAGCGCCTCTTGAAAGTTTTCATAACTCATACTTTGCTCTTTTTATCTTCCATCATAGCAAATAGACCCATTCATGTCAAGGCTACATTAAGAGCCAAAAGGTTAAAATACGCCAAAAAAGCAGGGATTTACTTGTTTAATCTTCCAAACACTCTAGCGTTTTCACGCATCCTTTTGGCACCCATTATGTTTTGGGTTATCTTAAATCCAGACTACTTTACCCATAACGGCTACCATGTTTCATGGAACTACTATTTTGCCTCTCTGATTTTCGTTCTTGCAAGTGTTACAGACTTTTTTGACGGTTATATCGCAAGAGAGTGGAACCAGATGACGATGCTAGGAGCCATCATCGACCCGCTTGCAGACAAGATGCTTACCATTGCCGCATTTTTGGGGCTTATGATGGTTGGCGAGGCGAGTGCGTGGGCTATCTATATCATCATTATCCGTGAGCTTTTTATCACGGGGATTCGTACCGTTGCGGTAAGTGAGGGGCTGGACATCAAGGCTTCTTGGAGCGGCAAGGTCAAAACGGTTGTGCAGATGATTGCCATCGGTTTTTTACTGATGCATTGGCGTTTTGGCACAGAGCTTTTATGGCTTGCCGTCGCACTCACGCTCTACTCAGGATTTGAGTATCTTTGGGGATTTAGAACTGCACTTTTAGGAGTTAAAAAAGCATGAGTTTTTTAGTATCACTTCTCGTCCTCTCGGCACTTATCTTTTTTCATGAGCTTGGACACTATATGGCAGCCCGCAGAATGGGCGTAAAAGTAGAGGTTTTCAGTATCGGTTTTGGCAAAAAAATCGCCTCATTTCACAAATGGGGCAACGAATGGCGGCTCGCACTCATCCCGCTTGGCGGCTATGTCAAGATGAAAGGGCAAGACGACAGCGACCCGACCAAAAAAAGCTATGACGCCGACAGCTACAATGTCAAAACACCGCTGCAAAAGATGTTTATCCTATTTGCAGGACCGCTTGCAAACTTTGTTTTGGCTTTTGTTCTCTACTTTGTCATCGCTCTAGGCGGACCAAATATCCTCTCTCCCGTTATCGGTCAAATAGTCAAAGACTCTCCCGCATTTACGGCAGGCTTGGAGACTAACGACACTATCCGCTCTATAAACGGCACGGCTATAACAAAATGGGAAGAGATGGCAGAGATCATCGAACATGCCGATGGAACACTCAACTTTGAGGTTGAGAGAGCGGGCTACATACACTTTATAGCCGTTGCGCCAAAAATAACTCAGACAACAAATATGTTTAACGAGGTCATAGAGAAAAAGATGATAGGCATAGGAAGTGCGGGAGTAACGCACAAACTCTCGCTTGGGCTAGAAGAGACGCTCTCTTACGCCACAAACCAAACTATCCATGCTTCCACTCTTATCTTTACGGGTCTTAAAAAACTCCTCTTTGGTGAAGTGCCTGCCAATGAGCTAGGCGGCGTTATCTCCATCGTCAAACTTACATCAGACGCAACAGATGCGGGATGGATGAGCGTGCTCTTTTTTGCGGCTCTCATCTCCGTAAACCTCGGAGTTCTCAACCTCCTCCCCATCCCCGCACTTGATGGCGGACATATCATGTTTAACCTCTATGAATTTCTATTTAGACGGGAAGTAAACGAGGAGATTATGGTAAAACTCACTATCGCTGGGTGGGTAATACTCATAGGACTGATGGGGCTTGGGCTTTATAATGATATCAACAGACTTATAGGATAAAAAATGAACAAAGAAGAGTATAAAATTTATATTGACGATGTGATTAGAAGAGTTGAGTTTGCTAGAGTGCGTTTTGACGAGAAGCATATAGTCAAGATTGTAGCTATCAGCAAATATTCTACTGCAGATGAGATAAAAGCACTTTATGAGATAGGTCAAAGGGCTTTTGGAGAGAACAAAGTTCAAGATTTGAGAGCAAAAAGCAGTGAGCTTGAAGAGTTGCCGCTTGAGTGGCACTTTGTTGGAAATCTGCAAAAAAATAAAATCAACAACCTGCTTGACATAAACCCTGCCCTTTTTCAGGGACTTGATTCGCTAGAGCTTGCACATGAACTTCAAAAAAAGCTAGAAGCAAGAGATATGACGCTTGATGCACTTTTGCAGATAAACTCCGCAAAAGAGGAGTCAAAGCACGGTGTTATGCCCGAAGTTGCGGTTGATGTTTACAAACAGATAGCACAAGAGTGTCCAAATATCCGTCTCAAAGGCGTAATGAGCATCGGTGCGCATACGGAAGATAAAACGGTGATAAAAAAGAGTTTTGAGACTACTTACAACATCTATAAGCAGCTAGAGGGTGCAACCATCTGCTCAATGGGCATGAGCGGTGATTTTGAACTTGCCATCGAGTGTGGGTCAAATATGGTACGCCTTGGCTCTGTTATGTTTAACAAATAGCTCCTCAAAAAGAGGAGTTAAAAAACTACTGCATAACCTTTCTCGCATTTAGCGGTTGCACAGGTCTGTTGTTTGCATGTCCCATCACATCAAAGAACTTCTTTACCTGCTCTTTTGAGATCGTTGCATACTCCTCAAGTACTAGCCATCTTACCCCTTCGCTGCACGGTGGCGTTGTCAAAGAGCCGTTAAATCTATAGTAATCTCTCTCTTTTGGAAGCATCTCGCTTATCATCGCATCACTCAAGCCGCATGCTGCTTTTTCATCTGCTTTTTGAGGCATTTTTGACCAGATTTGATTAATGACTCTATTTTCCTTACCCTCTTCAAACATCAGCGCTACAACCGCCAACTCACCATCTTTTGAAGCGTGAACGAAATGTGCTTCAAAAGGAAAACTTTTGCCCTCGATCGTATTTTCACTCGGTGTATGAAAGTGGAACTGCTTTAAATAAAAAGTGATTCCATCAACGGTTATGCTGCTTCCATCTTCTACATTGACTTGGATGGTGTGCCCATTGTTAATCACGCTATTTGCTTTCGTTTTGTAGTCAAACTTGATTTTTTCAAGTCCTTTTGTTGCAACCACTCCGCTTTTTGAGATATCGATTGGCGATTGGGATTTTCCATGTTTACACGCACCATACTCTGGAGACAAATCTCCCCAATGTTCAGGCGCTTCATGCCCTGTATAACCCCAATGTGTTCCATGCCCGCCCGCTAAAAGCGAACTACTCAGTGCTAATGCACATAAACTACCTACTAGTATTTTTTTCATTATTTATCTCCTATTTTGATAGATTATTATATCTTTTAAAAATAAAATTTCACTACAATAGCGCATGAAAAAAATAATAAAATACAATCTTATCGTCATTGGTGCAGGGGCTGCTGGAATGATGGCTGCCATCACTGCTGCAAGAGATGGCAGAAGTGTGCTGCTTTTGGAGAAACTTCCACAAGTTGGCGCAAAACTCAAAGCCACGGGTGGAGGACGATGTAACCTTACAAACACCCTCTCCAATGAAGATTTTATGGCTAAGTTTGGTCGCAACGGTCGCTTTATGCAAGATGCACTTAGAGTGTTTGACCATAAAGCTTTAATAGAGTTTTTAGAGGGCATTGGTGTTGCGACGCATGCACCTGATGGCTTTCGAATTTTTCCCACTTCTCACTCTTCACAAACAATTTTATCGGCTTTTGAAAATGAGATGCAGCGTCTTGGTGTAGAAGTTTTAACATCGCAAAAAGTTCAAAAAATTCTGCATTTACACAACAGCGTAACAGGTGTAGAGACAAATGAGGAGATATTTTATGCCAACAATGTCATAATCGCCACGGGCGGGCTTGGGTATCCTACTCTTGGAGCAGAGGGAGAGGGGCATGAGATGGCAAAAGAGCTAGGGCACAAAGTAACAGAGCTTCACCCAGCCATGATGCCGCTTCACGCAAAAGAGGAGTGGGTGGCTGCTTGCCGTGCCGATACGATTGCAAAAGTTGAACTTAAAGTTGCCATAAAAAAACATAGCAAATTCAGAGCTACCGGAGATTTGATTTTTACAAAAAATGGCATAAGAGGTCCTGTCGTACTTGATGCGGCAAGAGAGATAACCCCGCTTTTGAACGAATACGGTGAAGTTCCTCTGCTTCTTAATCTCACCAAAGGGATGAACGAGGAGCAAATCACAAAACACCTCAAAGATGCAGCAACAAAAAATCCACAAAGCACCATGTTAGAACTTATCACGACATTGCTTCCTGCTGCACTATCAAATGAGTTGTGTCACCTAGCCCAAATCGATGCGCAAACAACCTACAAGAAAATCTCAGGAGCGCAAAGAGCAAAACTGATAGAGCTTCTTGCTTGGACACCGCTCACGGTTATCGGGCATGATGGGTTTAAAATGGCGATGATTACCCGCGGCGGCGTTGATTTAAAAGAGATAGACCCAAAGACCATGCAGAGCAAACTTATAGATGGATTGTACTTTTGCGGAGAGATTATGAATCTTGATGGTCCATGCGGAGGATACAACCTACAGTGGAGTTTTTCTAGCGGGTATCTCGCCGGTCAGCTTAAAAACTAAGCTTATATAAAAACATCGTTTTTGGAAGTGAGGCTTCAGCCTCGTCTATTCTTTAGTACGAAGCTTGAGGGGGTTTACGGGACTAAAGTCCCACTTCCTACGAGAAAGTAAATTCTGTTAGTAAAAGTAGCGTATAGAAGCAAAACCATGCGCTTTTGTCTGCTCTATCATGGCAACATGTTCCCCAGTCACGATGCCGCCAAGAGCAAAAACTTTAATGGTACAAATCTCTAAAACTTCTCTCAAATCCTCTATCCCCTTTGGCTCTCCTTTGTTCGGTGAAGCAAAGATAGGGCTGTAAGTCACAGCATCGGCTCCCAACATCTGCGCTCTTAAAACCTCTTCATGCGTATGCGTGCTTATGATTACAAAAAGCCCCATTTTTTTGGCTTCTGCTACCATGTCAAACTGGCTTGAAGTCAGATGTACACCACTTGCACCGAGTTTTTTTGCCAAAACACTATCTTGATGCAAGAAAGATTTTAGATTTTCAAATTTTTTGCACTCCGCAACAAATGCAGCAGCAATTTCATCATAATTTTGTGTATTTTTATCACGGTAAAGAACAAAATCTGGTTGATGTTTTTCTATCTGTTTACACAGATTTAAACAAAACTCTCCTGAAGTGTCTCCGTAAAATTCCCGAGATGTCATCAAATATTTTTGCATTTTAAAAACTTTAAGTCCTTAGTCATAAATAACCCCAACTTCAGCAATAAGAAAATAGCTCTAGTGCTAGGCAGATTTTCGCAGGACTAGCTATGCTAATTCAAGAAAATCTAACGACGCTAGTAGGCTATTTTCTTATTGCCCGAAGGGAAGTTTAAAAAGAGGGCTACTGCGAAGTACGAAACTTTTTGCAGCACAATAAGTGCAACTGCAAAGTTTCGCCTCACATTAGCCCTCTTTTTAAGCTTCTGAAGTTGGGGTTATTTATGACTAAGGACTTAATTTTCAATTTTTTTACAACTCTAGGATTATACCTTGTAGCAATTAATAGAGCCATTCGTGACACCTCTGTGACATTTTTCATTAGAGTTTTTTAACTTCCATTTCTATAAACTACTACACTTTTTTACAAACGAGGGATGGCAATGGTTGAAACTATTTTAAAAAGAGATGGGACACAAAAAGAGTTTTTATCTTTTAAAATTGAAGATGCAATCAAAAAAGCATTCAAATCCCAAAACGTCACATACGATAGCACGGTTTTTTTCAATGTTCTTGATCAACTCAAAAGCAAGAGAGTTGTAGCCGTTGAAGACATCCAAGATATGATAGAAAAAGAGCTCTATAAAGCTCGCTATTTTGATGTTATGCGTTCTTTTATGATCTACCGCCATACACACAAGATGCAAAGAGACAGCATCTTAAGTGAAGATACAACTTATATCAACTCCACGCAAACCATAGAAGAGTACATTTTAGGAACAGACTGGCGTATCAAAGCCAACTCAAATACAGGCTACTCCAATGCAGGACTTGTCAACAACACGGCAGGCAAAGTCATAGCAAACTACTGGCTTGACAAGGTTTACTCCAAAGAAGAAGGGTACGCTCACCGTAACGGCGACTACCATATCCATGACCTTGACTGCTTAACCGGATACTGTGCGGGATGGAGTTTAAGAGTTCTTTTGGATGAGGGCTTTAACGGCGTGAGAGGAAGAGTTGAGAGTGACGCTCCAAGACACTTCCGTGAAGCTTTAGGGCAAATGGCAAACTTTTTGGGAATTTTACAAAGTGAATGGGCAGGTGCGCAGGCATTTAGCTCTTTTGACACATACTTGGCACCTTATGCTTTTAAAGACAAACTTCCATTTAATGACATCAAAAAAGCGATAAGAAGTTTTGTATATAATCTCAACGTACCTGCTCGTTGGGGACAGTCGCCTTTTACAAATATCACGATTGACTGGACAGTACCACAGGATCTTAAAGACCAGATTCCTACATCCAAGCAGGTGCATCTTTTTAAAAATATTCTTGATAGTGAACTAGAAGAGATGGCGAAGCAAAGAGGTGTGAACTCTTTAGAGAGCATGACGTATAAAGATTTTCAGCCTGAGATGAATCTTATCAACCGTGCATACTATGAGATTATGACTGAGGGCGACTTAACTGGACAGCCCTTTACATTCCCTATACCGACAGTAAACATCACGGAAGATTTTGACTGGTATGGTGAAAACACTGACATCTTGTTTGAAAACACGGCAAAAGTAGGCTCTTCTTACTTTCAAAACTTTATCGGCTCGCAGTATAAGCGTGACGCAAATGGCAATCTTGTTCCAAATGAAGAGGCATACAAACCTGGACATGTCCGCTCGATGTGTTGCCGTTTACAGCTTGACTTAAGAGAGCTTTTAAAGCGCGGCGGCGGGCTTTTTGGAAGTGCAGAGATGACAGGTTCTATCGGAGTTGTCACTATCAATATGGCTAGACTTGGTTTCTTGTATAAAGGCAACAAAGAGGGTCTTTACAAACGTCTTGATGAGCTTATGCTACATGCAAAATCTACACTAGAAAAGAAGCGTGTATTTATCCAAGAGATGTATGAAAGAGGTCTCTACCCTTATACAAAACGCTATTTACCTGGGTTTAGAAACCACTTCTCAACTATCGGTGTAAACGGTATCAATGAGATGATAAGAAACTTTACAAGTGACAGTTACGACATCGCCGACAAGCGTGGCGAAGAGTTTGCAATTGAGCTTCTTGAGTATATCAGAGACAGAATGGTTCAGTTTCAAGAGGAGACAGGTAACCTCTACAACCTTGAAGCAACACCTGCAGAGGGGACAACGTACAGATTTGCAAAAGAGGACAAGAAGCGTTATGGCGGCTCTATCATCCAAGCTGGAATGGGTGACAACATCTACTATACAAACTCTTCTCAAATACCGGTTGATTTGACAAATGACCCGTTTGAAGCTCTTAGACTTCAAGATGATTTGCAGTGCAAATACACGGGCGGAACAGTACTTCACCTCTATATGCAGGAGAAAATCAGCTCCACAGAAGCGTGCCGCAAGCTTGTGAAAAATGTTATCACGAACTTTAGGCTTCCATACATTACAGTTACTCCACTCTTCTCGGTGTGCCCAAAACATGGCTACATCCCTGGAGAGCATGAGTACTGCCCTAAGTGTGATGAAGAGTTACTTAGTAATGTTGTTATTGCATCGTAAATCTCGAAAAACTTGTTTTTCGTAGCTTTAGGGGATTGCAAAGGACTTCAGTCCTTGCCACTTTATGGGCTTTGCTCATAAAGTGCGTAACATCAAATTTAAAAAGGAGGTGAAAAAATGAGTAAGAATGAAGCTTTAGCTATGTTAAAAGACAAAAGACAAAAGTGTACGGTTTACACAAGAGTTATGGGTTATCATAGACCTGTTGAGAGTTTTAATGTAGGGAAAACTGGTGAGCACAAACAGAGAAAACAATTCACTGAGTGCTAAGGTAATCTACGATTTAACAACGTTCACCCACGTGGACTATCCAGACCACCTATCGTGTATAGTGTGGTTTAGTGGGTGCAATATGCGCTGCGACTACTGCTACAACAAAGATATAGTTTTTGCCAAAGACGGTAAGTACAGCTATGACGATATCCTCGATTTTTTAAAAACCAGAGTCGGCTTGCTTGAAGCAGTTGTTTTATCCGGCGGCGAAGCTACTTCACACGAACTGCTACCATTTTGCCGCGAGATAAAAAAACTGGGTTTTAAAATCAAACTTGACACCAATGGCACAAACTTTTCCACTATAAAAGAGTTACTGGATGCAAATCTTTTAGACTATGTAGCACTTGACTACAAAGCCCCTAAAGATAAATTTACACAAATCACCCACTCCAACAAGTTTGACGAATTTTCCAAAACACTTGATTATCTCATAGAGACAAAAACAAACTTTGAAGCAAGAACCACACTACACGCCGATTTGTTAAATGAAGAGGATATTAACACCATCATAAAAGACCTAAAAGAGCGTGGCTACACAAACACCTACTACATCCAAGAGTTTTTAGACACCGGACTAAACATAGGCAACCTCAAAAGCCCAAAAAACAAAATCAACAAAGCACTGCTTCAAAATGATTTAGAAATCGCTTTTAGATGAGTTTACTTAAAACTATACACAAATCATCAAGTTTTCCAAGATTTAAAAGCTTTTTGTCATTTGTTATAAATGTAGCGCATTGAGCTCTTAGTCCGCTATGTAGTACTATCAAGTCTTCAAAATCATCAAAAACTCCATCAAAAAAACTTTTTTTAGCTAGTTGAAAATCGTTATGATTTAGATAAAGAGGAGTTATTTCAGCACAAAGTGCATCGATTGCCTCGATAACCAATTTTACGTCAAGTTTTCTTTTTTGGGTCAAATGGTAGTAAATCGTAGTGATGAAATCACCTGAAAAACAGAACTCTTTATCTGTGCTGTCTTTATTTTGCATATACCAATCTATGGAGTTTTTTGAGGTGTTTCTTGTAGAATCAAGCAAATCCAAACAAATATTTGCATCAAGAAATACTTTCATGATATCCCTTTTTTATCTGTTTAAAATCCTCATCTCCTATCTTGCCATCAAGCATACCTATAAAACTTCCCGTTCTTTTTGAGGCGATATGCTCAACAGTATCGACTAGCGTGGGATCTTTGGCGATAGCTTGAAAATAGAGATTGATAGCCTCCGTTAAGTTTTTATGCTTTTGCTTTAAAACATCTGTGGCTTTATCAACGATGTCACCATCCAACAGAAAGTTTTTTCTCACTCGCATTGCATTCATGGGTTGCCTTTTGTATGTATTTTATTTATACATACAAGTATAACACATAAACATCTAAAAGCTATTGCTTCATTAAATTTTTAAATTCGTACTATTTGTAGATACGATAATAATTATTTTGATAAAATATACCTATGGAAAATAAACTTAACAAAAGAGAGCGTTACAAGGCGCAACTTAGACCTATTGACTACTATAAAGATTTTGAAGACATAGATTTTGAGAGTCTTAACGAGGGAGATAGATACTATCTTCAGGATTTTGGCATCTTTAACACAAGTTTTTTGGAAGATGAATTTACTATCCGTATCCGCGTTGCCGGAGGACGCATAAGTGCGGATGATTTTCAAAAAATAGCAGATATCACACAAAAGTATAACCTTACGATTATCCTGACAGCAAGAGGCGGCTTGCAGCTTCACGGCGTTTGTGCGGAGGATGTTTTAGAGATTCATCAGAGCATCAATGCTTTGGGTGTTACGACATGGCAGAGTTTTGGAGACAATGTACGAAATATCGTCACGGATGCGTATGACGGATGTGGAGCATTTAGCGAGATAGAGACATATCCACTCATCATGCAGATGAATGAGCATATCATCAAAAATCCTCGCTATGTTGGGATGCTTCCACGTCGTGTTTCTGTTGGGATTTCAGGAAATAGTGCAAACATTACCTCTTTTTTTGCAAACGACCTCTATTTTGCATTGGCACAAAAAGATGGCGCTTTTGGATTTAACGTCTATATGGGCGGAAAAAACACGGAAGTGGCGCAAAATGCAGATATCTTTTTAAAAGAGGATGAAGTTGTTTCTTTTTTCAAGGCTCTTGTTGAAGCTTTTTATCTTCATGGCTCTCGCTTTTCACGTGCAAAAACCCGTATCTTTCATATGATAGAAGAGCTTGGGATGCCCACTCTTAAGGCGTATATCCAAAGTGAGTATAAAAAAGAGTTTCAAAGTGCAGGAGAGCTTGTTTTAGAAAAAGCGAAATTCTCTGAGTTTCATACGCTAAAAGATGGCACATTTGGCTTTTGCTACCAAACAGATTTCTCACGCCTTACAACTAGCGAGATAAAAGAGATAGCCTCATACGCAACACAAAACGGACTTCAAATCCGCTTTGGCATGGATCAAAACATCTATCTAATCGGGCTAAAAGAGCCATCTATCCCGCTAAAGTCAAAAGCTCTTAGCGATACTATAGTAGCATGTGCGGGCAACCTCTGCCCTTATGCCGTTTGGAGCATCAAAGATGAGACATCCTATCTTCCTCTTGCAAAGATAAATGAACACCGCATACAAGTCGGTTTTTCAGGATGTGCAAAAGGGTGTGGGCGCCATAGACATACCGATATCGGGCTTATTGGTCTTAAAACCAACAACTTTGGAGACACCGAGGGCGGGGCTAGAATCTTTATCGGGGCGCAACACTCTACGGGTGGTATAGCTGCAAGACAACTCTTCTCCATGGTACCATTTGTCTATCTTGAAGGTGTTGTTTCACTGCTTATAGAGTTTTTTGAGAGGAGCGGATGCGCTGATTTTGAAGAGTTTGCCGCAAAAGTACTAAACAACTACTCCGAAGAGTTTGTCTCTCTTTGGGTTTTGGCAAATCTTGAGACTTCAAAAAAAGCAGAACTTCCGCAAAGAGCGTCAACGACAACATTTGAAGAGGAAAAAGAGCTTTTAAGCGAGGAGTTTGCGGAGCTTGACTTTTGGGAGCATGTGGACGAGAGTTTTTTCAATGCGGTAAGTTATCTCTCTAAAAAACTCTGGACGATAGAGGGGGAAGACCCTCATTACAAACCAAAGATAGAGAGAACTAACTTTCGCTAATGAGTTGATACCCAAAGCCTTTTATATTTTTGATAAGATTCTTTGAGGTTTTTTCACGAAGGCGTTTGATGAAGGTTCGTACCCGCTCATCACTCGCTTCACTCCCCCATAAACTCTCCTTTATAGAGGTCTCATCAAGCGTTTTGTTTTTGCTCTGTAAAAGAAGTGTTAAAAATTTAATCTCATTTTTTGTTAAAGCAACATATTTGTCATTTTTATAGAGCGAATTGGTCGTTTTGTTGAAAATAAAGCACTCATTGAGCTTTACTACCCTGTTTTGGATTTTAGAGGTGATAGAGTTTATATACTCCAAAATATCCTCTGCATGGTATGGCTTTAAAAAATATTTGCTCACTCCGGCATCTATAGCACCAAAGAGTTTCTCTTTTTCGCTAAATGCGCTCAGTACGATTATTGGGATGCTTGTATTTACCTCTCGTATCTCTTTTGCCATCTCCAGCCCAGTCTTATGTGGCATCATGATATCCGTGATTACGATATCGGGTTTGATTTTTCTAAACAGCTCCATCCCCTCCACACCGTCTTTTGCGATAGTAAAACTGTGAAAACTGTCTCCTATCGCCTCTTTTAAAAGCCTTGCAAGGCTCTCTTCATCTTCAACAAGGAGGATTTTAAGCTCTTTTAATGTTCTCTTCTTCATCTCTATCCAATGGAATTTTTATGCTAAATATACTACTTTTTTTACTACTTTTCACATCAAGCGTGCCGCCAAGCCCCTGTTCGCAAATCATCCGTGACATAAAAAGCCCAAGCCCTGTGCCTCTGCTTTTGTGCTTTGTAGTAAAGTAGGGCTCAAAAATCTTCTCGATATTCTCTTTTGTGATGCCCCCTGCATTGTCTGCCACCTCAACAACCACAAAAGCACCGCTTTTTTTTACTCGCACCACAATCTCTCTCAAAAGAATACTGTTGTGATTAAAAGCATCTTTAGCATTGTTAACAAGGTTGATTATGACCTGCGTAAGCTCATTGGAGATTCCAAGTGCGTAAGCGTCTTGAAGCTCTCTTTTGACTGTTATCATCTCCTCTGCCAAAACACTCTCTAAAAGAGTAAGTGCCTCCTCGGCGCTATCTTTGACGTTAAAGCGATGTTTTTGCTTATTTGGAGAGAAGAAATTTGCAAAATCATCTATTGTTTGAGACATATTTTGTATGGTATGTTTGCTCTCGTCATAAAATCTTGAAAAATCATCACTATTTTGGGCAACAACCGCCTTTTTCATATTGAAAAGCGTAAGGCTAAGCTCTGTTAATGGCTGTCTCCACTGATGGGCAATGTTAGCGAGCATCTGCCCCAAACTTGCGTGACGTGACTGCCAAAACATCACACGCTGTTTTTGCTCATTTTTTGCCACCTCATCATTTATACGCTTTTGGAGATTTTCATTGAGCGCAACAAGCTCTCGTGTCTGCTCCTCCACCCTCTTCTCAAGATTTCGATTAAGCTCCTCATACGCCGCCTCTTTTTGCAAAAGTTCTTCTCGCAAAAGCAGCTCTTTTGTCACGTCATAGCGAATCGCCACATACTCAACTATATTTTTTTCCTCATCAAGAATGGGTATGATAGTCGTGTTGACATAAAATGTAGAGCCGTCTTTGGCAAGATTTTTTACCGTATCTTTATATACTTTTCTTTGGCTTATCATAGCCCAAAGAAGCTCAAACTTCTCTTGAGGCACATCCGGATGGCGTACGATGTTGTGGTTTTTTCCAAGCAGCTCTTCTTGTGTATAGCCGCTTATCTTGCAAAACTCATCATTGGCAAAAGTGATAATCCCGTTGGCATCCGTCTTAGAGATAATATTGCTATTTTCGATAGCTTCTTTGTACTGTTTAAGCATAGAGACTTTTGCCAAAACACTCTCTTTGGATGCAAGGGATGAATTTTTTATCATTTTTTACTATCCTCAAGATTAATTATTTTTAAACTTACCAAAGAGAGTCCAAACTCTCTCTCATCGCTCCCCTCCATTTTCTCTTTTAAAACAAATGGTTTTGGCGGAATTATCTCTATCGTATTTGCTTTATTTTCATTTTCAAAAGATAGCAGATACTTTCTAGGCTCTTTGTGTTGCGGCGTAAACTCTTGTATGTTCCCACCAACCACAACTTTGACAACATTTCCGATGTTTTCCCCATAAGCTCCACAAATAAGCTCAACTCTAAATTTTTTAGGAAGCTGCTCCACAAATGTAAGAATCGCGCTTGGATGGAGCCGTGCATCTGTCCATCGTCCAAACTTCTCCGCATACGAGACACCCTCTATATTTTTCAAAAAGTTTGGATACCCCTCTTTTTTAAATACTATTGCATCTTTTATGGAAGCTGGGTAACTTACTCCATTTGCTTTAACCATATTTATCTTTTCTAATACCTTGTTTATATCATATATCTGAGTCAAATCTTCGCTCTCATCGCCAATTTTATACTCTCTCAAAGGGTTTATGCCTTGAACTTGATAATATTGTCCTACCACACCCTCTGCAACACAATACTTCTTTGGGATATCTGCATCAAAAATATAATTAAGTCTCTCACATCTATCTATCCACAAAAACTTCTCATTTTCCTGAAAATGTTCCAACTGTTCATAAAGCTTCCAAGCACGATTAAACTCAAAATATGGCTCTACACTATTTTGCAAAATCTTAAACAAAACAGGAAGTCTGTAGTGGTTTTCTCCTACATACACGGACATCTTTTTTAAATCAGTTCTAAAATAGTCTGCCATCTTTGGAAACTTCCAAAAACTCACTATATCCTCTCGCCACTGGTTCAACCGCTTGCCAAAATCCTCAAACATGCCATAAATGGACTCTTTTTCCATTAGATTTCTGCCTAAACCCAAATCTGTATGGATGTTGAGAAAAGAGAGTACCGTTGGGGCGACATCAAAAGGAGTTCCTACCTTCTCCTCTGCCACGTATGCGCTACTCTGCGGGTCAAAGACAAGGAAGAGATTGCGTCTATTTTGTGCTTTGTCCAACTTCTCTTTAGCCGTATTTCTCATCGCCAAATGATCTGAAACCACAACTACAATTGTATCTTTACCATACTTTGACTCTTGTACTTTTTTTATAAAACCAGCGATTAAAAAGTCTGCACATTTTACTGTATTTAGAATCTTGTTAGAACCGTCCATATATAAGTTTTTATTACATGAAGCGGAGAGATGCCCATTTGGATGGTGCGTATCTAGCGTGTGCAAAAAGAGTGCAAACTTATCTTTAGAGGATGAGAGATGTTCAAACTCTTTGTATGCCAACTCAAGAAGCGTATCGTCATATAAGCCCCATCCATTGATGTATCTTTTGTTCTTTACCCGCTTTAGCAGCTTCTCTTTTCCCTCAACACTATCAAAACCATGCGTCTTATAAAATTTATCCATGCCTGAGAATTGGACACTGCTGCCTTGCATCATGCTAAGATAGTAGTTCTCTTTTTTGAGCATGTCTCCTATGCAGAGAGCTTTTGGGTAAAACTTATCTACCCCCTCCATTGAGTTGCCTCCGGATGTCGTAAAGAGCGGGATAGCACACTGAGTGGCGGTAGTACCTGCTATGGTGTAGTCTGTACCATTTGTCTGGACGATATTTGTAAATTCAAGAGCGTTCTTATCTTGGATAAGCCGGCTCATATTTGGCATCAAATCTCCAAATATCTCTTTATCAAAGTATGTTCTCTCCACACTCTCCGCATAGATGAAGACTATATTTTTCTTGCGTAGTGTCCCGTTAAAATCAGAGGGAAACTTGTAGTACTCATAAAAGTCATCTGCTTGCTGAATTGTGACGGAAAAGATGAGATTTTTTATGTTGTGCATAGCAGGGTGTATCAAAAATGCTAAAATCAAAAATCCGTTATGCAAAAAGGCTTTTATCTTTTGCGGTTGCACTATAGCGACACTGCCAAGATGGCGGTAGTAAAAAAAAGCCGCCACAAAAAGAGCGACAAAAGCGACAAAAGCAACAGCGATAAGTAGCAGATACTCGCCAAATCCGGCATCACCTACTCCTAAGTTGAGCGTTGCAATGACTGTTTCATTGATTCCGGCACCCGTAAAATAGTTGGCAACAAAATAGGCAATAGTTAAAAAACCATATAAAAAAAAGAGAGACGCATCAAAGAGAACTCTTTTTGAATCTCTTGCCTTATACCTTGTAGTTACGACGGCAAAGAGAAAGAAAAAAATGGATAAAAAGATAATGTTCATCTATTATTTTAACTCACTCCAATTGTCTCCGATGTTAAGGCTAGCTTTGAGCGGAATGTTGAGCGGCATAATGCTTTGCATAATCTCTTGAAATCTCTTCCCTAAAGCCTCTGCTTCATCCTCATTTGCTTCAAATATCAACTCATCGTGAATCTGCAAAAGCATTTTGGCATCAAGCCCCTCATCATCTATCGCCTTTTGAATTTTGTTCATACTAAGCTTGATAAGATCACTTGCACTCCCCTGAAAAAGGCTGTTAACCGCTTCTCTCTCGTATGCGGCTTTAAACATCGGCGAAGCGTTTGCATAGTCAAAGTAGCGTCTGCGTCCAAGAAGTGTGGCAACATATCCCACCTCTTTTGAAAAATCAACAACAGAGCGGAAGTAGGTTTTTACAGTCGGGAAAGCCGCAAAATACTTCTCAATAATCTCTTTTGCCTCTTTTGTCGTGATGCCAAGCGTCTCTGATAGTTTTTTTTGTCCCATGCCATAAAGCAGTCCGAAATTGACCGTTTTTGCGATGTTTCTCTTAGATGCCGCCTCTGCTTCGCCAAAAAGAGCGATGGCTGTTTGCATATGGATATCTTTATCTGCCACAAACGCATCCACGAGTACGCGGTCTTGTGTGAAGTGCGCAAGAAGTCTAAGCTCTATCTGCGAGTAGTCTATACCGATGAGTTTTTTGCCCTTGCCTGCCACAAATGCTTCTCGTATCCTAGTGCCGAGCTTTGTTCTTGTAGGAATGTTTTGCAAGTTTGGATTTTTAGAACTCAGTCGTCCCGTAGTCGTTCCCGTCTGCACAAAAGAGGTGTGGATACGGCTTGCCTTGTCCGCACGGCTAAGTTTTAAAAGCGGTTCAATGTAGGTTGAGTAGAGTTTATAAACCTCACGATACTCTAAAAGATATGGAATAATCTCGTGTGCATCCTGAAGTGAACTAAGCACGCCCTCATCAGTAGAGTACCCTGTTTTCGTCTTTTTACCGCTAGGCAGTCCAAGAGTTTCAAAGAGTACGCCTCCTAGCTGCTGTGTAGAGTTGATGTTAAACTCACACCCCGCCAAAGCGTATATCTTTTGTGTCAAATCTTTTAAACTCTCTTTTGCCTCTCCTAAAAAACTCTCCAAAAAGGAACCATCAACCTCGATACCCTCTTGCTCCATCTTAAGAAGCGTTTTGATAAAAGGAAACTCCACATCCCTAGCCTCTTTGATAAGATGCGACGCCTCTTGAAGCTCTAGCATCTCTAAAAAAAGATGGTAAAGTTTGCGCGTTACATAGGCATCTTCAGCCGCATATCGACACGCATCTTCAAGTGCCACACTTGCAAAAGTCTCGCCTTTTTTTACGGTATCTTTGTAGTGAAGCATCGTATGGCCAAGTAGCGCCTCGGAGAGCTTGTCAAGCGAGAGCGCACTCTCAGGATTGATAAGCCAAGCCAAAATCATAGAATCCGCAAAAATCTCCAAATCCTCTTCACCCAAAAACTTCAAAACAAAATGCAAATCAAACTTGATGTTATGCCCAACCACAAGTGAGCCAAATATCTTTCGTATCGCCTCTTTTGCCGCACGCTCTTCTATCTGCACGCCAACACCGAGGTAAAAATGAGCGATGGGAACATAGTACGCTTCACTATCGTTCAAACAGAAGCTAAAACCCACAAGAGTGTCTTTTTCATAATCTAACCCAGTCGTCTCCGTATCAAAAGCAACCACGCTATCTCTACTCAAAGTTGCCAAAACCGCATCTAGCTCTTTTGAATCAGTCAGTAGTTTTGCTTTAAAGTGAACTCCATTGCTCTTTTGAGCTTCTGCTTCCACTTTTTTAACGCTCTCTTGATGAGCTTCTGGAGTAACAACATTTTTTGCCTGAAGTGTTCTTAAGATAGCATTTTGCTCATACTTTACAAGTTCATCGTAGATATTTAAAAAAGGGTTCTCAATATCCATCTTGTACTCTTCAAAATCAAAACTCTCAAGCACATTATCACGAAGCGTCACAAGCTCTTTGGACATATAGGCAACATCTTTTGACTCCAAAAGCTTTTTTTGCAAAGCGGCAGGTTTGACGCTATCTATATTTGCGTATATGGCATCCAAGCTTCCATACTCTGCTAAAAGCTTCTGCGCTCCGACCTTTCCTATACCTTTGACACCAGGAATATTGTCCGCACTATCACCCAAAATAGCCTGATAATCGATAAACTGTTTTGGATGGATACCATACTTCTCAAAACAAGCATTCTCATCCATCGTCTGTTTTTTGATGGCATCGACCAAAACAACTTTGCCATCGTCTATAAGCTGAAAAAGGTCTTTGTCATGAGAGACTACACGCACGTCATAGCCTCTCTCTTTTGCAAAACGCACAACCGTTGCTATCATATCATCGGCTTCATAACCAACTTGACCTAGTGTTTTGTACCCCATCTTGTCTATCCACTCGATGGCGATGGGAAGCTGCATAATAAGCTCGGCGGGTGGAGGAGTTCTATGCGCCTTATAGTTTGGGTCTATCTGGGAGCGAAAACTCTCCCCTTTCGTGTCGATAGCAAAAATGAGATAGTCGCTCTCATGCTGTTTTTGAAGCGAGGAGATAAAGTTTGTAAAACCAGTCAAAAGCCCTGTAGGAAAGCCATCTTTGTTTTTAAGGTGTTGAGGCAGTGCATAAAAACTGCGAAAGAAAAAACCAAAGGTATCGATAATAGTAACTGTTTTATTCATTACTACGCTGATTGCATGATGTTGTTGATAGATTCTTCTAAAAGCTCTACTCTATAACCCGCATCCTGTGCTATTTTAAGCCCAAAATTGATGGACATCTCAGAAAAAGGCTTGTTGATAGAGACGATTGTTTTAACAATTTTAAGAGCCGTTGCAAACTCTCTTACCTCTTCAGGAGCATAAGATGGTGTATCAGAGTATTTAATCATCTCAATAAACTCTTCATCAAAACCCCAGTGTTTAAAAACAAGTGCCGTTACTTCGCCACATGTTGCATTTACGTACGCCTTTTCCACCATTGCCAGATTATTAGAGTTTTCTACTTCACTTGCAAAACTAATCGCCTCATCATTTTGAATAACTTCACTTGCGATGAGTATCTTTCCAGTCTCTTGCAAAAATGCTGCCAAATAGAGCTTCTCAGCTTTTTGTCTATTGATTTTTTTGTACCAATCAAGAATGAGAGCAGCTTGCAGCGAAGAGATACGAGCAAACTCATCCGATGTCACTCTGTATGGCTGCATATCGACGTTAAGGAGTTTTCGTATGGAGTTTCCTATGGCGATTGAGCGTGTCATGCTCATCCCAAAAAGAGAGACTGCCTGTGCCGCATTTTTGATTTCACGACCAAAACCGTAAAGCGGAGAGTTTGCGATTTTTAAGATATTTGCAACAATCATAGGGTCATGCTCAATCGCATTTCCCATATCTTTGATAGTCGAGTTTTCATCAGCATAAATTTGGTTGATTTTTACAATTGTCGAAGAGAGCGGAGGAAGCGCTTTAATGTTGTCAATGATAGAACTTTTCAAAGGAGACACCTCTTTTTTTCTAATCATTATAACAAACTATATATTAAAACTATTTACTGTGACACTCACTCAATGTTTTATCGGCTCTTGCTAGAAAGTCATACCCGTTGTAAATCGTATATATCCCATAAAGCACAACGGCAAAAGAGGAGAGGCTTACCATCATGTTTCTAAAACTTGTAGCGCGTGAGAGCGAAGCTAAAAACCCAAGTCCAAACATGGCAGGGATAGTACTTAGACCAAACACCATCATAACCAGTGCGCCATAAAACGGACTTGCCGTACTTGCGGCAGTTATGGCAAAAAAATAGACAAATCCGCATGGTAAAAGACCATTGAGCATGCCAAGAGTGAAAAAACTCATATTTGATTTGGAGTGTAAAACACGTTTAAAGAGATTTTTATAGGTGTTTGAAAATGAAAAAGAGTGTTCTATAAGCGTTAAAAATTTTATCTTCCCCATTAGTGAAAGCCCCGCTAAAACCATAGCAACACCGGCTATAAGAAGCAGCACACCGTTTGCAGTGTTGCTAAAAGTAACGACACCACCAAGCGCACCAAAAATAGCCCCAAGTATGGTATATGTAAAAACTCTGCCAAATGAGTAGAGCAGATGTGCGACACTTTGTGAAATTTTGGAACTCTCCGGGTCGATTTTTATAGTCGAGTATGCCAAAACAATCCCGCCACACATCCCTATGCAGTGCCCAAAAGAGCCCAAAAATGCGATAGTGACGATGGTTAAAAGATTGACTGTTTCCAAATTTTCTACTCTTTAGCTAACTGTTTTTTTATAAGCGGATTGCGCAACGTCTCGCCACGCAGAACTCTAAGACGCATTGTAGCAAAATCTATATGCCCATCGCTCTTTTTTTTGTACGCTCCAAACCCATACCCCATCGGAGTATCGTCACTTACCGAGTAAAATGCCTCTCTTGCATCTATCCACTCTTTTGTGTCTCTGCTCATCACCCAGACTTTTGCGCTCTCTTGAAACTCTTTGCTCTCAAGCCATTTTATCATACCGCCATGGTCATGAAAAAACCAGCTTTTTCCGCTTTTGCTTATCACTTGAGAGGCATCTTTTAACTCATCGATTACCATACCGCAATCGCTATCTTGAAAAAGACCAGCTTGCATCTGAATCGGGAGCTGTTTTACGTTTCCCTCTTGAACGACAATCATTCTCTTTGAAGATGCCAAAAAAAGAAAGATAGATAAAAGCAACAACGCAAAAACAAAGACAAAAAATAATGAGGCAATTTTTTTCATAACAACTCGCAATCTTAAATTAAATTGAATTTTACACCCTTTTTGTTACATTTGTGTTAGTTTCTTCTTTTCTTCCCTTTGCCCAAATCATCATAGACCATAAATCGCTCAACATCTTTTTTGAACTCTTCGCTCAAACCATCCCAAATCTTTTTTTTACGTTCATAGCGACCAAAATCTTCTGTTTTACTCTTCTGTATATCACGAACAAGATAGTGATACCGCACCAACTTTTTCGTATAAGAGCTTATAAACTTCCAATCTTTGATGATTTGATAGCTTCTCTCTTCATGATCCGTAAAGCTATATTCGTCAAATTCTCTATCCTCTTCATCTTTTTGAAATGCACAAAATGGCTTGCCTATATCGTGCAACAACCCTGCCGTCAAAAAACGGAACTCTCTTGCTCTTAAGATATGATAAACAACACGAAGTGTATGGAACAAAACCCCGTGCTGATGCCACTTGTTTTGTACAAAAAAGAGCGACTTTAAAAAAGGTATTGAAAAGAGTGGATTGTTGGTTTCATTCATAGTTTCTCTTTTGCCATAGGGTGACAAGCCTCAATGGTCTCTTTTAAGTCCTGCTTTTGTATGTGGGTGTATATTTGAGTAGTTAGAAGTGAAGCGTGCCCCAAAAGCTCCTGAACAACACGTAAGTCAGCGCCCCCTGCGATAAGCGACGTTGCATAAGAGTGACGTAGTACATGGGGTGAGACACCGAGATACTTTTGTGTTATCTTATAGGCGAAGATGCGGCTTAGTCGCTCGCCTTTATAGTTTTGCCACACAAATGGTTTTTCATTTCTTGCCTCGTTTAGGTACGCATCAATCGCTTTTTTTGCAACTGAGGCGATTGGAACAATGCGCTCTTTTTCACCCTTTGCATGCCTGATATGGAGCCACTCACCCTCGATATCTCCTCTTTGCAGAGCCAAACACTCACTTATCCTCGCTCCCGTTGCATACAAAAAAAGTATCAGCGCATAGTCACGAAGACCGATAACAGAGCTTCTATCTATGAGAGCAAGCGCGTTTTGTATCTGCGCAAATGGGAGAAATTTTGGGAGGAGTTTAGGAATTTTTGAAAATTTGAGCTTTGTTTTCTCCTCTACAAATTGGCTTTTATAGCAAAAATCAAAAAAAGCATTGATGGAGGAGAGTTTACGGTTGAGGGTTCTTTTGTTTTTATATCTGCCCAAAAGCTCAAAAAGAGCGTTTGTGTCGAGTTTGATAAGAGGTCTTTGCAGTGCATCTTCTAAAGCTATAAGGTCACTTTTGTATGCACTGACACTTTTCTTGCCAAGAGCTCTTATAACTGTTATATACTCTATAAAAGCTTCAAGCTCTTTGGACATTATACCAAATGCCATTAACTAGTTATACGCTAAACGATTGTATTGTATGTCAATGCGAGGCGCAAATTTGCAGGAACTACTAGTAGTTTCAAGAAGTTGCAACGAAACAGTGGCGTACAATACAATCGCCCTTCGGGTAAAAGAGAAGCTATCATCTACTTCGTTGTATCTTTTTGGATTAACCAGTTAGTCCTGCAAAGATACGCCTCATAGCTAATAGCTTCTCTTTTATTTATCGTATAACTAGTTAATGGCATTTGGTATTACTTCTCTACTGAAATATACTCATCATGAACAAAAAAGATTTTATCATCGATATAAACATACCCATCTTCGACATCCGCTTCATAGACACTGTATGATGACAAATCTTTTGGCATCTCTATCAAATACCCCTCTTTTTCTAAGGCATAAAGCTTATCGCCGCTTACAACAAGACCTAAGAAGTGTGCAAATGGAAACTTTAACTTCGCATTTTGTTTCAAATCAGAGGTTAAAGAGAGTATCTCTCCCTGTTTTGTAGCAACGTAGAGAGTCTTATCATCTGCAATAACCCCTCGTATATCGTAAGGAGCACGTGCCTCTTCTTGTGAAAGAGAGAGGATCTTGTGCGCCGTTGCTGCAATAATTTTATTATCTACAAGACTAAAATAGATTACGTTGTTAAAATGCTCTTCACTGCTTACTATAATCGTGCGCAATCTCTTTTTTGTCTGTGTGTTGACAATGACAACTTTTCCATCCAGTGTTGCAAAAATCACCAAATCATCCCTAAAATAGGGTTTTACTAATTTTGAATTGACTACGATTGGAGGATTGCCCTGCTCTTTTAAAAGCAGTGTTTTAGATGCAAGTGAGTAGAGCACCATCTCATTATCTGCAAACAAAACAGCAAGCATGTCGCCGTTGACGCTTGCGGTAGCAACTGTTTTTTTAAGGTTCAATCTCTCTACTTTTTTGCCCTGAGTACTTTGCAAAGTTATATTGCCATCAATGTTGGAGCTTAAAACCCATCCATCGCTAAAGCCTAAGAGTTTTTCATCTTCTGCAATAGTAATATCGAGAACTTTGCCACCAGCAAGAACTTTTCTTTGATCTACTAAGGCAGCATCTTGTGAAACAGCATTGATAACAACATCGCTATTTCCACTGTTTTTCCAGTTATCAACAACTTTTACAGGCTTGTAAACCTCTTTGGAGCTACACGCACTCAAAAAAATGATACTAAATGATATGAGTATAAGAGATAATGTTTTCAAAATATTATTTCACTCCATAGTGCATAAGAGTTGCTACAAGTTTTTCCATAGAAGAACCTTTAGAAACTTTAGCAAGAACATCTCTTGCTTCTTGCGTTTTGTTGGCATTTAAAAGTAGCACTGCACTTTGAACAAGTGCTAAATCTCTAAAAATCGCATCTTGTCTTGAAGCATACTTTTGAAGTGAAGCTTCATCCATCGCCATCTCGTACTCTGCCAAATCACTCACCACAAGCGCTTTTGTATCTTTTAAACTCTTAAGCGCTTGCGCATCTTTGTTTGCAACTGCTTGCGAAAAAACCCAAGCATCATGTAACTCAGGGGATAATGCTTTGATATCATTGAGAGCTGCGCCATCTTTTGGGTTTGCACTCAGCTTTGCGAAAGCTATGTTGATGCTCTCTAGTTTGCTTTTCTGGTTCATCTCATACGCTACATTTGCAACAGCAAAAAGAACAACAGCCGCAACAGAAGCGATAATGACATTTTTATACTTTTTTATAAACTTCTCAGTCACAACCGCTTTTTCAAAAAACTTCTCTTCGGAGTTCAACTCCTCTTTTACCATCTCTATATTTTCTTTTAAGCTCAAAAATCTTCCTTCTTTCAAAAAGTCTAAAATAGTATCGCATATTTTGTTAAACTTTCATCAAAGAGAGAGCTTTTTTTTGTTACAATCGTTTAAAACTATCAGAGGATTGTTGTATGCAAGTGGATAATGCGTTATTAGCTAAACTAGAAAAATTATCATTTTTAAAAATTTCGGACGATAAGCGTGAAGAGATTATTGAGCAACTCTCACAAATCGTAAATTTTGTAGATAACCTAGGCGAGTTGGACACAGATGGCGTTGATGATAAGTTTGCGATGAGTGATGCAGCTACATTTTTAAGAGAAGATGCTCCATCTTGTGATGCTTCCGTCAATGAGAGCATCCTTAAAAATGCACCGCAAAGTAGTGACCATTTCTTTATCGTACCAAAAATCATAGAATAACACTTGAAATAGAAAAAGAGTGTTATAATTTAGTGCGTAACATAAAACAGAAGAAATAAACTCAAAATAAATAAGGGGTTGGCTATGAGTCAAGAAAACAGTAAAGCTATTGATATAAAAAAGTTACTAAAGAGTGTTTTGCATTTTGAATCTTCGGATTTGCATCTTGTTCCAGGAAGTGAACCGCAAATCAGGATTGACAAATCTTTAAAACCACTAAACCTTCCAGTTTTAAACGCCAAAGAGATAGAAGAGATGGCGTATGCACTCATCGAGGATAAACAAAAGAAGATTTTTGAAGACAAAAATGAACTTGACTTCTCATTTGAGCTCGAAAATGTAGGTCGTTTCCGTGCAAACTACTACCGTACTATCGGGGGAATTTCATGTGCATTTCGTATGATTCCCATAGATATCCCACCACTTGAGAAGTTCAACAACAACCCGATTTTTAAAGAGCTTGTCAAAAGAGAAAAAGGGCTTATCCTTGTTACAGGACCAACGGGAAGCGGTAAGTCAACAACACTTGCTTCTATGCTTCACGAGATTAACTTAACAGTAAACAAGCATATCATAACCATCGAAGACTCAGTTGAATTTGTGCATACAAACATCAAATCACTCTTCTCACAACGAGAGGTCGGCTCAGACACAAGCTCTTTTGCAACAGCGCTCAAATACGCACTAAGACAAGACCCTGACGTTATCCTTGTAGGTGAGATGAGGGACAAAGAGACCATCTCCGCTGCTCTAACAGCGGCAGAGACAGGTCACATCGTTTTTGGAACACTCCATACAAACTCAGCAGCTTCAACTATCAACCGTATCATTGACGTTTTTGATGCAGGGGAACAAGCACAGGTAAGAGCGCAGCTAGCCTCTTCACTTATCTCTGTTATCTCTCAGTCTCTTATGCCAAGAATCGGCGGCGGTATCGTTGCGACACAAGAAGTTTTGATAGCAAATCCTGCTATCCAAAACCTTATCAGAGAAGACAAAGTGCATCAAATCTACTCTCAAATGCAGTTAAACCAAAATGAGACAAATATGACAACACAAACCGATCAGCTCTTAACACTCCTACGCAAAAAAGTTATCTCCAAAGAGACTGCTATTACCGCTTCCAACAGACCTGAAGAGCTGATGAAAATCCTCCATAATATGTAAAAATCTTGCTTTGTTGCAAGGTTTTTACCTCTTCCTAAACCTTACCATCTTAAAGCGCTCGCCCAAAAAATTTGGCATGATTAAGATTTTTACTTTTTCTAACTCTTGTTTGTAGATTTTCTCATCTGCTTTTTCTCTTAGTATCTCTAAAAGTTCCAAGATTCCCATGTCTATAAGAGCCACCATCTGCGCTTTTAGCTCCACAAACTCTACTCCGGCTTCTAAAAAAGCATCTCTGACATGAGCAAATGTTACATCATAAGTTATATCTGATTTTGCAAAGAGTTCTTCTCTTTTGATATTTTCATCGAAAAATGGAATCACCTCGTGTTTTGCATACACTCTAAGTGAAAAGTCTGGGCGGGCTTGCATCTCTCCGTAGTCAAAACTCATAAACTCAAATTTTTTGCATGAAGCTGCAATCTCAAGAGCAAACTCTTCATAACCTTTTGCTATTTCACCTCTATCTTTATGATACTTTTTGGCTTTTTGTTCCACCCATGCATCTTCAACATCAAAAACGACTTCATGCCCATTAACTCTCGCACTCTTGCCTTTGTAGTAGAGTTCGCATGGGAAGGCATCAAATATCTCATTTGCTATAAAAAAAGCATTTTGGCACTTTAGCTCGCTTAAAGATTTGTAGTGTGTAAGCTTTACAACATCACCAAAACTCTCTTTAAAATAGCTCTTTTGAAACTCTTGAAGTGCGTCAAATCGCTCAATGATGACAAACTGTAGTGTTTGAAGCAGTTGTGGGCGAAGTGTGTATATAAACTCTATAACATCGGCTAAAAAGTAGCCATGATGTGCTCCTATCTCGCAAATCACTCCATTTTGTTCTAAAAAACCCTCATCGACTAATGAGACAATATGCTTTGCAATCGTTCCGCCAAAAAACTTGCTCGTACTCACAGAAGTGTAAAAATCCCCGCTTTTGCCTATGTTTTTGTAGGTTGCATAGTAGCCATCTTTGCCGTATAGCCACTCTGACATATAGTCGCTAAATCTCATTTTTGTACATCTCATAGAGGGTTAGAAGCTCTAGTTGCTTGTCTATATCATAGATGGCAACATCACTCTTTTGAATCTCTACAGAGTTTTGCATCAGCTCGACATCAAACTCCGCTTTGTATCCAGCTTCAAAGAGCTGCTTTGTATCTGCTAAAAGTCTCTCATAAATATCTCTGTTTTCAACACTGAGCTGCTTTTTTTTCTCAAAATTTTCTATATTTTGCATAACTTGTTCATAGATAGCACGAAGTTCTCTTTTTCTATCTTCAACAACCAATTTTGACTTCATGTAGTCAACTTTTGAAGACTCCATATCTCTAAAACTGTTGATATCAAGAGGAAGATTTGCTTTGAAACCAAAGTTGTAGTAATCCTCATTAAGTTGAAATGCAATTTCACTTTTATCCCAATTGTATCCAGCAAAAAAATTAATTTTTGGAAGGTATTTTGCCATCGTCACATCGGTAAAGTGACGGTTTTTTTCTATCTCACTTTGCGACATAGTTAAAACGATATTGTCTTCCAAAAACTCTTTTTGAGTTATTATTTCGAGACTCGGAACAGCTGCATCTTTGTAGTTCATATCGCTTATGGCATTAAACTTTGAGATAAGTCTCTCTTTGTTTGTCTCTATGTCGTAAAGTGCTTGGATGAGCTGGTTACGCTCGATGATGGCACTATCTAAAAAACCAGAGTCAAGCTGACCATTCAGGTAATCTTCCTTTTTTTGCGCAAGGCTAATCTCGGCATTTTTGATAAGGAGATTTTGCTTCTCTCTTTTTAAATCCATCTGTTTTATCTGCATAAGCAGTGAGATAGCATCCTTAACAAGCTTCTTTTTTGCAACATCTATAGAGTAGTCTGCATAGATTCTTGAAGCCTCTGCAAACTTGATCCCATAGTAGATGCCTCCACTCTGAAAGATGGGCTGATCAATCTTGATAGAAGCATTTTCGCCAGTCTGTTCATCTCCATAAGGGTTACTTTTAGAGTAGCTATAGTTAAGGTTAAGAGGTGCTATCCATGAATCACGAAGTTTGGAACTCTCCGCATCATTTTTTTGATAGTCATAGCGAAACTGCTCTTTTTTAGTCTCTGAAATATAGTCCTCTAGCTTCTCATCACACAGAAGAAGCGTAGTGCTACAAAGAGCTAAGAACGCGATTGAGAGCTTCAAAACCTTCATCTATTTCCTCTTTTGTGATTGTCAGAGCCGGTAAAAGTCTCAGCGTATCTCTTCCTGCTCGTAGCACAATTACACCCTCTTCTCTTGCGTTTAAGATGATTTTAGCAAGTGTGTCGCCATCTTTAACACGAAGCCCACACATCATACCGATACCCACTTTTGAGGTAAAGATATCTCTATGTGCGCTATAAAATTTCTCTAAAGCGTCATCAAAATAGTCTATACTCTTTTGTAGTGTGCCCTCATCATACATCTCATCTAAGATATCCATCACCTCACACGCTGCAGTTGCACTTAAAAAGTTTCCGCCAAATGTAGAACCATGGTCTCCTGCACTAAAGACATCCTTATGCGTTGTCATAACAACACCTATAGGCACGCCCCCGCCAAGCCCTTTTGCTAAAGTAACGATATCCGGTTCAATATCATAGTAGTTAGATGCTAAAAATTTGCCTGTTCTATAAACTCCTGTCTGCACTTCATCGATGATAAGTAGAACATTTTTTGACTTTAAAAATTTCGCAAGTTTCTGCACCGCTTCTCTATCCAACGGCTGTACTCCGCCCTCGCCCTGAACAAGTTCTATCATAACCGCACACGTATGGTCATCTACTAAGCTCTCAACATGATTTATATCATCCGCATAAACAAAACCATCAGGATATGGTCCAAAATAGTTGTGCATGTATGACTGACCTGTTGCTTTTACCGTCGTAATGGTTCTTCCATGAAAAGAGTGTTGCAAGGTGATAACTTTGTATCTTTTAAGTTCTCCCTCTTTTTCACCAAACTTTCTCGCTATTTTGATAGCACCCTCATTAGCTTCTGCTCCGCTGTTTCCAAAAAAGCACTTCATATCATAACCACTTGCCTCGACTATCTTTTGCGCAGCTTTTGCCTGTGGTGCTATGTAGTATAGGTTAGAGGTGTGTGTTAGTTTTGAGAGCTGGTTGCAGATGGCATCGTTGACTCTTTTGTTTGCGTGCCCAACACTGCAAACTGCTATGCCTGAAGCAAAATCTATATATCTTTTGCCATTAGCGTCATAAAGTTTTGCATTGTCCCCACTTACAAACTCGACATCCGCTCTTGCATAGGTTGGCAAAACATATTTTTTATCTAAATCTTTTGTATTACTCATCTTTTAACCTTTACCTTATTTTCTTGGAATATTGCGCTTTTAGCGCTTAATGCATGCTTTGAAGGGGTTAAATTATTGACCCCTTTCGTACCACTATAGATTAAAACACAATCAGAGCGCAAATCGTTGTTGTGCCTCACACTAAGCCTCACACTTCCGCTAGCCGATGTAACACTTACCATCTCGCCCTCCCTAAACCCTAAGGAGCTATGCAGATAGACACTCTCTTGGCGGTAAAATTGCGAATTTAAGCTTGTAGGGCTCTTGCTGGTGATGAGATACATCCCCTCCTCTTCATCTATCTTAGAACCTATTTCATCAAGAAAAACAAATTCGCCATCTTTGGTATCAAAACCGTTGCTGTACGGGTTCTCTTCTCGTTTATCGACATAAAGCAATCCATCTATTTTTTGCACTGCAAAACCCTTAAAATGGTTTATATAAAACTCTTCACTCTCTAAAGCGATGCCAAACTCTCTGCACAGATACGCACTCAAATCATACTCACTGATTCCCACATCTGTCTCCGCCACCTTTGGCATAAAAGAGATTCTATTGTGTGAGTAAGATGTTCTTACATCATTTTTATATAAAAAGCTCTTTGCAGGTATCACAAGGTCAGCCATCTCGCTTGTCTCATTCTCAAAAAGCCCAAAATAGACTACGTTTTTTACACCCTCCATCGATGCTCTTACTCGATTTGAGTCTGGCATCTGGGAGAGCGGATTTGCACCCTGAACAAAAACCATTTCAAAACTGCTAAACTCGGTAAGCACTTTTGATACTCTTTTGCTCTGCGTAACAAAAGGAGAGGAAATGTTTGCTCGTGAAGCGCCCAGATAACTCACACCACACCCCTCTTTTCCGAAAAGTCCAAGCATTGCCGCTAAAGCATCAATGGAGCGCATGACATCTGCCCCATTATGATACTTTTGGATACCGACACCGCAAACAAAAGCTACTTTTTTTTCTTTAACTAGCCTCAAAAAATCTCCAAGTTGCCCAAGAGAGACATCCATTTGGTCTAAAACCGCCTTGATGCGCAGATTTTGTGTCAACTCATAGTACTCTTCATATCCACTTGCGTACTTCTCTAAAAACTCCTCATCACACCCATTTTCGATATGCAAAAAACGCGCAAGCAACATCGCTAAAAACTGGTCAGTGTGCGGTTTAAGCTGGATATGCAAATCAGCCATTTTTGCTATTGGCGTCTTTATGGGGTCGATAACGACGATAGTTTTACCTTTAATGAGGGGAAGAAGATGGCTTGATGTAGTGTGTGGATTTCTACCCCAAAAAACAACTACTTCTGATTTTGCAATCTCTTGAATAGGCATCGTTTTGTTGCTGCCTCTGCCCTCTATAACTCCCGTTTCACCTGCTCCGTCACACAAACTCCCCTCTGTCAAAACAGCACCGTAAGAGGCAAAAAAATGGTCCGTTACCTCTTGCATAAGTGCAAAATTTCCGCTTCCTCTATAGTGAAGTATCTTGTTTTTTGCAGAGTTCTCTATAATCTCTTTAAGCTTTTGAAGTGCTGCGTCAAGAGAGATTTCTTCCCCTTTATATCTTGGCATTTGGATAGTTGCATGCTTTTCGTAGTGGTTGAGATGTGGGCACAAAAAGCCTTGCGTATGACCCTCTTTTACCCCTTTTAACTTATGATTGTCAAAAAGTATCTCACATGCATCATAACAATCGAGCGGGCATGCAGTTTTATCACTCATCTCTTAACTCAACTTTCACCAGTTTTGAGAAGAGTTCTGGAGGGTTCGTGATGATTTGCGCCATATATTTGGAGATATTTTTTCCATCTGCTATACGCAAAAGCCTAGAAATTTTGTAACTACTCTTCTCCCCATCAATATAGACAACCTTTTTTTGTGCACCAACGACATCCGCTTCATCAAGGTATATCGTTAACTTTGCCTTTGAGGTGTCAGCTACTTTTGCTAAGGGTGTTGCCATGCCAACGACCTGCCCTGTTTGGACAAGCATCTCATAGAGTACGAAGTTTTTTGCAACAAGATTTTTATCTTCGATACTTCTTTGAAGTTGTGCTTCTCTATACTTTAAATCTGTTATCTGGATTTTGAGATTTTGAATCTCTTTTCGTGTGCTTAGATAGAGATTTTCACTTGTTATCAAATCATAAAACTCTCTATCTTTATCAACAGCAGATTTGAACTTGAGAGGCTCTATTTTTTTGTAATTTTCTCTTTTTTTTACAAGTGACTCATCCATGTTTACTAGAACAGCTTCATTGATTTCTATAACACTCTTAAGATACATAAGCTTCTCACGCACAGCAGCAAGCTCTTTTTTATCAAGCTCAAAATCTATGCCGATATAGGGCTTTTCTGTAAGTTTTGTTCCAACCAAACTCTCATCTGCATGAACAACCAAACCTGAAACGTTTGAAGAGATGTCCCTAATCTCATAAGGCTCAACTTTTGCATAATATATTTTAGCGTCCAAAAGAGCAAAGAGAAGCGAGAGCGTAAAAAATAGTTTCATAAAAACACCTTTAGGGCACCTCTAAAAACTATAACCACCTTCAGCGATAGAGAGAAGTTCACAATCAAGGCGACTCTTTGCAGCCCTAGCCAAAGCTAAGGCAAAAAGAGGCAACGCAGAGTGTGGGCTTCTCTCTATCGCCCTACGGGAGGAATTTAAAAAAGCGACCTAGCGCAAAACTTTTTATCGCCTTAGCGTTGGCTAAAGCTCAAAAAAGATTTTGCACTATCTCATCTTTTTTAAATTCCTCTGAAGGTGGTTATAGTTTTTAGAGGTGCCCTTTAAAATAAGGGTTTATTTTACCATTTCATCATTAATATTCAAGCAGAATAGAACGAATTTTTGGTATCATCTTAGAAACAACTCTTAACTAAGAGACAGAGGGGAATTAATGTCTGTTTTAGACAATGTTGACGCTGCCACAAATCTTGCAAAAAACAATGAAGTACAACTTTTGGTCTTTCGCGTAAGTGATGCGCCGGATTCAGCTTACTATGCTATCAATGTATTTAAAACGCGTGAAGTTGTGGAGTCTAAAAACCACTACATTACGCAAATACCATCATCACATCCTCTCTTAGAGGGAACAATCGTTTTACGTGGACTTCAGATTCCTATACTGAACCTTCCACAGTGGCTTGGAACGACTCTGAGTAATCAAGAGATACAAAAATCAAATATTTTAGTATGTGATTTTAATGGCATCATTATCGGACTTCGTATCATGTCGGCGTTTAGGGTTATCAAGAAAAACTGGAATGAGATGCACGCTCCGGATAGCTACAGAGTAGGTGAAGACAATGTTGTTATCAATGATACAAGACTTGAAGATGGTAGTTTATGCCTTGTTCTTGACTATGAAAAACTTCTTGCCGATGTCATTCCTCAAGCGATGGTTGATGTATATGAATCACCTGCAAATTTGGCAAATATGGAGATTCCAAAAAAGCTTAAAATCGGAACTGTTTTAGTTGCAGAAGATTCTAAAACAGCGCAAAAACATCTCAAACAAATTTTTGAAAATGCCCATATTTCTATGAGACTTTTTGATAATGGCAAATTGCTTATTGACTATATCAATGCTCTTGGTGAAAATGTCTCTGCTATCCCTGCCATCATTACAGATATAGAGATGCCTGAGATGTCAGGTTTTACGGTTGTAAAAATTCTTAAAGCAAATGCAAAAACAAAAGATATTCCAGTTATAGTAAACAGCTCGATGACAGGATTAAACAACAAAAGAGAAGCTCAAGTACTAGGTGCAGATGGTTTTATAGATAAAACGAAGAGTCAAAACATTATCCCGCTTATTGTGGAAATCATGAAGACAAAAATGTAAGAGTTTTTCTCTCCCCTAAAAAGGGGAAAGATTATTTGAAGATAGAGATTAAAACACCCGCTGCAACCGCAGAACCAATAACACCCGCAACGTTTGGACCCATAGCATGCATTAAAAGCATATTTGTACGGTCATACTCCATACCTACTTTGTTAGATACACGAGCCGCCATAGGAACGGCAGAAACTCCCGCAGAGCCGATAAGAGGATTTATCTTAGTTTTAGAGAACATATTCATGATTTTTGCCATGATAACACCGCCCGCAGTTCCCGCAGAAAATGCCACGATACCGAGTGCTAAAATAGCAAGTGTTTCAGCAACCAAGAACTGATCTGCTGCAAGTTTTGAACCAACAGCAAGACCTAAAAAGATAGTTACTATGTTGATAAGTGCATTTTGCATCGTGTCGGAGAGTCTATCTACAACACCACTCTCTTTTAAGAAGTTACCAAACATAAACGCACCGATAAGCGGCGTCGCATCTGGAAGTACCAAAATAGCAAGAACTAGAACCATAATAGGGAAAACCAACTTCTCTAAACGAGAGACATGTCTCATGGTACTCATTCTGATTCTTCTCTCTGCATCCGTTGTAAGCGCTCTCATAATTGGAGGCTGGATAACAGGAACAAGTGCCATATATGAGTAAGACGCAACGGCAATAGCACCAAGTAGTTCAGGTGCGAGTTGTGTAGCAATAAAGATAGATGTTGGACCGTCAGCTCCACCGATGATGGAGATAGCTGAGGCTTGCTTGAGCGTAAAGTCAAAAATCGTTGTATATTGTGCAAGTGCAACCGCACCCACAAGTGTCCCAAAGATACCAAACTGTGCCGCACCACCAAGGAGTGCAGTTTTAGGGTTTGAGAGAAGCGGTCCAAAGTCTGTCATCGCACCAACTCCCATAAAGATAAGGACAGGAAAGAGTTGATTTGAGAGACCCATATGGTAGATGATACCTAAAAAGCCATCAGGTCCTGCCATATTTGCAACAGGAATATTTGCCAAAAGTCCGCCAAAACCTATAGGTAAAAGCAGAAGTGGCTCAAAACCTTTCACAATTGCCAGATAAAAAATCACAAATGTGATAATTATCATTATGATTCTGCCCCATGATTTATGAAAATCACTCATAGGTTCACCGTGTGAGTTTACCTCGTTTGGATTTGGATTTGCCAAAGCATAGATACCTGTTGATTTTAAAAAGTCCACAACAAGGGTACCCACATCTTTTGACTGATATGTCTCGACATTTGCCGCTGCTCTATCCGCTACTGGCGCGTCAGAGGCATAAGCAACATTCAAGCCAAGAAGCATCAGTACTGTAACTATTTTTATTAAAAATGCTCTCATACGACTACCCCAGTATCGCTACTGTTTGACCTTCAACTACTTTATCATTTGTAGCAACATGGATAGATTTGATAACGCCGCCTTTTGGTGCTACTACATCTATCTCCATCTTCATAGACTCTAAAATAAGGATAACATCACCCTCTTTTACGCTTTGACCTGGATTTGCAACGATTTTCCAAACACTTCCTGGAAGAAGTGCTTTGATCTCAATCCCTACTGCTGTTGTTTGGACAGGAGAAGCCGCTGGAGCAGATACTGCCGTACTCTCTCCATTGACTGCCGTTACTTGAATATCAACATTGCCCTCTGCAACTTGAACACTATATTTTTGCCCATCTACTACAACTGTATAACTTCCGCTTCCCATGTTTTTGCTCCCGCTCTCTTTATTTGCTTCTTCTTGTTTCATCTCTGACAGTTTACGAACCATCAACTCACCTTCGCCTTTTAAGAAGGCGATTCCCTTATCGTGACAAGCAGCGGCTATAAAGATATTTTCTTCTGTTATCTCTATATTTTCTGCTTTAAGCTTCTCAATCCAAGTAGCCAAAGATTTGCTCTCATCAGCATTTGCCAAATCAAGAGCTTTCTCAGTCGTAGGCGCTAAACCTAACTTCTCAGATGCAATTTTTACAATTTCTGGATCTGGAGCAACTGGAGTTTTTCCAAAATATCCCAAAACCATCTTGCCGTATCCTGGAGCGATTGCATTCCATGGACCTTGCATAACATTGTTCAGTGCTTGTTGGAAGTAAAACTGCGAAACAGGTGTTACAGATGTTCCGTATCCGCCTTTTTTTACAACTTCTGTCATTGCAGCGATTACCTCTGGAAATCTATCCATAATGCCATTATCACGCATCATTTGGGTATTTGCAGTAAGCGCACCACCTGGCATCGGAGAGAATGGAATGATTGGAGAAACCATTGTCGCTTCAGGAGGCATAAAGTAATCAGACAAGCAAGATTGTAACTCTTTTTCGTATGTTAAAATCTTATCTATCTCTAAACCACCAAGGTCGTAATTCATCCCTTTTGTCGCATGAAGCATAGTTAAGATGTCTGGCTGGCTTGTACCGCCACTCACTGGTGCAGCAGCCAAGTCTATACCATCAACGCCAGCTTCGAGTGCCGCCATATATGCAGCAACAGAAACGCCTGCCGTCTCATGCGTATGAAGTCTGATATGTGTTCCCTCAGGAGCAAGACGTCTTGCCATCTGAATCGTTTCAAAAACTTTTTGTGGATTTGAAGTTCCAGAGGCATCTTTAAAACAGATACTGTCATAAGGAATACCGCTATCGAGTATCTCACGTAATGTTTTTTCATAAAACTCTACAGTGTGAGCACCATAGCATCCTGGAGGTAAGTCCATCATAGTTACAACTACTTCGTGCTTAAGTCCATGATGAGTTATCCTCTCTGCAGAGTATTTTAGGTTTTCAACATCATTGAGTGCGTCAAAATTTCTAATCGTTGTAGCACCATGTTTTTTGAACATTTTTGCATGTAAATCGATAAGTTCTTTGGAGCCAGTGTCAAGCATAACAGTATTGACACCACGGGAGAGTGTTTGAAGATTTGCATCAGGTCCTACGATTTTTCGGAATTCATCCATCATTTCAAAGGCATCTTCTCTTAAGTAAAAGTAAAGAGACTGAAATCTCGCTCCTCCAGCAAACTCAAAGTGTTTTATCCCTGCCATTTTTGCAGCTTCAACAGCTGGAAAAAAATCTTTCATCAACACGCGACCACCAAAAACGGATTGGAATCCGTCTCTGAAAGTTGTGTCCATTATATCAATAAATTTTTTGGCCATTTTTTCGCTTCCTAACCTTCTCTATGGTATTTAATTGCTGCTGTAATCGCTGCAACTACTTTTTTATCGTCTTTTTGACTATTGTTCATAGCTGCATTTAACTTAGCATTCACATCAGGTCTTGCCTCAGGAAAATACTTACTCAAGATAGCCGACATGATGTTCATACAATAAATCATAACTACAAGGAAAAGAAAAACCGTTCCCATTCCAAGAAGCATGAATTTAATACTCTCTAATACAGGATTCATCTCCATCATTACACCTTCCAAACTTGTTTGGCGCTACTGTACAATATTAATGTTTAAAAAGAGTTTGCAAGGGGTTTTTAGATTGGACCCAAGGGTTTGATTGTTACTTTTTGATTATATAATTCACCAAAATCATGAGAGCACAATTCTCAACTTAGGATAGATATGAAAAACGAAAACGTTGTAAAATTTGGACGCATCAATAGCATAGAGGGATACTCTTACATAGCTCTTGTTTTTATTGCAATGCCTATGAAGTACCTTTTTGCCATGCCTATGGCTGTTAAAATAGTTGGAATGATTCACGGAATCTTGTTTATCCTTTTTTGTTACTATCTTCTTCGGGCGTGGCAAGAAGCAGGGTGGTCTTTTAAAGAGAGCGCACTCTTTTTTATCGCTTCACTTCTGCCTTTTGGAACATTTTTTACAAAAAAGAGAATACAATCTTATGAAGTCAAAAGTTCTCTTTAGTTAAAATAATTGCAAAGATAAAATATTTTGGAGGAAATAATGATAGGTGGAATGCATGAACAAGAGTTTATGGCATATATAATATTTGGATTAGTTTTAAATTTTCTTTTTTCCATACTTTTTGGACTCTATCTTAGCAAAAACATAGGAATGCAAGAGATGCTAAGTTCCAAAGGAGACAAAGAGCAATCACTTTTTGTGAGTTTATCTCTGTTTGTGCCTTACGCAAAAATGGCAGTCACGCTCTATAGAGTAGCTATCTTGCAGATTTTCTTTTTAAACAGAGGCTACTCTCATAAAGAGTTTTGGATTTATATGACTTCAAACAGCCTCAATAAAGTAGATTAAAATAGTGAATGAACACAAACTAAAAGTCGTTCTCGCTGTGTTAGTTGGTATCTTTTTTGCATTTGTTTTTATAATACTTGCTTTTGTTTTACCTGCGAAAGAAGAAGAGGCACTTCTTATCAAAAAACCAGCCAACATTCTTGAAGAAGTCTCTCAATCCCTTAGGGAGTAATCAGAGAGAATTTTTAACTGCTATGAGATTGAGCGTCTCATAAGCGCAAAGAGGGTTGAGCTTTATGGCAGAGATTTCAAGTGCTTTTGCGTAAAGTCTTAGATAATCCAAATTATCTTCAACCATCATCTCTTCGAGAATTTTTTGTGCATCTTTTATGCGTAGATTTCTCACAACACCCAAATTTTTATGTGCTAAGTGCTTGATATCCGTATAGTCTAACGCTCTGCCCTCGAGGATATCTTTTTTGAGCTTATGGATGAGAGCATAAAATGCGATTTTTGATTTTAAAATCTGAATAACATAATCTTCTATAAGCTGTAAAACTATCTCTCTTTCTAAAGAGAGCTCTTCCATCGCTTCTTCTATCTCATAGTTATAGTTTGCAATATCCAAATGTCCAAGATTTTGTTTTACAAACGTGTCACCATCTTGTAACAGTCTGTCGATTTTGCGGCGGAGTTCAGCGTTCTCAGGACGCCTTTTTTCTCTTATATCACTATTCATGGAAGTAAAATAACATATTTTTTTCTCTTATGATTCTAAAGTTTTAAAAAATGGACATAAACTCGCGAGGAGTGCTACAAAAGCACTCATACAAGCGACTAAATTGCTTTGGAAATAACACGATTAAGTCTTGTTATAAAGCCTGTTGTGTCTTCTAGCTCTACGCCCTCAAATAGTTTTGCCTGATCAAGAAGAAGGTGCGCTGCATCATTGATAAGGTTTTGGTCAACAGAGTTTTTGAGTTTTACGATAAGTTCATGTTTAGGATTTATCTGTAAAATCGGTGCAGGTGTGGGTGCATCACTCTTTTGTCCCATCTGTCTCATGATTTGCGCCATCATAAAGGCAGGGTCTTCTTTGTCTTCTTTGAGTTTTACAGGAGAATCAACCAAATCAAAAGTAACTTCAACAGCTTTTATACTCTCTCCCAAAGAGCTTTTGAGCTCTTTTGCAAGCCCTTCGTACTCTTTTGCCACCTCTTCATGCGCTTTTTTCTCATCTTCATTTTCATCAAATTTTGCATCATTTACGTGAACAAGCTTGTACTCTTTATACTCCGTTACCATTGGGAAGATGATGGTGTCAATCTCTTCATTAAGCACTAAAACATCAATACCGCGAGACTTAAATCGCTCCAATGCAGGCGAGTTTTTGAGCATAGAGAGAGATGTTTTACCCGTAATAAAGTAAATCTCTTTTTTCGTCTCATCAACATTTTTCAAAAACTCTTCAAACATTACCGGCTCAGAAGAGTTAAGAGTGTTAAACTGCATAAGCTCCAAAATCTTCTCACGGTTGCCATAGTCACTGTAAAGCCCCTCTTTAAGGACATTTCCAAACTCTTTAAAGAATGTTTTATACTTCTCTTTGTCGTTTGTCGCCATCTTTGCAAGTTCGGAGAGAACTTTTTTGACGGAAGCATTTTTTATCTTTGCCATCACTGCATTTGACTGTAAAATCTCACGAGAGACATTGAGAGGAAGGTCTTTTGAGTCAATCACACCACGTAAAAATCTCATATAAGTCGGCATCAGCTCTTTTTCATCATCTGTGATAAAGACACGGTTGATATAGAGTTTAATCCCTGTTTGATAGTCAACTCTGTACAAATCCATCGGTGCTTTGCTTGGGATGTAAAAGAGCGTTGTGTATTCGATAGCACCCTCTGCTTTGTTGTGCATCCATGCAAGAGGCTCTTCTGAAGAGTGAGCGATAGAGCTGTAGAAGTCTTTGTACTCCTCCTCTTTTATCTCATTTTTTGAAATTGTCCAAAGTGCGTTTGCACGGTTGATCTGCTTGTTTTCTATCTCTGTTCTTGAAGGTTCTATCTCTTTGCCCTCATCATCTTTTTTTGCAGGAACGAACTTCTCTTTATCCATAAAAATCGGGAATGGAATGTGGTTTGAGTACTTTTTGATGATACTCTCAATTCTGTATGTATCTAAAAACTCGCTATCTTCGTCGTTTAGGTGCATAACAATGGTTGTTCCGTGACCGTCTTGTGTGCTGTGCTCTATCTCAAACTCGCCATCACCCTTACTTATCCAAAGATACGCTTGCTCTTCACCTGCTTTTTTTGTTGTCACTTCAACTCTGTGTGCGACCATAAAACAAGCATAAAAACCGACACCAAACTGACCGATAAGGTTTGAATCTTTTTTCTGATCTCCCGTGAGATTTTCTAAAAATGCCTTTGTTCCTGACTTGGCAATTGTCCCGAGGTTGTTCATCAAATCCTCTTCATTCATACCTATCCCACTATCTTTGATAGTAAGTGTTTTTGTCTCTTTGTTTGCAACGATATCGATGCGAGGGTTGAAACTGATGCCTTTGTATGCGTCGTTTGTTAAAACGAGCAGGTTGAGTTTGTCCATCGCATCTGACGCGTTAGAGACTAGCTCACGCAAAAATATCTCTTTGTTTGAGTAGAGCGAGTGAATCATAAGGTTGAGTATCTGATTTGCTTCTGTTTGAAATTGATGTTTTGCCATCTTTGAAATCCTTTAGGTAAAAATTTCAAGAATAGTAGCAAAAAAAGATTAATAATTGCAAATCAAATCAACTATCTTTAGTCTTAATGACTAAAGTTTGATTAGTTTATATGTAGCAGCCATTTTTGTTTCTACATTTTTTGAAGGTAAAAAAGAGCGTGTTCATAAAAATATTTCCCAAATAGGCTATAATCTGCACTAAAGAGAGTTCACATAAGGAATTGGTTATGCAAAAATTTACAACACTGGTTGCGACAGACTTTTCAAAGAGTAGTTATGTTGTTTTAGAAAAAGCTATTGCTTTTACGCGCAAGATGGGTGGAGAATTACATCTCGTTCATGTAGTGGAGAGTTCATTTTTTTCAAAAAAAGTAGATTTAGATGCCCTCAAAGAGAGTGGTTTTCTTGAGCTTGGCAAAAACTTTAGCTCTCTTAAAAAAGAGAATTTTCACTGTGTGAGCGGTAAAGTAAAAGTAGAGATTGCCAATATTGCACAAGTTTTGAATGCGGACATCATCATTATGGGCAACAGTGGAGAGACACACTTTTTAAATGAGTTTCTTATGGGTTCCCACACAAAAGAGATCATCAAACATGCGCAAACTTCACTTTTAGTAATGAAGAATGATCATGAACTTACTTATAACGACATTATGGTTCTCACAGATATGTCTGAAGCTTCTGCAGCAGCCATCAAGAGGACAGCACAGCTTTTTGAGGGTGCAAAAATGACCCTTGTAAATCTATACTATCTTATGAGCACGAGTGCTATTGAGATAAGCCGCTATGGACTTAATGAAGAGGATGTAGCAGCCTATGAAAACAGTATCAAAGAGGAGTCGCAAAAAGAGTTAGAGACATTTGTCAACTCTCTTATGTTGCCAAAAGAGATAGATGTCACCGCATACTCTTTGAGAAGCTCTTTAAACCCAAAAATGTTCCAAAAAGAAGCTGTCGGGATTGAACGTGATTTGCTTGTTATCCATGCTACACAAAATGTGAGTTTCTTTGCTTTTGACATCCTAGAGCAATCCACGACAGATGTTCTTGTTATAAAATAGGTCTGATTTTTGTTTCAAGAAAACACCCAGCAAGAGTATATAGAACTTTTAGAGCCTACGCCTAAACTCTACAGCAAAAAGTGCAAATTTATGGCGTTTGGGCTACGCCTTTTTTTAAAATATACAACAATTTTAGTCACTCTTGTGGTTTGGTTTTTTTATGACTTTTTTTTAGCCGCACTCGCACTTGTTCTCACTTTTATCATAATGGGGATAGTTCGTTCAAAACTCCGTAACTCCTCTATCCCCTATACGCAAAGGGAGTACCCCTACACCGATGCTGCCATCGCGGAGTGGTACACCGCCAAAGAGCTCTGCTTTGGGGATGCCTAAAGCTTAAGAGGCTTTGCGTATTCCATAATCTTTGCTTCTTGTCCTAGTTCATCTTGAATCACGGAAGCAAAAGTTTCCATCTTCTCTGTTTCCCCATGAATCAAATAGATAGTTTTCAACCCCTCAATAGGTCGTATCCACTCGATGAGCTCTTTTTGGTCTGCATGTGCGGAGAAGCCGTTGATGGTATAAACTTTTGCTTTAACAGCTATCTCTTCGCCATAAATCTTAATCATCTTCTCGCCATCAACTATGCTGCGTCCAAGCGTCCCATGAACCTGATACCCAACAAATACAACGGCATTTTTTGCGTTCCAAAGTCTATGTTTGAGATGGTGCATGATACGCCCGCCGTTGCACATTCCGCTTCCTGCAATGATGATGCAGCGCTCTTTTGTTTTGTTGATTGCCATAGACTGGTCTCGTGTTGTCGTTGTCTCAAGCCATGCAAAAGAGAATGGATCACCCCCGCTCCCAGGTGCATACTCAAGTGTGTCGCTCAAATGGATAGGATAACGGTTATAAAGTTTTGTCGCTTTGATGGCAAGGGGACTATCTAAAAAGACACGGCATTTTGGCAACTCGCCATTGTCGTGCATCTCATGAAGCAACCAAAGAATCTCTTGCGTTCTCTCCAGTGCAAAAGATGGGATGATAACATTGCCATTTTGTTGCAGCGTTGTGCGTACAGCCTCCTTAAACTCGGCTATACTCTGTTCTAGTGGTTTGTGCTGACGGTCTCCGTATGTTGACTCTATAAAAAGAGCATCCGCTTGGTCGATGTTGTCCGCACTGTCGATGATAAGTCTCTCTGGAGAGCCTAAATCGCCAGAGAAGAGGATACGCTTGTGGCTGTTTTTTTCCTGATAATCAAGTATAACAAAAGCGCTTCCCATGATATGCCCTGCATTTGCCAGTATCACCTTGATGTGATGCTTTAGCTTATGCTCTTCAAAATACTCTAACGTGCACCATTTTTTCTCAAAAACTTTATCCACATCCTCTTTTGTGTAGAGCGGCTCTAAGATACTCTCCTCTTCACCACGTCTGCGTGCTTTTTTGCGAAGCGTTTTATACTCCTCTTTGAGTATATTTGCACTATCAAGCAGCATCACTTTTGCGATATCGTGAGTAGCTTTTGTGGCGATTATCCTGCCATTGAACCCATCTTTTATAAGCTTTGGCACTCTCCCGATATGGTCAAGATGCGCATGAGTCAAGATGAGATAGTTGACTTTATAAGGGTCAAACTCAAAAGCCTCGTAGTTTCTCTCCTCATTACCGTTGCCTTGAAACATACCACAGTCAATCAAAATTTTTATAGAATCAATTTTTACTAAGTGGCACGAACCAGTAACACTCTGCGCCGCTCCGTATGATGTAACAGTTGCCATTCTTTCATCCTTGGTTTTCAATCTAACTGATTATATTCCAATTTAGCTTATACTTAAAAGGAAGATTTATACAACATGCTGTAAATCATCTGGAGTAACCGCAACAAGAACAGTAGGGTCATAACATGCCTCTGGCGCATACGATGTTTGAGTAGTTGATGAGCCCTCTGACACCTCTGTTGCACACTCAGGCAGCGGACACAAATCTCCATCAAGCGTCATTATCGCTTCTAGCGTTAGAACGTCACACGCATCTTCTGACGTAGGCTCGTAACTTGCTGTCATAAAACTCATCTCCATGATTGGCTCCGGTTCAAAAGCACCATATAGCAAATAATCAGTTCCAAGCGTTTCATCTAGGAGAGTTTGCGCTGTTTCTAAGTTTTGCAGGATATCAGACATTGCAGAAGACTCACTACTAGAAAGCATCTCAATAAAAGTGTTAAGATTTTGCTGTGTAGCCATAAGATTTTCTGTTTGCAACGCAATCGTCTCATCGACACGCCCCATCATATCCTCAACACGATATGCCATATCAACGACATCTTCAGAGAGAGAGGTCATTGCACTCACAAAGACATCGGATTGATCCATCATTAAGCCCATTGTGTCGTTTGCTGTTTGCATAACCGAGTGCATCTGCGCTATCGTCTCATCCATTCCATCGCCTAGTGACAAAAAGAGTTCGTTCATCGGTTCGCTTATCTCGCTGATGCTTGTCATGATGGTTGCGCTCATCTGCTCCATCAAAGAGTCCATTACTGTTGTAAACTCTTCTCCTTCGCCAACTATCGAATCCATAAACGCTCCAGCCATAGAACCCATCATCTCACCCATAGCAAGTGCAGGATTTTCTTGGTCTGCCGTTACTCCCGCCATAAAGGCTTTTACCATCTCTCCCATGCTGTACGCCATCTCCGATGGTGTTGCATTGGCTCCGATACCGCTCATTTCTCCCATAAACGACTGCATCATAGAACCCATCATATCTGCCATGGTTGCCATCGGAGTTCCCTCTGCCATAAAGGTATCCATCATCATTGCGACCATCTGGCTTGGTTCAAAGAACTCATCCATATGAAGCATCGCCATCGTCTCCTCTGCCATCTCCATCATGGTGCGCATCATATCATTTATCATCATAGTGTCCATCATGGCATGGAACATTCCTTCAAATTGTTCCATTGAAAGACCCATTCCTGCTACAAAGCTCTCCATAATCTCCATAAACGGTTCGCTTACGCTCTCCTGCATCGACAAGCCCATCGCGCTTCCCATCATCATGTTCATCATCGACTCTATCATATCGGTCATGTCTATCTGCATATCTGAGGCAAAAACCGGAAGCGAGGCAATCGATGTCGAACTATCCATCATTTGTGTAGCGTTGATAAGCTCGCTCATGCTCATCATAGAAGCTGTTGGAATCGTGTAACCAACAAGCAGCGTTGCACCGTCTAACAACGAGGAGATATCACTTGAGAGTCCATCTTCTGCCATAAGCTGCGCTGAACTAAGCGCTATTAGAGAGCCGTCTGCACTCTGAAGATAGAGCGTACTTGTATATGTTTGAGGCTCTGAAGAGGCGGCAATTGTGTCTAGTGTGTCCACTGCGCCTGTAAGTGTCTCCATCATGCCCGTAAATGCATCGCTTCCCATCATGTCACTTAAAAACTCAGAATTTTCACTTAGTATGGACATCAACTCCATCGCATTTGCTTGAGTAGCTAAAAAGTTTTCATTCATAATTACCTGTGTATCGACGATGCGATCAGCCATCTCATTTATACGTCCTGCCATCAAACCGATATCATCAGAGAGACGAAGCATCGTGTCAAGGTAGAGAGGTGTTTGCTCGATAAGCTCTTCAATCGTCCCATTAGCAGTGTTGAACATGGAGACAAAAAGCTCCATATTTGCATCCATACCATCTACAAATGTTCTCATCAAATCCTGCGCTGGATCCATCATAGTAAGCATACTCTCTGTTGCCGTATCGGCGAGACGAGTAAAACTTCCCATCATAGTTTGGGTAAAACTGCTCATCGGAGTGAGTTCATCCCCTGTGATAGAAGCCATAAACGAGCCCATCATAGAGCCCATCATCTCTCCCATAGCACCCGCTAGAGCGTTCTCGTCTCCTGTGACTCCAATCATAAACTCTCTTACCATCTCACCCATCAACTCAGCAAATTCAAGCGGTGTTTGCGCGGTATCGCTCTGGGTCATTCCACTCATAAAAGAGTACATCATCGATCCCATCGTCTGACCCATCATCTCCATCGGTGATGTTTCTGAGCCCAAATGCGACTCGAAACCTTGAATCATTTGGTTGAATTGCTCCAATGGTAAATCCATCATCGACAAAGAGTCGGCGCTAAACATACTTCCCATAAAGCTGTTGATATCCATAATCGAAGTAGCATCCGCAAACATTGGAAGCTGTTCAAGAGTAAATCCGCTTCCCTCTACCATCTGTGTCATAGAGAGCAGTTCTGGAAGTGTCATAGAAGAGCCAAGAGGTATGGTGTAACCAACTAACATCGTGTTGTTCTCTAAAAAAGAGGTTATAGAAACAGAGCCATCACTGTTATATAGCTCTGATTCGCTTATTTTTACTATCTCTCCAAAGTCGTTAAGCAGATACAAATCACTTGGAACAACGGTTGTCATGCTACCCATACTTGAGACATCATCCATCGCACTTTGGAGTTTTAAGAGGTTATCCATAACCATAGTAAAACTCTCGCCTATCATCGACTCATAAAGAGATGAATCTTCTGAGAGCATTGTTATGAGTTCCATCGTATTTTGCTGTGTAGCTAGGAAATTTGCACTTTGAATCACTTCTGTCTCAACAATGCGATCTGCCATCTCTCCGATACGATCTGCCATCAAGCCGATATCATCGGAGAGGCGTAAAATGGTAGCCATATACTCAGGGCTCATCTCAATCATATCTTGCGCAGTCTCATTCATCATCGCAAACATGGAGCTTATATAATCAGTGTTTCCTTGAATACCGATGAGCATAACTTGCATCACATCTGCCATCGGTTCCATCACTTGTGCAGCACTAGAAGAAAAATCATTCATAAAGCGGGTCATCATGGTTGTTATAACATCCATAAATGTCCCAAGCGGATCCTCTGCATCGCCTGTAACCGAAGTCATAAATGCGCCCATCATAGAGCCCATCATCTCTCCCATTGCAGCTGCTGGTTCATCCCTACTTCCCGTCACACCCACCATAAACTGATGCATCATTTCACCCATCGTTCGGGCAAATTCATTTGCAGCCATATCGCCCTCAGCGCCTGTCATCCCCTCCATGAAAGAGAGCATCATAGAGCCCATAGTATATGCCATCGCATCCATCGGCGTATCTCCGAGAGACATGGAGTTTCCAAAGCTCTGCATCATAGTGCTCATCATCGCATTGAACGAATCCAGAGGCATTGCACTAAGCGAACCGCTCATCATTCCCATCATAGAATCACTCATCTGCATCATAGAATCAGCCATGCCGCTTTGAGACATCACACCCATCATCTCCTGCATCATAACAGAGAACTCATCCATCGGCATAGAATCCATACCGCCCATGAAACTATCCATCATCGACATAAACGGATCCATCATCGAAGCGTCTATAGAATCCGACTGCGTAAAACCAGAGCCCATAAACATCCCCATCATAGAGCTCATCATCGAGCTCATATCTGTGATGGAAGCACTTCCCGTAGAGAGGTCAAACATCGGAAGTCCAGACATATCAAATCCACCGCCTTGAATCAGCGTCGTATAGCGCATTAAATCATTTAAGCTCATAGAGGTGGCATTTGGAATCGTATAGCCTACAAGAAGCTGATTGCCGTTGAGAAACTGTGTGATATCGACAGAACCATCAAGATTTGCCAAATCAGTCTCACTAATCGCAATCATCTCTCCGTTACTGGTTTGCATATAGAGTTGTGAAGCAAAAATCGATTCAGCACTCAGTTCTGAAAGATTCATTGAAGAGATAACGGTATCTACTTTTTCCAAATTTGCCATCATCGCAGAGAAATCTTCAAATCCCATCTGTGCGATTAAACTTTCTTGATTTTGCAAGAGCATATTCATCAGAAGAAGTGCATTCTCCTGTGTTGCCAAAAAGTTCTCGCTCTGAATCACTTGAGTATCTACGATTCTATCTGCCATCTCTCCTATTCTATCTGCTATTGCTCCGATATCGTCTGAGAGAGTAAGGATAGTCGCCATATAGGTAGGGCTTTGTTCTATCATACTTTGCATGGTTCCGTTGGCTGTATCGAACATAGAAGCTATCACTTCCATATTTCCATCCATGGTATTCATCATGGTATCCATCATACTTATCATTGGATCCATAACGGTTACCATATTGGAGCTCATATCACTCATGAAGCGGCTCATCATATCACTCATGGTTGTAGTAAAGCTTTGGAGTGGTGCTGTGGTATCTCCTGTCATTCCTGACATCATACTTCCCATCATGCTACCCATCATATCGCCGAGTGCTTGTGCTGGGTCTTCATTTCCTCCTGTTAGTCCTACCATAAACTGATTTATCATCTCTCCCATGGTAAGGGCAAACTCTTGGGCAGGTTTTTCGCTGGTGTTACCTGTCATCCCGTCCATAAATGAGTACATCATGGAGCCCATGGTGTTTGCCATATCTACGAATGGGTCCTCTGATGTCTGCATCTGTTGGCTGAACGTGTCCATCATCACACCCATCATATCGCCAAACTGAGAGATTGGCATAGCGCTCATCATACCATCCATCATCTCCATCATCTTCGATGCCATTTGGCTCATGGTATCCATCATACCGCTTTGCATCATGACGTTCATCATCTGATTCATCATACCCATGAACTCATCCATAGGCATAGAATCCATTCCGCTCATAAAGGAGTTCATCATCTCCATTAACGGCTCACTCATAGTTGACATATCCATAGGCATTCCATCGGTAGTTGTCATACCTGAACCCATAAACATAGACATCATAGAGTTCATCATTGCCGACATATCGTTAATGGAGCTATCATCTCCACTTGGAAGGCTAAACATAGGAAGCTCTTGCATACTAAAGCCCTCTTGGATGATGGTTGTCATATTTAGCAGGTCACCGAGTGTCATAGTGGATGTTGTTGGAATGGTATAGGCTACTAGAAGTTCTCTTCCATCTAAGAGGGAGCTGATATCTACTGAGAGACCATCCTCGCTTAGCCAGTTTAGTTCGCTGAGTTTAAATATACCTCCATCACTTGTCATAGTGTAAAGGTCACTTGGAAGTGTTTGCATTGCGTTATAGTCAACGGCTTCCCAGAGCATACTCATAGCATCGGTTGCTTTAGTGAGATTCGCCATAACCTCACTAAACCCAGCCATGTTCTGAATATCTTGTGGTTGAGACATCATCATCTCTATAAGGCTCAGTGCGTTTGCTTGGGTTGCTAGGAAGTTCGGGCTTTGAATCACTTGGGTATCTACGATTCTATCTGCCATCTCGCCTATTCTATCTGCCATTGCTCCGATATCATCTGATAGTCTAAGCATTGTATCCATATAGAGTGGGCTTTGTTCTATCATGCTTTGCATGGTTCCGTTGGCTGTATCGAACATGGAAGCTATTACTTCCATATTTCCATCCATTGTATTCATCATGGTATCCATCATACTTATCATTGGATCCATAACGGTTACCATATTGGAGCTCATATCACTCATGAAGCGGCTCATCATATCACTCATGGTTGTAGTAAAGCTTTGGAGTGGTGCTGTGGTATCTCCTGTCATTCCTGACATCATACTTCCCATCATGCTACCCATCATATCGCCGAGTGCTTGTGCTGGGTCTTCATTTCCTCCTGTTAGTCCTACCATAAACTGATTTATCATCTCTCCCATGGTAAGGGCAAACTCTTGGGCAGGTTTTTCGCTGGTGTTACCTGTCATCCCGTCCATAAATGAGTACATCATGGAGCCCATGGTGTTTGCCATATCTACGAATGGGTCCTCTGATGTCTGCATCTGTTGGCTGAACGTGTCCATCATCACACCCATCATATCGCCAAACTGAGAGATTGGCATAGCGCTCATCATACCATCCATCATCTCCATCATCTTCGATGCCATTTGGCTCATGGTATCCATCATACCGCTTTGCATCATGACGTTCATCATCTGATTCATCATACCCATGAACTCATCCATAGGCATAGAATCCATTCCGCTCATAAAGGAGTTCATCATCTCCATTAACGGCTCACTCATAGTTGACATATCCATAGGCATTCCATCGGTAGTTGTCATACCTGAACCCATAAACATAGACATCATAGAGTTCATCATTGCCGACATATCGTTAATGGAGCTATCATCTCCACTTGGAAGGCTAAACATAGGAAGCTCTTGCATACTAAAGCCCTCTTGGATGATGGTTGTCATATTTAGCAGGTCACCGAGTGTCATAGTGGATGTTGTTGGAATGGTATAGGCTACTAGAAGTTCTCTTCCATCTAAGAGGGAGCTGATATCTACTGAGAGACCATCCTCGCTTAGCCAGTTTAGTTCGCTGAGTTTTTGGATGGAGTTGTCTCTATTTTTAACATAGAGAGTAGTCATTAAAGAGTCATCTTCCTTCTCTGCTGGAGTATTTGTTTGATTTTGAGCATTATCACTACGCTTAGCCACAATAATTTCAAATCTATCTTCAAGAAAGCTATTTTTTCTTGCCGCTTTCAACTCATTTGTATCACCATTATTCAATGCTTCTATGCTTGAGATACTATTTTTTGAGTGCTCATTGCGCTCTAAAAAATGTGCCGACATACGAGTACTATTTTCCGCACCCTCTTCACCAGATGCTGTTTCTAAGCTCTCTTCATCAAACGCACCATCTGCACTACTCATATCTTCTTCTATTTTTTCTAAAAAAGTCTTATCAAAAGAGACTTTGGACTTTGCAGAGATAAAAATCTCTTTTCCCAAAGGGAGTATTGCAACTGCAATTTTGGCATTTTTAGGGTTATTCATATGACCGAAGAGAACATCATTTTGAGCAAGAGAGTCGCCCTCTTTTAAAAGCTTTATCTCTCCTTTTATAAAATCCTGAACAAAAAACTGATCTTTTTCAATCTGCTTAATCGTACCAATTATCGTTGCCATAAGAATACACCCCTGTTTTTTTTAAAATCCACATCACACGCTCTGTTGTTTTGAACTTTTTTATCTAAAAAATTTAACTAAAAGAGTTAAAAACATTACAAAACAAAAATTTGTAACTTCTTGTAATTATATTAAAATTTATCTCTTATATTACTTATACTATAATCGCAATTTTATAAATTACACAAAGACAGAAAAATGGCACTTATAGATTTACTCAATATTTCAAAACATTACGAAGCACAAAAGATTTTAAATGAAGTCAATTTTCATGTCGATGAGGGCGAGAGAATCGTTATCATCGGCAAAAATGGAAGCGGCAAATCTACTTTGATGAAGATTGTCAACGGCACGCTTGAGCAAGACGGCGGCGAGAGGATTTGCAGACAAAATCTTGAGATAAAGATGCTTGCACAAAGACCTGAGTTTCAAGAGGGGCAAAGTGTTCGAGAAGCTGTTGAAGCCGGACTGGATGAACTCAACCGTGCAAAAGAGCGCTACAACTCACTCTCGCTTCTCTTGGCTGATGATTTTGAGAACAAAGCACTTATTGATGAACATGAGATGCTCTCACGCTATATCGAACATCATAATGCTTGGAATTTGGATGACAAGATAGAACGCATCATCATACATTTTGACCTCAAGCAGTATGAAGAGAAGCCGGTTGCGATGCTTAGCGGAGGGGAGCAAAGAAGGGTGGCTCTGGCTTCACTGCTTCTGCAAAAACCGGATGTTTTGCTTCTGGATGAACCGACAAACCACCTTGACGTTTACATGGTAGAGTTTTTGGAGGAGCTGATTTTAAGGGAGAAATTTACTCTTGTTTTCATCTCGCATGACAGGTACTTTATCGATAGAGTAGCCACAAAGTGTGTTGAAGTGGAGGATTGTGCGCTTAGAGAGTACAGCGGCGGATACAGCACTTATCTGGTGCAAAAAGAGGAGTACATGCAGACACTCCAAAAACAGCATGAAACGCTTTTAACGATACTAAAGCGAGAAAATGAGTGGTTTGCGCGAGGTGTCAAGGCAAGACTAAAAAGAAACGAGGGGCGCAAAGAACGACTTATGTCTCTTAGAGAAGATGCCAAAACAAACCCCTCTAAAATAAAAAAAATGACGCTCGAGTTAGAGCGTGAAGCAAAACATTTCAACCGTGACAAAAGCGTCAACAAGCAAAAAATGCTCTTTGAAGTCGAAAATCTTGGACTCACACTTGGCAACAAACTACTTTTTAAAAACTTCACCACAAGAATCCTCCAAAAAGATGTTATCGCCATTGTCGGTCCAAACGGAAGCGGTAAATCAACACTTCTCAAAGCTCTTTTAGGACGCATCGAACCAACAGAGGGCAAAATCAAGAGAGGAGAGTTTAGTGTTGGCTACTTTGACCAGCACCGAGAGATGCTTGATGATGAAAAAAACCTTATAGAGACTTTCTGCCCATTTGGCGGAGACAGAGTGAGTGTGCGTGGGCGTGATATGCATGTCTTTGGCTACTTGAAAAACTTCCTTTTCCCCAGAGAGTTTTTGGACAAGAAGATAGGAATACTCAGCGGCGGAGAGAAAAACCGTATCGCCCTTGCCCTGCTCTTTACCAAAAATGTAGATATTCTCATCCTTGACGAACCTACAAACGATTTGGATATCCCAACCATAAACATCCTTGAAGAGCAGTTGATGAACTTTGGCGGAGCGGTAATCATAGTAAGCCACGATAGATATTTTGTCGATAAAATCGCAAAAAAACTCTTTATCTTCAAAGAGGACAAGCATATCGAGGAGAGTTACCAAAGCTACACGGAGTATCTCGAACTAGAACATGAACTAAAAGAGCTTAGTGAACTTGAAAAAGAGAGCCAAAAAACAGAGGAAAAACCAAAAGAGAGCAAACCAAAAGAGTTGCGTCTTACTTTTAAAGAGAAAATCGCACTTGAAAAACTCCCGCTTGAGATAGATGCTCTTGAAGCAAAAATAGACGAAAAAAACAGCTGCTTGGCAAACCCTGCATGCTACGAAAAGATAGGCATAACACAACTCGCCCGTGAGCTTGAAGAGTTAAAAAATCTTTATGAAGAAAAAGTGGAAGAGTTGTTGATGATTCAGGAGAAAGAGGAAGAGATAAACAGTAATTAACGCACGAATGCGTTATTTACTTTTGCGCCTCTTTAAGAGTGTCTGCTATTAAAAATGCCAGCTCTAAAGCTTGGTCGGCGTTAAGGCGAGGGTCGCAATGCGTATGGTAACGAGAGCTTAAATCCTCTTCTGTTACGATAAACGAACCACCGATGCACTCCGTTACATTTTTACCAGTCATCTCCAGATGTACACCACCCGCAAATGTTCCCTCAGATTTGTGTACTTGAAAGAACTGTTTCATCTCTGTAAGGATGGCATCGACAGGGCGTGTTTTAAAGTTGTTAGATGATTTGATAGTATTTCCATGCATCGGGTCACAGCTCCAAAGAACTTTTTTGCCCTCTCTCTCGATTGCACGGATAAGCTTTGGCATGCCATCACCAACTTTATCTGCTCCCATTCTTACAATTACATTTAAACGTCCTGCTTCATTTTCAGGGTTCAAAATATCGCAAAGTCTTACCAGATCTTCAGGATCCATTGACGGACCGGCTTTGACACCGATAGGGTTTTTGATACCTCTCATATACTCTATATGCGCACCGTCAAGTTGACGTGTTCTATCGCCTATCCAGAGCATATGCGCAGATGTATCGTACCAGTCTCCCGTAAGCGAATCTCTTCTTGTAAACGCCTCTTCATACGGAAGTAAAAGTGCCTCATGTGATGTATAAAAATCAGTTTCACGAAGCGCTCTATGCGTCTTGGATGAGATACCACATGCTTCCATAAACTTTAAAGTCTTTCCAATCTCCTCCGCCAAATCTTCATACTTTTTACTGATTTCACTCTGATGCGTAAAGTCAAGATTCCACTTATGAACCTCGTGCAAATCAGCCAAACCGCCGGATGCAAACGCACGTAAAAGATTTAGTGTTGCAGCTGACTGGTTGTAAGCTTTTATCATTCTTTGCGGGTCTGGAATACGTGCTTCGGACGTAAACTCAACACCGTTTATGATATCGCCGCGGTAAGCATCTAGCGTTACTCCACCGATAGTCTCAGTGTCGCTTGAGCGAGGTTTTGCAAACTGACCGCCTACACGACCTATCTTGATAACAGGAAGCCCGCCGGCATAGGTCATCACAACTGCCATTTGCAAAATCGCTTTGAATGTATCACGGATGTTATGTGCATGAAACTCACTAAAACTCTCAGCACAATCACCGCCTTGAAGTAAAAAAGCCTTTCCCTCAGAAGCGTTTGCCAACTGTGCTTTTAAAGAGCGTGCTTCACCAGCAAAAACAAGCGGAGGATAGTTTTTCAACTCATCCAAAACACGCTTGAGTTCCTCTTGATTTTGATAGGTTGGTTGCTGTACGATAGGTTTTTCTCTCCAGCTTGATGGACTCCAAGTACTCATTGTCATACCTTTAAACTATATATTTTTCGCGGATTTTACATTAAACTACCTAAAATAGCACTGATAAGAATTTTGTGCTTAACTAAACTTTTTCTCCCGCTTTATGCGGGTAGCTTTAGGGGGTTGCGAGGGACAATTGTCCCTTGCCACTAAAACGGACGAGTTCGTTTTAGTGTGTAACATCAAATAAAAGCTTTTTTTTATGCTTAGGAATGTATAATGCAGCATATTTTTCAATGGACTATGTCATTATGCAAAAAAACGATTTAAAAGCGCTTGTTGAGCAGATTTATGAAAATCTTCTTGAGCGCATTGACGCAGAAGAAGAGCCGACAAAAGGGCAAGTTATTGGATATCTCAAAGATGCCGTAGAGATAGTTTCAGGCATCAACGATAAAGACATAGACTCCATAGAGCACGCAAAAGAGAGCTTTAATAACTCCTACAAAGAGCTTGTAAAACAGAGCTTAAACTCCTATAAAAGCACCAATCAAAGATTTGGAGAGTTAACACAGCGCAACCAAGAAACCATAGAGCAGTGTACTTCTAAGCATATCGACGTAGATACTCTCTCTAGCATGTTTGATGAAATCCAGTCTCATATGATAGATGAAGTAAAAAAAGCAAATGAAGTAATCGCTGACTTAACTTCAAAAGTAAAAATTCTTGAAGAGACCTCCAACTTAGACCCTCTTACAAAAGTTTTCAACAGAAGAGCCCTTAGCTCTTACCTTGGAGAAATTTGCTCCAATCAAGGAGCTATCTCCTACCCGCTCCATCTCATTATGCTTGATATTGATAATTTTAAAACTATCAATGACAAACATGGTCACATAACAGGCGATAAAATCCTTATCTTTATCTCTAACATCCTTCGAAAAACTCTTAGAGATGGAGATAAGATTTTCAGATACGGTGGTGAAGAGTTCACTGTTATCATCAACCGCAACACTGATGAGCAGTGTGAACTTATCGCTAATAGACTCTTAACTTTAGTAAGCTCAAACAGACTTATCTATATGGGTGAGCGCATCTCTGTCACTGCAAGTATCGGTGTAACAAAGCTCCATGCAGGCGACACTCCCGACTCTCTTCTCTCAAGAGCAGACAAAGCACTCTACATGTCAAAAAGAAATGGAAAAAACATGGTTACAAAGGTGTGTGAATAATGGAGTTTAACACTTTTGATATTGTAGTCTCTATCCTCATTCTTTTTCTTGGTTTAAAAGGGATAATTAACGGCTTTTTCAAAGAACTTTTTGGACTTATAGGCATCATTGGTGGTATCTTTATCGCCTCAAGAGTGGGAGAAAATGTAGGGCAACTCATCAACAACTCACTTTTAAAGTTTGAAAATAGCGCTGCTATCAACTTTACAGGTTTTTTAGTTACCCTTGGACTCTTTTGGCTCTTTATGATAGGGATTGGTCTGATTTTCAAAAAACTAAGCCTCTTAAGCGGTCTTGGTCTTTTTGATAAAATTCTAGGTTTTATCTTTAGTGCCGGCAAATTTTTCCTTATCGCAGCAGTTATTCTCTACTCCACTTACAACATAAAGGTAATGCGCCCAAACCTCGATAAAATGATGCAAAACAGCATACTTTTCCCTGTTTTAGTAGAAGCGGGAGGTTTTATCATGAAACTAGACTCAACAGAACTCTCCAATGAAATCAACGCAACACTCAGCGAGAGTTCAGAGATACTAAAAGAGAGCGCTCTCAAAGATTTACAAGAAAATGCACTTCAAATCGTAGAAGATACAAAAGATAAAATAGATTCTATAAAAGATGATAACTCATCGAGTCAAAAGAGATAAAGATGCCAGAGATAACTACCGACTTTAGTGATAAAACGATCAAATATAAGCAACTATTAGAGGACTTTAAGCAGCTTCTCAAAAAAAACAACCTCAAGTTTACCATCCAAAGGGAAGTGATACTTGAGACGCTCTACAACGCTGATGAGCACTTAACTCCTGAATCACTCCACAACCTTATCCAAAAAAAATTTCCAGACCTCAAAACTGGAATCGCGACTGTTTATCGAACTCTCTCTTTGCTTGAAGAGTCAGATATGGTCACATCACTCTCTTTTGGTGCGCAAGGCAAAAAGTATGAACTAGGTGCAAAACACCATCACGACCACTTTATCTGTACTTCTTGTGGAAGCATCACAGAGTTTGTTGATGAACAGATAGAAGAGAGACAACGTAAAATAGCACAGGAACTTGGTTTTGAGATGAAAGACCACTCAATGCAGATTTACGGTATCTGCAAAAATTGTCAAAAAAAATAAAAGGAAATAGTATTGGTTTTTGAAAACAAATTTATTCAACAAAGAATCGAAAAAGCAGAACTTCTAAAAAAAGAGGGGATTAACCCCTACTCTAACGACTCAAAAAGAAATACGACTATTGAGAAGTTTTTATACGTAAACACAGACATTGCCCACACTGAGAGCAAAAGAGATGAAAATCGTCACTACACTCTAAGCGGACGTATCAAGCTATTTCGTATCATGGGAAAAGCGAGCTTTATCCAGATAGAAGATGAGAGCGGTGTTCTTCAAGTTTATGTTGCCCGTGACAACCTTCCTGAAAATTTCTATAATGAGACTTTTAAGAAAAATATAGAGACAGGCGATATCGTAGAAGTAAGCGGCTACCCTTTTGTAACGGGTCAAGGTGAACTTTCGCTTCATGCAGATGAACTAAGACTTTTAACAAAAGCCATCGCGCCGCTACCTGAGAAGTTTCACGGCATAACGGACAAAGAGACAAGATACAGAAAAAGATATCTCGACCTTATCATGAATGCAGATGTCCGTAAAACATTCCAAATTCGTTCAAAAGTTATCTCCTTAACTCGTCGTTTCTTTGAAGACAAAGGCTTTTTAGAGGTTGAAACGCCTATGATGCACCCCATAGCAGGCGGTGCAAATGCTAAACCGTTTGTAACACATCACAATGCACTTGGCATCGATAGATACTTAAGAATCGCTCCTGAACTCTACCTAAAGAGACTTATCGTCGGTGGGTTTGAAGCAGTTTTTGAGATAAACCGTAACTTTAGAAACGAGGGTATGGACGCTACGCACAACCCTGAGTTTACATCCATAGAGTTCTACTGGGCATACAAAACTTACAAAGATTTGATTGAAATCACAAAAGAGTATTTTACCTATCTTTTCGACCACCTAAACCTCCCTACAAAGCTTCCTTACGGAGAGATGGAGGTTGATTTTAGCCGCTTTAGCGAAGTACCTCTCATCGAGTCTCTTACTACCATCGGCGGAGTTCCGCAAGAGATAGTAAACGACAAAGAGAAGATAGTTGCATTTTTAAAGAGTAAAAACATTGCTGTAAAAAATGGTCTTAACTTAGGTCAGCTTCAAGGCGAACTTTTTGATGAGTTTGTTGAAGAAAAACTTATCAATCCAACTTTTATCACAGAGTATCCTGTTGAGATTTCGCCTCTTGCAAGAAGAAGTGATGCAAATCCCGCTATCACGGAGAGATTTGAGCTTTTCATCGCAGGACGGGAGATTGCCAACGCTTTTAGCGAGTTAAACGACCCTGTAGATCAGCTTCAAAGATTTGAAGCGCAAGGTGCGGCGAAAGAAAACGGGGACGATGAAGCGCATGAGATGGATTTGGACTTCATAGAAGCACTAAGTTATGGTATGGCTCCAACGGCAGGTCAAGGCATAGGTATAGACAGACTTGTGATGCTGCTTACAAACGAACACTCCATTAGAGATGTTCTGCTCTTCCCTGCTATGAAACCGTTGCATGTTGAAGAAAAAAACGACGAGACAATTTAATTTAAATAGGAAAAGGATAGAAAAATGAGTTTTTTAAAAGAGTTCGATAACGAAATTTATGCGTTATGCGAAAAAGAGTTAGAGAGACAAACAACGCACTTAGAGATGATAGCGAGTGAAAACTTCACACTTCCTGCCGTTATGGAGACTATGGGTTCTGTTTTTACAAACAAATATGCAGAGGGTTACCCAGGGAAAAGATACTATGGCGGTTGTGAGTATGCAGATGGTGTTGAGCAGTTGGCGATTGACAGAGCGTGCAAACTTTTTGGATGTAGCTATGCAAATGTTCAACCGCACTCGGGAAGCCAAGCCAATGCGGCAGTTTATGCGGCACTTTTAAATGCAGGCGACAAGCTTTTAGGGATGGATCTTAGCCACGGCGGACACTTGACACATGGAAGCAAACCTAGCTTTTCAGGTAAAAACTACCACTCTTTCACTTATGGTGTAGAGCTTGACGGTCGTATGAACTATGAGAAAATCATGGAAATCGCAAAAGCGGTACAACCAAAAATCATCGTTTGCGGTGCTTCTGCTTACGCTAGAGAGATAGATTTTGCAAAATTTAGAGAGATTGCAGATGCGGTTGGAGCAATTTTATTTGCTGACATTGCCCATGTTGCAGGTCTTGTTGCAGCGGGAGAGCATCCTAGTCCATTCCCTCATGCTCATGTTGTAACAACTACAACGCACAAAACTCTTGCAGGTCCAAGAGGTGGTATGATTATGACAAACGATGAGGAGATGGCAAAAAAACTAAACTCTGCCATCTTCCCTGGTATCCAAGGCGGACCGCTTGTTCATGTTATCGCTGCAAAAGCGGTAGGATTTAAGTACAACCTCTCTGCTGAGTGGAAAGAGTACGCTAAACAGGTAAAAGCAAATGCTAGAGTTCTTGGAGAAGTTTTAGTTAAGAGAGGTTATGAACTTGTAAGTGGCGGAACAGATAATCACTTAGTTCTTCTCTCTTTCATCAACCGTGATTTTTCAGGTAAAGATGCAGATATCGCTCTTGGAAATGCTGGTATTACAGTAAACAAAAACACTGTTCCAGGGGAGACTAGAAGTCCATTTGTTACTTCAGGTATCCGTATCGGAAGCCCTGCGCTTACAAGTAGAGGTATGAAAGAAAAAGAGTTTGAGTTTATAGCAAACAAGATTGCCGATGTCCTTGATGATATCAACAACACAGAGCTTCAGGCATCTGTCAAGAAAGAGCTAAAAGAACTAGCACAAAATTTTGTGGTTTACCACCAATCGACATATTAAGAGGAACAAAAGATGACGGCAGCAGATTTAAATCTTATAAAAATGGTAGCAGACCACTACTGGATCAAAAGAGATGCGGTAGTTGAAAAGATTATCTTTAAAGGTCGTACATTTTATAACAAATTTGAGAAAGTAAACTCTACGCTCTCGCATGCCATCATCAACCAACACATCAAAGGTGAAATAACTGTTGCGCATTCACTCATCAACAAGCTTGGCAAAGTAGAAAACATCGTTATTGACTATAATGGACGCGATCCTGAGCGTTTTTACCATAAAACGCAACTTCTTCTTCGTGAAGAGGGTTTTATCAACTTTACGGCATACAAAACAAAAACCGAAGGACATCTTCACGTCTATATCCACAAAGGACACACGACGCTTCAAGAAGCTATCCAGCTTGGAAAAATGATAAGTATGAAGTTAGCCGCGAAACAACCAAACCAGTGGCGCATGTTTCCAAATCCAGATCTACCGGATGAGTACAATATTTTGGCACTTCCTTATGAAGTGTATGCAAAAGAGCGTGGAGCTTCGTGGTCAAAGCATATGTAAACAACTTTTTGGTATGATTTTAAGTAGATAACTGAGTAGGGTCAATTTGTCCCTACCATTAAAACGGACGAGTTCGTTTTAATGCGTAACATCAGCAATAAAAGGAGAGATTATGGAAGAAAAAAGCGAATTGAACGATATTATCCTCAACAAAAACAACCAATCTACCAACAGCAAAAGAATAGTTTTAGCAGTTGCAACACTTGGCATCGTACTTATCCTTGTTGTTATGCTTATGAATACATTGACATCAAGCAATACAGACAATCTTCCACAAGCAGTCCTTCCTCCTGAACCACAAAAAGAGATAAAAACAGTAGCAGATGAACCACTTTTTGAAGATGTAAAAGTCATTCAAGAGGCAAATAAGGAAAATGGTTCTTTAGATGAAATAGCTCAAAGACTCAAACAAGAGAGTACAAAAGAGAGTAGTTTAGCACAACAAACAGCTCAAGTACAGCAACAAGTAACGCAAGAGGCTGAGAAAAAAACAGAACCAAAAAAAGCTTTAGAGGCTAAAAAAGTAACTCCACCTAAAGAGAGTGTTGCACAACCAAAAGCTCCATCGTCATCTGCAACAACACCTTCTGGATACTACGTCCAAGTTGGCTCTTTTTCGAAAAATCAGCCTAACAAAGAGTTTTTAGGCTCTATCACAAAACTTGGCTATGGCTATACATTTCACAAAGTTTCAAGCAATACAACACCTATCAGCAAGGTACTTGTCGGTCCTTTTGAGAGTGAAGCAGAGGCGAGAAAAGCACTCAAAAGCGTAAGAGCTTCTGTAGAGCCAGCTGCATTTTTAACAAAAATATAAACAATGAAGCTCCGCTTGTGGAGCAAATGAAGGTTACTCTTTTGATTTACTCAAAACAATTTATTCAAGACCAGTTAGCTCCTGTTGCAATTTATGCAAAGTTAAGGGCACTTTTTCCAAATGAAATCTCCTACCTTTTTGAGAGTGCGGGAGCAAGCGAGGGCAACTACAGTTTTATCTGCATTGGTGCGCGGGAGAGAGTTCAGTATAGAGATGCGAAAACTCTCTACACCGACGCAAATGGCGCAGTGCACACAAAAGAGGAATCTCCTTTTACTTTTTTAAAAAATTACTATAAAAACATTGATACAGAAATCTATAAAAAAGCATCTGCTGAACTTAAAGTCGGTTACGTTGACGGCTTTATCGGTTACATCGGCTATGATATGGTTAAAGTTTTTGAACCAAAACTCCACAACACAATGGACAATCTGAGGGATGAGCTAAATACTCCAGACCTTGACCTCATACTTCCAAAAATCGTTCTTGTTTACTCGCATAAAAACTACCAGCTCACGCTTATAAGCACGCAAAAAGAGATGTGTGATAAGTTTGAGGAGATTGAAGCAGAGCTAAAAAATTCCTACGAATATGTCCACATGAAGCGAAATATCGGTGAGGACAAAGGGAGTTTTGCATTTTCAAAAGAGCAGTTTTTTGAGATGGTTGACAAATCAAAAGAGATGATAAGAAGCGGGGATGTGTTTCAAATCCTCATCACTAACCGTTTTACAAGAAATATAAAAGTTGACCCCTTTAGCTTTTACAGAATCCTAAGAAGTAAAAATCCCTCTCCCTATATGTTTTTGATGGAGTATGAAGATTTGAACATCGTGGGTTCTTCTCCAGAGGTTATGGTAAGGCTTACTAACGGAGAGCTTCTTCTTCGTCCTATAGCAGGAACAAGAAAAAGAGGTGCTACAAAAGCCAGAGATAAAGAGCTTGAAGAGGAACTTTTAGCTGACCCAAAAGAGCTCTCAGAACACCTTATGCTTATAGACCTTGGCAGAAACGATGTAAGCCGCGTTGCAAAGACGGGAAGCGTGAAAGTTGAAAACATGATGCACATTGAGAGATTTTCCCATGTTATGCACATCGTCTCAGACGTTACAGCTACGCTTGCGGACGATAAAGATATGTTTGACCTCTTTATGGCGACCTTTACAGCAGGAACAATGACAGGTGCTCCAAAGATACGTGCGATGGAACTTATAGCCGAGTATGAGGGATTAAAACGCGGTTTTTATAGCGGAAGTGTCGGTTACTTCGGATTTGATGGCAATATGGATAGTGCGATTACCATCAGAACTGCTCTCGTTAAAGAGGACAAAGTCGTTCTTCAAGCGGGTGCTGGTGTTGTTGCCGATAGCCAAAACGAACTTGAGTACTTAGAAGTCAAAAACAAACTCGGCGCACTTGTTGCTTCACTAGAAGATTTAGACTAAAATTTATAATTTTTCTCGGCGAAGCCGTAGCTTTAGTGAGAGGAATTTTTGCCGGGCTTTGCTCGGAAAAAAGGAGACATTCTTGGAAAAACTCTTTGCCATCTTTGGCGACCCTGTTGCGCACTCTCGCTCTCCGCTTATGCACAACAGTGTATTTAAAAACCTCAATTACAAAGCTTGTTACACCAGAGTTCATCTAACGGATGGCTCAAAACTCAGAGAGACTTTTTTTGCTCTTGGTCTTAGCGGTGCGAATGTTACCGTTCCTCATAAAGAAGCGGCTTGTGCGGCTTGCGATGAAGTTCGCGGTTTTGCCAAAAAGGTTGGGGTGGTGAACACCATCGTAAATGAAAACGGCAAGTTAATCGGCTACAACACTGATGCGGACGGTTTTATGTTTGCTATAAAAGAGTTCGGTGCTATGAAAAACATCTTAGTTCTTGGTGCAGGTGGCACTGCAAAAGCGCTCTGTGCAAGATTTATAGAAGATGGCATAAAAGTAAGCGTTTTAAACAGAAGCAAAGAGAGGCTTGTATATTTTAGAGAACTTGGGTGTATGTGTTTTACGTGGGATGATTTTAAAAGTGACAAATATGATTTGGTAGTCAACACGACAAGTGCGGGGCTTAAAGATGAAGAGTTGCCCGCACCGCTAGAGTTAATAGAAAAAATCCTAAAGAACACCTCTTTTGTCGCAGATGCGATTTATGGCAAAGTCACACCGTTTTTGCAACTCTCTAAAGATAAAAATATCACCTGCAAAGACGGTGCCGCTATGCTTCTGGGGCAAGGCATTTTGGCGAATGAACTTTTAGTAAAACATGCACTAAAAACCGATGCCATAAAAACCTATATGTCAAAGAGTTTTGAGATTTAAAAGAGTATCCCTATTTTACGGTGATACTCTTTGATTTTTTGGATTCAACCTTTTCTAGAATTATATAAAGCCTTCCATCTTCATATTTTGCATCTATCTTCTCTCTATCAATCGTATCTGAGAGTATAAAGCTTCTTGAGATAAGCCCAAAATTTGACTCACAAAGATAGTAATCATCTTTTTTTGTCTCATTTTTGTATTTTCTGGTTGCGCTGATGGTGAGGTAGTTGCCCTCCACCTTGATATCAATATCCTCTTTTGTTACACCTGGCAAATCTACTTCTATGCTAAAAATATCGCTTGAGTGCTTTGCCAGATTTGCAAAAGGGAGATGTCTTGCGACGTTGTCAAATGTCTCTTTTACCACTTCCAATCCCTGCTCCACTTTTTCTTCTACTTTATCAACCAGTTTTTTTGAAGTTTTAACTAAATCCATGAAAATCTCCTTACTTTATTTGATTTCTATCTTTTTAGTTGGATTTTGAGCAATTTGGAGTTTTGGTATGACAACTTCTAAAACACCATCTTGTGTTGCTGCTCTGATATTTTCTACATCAACCTTCTCAGGTAGAGTGAAACTTCGCTGAAACTTCCCATAACTACTCTCTATCTTATAGTAGTCTTGCTCTTTTACTTCACTCTTAGTTTCTCTTTTTCCGGAAATAGTCAAAACATTATTCTCGACATCTATACTGATATCCTCTTTTTTGACACCCGGTAAATCAACATCCACATGGTACGCATCACTGCCTTCTCTCGTGTTTACGGCAGGTTTAAAGTCAACCATCACATCACCCTCTTTAAAAAAATCATAACCTCTTCTTCTATAACCTTGAGGATTTAAATATCTTGAAACTAACATCACAACACCTCTTTTAAATAAAATTTTATAGCTCAAATCACTCTTTAAGCTACTGAAATGATAGTAAAATCTGAAAAAGAGTTTTGCTACTTAAGTAGCATTTTGGAGTTTTTTTCTAAAAGTTTTTGAAGATTTGATATTTTTATATTTTTTCTACCTGTCTCGACCAAGCCATCGTCTCTAAGCTCTTTGATAGCTCTCTCTAGCACATGCCTAACACTACCAAGAAGCTTTGAAATCTCGCTATTTGAGAGATTTTGTAAAAGATTGTATTTAAAATGCTCCTCTGTATCTAAGTTTTGCAACAGTAGATGTACAAGTCTCTCTTTTACATCGTAAAGCGATACCTCAGTTGCCAAATCCTCCAAATAGCGCATTTGTGATGCGAGATAGGGAAAAAACATCTTGTTAAACTTTGGGCTATTTTCTATCCAGTATCTAACCTTCTCTATCGGAAGTTGAAGCAGTTTTGCATCCTCTAAAACCTCATATATAACCTCGTGAGGCTTTTTGTCGAGTAAAGAGAGGACATCAAACATATCTCCCCGCTTATAGATAAAGAGGGTCTGCTCTTTGGATGTCTCAAAATTTATCTGATATGTCTTAACTTTGCCATCTAACACTATATAAAAATGGTGAAGCAAATCTTTTGTAGAAAACGGTGAAGTGCCTTTTTTGTACTCTACGCTTTTTGAAGAAGCATAAAAATCACCCTCAAGTTCTTTATCGACATTTTGAAGAAGTTCTATCTCATATACTGGCTTTTGCATAAGAATTATTATAGCAAAAATTATGTGATTTGTATCGCCGCAATCGACTGTCCGTAAGCGATTGCGGCGTCATTACTGACAAACGATTCAGGCAAAATAACATCGGGAATCTTTCTCATAATCAACCTTAAAAGCACTCTGTTTTGAAACACTCCTCCGCCCAAAACCAATGGCAAATCGTACTTTTTGTGCATCCCATAAATAATCTCGACTATCGTATTAAAAAACTTTGAAACTGCTACTCGTACATCTTTTTCATCTAAAATCTGTTTTACTATTTGGCTAAAATCTATCTCGTTATCTTGCATACTAAACTCATAATACTCTGCAATATTTTCATCATAGAAGCTCTCCAAAAGCAACCCGCTCTCGCCCTCGTAACTGCAAACCTGAACAACATCCAAAAGAGATGCAACAGCATCAAATAGCCGTCCGCATGAGCTGCTAAGAGGTGCATTTAGTCCATTCTTCCATGCCGTGTAGAGTGTTTTTATCTCTTCTTTTCTAAATGAGGCGATTGTCGGATTGTTAAGATTAAAAACTCCATCACCGTATATCTCAAACAAGAAGCTAAGGGCAACACGCCTCGGCTCTTTTATAGCCCTCTCACCCCCGATAAGCTTAAAATATTTAAACTGCCCTACTCTTTCATACCCATCCAAGTCACATACAAAAAACTCTCCGCCCCAAAGATTGCCCTCATCACCGTAACCAGTTCCGTCAAAACTCACACCCAAAACTTTTGTCGTAATACCATTTACACCCATAGTAGCAAGTATATGTGCATAATGATGCTGCACTTGCACCAACTCTATCTCTTGATTTTGCGATACTAACTCTTTTGCGTATTTGGTGGATTCATAGTTTGGATGTTGGTCGCAAACAACTATATCAGGAGTAAAATCATAGATTCTCTTTAGCGTCTCTATATGTGATTTGAAATGCTCTATGCTGGACAAACTTCCCAAATCCCCTATATATGGTGAGAGAATCACGCTATCTTCTACGGTTATGGCAATCGTGCTTTTCTGGTTTGCTCCAAGTGCCAAAATCTTTTTATCTGTTTTTTGCGGAAGTTTTAGGTATAGAGGCGCGTATCCTCTTGCGTTTCTCAGCATAAATACTCTCTCATTTTCAACAAAGGCAACCGAATCATCGCAGCTGTTTAGTATCTCTCTGTTATGCTCCAAACAGTAGTCCCAAATGCCCCGCAGCTTCATAATATCATCATAAGTAGTACATAATGGCTCATCAGAGATATTTGCGCTTGTAGCGACTACGGGGCGGTTTAACTTTTGCAAGATAAGATGATGAAGCGGAGTGTATGCCAAAAAAAGACCGATTTGGTTGATATTTGGAGCGACAAAATCACTAAGAGAGTTATCGTCTCTTTTTTTAAGCAAAACTATCGGTCGTCTGTTTGAACAAAGCAGTTCTTCCTCTTTTGCGTTTATGCAGGCAATCTGCCTAGCCGCATTGACATCTTTTACCATCACTCCAAAAGGTTTTGAGGGTCGTTGTTTTCTCTCTCGCAGAAGTTTAAGGGCTTTATCATTTGAGGCATCGCAAACCAGATGATAACCGCCTATTCCCTTTATGGCTACAATCTTGCCCTCACTTATATCTTGTACAACTTCATCTACGATGTTTTTGGACTCTATTTTTGTACCGCTGTTGTCAAAAAGAGAGAGCCTTGCGCCGCACTCGTGACACCCGATGGGCTGAGCGTGGTATCTTCTATCTTTTGGATTTTTATACTCTGCCGCGCACTTTTCGCACATAACAAACTCATCCATAGAAGTATTTTTTCTATCATAGGGAAGATTTCTTATGATACTGTATCTGGGTCCGCAATTTGTACATGTGATAAAGGGGTGCTCAAATCTACGGTTGGCCTCATCACTAAGTTCACTCTCGCACTCCGTGCACATCGCGATGTCTGAGGGTATATGGCTTGATAGAGTTTTGGTACTTTCGCTCATCTCTATGCTAAAACCATCAAACGATTTTGTTTTTTTTATTTGAGTGATTTTTATGGAGTCTATCTCGCAAAGGGGCGGTCTGTTTTGTCTGATTTTTTGGACAAATAGATTCATATCTTCTTGGCAAGTATCAAGAAGTATCAACACGCCGTAACCGTTGTTTGAAACTTGACCCTTTAAGTGCATTGATATGGCAAGGTTATAGATAAAAGGACGAAAACCGACCCCCTGCACCACTCCTCTTATTTCAATGCTAAAAATCATCTATTCCAGCTCCAAACTCATAAGGTACATCTCTTCACCGTCAAGAACTTTTAAGTCAAAACTGCCGCATAACGGACATATAAACTCATTTTTTTTAAGCTCGGACTCTGCCAAACAGCCGTTACAGTGCACTTTTACTTTTTGAAGATTTATAACCAACTCAGCATCATTACACACTGTACCAAGCCTAAACATCTCGTAAGCTTCACTCAGAAGATGAGGCTCAACTCCGCTTAAAACTCCTATCTTCACTACTACTTTTGTTACTTTTTTTGCAAAGTTTTTTCTTGCATGCTCCTCACAACTCTCTATAAGCGAACTAACTATAGAGTACTCATGCATTTAGCAGATCCTTGGGAGCAGCTCACCGCTTGGCATATCTAAAAATCTCTGCGTACTCCACGCCGAATTTATAATAACTTTTTTTGGATGCAGATTTGTCACTTTGCCGATGATGGAAGCATTTTTATTAAATATTTTCAAAATCTGCTCTGCCCTCTGGGCTTCTTCTTTCTTAACCGCAAGCAAAAAAGTTCCCTCATTTGCCAGAGACATAGCATCAAACCCTAAAATCTCGCAAAGCCCCGTTACCTCATCACTTATGGATATCTTAGTCTCATCTACTTCTATACAGATATTTGACTGTTTTGCCCACTCGTTTAACACCGCACTAACTCCGCCGCGCGTTGCATCTCTCATAGCAGTTATATCTATGCCCTCATCTATCAAACTCTTTACGGTTGGATAAAGAGAGGTGCAGTCGCTCATAAGAGAGCTGCTTAACTCAATCCCCTCGCGTGATGCAAAAATAGTCGCCCCATGACACCCGATATCACGGCTAAGAAGTATGATATCATCCTCTGTTATGCCATTTGAGCTTATACCGCTTTGCAAAATCTCGCCAATGCCCGTCGTGTTTATAAATATCTTATCCACACTTCCTTTGGGCACCACTTTGGTATCACCGCTCACTATTTGTGCGCCGTTTACCTCTAGCTCTTTTTGCATAGATGAGACTATTCGTTCAAGCTCATCTACGCTAAAACCCTCTTCGATTATCACGCTGCAAGTTAGATACTTCGGCTTTGCACCCATCATAGAGAGGTCATTACAAGTTCCGCAAACGGCAAGTTTGCCAATGTCCGCACCCGCAAAAAAAAGCGGAGTGACCGTAAAACTGTCGGTTGAAAATGCTAGCTTTCCACCCTCTATAACCGCCGCATCTTCACTTTTGTCTAGGATGTCGTTTTTAAACGCTTTGTAAAATACTTTTGATATAAGTTCATTATTTTCAACTCCGCCGTTACCGTGTGCTAAGGTTATGTTCATATCGATTTTCTCACTTTTATTTTTTTGGCAATGCACTTTGTTTTATCATCTTTTTCTCATCCGATTTTACTTTTCTCTCTAATTTTTTCAAATCTTCCGCAGGTGGCAGATCTTCTGGCTTGATGCCTCTCTCGCCTAAAACTCCTCTAACGCTTTGGTTATTTTGTATATGTTCGCTTGTGATGGAGTTTTCGCCGTAAAGATTTTTTTGTTTTACATTATAGTTTGTGATTTCTGTGGCTAAGTTTTTAGCCGTGATGGTGATAGTCGGCAAAAAATCAGCCAATGGGCGAGTGTTTGGCACGCCTAGCTTATCTTTCATATTTTGTGTTGTATTGCCGCCAAAAAGTGCCGTATCGCCTTTTGAGCGAATCCGCCCAAATCCGCTCTCATCGACTCCTCTTTCATAGATATTTTTTGATAGTTCGGTTTCGGATTCTTTTAATTTTGCTCTTGCTTGAAGTCTGTCTTCCAGCTCTAAGCGTTGTTCTATGAGTTCTTGTTTTCGTGTCTGAATCGCAAAATATGTTTGAGCAAAAGCAATCTGCTCTTTTTTGCTATCGCCGTTTTGAGCTATGAGGTAACAAGCGTATCGTGTAAGCATGATATCTTCAATACTTCTTTGTGTATTTGAGCCAATAGATACCATTTTCGTAACATCACGAAAATGGTCTGTTATCTCTATACTAGAATTTTCACAAGCAGTTTTTGCTTTTTGTATCACATTTGCGAAATTTTCCCATCGTTCATATCCAAGCACTTTTTGCAAATCTCTAGCAAACCAATACTCTACACTACTATCTTCAAGTGTATTTGATAGCTGATTGAACTCATCTTGAAGTGCAGTTATAAGCTGTTTATCCATAAGTTTTTTTCCTTTAAGGTTTTACTCATCTTAGCATTTAAAACTATCTTTATGCAAAAATATGTCATTTTGCAATGTTTTTATCATTATACCAATCCCAACTCTTGTGAAATATCTTTGATAAGTTTGCTTAGAAGGCGTTTTTAAAGACTTTATAAAATACCTTGGAGATAAGCTCGTTATTTTCCTGCCCACTGTCACAGTGTGCTAATGTTATGGTTTTAATCATTTACGCATTCTTTGCTTCATATATAAACACTATAGAGAAAAATAATATTCTTTTATTTTTAAAGCCATTAAATTTCTTCTCTCATTTAAAAAATCCTCATAATTTAAAGCATCACTAGAAAGTATCATTTCTGGAATAGAATGCATTTTTAAATTTGTCAACAACTCTTCTTTAGTGGCTATTCCACTAAATTTTGTTTCAGAATTTACAAAATTTTCAAAAAGCTGTCCAAAATATTCGACTGGAGATTTATTACCAACTTTTATATTTATTTCTTGCTGCATATAAACATAGTTTGCAATTTGATTGTATTTATTTCTTTCAAACCCATTTTTCTTCAAGTAATCCTTTGGAAAAAGATGATGAATATCACCTCTGAGCGAAATTAAATCACTTACAGACACATCCTTCGATAAAAAACCTTTATCATTTGCTTTTGCCTGCGAAGCTAAAAATATATGGAAATATGGACTACTAGCTGCAGACGTATCAAGACTTCTTGGCAGAGATGCATTCCAAAATGCATCTGATAGCTCAGCTTCTTCTTTTTCTTTTAAATACTCATCCATTTTTTTATGGCTAATCTGTTTAATATCATAATCAAACATACTCTCTGGAGAGCCTGAATATCTACCCGTAAGAACAGAATAAACAAACCATCTTTTAACAAATTTTTCTATATCTACTGCATTTACACCCATTTCTTTGAGCTTAAGATATAAAATATATGCAAAATTAATCGCATTTTGAGATCTGATAAGTTTGCTATCTATAAAACCAGCTGATTTTATAATCATTAAAAATCTTTTAAAATTGGTTTCATTCGTAAAATTAACAACACCGCTTCTCAATTTTTCAAATGATTGTTCTGCAATTTCTGTCTCAAAGGTTCTTGTTTCAAAATTTCTACCTGATAACAAACTAACCAAATCTGAGAGTTTTCCCCTGTTAAATTGTGATGTAAATGCTACTCTAATTAAATCGTTATAATCAGGGTCATATAAATCCTCTTTTTCAGATTTTAGCCACTTTATTTTTTGATAAAGTTCAGTTTGTGAAAACTCCTTATCATTATCTTCTATGTGCTTGTAATATTCTGGTGCAATTGCTAAATGACAAAAATAATCAATCATTTTTCGAAGTTCATTGCCGCCATATTCAGTATTTGATGAAATTTTACTCATAGCAAAATCTGCTTGACTAAGCACCACGCCTTTTGAATTGATTCTTATAAATATTTCAGTGACAGTTTCTATGTCTAAATCTGATGCAAGTTCAATAAGTCCTATCTGTTTTTTAGGAATATTTATCAATTGAGTTATTGTTTGTTCGATTTTTTCTTCATCTGCGTCTGGATTAAGTTTAAGATATTCTCTGATGATTTTTAAAACACTTCCATTTATTACTTCTGAAATATCGTGCAACCAAGCTTTATCTTTCAAAATTGCTGGATTTTGAACTTCAAATTTTTCTGTTAAAGGATTAAATGCTATTTTTATTTTGACTCTTTTATATGTTTTGTCAATTACATATTGTCCTAAAATAGCTGCTGTTAAAGCGGTAATCCTCTGCTGTCCATCAATAAGAATTTTTTTACCCTCACTTGTACTGCCATCTTTGAGTTTAACATTTGGATTCCTCCAAGCAATAACATAACCAACAGGATAACCTTGATACAGGCTATCCATCAAATCTCTAACCTTTGAGGCATCCCATACAAAAGGTCTTTGAATTTCAGGAATCGCAATCTCACTAGAATTAACCCAAGCCAGAATTGTCTCAATTAAATGTTGATTTACAGAATATTTTTGCAAAGCTTTCTCCATTAACTATATTTTTTTATTTTACCTGATTTTTTTTAATTCACTACAAAGCACATTTTAAAACATTCTCATAATCTAGGCAAATTCTCTCTAAAAATCACCAAAATTTCTATATGCGTATCTGAAACACTGTAAATTATGGAGTATCCTTGATAGACCAGTTTTCTGGTGGAGGCTGAGAGTTCTTCTGTGGGTCTTCCTGCTTTTGGGAAGTTTGAGAGCGTTTGGATAATGTAGTTTTTCATCTTATCTAAATATCTATCGGCTACATCTTCATTTTTTGTTTGTTCAAAAATATATTTTGCTTGTTCTACTAAGTTGGCAACTGCTGTTTTTGAAAAAACTATCTTATGCACGATATGACTTTTTTGCTGCCTCAAAAGCATCATCAATATCTAAAAAGTCACCATTTTGAATCTCTTTAAGAGCATTCTGAACATCTTTTTTTAGCTTTGCGTGTGTGGCGTTATACTCATCAAGCGAGATGATGACGACGGATTTGTTGTTTTTCGTAGTTACTATTACCTCTTCGTGATTGTCGCATACATCTTCTATGATATTTTTTAGATTATTTCTAGCATTTGTGTAGTTTAGAGCTTGCATTTCAAAACCTTTTATGACAGGATATTGTCATTATAACGAAATATACTCGTTTTTTATCTTCTCATACAACTTTGCGTTTTCTTCCTGCGTATATCTCTCTATTTTTGCATAGAGTTGCTCTTTTATGTCATAGCTTTTCAATCTCTCCAAGCCGTTAAAATTGTCGTTTATCGTGCCTAAAGCATCTTTCAACTCTGTTAAACTTTTTATCTTTTTCTCATCTTTTGGTATGCTGTTTTTCTCTTTGTAGAGGCTCTTTTTGATGTAGATTCTATATTTGTGCAGCTTCTTTTTATCCAGCTCTGGAAACTCCATAAAGAGTAGTTCTTGTGGGGTAGTCTCCTCTGCTTTTTGTTCTGCACTCTTTGGAATTTCTAGTTTTTTGAGATATTTATGAAGTTTTTTTATCTCTTTTTTTCTTACATCCTCTTTTTCTTTTTCGGATATCTCATCTAGCACTTTTTTTCTCTCTTTTGTTGGCAATGAGTCAAGATAGTCGCTAAAAAAGACATCTATATCTCTGATTTCATTGCTAAGAGAGATGACTTTTTTAACACTTCTAGCAAATGCGTCCTCTTTGTTTAAGAGAGAAAAAAGCTCTCTGCATTTGATGCGAAGTTTATGGATGTCATCCTCACTTTGCAGGGATTTTTTTGTGAAATGTCTTATAAGCTTTATAAACTCTTTGAGCTTTAGCGCTATAAGTTCCATAACTCAATCACTTTTTTTTGGGTAGTCAAAGAGGAGGAGTTTTGCATTTTTTGGCTCTATCTCCGCCCAAACATCACAATCAAATCCTATCTCTACGATGCCGCATGTCGGGATATTTGCTTCATGGCTGACATAATAGTGCGCCAAATCGTTCAAAGAGGGGTTATGCCCTACCAAAAAAACCGTTTTGTTTTTGTCGCTAAGCGCTCTTAGGATGTCGCAAAGCGTAGCAACGCTTGCTTCATAAATCTCCTCATTCAAAAGCACCTTTTTTTTATAGCCAATCTCTTTGGCGATAATCTCTGCCGTCTCTTTCGCCCTTTTTGCAGGGCTGGAGAGGATGATGTCGGGCATAACACCCTTTTTTTTGAGCCGCTCACCCATCATAGGAGCATTTGCTTTGCCTCTTTTGCTAAGCCCTCTCTCAAAGTCCTCTAACGCAACGTCTTTCCAGCTTGATTTTGCATGCCTGATAATGTATAGCTTTTTCATCTCTCATCCCATCGGGTACATAATCTCTTGCTGCACCGCTTTTATCTCGCTCATGGTCTCTTGGCTTAGTGTCACATCAAACGCGGCGAGAGAGGCGTCCATCTGTTCTGTGTTTCTTGCTCCGATAATCGTTGAAGCCACAAAATCAAACTGTTTTGTGTATGCCACTGCCATAGTCACGGGAGAGATTTCAAGTTTTTTTGCAATATCGAGATATCGTGCGGTGGCTTTGAGCGTTTTTTCATTTACAAATCGTGCGGCTTGCGAGTTGAGGCGGCTGCTTTTGCTTGACACATAGTCCGAGTATCTCGCATTTTCAGGGTAGAACGCACCGTTATATTTGCCGCTTAGAACTCCTCCTGCTATGGGTGAGTATGCCAGAAGCGATATCTGCTCTCTTTTACACACGGTTGCAAGTTCATCTAAAAAACGAGGGTTATTCAAAGAGAAGTTGTTTTGAATGGACTCAAATCTTGCAATCCCCAGTCTTTTTGAAGTCTCATTTGCTTTTGTAAGCCCGTAAGCAGTGTCGTTTGAAGTTCCGATGTAGCGTACCTTGCCCTCTTTTACTAGCTCATCAAAAGCCTTTAGCGACTCTTCTATCGGCACAACGGAATCAGGCCAATGCATCTGGTAGAGGTCTATGTAGTCCGTCTGCAACCGCTTCAAGCTCCCCTCTATTGCACATTTTAGATGAAACGAGTCGATGGCGGTGTAGCCATGACGGATGGGCGGAACAAACCAGCCGTTTGCCGCACCTGCAACTTTTGAAGCTAAGATGATGCTATCTCTTGGTTTGCCCTTGAGCCATTTTCCGATGATGGTCTCGGTTATGCCAGCATCTTCAACTCTCGGCGGTACAGGGTAGAGTTCGGCGGTATCAAAAAAGTTGATTCCTCTCTCATATGCCTTATCCATAATTTTAAAAGCTTCCGCCTCATTGCTCCACGAGCCAAAACTCATCGTCCCTAAACCGATGGGAGTAACTCTAAGCCCTGTTTTTCCTATGTATCTATACTGCATTTCAAGCTCCTCTCAAAAATATTACACATCATAACAATCCAAATCTTTTAGATTTACAAAAAATTCCATCTCCTCATGCCTTAACGCCCTTATCATATTTGTGCTGCCGCTCACGCCAGAGGGATCGCCTGCGATGAGGATGTAACTTCTCTCAAGGCTAAGTAAATTGCGGCTTATCCCATCGTTTAAAAGCTGGTTGAGCATCTGTCCGATTGAGCCTTTTTTTACCAAAAATGCAGGGACAACTCCCCAAACTATGGTAAGAAGTCTTGCTGTTTTTTGCGAATGAACGCCTGCGTAAATGGTCTGGTTTGGTCTGTATCTTGCTATTTTTTTGGCACTCGCACCAGAATTTGTCATAGCAATAATCCCATCTGTTTTGAGATGATTTGACAACCTTGCGGCGGAGTAGTTTATGCTGTCTGTAAAATCATGCATCTCAAAATCTCCAAATTTATAGTAAGGATAAGTTGACCTCTCGGTTGCTTTAATGGTTTCCATCATAATCGTTACTGCTTCAATGGGGTACTTGCCCACGGTTGTCTCTTCGGACAACATCACCGCATCACTGCCATCAAGTATCGCATTTGCGACATCGCTTATCTCGGCTCTTGTCGCGCTTTTGGAGTTTGTCACGGAGAGAAGCATTTGAGTAGCGGTGATTACAGGTTTACTCATCTCATTTGCTTTTTTGATAATCATTTTTTGGACTTGCGGCACTTCATAGTAGGGAATCTCTATACCCAAATCACCCCTTGCGACCATTATGCCATCACTAACATCAATGATTTCATCAATATTTTCAACGCCGTCAAATTTCTCTATTTTGGCAAAGAGTTGCACATCCCCACCAAAAGAAGTCACAATTTCTCTGGCTTTTATGATATCCCCAGCATGTTGCACAAACGATATAGCCATAAAATCCACACCGTTTTTTACACCCCACTCTATATCTTTTATATCTTTTGGTGTAAGTACCTCAAGACCTAGTTTGGTATTTGGAAAATTCACCCCTTTGCTAGAAGACAACACGCCGCCGCTATGAGCCTCTACCACTACCCTGTCATCTTTGATTTGCACTACTTTTGTCTTGATTTGTCCGTCACAAAAAAAGATAAAACTACCCAGTTGAAGATTTTGCAAAATTTTCGGCTCACATATACTTAGCGTATAGCCACCATTTTGGTTTTTGCATCCGACTACATCATTTTTTAAAATCTCTATTTTATCGCCAACTGCTATCTCTAAAGCACCCTCTAAAGCCCCTACTCTTATCTTTGGACCGCTAATGTCTTGTAAAACTCCGATAAACAGCCCTGTCTGCTCACTCGCCTCTCTAATCCTTTGCAAAACAGCGGCATGATACTCATGCGTACCGTGAGAAAAATTGAGTCTAAAAACATTTACTCCAGCTCGAATCAAAGCTACGATTTTTTCTAAGCTGTCAGATGATGGTCCAATCGTTGCTACTATTTTTGTTCTTTTTTTCATCTCTTTTATCTCTCCCAAAGAAGCGCAAAGTCTGTAATAACGATGTCACTTCTCTTTGGCTTTATGATAAGGCTCTGGGGCGAGTAGTTTTTGATATCAAGCTCTTTTGTTATCTCTTCTATCTCTTCTTTGAGGCGTTGTTCGAGTGTTTGCATCTCCTCCTCAACATCGCTTAAAAGCAGTTGCGCATTTGCGACATCTGTTCGTTCTTTGAGTACGTCTTTACCTTTGGAGAGCGTACTTGCTCCCTTGCTGATGGTTGCGGCACTCAGAGTTTTTTTGCCAAAAAATGCGCTCATAAGTGTCATCCCAACGCCGATGAGTGTATCAGCCATTTTAGAACTCGCCTCCGCCTCCTCTTTTTGGAGTTTCATGTTGAGTTTTTGGAGCTTGTCTTGGAGTTTTTCATAGTCACTGCCAAACTTCTCTTGAAGCTTTTGTATGCGCTCTTCTCGTAACTCCTTGAGCGTATCTTCCATACGCACTAAAAAATCTCTTTTGCTCTCATGAAGTTTGGACTCCAAATCCAACTCCGCACACATAAAAAGCTCAAGATTTTTGCTCTCATAGACAAAATCACTCACACCTCTCTCAAAACCTTTCAGTGATTTCTCCCTCATGACAAGCTCTGGAAGCTGGGCATAAGAGGCATTTGCAGGGGCTTGAAGAGATTTTTGCTTCAATGCCTCTTCATGGGCATTTTGCCACTCTATGGTAAAAGTTTTTGCATCCAGTGGGAGTTTGTAAAAGAGGTTTTCTTGTGTATCTATCCCCTTTTTTTGGTTGAAAAATCTCAGTTTCAGCTCTGCATAAAGGTAAGGATAAAAGCAAGAATCCTCATTTGCAGAGACAAAATACTCTTTGATATTTTCATGCAGAAGAGGTTTTGTCATGCCACTTTGCATAAATGCCTCTCTCTCCTTTGGTTGCGGCAATGCCTCTTTTTTTGCTTGCATCACTGCTTTTATATCGTCTTTGCTCATAGGACCTTTGAGATACGAGAGCACCCAGCGGGTGTAAAACTCCTGCGTCTGCTCCTCATGCACATTTTTTACAAAAAAGTGTCGCCCTTTGAGTGTGGCTATCTGTGTGGCGATTTCTTCTTTTGAAAACTCCGAATTTGCGGCGATACCATCCACCACTTTTGCGATATCTTGTTTGGTTTGGAGCTTGCCTATAAACCACGTTCCTATGTTTGAGAGCCCTTTATAGTCGATATCCACAGGGTTTTGTGTTGAGAGGATGATACCGCATCCAAAAGCTCTTGCCTGCTTTAAAAGCAGAAGCATAGGCTCTTTTGAGGGCGGATTTTTCGAAGGCGGGAAAAAGCCAAAAATCTCATCCATATAAAGAATCGACTTAAGCACAGCACTTCCTCTTTGGGAGCGCATCCAGCTTATATAGGCGTTTAAGAGCAGGGATACAAAAAACATTCTCTCTTCGTCCGAGAGATGAGCGATGGAAAAAATAGCTATTTTTGCTCTGCCCTCTTCATCGTAGAGCATATTTTGGATGTCAAGAGGCTCACCCTTGAGCCACGCCGAAAAAGTAACAGAAGCCACAACACCGTTAAAGAGCGTTGCGAGTTTCATTCTCTCATTTTGCGGGTAAAAGGCATCAAGGGACAACATCCCTATCTTCTCAAATGGCGGCGTTATGATGTTTTGGATAAGCATCTCCATAGAAAGAGAGGTGCCGCCACTGTAGTAGTGGCTAAAGATGCTTGAGAGCAAAAGATGCTCTTTTGAGCCTAGCGAATCACTTGCTATGCCCACGAGAGAGAGGAGCGAGAGTGACGTTGTGTTGATGAGTGAAGCAAATGTCTCCTCATCTTCAAGCACACTCGGAGGCGGCGCTGCAAAACTCCCCAAGATATTTACACCGACACCTGCCGAACTCCCAGGGGTGTAGATGGTTTTTGGCACGGCGGCAAATCGCTGCACACGCTCCAAATCCTGCCCAAAACTCTCAATACCCGCTTTGTTGCTTGATGCCAAATCCTCTGCCATCTCTTGAAGGGTTTTGCCTTTGTTGAGCGCTTCACTCTCATCCACCCACGGCAGATAATCCTCTGGTCGCATCTGTCCAAAAGCAAGACAAAGATTGCCCATGTCGCCTTTTGGGTCGATAACGATGGAGGGGATATTGTCAATCGCCGCCTCCTCTATAAGCCCTATGCCAAGCCCAGTTTTCCCCGAACCCGTCATCCCGATGATGGCGGCATGCGTCGTAAGATGTTTGGATTTGTAAAGACTCAGTGAGTCATCTTTTGCATTTTTTCCTAGATAAAAAAGAGCCATTTTTTCATATATATCTTTCACTGTTTCACCTTTATACTAAATTTCCATATTTATAATACGCCGCACACGCGCCCTCGCTGCTTACCATACAGCTCCCAAGTGGACTTAATGGCGTGCAGGCTTTGCCGAAGACTTTACACTCTTTGGGGTTTGCTTTGCCCTTTAAAATATCTCCGCAAATGCAGAGTTTATGGTCGTCTATCTTTTGCGTGGGAAGAATCTCTTTGTAAAAAACCTCCGCATCAAGCCAGCTAAACGCATCTTTGAGCTTCAAGGCGCTTTGGGCTATGTCGCCGATGCCTCGCCATCTAAAATGTTCCCGTCTCTCAAAGAACTTCTCGTTTAGTTTTTGCGCTTCGATGTTGCCCTCATGCGTCACGCTTCTGCTGTACTCCACCTCAACTTCACATCGCCCCTCATTAAACTGTTTTAAAAGCATCAAAACCGACTGCATCACATCCACAGGCTCAAATCCGCTCACAACCAACGGTTTTTTATACTCACGCGCAAACTCATCATAAATCTTGCTTCCGCTTATAACGCTCACATGCGCAGGTCCTATGAAAGCGTCTATCTTGTTTGTCTCATCGTCTAGCAAAACCCTCATCGGTTCTGGGACGGTTACATGGTTTATGTGAAAGAGGATGTTTTTCACATTTTGCTTTATTGCCATGTTTATAAGTGCCGCTGTCATAGGCGTAGTCGTCTCAAAACCTATAGCAAAAAAGATAACGGTTTTATCTGGATTTTGTGCGGCGATTTTGAGCGTATCGGTGGGAGAGTAAACAAATCTGACATCAGCCCCATTGGCTCTTGCATCTTGCAGACTTCCCTTGCTTCCAGGGACTTTTATCATATCCCCTAGAGTTATAAGTATCACATCCTTTTGTTCTGCCAAAACATAAGCGTGGTCTATCCTCTCCTTTGGCATAACGCACACAGGACACCCTGGACCATGAACAAACTTGACATTTTTAGGCAAAAGCTGGTTCAGTCCATACTTCATAATGGTATGCGTATGCCCTCCGCACACCTCCATGATATTTACATCACGCGTGAGTGTTTTTGCCTCTTGTTCTATCAGCTTTGCGTATGCTTTGATGGTCTTAGAATCTCGAAAACCAAAATAGAGTTCTTTTAGCTCAAGCTCCCTACTGCTCATCATCGTCCATCCGCCTTGCTATCTCATCAAACGCCTCAAGGCATAGCAGCGCATCGGCTTTGTCGATTTTGTTCATAACAAAACCTATGTGTATAAGCACATAATCCCCGACTTCAACGCTGCCCTCTTCCATAAGCTCAAGGCTCGCTTCACGGCTCACACCCATAGTATCGACGGTTGCGGTGTTTGCTTCTTTATCTATCTTTGTTACACGGCTTGGGATGGAGAGGCACATTAGCGCATCCTTCTTTTAAACTCGACCCACTCCAACACTCTTTTTACGGAGTTGTCATCCTTGATGCTTACCTCTAAGATATCGACATTCGGACGAAGTTTTCTCGCCTCTTTCTTCTCTGCTTCTACATCAAACTCTATGTAAGGCAAAAGGTCGGTTTTTGTGATGAGCACAAGATCTGCTTTGCGAAACATCACTGGGTATTTGGCTATCTTGTCATCTCCCTCAGGAACACTAACAAGGACAATGTTTAGGTGCGTTCCAACATCATAAGAAGCAGGGCAGACGAGGTTACCGACATTTTCCACAAAACAGACATCCACCTTATCTAAGTCTATGTGATGAAGCGTTTTGTGAACCATAAAAGCATCCAAATGACACGCACTACCCGTTTGTATCTGATAAGCTTCCACTCCTTTGGCCTTTAGCCTATCTGCATCCCTTGAAGTCTCCAAGTCACCCTCTATCACGGCAAACCCAAACTCTGCCATCTCGGCAAATTTCTCTAAAAGCGCTGTTTTTCCGCTTCCGGGACTGCTCATCATATTTATCGCCAACACTCCATGACTATCAAAATGCGCTCTGTTATGAGAAGCCTCATGGTCGTTTTTGTCCAAAATCTTCTCTATAACCGCTATGGTTTTTGCATCGTTTAACTGAGGGTTTGCATGGATAGTTTGCATATCGTGCGTATGTTCGTGAGTGTGTTCATGCCCCGTTATACTGCATCCGCAATCCTTGCACATTAGCGGTTATCCTTAAAAAATTTGTCATAAACGACATAAGCACCGACCAAAGAGACTATAAAAAAAACAAAATACTCTGTATGCAGTGATGAAAAAAAGTGAATGTGTTCATGCTCTTTACCGTGGGCAAAAAGGGTACTCAAAAACAAAACAAAAACAGACAAATATCTCATGGCTTTATCCTTTTAAAATTTCGGAAGTGGGGCTTTAGCCCCGCTAAAATTTTCGTATGTGTTGCTATTTTCATTGCAATGCTTAAACGGGGCTAAAGCCCCACTTCCAGATTAACCTGCTACATTACTCATCACATTTACGGCAACTCTATTATAGCATCTAAATCCAAACTCCCCTTTTTAACTGCTTCCACAGCAATCCCCTCTAACGCCTCGATAACCGTTTGCACCAAAAGCTCAAACCGCCCTTTCAAAACCTCACTCAAACCTATCTTTGGAGTTGTGATATCTTGCGGAACTATCCCAAAGAGCGTTATATTTGCCTTTGCATCATGGAGCTCGCACATCTCTAACATCTGCAAAACCTCAACCTCATGCGCCGTTTTTTTATACCCGCCAAGCCCAAGCAATGCATGTGAAGGTATCTTGTAAATACTCCCCGCCTCATCCTCCAAAGAGAGCGTATCAAGCAGCAAAACATCATCATACTCTACAAAATACTCAAAAAGCCCAAACCCCGCAGTACCGCCGTCAACCAACTCCACGGCAGGCTCAAAGAGGTAGTTTTCCCTTAGATACCTAACGACATAAACCCCTACCCCATCATCACAAAAGAGTATATTACCGACCCCTATAACTGCTGTTTTTTTCATATGTGACATAAACTAAATCTCAAGTCAACCATTATTTGCCTTTTTTGAAAATTCTAATAACTCTTTATCAAAATAGCAAAGTATCTCATCTATTTCATCAAATATTTTGTTATAGTTATTTTTATTTAAAACTTTCTCATAATGAAACACCCTATTTCTAAAGTTTCTAATATGATTTAGTTCTTTGTATAATACTTCTCGATTGATAAGTTTTTCTTCTCTTGATGGTAGATTCAAAAAAATATTTTGTAAATCACTTGTTCTAAGTTTTGTAGCGTATGGTTTTTTGAACAAATTTACCCAAAATCCAAAAGATAGTTCAGCTATTATCTTAGATTTTGTAATACTTTCTCCACGCTTTTGTAATATGCTTTTTGCTTCTTCTATTTTTACAATACTATCTTTTGTTAAAAAGCCAGTATCTTCAATCCAATTAATACCAAGTTTTACACTTAGCAGGTTGTCTATAGAGTTTTTAAGTGCTATTTCCAGAATAGATAGCGGTATATATGCATTTTTTGAAAGTAGTAAATTAGCCTCATATTCCTCTATATCTCTATAGCTTCCAAATCTTTCATCGCTTATAAATCTTTTTATTAAGGCATCTTTCATTTATATTTTCCTACAATACTCTTGTAATTCCCCTGTAAGCCTACATACTAGAGATGTAGTTGGGGGTACATAATTTTCACTCCACTCATTTAACAATCAAGTCTTACGATTAGCAATTTTACCAAATAAACCTTCATAGTTTTGAAAGTCGTCATTAGCATTTGATATGTCAAAATTTCACTATTTTTTTAACATAGGTTTTGAGCTATGTTAAATTTTTTATATTTTTTTAACATAGCTCATAAGATATGTCAAATTATATGCCTTTTCTTAACATATCAAAAAGCTCAATATTGACAAAAAATTTACTATTTTTGATTTGTATATTTTTTAATATATCTATATTTTCAAGTTCACTTAGATATTTTGAAGCTGTTTGTCTTGTAATATTTAATCTATCAACCAAAAATTCTATCTTTGTATATGGGTGCATAAAAAGTACCTCAACCAAATCTTTACTATAAATCTTTGGCAATTCTTGCGATATTTTATCTTGCGTCTTTATCATCAAATCACTGATACTGTTTATAAGTTCTATCGTCTCCAGTGAAGTTTGTTCAACTGCTTCAAGCATATATAAAATCCACTCTTCCCACTTGTCATCTGTTCGTACTTCTTGCAAAAGCCTATAATAATCAGCCTTATGTGTGATGATGTAACGGCTCAGATACAGCACTGGGATATCGAGCAAATCCTGAAGTATCAAATACAAAATATTTATAATCCTTCCAGTTCTTCCATTTCCATCATAAAAAGGATGGATTGATTCAAACTGATAATGGATAATCGCCATATTTACAAGTGGGTCTATCTCGTTTGGCTCATTTATATACTTCTCAAGGTTTGTTAAAAGCTCTTGAATAGTTGCATAATCTTGCGGCGGAGTGTAGATAACCTCACCCGTTAAAGTATTTTTAAGATTTGTTCCTGCTTGTTTTCGAACTCCCGCACTATTTTTTTCTAAAACCGACTGTATTTCAATGATATGTTTATTGAGTAAAAGTTTATACTCTTGTACGAGTGAAAACCCTCTTAATAGTGCTTCTTTGTAATTTTGCACCTCTTTTGCTTCGTTTGTCACACTCTCTATATCAAGATTTGCACGATAAAGCTCATCGTGAGTTGTGATGATGTTTTCTATAGCACTACTATCTTTTGCCTCTTGAAGCACCAAAGAGTTTATGAGAATTGCACTATTTGGAATAATACGAGCCACACCGTTTAGATTTGCCAAAGCCCTATTTGCAGAGATGGCTTTTTTTAGGACTTTTGGGGTTTCGATTTTGTGGGTAAGTAGTAATTTATTCATAATGATTCACTACCTACTTTTTAAATGCCGTCATAATATCTGCAACCGTAACACTTGATTCATCTTTAATAATACCAATATTGGATGGTCTAAACAATGAGGATAAAATTAGGTTTTTAGCATTTTCATTGTTTATTTGTCCCTCATTAATAAAAGATAAATATGTTTGTATCATAACAACTCTTTCATGGGCATCTTCTGATAAATGTAAATTACTGAGTGCAATTTTTACTGTAATTCTAATAATCCAAAAAGCACTCGATGAAGCAAAAATCATCAAAATATACCAAGCTAATTTTGAATAGTCAAAATCAAAAGATTTGCTATTTTCTTCATTATTTGAGATTATTTTCTTTGGTTCTTGCAAAGTTTGTTTTATTGCGCTAATAGATTTATTAACATCTTGTATTGCTTTGTTTGATTCATTCGTTATGTTGATATCACTTATAATTTCAATTTTTCCACTTCCATTTATTTGATTTTCATGATAATTTAAAGCCTTAAATAAAATAAGTAAAAGTATTGCTATAAAAACTATTGCTGCACCACCAAACCACCAAAATTTAATTTTATGATTTTTTTGTTTAGCCTCCCAGTATGTTACAGAAGCGTTTAGTTTTATTTTATCTTCTAGTGCTTGAATTTTTATATCAAGATTTTCTGATTTTTCAAAGATTTTATAAAATTGTTCTTTTTTCTCTTCGATAGTCTGATTTTCTTTTTCTATTTTTTCAAATTTATTACTTAATTTTAGTAATTCATTTTCATTATTTGATAGTTTGTTTTTCATAGCTTCTAGTAAATCACTTGAATTTTCTTTTACCATACTGGAAGTAACTAAAAAATCAAATATTGAATTATCTAAAATCTTTTGGATTATTACTTTGTCATACGATCTTTTTTCATCACTCTCATTTCTATATACTATGCCTATTAATTTATCTTTTGTTCTTGTGTTTGTTGTGCCGCCTTGTGTCTTAACAACTATTGATTTATTTTGATTTTTATAAACTTTAAAAGGTTTTTTTTCTTTAGATGGTGTTTCTAATATTAAGTTACACTCTTCCCCTTCAAAATTTAAAGCTTCAATCAACTTATCATATCTTTTTGAAAATTCTTTTTCTAATATTTGAGTTGATTCAGATATGTCGTTTTTTTCTATTTTTGGCTCTTTTGGAGTATTTGATATTAAAAAATTTGCAGCATTTATAAATTTATGGGAATAACTTACAAAACGAGGCTCATTACTATATGAGATAAGTTCTAAGATTTTAGTTTCTATAATTTTTAACAAATCATCATCTTGAATTTGTTCAATATTTTTATAATATGATTGTAAAGACTCCTCAAAATCTTCTAAAGAGAATCCCCCGCCTTGTAGAGTTGCTTGCACTGTTTTATTTTGCAAATTTGTTTCAAGTTCTTTTAGTTTTATTTTCAATTGATTTATATTCATTTTATTTCTTCCTTACTTTAGCGATTATATCAAATTCCAACTTATCACACCGTCCTAACCCTATAACTACCAAGCTCCCTACCTTTAGCATCTACAACATGCACCGCACATGCAAGGCATGGGTCGAAGGAGTGGATGACCCTTAGCACTTCAAGCGGTTTTGTGGCATCTTTTATCTTTATGCCTATGAGCGCTTCTTCGTAGGCTCCTCTTTTGCCATCTTTGTCTTTTGGCGAGGCGTTCCAAGTGGTGGGGGCTATGACGGAGTAGTTTTTTATCTTTTGATTTTCTATGTTCACAAAGTGAGACAAAACACCTCTAGGGACTTCAAAAAACGCTCTGCCTTTTGCATTTTGCGGGAGTTTTTCAAACTCGTATTTTGTCCAAGTTTGTGTGTCGTCGTGTTTTATATTTTGAAGCAAATCCGAGACAAGTTTAAAAACATACTCGCAGATGTAAGCACTCTCGATAGCTCTTGCGGCATTTCTGCCCACCGTTGTAGATAAGTCCAAAAGCTCCAAATCGCTCTCTTTTAAAAACTCATCAACAAAAGGTTTTATAAACTCATTGCCGCTTAGGTAGCTTACTAGCACTCTTGCCAAAGGTCCGCTCTCCATCGCTTCACCGCCGTAGCGTGGAGCTTTTATCCATGAGTATTTGTCATCGTTTTTGGCAGTTTTTAGTGTTCCGTCATCGTTTAAGTCGGTATAGCAGACTTCGCCGCTCTGAGTGTACCACGCCCTGTCCACCTCTTCGGTGATTTTACTCTCGTCAAACTCCTCTACTTTTGAAAAATCATGCGCATAGATTACTCCGCTGCTAAAGAGCTTTTGTCTCTCATCAAACTCATAACCACCCACGGACAAAAAGTTTCCCGCACTTCTGCCTAAACCAGCCTTTATATCGTCTCTGTAAGCAGTTGCCAAAAGCCTCATATCTGCCATATAAGCGTTATCGACAAACTCTTTTGCCTCTTTGATGTTAAAGATGTAGTCATTTAGCCTCTGGAGACTTAGCATATCCGCCACGCTTGTCACTCCGCCGACAACTATGCTTTGTGGATGCGGTGTTTTGCCGCCAAATATCGCCACCGCTTTGCTCAACTGCGTTTGAAACTTGAGTGCCTCTAAGTAATGCGAGAGTAAGATGAGATTTTGTTCGGGGGTGAGTTTGTAGGCACTATGCCCCCAGTATCCATTTGCAAATGGTCCTAGTCTGCCTGCTTTTACAAAGTTTTGAAGCTTGAGCAAAACTGCCTCATAGTGAGAAAACGAACTCTCATACGGGGTTTTTGCGTACTTTTTTGCCTCTTCTACGGCAAGGGCGGCATCGGCTTGAAGCGCACTTGTCACATCCACAAAGTCCAAAGAGTGCAGATGGTAAAAATGCACAACATGGTCTTGGATAAAGAGCGCCATAGCCATCAAGTCTCTTACGATTTGCGCATTTTTTGGCAGTTCTATGCCGTAAGCATCCTCGACACTGCTCACCGCGGCACGAAAATGCGAGTTTGTACAAACTCCGCAAATCCTTCCTGCTAAAAGCCCAGCATCACGCGGATCTCGCTCTTTTAAAATCATCTCTATACCGCGAAAAAGCTGCCCGCTTGCATACGCTTCTCTTACAACTCCATCCTCATCGACTTCAACTTCAACCCTCAAATGCCCCTCTATGCGAGTGATGGGGTCAATGACTATTTTTTTCATGGTAAACTCTCTCATTTGCGTATTTGTCGAAAAAACCTTTTTCTGTACATGCCATACACCCATGCCCTGCTTGAACGGGCCAGCTTGTACCTTTGTTGAACTTCATCGTAGGGCAATTTGCATTTGCGTAAGCGCCTTTACACCCCATCTCAAAAAGGCACCACCCTTTTTTTGCCCCCTCATCGCCCCACTCTTTGACAAACTCACCTGCATCGAAATGTCCTCGCCGCTCGCAGTTTTCGTGAATCCTCCCCTCATACGCCCAAAGAGGTCTGTTCAACGCATCAAGCGGCGGCATCTCCTCAAACATCATAAAGTAGAGCAGCGTACCGACTATGTTTATAGGGTTTGTAGGGCATCCAGATATATTTATGACATCATCCCTCTCAAGCGCATCGGCAACGCCAACCGCTCCAGTTGGATTTGGCGCAGCAGCTACCACTCCACCATCAAACGCACAACTTCCCACCGCAACGATGAGTGCCGCATCTTTTGCGCATCTCTTTAAGAGTTCTATGCCCGTCTCGCCCTTTGAGCCGATTCTTAGGTATTTTCCATCCAGCCCAAGAGGCACAGCACCCTCTACGATAAGCACATATTCGCCCCTTTGGTTTTTGATGATATCTTCAAGCGCGCTCTCACTCGCATCACCGCTAGCACTCATCAAAAGCTCATGATAGTCAAGCGAGATGTAGTCAAATATCAAGTCCTCGATAGAAGGGTTTGCAGATTTTATAAAAGCCTCCGAGTTTCCACTGCAATCCGAGAGTTCAAGCCAGATAATGGGTATCTTGTTTAGTGTTTTTACCCCTTTTTGTACCACCTCTTCAAACTTTGGATGCAGCTGCATATTTGCCGTGACCATACTTATCCATCTGTTGACCTCATCCTTTTTTATCTCCAACGACTCCATTGCCGCTTCAAGGTTGCTCTCGTCAAGCTGGTTTTTTGGATGCAGTTTATTGTACTTCTCAACTCTCTTTTTTGCCTCTTGCACCTCTTTTTCTATCTCTTGCTCTTTGGCGCTTTTTTGAACCACGCTAGGGTCTATGAGATGCTGGGACTCCTCTATGATTTTTACAACCTCGCCCCTGCATCTGCCGCAAACCCTGCCCGCTTGCGAAAAGTGTGCCAAATCCGCAAACGTACTCACGCCGTTTTGCACAACCAGAGCAACCAAATCATTACGATAAACACTCACACAACTGCAAACAAGTTTGCCTCTTGCTTCATCAACCCTGTTTTTGCGCAACTCATCTATAGCAACTTCACTCTCATTTTGCATAAGAGCCTGCAGAGAGGCTATATCTGCATTTGCGTTGATACCGACATAGCGAAGCAGTTTTTTTTCTCTTAAAAAGTACTCATCCACGCAATTTTGGCTACTTATAGTGACCTTCTCATACTCAGTTGAGAACTTTGCAGAAGTCACATCCACAAGGTTAATCGCACCCACTTTAAGCATATCGACCGTTGTTTTGCGTGCAAACTCTTTTGGCTCTCCAAGCAACAGATGCGCCACTACACACTCTGCCTCATCCACGCAAGCCTCCACATGCCCCGCCACAAAGCCAAGCTCTCTCACCTCCGCACACTCTCCAACAGCGTAAATATCCTCTTCGCACTGCATAAAAAGATTTGTCAAAATCCCCCTGTTGCACTCCAAGGCATCTCTAAAACTCTCAATATTTGGCTTTATCCCTATGCCAAAGACCACAAAAGGGTTCTCAATCTCCAGTTTTTTGCTACTCAGCCTCTTTATCTCGCCATCTTCAACCACAGTATCTATGATTTCATCTTCGTAAGATATGGTTATCTTCTTCTCTTTTGTGTAGCTCTTCTCGATGAGCTTTATGGATTCTTGTGAGAGGTTTTTATCGTATAAAAAGTTTGAACGTACAAGCAGTGTGACTTTGCGTACATCCTCCATTTTGTCCAGCCGCTCCAAAAGTTCCAGTGCGATTGGTCCTGCCCCGACGACAACAACCTCTCTGCCTTTTATGCCCTCTTTGATAGATTTGGCATCCTCCGCACTTCTAAAAACAGCAGCGTTTTTGATTTGGCTTATATCAAATGGGGTGTTTGGCAACGAGCCTGTTGCGATGACGAGTTTGTCATAATGAAACATCGCATCTTTGGAGAAAACTCTCTTTTTTACTTTATCTATTTTTATGATTTTTTGGTTGAGCTCCAGATGTACTCTTGGGTCAAGCAGAAGCGATATTTTTTGCAGTGTTGCGCTCTCATCGACTAAAGAGCAGAGGTGGATTCTATCATAAGGCGGGTATAACTCATCACTTAGCATCACAACATCAAGCGATGCATCGATTTTTTTTGCTCTATTTGCCAAATGCACCGCGGCGATACCGCCACCAATTATTAAGAGTCTCATAACGATACCTCTTTTTTAGAGCATTATAGTTTAAAAATGGGAAAGAAAAAAGGGCAAAAAGCCCTTTTTTTATATATTTGCAGCAGTCTCTTTTTTATAAGAACTTTTTTCGATAAGTCTTAAAACAATAGCCGAGAGGTAAGGCACACTCTGGATAAGAATGGTTGCAGAAAAGACATAAATCTCTACAATATCCTGATGATTTGTCATAATAAGTGCGATAAACGAACCTATAAGCAGTGTCGCTAAAATGATCTCATTTTTAACAGGGCTGCTTACACTCTTTTTGCTGTTGCCCCCTTTTTCTGTTCTCTTAAATGGCAGACGGTCTTTGACAAACCCATCATATACCGCTTTGAAGATTATAAGCTGTAAGCTCATAGCCGCAATAGCACCCAGCGTTGAGTGGAAAAGTTTTGCTCCAACCCTTGTTTTGTAGAGTATAAATGAGTGGATGACGTTTACCAAGAAAGCTGTCAAAATCGGCACTGTAAGCGCAATTGTAGGAATAGTTACTCCAACGAAAATGATAACTGGAACCCAAAGGATGTTGAGCACTGCCATCACTGGTCCAAGTGCGTCAGAGAGCCAGAAAAACCAACCAGTCACAAAGTGATGTTTTTGCGCACGGGTAAGCGTTTTGGATGATGGCTTAAAGTGTTGCCAATGTTTTTTGAGAATCTGCACCGCACCGTATGCCCAGCGATGACGCTGATTTTTGAAAGCTTCAATAGTATCTGGTAATAGTCCATGCCCATAACGACGGTTTGTATAATGCCCGATGTACCCCGCTTCAAAGAGTCTAAGCCCTAATTCACTGTCTTCAACGATGGTATCAGTGTTCCACTGCCCCACTTCATCAAACGCACTTTTACGTACCATAAGCATCGTTCCATGCGCCACGATAGCATTCTCTTCATTACGCTCAACCATGCCGATGTCAAAAAAGCCTGCATACTCAGCATTCATAGCAGTTTTTATAAGCGACTCGTTACCGTCTCTATGGTCTTGAGGTGCTTGAACCAATGCAACCTTCGCATCATCAAAAATCGGTACCAAATCAACAAGCCAAGTAGGCTTAATCACATAGTCGGCATCGATTACGGCAAGTATTTCGCACTCAGGATTTGTAAACTCTAACGCTTTGTTAAGTGCTCCTGCTTTAAATCCACTGCACTGAATATCAAGATAAACAAATCTCTCGCCAAGCTCTTCACACAACGCTTTGATAGGTGCTTTATAAAAATCCTCAGGAGTGTTATTGATGATAACCAAAACCTCATAGTTTGTATATTTGAGTTGTGCAAGAGCACGAAGCGTCTCTTCCAAAACAGCAGGCTGCTCTTTATATGCAGGAACATGAATACTCACAAAAGGAACTCTGTCCGACTTCAAATCAAGCGGAATAAGTCTCTCAGGCGCTTTTCCTATGGTACATTTGAAAAGCTCATTTGCCTTTGCAAGGGTTATGAGCGTGAGCGGTATCATCAAGAGAGAGCCCATCCCCCACATAATCCACATACCAAAATTCATATAGTGGATAAACGGATAGACCGCCGCCATAACGATACCAAAAGAGATACCTTGCGCCGCAAGTCCGTAAGTGATGGCATGTAAGAAGTTGATATTTTGATTTCTAAGTCCAAAGAATGTCAAAATAGCCCCGATGATAGCGGCTGAAACCATCTGCATAAACCAGAACGGCTCTACAAGTACTACCCCTTGCATCTCAAATTTTAGTTTGCGGTTTGCATCAAAGATACCCCAGTACTGCCCAACGCTTCCCTCATCCACACCTTTCCATGGCTGGTCAAACGCTTCCATAAGGTTATAGCTAAAGCCATTCTCTTTTGCCATTCCCAAAAATCTTCTAATAATCATCGCCTGATTTTGCGGACTTGCCACAGCGCCTTGGTTGTTATACCCTTGGCTTGGCCATCCAAACTCCCCTACGATGATAGGTTTTGTTTTATGCACATCCCGTATCTTTTGGTAAATCTCATTGAAAAATGCTTCAAAGTTCTCTGCTTTTATCTTCTCCCAATATGGAAGAATATGGATGTTGATCATATCAACTTCATCTGCCAAATCAGGATAAAGCAGCCACATATTCCAAATCTCAGCCGTAGTCACTGCTACGGTATGCTCTTTGTTTTTTGCAAGTTCTGCGCGAAGCTCTTTCTCTTTTGCAGTTCGTTTACGCTTGTTTTTTATCTTTGCAAGTTCATCTTGGATGGCTTTTTCTTTAACCTCTTCTCTTGCCTTGAAGATAGCATCCACGTGCGCTTTAAAATCTCTGATATGCACAACCAGTTCATCAGGTTTGAGGTCATCACGAAGCAGAACCTCATTTCCGACAATAACCGATGTCAAGTTGTCATAATACTCAGTGATGAGAGTTTTCGCCAAAGCTATCTCTTTTTCGTTATCCTCAGCAACTCCGGAGAGCCAAAGCCCCATATGAGCCTGCATACCAAGCTCTTTTACAAAAGGCAGTACTTTTTGAGAATCCTCCGCAGAGTAGAAACGTACAGTGTTGGTAAACTTTTTTAAGAGTTTTAGATCTCTAAGAACCTCTGCATCACTCAGCATCTCTTTTTCGTTCTTTTTTGTATAGGGAGCGTACGAGAGTGACTCAATGATGTTATCGGCATCAGGAGGTGTGATAAATTTGTTATCACTGTTAAGCCATAAAAAAACCTGAAGAAGCGAAGCGAAAAGGAGCGAAACGAGAATGTATTTCAATGGTGTTCCTAAGAAAATGAAACGAATTGTACATCAAAATTTTTGAAATTGTTATGTAAAATTTGCAACTCTTTCCTAGGCTTTAAATCTACGACTGTTTTGCCAAAGCATCCATGAGTTCAGCCATACTTTTTGTTTGTAAAAACTCTTTAAATTGCGCCATATCTGTTTTTAAAATGCTTACACCCAAAATCTCTACATCATAGATAAGCCACTTATCTTTTGACGCAACAGGAACTTTTGGTTTATGAAACTTATAAGCGATTTCAAGTTTTTGGGTTTGACTCACAAGGTCACTTACTAAAGTTATCCTATCTTCTTTAGTTTGTTCTATCTTTTTTATCTCTACTTTTTCATCTTTGTACGCATCGATTTTTGATGAGTAGGATTGTTTCATACGCTCAACATAGAGTGCTACAAACTTCTTTCCCTCAGCATCTGAGAGCTCCCTCCATTTGCTTCCAAGGCTAAGTTTTGCCATAAGTTCAAAATCAAACATAGGCGTTAATGACTTAACGATAGTGCCATTTCTCTCATCTTTTGTCATCTTTTTGTCTTCAACTATCAAGATAACTTCATCAATCTTCTTTAAAAAATGCTCTTTTAACTCCACTTGCTCATTTGCGGCTACACTTTGTGCACAAAAAAGCACCATACCCAGAACCAACACCATTTTATAGATATATTGCATCACTTACTCCTCTATCTGTTTTTTTCTACGCTGTTCATACATATCTCTCAAAAACGGATACAAATCCACTGCATCCTCTTTCATCTTGTCGTATTTGTCCATATGCAAGGAGATAGTGTTTGTTTTTTCTAGCACTTTTACACCGATATACTCCGCTGGGGTATCCGTAAGTGTCCAGTAACTTCTCTCTTCATAGTCAAGCAGACTCAAAAAAGAGTCTGGGTAGAGGCTCAAAGTATCACGCAGGTTTGAGGGTCCAAGAAGCGGAAGTACGATATGAGGACCGCCGCCAACGCCATAAAATCCAAGTGTTTGCCCAAAGTCTTCCTCATGTGCTTCAAGCTCAAAGTAACTCTTCGCAGGATCAAAAAACCCTAAAACACCCACTGTCGTATTACAAACAAATCTCCCCGCCTCTTCCGCCGCATAAGAGAATTTCCCCTGCAAAAGAGTGTTTGCAAATCGCACTGGAAAGTAAAGATTTTCAAAAAAATTCTCTATAGAGTTGCGAACCTCAAAATGCAACACATTTTTATACCCAGTAGCAACAGGCTTAAAAACATACTCATACGCACCGTCATTGAAACGTGTCATCGCACGGTTATAGCCCTTAAGTGGGTCATAAATCTCTTGAACTTCCATCTCATCCGCAAACGATGCCAACTCATCCTCAGCGCCATCACTTTTTTGTGTTTGTACCGCTTCTTCTGGTTTTGCAACACTCTTTGAACTACACGCACTAAGCCCAAAAACAAGCATACAACTCACTATGCTTAGATAAATCGTCCTCATCTTACACCTTTACTCTGTCACTTAAAGCCCTGCTAAGAGACAACAAATCTATATTTTCTAAACTTACTCCAGTTGGAACACCCTGAGCAATTTTTGAGAAGTTTATATCAAAATTACTTAATTTATCTTCAATATATAACATAACCGCATCGTTTGCGATAGATGGTGTTAGCGCAAAAACGATCTCTTTTACCCCTGAAGCAACCATTCTCTCTAAAGCCGAGAGATTGAAGTTTTCTAAAGATTCTAAGACAAAATATCTTCCCTCAAAAAGCTTGTTTTCCTCTAAAAGAAGAATATCTTTGGCGTTTTCAACGATACAAAGAAGTGTCTCATCTCTGCTCTCATCACAACAGATAAAACAGAGTGCATCTTCACTCATGCCGCCGCACATACTACACTGTCTGATACCGCCAAGCGCATCTTCTATGGCATGCGATATCTTCATCCCGACAAAACTGTCTCGCATAACTATATGGTAAGCAAGGCGTATGGCTGATTTTTTGCCGATGGTGGGGAGCTCTTGCAGCGCATCGACAAGCTTGTTAAATTTTTCTAAAGAACCATTCATAAAAAAACGCTCAAACCTCAAGCTTCATTAGGATTTACTCTTTGGCAACAGTATCCACAATTTCAAAGGCGCTTTGAGTCTGCCTGCAATCTGTCCTGCTTCATCGCCATATCCACAAAAGAAGTCAGCGCGAACACTCCCTTTGATGGCTCCGCCCGTATCTTGCGCAAGAACGATTCGGTTTAAATCCTTCTCTTTTGTCTCTGCGCTCATATAAAGCATACTTCCCAAAGGAAGATAGCTTTGATCAATTGCAACAGAGCGCTCAGGGGTAAGCACAACGCCAAGCGCACCCGTAGCAGGCTGATTTTTCTTTTTGAAAAAAACCATAGAGTCGTTATGGTGTAGCAACTCATCTACGCGTGATGGATTTTGGTCACACCACTTTTTGATGCCCTGCATAGAAGCCTCTGCATACGTCATCTCACCCGCATCGATGAGATACTTCCCGATAGATTTATACTTATGTCCGTTGAGATTATCAAACCCGACGTACATCATCTCTCCATTTTCAAGCAAAACTCTTCCTGAACCCTGTACTTCAAGAAAGAAAAGGTCAATGCGAGAGTCCACATAACAGACAATCTCCGCATCGATTTTTCGCCCGCTCAACTCTTTACGCGAGTAGTAGGGAACGACATTTGCCCCCTCCACTCTTCCGCGCAATCTATAGTTTTTAAGCTCTGGATACTGATCAGCCAACTTTACGGTAACTAAATCTTTTGGAGTTCCATATACAGGATGCACATAAGGCTCTTTTTTTTTCAAAGAACCCCTCAGAAGCGGTTCGTAGTAACCCGTCAAAAGCCCATCATCTTTCTTGTCCGAGACATCCACTTGGTAAGGTGCAAAATTTTGCATAAAAAAATCTTTAGGGCTTGGTGTCTCTTTGGCAACACGGCATAGCTCTTCATAAAGCGCTTTTGTTTTAGTTGTTTTACAGCTTGTCACAAAAGAGTTCAGAGCCGCCGTATAATCTTCACTTTCCCACTCAGGAAGCTCCTCAAAACTGCTAGGAATCAGCTCTGCATTTGGTACAGCAGGAAGCTTCACTTTTTGGACACTCTTTTGGATGCTCTCTTGAGCACTTTTTTGGATATCCAAAGGCTTTTGCGTAGGTGCATCATAAACAACGACCGTGGGTTCTCTCGAACATCCTACTAAAAATAAAATTGTGGTTATATAAAGTATGTTTCTTTTCATTGATGCGATTATAGCAAAATTCATACCAAGCAAATATATTAAATTTTAAACGCTATAATTGCGAAAAAATTTCAGGCAAGGATAGAAAAAAGATGCAGGATTTAAGCTATTATGAAATTTTAGAGATTTCGCGAGATGCGGATCAGGCAACCATCAAAAAAGCCTATAGAAACATGGCAAAAATGTACCACCCTGACAAAAACCCGGGTGATAGCGAAGCAGAACACAAGTTTAAACTATGCAACGAAGCGTACCAATGCTTAAGCGATGAAAAGCAAAAGAGCATCTACGACAGATACGGCAAAGAGGGACTTCAAGGCATCGGCGGCAGACGCTCTTCCGGCGGTTTTGACGATTTGGGTAGTATCTTTGAAGAGATGTTTAACGGATTTGGCGGTTCATCTCGCCGCCGTCAAAACCCATCCGATATGGAAAAATACAACCTCGATATGAACGTCGATATGCACATCACTTTCAACGAAGCCGTTTTTGGATGCGAAAAAGAGGTAGAGTTCAAGTACAAAAACTCTTGTAACAGTTGTAGCGGTACAGGTGCAAAAGATGGCAAGCTCTCCACATGTAGCCAGTGTAGAGGTCAAGGGCAGGTCTTTATGAAACAAGGCTTTATGACCTTCTCCCAAACATGTCCGGCATGCCATGGAACAGGCTCTGCTCCCGCTGCACCGTGTAACAGTTGTGATGGCAAAGGCTACCATGAAGAGCGTGGCAATGTTACCATCAAAGTTCCAAAAGGCATCGACAACGGCAACCGCCTTAGAGTTTCAGGAAAAGGAAACATCGGTAAACGCGGCACAAGAGGCGACCTTTACGTCACTTTTAGCGTCAAGCCAGATAAACATTTTCAGCGTGATGGCAACGATATCTATATCGCCATCCCCGTCTTCTTCACACAAGCAGTCGCAGGCGACACGCTCAACATTCCATCGCTTACAGGCGAACTTGAGCTAAAACTAGACATCGGAACGACAGACAAACAGCACTTTGTCTTTAGAGGTGAGGGCATCGACGATGTTCATGGACACGGAAAAGGAGATCTCATAGCGCAAGTCAACATCACCTACCCTAAAAAACTCACCGACGAACAGCGAGAACTCCTCTCAAAACTCCAAGAGTCTTTTGGCATAGAGTCAAAACCACATGAAAGTGTTTTAGACTCAGCTATCGAGAAGATGAAAAGCTGGTTTAAGTAACAAAATCCCTTTTTTATGGGGATTTTGCACTCTCATGAAAGCGAGGCTTCAGCCTCGCGAACATGCCAATCTTGAACTAAGCTCCGTGGAAAAACATGATTTTACACTCTCTTGGAAGTGAGGCTTCAGCCTCGCCTAGTTGCTACGACAAAAACTACACAAGTGTTTTAAACTTTTAACGGGGCTAAAGCCCCATTTCCGATAAAGTACGCAAAATCAGTTTATAGTTAGATATAGAAGCAAAATAATGATACAGAATAAATATTGCATTCTATTGTAACCTTTTTGTAATCTTTTTATTTTGACTATAACATCAATTGTTAATTTTGATATAATAAAATAATTCTTCATAAAAAAGGTTCGTAAATGAAAAAAATGTCACTTAGGTTTCAGATGATTACACTTAGCGTGTTTTCACTTCTTATATTGGCGGTTATCACCACCTATATAGCGGTAACAGACAGCAAAGAGGCTATTCACAACAAAAGCGTTGCCGCTCTTCAAGGAGCAAGAGATATCAAAAAATCGCAATTAGAAACTTTTTTCAAAGAGAGAATCGGAGATATAAATGTACTTTCAGCATCGTCTGATGTCAAAGAGCTAGTAGAAGATATGCTTCATGTGCATGATGAGCTAGGTGTAGGCGCAACGGATGATTTTCCAGTTAAAAATGAGATGGTACAAGAGAAAACAAAGAGACATGAGACTTTTTTTCAATCCTATATGCAAGAGTATGGTTATTATGATATTTTTGTTATGTGTGCAAAACATGGGCATGTGCTCTACACAGGGGCAAAAGAATCCGACTATGGAGAAAATCTAAGCGCTGGAAAACTTAAAGAGAGCGGACTTGCAGAGGCGTACAGAAAAGCGCTCCAAAACAACCGTCCTACATTTGTCGATATGGCTCCTTACGCACCAAGCGGCGGTGCGCCTGCGATGTTTCTAGCAACTCCAGTTAAAGTAGGCGGTGAAGTCAAAGCAGTTATAGCATTTCAGGTGTCGGATGCTGCTATAAGCAGGGTTATGCAGTATAGAACTAGCTACGGTGAAACGCAAGAAGATTTTCTTGTCGGGCAAGATAAGTTGATGCGAAGCGATAGTTTTTTATGGAAAGATACACACTCTATTAAAGCCTCTTTTGCAAATCCTTCTGCGGGTAAAGTAGATACTGAAGCGTCACAAAAAGGGTTGAGCGGAGAGAGCGGTGAAGCAGTCATAAAAGGGTTTACAGGAGAAATGATAGCAGTTGCCTACTCTTTTGTAGAGATTGGGAGTGATTTGAAATGGGCTATCATTTCTAGGATAACTGTGGACGAAATGGAAAAAGTGGCGATTGAGACGAGAAATCTTTTAATTATTTCTTCTCTTATCGTACTTGTTGTCATTGTTTTAGCTGCTGTCTTGCTTATCAATAAAAGTGTTATTGCTCCGCTTGAGAAGTTTAAAACAACGCTCTTGGGTATAGGCAATACAAAAAACCTCACGCTTCAAGTAGATGAGAATGCTCCGCAAGAACTCTCAGAAATGGCACAAAGCTTCAATAAATTATTAGGCACACTCAGAGACCTCATAGAAACTTCTAAACAGTCCTCTAGTGAAAACGCTTCCATCTCTCATGAACTCTCAACAACTGCGATGGGTGTTGGGGAAAATGTAGAAAAAAGTGTGGTGGTGATTGATGATGCAACGAAAAAAGCAAGTCAAATCAAAAACGAAATCCAAATCGCCATCTATGAAGCGGCAGAGAGTAAAAAAGAGATTATCAAGGCAAATGAGAACTTAGGTGCTGCAAGAGATGAGATTATCCACCTCACACACAAAGTGCAAAACTCCGCACAGCTTGAAGTAGAACTTGCACAGCGTATGGAAACACTCTCAAAAGAGGCAAGTGAAGTCAAAAATATCTTAAATATCATCGCCGATATCGCAGAACAGACAAATCTTCTCGCACTCAACGCTGCCATAGAAGCAGCACGTGCGGGCGAGCATGGACGCGGATTTGCCGTAGTTGCAGATGAAGTACGTAAACTCGCAGAGCGCACGCAAAGAAGCCTCACAGAGATAAATGCAACCATCAACGTCATAGTCCAATCCATCGTAGATGTCAGCGGACAGATGAGTTCAAACTCAGAGGAGATTCAAGGTCTCTCACAAAACGCTTCTGACGTAGAAGCAAAAATCAACGAAAGTGTCCTCATAGTCAATGAAGCAGTACGCGCAACCGACAAAACCGTAAGCGATTTTGAACAAACAGGAAGAAACGTAGAGTCCATCGTCGCACAAGTCTCACAAATCAACGAAATCTCCTCTAAAAACGCTAGAAACGTAGAAGAGATAGCAGCAGCCGCAGACCACCTAAACTCCATGACAGACGAACTACACGCAAAACTAGAGCTCTTTAGAACATAAAGAGCCTTTTGTTCTTATATCTACCTCTATAGTGGTATATTTTATGCCACTATACTAGAATATTTTACAAACATAACCACGCCTCAAACTATCAAATCTTTAACATCAACCTCAAGAGCTTTTGCTATTTTATAAAGATGCTCCAAATTAAAGTGCTTTCCATATCTATTATTTTCGCAATTTGAGTAAAAAGCAACAGATTTAATCCCTATCTCAAGTGAAAGTTCGAGTTGCGATATCTTTTTTTCTTCTCTAAAACATTTCACTCTTAAAGATATGTTTTTGTATATATCATCGACCTCTTTTTGTGAAATATTGGCAAAATTCATATGTAATTTATCCTATAGGTTAATTTTAGATTAAACTATATAGATATACAATACCTTAGTCATTATCCTATGGGATAAATAACAAGGGATAAAGTCATTGATAAATATTAAATCCAAGCTTCTTATACTCTCTACACTGCCAATGATTATAATTTTTATGTTATCCACTCTCGTTTTAATTGAGATATTTCATAAAAAAGAGGATTTTGAACTTGCAAAAAAAGATATCAGCAACGCTATGGCAATTTCAAAAATAGTGCATTTGCTTCAGCTTGAAAGAGGTCTAAACACAGAACTCGTAGCCAATCCAGACAGTAACAAAAAAGAGAAGTTGCACTCCACTAAACAGCAACTGAACAAATTACTTCAAAACACAACTCTAACAAACTGCCAACACACTCTTGCAAAAATTATAGAAGAGAGAAAATCCTTAGATACAAAAAACCTCACGATAAATGAAATACATGATTTCTACTCTTTAAAAATTGCCACTCTCTTAGATATTTGCCAGCACTCTTCCAAACTCTATGAACGATGCGCAAAACAGAACTTATATAAATGCTTATACGCATCTTGTCATCATGAAAGAGATGCTTGGACAAACAAGAACTATTCTCAACAAATCTTTTATAAAAAAAGAGATTCAAGAGGAAGATTATGCAAAACTGGATGTTATTTTTAAAACATACCGCGTTTCTCAAAGCAGATTTGAGAACAATTTATCTACTTTTAGCGATTTGTTTTATAGCTATACAAAATCGCTGGACGATGAAAAAAACAGAGAGGTTTTTGACATCATAGAATTTGTGTTAAACAACAAAAAAAGCCAACGACTTGAAGCGTTTTCTCATGAGTGGTTTGAAAAGATAACATACACTATAGAATCACTCAACGCTATCGAAAGTGCGTTATTTATAAACGTAAATAAGGCACTGGAAAAAAAACAAAAGTCAAATTTCAATGAGATGATTTTAGTTTTTATCTTTTTAATCATCAGTTCTCTAGCTCTTATTTATGAAGCAATAACGATTGTCAAAGAGATATTGGCTTCAACAGATTCTCTTGAGTCTAACCTCTATGAATCAACATCGCTTCTTGAACAGTACAAATCAGTTGTTGATGAGAGCGAAATAGTTTCAAAAACGAATCCAGAGGGCATTATAACCTATGTTAATGATAAATTTTGTACCATAAACGGTTACACACAAAATGAACTCTTAGGAAAATCACACAACATCATCCATCACCCAGATATGCCTAAAGAGGTTTTTAGAGATTTATGGCATACCGTCAAAATACTCAAGCAACCATGGCTCGGTGACGTTAAAAATAAGAAAAAAGATGGTAGTGCTTACTGGGCTAAAACATTCATAAAGCCTATTTTAGACGCAAATAAAGAAGTTATAGAGTTTATAGCAATTCGAACAGACATAACTAAGATAGTTGAACAAAAATCCCTCTTTGAGATGGCAGCAAAAACAGATACGCTAACAAACTACGGCAACAGATATAAACTTAGTGAAGACATAAAAGAGAAAGAAAATCTCTCAATCGCTATTTTTAACATAGACAACTTTAGAGAATTAAATGATTTTTATGGGCATCACTTTGGAGATAGTGTCATAAAATCTATCGCAGATAAGATCTATAATTTCATCTCAAACGACGATAAACTCTTTTTTTACAGACTTCAAGGAGATGAATTTGCGCTTCTTGCAACTCAACAAAAGCAAGATATTTTTACGCATATATGTAAAGAAATTTTACTTTCCATGAAAGAGAGCTTGATTATCCAAAATGAAAAAATCGTACTCTCTTGCAGTTGTGGCATCGCTTTTGATGACAAAGAGCATCTTTTATCTAATGCCAATATGGCACTAAAATTAGCCAAGCAGACAAATAATGACTTTATCATTTACAACGATGATATTTCGCTAAACAACACATATGCCAACAACATAAGATGGACAAAAAAACTAGCAATCGCCCTACAAAACGACAATATCATCACACACTATCAACCCATCGTTAGCAACCGCACTTTAAAATATGAAAAGTACGAAGCACTTGTGAGAATGATTGACGAAGATGGTGCTACGATTGCGCCTTTTTATTTTTTAGATATATCTAAAAAAACAAAAAAGTATTTTGATATTACAAAACTTGTTATCGCACAATCTTTTGAAATGTTCAAAACAAATGAGATTGAATTTTCTATCAATTTATCTGTTATGGATATCGCCGAACCTCAAATCTTGGACTATATAGTTATGATGCTCCAACGCTATAGTATCGGTTCAAGAGTTGTATTTGAGATAGTAGAATCAGAGTATATAGAAAATTTTAACATCGTCACCAGTTTTATAGATGAAGTCAAAAAATATGGATGCAAGATAGCTATTGATGACTTTGGAACAGGGTATAGCAACTTTGAGTACCTCATAAAACTTAAAGCAGATTATCTCAAAATAGATGGGTCGCTTATCAAAAACATAAACACAGATTACAATGCTTTTTTAGTTGTTTCTACTATTGTTGAGTTTTCAAAAAAACTTAACATGCAAACCATAGCGGAATTTGTTGAAAATGAAGAGGTTTTTAAAATAGTGCAGCAACTAGGCATTGACTACTCGCAAGGATACTACTTTTCAACCCCAAAAGAAAAATTATGATTTATCCAGCGCAGCACATCGGAAGTGGGGCTTTAGCCCCGCCCAAAACCATACTTCCACAAGCGCATAAAATGAGGTTAAAACAAAAAAGGAAAGAAAAGTTATGAAAAACTCAAGCATTAAAGCAAGGTTAATGGTGTTGGCACTTGTGCCAATTTTGGTTATTTTGGCTCTCTCTGTGGGAAAGATTGTCTTTGACATGGGTATAAAAGAGAATTTAGTTGTCACAAAGTATCGTATCCAAGAGGTAGAGTCTTTGGCAAAAGCAATCCATTTTATGCAAGTTGAGAGAGGGTTAAGCGTGGGGTTTGTAGCTTCCAATGGAGCAAAAAACGGTAGTAAACTCTCAGAAACAAGAGGGAAAGTTGATAGTGCCATTGCAGAGATAAAAGATGTTTATGCCAACACAAAAGGAGATGGTTCGGTTTTAGACAACTTAAGAGAATTAAGCCAAAAAAGAGTAGCGGTTGACGCACTCTTGATAAGTGCGCCCGATACGGGAACTTACTTTTCCAAAATCATTATCGCACTCATAGATAGCGCAACAACAATTCCATCGCTTATGGATGATAAAAATGGCAGAAATGCCATCCAAGCCTATACGCATCTTGCCTCTGCAAAAGAGGCTTTAGGGCAGATAAGAGCAAATCTTAACGGTGCTTTTGCCAAAGATAGTTTTGTCGGAAATACATATTTTGCGTTTGGAGGCTCTTTAGGGGCATACAATGTTAACAGCCGCAACTTTATAACTCTTGCGCCAAAAGAGTTGCAAGATTTTTATAAAAACAGCTTTAGAGGCGATGTAGTTGAGAAAACATCAGGTATGATAGAGATAGCCAAAAACAAGGGACTTGAAGGGGATTTTAAAGTAAATTTGGATGAATGGTTTACAAATGTAACTGCTTCCATAGACATCCTTAGAGATGTAGAGCTTGAACTCTATAGATATACCGACAAAGTTATAAATGAGAAAATTGATGAAGCATCTTTTAATATCATCTCCTTAACTATAGGTTTATTTGTGGGTATCCTTCTTTTTGCTTCACTTATACTTTTCCTTATCAAAACATCCGTAAGCAAGCCGATAGAGCGTTTTAAAGCTACTCTTATCAGTATCGGAGAGAGTCATAATCTGACCATAAAAGTCGATGAAAACGTACCGCTTGAACTAAGTCAAATGGCGCAAAGTTTCAATAGACTCTTATCTACACTCAGAGAGCTTATCCAAACATCTAAAAGTAGCTCAAGCGAAAATGCTTCTATCTCTCATGAACTCTCAACAACTGCAATGGGTGTTGGGGAAAATGTAGAAAAAAGTGTAGTTGCCGTCGATGAAGCAACTAAAAAAGCCAGAGAGATTAAAAGAGAGATAGAAGTTGCTATCAGCGAAGCGCAAGAGAGCAAAAAAGAGATACTCCGCGCAAATGAAAATCTAGGACATGCAAGAGATGAGATTATCAGCTTAACACACAAAGTGCAAAACTCCGCACAGCTTGAAGTAGAACTTGCGCAGCGTATGGAAACACTCTCAAAAGAGGCAAATGAGGTAAAAAATATCTTAAATATTATCGCCGATATTGCCGATCAGACAAATCTATTGGCTCTAAACGCTGCTATAGAAGCAGCGCGCGCGGGTGAGCATGGACGCGGATTTGCCGTAGTTGCCGATGAAGTACGCAAACTTGCAGAACGTACGCAAAGAAGCCTTACAGAGATAAACGCTACCATCAACGTCATCGTGCAGTCTATAAGCGATGTCAGCGGACAAATGAATTCTAACGCCCAAGATGTCCAAGAACTCTCTAGCAGTGCAAGCGATGTTGAAGACAAGATAAACAAGAGCGTAGCAATCGTTAAAGAAGCAGTTCTCGCGACAGATAAAACAGTGAATGATTTTGAAAAAACAGGTAAAAATGTAGAAGTCATTGTTGGACAAGTAAGTCAAATCAACGCAATCTCAGCTACAAACGCAAGAAGTGTCGAAGAGATAGCAGCAGCGGCTGAACATCTCAACTCTATGACGGATGAGCTGCACGCAAAGTTAGAGCTTTTTAGAACTTAAAGAGCCTTTTGTTCTTATATTTACCTCTATAGTGGTATATTTTATGCCACTATACTAGAGCATTTTATTCTAGTAAAATAAACATAAAATATGTATAATGTTAATTACAGATTAACAAAATGGATATAAATGTTAGAAAATTTGCGAAAACTAGAAAAAAGAATCCTAAAAGAAGTTGCAGGTGAGTATAGAAGATATCTTTTTAAAACCATAGATTTTAACTCACAGATGATAGGAATAGTGGGGGCTAGAGGGGTGGGCAAAACTACTCTTTTACTTCAGTATGTCAAAGAGCTAAAAGAGGCGAATGAGAGCTACAAATCGCTCTATTTTTCTTATGATTATCCTACAAATGTGGGTATAAAGCTTATAGAACTAGCAGAGGAGTTTGTCAAAGTCGGAGGTACACATCTCATCGTTGATGAGATACACAAATATGAAAATTTTTCACTTGACCTCAAGGCGATTTATGATTTTTACCCAAAATTAAAAGTTATTTTTACAGGCTCTTGTGCTACTTCCATTTATAATTCACAAGCAGATTTAAGCAGAAGAGTCGTGCTTTACTATATGAATGGGTTATCATATAGAGAGTTTTTGGAGTTAAAGTTGGGTACTCCACTGCCAAGCTTTCCGCTAGAAGAGCTGCTTCAAAACCATATAAAAATAGCGGATGATTTGAGCGAGAAGTTTTTACCGCTTGAACATATGCAGGAGTACTTGACATACGGGTACTACCCTTTTTACTTTAGAGACCCAAATCAGTACCTAAGACAACTAAACGCCGTGATAAATCAAACCATCGATATAGACTTAGTAAATCTCGGGCTTGTTAAACAAAACTTCACCAACAAGCTTAAAAAACTACTTCTCATCATCAGTGAGTCAAATCCATTTGAGCTCAATATCACAAAAGTAGCGGCAAATATCGAAGTAAGCCGTAACACTCTTTATGTGTATCTACAGCATTTGGACAAAGGCGGACTTTTAAATATCATAGGAAGCTCTAAAAAAGGAATAAGCAAACTCTCAAAACCTGAAAAACTCTATCTTAACAATACAAATATTTTTTATACTTTTGCCACAGAGGCAAAAGTGGGAACCATAAGAGAGACTTTTTTTGTATCGCAACTCAAACATTTGCATGATGTAGAGGTATCAGACAAAGGTGATTTTATGGTTAATGGCAGATATATATTTGAAGTGGGCGGAGAGGGAAAATCGTTTGAGCAAATCAAAGATATCCAAAACTCCTACCTAGTCATAGATACGGATAGCACAGAGCATAAAAACAAGATTCCGCTTTGGCTTTTTGGGTTTTTGTATTAGAGTTTTTTAAAACGTAAGCACATGCTCACTTTGCAAAACCCAGTCTGAGAGAACTTGCATGGTTGAAGATACTTTCTCATCAAAATAAGGCTCATTTTTAAAAATCCCGCATCTTGCGTTGCAGGTGCCGCAAGCTTGCAGTGCGACTCCGCTCTCATAGAGTTTTTTTAGCATCAAAACCAAATCATGGTCGTAACTCTCTGGTTTTTGTGTTTTGTCTCTTGCCAAATCAACCGCATCGTTCATAAGAAAGATATTGACTTTCTCTCCATTTTTATGCAGCGTTGAAGCAAGACGCAAAGCATTCCATGTTATATCAGAGCCATCGTAAGGCTCATGATTTAGTATTATCGCTGTCATTTTTATTCTCCTGCTGTTAGTTTTGTAACGCCCAAGCCGGTTTTCACGCTATAACCGGCTTTTGCCCAGTCTTGAAGTCCTCCTTTGAGATTTTTGGCATTTTTGTACCCCATTTTTTTGAGGGTTTGTGCAGCAAGTGCGCCGCGTCCTCCATTTCTGCAGTAGGTTACAAGCAGAGCATCTTTATCTGAAACTTTTTCAAGGATTTCCCACTCCAAGTTGCCGCGCGTGATTGAGATGGTCTTTACTGCAACAAAATCATCATGCAAAAATCCTTCCGCTCTTTGTTCCTCCTCTCTAACATCAAGGATGACAACACTTTTTTCATCCTCGAAAATGCCTTTTAGTTCAGCAGGTGTTATCTCTCCAGCCTCCTTTTTTGCTTCATTGATAAGCACCATTTTTGCATTTTCCTCTCCAATGAGCGGTAGTGCAGCAAAGAGCAAGCCTATGCTCCCTACGATAGCTATAATTTCTTTCTTCATTTTCTATCCTTTGCTAATTTCATATTTAGGCATTTAACTAAATATGTTGTGCTATGGTATAATTTTTGAAACTATTTGTCAAGGAAAGAGATGCTAGATATGCAACAGAAGATAAAAATTTTTAAAGCGCTTGGAAACGAAACCCGCTTTTTGATTTTTAAAAATGTATTTACGGGCGGTTATGTCTGCTCCATTGACGACAAAAAACCAAAAACAAAGATAAACCCGCATGCGACATGCGTTACAACGATTGCTGAACATTTTGAATTTTCTTTGCCCACCATCTCAAAACATCTACAGCTTTTGCGTGAAGCAGGTGTCATCAAAATGCAAAAAAAAGCTAACAAAATCTACATAGAACCAAACATTGAAACCATCAAAGAGCTTGGCGGTTGTTTTACGACACTTGTTGAAAATTTTGAGAAAAACAGAGAACTCTTCTTTGACACCACTCTTTTGAAGTAACAGAGAAGTTATGCTACACTATGGCACTAGATATAACTAACAACGAGTGCTTACAATGAACAAAGACCATCTCAAAAACAAACTCTCAACCCTTGCTTTAGCGATGTTTCGCAAAGATTTTTTTGGTATCTTTCACGGTTCTATCTCTGCAAAAACAGAGTCAAATCGTTTTGTTATCAACACAAAAGAGGCTATTTTCGACTCACTCGACAGTGCAACTCTTATTGAGCTTTACTACAAAAAAGATTATCGCTGGAACCAAGCGAGTATGGATGCAAACATCCATCACAGCATCTACTCCCAGATATCAGATGCAAAATTTATCTGCTTTACGATGCCGCCTTTTACAACAGCCTACTCGCTTGACCACAACATCATCACGCCAAGAGACTATTTTGGCTACAGTGAATTAGGCTCTGTTGACATCATAGACCCTAGAAGTTTTGATGATTGGTACGAGAGAGCAAGCAGTGAAATCGCCTACTATTTTCAAAGCAAAAAGAGAGATATCATGGTCATACGCGGCTATGGCGTCTATGCGTACAACCGAGATATCCATGAGATGGCAAAAAAAATCGCCATTTTAGAGAAGAGCTGCAGACTGCTCCTGCTTGACGCAGCACAAAAAGACTCCTCTTTTGACTAAATCAAACTCTCAATCGCCTCATACGCAACATCCATCATCACATCACACTCTTCTTTTGTGATGATATAAGGCGGCATAAAATAGACAATATGCCCTAACGGACGAAGCAAAACACCTTTTTTAAGCCCATAGTTATAAACCTGAAGCCCTACTCTCTCTTTTGGGTCGTACCCTTGAAGTTCTATGGCGCATATCATCCCTGTTTGTCTAACGGAGCCGACATTTTTGAGGTTTTTAAATCTCGCAAGCTTCTCTCCCATATAGACAGCCGTCTCTCTATTTTTTTCTATAACATTGTCACGTTCAAAAATATCAAGCGTAGCGTTTGCCGCCGCACATGCGAGTGCATTTCCCGTATAGCTATGCGAGTGTAAAAAGGCTCTGTTTTCGTTATAGTCACAGTAAAAAGCACCATAAATCTCATTGGTCGTTAGTGCCACAGAAAGCGGCAAATAGCCGCCCGTAAGCCCTTTTGACAAAACAATAAAATCCGGTGTTATGTTAGCACTCTGACACGCAAACATCTCCCCTGTTCGCCCAAAACCAACCATAACTTCATCGGCTATAAGATGAATGTCATATCTGCTGCAAATCTCACGAACTAAAACCAAAAACTCTTTATGGTACATGTGCATAGAGCCTGCTCCCTGCACGAGAGGCTCTAAGATGATGGCACTTATATCATCGGCTCTTATTGCGCACAACGCCTCAAACGCCGATGCAGCCTCTCTTGCCGCTTCTATGCTCCCATCTTTTGGCACAGGCGTTTGGATACTTTGTATAAGAAGCGGCTCATACGTCTCTTTGTAGAGCTTGACATCGCCGACACTCAGCGCACCGATGGTCTCGCCATGATATGAGTTAGTCAGTGAGACAAAAATAGTTTTTATCTTAGAGTTGTTTTTGTGTGCATGAAAACTCATCTTGAGTGCGACTTCAACAGCGCTTGAGCCGTTATCTGCATAAAAACACTTCTCCAACCCTTTGGGCGTGAGTTTTACTAGTCTCTCAGAGAGTTTCACCACTTGCTCATGCGTAAAACCCGCAAGGATGACATGCTCCAAAGTCTCTAACTGCTCTCTTATTTTTGCATTGATATAGCTGTTTGTATGCCCAAAAAGGTTAACCCACCAACTGCTTATGGCATCGATATAACGATTTCCGTCAAAATCTTCAAGATAGATACCATGTGCTTTTTTTATGGGGATGAGAGGTAACTGCTCATGGTCTTTCATCTGCGTGCAAGGATGCCACAATACAGCCAAATCTCTCTGTGTTAATTCAGCGTTATTCATTGAGGTGTTAATGCTTTATACTCATCCGTATAGCATAAATTTGTACATGCCAAAAGTCCGTAGAGTTCTATCTCTAGCCCGCTCAAATCAAAAAGTTCTTCACCCTCTTCGCCTAAGAAGATAAATTTCTCATATTTATGATTCTCTTTGTCGATGTATTTGGAGTAAACAACATAATACGCATCTTGAAGCTCTCTTATTTTAGACGAGGCTTTGAGAAATTTTTCGCATGTTTTGTCTATTTTTTTAATCTCTAAAACATCAGACTGGATGGTATTTAGAAGCACTACTGGCAGTTTTGGCAACTCTTCTTCAATATTGGCGTATTTTTTTGTTTCTCTCATAAAAAATCCTTGTTACCCTGTAAAATGAGTTTCGATTTTACACCCTTTTAATTTACATTTCTCTTAGACGTTCAAAGTCCCTCGATTCGGCTTTATCAAGGTTTAATACGAATTTACCTAAAATTACAAAAATATCACTTAGCAAGGCTTATAACACGATGATAACATGGATGCAAAAACATAAAAAATATCTCATAGTCACTATCTGGATTTCTACCATCGCATTTGTCGGTGCTGGGTTTGTTGGCTGGGGTCAGTATGACTATGGTGACAAAGCTGGTGCAGTCGCAAAAGTGGGGAGTGTAGAGATTACGATGGGTGAACTGCAAAAGAGCTACTCTGATCTTTACAACCAATACGCGCAGATATTTAAAGGAGATTTTGATGAGGAAAAAGCCAAAAGTTTTGGTTTACAATCACAAGCTCTCAATTTCCTAACACAACAAGCTCTTGTTTTAAATCTTGCAAAATCTTATAGCCTTGACGTGACAGATGCTGAATTGCTAGAACATCTCAAATCTTTAGAGTATTTTCAAAAAGATGGTGTGTTTAACAAGGATATCTATAAAGATGTTCTCTCAAAAAACAACCTCAAAATCAAAGACTATGAAGCCAATGTAAAAAAAGAGCTTCTTATCAAAAAAACACTTATGCTTCTGCCTATCGAGACAAAAGAGAGTGAGTCAAAAATCATCGATACGGCAATGAGCATCGCCGACAAACTTGACTATAAAGTGCTCAAAGAGGAGATTATCACTATCGAGACTACAGATGAACTTTTGAAACCATTTTGGGAAAAGATGCAAAATAGTTTTATGAGCGAAGTGAGTTATGATGTCAAGTATCTCAAACAGCCAAAAGTAACTAAAGAGTATGATGAGGCGCTTCTCGCTGAACACTACAATGAAAACAAAGCAAACTTCAAAGATGGCGAGGGGAAGATTTTAGCTCTTGATATGGCAAAAGAGCAGGTAAAGAGTGCTTTAGATGCAAAAGAGACAAAAAAAGAGGCGCTAAAAAAATACGTTGCTTATAAAAAAGGAGAAGCGGATGTGAGCGAGCTACAACAAGCAACGCTTTTAGCTTCTAGCAACCCTTTTGGAGCAGAAGCTTTGGACGTTGTCTCAAAACTGACGCCTGCATCTCCTTTTTCTAAACCTGTTTTGGTTGGCGAGGAGTATCTCATCTTTGAACTAGTTGCTCTAAATGCAGCAAAACCAAAAACATTTGAAGAGGCAAAAGCCGAGCTTCTCCCTATGTATGTACGAGACCAAAAAAGAATCAAGCTTTTAGAGCTTGCAAAAAACTCATTTGCTACATTTAATGGAAAAATAACCGATTTTATAACGGCAAATGATTCAAACAAACTAACAGATTTAACAAAAGATGAAGCAGACGAGTTTTTAAGCACTCTTTTTTCGTCACAAGAAAAAAGAGGATATATCGCTTTAGAGAGTGGAAATGTTGTTATGTATAACGTTATGGAACAAAGATTGCTTAGCAATACTAACACCGACCCAAACAACTCGATTGCTAGAGTAAAGAGCGGCATGTTTAACGAAGGTTTGATTAAAGTCCTTCAAAACAAGTATAAAACTGAGATTTTCATCCAAGGACTCTAAGTTGAGCAGAACTATTTTAGCCATAGATATAGGTTCGACAAAAATATGTGCAATTATCGCTGAAGTAAGCGCTGATAAATCCATATCTATTATAGGAGCAGGCGTCTGCAAAGCGCAAGGGATTAGAAGAGGGAGTATCACAAATATTGAACTTGCTTCAAAATCCATAAGAACAGCGCTCAACGATGCCAAAAGAGTCTCAGGTTCAGAAGCAAAAACTGCTGCGATAGTTTCTATCTCTGGGGCTTACACAAAAAGTTTAAATTCGAGCGGCATAGTCAACATCCAAAACAAAGAGGTCAGTTTTAAAGAGATAGAGAGAGTTATGCAAGCTTCTCTTTATAACGCTAACATCCCAAACGAGTATGAAGTGCTTCACGCTCTGCCTTATAACTTTAAAGTTGATGACCAAGACTACATCGAAGACCCTCTAGGGATGAACGCTTCAAGACTTGAAGTGGACACACACATCATCACAACACAAAAATCAAATCTCAACAATTTACGCAAAGCAGTTCGCGGTGCAGGCGTTGAAGTTGAAAACATTGTACTTGCCGGATATGCATCTTCTATCGCAACACTCAATCCAGATGAAAAAGAGCTAGGTGTTGCACTTATAGATATGGGTGGCAACACAAGCAATATCGTTATCCACTCTGGAAACTCCATACGTTACAATGACTTTTTAGGTGTTGGTTCTAACCATGTAACAAGTGATTTGTCTATGGCGCTTCATACACCACTCAACATTGCAGAAAACGTAAAGCTCAACTATGGTTCACTTTTAGCGCCGAGTAATGATTTGATTGAGATTCCCATTATTGGCAATGAAAATGCAACGCATGAAGTCTCTTTAGAAGTTGTCCACAATGTTATCTATGCAAGAGTGGAAGAGACACTGATGATTTTGGCACAGTTCCTTGAAAATAGTGGACTTAAAGACAAAATGGGTGCTGGCATAGTACTTACAGGTGGTTTTTCACAAATGGAAGGGATGCGAGAACTGGCAATCGCAACATTTGGCTCTATCCCTGTACGTCTTGCAAAACCAAAAGAGATGCATGGACTCTTCGACAACCTCCGTTCACCTGAGTACTCAAGTGCTATTGGTCTGGTTATTTATGCAGCTTCTGCATATACGCTCTATGAGATAGACGTCAACAGAAGAGTAAGACACTCAAATGAAGTTTTTGAAGAACAACTTCCGATTAACCTTGTAAATGAACCGGAGATTCCTGTTCCTCCTTTTCAGCAGGAGAAAAAAGAGATGATGGTCAATATTGGGCTAAAAAAAGAGAAGAAAAAAGACGAAGCTGGGGTATTTAGTAAATTTTGGAACTGGGCAACCCAGTTATTTTAAGGAGAAGATATGGAACCATTTTTGATTGAAGAAGCACAAAAAATTAGCGGTGCAAGAATAGTAGCTGTTGGCGTTGGTGGCGGCGGTGGAAATATGATTGGTCACATGATCAAAAATGGTGTCACTGGCATAGAGATGATTATGGTAAACACTGATGCGCAAGCACTAAAAGATGCAACAAGTGCAAGAACTATTCAAATCGGAACAAAGCTTACAAAAGGTCTTGGTGCCGGAATGAAGCCTGAAATCGGAAGAGAGTCTGCCCTTGAGAGTTATGATGAGATTAGAAGTGCGCTTGAAGGTGCCGATATCGTCTTTATCTCTGCAGGTCTTGGCGGTGGAACTGGTACAGGCGCTGCTCCTATCGTTGCAAAAATTGCAAAAGAGGTGGATGCACTTACTATCTCTATCGTTACAAAACCTTTTATGTTTGAAGCACCAAAGAGACTAAAACTTGCAAAAATGGGACTTGAAGAACTTAAAAAAGAGAGTGATTCAATCGTTGTTATTCCAAACGACAAACTCCTCTCTATCATCGATAGAAAACTTGGCATTAAAGATAGTTTTAAAATCGTTGATGGTGTTTTAGCTCAAGCTGTTAGTGGAACGGCAGGTGTTATCCTAGCCAATGGCGACAACGACATCAACCTTGACTTTGCCGACTTAAAAACAGTTATGAGTCACAAAGGTATGGCACTTATGGGTGTTGGCGAACATGAGGGTGAAAATGCAGCATATGAAGCCATCAAAGCAGCAATCGAATCACCACTTCTTGACAACGTCTCTATCAATGGCGCTATGGGTGTTTTAGTTCACTTCTATATGCATCCAAACTTCCCAATGATGGAAATATCAGATGCTATGATTGTTGTTCAAGAGAGCGCACATGAAGATGCGGATGTTATCTTTGGTACTTCAACAGACGAATCTCTTCCTGAAGATTATGTAAAAATCACAATTGTTGCAACTGGCTTTGAGAGAGACCTCAAGGTAGTAACAAACAATGAGCATTTTGTTAGTGAAACTCCTGCACATATACAAAAAATCCGCCCACGCCTTGTTGTTGGCGGTGATTTGGATAGTAACCATTTAGACATTCCCTCTTATATGAGAATCCAACAAGACTAACTCCACGCATCGGCTCTCTGCTTTATGCAGAGAGTTAAAATTATTGACAAAAAGAGAATCAGATGAAATTTCTACTCACCGCCCTTTTATTTCCCATATTATCTTTGGCTTCAAACATAACAACAAGGGAGATGCCTCTTGATAAAATGCAAGAACAAAACAGAGAGATTACAAGATTAGCAGCCGCTGAACTCTCAAAATCACTCCCACAAACCATAGACAAACATACAAAACTCACAAAAGTGGAAGCACAAGATACTGTTTTAGTCTATACCTATGAGATTGACGCTGCACCAAAAAGTGATGCACAAATCAAACAAGAAGACCATACAAGGATGCAAGAAGCTATCACGTATGGTGTTTGTTCTAGTTCACAGCGTTTTTTAAAAGCAAACATAGCTATCCGCTACATCTACAACAGTGCACATAGTAAAAACGAACTTTTTCGCTTTGATATAGAGAGTAAAAGCTGCGAAAATATCAAATAAAGAAGCCTTATCGTGCTCCTTAAAGACACTCTCTCTTCCTTAGATTTTTTCTCATCTTTAGGGGATGAAGAGCTGGATTTGCTCATCTCTTTTTCCTCTATAAGTTCTTACGCCAAAGAGTATATTGTCCACTATGAAAAACAAGAGAGTAGTGCACTTCTTTTTTTACTACAAGGAGTGGCAAAAGCATACAAAATCGATAAGCACAACAATGAAATCTTTTTACACTACATCTACGCTCCATCCCTTATCTCAGATATATCAAACTTAAAAAAAGAGAAAATCCTCACCTTCTCCAACGTCTCGCTTATTGAAGATTCTAAAATTCTTGCGATTGAATATAGCAAATTTAAAGAGTTTTTTTTAACAAAAGGACATCTTTGCGTAGAGTTTACGAACGAGGTTATCGCAAAATCAAACCAGTTACAGTCCCTTATCAATAGAGAGTTTATCTTTAGTTCGGTTGCAAAAGTGGCGATGATGCTGCATGATGATTTGGATATGTTTAACACACTTAAAAGAGGCGAAATCTCTTTGATTTTAAACATTCAGCCAGAGACGCTCTCAAGAGTTCTCAACAGACTCAAACGTGACAATATTATCGACTCCAAGAATGCAAAGATTGTCGTTTTGAACAAAGAAGCTCTCCTATCTGTTTATGAGGAATAAATAATGAAAAAGATTAAAATTACTGGTGCACTCATATTTCTGTTCTCTTTGCTACTTGCGTTTCTTTTTAACCACACTTCAACAAGCATAGCACGCCATAACAGTGAAATCACTGCTATGAATGCTCAAAAAAACTTTACACAAGATATCTCTAAAAATATTTTCTACTCCTACAAACACCCTCAAAACTCCTCAAAAGGGTTGGATGACTCCATAAAACTCTTTTTACAAAATATGAGCAATCAAGAAAATGGGCTGCTTCGGGATGAAAAGATAAGAAAACTTTGGAACAATTTTTATCTTCATGTACAACATTTTAGAGATCAGATAAAGCACACATCCATCTACTCAAACATTCTTTTGGAAAAAGAGGTAAAAGAGATTTACGACATCAACCTCGCACTTATCGTGGAGAGTGATAACTTTATTGACAAGGAAATAGCACGCTTTAATGAGGAGCAAAACAAGTATATCATCTTGCAATATCTGCTCTTTTTTATCTTAGTTTCACTGCTTCTCTACATCTTTACACAGCTCAAGAGCGTAATTTTATTTGTACAAAAATTTCTCTGGGCTTCTAAAGAGATACTCTCTCAAACGTCTATCAAAACACTCCAACCCATAGAAGTTCAAGAGAGCAATCACGATATCTGTGAAGCAAAAGAAAATTTCAATGAGCTCGTACAAAAAATCAACGACTCCATCGCTTCTGCCACACAATCCATGGAGCACACCTACAAATCTCTTGAGATAGTAGAACAAAATATAGAAAATCTAGTAGAGCTTATCTACGCAATGCATGAGGACTCTAGGGATAAAGAGCTCAAAAAGAAAGAGGATGCTATCATCCAATCTTTTGAAGAGTTAAGCATTTCAGCAAAAAAACTCAAAAACCTTAAGAGTGATTTGGATAGTTTGATCACACATACAAAATCTTAAATTTTCAAATTAATTTCAAAATTTGACCAGTGTCAAATTTTAACCTCCCTTTTTTTTCTAATATACATTTATGATTTGAGTAATTTTTTAAAACCTCAAACTAATTAAAGGAGAAAAAATGGCTAAGCATTCTAACAAACTTGTTTCGCTTCTTGTTGGTGCTTCTGTAGCTGCGTCACTTACGCATGCGGCAGACGGTGAACTGCAAAAAGTTATGAAAGCAAGAGGACTCAGTGAAATCGATGTCGTTCGTGCTGCAAAAACGTATAATCCTTCAGGCGGAAGAGATGAATTCGTTGTATTTAGCTCAGCTGGTCAAGCTGGACAGATGATTGTTTATGGTGTTCCATCAATGAGAATTTTAAAGTACATCGGTGTCTTTACTCCAGAGCCTTGGCAAGGATATGGATTTGATGAGGAGTCTAAAAAAGTTCTCAGACAAGGAAATATCAGAGGAAGAGAGATTAACTGGGGAGATACACACCACCCTGCTCTTTCAGAAAAAGATGGAAAATATGATGGAAAATGGCTTGCTATCAACGACAAAGCAAATCCACGTATTGCTATCATCGACTTAGCGGACTTTGAGACAAAACAAATCGTTGTAAACCCTGTTTTCAAATCTGCTCACGGTGGAGCGTTCTTCACTCAAAACAGTGATTATATCATTGAAGCGTGTCAGTATGCGGCTCCTTTTGATGATAACTACCACCCAATTGAAGACTATAAAGAGGTCTATCGTGGTGGTGCTACAATGTGGAGATTTGACACGAAAAAGGGAAGAATAGATACAAAAGAGTCTTTCACTATCGAGATGCCTCCATATATGCAAGACTTAAGTGACTCCGGTAAAGGTGTCTCTGATGGATGGGGCTTTACAAACTCATTTAACTCTGAGATGTACACAGGCGGTATCGAAGTTGGTATGCCACCAAACGAAGCTGGTATGAGTAGAAACGATACTGACTTTTTACATGTTTACAACTGGAAAAAACTTGCAGAACTTGCAAAAGACCCTAAAAATGTAAAAGTTGTCAATAACCATAGAATCGTTCCTATGGAAGTAGCTGTAAAACATGATGCGCTCTTCTTGATTCCAGAGCCAAAATCTCCACACGGAGTTGACGTATCTCCAGATGGTGAGTACATCACAGTTTGTGGAAAGCTTGACACACACGCTTCTGTTTATAAATGGAGCAAAATCAAAGAGCTTATCAAAAACAAAGATTATGCAGGTAAAGACCCTTATGGGATTCCTATCTTAGATATGAAAAAATCTCTTCATGGACAAGCAGAGTTGGGTCTGGGGCCATTGCACAACCAATACTCAAATGTTGACGGTGAAATCTATACTTCACTTTATGTTGATAGCCAAATCGTAAAATGGAACTATAAAACTCTAAAAGTTTTAGATAAAGTAAACGTTCACTATAACGTTGGTCACCTTTGTGGAATGGAAGGAAAATCTGCCGATCCTCAAGGTAAATATATCATCTCGCTTAACAAACTTGCGATTGATAGATTCCAAAATGTTGGACCACTGCATCCACAAAACCACCAGCTAATCGATATTAGTGGTAAAAAGATGGACTTACTTGTTGACATGCCTCTTCCACTTGGAGAGCCACACCAAGCAGTTGCAATTCGTGCAGAAAAGCTTCATGGGCACGTAAGATACACAATGGGTACAAACTCAAGAGAAGATAAAATTCACGAGGGTAAAACGCTTGCAGGTCAAGAGAGAGTTGAAAGAGATGGAAACAAAGTTAAAGTTTACGCAACTATGGTTCGTTCTCACATCAATCCTGAGAGAATTACAGTAAACAAAGGTGATGAAGTCACTTTCTACATCACTAACCTTGAGAGAGCACAAGATGAAGCGCATGGATTTACAGTGGACCACTACAACATTCACGCATCGCTAGAGCCTGGTAAAACTTCAAGTATCAAGTTTATAGCAGATATCGAAGGAGTTTTCCCTTACTATTGTACAGAGTTTTGTTCTGCGCTTCACCTAGAGATGATGGGTTACTTGATGGTTAAAGACCCAAATAAAAAGTATGAAAGTACACAAAAGAAAAAGATGCAGACTATGTCTCCAGAGCAACTCAAAGCTGAATACGACAAAACTGTAGCAACAAATGCTGCAACTGACGCTGTTATCCAGTCTGTTGTGAAGTTCTTAAAAGAGAATAAGTATGAAAAACATAAAGTTGTTGCGGATCTTGTAACGGATGCAATGGATCAGTATGGCAAAATCGCTGAAGAGAAAAAGAAATCTGATGCGGCTGTAAAAGCTGGCGATATGGAAAAAGCGATTCTTTTTGAAAACATGATTTGGCAGTACATGGTTAAAACTGCAGACGTTGGTATCAGAGCAAAAGATGCACTAGTAAGACTTGTTGCTACAAAACAGTCAGCTGCTGCAGCTGCGGGTGAAAAAGCATTTGGCGAAGGCGGATGTGGCGGATGTCACGTTATTGGTAAAGTATCTTCTGGTCCAGACTTGACGGGTGTTCTTCAAAGACATGGAGAAAATGGTGAAAAATGGGTAAAAGACTTTATCATGAATCCTGAAAAAATGTACACAGAACCTTATGTTAAAGGTATGATTGACTACTTCAACCTAAGAATGCCAAATCAGCATATGGATGAAGCAGAGACTAAAAACATCATTGAATACCTCAAGTGGGTAGATCAAAATGCAAATCTCTTCTAAGAGAGTTTTTTAAAGTGTCACAAAGGGGGAGGAGATAGATTTCCTTCCCCTTTTTTTATGTCAAATAATAAAAAAAATTTCATAAATCAATCTTATAAAAGAAATTTTGTTATATAATACATATAAAATAAAATTTGAATGTTTCACTCAAGTTTTGAGATTTTATTTTATTCAACAAAGGAACTCTTTTCATGCATCCAAGTATCATAAAAGCAAGAGTATTTGCAACACTAGCCCTTCTCATTTTGACCTTCTCCTTCACTTTTCCTATGATTGCATTTCATGGAACACTTAACAAGATTGAAGCTGGTAAAGTAGAAGAGATACCTGCATTTACTAAAACCGTCTGGAACCTCTACAATCAAGGCAGATATAAGAGTGTAACTACACCAAAAGAGGCTCACAACAACCTTGATGCAATGATAGATTCTGCTGCAGAGATAGGTGTCGCTTCTATGCCTATCTGGGCGGTATCGCTTGAAGCTCCAAACTACCCTAAAGAGGCGTTTCCTTTAGGTATCCCTGTCTTTTTTCACTTTGATGGATATAGCGGCGAAGTGCATGAGATGAACACCATCAATCACTATGTTGGAATGGATCCGATGTGGATTGGCGGAACGATTGAGAGAGAAATTGGCATCTATGCGCTTTTAGCTCTCTCTTTGGGAATGATCTATTTTATAGCGTTCAATGCAAAGATATTTAACTATATCATGCTCGTTCCTGCATCACTTCCTCTTCTTTTTATCGCTGACTACTCCTACTGGCTCTACTGGTTTGGACACAACTTGCATGACTGGGGTGCGTTTAAAATCAAGCCGTTTATGCCGACTGTTTTTGGAGATGGAAAAATCGCTCAGTTTACGACACACTCTTACCCGACTATCGGTTTTTATCTTATCGTAGCAATCGGTCTTTTGAGTCTTTTGGCATTTTTTGCGAAACAAAAAGCTTTTAAAGAGATGAATAAATAAAGATGTTCAAGCCACTCTTTGCACTATTGGTTCTTATTTTGCCCCTCTTTGGTGCAAATGTACTGCAAGAAGCAATTGATGCTGCACCAAGTGGCTCTATCTTGAAACTTCCTGCGGGTGTCTATAAAGGAAATCTGGTTATAAACAAGCCTTTGACTATTATCGGCAAAGAGGAAGGGGTTGTAATCGACGGTGAAAACAAAGGAACTGTTATCAAAATTAAAAGCTCTTTTGTAACACTCAAAAACCTCAAAATTATCAACAGCGGCGATAGACACGAAAACATTGATGCAGCGATTACTATCTCAGATGCAAGCCAATGCGAGGTGAGTGAGTGTATTATCGATGCTTGCCTCTTTGGTATAGATATGCAGATGGTACGTAACTCTATCATAGCTAACAACACTATAACTTCTAAAGATTTTGAACTAGGTCTTAAAGGTGATGGGTTAAGACTTTGGTACAGCAACGACAATATCATCAAGCAAAATAAACTTATTCACTCGCGTGATATGGTTGTTTGGTATAGCCATGGCAATATTATCGAAGAGAACATCGGAGAGCATTGTAGATACTCTTTGCACTTTATGTACGCTGGCAAAAATATCGTACGTAACAATAAGTACCAATACAACTCGGTTGGGATATTTTTTATGTACTCTAAAGATACCATAGCAACAGGCAACTTTGTCAAAAGTTCGCTTGGAGCTACAGGCATGGGCATAGGGCTCAAAGAGGTTTCAAGCTTTACTATCAAAGACAACACTATTTTGTACTGTGCGCAAGGGATGTACATCGATAGATCCTCTTTTGAACCAGATACAAACAACTCTATCGAGAACAACAAAATCCTCTACAACTCCGAGGGAATTCGCTTTCACTCTTTGAGTGAGAGTAACGTTATCAAGTACAACAAGATAATGGGAAATATCGAAGATGTTGTCAATGATGGAAGATCAAGCAAAACATATAACAACGACATAGCGCAAAACTACTGGGACAACTACGAGGGATTTGACAAAGATGGAGACAATATAGGCGATACACCCCACAAAGTGTATCAGTATGCAGACCAACTCTGGGTTTACAATCCAGATGTAAAATTTTTTTACGGCTCACCCGTGATTTCTTTGCTCAATTTTCTAGCAAAGTTGGCACCATTTACAAAACCGCTTTTTTTGTTTGAAGACAAAAAGCCCATAGTTAAAATAGAAGGATGAATTTTGGAAAAAGTAAAAACAGATAAAAGAGAGTTTATTAAGTACTCCACTTTGGGAGTTTTAGGACTTGTTTTAGGTGGCGGAATGGTTTTTTCTCCCTATGTGCTTCGTGCTGAAAACAGACTAAGACCCCCAGGTGCTGTGGATGAGAAAAAATTTTTAGCGCTCTGTATCAAATGTGGGCAGTGTCTTCAAGTTTGTCCTTACCACTCTATCAAACTCGCTGATTTTGTAAGCGGTCATGGAGTTGGAACACCTTACATCGATGCAAACGAGAGGGGCTGTTACGCATGTAGTGCCGTTCCTTGTGTTCTTGCATGTCCTAGTGGCGCACTTGACCATCACTGTGAAAAACCAGAAGATATCAAAATGGGTATAGCAGTGCTGGAGTTTCCAGATACCTGTATCGCGATAAAGAGTATCCCTATCCCAAAGGGGTACAACGAGAAGATGCACGCATTTACCAACTCTGTTGTTAACATCAACCCACTTGAAGAGAAGCTTTTAGAGAAATTTGACTCTTTTGAGGGCAAAGAGTGTACGCTTTGTGCTGATATGTGCCCTATTCCAAACCCTCTAAGCGCCATTGCTATGGTAAGAGATAGTGGCGGCGGTATGAGACCTGAAATCTATGACGGCTGTATCGGATGTGGTGTGTGCCAAGAGGTTTGTCCTACAAACACACCTTCTATCGTCGTAAAACCTAGAGTAACTTATGAACAATTTTATGGAAACAGAGGTTAATACAAATGAAAAATATCAATCTGCTTACACTCTCCACACTCCTCTCTCTTGCACTCTTTAATGGCTGTAGCGATGGAGATAAACAAGAGGGTAAAGAGACGTCAAACAAAGCACAAGAGGTAACCTCCGCACAAAAAATTGAAGTAGTCAAAAATGAAAATGCTGGTGAAATAAAAGTAGCACTCAAAGAGGGCGATGAGAATCAGAGCAAATCATACTACTACGACTACAACGTCAAAAGTGCGTACGACCCAAATATGCAACCAGCAAACAGCGATGCTTCTGTGCGAGAAAAAGCAAGAACTACTATTGATGCGAATTTGCATGTCAGAAGCCCTTATGAAAATGTAGAGATTTCCATGCTTGTCAAAAGACTAAGCAAAGAGTTTATCGTAAAGTGTTCTGCTTGCCACAATGACTATGCAAACGGTGTTATCGGACCCTCACTTCTTGGCAAAGATGCTGATTTTATCTTTGAAAAGATTTTAAAATTTAAAGATGGTTCGGCTACAAATGTACTTATGAAAGACCTTGTAAGTCAGATGAGCACGCAAGAGATACGAGCGATGGCAGACGAGATTTACGAATTTAACAAAAAAATCAAAGAGATGAGAAAATAGATATGAAAAATGTAATTGTAGGGATTTTGACACTTTTAATCGTAGGTTTGATGGCTTATACTGCTTCACAAGGAAGAGCATACCATGGTGGAGAGCACGCAAGAGTTATCGAGGACATAGGTGCAGATAAAAATATGCCTGCGCAAGCCAATACGCAGCAAATGGCACAACCTCAAGAAAAAAGCGATAGAGAAAAAGAGGATGAGCAACTCAAAGCCATCAAAGACAAAGCTGGAAATATCGGTGAAATCAAAGTCAGTGCAGAGTACAAGAGCAAATGTTCCGCGTGCCACGGTGCAAACGGCTCTGGAGAGCAAGATGGCAGAGCACTTATGGGACCAAAACTCTATGGGCAGGATGCAGAGAAAATCTACAAAGATTTGGTTGACTTTAAAGCTGGCAGAAAAGAGAATATCATCATGAAGGGGCTTCTCATCAACACAACTGAAGAGGAGTTGCGTAAGTATGCAGACGAGATTGGCAACTTCCATCTCCAGTCTAAAGAGTAGAAGGAGAGGACATGGATAAGTACAACAACCGAGAAACCATAAAACACTCTACATTTTGGTCCACTTTTTTCAACAAGACAAAAGAGGGCAAAACTGTTCTTAGTTACAGAGCAAAGAGATGGGCGCTAGTCATTGCAGTGCATCTTCTCTTTTTTCTCTCGTTTCATGTCGATATTCAGGCACTTGAGGGGACGCTTAATGGCTCACGCTTTTTAGGTTTTCATCTCATTGATGTCTTTACAACGATGCAGCTCTTTTTAGCAACGCATGAGATACCTGTAAACATGATTATCGGTACGGCTACCATCGTCATCGTTTATATGCTTATCGGCGGGCGGACGTACTGTGCGTGGGTTTGTCCTTATGGACTTCTAAGTGAAATCGGCGAGAAGTGGCACAACACGCTTGTGAGCAAAAAAATCATCAAAGAGAGAAAGTTCGACCACCGTGTCAGACATGTTTTTTGGGCTATCTTTTTGGTACTTGCATTTTTTAGCGGCTTTTTGGTTTTTGAGACATTCAATGTCGTTGGGATTTTAAGCCGTATGGTTGCTTATGGATGGAGCTTAGCACTTCTTTGGGTTGTGGCAGTTTTTGCAATAGAGGTTTTTTACTCACGCAGAGCATGGTGTACTTATATCTGTCCTATCGGGACAACGTATGGCTACATCGGGAAGGTTTCGGCACTTCGCATCGAGTGGAATGACAACTGTGACCACTGTATGGTTTGCCATGATGTCTGTTTTGAAAATCAGGTTTTAGAGATTACAAAAGCAAAATATGACAAACAAAGAGAAGAAAAAGGAATAACAAGAGAGTACATAACAGGTGCTGACTGTACGCTTTGCGGCAGATGTGTAGATGTTTGCCACGCTGATGCGCTTAACTTTGATTTTAGACTCAAAAGTTTGGTATAGCAGATGATAGAAGTAAAAAATCTTACCAAAAAGTTTGGCTCGCACCTCTCCTTAGATAGTGTCAGCTGTACTTTTGACATAGGGGAGTCTATTGCACTTATGGGGGCAAACGGAGCAGGTAAAACGACACTTATCCGTTCCATCCTTGGATACTACCATCCAGATGGCGGTGAAGTGCTTATCAATGGACAAAATCCCATCAAAGAGCGCACAAATGTGCTCAAAGATATCAGTTTTGTTCCACAGCTTCCCCCACCCATCAAACTCAGCATCGAAGAGCTTATGCACTATATCAGCGTGAGTGCAGATGTCGATAAAGAGCTTATAAAGCACTACGCAAACGAGATGAAGCTTGACATCAACGAAAATATGAGTAAATCATTTTTCAAACTAAGCGGCGGTATGAAGCAAAAACTCCTCATTGCTATCAGTCTTGCAAAAAAGAGTAACATCATCATCTATGACGAACCAACAGCCAACCTTGACCCAAAAGCAAGAGACGACTTTTACAGACTTTTAGAGCAAAACGAAGAGCCAAAAACACTTCTTTTTGTGACACATAGACTAGAAGAGGTAAAAGAACTCGTCAACAGACAGATTTATATGGATATGGGAAAAATATTTTCAGATGAAGTTTTTTAAGTTTTTTTCTCTTTTCATCATGTTAGCATTTGCGCTTGGATGCGGCTCTTCTGAGACGCCAACTGCACAAAAAAAAGAGGTATGCCCAAAATGCAATATGCCACTTCCAGAGTCTCACCTGCACACGGCAAAACTTGAAGCCAACTCTAAAAAACGCTCTTTTGATGATATCGGATGTCTAGTTTTATGGGCAAAAGAGCATAACGTGGCACTCGATAGCGCAAAAATAGAGGTTTTTTCAAACGATACACACCAGTACATCGATGCACGCAAAGCACACTTTAGCATCAATGAAAAAACACCTATGAACTATGGATTTGCAGCCTATGAAGCACAAAAATCCGATACAATTCCAATGGATGAAGTAGCACTTAAGATGCTACGCGGCGAACATATGGCAAACCCAAAAATCAGAAAACAGATATTAGGAAACTAGATGAAAAATCTCTCTCTCATCGCATACTTAGACCTCAAAGAGTCCATAAGAGCAAAATGGTTTATCGTCTATTCGCTTGTTTTTGGCGGGCTTATCGCACTCTTTTTCATCGCAGGGGTAACAGAATCTCAAGTGATGGGTTTTAGCGGACTAAGCAGACTTCTTTTGATGTACATCCAAATCACCATCGTGATTTTGCCCATCTTTATCCTCATCACCACCGTTCGCTCCATTTCAGGCGATAGAGACAACCACATCTTAGAGTATATGCTCTCCTTTCCCATTTCGCTCAAACACTACTATTGGGGTAAAATCATAGGAAGATTTATCACGGTCTATCTGCCTGTACTCTTTGCGATGGTTATCGCTATTATTTTTGGAGCTATCAAAGGTGCAGCGATTCCTTGGAGCATCTTCTTTTTATACACTGGGCTTCTCTTTTCGCTCTCAAGTACATTTTTAGGGATTGCTTTTTTTATCTCCTCTTTTGTTAAATCCTCTGAAGTTGCTCTTGGTATCGCATTTTTCATCTGGATATTTTTGTTAGCGTTTATCGACATAGCGCTTATCTCGCTTATGTTGCAACAGAGGATGAATGAGGGCGTCATCCTCTTTATCGCCCTTATCAACCCGATGGAACTCTTCCGTGTTGCTGCAATCTCCCTCTTTGACCCAGAACTCACAGTGATGGGTCCTGTAGCGTTTTACATACTTGATTTGATGAGTCAGGGTATTTTTGTACTTGTTGCCATAGGTTACCCGTTGCTACTTGGGCTTATGTTTGCTACATTTGGGTTTGTTATCTTTAAGAAAAAAGATTTAGTTTAAAGGAAAAATCATGAAAATAGTTCTTATCGCCGTCTTGCTTCTTAGCACACTACTCTTTGCCTACACGATGGATTATGACAAAGAGAGTGAGTGTGTAGTTAGAAAGCTAAAAGTCCACAAAGATCCGCAATGGGTCTCTAAAATCGAACTTACCAACGGTAAAAAACTCTTTTTTTCCAGCCCAAAATCGATGATAGAGTTCTACCACCAACCAGGAAGATGGTATGACATAGGCGTCAAAAGCGAAGAGGATTTTAAAGAACTTCTTGTAACTGACTACAACACACTCAAACCCATCGACGCCAAAGGCGCTTTTTATGTTTATGGAAGCAGTAAAACCTCTCCAGCAGGTGATGATTTAGTCCCTTTTGCAAGCTATGAAGAGGCAAAAATCTTTGCGCAAAACAACAACGGCAAAAAAATACTTAGCTTCAAAGAGATAAAGGAGTCCCTCATCAGGCTCCTCAACAATCGCCTTTAACCACAAAATCCCCATATTAACACTTCATTAACAAAAAATTAACACCCAATTCATACCAAACTTCTATACTTACACAACGCTATCGCTTCTACAAGAGATTGGCTAAAATAAAGGATGTACAGATGAAAAAGATTTTGATTATGTGTTTGCTTAGCTTATCGCTTATGGCGGCTGAGACAAATGTTTTTAAGGCGAGCTACAAAGCTCCGATTGACAAAGTGATGCAAAATATCCGTGATAAATTTAAAGCAGATATGCTCATCATCGTTTGGGAGTTAGATATCCTTGAAGAGTTTAAGACAAGAGGTTTGGTTCAAAAGCTAGGTGCTGAGTATAACAAGGCGGGTGTTACTGCTGTCAAAACTTTTGTCGCATGCAATGGAATGATTGGAAACAGTATCATCAATGCTGACGCCGACATGATGGCATACTGCCCTGTTCGTATCACGCTTACTGAAAAAGATGGCGTAACGTCTGTCCTATACGTTCGTCCAACATCAGCACCAAGAGACTCAAAAGCATACCCTGCTCTCGTAAAATTAGAAAACAAAGTCGTAGCAGCCATCCAAGGCTCAATGGAGATGGAGTAAAACTCCCTCTCCTCTCTAAAACATTCGCACTTTGCAAATGTTTTAGAACAGATTTTCCCACCCCTATCACCTCTCATTTGAATTTTGCCCTCTTTCATGAAGCTTTTATAACAGACTTTATCATCTCTCTCTTCAAATAAACAGAGGCGATAAAAAGAGATATACAAGAAAAAAGGTAAACATAGTTCAGAAAATAGGCTTTAGCCACGCAAAAAACATTTCACATAGAGAGGTACAAAAGTAAAAACATCTACAAGAGAGAGTATATGGAAGAAGCCCTTAGGATGAGACCTAAGAGCTTTGTAGGAGAAAAAAAAGAAGAAAGATTAGAAGTTATAGACGACTGCTGCACGGTAGTGGTTCATTCTTCGCTCAGGAGTTTTTGAAATCACTCTGCCATCAAATTCGCTTAGACGTCTTGCATTGAACACTCTAAAAAACCAGTTTTGATTTGGTTTGTATGTAAATCCTGTATCGATTTCATACGCATCTTCAAGCGCAGTATTTGCTGTAAGGGCTGTAATGCCGCCAACCGTGCTCTTTGATTTGCCATACTCCGCATAATCAACCGTAAATCTAAGTCCCTTCATAACGATGTAGTGTGCACCAATCTTATATGCATCAACATCTGTACGGTATGCGTTACGAGAAAAGATAGTGCTTGTATAGGCAGGGTCAGCTCCCCAAGCATTAAAGTACTGTCCCTCTGTGCCATCTTCATCACCAGATTTGTTATATGCAGCAAAAACACCCCACTGCTTTGCATCATAGGCTACCTTAGCACCAAACATATTGAAGTCTCTCTCGCCTGCAAGTGAATCTCCCGTATCTTTTTGCATAAGATATTGCGCACTGAGTTTAACTGCCGAGCTCTCATTGAGAGGGATTTTGTAGCCAACCTCTGCATAAAAATCATCTGCAACATCATCTGAATGGTACACCCAAAAATCAGCTTGAAGATTTTTGACACCTGTATATGTTGCGCCAACAACACTGCGTCCATTGGTGTTTTTTTTCAAACCTGCCGCTACTCCCATATTGTAAAACTTTGCTTGATCGATATAAGAAGTGGCTGTTTCAAAACTCATAAAGTCATCGTTTTTAAAACCAACACCTGCCGTTCCTGTGTTTTCGCCTATCATACCAGCATCTGCCGCTGCACGAGAACCAAAGGACATCTTCGTGATATGCCCTGCATTGAGACGCAGTCCATCAACAACATTAGTACCTAGCATATACGCCTCATAAAAGTTTGGCATAAGGGAGACTTGAATCTTTGTAAGTGGCGTATCTAAAGTTTGTCGTCCAAGTTTTGCATCAAAATAGCTGTTTTTATAGGTAACAAAAAACTCACCCATAAGTGCTTTTGACGCACCATCAACATCAACACTCAGTCCATATGCGCCCTTGTCATACTCTGGAGCACTATTTTTGTCCCAGTCCGTCAATCCCGCATCGCCATTGACATAAACCCCAACTCCTACCTTGAGATTATCTACCCAAATATCTGGTGTAACGTGCTTTACTTTGACTAAATAACCGCCGCCATTGCTTGGAGCAAAACCATTTTTATGGTCATCAACGACATAAATGCCTTTTAACATAAAATCAAGAGTCCCACCTCTATATCCATCTATGTCAACACTCGCTCCCTGAAGCATTGCTGAACCTACAAGCGCTGCTGCCAATGATAGTCTTATCGCTTTTCTCATTTTTAACCCTTTTTTCTCTTTAGTTTATTGCCGTTTATCTCAGAAAAAAACTCTTAGATAAACTTCATAGTAGCAGTATAAGTAAACAATATAAATCTGTTGTTAATTTTTTGTTAATGGCGTGTTAATGGCAAAATGAATTGTAAAGATGTTAAGCCCCTCTACATGGGTGTAGGAGAGCTCCATTCCATGCTTTTGCAAGATATAGTACACTATATAAAGACCAAGCCCAAAACTCTCTCCCGCATTGATGTCACATTTGGTAAAGGGCTGTATATAGTGCTCAAGCGACTTCTCCATCGGTTGCGCTCTGGAGCAAAAGGAGAGGTCATCCCCTTCTAGGCGCACGAAAACATCACTATCTTGTGAATACTTTATGCCATTGTCAAGAAGATTTTTAAAGACAATGCTCATCAGTTCAAAATCCGCTTCTATGGTATATTTTGTGATGTTGTGCTTGATGCTCTGAGGCTCTAAAAAAAGCAAATCTGCTGCATTGTCTAGGATGTCTAGCAGATTGTAGGTACGTTTATCTATCTGGCAATCACACGCTGTTACATTTTCAATCTGTAAAAATTCTCGCGTCAAGAGGTTGAGGCGCATAAAAACATTTCTCAAAATCTCTTTTGTTCGCGACTCCTCTAAAAACTCAAGAGAGAGCTGCCCTTTTGTAATGGGCGTTTTGAGCTCATGGGTAATGTTGCGTATGAAAATCGCTCGTGAGTTCATCATCGCTTTGATTTTGCTAACGGCTCTGTCAAACTCATTGGAAACCTCGGCAATCTCATCTTTTCGTTTGGATGCAAGGCTTAGATCCGTCTCTCCCTCTCCAAACCTGCGAATCTGCAACTGAAGCTGTTTAAGAGGGTAGATGCTAATAGCGATGGAGAGAAAAAGCGCAAACAAAACAAGGATAAAAGCGCCATAAAGCCACCACATATAGTAAACGTCGATTGGCTCTGTTTGCATATCTTTAAGCACAATTTCGCCTACACTTAAGGGCACCATCATATATCTGTACGCATCCCGCTCATACAAATCAAAGTTTTGCATCCCGCACGAGATAGTTTCAAACCGCTCTTTATCCACAAAAGAGCTATAAAAAGCGCCATCCTCCACCATCTCAATATTTTGATTTTTAAGCGTAAAGAGTAGCTCTTCTTTTGTCGTGCGCCCTATATGCCACAGCATTACAGACTTAGCCACCTTATGGTAGTGCATTTTAAGATTCTCTTTGACGGAGATAAACTCATAATCATGCATCATCTTAAAAAGTACCGTCATGGCTAAAAATGCCAAGAAAAAGAAGAGGCTGATTTTAAAAATGATGGAGTTTTTGTTCATGTCTTCATCCTGTAGCCTATACCGCGGATGGATTCGATGTACTTTGGAGCGCGAGGGTTGTCGCAAAGCTTGGAACGCAAACGGCTGATGATGACATCGATGCTTCTCTCGTCACTCTCCCAGCTAAGCCCCTCTACACCATCTAAGATGCTGCTTCGACTTAGAACCATACCTCGCTGTTTTAAAAACAAAGAGAGAATCCCATACTCCGCAACAGTCAAATCCAGAAGTTTATCATGGTGATAGATACTCATTTGCGCTTTATCTACTTTAAAATCAGCGTGACTCTCCTCCTCTAAGGGGGAGGCAGAGTTTTTTTTGCGACGCAGCATCGCATGGATTCTTGCCACAAGCTCACGAGGGTCGTATGGCTTTGGAAGATAGTCATCCGCACCCTTTTCGAGCCCAAGCACCTTGTCGCTCACTTCATCCCGCGCAGAAGAGATGATGATGGGCACATCAAAGGTAGTAGAAATCTTCTCGCAAAGAAAAAGTCCATCCATCTTAGGAAGGGACAAATCAAGAATCACAAGATCAAAGCTCTCTTTTTTGAGATGTTCGATAACCGTGGTAGGGTCGCCATTTATGGCAACGCTTATCCCGCAATTACGTAGATAACTCCCCAGCAACTCAGACAACACAACATCATCTTCCACCATCAATACTTTTATACCCTCTTGCATCCGCTTCTCCCACAAAAGCGTGCATTGTAGCATTATGAATGTTAAGTTTTTCTTATTTTTAGGGATGAAGTTTTTGCATTTAAAAGAAGTTTAGAGACTCTCTTTTTTACTTCTATACCACTTTTTAAGCCCCCAAAGACTTATCAAAATCCAAAAAAACTCTATGATAAAAGAGGCAAGATTCCAGTTGTACAAAAGCGAATAAACGATAAGCAGTGAGCCAAAAGCATTTAAAAACGAGTACAAAAAACCTTTTGAATCTATCTTTTGGCTCTGTAGTAAAAAATAGGTTATCAAAACCATTACTACACCAATAATGCCGATAGCATCTACCATAAAAGCGCTCATATTATGTTCTCCTTGGTATTTATCTTACCAAACTATAAGCAGGGTCTAGCGTTTTTGCTATAGTCTGGTGGGCCTCATCCGACCACTCTAATTTGAGAGCCATTTAGCCATTCTTGCTTTTACCTTCAAGCAAATTTTTTGCGTTTTGGCTTGTCACTACCTTTTTACCCGTTTTGGCTTCAAGTTCGGCTCTTGCTACTTTTGCTACATTGCCGCCTTGTTTGGCTACATCTTTGCTATCTTCAAAGCTCTTAGGATTTATCGCTTCTGAGATGTCTTTTGTAGAAGCTTCCGCCAACATGTTTAAAATCAGCTCCGTATTTGTCATATTATCCCGCAGGTTCTCTTTTTTTAGACCTTTTAGGATTTTGTACTCTTTTGTTGTTTTATCCGCCCAAGTTTTTGTGATAATGTCTGTAAGTGTCGCAAACTCTGTTCCCTCTTGCACTCCCACTCTTTTCCACTCATCCGTCAGCTCTTTTCGTATCTCTATGCTTTTTAGTCTTTGATTTATCCAGTTTTCGCTATATCCGAGTTCCAAATACTGCTTTAATGCTCTATCGATGCTAAGTTCAGGGTCGCTCATCTCATCAAGGCGCTCACTTGCCACCCTTGCCAACCAAAGCTTAAAAGGCTCTGCTTTTGGTGAGGGAATGGACTGTATAAGCCTAAAAAGCTGCTCGGTATCGGCTACATCCGTTAGCCTCATCTTGCCATCTTCCGCTTTCATTTTCAAACTGTGACATTTTGTCACGGTTTCATTTCCCTCAGCCTTTAGCCTTTGCTTTAGTTTCCTCCAGTAAGCACCTGAGTCGATACTCTCTGTCAATATCTCTACAACATCTACGATAGACACATACCATTTCTCTTGCTCATCATCCCAAAGAGTTCTCACTTTTTTCTCTTCAAAAAGTTTGATAGATTCGTGCGGTTTCATCGGTTTTGCCTTTTATAATCATTTCAAACATTATAGCTTTTGAGACAAATCAACTCAAAAAACATTGCAATTTGCAATACTTTTAAAACTATTTTTCAAAAAAGTAGCAATACTCCAAATTTCCCTCTTTACCTGTGAGTTTTGAAGGCGATTTTAGAAGCAGTTTCCATCCCAAAAGAGAGCATGCGTCTTCAAACTTTATCATGGCGTTTAGTACCGCTTTTTCATCGGTAACCACGCCGTTTTTGTCTCTTTTGGCTTCTCGCCCTACTTCAAATTGCGGTTTGAAAAGCAGGATGATTTTGCTCTTTGCAAGCCTATCGACGGCGTCTAAAATGTAGAGCAGAGAGATAAAAGCGACATCGCTTACTACTATGTCAAACTCCTTGTCGCTCTTGAACTCTCGTATGTCGCAACCCTCGTATGAGCGGACTTTTGGGTCGTTTTTTAGGCTTTTGTGGAGCTGTTCTCGTCCGACATCTACTGCGGTTACTTCGCTCACACCTCGCTCTAGCAAAACCTGCGTAAAACCGCCTGTGGATGCGCCGATGTCTAGTGCGTTCATCCCTTTTACATCAAGCCCTAGCTCATCCAAAAAAGCATCCAGTTTAAAAGCCGCGCGGGAGACATACTCTTTATGCTCTCGCACCGCAACTTTATCGCTCTCTTTGAGTGTATGAGAACTCTTGAGGATTTGCTCGCCGTTTACGCTTACAAGCCCCTCTTTTATGATGCTTTGTGCCTTGTTTCTGCTCTCGCATAAGCCATTTTCTACCAGATAGTTATCAAGCCTACTCAATTTTTTCCCTCATCTCTTGCTCGCTAAGAACCGCAACGCCCAAATCGATGGCTTTGTCGTATTTGCTTCCCGCATCTTCGCCGTAAATGACAAAATCGGTCTTTTTGGAGACGGAACTTACCACCTTTGCGCCCAGAGCTTCCAGCATCTCTTTTATGGCGTCTCTTGAGAGGCTCATGCTTCCCGTCAAAACAACGCTTTTGCCTTTAAATGGATTCTCATGTGCTTCTTCTCTTTGAAGCGGTTCAAGCGGGCGCAAAATCTCTTGAAGTTTTGCAATCGTCTCTTTGTTGACACGCACAAACTCCAAAACAGACTCCGCCATCTCCTCTCCAAATCCCTCAAGTGCGACTATCTCCTCTTTTGAGGCATCCACAAAAGAGCTTCCAAATTTAGCACTCAAAGCCTTTGAAGCAACCTCCCCGATATGCTCAATCCCCAAAGAGTTGAGAAATCGCCAGTAGTCACACCCTTTTGCCGCTTCAAGTGAATCAAGCAGATTTTGGGCTTTTTTCTCTTTGAAACCCTCTAAACTTAGCAGTTTCTCCATGTCCAACTCAAACAAATCAAGCACACTTTTGACCAAACCCGCTTCAAAAAGAGCCTCGACTATCTTAGAACCCAAACCGTCGATATTGAGACACGGTTTTGAAGCAAAATAGATAATGGAGTTGATAACTCTGGCTTCGCATGTGAGATTTTGGCACTTTAAAAGCACACCCTCATCCAAAAGTTCACTGCCGCAAACAGGGCAAGAGGTCGGTTTTTGCACCTCAACTTCACTTCCCTTTCGCTCATGTGTTAAAACTTTTATGATTTTTGGTATCACATCGCCGCTTCTTAGGATGATAACTTTGTCGTTTATGCGGATATCTTTTCGCTCTATCTCATCAAAATTGTGCAGCGTGGCACGCTCGACGATAACGCCGTCAATGTTTGTCGGCTCAACCACGGCAACGGGGGTCACAACGCCCGTGCGCCCGACTTGAAGCAAAATCTCTTTTAGCGTAGTTATCTTCTCAACGGCTGGAAACTTGTACGCCACGGAGAAACGGGGGTTTTTGACGGTATAGCCCATATCTATCTGTGCGGCTATCTCGTTTACTTTTATAACCATCCCATCAAGCATCATGGCGTAACTTTCACGGTTTTTGTTCATCTCCTCATAAACCGCTTCTATCTCCTCAAAGTTTTGGCAAGTAGCACAAAGCGGCGGTTTTTTAAACCCCAAAGAGTAAACATACTCCATCTTTTGGCTCAAAAGTTTCTGCTCAAGCGTGTTTTCTCCTACACCGTAAGGCAAAAAAACCAGATTTCTTGAAGCGGTAATGCTCGAATCCAGCTGTCTCAAACTCCCCGCTGCCGCATTTCTCGGGTTTGCAAAAACAGCCTCGCCTTTTGCGGCTCTCTCATGGTTGATGCGTTCAAACTCCTCTTTGTAAAGCACCACCTCGCCCCGAATCTCGATGCGCTCTTTATGCGAAATAACAAGCGGAACAGAGCGAATTGTTTTGACATTTTGCGTTATCAGTTCGCCCACGCTTCCGTCCCCTCTCGTGATGCCTTGTGTAAGGATGCCGTTTTCATAGATAAGATTTAGCGATGCACCGTCATACTTTGGTTCGCAGTAAAATGAGATATTGCGGTCTAGTTTGTAGGTTTTGGTAAGCCATTTTTGCAGTCCATCAGAGTCAAAAACATCTTCCAAACTCCACATACGACTAAGGTGCGACGCTTTTTCAAACCCATCAGAGATAGCGTCCCCTACCCTTTGTGTCGGAGAAGAGGGCAAAATATCCCCTTCATGATGCTCTTCATACTCCAAAACTTCATGATAGAGTTTGTCATAAACCTCATCGGTCGTCATAGGGTCGTCAAGGACATAGTAGTGGTAAGCGTAAAGGTTAAGAAGCTCTATGGCTTTTGTGTATTGTTCTTTGTTCATGTGTGCAATTTTATCGAAAAGTTGTTAATTGACCTTATGTATTCCTTTGGGAGCGTGGCTTTAGTAAAAGCTTCATTCATAGTGTACCATTCACTTATGCGAGGCTAAAGCCTCACTTCCAAAAAGAGGGTTACGTGAGCTATAAAACTGTTTTTATGATAATGACTATCACTATTTATCTTAGATTAAGAAATATTCTACTACACTTTCTTATTGAGAATGAATATCACTTTAAAAAAGGTAAGAAAAATGAAAAAAATAGCTTTAGCGTTAAGTGTGGTTACACCACTTATGATGTTTGCGGATGTTATCCCTGCCATCAACTCCAAAGGCGGGGCGCAGGTTTTGCCTGAGGGGAAACTCAAGATGGGTATAAAACATACACAGTTTGAGAGAAACAGTATGTTTGATGGCACAAACGAGGTGCCAAACAGAGAAAATCTTGATGCTACTGCAAACATAACAGTTGTTGGTTTGCACTACGGTTTGAGCCCTAAAGCGACTATTGGCGTTATGATTCCATATAAAAACATAAGCGCAACTGCAAAACTTGGGACAAATGATGTTGCCATTGACAACAAAGGGCTTGGCGATATCGTTTTGGTGGCGAGACAGGTGTTGCTTCCTATGGGCGAGTATGGCTTTCAACTCTCTCTTGATGGAGGTCTCAAACTCCCTACAGGTGCCACAAATGGCTCTTTTAAAAAAGCTCCCACCATCGCAAATGGGGTTGATACACCGATGCCTACACAGATGGGAACTGGGGAGTTTGAGTATATGATTGGGCTTGGAGTGACGAAAATGGTTCATGAGAGTTGGGAAGTAGATGCGCATCTCTCTTACACATATAGACCAAAGGCAGAGCATGATTATGATTTTGGAAATGCGCTCTCTTTGGATCTTGCAACGACAAAATCAGTGACAAAACAGTTTAATATTGGGGTTGAATACAATTTTACCTATAATACTAAAACTGATATGGGAGAGGACACCAATGCACAACTTCGTGCAATGCTTCCTTTTAAGGCTTTTAGCGGAAGTGTGGGTTATGTCACACCGCAGGTAGAGTTTTTGCCTTTTGGCAAACCAAAAATCCACTTTGGCGTGGGTGTTTCGTTCTTGGCGCATTATGACTTAAAAGAGTATCAGCCGCTTGAGAAAGAGAGATTTATCGCAAGAGTTGGGTATCTTTTTTAACTGATGCCATGCTTTTTTTTGGAAGTGAGGCTTTAGCCTCGCTTGCTATGTGTTTTGGGTTTTGTGCGGGGCTGAAGCCCCACTTCCGATTTGGTGTGTTGTTGCAGTCTTGATTAAAATCAATGATAATTACTATCATTATTAGTAATATACGGTATATATTTAGGAGAAGAGATTATGAAAAAATTACTCTATACACTTAGTGCGGTTGTAGTTCTGGGTGCTTCTTTTGCTGAGGCAAAGGTTGAAAAGCTTGTGGTTTCAGGACCTTTTGCCTCTGTTTCGCATCCGATTTTGCATATGATAGAGACAAACGCTCTAAAAGATGTAGCAGACAAAGTGGAGTTTCGTGTCTGGAAAAATCCTGATGAACTTCGTGCTATGGCGATTAAGGGGGATGTTGATTTTGTAGCAGTTCCGACCAACACGGCGGCAACGCTGAACAACAAAGGTGTGGACATAAAACTGCTGAGTGTCTCTGTTTGGGGGATTTTGGGGATGATAAGCCGTGACAACACGCTCAAAACACTCAAAGATTTTAAAGGCAAAAAGATAGCCGTTCCTTTTCGTGCAGATATGCCTGATGTCGTCTTTAAACAGCTTGCAAAAAAAGAGGGTTTAGACCCGCAAAAGGATTTTGAGCTGGTTTATGTCGCTACGCCTGTTGATGCGATGCAGATGCTTATCATGAGAAGAGTTGACCATGCACTTTTGGCTGAACCTGCCATCTCTATGGCACTTCGCAAAACAAAATCTTTTCCCGTGAGCATCGTCGCACCTGACCTTTACAGAAGTGTGGATCTACAAGAGGAGTGGGGCAAAGTTTTTGGAACAAAAGGCGATATCCCTGAAGCGGGCGTTGCGGTTATGGGACATGTAAAGGATGAACAGCTTATAAAAAGATTTCAAGAAGAGTATGCAAAGTCGCTTGAATGGTACAAAGCAAACCCAAAAGAGGCGGGAAAACTTGCCGCAAAAACGCTTACTATGCTCAATGAAGATGCGGTAAACGACTCCATCTCCCATGTACGTCTCAAAAATGTACCTGCAAAAGAGGCAAAAAAAGAGCTTGAGTTTTTCTTTGAAGTCCTTAGAGCAGAAGAGCCAAAAAGTATAGGCGAGAAGCTTCCGCAAGAGAGCTTTTACTATGGGAAGTAAACTATGAAATTTGCATTTAAGATTTTAAAAGATTTTCCCGCCTTTCTTTGGAGCGGGTGGGGAGCGGTGGCTTCCATCCTCCTCTTCATCGCTCTTTGGGATATGGGCAATCAAGTCTATGGTAACCTTGTCCTCCCCTCTCCACTAGAGACTTTCAAAACATTAAACTTGATGCTTCAAGATGAAGCGGTTATTGCAGAGATAGAGACGACGCTTTATCGCTCTTCCATCGGTTTTGGCATTGCTCTTGTGCTTGGAACATCACTTGGACTTTTGGCGGGATTTTTCGCTACCGCTTCCATGATGAGCCGCCCCATCGTTACCATACTTGTGGGTATGCCGCCCATCGCTTGGATAGTTCTTGCAATGATTTGGTTTGGGATGGGGGATGAGACGGTTATCTTTACCGTTACCGTCGCCTCATTTCCCATCATCTTTGTTGGTGCGCTTCAAGGGACACGCACGCTTGATGGCGACTTAAAAGAGATGGCGCAAAGCTTTCATTTTCCATGGCACATGCGCTTTTTTGATGTTTACTTTCCGCACATATTCTCTTATGTTTTTCCTGCATGGGTCAGTGCGCTTGGGATGGCGTGGAAGATAGTCATCATGGCGGAGCTTTTAGCAACTAGCAACGGTATCGGTGCATCGCTTGCAACGGCGAGAAGCCAGCTTGATACGCCCACAGCACTCTCTATCGTGGTCATCATGATAGGTTCGCTTATGTTCATCGAGTACATCATTTTAGAGCCGATTAAGCGGGAGGTGGAATTATGGAGAGACTAGAAGTTGCAAAACTCAACCACCATTTTGGTTTTACGGAGATTTTAAAAGATATCAACTTTACTCTCCAAAAGGGGGAAGTTCTCTCCATTGTAGGGCCTAGCGGAGGCGGCAAAACAACGCTTCTACACCTTTGTGCAGGGCTTCTGGATGTGCAAGAGGGAAGTGTGACCAACACATTTACAAGCAGTGCTTTTGCATTTCAAGAGGCACGCCTGCTTCCATGGAAGAGCGTCATAGACAACATCGCTTTGGCACTTTTGGCAAAGGGCGAAAAAAAGAGCGATGCCATCCAAAAATCGCAAGAGATTGCGCTCCGTTTTGGGCTTGAAGAGGATGATTTTGACAAATTTCCAAAAGATTTGAGCGGCGGCATGAAGCAAAGAGTGAGTTTTGCAAGAGCGTTAGTCGTCAAACCTGCCCTGCTCTTTTTGGATGAACCGTTTTCCGCACTTGATATCGGGCTAAAAAAAGAGCTTCAAAGCGTTCTCATCGATATGATAAGCAAAAAAGAGATAAGCGTTCTTTTTATCACTCACGACCTTATGGAGGCTATCCGCTTGAGTGATGAGATGCTGCTTCTCAAAGCCGATCCGGGGCATATCGTGAAAAAATTCAAGTTTGACCTTATCCAAAATGAGAGAGACGACAGATATGTCTATGGAAAAAGTGCCGAAATACTTCAAGATGAAGAGATTATAACTACATTTGAACTGGAACTAAAATAATGAACACAAAAGAAAAAGAGCAAGTTCTCCACGCAACGAACCACTATCTCTACTACCCTGATGAGCCAAATGTTCCAACCTATTTGGCGTATGGATTTCGCCCCGTATTTTTACTCTTAGCACCCTATATGATACTCTCCATGCTTCTTTGGGGGCTTATCTATGGCGGTGTACTCAACATCCCATTTATGCAAAATATCCTTGTTTGGCATGTCTATGAGATGCTCTTTGGCATCCTCACGGCGGGGGTTTTGGCATTTTTGACCACGGGACTTCCCGAACTCTTCCCTGGATTTGTTCCACTCATCGGGCAAAAACTCAAAAATGTGATGCTTTTGTGGATTGCGGGGCGGGTGAGTTTTTGGTTTATCGACATTACAGGTGTTTATGTGGCGGCATTTTTCAACCTCGCTATGCTTGTGTGGCTCTTGTGGTTTGCACGCATGGCGGTTCTTGACAAACTCCAGCGACACGCCTCTTTGGGGTATGCACTTGTAGCACTTTTAGTGATTGAGATATGGTTTTTTGCCGCGATGGCGGGACATGCACAAACAGACCCAATGGATATCCTCAAAGTTGGACTCGGTGGGCATGTGGTGCTTATCCTCTTGGCTCTTAGACGGGTAAATATGGAGGCGGTCAATGAGCTTATGGAAGACAAAGGTATCGATGATGTCTATGTCGCGCGCCCGCCTCTCACTAATCTTGCGATATTTACAGTTATGCTTTTTACGCTTGTAGAGTTTCTCTACCCTGCAAACTCTGCGCTTGGTTGGTTGGGACTAGCAGCGGGTGCTGCGATACTCGCGGTCACAAGCGACTATATCCTCAAAGATAAAGTGATCATAAACCAGCCTTATGTCATCTACCTTGGGCTTATTTTTGTCATGATGGCGGCGGGATATGCGTTTATGGGTTGGGATATCTTAGTAAATGGTGCAGTAAATACAAGCGGTTTTAGACATCTCATCACAAGCGGCGGCTACGGACTTGCTTATCTTATGGTTATGATGATTGTCGGATGGATTCACACAGGACGCCATCTCACAAGTAACATCTACACACACCTGATGGTCAGTTTGCTAGTTTTAGCCACGCTTATGCGAAGTGCCATTCCATTTTACCCAGAGCACGCACAAACACTCTACATGCTCTCCGCCATACTCTGGACAGTGCCGTTTATGCTCTATATCAAGGTCTTTTTTGGCTATCTAAAAGCTCCGCGAGCGGATGGGATTAAGGGGTAGTAAGTGGGGATAAAGCTCTCTTTTTTTTGGAAGTGAGGCTTTAGCCTTGCCTAGTCGTTGCAATAAAGTTACAATGAAAAGGAAGTTTTACGGGGCTAAAGCCCCACTTCCGGTGGTTTTGTCTCGATATAAAAAGCAATATCCATTACTATCTCGATCTTCTTTTTAAACCAGCGTGAAGAAGGGAGAGAACTGCCTTTTTTTTCTCTTAAGGGCATAAAGTTAGTTGTGTTTGGTACAATCACAGTCATAGAAAAAACGGGAGCGCTATATGCAATCATTAACCATAAACATTCAAAATGAGACACTTGCTCAAAAGGTTATTTGGCTGTTAGAGCATTTTAAAAATGATGGGTTAGAGATAATGGCAAAAGAGGATATAGAGGATTTGAAACTTTTAAATGCCACAAGACATGAAGAGCGTATCTCTTTTGAAGAGTATCTAAAACATGCAAATTGAAATCAGAAAAAGCGCCATCAAAGACCTAAAATAAACAAGCCTTTTAAAGCAACTCTTCACAGTAAAATTTTAGAACTCAAAAACTTTCCTAACGTCTCAAATATCAAAAAACTCACCAACTTTGAACCTGCTTACAGACTTAGAGTGGGAGACTATAGAGTCCTTTTTGATGTCATAGACGAAATTATTGTTATTGGTAGAGTTTTGCATCGACAAAATAGTTATAACTGATGTTACACATAAATAGGAGCAAAGCAACGGCATTAACGAACTCGGGCAAAATCTTAACAAATCAGATGGGTTTACTTTTTAAAACCAACTCCGCAAACCTCTCTTTAAATTCACTCTCGTTTGCATAGTTGTAAAACGGAAGTCCAAAAAGTTTATAACATCCATTTTCATAAAGCTTTAAACCATTTTCATTTACATCTTCTAGCACTAAACTATTTTGAGCAGTGAGTTTCGTAATATCTTCCAAAAACTCATTTTTCCATTTCTCCGAAGAGTTTTCAAACCCATCTTTTGCGTCCTTTGTCCAGTCGCCCTTTGGTTCACAAAAAATCTGATGAATACAATCATTTTTATCTTTTAAAAGCAGTACAAAATCAGGCTCAAACCTCTCCCCATCTCGCAGTTTGTCAAAACTGTAAATCTCAAATGCTTTTTCATTTCGTATAAGTTTTACGACTTTGTATTTTGTTTTTAACTCATCTGAAACTTTGAGTATAAAGTCCGTAAAGTGCCTCTCCTCGCTTGTTCCGCCGTGCGCTTCGTAAACATACCAATCATCTAAAACATCAATGCGGCTATCGCTATCTTTGAGTTTTACTGTTTTTTTAGGCGGTATTTTTGCACATATGCGTACAGGGTGAAACTCACGGCTGCCGATATGCTCTTTTGCATTTTTCAGTATCTTGCTCTCTATATCGCCTAAGAGTTCAAGGATATATTTTATCTTTACCTCATTACTTAGCTCAAACTCTTTTGTCGTGTAAAAAGCAAAATCCACGCACCCTAGATAGTCATTGCTCGTAATAAACTCACTTATACTTTTGAGATTAACAAAATATCTCTTTAGGTTATCAAAGTAAAAAAACGGTTTTTTATTTATCGCCACCCGCACTAGATTTTTATCAATCTCTTTGATTTTAAACTTTGCTATTTTATTAAAACTTGCCTCTTTTATCTCTTCATCAAAAACTTTTAGCTCATGCGTGGTGTTGTCTATGTACCTTTTTTGCGTCTTATACGCATTACCGATATAATCACTTATGCCTTTTACTATGCTCTTGTCTTGCGGCACTTTTTTGTTTACAAACACAACGCCGTTTTTGTAAAGCTCATCTTCCAAAAAGCTCTGCTTTAACCTTAGTTCTACGGTTTTAATTTCATCATCCGCATCATCAAGAAGCCCAATTTTTCTAAGCTCTTTTGTAAGAGAGGATATATATTCACTCTGATTTATGCTGTAAAAATACATCTCTTCCAAAACTCTCAAAGGATGTTCAAAATCCGCATCAAACTTTCTTTTGTATCTATCTTCATCTTTATACACAAAAGGAAAATACCTCGCCCCTCGCCCGATAAGCTGTGCTTCGCTGATAGTGCTTTTTGTGTTTTTTTGCATCTCGTCAAGTTTGACTATATCAAAAAGGTTTAAAACATCCCAACCCTCATTTAAGATATCCACCGCAAAAATAGCTCTGATTCTGTTTTTTGCATCTTCAAGAGAGTTAAGATATGTGAGCTTTTCCTCTTTTTCTTTTACTTTTGAGTGGATAACCAAACAGTTTGATTTTTCAAAAGCGTATTTGATATTTTGTACAAAAACATTTCTATCGCTTACTATTTTTTTTAGCTCTTTTATGGCTTTTATATCCGATATTTTGAAAATCTCATCAATATCTTTTTCGTTCAAATCTTCTATGAGTTTTACAAACATCTCAAACACCGCATCTATATTTTCGGTATTTTTTACGGTTTTAAACATGATGACGGGTTTTATGCTTAGGTTTAGCTCTTTTTGAGCGATGAGCCTTCTATATTCGCTTACCATAACCGCCGATAAAATCCGCTTTTTATCATCTAAACTATCGCTTATGAGTTTTATATCTTTAGAGTATCTATCCTCTTTAAACTTTACAAGCGGGTAATCGGCGATGATTTTATCTCTATATTTTGCGCCTATCTTCTTATCTTCCAAATCTTGCGTAGCAGTAAACTCTAACAAAATATTATCTTTGTTGGTGTTTAGCAGATTTTTAGTAGTCTGCTCCCAGTTTTGCTCCGTCTCTTTTTCGGTTTTTGTATTTGCGTTTAGGTGGTGTGCTTCATCGGCTATGAGTACAAGCTTTTTATCTTTAAAGTCGGCGTATGTGATGGAGTTCTCTTTTACGGTAGTCTCCAAATCGCTATGCAGTTTGTTTATGGTCGTAAAGAGAATATTTATATCATCACTTTTTGAGCTGTCAAATGTATCATCTATAAGATTTATAGCTACTTCTTGATTGTTTATAAGTATCTTTTCTTTAAAGAGGTATTTTGATGAGTATCTATCCGCAAGATTTGCTTTTGTTTTTGTGATGATGTTGTTTGTATTTACAAAAAAGATAAAATCTCTATATCCTCTCTCATAAAGGTACAAAATAGAAGCGGCGATGATATTCGTTTTCCCACTTCCTGTTGCCATGTGAAAAAGTAGGTGTTTACTTGGGATATCTTTATGTTTTTTGCTTGACATATAAAAGATAAAATTCTCCAGTGCACTCACTTGGTACTCTCGAAGAGGCTGTTTTATGTTGTCAGTTATGCTTTTTGGAATATCAGGTTTTTCTATATATTCAAAAGCACTCTCGATGCTTTGATATAAAAGATTACTCATCACAAAGTCCATAAAATCGTTTGTTAATTTTTATCTCTTCTTCTGACATGCCGTACTCCGCATCTTCTATCTCTGCAAACGGTAGATAGTGCATATTTTTATTTAGCTTTCCAATCTCTGCATCTTTAAAAGTCTCAATTTGTTTAAGTGCGGCATAGATGAAACTGCCGCCGCCGCTCCAGTTTAGAGCTTTACTAATTCCGCCTTGCTCACCCTCTATAACTTTTTTTAGCCTCTCGACTCCAATATCTTCGATATAGTCCATCTGCTCTATGCCAATATAGCGGCGGTTCATTTTATGAGCTACCGCACATGTGGTTCCTGTCCCTAAATGATAATCTAACACAATATCATTTTCATCTGTTGCAGATAAAATTATTCGTTCAAGTAAATTTTCAGGTTTTTGTCCATCAAAATCTTTAATTCTTTCTTTTGATGTTGCTGCCTGTTGAAAAGAAATAATATCACTCCATACATCACCGATAGATTTTCCTTTTTTAACAACTTCGTCTAAATATTTTTTTTCTCCCCTTCCATCAAAATACTTTCTCCCTGTCTCTTCTTCAACTTTATTAAATCTTAATAAGTATTTTTCACTATGAACAGTTTTAACTTTATTAAATTTCAACGACTTATTATTTTTTGAATAAAATAAAATTGTATCGTGCCCCCTTACCCAGTTGTTGGCGATAGTCTTATAGCCAGATAAAACAGATATATCCCATATAATTTCTCTTTGGAAATTTTCCAACCCAAATACTTCATCCATTAAAACTTTACAGTAATGTGTTTCATTGTAGTCTAGTTGAATATAAATACTCCCATCCTCACTCAAAAACTCCCTCGCAACTTCAAGCCTATTTTTCATAAAAGTTAGCCATGTGGAGTGGTTAAATCTGTCGTTGTATTTGAAGCTGTCATTTCCAGTGTTGTAAGGCGGGTCGATGTAGATGAGTTTTACTTTTCCTGCAAATTTTTTCTTTAGAGTGTGTAGAGCTATAAGGTTGTTGCCTTTTATGATTAGGTTATCATTTTCGGTTATTTGTGGATTTTCTTCTACGCCGTTTTTTGTATAGCGTTTTATATTTGTAAGTGCTTTTGGCTCAAAAAGCCTGTCAATCTCATCACGGCTTAGTATCTCGTTGTAAAAAATTTCATTTTTCTTATCATCGTCCTTGCTCTGCCCGCCCTCTAAGATGCAGTCTTTATGAGGCCATGCAAGGACGACATCATCAAATTTTTTGATAAAGCTGTCCTTTTTTATAAGCCCTATCTTGTTTGTATAACTGGTGTAGGAGTTTTTGGAAAACTCGTTCATGGTAAAAAACTCTATAAGCCTGTTTTGGTTGAGTACAAAAATATCTTCGACTTTTGTAAAAAACTGCTCTTTTGCTTGCTTATCTCCTAGAAGCAATCTAACAAGCTCTATGTCAATCTTTTCCACCGCTTCAAGTACACCAAGCACAAAAATATTTCCATCTTTATCGCAAAATTTTTCACTCTTTTTTAGCAGTTCTTGCATGTGTTGGATAATTTTTAAAGACATTTGTTTCTCATTTTTTAAGTTTTTTAGGATTTTAATTCCGAAAATAGTTTTTATTATATACATATACTTCCCATTTTAAAATAAAACACATACAAATGTTTCCGAATTTTTTTAGAATATTTTTTTGTGTAGAGTTTTTGCATGAAACTGACACAGCAAGATATGGCAAGATTGTTTGATATTGACCCTAGAACACTAAGAAACTGGCGTAAAGATAAACCATATTTGTACGAAACAATCATGAAAGGTCTAGCGTTTGACGAGATAGTTGAATCTTCAAAAGAATCTTATGAAAAAGCACTCTTGATAAAAGAAAAATTTGAGTTAAAAAATAAAAAAAATGGTTAAAAAGATTATCAAGATTTTTATGCTCTACATCAAACTGTTTTTTAGCTTTTTAAAAGCTCCTAGAGCGGATGGGGTTAAGGGGTGAGGCTAATTTTGCCGATTTAACCTCAAGTTTTTACAAGGCGGACACGATGGTAAATGGCTCTTATGCACTCGATACGTATAAATCTCATGACTTGAGCATTTTTATGCGCACATCAAGCGGCGATACTATAAATATGGATTTTTCAAGCAAAAGCGCACTCTCTTTGAGATACGAACAAAATCAAGATGCAAGCAGCAGTACACTCTCTTTTGCGTCCATGCAATCCTTTGATTTTTCTATGAAAAGCAACGGCATAGATGCGCAAGACAAAAAAGAGATAGATGCATTTATGAAAATAGCCCAACCCTACATCGACTCCTTTTTAAAAGAACTCGGTAAAGATGCACCGCAATCTCCCATAAACAAAATAGCAAAAGAGATAGCAAGAGAGTTCGCACCCATGAAACAAAAAGATGAAGAGGTGCAAAACTTCACAAAAGCAAATATCGTCTCCATGTTCGACAAAGCCGTAAAAGAGCTACAAATCCCTAAAAAAGAGCAACAGAGCCTAGAAGAGATAACGCAAAAGATACTAGAAAATGCGCAAAATCTTTTAGAAAAAACACTTCAAGCATTTGATGAGATTGGGAAAAGTCTTTATGCTTGAGAAGGTAGAGAGGGTTGCTTTTTAAATCAAACGCTTGCAATCTCAATAAGTTCTTTGTCTTTGCTGAGAAGTTTATTTATAATTTGTGTCAAATTTGTATTTTGTTTTTTTGCCAATGTTGAAAAAAAACTTTCAATCTCAGGTTCAAGATATATAGGTAAATTAAATGTAGCATTTTCTTTGTAAAATTTACCTCTTACACCCTTTGAAAAATCATATTCCTCTTTCATCTTAATCCCTCCAAGTAAATTTGTTGCTCTTTTTTGGTTGCTCTTCTAGCACTTATTATGGGTATATTGCAGTTATTGTTATCGACTGAAATATTTGTATGCACCACAACGAGCGTATTGGTATGCAAGTCCATACCAATACTTACCCATCTTATCTTCACTCTCACTATGTTCATCATCAAAGAGTGAAATCATGTTTTTATCTCTAAATACTGATGCAGAATCCTCAAAACTAACCTTATGTTTGGTGATATTACTTTTGGCTTTGTTCACATCCCATTCAAAATTGTAGTTCATAAATAACCTTGAAAACATTTCTCATGTATTGTATCAAAAGAATTGTAAAATATTTGTTCTCTTTAAATGCGGATGTATGATGAAAAAGGTGAACAGCGGAAAATAGCAAGAGTTCTAGGTATCAGCCTTGGAACTGTACAGTTTCATCTGAAAAAAAGATGAGTGAAACGAAATCATTTTACCAAGAGAGTGTCGAAAAGTTAAAGAGTTCACTGAGATCCAGTCACAGCATCATGGATGAACTCTTCACATTTGTGGGGAATAAACAGAATTGGCGTAAAGAGAAGCCGTATTTGTACGAAATAATCATAAAGGGCTTTGCGTTTGAAGAGGCAGTCAAGAAAGCGCAACAAAACGCCGATGAGCTAAAAGCTTTGGAAGAGCAGTTGAAAACTAAAAAGACGCATTGACAAAACAACTTAAAAAGTCTATACTTCAAAATATATACTTTCTAAAGGAGATGTCATGAGTGCTGTAGCAAAACTGTTTAAAAATGGTCAAAGCCAAGCGGTGAGATTGCCAAAAGAGTTTCGGTTTGAAAACCAAGAAGAGCTTTTTATAAAAAGAGTGGAAGATGGCGTAATTTTGATGCCAAAAAATGACAAAAGCGTGTGGGAACATATGTTTGAGAGGCTTGATGAGTTTTCAGACGATTTTATGCAAACAAGAGTGCAGCCGACGCAAACAAGAGAGGGTCTGTTTTGAAAAAGCAGATGCTTGACACCAATATCTGCATTTACATCATCAAAAATAAGCCTCAAGGTGTAAGAGAAAAGTTCAAAGAGTTTGATGTGGGTGATTTGGTTCTCTCAAGCATCACTGTAAGTGAACTTTACTACGGGACTTATAAAAGTGAACAAGTGGAGAAAAATCTCCTAGCATTGGAGCATTTTCTTAAACCATTTGACATTTTGGAGTACGACATAAAAGCCTCTGTTGTCTATGGAAAAATAAGAGCAGATTTAGAAAAAAGAGGGCAAATCATAGGAGGGTTAGATATGATGATAGCCGCCCATGCACTTTGTCACAACATGACACTTGTAACCAACAACACAAAAGAGTTTCAAAGAGTAAAAGATTTGAAACTTGATAATTGGGTTTAAACCCTCGTATCCAACCAAGCCCTCTTTTTATAAATAACCATATAAGCAACACCTTTTATAAGCGTCTCTATATTCATGATGATAAAAATCGCCTCTATGGGGTAGCCTAATTTATAGGCGACGAAAGAAGGGATGACGCGAAAAATCCAGAGCGAAAAAACGCTGATTTTGAGTGTGATTTTGGTTGCTCCTGCACCTCTTAGCGCACCTGAATAGACAAACATGATAGCAAGCGGAATTTGTGCCAAACCTACAAAGACAAGGTAGTAGGATGCCACGGCTATAGTCTGGGCGTCTTGTGTGAAAAAACTAACTAAAAACTCAGGAAAAAGGATGAGTACCACTCCGACACTTCCCATAAACATATACGCTATGCGTCCGCCGATGATGCCCATGACATAAGCTCTCTCTTTGTCTCTTGCGCCCAAGCTCTGCCCCACAAGTGCGGTTGCGGCGATGGCAAAACCAAACCCCGGCATAAAGGCGATTCCCTCTATGCGAAGCCCTACCTGATACCCCGCCAACTCCTCCGTTCCATAAGCGGCGATAATGGCTACAAAAAAGAGAAACGAAACGCTTGAGATGCCCCGCTCCAAAGCTGCACTCCACCCCACATGCCACACTCGAAACAAATCTTTTATGCGGATGATGGGAACGATGCCAAGTTTTGCGTGAGGTTTTTTGAGCAGTACCACATAAGCAGCGACGTTAAAACAGTAGGCTATAACTGTGGCATACGCTGCCCCCTCCACGCCCATAGCTTCAAAACCAAAGTGTCCAAAGATAAAAACATAGTTCAAAAAAGCATTGAGCGCGGAGGAGAGAAGTTTGATGTAGAGCGAGTTTTTTGTGTCACCTGCTGCCGAGAGAGCGTTGTAGAGGAGAGTATCGATAAACATAAAAATCATCCCAAGAGAGATAATCTTAAAATAGAGCGCGCCCTGCTCCACCACCTCTGTTTGCGCCCCCATCATGGCATAGAGAGCCTCACTTCCAAAGTAGCCGCCAAAACTCACAAAGAGAGAAAGAACCGCCGCAACGATGGCAAGAGCGTAGAGAAGTGCTGAGGCTCTCTTTTTTCTTCCCTGCCCGATAAAACGGGAAATAAGAGCATTGCCGCCCACGACATAGAGTGTCATAAGCACATTGACTATCATCATAAACTGCATGCTCATCCCAACCGCCGCAAGAGCTGAGACGCTTACCATCCCCACCATAAGCATGTCGATAAGTATCTGCAAAATATCAACGAGGTGCTTGAGCGCTGCAGGAATGGCGATGGAAAATACTTTACGGGTATCTTGAGAGAGTGTCAGATTTCTTTTCATAACTTAGATCCTGAATGACCAAAGGAAATACCCTTGCGGTACAAGTTCAGGATGACGAAAACCCACAAATCTCGTCATTCCAAGCTTGACTTGGAATCTCATTTTTAGGTTATATAAGAAGTTCATTAAAAAAATTGCGCTACCTCTTGCATCGCTTCAAAAAGTGCCTCTTTTGTCTCAAAATGAAGCTCTTTTTTCTCTCGTACTTTTTCATTTGGAAGCGTAAAATCAAAAACCAAAACATACGAAGTTATCTTCACTTTATCACCGTTTATCTCCGCCCATTCAAGGCTCATCTCAGCGATTTCTCCATGTGCATCGACCACAGCCGCAGGGTAGAGGCGTGTCACTTTTGCTAGGTCAATAACGCCGATTTTTGAGGGGTAAAGCATCTCTTTCACACTTGTTCTTGTGCGCCGATAAGGTCGGTCGGCTTCCCAAAATAGTACCCCTGAAACTCATTCACGCCATACTCTTTGAGCAGTTCAAAAATCTCTTCATTCTCCACATACTCCGCAACCGTGGTGATGCCAAGTTCACGTGCAAAACTGATGATGCTTTTTACCAAAATCTTTGAATTTTCATCACTTAAGATATTGCGTATAAGCGAACCGTCAATCTTAAGATAGTCAGGTTTTATCTCTAGGATATGCACATAGTTTGCATAGCCGCTGCCAAAGTCATCTATGGCGATAAGAACGCCGATTGCTCTTAGTTTTTTGACCACTTCAAGGAGTTTTTCGAAGTTTTCAACGCCCTCTTGCTCTGTTATCTCCACAACAACCCTCGATGGCGAATCAAAATTTTCCATCCCCTCCATCAATGTTTTTATGATAGATGGGTTAAAAAAATCATTTGGTAGGAAGTTGAGCGAGATGCGCTCTTTTCTGTTTTGAAAAAATTCCAAAGAGCGCCCTAAAATCTCTTTTGTCATTTTGATATACAAGTTGCTATTCATAGCAATATCCAAAAATTCGCTTGGATATAAAATCCTCTTTTTACCGCCATCAAATGCAACGATGCGCATCAATGCTTCATACTTAACAACCTTTGCGTTATGGTCGGTGATGGGTTGAAAAAACGGAATGACATTTTTATGTTCAAGCGCATGCCTGATACTTCTTTTTACTTGCACCACCGTTTGCGAGTGCTCTTTGGTATCGAGTTTTTGTGAGTAAATCATAAAAGAGAGCGACTCTTTTCGCACTTTTTTAAGTGCCATTTGTGCGTACTCCAACACATTTTCATTGTCAAACGCCACTCCTGAGTACATCTCAACGCCGATAACTTCATCTGCCTCTTTGAGGGCGATTTTAAGCACGTTTATCTTTTCATGCAGCTCTTTGAGGTTCTTAAAACATGCCTCTTCATCAAAGAAATCCTCTTTTTTAAGAAGCACAAACTCATCCGATGAGATTCTATAAGCCTCAAAACCTCTCTCTTTTGCAAAATCTCTAAAAAGTGCCGCTACTTGGATGAGCACTTCATTGCCAGCATCTACGCCATAAAGCTCATTGACAAGGCTAAACTCTTTGATATTACTCACAATAAGCGTTTTGCGATGCTTAGAAAAAAGCACATCATTGAGCGCGTATCTGTTGAGAAGTTCGGTCAAATGATCTACATAGACCTGCTTGGAAAAATAGTTTAAGATTTTGGTAAAACTTTGGTGCAACAAAAGAACCAAAACAAGCATACTTATAGCGATAAGAAAAAAGAAACGCTCCATAAATTCGGTATTTTTTTTGACAATATCTGCTATATCAAATCCTACAACCAGATACCCCGTCGTCTGCAAAAGATGGTTTTGCAAAGCGATGCTTGTATCGACTTTATAGTGTGACTTTTGGCTTGTCTGCTTTTGTAAAAAGTAGTTTTTGAGGGTTACATCGCCACGCACAAGAAGGAGATTTGCATCAATGGGCACCCCTTTTTGATCGAGCAAGATATCAAGCTGTGCTTTTTGCAGGGCGATGCCGACGTCTATCTTAAAAACTGTACCCAGCTCCTCCAAAAAAGCCTTTGGGTTGATGCCAAGTTCAACATTGCCGACATAAACATCCTTGTAAAAGATGGGTTTACTCAAGCGGTATGTCATCTCCAGATTTCCCACTTCAAAACCACTTAGCGGACGTCTTAAGAGACCTGTATCGACTATGAGGGCGCGTTTTTCGTTGAGTGCATCTCCATAATACTCTGGCTGATGGGCACGAAAAAGAGTGATATTCTCAGTGGAGCGAAATGTAAGAATTTCTACATCATACTCCAACTCTTTAAGCCGTTTATAGTAGGGAGTGATGATTTTTTCAAGCGCCTCATAGTCTCTTCTAGCCACAGCCTCTGCCAACCCATCTGCCGCAACGATGTTAGCAAGTTTGAAACTTAGGTCATCTTCACTCTTTTGGACATTTGCCAAAAAGAGGTTCTTTGTCCCCGAAGCCACCCTCTCAAACTCCTCCGATACAGCTTTTTGAAGCTGCTGCTCTAAAAGCATATAGATACCAAAAAGTGAAAACAAAAGTATGAAAAGCGTCAAAATCAGCGTATTGCGTTTGATTGTATTTGGAAGAAGCATCACTCTCTTTTGTTATGAAAATTTTTTAAAATCAAATTGTATCTCTCTTTATCTTAATCTATTTTTTTAAGCTTGGATTTAATTGCAAAAATCATTGAAAGAAGTTTATGATAAAACAATCTCAAAATTTTCACAAAAATTACACAAATATTGGTAATAATTAGAATTCTAAAACCCTACTTTGTGGACACTTTATGAAAAAAACCATTATTCTTTTTCTCTCTTGTTTTACCCTTTACGCAAAGACGCTTACACTTGATGGGTGTATAGAAGCGACATTGCAAAACCATCCCGATATCAAAAAACTCTCTTTGGGCAGCTTGCAAAGCAACTCTTTGGTCGATATCGCCAAAGCGGACTATCTGCCTCAGCTCAACTTAAGTGCGCAGTACAACCCGCACAACACCTTTACCATGCCCCAAAACGGCACGTTTAACACCATCGAGGATGACAACTTTGTAGCAGAGGCAAAGGTAACGCAAAAGATTTACGATTTTTCCAAAACCACCTCAACCATAGAAGCCTATGAAAAAAACAAAAACATCGCCGCACTCTCGCTTGAAGAGGCAAAAGCTCTTCTTGTCTTTAGTGTAAAAAATCTCTACAACAAAGTACTTTTCCAGACAAAAGCACTTGAGACGAGACAAAAAGATATAGAGACAAAAGAGGAGCTTTACAAACAAGCAGAGGCTCTTGTGCGTGAGGGGCTAAAAACAAAAGCGGATGCTTCAAGCATGTTAAGTGCGCTCTACAACGCAAAAGATGCTTATGCCACAACAAAAGCCGAACTTCACAAGGCAGTGGCAACGCTCTTTTTATATATGGGAGAAGAGGCGGATTTTGGCGTGACACTAGAGGAGAGTGCACCTATAACACTTCAAGGCGCAAACGCACTGGATACTATCTTTGCAAAAAACCCCTCGCTTTTGGGTTTAAATGAGCAAATCACAAGAGACACGCTCCTCTACAACGCTTCAAAAGCCGCAAATTACGGCTCTGTTGATGCGGTAGCCTCTTATACCTATCAAGATTCGCTAAACGAGTACGACACTTCCATGGTCGGCATAGGCATAAACATACCACTCTATAACGGTGGCAGACTAAGTGCGCAAAACGAGTACGCACGCATAGAAAAAGAGAGAACAAAAGAGTCCTACAGAGCAAAAAAACTCCAACTTGAGGAGCAGACACTAACACTTCTAGCCGATTTGGAACGTTACAAGGCAACCATCGAGGCAAAAGAGGCACTCATCGACTCATCCCTTGCAACCAAAGAGGTAGTTGAGGCACGCTACAAAGAGGGGCTTTCAACATACATAGAGGTTTTGGATGCGGCAACAACCCATCTTCAAGCACGCCTTGGACTTCTTGAAGCGAGATTTGCGCTACAAAACATTAAAAACAATTTAGAGTATTTACAAGGAGAGAAAAAATGAAAAGTTGGATAAAGTACACGCTTATCGCCGCCGCTATCATCGCCGGAGGTGCGATATTTTACAAAAAAGTGTATGTTGTCAAATCAACTTTTGAGATGACGCAACCCACAAAAGGCGACCTTAAAGTCTCTGTTAAAGGTATCGGAAATGTTGACGCAAAAAACATCTATGCCATCACGGCGCAAAGCGGAGGACGCATAGAGGAGATACACTTTGATGAGGGGATGTGGGTCAAAAAAGGGGATTTACTCCTTAGCATCGATGCAGTTGAGCTTCCATCACTCATAGGCGAGGCAAAAGCAACGCTTCAAAAATCTTCCCATGAAGCCGCTTCCGCCAAAGAGAACATAGCAAGTTTGGAAGCGCAAAAGGTGCTTCTTGAAGCTACACATGAACGCCACAAAAAGCTTTTGGAGCAAAAATTTGTCTCTCAAGCGGAGTATGACAAAGCAAAAAGCGACCTAGACAACATCAAAGCGCAGATGAACTCACAAAGAGCAAAAATCGCCTCCGCCGCTTCAGAAGAGCAGCGTATGCAAAAAAACATAGAAGCTCTCCAGACAAAACTTGAGCGGCTAAAAGTTTATGCGCCTGTTGATGGTTATATCATCTCAAAAGAGGCGGAAAAAGCCTCTTATGTTCTGCCATCAACCGTTATCTTTAAAATCGTTGACCCCACCACGCTTTGGGTGCGTGCCAACATAGATGAGAGAGTTGCGCAAAGTGTAAAAGTTGGACAAAACGCATCCATCAAACTCCGCTCCAAACCAAACGAAAAACTCAAAGGAACACTCCAGCGTGTAGTTGCCATGAGCAATGCAGTAACTTTGGAACGTGAGGTAAACATCGGTTTTGATGCTACACCTGAGACTTTTTATATCAACGAACAAGCAGAGGTTAACATTCACGTAGCAACACACAAAGATGTTCTCAAAGTCCCTATGAAACTTTTAAGCAAATACAACGGCAAAAAAGGTCTCTGGGTAGCAGAGGGCGACAAAGCCTACTTCAAAGAGGTCTCTATTCTGGCGCAAAACGATGAAGAGGCGGCGATTAGTTCGGGCATAGAGGCAGGTGCGGAGCTTTTAGTGCCAAAGATAAACAACAAACCGCTTAGTGATGGAATGAAGATTTTTCGATGATTGATTTAGCCAGAAGAGACATAGAGCATACACTCGGCAAGTTTTTAGTCACCGCCATGGGGGTGGGGATGCTCCTTGGGATAGTCCTTATTATGATTGGGGTTTACCGCGGGATGATGGTGGATGCGGAGATTTTGCTTGATGATATCAGTGCAGATTTGTGGATAGTGCAAGAGGACACACTTGGACCTTTTGCCGAATCCTCCCGTGTACACGAAGACCTTAAAGATATCATCTATGTGATGGATGGCATAGAGACAAGCGAGGCGATGACATTTCAAAACATCCAGCTTCCACGAGCCGAAAAACCGGTGCGTGTTGTTGCAGTGGGGTATGACATAAGAGGTGTTATCAACCCTGTTAACCCAAAAAGACTTATAGCAGGACGAGACATAAAAAACGACCACTATGAAATCGTCGTCACGGACAAAACAGGCTTTAAACTAGAGGATAAAATCAAGCTTGGACGCAACCTCTACACCGTCGTGGGCATCACGCACAGCACCGTCTCTAACGGCGGCGACCCGCTTGTTTACATCAGCCTCAAAGATGCGCAGGATTTGCAGTTCTCCTACTCAAACAAAGAGATTCAAAACAATATCGCGCGAGGTGTGAAAAACTCCGAAACCTTTATGGTAAATGTTATCGTCGCACGCATAAAAAGCGGCTATGATGCAGAGGATGTGGCAAAAGATATACGCAAATGGCAGCACAAAAGTGTCTATACCGCCGCACAGCAAAAGACGATTCTCACCAAAAACCTTATAGAAAAATCATCAAAACAGATAGGGCTTTTTACTGTTATCTTAGTTATCGTCTCCACCATCATCATCGCACTCATCATCTACACGATGACGCTGGAGAAGATGAAAGAGATCTCCATCATGAAGCTTATGGGGCTTCCAAACTCGCTTATCATCTCCATGATTGTCAAAGAGACACTCCTTCTTGGTGTTTTTGCTTTTATCTTTGGCAACATCTTTGCGCATCTTGTTTATGACAGGTTTCCAAAACGTATCGTGCTTGAGATTCCCGATGCGTGGGGGCTTTTTGGCGTTGTTCTCATCGCCTCCATCCTCGCCTCTTTTGTAGGTGTCAAAAAAGTTATCAGTGCCGACCCATCAGCGGCAATAGGAGGGTGAGATGCAAGAGACAGCCATAAAAGTGCAAAATCTAGTCAAAAATTTTGGCAAAGGCGACAACCTTGTCAAAGTCATAGAAAATGCCTCTTTTGAAGTCAAAAAAGGGGAACTCGTAGCCCTCATAGCTCCAAGCGGTGCGGGAAAAACTACACTTCTCATGATGATAGGATGCGTGCAAGAGCCGACAAGCGGAGAGATTTGGCTAGGCGAAGAAAAAGTTTACGACAACAAATGGACAGCAAAAGACACACGCAAGATCCGCCGAGAAAAGATAGGCTTTATCTTTCAAGCCCACTACCTCATCCCGTTTTTAAACATCATAGAAAACATCACGCTTCTGCCCCAGACCAACAAAGTAAGCGAAAAAGCGGCAAAACAAAAAGCGATGGAACTCTTAGAGTACCTCGACATCGCCGACAAAGCCCACGCCATGCCATCGCAACTCTCAGGCGGACAAAACCAAAGAGTAGCCATCGCCCGAGCCCTAGCCAACAACCCCCAAATCATCCTAGCCGACGAACCCACCGCCGCCCTTGATGCACAGCGCTCCATAAGTGTCATCAAGATGCTCAAAAAAATAGCCGAGGAGCAAAACGTAGCCATCATCACCGTAACCCACGATGACCGCATCCTCCCATACTTTGACAAAATCATGAAGATAGAAAACAGAGGGATTGTGTTTCACGAGTTAGAGGGGGAGAGGGTTATCTAATCCACAATTATTTCACGACCTTATATCATAATGTCTCAAATCAAAACAAAGGATACAAGATGAAGAAGGTTTTACTTGCGTTAGTGTTACTTGGCACTTTTAGTATGGCGGAAGAGAGTTTTGCTACGCATGAGGCGAAAATGCAGCAGATGCAAGAGCGTACGCAAAAGCAAGACGGCACAGGAGAGCAAAAAAGAAACAAAAACCAAAACGGTTCAGGAAAATCGGAAAAAGCAGGCTCAGGTCCAAAAGATGGTACGGGTAACCAGTACAAAGGCGCAAACGGCGGCGGAGGGAGAAAATAAGATGGAAATTCAGTCAAATGGCATGATGCAACAGATGCAGATGAGAAAAATGGACGGTTCAGGTGGCGGACAAGGCGACATGAGAGATATCATGCAAAATCTTCCCGAGGAAGAGAGAAGCGCTATCAAAGAACAGCTTAGTGCTATGACGCAAGAAGAGAGAGCAGCGGCTGTTGAGGAGATGAAAAGCGTGGATGCAACTACACTTAGTTCACAAGACTACACGCAAGCACTTCTGGACATTTTAAACAAAACAAACAAGCAAACAGCTCCAAGCGAGGGCTTCTCCGTATATGCGTAAAAAATTTTAGGTATAATCTTTTATGAAAATTTTATACCTAGAAGATGATATTGCCCTCTCTGAAACCGTTGCGGAGTTTTTGTGCGATGAGGGGTTTGATGTGGTGAGCGTTTATGATGGAGAAGAGGCTTTGGAAGCGATTTTTAGGGGCAATTTTGACATGCTTTTGCTTGATGTCAACGTCCCTCACATCAACGGATTTAAGCTTCTTAGCGAGTTGCGCGAGGCAAACATAACGACACCTGCCATCTTTACCACCTCCCTCAATAGCATAGACGACCTCTCAAAGGGGTATGACGCCGGTGCGGATGACTACATCAAAAAGCCATTTGTTCTAAAAGAGCTGCTCTTTCGCATCAAGGCTCTTTTGAAGCGGGAGTTTAAAACACAAAACGAAGTGACGCAAATCACACAAGAGATTTGCTTCAACACGCTTACGCATGAGCTGATTTTGCATGACCAAAAAGTTCTGCTCCACCCAAAAGAAGTTTTGCTTTTAAAACTGCTTCTCAAACATAAAAACGAGTGTGTCTCTTTTGAAGAGATTTACCAAAATGTCTGGTCTTTTGAGGCATCACACAGCGACATGAGCCTTAGAACCTACATAAAAAACCTGCGCAAGCATCTCGGAAAAGAGAGAATTTTGAGCATCAAAAAGGTGGGGTACAAATTTGTACAAGAGTGAAAAACAGACTATTTTTTATGTGCTGGGACTCTACCTCAGCTCCACTCTTCTGCTCATTTTTACGCTTTTTGGCAGTTACTACTTTTACAAGCTTGATGAGAGAACCCACAGTGAGAAGAAGATTTTAAAAGAGTTGAGCTTGGAGCTTGAAGAGAGACTTCTTGAGGTTCATGAAAACAGCGATACAAAGTACGAATACCCACGATTTGAGCAGTTTAAGAGTGCCATTTACGACATAGACAAAAACCTCATCTTCTCCACACTCCAAAAACCACCAAAAAATCTGGAGCAAGAACTCTTCTTTGAAGATGGCAATATTTACTACATCGCTTCGCTCAAACCCTACTATCTCGGTGCCGCTTACGCCGTGATAGAGAAAAAACAAGAGCCGCTCAACATCATGGGCGACCTCGTCATGGCGGCACTTCTTGTTGTTCTCATCGCTCTTGTAACCTCCTTTTTTCTTGTCAAACTTGTTTTGCGACCTCTGCGCAACACCCTGCATCTGCTTGACAACTTCATCAAAGAGACCACACATGAACTCAACACACCCATCACAACCATCCTCACCAACATTGAGACGTTAGAGGGTGCGGAGTGTAACGAGAAGTCCATGAAAAAGCTCCAGCGCATCAAAACAGCATCCATGACCATCTCCAACCTCTATCAGGATTTGGTCTATCTGCTTCTCAACCACCAAGTCGCCTCGCAAAACCAAACGCTCAACCTCTCCGAGATTGTAAGCCAAAGAGTGTATTACTTCTCAGATATGGCAAATGCGAAAAAACTAACCCTTGATACAACGCTCCAAGATGATGTCCATTTTTTTGCCGACAAACAAAAGATGGAGCGTCTTATCGACAACATCCTCTCCAATGCCATCAAATACACAAACAGAGCCACCACCATAACCATCACGCTTACGCCCTCCTCTTTGAGCGTACAAGACGAAGGTGGCGGCATGAGCCAAGAGGAGATAAGCAGGATTTTTGAGAGGTACAGCAGATTTGACAAGACACAGGGCGGTTTTGGCATCGGGTACAGCATCATCAAGTCCATCGTTGATGAGTACGGCATGCGCATCGCCATAGATTCGGAGCAAAAAAAAGGGACAAAGGTAACACTCACATGGTAAAAATCACGCTTCTAGCCCTCTCACTTGTCACTCTTTTAAGTGCTTCAAGCTTTGAAGAAAACTGCCTCAACTGCCACTCCAGAGACTTCAAATTTGCCATGATGATGAAAAAATACACCCAAAAGTACAGCAGCGAACGCAAAATCAAAGAGGCAATCTTTGAATACCTCAAAAACCCAAGTGCCGACAAATCCGTTCTCCCCTACGAGTACATAAACAGATTTGGCGTCAAAGAAAAAACCACGTTAGATGACGCAACACTAAGAGAGATGATAGATGTTTACTACCAAATGTTTAACATGAAAGAGAAGATTTATTAGACTTCTTTCGCAGAACCTGAATCCTGAAACACAAACCGTCATTCTGAACTTGATTCAGAATCTAAAAAATCAAATACTTTGAACAAATCACAAACTAGATTCCAAGTCAAGCTTGGAATGACGAAATACCAGTCATCCTGAAAACAACCCGTCATCCTGAACTTGATTCAGGATCTTTGCTATTATTTCCCTCTCACCATATGAAAAACCTTCACAACCGCCAAAACAACCACACCGATAACCACCCCAAGCAGCAGTTCATTGACAACAGCAGGAACGCCCTCTAAAAAGTAGTGGTGCAAAAACTCCACCTTATGCGCAAGGATGCCCCCACCCACCAAAATCATCGCAAATGTCCCCACAAACGCAAGCGTTTTTATAAGTTTTGGCATAGCGTTTATAAGAAAACCACCGCTTCTCTCATGCCCTTTGTCGATAAGCCAAAACCCAACATTGTCCATACGAACTATCATCGCAACAAACCCATAAACCCCAAAAGTAGCCACAAGTGCCACAATGACCACAGAAGCCACTTGCACCCCAAAAGATTTCTCCGCCACAGCCGCAAGAGCGATAACGACTATCTCCACAGAGAGGATAAAGTCCGTTAAAACCGCCGACTTTATCTTCTCCTTTTCTATCTCCAAAATCGTCTCAGGCGTGGAGTGCAACAACTCCTCTTTGTCCTCATGATGCTCTTTGTGAAAAAGCCACTCCTCTATCTTCTCCACCCCCTCATAAAGCAAAAAAAGCGCACCAAAAACAAGGATAACCGTGATAAGAGCAGGCGCAACCGCACTCAAAACAAAAGCCACAGGCAAGATAATCACCTTATTTTTAAGCGATCCTTTCGTAATAGCCCAGATAACAGCAAGCTCCCGAGACTGCTCAAACCCCGTCGCCTTTTGCGCATTAACCGCCAAATCATCCCCAAGTATAGCCGCCGTCTTCTTAGTAGCCACCTTACTAGCCACCGCCACATCATCAGCCAACATAGCGATATCGTCTAAAAGTAAAAAAATCCCTGATGCCATTTATATTTCCTTATTTAAACTCTGTTTTAACTCATCTTCTATCATTTGGATAGTCGGCAAGCTTGACTCAAACTCTTTTGGTAAAACCTCCGTCAATTCATACTCCGATATACCGATTGGCTGCGACATATTTCTCAGTGAATACTCAGCTACTATCTCATTTTTTTCTTGACAAAGGATAAGCCCAATCGTCGGTTTGTCTTCTTTGTGAGCCAAAATCCCATCTATTGCAGAACAGTAAAAATTAACTTGCCCCGAATATTCAGGCTTAAATTTACCTTTTTTAAGCTCAACAACCACATAACATCGAAGTTTTAGATGATAAAAAAGCAAGTCAATATAAAAATCATCCTCGCCAACTTCAAGCTTATACTGTCTGCCGACAAATGCAAAACCGCTTCCAAGTTCTATGAGAAACTTTTCCATATGTTTGATCAGATTTGACTCAAGTTCTCTTTCTAAAAAAGGCTCGGCAATAGTTAAAAAATCAAATAAATAGGGGTCTTTAAATGATTGTTGCACCAAATCGCTATCTTGCGGAGCTAAAATATTTTTAAAGTTTGATGCAAGCTTTCCCTCTCTTTTATGCAGTTGGTTCTGTATCATCAAAACCAACACATCCCTACTCCAACCATGTTCAAGAGTTTTTTGCATATACCAATATCGCAAATCTATATCTTTGATTTTCTCTATTAAAATTACATTATGCGACCAAGGAATTTGTGCCACTATGGGTGGCATTATCTCATCATCCATTTGTGCCACCGCCTGTGGCACTTTTTCAAAAGGCTGTGTATATTCCTTATAAAAACGCAACATTCTTTTAATATTTCTAGTAGAAAAACCGCCAAGCTCTGGAAATGCACTCTTGATATCATGACTAAGATTGTCAATAACCTTCGCACCCCACCCAAGCTCTTTTTGTTTTTGGCTTATCCTCTTCCCAATACGAAAATAAAGCAGTATCATCTCTTTATTTACACTATTGATAGCCCTTATCTGCGATGACTTTATCTGCTGTTTTATCTCTGCTAAAAAAGAGTTGTAGTCATTTTGTGTTTGCATGTCATTCATTGCTGTTCTTTTTATTTAATATATCTACGGCTTTGTAGAAAAAATTTTGAGAGTCAAAGTCAAATCAAAATATAGCTCTCATTCTCTTCTTTGAACATTCAAAAATTATAGCAACTTGCACTCATAAAAAGCAAACTTGCTATCAACCGAGATAATTTTGCATCTGTTTGTCATGGCTTGAGCGATTATCATTCTGTCAAAAGGGTCACGGTGATGCAGGGGCAAAGTTCCCAAAAGCATAGCACTTTTTGCGTCAAAGTCAAGTACCTTGATTCCCATGACATGAAGAACCTCATCCATATCAAAATCAACTTCAAGGTTACCGATTGATTTTTTTATCATGATTTCAGCGATGCTCATAGCACTAAAGTATATCGTGTTATCCAAATCTTTGAGATACTCCATATGTTTTTCATCGACTTTTTTTGTATCGTAGATAAGCCATAAAAATATGTGCGTATCTATGAGGATATTCATATTTTCGCCCCATAAAATATCTCATTTATAGCGTCATTCTCATCATCAAAATCATCCGGTACACGGCATCTTCCCTCATGTATCCCAAAAATTCTCTGCTTCTTTTCCTCTTCATAGGGGACGAGCATCGCTACTTTTTTGTGCTTTTTTCCATACTCTATGACATACTTTTCGCCAAAATTTTGCACTCTCTCAAGGATAGATGAAAACTCCGCTTTAAACTCTCCGACTTGTATTGTCTGCATGAAAATATCCTCACATATCAGATTTTTATCATTATAGCTTACTATTTGTCAAGTTGTCAAACAAATAAATTCACCCCAAATCCTGCGTCTTTAAAATCCATCTCACATAAACCGCACCCACTAAAAACCCAGCACCCATTAGCCATGCGATGAACTCCAGCGAGTAGCCGTTTGTCGCCAAAAATCCTATCATAAAGGATGTAAATGTCGCCATCGACAAAAAGAGCATGTCGTTGTATGCAACTATGCGCCCGTAGTATTTTTTGTCTATATTTTTTTGCAAAAGCGTGTAAGTATGCGACCAGAGCGTTGTTGTGAAAAAGCCCACTATCACGCTTGCAAAGAGCGAGAGGTAAAAATGCTCCATCATGTACGCCCAGAGCCAAATCGCAAAGGCTTGCGCTATAAAAACATAAACCAGCCTCTTGTCGTTGATAAATCTGCCCATAACGATTGGACCTATCACAAGCCCGATTGCTCTAAAAGCGTGCAAAAGCCCGAGTGCTAGCGATGTTGCAATGATGGAAGCGTAGTATTTGTCCACCATTAAAGCCACCAGTGCATCAAACGCGGTCAAGCCTACAAACGCATGAAGTGCCATCAGATGGAGCGCTTGCGGATTTTTTTTGAGGTACCTAAATGTATCGCCCATCATTTGCCACAGATTCTCTTTGACTTTGACAAAATCCGTCTCAAGCTTAAGCGTATAAAGAAGCCAAAAACCGACCACAAACATAAGCGCATCAAGCACAAAAGCCACCTTTATCCCAAGCCAAAAAACGACAAATCCGCTAAGTGCCATCCCCAAAGTGTAGGAAAATGACCAGATGATAGAGTGAAGCTCATTTGCTTTTTGCAGCCTCTCTCCGCCAAGGATTTTGGGCAAAAGCGACATCTCGGTAGTAAAGTAAAAACTAGCCGCCGCCATTTTTAAAAATATAAGTGTATATAAAAGCCAAAGGTCGGAGACATCATCCACAAAAACAAGAAAAAGCGTCGCAAATATCTCACATGCGATTAAAATCAGCAGAAGTTTTTTTGGCTTCATACTATCTATGACAGAACCCGAAAATGGAGCCTGAATGATGCCTGAGAGAAAATGTAACATAGCCGTAAATGCCACAACCTCGGCAGAAACTCTCATCTCTAAGAGAAGCGTATAGATAGCAACATTGCTAAACCACGCCCCAAAATAGGAGATAAGCTGCACAAGCGAGAGACGTCTTAGGATGGGTTCTGATTTGAGAAGTTGTATGTATTGATTCATAAATGCAAGGGTAGCATAAAAAAAAGTTACAAAAAAATTAAACTATTTTTTTTTTCTGCCGATTTGTGATTTAATAATATTCTTAAAAGATTAAGGAGCAGGTCATGGATGGCATAGCAAACGTTGCGAGACAGCAGCAATCACAAATGAAATCAGCACAAGTAGAGCAAGCAGCAGTTGAACAGGCAAAGGTGCAACAGCCAAAGCAGGTGGATTTAGTCAAGGAGATGCAAAAAGAGACATCAAACACCTCTGAGAAAATCAACTCAAAAGAGCAAGTGCAAGATTTAGTAGAACAACTTAACAGAGCACTAGCACCGATGAGTACCAACATAAAGTTTGGCGTTGATCAACAAGATGTTTTTTATGTATCAGTCATAGAATCTGAAACTAGCAAAATGATACGCAGATTTCCTGCAGAACAAGCAGCAGATTTCCTCCCAAAAATGCGTGAAGTAACGGGCATACTATTTGACTCAAAAGGGTAAGTAACGCCCTTTTGATTTCCCTTTTTTACTCTCATCTCCTCTCGCAACCCTTTGGTAACCATAGTTTAATACTTTTTATAGTAAAATCGCGCAAATTATTTTGCTTACAAAGGTTTTATCATGAAAAGAGAAGTTAAAAAAGTAGTTCTTGCATACTCCGGCGGGCTTGACACTAGCATCATTCTTAAATGGCTACAAGATGTTTATAACGCAGAAGTTGTCACTTTTACTGCCGATCTTGGGCAAGGCGAAGAGGTAGAACCGGCACGTGTAAAAGCTTTGGCGATGGGGATTAAACCTGAAAACATTTTCATTCTTGACATCAAAGAAGAGTTTGTCAAAGACTATGTTTTCCCAATGTTTCGTGCTAACGCTATCTATGAGGGCGAGTACCTTCTTGGAACTTCTATAGCTAGACCGCTTATCGCAAAAAAACAGATAGAGATTGCAAAACAGGTGGGAGCTGACTCAGTGAGCCACGGAGCAACAGGAAAAGGTAACGATCAAGTACGTTTTGAGCTTGGTTATCTTGCACTCAATCCTGACATTACCGTTATCGCTCCTTGGAGAGAGTGGGATTTGAACTCAAGAGAATCACTTCTTGCCTATGCAAAAGAGCATGGCATAGAGATTTCACAAAAACATATGGATGAAAACGGAAACCCAAAAGTTTCTCCATACTCGATGGATGCAAATCTTCTCCACATCTCTTATGAGGGTCTTCACCTAGAAAATCCAAATGCAGAGCCTGAAGAGTCTATGTGGCTATGGACAACTTCTCCGGAAAATGCTCCTGATGCACCAGAATACATCACTATAGAGTACAAAAACGGCGACCCTATTGCTATAAACGGCGAAGCGATGAGTCCAGCGACTATCCTTGCGACGCTTAACGCATACGGCAACAAACACGGTATCGGTAGAGCTGACATAGTGGAAAACAGATATGTAGGTATGAAAAGCCGCGGATGCTATGAGACTCCGGGCGGAACGATTATGCTAAAAGCTCACCGTGCTATCGAGTCTATCACGCTAGACCGTGAAGCGGCACACGCAAAAGATGAGATTATGCCAAAATACGCAAAACTCATCTATCAAGGGTACTGGTTCAGTCCGGAGAGAGAGATGCTTCAAGCGGCAATCGACAAAACACAAGAGCATGTAGAGGGAACGGTCAGACTTAAACTCTACAAAGGAAATGTAAGCGTTGTGGGGAGAGAGTCTAAAAAAACTCTTTTCAACCCTGAATACTGCACATTTGAAAAAGATGAAGTTTATAACCAAAAAGATGCTCAAGGCTTTATCAAGCTTAACGCACTTAGATTTATTATCGCCGGAAAAGCTAGAAAATAAAAAATCCCCTACAAGGAGAGAGAGATGAGCATTATCAAGATAGATATGAACTCCCCTGAGTTTCAGGCGGAGATGCAAAAAACCATAGAGTTTACAGACAAAGTCAACAAGCAGTTTGGCTGGGTTTACAACCCTCAAGCAGAAGTAAATGAGGGCGTACAGATGGGTCTTGCGAGAAACAAGATGATGTACGGCAAGAGATTTTGTCCATGTTTTATGGTTGAGACGGTTGATGGCAAACCAAAGAGCGTAGAAGACCGCATTTGCCCATGTAAACCTGCGATTGAGAGAGAGATTCCAGAGGATGGAGTTTGTCATTGCGGTATCTACTGTACACCTGAGTATGCGGCAAAAAAAGCAGCAGAGATGGGGATGGAGGAAGCAGTACACACGCACTCCAGAGGGCTTACAAAAGAGGAAGCGCAAACCCTTGTCAACGAGAGAGAGCTTGACAGCGATGAGCTAACATCTTTACTTGAAGCAAGAGCGCTTGGAATGGTTGATTTTAAGCTTGTCGATGTGCGTGAGCACATGGAGTGGCAGATGGGACATATCAAAGGAGCTGACAAACTTGTTCCAACAAGCAGTTTCTTTGCAGCGCTTGACAATGCAAAACTAAACAAAAATGAAAATATTATAGTTTACTGCCATGTCGGCAGCAGAAGCGCACACTGTGCAAGAATTTTGCGAGATATGGGATATACAAAAATGGGCAATTTAACTTACGGCATCGTCTCATACGGTGGCGAGATAGAGAGATAAAATGAAAATATTACTTATAAAAGATGTAAAAACACTCGGTAAAGCAGGTGAGGTAAAAGAGGTAAAAGACGGTTACGGTCAAAACTTTTTAATAGCTAAAGGTTTTGCAAAACACGCAACGACAGAGATTTTAGCACAACACAAAGAAGAAGAGCGTCTAGCAGCTGAAAACTTGGCAAAAGAGATAGCATCACTTAAAGAGCTAGCTACAAAACTTGATAAAGCTAAAATCGTTATCAGAAAAAAAGTGGGACAAAACGGACATCTTTTTGGTTCTATCACTAAAGATGAAGTTGCGCATGCACTTTTAGAGCAACACTCTGTTGAGATTGACAAAAAGCACATCACAGACAAACTCTCTATCAAGAGCGTTGGCGAGCATACCCTAGACCTTAAACTCGGACATGCCATCCATGCAACACTCCACGTAGAGGTAGTCGGCGAATAATGTTTGACGCAACAACCATACTTGCCTATAAGGGCAAAAACAGAGCAGTCATCGGCGGAGATGGTCAGGTAACGTTTGGAAACAGTGTCCTAAAAGGCAATGCTACAAAAATCCGTACACTTCATAACGGCAAAATTCTAGCCGGTTTTGCAGGAAGTACGGCGGATGCTTTTAATCTGTTCGATATGTTTGAAGACTTTTTAGAGGCAAAAAAGGGCGATATTTTAAAGTCAGTCGTTGAGTTTTCCAAAGCTTGGCGCAAAGACAAAGTTCTTCGCCGTCTTGAAGCGATGATGATAGTACTCAACAACGAACATATCTTTATCCTTACGGGCAACGGCGATGTTGTAGAGCCGGAAGACGGGCAAATCGCCTCCATAGGAAGCGGCAGCAACTTTGCACTCTCTGCCGCACGCGCTCTTAAAAAACATGCCTCGCTAGATGAAGTCGAACTTGTCAAAGAGAGTTTGAGTATTGCAGCAGATTTGTGTATCTACACCAACCATAACATTAAAATTCTTACACTAGATGGAGAAGAGAGTTGCAATTAACCCCAAAAGAGATAGTTGAGTACCTAGACAAATACGTTATTTCACAACACAATGCCAAAAAGACCATTGCTCTTGCTCTTAGAACAAGATATAGAAGAATGCAGCTAACTCCTGAACTTCAAAACGACATCACACCCAAAAACATCCTTATGATTGGCTCAACAGGTGTCGGCAAAACAGAGATTTCAAGAAGACTTGCAAAAATGATGAAAGTTCCTTTTATCAAAGTTGAAGCAAGCAAATATACAGAGGTCGGCTTTGTCGGTCGTGATGTCGAGTCGATGATTAGAGACTTAGTTGTTGCATCTATCGCCATTGTCAAAGCAGAAAAAGAGGAAGAGCAAAAAGAGAAGATAGAAAACTATATCTTAAACAAGATAGTAGAAAAGCTCCTTCCCCCTCTTCCATTAGGTGCGAGTGAGAGCAAAAAAGAGGATTATCAGAGACTTTTAGCAGCGATGGAAGAGAGAGTTCTCTCCGGAGAGATGGACGATAAAATCATACAGCTTGAAGTACAAAAGATTCATGTAGAGTTCAATGACACCAACCTCCCTCCAGAGATGGCAAAGGTACAAGAGTCTTTCTCAAAAGTTTTTGCGCAAATGAGCAAAGAGGACAACAAAAAAGATGTCACAGTGCGAGATGCAAAATCGATTTTAAGAGCAGAAGCAAGCTCAAAACTTCTTGATGCAACCTCCATCCACGCAGAGGCTCTTAGACGAGCTGAGGACGGCGGTATTATCTTTTTGGATGAGATTGACAAAATCGCTATCAGCGAAAAATCTCAAGGCAGAAACGACCCAAGCAAAGAGGGAGTTCAAAGAGATTTGCTCCCCATAGTAGAAGGTAGCAGCGTTAGCACAAAATACGGCGTCATAAACACCGACCATATACTCTTTATCGCAGCAGGCGCATTTCATCTCTGCAAACCAAGTGATTTGATTCCAGAACTTCAAGGCAGATTTCCGCTAAGAGTGGAGCTTGAATCCTTAACAGAAGAGACACTCTACAAGATACTCACGCAAACAAAAAACTCATTACTACATCAATATGAAGCACTTCTTAGCACAGAGGGGATGAAACTCATATTTGAAGATGAGGCGATTCGCGCAATTGCAAAACTGACACACAGAGCAAACGAAGTCACAGAAGATATCGGCGCGAGAAGACTTCACACTGTTTTGGAGAAAGTTTTGGAGGATGTAAGTTTTCATGCTGAGGAGTACAAAGACAAAGAGTTTGTCGTAACGGCGGAACTGGTACATAAAAAGCTTGATGTCGTTGTTGAAAACCATGATTTATCAAGATACATCTTATAGGAAAAAATATGACTAAAGCAGGCTTCGTCTCACTCATCGGTCGTCCAAATGCAGGTAAAAGTACCCTTATGAACTCCCTTTTGGGTGAAAACATCGCAATGGTAAGCCAAAAGGCCAATGCCACCAGAAAAAGGTCAAATGCTATTGTCATGCATGGCGAGACGCAAATCATTTTTGTTGACACCCCAGGATTACACGAGAGAGAAAAAGTCCTCAATCAGTTTATGCTTGATGAAGCACTAAAAGCGATGGGTGATTGTGACCTCATAGTCTATCTTGCTCCCATCACAGACAGTATAGAAAACTATGAAAAATTTTTAAAACTCAATAACTCCAAAGTAAAACACATTATAGTATTAAGCAAGATAGATCAAGTCTCACAAGAGAAGTTATTTAAAAAAATCGCACAATACAATGCTCTTTCAGACCATTTTGAAGCACTTATCCCAGTTGCTGTACCTAAAAAAGTCGGGCATAAAGACTTGCTTGATACTATCGCAAAATTCTTACCGGAGTCCCCATATCTTTTCGACCCGGAAGATCTCACAAGCGAGCTTGTACGAGATATCTACGCCGGCTTTATCAGAGAGGGAGTTTTTCAAAACGTAAGCGATGAGATTCCTTATGAGTCAGATGTGCTTATCGAGAAGATTTATGAAGAGAAAAATATCGACAGAATCATAGCTACCGTTATTGTAGAAAAAGAGTCCCAAAAAGGCATCATTATCGGTCGTGGCGGCGAGGGCATCAAGAGAATCGGAAAATACGCACGAGAAAAGATTGAACGTCTAAGCGGTAAAAAAGCCTACCTTGATTTACAAGTAGTTGTAAAAAAAGGGTGGACCAAAGACAAATCATACCTACAAGAGATAGGTTACAACTCATGAAGTTACTCCTTCTTTTACTATTGAACCTTCATCTTTACGCCTCAGATGTACTTACAAACTATAGACTGCATGGTATCATCAACATGGAAAAACAGATGGACTTGGAACTCTCTCAAGAGGAGTACTGGAAAACCCAAGTAGCACAAAGAGATACAACATTTGGGTATATAGAGTCTTTCAGCAATGTTCTTGCATGCGACAAAACACAATCAGCACTTCATCTCTATTCACTTGATCAAAATAAAACTTTTCAATTTAGAAAAAAGTATAGTGCATTTACTGGAAAACTCAAAGGAGACAAAGTCAAAGAGGGAGATTTAAGAACGCCAACAGGCATCTACCAAATCGTAGAAAAACTCTCTAAAGAGACAAAACTTGACCCTTTTTATGGACCTTTTGCCTTTGTTACTTCCTATCCAAATGTCTATGATACTTACAGAGGTAAAAATGGTTCAGGCATCTGGATACACGGTCTTCCCCAACAAGACAGAGATGAGTTTACCAGGGGGTGTATCGCCATCAACAACTCAAGCATTGAGTGTTTAAGTAACAATATCGACATCTCTAAAACACTTCTTATCATAGACGAATCTGAAATTAAAAAAAATATTGCGAAAGAGACTCTTGTTTCTATCTTAGCACAGCTCTATGCATGGCGCTATGCATGGATATATGATGACATAAAAAGTTATCTTAACTTCTATGCCTCTGAATTTGTGAGATTTGATGGGATGGATAGAGAAAAATTTGCAAGCTATAAAACAAGAATTTTTCAAAAAGGCGAAAGAAAAACAATCATCTTTAACGATATCAATGTCATCCCCTACCCTAATAGCTCTGACATATATGAAATCTCCTTTAAAGAGTTTTACAAATCTGACACCTTCGAGTTTACTGGTGAAAAAACATTGGTTGTTGCACTTGATGAAAATAGAAAAATCAAGATTTTGACTGAAAAATAAAAATCATGAAACTCTTTTTAGGAAAGTTTTTTCTGTTTTTAAATCTCTTTTTTGTTTCTCTTTTTGGAGATACCCAACTTATCAAAAAAGAGAACTCTGATTCTAACACAACCCTTCTTGTTATAGGCGGCATTCACGGTGATGAGCCAGGAGGCTATTTTGCCGCATCCATTTTAGCAACGCACTATAAGATACATTCAAAAAATCTCTGGATTGTTCCAAATCTCAACCAAGAGAGCATACTCAAAAACAGCAGGGGCATTCATGGTGATATGAATAGAAAATTTTCACAACTTGCACACAATGACAAAGATAAAGAGACCGTTGAAGAGATTAAAAAAATTATCACGCAACAAAATGTCTCTTTGGTCTTAAACCTCCATGATGGCAATGGATTTTACAGAAAAACGGACAAAGGAAATATCTTCAATCCAAATGCTTGGGGACAAACATGTGTTATCGACCAATGCAATCTCAGCAACCAGCCTTTTGGGGACTTAAACAAAATTGCTGCTGATATCAAAGAGAGAATCAACCAAAAGCTCATAGAAGAGCACCACACTTTTGATGTTAAAAATACCAATACAAAATTTGATGATGAGGCTATGCAACTCTCATTAACCTATTTTGCAGTAACAAACAACAAACCTGCCTTTGCCATAGAGAGCAGCAAAAACCTACCCTCTCTCTCCCAAAAAGTTTTTTACCACCTTTTAGCCATAGAGGAGTTTATGAACATTATGGATATCTCTTTTGAGAGAACATTTGAACTTAGCGAGCAAAATCTTGTTGCGATACTTGATAACTATGGTAATTTAAACATAAATAACAACATTTTTATTGATTTAACTAATATAAAAAAATTTTTAAGCTTTATTCCGATAAAATCAGAAAGTAATGCGTTTAAGTTCTCTAACCCACTCGGGAGTGTTGTTAGGGAGGGGCAAAATTTTGTTGTTTACATAGGCAACAAAAAAGTAACAACGCTAAGCCCTCAATACTTTGAGATGCTAGAGCCTTGTAAAAAAGAAAAAGAGTTTGATGTTGTTATTGATGGGAAGAAATTTTCCTTAGATTATGCTTCAGATTTTTTTGTACATGACGATTTTAACATCACTAGAAAAGATGGATATCGCGTCAATGTTATTGGTTATAAGGCAACAGGTCAAGTTGATGAGAGTGGTATAGCTATCAAGCTCCAAGATTTTGACAGGAGATTCTCTATGGATGTGGACGGTCTTGTTTACAGAGTTGAGTTTTATAAAAATGATGAATTTTGTTCTATGTCCAAAGTTCATTTTAGACAGGATAATGAAAAATGAGTAAAAAAGAACAACACTCTTTCTCCAGTGTACTTTCTATCAACCCCTACAAGGATGATTATGTTAAAGGAATTGCTGGCGCTTTAAATACAGTAGCTTCTCCAACATACAGCAAAGAACAGTATGTCATCTCTTATCTCAATACAAAAAGTTTTATCAATAGCAATATAGCGCTGAGCAAAAACATCCCGGAAGATGATTTATATGATGCTATTTACAACAAAGCGTATGATGAGCTAGGTCTTGATCAAGCTGTTATGTATCAGATTGAGTATATAGAAACTTTTAATAGACTTGATGAAGACAACAGAAACTTTCATGTGTTTATCATCGACCCTCTTATTATCAATGATGTTTTTAAGAGTGCTGTAGATAAGGTCAAATATATTGACTATATTACGCCCTCACCCTTACTACTAAAAGCACTCTATGCGAAAGAGATTATAGAAGATAGTGGTGTTCACTGTTTCATCTATTTTCAAGAAAATGATACTTTCATTACAATTTATAATGAAAAAGATTTTGTCTATACAAAGTCTATCAACTACTCGTTTGTTCAAATGCATGAGAGATTTTGTGAACTTTATGGTGAGATGGTTGAGTATGAAGATTTTATCCGCTTTCTCTCTTATGAAGATTTAAAAACAACTGATAATCCTTATAAAACGTTTGTTATTAAACTCTACAAAGAGATTTTTGCAAATATTAACGATATTTTAACTTATGTCAAAAGAGCGTTAGATATAGATAAAATCGACTCTATCTATATTGACACACAACTTCCATCATTAACAAAGATAGATGAAATGGCGGAAGTTGAACTGGGTATTAAGAGTAGTGGTTTTAACTTCAACTACGGATATCTTAGCAATGAAGCAAAGCATATAGACCATCTTCATGCCCTTATGCATCTCTATGCGTCTCTCACAGAAGCAGAGAGATATTCATGCAATTTTACCATCTACCACCGCCCTCCAAAATTTACACAAAGAGAGAGTGGACGGGCAATTATCTTCTCTATTGCTGCATTACTTGTTGCTTTCTTATATCCAGCTTCCTTTTGGACTCTTACATATGCACAATCTCTGCAGTATAAACTGCTTGAAGAAGAGTATAGAAATGTTCATATCATGAAAGTAACCAGAGAGGCGACTATCAACAGCAAAGAAGCTGAAAAAAAGAGAGTTGCTGCGTTGGTTGAGCATGAGAAGCAGGAGTATATTGATAAAAAAAATACACTCATAAAAATCCATGAAGTCAAAGTCAACTATCCTATGAAGGCTGACTTGTTGCAGATACTTACAAAAGATTTTAACACTTACGACGTCAATCTTGAAACAGCTTTTTACTCAGAAGTTGAGAAAAGTGAGAAGAGTGAAGCCTCTAAAGATTTCAAATTTGGTCTCGTCTCTGCTAGCGACAAAAAAATGACCGACTTGATCAAATACCTAACCAAAACGTACGGAGGAAAGTTCCACTTCTCTATCAATGAGATATCATTCAATAGTGAAGAGAAACTCTACTTTGGTGAGTTGAAAGTGAGTCTGCTATGAATTTTAAATTGATGATTGAAGAGATTTTGCAAAAGATAGATGCTTTTTTTAAAGAAAAATCGCAAAAAGATACTTACATGGTTTACATCATGATTTTGGCGATATTTTCTGCTGTTGCATACCCTTTTTATGAGAGTTCCCAAAATGAATTCAAAACCATAAAACAAAAGGTTGTTGATATTACAGCAAAAATTGATGCAGACAAAATTTATCTTAAAGTCAACACTGAAGCTACGGTTGCTAAACTTGAACAAGATATCAAAGGTTTAGAAAATGAATTGGTTGTTCAAAAAGACCAAAACAAGTATATCAAAGAGAGGATTGAAGAGATATCATCTCTCATTTATAACGAAAAGGCATGGGGTGAGTATCTCAACTCAGTCTCTATCCATGCTAAAAATCATGATATAAAGATACTCAACTTTACCAATACATACTCTCTAAACAACGCTGCCTCTTTTGGTCATGTACTCGACATCTCTTTGGATGTTACTGGAAATTATGTTGATACTGTAAAGTTTATTAACTCTTTAGAGCAGAGTGAGCTTGTAGTAGATGTTCACAATTTAGATATTAAAGCTCAGGAGAGACTTAATTCAAAAATTGTCATTTCAGTCTGGGGGATTACATACTAATGAAAACTCTATTCATATTATTACTCTCGCTGCTTTTATCTCACTCTCTTTTAGCTACGGAGCTAGACTGGGTCAACGAACAAATCGCAGCGATTAAGCCACCAAGAAAAAGTGTTGTCATCTCAGGAGTAAACAATCCATTTGTTTTTCTCAACAAAAACAAACCAAAAGATGAGAAAAAAGGTGCCTCTGTTGCAGCAACAAATACTACAAAACCAGTATCGACTCCTGCTGTTTTAAAAGAGAAGAAGCTTCTTACGAGTGAAGATTTTACTTTAAGTGCTATTGTCAATAAGTCAGCAATGATTAATGGAAACTGGTATAAACAGAATGATATAGTAAGTGAACATACCATTTCTGAGATAGATAGACAGTTTGTCATCCTGAAAAATCAAAAAGGCGATAGGACAATTCTCTTATCAACAGCAAACAACAAACCAACTCTAAAATTTAAAAATAAGTAGGGCAGATTCATGAAACTTATCAAAACAGCGGTGTCTTCAACACTTTTAACCTTTCTTCTCTCAAGCAGTGTTTATGCAGGCGATTGTACTTATGAACTCTTTAGCATTAGTTCTACAAAAGAGACTAAGATAATTGATTTCATAGAACAACTTAGTGATGAGTGTGACTTTAGTATCATCGTCACTGATCCAAATGCACAAAAATTTTTAGATTCAACGTTAAATAAGACAAATCTAAACAATTTAACGATTGATGAAGTCCTCAAGATTGTACTCAAAGAGAACAATCTTACATATACTCTTGAGAACAATCTTTTAAAGATTGCTTATCTTGAAACAAAGATGTTCAATATTGACTATATTCTCTCTCAGAGAAAGAGTGAGTCAAAAACGAACATAACACTCTCTTCAGAAGGTGCTGGTACTTCTTCAACAACAGGAACGACCACTACTTCCACTACAGGAAATGAGATAGGCGGTGGAAGTGCTGGCAAATCTGGCATGAAAGTGGATAGCTCAGACGAGGTTGCTTTTTGGCATGAACTAGACTTAGAATTTCAAAAAGTACTTAACAGACCTGAGGATCTTTACGAAGCACAACAGCCAGTTATCAACAAAAATGCTGGAATCATTACTGTAACTGCAACTGTCAAACAGATGGAAAGATTTGAATCTTATCTTAAAAAACTCCAAGATAAAGTACAACTCCAAGTTCTTATAGATGTACAGCTTCTCTCTGTTACGCTCAGTGATGGTAAAACAACAGGTGTAGATTGGTCTCAACTCTATAAACTTCAAAATATTGATTTAGGGTTTGACTATGTAAGCAAAAACAACCTTATCGAATTTACAAATGAAGGTGGAGTTCTAGGGGTTACATCATTCGACACGATGGGCAACCAAGCTGTAAACAATGCGCATGCATTTCAGATGTCGGCAAAAGGCAGCTTAAATGAAGTTATTAAATTTCTTAAAACTCAAGGAGATGTTAGCTCTATCTCTAATCCAAAAGTCTTAACACTTAACAACCAACCTGCCCTTATAACTGCAGGTACAGAGTATTTTTACAAAATTATAAGCACAGAGACACTCTCTGGTACAACAAGTGGCACACAAAGTACAAGTGAAGATTTGCAATCTGTTTTTGCAGGTGTTTTGCTCGACATTACTCCTGAAATCTCAGATGACAATATGATTACTCTTAAGATTAATCCTTCTCTCTCGGAGACTGCAAGTGATATAGCAGCGATAGAAGGAGCTGATAGAACAATGCCACCTGACCTTCGCCGTCGCCAACTCTCCTCGGTTGTAACTGTAAAAGATGGAAACCGTATTATTTTAGGTGGTCTTATCAATACACACGATTTTATTGATGTAAACAAAGTGCCTATTCTTGGTGACATTCCTATACTTAACTACCTTTTCAAGTATGAGAATAAATCAAAAACAACGCAAGAGCTTGTTATTGTTATTGAACCTCGTATTGTTCACAAAGGAAAGCAAGATATCTCACTCTCAGAGTTAGGCTATCAAGGATTACCTGATAAAATTTTGCTCAACGCTAAAGATGGTATCAATGCTACAAAAGATAGCATAAAAGAGAATGATTGAAACCAATCATCTATGAAAACTCAAGGGATGTTTTTTTAGATACTGTAGATGCTAAAGATTACATCCATTTTGAGAAGCTCTCGGTTATTTACGACTCTCTAAAACACTCCATAGGAAAACCACTTAAGATGGTTCTTCTTTATGGGAAACCAGGGACTGGAAAGAGTATGTTTTTATCAAAACTTTATGAAAGTCTTGAACCTACTCAAAAAGTTTGCCTCTATAAAACACCTATTTTAGATGAGAGTGAGTTTTTTAAAACTCTTGCGCAAGATCTTTATGATATGCGCTATGAGGGGGAACTCAATTTTACTCAATTTATCAAGATTGTTGAAAAAAGAGAGCTTGCTGAGACGATGGTTCCACTCATACTTCTAGATGAAGCTCAACTCTACACAACACCCATGATGGAGAAGATAAGACTTCTCTCAGATACACGCAAGGTAAAGTTTGTTATCGCTCTTCATAAAACCGAGCAAGAGGACATTATAGCAAAAGAGCATTTTCAAACCAGAATTTGGGAGAGCATCAAACTAGAAAATGCCTCTGCATCAGAGTTAAAGATTTACATTCAGAAAAAACTCATGAAAGTCAACTGTATAGATACTGCAAGTATGTTTACACAAAAATCTATAGACTTGATTCATAAGCTTACAGATGGAAACTACCGCGATGTCAACAAGATAGTCTATACTCTCTTTGATATCTATCTCTACTATGCCAACAACAATCCATCAAAAATAAACCAAAATGAAATTGCTACCAAATACATTGAGATGGCAGCTATTCATACAGGACTTATAGATGCTTAATATTCATGACCTAGAGAAGAGACATAAAAAATACAAAAGAGATTCCAACCTGCCTTTTATCGTCCTCTCCACCGTTATTGGAGCCACACTCATTGGGGCTACTTTTTTTGTTCTGACATATCAAAAAGAGGAAGTTGTAGCAGATGCGCAGCAAACACAACTTACCTCTTTAGAGAAAACTCCTGCTCAAACAACTCCTGTTGTAGAAAAGAGAGTAGAAGAAAAAAAAGATGAAACAAATGAAACCACTCTTGTTCCAAAACCCATAGAGGCAAACGAGTCTATCCCAAGTGTTGCAGAAGTCCCAAAAGAACTTGAAACTCAAAAAGAGCAAAAGAGAGTTGTTCTAACTCCATCCTTAGAGTTTATCTCCAAAATGGATGCAACTGCTCCAAAAAACTACTCTTCAGAACTTATCTCAAATGCTAAAGTAGAAGTTGCCCCTGCTGCAGAAGAGATAAAGTCTGTTGTTATCCCACCAAAAGTTCAAGAGATAAAAGAAGAGATAATTGAACCAATCAAAATGGAAAAAGTCGAAATTCCAGAGGTAAAAGAGGAGAAGAAAGGCTCTATCAGCATAGCAAGAAGAGATGAGCAAAAAGATATAGCAGATGTCATCAAAAGATTCAATGTCAACCACAATCCAGCACTGAGCCTCTTTGTTGCAAAAAAATATTATCAACTGGGCAACTATGAACAAGCTTATAACTACGCACTCATAACAAACGACCTCAACAACAACATAGAAGAGAGTTGGATTGTATTTGCCAAATCACTTATGAAACTAAATAAAAAAGAGATGGCGGTAGAAACACTCAAAAAATATATATCTCATTCAAATTCTTCACAGGCCAGACAGCTTTTAGATGAAATCAACGCAGGAAAATTTCGATGAAAATATTCATAGCCTTACTGTTAGCATTTAGCTTACACGCAGACGCAAAGAAAGAGCTCCTCCATCTTTTTCAAAACAAACAGTACGAAGAGGCATGTAATTTTGGTTTTAAAAATTTCAGTGATAATTCAAAAGATGAAGAGTATGTCTCTTTATACTCCTTTTCATGTTTAAACATAGACTATATTGATCGTCTCTCCGTTGCTATCACAACTTTAAAATACTCTAAAGAAGGGCGCGCAAACGCATCTTATTTCTCAACGATACTTCTGCAAAAAAAACTTCTTTACCATGCTATGCTTGATAATTATGATATAACATCACTCAATTTGCCAAAAACAGATTATGTTTTATCAAAAGTTTTTGATTTCTATACAAAAAAAACAGATGGTGAGAAAAAAGAGTATTACATCTTTGAAGATGAAAATGACGCAGCATTAAAATATAAGCTTTATATTTTAAAAGATGGTAAAATAGACAAAGTGGTCATTGAAGAGTTTTATAATTCAGTTAGCATCAAAAAACATATCTACTGGTAGGAAATAAGCATGTTAGATAGGATAACGTCAGATTTATTAGCTAATGGCTCCATTATGAAGAGTCAAGTTGATAGATTAATCGCAAAAGGTCTCGATAGCAATCTCATCTTAAGAGACATAACTATCTCTGGCTTTATGACTATGGATAGATTGATTAGATTTATTGTTGACAAAATCCAATCTGGTGAATATCACTTATCGATTATTGACAACTATGATTATATTCAAGAAAAAGATGTTCTTATCAAACTAGCTCAAAAGCAAAATATTCCATTCCTTGACTTAGATTCAATTGATATGGACTATAGACTTACTGAAAGAGTTTCTCTTACACAGCTGAAAAAGTACAATGCATTTCCAATCACAGAAGATGAACTTAGTATTACAGTTGCATTTTGTGATCCTCTGGACATTGAGGCTCAAGAGGCTTTGCAAAGACTTTTTCCAAAAAAACCAGTCAAAATTGCAGTCGCTACAAAAAGACAAATCGACTCCTACCTTTTCAAAGTAGAGTTAAAAGATAGCATTAAAGGTCTTGTCAAAAAAATCAGAGATGAGCTCAACTCCATAAACTCTATAGAGGAGCAGCAAGAAGCTTCTTCCATTCTTCTTCTTATTGATGTTATCCTCAATGCATGTATCAAAGACAGAGCGAGTGACGTGCATATCGAACCTACAGAAAAAAACTGTGTTGTTCGAACCCGTATTGATGGAAAACTTGTGGAGATTTTCATCTTTGAAAAAGACATCTACCCTCCTCTAGCATCGAGACTTAAACTCCTTGCAAACCTTGATATCGCGGAAAAAAGAAAACCTCAGGATGGGCGTTTTTCCACTATGGTATCTGGAAGAGAGTATGATTATCGTATCTCTACCCTCCCTATCCTCTACGGCGAATCTATCGTTATGAGGGTACTTGACAAGCAAAAAGCGCTTGTTCGACTTGAAGATGCGGGAATGGACTCTGTAAGTTATCAAAAGTTTTTAAAAGCTTTAAAAACTCCTTATGGTATCATACTCGTTACGGGTCCAACGGGAAGTGGTAAAACCACAACACTTTATGGTGCTCTTAATGAACTCAGAAACGTAGAAGATAAGGTTATAACAGTCGAAGACCCAGTTGAGTATAGGATGAATCTCATCCAGCAAGTACAGGTAAATCCCAAAGTGGGACTTACCTTTGCAGCGGCACTCAGGTCTATCCTCAGACAAGATCCAGATAAGATTATGATTGGGGAGATTCGTGACTCTGAAACACTTGAGATTGCCGTCAAAGCTGCTCTAACGGGTCACTTGGTTATATCAACTCTACACACAAATGACTCAATTAGCGCAGTCACTCGTATGGTCGATATGGGAATCGCTCCTTACCTTATAAGTGGTTCTTTGGTTGCCATACAAGCACAAAGACTTGTAAGAAAGATATGCCTCAACTGTAAGACAGAAGAGAGGATTTCTACTGCTGCACTTGAGGAATTTAAAGATCTTATTCCTCCTGAGAGCAAGTTCTACGTTGGAAAAGGGTGTAGAGAGTGTAAAGAGACTGGCTATATGGGTAGAGAGATGATTTGTGAAGTTTTAGTTGTCAATGAGAAAATCTCATCTCTTATTGCAAAAAATGCGTCAGTTGAAACAATACATGCGCAAGCTTTGGAAGATGGTTTTGTTGGACTACTAGAAAACGGCATCAGTAAGGCTCTTGCAGGTGTTACGAGTTTAGAAGAAATTTTAAGGGTGGCAAAATAATGAAGTACTTTATAGCAACTATACTTACCAGAGGTAAAAAAGAACAAATTGCGATGTACGCCGAGGATAGAAAGCAAGCTCATGAGCTTACAAAACTAAAGCATTCTGGCATTATCTTAAAAGTTTCAGAAGAGAAAGAGCCTCTTGATGCACAACTCAAAAGATTAAAGAACAATCTTTTAAGTAATTTCAAAAAAAGAAAAATAAAGCCTGATGCCCTGATTGCTTCTATCAGACAATTAGCTGTTATGACAAATGCTGGTATCTCTATCTATGATTCACTCAGCGAGATAGCAAGATCTACATCTGATGAAACTCTCAAATTAGTTTTTAGCAAACTTGCAGAAGATATCAACTCTGGGCATTCACTCTCCAAGTCTATGAACAACTTCCGTTTTGAACTAGGAAATTTAGCTATCGCGATGGTACAACTTGGTGAAAAAACAGGTAATTTAGATGACGCACTCTACTCTCTTGCAAATATGCTTGAAGAAATTCGCTCTAACGTTATCAAGTTTAAGAAAGCGATGGCATATCCAAGAAACGTTATGATTGCGATGGCTGTAGCATTTGTTGTTTTAATCTCTTATGTTGTTCCTAATTTTAAAACTATGTTTGAAAAGCTTAATGCGGAGCTCCCACTGCCTACACTCATATTGTTGAAACTTGAGTATCTTTTCAACAATTTCGGCTTATATGTCCTAGGAGGACTCTTTCTCTTTGTTGTCATTTTCAAGTATATGATTAACAACAATAAAGAGGTGCGGTATAGATGGCATCAAGTTCTCTTACGAACATACCTCATTAAAAACATCATCATGTTTGCTACGCTTAGCCGATTTACACTTGTGTTTTCAGAGTTGATTCGTGCTGGTATTCCTATCGCAGAGGCTCTTGAGACCGCTATCTCTATGATTGACAGTCTCCCATTAAAAAATAAACTCTCGACTGTTAGATTTGCAGTAGAAAAAGGCTCTTCCCTTAGTGAAGGGTTGGAAGATACGAAACTTTTTGAAAATATGATTATTCAAATGGTTAGTGCTGGTGAAGAGAGTGGTACGCTTGACACTATGGTCTCAAAGGTAGCAGAATATTACAAGATGCGCTTTGATGCTATTATTGATGGTCTCTCAGAAGCAATTGAGCCGATTATGCTCTTTATACTTGCAAGCATGGTTCTACTTCTTGCGCTTGGTATTTTCTTACCGATGTGGGATATGGGCAACGCAGTTATGGGTAAAAAATAGGAAAAAATCCTATTTTTTACGCGATATTTGTAAACACTTTTTGAACATCATCGTCATCCTCAAGTCTCTCAAGTACTTTATCGATGTCATGTTGCTGTTCTGGGCTAAGTGAGAGTGGACTTGTCGCCATTCTCTCTAGGTTTGCTTTTTTTATCTCTACTCCCATCTCTTCAAGTGCGCTATTGATTGCACCAAAACTTGTATAATCTGCAGTTACGATAACCACCCCATCTTCAGCTTCAATCTCTTCAAGACCAGCATCGATAAGCTCAAGTTCAATTCCTTCGATATCCATACCCTCTTTTAAGTCAAACTCAAAAATCGCTTTTCTCTCAAACATAAAATCAAGCGACCCTTTTGTGAGCATCTCTCCTCCATTTTTAGAGAGAATACTTTTAACATTTGCGACTGTTCTTGTATTATTATCCGTCATACACTCTATGAAAACCTGCACACCATGAGGAAGTTTTCCCTCAAAGTTCACCTCAAGCATATTTGTCATATCTTTTGACGTTGCTCTTTTTATTGCCGCTTCAATATTCTCTTTTGGCATATTTTCAGCTTTAGCATTGAGTATGGCTGTACGAAGCTTTGAGTTACTATCTGGGTCCCCACCACCCTCTTTTGCTGCGACAGTTATCAGTTTTCCCAGTTTTGGAAACAACTTTGACATTGCTCCCCATCTCTTTAGTTTTGATGCTTTTCTATATTCAAAAGCTCTTCCCATACATGCTCCTATTATTTACACTCACTTTAAAAATCAAAAATGTATAATAACATATTAGACTCTATGAGGAATTTAAATGCGACTAATTTTTCTTATCAAACACCATTTTTTTAGCGCATTTCGCGAACTATTTGTGCATCATCATGGCTCGCTTGAGTTTCGTGCCAAACTTTTTGCTCTTGTCATTGCCGCAAATGAAGATGCAAAAGTAGAAAATTATATAACAGTAAAAAAAATTGGCATGGAAATTTACAAGGATGATGAAGATAGAGCCAATTTACTAACACTTTCGACAAAAGAACTTGTTACAAAAATCAAAGAAAACAATGAGCTCAACATCGATACACTTATTTTAAATATTCAAAGAGAACTCAGACAAGTACCAAGATATGCAAAAAAGATAGATATAGACTCTCTCAAAGAGCTAGTAACACTTTCACACGATAGAGATACTATCTCTTACCAAGAAAACATCCTTGAATTTTTAGAAACGCTTAAAGAAGAGACGCTCCACGAGAAAAAATCACAAATCGAGAAAGATGAAGCAAAAATAGAGTCTAAATATTGAAAAACTCTTTTTGAAAAAAACTCTCTTTTGATATATTTTGAAAAGATGCATTGAGGCTAGTAAAAAGAGAGGGGAACTCTTTTTCCATTTTAGAAAGCATCTCTTTTGTATGTGCTCTAGCGTGAGGCATCTTTATATCAAAACGCATCGAAGGGCACGCTTCATCCCCAATAGTCTCGATGCCATTTTCCTGCACAAAAGCCAAAAGCTGACGTTCTCGCATCTGAATAAGCGGGCGAATAACAGTGACACCTCTATCTGCTTTATATTTTGGAGCGAGACTTCTTAGTTGCCCGTTATAGATAAAATTCATAAAAAAACTCTCTGCTGCATCATCCATATGATGACCAAGTGCAACTTTATTGCACCCAAATTTCTCAGCTGCGCTATAGAGAGATCCTCTTCTCATACGAGAGAAAAAACTGCAAAAAGAGGAATTTTTTCTTATTTTATCCTCTGCAATATCATATATATTGGTATCATACACCTCATGCTCTATACCGTATTCTTGACAGTGAGCTTTAAGTTTATCATAGTTTTCACCCATCCCATACGACACGGTTACGGCGATAAAATCGAACCTAAATGGAGCACGACGTTGCTGCTCTTTGAGTGCATGCACAAGTGTGAGCGAATCTTTGCCACCACTTAAGCCGACTAAAATCTTATCACCCTCTTCTATGAGCTCAAACTCGGCATTTGTTTTGCCAAGCTTACTCATGATTTTTTTAGATGGCTTAAGAGACAAGCTGATCTACCATTTTCATAATAAATACCGCACTCTCCTGAGCGCTACTCTCTAAAAATGCATCAAAACTAAAACTTGCGTCCATATCTGCCGCATCGCTTATGGCACGAAGGATGAAAAATGGAACACCTAGCGCATCACAAACTACTGCAACGCTTCCACCCTCCATCTCAAGAGCATTGGCGCCAAACGTTGTACCTATCCAGTTTTTTCGCTCTTCACTTGCCACGAACTGGTCTCCAGTAGCAATAATACCCTCTTGAGCGTTTTTGCCCATCTCTAATGCAACTTTTTTACTCAACTCTATCATCTCTTTATCTGCTGCAACAAAAACTGCTCCCTCCGGAACATAACCATACGGATGTCCAAAAGCGGTAATATCTAAATCATGCTGAGAAAGCTTTGTAGCCACTATCAAGTCTCCAACTTTAAGAGTAGAAGATATCGCTCCTGCAACACCTGAAAAAAGCAATCTATCTGCTCCAAAATGTTCAATCATAGTAGTTGCAGTAAGTGCTGAAAACACTTTTCCGATTTTACTATAAGCAACAACCAAATCAACACCAAGGTAAGTTGCTTCATAGTATCTGTTGCCGGCATACTCTATAGTTTTATAAGAACCTAGCTTCTCTAATATCGGTGCAATCTCTTCTGGCATCGCTCCCATTATGGCAATTTTCATTAATTTCCTTCTATTTCAAATGTCTCTACTCTTTTTTTGTAACGCGGTAGTTTATGCACAATGTTTGCTTTAGCATCAACTACGCAGCTTCCACCCCAAAAACCAAGACCGTCTTCAAAGCCAACTCTGTTGACAAAGAACAACTGGGCTTGGCACTCCAATGCTACGCTTTTTATGATTGCATACCACTTTTCCTCTATCTCAAGCCCATTATCACTAAAACCTCGTGCAGGAGAAGCAACAAGAGCGATAATATAATCAGGATTTTGCTCCATCAAATCTTCATGGACGCTTTTATGCCAAAGGTCTTCACAAACGACCATGGAGACTCTGCCAAATTTTGTTAAAAAACTCTCAAAAACTTTGCCTGCACGAAAATACCTTGCCTCTTCAAACATACCGTAATTAGGCAGATGTACTTTGTCATGTTTGGACAAAAGCTTCCCAGCAGAAAAGTAAAGTGCCACATTAAAAAAATCATCTCCATCACGCAGAGCAGCTCCAACTACTATATCTACATCTAAGCTCAAATCTTTCAAACTATCAAGTTCATCGATGTTCCACGCATCCTCTAAGAGTTTGTCTTGCAACATATAGCCACTCAATGAAAGCTCTGGAAAGAGTATCAAATCGCTTTTTTCTTTATGCGCCACAACTATTGAGATGGCTTCTGCAAGATTTGAGCGGTTGAGCCTTGGCGCTATTTGAGCAACTGTTACTCTCATCTTATTTGCAAAGTAGCGCAACAACTTCTTCTAAAGATTTCAAATCAGAGATAGTGTATGTCTCTAAATCAGGCGCAATTCTTTTATTGAGTCCTTTGAGTGTAGCTCCATTTCCGAACTCTATAGCAATATCAATATCATTAGCGATTGCTAAAATCGACTGCTTATACTTCACAGGTTTAATTAACTGCTCGGTTAAAAGCTCTACTGCCTCTTTTTTCGTTGCATAAGGAGTTGTTGTTACATTGGAGACAACAGGAGCTTCAAAATTTTCACTTATCATACTCTCCATTAAACTTCTAAGCGGAACTTGCGCGGGCGATAAAAGCTCACAATGACTTGCAACCGACATATTGAGCAAAAGTGCGCGCTTTGCACCCGCATCTTTAAATGTCTGCTCTAACGAAGCAAGATCTGATTTCATACCTGCAACAACCAACTGACCATCTTGATTGTAGTTTGCCGGCCAAACTTTTTTTCCATTACTTTGTGCATCGGAGCAAATCTTTTCAACCGCTTCATCATCAAGCCCCATAACAACCATCATTCCGGCTTCTATATCACTGCATGCATCTTGCATCAACTGACCACGTCTATGCACAAGCTCAACCGCATCCACATAGCCAATAGCACCACTTGCGCAAAGAGCAGAAAACTCACCAAGTGAGTGACCCAAGAAGAGTTCAGCTTTTAGTTCTGGGCATCTCTCTTTAAAAAGCCTATATGCTATCATCTGAATCAAAAGTATAGAGGGTTGTGTGTAAGCAGTCTGCCCGAGCAAATCATGTTCACCAAAAATAAGCTCATCAAAATGAAGCCCTACTCTTTTTCCTGCCTCTTCAAACATCTCTTTTGCTATGGCAGAGTTTTCATAAAAATCTTTTCCCATGCCAGTTGCTTGAGAACCTTGTCCTGCAAAAATCATCGCTATTTTTTTCATCTTCATCCTTTAGAAATATTTTTCATTATCTGCAATTTTTTTTCTTAATGTGTTTCTATTTAAACCAAGTTTATCAGAGAGCTGTAGTTGTGATTTAAATTTTCGAAGCCCCGCATTAATCAGCGGTACTTCAAAAAGATGTAAAAAGTTTTTATAATCACTATTTGAGCCAAGTTTTTCAAACAGATAATTTTCTACAATCTCCATCAACTCGTTCTCACTTATATTTTGAAGCAAATAGTGTATCATTATCTGCTTTCTCAAAGAGTGAGAATTTCTGCTTAAATCTGGTTTAATCTCATGAAACTTCGCTGTTTCCATTGGACCAAAAAGCAAGGAAGCCTCTTTAATAAACTTATGTATCAAAAGAACCACATCTTCTGGTCTCTCTTTGAGCGATGGAATATCTAATTTAATACTAAAAACTTTATCTACCATCTCATGATTATAAAGATACCCTGCCGTTGCAATAATTCTAATATTATGGACAACTACAAAATCTAAAATTTTTTTGATATTTGGTGAATTTTCTAAGTTAGTAATAATAACCTGATTTGTGCTCTCAAGAGCAAGTAGTAACTCATCATAACTAGACGCATCAAAGATAGGTGCATCAGGAAGTATATAACGAGCCAAACTACTCTTACCAACACCTGTTTCACCTCTTATGAGAGCGTTAATACTAAGTGTCTTTAAAAGAGTAGCTGTTTTAAATGCTTGTGCCGAAGAGGCAGAAGCAGTTATGTAATTAGCATCCACAACCCGTGCCACCACCAGTGCCACAGCAATCATCATGCTGGTTTTCAACAGGGATTCCACTCATCATCTCTTCAGTAGATGCTTCTCTGATATTATTAATTCCCACTAAAAATACCAAATCTTTTCCTGCTAATGGATGATTAAAATCGATAATAACACTCTCATCACCTATGTCTTGAACAACAACTTGAACAGTACCACCATCTTCGCCTTGTCCATAAAGCGTCATTCCAACTTCAAGCTCAATTCCTGCAAACTGGTCTCTGGGAACTTCTTGTTTTGCTTCTGCCTCATACGCTCCGTACGCATCCTCTGCTTTTACAAGAACTTCTGCTTTTTCGCCAATAGACATATTGCTAATTGCATTTTCTAGTCCTGGAATAATCTGACCTCTGCCAAACATAAACACAAGTGGCATTCCACCAATGTTGCTATCTACAACTTTTTCGCCATCACTTACTTCATATTCGATTGAAACGATTTGATTTTTTTCTATTGCCATTGCAAGACTACCTTTTTATTTAATTTACGGATTTTATCAAACTATTATTTGAGTGAGCTTAACTTCTTTTTTGCTATGTCAGCTTGCGAACTTTGTGGGTATTGAGAAACTACAGCATCATAAAACATACGGGAACTTTTCTTGTCACCAGTTTTTTCCATAGACATTGCGGTGTGAAGTAGAAGCGTTGGCATATAAGTAGCTTTATCGTGGAGAGTTGCACTCTTTTTAAAATATGCTATCGCTTCATCATAGTTGTTACTATAGTACTCTATTTCTCCTGCCATATAGTGAGCATTGGCAGGCTTATAGTTTTTATCTATAAGCTCTTTATAGATTGCTATAGACTCTTTATAGTTTTTTTTATCATATAATTGTTTGGCTTTTTTTTCTAAATCAGCATTAGAAAGCTCTTTTGTTTCTTTAGTATCAGCCTGTTTTGATTTTGGAGCTGTCTTTAGCTCTTTTGCTAAAAGATCTTTAAACTTATTTACATCATTTACTAATGCATTAAATTCCTCTTTACGTACGTAAGATTTATTAATTTCATCAATAAGCTTAGAGATCTCTACTATTTGAAGATTTATCTTCTCTAGTTCTTTGCTATTTACTTCGATTGAATCTGCTACACGCTGATTGTATTCACCTTTGGCACCACTACCAGATTTTTGCTCTTCTTCGAGTGCTTTTAACTTGAGTTTATTTTCACGACTTGTAGTGCTTATAGTTTCAATAATAGTCTGTAATCCATCAATTCTCTCTCTGAGTGAATCAACTTCATTTGCTTGATTATTGCTTTTTACAACAACTTTTTGAAGATTTTTTTTAGTCTCAAGAAGTGTTTCTTCTGTTGAAGAAAGACCATAAGGATTAGGGTTGTTTAAATTACCCGCACCGAACGCTGATGGCTCGGCACTGAGTAGATACGAAGGCAGAAAGATTGCTAAGGAAGCAATTACTTTAAAGTTCATCTAATGGCTAATTATGGTAGAAGTTTGAAATCAACTCTACGATTTTGTGCCCAGCACTCTTTTGTCTTGTCTGTACACGTTGGGCTGCTCTCACCAAAACTTACCATAGAAACACGATTAGCATCAACACCTTCAGCAACTAATGCTTTTTTTACTGTCTCAGCTCTTTTTAGTCCTAGTGCAAAGTTATACTCATCACTACCCCACTCATCACAATTACCTTCTAATTTTACAAGGAATTTGCTTGCTTTAGTGTTAGCAACTGATGCATCTGCTGAAAGGTCTGCTTGCATATCTGCTTTAATGTTGAACTTATCAAAATCAAAATAGATTGATTTCAACTCTTTTTCGATTCTTGCCATATATTCAGCTGCTGTTTCTGATACATCAGAAGTTGCAGGTGCTTTTACAGATGAAGCAGCTTGTACTGGTGCTTGCTGTGCAACAGCTGCATCAGTAGCTTCTACTTGAGGCTCTTTATCGCCACAACCACTTAAAACCAAAAGTGCTGCTACAGCACTTGCGAGAACGATACTTTTCATTTTTACTACCTTGTGTTTAGTTTGCGCAATTATATCTAAATAAAATTAAATTTTATTTAGACTAATCAAATTTTACCAATCTATTGATTGAATCTTACCTACTTGTAGTGGAAAAAGAAAGTTTTTATTGTGGTTTAACCTAATAATTCCAACTGAACTTTGAGACTGATAATTTTTTACAAAGATAATAGCATCACCATCTACTGAAAACTTAGGAAATTCATTCAAACCAACAGCAGTCAATCTTCTTACCATATCAGTATCAGTTGATGCAAGATGAAGATTAAATGTATTGCCTGAGAAAGACTCTGAACTCTCTCTTGCTTTATAAACAATATATTTTCCATGCACACTACAAGCTGAGTTGCTCTTTCCATAATAGACCATCTGTTCAACTGCTCCAGAGGCAATACTGAGCGAAAATATATTTGGATAACCTAATCTATCAGAGACAAAAACAACTTTGTCGTTACCCAAAAATTGTCCACCTACATCTATACCACCAAAGTTAGTTAACTTTTTCGTTGCTTGAGTTTTGACATCATATAAGTAGATATCAGGTTGACCACTTGGAGCCATTGTTAAGAGCAGCTTTGAAGCATCTTCGTTAATATCAGAACATATCATCATTCCATCTGATGATTTTATAACTCTGCTTTTTCCAGTTTTTAAATCTATATATTTTAATGTTGGTATTTTTTCAGCTAGTGAAGTATAGTAAAATGCGCTTTGCTCTTTATTTGCCCATTTTGGAAAAATATTAAAACCACCTTTTATAACAACATGCTGATATGTCAATGTATAATCAGCAACAACTAATTCACTTACTTGTGGAGAAATCATTCTTGAGAGAATAACTTTTCTTTTCATCCACTCTACAGGATTTTCACCCATAAATTCATTGACGTCATAAGCCATAGTATGTGCTACAAACATATAGATATCAGGATTATTTACCTTATAGTTTTTAGTAAGAACGACTTCTCCCCTACGCATAAGTTTCATCTCAACATTAAAAGCACGAGCATCATCTTGACTTAGTTTATAGCGCAAAACATAGTTCATATCTTTATTTTCATACAAAACTTCAGATGCATCAAAATTTACATTTCTGTATGATTTCTCAACATTGAAAATTGTCAAGACATTTAAATCTGCAACAATAGTTTTAAAAAATTTGCTTTTAAAAGTCGTATCATAACTCACTGAAGCATCTTCAAGTGCAATGCTTGGCAGTGAATCTGCCTTCTTTACAACATCAATAGTAGCATCACTCGCAAATAACGAAACCATGACTAATAAAATTGAAATAACTATTTTCACAATATACTCCTTCTTTACTCTGATATCAACTGAATTTTATATGTACCCGACTTATTGTCAGGGTTTTTTGGAAATAAAACAGTTTTCAATCTGTTTTTGATTTTGTCACATTCACTATCAAACAAACTATCATTTGAATAGGTCAAAATCCTAAAATCAATCATTTTTCCAAATGCATCAAGCTCAATTACAGCCAAAGCTACTTTTTGCTGAGAATTCTCTGGTGGAAAGAAATTCTCGTAAATAAGAGCTTGAATTGTAGCACGATATTCATTTACATCACTACCAGTAGAAGCCTTAGTCGCTTTGTCAGATTTCACTTGAGAGTTAATTTTTTCCATTTTACTAGCAAGAGATTCAACTTGGTTCTCTTGTGCTTTTGTGCTTTTTTTTGAAAGCTCCTGAGCTACCCGCTTATCTACTTCTTTTTCTACTTTTTTATCATCTTTTTTTATATCTTTTGTGGTTACTTGACTAAAGAGATTGTCGATATTTATCTCTTTTTTTTGCGTTTGAACTATCGCTTCTTCTTTTGGTACCTCTTTGACGACAGGCTTTTCAACCTCTTTCTCTACAGGCTTTTCAATACTTTTTTTTACGTTATCAACTTGAATATTTGCCATATTGACAGAGATAGAGATTTGATCGTCTTTTTGCAAAGCATAACTCTTTACGTCATTAGACATAATAATGCCAACAAAAAAAAGTGCCATAAAGAAAAGAAAAAGTGAAATGGATATCAATCCACTCATATAAAAATAAGAGTCTTTGTTACCCATTCGTTGCTAATGAGACCTCTACAAAACCTGCCTGCTTTACAGTAGCCAATACAGACATGACTACGCCATAATCCAAACTCTTATCTGCACTAATCAAAACTGTTGCTTTAAGATCGAGTTGTTTAGAGTAGAGAAAGAAATTTTCTATAAAAACATGTAGTTCAAAATTATCTTTATTTACTTTTAAATTCTTATTCTTATCTATCGTTATATGAACAGGAGGAATTTTTGCTAAAGATTTTGTTTTTGAGCTCTGAGGAAGGTTTATCTTCTCTTCATAAATCATACTAGGCGCTATAACCATCATAATAGCCAAGAGAACAAGCATTACATCCACTAAGGGAGTAATGTTTAGTTCGGGTTTATCATCCCAATTATAAGCCATAGGTTATGCTTTTCTTGCTTGAATAGCATCACTTTGCATCTCAAGAAAACTAATGAGTTCATACGATTTTCTCTTAAGAATTTGATGATACGTATAGGCAAAGATTGCAACAAATATACCAGCAGCCGTAGCTACGAGCGCATCCGAAACTCCAGCAGCAATAAGTGACATTCCACCACTTGTCTGACCGATATGCGTAAAAGTATCTAAAATGGAAACAACTGTTCCAAAAAGACCAATAAAAGGAGTGGTAGATGCAAATATGGAAAGTATTGAGAGCCCTTTTGTTGACTCTTTTGTTGCTGCTGATAATCCTAGAGAGAGTATCTCTTTACTGATTCCAGAAGTTGATTTGAGAAAGTTATTTAAAAAAGATTGGTGACTCACGCTTGAAGCACCCATCAATAAACTCTCTAGTGATTTACCTTCAGTTTCAAGCCAATTATTAAGAGAAAAATATCTGTAGAAGAAAACCCAGTTTAGTACTATAAAATAAACTGCCAAAAGAACCAAAACACCCAGAGTAACTGGGTGGCTCTTAATATAAAAATCAATTATATCGTTAAACATCAGTAGCGTTTAGAGTAAATTTTGAGCTGCTGACTCTAATCTTGCACTAACAGTAGCAATCGCAGGGTTGTTATCTTTAATAGATTCGATGAGTTCTTTAGCATCACTAAGTGCTTTTGCAACTGCACTCTCACTATCACCACGAATCGCTACAGCACCCTCAACTAATACAATAACTTTTTTCTCATCAACTTGAACTACGCCCCAGTTGATAAGAATTGATTCGACTGATTTATCCTCTTTCTCTATATCAATTACACCTGCTTCAAGCAGTGTAGTCAAAGAAGAGTGTTCCGCAAGAACCCCAAACTCGCCCTCTTCACCAGGAAGAGTTACGCTAAGAGCTTCACCGTTATAGATGACACCATTAGGAGTTAGGATTTCAAGTTTTAACTTATCCATGTCAGTCCTTTATGAATTACTTCATTTTTTGAGCTTTTTCAATTGCCTCATCTATACCGCCAACCATATAGAAAGAACCTTCTGGCATATGGTCACATTCACCACTAAGAATCATTTTAAATCCTTTGATAGTATCTGCTAATGAAACGTACTTTCCAGGTGAACCTGTAAATACTTCGGCAACGAAAAATGGTTGTGATAAGAACTTCTCAATCTTACGAGCACGTTCAACAACATTTTTATCATCTTCACTAAGTTCATCCATACCAAGAATCGCAATAATATCTTGCAAATCTTTATATTTTTGAAGAGTTTGCTGAACACCACGTGCAACACTATAGTGCTCTTCACCCAAAATTTGTGGATCAAGTAGTCTTGAAGATGAATCCAATGGATCAACCGCAGGATAGATACCTTTTTCCGCAATTTTACGGTTAAGAACTGTCGTCGCATCTAAGTGAGCAAAAACAGAAGCCGGAGCAGGGTCAGTTAAGTCATCCGCAGGAACATAAACAGCTTGAACAGATGTAATAGAGCCATTTTTAGTTGATGTAATACGATCTTGAAGAGCACCCATCTCACGAGCAAGTGTCGGTTGGTAACCAACAGCTGAAGGGATACGTCCAAGAAGTGCAGACATCTCAGAACCAGACTGTGCGAAACGGAAAATGTTGTCGATAAACATTAACACGTCAAGACCTTTTTCATCTCTGAAATACTCAGCCATAGTAAGACCTGTTAACGCGATACGGTTACGTGCCCCAGGAGGCTCGCTCATCTGACCATAGCACAGCGCAACTTTGTCAAGTACGTTTGACTCTTTCATCTCATGGTAAAGGTCATTTCCTTCACGCGTTCTCTCACCAACACCTGCAAATACAGAAAGACCATCATGACCCATCGCAACGTTGTGGATAAGTTCCATGATAATAACTGTTTTACCAACACCGGCGCCACCGAAAAGACCAACTTTTCCACCTTTTGCATATGGTGCTAGTAAGTCAACAACCTTGATACCAGTTTCAAACATCTCTGTTCTTGTTGACTGCTCAACAAGTTTTGGAGGTTGACGGTGGATAGACCACGTTGGAGCGTCAGTTATTTGATCACCATCATCTATCGTCTCACCGATAACATTAAAGATACGTCCAAGTACTTTTTCACCAACAGGAACTTTAATAGGTGCTCCAGTAGCTACTGCGTCCATACCGCGCACTAGGCCTTCACTCATATCCATAGCAATCGTTCTTACACGACCATCACCTAAATGCGCTGCAACTTCAAGTACTAAACGAGTTTGTGTACCTTCTAAATTTATATTAACTTCGATTGCTTCGTTAATTATCGGAAGATAACCATCAAAATCAACGTCAACAACCGGGCCCATAACCTGGCTAATTTTACCAATCATATTATTCTCCATTATTTCATAGACTCCACACCACTTATAATCTCTATAAGTTCTGTAGTAATAGCTGCCTGTCTAGCTTTATTAAACTCAACCTTCAGTGACTTAACCATCTCTTTTGCATTGTTCGTTGCTGTATCCATCGCTTGCATTCTCGCACTATGTTCAGCAGCAACTGAATCAATTAGCGAGTAGTACATTGCATACTGAACATACCTGTCAACTAATGAATCGAGCATTTTCTCTTCATCTTGAGATTCTATTTCAAGCATAGATTTTTCTGCTTCTGTACATTCAAACTGAGATGCATCTACAGGCAAAACTTTATTAACATGCAACTCTTGTGTTATCATGTTTTTGTAACCATTGTAAACAAGATACAGAGCATCTATCTTGCCCTCTTTAAAGTCTTCTATTGAAGAGACAATAAAGCTATCAGATCTCTCTTTATCAGGTTTTGAACTGAGATTTGCAACTGAATCAAAAAGTTCAACTTCATTATATTTAAAAAATTCAATACCTTTTTTACCGATTCCACGTAAACGTACTTTTACATTTTTTGTTTTATATTCTGACAAGAGTTTTTTAACAGCTTTAATAGTTTGTATATTAAAACCACCACATAAACCTTTATCAGCCGTTACAAAAACAATGTCAACCGTTTTTGGATTTTCAATCTCTACAAAACAACGATTGTCAATTCCACCAACTTTGTTACATTTAATACGTCCAGCAATTTCGGCAATTACCTGATTCATTTTTGCAGCATAAAGACGAGAGCGTTTTGCAAGCTCTTCTGCACGACGAAGTTTTGCAGTTGACACAAGCTTCATTGCACGAGTTGTCTTTTCAGTGTTAGAAACACTTTTAATCTGTCTTTGAATATCTTTCAAGTTTGCCATAAGTTATCCTTACGCTACTATAAAGCTAGCTTTGAACTCTTCAAGTGCTTTTTTCATCAATGCATTTGTAGTATCATCTACTTTAGCAGTACTTCTGATATTTTCAAAAATCTGAGGATATGAAGCCTCAATAAATGGATACAATTCAGACTCAAAACGAACAACATTCGACGGATTCATATCATCGAAGAAACCTTCGTTTCCAGCGAAAATAATAAGAACTTGTTTCTCAACAGAAAGTGGTGAGAATGGAGGCTGTTTAAGAACTTCAACCATTCTTTGACCACGTTCAAGTTGCTTACGAGATGTCTCATCCAAGTCAGATGCAAACTGAGCGAATGCTTGAAGTTCACGATACTGAGCAAGGTCAAGTCTAAGTGTTCCTGCAACTTGTTTAGTAGCTTTGATTTGCGCAGCACCACCAACACGTGAAACAGAAAGACCAACGTTAATCGCTGGACGAACACCTGAGTTAAAGAGTTCAGTTTCAAGGAAAATCTGACCATCTGTAATAGAGATAACGTTCGTAGGAATATATGCTGAAACGTCACCTGCTTGTGTCTCAATAATTGGAAGAGCAGTTAAAGAACCGGCACCTCTTTCATCTGAAACTTTTGCAGCTCTCTCAAGTAAACGAGAGTGAATATAGAAAACGTCACCTGGATATGCTTCACGACCTGGAGGGCGACGAAGAATAAGTGACATTTCACGGTATGCAACTGCATGTTTACTTAAATCATCATATACGATAAGACCATGTCTAGCGCTATCACGGAAGTATTCACCCATAGTAACACCCGTATATGGAGCCAAGAATTGAAGTGCTGCTGCCTCAGATGCAGTAGCAGAAACAATAATTGTGTACTCCATAGCACCGTGGTCTTCTAAACGACGAATGATTTGTGCAACTGTTGACTCTTTTTGACCAATAGCAACATAAATACATACAACGCCATTACCTTTTTGGTTGATAATAGCATCTAATGCGATAGTTGTCTTACCAGTCTGACGGTCACCGATGATAAGTTCTCTTTGTCCTCTACCAATTGGAACAAGAGCATCAATTGCTTTAATACCAGTTGCTAAAGGTTCGTGAACAGATTTACGAGCCATAATACCAGGAGCTTTTTCCTCAACGAAACGAGTTTCAGTTGTCTCAATTGGACCTTTTCCATCGATTGGCTCGCCTAGTGCATTGACAACACGACCAAGAAGTGCATCACCTACAGGAACACGAAGAAGACGACCTAATCTTTTTACAGACATACCCTCTTTCAACATCGCTCCAACCCCGAGAATAACAACACCAACCGTGCTCTCTTCTAGGTTCATAACGAGACCTCTTGTACCCTCTTCGAACTCTACCATCTCACCAGCCATAACATTGCTTAGTCCGTAAACTTGTGCAACACCATCAGCATATGAAACGATTTTACCTGTTTCGTTAATATCAACACTTAGTTCAAAGTTATCAATACGCTCTTTGATTATTGAGCTGATTTCATCAGCTTGAATTTTTGCTACCACTACACATCTCCTCTCATGAAGTTAAATTGCTTTTATAATATGTTCTATCATTTGACTGTTGATTCTTGCTTTTGAGAAACTAATCTCTACTCCAAGGTCTTCAACATCTACTTTTATACCAGTAAAGTCATTTTTGACAAACTCTAATGATATTTTAGAATCAAATCTGCCGCCTAGCCCATTGCCCAAATCTTCTATAACTTTCGAATCTATAGTGCTATCGCTATATACGATACCATTATAAATTTTCTTTGTTTGAGCAATATCTTTTCTCATTACTTCTGCTATTGCAGGGATAATAGAGATACGATTGTTTTGAGCAAGTAGTTTGATTAGGTTTTCAACATCTTTATAACCCGCTGATTTAACTGCTGTTAATAAAATCTCTGACTTTTGATCTCTACTCACGTCTGGATTATTGATAATTTGATTGAATTTCTCATTATCAAATGCTTTAGCTAAAACAGAAAATATCAAAGCTATATCTTCTATCGCTTGTGCACTAGAACGTTGTTTTATGGCTTTTAGATATCTTTTTGCAATCAACTCTTCCATCTATGCCACCTTCTTTAAGATGACATTTGCCATAGCTTCTTTATCAAATGAATCATCACTTTGACTTAAAACATCACTTAATATATTTTCAACAACGTTTCTAACCATTTTTCTTTGTTCAAACTCCATAAGCACAGCTTGCTGTTTTGCCATTACTTCCATATCAGCATCACACTGCGCCATAATTGTGTCGCTTAAAATCTTATTCTCTTTTTTAGAATTGATTGCTAGTTCTTCGGCAAATTTTTCAGCCGCACTCACCTTCGCTACAACCTCTTTTTTCAAAGAAACAGACTCTTTTAACTTGTCTTGAACTTTTTTCATCTCATCAGCAATAGCATTGCTTCTGGATGCAAAATAGCTTTTTGCTGGCTCAGCAACGAGATACCAAATAAGTCCAGCAAAGAGTAAAAAGTTTACTGTTCTCTGGACAATATCAGTGTCTGCATGCTCTGCACTTCCACTAGATGCCAATGCATATGTTGATATCATTAGCATAAATACTAAAATTCTACTCACATCACATCCTTATATTTGACTAAATTTAGCTTTTACAGCTTCTCTAAACAGAGGAGTTTGTGATTTTAAATCACTGCTCAACTGTTCACGAACTTGAGCAAGTGATTGCTCAAACTCTAAATACTGACTAGCTAATTCAGCACGTTTTGCTTCTAATTTACTCTCTGCTAACTCTCTAGCATCCGCAATAACTTTCTCTCTCAGGGCCGCAGCTTCCAATTTGGCATTTGTAATTATTGTTTGCGCTCTTGATTCAAGTTCGTTGATTTCATCATCATTAGAACCTACTTTTTGTAGGTCTTTTTTGATGTCCTCATCTCTTTTACTCATGTAAGCAAACAACGGATTGTAAAGCCAACTGTTTAGAACGGCGATAAGAGTAAGAAACACGATTAATGTAGCGACAAGTAGTATCGGATTTATATCTAACATAGCACCTCCTAAAAGTTGCGTGATTATACTATGTTAAAATTAAAAGAATTGTTAAACTGATAGAAAATTTAAACTATTTTTATATTATTTATAAATAATATTTACAATAAAGAAGCAATTAAAAGTTTATTTTGAGAGAAGTTGAAGAAATTGCTCTACTTGCATTGCATCGTTAAATTCTATGGTAACACTTTTAGTTGAACTTTTTGCTGCAAATCCTAGTTTTGAAAGTTTCTCTTTTAAAGCTTGAAAATCATAAGAGAGCAACTCTTTTGCAACATTTTGCTCAGCTTTAGGATTTTTCACGCTTTTCATCGTTGCTTCTACTTCTCTAACGCTCAACTTTTGTCCTATGATAGAGTCCACCATAAGCTGTTGCTGTTTTTCATCAAGTCCAACCAAAACTTTTGCATGTCCAGTTGTAATCTTTTTCTCAATGAGCGCTTTTTGTGTTTTTTGAGAAAGCTGTAAAAGTCTTAATGTATTTGTAATATGTGTTCTACTCTTATGAATTTTAGTGGAGAGTTCATCTTGTGTAATGTTGTGAAGCTTAATCAGTTCGCCATAAGCGTGTGCCAACTCTATAGAGTTTAATTCATCTCTTTGGATATTTTCTATCAATGCGAACTGTCGCATTTTTTGCTCATCGCTGTTTAAAACAATAGCACGAATAGTTTTTAGTTTTGCCAATTTTGATGCACGAAGTCTTCTCTCTCCTGCAATAAGAATATAACCATCAACATCTTCTGTTACAATGATTGGCTGAATGAGTCCATCATTTTTTATGGATTCACCGAGTTCATAAAGAGAACTCTCTTCAAAATGTTTTCTTGGCTGAAACGGATTTGGTCGTATATCTTTAAGCGCAATCTCAATAATCGAATCTTTTTGAGAAACTTCATTTTCATATGCTTCTTCTATCTCTCCTAAAAGCTCACCCAATCCTCTTCCTAATTTTTGTGACTTCATGCTTCTATAATCGCCTGTGCTAAATTTTGATAAGAGATAGATCCCATTGACTTTACATCATAAAGAATCGCTGGTTTTCCAAATGATGGGGATTCTGCTAGTTTTACATTTCTTGGAACTACAATCACTTCACCGTTTGCATCTTTAAAAAGTTTACTGCTAAAGTGCTGTTTCAAATCTGCAAAAACCTGTTTTGAAAGGTTGTTTTGTGCGCTAAACATTGTTGGTAAAAAGCCTCTAATCACTAACTTTTGATTGATAGATTTTCGCACAAGCTTTACTGTGTTTAAAAGCTGCGCAAGTCCCTCAAGAGCAAAAAACTCACACTGAATAGGAATAATGACTGAGTTTGATGCAGAGAGTGCGTTAATCGTCATGGGACCGAGTGCAGGTGGAGAGTCAATAATAATATAGTCATAATCTTTTAAAACAGTTGCAAGTGCTTTTTTGAGAAGCAACTCACGACCTTTGGAGTTTTGAGCATCATAATACTCTTTTTCTATCCCGACCAAACCGATGTTTGAAGGTGCCAAATGAAGGGTTGGCAATTCTGACTTCAAGATGATATCTTTGAGTTTTTTCGTACCGATGAGTACATGGTAAATGTTGAACTCATAGTCATTTCTATGAAATCCAAGAGAAGTTGTTGCATTTGCCTGAGGGTCTGAGTCTATAAGAAGCACTCTTTTTTCTGCAACAGCAAGGGATGCGGCTAGGTTTACGGCTGTAGTTGTTTTGCCAACACCACCCTTTTGATTTGCTATTACAATTACTTCACTCATCGTCTGCTGTATATCCTCTCGCCGTTAATTACGATTGAGCCATCACCTTGAAGTGCTGCCTCTCCTAAAGAAATTATTAAATTTTTTTCATGTGTATAAAAGTTTTGATTCTTGTAAAATTCTAACTTATATTTACTAAAAACTTGCTTCCAAAGGCTCTTTTTCTCTATATTGGAAAAATAGCTCTCAAGGAGCTTCTCTCTTTTGATAGAGATATCGAGTTTATCGAAATTTTCTGGTGCATTTTGGAGATTGAGCCCAATCCCGCAAACGATGCACCCACCCAAAAGATTTGTAATCATTCCTCCTATTTTTTTGTCGTTTATATAGAAGTCATTGGGCCATTTCAACCAAACTTTTGAGCCAAACTCTTCAAGCGTCTCTTTCATGATGCATGAAAAATAGATTGATGCAGACTCTAGTTTAAGATCCTGTGGCAAATCGCCAAGTGGGATAGCGAAAGATAAGAAAAGATTATTTTCTTCTCCCTTCCATGCATTACCTCTGCTTCCAACGCCATCTGTCTGCATACAAGCAACAACGCTATAGGGTGGAGTAACTCTCCCTTGCGCAATCAGCTCTTTGAGATGCTTTTGCGTTGAGTCTATACTTTCAAGAAAGAGTATCTGCAAGGTTTAATCTTTTTCCGTTGATGTAAGAGAGTACATCCATCTCATTTTTTGACTCTGGCTGCACACGTGAAATTTTTATGCTTCCTTGTTTGCATCCTACAATAATAGCATCTTTGTCGATTTGAAGGATTTTACCGCTCTCATTTTGGCTTTTGTTTTCGAGAAGTTCAATTTCTTTGAGTTTTAATCCTGAAGCAAGATAAACCCCTGGCCATGGTGTAAATGCACGGTATTTGTTGAAAATCTCCTCTGCGTCCCCAAAAGTAACCTCGCCATCTTGTTTTGTTATTTTTTTACAGTGTGATGCAAAAGCGTTATTTTGTACTTGAGGTGTATAAGTCGTGAAGTTTTGAAGTACATCTATGGTCAAATCAGATGCAACAACTGTAAGTCTCTCAAAAAGAGACTCTACCATTTCATCTGAACTTACGTCAATGGTCGCTATCTTAATGATAGCACCAGTATCAAGTCCCTCTTCCATCAACATAGCAGTGACGCCAGTTTTAGTGTCCCCATTTAAAAGTGTTTGTTGAATCGGGCTTGCACCTCTGTACTGAGGCAAGATAGAAGCGTGAAGATTGATACAAGGGGCATGGCATAAAATCTCTTTTGGCAATATCTGCCCATAAGCGGCAACTACAATATAGTCGCACTCTATTTTTTCTAGCTCTTTTACAACATCTGCTTCTCTAAGCCTCTGGGGCTGATAAACACGGATACCGTTTTGGAGTGCGATTGTTTTTACAATGGGAGGGGTGAGAATTTTTTTGCGTCCTACTGGTTTGTCAGGTTGTGTATAGACCGCAACTACTTCCATATCTGGAGTAGCGATGATTTTTTCTAAAATGCACCCTGCATACTCTGGCGTTCCCATAAAGATAATCTTCATTAAGCACCTCTTGTAAAGAGAGTTCCGCCTAGATGTTTGTCCTCAAGCATCAAACTTTTGATGTTACCCAAGTCATAACCGCTTGTAAGCACCATGTCGATGTTATGTGCTAAAAGATAGTTTGCGGCTTTGAGTTTTGTAAGTATCCCGCCAGTCGCAAAAGCGCTGTTTGGGTTTGCATCTTTTTCAAGCTCATCTGCATCAATGCTGTTTACTATTTTTAAAATCTTTGCATCATCAAATTTTCTCGGGTCTTTGTCATAGTAAGCATCTATGTCTGAGAGAATGATAAGAAGGGATGAAGCGGTGTGTTTTGCAACATAGGCGGAGAGTTGGTCATTGTCACCGACTACAAGCTCTTTTGTCGTTGTTGCGTCGTTTTCGTTTATGATAGGAATAACGCCGTTTGAGAGAAGTGTATCAACTGTATCTTTGACTCTTCTGCACTCATTATCATCATTGAAATTTGCAGCGGTAACTAAAACCTGCGCTGTTAAGATGTTGTGCTCGGCAAATTTTTTTGCATATTTGTTCATCAAGATAGGTTGCCCAATGGAAGCGAGCGCTTGTTTGTTTTGAAGAATGGCTCTGTCTAGTCTAAGCGCTGTGTATCCAGCTGCTACTGCGCCAGATGAAACTAAGATAACTTCATTCTCTTTTCTTAGCTCTGCTAAAAAATCAACTAAATTTCTCATTCTTTGAAGTGCTATGGCATCATTTTGCGTAAGCACCGCACTTCCAACTTTTACAACTACTCTTCTCATTTTGACTTCTCTATTTGCTATATCTATTTACTTGCACAAGGTTAAAGAGCGCATGTTTTAGCGGCTCTATATTTTTATTTGTCGCTGATGAAATAGGTGCTACAAAGTAAGGAAGCGTCTTGTCGTAACCAAGTGTCTCATCTGCACTTTTTTGGATAAAGTACGGAAGTGACGCATCAAAACCGCTTTCTCTCTCATGTGATGCACTCAAGCCAATAGTCTCTAAAAATCCACTCACCAAATCACTCACTTCCTCTTGAGGAACAACATCTAAGCGTGTAAGAGCTATAGCATAACTGCTACCTGCCAACGTATCAGAAAATGCTGCAACTTCGGCTTTGAGAGTTTCTATCTGCTCCCTTAAATCTCTGTATGATGCCAAGTCAACCATAAAAAGAAGAATCTTTGTTCTCTCTATATGTCTTAAAAATTGGATACCAAGACCCTTTCCTTCATGCGCTCCACCGATAATACCTGGGATATCTGCCATGATAAACGACTCGAAATCTCCAATATTTACCTGCCCAAGCTTAGGTGTGAGTGTTGTAAACTCATAGTTTGCAATCTCTGGACGTGCGTTTGAAACTGTTGAGATAAGCGTAGATTTGCCTACATTTGGAAAACCAACCAAACCAACATCTGCAATAAGTTTCATCTCAAGCTTGATGGTTCTTGTCTCGCCTTTTTCCCCTGGTTGTGCATAAGTTGGGCGCTGTTTTGTAGAAGATTTGAAGTGTGTATTTCCAAGTCCGCCTCTGCCGCCTGTTAGAAAAAGTGTCTCTTGCCCATCTTCAAGCATATCAAAAAGAACTTCGCCGCTCTCTACATCAATAATCTGTGTGCCTGGAGGGACGATAATCACTCTTTTAGCACCAGCTTTTCCAGCCATATTGGTACTTCCACCCTGAATACCATTTTCTGCTTTTATGTGCATCTTCTTTTGAAAGTGAGAGAGGGTATGCGTGTTGTTGTCGCACTTAAACCAGATATCTCCGCCTTTGCCGCCATCTCCGCCATCTGGTCCGCCGTTGATTACGAATTTTTCACGGCGAAAAGAGACGCATCCTTGACCGCCTTTTCCTGAAGAAACTGTAAGTTCTACGCTATCTGTAAACATGAAAATCCTTGAATATTAATACTTAAAAACAGACTATACTAAGAAAGTAAATTGTTAAATATTTAAATTGTTTAGGTGCTAAACCTAATGTATTGAAGAGAAATATTTGGGGAAAACCCAAATATTAGAAATTACGCAGCAGGAACGATTGAAACTTGTTGGCGTTTTTTGTCTTTTCTATGAAACAAAACAGTACCTTCAACAAGAGCATAAATTGTATGGTCTTTGCCCATACCAACATTTTTGCCTGGGTGAACTTTAGTTCCTCTTTGGCGAATAATAATGTTACCAGCTACTACAGCCTCTCCACCATACTTTTTTACACCAAGTCTTCTACCAGCTGAGTCACGATTATTCTGTGTACTACCTTGACCTTTCTTATGTGCCATCTTGAATCTCCTTCGTTAATTTACAGCGCTAATTACGCTGCGATTTTTATGATACGTACGCGAGTAAAATCTCTTCTAAAGCCTCTTTTAACTTTAGAGTCTTTACGACGACGTTTTTTGAATGTCATAACTTTTCTATCACGACCCTCATTGATAACTTCAGCAGTTACAACAGCACCCTCTACAAAAGGCGCTCCCACTCTAAGCTCGCCTGCGTTTACAGCGAGAACTTCTTTAATCTCGATTGAAGCTTTTGGCTCAAGAGACATGTTATCTAGTAATAAGATATCACCCTCTTGAACTTTATACTGCTTGCCACCGTTTTTGATAATTGCGTACATATACAATTCCTTAAATCTTTAAATACTTATAGCCTCTAAAAGCATATTGTGAATGCTTTTATCGGTTTCGTTTCTACAAAAAGTTCGGAATTATACTCTTACAAGCTTTAAGTTTTGTTTAATCATATCATTATATTTCTATCTTTTCATTTTGATAGAACTTTTTTAGCCATATATCGAGTGGGTTTATGATTTTATAGATGGCGGGAACTACTAGAAGAGTTAGAATCATGGAGCTTAGAAGTCCTCCTATGATGGAGATTGCCATCGGTGCTTTTGTTTCACTGCCAAGACCACTACTAAGTGCGAGTGGAAGCATCGCAAAGACCATGGCAATGGTTGTCATAAGGATGGGGCGCAACCTCTTTTCTCCTGCTTCTATGAGTGCTTCATCTGCATTTTTTCCATTTTGTACTGCATGATTTGCAAAATCAACCAGCAGAACTGCGTTTTTGCCTACCATTCCCATCAACAACATAAAGCCAATCATGACAAAAAGGCTAAATTGTAGTCCTGAGAGGTAGAGCGAGAGCATCACACCGATGATACTTAGCGGGAGTGCTACCATGATGATAACTGGCTGGATAAGCGATTCATAGAGTATCGCCAAGATAATAAACATCAGAATAACGCTCAGTCCAATAGCCACGCCAAATGCCTGAGCGGTTTTTACCATCTCCTCTGCAAACCCAGTAAAACGGTACTCTACGCCTTTTGGCAAGAGTTCATGAAGCTGCTCTTTTGTGTAGTTTACCGCTCCGCCTAAGTCAAGTCCGAAAAGGTCGGCAAAGATGGTTACCTCTCTTTGTCTGTCAAAGTGGTTGATAGCTCCAAGTGTTTGTGAGTTTTCAAAAGAGACCAAACCATCAAGATAGACTAAAGAGCCATCTTTTGCACGTACTTGAAGTTTTTTGATATCCTCCAAACTCACTCTGTTTGCATCACTTAGTCTGAGCGTGATATCGTACTGTTTACCGCTCTGTTCAAAGTAAGAAATCTCCAAATCACTTGAAAAAGCAATAGCAACAGCCTCTGCAATCTGTGAAGCAGAAACGCCCAAAAGTGAGGCGTTTTCTCTTATGATGTTGATGTCAATTTTGGGTTTTTGCTCATCCAAATCTGTGTCTATATCTACAAAACCCTCTTTTTTTGCCAGATGTGCAACTAGATTTTTCTTCGCCTCTTCAAGTGCTTCAAACGAATCGCTTTTTAAAACTATCTGATATGGCACTGAAACACCTGCACCTTTGATGTTTGGGATGGCTGATGCGGTGATAAACATCTCTTTTTTGAATGATTCGAGTTTTTGTCTAAAATCTTGAATTATCTCCTCTTGGTTGCGCTCTCTTTGTTTTTTTTCAACAAGCTTGACATAGATAAGAGCTTTGTGCTTCTCCTGCATTGCGTTATAGCCGATACTAAGCGTTGTGTAGGCAACATTTGGGTCTTTTCTTACGACATTTTCTACGCTTTTGGATTTGCGTACCATCTCTTCAAGGGAGATTCCTGCATCTGCTTTGATTTTTATCTCAAACTCCGCTTTATCCTCTTTTGGTATAAAATCCATACCGATTTTTGGAAATAGACTAAGAGAGGCAAAAAAGAGGGCAAAAACAACTATAAGCGTACTCTTTCTCCATCGCAAGATTTTAAGCAGAAGTGCTTCATAGATACGCTCAAGAGCTTTAAAAAAAGGCTCTGTAAGGCTATAAAATCTGCTCTCATCCTTGCGTAAAACCCGTGCGCTTAGACTTGGGATAAAACTAAGAGCTATCGTATAGGAGATGATGATGGCAAAACCTACCGTCATGGCAAAACTCTCAAAAAATTTCCCAACGATTCCGCTCATAAAAGAGACCGGGATAAAAACTGCAAGAAGCATGGCGGAGATAGCTAAGATGGTAAAAGCCATCTCTTTTGTCCCCTCGTACGCCGCTTCGTATTTGCCCAAACCCTCTTCCATCTTTTTGTAGATATTTTCGATGACAACGATAGCATCGTCGATGATAATCCCAATCGCAAGTGTAAGCCCTATGAGCGTCATCTTGTTTAGCTCAAAACCCATATAGTCCATAAGCGCAAATGTGCCAAAGATAGAGGACGGGATGGAGAGTGCGGAGACAAAAGTGATGGTAAGGTTTCGCAAAAAGATAAAAACTATGATTGCCGCCAAAATCGAACCGTAAATAAGGTCAAACTCAACATCACTCAAAGAGTGTAAGATAAATGTGGAAGTGTCGTTTAGAACCTCCACGCCAAACCTATCCCCCGCCATCAACTGAAGTTTCGGCACTACCTCTTTGACACGCTTGATGATATCTATGGTGTTTGTTCCCGAGATTTTTTGAACCTCTAGCATGACACCCTCTACTCCGTTGTAAGAAGCGTAACTTTTGGCATCACTTAGAGAGTCTTCCACACTTGCTATATCTTTAAGCCTGATATTATCTTTTATCTTGATATTTTTTAAGGCATCAACGGTAAGCGCATCTGCTTTTGTCTCAAGCACAAACTCTTGGCTCTTTGTGATAAGCTTGCCGCCGCCGAGTTTAAGGTTCTCCTCTGCAACTGCATCGTTAAGTTCTGCGATAGTTATGGCGTATTTATTCAGTGCCTCTGCGTGGGGAAATATCTTTATCTCCCTCTCTTTGTAACCGACAATGTTGATAGCACCGACATCATTTACCTTTTGGAGTGCGGGTTTTACCTTTTCATCTGCAAAAAGCATCAGATTTTGAAGGCTCTCTGCTTTGGCGGTTAGAAAGATATTGATAATGGGTGCGCCGCCGATATCTAGTTTGCTCACAAGCGGCATCTGGGCATCTTTGGAGAGTTTGATGGCTGAAACCTTGTCTCTGACATCGTTAGTCGCCTCGTCAATATCACGCTCTAAAAAGAACTTTACCGTAACTATACTCACGCCGTCACTGCTGCTTGAAGTGATGCTGTCAACCCCGCCGATTCTTGAAATCGCCTCTTCTATCTCATCCGTGATTTGCGACTCTATCGTACTAGCCTCTGCGCCTGGATAGTTTGTCTGGATGGTAACTATGGGAAAGTCAACATTTGGAAAAAGTGCGGAGGGCATCGCTTTGTAGCTCATGTATCCAAAGATAACAAGCGTGATGACATACATCAGTGTCGCTATGGGTCTTGTTATGGCTAGTTTAAACATCTACTTTGTCGTCTCTGCAACTATAGTGCCATCGCCAAAAAGTCCAATCGCAAAATCTCCTGCTTCAACCTCAGCACTCATTTTTCTGCTCTTTGCATCTGCATGCGGATAGACTTTTGTTATCAAGCCTTGATGCTCTTTTGTATCGCCGTCCACCTTATACTTAAATGTCTGCCCCGCTTTTACGCTCTTCCAATACTTCTGGTCAAACTCCAAAACAAGTTTTCTCTTTTTGCTTAAAATCTTAAAAACGCTCTTTGGCGACATCTCTGTAACCACATCTCCGACTTCTGCGTTTTTCTCATAGATAGTCCCATCAAACGGAGCTTGTAGAAGCGTTTTGTTGTAGAGTGTCTCTTTGTAGGAGAGGTTTGCAAGTGCGAGAGAGAGTGCTGTTTTTGCTCTCTCGTAGGCGAGTTCATAGACATCAAAACGTGCCTCATCAAGCAGATGTTTCACTTTTTGCCCTCGCTCATAATCTCTTTGGGCATATTTGAGTGCAACTTTTGCATTTTCTACATCAGCTTTAGCGACATTCAAAAGGGCTTTTTGCTCCTCGTTTGCAAGTTCTGCTACCAAACTCCCTTTTTTTACACTCTGTGCAACATCTGCGTGAAGTGTTTTGATAATCCCGCCTGCATGAAAGGCAAGTGTCGCATCTTGATGCGCTCTGACGAAAAAATTTGCATAAACTTCCTGCGCATCAAGCTGGACAAAAAGGAGCAACAATCCAAAAAATAGTTTTTTCACTCTACACACTCCTGAAGTTTTTTACCGCCGTAAAAGCAGCTTGTTGCATAGGCTATCTGCAAGTCATAAAGCGAACCCTCATAAAGAGAGAACGCATCCGTTTTAGCACTCAGTGCATCAAGATAAACCACATAATCAACGATTCCTGCACTATACTTTTCGTTTATGGTTGTAAATGCGCTCTTTGCGGCGACCAAAGCACTTTGCGCACTTTTTATCTTGGATTTAAGCGACGCTACTCTTGCGATGGAGAGTTCATAAAGCATCTTCTGCTCTTTTGCGTGGTACTTTCTCTCTTCACCCAGAGCTTTAGCATCCAAAAGGAGTGCCTCTTTCGCCTCTTTTGCAGTTGCGTTGTCAAAGATTCTCATGTTTAGGTTTAGCATAAGTACATTTTGTTTATCTATCTTGGCAGGGTGGCTTGGAGCGATATCGCCATACTCATAGAGCGTGTATCTATCTTCTAGCTTTATATTTGGAGCATAGACACTACCCAGTGCCTCAGAAGCGCTTTTTATCGCACTCTCTTTATGTTCTAGCGATTTTAGAGAACTCTTTGGTTCATACGACACGCTTTCATGAAATGCAGACGGCTCAAAACTCTCTATCTCCATGCCGACTTGAAGCTGTATGGACTTTTTGACACGCAATATCTCAAAATGAAGCGACTCTATCTCATAACTTTTTTGGTCATACGAGGCTTGAAGTCTCGCAACATCATCTTGCGTTGCCATTTTCGCATCGTAAAATGCCCTTACCCTCTCCCGTTGTTCAAAAAGAGACTTTTTTGCATCTTCAAGTGCGCTAAGGCGTGCCTCTAGTGTTTTAATGGTATAAAACTCTTTGACGACATCAAGCAAAAGAGCCTCTTTAGCCTCTTGCGCATCATAAGAGGCTGCTCCAAACTCATCTTTTGCTCTCTTTAAAAGTGCCGCCTTTGCGCCACCGTCGTAGATATCCACTCCGACTTTGCCATAGAGCGTATAGACATCTTGTATCTGAAAAAGTGTGGTATCGGTACTGTTTTGATAAGTTGCCCCGATATCTATCTTTGGAAAATAGTCACTCTTTTTAGATGCAACTTCACTCTCTTTTGCGCTTTTTGTAAGTTTTTTCGCCTCTAAAAGATTGTTATTTTGGCTTGCGTACTCTAAGATAGATTTGAGGCTCTCCCCAAACAAAAGTGCGGGAAGAAGAAGCAAAAGTGCTTTTTTCATCCAACAAGTGCGACAGCGTCGATTTCTACTAAAGCATTTTTTGGAAGTGTTTTGACCGCCACGGTAGAGCGAGCTGGCTTATGAGAACCAAAAGCCTCAGCATAAATCTCATTGACCGTTGCAAAATCATCCATAGATGCCAAAAAGATAGTTGTTTTGATAACACCGCCCATAGAACTCCCCGCCTCTTCTAAAACCGCTTGAAGATTTGTAAGAACCTGTTTTGTCTGCACGACAACATCATTTTCCAGCATAACACCCTCAGGAGTAAGAGCGATTTGCCCAGATGTAAAAACCATTCCGTTTGCCACTACCGCTTGTGAATATGGACCTATCGCCGATGGCGCTTTGTTTGTTTGTACGAATTTCATATCTATATTTCCTTCATTTACTTCTATTTTTTTGGAAGTGAGGCTTTAGCCTCGCTTAGTTTTTAACGGGGCTAAAGCCCCATTTCCGATAAAGTGCATAAAAGTTTTTAATCTTTTTTAGCCTCATCCACTTCAGCCAACATCTCTTCAAACCCCTCAAGGCTTCTGCCGCCGATGGTTGTGTAGATGATTTTGCCGTCACTCTTTAAGAAGTAGTGTCTTGGTACGGGTTTGGTTTCAAGATGTGCGGGGATGTCGTCTATGTCTCTGGATAGATAGAGCAAAACATACTTTTTTTTGAGTTTTGCTTCCACATCCTTGCGCACTAAAACCTCTTCTTTAAACTTTTCACAATATTTGCAATACTCCGAACCTAAAAAGAGATAGACATCTTTTTTCTCTTTTTTTGCCGCTGCGAGTGCCGCTTCATAATCGCCTGACCATTTTAGCTCCACACCCATAAGCATCGCAAAGAGTGCCATCATAAGAACGATTACTCTCATTTCTTACTCCCAATTCTCTATAAGATTTTTGAAAACTTCATAGAGTTTTTCTACCTCTTTTCTTGAAGTTCTCTCATTTACGGCGTGAATTGTATCATTTATTACGCCAAATTCGACAACGTCTATACCCAGCAGAGCCATGTATCTGGCATCGGAAGTTCCGCCTGCCGTGGAGTGTTTTGGTTTTATGTGGGTTACTCTCTCTATCGCCGCATCAATGTTTTTTACTACTTTAGAGGAGACATCGGTTCTAAAGGGGTAAGAGCCTTGCGTGAGGGTAAGTTCATACTCCAACCCCTCAAGATTTTTTGCTACAAACGCACGTACCTCTTCTTGTGTTGTGAGTGTTGTATTTCTGACATTGAACATCATCTTTAGTTCGTTTGGCGTGACATTTGTTACCTGCATGCCGGCTCTTATGTCGGTGATGACAAACTTGCTTGGTGCAAAAAAAGCATCGCCGTTATCCAAATCAACCCCCGCCATACCGACAAGCCTTGGAGCGATAAGGTTGATGGGATTTACCCCTTTTTCAGGGTATGCCGCATGCCCCTGTTTGCCCTTTAGCGTGATATAGCCATTAATCGACCCACGGCGACCCACCTTGATGGCATCTCCAAAAACCGCCTCACATGTCGGCTCCGCCACCACTGCGACATCAGGAAGCATGTCATGCTCTTTGAGATAGCGAAGCATCTCTATAGTGCCATGTGTCGCCTCGCCCTCTTCATCGGAGGTTAGCAGAATCGAGAGCGTTCCGTTAAATTTTTCTGTCTCTTTGAGTGCTTGCACAAATGCCGCAACGCCGCTTTTCATATCTTGCGTGCCACGCCCGTAGATGTAGCCATCTTTTTCCACCGCTTTGTAAGGGTCACTGCTCCACCCCTCGCCTGCTGGCACAACATCCACATGCCCCGCAAAACAGAGGTGTTCCCCATCGCCAAATTTTTTATAGAGAAAAAGATTTTTGACACCTTCTACATCAACGCGCACCGCCTCAAAATCCTCAAGATACTCTGCTACAAAATCCAAAAGCCCGCCATCATCCGGCGTTTGACTTTTCTGCTCTATCATGTATTTAAAAAGTTCGATTATTTTCATCATTGTTCCGTTCAAAATAAAAAAGCTAATTATACTAAACTTTTCTCATGCCATTGAAAAGTGTTATCTTATTTCACACTTTTTAATTATTTCATATAAAACTAAATTTAAATTTTAACTATAAATAACTTTTATGATAACATAGCACTTACAAGAAAATAAGAGGTTTTATATGTTCAGTCTTGAAAAAGAGCGTCGTCAAAAATATTCTAATGAAGTCATCCATGCCCTTGAAGAGTACTCTTACCGCTACAAAAGATACCACATCAACTTTGCTCTAGCTCTTTGCTACTGCTCAAAAGAAGAAGCAGTGCTTTCAGAGCTAGTTGATATAAAAAGAAAAACTGACAGATTTATTCTACTTGAGAACAATTTATGTTGCGTTATTTTTGACTGCATCGACCATAAAACATCCAAAAAAGCGGCTCAAAACCTAGAAGCTCAAATTCAAGAGCACTGTACTAATAAAGACTATTTTATGCGTGCAGTAAGCTCTCTTGAGTGTGAAAGCGCTTCAAAAATGATAAACTCACTCTTTGACACTCTCGAAGAGTTCTTATATAACGCAAACCTTAAAAAGATTTAGTCCCAATCATCAAGCACAAACCCCTTTGGTTCGTTTATCTCGGGGTCGGTTGCTTTTTGCGCCTCTTTTTTACTCAAACGCTCCTCAAACTTTAGCTCCAAACCGCTGCTTGTCATCATAAAGCCATCTATCTTTATACTTCCCTCATGGATGGCTTTGTGGTGTTCTTTGCAAAGAGGGACAAGGTTGTGCTTGGCGTCTTTGTGAAAATGCCCTATAAAACCGCTGCTATCGGCTAAAGATTGGTGGTTTATGTGATGCACATCTTCTGCCATCGCTCCACAAATAACGCACTTTGTCACATAGAGCTCTTTGTTGTACTTGCTTGTTTTTTTCTTGACAAGCAGTTCTAACTCATCAAAATCTTTTGCCAATCTTTTGCGGATTTTGTTTGCCATATCTAAAAAATCGCCGTCCATGTGAAGCGATTTTGCAAACTCCAGACCATAGATACTGCTTCCGCTCCCGCTTTGAAGCACTCTGTTAAAAAGTAGTTTGTCCTGCGCCTCATCATACGCAACGCTTAGGTGCAGATCCACAACATTTTTTTGCTCACGTATCTCTCGCATCGTGGAGAGTTGATGAAGATGTGTCGCAAAGAGAAAAAGTGAGCGCATACGAGCGAGCTTGATGATGGCACTTGAGACTATCGCCACACCTGAGAGCGTCTCTGTTCCGTGGCTTATCTCATCGCCGAGGATAAGTGAGCGCACGCTTGCACGGTTGAAGATATTTTTGAGTTCAAGCATCTCTACTGCAAAGGTTGAGAGTCCTTTTGCGAGGTTGTCTCGTGAGACGATGCGGGTAAATAGCGAATCAAAAAGAGAAAACTTCATAGCCGAAGCACTTACAAAAAACCCTGCTTGTGCCATAAGCGTGGCTAGCCCGATGCTCTTCATAAGGGAGGATTTTCCGCTTGAATTTATCCCGTAAAGCAAAACCCCGTTTATCTGATGTCCGTCATGAACCGCCACCTCAAGCATAACCGTTTTTGGATGCGGCAAATCAACATAATCACGGTTGCCCATCACGATATCGTTTGGAACATACAGACCGCCTCGCTCCTGAATCTCTATGAGCGGATGACGCAACTGCATTATCTGTAAAAAGTTCTCGTCTCTTTTGACATCCACTATCATCGGTCTTGTGTGTTTGTACGTCTGGGCTACTTTTGAGGAGCTTACCCCGACATCCAAGTCCGCAACATAGGCGATAACACGGTCAAAAAGGAGTGCGTAGCGTTTTTCAAATACACCTTGAAGCTGTACAAACCTCTCTTTTGCCAAAGTGACGATTTTGCGGCGATTTTTCATCAAACGGTCTGAGAGGGTGTCTGTAAAATCGGAGGTGATTTTTACGCTGTTGGTAAACTTTTTTACCACGCATTTTTTGAACTCCTCGCTTCTAGTAAACTCACTCTCTATCATCGAAAATCTGTTTTTACTCAAAGAGATGTAGTACCCCTCTTTTTCCAAAAGACCAAGTGCCACGGTAGAGTTTGCCCCGCCTGCACCAGCAGATTCTAGCATCGTCTCTATCTTTGCCATCATGTCATCAAAGGCTATAAGCATCGTTTGGTTCTCTTTGACAAGCGTGTCGATAGCCTCATCCACACCGCTCATCAAAAAGTTATCATCAATAGTCGCATGGGTAAAACGGCGGGAGATATCCAAATCTATAGTTTTAGAGATATCACGTAAAAACTCATCAACCTCGCTCTCATGAAAAGGGATTTTTTGTATCTTATGCTTTTTTGCGTAACCTATAAGCTCTTTGACGCTTTGCATAGAATCGTAAATGTGGTTTATCTCAAAAGGGTGCAGTCTGCCCAGATAGAGCCTGCGGGAGAGCCTCTGGACATCGTAAATCCCACGCATCACCTCATCGAGATAACGTACATGAGAGGAGACTTTTTCTATGAGATTGTAGCGGCGTTCAAGCTCCTCTTTTTCCATGATAGGATTTAAAAGTCTCTCTTTTAAAAACCTGCGTCCAACCGCCGTCGCACTCTTGTCAAGAAGCCTTAAGAGTGTGAGTTCGTTTCTATCTTTGGAAATAACACTCATCTGCTCAAAAGCGTTGTTGCCAAGGTACATAAAGCGTCTGTTGTCGATGATTTTTGGGTAGTCAAGCTTTTGGACTATGTGGATATCATGCTCTATAACAAAGTGAATCAAAATCGCCAAAGACTCCGTTATCATCGGACTTCTCTCCAAGTCCAAGTGTTCTATGGGAGAGAGAAGAGAGCGGATTTGGTAAACCTCGCTAAAGAGTTCATTTTGAAACTCTATACGAGGGCGTTGGTTGTTTACGCTGTAGTGGTAATGCTCCGCTATCTCAAGGTAGTACATCACATGACGCTGGTCATCCACTCCGTCCAAAAAGGTAACGACAACCTCTGATGTACGGTAAACATTTAAAAGGTTAAAAAGCTCATCAAGCGCATAGGATGGGTCTTCACTCGTTCCATGGCTCTCATAAAGCCAAGTTTTGCCCGTTGTAACATCTATGGCACTGTAGCCTACAAAGTAGATATCTCTATGTTTATCAACCAAAATCGAGACAATGTAGTTGTCGTCATTATCGATAATATGGTCAAAGTTCGTCCCCGGAGAGACTATCTGGGAGATGTAGCGGCTGATTTTTGGAGGATTGCCCTTTTGTTTAACAACAATAACGGTGTATTTTTGCTCTGCGATAAGACGGCTTAAGTAGCGTTCAAACGAGACGGCGGGAACACCTGCTAGAAGAGGATTTTTATCGCTGTTTTCTAAAATGCTTTTGTTTTTTTTGGTAAGCTGGATATTTAAAAGCTCAGCTATCTCTTTTGCCTTGCCGACTTGCTCTTCATCGTTGTTTATCTCATAAACCTCAAAAAAAGTCCCTATCTCCATAAAAACAACCGTATCCACACCATACTTCGCCTCAAAATGCCTTTGAAGGTCAAAATAGATTTGCGTTAAAAGTTTGTCTTTGGAGTTTAAAAGAGTTTCAACATCTGATGCAAGCATGGTTTACTTTTTTTGTTATTTTTTAAAGGTGGGGATTATAACATAAAGAGACTTTAACAAAATCCTTCACAAAGGAAGGATTGAGAGATTAGACCTCTACACAACCGCCATAGTAAAGTTAAGGCTTGGGTCATCGGCAGGCGTTACGCTGTAGCTTGAGTTCACTGTTAAGTTTGTAACATCCGTGCCGCCTTGTATATCGGTAATGGTGATTTTTGTTCCCTGCGTGTTGTTTGCTATGTCCAATGTCAAATTTGTACCGTCAATCCAAGTAGCCAAAACATCTGCGCTCAACTCCATCGTATAGGCGGTTGCTTGGTCTATATCCAGTGATTCGATATTTGAAAACAAATCGTTATAGCCTGCATCCGTAAAGTCAACATTTTGAGTAAAAGTTCTTATATCAACTCTGTCTGCTCCGCCTGCCCCATCTATACTCAGCTTTCCATCTCTTATAGCCGTATAGTCAACATAAAAGGTATCGTTACCGCTGCCGCCTATAAAATTTATATGCGCATCATTAGCAAAATCAACATCATCAAAATTTTTGTTATGTGCATAAAATGATCTACCGCTGTTGTTAAGAGCTGTTACATTGAGCGTTGAGTCAGCACCGATGTCAAAATCTTCAAAAGTGTTATAGTAGTTATCCGTCATGTTAATAGTTTGATTTGTTCCAAGTTTGAGAGTGTCTATATTTCCTCCCGCATCGAGGTAAAAAGTGGCATCGTTACCCAAGGTTGCATTGCTAAAATCAAATATATCATTTCCGTTATAGCCATAAATATAGACTTTACCGCTAAACTCACTAAAGTTTATATTGCTAAAGTCAAATGTTTCAGCGCTGTTCGTACCGTAAAGATAAAAATTCCCGCTTCCTTTTATAGTTTGAAACTGTGATAACTGGGAGAGATTAAGATAACCGCTATAAGATTGAAGGTCTAGTGTTTCAAAATCACTTACGGTCTTATTTCTCAAATCAACATTTTGAACAAGCTGAAGAATATCTGTGCCTCCGTTACCATCATAAATCTCGCCTGAAGTATTTCTGGTAATTATAGTGTCATTCCCCGCACCGCCGTAAAGGCTATCCGTACCGCTCCAACCGTCCAGATACATACCTGAGTTATTGGCAGTTATGGTATCATTTCCCGTGCTGCCGATGATTTTTGTAAAGTTTTTCACTTTATCATCGTAAATAGTACCTGTACTCATATCTACGGTTGCATAGCCGCTGCCATCAACTGCCGTCATATCAAGAACGAAGCCGTTATTCGTTCCCGTATAATTAAGCGTGTTTGTACCCGCACCACCGTCTATAGTGTCATTGTTTGAGATACCGCTGTCATATCTTCCATATCCATAAACAGTATCATCACCATCACCGGCATCTATAGTGTCATTGTTTCTATCTCCGTAGATGATATCATTGCCTGCTCCCCCATAGATAGTGTCGGCTCCATCTCCGGCTCTGATGGTGTCATCCCCGTCAAATCCATAAATCCGATCACTTCCATTGTAACCGTTTATAACATTGCTCTGAGAATTACCATAGAGCGCATCGTCATACCATGAACCGCCAAATCCTTCAAACTCATAAGCGAGATTGACACCTCCGTTTGCATTATAGCCATCAATCCAAGTTCCATCCACTCCATTTGTACTATTTGTTGAGTACTGAATCGTTCCTGTTTCGGTTAGCCTGATATTGCGAGATCCTGCAACCAAGCCATCATCATAAAGTTCTAGGTAGTCTATGCCTAAGCCACCCCAGCTTACATCCAGTCCTGCACCCGGTCTAATGTAGTCATCTCCACCCCCACCATAGAGTGTATCATTGCCGCCCCTGCTCTCAAGTCTGTCATTGCCATCAAGCGCCCAGATGGTCTCTGCACTCGTATTATTTCCATAGACAACATCATTGCCGTTTGTAGCCACTATCTGCTCAACACTCTTTATGAGGTCAAGAAGCCTGTTTGTTGTCGTCTCTTTTACCATAACAAAATCAGTGCTGTTTAAGTCAACCGTTATACCTTGTATCTCTTCCATAAAATTTGGGTTAGTGACACGGTTCGGATAATCAGCAGGGTTGTAACTTATCCAGTCGCTGCCTGCCCCACCGTCTATAAAGTCATAACCACCGCCTGCGAGTATGCGGTCATCTCCAGCTCCTGCTTCTATGAAGTTAGTATTTCCGTTTCCATAAATAGTGTCATTGTAAGCAGAGGCTCGGATATCTTCTACATTGACAATCGTATCTTTGATAGTAGTACTGCCATCGTTTTTTAGAGTATAGTCAAACTCCTCCCCGTTTGGTCTGTCAAAATGGACAATCATGCCCTCCGTCGCATTTTCGTAACTCAGCGTATCCGTGTCGCCCCCACCGTCTATATAGTCGTTCCCGCTACCGGCGATAAGAGTATCGTAACCGTCTCCGCCAAGTAGTGTGTTATTGCCACCTCTTCCATCAAGTCTATCACTGCCTCCAAGACCTGAGAGGATATTATCCACAAGGACATTTCCATAAATGGTATCGTTATAGCTGCTGCCTTTGACATTTTCTACATCTTCTACAATGTCATAACCTATGGGTTGGAGATTTTCTAAACCGCTCTCTGTAAGTGTAGTGCTTATGGCATTGCCGTCTTCATCGTATGTAAATTTTCCATCTCTATCTGCAAATTTTGAGATGACGTTGATTTTGTCATTTGCATCTATAACCTCATCACCGTTTACATCAATATCAAGCCCATCAACATAAACCCCATCCAAATCAACATAAACCCCTTTGTAGTAGGCGAGCATATCGACATCAAGAGAGTTTGCGATTGGATTGCCATCCCCATCTAGTTCTACATATGTTCCGTTTAACTTTTGGCTCTCCTCGGCAGACAACAAACCTACTTGGTCAAGCAGTTTTACCTCACTTGATGCAAAACTTTTGACACTTTCATAGCTAAGTGTATCTTTCCCCGCATACTCCATGGCATCAACTCCGCCTTTATCTGCGTCGCCATAAATGTAGTTTGTACCGCTTCCCCCATAGAGCGTGTCATCCCCCGCACTCAGATAGACCTTGTCGTCTCCTGCTGCGTCATATATCGTGTCTTGAACCATACCGCCGTATATGGTATTATCTCCGCTGCCGTCTTTTATGATGTTGACATTTGGCTCTTTTGATAAGATAAATCCTTCATCCTGACCATTTACAAAATCAGTCTTCTTATAGGTGTAATCACTTGCGGCTGTTATGTCTTTGAGAGCAAAAGTGTATTGGTTGGTATAGGATTGAGACGGCAAAAGGTCTGTTGTCTCCAAGTATGCATCATCAAGCTTGTAGTTTGCAGTTATAGCAATGTTAAAAGGAGAAGCAAGTGCGGCATCATACTCTATGACAAACTCTGCGCTCTTAAATTTTGTGAGAAAATCTGCATCATCAAAAGAGATGACATTACCAAGTGCATCTTTAAAAACCATCTGCTCTTTAGTAAGCGTCGAGCCAACAATAGCATTTCCGTCTTTATCGAGGATGGTTACACCTACGGGAAGACCGCTTAGAGTAAAGCTATCGACATAAAATCCCTCAGGCATTTGCGGCTCAAACCTTAAAACCCTAGAGAGCTCCGTTGAGCCCTCCGCTCTGATAATCATATCTTCGCTTCTTTGGCTCATATCTATGGTTTCTGCTTCAAACTGGTTGGTTATAGAATCAAATTTATAACCGTTGATACTTCCGCCGCCGCCTAAAATCTCTATCTGCCCATCATCATTTATAGTCTCTTTATATGTTGTTTGATGTGCTGTAGCTTTAAAATAAAAGACAGGCTTTGCAGCGTCGTTAACCGTGCCCCCCGTTGGGATGTAACTTGTAAAGTGTCGGCTGTAAGAATCAGAGTAATAATCCGTAAAAGGATTTTCTATAATAACAGGAATAGGCTCTTGAAATGTATTGATAGTGGAAAAATCTTCGTATGTTAATTTTTTGGCATCATTTTCTCCATCAGCAAATGAGTCTCCGAAGCTTTGCTGTAGTGAGACATCTTTGGTGAGCTTACGTGTTAAATCCTCAAGCTCCTCAATGATTTTTTTGACTTTATCTTCATACTGGATATCAGCTTCAACCGCTATGGAATCAAAGGGCAAATCATTGACCTCTTTAACCTGAGAAAGAACATCCTCAAGAGTAAATTTTTGACCGCCTACTCCAAAAAAAGAGGGAGGACTTTCACTGTAGCCCATAAGCGCCATAGATACGAAAGTAAAACTCCCTCCATTTGGCATAGATACAACGATGTCACCACCAACAAGGCGATACTCCAAAGAGGCTAAATCAACACCTGCCATTTCATAAAAAACATTATCACCAGGGCGAACATACACCGCTATATTCTGACCTTTTAGCGGTATTTTTTTTACAACAACTTTATTGCTCTGATACTGCAAAACATCTTTTGCATCCACTGTAAATTCTGTTGTTTGTGTTATTTGATTTTTGTTTTGTTCTGGCATTGTGAACTCCTTGAGTATCGTTTATGTGCCTTTTTTTACCGCGTTTGGTCTATTTTAACATATATCATAAGATAGACTGCTTATTTTTTATTTACTCTTTTCAAAAAAGCATTTGCGAAAGAGTAGCCGTTCTTTTTGGATTTCTCCATCCAAAAAAGCCCTTTCTCTTTGTCTTGCGCAACTCCGTACCCCTCATAATGGAAAAGCCCTATATAGTACTGCGCCTTTGCGTACCCAGCGGCGGCCGCCTCAAAGTACCAAAAAAACGCCTCTTCATAGCTCTGTTCTACAAGCTCCCCGCTTCTGTAAAAATCACCAAGTTGTGTTTGCGCAAATTTATTTCCTTTTTTTGCAGAAAACTCAAGCCAAGAGAGTGTTTTATCGTACTCTTTGGATGTACCCTCGGCACTATAGTACATAAGTGCCAAATTAAACGCTGCCACGTCATCACCGAGATTTGCGGCTCTCTCATACCACTCAAAAGCTTTTTTCAAATCCTTTTGCGTACCGATACCAAAATAGTACAAACGTGCCAAGTTGTTTTGAGCAGGAAGAAGCCCTGCTTGCGCCGCTTTTTCATACCACTCAAAAGCTTTTGCTAACACCTTTTTATCTGCTACAAATGTTTCGTACAGCACCGCAAGGTTAAACTGAGCAGGAACATATCCTTGCATTGCCGCTTGCTCGTAGAGTAGTATCGCCTCTTTTATGTTTTTTTCAACACCAATGCCGTTTTCATAAAAATATCCCAGCTTGTTTTGCGCAGTTGCGTTGCCAAGTGCTACAGCTTTTTGCAGCCAGTAGATACTCTTATCTAAGTTTTTTTCAACTCCTTCACCATGTTCATACATGAGTGCAAGATTGTACTGTGCATAGGCATTCTCTTTTTGAGCGGCAACTAAAAACAGCGCATGTGCTTTTGTGAACTCTTTACTTTGGTAAAACTCCATTCCCTTTTCAAAGTCACCACAAAAAGCTAATGAGAAAAAAGAGAGATGAAGTAAAATGAACGTAGCAATTTTCATTAATTTTTCACGCTCTCTTTTATCAAACCATTTTCAAACTCATTTTTTATACTACATTTGCTCATATCTTTGGTGGGCTTGATAAAAATATTTCTATATCTGTCAGTCTCATTGGTATCAAAAGAATCAATATCATCACTTTTTTGGGTTACAAAATACTCGATCTTCTCCCAAATATCTAGGTGTTCATTCTCCCCAAAAAGATACTTGTCCGTTTTTTCTGCACCAAAAGAGCCCTCCGCCTCAAGCGTAGCCAAAGTGCCACACGCATCCTCTTCTACTTTAAGCAGATAATCTTTATGATGCAAACTATAAAAATCAAACCCTATTTTTGTAACTTCAAGTCGGTCTCTGTATGCATCTACGATATACTCATACTCTTTGCCACTTTTAAAAGCATATTTTCCTGCAAGAAGTATCTCATCTTTTGTATAGCTTGGATAGTAGGCTGAAGTAAGAACTTCTTTATGACTACAACCGCTAAAAAGTAAAAAAAGAGCACCCAAACCGATACTAAAAAGTTTTTTTTTCATCTACGCTCTCCTAGTAGTTACTAATCGCATCTAAGCCGATGCTCGCACATGCAGCGATATCTCTCTCATCTCTTATACTATCTCCGATGATAAAAATATCATTTGATTGTCCAAGGTTGATGATAGTTCTTAAAAAATGTTTTTTATCTCTATCGTTAAAAATACCGCTCGTATAATCCTTGTTTATTCTTAAATAATCCAAATGCAAATCCCCAAGCTTTTCGACCGCAAAATCGTTTATGCTAAATCTTTTTAAAATGATTTTTGCTCCAAAACGATGAATCTCTTGCACAAAGTTTTTAAAAACTTCCTCATCCAAAGAGGCATTGTAAGAAGTCATACTAAAGATGATTTTTTTAGAAATATTTTTATTGAACAAAAATAGAGAGTGCAACCATGTTGTAAATTCATTATCTTTGAGCGAATGCATAGAAAGGTTCACAACGATGCTATATCTCAACTCATTTTCTTTGATGTAATTAACAACGGATTCTATAATTTTTTTATCAAATGTTGTCGCAAGCTTGATTTTTTCTGCCGCTGAGATAAACACTCCAATAGAGAATTTCCCTCTATTCTTATCATAAAGGATTGGAATCGCTTCAAGCATAATGATTTCATTACTAGTGATACTTTTTGTTTCAAAACCGTACTCAATTTCAAAAGAGTTGTTTTCTATGATTTCTCTTACATTTTGCTCTACAACACTAAACTTATCTAAAACTTCCGATGGGCTCACTACATGGTAGTAACCTCCACTCTCTTTTGCAATGTTATAAACATCACTAAGGAGGTGCAGCATCGATTCCATCGTTCCATATTTATCAAAAGGGATGAAACCAAAATAAGCAGATTTATTTTCTACTTCATAGCGCATCCCCATCTCTTGAAGCTCTTCTTCCAAGGCTCTACAAAACTCTAAAACTTTTTCCTCTTTTTCATTTTTTAAAATGATGGCAAACTCAGAGCCAAAAAATCTATAAAGCGATGCTTCTTGCAAATCAAGTTCGTAAAATTTGTTTTGTACGACATTGGTAAACTCTTCTATATAGTGATTTGCCAAAGCAGAGCCAAATTTTTTAGTAAACTCTCCGAGTGATTCAAGTTTAACCGTACCAATAAACCCATCAGAGCCCACAATAAACATATTTTTCAAATCAAGCTCAAAAACTTTTTGATTTGGAAGTCCCGTCAAGTCATCCGTAAATACTTTTCTCTCTAAAATATTTTTATTGATATTTAGCTCGTTTAGAACGATGATATATTTTTTTGTAATATTGCCAACCAAGCGAAAAGCTTCATCTATATCTTCGTTGAGAGATTTTTTCTTCTCATCAAAAACAAAATTATTATTGAGCGTGTCGGCCATAGTCTCTTTAAAATATTTTATAGCATCTAAAAGCATTTTTTTGATAAAAATCAGATAGATTGCTCCAAAAACAAATCCCAAAAGTAAAATGGTAAAAATATAGTATGTTTTGTATGTTTTTTGCAAAATTGCCGTTTTTTCGTGGAGCGCACTTTGATCTATAATGTACTCAAGTTGTGCAAAAGGTTGCTTTTGTAAAAGAATGCTTTTGCTCTCTCTTAAAAAAGTCGTTGCCGTTTCGCTTTTTTGGAGCAAATCTCGGTTGAAATTTTCTTTAAAGACTTCATACTCAAAATAGATTTTAGCCACCGCATTGATAAGTATCTCGTTTTTGTACAAAAAGAACTTAAAAACTACTGGTTCTTGCACATGTAAATTTTTAGCACTTGAGAGTTTGTACGTGTTGTTTTCAAGTACCGTAATAGTTCCATTTTTGGCATCTGTTGTTATATCGCCTATCTCCCAGTCACTATTTTGTGCATAATTGGAGTTGTGAAGAAGCGTCTCTTTTGAAAATAACAACTCTTTATTTGAGAGCTTGAGAGAACTTATGTCCGTAGTTTTAACAGCGTATGAGAGTATAGCGCGTAGGTTTTCATGGCTAGCGTGCAGCAGATTTTTTTCTAGTTCTTCAAAAATAACCTCTGTATCTTTTTTAACTCTCTGGCTAAACTCATCTTTTATTGCTTCTTGAGCGTTAAAATAGCTATATGCAAAAACCAAAGTTACCACAAGCAAAAAAAGCAAAACACTCAGTGCAAATTTTATACCAATGGTAAATTTTATTTTATTCTTCAATTTTTATTCGCTTTTATGGTGGTTGCATTTATATCACGCACTTCTTCTTTAGCGTCTTGAGATACTTCTCTATACTGAACCTCACCAAGTGCTGTAGATGGTGTACCTAGCTCAAAATGAGTATATTTTGCATAAAGCTCTTGCTTGTCTTTAATGTTTTCGATAATCGGATAATAGTTCTCTTTTACTCCTGTAGATAATGCACTAAGCCCTGCTTGCGCCTCTTCATAAGTTGCAAACGCTCCATAAACAACCTTTATCCACTCCGCATTTGTGCCATATCTAAAAATCAATGCCTTAGTATCTATTTTTTCATTGTTTACAAGTGCTATAGCATCATCAAGCTTCGTAAAAGTCGCAAGATTGATAGTATAGGCATCGTTATTCATCTTTACAAACTCTTGCTTAAAGCCCTCATTTGTAAAATAAGGTTGCGGCGGCTTAGGGACAAGCTTTACTATTTTCGTTCTTACAATCTCTTTTGGCGGCAGTGCTTCTTTAGGCTGTAATTCTAAATTGTCCAAAAACTTTTTGTAAAGTTCTTTGATTTTAGCTATAGGTACTACTTCATACTTTTTATTTTGTACTTTTCTCATCCCCTCCAATGCACTTCGTGCAAGTTCAAAACTACTGTACATACCATGTGCCATCGCATTTTTAAGCTTCTCTTCTTCAAAGATATCCACTACAAATGTCTCTTTAGTCAGATTATGCTCTTTCATAAAACCAAAAGTATCATACATAGAGTCAAAACTGCTGATAAAGAGCGTAAAATCGGTATCATTCGCATCCAAAAACTTATCTTTAAAAAGTAAAATATCCTCAAGCGTGTCAACACTCTGTATCTCTTTTTTTGCGACCAAAGAGACATCTGCCGCCACTTTTATAACTGGAACCATCGGAGCATCTGCTTTTTGCTCTGGTTTTTTATAATATTTATTATCATATTTACTCTTTGTAAAATCTATGAAATTCTCTTTTGTAGGGTCTAACTCAAAAAAGGAGACAAGCTCACCAGTTTCAAAAAGAAGTTTAAAATAATCATTGAGCCTATTTTGATAAGATTCTATCAAAGAGACTTGAGCAGTGTTAAGCTGTCTTTGTGCTATCAGAAGCGTTTGCAAATCCTGTTCTCCGTTTTTATACGCTTCCCAGTAGGAGTCAACCATGGATTCTGAGGATGTGACCTCTTGTTCTATAGTTCCTATCTCTCCTTGAAGTGCGTTTATAGACTGAAAAAGGTCAGAGAGTATCCACTTTACCTTTCTCCTCTCCTCTTCTATAACGTACTGTAACTCTCGGATATTGCTATATGTTGCAGCAATTGCATTCGCATCTTTATCACCGTTATACAGGTTGTACTTAAGTGTTAGAAGAATTTCATTTGTGTCTTGGACATAAAACTCTTCTGGTGCAATATCTTTGTTAAAAGTTCTTGTCTGTGTAACCTCAAGATCTACTTTTGGCTTAAATGCAGACTGTGAACCCTTGAGCTTATATTTTTCCGACTGCACAGTTGTCAAATAACTCACTATATTTAAATTGTGCTCCTCCCCTTTTTTGAGCAACTCTTCAAGCGGTTCTAACTCTATAGCATACTCATACTCAAAAGGCATAGTCTGTTTAAAATCTTCCCCTGCGATATACTCATAGTATCTAAGCGCTTCCATAAGTTTTAAATTAGTTTGACTTAGTTTAGTCTCCGCATTTGCCACACTTGCTTTAATGGAACTAACATCGCCAATAGTAGCTGCACCAAGGTCATATCTCACAGTTACAATTTCAAGAATTTTTCGCAACATTTCCATGTTTTTCTTTGTCACTACTGAAGACTGAGAGGAAAAAACAACACCAAAATATGCCTTTATGGCATTTTGTATCTCTTGGGCAATCGCAAGTTCATAACGGCTTTTTGCCACCTGAAGGCTTTTCTCAAGAGCTTTAATCTTATACTCTGTCGCCCCACCAGCGTAAATATTTTGTCTCAAGAGAATCTTGAGATTTTCATCATCATATCTATGCGTTCCAGTGGTTGGACCATCATCCCCTGGGCTTATTTGGTTTTTTCCATAGCTGTACTCAAGATCAAGAGTAGGTTTATAACCCGAATATGCATCATCTAAATTTATCTTTGCACGCCTTACTTTTTCACTTGCGGCTTTTATTTTATTGTTATTTGAAACTGCTTCTAAAATCACATCTATCAAAGATACTTTTGTGTAACTATGAATCTTTTTCTCTTCTTCTTCATCTATACCAAACTCTTTTTTAGACTCCTTTTTCATAGCAGTGCTACTGTTTATATCAGCCTTAATAGAGGCGTCAAGCGTCTCTGCTGTTGCAAAAGTCATAGTAAGCATAAAAATAATAATTAAAAAATATGTTTTTTGAAATATCATTATTTTTTTTCAATCCTGATTATGATATACCCATTTTTATTTTGATTTACGATTTTTGCTGCGTTTGAATGGAGTAAATCAACACGCACATCTTTGATGTCGTATCCCATTTGTCGTATAAGATTTCTGGCATTGAGCGTTCTAGCAAGTGAAATCTGCTTCATAACTGTTGCGCTAATCTGATTTGTTGGATCAACTGCACTTATCTTTACTGTGTGTTTTAGATTTTTTTGCTTCATTTTGTTAATAAACTCTCTTATTTGCAGAATCGTCGGATTATCAATCTTTATAGCATTGCTTCCAAAATTGACAAGCAGATGTTCCTCTGCCATAACTACTTCTTGCTTCGTGACCTCATCCTCATAGATTCTGCTCAAATCTTTTCCCGCTGCTTCTATATTACCAATGCGTTCTTTTACTTGCACTACTTGAATTTCTCTTGGAACATCCTCTTTTTTTTCTAAAACTTCGACTTTTTTTGTTTCTGGAGCCGAAATAACCTTATCATTTAGTATCGCGCCCGCATACGCAACTTTAAATTTAAACTGAGAGTAATAAACAATATTAACAACCGTAACTAATAAAAACAGTAACAATACCAAAATAACTGATGAGAAAAGATCAACAAATGCTGGCCATGGGTTGAATTCCTCTATATGTTTTTTTGCCATTATGTTAACTTTTCACGCTTGTTTGGGAGAGATTTTCTACTAGTTCTTGATTTTGTTTTTGCGTCTCAAGCAACTGTTTCATCGTTTTATGTTGACTTGTTGCGATGTTAGCAAGAGATTGTATCGACTCATCAAGTTTACTTGAATTTGAAAATTGGTTAACATTGAGCTCTTTTATGGAGTTTACGATACTCTCCAAAAGAGCTATTTGGTTTGCGGTTGTTTTAGTGGTAGATTCTAAATTTTCCGAGAGCATTTTATAGATGATTTCATTGCCTTCAGAACTTCGTCTCATCTCCTCTTTGAGTCCACTCATCGCCTCACCAAAAACATCCAAAAATTTACTTGATGCCATTGGGTCTGAAGAGACAGCACTTTGTGCACCTGTATGCTGAACAACGCTTACATGCGCCAAACCTTCTGTCTCTCGAAACTGTTGGATTGTCTCTGCAGATTGTGTGTCAATAATGCGACCTTTCATCCAATCTTCTATATCTTCTATGAAAGATTCTTGACTTCTACTAAGAATATAGCTCTTAAGACTTAAAATAATGGCAGTAGCAACACCAAATAAAGAGGAGCCAAAACCTATCGCCATACCGCTTAGAGGTCCAGAAAAGCCAGAAACCACCTCTACTATGTTGATATCTCCGCTTAAAGACAAAATAATAGCACCCATGTCATCAATTGCTTTTAGCAAACCTGTAAAAGTTCCTAAAAGTCCTATCATCAAAGCGGTTGATGTAAAGAAGTTTATATATATTTTTTGAGAAGCAAATTTTTCTTCAAGCCATGTAGTGACATCTTTTGCTTCTGCTTGGGTAAAATAGAGAGACCCTCCTTTTGCTCTTTTATAAAACATGTGCGCAATGCTTGCAGGCATAATTCTGTCTATTCCATGAAGATAATGGGTAAGCGCCTCACCTTTTTTATATGCCAAGATACCAAATGTTCCCGCTAGCATCGTTAGTCTAAATGCAGAGTGATAGACTATAATCATACCAATAGAAAGAACCGTTAAAACTGCAATATTAAAAGTCAAGGTGGCCATAAAAAAGCTAATAAAAGCGTCAAGATGGGAAAATACTAAAAAAAAGATAAAGAGCCAAAAAACAAAATAAATTTTTAATATTCTAATGCGTCTCATAAGCTACCTAAAAGAGAAATAAAATGATAGAAATAACCAATCCCAAAGCAACAGCCGTAACTGTGTTTGTCATGTCACCTGCTATATTAACAAAACCACCACTCGCATCTATGCTCTCTCCCGAAATCATCAAACCTATGTCTACTCCATTGATATCGGTAATTTTTTTAACTACTCTAAAATAATTACCATCAAGCGCATATTTCAACTGCTTCATGGCTTCAAAATCAACTTCACCTATAGTTGATGCAAACTTTGTGTTGTACTCCATCTGCTTAAGCACGTAATTTTCATTAATCTCTTTGTATTTATCTGCTTTTTCTTCAAGAGATAAAATCGGAAGCATCTTTCTATCAAGCAAAAAGAGGTATTGACTTCCCTCTTTTGTCAGCTCTGCTTTAAGGGCATGTAGTGACTCTTTTATCTCTAAAACACCGTAAACAACCTCATTTTTTTGTAAAGGAATCAGATAGACAAAAAAAGCACCGCTATCTAGGACTTCTGCGCCAAAAAGCGTTCTTTTGCTGCTGATTATCGTATTTATAGTATTTCTTAAGGGTTTGTCTCTGTTTGCTACGCTCGCAAAGTCCACGCTCAAACTTGTAAAGCCGTTTTTGAGTAACTCTTCATTTAGAGATTTTTTAAATTTTTCTATAACCGCACTATTATTTGTCTCTATCGCACTTAAAAGTAACTCATTTTGCGCAATTACCGCCGCAATCTTTTTAAACTCTTCTTGCTTCGTTTCTATTTTTGTATTTAATTTTAACTCATAGCTATCAAACATACTTTGATAAACTTTTTGTGAAACTCTATCTGTCATAGTCATAATCACATACATTGAGATAAAAATACCGATAATGGAGACAACAAATAGTGTTGTAAACCAAAGACCCTTGTGCTTTTTAAGATGCGCGAGCAACTCTTGTAATCTTTTAATGAAAGTAAACATTGTTCTAAAAGTTCCTTAATTCAATTGTTTTTTTATGTTATTTTACATTGTCTTTGAAATGTCTAAGGATTATAGCATATATTATTTATTTAACCTATTCTTCAGAGATTCTTGTTTGCATTTTTGTAACAGCTGTGTCAAAAGGTTGCAAATCAAACCCAAACTCTTGGGCTCTTTGTCTTGCAAGTTCTATACATTTTTCATCTAAAGGTCTTGAAATGTTACAAACAAGCTTTACGATGTTTAAAATCTTTGCATGTTTTTCATATTGGGGAGGCACTTTAGAGACATCATCACTGTACTTAATGCCATTGGTAATACTCTGAGCAATATTCCAGTGTTTAAAGATTGCAGCAGTTACATCTGCACTGCTCATTCCGACAAACTCTTTTTCTACCGCACTTATATCATCAAATCTTTCATTGATTTGCTTAAGAAAATCATCTTTTTTGCCCTCATCCATAATAGCATTATTGATAATAAATTTACCACTCTCTTGTAGAAAAGAGGGCAAAACCAACTCTTTTTTTAGTTCCATATCGACTTGATTCATCCATAAACTTACAAAGTTTGACTGCATGTTGGCAATTCTCAAAAACATATCACTATCGCCTCCATACACTACTAATTGGCTATTTATCGCATTTTTAATACCACTTGCCAATGCCATAGAGATGGTAAAATTTATCCCTAAAAGAGCAACAGCTTTGTTGAGTGAGTCGATTTTGCTTACAAAACCAAACATCGCCGAATTTGCTGTTTTTAAAATTGTCGATACCATAAGCGGGTCTTGTTCGATTATTTTTACCAAATCATTTGTATCATAATTGTCGGTTTTTTTAAACTCTTCTATATCCAAAACAGTTTTTGGCAGAGGCGCTAAAGCATCAATTCTTTTTAAAAGTTCTATGTATGTCATATATCAAATCCTATTTTTTAATTTATCGCATAATAACACTTTGACACCTTGCAAAATGTTAAATCTCCTTAAAAGAGTTCTGTGCTATGTCCTTAAGGGGCTTTATCAGATACCTTAAGACACTTTTTTTGCCTGTTAAAATATTTATCTTTGCAACCATACCAGGGAGAATTTGAGAGTTTTCATCAAACCCAAGTGTATCGGCTTTTATCTTCAGTATATAATATCTATTGCCAAGCTTATCTTCTGTACTGTCTGGAGAGATTGAAACAACCCTTCCCTCCAAAAGACCATATTTTGAAAAATCATACGCTGTTATCTCTATGGAGACTTTTTGATTGCTCCAAATTTGCGCTCTATCACTTGTTTTTATCTTCGCTTCTATGACGAGTTTATCTTCTACTGGCGTTATTTCGGCTATATTGTCTCCGGGTTTTATAATTCCATCTACTGTATTGAAGTAAAGTTTATTGACCACCCCGTTTACCGGACTTACTATCTCTTTTCGCAACTCTCTATCCAAGCTAGCTTTGTATTTCTCCTGAATCTGGCGAATGTTCAACTTTACCTCAGAGAGCTGTTTAAGATTTTTTGAGAGCATCTCAGAATTGACGCTTTTTACTTTTTTTTCTGCCTCTTTAATCTCTTCTTTTACAATGGGGATTAAGCTTCTCACATTTTGAATTTCAGTGACAAGAGTTTGCTTTTTTGACAGTTCTACTAAGTAGTTTTTCCTAGATACTACATTTTTTTTCAGCAATGCATCTTGTATCTGCATATTTTCATTTGCAAGTTGCATCTCTATCTCAAGATTTTGCAGCTTCATGCTCAGCTCATCAAGTCTAAGAACTTTTTGTTTTAATTGGTCTTGCGCTATGCCCAACTGTCTTTTGTGGTTTGCGTTCTCTTCTTCAAAAGTCTGTCGTTCACTCTCGACGATTCCGCCTATGGCTTGTATAAACTCTTTTGCAAACACAAGTTTTTTGCCATCAATAAGCGCCTCAAGCCTCATAGCTCTTGCCTGAAGAGCCATCATCTCTAGCTCTTGTGATTTTAAATCAGCCATAAAATAGTCATTTTTTAAGGTATATAAAACATCCCCTTTTTTTACACTCACGCCTTCGCTTATGTGGATATCGGTAATGATACCGCCCTCAAAGTGCTGTAAAATTTTTGTTTGTCCTGAGGGAACAACTCTTCCCTCTCCTTTTACCACTTCATCTATCTCAGCAAAAGTCGCCCATATAAAAAACAGAACCACAAATGTCATCATGGGGTAGATAACTACTCTATAGTTCCAATCTTCTTCTTGATAGTGAAGTTTCATTTTGCCCCCTCTGGAGTTCTTAGTGCATTTAGGATTACATCGCGTGGACCATCCGCAACTATCTTGCCATCATTAATAATAACCACACGATCAACAAGTTCAAGTGCCGCAAATCTATGTGTTATCAAAATCAGCGTCTTCTCTTCAATGATATTTTTGAGGTTATTCATAAGCTTTTTCTCCAGACCCACATCAAGCCCCGTTGTAGGTTCATCCAAGATAAGGATTGAAGGGTTATTTACGATTGCTCTTGCAAGACCTACAAGATGTTTTTGCCCGACACTCAAGTTTGCTCCCCTCTCTCCCACGGCGATACCATCGCCTTGAGCACTTTTTTTCACAAGTTCCTCAAGTCCGCTTAAAGTAACAAGCTCCATCATCCTCTCTTTGCTGATTGGATTTGAGAGTTCTATATTCTCTTTAAGTGTACCATTAAAAAGGTATGGTTCTTGCGTCATAACGCCTATATTTTGTCTGATTTCAACGGGATGGATAGTGGCAATGTCATGATTGTCTATAAACACGCTCCCTTTTGTAGGATGTAAAAGCCCCGTTAAAAGTTTTAAAACCGTTGATTTTCCTGCTCCCGTTTGCCCGATAATACCAACTTTTTCGCCACTTTTTATCTTTAAGTTTAGATTGCTCACGGAAGGATATTTTGAATTTTTAAAATAGTATGTCACATCCTTAAATTCAATATCTCCATGCAAAACCCTAACCCCAAGCTCAATATTTTTTTCATTCTCTTGCGGTAAGTTCCAAAATTCTTTAAGATTATGAAGAGAGTCTTTAATCTCTTTAAATTTTATAAGCATCGTCGATAGGCTGATTACAGGAACCATAGCTCTGCTTGCTAAAATAGTCACTGCGATGAGCCCGCCAACACTTAAACTTTTATCTGCTATCTGAAAAACTCCTACCGAGACTACTAAAATCGTCGTCAACTGAATAAGCGTTTGTGAGATATTGAGCGCAAATGCATTTACGGACTGAATTTTAATCTGAATATTTTCTCCAAAAGCTATAATATTTCTCCAGTTAAAAAGCTTAGATGCCGTGGCATTTGAGAGTTTTAGCGCGTCGGCTCCTTGTATGGTTTCTACTAAATAGTTGTGTTTTGACTGGGTATTTTGAAGATGTCTTTTGCTCAAATGCCCGATGGGAATCTGAAGTCCTATGTTGATAAGCATAATAAGAAGCGCGAGCGCAAAAGGAACTAAAGCGACAGCTGGAGAGATGAAGTAGATAGCAATAAGCGCAAATATAAAAAATGGAAAGTCGATTATCTGGATAACTGATTTTGTAGCAAAAAAGTCTCTAACAGTTGCAAGTTCTCGAAATAAATTCACCTTAGAGCCAGTCATCATAATGTCATACTGCGATTGGAGACCAAGAAGTCTTTTCATCAAATCTTCTTCAAGATACAAAGAGAGTTTTTTTCCTGTTTTGTCGATAATATGGCTTCGCACACTCTTAAACACAAGCTCAAAAACAAGCGCAATTATAAGTCCAAAACTTAGTACAAAAAGAGTATCGTAGGCTTCATTTGGCACAACTCTATCATAGACAATCATAATGTACAAAGGCACAAAAAGAGCAAACAGGTTTATAAAAAATGTCAAAAACCCAACCTCTACATACGACCTCCAAAACGACTTTACAGGCTCCCAAAACCATCTGTTTGTCGCTACTTTGTCTATAACATCAACTTTGGATTCCTCTCTAAATATAAAAAGAGCTTTTTTGTAGCCACCAAGCTCTTTATACTCTATCTCAAATGTTTTTTCTTCAGAAGCATCATAAAGCTCTATTTTTTTGTTGGCAATATTTTTTAGATAGACAAAAGGCTTATTTTGTTTGTCAAACACAATACAAGGAAGCAGATAATTTGCTATGTTAGAAGCAACTACTGTTTTTTCAAGTGCAACAAGCCCTATTTGTTCAGAAACTCCGACAAGAGACTCTACGCTAAAATCTTCATTTTTTGTTGGGCTTAGAGTAAGAATTGTCTCAAAACTTACATCACCAAAATAAAAATCAAGTATATATTTATATGCTTGAAGTAAACGGTTTTGTTCCACTTGATGTGATTTCATACTTTTTCACCTTTATGATATAAGCTGGCAATTATAACTCAAATTGCGAGTTGCTTCTACGTTCTTTAGAAACTTGATTTTTTAATTATTTCATTATCTTATATAAATTTTTAAAATAGTTCTGCTACAATAACGCTATTCAACTAAAAAGGTGTATTTCTTATGAATCAAAAAATAATATTGGCTCTCTCTTTAGCTACAGCCCTATTTTCGCAAGATATCAAGACAACTGTAAGTGAAGTTTTATCAAGTAATCCCATAGTACAAGAGAGACTTAAAAACTACAACGCCACAAAAGAGGATATCACAGCAGCAAAATCTGGATACCTTCCAAAACTTGACCTCTCTATCGGCGTAGGTAAAGAAGATGGAGAAAGAGCACCTAACAGTCTTCCTTTTGATTATAGCGTTTATCAAAACTCACTCTCTTTGACGCAAAATGTCTTTAAAGGTTTTGAGACACAAAGCAGAGTTGCACAGCAAGAGAGCAGAACGGTAGCGGCGGCATACAACTATATAGAAAAAGTAAACAGTCTCTCTTTTGAAACACTAAACGCATACATTGAACTGATGAAAAACCAAGAACTTTTGGCGATACAAAAAGAGAATATTGAAATTCATACAGAGATATTTAAAAAAGTTCAAAAACTCTATGATGCAGGGCTTACAACTCTCTCTGAAGTCAACAAAATAGAATCGGCTCTCGCTCTTGCAAATGCCAACTATGTTGTTCAAGAAAACACACTCCTAGATGCATCACATACAATGCAAAAAATCTTAGGACACACACTTGAGACGCAAAGTATGGTAAAACCTGCAACTGATGTACCACTCCCTGCAACGGTTGAAGAAGCAACTGAGATTGCAACAAAAAACAACCCCTCTTTACTTGTCTCAAAGTACAATATTGAACTTGCACGTGCAACATACGAAGAGAAAAAATCACCTTTTTACCCATCTGTAGATCTTGAGCTCTCTCAAAGTTATAACAAAAATCTAAGCGGTATCGAGGGCAAATATGAGAATCTAAGAGCAATGGCGTATCTTAGATACAACCTCTTTAACGGTTTTGCAGATAGTGCCGGAATGCAAAAAAGTGTAAGTACCATCAATCAAGAGATGGAGATACGCAATAGACTACAACGTGAAGTTATCGAGAGACTAAACCTCTCATGGACTTCACATGAAAAACTTGGTGAACAGCTCAAATATCTCAATGAATATAAAAAATTCTCACTACAAACACTCACACTCTACTCAAAAGAGTACGATTTGGGACGACGTTCACTCTTAGATCTTCTCTCTGCTCAAAATGATTTTATAGGTGCAAAAGCGCAAATCATCACTTCCGAGTATAGCCTGCTTTTTGCAAAATATAGAGTTTTAGATGCGATGGGAACTCTTGTAACAACTGTTGTTCAGGAGAGCGACACTCTCTACTCAAAAGTAGGATTACGAGGAGAAACTCCCCCAAACAATGATACACTGCCAATTTCTTACGATAAATAGCCAACAAGGCAAGATAAAAATTTTAAGAAGGCACTGAATGGTTGATACTACTGCTCAAAACTTGAGAATGGACGCTCTGCTTGAGAGCTTGGTTCTCTTTACCAAACTCTACCATAAACCCTTTTCTGCTGAAGCGCTTACTGCCGGATTGCCCATAGAACCCGGTAGTGATGCGCCTGAACTCTTCTCCATAGACAACTCCAAAGCTCTTTTTTCTCGTGCAGCAGAGAAGGCGGGGCTTAAATCATCACTTATCAAGCGTCCGCTTGAGCAGATATCTCCACTGCAACTCCCTATGATTATCTTGCTCTCAAGCAACCAAGGCGCATGCATCTTAGATAGCTTTAGCCAAGACAAAAGTATGGCAAAAATCGTCATTCCCGCCGAAGAACCGCTTGAGCAGTGGGTGGCGATAGATGTTTTAGCGGAGGAGTACATCGGCTTTGGTTTTATGATAAAAAAGGCTTTTGAGTATAGTGATAAAAACTCAAGAACACTCCATCTCGACCAAAAACATTGGTTTTGGAACACCATCAAGCTCTCTATGCCCATATATAAAGATGTCTTGTACGCTTCACTGCTTCTAAACCTCTTTGTTTTGGCCTCTCCGCTCTTTACTATGAATGTTTATGATAGAGTTATCCCTAACAACGCAATTGAGACCCTTTGGGTTTTTGCTATAGGTGTCGGTATAGTTTTTATTATTGACACATTTTTAAAATTTAGCAGAACCTATCTGCTTGAAACTGCCGCCAAAAAGAGCGATGTTATCATGTCTTCCATCATCTTTGAAAAAGTGCTTGATCTTAAAATGGCTCATCATCCGGCATCGGTAGGCTCTTTTGCAAGCAACATCAAAGACTTTGACTCCATCAGAAGTTTTTTAACAAACGCAACTATGGCAGCAGTTATAGACCTTCCTTTTACTGTTATTTTTCTTCTTGTCATTGGGTACATCGGAGGGATGATTGTCATCATTCCTATCTTAACAATCCTGCTCATTATCGCTTATGCATTTTTGATAAAAAAACCGCTTCAAGAGAGCATAGAGAGCACACATGAGGCAAGTGCGAAAAAGAACGCTATCCTTATAGAAGCACTTAACAACATAGAGACACTCAAAACTCTCGGCGCGGTAAATCAAACACAATGGAACTGGGAAGAGTCCACAGGCGAAATAGCTGCTAAAAGCCTCAAATCACGTCTTCTATCTGCATCCATACCTACGGTGACAAACTTTTTTATTCAGCTTAACACTATCATGATTGTTGTTTTTGGTGTTTACCTTATCAGAGATTTTGAACTCTCCATGGGTGGGCTTATCGCCATCGTTATCTTAACATCCAGAACAGTCGCCCCGATGGGTCAGGTGGCGGCACTTTTGACAAACTATGAAGAGACTAAAACATCTTATGAGACACTCAATGAGATTATTTCACAGCCAAGCGAGCGTCCAAGCGGTAAAAAATTTGTTGAAAAACCAGACTTTAGCGGTCATATAGAGTTTGTAAATGTCAATTTTACCTACCCAAACACAGAAATCCAAGTGCTTAAAAATGTCTCTTTTGTCATTAGCCCAAAAGAGCATGTTGCCATCATAGGGCGCATAGGTTCAGGGAAAAGTACGATTCAAAAGCTTATTTTAGGGCTTTATGAGCCTGATAGCGGACAAATCCTCATAGACGGCATCGACATCAAGCAGATAGACCCTGCGGATTTGAGAAAAAACATAGGCTATGTCTCGCAAGATATCATGCTCTTTAGAGGCACAGTCAAAGAGAATATCACCTTTCGCGCATCTCACGCAAGTGACGCTGCTATGCTTGATGCCGCACAAATCAGCACAACGTCTGAGTTTATCAAAAAACACCCAAAAGGGTATGAGATGCCTATAGGCGAACGTGGTCAAGGGCTTTCCGGTGGGCAGAGACAAAGCATAGGTATCGCACGGGCGTTCTTGCTTGATGCGCCTATCATGCTTATGGATGAACCGAGCAATGCTATGGATCAGATGACAGAGGCAAAACTTCTTGAAAATATGGCTCTTGCTTTGAGGGAAAAAACTACGCTTTTAGTAACACAAAAAATGACGCTCTTAGCTCTGGTTGAGAGGGTTATCGTTATGAACGAGGGAAGAGTTTTTATAGATGCGCCAAAAGAAGAAGCACTTTTGCAGCTCCAAAAAGGGGGTTCAAATGAAAAAAAATAGACCTCTTGAATATACAAAAAATGACTACAACTTTATGAACAGCCTCAGTGCGGCTGTTTTAGAGCAGACACCTTCAAAAATGAGCAGAGTTATCAAGATTTGGCTCTTTACCATCGCTGCGTTTGTCATCTGGGCATCGTTCGCAGAAGTCGATGAGATAACACGCGGAGACGGGGATGTCATCCCTTACGGACAGAACAAAATTATCCAAAATCTTGAAGGTGGCATCGTCGAATCCATCTTGGTCGAAGAGGGACAAATCGTAAAAGAGGGAGAGGTTATCTTAAAAATCGACAACGCAAAGTCAGTCTCCACCTCCCGTACAAACGAAATGACATACTATGAGCTTGAAGCCAAACGATTGAGGCTCTATGCTCAAGCCAATGTGTTGGAGTTCCAAGCTCCGGAAGTAGCAGATGAAGAGTTTAAACGACAGATAAAATTAGCTCAAAATCTCTACAACTCCAATAAAACAGAGTTCAATGCAAAAGACAGCTCTTTTGTAAACCAGATAGAACAAAAACAACAAGCCTACAAAGAGGCAAGCGCTAAAGTACACTCTTTGCAAAAATCTTTAAAGTTTGTTACAGAAGAGATTGCAATGACAGAACCTATGGTTAAAGAGGGTGTAAAATCAAGAGTTGATTTTTTGAAACTGCAACGTGAAGCAAGTACGATTGAAAACGACATAGAAGCGACAAAACTCTCGCTTCCAAGACTAAGTGCTTCTATAGAAGAGACAAAAAACAAACGAGAAGAGTCAAAACAGCTCTTTATCAACACTGCCAAAAAAGAGCTCAACGAGGTTGTAGCAGAGATATCCAGACTTCAAACACAGCAGGTTGCCTATAGTGATCAGGTAGAGAGAACTATGGTCAAATCACCGGTTGAGGGGATTGTGCAAAAGCTCTTCATCAACACCATAGGCGGAGTTGTCAAACCAGGAGCAGACCTCGTAGAAATCGTTCCGACAAGCCAAAAACTCTATCTTGAGATCAAAATCAAGCCAAGCGACATCGCATTTATCCACCCAGGGGCAGAGGCAAAAGTAAAAGTCTCCGCGTATGATTTTGCTATCCACGGCGGGCTTGTCGGCAAGGTTATCAACATCTCACCTGACACCATAACAGACAACAAAGAGAACACATTTTATGTGATTCATGTCATTACTGAGAAAAACTATCTTGGTACGCCGGAAAAACCGCTCCACATCATCCCAGGGATGACGGTAAATGTAGATATCGTAACAGGCAAAAAAACAGTGATGGAGTACATCCTAAAACCTATACTCAAGTCCAAAGAGTATGTTTTTTCGGAAAAATAGATGAAAATCATCCTTTTTGGCACAGACATACTGCTTCTTGACGAGTGGAAAAAAAAGATAGAAAAAACAACAACTCTTCTATGCCACGATATGCCTTCTCTTATGAGTGCGCTTGACAAAGACGCGCAAACAGTTCTTATCGTTGACTATGACACAGTCGCATCGGAGATAAACAGCCTCATCGCTTCAGCGGCTCTTCCGCAAAACTGCATCGTCCTTGAAAGAGCTCCCTCAGTCGTTACGGGAAAAATGCTCCTCTTTCGCGGAGTAAAAGCCTACGCAAATGCAAGAATGCACGCCGTTCACTTTATGCAAATGCTTCAAAGCGTCGCCGATGGAAATCTATGGAGCTATCCGGAACTCACAGCATCTTTAGCTCTAAAAAACACTCAAAATAGCCTAAGCGAAGAGTCCCAAAAGCTAGTAGAAGAGAGACTTTCAGAAAAAGAAACAGCAGTGCTTACGCTTATCCTCCAAGGACTTACAAACGACGCTATAGCCTCTTTGCTGGACATCACGACACGAACAGTAAAAGCCCATGTCAGCTCTATATTTTCTAAATTACATGTAAATGACAGGGTTTCGTTGATTTTACTTTTGAAGTAGTTTTTTTCACATGTAGAGATTTTCTACATGTGAGGGTTTTTATGAGTGTGAAACAGTAAGATCTTCTTGAATCTGAAGTTTTACGGTTGCGTCTTGTGTTGATGTATATTCATTGAACCCGACTTGTGATTGCGTTGCTGACTTCACCCAAGTATCAGAAGTTTGCAGAGCAACGCTATCGCTACTGTCTCCTGTTATGAAAAGGTCATTGTCTGCATCTGTCATAGCAAGTACATCACTCAGAGCAAGAGCTATATTCTGCGCTCCCTCACCTAGATTTAACTCTTCGACATTGCTAACTTTACTAAAATCAATAGCAGCCTCAACGATAAGTATGTCATACCCTACTCCGCCATCATACGTGTTTACTCCAGCTCCGCCATCTAAAATGTCATTACCAGCTCCACCTATCAGTACGTCATTACCGCCATTTCCATTTAAGGTATCGTTGCCACTTCCACCTATAAGTGTTTCGTTAGCGTCTGTTGCATTTAAGGTATCGTTTCCGTCTGTTCCAAATATATTTATATTTGTAAGAGAAACTGGCGTTGCATCAACATGAATAATAGCACTCTGCTGTGTTGATACCACATCTCCATCATTATCCCTTAAAGTATAATCAAATGTTTCATCATATCCACTCACAACATATCCTGGTGCTCTAAATGAAGCTTCACCGCTATCCATATTTACAGTTACAACTGCTGAGTGTGATGTAGTGATCTCTAAGATATGACTAGCTCCATCCAAAGTCCAGTAATAACTATGTCCAGATGGCACTGTACCAGAGTATGATATCCCTTGTGTTTGCTTGTCATAAACATATGTAACTCCATCAACTTTAAATGTTGCAACATATCCGCCATCAGCTCCAAATCCGCTATCTATATTTCCAGATAAAACACCCGTAATAGGCTGAAGAGGAACGGTTGTAGCAAGTGTCGCATTTAAATCTGCCAAAGTAGCTATCGCTTTTGCATCGATATCTATCTCACGGATACCGTCAAACGCTATAGGGTTCATTGCATCAACATTAATACCTATGGCGTGAGAGAGGATACTGTTTTCTACCAAGAAATCCTTCCAGATATTTTCCTCTGAAGCTTGTATTCCCACATCATTAAAACTCACTTTATTTGGCCATGAGCCTTCTTTCCATGTTGTCTGATTTGTTCCAGTTAAATCATAAACACCATTGTTTTTAGTATCCATTCCCAAAGTTGGGTCACCATCCGATAGGAAATAAGAGACATTTTGCACATCACTTCCAGTTAGTTTACCATCAGTAGTTGCAAATGCAGACATAGCCTTAGCAAGTGCGGCATCATAGTTTGTACTGCCACTTGCTTCAAGGTCCGCTATAACTGATTTGATATCATTTACGCTCATCCAATAAGCTGTCTCTTGAGTCGCATTGTCACTAAATGTGACTAACATAACCTTCACTTCACCTAGAGCGTCATATTTGTCAACTAAGTTCACAAGAGCATCTTTTGCCATTGCAAGACGTGATATCTCTCCAGCTTCTGGAGATGTATCGTCTCCTAACTCCCAATCCATACTACCAGATAGGTCAAGGACTACCATTAAATTCGTATTTATCTCAGATGGAACAAATGTCGCTGAGAAATTTTGAATAGTTGGTGCATCATCTATAACTCTAATATTTAAATCTGCATTTGTAGAAACACCACTTGTGTCTGTTACCACTATTGTTATTGGAACTACTACATTGTCTCCTGATGTTGGAGCTGTTAAAGTATATGTGTAGCCAACAACACCGCTGTTTGCATCAAAGCTATCAATTGTTATATAGCCATTACTTACTGTATACTGGGTAGTTGAAGCAGCTGTAATTGTTGAGCCGCCAATACTAATAGATGCCAATCCCTCTGCATCTGCAATAGTAAATGTGCCACTAACACTCTCTGCCGTTGAAGAGCTATTGCTTCCACTGTTCATAGCGCTCTCTTCTACTGTTATATGACCAGCTACTGAGCCGCCATTCATATCTGCGATGATGATTGTAGGTGCATCGTTTACAGCTGTGACATTTATATGAACTTGAGCGGTATCTTCTCCTCCATTGCCATCGCTTATAGTATAGCTTATCGTTGTATTGCCATTAAAATTAGCATTTGGTGTAAAGTTTAACGTTCCATCAGGGTTTATAACCACCACTCCATTAGGGCTAGTTGCCGAGGTAACGCTTAGTGTATCACCATCTAAATCGCTATCGTTACCAAGCACATTGATATTGTTTAAAGGTATATCTTCAGCTGTGCTTAGCGCATGTGTAGCATTTGCAACATCAAGAACATTATAACCGCTTGAGCCGTTTTGTAATTCAACTTTGAACTGATAATCCCCACCTTGATCCCAGTAAATAATCTCAATAGAGTGCTCTCCACTAGTTGCTATAGCAAAAGCGGTATGCTCCGTTGCGGTAGAGCCTTGATTTTGATTTACAGTAGCAACCGCCACTCCATCAATTAAAATAGTATACCCATCATCAGCAGTAACTCTAAAATTGTAAGTACCCGCATCCAATGATATATTTCCACTCATATGCAATATAGCATCACTTGTGTTAGCAGGATCATTACTTAGCGAAGCAGCATCAGATCCTAAAAATGTTTGTAAATTTGTCCCATTGCCAAGATTGCCACTGCCTGAAGTATAATTTAATAAAGTTGGTGTAAATAATGCATCTGGCGCATTGTTTGCCATAAAAGTACGAATTTGAGTCAGATTGGTTAAGTTTGCACCATCCACACCATCCGTATACCCATAATATTCGCCACGTAAACCAGTAACCATAACATCATCATTTGCGATTGGAGCGTCGTTAATATTGCCAACTGTTGTTCCACCGTTTGAAGCATCGATAGCATCAGTTACTGTATGACTTCCAAACTCATCGCTGTAAGTTACCGATACGCTGATAGTTTTACCAACCTCTGCTTGAGTGAGTGTAAATGTGCTTGTATCTGTGTTTGGATTTGCTACTGCTGCGCCATCAACCAGCCATGTATAAACAGGTGTTCCTGCTGTAATACCGTCTGGGTCTGTGAGTGCAGTAGTAAGAGTTTGACCCTGTTCTGCGGTTCCTAGGATTGTAACGCTTCCTGCGTCATCTATGTTGCCAACAGTTGTTCCGCCGTTGTTTGAAGCATCGATTGCATCAGTTACGGTGTGGCTGCCAAACTCATCGCTGTAAGTTACCGATACGCTGATAGTTTTACCAACCTCTGCTTGAGTGAGTGTAAATGTGCTTGTATCTGTGTTTGGATTTACTACTGCTGCTCCATCAACCAGCCATGTATAAAGAGGAGTTCCTGCTGTAATACCATCTGGGTCTGTGAGTGCAGTAGTAAGAGTTTGACCCTGTTCTGCGGTTCCTAAGATTGTAACGCTTCCTGCGTCATCTATGTTGCCAACAGTTGTTCCGCCGTTGTTTGAAGCATCGATTGCATCAGTTACGGTGTGGCTGCCAAACTCATCTGTGTATGTAACTGATACGCTGATAGTTTTACCAACCTCTGCTTGAGTGAGTGTAAATGTGCTTGTATCTGTGTTTGGATTTGCTACTGCTACTCCATCAACCAGCCATGTATAAAGAGGAGTTCCTGCTGTAATACCATCTGGGTCTGTGAGTGCAGTAGTAAGAGTTTGACCCTGTTCTGCGGTTCCTAAGATTGTAACGCTTCCTGCGTCATCTATGTTGCCAACAGTTGTTCCGCCGTTGTTTGAAGCATCGATTGCATCAGTTACGGTGTGGCTGCCAAACTCATCGCTGTAAGTTACCGATACGCTGATAGTTTTACCAACCTCTGCTTGAGTGAGTGTAAATGTGCTTGTATCTGTGTTTGGATTTACTACTGCTGCTCCATCAACCAGCCATGTATAAAGAGGAGTTCCTGCTGTAATACCATCTGGGTCTGTGAGTGCAGTAGTAAGAGTTTGACCCTGTTCTGCGGTTCCTAAGATTGTAACGCTTCCTGCGTCATCTATGTTGCCAACAGTTGTTCCGCCGTTGTTTGAAGCATCGATTGCATCAGTTACGGTGTGGCTGCCAAACTCATCTGTGTATGTAACTGATACGCTGATAGTTTTACCAACCTCTGCTTGAGTGAGTGTAAATGTGCTTGTATCTGTGTTTGGATTTGCTACTGCTGCGCCATCAACCAGCCATGCATAAACAGGAGTTCCTGCTGTAATACCATCTGGGTCTGTGAGTGCAGTAGTAAGAGTTTGACCCTGTTCTGCAGTTCCTAGGATTGTAACGCTTCCTGCGTCATCTATGTTGCCAACAGTTGTTCCGCCGTTTGCTGCATCGATAGCGTCAGTTACGGTGTGGCTTCCAAACTCATCGCTGTAAGTTACAGATACGCTGATAGTTTTACCAACTTCTGCTTGAGTGAGTGTAAATGTGCTTGTATCTGTGTTTGGATTTGCTACTGCTGCGCCATCAACCAGCCATGTATAAACAGGTGTTCCTGCTGTAATACCGTCTGGGTCTGTGAGTGCAGTAGTAAGAGTTTGACCCTGTTCTGCGGTTCCTAGGATTGTAACGCTTCCTGCGTCATCTATGTTGCCAACAGTTGTTCCGCCGTTGTTTGAAGCATCGATTGCATCAGTTACGGTGTGGCTGCCAAACTCATCGCTGTAAGTTACCGATACGCTGATAGTTTTACCAACCTCTGCTTGAGTGAGTGTAAATGTGCTTGTATCTGTGTTTGGATTTACTACTGCTGCGCCATCAACCAGCCATGTATAAACAGGTGTTCCTGCTGTAATACCGTCTGGGTCTGTGAGTGCAGTAGTAAGAGTTTGACCCTGTTCTGCGGTTCCTAGGATTGTAACGCTTCCTGCGTCATCTATGTTGCCAACAGTTGTTCCGCCGTTGTTTGAAGCATCGATTGCATCAGTTACGGTGTGGCTGCCAAACTCATCGCTGTAAGTTACCGATACGCTGATAGTTTTACCAACCTCTGCTTGAGTGAGTGTAAATGTGCTTGTATCTGTGTTTGGATTTGCTACTGCTGCGCCATCAACCAGCCATGTATAAACAGGTGTTCCTGCTGTAATACCGTCTGGGTCTGTGAGTGCAGTAGTAAGAGTTTGACCCTGTTCTGCGGTTCCTAGGATTGTAACGCTTCCTGCGTCATCTATGTTGCCAACAGTTGTTCCGCCGTTGTTTGAAGCATCGATTGCATCAGTTACGGTGTGGCTGCCAAACTCATCGCTGTAAGTTACCGATACGCTGATAGTTTTACCAACCTCTGCTTGAGTGAGTGTAAATGTGCTTGTATCTGTGTTTGGATTTGCTACTGCTGCGCCATCAACCAGCCATGTATAAACAGGTGTTCCTGCTGTAATACCGTCTGGGTCTGTGAGTGCAGTAGTAAGAGTTTGACCCTGTTCTGCGGTTCCTAGGATTGTAACGCTTCCTGCGTCATCTATGTTGCCAACAGTTGTTCCGCCGTTGTTTGAAGCATCGATTGCATCAGTTACTGTATGACTTCCAAACTCATCGCTGTAAGTTACAGATACGCTGATAGTTTTACCAACCTCTGCTTGAGTGAGTGTAAATGTGCTTGTATCTGTGTTTGGATTTACTACTGCTGCTCCATCAACCAGCCATGTATAAACAGGTGTTCCTGCTGTAATACCGTCTGGGTCTGTGAGTGCAGTAGTAAGAGTTTGACCCTGTTCTGCGGTTCCTAAGATTGTAACGCTTCCTGCGTCATCTATGTTGCCAACAGTTGTTCCGCCGTTGTTTGAAGCATCGATTGCATCAGTTACGGTGTGGCTGCCAAACTCATCTGTGTATGTAACTGATACGCTGATAGTTTTACCAACCTCTGCTTGAGTGAGTGTAAATGTGCTTGTATCTGTGTTTGGATTTGCTACTGCTACTCCATCAACTAGCCATGTATAAAGAGGAGTTCCTGCTGTAATACCATCTGGGTCTGTGAGTGCAGTAGTAAGAGTTTGACCCTGTTCTGCGGTTCCTAAGATTGTAACGCTTCCTGCGTCATCTATGTTGCCAACAGTTGTTCCGCCGTTGTTTGAAGCATCGATTGCATCAGTTACGGTGTGGCTGCCAAACTCATCGCTGTAAGTTACAGATACGCTGATAGTTTTACCAACCTCTGCTTGAGTGAGTGTAAATGTGCTTGTATCTGTGTTTGGATTTGCTACTGCTACTCCATCAACTAGCCATGTATAAAGAGGAGTTCCTGCTGTAATACCATCTGGGTCTGTGAGTGCAGTAGTAAGAGTTTGACCCTGTTCTGCGGTTCCTAAGATTGTAACGCTTCCTGCGTCATCTATGTTGCCAACAGTTGTTCCGCCGTTGTTTGAAGCATCGATTGCATCAGTTACGGTGTGGCTGCCAAACTCATCGCTGTAAGTTACAGATACGCTGATAGTTTTACCAACCTCTGCTTGAGTGAGTGTAAATGTGCTTGTATCTGTGTTTGGATTTACTACTGCTGCTCCATCAACCAGCCATGTATAAACAGGTGTTCCTGCTGTAATACCGTCTGGGTCTGTGAGTGCAGTAGTAAGAGTTTGACCCTGTTCTGCGGTTCCTAAGATTGTAACGCTTCCTGCGTCATCTATGTTGCCAACAGTTGTTCCGCCGTTGTTTGAAGCATCGATTGCATCAGTTACGGTGTGGCTGCCAAACTCATCGCTGTAAGTTACCGATACGCTGATAGTTTTACCAACCTCTGCTTGAGTGAGTGTAAATGTGCTTGTATCTGTGTTTGGATTTGCTACTGCTGCTCCATCAACCAGCCATGTATAAAGAGGAGTTCCCGTAATACCATCTGGGTCTGTGAGTGAAGTTGTAAGCGTTTGACCCTGTTCTGCGGTTCCTAGGATTGTAACGCTTCCTGCGTCATCTATGTTGCCAACAGTTGGATCAATATTTGTAGGAGTGCCATCAATTGTTCCATCGTTTGGAGTAAGTGTAAATGCTGGTAAATCAGCTCCGCTATTTACTAAGTCTAGTCCTGCTTGAGTTAATAGAACTTTACCTGCCTCAGTGCCTGTTCCTAGTGTATAGTTAGTTGTATCACTTAGAGTAACAGTTACAGCAGAGCCCTCTTCATCGTGTGTAGTGTAAGTTGCAACTACAGAGCCTACATGGTTTGTAGGGTCGTCTTCAGTGAAATTGTTTACCTGCGTAACTGTAATTATAGGTGCATCGTTTATAGGAGTAATATTTAGTTTTACAGTTGCGGTATCAGTCCCACTATTACCATCACTAATAGTGTATGTAAAAGTTGCTTCACCATTGTAATTTGCTTCTGGTGTAAAAACAACATCTCCGTTTGCGTTTATACTTACTACACCATGCGTTGCATCCTGAACAGAGACAATTGAAATTGAATCTCCATCCTCATCCGTATCATTGCTAAGTAATAGAGTATTGTCTACAATAAGAGAGGAATCCTCTGCAACTGTTAATGGATTTTGGTTTACCACAGCATCACCAGTTACAGTAATCTTATATGGACCAGACGAAGCAGAAGCATATGAAGAGATTTCTATACGATACTCTCCAGCCGCAAGATTGTCAAAATGTATATAGGAGTCGTATCGATGTAAAGATCCATCACTAAATGTTTCGTTACTGTCATCGTTTTGTGCAATCATAATACCGTTTGAGTCATAAATTTCAAGCCATATATCCATCTCTTGCTGTGTGCCACTACCATCCAAATCGTTATATATCGCGTCTTGATTATTTCCGCTGTTATCTGAACCTTTTTCACTCAATGAATCAAATGTGAGTGCTCCTCCATTATGAGTAAATGTGTAAACATCTTTAGCAGCATTAGAACCTAAAATTCCAGTAAGATATCCAACTCCACTTGTATTACTGTATTCATCATTCATGGCAACTGGGTTATCATTTACTGTTGTAGTATTAGCAGGGTTTACCTCTTGGTTTGCTGTAGAGTTAGAAGATGTTGCAGTTACTGTAAAGTTTGGAAGGTCTGCTCCGCCATTTACGATTGCAGCTCCTTGTGTAGTGAGTGTAACCTCTCCGGTTGCAGAGTCGATTGCATAGTTAGTTGTATCATCGATTGTAAATGTAATAGCTCCGCCATCCTCATCGCTTGCTACTGATGTCGCTACTGTAGTTCCTGCAGTTACGCTCTCTTCAGTGAGAGTTGCTATTGGAGTAACTGTGATACTTAGCGTATCATTAGCATCTGTGCGGCGGATATCTTCATTGATATCAATACCAAAATCTGACAAATCATCTTGGAAGCTTCTCTCGTAGAGATCTGTATTGATATTTGAAAGCGTATAGTTTGTCGCCAAAAAAACTGCTTCTGGACTTTCGGTTGACTGGGTAACTACAGTTTCACCAGCAGCTGTCTCTAAATCTTCTACATTTTCTATGTTGTTATTCGCCTCTAAAAGAGTCAAAAATGAATCTTTTTGCGTAACAGTTTCTTCTTTTGTAAAGGCTTCAGCCAAAAGGGAACTGTCCAAGAGCTGCTTTGTATTTCCAAGAACAACAAGCTCGAAGCCATCGTTAAGTAAGAGAACCAGACTATCTTTAGGGCTGTTTTTTTGTTCACCAGCTATCATCTCTTGTTCGTAAACATTCTCACCAACAATTACTTTGCGCTCAGAACCATCACTGCTTTTTACATTAAAAAGACCATTTACACTCTTTACTTTTCCGACAATTGACAACATAGCACGCTCCAAAAGATATAATTTTTTATTATATTATTTTATTTTCTAGAAAAAGCATATTGTACTCAAGTACAGAGTGATAGTAAATATATCAGATACGTAAAATCAAATGACGGGATAGGGAGGGATTTTGTAATCTTTTTTAAGGGCTTTGAAACTTCCTAAAATAGGGCTTTGTGGTGGATAGGGAGGGATTTGAAAAATTCTTATCCCTATTTTATTAATCTGCTTCTATGCAATCAAAATATGTTTCTTTTTCTTTTATACACATTAATTCGTAAATTTTATAATTTTTAAATTCTGTTTTGTTTTCTATTTTTCCATTAACTAATCTTCCTTGTGTTGTTTTTGCTGTTACAGTTTTTCCTTTTGGAAATTCATTTTTTAAAAAGAATTTAGTTCCTCTTTCATCTTCTAAATAATTTGTTTGGTTTAGTGGATTTGTATATGTAAATTTATATTTTATTGTGTCGTTATAATTATTTAATTTTATTTTTACTGTTTTTTCCGCATATAGATTTATTATCAATATTAAGATTATTAAAATTTTCATTTGTCACTCCTTATTTTAATTTAAATTTGCCATTACTAGCATCTTTTTTGATTTGTTCTAATCTCTCCAGATGTCGCTTTGTCTCTTCTATGCTCTCATCAAGTGCCATACCTTGGTTTACTAATCTCACTAAATCAGGTTTCTCTTTTTCCCAGTTATATAGTGTTTTTAATGATATTCCTAATAAATCTGCTAATTCATTTTTGTTCATTTTGTAATTCTTTCAAAATTATCGCTATTTTTATGTAATATATACAAAAATAGGCTTATTTTTTATTAAAGTTTAAGTTTGTAATAGTTACAATACAAGAGTTGTATATATGTAAATATTACAAACCAAAGGAAGTGACAATGCAGACTAGAACTAAAATCCCTCTCTCTCTTAAAACTCAGAATAAAGAGCCATTTGCTAATGGTTTAAATAATGTTGGTGGCAGTGTCACTTCTTTGCTCTATGATAGCAAAAAAGCTCTTAAACTCGTAAATGACATGAGTTTTTACGGTTATCCTACTTCTTACGTTTCACTTATTATTGAAGATATAGAAAATCTTCTTCTCTCCTCTGATAGCAATTTCATTATTGAACGTTTGGTTCATGATTTATCACTTGAAGAAAAAAACTTTAAATCTTATAAGCGTAAACTCAAAAAATTAGGTTTTGAGACACTAGAGAATCATGAGCAAATTCTTTTAAGATGTTGTGCAGCATGATACCTACGCTTTCAACTCTTCAAAGTTCCCATAAGTCGTTAAGCAAGATAGATACGCATCCACGGAACTGCATGCAGAGTTTGGAGTAAGTCGTTGATATCACGAGCATTGAGTTAGAACTCGTAAAAAGCTAGTCTCTCCCCGTCAGTCACTTCTCGGGGGTTAAAAATAAAAGTGATGAGTTAGGTACTTAGAGCATAAAAAGCAACATAAACCACAGATAGGTTAATTTTTTCCTATTCAAAAAAAATATCTTTTTATGTTCTAAGTACTTAATTATGACAGTAGTTAAGTAACAAAAAATACAAAAACACTGAGGAGTGACAAATGATAAATGTTCTTATGATTGGCAAGATTAAAGCGGTTCGCAGAATCGAACTAGATGGTTTCGTAGATAGTAAGTGGACTGAAAATATCCCTAAAATAGAGGTAACAGTTGAGAGCGAAGTTCCAGATGATAACGGAGATATTAACTACTCTATGGATAAGCAAATCTTAGAAGCTACCGACTATAAAAAGTATAAAGACTTGGAACACAAATATGTTGCAGTTCCTTACGTAATGGATTCAAGCGCAAAAGGTCAAAAATGGTATCCAGATAAAAACACGCCTATGTTTGAACTCAAAGATTCATTTATGAGCATGATAAAAGTTGAAGCAAAAGCGGCTGTAAAGTAGATAAGCACCGCAGGTACTAGCCTGTAAGGCGGGATGGTTAGAGAGTTGCTAAAAAGATAAATTTAGGAAAAAAGAGGGAATAGCTACACAGCGTCAGCTGAAAGTGAAACTTTCTTCTAAATGAGAAAATGCAAACGGGTTCAAGCACGGAAGAGTTACGCTAGACCCCCGCCAATATATCATAAAGGCAAGATGATGTTACCTCGGGAGAAAAAAGGCTCTTTGCTCTTGCGTTAGGGATTAGAACACTTGTGACATGTACCGTGTACTGGTTTTGTTTACAAAATTCAAGCCCGCCCCCTTTAGGGGAACGCCCTTATTGTTGAGAATTTGGGGAATTTAATCCACTTGTTAGTAAATTCAGGCTCGGGCTAGGCTCTCAACAAAAAAGCCCCGCAGGGTAATAATAAAAAAAAGGTTAAAAAGTGAACAGATACAAACTCTTAAATCTCTATTCTCTGCAACACTCAATCAAGAACTGCAAAGATAAAGAGATAGTTTGTAAACTAAGAAGCATGAGAGATTCAATCCTCTCTAAAATTCGGGTCGCTTAGCGGTTAAGAGTATGCCGAAAAACAAAATTTTCCTTAAAAAGGTGTTCTTATGAAAAAGTTTCTTTCTCTTCTTGGCGTTGTTGGTTTAATGGCTGTACAAGCTCAAGCGGCTCTTACTATTGACCCAATTTCTCAAACTGACTTTATGACAGTTGCTGGTGCGGTTGTTGTTGCTATGGGTGCTTTCTATGCTGTTAGAAAAGCTCTTGGGCTTTTAAGAGGCTAAAAAATGCCTGTGCTTCCTGTCATTAACCTTGAAGTGATAACCGCTACTTTTAGCGTTTTTCTTGTTGCTCTTGGTGTCATGTGGGGAGTAAACAAAGCAATAATCTTGCTTAAATCCCACTAACTCCCTAACGAGTTACTGGGATTTAAAAATCAAAAAAAGGAAGTGACAAAATGAAATATCTAAAAACATTAACATTCATAATCTTTTTAAATATCTCAACTCTGAACGCTTCTATGCTCTTAGACGCTAATGGTTACTGTATAGAAGATTTCTACATAAAAAACGGTTCTTTCTACTATCTCCGCTCTGACAATAACACTTGGTACTCTACAACGACAGACAACTACACTTTAAAAGTTGTACCCAATTTTATATATCAAGCATCAGACCAGACTTGCAGACCAAACACCGCTTACATCTTAGGAATGACACAAGACGGTTTCCATTTCTTAATGGCTCTCATGGGCTTAATCTTTGGCGCAACGTTCATGTTCTTTACAACTCAAATCTTTACTAACGTAGGCGGCAAAAGATGATCTACATAGAAATAACAGATATACCAACGATAAACTATTTCGCTTCCATACTTATAAACTTAACCGCTGTTATAGCTCCTCTTTTTGGTGCTTTAGCTCTTACAAGACACTAATATGAAAAAGATACTTTTTCTAGTTTTGTTTTTAAACAGTTATTTGTTTTCTTATACGCTTTATTTTACAAATACTTCTGGTTATATGGAATGTGTTCAAAATAATTTAAATATTTCTGAATTTCCCAATGCAGTTCGTAATGATATTAATCCTACATTCCAGTATCTTGGCTTTTCTACATCTTTAAACAGTCATGTTTTTTATCCAGGATCATCTTATCGTGCATATTGGGCTTGCGGCGGTGCTACTTGTCCTTCGGGAACTTCTTATGATTCCCAAAAATTGGCATGTATTCCTACTTCTTGTCCTTATGGTCAGGAAATTATTGGTTTTTCTTGTGCTGTTCCTCCTACTTGTCCAAATGGTCAAATTTGGAACTCTGACACTGATACGTGTGTCGCTCCCCCTGCTCCTGATGCTGATGGCGATACAATTCCAGATAAATGCGACTTTGACCACCCCGACTTTTTGATTTTAGATTGTGATGGTAATGGTAAAAATAATGGTATTGACCCAGATATTGACGGGGATGGTATTCCTAATTATAAAGACCCTGACGCCAATGGATACGGCAACTCTATGCCTTCTCCCACAAATGGTTGTTTAGGTGCAAACAAGGGTTATGCTACTTCTACGCCTTTTCCTATTAGTCAATATTCTTTTCATTCAAATTTAAATTCAAATGATTGTCAAGGTTTAGTTTTTAGAGATACTAAAATTGATAGTGCTGTATGGCTTCCTGATTTAGAAGATGGTTGTAATACTCCTTATTGTTATGTTCATTATTTAAAAAATGATTGTGATTTTGATTCTTCTTGGTATCGTCCTGGCATAAATTGGGATTATCGTCCTGGATTAACTTCATCTGCATGCGGTCTTTTGGTTGATGGTATTAAATATTCTGAAATGCGTTTTGTAACTCCTGATGATTTAAAATGTCCTAATACTGGTTTGTGTTATGCAAAACGCATAGATACTCCTCCTGATACTAATTCAACTAATCCTAATACTCCTCCTCCTAATCCTGATACTAACTCTACTACTTCTGATTTAGCTCCTTTGCTAGAATCTCAAAATATCGGTAATGATTTATTAAAAGGTTTAGGCGAAAAAGCAGATACTACAAATAAAAATCTTGATGATTTAAAAAAAATCGCTAATGATTCTTTAAATACGCAACAAGATAGTAAATCTCTTCTTGGTAATTTAAAAAGTCTTGCTGAGAGTTTACTAGATGGTAGTAATAAAGCTAATCAAAATTTGGGTGAACTTGGTAAGTCTTTGGGTAAATTTTCCAATACTTCAACTCAAAATCAAGTTATTGCCAATGAACATCTTTCTTCTATAGATGGTAAGATGAATACTAACAATTCACTTCTCACAAGTATTGATAATTCTCTTAAAGGTGATGGCACTTCTCCCGATACTTCCGCTCTAGATGGTGCAGAATCCGCTCTTACTGATTTTGGTTCTTTTGTAGACAGTGTCACTTCTCAATTTTCTACTTTTAAAGATAATATTCAAGGTAATTTAGATGATGTTATGAATCAATACAATAACGCTAAATCTCTCTTGACTTCTGGTCAAGCTCCTACAATGAGCGGTGGCGGTTCTCTTGAATGCGCTTCTTTTAATGTGTTTGGCAAGCATGTTGTGCTTGATTTGTCTTTTCTTTCTGTTTTGTCTCCTGTTTTTTACTATATTTTCACAGCTTATTTTATGTTTTTAAACTTTTCATTTTTGATTAGACATCTTTTTGGAAGTGGGAATTAATATGATAGCTGCTCTTTTTGCAATTTTTTCTGGCATTGGTGTAATTGTCAAATTTATAAAAGGCTTTCTTGTCAAATATGTTGGCTTCGCCGCTATTTTGTCTTTTCAATTTGCCGTAACTGCTTCTACGATTGCTTTTGTTCTAGGCTTTTATGCTTTTGTAATAAGTTCTTTTGTATCTGCCTATAATTTCGGTGTTTCAACTGCTCAGTACATAGCTACGGGTGGCGGTGTTTCTAATCAAACTCTTACTTGTTTTCTTTCATTGCTTGATTCTTTGGGCATTGTAGGTGCTATAAATAACGCATATACAATGTTTTTTGCTTCTCTTGCTACGATTGCAGCCTTTCATCTTATGAAGTTCACTTACTGGGCTATTAAACAAATTGCAAATGAATTGTTCAAACTTGGCGTACTTCTCGGTCAGGCTTTAGCATGATAACTTTTCTCACTGGCGTTCCAGGTTCTGGCAAAAGTTATTATGCAGTTGATAAGATTTATAATAATTTTTCAAACGACAAAGAAGCCATAAGAGATAAAAAGGCAACTTTTAAAAACTGTTATACAAATATAAATGAGTTTAAATTTGACAAGGTAGAAAATTGTTTTTATCTTGATTTTGATGAGTTAAAAGCAAATCTTACCAAGCTCCATAAGCTTTATAAAGCAAAATCAACGGATGAGGAACTTATAGAGTTTTGCAAAGAGCATAATATTTTAAATACTCTTTTTGTGATTGACGAAGCGCATAACTTTTTTGATAACAAAGACCCCGTGCTTATTTGGTGGCTCTCCTATCATAGACATCTTTTTCACGAAATAATCTTGATTACTCAAAATCTTTCTCTTGTAGAATCCAAATATAAATCATTTAGCGAGTTTTTTTATAAAGCTTTCCCGCAGTCTCTTACTCTTTTTAAAACTCATTTTAAATATAACATTTATTGCAATTCTCGCATGTCGCAAATTTCAAAAACTGGCACTATAAAGATAAAGCGCAATCCAAAAGTTTTTGAACTTTATCAAAGTGGCGATACCATAAATAGTTCTAATATTATTTTAAAGTTTCTTTTATTTGCTCTTCTTTTTCTCGCTCTTGTTGTTACTATTTTTTATTTTTATAGTGAATCTTTAAAGGGAGATACTGATACCGAACCCGACAACAACACATCAAAATCAGCTGCACAAAGTATACCTGGTGGTGCATCACAAACCCCGCAAAATAGTCCTATATCTATTACAAACCAAAATGAAAACAACGTAGTATATTTAGGTGAAAATTCCGAACAATACAGAGAAGCCAAATTTTTAACTCTCTCTTGCAATACTTCTATATGTTATAACAACTCTCTTTCTCTTCCTGTTCCGCTTGTAACTCAGTTCATAAAATCAAAAAATATGAACCTTATCTACTCTCAAAACATCAACAAAAACTACATAAAACTTTTCATTTCATGTAGTGAAGATTTTTATATGTTTTTAAATTCAATCTCAAATCAAGGAAGTGACAAACATGAAGACAAGTTTCTTGGCAATACTTTTGCTAATACTCCTCCATCTCCAATTACTCAAAGCAGATGAAAATCTAAAAAGTATAGCCCTGGTTGATTTCGTTCAACTCGTATCTACAAATAATAATATAAATATATTTGTTGATGAAGAGTTAAAAAAGGAGGGTATATCGCTATTTATTCCTAATGAGCTAGACCCTACAAACCTTTTCTTTTTGTTCAAAAACTCTATGCAAAAGCTTGGCTATGTCGTTTCGCAATATGACAGCATTTACTATCTAAGTAAGAATCAAAAAGAGCTATACACCTATTTTATCAAGTTAAAATATAACTCTTTTCAAAATGTCTCTCAATATCTCGCTTTTAAAAATATAAAGTTTCAATTTATAGATTCAATCAACAGCTTTATAATATTTTCAGAAACTGACAATATAGACGTTATAAAAAATGAGATTGTCAAGATTGATGCGCAACTAAATCAAGTCACGCTCAAATTTACAATAATTGAAGTTAATGATGATGATATCAAAGAGCAAGGATTAACGCTGAATTCTCTCTATGTTTCTGCTTCTGATGGTTATAAAAATGTCATTGATACGTTCGTAATACCTTATTCAAGCTCTAAGCCTATTTTCCCACGAACTACGTTCTATGGTGCTCTAAAGCTCTTTAATGAGCTAAAATATTTTAACATTGTTCAAAACCCTCATGTTTTGGTCCAGCACTCAAAAGATTTTACATTTTCCGCTGTTACAAATATACCTTTTCAAACTTCAAAAGTCATAACACAAGCTTCTAACTACTCAAATCAAACAAGCATAGATTACAAGGACGTAGGGCTTAAAATCAACGGTAAACCGCTCATTTATGATGACTATATAAACCTTGATTTGGATTTGGTTGTTGAGGACATTTTAAGTACTACCGATAACATCCCTACAACTTACAAACGTCAACTCAAATCAAATACTAATTTGAAGTATGGAGACGTTCTTATTCTTAGTGGTATCAAGCAAGAGAAAAGCACTAAAGATACTATCTCCGTTCCTTTGGTTTCTGATATCCCTTTTGTAGGTAATTTATTCAAGTATGAATCAAGTAAAAAGAATATCAGCACTATCTCAATAGCAATAGAGGTAATACGGTAAATGTGCCTTTGGTGGGCTTTTCCGTCCCATTTGTGAGCCTGCGAACAAATGGGCGGTAACGCCCCTCTTGGCTATCTATAAAAAAGTATCGGACACGATAAGTAAATTCAAATAGGAAGTGACAAAATGACAAACTACGGTTTAACAAAGTACCAGATACAAAAATCCAAAGATAAACTCTTAAAAAATAAAGAGTTCATGTACAGTAACGGAATCCACATGGATAATAAAATCATTCCCTTTGCTGATTTCGTGGCAAATAGCTACATGAATGCAGATAGATACATCGCTGAGTTGCAACATAGAGCATGGAGTGTTTACGACTATGCAAAAGAAAAAAATCTTTCAAATGTTTTTATAACTTTGACGCTTCCGTCCGTTTGGCATCCAAAAAAGACTTATAAAGGTCGCTTGATAAGAAACAAACAATTTGCTGGGCGCAAATATATCACTACAATCAAAGGCTATAAAATTTTAAACTGCCATGTAAAGCAAAAGTTTAACGGTCTAACTTTTGAGCCTGTTCTTGATTTTTCTCAAACATTGGATTATTATACTCCTCGAAACGCATCCATTGAGCTTACAAAAATGTTGCATAAACTTTTTAATGATAGAAGCTATAAAAGCATTGAAAAAGATGACAGAGTATATCTAAGAGTTACCGAACCTCACAAAGACGGCACTCCGCATTTACACATCTCGCTTTTCGTTCCTGCAGACAAAGTAGAATCAATCGTTAAAGCTTGTAACCGTCTCTTTCCTGCTCCGCTCTCAAAAGTCGAAACAAACGTACAATCTCCGATATCTTACTTGATGAAATACATCCTAAAAACTCTTGACGATTTAAGAGAAGATAACGACAAAATCACAAATCTTACACTTTGGTATCTTTATCATGGTATTTGTAGATTTTACACTAGCCGCACTTTCGTATCTTTAGAGGTTTACCGTAAACTCAACGGCATGTACACGCTTTTAGATTTGACAAAAGCATATAAAAATCATGATGTAAACGTTTACGTTTATAGCGATACTAAAAAAATCTCTTACATTAGCAATGAATTTGGAACTATTTACACGCAAAAGCCTGTGAATTGGGCTGAGGATGATGTAGCATATTTAGAATCGCAATTTGAGACTATTTACAAAGACAAAGAAGCAAAACAGATTGACGTTGTCATTGATGGCGAAACATTCGTATATTATAACAACACTCTTAAAAAACCTAAAACAATGCCTTATCAGATGAACTCTCTACAACTCTGGGAGTACTTCGAGGGCTTAGACGTTGAAACGTGCGATTTGAAGCACTACGCACACACTAAAAACATTTTGATAGAGAGAGGCTTACTAGACGAACCAAAAGTTAATCCTGCACTTCTGCAAGATGATTTTTATAGATTTGAAGCTGAGGAGGTTTTTTAATGCTTTTTTCTTACTATTCATCCCTATATCTCGACTTTAAAAAACATGAGCTTAAAAACTCAACTCTTGATAAATATACAAACATCGTAAAATCAAGAATAAACCCATTTTTTAAAGACAAAGATATAGCAGACATAAAACCATCAGACGTAAAAATCTGGCTCTACTCCATAGAAGATGTAGGCGCAAAAAGCAAACGCCATTACATGGGCGTATTAAATGGTATACTCCAAGAGGCTCTCTATGATGAAGCAATTACAAAAAATCCTCTAAAGCATGTCAAGCTCCCGAAATATTACCGCCCTATCATCAAACCTTTTAACTCTGATGAAGTACAGCAAATCATGAACCATAGCTACGATAATAATTTCAAGTTCTATATCGCAATAGCTTTTTATACTGGTATGCGCTCTGGAGAGATAATAGCACTCAAAAAAGAGGATATAGACTTAAAAAACAAAATTATCCATGTAAAAAGAACTCGCTCTAAATTTGGAGAGAGTACACCAAAAACTCACGGCAGTATAAGAGAGATTCCTATCATTGAGCTACTAGAGCCTTTTATAAATGAGCTATACAATCTCCACGATAACGAGTATCTTTTTATCACTCAATACAAAGAACCATACAGAGACACGCACTCTTTCGTAACAAATCACTGGTTACCGCTTCTTGAACTCTTGAAACTAGAGTACAGACGTCCATACAACACACGTCATACATACGCTACAAATATGCTTTACAATAACCTTGTAACGCCTGTGCAACTCTCGCAACTCTTAGGACATGCAAATACTCAAATGGTTTATGATGTTTATGTTCGCTATATAGAATCAAACTATCAAGATTTTGACAGAAGTATCTCAATTTATAAGTGACGGGATAGGGAGGGATTTTGTAATCTTTTTTAAGGGCTTTGAAAGTCCCTAAAATAGGGCTTTGTGGTGGATAGGGAGGGATTTGAACCCTCGGTACGGTTACCCGTACGCATCCTTAGCAGGGAAAAATTAAATCTTACAAACACGCATTTATGAGGATTTTGCCAAATGTAATTAACGCTAATTGGCAATATTTCTTTAATTTTTAGCGACACTTTTAGCGACACTTCTACTTTTTTAATAATCAAATTTACAACAGCGTAGGATCTTCATCTAAAAGGTTAAAGACCATATAATCTTCATATTCATTTTTGCCAGAACCAGGAATATTTACAAAACCGTACTCATTATATATTGCTCTCATTTTATCGCTTATAGGGACTAAATAAACATGATTAATAGCTACTAATTTTTGAATATCTATCGCTATATTTATAATATGGTCAAGTAGTAAAAAACTATATTTTATATTTGAAAACTCTTCTATTTTTGATCTATACTCTACTTTTAAATACAAAAACTCAACGATGATACCTGGAACATTATCGATATCATCATGAGTAGTTTTAAGTGCAAAAAATCCAAAAACATCATCTTTGTTTAAATCATAAGCTTCATATATAACAACTCGCTGGCAAGCAGCTGTTTCTCTGACAATACTAATATATTTTTTGATATGCTCAGAATCTTTTGAAAAATCAAGCTTTTTAAAAAATGACTCTAACTCTTGAGCAGATAGAGGAGCTATTGAAATATTTTTCAACTTGCTTCTTTTTGAGCCTTAAGTTCTCTTAGTTTAGAAGATTGTTTTGCGGTACTGACTCTCAATACTTTTTTTTGTTCGGGAGTAAGATTAGTTATGGGTTGAGCTTTTTCAAGTTTTCCATCTCGTATAACATAAGCCATAATAAATCCTTTTTTTATTTTTAAAATTATAACATACTATTAACCACTTATCGGAGTTATCGGTCTTGTCAGTATAATATATAAAAACCAGAGAAGCCCTATTTTAAAGGTTCTCGGAGTTGTCTGAGTTATCGGTTTTTTTTAATTTTTCTAAGCTCTCTTTTACTTCTTCGTATTTGAAAGCGTATCTAATCATAGATGTTCCTGGTGTTCTTACATCATGAAATTTAATGAGCCCTTTTTTTACCAATCTCATGAATTTTCCATAAGTAAATACATTTGCGCCTAACTCTTTGTTTAGTCTCGTGCATACCTCTTCTGAAGGTATAAAATCTTTTTGGTTACTCATCTTTTTGCCTTTAACCTTATTTTACTCTTATTCATAATTTTTTATCTCTTCAAATTTCAATGAAAAAATTTTATGAAGCAATTCTATATCGTTCAAAACATCAATGATGTCTCTTCTTTCTAGCTCTTCAATTGTTTGTTTAAGCCAATAGCTAACATCAGGAGCTAATAGAATTTCTTGTATTAGCTTAGAACTTGTATCTTTTTTTGTCATTTGAATCTCTTTTCTGCTTATTTATTAATGTCATTTACTTTATTTTTAATATTGTCAGTAATAGTTGTCATGTTGATAGTATTAAGCTTTATATCTTCAAAAACCTCACTTAAATCCATCTTGCTAAAATCAAGCTTTTGAAACTCTTCTGGAGTAAAACCTCTGCATTGAGGATTCTCGCCGCTTCCCCAGCCCATATTTAATTGAGCGCGTCCTTGTTCTTGAAGTATTCTTCCAAGTTTTGAATTAAAGCAGCAGTGTCCTTTAGATTTTTGAACGCATATTTTTACAAAACCTAGTTTGATTTTCTTAGAGCAAAACTCTCCGACGTAGTGGCACTGTTCAGCTTTATTTTTTTCAGCAAGAAGCTTTTCATTAGCTTTGCATGCTATTAACCCAGCAAATACTTTGTCTTTATCACAACATCCGCCTCCTGCCAAACCAAAGAACATATCCCATGAACGACACTTTTCACCCTTACCGCTGAATAGATATATCTGTCCATCGCAACCGCCATTTTCATTCCATCCACCATTGTTAGGGTCAGAAGCCCCAACTGTTGTATCCAAGTTTTCAACATCATTCTCTCCTACACAAGGAAACGGACTACACATCCACTGATTATCAACCCACGCAGGAGTTCTTACGTTGGAGTTACATGTATATTTGAGAGATTTGCAGTTATTGTCTGGAGGTGTTGAACTATTACAAGGATCATCCAAAGTGGATGTGTTATCAAGCGTAAGATTTGGATCTGTTTTTAAACAGTCTCCGCCATCGTCAATAACCGTTCCTGTAGAGCATAGATAGTTGTAATAGGTGTAACTTACTGTTTTTTTACAGTTCGTGCCGTTATCGGTGTAGCCGGTGGGGCATGTAATAGTGGTTACATTGTTGCATGTAGTTGGCAAAGAACTCCAATGGTAAAATTTTGCATTTGCAATACTTACTAAAGCTGCAAATAAAATAAATATTTTAATTCTCATTTTTTATCCCTCTTAAATATTTTTTCCAACCAGATAGTTGCATGGCGATTTGTTCAATTTCGTTATTTAAAGAAAAATAGAATGTTTTATCAAGATAATTATGTAAAACAAGGAAAGATAAAAAAGTTTTTACAATAAAAAAGTCATTTTCAATCTTATTTGTTAAATTATCGATTTCCTGAAAAGAGAGTTTCTTTTTATTGATCCCTATGTGTATTGTGTTTTGCATAGATGCAATTAATCGAGGGTATATTTCTTTTTCAAGTATGGTTATTCTATATACTTTATTAACTTTTTTATGAACTTTAAGCAATTGAAATAAAATTTTTTCTATATCATGGTAAAGTTTAGGGTTTTGGTAGCCGATTCTTTTTTGATTCATCTTGATATTACCTGACACAACGAACCCAATTGTCGTAGCCGTCGATGTCGTCGCTGCCGACGTACGAACCGCTCCAAGCATACCGATAGCCGTAGTCGGCAGTCGAAGTCCACGTCCCACTACTGCAACTAGGTACACCATTCCCACCCATTCCACTTGAAGTTGCTGTTTCACCTAAAGTGGGTAATCTCCAATCGTTATATCCACCTTCAACTAGGTTGGAGCAATAGCTAGATGCTTTAGAATAAGATATCGTATTGCCAGCACAATTTGAATACATTCTTACGCCTGTGTTGGTACTGCAAACTTCTTTGGTTGTTGTTATTTTATTTGTATAATCTACAACGCTTCCAATATTAGCAACACTATACCCATCGGCATAATCCCAATAGGTATCAGCGGGGGCTAAGGCTTCGGGGCAGTAGTCGGTTCCGTATTGGTCAATCAAACAGTTAAAGGTCTGCCCTGGAGTTAAGACATCCGCCGTTTCATCCCAAACACTTGTGTTACATTTTTTCTCCTCAAAATCATCAGCGGAAAGAGCATCATCCTCTTTAAAACATTCAGGCTTAGTGTCATACTCAAATACTGCTATAAACATAGCAGGGTTGTTAAAAGAGTCTGCATGTGAACCGTAATCCGCCCATCTGCCGCTATTTCCACTCATGACTCCCCAATGCTCCCCTAGAGGTGCTACCATAGCCATATTATCTACAATATCATAATCTCTTACAAAGTTATCAGGTTGAGCTGCATCCCAGTTCGAGTAAGAAAGAGTTTGATTTTTAACAGTCTTGAAGCGTGATGGATTAGTGCTGCATATACCACTACCCTCGTAGCAATAGCTTGATGAATAGTTTGGATCCCAAACACCAATCCAAGCCGCACTTCCTCCGATAATCCCTTTAATAAATCCATTCTCTGTTGTGGTATTTGGAATAGCCAAATATCCACCGTTGTTCTCTGCAACCTGTTTTGCGACATCAAACGTCAGCTTGTCTGTTGTAACAGTATAGTAGTGTCCGTTGTACTCTAAAATGTCTTTCGTGGATGAGCAATCGAGGGCAAAAAGAGAACTGAAAAGTATTGTCTGTATTAATAATAAATTTATTTTCAATTGAGAATCTCTCTTAATAAATTTTCTGATGGCTTTCCGATATAAAAACCTTGCGAAAACTCAATGTCAAGCTCACAAACTTTATTGTAGATACTTTCATTTTCTACATACTCTGCTATGATTTTTATATCATGAATTTTGCAAAAGCTTAAAATGGAGTAAACTATCGATTCATTTTTCTTGTTGTGAATGTTTTTGATTATTTGTCCATCGATTTTTAAATAGTCAAAATCAAAATGCAAAAGATTTTCAAAGTTAGAATAGCCGGTACCAAAATCATCAATAGAAATTTTTATACCAATTTTTTTAAGTTCATTTAAAAAAATAACTGCTCTTTTAAAATCTATTTTGTCTGTTTCAGTAAATTCTAAAGTAATTCGCTCAAGGTTTTGAATGCTTTTTAATTCCAAAAATAAGAATTTGCAAAACTCAATATCAACAATATTGAGCATGCTAATGTTGATAGATACATTTAAAAATTCATACTTTTTTAAATCTGAAAATACTATCAAAATCATCTTTTTTGATAGTTTGTTGTAAATGCCATGCTCTTTAGATTTTTGCATAAAAACATCGGGTAAAATAATTTCAGCTCCATTGCTTAAGCGCATGAGAGCTTCATGTTTATGTAATGATTTTGATTTATTACACAAAATAGGTTGATAGTGCACAACAACATCAAAGTTTTCTAAAATATTAGACATCTGTTTTTCATTCATCTTTTAAGCCTTTTTTTTTACTTATTTTCCCGCGGGAAATTTTGCATACTGACTGCTTTTGTGCAATCGTTTCCATTTTATTTTAGCTTTCCACACTCAACTTCATAGTCGCTAATATTTTTACTTGAATCAGTCACTGGCTTATTCTCAAAATAAAAACATCTTTGGTATTTCTGTTCTTGATTGTAGTACATCTTCCAAAAAGCATCTGGTACAGCAATTTGGTTGTGTCCTATACGCTTAGGACTGTTAGAATAGATTACACCATTGAGAACATCAACTTTACCCATCTTTGCCGCTATGGCTCTTCCAAAGCGTTCTACACCTGCCCACGCTTTTTTATCTCTATTTACCGTAGCGTGCTGCGGGATGATGTTGCTCATTACATAGGTCGCGTCCAAACTTCTTTGAGAGTAATCAAACGATGCATCTTCCGCCATATGTCCTCTGTCCATATCGTAGCGGTTTCTGATATAGTCGGAATGCTCACTCCTGTATTGATTTGGTATATTTTTGTCTGGATAAAAGCGAGGGCGTTCGTCGATATTGCCTTTGTTTGATAAAAAGCCGTCTATCGTGTAAGCAACATATTTTGCACCCTTTACCTTGTAGTCATAACAAGTCTTAAAATATCCATCGTTTTCAAGAACCTGATCGCACACTTTATCGTTAAAAAATTGATGCAAGAAAGTATCGCTTGCCAAAGCCAGTGATGTGGTAAGCACCATAGTTGAAAGTATTTTTTTAAGCATTTCTCATCCCTCCTTATTTAATATATTTTTCTAGTTTTGGAATATCTGCACCATTGACAACATCAACAATTTTTTGCTCTTTTTCATCAATTACATAAATTTTTGGAGTACCCGCAACTTTCAGTTCTTTTGCAAGAATCTCCATTTCTTCTAGTTGTTTTTTTGCAGCATCAGTCAACTCTACTGTTGGGATATTTCCGCTATGTATATCATTTAATGCTTGTTTAAAGTCTTTTGAAGATAACGCTATCTCACTCCACTCTTTTGCATTTTTATGAAATGGAAGAGGAGTAAAGTTGTAGTAAACTGTTGTGTTGTTTTGGCTAAAAAACTTTTCAACTGTTTTACAGAAAGGACATTCAGGGTCTGTGAAGAGTACAAACGAATAGTTATTTTGAGTACCTTTGTTGAATATAGCTTTTTTTGCAGGCTTAAGCAATTTATCTATTGATAGATTTTTCAGTTCATTTTTCGCCAGCTCTTCTTTCCACTTTTGCAAAAAATGCGTGGTGTAGCTTTTACCCTCCTTGCTCCACACTTCTCCAAAAACTATTGTTTCATTTAATGGATTGATATAAAGAAGTTGCCCATTGTCAAAATAAACTCTATAAAATCCATCCAATTCCACAGCTTTTTCATATTTTATAAACTTAGAATTTGGAATAACATTTTGGATTAATGCTTTTTGCGCATCGACTTTTGAAATATCTGCCAGAAGAGCAGATGCCATTAAGGATATAAACAATATTTTTTTCATCTCTTGCCTTTTTTTCTATTTACTCTTATTCATAATTTTGATGATTTTAAAGATATAGATGCATAAAAAAGGAAGTAGTTTTTTTGAAGTTAATTGGAATTTTTAGATTTTATTCTTTATCATCGGTAGTTAATTATTTGTATGCTTTTTGCTCTGTTGTTTTCTGTAATTTCGCAAACATATCACAATGGTTACGCAAGGCGATTGTTTTTTTCAACAAGTCTTCACCAAACATATTGGTAAACTCTTTTTCTTTTCGATAACTTTCATCTTCCACTATCTCCAATAGTTTTGAGGCAGTTGGATGAAACAGTGAAAATTTGCCTCTCCATTCATTGTAATAAGGGCAATCAGAGTTGGCAATCTGCTTGAAGCTTAAGCTTCTGCGCTTAAAACATATTTCCTCTTTTCTTTTATGAAATGCGCTGTAAATTAAATGCAAATGCGTCAATGCACCTGAAAGGTCTCTTGTTTCGATACACTTTTTAGCTTTTTTTATGTTCTTTTCCAATACTTGCTCCTATCGTAATTTTTTAAGGATTTTAAAAATGCGTGTATGAAACAAGTTCATTGGAGAAAAAGATTTAATTAGTAGAGCAAGTCATGTCTTTTGCTAATTCGTTAAGCACACTAAGACTAGCAACAGACTCATTAAAGCTTGATTTATTTACTTCTCCACAAGCATATTTGACAGTCTCACCTGTTTCAAATGGGCAGATATCCCGATTTACACCGGTACATTCTCGTAGCTCATATTCAAAAACTTGAGTATTTGTCGTATTGGATGTATAAGAAGTTGATCCGTCAGTGTAGATTTGTCCGTTTGAAACAATTCTTTGAATTTGACAATATCTCGGCTCTTCTAAATCTTCTATCCTGGTCATATTGAAAGTTTCGCCTGCAGCAGAAACTATTTTATTGGATTCGGTTGCTATAGGTATTGAATCTGCCTTTGCTCTTAAGGCATTTTTATCGGCAGTAAAATCAATACTATTTTCATTTACCGTTGCTCTGAGTAAAGTTCCAGCTGCCGTATTTGGATTATTTTGGTCGTTATACATTGTAGTATTACCTTGATTAATTATGCTTGAGTTATCGGTCTCACTGTATGCATAGTTGCTGCTACCTGTTTGATAGTTTCGGCAAGTATCTTGATTTTCTCCAAAAATCTCAACTATAGAGTTGTCATTACTTACTCTTGTAAGCACAAAACGAGGCATATTTGCTTGTAATATATTGTAGATACCTGCTGATATATCATTCAAAATTTTATCACTGCTAGAACTTGCCAAGCTTCCGCAAGAGCTGTTAATGCAGTAGCAATTTGAGGAGTTACTTCGGTTAGAGGCAGCTAGAGAAATACCACTTGAATTGTATTGATATCTATAGTAAGTACAGTTGTTCCAAGTACCTATATCACACTTAACAACACCATCTGCACATATTCCGCTTATGTCTGTAAGCGCACTATGCATCTCTTTTGTACCATCTCCGTTTATGTCGGCATTGACAGATATGGAAATATCACTAGTGCCTGTATAAGAGATATCTGCTATAGCTTGAGTTGAACCGTCGCAAGTCATATTTGCTTTAAAAGTAGATTTGCCATCAACGGTATTAAAACTAGAAGTACCTGTCCCTGGAGCAACGATTGTGCTTTGAAAATTTTTGCCAAAATGATTATTTAAACTTTTTGCTTCGTTTAAATATTCTCCTGCATTTATGTTACTAATTAGCGTAAGTAAAAATAATAATTTATACATTGCTATTTACCCATAAAGGCTTGATTTGCAGCTTGGGACTTAAGATCTTGATCTCTTTTGCGGATAAGATCTAATATATTTTTATGTTGTGTGAAATTTTCCTGAACAGCAGAATAATATTGCATTGTTTGCTTGTTTAACTCATTTATTTTTTTGGTCATTTCATTTGCATGTTTAACATTTTCAGGTGAAAGGTCTTTGCCATGAATAGCAATATAAGAAGAAACACCTCTAGCTATCAATCTGGATAAATACAATACTAAATCTTTTGTCTGGTCTGCAGCAATCTGGCTAGTCATAAAGTCAAAATCGTTATCGGCTCTGCTTAATACTGCGGTGTTTAAATATTTATATACAGGAAAACTTAGCGTTGATAAAAATCTTTTATCATTATCATCTAAAATTTGCCTATTTTTCATCTTGTTGTAAATCTCAGTTAAATGTTCTTTGATAATATCTTTTGCACCTTCCGTTATCTCATGCTCATTAAATTTTGAGAGATTTTTCGTTGTAGTTGAATAACTAGAATATGGTATTTTTCCACCTTCGTAAATTGTTTTAAAAAGGTCATTTGTTGTTCCACCTGGTACTGCATACGCAGTCGGTTTTCCATCGGTATCCTTACCGCCGATAACATCTCCGATAGCAGCTCTAAAAATTGATAAAATGAGTTTATCTCCATCAGCATCATTACCCAAGAGGTCTAATTTAGAAACATTAGGCAGCCCTTTTGTCGAAACAAGATGCAGTAAGCTACCCTCAAGAATTAAGATTTCCATCATATCATTTGCTTTTTGTGCATTTCCACCAAAATAATTTTTTAGACTACTGTTCCATCCTTGAATAGCTTCTGTTCCTGTTTTTAAATTTTGGGACATCCAAGAATCTGATTGTCCACTAAAAACAGACTGGTTCATCGCTTCACCAACTAGCTTGCCTGCACCTTCAGCGCCTTGTATAGCACCACAAGTATCAAAATTCATTCCATTTATCATATTCGCAAATTTCTCAAGCTCATTCATGATGTTTTGACAATCTTTGCATAGAGCGGAAATCGCCATTTGATAAACAAATGCTGGAGCCGCAGCACTTATCGCTTTTAGCTTTTCAATAATAAATTCTGGTTGAAGATAGTTAAACCCTCCCATGCCGATATCTATACCGCCGCATCCAACATTGAATCGTGGAGGGTCTATATGAAAAGGCGTAATTGTTCCACCAACCTCTCTATAGCGTATAGTTTGAGAACCTAATGTGTAGATACCTCTTGTTTGAGTTTGATAGTAGCCCATATCTGTGCCGACATCAATCATATTATCTTTTATCCAATCTGCCGATAATATGCCAATTGCGACAATACTTAAAACTATTTTTTTCAAAATATCCTCCTCGCACTTTTTGAAATTTGCTTTTTATCGACCAACCCAAAGTATCTACTGTCAAAACTTTTAAGATGCTCACCCAAAGCAAAGAATTGGTTGTTTGGAATAATTCCGTCATAGCTATAATTTGGCATAAGCTGTCCTTCATTGTTTTTTTGGAATATGGTTGCAATTGCTCTTCCGTCACAAACTACTTTGTAATCCTGAACCAATAAATGCTGTCCACTATCACAACCGATTTTTTTAATAAACAGCTTGCCACGATGATAATTTTTATAGTCAATTTTGTTATATTCAAACACAACATAATCATTTGCAGCATCTTTATCTTGAAGTAAAAAAAGCGAGCCATTTACAGATTCGCTTTCAGGAATTACAAATTTCATATCCGATGCTTTTAGCCCAACAAATATTGCAACCATAGACACCACAACAATTGATATATTGAGAACTTTTTTATTCATGGCAATAGTTTTTGCTGTTTAAGTCTATTGATTAAATCATCGGTAAGATCTATGATTTTATTTGATTTTGTGGTTAAGATATGCGTTTTTGGATAAACAAGAGTCTCTTTCTCTTGAGAGACAGTATTTATATAGTCGTTAGAAAAAATAATAATTTTTTCTAAACTATCGTAATGTTTAATAACATCATCTTCGGTTGCAGAAGAAGCTTGCAGTGTTGCTTGTTTTAGCTGGTAGATTCTTTGTGCATCTACAACATAAACCTTTTGATTTGAAGTTTTATATGCATCATAAGCATAAATACCGCCGCCAATTGTGACAGCTACAAAAACTACATCTATTAGCCCTTTTAAATTATTTTTCAAATTCATTTTACGCTCCTATTTTTTCTTGATCTACGATATATTGAATCGCTTTGCCTGTTGACAACTGATGCTTATTCATAATTTCGTTGATTTTTGCTTTGTCTTTTGGATCGGAACTGCTTAGATAGTAAAAGTATCTATCTATTAAAAGTCTAACGACCGATATTTCATTCTCTGGATTGATGTAAAATATTTCAGAGTAGTATCCTTTTAAGCTTTTTGTGCTTTTTAGCAGCTCTATATCAAGTTCTGAGAGCGTAAAGAGTCCTGATTGCTTGATAGCATTGATAGCAGTATCGTTTTGATTGAGAAAGAATTTATAAGGACTGTTTGCCATGATTGCTTGTCCTGCAATAGATAAGCCGCCTGTTTTCATATTGTAGATATCTTCAAAACTTTGAGTGATAACGATAATTGAAGCATTGTGCTTTCTAAATCTTCTATACGCTTGGTCAAAGAAAGCATCCATAATCGCGTTTTTACCTAAAAACTTATGTGCCTCATCGATAATTACTTGTGTCTGAATATTAAAATCATGATTGTTATAGATAAACGAAGCAATGTTTGAAGCCATTATATAAATTAGTGCATCTCTAATATCTGCTCTTTGCTCAACGCTGGAGAGGTCTAGCACAACCATAGGTTTAGTCATATCCACATCTCTAGCACCGGCTACAAATTTATAATATGCTCCGCCTTTACACCAAGGCTTTAGATGAATAGCAAAATCTCTTAACCTAACATCCTCACACTTTTGCAAAAGATGTTCTTGAATGTCATGAATTTCAAGAATCTTATCTTTATTATTGTCTAGCAAATGTGCGATAACATCCTGTAAAACACCTTTAATATATCGTTCTTCAGACTGAGCTTGTTCCGAAAAAAGATTTGCGCCTATCATGTAAACAAAGTTAATCATAAACTCTGTCTGCTCAAGTACTTCATCAAGCGTTTCTTTAGCTGCAGTTTGGAGGTATAAATTATATGTTGTCTGCAATCCGTGAAAAGGATTGAAAGAAATAGGTTTATTCATGTCAATGGATATATATTCACCCCCATTCTCTTCACAAATCTTTTTATAAGATTCACCAATATCTATAATAAAAACTCTCGTTTTTCTGCAATACTCATTAAAAGCAATAAAGTTTGCCAAAACAGATTTTCCTGCTCCGGCTTGTGCAACTATAAAAGCATTTTTTGAATAGTTAGAATTAAATATATCCACACCGCACATTTGCCCTCTTTTACTGACAAATATAAGATTTGGATAGTTACCGCTATAGTCTGCTTCCAAAGGTAAAAACTGACACACTTCATGTACAAAATGGTTTTCATCGTTAGATTTAGAGATAAGCTGAAAATACTCTTTGTTTATACCTGCTGGCAAGCTGCCTATAAACAACGGCATTATTGCAAATGTAAAATCTTCTAAAATGATACCGCCTATCTCTTCCTCGCCCTTTTGAGTTTTTTTCTGCCAATATGATTTGATTCTATCTGTATTTGCTTTTGCCAGTTCATATGTTTTGCCACTCACCCAGATATTCAAATCAACCTTAAATAAAGGCTTTCTATCCTCAATATTTTCAATAATATCCTGTATCTCTGTTTTTTCTTTCTTGACTTTACTTCCTGTATTTCCCCCACCTTTAACAATTTGTTTATTTCTTTTTATAGAGGCAGATTCAGTAGAACTTACTCTTGTAAGATTAAGACAAATCATATAATTATCTACGAATTGATTGCTATCCGAACCTTTGGAGATATAATCCCCAAGCTTCATGCCAAACTCACTTATATGTGCATATTTTGGATATTTTATTGGAGTCAGAGCTTTAAAGTATTTTCCATCTACTACAACACTGTCTTTATATACAGATATTTTATTGTCACTTGCCATGATCTGTTTATTAAAGAATTTTCTCTCATTGTATTCTTGAATATTCTGCATACTATGATTTGGATTTACCATTTCAAAAAATATCGCTTTTAGCTCATTTTCTTCTAAGTTTGTCGGGTAAAAATGATTAGAATTTAAAATATTGAAAACATCTTCCTTGATAGCTTTTAACCTACTAAAATCTCTATTTTTCAAGACAAAAAAAACTCTATTATTTTTTATTTGTGTGGAGAATCTTGCATTTATAGGTTCTTCGGTTTTTTGGCGTAAAAAGTTTACAAAGTTATAAACACCGTTTAGAACGATATCTTCATCTCTTTGCGTATGCACTTTTGTGTATTCTTGCAGATACAGTTCTATATTTTTAGAGCCAAAGAGAATTATTTGTGTATAAAAACCTTCAGGTATTTTTGACAAAGCTTGCTCAAAAGTCTCTGCTGTTTCACTGCCCATTCTTATTCTAGGAGCAAGTTCACATATCCAAGCATACTCGCCGTCGTTTGTTTCCCAGATACCATTTTCGTCATATATAGAGGGACGAATATAATCAGAGAAGTGAGAAAATGTATAATGCTTTTTGTCATCGTATGCGTTAGAAGCAATGAATCTATCTCTGATATTTTTTCCTATCTTTTTGAACATAGACATATATTTACTCCTTGTTTATGGAAAAATATTTTTTATCTTCGGCAAACGCAGACTCTTGAATTTTTAAATGAAGCCTTGATGCCTCATGATAATCACCATCGGAATCAATATAGCTTTCAATTTTTATTTTGGCTATTTTAGGTTTTGTTAAAAGCGGACTTTCGCTATCGACTTTTTTTTCAACAATTTTAACTTCCAAATTTTGTACTTCTGGTACTTCAAGCTTGTTTTCTGCACATCCTGCAAACGCAATCCCAACTAGTAAGATTACTACTGTAAAAAATCCCATTTTTTTCTCTGTTTTCATTTGTCTTTCCCTGCCTCTAAATTGTAATTGTCTCTTACCATTCCACATCTACCCGCATCTAAATCAGAGTTACAGCTAAAATTCTCTTTATATGGCATTAGCCAACAACCGTTAAAAATTAACATAGTGATTATCAATAGAACTATTTTCATCTCACACCTCTTTCTTAAATTCTATTGTCGATACATCTGTAACCATAATATCTACATCTATATTTGGCTTAATCTCAATGGAAGGTTCAATTTGCCTAACCATATCCATATAAAATTTAGACATTTCCGATCCAGCTTTTGACATTCCTCCGTACGCTCCACTCTTTAGCATTTCGTCACTGCTCATTCCTTCGTTAGATGTAAGAGTTCCTGTAGTAGTTGTCAAAACACTTTGGTATTGGCTACTTCCACTTTTTGCAAAGCCATCCACAAAACCAGCAATCAAACTTCTGCCAAGTAGTGCGCCTTGTTTACTTACAACTACTCCACCAATGCCGTTTGTCCCACTTGTGCCAAATACACTTGCTGAAAGTTTAGAGACTAAAACTTCGCCATCGTTTGTCGTGCATGATAAAAAATTTGTTCTGATATGAACCGTCTCAGTCGCAAGATCTCCTTTTGCTTCTCCCTTAACTATGCACTCTTTAATATTTAATTTACCTCTGTTTGGAAGAATTGCCAAATCAGTTACTTTTAAAAATACAGGTTGCGGTTCATGTACAGCTTTTGTAAGTGTTGGTGCTCTAACCCCACTTATAAGTCTTGCTTTTATTAATACTCCAGGAGCAAGAGTTATATTTTTTTTCCCGCGGGAAATTTTTTTATCATCAGTGATGTTGTCATCATTTTTTTTTATATCAAAAACCATGCTGTCTTGCATATTTTCAATCTTTATTATTTTCTCTACAGGTTTTTGTACGACAGCTGCTTGAGGATTTGTATTTTGGAAACTTTGGAAAGGAAGAGGATAAGAATCTTCTTCTTGATTTGAGTCAGAATACTTAAAATCTACACCTTTTTTAGATTTTGATTCAGGTGTATTTTCTGCCTTTTGCTCCATCATCTTCTTCATTTCATCAATCTGCTTAAGCTGCTCTGCTTGTTGTTTTTTCATCTGCTGTAATTCACTTTTTTGTGCACTTATCTCTGGAGCAATTTCGCCTACAAATTTTGTTTGCACCATGTCGTCGTTTTTAAATATTCTGATTTTTTCTTTTTCAACCACCGTGTTATCTTCAGTTGAGCCAATTGCAACCCAAACTCTCCAAGCGACAAGAACAGCCAACGCTGCGCCACCTGCGATAAGTTTTATATTTCTTTGCTCTTTTTGTGCGTCTAAATTCGGAGATATTATCTCGGTGTTATTTTCTTCTTCCATGATGGCTCCCTATTTGTTCTGTTCACACAAAATAAAATAGTTTTGCTCAAATACAGCAGTGGCAACTATCTTATTTTTAACAATTTGATTGATTTTTTCGATTGTTTTGTCGCTTTTATTGAAGACAAAAAATTTATGTACTTGGTAATTTGTACCGTCAAATTGACTTAAAAACAAAAAATCATCATGCCTTGCATTTTGAACAATCTCAGTAAAGCTATTGCTCAATTTATTTGCTATTGCCAATTTAAAAATATTTTTTATATTTTTAGTATATTCGTTTGAGGCTTTTTCAACTTTTTCGATATCTTCTTTTTTTACCGTATTGTCGGTTATGTACACGGTTCTTGTGTCGATTTTATCTGGAACAAAGACTACTGCATAGGTTTTGTTTTCTGTCAAAAAAAACACTTCGGCTTCTTTGTCTGCATAAACTATTTCCGTTTCTGTCACTTTATTGTCAATAGTTTCTGTCTTTTTGGAAGGTATGACTTTTACATATGCTTCATGTCCATTTGATTGTATGTTTAAGTTTTTCTCTTGGCTAAATATTTTGCCTGTAATGGCTGCAGGTAAAACAATTCTGTTTACACTGTTTTTGCTAATGCGTATCCTTAGAGTTTCATTTTCATACTTAAATGTATTTGCATCGGCTTTTGGAGTATCTGCCATCAGAAGAGCAGATGCCATTAAGGATATAAACAATATTTTTTTCATCTCTTGCCTTTTTTTCTATTTACTCTTATTCATAAAAATCATTTAATTTCAAAAGTCGAAATATAAAACCTTCCGTTTTGAACTTCAAAATAAATTTTTAAAACCACCTCTTTTTTTTCAACAACTTTATCTCCGATTATGTTGTGCTTTGTCCCCTGAACTAGAATATGGTCTTTTTCATATTTGAATGTTTTTGCCCAAAAAGCACTTGTTATCCCATTTTCAACAAGGTATCTAGTCTGATTTACTAATTCCTGCCTGAGATTTTGATAATAGGAAGGAGCTGCAAGATCAAGGATTAACTCAAACTGTCCTTTTGCGCTATTTGGAGAGACATTTAAAAGTGCAGTCGCTACATATTGCCCCATCTGCTTTAAGTATGTTTCACTTACATTTCTTGAAGTTACCCAAAACTCTTCCGTTATATTTGTTGGCACAACCACAACTTTTTGCTCAGTGTAAAGCTTATAAATTGTAAAGCTACAAACAGCCAATGCTCCCGCCAAGATTATAGAAACTGCCTTATTGGCAATTTCTTTTGCAACTAACTTATCGTGCTCATTTTTAAAAAATTTTCTGGTCATTTTACAAACTCTCTTTCATGGCTTTTTGGAAATGTTTTATAATCTGGGCTTGTGATGCCATACCACCACAGCATTACCCAGTAATATCCCTTCACTTTAGTTTCATTCAGCTCTTTGATAAGAATCATTAAATAAATTGCGACAGCGATAGTTATTAAAGTAGCCGTAAAACCAAATTGAAACACTTTTGCAACGGCTATACCGCTAATGGGTATAGCTATATCATGTAATGTATAATTACCTATCGTAATATCCTTATTGGTACTACGATAGATTTTTATATAGTTGCTCATTAGATCATAGCACCAGCAATCGCTTGAGCGATGCTGTCCAATTGCCCAATAATTAGAGCTAAAGCACCTACCATAACACCTTGAAACGGATGTTCTTTATAGGCTCTAAACACAGCCATAGCCAACATACCTACAACAAGTATCGGCTGCAGATATTGGTCTGTCAAAATTGCCTGAACTTTCGTCCAAAGTCCGCTCATTCCCAAAGTATCCGTTGTTCCTGCAAATGCTGCCCCACAAAAAACCATTAACAATACGACGGTAAACATAATCTTTTTATCCATTTTTTCTCCACTTATATTTTAAATTTTAAAACCGCTACAACAGTAGCATTTGTTAAAAGGGTATTTTTATCCGGTATCAATTTTTTTCATGATTCAACCTTTTTCTCTGTTTCCTCTTATTCATAAATAAGTCGAAAAAAAGGTTTTTAAGAATGTGAGTGTTTTTATATTTCTAAAATTTTGATCAAATAATTAACAAATTCATTAATATCTGTCGGTTCGCCTACCATTGGAGCGATAACAAACTTTTTATTTTGAGTCATAACGAAAGTGGTGGGAGTAGATGTAACTTTAAACATTTGAAGCATCTGAATATCATCTTCAATTAAAGAAAATATATATTTTGAGCTTAGATATTGTTTGGTTTTAGCGTCCAAAGATGCAAGCTTATTTTTAAAAGTTACACAGTGGCTACAGTTGCTAGAAGAAAAAATCAATATAATTTTTCTTGTATCTTTTGGATTTGAATAATTTAAAACTTCTTTGATATCATAGAAGTAGATGCCGTTTAAATTAAGCACTGGAGTACTTGCAAACAAATTTGAAATGAGAATAATCGTTAAAATTATCTTTTTCATTTTATTTCCAATTTTTTTAGAATATTTTGTAAAAAAGAGTTTTGTTTCTTTTCATTCATTTTTTTAATGACATAGCCAATGGGCATATCGCCGTAAAAAATATATGTATCGGCATCTGCTTTATCAGCGTTTGCAGATTGTACCTCTTGAGATTTCATCTCAAAAAAATCTTTTTGTGTATATAAAATTGCCGGAACTTGCTTTATATTAAAATGTTCAGATAACCTAGGATCTATTACGATTTTTGCATTAGCGTATTTTTCTCCTATAAGTTCTTTAATCCATTGCAAAGTAGGTTTTATCTTTCGCATACCGCCGATAGCACCTTGCATCACAAAAACCACATTATCTTGAATGTATTTTGTACTCTCAAGATAATTTTCAATCGTCTCTTTAGGCAGAGATGAACTTATAAAAATGTAGATTGTCTCTTTTGAATTAAAGTAAAAATTTTGCTCACCTTTTTCCTGTTGAGATTTTACATATTGCTCTGCTATTGCCGCTTGTTCGCCCCAACCTAATTTTTTGTCATAAAGCAGGTTGTCTTTTGCCTCACAAAACTGTTTTTTAAACTTATCGGAATGAATAACTTCAGCATCTGCTTTAGCTGCATTTTCAATATTTTTATCTGCAAGTTTATTTTCAACTATATTTTTTGCGTCTGCTCTGATAGAATCAGAGATATTTATATCTTTAAATAATTTTGATGCACTCACATCTGCACTATTGTTGATATTAATCTCTTTTTTTACTTTTTCAATACCTGTACTATATTTATCTAAAAATATTTTTGATTCATTTACATCAGCTTCTGCTTGTAAATTGATAAAAGCAATAGCAGACAATAAGATTAGTTTTTGCATAATTTTCTCCCTATAAAACACAACAATCCCTTTTTTTAAATAGCATAAATCCAAAGTTATCCCCAATAAATGGCGGATTGTGCCCTGGTGTCCAAATCAACCCGCTTGTACCTATGGTCGTTGCGTATGAAGGTACCGGAGAAACTAGCTGCAGCCGATATGCAGATTTTCTCCAGATAGGAGCCGGATAGTAACCGCATAATCCTGCTTGCCCCCAAGAACCCCATAGTATCAATTGCCTGTGTAGCTTATAAATCATTGAAGATGCTACACTGGCAGCATCTTCCACCATATTTTTTGTATTTGTCCATCCTGTTAAAGGGTAAGCATTGCCCCAAGCTCCCTTGCACCAAAAAAGAGGGTCTATTGGATTAAAAAGAGTAGAAGCAGCAGAGTCAGCTACGCATGCTAAGTTGGCAATTGGATTTCCAAACAACAAAGCTTCAGGTGTCATAAAAGCACTAAGAGTATCGCTATTCCAAAGAGGATCTACTTCTGTAACATATGCATAGTCAGCTCCAGTGCTTTGAAGGCATACAAAATCTGTTAATAACTCAAGTAAGGAAAAAATAGGAAATATTAAATAATGCGCCTGATAAAAAGTTTTTTGTCTATCCTGCCCATCTCCATATGTGCCGCCTCCTATTCTTCCCACACCTGTTCCGAAACCAAAAGTCGGAAAGCACCAAGAATCAGAAACGACTTCGATTATTCGAGACGGTTCAAAATATGATATAGGTATGCCTATTCTTGGAAATGGGTCAGTACACACACAAATAGGGCTACCTACATGGCTTGAACTGTCTGGCATTCTCCCAGGCACAATAGTTGCCCCAGCAATTCTAAGAGGAAACATTGCGCTATAGTCAATTTTACCTATCAGGTCAAGAGTTAATGCCCCCGTTGGCGCACAAACAGCAAAAGCATTTACAACAAACGCAAAATAAATTATTGACAATTTTTTAAACATATTTCACTCACTTTGATTTTATTTTTAATTTGTTTTACAATTGACGGGGTTTTTTGGATTTGAAATCTATCTGCAACCTCTTTAGTGAGATAGTAGGCAGGTTTTTTAAACTCTTCCGTAATCTCAAATACATTGCCGCCTGCCAATAAAACCATATATTTTGCACTATCAAGATAGTTATTTTTTTTAGCCCAGTCAAGCTCTGTTTTATTACTTGCATCGATGATTACAATTTCTTGCTGCATGTGTACATAATCAGCAGGATTGAATTTAAACCCTTTTGCATACATAATCCGTCCCGTAGCATCTTTAATATCTTCAGGTACTGTGTAAGTCATATCAGGGTAAAAGACTTTATGCTTTGTAGCCGCAGTAAGTTTTCTTTGCTCAGGCTTCCAATCTCTGGTTTTGCTCTTTTGTTCAAGTTGTTCTTTTGCTATTTTCGCCTCTATATTTTTCTCATTTTTTTTAATATGATCTTGAATATCTGTTAAGGCGTTTTTTTCCGTAAAACTGTATGTTTTTCCCTCTGACAAAATAATTGTCTCGGCAAAAAGAAGCTGAGATAACAGACAGATGATTAAAAATCTCATGTGTTTTCTCCCCATCTTCTTTTTGTTTTTATGTACATATGATATGAAGAGAATAAAACACCAACAGACAATAATGTAGCTATAAAGATAAGTATTTCCATATTCATTAAATCTCCTCAACTGTAATTTTGTACTGCCCATTCAAGGAGAGTGGAATTTTTTTAAACTTTTCTTCTTCAATATTGATTTCATTATAGTTGAGATAAAAAATATTCTCAAGCCATAGATTATTTCTAGAATTGGAATAGATGAAGGAGTGTTTTTTCCCGCGGGAAATTTTTTCTTCCTTTAACTCTTCTAATTCTACTGATAGCTTATATATTTCATATTCATAGCTCCAATCCATCAATAAAATAAACTTATTACTATCAATTTGTAAGTTATGCTCTTCATTTATTCTATATCCTTTTTTAACAGCTTCTTTGATATCCACAATTTGATTTGAAATAGAAACCGCTTCCTCCCACTCTTGTATTTCCTGTGCATATGGGTTTTTCCCAATTTGCTTGTTATTGCCTGCTTTAAAGCCCTTGATATCATCTCTAGTAATTTCGCCGGCTATATATTTTTCATATACCTCTCTTTGAATGGCTTTATCTTTTACTCGGCTTATCTCTTCAAGTACAGACAAAGAAATATCATTTTTATTTTCTTCTATCTCATTTAAGATTGAACTATCAAGCTTAAGAGAACTGAAAACTTTTGAAATGTAGCTAGCACTTTTTCCGATAGCGGTCGCCAAATCTTGTTTTTGTGCATACTTGCCGCTTGCCCATAATTGCCCTATAAACTTTGCTTTTTCAAAATCACTCAGATCTTCTCTTTGAATGTTTTCAATGAGAGAGAGTTCTTGCACTTTCACATCATCTGCTTGCAGCACATGTGCTTTTATGCTTTTTAGCTCTAAATATTGGCAAGCTCTATATCTGCGTTCTCCGCTTACCACCATATAACCGTCATCTTTTTTAACTACTGCTATAGGTTGAATAAGCCCTTGCGCTTGTATGCTCTGCGCCAACTCCTCTATATTTTGAAAATTTTTGCGAGGTTGATTTGGATTTGGAAAAACTTTTGTCAGTTCCAATTCCATAAAAGCACTTACTCCCGTTGTGCGTGTTTTACCGGAAGTTGCTTTATTGATTGCATCTAAGTTCATCTCTTACTCCTAAAATCTCCTGTTTTGCTTGAAGATGATCTGCTACTTTAAAAATATGACTTCCTTCTCCCATGGCAGTTCTGAAAATTTTGCGTGAACGAACTACGGTGTTAAGTAGTTTCATTTTATTTTTACTGACGGCTTCTTTGATAATGTCAAAGTTTTTTGTAAGAGGATGGATGTTGTTTAAGACAACATGTATCTCGGCATCTACTTTTAGCTCTTTTAAAATTCCTTCAAATGTTCTAAATCCTAGAACCTCAGTAATGCTTTCGCTGATAGGAATAACTATTCTGTCAGAATGTTCTATCGCTGCACGGTTGATATCGCTATCAAAACCACCGACATCAACAATGCAAATATCATCCGGAGCAACAGCCTCTAGTTCATTTATGAGTTCATCTACACTCAGCGGCTGCAAAACATTAAGCGTATCACCGCTTATAATATTTACAAAATAGAGAGTTTGTTGAAAGTCAAGATCTATAATCTTGACTTGTTTGTTTTCAAAGCTATGTGCCAAATGCCATGCAAGAGTACTCTTACCGACTCCGCCTTTCGTATGTGCTATTGTTATTATCATTTTTGCTTCTCCTCTTTAAATATCTTTTTGCTATATTCATAAACCTTATTCATAATTTTGTCTTGAGTGCTAAGTCCTATTGCAACTCTTTTCCAAGCCTGTTTTCCCTCAAAATCTATCATCAGCCAGATATCTGGCAGGCGTTCATCACTTATTTTTAACTTCGCAAAAAGCTCATCAGCTTTTTTGTTATTAATGTCTATTTTGAGCTGTTTTATCTCAGGATAGTCATAGCTTATAAAATTCATTACATCGTCTTGCTTTGATGTGACTTCTCTTTTGTTACTATCATAAAACATAACAACAGTCATATATTTTGAAAATTCAGAGAAAAAAGCTTTTTTCTCTGTTTTGGAAGACTCACTCATTGCGCTCTTTGCAAAAGAGGTCTTAGCAATGTTTACGCTTATGTCAAGTTCTGGATTTTCAAGCATAACTTCACCCCATGTGCTTGTCAGTTGATCTGCTTTCTTTTGTACAAAGTTTTGAAGGATGATAAATTTTCGGACATTATCTTTAGTAGGGTTCATTGTAGATATCTCTTTTGCTTCAGTGATTAGTGCTTCAAACTCTTTTGCACTAAGCTCTTCAAGATCTTCGGGTATCTCTACTGTTTTTTTAGGTTTTTTTCCCGCGGGAAATTTTGCAGTATCTTTTTTGGTAGTGTTATCTTCTAATTTTGCAGTTAAGTTTGCATCTTTATATGCAAACCATCCCTCTAAATTATTTTTGTAAAAATTTGCAAAAGCCATACTAGAACACAATAGCGACATTATGATTACTTTAGTCATTGAACCCACCACAAGTATCACTGCCAAGACTATTGCCAAAAGTGTCAATACCGCCCATGCCACCCATCATAAGCCCACCGCTTACAGGGTTGAGTAAACTATCGTTTATATCATCATTGTTGATTTTTTTAGTTGTTGTAGAGGTATTATCAATTTCCACAGATGAAAGTTCACTATCATCTGTATCTTTCTTTTTAAATATCTTATTTGAAATATAAGCCAAGCCCATCATGAGTGAAACCCAGCCAATAACTATAAATATAACTTCCATTTCTTGCTCCAAAATCTGAATTTACTCTTATTCATAATTTTGGAGATTTTTAAAAGCTACTCTTTTTCTTTCATCTCTGCTACTGCCTCAGAAATTGTTTTGACACTTTTTTCTGCTTTTTGAACTTTATCCTGTAAAACTTGATTTTCTCTATGTTGAATAACTTGTTCTAATTGTCTCTCTGCCGTATTGCTCAAACCTGCTCCAGCATTATTTTTTTCCCATAGCTGCAAATCTTTCAACTCTTGAGTCGAAAACTGGTCAAGTTTTTTAGTATCTAAACTATCGCTGAAGATTCCCTTGTCTACCAACCCACTTTTCACCGCTTTGGCGTATGTCTCATCTGCTCTTTGCTCATTCTCGTTTTTACCAAGTATGCTATCCGTTGCATCAAGAACTTTCTGTCCTAAAGGATTAAGCTTTGCAGCGGTTATTGTTCCTGTAGTATCTTTAGCCTTTTCAACTTTCTCTTTAGCCTCAAGCGTTTTCTCATCAATCTTATCTTCAGAGTTTAGTTGATGTTTATCTTTGAAGTCATGCATAGATTTTTTACTATCTCTCTCCAGAGAGCTTGATTGTGTGTCATAGCTATCTTTGATATTTTGTTTTTTACTATCTATATCCACCTCACTTCTAGGTGCGTTAGCAGTATTTTCTTTAGCCTTTTCAACGACAGGGATAACATCAGCTTTTAAAGCATCACCCTTTGTTGTGTATTCTCCATCAACTTTCTTCATCTCTTCACTTTGAGCCGATATTATAGAGCCTGCTTTTTGAGCTTTGCTTGTATCTAGTTTAACTCCAAGAACACTGTCAATAGCGTTCATCTTTTCATCTTTATATAAATCATCTCTCATCATGGCAGCAGCAAGTTCAGCAGCTCTTGTCGGATCTGTTTTTCTAACATCAGATAGTTTTGTCCCGTCTTTCATTACTGCTTCATCTATAAACTTATTGAAAACTTTTGGTAATACATCTTCAGTGAAGTTTTTATCTCTTTTTTGAGCAGTTGAATACTGTTCAGATAATGCTTCGGTTTGATTGTATGATTTGGTGTAATTATCCGCAATTGTTTTAGTATCGCTATCTCCATAACCAGAAGTCTTTTGCACCTGGTCAGCAAGCGCAAAGGAGAGTCCATCGGTTTTTTGGATTTGCTCTGAGAGATTAGTGCTGAATGACTTCATGAAACTTTCTGCTTCAGAAGCAGAAAGTTTTGTTGAATAGCTCTCTCCATCTGCCGTTTTTCCACTAAAGGTTAAAGAACCATCAACTCCTGCTTTAAAGCCTGTTATACCTTCTAATAGTTTCGTTGGGCTAAAACCTGCATGAGCACTTAAATTTGCCCCATTTTCAGTTGTAAATGTTAAATCCTTTCCTCCAGATTTCATATCGTTTAATGTTTTTTGGATACTTTCATTTGTAGCTGAATTGAGCGCATCTCCTGTTTGATGAGTCACCCCTTTATTATCAGTAAATGTACCAGTATTAATAATTTGTCCACCTGTACTAATGGTATTAGCAGTATTTCTTGCAAAACTAGAGCTAAATGCATCTCCAAGCTGTGATGTCTCTTGTTTTGATGCATTATAATTATCAGAGATACCGTTTGCTATACTGACCCCTGTTGTGCTATTTGAGACTTTTACAACTTCACCTTGCCCATTTACAGCAATATCTGCTGCTCCACTTGCATCTGTTTTTGTCAAACCTAGCCCATCGCTATTTAGATAGGAACTTCTACTTGCACCTTCTGAATTTATCCAAGATTTTTTCCAAGCATTTTGCCCTGCATAATCATGCGTACCGTATTGATCCGTTGCATTGAAAGAGCCTAAGCGACTATTTCCTGCATTAATATTACCACTAGCCGTTTGGCTTGCTGCTCCTCCTGCTGCACTTGTACTTGCCGCACCGACTCCACCGAACAAACTTACAAATCCATGCTCTGATTTTTTAGCTATAGCATAAGCAAAAACAGGTATTGAAGCAGCTAAATACCCTAAGAAAGAGAGATAATTTTTTAAATTTTCAGATACATCATTTAGATTTACCATTGTCAAACCGCCGTTTGTAATGTTGGGCAATATCCTTTCAATGGCTATATTAAACATTCCATTTATTAACAATGCCAACGGTGTCCATAATACCATCGCAAACAGTAGCGTAAACCCCATCTTAATATGTCCTAAATCGCCATAGATTATAGACAGCAAAACGAGTAATATAAAAATACCCAAAACAAGAGTGGTCATAACTGCTTTCATTAACGGTAAATTCTGTTGGGCAAGAATTCCTGTAACTGCCCAGGTCTGCCGTTGATTTGTCTCTGATAATGCCTTTGCGTACGCTAAAGCTGAAGCATCACCACCCGTTGCAAGTGCAACCGCTTTTAAACCGTTATTTGTCATATTTATAAGCGTTTGTTGAAATAAATAATCTTGTGAATTTTGAGAAACACCAAACATCATTCTTGTAGTTTCAGCCATTCCATTTTGAAAAACTGTTTGATCAACCATCATTTTATTTGCGGCAATTTGCTCCATATCATCTAGCTTACTGCCCAGTGCGACTTTTAAATTATCCCATGCATCTTGACATTGCATATCTACTCCGTTTGGATTTGCGGCACTATAGTAAGGCGTAAGATAACCTGTTACGCTCAAATCATTTTTTAAATTTGTACTCATAGTCAAGACATCCCCACTCATTTCATTAGCAGTTATAGCACTAAATACGCAATTTCCCATATACTCATTGAAAGTTCTTACTACATAAGCATCTACCATGTAAGATGAGCCAAGGTTGATAGGTGCAGACATAGTAAAGCCCAATCCTGCTTTACTGTAGGAAATTGAATTAGGCGTTGCAAATGCGATCTCAAATGCTTTTGCTAAATTTTTTTCCAAGCTTGTAAACAAAGAGAAAGTTTCGCCGATTCCTATCGGAACATTATCAATAGGAAACGCTTGCCCTGTTATCTCATCCTCTACGATATACTGTTTTGTTTGTGTAGAGAACATTCCGATGATTATCGTCGTGATAAATAGGTACTTACCCATCGCAACTGCCATATCAGAGCTGCTACCGCCACCAGCAGTATTTTTAATCATTAGCAAAAGTCCACCGACTGCAAGTGCTGAAGTTATAAGATAGCTCTCTCTTGAAATAATCGTTACGCCCTGAAGTACTTTATAAAATATTTCACCATAACCCCATGTATATATAGACGGGTCGGCAGCAAATACATCTGAAGCGATTGCTGCTACCATAAAAAACAATAAACTGATTTTTCTCATATTGTGTATCCTTTTGTTGTTGATTCAGCTCCGACTAACATAAGTGTCTTATACTGCTCTTGTGTAATTTCATTTCCGTTTTTATCTTCATATCTCGTTTCAATTTCGCCTTTATCCACTTGAGCTTTTCCTTTTGTTTTTTTCTCTTGAGTTGTTTCTTTAGCTTGAATTTTTTTAGCAGCCGGAACCGCTTCTTCATTTGTATTTACAGTCAAACTATTAAACATCTGATTTATTACCGCTTTTTTAAAAAAGTTTATTTGAGATGGTTGGAAGAATTTAAAATGTACAACCGTTACAGGAAAACCTGGCATTTTTAAATATGCAGACAATGGTTTCAAAAGCCCAAGTTCTCCCGTTAGCAACACTTTTTTTGTAGTATTGCGTTCGCTGACTTGCTCTATATCTCTCTGAGCATCTCTGCTTATCATACGGTTCTTATTTTTTTCTTCAACTTCTTGCTCTCCGAGGAACTCACTTATAAATTTTTGCCCCTTTGGATCATCATACTGAAGCATTAACTTTGTACTCAAGAGCTGAAAAATATTTCGCATGAGATGTTCGCCGTAAAGCTCTTCCAATCTTGCCAAATCTTGAGTAGCCAGCACAACACAACCGCCTTTGCTTCGTCCTTCAGCAAGTTGATCATTAACTTCACTCAATTTTCCGAGAGTTTGTGCCTCATCTAAAAAAATCCATATCCTTCTATTTGGATTATTTTCAAGACTAAGTATTGTTCTAGTCATCATATCAAGCATTACTCTGAAATACCCCTCGTAATTGCCTTCTTCTTTTTTTGTTTGCACTAAAAACAATCTCTGATCTATATTTTTATTTGCAGTTGATTTTATGAACTTAGTTATCGAAAAATCGCTCTCTTCAAAATAAAATTCAGGTCGCATTATCTTTATAAAGTAGGGTTGTAGATTCATCATGATACTTCCCGCCGTTGCTTCTGCCGCTTCCGTCAGTAGAGACTTTATGCTCAATCCATATTTATCGTTTACATCCTGTAAATTAGCCCATATCTCTTCTTTAGTTTGAAACTGTCTAATAAAATCAATAAGCTTTTTTGTAGAAGGTTTCGGACTTGTTTTTACTTTTATGATGATGCCTTTAAGTATCATCCGTGCCGTATTGTCCCAAAACTTCTCTTTTGATTGCGTATCCGGTATAAAAGATTTAACTATCTTATCTGCCTCATCAAGCATCTCCTGCTCATCATCAGGTATATCTAAAAAGAAGTTCCATTTAATGCTTCGTGCATCAGCAGGATAAAATAAAAAATCTCTATCCGCCCTGTAATAAGCTATCCAAAAATCAGGTTTTCTATCATATACAATCATCGTTTCTTTAAAATGGACAACTTGCTCAAGCACTGAAAAAATACCTTGAGTTTTTCCGGAACCCGCCATCCCGATTATTCCGATACTTCTATTTTCATTTGTATATGGCAGCGGCACTTTTTCTTTACCTATGAAAAGTCTTGATTTTTCTTTAATCATCTTTCTCAATTTTTTTGCATCTTCAATTCTATTACCTCTAATAAGACTCGTGCTCTTATCGATTACAAGTTTATCAATCAGCAAAACACTTACTATAAAACCTACAACACCACCCCAAATCAAAGCATTGAGAACCCAATCGCTTAATGCCCAATCATAAAGAAAAGACAACCATTTCGCCAAAATCGGTATCGGAAAATCTTTAAAATAAGCATAAGTTTCATAGTTTCGTATATCGAAATGAAATAAGATAAGATCTATATTGAACATAACACTCAGCGAAACAACAAAAACCATGCTGCCGACAACACCAAGTATTGCCAGTTGTATTTTTCTTAGTCTCAGTGGGCTTATAATCAGACTAGTCATTTGGCAACTCACATTGGATAGCAATTGCAACTTTTTTTATATCTTTAGTGTAGTCCACATTAAACTTATTTTTTTCAATTTTTCTTTTTAGTTTGTACACTAGTTTTATTTCTCTTGCCAATGTTTTTAAGTTTTCACTGCCTTTTGAGGATTCTATTTCCTTTATCAACTTATTGACAACAGTCAACTGCGCCGCCTGTCCAAGCATCTTCTCACTCCTATTTTTCAATTTACTCTTATTCATAATTTTCTAAATTTTCCCACGGGAAATTTTTATAACAATTTATAAAAAAAACAAAGAAGTGCATTAATTTCTACTCAAAATAGCTTTGTAAGTAGAAATCAGATTTTTTCTATAGATTTGATTATACTTCTCTGTTTTAGAGTGATAAGCAGCTATACCTCGCCATGAATATCCGACTTCATTTACCATTTGCTCTACATAATCGCAAGCTTTATGGTAGCTAGGTTCTATTTTGAAATACTCTTCATGTTTCAATCTTTGATATTTATAATTTAACTGATATGCCCCCAAATCAACATTTGTAATACCTACTTTAACAAGATAGTTTAAAAAGTTTACGCAACTATCTAAACGCTTGCAATCAAGAGTTCTTTCATCCAAAAAGAAATCCTTATAGTGTGCTTTTAGAGATTTTGCCTCTGCAGGATTATTGAACGAGATAAGATATTCATATCCTGGATTTTTAGTAGAGTGCCTTTCGTTAAGCAAGATTGACAGCATCAGGTTATTATCAATCTTGCAATCCCCAAAGATATTTGTAACAATCAAACTGCACACAGTAATCATTCTTCTAATTATCTGTAATTTCATCTTCTTGTCTATACTTCAGCAATAACTAAAATTTTAATTTCAAGACTTTCATTGTCAGGCATACTCTTATTCCTTTGTATTTTTGTATAATACTTTTATTCATATTTTTTATGAATAATAAGTAAATTTAAACTGGAGTGATAAAAATGCTAAAAAAAATAACTGCGTCATCGATGCTGGTTGCAACTTTGCTTTTAAGTACTGGATGTGCTGTAAAGACAGGCAATGAGAACTTAGGTACAATGGAAAAGAGTGAGCTTGATACAAAAATTGTAAAAGGCAAATCCACAAAACAAGATATAAAAGCACTGTTGGGCGATCCTGATAGAACAGATTTTGATAATAACTCTTTAGAGAAATGGACATACTTGCACACTAGAAAAGATGCTAAATTTGTAAATTATGTTCCGGTTGCAAACTGGTTTGTTGCTGGCACTAACGACACTACAAAATCATTAGTCATAGTTTTTGAAGAAAACGGTGTTGTAAAAAACTTTATCACTTCTGATGCAAAAGGTGAAACAAAAGGCGGATTATTCCAATAATTTATGTCCGACTTGTGTCGGGCAACAGAAAGAGAAACGATGAAAAAAATCAGTACGACAGCATTGCTTCTTTGTTTATCGCTTTTTGCGCTAGATGAACAAATAGTTTACCAAGATGCCAATACCACCAATTCTGTACCAAATGATAAAAATTCCATACCACAAAAAACAATAAATTTTTTTAGTGGCATAGTTGATGATTTTAGAGAGTTTGCAGCTGACAATAATCTCATAGATAAAAGTAAACGATAGTTTTTACATCCCCATACCCGAACTTCTTACCTGCTCTTTTTCAATATTTATATCTTCCAATACTTTTTCTTGTAAAGCTGCATCTTTGACTTTTTGGTTTTCTTCACTTTGCTGAGTTTCAAATTCTTGTTCTGGCGTATCTTCTTGAGCTTTACTAATCATAGATACAGTTTTGGCAAATTCTATATCATCTCTTAACTCCGCTTGAGTCTCTTTATCTAAACCACTCTCTTTTAAATGTTGCTCTGCTTGTTTTAGCTCACCTTTTTCTATCAAGCTTTGTATGTCTTCTATCTTCGCTTCTTTATTGTCTATAACATAGTTTTGCCAGTCCTCAACGGTTGCGTTGCTTATAAGCCTTTGCTCTACATCAACGCCATTTTTTACAAGGTCATTGATATCTTGTTTGTACTCCCCGACAGCTTCATATTTCACAAAATCAAATTTTTCTATATTTGCTTTTTCTACGATATCAGATACAAATTTCTCTCCGGGCATATCGTTTTGATTATAAAATGTAACTTTTTCAAAACCTTGCTCATTTAGTAGCTCTGCTATTTTGCTGGCTTGCCCTGTACCGTTTCCAATAATGACATTTGTTTCGTTCAGGTCTATTTTAGATGCAGCGGCTGCATAATCCATTTTTGATTCAAATACCGCATAATCTTTTGTATCATTTTCTCCTGGAATAAGTGTCATATCTTTAGGTCCAAAAGATTGTGTTTTCATAGTTGTCCCATCTCTTAAAACTTTAGGATTTAAAAAATGGATATCCGCGCCTACTTTATCTAGCTCTATCGGTTTACTCATATCACCCGTTAGAACGCCAACGCCCATATTGGTATAGCTATACTCTTTTCCATTAGCTCCTACACCACTTATTTGCCCCTCTATGATATACATGTTTTTAGGGATAGAATCTATTTCCCTGTTTGACAAGAACTCTATTGCTTTTGTATCATCCGGAGTAATCTCCCTATAACTTACAACTTTTGAATTTATATTATTTTCTTGAGCTTTTGCAATGTTGATATTTTTTATCTCTTCTAATCTTGATAAATGTTCAGTAGTTAATTGAATTTTTGCCATATTTTGGCTTGATTCGATAGCTTCTGCAAGATAATTTTTTAACCCGCTTGCATCAAGAGAATAGTTGAGTGCATCTTTATAGTTCATGCCTGTTGCAACCATAACCACATTTTCAATAGTACCGCTTTCTCCGCTTCCGAAATCTTTAAACTTCCACACACCGCTTCTACCTAAATACATTGAAGCACTTGGGGTTCTGTCATCTGCTCTAAGTCTAAAACTATAGTTGCTGCCACCCTGTTTTGTTGTAAAATCAATGCCTAGAGAATTTAATACATTTGAAGGGTCTGAATGTATAAGTGTCTCTTTTGTCATAGTCCTTAGAGAATCAATTTCGGCTTGAGATAGCCTAAAATTATTAATATAGCTAGATTTTTGCTGTATTTCGTCAGATATTGCTGGAGCTTCTGCCTCTTCTTTGGTTAAAGTATTCTCATGTTCTTTTTGTTTTGGCAGCATATAGTTATTTGAATTTACCTGCTTCCAATCTTTTAAACTTGTATTGCTTAGTTCTTTAAACTCATCGGTTCTTTTAAAATTTATAATTTGCTGTTTAGTTTCTATCTTTTGGATACTAAACTCTTTTTGCAGCTCTTCCCTTTTAAATCCTGCGTTCTCTAAAGCACTTACAGATACTTGCTGCTGTTTGTCGGCAACATGGCTGATTCTTTCTATCTTATCTTTTTGTTCTGGAGTAAACTCAGGGCTTTGGATCGCTTTTGTTAAAAGTGCATCAAACTTTTGCCCATTGTCTCCATTCTCCAGTTTGATACCATCCATCTCTACTATTTTTTCATCTTTTGAAAAAAAGTTTGTATCAATACCGTATTTTTTTAAAGAGGACTCCGTGATATCATCATAAGCTTTTATCTTACCTCTCAAGCCGTCCAACCGCTCTATATTTGTTTTTTTTTCTTCTTTGGATATCTCATGTGACTTAGCTGCTTTTTGAAAGTACTTAATTCGAGCTTCTATCACATCAATAAGAGCTTTTCTTGTATCGTTTGCAAAAGCCGTTTTGTCTAGTTTGTAATGATGAGTTAGCTTAATTGCACCCATCCTGTCTTCTGGCATAGCAAAAGGTATATCTACTCTTGTGTTTAGATTTTCCAACCTACTATATGTCTCTTTTGACATCCTATCTTTATTTTCACTGTTCCACTCTCTTACGCTCCCCACATTTTTATCAAACCATTCTGTGCTTTTTACAAAATTTTCCATGCCTTTTTTTGTTAGTTTTCCATCTTCATCTTTTTCAAGATTAAGTGAAAGATTTTTGACATCTTTGTCTGTTAGTACAAGTCCTTTGTCGGTAGCTATTTTATCTGCCAAAAATAATTTATCATGTTGTTTTAAAAACTCGCCAAAACCTTCTATATCTTTTGGGACTTCACCAAGATTATATTTTACAGCAAGAGCATTGGCATCATTTGAAAATTTTGTGAATGTATCTGCATATCTATTTTTAGCATTAGTCGTAAACTCATTGTATTTATCTTTATTTGCCTCAAAAAACTGTTTAACCTTATCGGTATCTTTTTGCATTGCCTTATCATCAAATTCAAGATTATATTTTTTTGCAATTTTTTCAGCCAAATAAATATTTTGCTTTGCAAATTCTGCACCGGGAACATCCCCCGTAAATCTTCCAATTTGCATCGCCAAAGAGAAATGTGTCTCGTCTTTATAAAAAAATGTAAACATGTTTTGTTTTGCTTCGGCAACAGTTTGAGTATTTTCATAAAATCTCATCTTTAGTTCAAAGAGTTCATCTTTAAACATTTTAATACCTTCGCCATCAACATCATTCGTTTTCATCAAAATGTGTGCATGTGGATTATCTGTGTTTCTATGAACTGCATAAATAAAATCATAATTTTTATTATATTTTTCTCCAAAGTCAGACAATGTTTTATTTATTATTTTTTGAAATTCACTATCACTCATTTTTAAATTTGGATTTGGAGAAAACACAACTCTTCTCTCGCCTGTTATATCGTCTCCAAAAAATGATTTTGCTTGAGCAATTGATAATTCAAAACCATTCTTATCATAGAGAATTCCACTTTTAAACTCATCACCTAAACTAGCTTCTTTTGCACTATCTCTTGACATATACTCAATATGCTCTTCTGCTCTTTTTAAACTTGCTGCATCATTTTGAGCACCTTCTCTTGCAAAATAATCAATAGCTTTTGTTGCTCTTTCTCCAGCTTTTTTACCTACGGTATAAGCAGATTTTCCAAAATTATCAGCACCTGTAAACTTTACAATTGCAAAATTTCTAACAACTGTAACGGCACCACTTCCGCTGGCGATCTTTGCACTTAAAGACGAGGATGTCTTAACGACACCATCATCAACTATTTTAATAGGAGCTACGCTTGCGCTACTATCACTCGTTTTTACTTCGGGAACATTTTTAAATGAAGCTGCTTCAGATTTTACACCGCTACTATCTGATGTTATCGGTAGTGCAGTGCTAGATATCTGGGTAGATGATGAAGAACTTTTGCCATCATCACTCCCAACATTTATATCATCGATATCTAAACTTACTCCACCACTTTGATTTGATTGTTTTGAAGATGAAGAGCCACTTTTTATAGGTTTCTCACTATTTTCAATAGCCTCTTTTTTTAACTTTTCTCTCTCCAAGTAAAGGAGTAATTCTTTAGAATCCATTGCAAAATCCTTAACTTAAGTGTTCAGGAAAAATATTACTCGTAATATTTTCTTTTGAGTTTAGTGAATCAACAGGATGTGTTTTTAGTGCCGCACTTTTTGAAAGCGATACTATCCTTCTTATTTCTCCAGATATTTTTTCTGGTTCCAAGTCGGCAAAAATCAATTCACCAAAAATATATTTTATAAGATGATGATTGCTAAGTATGTAACTCAAGCTTCTAACATTTTGTATTTCAATTTTTGAAAATTTCTCTTCAATTGTCTCAATGAGTTTTCTTTCAAAACCATCAAATCTCTTAACGACTTTTTCTTCTTGTTTAGCAGAAGCATGGTATGCCTCTCCCAGCTTTATTCTCACGGCTTCTGACTTAGATATATTGTGAGCGATACTGTCTTTTGTAATCATCTCGTATAAGCTATCATCAACGGTTATAGAAAATACTTTCATCATCTTTCCTCTTTGTGTAATTTGCTCTTATTCATAATTAGATGAATTTAACAGCCATCTAACAGCGTTGAAAATTTGTCTAACACAGATGAAAACATAAGTCCTTGTTTTTTTAAAAAACAACCAATTTAAGAAATAACATATAAAATAACAGCGACAATAACAGTTGACAAACCCCATCAAAAGGAGAAAATCAAAAGATTATTAACAGAAAAAATAACACAAAACATCATACCGTTTTAACTTGCTCTCAAAAAAATATATTTTTTTGAAAAAAATTCAACACTTAGCAGCAATAACATTTCCAATCTCAAAAGACAACTACATCAACAACCTACAACACAACTACGAGAAAATAAAGTAACTCAAACTTCAACACAAAATAAAAATCATTTAAAAAAAATAGCAATAAAAAAAAGAAAAAAACTTGATGATTTATTTGGTAAAATTGAAAATAAGATGTAGAAGTGTCTGTGGTATATTTAGCAGCCAATTTTTATCCGAACTGCTAAATATAAAATCTATTTTTATGAAATGTAATTCTCTTTTATGAAATTTTTTAAATCCTCATGAGAGATTTTTTCTTCATAAAATTCTATAGCCTTATCGGCTATTTTTATTTTGCTTTGAGCTTCAAGCTGCTCTGCTTCCTCAATAAGTTTTTTTGATTGTTCTTTTGCTTTTTGCAAAACTTCTTTTGCTTTAAGTCGTAACTCTTCGATTTTATTTTCTGCCATTTGCACTTGACTCCTGTTTTATTTTTTTGTCAAACATTATTCATAATTACTTTTAAAATATCATCTTTGTATATTTCAATTACTCTTTTTTTATTTTATCTAGTTGCTTAATACAAGAATAAAGTAATTTTTAACCCACAGATAAGGCTATAGAATTTTATAAAAAAATTACTGATGTTGTAATTTGAAAATTCATAGGAAAGATGATGAAAATTTGATTTTTTTAGAAGCTTATGAGGTAGTACAACTACCTCATTTTTCATTTACAAGATAATTTTTTTGTATTTTTTTTTAAAAAGTACAAAAAATCTTTATCCTCTTTTGAAATTTTAATACCATTTTCTTCTACTGTTTTCCAGTCGTTAAAACAAATCAATTTTATTAAATCGCGCTTCCCATCGATAGTTACAATTTTTTTAAATTGTTCTTTATATTTGTTGTAAATCCAAATAATCTTTTCAACATCATCTTCATCATCAAATATAATTCCATATTCTGATTTTAATCTATCTAATCCACATCCGACTATAGATGCCTCGTCGGATTGGTTTCCATATTTTTTTGCAAGTAATATATTGAATTTTGGCATATTTTTTCCTTTTGTTTATAAAATATTTGCTTTATCCATTGACAGGGAGCAAAATTTGTTCGGTGCCGTTTTTTTGTTTTGCTGCTGTTACGGCTTCTTCCAAAGTTGGATAAAATCCGTGATTTGTGCTTCTATCCCACGCTCCGCCGTCAAGACATCTTAGGTTATATCTAAAACCGGTGTGCCATGCATTTAACCAGTTGCTTTTTTCTGCTTCTAATCTTTTTAAGTACTGCTCTTTTGTTCCTATTTGTTCATCAGTAAATGAGCAGGGCGGGGCTTTTAGTCTATGGTAATGCTCTTCCCAAGTTTCTTGTTCTAGTTCCTCTATAATGATATATGGCTTGCACCAAAACTGCTCTAACTCTTTTTTGCTTCTTTTTTCGTTTGGTGTGCTGTCAAAATATTTACTTAGCTTTGGATTTACTACTATCCCATCGATTTCAAAAGTTTGTCTCATAATGCAACTCCAATTTTATATTATTCATAAAAAAAGCAATTAAGCAGCCGTAGCCACTTTAATCGCTTGTGTTAAATTATCACACCATACACCGCCCCAATAGTCAGTCATAAGATCATCGTTATCATTTACACCTCTGCATCTGATACAAGTGATATCTTTGGAATCATCATCCATTCTGCCATTCACCATAAATTCAACTACATGTCTGTTTATCTCTGCCCAAAAGAGGTTACCGTCTTGCTTTACCTTGCCGTGTTTTGAGAGTTTTTTAATTGCGTTTGTGAGTTTCATTTTTTTATCCCTGGAATGAATATCTCTAGCCTATATAGCTAGAGCATTTGCAAGATGTTTTATGAAGTGTAAAACATCACCGTTTTTAAAATCAATTTGAACTAAGATATCTTTGATTTTTCTCTGCTCATGCTTTGGAGCAATTACAATAGCATCAACAACAGTTTGAAGTGTCATAAAGTTAGTTCCGCTTTCTCCTTGAGCTTCGATTGAAGTTTCAAGACTTATGTTTTTCTCTTCAAAGAGAGTTTCAAGATACTTTTTCATCTTTTAACCTTTATATTTGTTTTATAGTATAATTATAACAAAATAACGAGTTAATGTCAAGTAATTAAACAAATATTTAAGTAAAATATGAATAAAATAACAAAATAAAAAGTTTTATAGGATACAAATATGATTGAATTAAAAGATGTGTTAGATAGATTAGATATAAATGCAGCTTCTTTTTATGAACTAGCAGGAACTACACAGCAGAAGTTATCTTATGCTAAAAAACATAATCAGGAAGCTTATGAAAATTTTCTCTTTAGTGGTATATGCAGACATTATGAAATGGATCCTGGAAAACTTATTGATTTGATAGAGAGCATCAAAAAGATAAAAGAGTCTATTTAATTTCCCTGGGTAGAGACATAAGAAATCTGTAATCTTCAAAAGATATAATTACGCAACCAATAAGATATAGTTACTTTATGTAATAAATGTCCGCAATTTGCAGGAATGCTAATTGCTCATTGGCAATTGTATGATACAATCATTCAAAAGAAGGAGAGAATATGCAAATAAGAGATGTAACTTACGTATAACAAGTCAAAGACTTGTTATCTATTGAGAGGTGCTCTTCCTTTGGGCATCTCTTCCATTCAAATTAAATTCTTCATATATCCATTTAAAAGATTTTCCTAAGTTTGCATCACGATGAACTTCAATTCTATGCTTTATATAATCTTCCCACAGTTCATAATTAGATTTTATTGGATTCTTCATAAGTTCAACTAAAATATCTCTATCTAAAACATTATTTTTTAGTGCTGCTGCGATTTGCTCGTATATATTAATAAGGTGCAAAATATTAATTACAATTTCCTCTCTCTCCTGCTTTGTTATACATGGATCATAATCTGCCTTTGCTACTCTCTTGTAATTTTTATCTTTTTCTTCACAAACCCATTCATGCAAAGTAGAAGGCAGCAGCTTATTATTTGCTTCCCTCCATGTAGAAAAGTTTATGTATTCTCCATTAGCATCTTTAATTACTTGTTTTGATGGACATGTAAGCTCATCAAGTTTTTTTCTTGTTTGACTTAACTCATTTACAACATCTTTAAGAAATGATGTTGTAAATGACCTTCTGTTCCAGTCATGATTAGCTTCTAACTGTTTTTTATGTAGATTTGAACTGTTTTCTAAATTCTTTCTGTTGTAGCGAATGCTAATGATGATGGCAATAGTTGATATTGCCATACTTGCTAGTGTCAAACCAATATACCAGTTTAATTTATTGGCTGCTAAGTTTAATGCTTCAATAGTGACATTGTTATCCATGTATTTCCTTCACTTTGTTTTAATTTTATCTAATTGCTCAATACAAGAATTTAAAGCAATTATGTAAAGTTTTTCACTTTTATCTTTCATTAATTCGTTTTTATTAATAGTCTCTAAACATAAATATTTTGTATCATTTGATTCAAAATTAGGCTTATCCAAATTAATAGCCTGTGCTGCTGCGAATCCTACACTAAATGCCAAACCTTGATCAACTTTACTTAGTTCTGTAGCATCAGCCAATGATGCTATCAAAAAACAAGATACTATTTTCACAAATATTTTCATTATTTATCATCCTTTTTTTTATTTGCTCTTATTCATAATTTCACTTTTCTAAAACATAAGAATTACCTTCACAAACACAATACTCATTTATCTGTTCTTTGGATTCTTTTGCTTTAGCTTTAAATTTCCATCCGTCATTTAAAGCTTCTTGTAAATTATCATATCCACTATTATTAAAGACATGTTGCGAACATGTTTCACGACACATTTTTTCTGCTGCTTGTTCAGATACATGTTGATATCTTCCACCTAAATCTTTATATCCATATGCTCTGTAGCTACAGCTCTCAAGAAATGTTATGACATGTTGCCCTTTTCTCTCTCTTAATTGTTCAATTTTTTTAAGTTTGTTTGCTGCTTCCAGATATTTTTCTGCTTTCTCTTTTAGTTCTTTCTCTTGCTCTATTTTTTTTAATTCTTCAGTTGCCTCTAAATATCTTTCTTGTTCTCTTTTCTTAAAATTTAATAAATAGTTTTTGAAATCTTTTTCTCCACTATTGTCTACTTTAAATTTGAAAAAAATATCAATGTCTCTAGTATTGTGAGATTCATACTCTGATAAATATTTGTTAAAATTTAAGCTTATATTTTTTTCTAAATTTAAGATAGAGTCACGAAAGAGAATATCCTTTGATGGGACCAATAAGCAAGGGGAACTACTAACAGCACTTCTTGTTCTATCATAAAAAGTGCAAGAGGTAGCATCTGTTTTATTGATTATATTGTCTTTTATTGTATAACAATGTTTATGATTTTTTGTAAAATTATCAATTTTTTCTTGGTATAAAACGCATTCACCGTCTGTTGTTTTAAATGTTGAAAAATTCTTTATAAAATAATTCAAAAAAATTTGTTTTTCCCTGCTTGTCATATTTGATGCTGTTTTATCAATTTTTAACTGAAATGGCTGAAAAGCAGGTGCAGCACAACCACTAACTAGCAAAGCCATAATGCTACTTAAAATCGCTGTTCTCATTTTATTCTCCATGTTTAAATTCTCCCTTTATTCATATTTTACTTTCTAAATTCTACATAAATCAAACTGCTGATTTTGCATCTTCTAATAATATGCCGTTTGTTTCATCTGCCTCTATCTCTGCTTGAGCTGCATCGGCTAAAATTTGATGATAATAGAGTTTTTGTTTTTTTTGATTTAGTTTTCTAAAAGCTTCTAAAATTTCTATCTCTTTTCCAGAAATATTATAATCCAGTCTATTTGGAATAGATATTTTAGCTTTATCATCTATTTTCATTTGAGTATATTTGAGTATATGTTTTTCTGGGATTTTACCTCTCTGCTTCCATACATCAAGAGTGTTTTGCGATACAGAAAGATAATTTGCAAGTTCTTTATAGGTTTTCAAACCTGTTTCAACAAGCCATTTTTCTAGTGTTTCCTTAGCCTCATTCATAGTTTTCCTCTTATGTACTCAAAAGCATATACAAAATATTGACAATCTACTCAAATGTGTATATAATAGCTCATAAGTTATATATTTCTATAGATTTATATAGAAACTAATCTTTTATTTTAGCAAAAAATAGGTTGATGTTTGCAAAAGCATATTTGACTGTGGTTTTTGTTTTAAAGTGTTCTTGTGTCTTGCTCTCTTTCTACACAAGAACACTTTAGAGTAAAAACTCTAAAAATTTCCCGCGGGAAAAAATAACAAATCAAGGAGAAACAAAATGAAAGAAAATATATCTGAGTTAAAGATTGCAAAGGGAACGACTATTCATTACAACGGATTTCCTTTTGAGCTTAAAAATGACACGGAAGTATATGGTTTAGAGAGCAATATGCATTTAGCCAAAAGCTATAAATGTTGTTGTAACCATGAGGAGCATTCATCTTCTAGTCCATACCAAGCTGAATCACGAGAGGATGATAGTTCTGTTACAAATAGCGTATCTGTTTCATGAAGACATTCAAGTAAAAAGTCTCTTATTTGAGATGCCGTATTGTTTGATTTGATGATGTAGATGTTGTTCATGCATTTCCACCAGTTGAAATTACTTTCTAGTTTCTCTGAGATGCATTTGTATTTTTGTCCTACGGCATTAAGGTCATAGGTTATTAAAAAAGATTTCATTTTAAAGTGTCCTTGTGGTTTAAATGGTTTCATTTTATCACAAGAATACTTTAGAGTAAAAACTCTAAAAATTTCCCGCGGGAAAAAGTTATTTGAAAATTTATTGTTGAAGTATTGAGGATGGAAGTTTTAGGGGGCAAGGGGCAAAACCCCCTGGCGTTACCTAAGTAACGGTGCAAAGACGCACATAAGCAAGATTGCAAACATAAGCTTATCCATAATGTCCCCTTTCTAAATGTGAACTCTGGAGGGCAAAAAAAAAGGCTAGAGGCTCATGACTTCCTCTAACCTACTTGCCGCTCCATTGTTCACATGAAGAAAATTATGTTTGCAAATAAAATTATAATGATTTAAGTTTAATAAGTCAATGTGATTTTTAGATGACAAAAAAGTTAATTTAGATTTTAAAAAAAGGAGAACCAAAAGATGAAATATAAACAGTTTCAATTCCTTGCAAGTTTAGCGGCTGAACAAGGAATCAAAACAATCGGTGAATTTAAAAAATTCGTGAAAAATTATAGTGCAACTAATATTAATTGCAACTAAAAACTAAACATCTCAACTACTTCAACAATAAATTTTTAAAAGAGGATAAAAAATGAAAATACAAACAACATTACACAAACTAGACATCACTTTGGATGCAGGGCTATTAAAAGAGATAGAGACATCACAAAGTCAAGACGAGCTTATCGAAAAGCTATTAACAATCGTTGCCAATCGCCCTAAACTTCACTCAAAAGAAGATGTTATGAAATTGACAGGCATACCAAAACAGCGGTTTGAACACCTCGTGCGTGAAAATAAAATTCCACACATTTATATCAATAACAAAATTAGACTATTTGATATTGATGAAGTGTATGGATATCTTAACAAAAATTGCAAAGTAGGTGTAGCATGAACTGGAACTGGCAAGAAGCTCTATCAGTAAAATACAACAGAGATGAGATTTTAAAAGATTTACTAAAAGATCAATCTCTATTATTTGAATTGGCAAAAGAAGATGTTGCAAAAATATTGCAAAAAACAAACTATAACTATATAGTCAGGAAACTACACTACAACGAAATCTACGCTCTTGGGCTTGAAGTAACAAAAAAGCAAGTTGAGAAGATTTTGGAGAGAAAAAAGGGATTTTTGTTTTGTAAAGATGCAAATTGTACTTTTGAAAACTTAACACTTGTAAGAAAGATAGTTCAACGCATAGCAAACAACATCAAAAACCTATTTGACGAGCGATATGAAACTTGTATCAAGGAGAACTTGAAAACAAAATACATAGAAAACAATGAAGAGGGGTCTTATGATGATTATCTAACAACAATGATACTAGAAGAAGAAGCTAAAGAAATCTCAAGCAAAAGAACTAAAGAGCATAACAGCTATGTAGAGTATATGCAAGAAATCATAAAAGTTGATAGTAATGGACAAACATTACTATCATTTTGCTAAGGATTAAATAATGTCAGCTATTTTCCAGTGCTTTTTAACTGCTAAATACCCAATTACAGCAGCTAACATAAAGCCAATCGGCACTACTAAAACACCTATGTTATCCATTTTTCATGTCCTCCAAAGCCCTTATATAAGTATTCAATTTTACATAAGTCACAAATATTGCTATAGATACCAACATAAATACTATAGCAAATACATATCCATAATTACTGTTCTTCTGCAAAAAATTAATTGCATAAGCACCAAATCCACCACCTATTGCAGTCAATATAACAAGTTTCTTATACAAAGCATCTACAATCTTTGCAATAAGTTCACTCTTTTCTTTATTTTCCAAAATAACTTCCAAAAGGCATAATCATGAATGAACAAAATTATAACATAAACATAGAAAAAAGCATTTTAAGCTCAATACTTTTTGAGCCGCAAACATTACAAGATATTTCAAAAATATTATATGTTGAAGATTTTTATCTTCCTACGCATCAGCTCATCTATGATGCAATGCTTAAACTAGACAAGCAAGCGTTACCGATAGATGAAGAGTTTATAAAGCGTAAGTTTCCCAAAGTAGATGATGATGCCATGTTGCAGATCTTAGCTGCCAATGCCATTTCACAAACAAACCTTTTCTCATACATTAAAGAGCTTAAAAAAGACAGTATTGCAAGGCAAATACATCTTACTTCTCTTGAGCTACAGCAAAAGTTTGATATCAAGCTAATAGAACGGCTTAACTTACTTAAAGATGAGTTTGAAAGTCTTGATGGATTTCAAAAACTCAAAAAAGATAGCTTCAGTAACATCTTTGATAAATTTGACATTAATTTTGAGAAAGTCGAAAATGTTAAATTTGAATATTTAATGGATAACTTTTTAGTCAAAAATGAAATCACTATGATATCTGCTCGCCCTGGAACAGGTAAGAGTTTGCTATCTGTTGCAGTGTCAAATATGCTGCTTATTTACAAAACGATAGAGCAGGTCTTTTATATAGACGGCGACAATAGTATTTCAACACTAAAAGATAGGAACATCCATCATCTAAAAAAACAACATGGTACAAAGTTTAGATACTTTGTAGGACTTGGCAAAAGTGAACTTTGGCAAATCATAAACACTCTTAAAAAGATGGATTTGTCGGATGCGTTGATAGTTTTTGACAGTATCAAAAACTTCATAAGCGGAGACAGAGACAAAAACAAAGATGTATCGCCCGTAATGGAAATACTCAGAACATTGAGAAATAACGGTGCAACCGTGGTGTTTCTTCACCATCAAAATAAAGCTCAAAAAGACTTTACAAGTGATTATGCAGGCTCATCGGCTTTTGAGGAAGACACATCAAATGCGTTTACTCTCAAGCGAAACGATGATAAAAACGCTTTGATACTAAAACCGTTTAAAGCCAGAGCCGGCGATTTACAAGAGATAGCATTTAGCTATAACGCTCACAATCATACTCTTACAAAACTAGACCTAAGTTACGCGAAACAGACTAAAGAGATGGACGAGATGATAGAAGAGACTATAGAGTTTTTAAAATCATCTCGAAGTAGACCAATGTGGAGTGAGTTGTCAAAAAATCTTACTGACCTGGGATATGACAAAGAAAAAGCGGCAAAAGTCATTAAAAACAATGAGGGTAAACTTTGGAAATTTGAGAGAGGCGACAGAAACAATCAAAAATTATACTCTCTTGTAGAAACTACTATAAAATCAAAAGTAGTAGAAACAATTTATGAAGATATCGCAAATACTGCTCCGATAAGTCCGATAACTCCGAGAACCTTTAAAATAGGGATTTGCGAGGGGTTAGATGTAGTTTCCGACAAGTCCGACAAGTCCGATAGCCGAAATATACCGCCTGCTTCTCAAAATTTCCCGCTGGAAAATATAACAGTGGCACAAGTAATTTTGGCAAATAGCTCTAATAAATTTTTTCTTGATATGAATGACACTGTTCCGATGGGCGCTTTTGAAAAGATAGAAATGCCGACGCTGTAAAAAATATGAATAATAAACAGGAAGGTTCAAATGAAAAAATATATACAAACTAAAAATTTACCAACTATATTTGATTTAAGCACCGATTACTTTTGCCAAAGAATGGGTAAAGAATTTATAGAAAAAGTTCACTATTTTATTCCGCCAAACTCGTCAAAAACTAAAAAAGCGGTACTCTGGGATATTGAAGCTTTAGAAAATTGGATCAGAGGTAACCAAATTGATGATGAGCTTAAGTCTTTGCTAGATAGAAAATAGGTTAAAATTATGTCGTTAATTACAAATGGCACAAGTCCTTTAAAAAAGGAGCAAGAGTGCAAAACATAAAAGCCTCTATAATAAATAGAGAAGATAGAAAATTTTGGTATGTAATGTACTATGTGTATTTTGAAAACGGCACTGTTAAAAAAGTTGAAGAGAGTTCTAAAGTTTTAAAAACAGAAAAAACTCTTAAGTATATGCAAACAAAATATCTGCCTGCATGGATTTCTAAAAAACAGAATGAATTATCTTTGCAAAAATTTGAGAGCAAGAAGTTTTCATGTTTTTTTCAAAAATATCTGATTGAGCATGATACAGATAAAGGTTTTTTAAACAGATTACCAATTTATCGCAAAGTTGTTCAATATTTTGGAGATTTTGAAGTCTCTAAAATTAATCGGCAGATGGTAAAAGACTTTTTGTTCTCTCTTGGAGATATAAAAAATGATAGCAAAAAGAAATATCTCACTTGTATCAAAGGTGTTTTAGATATTGCACTAGATAGTGAACTGATTTCTAAAAATGTAGCAAAAGATATCATATTTGCAAAAGAAGCCAAAGAAGCTATAAATCCGTTTTCGACTGATGAAATATTGCTACTCTTAAAAAATGCAGATGATATGCTTAAGAATTACCTTGGTATTGCATTTTATACAGGTATGCGAAGCGGAGAGATATTGGGACTTATGCATGGCGATATTTTATCCAATAAGATATCAGTTAAGCGTTCTATCTCAAGAGGAAACATAACTTCACCTAAAACGATAGGGAGCATAAGAGATATCCCAATGTTTGAAAGTGTCAAACCGTTTCTGAGAGAACAAATAAAACAAAGCTCTAAGTCTTTATATTTATTTAACCAAAACGGTACAAATATAGATGATGTTTCTTTTTTTAGATATCGCTGGAGAGAGCTGCTAAAAGTTTGCAATATACCTTATAGAACTATCTATAACACCAGGCACACTTTCATAACTGCAATGCTGAATAGCGGTAAGTTTAAGATTATGGATATTGCTGCAATCGTAGGACATACATCACCGCAAATGATTATGACTAGATATGCAGGGTTTATCAAAGAGAATCATCTAAAGATTGATACTAATTTAGAAATCTTTAGCGACACTTTTAGCGACAGTTTAAAATTTAAGATTGATTGACAAGGCTCCAAAAGTGCCTTCTGGTGGTGGATAGGGAGGGATTTGAAAAAGCACCATGGTTTTTTACTCTTTTGTGATATACTTCTTTTTGTGAAACAAGTTAATCCGTCTGACTGATTATCAGACTATGGAAGTAAGGGCTAGGGCTTCGGCTTTAGCCTTTTTTTTTGCCTTTTTTTCTGGCAAGGTTGGGGAGGGTGGGAGCTTCCAGAAAAGGATTTTATTTGTTTCATGCACTCTTAATAGTCTTTTTAATTCTTATGGTGTTCGCACCTGCTTTGAATTAATCAAAACAGAGGACTTAATCACTCCTCTGGCTATTATGCCTCCATCGGTATAACTTGATACTCTAAAATCTCTCTATTCTCTTCTATGTATGTATATGCGCCTTTTGTTAAACAATTTTTTGAGGTTACATATAAAATTTTTCTTTTGTAGTTTTTTACCAAATTGTTAAAAGATTCATTTTTTTCTAAATACTCTCTTACATCTGTTCTAGTTGCTTTTACTTCTTTGTGGTCTATCTTCCAATTCTCCCAATTCTTGCATTGTACAAAATAGAAATATTCTTCTTTTTTGATTATCAAATCTATACTACTATCTTGTACTCCCTTTTCTTTTCCATGTTCCCAAACAATGTATCCATTTTCTCTAAAGTAGTTTGCTATATATCTTTCGTACTTATCGCCTTTTTCTTTTTTTTCTGCTTTTGTTATTCTTTTTTTTACTATTGTTTCTTCTGGTATTGTTTCTTTTTTTTCAGTTTCTTTTTTAATCTCTGCAACTTCATTTATAATTTCATATTTTCTTTTTACTTCTTCATTCCACATTACATATTTTTGTTTCGTTCTTGCGTTGTATTTTTGCTCTGCTCCATTTTTTAAACCTTTCTCAGTAGCTGTTTGCCAAGTTCCTTTTTGTTCTATCCATCCTAATTTTATAAATATTGCTTCTAAATCATTTTTTGATATATCAAAATGTTTTGCTATTTCTGTGCTTGTTTTTAACTCTATGCTTTCTAATTTCTTCATTTCTGCTTTTTGATGTTTTTCTATTTCTTTGTTTATTGCATGTATTCTTTTCATTATTCCTCTAAACATATTGTCCTACTTTAATTTAAATTTGCCATTACTAGCATCTTTTTTGATTTGTTCCAATCGTTCTAAATGTCGCTTTGTTTCTTCTATGCTCTCATCAAGTGCCATACCTTGATTTATTAATCGCACTAAATCGGGCTTTTCTTTTTCCCAATTATCTAGTGTTCTTAATGAAATTCCTAGTAGTTCTGACAGTTCTTTTCTTGTCATTTTCGTATTTTCCTATTTTAATATGCAAATATTGCATATATTTAAGCTCTCTTTTATGTTATTGCAGATAATATTTTAATTATATGCAAATATTGCATTAAAGGAAGTGACAATGCAGACAAATACAAAAAACCCTCTTTCTCCAAAAGTTCAGAATCAAGAGCTATTTCATGTAAATAGTTTAAAAAATGGATGTAGTGTCACTTCTGCTCTCTATGATAACAAAAAAGCTCTTAAACTCTTAAACGACATGAGTTTTTACGGTTATCCTACTTCTTACGTTTCACTTATTATTGAAGATATAGAAAATCTTCTTCTCTCCTCTGATAGCAATTTCATTATTGAACGTTTGGTTCATGATTTATCACTTGAAGAAAAAAACTTTAAATCTTATAAGCGAAAACTTAAAAAATTAGGTTTTGAGACATTAGAGAAGCATGAGCAAATACTTTCTAAGTGTTGTGTAGCATGATAAACGCTTCCCCCTTGTCGTTCAATAAGTCGTTAAAAAATAGATACGCATCCACGGAACAATGCATTGAGTTTGGAGTAAGTCGTTGATATCACGAGCATTGAGCCAGAACTCGTAAAAAGCTGGTCTCCTCCCGTCAGTCACTTCTCGGGAGTAAAAAAATAAAGGTGATTTGTTAGGTACTTAGAGCATAAACCGTGAGATAAAACGATAGGTTACTTTTTTTTCCTATCTAAGCGAAAAAACTCACTTTATGTTCTAAGTACTTAATTATGACAGTAGTTAAGTAATAAAAAAACAAAAACACTGAGGAGTGACAAATGGCAACATTACATCTTATCGGGCAACTTATGGAAGTTAAACCGACTGAATACGAGGACAAAAAAACCTCTAAAATGAACTACAACACTGAGATAACAGTGATGTTTCAAGGCTTAGATGAACAAGGTTACAAAAAGTTTACAGTTGAGACTGTTACAACAGATGAAGATTATTTTGAAGAACTAAGAGAAAAAATCGGCTCAACCGTTGCGCTTCCATACGTTATGAAAGTCGACCAGTACGGTGTAAAAACTTACCCCGACCGTTCTATGCCTGTGCTTGTTCTTGATAAAAACCCTCTTGATTATAGCAAATTTGAAAAAGCAAAAACTGTAAAACCAGTTACTAAGTAGATATTTAACCACTATTTTTTTTAAAAATAGGGGCAACAAATGAAATGCGTTAGGGATTAAAAAAAGTTCTTTAAAGTTAGTGATACTCTCTTGGCTCTTGGCTCTTGGCTCTTGCGTTAGGGATTAGAACACTTGTGACATGTACCGTGTACTGGTTTTGTTTACAAAATTCAAGCCCGCCCCCTTTAGGGGAACGCCCTTATTGTTGAGAATTTGGGGAATTTAATCCACTTGTTAGTAAATTCAGGCTCGGGCTAGGCGCTCAACAAAAAAGCCCCGCAGGGAAATAAGAAAAAAAAGGTTAAAAAGTGAATAGATTCAAGCTCTTAAATCTCTACTCTCTGCAACACTCAATCAAGAACTGCAAAGATAAAGAGAGAGTTTGTAAATTAAGAAGCATGAGAGATTCTATCCTCTCTAAAATTCGGGTCGCTTAGCGGTTAAGAGTATGCCGAAAAACAAAATTTTCCTTAAAAAGGGGTTCTTATGAAAAAGTTTCTTTCTCTTCTTGGCGTTGTTGGTTTAATGGCTGTACAAGCTCAAGCGGCTCTTACAGTTGACCCAATTTCTCAAACTGACTTTATGACAGTTGCGGGTGCGGTTGTTGTTGCTATGGGTGCTTTCTATGCTGTTAAAAAAGCTCTTGGGCTTTTAAGAGGCTAAAAAATGCCTGTACTTCCTGTCATTAACCTTGAAGTGATAACCGCTACTTTTAGCGTTTTTCTTGTTGCTCTTGGTGTCATGTGGGGAGTAAACAAAGCAATTATCTTGCTTAAATCTCATTAACTCTTTTTGAGTTTTTGGGATTTAAAAATCAAAAAAAGGAAGTGACAAAATGAAATATCTAAAAACATTAACATTCATAATCTTTTTAAATATCTCAACTCTGAACGCTTCTATGCTCTTAGACGCTAATGGTTACTGTATAGAAGATTTCTACATAAAAAACGGTTCTTTCTACTATCTCCGCTCTGACAATAACACTTGGTACTCTACAACGACAGACAACTACACTTTAAAAGTTGTACCCAATTTTATATATCAAGCATCAGACCAGACTTGCAGACCAAACACCGCTTACATCTTAGGAATGACACAAGACGGTTTCCATTTCTTAATGGCTCTCATGGGCTTAATCTTTGGCGCAACGTTCATGTTCTTTACAACTCAAATCTTTACTAACGTAGGCGGCAAAAGATGATCTACATAGAAATAACAGATATACCAACGATAAACTATTTCGCTTCCATACTTATAAACTTAACCGCTGTTATAGCTCCTCTTTTTGGTGCTTTAGCTCTTACAAGACACTAATATGAAAAAGATACTTTTTCTAGTTTTGTTTTTAAACAGTTATTTGTTTTCTTATACGCTTTATTTTACAAATACTTCTGGTTATATGGAATGTGTTCAAAATAATTTAAATATTTCTGAATTTCCCAATGCAGTTCGTAATGATATTAATCCTACATTCCAGTATCTTGGCTTTTCTACATCTTTAAACAGTCATGTTTTTTATCCAGGATCATCTTATCGTGCATATTGGGCTTGCGGCGGTGCTACTTGTCCTTCGGGAACTTCTTATGATTCCCAAAAATTGGCATGTATTCCTACTTCTTGTCCTTATGGTCAGGAAATTATTGGTTTTTCTTGTGCTGTTCCTCCTACTTGTACCCCTCCTCAAATTTGGAACTCTGACACTGATACTTGTGTTGCTCCTCCTGCTCCTGATGCTGATGGCGATGGTACTCCAGATAAATGTGACTTTGATCATCCCGATTTTAAGATATTGGATTGTGATGGCGATGGTAGAATGAACAGCGGTGACCCTGATTTAGATGGCGATGGAACAGATGATAAATATGATGTTGATATGAACAACGACGGTGTTCCAGATGCACAACAGCCTGAAAGTCCAAACTATAATCCAAATTGTCAAGGTGCTGACTTATCTCGTGATTATGTTAAAACGGGTATTATTTATCCAGAAACTAATTATTATTTAAAAGGCAATATGTTCGTTTCTCAGTGCATTGCTTTGGTCGATTATGATACTATTGATTCTTCTTTTACTGCATTTGATAAAAATCCACAGTGTAATGCTTTTTACTGTTATGTTCATCTTTTAAAACCTGATTGCAATGATGAATCCGGTAAATATATTCCTCAGGGTTCTGGATGGATTTATAAAACTGGTATTCAGTCTCAAGCACAATGTAGTGCTTTAGTTGATTATGTAAAATACTCCCAATCTACTTTTGAGGCTCCAAATCTTACTAAATGCCCAGATTCTAAATATTGTTTTTTAAAACGTGTTGAGAATATACCAGATATAAATAATTCTATTTCAGAACCAATAGACATAAATCGTACCTCTTCAGATTTACAGCCTCTTTTAGAAGCTCACAACGTTTCAAATCAACATCTTACAGATATAAAAACTAAGATTGAAACTACAAATACTAAGCTTGAGGATTTAAAAGGTGTTTCAAATGAGATTTTAAACAAAAACGAGAGCATGGACGCTTCTCTTAAGGGTTTAAAATCTAATAGTGAAAAATTATTACAGAATAATTTAGAAGCCCTTTCTTCTCTCACAAATATCTCAAATGCTTCTCAAAAAGCAAATGATATAAACAAAGCTTTTTCAGATATTGCAACAAAAAACCAAGTCATTGGTAATGAACATCTTTCTTCTATAGATGGTAAGATGAATACTAACAATTCACTTCTCACAAGTATTGATAATTCTCTTAAAGGTGATGGCACTTCTCCCGATACTTCCGCTCTTGATGGTGCAGAATCCGCTCTTACTGATTTTGGTTCTTTTGTAAATAGTGTCACTTCTCAATTTTCTACTTTTAAAGATAATATTCAAGGTAATTTAGATGATGTTATGAATCAATACAATAACGCTAAATCTCTCTTGACTTCTGGTCAAGCTCCTACAATGAGCGGTGGCGGTTCTCTTGAATGCGCTTCTTTCAATGTTTTTGGTAAGCATGTTGTGCTTGATTTGTCTTTTCTTTCTGTTTTGTCTCCTGTTTTTTACTATATTTTCACAGCCTATTTTATGTTTTTAAACTTTTCATTTTTGATTAGACATCTTTTTGGAAGTGGGAATTAATATGATAGCCGCTCTTTTTGCGATTTTTTCTGGCGTTGGTGTAATTGTCAAATTTATAAAAGCCTTTCTTGTCAAATATGTTGGCTTTGCCGCAATTTTGTCTTTTCAGTTTGCTATAACTGCTTCTACTATTGCCTTCGTTCTAGGTTTTTATGCTTTTGTAATAAGTTCTTTTGTAACTGCTTATAATTTTGGTGTTTCAACTGCTCAATATATATCTACTGGAGGTGGTGTTTCTAATCAAACTCTTACTTGTTTTCTTTCATTGCTTGAGTCTTTGGGCATTGTTGGTGCTATTAATAACGCCTACACAATGTTTTTCGCTTCTCTCTCTATGATAGCGGCTTTTCATCTTATGAAGTTCACTTATTGGGCTATTAAACAAATTGCAAATGAATTGTTCAAACTTGGTGTACTTCTCGGTCAGGCTTTAACATGATAACTTTCCTCACTGGTGTTCCAGGTTCTGGCAAGAGTTATTATGCTGTTGATAAGATATATAATAATTTCTCAAACGACAAAGAAGCTATAAGAGATAAAAAGGCAACTTTTAAAAACTGTTATACAAATATAAATGAGTTTAAATTTGACAAGGTAGAAAATTGTTTTTATCTCGATTTTGATGATTTAAAAGCAAATCTTACTAAGCTTCATAAGCTTTATAAAGCAAAATCAACGGATGAGGAACTTATAGAGTTTTGCAAAGAGCATAATATTTTAAATACTCTTTTTGTAATTGATGAGGCTCATAATTTTTTTGACAACAAAGATCCTGTTCTCACCTGGTGGCTCTCTTATCATAGACATCTTTTTCACGAAATTATTTTAATAACTCAGAATCTTTCTCTTGTAGAATCCAAATATAAATCATTTAGCGAGTTTTTTTATAAAGCTTTCCCGCAGTCTCTTACTCTTTTTAAAACTCATTTTAAATATAACATTTATTGCAATTCTCGCATGTCGCAAATTTCAAAATCTGGCACTATAAAGATAAAGCGCAATCCTAAAGTTTTTGAACTTTATCAAAGTGGCGACACTATAAATAGTTCTAATATTATTTTGAAATTTCTTTTATTTGCTTTATTTTTTCTCGCTCTTGTTGTTATTATTTTTTATTTTTACAGCGAATCTTTAAAGGGAGATACTGTAACCGAATCCGACAACAACACATCAAAAGCAGCTGCACAAAGTACTCGCAACACATCCGATAAAACCTCGCAAAATAAGTCTTTTTCTAACACAAATCAAATAAACCAAAATGAAAACAACGTAGTTTATTTAGGTGAAAATTCCGAACAATACAGAGAAGCCAAATTTTTAACTTTCTCTTGTAATACCTCTATATGCTATAACAATTCTCTTTCTCTTCCTGTTCCGCTTGTAACTCAGTTCATAAAATCAAAAAATATGAACCTTATCTACTCTCAAAACATCAACAAAAACTACATAAAACTTTTCATTTCATGCAGTGAAGATTTTTATATGTTTTTAAATTCAATCTCAAATCAAGGAAGTTCAAAAAATGAAGAAAAGTCTTTTGTTAATGGTTTTTTTCCTCCTGCTCAACCTACAATTAATCAAAGCAGATGAAAATCTAAAAAGTATAGCTCTGGTTGATTTTGTTCAACTCGTATCTACAAACAATAACATAAACATATTTGTGGACGAAGAGCTTAAAAAAGAGGGAATTTCGCTATTTATTCCTAATGAGCTAGATTCTACAAATCTTTTCTTTTTGTTTAAAAACTCTATGCAAAAGCTTGGCTATGTTGTTTCTCAATTTGGCGACATTTATTATCTAAGCAAAAACCAAAAAGAGCTATACACCTATTTTATCAAGTTAAAATATAACTCTTTTCAAAATGTCTCTCAATATCTCGCTTTTAAAAATATAAAGTTTCAATTTATAGATTCAATCAACAGCTTTATAATATTTTCAGAAACTGACAATATAGACGTTATAAAAAATGAGATTGTCAAGATTGATGCGCAACTAAATCAAGTCACGCTCAAATTTACAATAATTGAAGTTAATGATGATGATATCAAAGAGCAAGGATTAACGCTGAATTCTCTCTATGTTTCTGCTTCTGATGGTTATAAAAATGTCATTGATACGTTCGTAATACCTTATTCAAGCTCTAAGCCTATTTTCCCACGAACTACGTTCTATGGTGCTCTAAAGCTCTTTAATGAGCTAAAATATTTTAACATTGTTCAAAACCCTCATGTTTTGGTCCAGCACTCAAAAGATTTTACATTTTCCGCTGTTACAAATATACCTTTTCAAACTTCAAAAGTCATAACACAAGCTTCTAACTACTCAAATCAAACAAGCATAGATTACAAGGACGTAGGGCTTAAAATCAACGGTAAACCGCTCATTTATGATGACTATATAAACCTTGATTTGGATTTGGTTGTTGAGGACATTTTAAGTACTACCGATAACATCCCTACAACTTACAAACGTCAACTCAAATCAAATACTAATTTGAAGTATGGAGACGTTCTTATTCTTAGTGGTATCAAGCAAGAGAAAAGCACTAAAGATACTATCTCCGTTCCTTTGGTTTCTGATATCCCTTTTGTAGGTAATTTATTCAAGTATGAATCAAGTAAAAAGAATATCAGCACTATCTCAATAGCAATAGAGGTAATACGGTAAATGTGCCTTTGGTGGGCTTTTCCGTCCCATTTGTGAGCCTGCGAACAAATGGGCGGTAACGCCCCTCTTGGCTATCTATAAAAAGTTAGCGGACACGCTTAAATAAATTCAAATAGGAAGTGACAACATGACAAACTACGGTTTAACAAAGTACCAGATTCAAAAATCAAAAGAAAAACTCTTAAAAAACAAAGAGTTTATGCATCAAAACGGTATCCATCTTGATGACAAAATCATCCCCTTTGCTGACTTCGTGGCAAATAGCTACATGAATGCAGATAGATACATAGCAGAGCTTCAACATAGAGCATGGAGTGTTTATGATTATGCAAAAGAAAAAAATCTTTCAAACGCTTTTATAACTTTGACGCTTCCCTCTCACTGGCATCCAAAAAAGACCTATAAAGGTCACTTGATAACAAATAAACAATTTGCTGGGCGTAAATATATCACTACAATCAAAGGCTATAAAATCTTAAATTGCCATGTAAAGCAAAAGTTTAACGGTTTAACTTTTGAGCCTGTTCTTGATTTCTCGCAAACAGTGGATTTTTATACTCCACGTAACGCATCTGTTGAGCTTTCTGAAATGTTTAAAAAACTCCGTGACGATAGAAGCTACAAAAGCATCGAAAAAGAAGACAGAGTATATCTAAGAGTTACCGAACCTCACAAAGACGGCACACCGCATTTACATATCTCTTTATTTGTTCCTGCCGACAAAGTAGAATCAATCGTTAAAGCTTGTAACCGTCTCTTTCCTGCTCCGCTCTCAAAAGTAGAAACTAACGTACAATCTCCAATATCTTACTTGATGAAATACATTTTAAAAACGCTTGATGATTTAAGAGAAGATAGCGACAAAATCACAAATCTTACACTTTGGTATCTCTATCACGGCATTTGCAGATTCTATACTAGCCGTACATTTGTATCTCTTGAAGTTTACCGCAAACTAAACGGCATGTACTCTCTCATAGACTTAACAAAAGCCTACAATGCGGAAGATGTAAACGTTTACATAGACACGCAAACCAAACAAATCAAGCGCATTGACAACGAACACGGCACAATCTACACGCAAAAGCCTGTAAACTGGGCTAACAAGCTTGATGATGTATCATACCTAGAATCGCAATTTGAAACTATCTACAAAGACAAAGAAGCTAAACAAATAGACGTAATCATAGATGGCGAAACATTCGTTTTCTTCAAAAACACTCTCAAAAAAACTAAACTTATGCCATATCAAATGAACTCTTTACAGCTCTGGGACTATTTCGAGGGCTTAGACGTTGAAACGTGTGACTTGAAGCACTACGCATATACTAAAAACATCTTGATTGATAGAGGCTTAATAGACGAACCAAAAGTTAATCTAGCCGCTTATCAAGATAATTTCTACAAATTTGAAGCTGAGGAGGTTTTTTAATGCTTTTTTCTTACTATTCATCCCTATATCTCGACTTTAAAAAACATGAGTTAAAAAACTCTACTCTTGACAAATACACAAACATAGTAAAATCAAGAATAAATCCATTTTTCAAAGACAAAGATATAACTGACGTAAAAGCATCAGATATAAAAATCTGGCTCTACTCCATAGAAGATGTAGGCGCAAAAAGCAAACGCCATTACATGGGCGTATTAAATGGCATACTTCAAGAGGCTCTCTATGATGAAGCAATTACAAAAAATCCTCTAAAGCATGTTAAGCTTCCAAAATATTACCGTCCTATCATCAAACCTTTTAACGCTGACGAGGTTCAACAAATCATGAACCATAGCTACGATAATAATTTCAAGTTCTATATCGCAATCGCTTTTTATACTGGTATGCGCTCGGGAGAGATAATAGCACTCAAAAAAGAGGATATAGACTTAAAAAACAAAATCATCCATGTAAAAAGAACTCGCTCTAAATTTGGAGAGAGTACACCAAAAACTCACGGAAGTATAAGAGAGATTCCGATTATCGAGTTACTAGAACCTTTTATCCATGAGTTATACAATCTTCACGATAACGAGTATCTTTTTATCACTCAATACAAAGAACCATACAGAGACACGCACTCTTTCGTAACAAATCACTGGTTACCGCTTCTTGAACTCTTGAAACTAGAGTACAGACGTCCATACAACACACGTCATACATACGCTACAAATATGCTTTACAATAACCTTGTAACGCCTGTGCAACTCTCGCAACTCTTAGGACATGCAAATACTCAAATGGTTTATGATGTTTATGTTCGCTATATAGAATCAAACTATCAAGATTTTGACAGAAGTATCTCAATTTATAAGTGACGGGATAGGGAGGGATTTTGTAATCTTTTTTAAGGGCTTTGAAAGTCCCTAAAATAGGGCTTTGTGGTGGATAGGGAGGGATTTGAACCCTCGGTACGGTTACCCGTACGCATCCTTAGCAGGGATGTGGTATCGGCCACTCACCCACCTATCCGTTTGGAGAGTGCAATTATAGTCATATATAAATAATATAAAGCTTAATATGGTTTTTTTCTGAAATATGACTTGCTTTTGCTACACAAAAATCTTAAAATGCCGATAACATAACTTCAAAAACATTTATTTGACGGAGGCGGCGGCTGAAAACTTCTCTCTTTTTACTCTTACCTTTTTTTCTTCATGCTTCTAGCTATCCTGAGTTGCAAATTTTTCAGCTTGAAAAACTAGAAAAATCTCTAGACACGACATCTAAAAATAGAGTTATCGACTATTTTAAGACATTGGACACCCTCAAAGCCCTTCCGCTGCAAGAGCGTCTTGTGAGAGCAAATTTCTACCTCAACCAGCTGCGTTCACTTCCTGATATTGTCACCTACAAGCAAAATGACTACTGGGGTACTCCAAAAGAGTTTTTGATTTGTGGGTATGGCGATTGTGAGGATTTTGCTATCATCAAGTATTTTACGCTTTTAAAACTTGGGTTTGAGAAAGAGAAGCTCTTCATCACCACCTCAAACGAAAAATTTACAGGGCAACCTCATATGGTACTAAGCTATTTTGAGTCTAAAGAGAAGCCACCACTCATACTCGACAACCTAAGCTATAAAGTTTTGGATTTGTCAAAGAGAGTCGATTTAGAGCCAAAAATATTTATAAATGAAGAGGGAAGCTACAAGCTTGACACGCACAACAACCTAACCCGCATAGGTGATATGCCGCGTAAGTTTAAAGAGCTTCTTGAGAGAATTGCGCTAGAGAGCTAAAGCGTTTGTAGAATTTTTGCAACCACCAAAGCAGGGTTATCCGATTTGTAAATCGGGCGCCCTACTACTATAAAATCCACATCCGCACTCTTTGCATAAGCAACATCCGCTACTCTTTGCTGATCACCCGCATCCTCACCAAAAGGGCGAATCCCCGGTGTGAGCGTCATAAACTTCTCATTTGTTATATTTTTGATAGAGAGGCTCTCATAAGCTGAACAGACAACACCGTCAAGCCCGCTCTCATAAGCATCTTTTGCGAATTGGTCGGCTTTTATTGCGATAGAAGCACTATAAACCTCACTAAACTCATCATCGCTAAAAGATGTAAGAGCAGTAACTGCTAAAACTACAGGGCGGTTTTCGTACTTTTTTAGTCTCTCCATAACTTCTTGCATAGCTCTTTTTCCGGCACTTGCATGGACGTTGAACATATCCACGCCAAGCCCCATGATAGACTCTGCGGCATCCGCCATCGTATTTGGTATGTCATAGAGCTTTAAATCCAAAAATATCTTAAAGTCGGGATTTATCTTTTTGATATCTTTTAAAAACTCTTCCCCGTCACGGATGTAAGAACGAAGCCCGACTTTTAGCCAGACTGGGTACTCTTTGATTTTATGGATTAAGTCTAAATTTTCTTGTTTTGTAGGTAAATCAAGGGCTACACAAAGCTGCATCGGTTCTCTTTTTCTTTGATTTTTGGATTGAAATTGTAGCATTTTTGCATACGAAAGGAAAGTTGGCGAGGTGGTATAAAGCGTATGCGCTTATCCGCTTTGTGTAGCAAAGAAGAATTACTCAGACAGAATTGTTTTGTTTTGCAAAAAGAAGTTCACGCAACAAAATCATCCGCTTGACATTTTTTTAATGGGGTTTGGTATAGAATTACACCATAAAACAACAAAAGGCAAAAGCAGTGAGTATTTATAGAGAGTATGACATCAGAGGGATTTTTGAAAAAGAGTTGAATGAGCAGAGTGTTACACGCATAGGGTATGCGCTTGCGTCAAAAATCAAAGGTGAGTATGTTGCGGTCGGGTATGATGCGAGAAGCCATTCGCCAATCCTTTTTGAGTACCTTGTTTATGGGCTAAATGCTGGCGGGAAAAAGGTTTTGGACATGGGCATGGTTCCGACACCCGTAAACTACTTTTGTAACTATAACGAGTTTGGGGGAGTGCTTGCTTCTGCTTCCGTGATGATTACAGGTTCACACAATCCGAGCGAATACAACGGCTTTAAGGTTACCATAGACAAAGCGCCGTTTTTTGGAGAGCAGATTTATGCGCTTGGGCGTGAATGTGAAGCGATGACGAGTGTTCCGGGTGCCGTGAGAGATGTGACAAAAATCGATGCAACTTCTCGTTATGTTGACTTTTTGGTAAGTGAGTTTGCACACCTCAAAGGGATGCCGACGCGCATAGTTTATGACTGCGGCAACGGTGTGGCGGGTATTGTGACGGAGAGGATTTTTGCGGGGCTTGGGCTTTATACAAAAGGACTTTATGTTGACCCTGATGGAACATTTCCAAACCACCATCCAGACCCATCAGACGAGCATAACCTTGAAGATATCAAAGAGCTTCTCGCTAAAGAGGGCGACATCGCTTTTGCTTATGACGGCGATGCAGACCGCATAGCTGTTATTACACACAAAAACAACATCAAGGGCGATATGATGGCTCTTTTATATGCGATGAAGATGGACAAACCGACCGTTGTTGGCGAGGTAAAGTGTTCTCAAGTGATGTATGATGAGCTAGAGAAGCGTGGCGCAAAAGCGGTAATGTACAAAACCGGACACTCAAATCTTAAAGTAAAAATGCAAGAGATAGGAGCAGACCTAGCGTGTGAAGTAAGCGGTCACGTCTTTTTCAAAAACCGCTATTTTGGCTATGATGACGCTATCTACGCAACGCTTCGTATGTTAGAGCTTGTTCATGACGGGATTGACCTTGATGCAGAGCTTGCAAAACTCCCACAGGTTTTCTCGACAGAAGAGATAAAAGTAAAAACAACGGAGAGTGAGAAGTTTAAAATCATCGACAAAGTAAAAGAGCTGCTTAAAAACCCTCCTGCATCTTTTCCTGCTATCAAAAACATCATCGATGTCGATGGCGTGCGTATCAACTTTGCGCATGGATGGGGACTTGTACGAGCTTCCAACACAACGCCTATCTTGGTAACTCGTTTTGAAGCGACCTCACAAGAAGAGGCAAAAGAGTATGAAGAGGCTATAAATGCGCTTATCTTAGAGGCAAAAAACGCTCTGTAATAAAGGATAAATCATGAAAACACATACACTTTTGATGCCGCTTGATATGCACCTACACCTACGTGACGGTGTGATGCTTGAAAACATTGCACCTTTGAGTGCGTACAGTTTTAGCGGTGGTTTGGTTATGCCAAACCTTGTGCCTCCTGTTGCAACGCTTGAAGATATAAAAGCTTACAAAGCACGCATTATGGCGTCTGTGCCAAATGATTTCTTTGAGCCATATATGACGCTTTTTTACAAAAACTATGACAAAAAATTTCTTGCAAGCGTGGCGGAGCATATCGTGGCTATCAAACTCTATCCGGCAGGCATTACCACCAACTCTGAGGGCGGCGTTTCGTCGTTTGACATAGAGCAGATGCGCCCGACACTTGAAGCGATGAGCGTACTTGGCATTCCTCTTTGTGTACATGGCGAGACGGATGGTTTCGTGATGGACAGAGAAGCGGAGTTTATGTCTATCTATGAGTTGCTGGCGCAAAACTTCCCAGACTTAAAAATCATTATGGAGCATATCACCACAAAAGAGGCGGTGGCGATGCTAGATAAGTACAAAAACCTCTATGCGACTATTACCGTTCACCATCTTCTTTTTACTCTTGATGATGTTGTGGGCGGTATGATGATGCCGCACAACTTCTGCAAGCCCATCGCAAAACGCCCTGAAGATTTGGATGCACTCTTAAGCGTTGCGCTTGAAGCGCATCCAAAAGTGATGTTTGGTTCAGATTCTGCTCCGCATCCAAAGGAGAAAAAAGAGTGTTCTGGATGTGCGGCGGGTGTCTTTAGCGCACCAATCGCACTGCAAGTCCTCTGCGAAATCTTTGAGCAGTATGACAAACTTGAGAACCTCCAAGCGTTTGTAAGTGACAATGCACAAAGTATCTATAAACTCTGTCCGGAATTTAAAGAGGTGATTTTAGAAAAACGCCCTTTTGTTGTGCCACCACACTATAGTAATGTTGTTCCGATGCTTGCAAACCAAACAATCAGTTGGGCGATAAGAAGCGTTGAGTAGGGTCTTACTCCTTGAAGATGACCTGCTTTTTGCAGAGTCTCTTGTCGATTTGCTTGAAGAAAACGGCTTTGAAGTTGTGCATGTCGCAAATGGGCAGAGTGCGCTAGAGAAGACTTTTTCACAGAGATTTGACCTCTATCTGCTGGATATCAACGTACCACTCATCGATGGAAACACTCTTTTACAAGAGCTGCGAGACGCAAAAGACACCACTCCCGCCATTTTTGTAACATCCCACAAAGACAAAGAGATGCTCAAAAAAAGTTTTCTTTGCGGTGCGGATGATTTTATCACCAAACCTTTTGACAACGAGGAGCTTCTTTTGAGAATCTCCGCTCTTCTCAAAAGAGCAAAAAGTGATAATGTTTCATGTGTCGGGCTGCTTTGCAACGATGCACTGCACAAACGATTTTTGTACAACAACCAAGAACTTGAACTCTCCAAAAAAGAGTATGAACTTCTCTTGCTTCTTGTCAAACATGTAAACGCAACAGTACCAAAAGAGATGATTTTGGACGCACTTTGGAGCAGTAGCGAGGGTGGAAGCGAGGGGGCTTTGCGTGTATATATCAACCGCATCAAAGGGCTTCTTCCACAGTTAAACATAGAAAATATTCGTGGTATCGGGTACAAACTTGTTTCGTAATCTCGGTATCGCTATCTTTCTCTTCTATGTTCTAAGTGTCACGGCTCTTTTAGGTGTGCTTTACTACTTTGTCACTTTTGTACAACTGCAAAACCTTCTACCGCTCTTTGCGATTTTGCTTCTACTGACACTCTTTGGAGGCTTTGTTATCGCCAAACTCTCCATCGACCCGCTTGCAGAGTACATCAAAAATCTGCAAAATCTCTCCACAGAGACGCTTCATGAACTCAACCTTCCCATCAGCACCATCAAAACAAACATCGGTATGCTCAAAAATAACCTTGCAAGCGAAAAAGAGCAAAAGAGGGTGCAGAGAATCGAGAGTGCATGTGAGATGCTCAAAGAGCGTTACAACGAACTTGACTACATGATAAAACTTCAAAGTGCTAACATCACGCACGAGAGTATCGCACTTGATGCACTTGTACAAAACAGAGTTGCTTTTTTGAAGCAAATCTACCCGCACATCACATTTTCGCTTGAACTTACGCCTTTGCAGATACAAAGCGACAAAGTGGGCTTATCCAAAGTCATTGACAATCTTTTGGACAATGCAGTAAAATATTCACTCAATATTCACAAAATAGATATAACATTGCGCGACCGTTCACTTGCCATCAAAGACTATGGTTGCGGGATGGATGAAGTAGAGCTTTTAAAGATATTTGACAGATATTATCAAAGCAATCATAACATGCGAGGCTTTGGAATCGGACTTAGCATGGTAAAACGTTTTTGCGATGCAAACAACATCACACTGGGCTTCAAGTCCAAACCCCACGAGGGAACAACAGTAACACTTACTTTTAAGGAAAAATAGATGCAAAACGGTTTTTTGGCATATGCGGAAGCAACACTAGACTATGGAGTTATGGGGCTTCTTCTACTTATGAGCGTTATCACGCTTTGGCTCTTTATAGAGAGGATGATGTTTTACAGCTCACTACGCTTGGGCGACTATGACAACAGAGACACGCTGGAGATGGAGCTTACAAACAACCTTAGCGTTATCAGCGTTATAGGCTCAAATGCTCCTTATGTCGGGCTTTTGGGGACGGTTATCGGGATTATGCTTACGTTTTACACGATGGGTGAAGTCGGTACGATTGATGCCAAAAAGATTATGGTAGGACTTGCACTCGCACTCAAAGCTACGGCGATGGGACTTGTGGTCGCTATGCCCGCCATCATCTTCTACACCATGCTTTTGCGTAAAGTGGAGAAGATTTTGACTCACTTTGATGTTATGCAAGAAAAAAAGCAAGTAAGCAACAATGGCTAAATTTAAAAAACAAAGAAAGCGTTTTGATGAGATAAATGTTATCCCATTTATCGACATCATGCTTGTTCTCTTAGTGATGGTTCTCACAACCGCAACATTTGTCAACCAAGGCATCATCCCCATAGAACTCCCAGAAGCAAAAGCCTCCAAAAAAGAGGACACTAAACAGGAAGTAACTGTACATGTAAATGCCAAAGGAGAGATATTTTTTGAAAAAGAGAAGGTTGATTTAAAAGCTCTTGAGACAAAACTCGCCGCACTCTCAAAAGAGCAGACAGTAGTTCTTAGAAGCGACAAAGAGTCAAGATTTCAAGACTTTGTAAGCGTCATGGACATCCTCAAACGCTTGAAGCATGAACAGATGTATATCGTTACAAAAGAGTAGTTAGTTGAGTTTGGTATTAATCTTATATTAAGCTTCGTTTTGTCACTTTTTTGTTAAACTTACAACTAGTCATAAAAGGATATTTAGCATGCCGACCGTTCTTAAAATTAAAGACTACCGTTTTTTCTTTTTTTCTCGTGAAGAGGTGCGTATGCATATCCATGTCATCTGTCCTGATGGAGAAGCAAAGCTTTGGCTTGAACCGACTATCGAAATTGCAACGAGTTATAAGCTCTCAAATATTCGTCTAAAAGAGATTGAAATAATGACAAAAGAAAATGTTGAAACTTTTAAAAATGCATGGGAGGCGCACTTTGGAAACTGAAATTACCAACATTTCCCCTAATGGCATATGGATTCTAACTGAGGGTAGAGAGCTGTTTATGTCTTTTGAAACCTTCCCGTGGTTCAAAGATGCTTCAGTAGCAAAAATCGGCAATGTCGAAACCTATGCAAACGGTCATCTTTACTGGCCGGATTTAGACATTGACCTCACCGTTGATATTATCGAACACCCTGAACGATTCCCGCTGATTGCGTCATAGATTGGTTAGTACCCCTTTTCCAAGAGTTTAAACTGCGGCTTTGAACTGTTCTGTTCATCGCTAGGCTCTTGCTTCTTCTCTTTTTTGCTCTCTTGCTCAAAAACTCTCTGCTCAACCACTGCAACATCGTGAAAAAGAGATGTCGCAAAAAAGAACAAAATCATAATAACTACAACACTCACGTATAACAAAACATAATTTTTAATATGACCTGTTTCAAAGGGATTTTGCACCTTTTCTCCTCTACTCATTGATGCGCAATTATAGTCAAAAATGCAGGTTGCAAAGTTGAATTACATATTTTTTATGTTACCATAATTAAAAAATTAAGGGGATATTTATGCAATCAACAAAGTTTAAAGGAACAAAAGTAACACTTATCGGAGATGCTATCGGGGTTGGTGATGCTGCGCCTGTTGTAACAGCGGTTGGAACAGACCTTGAGGATGTAGAAATCGGCGGTGCAAAAGACAAAATCCAGCTCATCGTTACGGTTCCATCACTCGACACGGACACATGTGCGGCGGAGACGAGAAGATTTAACGAGGATGTCAACAACCTCGATATTTGTGAAACAACCGTTGTCTCTATGGACTTGCCGTTTGCTTCTGAGCGTTTTTGTACTACTTCAGGCATTGAAAACCTGAGCGTGGTGAGTGACTACATCGACAAAAGTGTGAGCCTTGCGTACGGTGTTTTGATGGATGACAACAAACTCAAAGGTCTTAGTGCCAGAGCGGTTTTTGTGGTGGATAGAAGCGGAACGATAGTCTATAAAGAGATAGTTCCCGAAGTTACATCTGAGCCAAACTATGAAGCAGCGCTTGAAGCGATTAAGCAAGCGAGATAATCATTGAAAATTTTTCTCTTTTTTGTTTCTACCCTGATTTTGCATGCGCATGAAGTTACGCAAAGAAGTTTAAACATAAGTGGTGCAACAACTATCCAGCCCATCATAGAAGAGGTTGTGAAACGCTACCTTGAGGAGATGCAAGGAGAGCTTTTCATTGAGGGCGGTGGAACTGAGGGAGGGTTGCAAAAACTAAGAGAAAAAAAAGCAGATATTGCCATGGTCGCAAGAGATTTAAGCCAAGAGGAGAAACAAGACTTCTCTCACGCCTCCATAGCCATCGACGCTGTTGCCGTGGTGCTTAACAAAAACAAAAACGTCCAAAATCTTACTAAAGAGCAGCTTTTGGATATTTATGGCGGTAAAACGACAGATTTTATCGTTATATCAAGAAAAATGAACAGAGCAACACTCAATGTTTTTGAAGCTTACAGCGCCCTCTTTAGTCCAAAACGTAAAAATATGCCATCAGATACTAAGCGTATCAGAGAAGATGCATGGGAGGCAGAGTCCAACATCAACACCCTTCTTTGGGTTGCCGGACTTAAAAACACCATAGCCATTGTTTCACACGCTGAAGCCTTGCGCTACATAGAGATGGGTTATCCCATCGTCATAGCAGCTATCGATGGCATCTCTCCTACAAATGAGAGTATCAAAAATGGCACATACCCCATTACAAGAAAACTCAATCTTGTATGGGACAAAGAGAACAAAAGAGCAGTAGAGTTTATCGAGTGGAGCAAACAACCCTCTTTCATAAAAGCAGTACAAAAGCTCGGTTTTACGGCGGTAGAGAGATGATCAAAAGATGTTCTTTTTGTACGCTCTGGCTTCCTACTGTTGTCATAAGTATTTTTACCGTGGTGAGCTTTTTAGTCATTTTTATTTTGTTAAATCACTCTTTAGATGAGATGATCCAAGCGCACAAACACTCTAACTCTTTGACAAAAAAAATAGAAAAGATGGTCTCCTCCACACTCAATGCAACTTTTTTGGGCAATGAAGAGCGCTTTTTAGAAGTAGCCCTCATCTCCAACGAGATACACGATGCCATCGCCTCCATAGAGCAGAGCGATACCTACAACACAGCCTCGTTACTAGAGAGTTACCGACAACTTTACAAAAACCTTATAAGTGCGGTCTCTTACAGCAAAGAAAACCGTCTTGAAGATGCACAAAAAGCACTCGAGGAGGTAAAGGCATATACGCTTACACTTGAAGAACAGATGAATAAGCTCGACGCTCATTTTCTACAAAATGAAAAAGAGCATGAAAAAACGCTCTTTCTTGTCATGTTTGTCTCTGGAACACTTCTGCTCTTTACAGCCCTCTTTAACGGCTTTTATCTTATCCCACAGCGTGTTATCCGCCCACTTGAAGAGTCTAGTCAAAAACTCCAGCGTAGTGAAGAGAAGTACCGCATCGTTGCGAACTGGACGCATGACTGGGAGTATTGGGTGGGAAAAGGCAAAGAGATTATCTTTATGACGCCATCGGTGCAGAGGATAACCGGCTACACATCGGATGAGTTTGCAAAAAACCCCTCCCTTTTGACCAGCATCATCCATCCTGATGATAAAGCTTTGTGGGAACAACATGTCCAAGAGGCACACCTTCCAAATAGACCGGAAGAAGATGCGCAGGGCGTGGAGTTTAGAGTTATCGCAAAAGATGGGCGCATAGTCAACATAGACCATATCTGCCGCCCCGTTTATAGCGCAAATAAAGAGTTCCTTGGTGTTCGAGTAGCCAATCGTGACATTACGCTAAAAAACAGGCATCCTCAACGAGCTTAAAGAGAAAAACACTCTCTTAGACACACTTGCAACGACAGACGCGCTGAGCGGACTTTACAATCGCCGTTATTTTAACGAAGCCTTTGAGCGAGAGATAGCGCATGCAAAACGCATGAGAACAACACTCTCCATCATCATGTGTGATATCGACTACTTTAAACGTTATAACGATACCTATGGGCATCAAATGGGCGATAGTGTCATCCAAAAAGTCTCAAATGTATTAAAAACAACTTTTGGTCGTGGAGTGGATGTTGTTGCTCGTTATGGCGGAGAGGAGTTTGTTGTTTTAGCACCCTCAACGCCTTCAGAGGAGATCACAAAATTGACAGAAAAAGCAAGAGAGGGTATCATGGCACTTAACATAGAGCACGCCAACTCACAAACAGCACCCTTTGTAACTATGAGCTTTGGTATAGCTAACTGCACACCAGACGTGGCACTCACAGCAGACAAACTGCTCAAAACCGCGGATGACGCACTCTATGAAAGCAAAGAGAGAGGGAGAAACTGCATAACATTTGTTGTGTGCTAGCTCTCCACATTAAAGATGATTTTGGCGTTTGCAATATTTTTGTAGAGTAAAATCTTCTTTTTATAAGGCATCCACCTTATCAAAAATGTAGCAAGTGCCTCCCACAAAGAGACCCACGCTGCAACACTCAAACCCTCTGCAACAACTGCAAAAGCGATACTTTTCTCCATCCAATCACTCTGATTCATAAAAATCGACACCCCCGCAAGCACTGCCCCAATGCCAAAAAAGATAGTTGACTTACGAAGCATCTCTTTCATCTTTGCATGTTCATGCTCTTGCATGTAGAGAAAAAAGCGGTTGACACTGTTTTGCACTCTTTGGAAAAACTCCTCTTGAGTAGGCATCTCAAAGTTAAACCGGATAACAAATCTCTCTCCATCGATTTCACGCACACTCTCGATAAGATACGCAACCAAGTCTTGGTTCAAATCCTTCTTCATAAAGTGCGATTTTTTGTCAAAATTGTTATACAAATCCTCGATTTTTCTAGCAGAAATATCGACGATTATCTCATCATCCCCAGTACGCTCATACCGCTCTAAAATATCTTTTTTCATACTGCTGCCAAATTTTTTCTTTCATTATACCAATGGTTGAAGCTATTTTGTTTGAATCACCAAAAATCTAGCGTTTCCCCGCATTCATTTTGTAAACATACGCAAGAACCTCTGCAACTGCGGCAAAAAGGTCGCTTGGAATGGCTTTGTCTAAATCTACCTTAGCATAAAGTTCCCTTGCAAGCGGTGGATTTTGGACGATGTGCACTCCGTTTTCTCTGGCGATTTTTTTAATCTGTAGAGCGATGTTGTCCATCCCTTTTGCCACAACAACAGGGGCATGAAACTTTTGTTCATCATACTTGATGGCAACGGCGTAGTGGGTTGGGTTTGTGATGATCACATCAGCTGTCGGGATGGCAGACATCATCCTTTTTCTTGAAGCCTGCATCTGAATCTGGCGGATTTTGGACTTGATGAGCGGATCACCTTCCATATTTTTAAACTCATCTTTTATCTCTTGCTTACTCATCTTTAGCCCGTCAAAATACTGCTTTCGCACGATAACAAGGTCAATGACGGCAAAAACAAAGATGATGAGCAGCATCACAAAAGCAATAATAATTGTTTTATCCCGCAGCCAAAGCATTTGATCACCAAAACCAAAAAGCGCAACAGTCGGAAGTTCCATAATGAAGAAAAAGAAAAAAACGAACCCAATGCCAAGTGTTGTAAAAGATTTGAAAGTTATCTTTACGCCTTCGATAAGTTTTTTCAAAGAGAATAGATTTTTAAGCCCTTTAATGGGGTCTATCTTGCCGATATCAGGAGTGATGGCTTTGGTGGTAAACAAAAACCCAAATTGCGCAACCGCCGCAACAATTCCGGCAATCGCCACGGCAATAGAGAGAGGCATAACAATCAAAAAAAACTCTTTTATGGTAACAATGGCGATATCTATCATAAAAGACCTGTCAACACTCATCCCGACAAGTGAGAAGTAGTACTTAAAAAGCTGAAGTGTATGCATACTCATGTATGGAAAAAGCATCAAAAAAGATAAAACTGCCACAAAAAGCGTCACAACACCGGATGTATCCTGCGACTTGGGAACATTCCCCTCTTCTCTGGCATCCTCTATCTTTTTGGAGGTAGGCTCTTCTGTTTTTTCTAAATCATCTGCCATAAAAATTTCCTAGAAGAATCTACTCAAATCTTTTTGAAAAGATTTGCTTTAGTAGCCATAGCGGCAAGCGTAGAAAAAGGGACGTGTTCCTTTTTCGTTCAAAGAAAATAATACTTCTGTTTTTTCTAAATCATCTGCCATCTACTAGAGCTCAATCCATCTTCATCGACAAATCAATCCAATTTGCCTGATGAATCATCGAACCGCTGCTGATGGCATCAACACCTGTTTTTGCATAGCTCTCTATGGTCTCAAAGGAGATATTGCCGCTTGCTTCAAGGAGAATATGTGAAAAGTGCGCATCTCTATAGCGGACAACCTCTTCTACCTGCGATGGCGTCATATTATCACACATAATGATGTCTGCACCCGCTGCAAAAGCTGTTTTTGCCATCTCAAAATCTTCAACTTCCACCTCTATTTTAGAGGTAAAAGGTATAACTCGTCTGGCTTTTTGGATGTAGCTTGTCAAATCTTTTATGGTCTTTAGATGTGTATCTTTTATCATCAAGGCATCATCAAGTCCCATACGGTGGTTGACTGCACCGCCGCATCTTGAGGCATATTTTTCAAAAACTCTCAAAAGCGGTCTTGTCTTTCTGGTATCTAAAAGTTTTGTTCCGTAAGGCTCGATGATAGTAACATACTTGTTTGTTAGCGTTGCAATGGAGCTTGCATGCAAAAGCATATTGAGAAGTGTTCTCTCAATTCTCAAAAGCACATGAGAAGTTCCGCTTAAAGTGGCTATTACATCCCCTTTTTTAAAGCTCTCTGCATCACAAAAGTTCCAAACTATCTCAAAATTCTCCAATTTTGCCAAAGCGTCACAATAAAGCACTCCCGCTAAAACGCCATCGCTCTTTGCGATGATTTTTGCCGATGCCTCTACGCTTGGCTCCACAAGAGCATACAAATCCCCTCGCCCGACATCCTGCTCCAAAGAGGCTTTTACAAACGCATCTATCATAGTGCCATCATCCGCTCTAAAGCGATTTTCGCCCAACTCTGAGTATCTTCATCGATAAAAATCTCATTGAGCGGCTCGCCCTCATCGATAGACTTTAAAACATCATAAACATCTTTTAGCGTCGTCTCATTCATCGTCGGACACTCCGGTTTTGTGGAAGAGAGAACATAAGTGTTTTTGGCACGCAAACGATTTACAAGGTTAAACTCCGTCCCAACCGCCACCTTTTGCTCTTCTGGAAGCTCTTTGATATACCTTATGATTTGCGAAGTAGAGCCTACAAAGTCTGCCGCATCGCAGATAGCAGGGTCACACTCAGGATGCACGACAATCAAAATGCCTGGATATTTTTTGCGGTAAAAAGCGATATCGTCCACGCTAAAGAGCTGATGCACGGAGCAAAAACCGTTATAGCAGATGATATCTGCATCGGCAGGATTTGTTCCGTCACCTAAAACGCAAGAGCGAAGCCCCATCTGGTTTGCTATATTTTGCCCCAAACATCTATCCGGTACAAAAAGTATCTTTTTCCCCTCTTGGAGTGCGGTTGTAATGATTTTTTTGGCGTTGGAACTTGTACAGACCATTCCACCCATCTTCCCGACTTTTGCTTTAACATCGGCATTGGAGTTGATGTATGTAATGGGCAAAATGTTTTCGTTTGGCACTCCCGCTTCATTGAGCGCTTTGACCGAAGCATCAAACTGCATCCCGTCAATCATAGTAGCCATCGCACAACACGCCGCTTTTGGCATGACCACTCTTTTGTTTGGAGAGAGAACTTTGACACTCTGCCCCATAAACCCCACACCGCAAAAAACAACAAATTCAGAATCATCCGCTCTTGTTTTTTGCGCCAACTCAAGCGAATCGCCGGTAATATCGCCTATCTCAAAAACCTCATCCCTCTGGTAAAAATGGGCAACTACAGTCACACTTAGCTTTTTTTTATATTCGTTTATTTTTTCTTTTAGCTCTTCATTACTCAACTGCAAAAATTTTCCTTATATTTAATAGTCAGGGTATTATACCAAATAGATTTTATATCTCTATAATGGTATCTTATGTACAATGCCAAATAAAACGACAAGGTTACTTTATGGACTTTTTATTCAATACAAACGCACAGTTTTTTATCGCAGCGTATCTTATCGGTGGGATTCCATTTGGGCTTCTTTTGGCAAAAAAGTTTGCAGGAGTTGATGTGCAATCAAGCGGCTCAAAAAGTATCGGAGCTACCAACGTCTTAAGAGTTGTCAAAGAGACAAATCCCTCTTTAGCCAAAAAACTCGGTGCGGCTACACTTGCTCTTGATGCCATCAAAGGGGTTTTGGTTCTAGCAGTCGCTTACTTTATGGGACTTAGTGAAGCGACACTTTGGGGCATATCTGTTTTAGCGGTTATCGGACACTGCTACTCTCCGTATCTTGGTTTTGAGGGTGGCAAAGGTGTTGCAACGGGGATGGGTGTAATGATGTTTATGCTACCGCTTGAGACACTTATCGCTCTTGTGGTTTGGGCAGTCGGTGCAAAAGTTATCCGTATCTCTTCACTCTCTTCTCTTACGGCTCTGCTAGCTCTTGTCGTTGCAAGTTTCATCCTCCATCCCAACATGGCACACGCTCCTGTTCTTATTATCGGGTTTGTTCTTTTCTACAAGCACATTCCAAATATCATCCGCCTTATCAAAGGTGAAGAAAAAAGAGTCGTATGACCATCCACATCGAAGATCTAAAATTTCAGTGCATTATTGGAATTTTAGATTTTGAGAGATTAGCGCCTCAAGATGTTATCATCAATCTCAAAATCGAGTATGCTTACAAAAAAGATGAGTTTATCAACTATGCTCTTGTTGCACAAAAAGTAAAAGAGGTGATGATTAAGCGTCAATTTTATCTACTCGAAGAAGCATTAGAAGAGCTATCTATTACACTTCACACAGAGTTTACTGCCATAAAAAACCTCACTATCAAAATCATAAAACCCTCCATTTTAGATGATTGCAAAGTTGGTCTTAGCAATTATTACGAATTCCAATCTTAAATATAAGTTAAAGATTTATTAAAAAAAATTGAAATTTTCTTTAAATTAACCTAAAATTATGATATGATTCCGCCAAAATATTCACGTATAGGACACAATAAATGCGCATTCTTATTATAGAAGATGAAGTTACACTCAACAAAATGCTCGCAGAAGGGCTTAAAGAATTCGGTTACCAAAGTGACGTGGTAGAAACTCTCAAAGATGGAGAGTATTACCTTGATATTCGTAACTACGATTTAGTACTGATGGACTGGATGCTTCCGGATGGAAACAGCGTTGACATTATCGGCGATATCAAATCAAAAACTCCAAAAACTGTTGTTGTTGTTCTCTCTGCTAGAGATGACAATGAGAGCGAAATAGAAGCTCTAAGAAGCGGCGCTGATGACTATATTAGAAAACCTTTTGATTTTGATGTTTTAGTTGCACGCCTAGAAGCGCGTCTTCGTTTTGGCGGAAGCAATATCATCGAAATTGATGATTTGATTATCAATCCTGAAGAGGAAAAAATCACCTACAAAGAGGTAGAGATTGAACTAAAAGGCAAGCCTTTTGAAGTTTTAACACACCTTGCACGCCACCGTGACCAAATCGTATCTAAAGAACAACTTCTTGATGCTATCTGGGAAGAGCCAGAACTTGTTACTCCAAACGTAATAGAGGTTGCAATCAACCAAATCAGACAAAAAATGGACAAACCTTTAAACATCACAACTATCGAAACAGTACGCCGCCGTGGTTATCGTTTCTGTTTTCCAAAAGAAATCAACTAATTTTCATACAACAAAGGGTTCTAGCACCCTTTTTGTATAACAATTCCCCTTTTTATTTCCTCTCTAATCTGATACAATTATCGCCATATTTATATTTGTAGGTAAAAGATGTTTTCACAAAGAAGTATCAGACAGCGTTTCTTAATTCAGCTTATCATCGCTTCTGCATCGCTCATTTTTATTTTTTCCTCATTGCTTTACTTCTATATTGAAAAATCCATTATTGATGAAAAATACCAAGAACTTTTAGTCTATGCACAAAACACCGCTTCCAACCAATCTGTTTACGGCTCAGAAGTGCCTACTCCAGATGTCTATCTAGGGCTTAGCATCGAGATTATGTACCTTAACAAAGAGCATATTGACCTTGATTTTTATGAAACAACAAAAGATAAAAAAGCCTACCTTACACTTCTTTACCCTTTTAACTTTGATGAACTCAGCTACTTAAAAATCACAAAAGAGATATCAGCAACGCGCAAACTCTTAGACCAAATACTCAACTACATCTTTATCATCAATATTGCTGGATTTTTGCTTGTTGTACTCTACGCTATTGGTCTCTCTAAGATGCTTGTTGCTCCGGTTAAAACGCTTAGCAACAAGCTCTCCAATATGAACGAACACCTTATGCGCCCCATTGTTGTAGAGGAGCTTCCAGAGGAGTTTGAACCTCTTGGTGCAACCATCAACCATCTTATCGCTAGAATCCAAAACTTCGTGAAGTACCAAAAAGAGCTCTTTATAGGAACAGCGCATGAGCTCAAAACCCCTCTTGCAGTTATCAAACTCAAAAACCAAGTAACGCTTATCAAAAAACGCTCCGCTGAAGAGTATATAGACGCACTTAAAGTAACAAACAAAACAGTTGACGAGATGAATGTTATCGTCTCAAACATACTCAACATCGGGCGTCAAGAGGCTGCACAGCTTGAACAGCCTCGAGAGGTAGATGTGATAGAGTTCTTAAAGCAAAAAGCAAATGATTTCCATCTCCTTGCTGAAAATGAGGGTAAAAATCTTACTATGCACTTTGAACCAGATGGTTTTATGGCAATTTTGCAAGTAAGTCTTCTCAACCAGATTGTGCAAAATTTCCTCCAAAATGCACTCAAATTTACACCAAAAGAGAGAAGTGTGCATCTTAAAAGCTCCCTTAACAGCTATGGACTTCTCATAGAAGTTATTGACGAGGGGTGCGGGATAGATGAGAGTTCTGATTTGTTTGCGCCTTTTAAGAGAGAGGGAAACAAACCAGGTGTCGGGCTTGGACTCTTTTTGGCAAAAAGTGCGGCTGATGCTCTGGGTGCAAAGATAAGTATCAAAAACAGAACAGATGGAACAAACGGAGCAGTTGCATCACTCAATCTCAACTCAAAACTTTCATGTATTTTACCAAGTAGATAAACGTCTCCTTTCTTAAAACTAAATAAGTTTTAAGAAAATCTCGAAAAACTTGTTTTTCGTAGCTTTAGGGGGTTGTAGGGACTTTAGTCACTGCCACTAAAACGGACGAGTTCGTTTGAGTGCGTAACATCAATAATACCTAGTTTAAAAAATAATAAAGCTTTATTTCGCTATAAATCGGGCACTTTAAATTTGACTATGAGGTATTTTGATGGCTTTAATAATTAGTGATGAATGTATTGCATGTGATGCATGCCGCGAAGAGTGCCCAACTATAGCTATTGAAGAGGGAGACCCGATTTACTTCATCGATCCAGATCGTTGTACAGAGTGCGTTGGTGTCTATGATGAGCCTGCTTGTATCTCTGTGTGCCCAGTTGACTGTATCATCCCTGACAAAGACAATGTAGAGTCTATTGCAGAACTTCAGTTCAAGTACAAACAACTCCAAGAAGAAGAGCTTTAACCCTCTTTATGGCAAAACGTGTAGCAGTCATAGATATAGGTTCTAACTCGGCTAGAATGGTTATCTATGAAAAAACCTCTCGCTTTGCGTTTCATATTCTTCATGAAGCCAAAAGCAGAGTAAGGATATCCCAAAACGCGTACCAAAACGGCGGAAACCTCCAAGAAGTCCCTATGCAAAGAGCTTATGATGCTTTGGAAGATTTCCTCTGCATCATCGCCTCTTTTAAAGCAAGAAAAACGCTTTGTGTTGCTACTTCTGCGCTTCGCGACGCTCCAAACAAGGGAGAGTTTCTCCAAAGAGTAAAGAGCGGCTTAGGTCTTGCTATCAAAGTCATTGATGGAGAGAGAGAAGCTTACCTTGGCGCTATCGCATGTGCAAACCTTTTGCCGCAGCAGCAAAACGCTCTAAGCATCGACATCGGTGGAGGCTCTACGGAGTTTTCTCTTATCCACAACAAAGATATCCTCTCAAAGATATCTCTCAACCTTGGAACTGTACGGCTAAAAGAGCTCTTTTTTGATTTTAACAACATTGATGGTGCAAAAAAACTCATTGATGCAGAACTAGAAAAGCTAGATGGGCTTGATGCAGCAAGGCTTATAGGTATAGGGGGAACATTTAGAGCCATCTCCTATGCGATTCAAACAAACAGCAATCACCCACTAGAAAAACTTCACGCCTACACACCAAACTATAAAGAGTTTGAACTTTTTTTGGAAAAAATCCTAGATGCCGATGAAGATGGTCTTAAAAAACTTGGGATTAAAAACAGCAGATTTGATGTTATCAAACCTGGTGCGCTTATCCTTTTGCGTGTACTTAAGAGATTTAAAATCAAAGAGCTGATTACAAGTGGTGTGGGCGTGCGTGAGGGGGCTTTTTTAGCAGATTTACTTAGAAGTTCCAAAGACAAGTTTCCTGCAAACTATAACCCATCCGTACGCTATCTCCTTGATGCACACATAGATGACCTCTCACATGCAAACTTACTCGCAAAGGTTACAAAAGAGCTCTTTGACCTCACTTGTGAGACACTGAAGATAGAAAAAAAGTACCGTTATGAACTAGGTCTTGCAGCCAAACTCTGCATGAGCGGAAGCACTATCCATTTCTACTCTTACAACAAACATAGTTACGAGCTTATTGAGGATGCTTTGGAGTTTGGATTTACGCATGAGCAAATCGTACTCATCGCAACCCTTGCAAGATTTTCAAAGAGAAAACTTCCCTCATCCTCACATATAGAGAGATTTGAAGCTCTTTTACCTGAGGCAAACCAACTCAACGCACTCAGCTATCTTCTCTCTCTTAGCGTTGCCCTCGTAAGCCATAGACCAAGAAATATTGATTTTACACTCCATTTTGAAAATGGCGTACTTGAGATAGTATCAAAAAAGAGTCTTTATTTGGCAAGAGAGAGTGTGGAAAAAGTAGAAGCACTCAAAAACAACCCTATAAAAATCTCGTTCTTATAGTCCAATAGCATCATGGAAGTGAGGCTTTAGCCTCGCCCTGTTGCTAAAAAATTACAATCTAAATGAAGTTTTTTGCGGGGCTAAAGCCCCACTTCCTAAAGTGAAATGAGAGCGTTTTTAGAACCGCTGCCCCATAGTAAACTCAAAGAGGGATGTCTCATCACCCTCCTCTTCAGCAAGAGGTTTAGAGAACATTAGTTGGATTGGTCCAACCGGAGAGAACCACTCAAGTCCTGCACCAAATCCTCCACGTGAGAGATTTTTAACTTTGTAGTCTGCATTCTCTTTTTCTGTTGTACCGATATAACCCCAATCAAGATAAGTTACCAAACGCATTTTGGCTGCTGGCACAAGTGGAAAACTGAGTTCAAAACTGTTGGTTGCACTATACTCTCCACCGTAACGTCTCACGCCATTTGTTGCATTTGCATCCTCTACTGTAGTTGGAGAGAGGGAGTAGGACTCATAGCCACGCACGCTTCCTATACCACCCATATAAAACTTCTCAGCGATTGGTAAAAATCCTGAATCGTGGACATAGTTAATCTTTGCTTTATAACGTGCAATGAGATCAAATCCAAACCACTCTTCTAGCCCTTTGTAAGCACCAAACGTCGTTCTTGTTTTAATAAACTTAGCTTCACCGCCAACGCCAGCATTTTCAATACTTTGAGAGAGAATAATCCCTTTTCTTGGAAGGTAAAAATCATCCGTATCGTCATACTTTAGACTCATGGTCACTGAGCTTTTTGTATAATCTTCAAAAAGATACTCATCTACATACGTTAAGTCAGCATCCTCATCTATCTCATACTTGTTTTGCGAGTAACCATACCCTAAATGACCACTTATATAGCGTGTAAATCTATGTCCAACACCCATATTTAAACCATCAGACATAACACTGTAGTCTTCATACTCAAAATCAGAGGTAAAGACAGAGAAGTTACCACTAAAATCGCTATCGTTAAGACGAGAGTTTGCGATACTAAAAGAGTAGTTCGATGAGAGTTCGGAGCGCTCAGCCTTGACGCCTACATCGATTCCTGAACCCCATACGTTTCTATCATCCACTGCCACACTTACCAAAAGACCACCGTAACTTCCATAACCGCCGCCTAACTGGATGTTACCCGTTGGTGCCTCTTTGACTTTTACGACCAAATCCATTGTTTGATTGTCCACTCTTTTCTCTTCGATTGTGTTGCCATCAAAAAAGCCAAGACGTCCAAGAGCACTTCTTGAATCGCCTAAATCTGTTAAAGAGTACATATCTCCAGGACCGAGATAGAGCTCTCTTCTGATAATTCTATCGAGGGTTCTGCTGTTGCCTGAAATGATGACGTTTCTGATTTTTACTTTATCCCCTGGGACAATTTTGTAGATAACCTCAACTTGTCTCTTCTCTTTGTCTTTTTTCAAGTCTGGAACAATCTGAACGAATGCGTAACTTAAATCCGCTATAAGTGTCTTAATTTTTTGAGAGTCATTACGGAAAGTCTCTATGTTAAAAACTTCTCCAACTTTTAAGCTCAAGAGCTCCTCTATCTGCGCATCTGCAACAACTTGTTTCTCTTGCACAATGGTAATCTTGCTTACAGAGTAAACCTCACCCTCTTTGACTTGGTAGCTCATATCTGCTGTATAGTTGTCAAAGTTTACCTTAACAAACGGTTCTTTAACATCTATGTCCAAATAACCGTGCTGCATGTAGAGGTCACGGATACGAAGAGGGTCGTAAGCTAAGTCGGCAACTTTCATCTTACCGTCATTACGTCCCCAAAACCAGCCCATAAACTCTTTTTCTTTGTTTGCGATGATAGCATCAAAGTCATCACTCTCTAAACCAGAAATACCACTATAGAGAAGCTCTTCGATGATAATCTCTTCGCCTTCATTGACGATAAAAGTAACTTTATAACTACCATTTTCCAAAAGCTCTTTTTCTATCTCTACAACGCTATCAACCTTCGCTTCTTGGTTAATCGCTTCTATGATTCTCTTTTTTGCAGCCTCTATCTTTTTCTCATCATAAAGTGCACCGACCTTAATCTGAACAACACCATCAATAGCCTCAGAATCATTCTCTTTCCACCCTTTGAGCTCTATCTTTGAGATAAGCGGTTTCTCTTTGAAGTGAAAGGTTAAAACACCGTCTTTGTCGATATCTGTCCAGATGTCTTGAAAATACCCCTGTTTAAAGTACGTTTTGATTGACGCATCAATCATTGCATCATCTACTTCACTGCCTGCTTCAAAGCTAAGCATCCTTAGGGCAACAGACTCTGACATCTGCACCATTCCATCAAACTTGATTGCTTTTATCGTATATGCGTGTGAACTGAGTGCCAAAAAGAGTAGCACCATTGCGAAAAATATTCTCATTGATTTTCCATGATTTATAAAATAAGTGATGATTCTACCTTTTATGAGGTTAATATTAAGTAAATTTTGTATAATTTGCCAAATAAAAAACTGATGTTACTCTCTTTTTTACAAAAGTGCGTAATTACCTCTAAATTTCTCGAAAAGTAAACTTTTCGTAGCTTTAGGGGATTGCAAAGGACTTTAGTCCTTGCCACTAAAACGGACGAGTTCGTTTTAGTGCGTAACATCAGGAAAAAAGAAGAAATGAAATGAATGTAGCAATAATTGGATTAGGTCTTATGGGCGGTTCGCTTGCTAAGAGCCTTAAAAAACTTGATTTTATCAAAGAGATTGTCGGGAGCGACCACAATCCTAAGCATCAAAAAGAGGCTCTTGAACTCTCTCTTGTGGACAAAATAGTTGATATAAATGAAGTAAAAAAATATGATGTGATTTTTCTCGCCATTCCCGTAGATGGTATCATTGCGGCTCTTCAAAATCTTGTGGGAGTTAAAGAGAGTACTACCATCATAGATTTGGGAAGTACAAAAGCAAAAATCATCGCTTCTGTTCCGCATCAAATACGCAAAAACTTTGTCGCTGCACACCCGATGACGGGAACTGAGAACTTTGGTCCGAGTGCGGCTGTTGAAAATCTTTATGATGACAAAGTGGTTGTTTTATGCGATATAGAAAATAGTGGCGAACATCAGATAGAAGTTGCAAAGAGAATATTTAAAGCACTTCATATGAAGAAGCATTTTATGCCGGCACACCAACATGACCGCCATGCGGCATTTATCTCGCATATGCCTCATGCCATCGCTTACTCTTTGGCAAATACAGTGATGAAACAAGAACAAAAACATACTATTTTAGCCCTTGCGGCTGGTGGTTTTCGCTCCATGAGCCGTCTGGCAAAAAGCTCTGCGTTTATGTGGGAAGATATCTTTAGACAAAACAAAACCAACCTGCTTGAAGCAATAGAGCTTTTTGAAAATGAGCTAAATATCCTCAAAGAGCATATCAAAAACGATGAGTGGGAGAAAGTGCATAAAAACATAGAGGCCGGAAACAGACTTCATGAAGTTCTTGACTAGCACTTTTTCGGAAATGGAACTTTAGTCCCGTTAAACAACTTTTGACAAAAAAACTAGTCTATTTTATACCTTTTCAAAACCTCTTTAAGCACTTTTTTGTTTATCTCTGTTTTGTCGTTTGTGTAGATATTTTTCTCTAATATCTCTATAACTCTCTTTACCTCTGCATCTTCTTTGTATGCCATCAGTTTTGTCAAAAGCTCTTTTGGCTCTTTGATGGAGCTTTTTTTGGCTTTTTTTAGCTGTGGTAATTTTTTTAGCATCATAAGTGCCGCGCCGACTACAAGCCCCGCAAAGAAGACGAAAAAGAGTGTAACGGTGTCACTTCTCTCTTTTGAAGTCGGCGTTAAAGTCTCCTCTTGAAGCTCTTCTCCTTTTTTGATAGTAAGCTCCTCTTTTGGCTTTTGGTTTTTTACCTTAATAGCAATCTCGTTTGTCGTGATGGTTTTTATCTCTTTGGTGTTTATATCAAAATAGGTAAGTTTCAATGGCGGTATCGTAAAGTCATGTTCGGCTACAAAAGTCAGTTTTTGGGAGAGTTTTTTACCCTCTATGGCTATTTTTTCATCAAATACCGCCACATTTGGGATGTGTGATTTGAAACTCTTTATATCTTCGAGATTGCCGTTGCCGCTTACTATAACAGTTGCATCAACTGCCTCGTTGGCATTGACCTCTGCTTTGTCCAAAGAGATAGTGATGGTAAAATCTCCGACCAAAGACACGCCTGCGGGAAGCGGTTTTACGCTCAAATCAAGCTCATTTGAGAAGTGGTTTTTCCATCTTATGGTTGGAATCCATCCGCCCCAGCCATCTATTTTGGTATCTCTTGAAGCTATCTGTATCTTGGCTCTGCCAATCTTTTGCACACCGACCCTTTGAGGAAGAAGCGTATAGACGACTTTTGTAACGGTGTAGCTATCCTCTTGATACTTTTGTGGCTTGCTCTCTTCTCGCACCCAAAAACCATCCATGGATGGCGGTGTGAACTTGCTGTCTATGGCATCGGAGCCGTTTTTTTGCTTAAAAAGAAGTGTGAGTTCAAACGCTTCGCCAATGTAAAGCTCTTTTTTATCGCTCTGTAACAAAAGCATAAAGTTTGCATCTTTGGTTTGGCTTGGAGCTTTTACGCTAATCTCTATCTCTTTTGTGCGCTCTTTTTTGCCGTCTATCTCAACTTCAAAACTCTCTATTTTGCAGTTTTTTTGCGGGGCAAATTTGTAGCTTAGAGTGTAGTTTTTACTCACTGCACCGTTGATGATTTGCATATTTGTCTGTGAAGAGGTTGAGAGTACATCACTTTGGCAGATGGTTGTAATCTCTGGTCGCTTCACGCTCTCGCCAGTGATGTGCAAAGAGTAGGTAACAAGCTCGCCCTCTTCAACGCTCTGCGTATCAACGCTTGCACTCACTCCTGCAAAGAGTATCTGTGCTGTTGTAAAAAATAGGAGTAAAATTTTTATCATAACTATCCCTTTACCACGGTTTTTCATCCATGGATTTTTGCGTTTTTTCATCGCTGAGTTTGTACATATAACTGCTTACATTTTTGCCCAGCATCTCTATCCATTTGCGCTCTTCTGCTTCACTCATGCCCTTTTCATCTTGGGCTTTTGCCTCGTCTGCATCACTGTTTTGCTCTTGCTTATCATCTTTTTTTGTATCAGTGGCTTTTTTTTCCTCATTTTTGGCTTTTGGCTCTTTGGCATCTTCTTGTTTTTGTTTGCCTTGGCTCTCTTTTTGCTCTTTAGAATCATCTGCTTGGTTGGACTTTTTTTGCTCATCTTTGCTCTGTGAACTCTTCTCTTTATCTTGTTTTTGTTCATCCTCTTTTGAGCTTTGTTCCTCTTGTTTTTGTTCATCTTTTTGCTGTTGCTTTTGAAGAGCTTTTTTGACAGATTCAAGGTTTTCTTGTGTCTCTTTCTCCTCTTTTATCTTCAAAGACTCCTCATAAGAGGTTATGGCTTTTTGCAAGTCGCCGCTCTTTGCGTAAGCGTTTCCGAGGTTGGAGAGGTTTTTGGCTCTTGACTCATCATCTTCAAATGCCGCTTTTTTGTATGCCTCTGCCGCCTCTTTGTAGTTGCCATTTTTGTAGTAGGCGTTGGCTGTGTTGTAGTAGCTTTGCGGGTTTTGGCTCTTTGTGGCGTGGGCTTCATAGAGTTGTGCGGCTTTGTCAAATTCGCCGCTCTCATAAGCTTTTTTAGCCTCTTGAAGCTTCATAAAATCAAACATTCCCGCATCCGCATCTTGATGAAAACTGAGAAAAAAGAGTGCGACAAAGAGCGATTTTGCTCCTCTGCCAAAAGAGCTTGTAGCGAGAAGCAAAAAGAGCATCGCCATGCCCAGAGGGTAGTAAAATAGAGGTTTTGTTCTCTCTATCTCTTGGCTTTTAAGCTCTTTTTTTTCGTCTTGGTGCACCATCTCTCCAAACATCGTCTTGATATCTTCAAAAGAGGTTGTTTGTTCTATATAAACACCGCCTGTTTTTGTGGCAAGCGTGGCGATATGCTCATTTAGTTTTGTAAAAATCATCTCGCCGTTGTGTTGCAAAAATGTCCCGTCATGAAGCCTAACGGGTGCGCCTTTTTTTGTACCCATGCCTAAGACAAAAACTCTTATGCCATGCTTCTTGGCAAATGCTATCTCCTGTGAAAAGTCATCTTTGTCTCCGCCGTCACTCAACAGAAGCACAATCTTTCTCTCATGCTCTTTTTGGCTCTTTTGCACAACATCTAAAAGTGCCAAAAAGTCTGTTCCTTTTTCTGTTATGGAGGAGCTGTCAAGCTGACGCAACAAAAAAGCAACTGCCGCTGTATCGAAACTAAGCGGCGAGACAAGGTAGGACTCTTTTGCAAAAGCAACAATACCTATGCGTTCACTCTTTGCCTCCTCCAAAAGAGTGAGTGCTTTTTGTTTGGCTGCTTCAAGGCGGTTTGGGTACGCATCTTGTGCGAGCATAGAGTCGGAAATATCAAGTGCGATAGTTATATCCGTACTCTTTGCCTTGATTTCGACCTTTCCATCTTTGATAATAGGCTGTGCAAGGGCTATGATGGTAAAAAACCCGACAAGCAAAAAGAGTGCATTTCTGGCTTTGAGCGTGAGTGTGTTTGCGCTGACACGGAGCTTCTCCATCACCTCTTTGGAAAAAAACTCTGCTTGTTGCTCCTTTTGAGTAAGTAAAAGCCCAAAGAGCAAAAAGAGCGGCGGCAACATGTAGTAGAGAAACTCAGGATGCAAAAAGGTCATGCGTAACCTCTTTTGTTTTTGAGGTAAACATAAAGCATCAAAGAGAGGAGTGCGATAAAGAGAGGAAACTGATAGTAGTAGTGTGTGAGCGTAAAACTCTCGCCCTTAATCTCGGACTTCTCAAGCTCATCTATCTTTTTATACACCTCTTGAAGTTGCTTTGCACTTGAAGCTCCAAATGCCACGCCGCCGCTCTCATTTGCTATTTTTAAGAGGACTTCCCTGTTATACTCATGCGGCATTCCTATGCCTATGGGATAGACTTTAATCCCCTCTTTTTTTACCATATCAAGCGCAATCTCAAGCGGTACCCTGTCAATTTCGGGTGTGCTGTGTCCATCGGTGAGCAAAATCGCTATCTTTGTTTTTGATTTGCCCATCTTCAAAAGATTGACGCCTTGGGCAAGAGAGGTGTTGAGCGCGGTGTATTTTCCTGCCATGCCGATAGAGAGCTGTGAGAGAATTTTGTTCAAAATATCTGCATCATAGGTAAGCGGCGAGGCGATAAAAGCGTAAGAGCCAAAGACAACAAGCCCCATGTTATCGCTTTTCCTCTTGCCTATAAAATCGCCCACTATCTCCTGCACCGCATCAAAACGTGTTAAATGCCCGTTTTTTGCATCAAATCCTCCCTCTTTCATCGATTCGGACGCATCAAGAATGAGCGCAATCTCAACGCCGTCTTTTGGCGTAATCTCATAAGGCTCTTCTTTGATGGGCGACATCAGTGCAAAAACCATCATCACAATGCCTAGCCATTTGAGAAAGAAGAGGAGTTTTGAAGCGGCTATGGTATTTTTGAGAAACTCTTTTGTATGCGGAAAATAGAGCGATGTTGCACGCTCTTTGCAAAAAAAGGCGCAAAGTGCAAAGAGAAAAAGAAGCAAAAAGAGGAACTCAAACTCAAAAGAGAGTCCATCAAACATCAATCATCCCCTTGTAAAGCTCTATATAACCAAGCGTCTCGCCATCAAATGGTGCAACGCTCTTTTTGTACTTATAAACTTCCAGCCTGCTTATGAGATTTTGGTACATCTCTTGATGTCTGGGACTATCATCCCTAAATGTTGCGCCGTAAAGCGTGATGGCATATGCCGAACTTTTGGCATCACTCAAATCAAGCGTGTGCAAAAGCCTAAAATGCTCTTTTTTGAGGTTGAACCTGTTGCGCTTTTTGTACCAAACATAGATGAGATATCCAAACCCAAAAAGCACAAGAAGCGCAAAAAAAGCACTCCCCAAAAGATAATAAATGGAGTACTCCTGCACATCAACTATGGTTTTTATATCATGAAGCGGGATGTCAAAACTCTGCTCTTGCGCCATTATCGCCCCTCAAAAAGTCTGCGGAGTGCCACGGCGGCACTTGCGTCTGTATATACTTTTGTAAAACGAATACCGTCACTTCTTAGTTTTTCAAAAAGAGCATGGTCATGCGCTGCCACTTTTTGTGCATAGGCCTTGATGCTTGAAGCGTTAAAATCCCCCTCCAAAGTCGCTCCGCTTTGCGGGTCAAGGAGTGAAGCAAAGCCCATCTCAGGCGGATTTTCTTCAAGTCTGTCTCGTACGATGACACACACTACCTCATGTTTTCTTGCCAAAAGTCTGAAGTTTGGTATCTCAAAAAAATCGCCAATCATCAAAATAAGAGATTTTCTTTTTAGCCGCCCAAAAAGAGTGTCGGCTAGCAGTTTAAAGTCAAGCTGCGCTCCAAGCGCATCAAACTCCAAAATATCTTGAACACTTTTTTGCACCATAAAAAGCTTTTTTGTAGGTTTTTCATGCGCTACCATCTTGTCCGTAAAGATGTAGGAACTCAGCAAATCGCCGTTTTTAAGCGTCGAGTAGCCCAAAAGTGCGGCAACCTCGGCGATACTCTCTTGCTTAAACTTTTGAGAGCCAAAATGGACACTTCCGTTTAAGATAGAGACCAAAACGACATTTAGCTCCCGCTCCTCACGAAATATCTTTATAAAGGGTTTTTGCATCTTAGCCGTGATGTTCCAGTCGATATGGCGGATGTCATCTCCCGCCATGTACTCACGGAGTTCGATAAAGTCATACCCCTCGCCGTGAAAGATGGATGGGTTGTTGCCGACCATTTCGCTAAAGACCTGCCGTCTTGCACGAACCAAGATTTTTTGAAGTTTGCTCATGCGCTAATGCCCGATCTAGGGAATCGCAACGGTTTGAAGCACTTTTTGGATAATCGCATCCGTTGTCACGCCCTCAGCCTCTGCCTCGTAAGTTAAGACGATGCGGTGACGCATAAGCTCTTTTGCTATATAAGCGACGTCCACAGGTGTTACAAAATCTTTGCCTCTCATAAACGCCATCGCTTTTACCGCCTTGAACATATCGATACTCACACGTGGAGATGCCCCAAACTGGATGTACTCTTTAATCTCATCAAGTCCATACTCACTCGGATAACGAGTAGCATTGACAAGTTCTATCATGTACTCCTCAACCTGCGCATCGACGTGAACATTTTTTACCGCCGCTTTTAACGCTTCCAAATCTTCATGCGTCACAACAGCCACAATCTCTTCAAAGTTGCCGCTTGAGATGCGTCTTGCTATCTCAAGCTCCTCTTTTTTTGTATTGTAATCAACAATGAGTTTGAGCATAAATCTATCTAACTGCGCCTCAGGAAGCTGGTAAACGCCCTCTTGTTCCACAGGATTTTGTGTCGCCATAACGAAAAACGGTGGAGAGAGTTTAAAGGTGGTATCGCCAAGCGTTACCTGTTTTTCTTGCATAACTTCAAGAAGTGCCGATTGGACTTTTGCGGGAGAACGGTTTATCTCGTCTGCCAAAAGAAGGTTCGTAAAAATAGGACCTTTTTTGATTTTAAAACTGTTGGTCTGCGGGTCATAAATCTCCGCACCGAGTATGTCGGAAGGAAGCAAGTCGGGAGTAAACTGCGCACGCTTAAAATCAAGTCCCAAACTCTTTGCAAGTGCATTGACCGTCGTTGTTTTTGCAAGCCCCGGAACACCCTCGATGAGTATATGCCCCTCACACAAAAGCGCAATAAGAAGAGCATCAATCATCTTCTCCTGCCCCACAACTACTTTGGAAACCTCTTTTTTAATCAACTCTATTTTAGAAATCATAAATATTTTGTCCTTTTACATATAAAATGAAGTATAACAAAAAGGGATAAATGTTAAGCAAAAGACTAAAATTCAAGCCCTAAAACCTTGCCAATTCCCTCTTTTTGTATCATCTCGCCAAACTTTATGGCAACGCTCTGTTTGGCTATCTCGTATCCTTGCGTTGACTGCCCTGTGATGTTGAGCTTATTGCCTGCGATTGTGCTGTTTTTACTATCTTTTACGCTTATCTCTATAGCAGAACGGGTGAGCGTGAAGCCGTAGGAAGAGGCTCTTTGGATGTCGGAGCGGATGATGATTTTAAAATGTGTCTTGGCACTGCTGTTGTCAATTTGAACTTTTTTCGCATTTAGTGCCTCACGGATGGGTGCTTGAAGGTTTTGAGAGCTCTCGTCCGTCTCTATCTCAAAACTGATAGAAGCAAGAAGTGCGGCGTAACTGTTTTTGATTTTTTGAATCTTTTGGATGAAACTATCACCTTGAAAACTGCTCTGCAAAACGTTCATGACGACAAGCGTATTTGGAACATCCTCTAGCTCTTGGAGCAGTTTTTTGTAGATAGTAATCTGCTCTAGTGCATGGTGTAGATGGAGCGAGCCTATCTGGGCATCGGCTAATGCGAACTTTTGCTCAAGTTCACTCTTAAGGCTCTCAAAAAGTCTCTTTTTATCTGAGGCGATGAGAACGATATGTTTTCGAAAACCAAGCTCTTGTGCCTCTACAACCTCATAATTGCTTATGCGGATTTTTTTGACATCGCTTTGTATCTCGCTAAGAGTAGTTTGTTGGTGTGTGTTATACGTTCCTTCTTCTACAAACTTTTTAGAGCTAAATTTGGACTCTATGGAGACGCTAAGTGTGGATGCCATCATGCTAAGAGCGTTTGTTATCGCTATCTCTTTACTCTCTCCATCGCCAAGAGCATAGAGCTTTGTCTGCGTAGTAAGTGGCGGGTTTGTGTACCATGACGGAAGCGCTTTTTTCTGCATAAGAGGTACCTCTTGCTTTGCAGTGCAACCCGCAAAAACAACCATTACCGCCAATAAAAGAAAAAAGAAACCTCTTCTCATTGCTTTAGCTGCTCCATCGCTTTTTTATGGCTTTGGATTAAATCATCGATTCTAAAATGAGCTGCATTGATCTCCTCTACAGGCTCTATGGCTAGCGCGTCAGCTCTTTTATAGTAGTTTTGCGCCTCTCCATAAACACCTTGTGCCTCTTTGACAACCCCTAGATTGTAAAAAGCGACATAACTTTGCTGCTCTGTTGCGTCAACAAGCTCCGTTAAAAGCTCTTCTGCCTTATCGAGTCTATTTTGTTCGATAAACTCTAACGCCAGCTCCAAAAGTTTCTCTTCTCTAGCATCATACTTCGTATCAGGGTCATCTAAAAGAGCTACTCTCATGTTGACGTAATGCGGTGTTAACTTAAAGATAAAATGCTCCGCTATGCGCTCTGCTAGCATCTGTCCCGCTGCATCAACTGTTGGGATAAAATGAGTATCGTCATCACAGTGCGTCCATATTGTAGATGCTGGAATACTCGCTGCATAGATAACATCTCCTTGTGCAACATCAACCATGCGAACTTCCGCTGCGAGCTGTACGTCACGTTTCGTGCACCCAACAAGATACTCCCTCATTCTTTCACATCTTTTATCCACACATCGCAAACGCTTCTCGTAGTAGTAGCTATCTCTTGCGCTCACATTTGAAACACTTCCTGAAACAATCGCTTGAGCACCTATGAGGTTACCTACTGCTATGGCTTTTTGAACTTCTATCAAGCCACTGCTTTGGAGTTTTTGTTCAGCGATAATCTCATCAAAATCTTTTCTGCTCACAACCGTAAAGTACTGTTTGTTATCGATGGTTTTCTCGTACAGTTTTGTCTCGATTTTGCTAGAAACATCAAATTCATCATTTTCAAAGTAAGCTACACTCACTTTTTTTGTCGTTGCCGCACGGTCAATCTCTGCGGGTTGCAGTGCTTTGATGGTTACATGTTGCGTACATCCACTCAAAAAGATGCCAAAGACAAAAGCAAAAACTACCCACAAAACCATCTGTTTCATAATGCTACACCACCCGTTTTTTTACTAGTCGCATTATATAATTTTTGTGTACGTTTTTTCGCATCTGCTAGCGATGTTACCATGTCTTGCTCTATCTCTTTTATGAGTGGTTCATACCTTGTGGCATCCTCAACCACCAAAAGAACCATCAGCGCATCAAGTGATTTGACATCTTTTACCTTTTGCAAAAAAGTATCACTCGGTTTTGTTTGCACAGATTTTTTTCTCTTGATTTTTCCGACTAAAAAACCTGCAACAAACGTAAGCACATAGTAAAGATAGGCGCTATCAAAAACAAACTCCTTCTTTTGAACTACGTCAAGAAGCTCCTCTTTGGCAAAACCGCCCTCCACTTTTACATCTACTGCATCTATGACAAGCTTCTCTAACTTTTTTGTTTTAAGACTAAAGTACTCTATCTCTTGCTTTGGTATGCTAAAGCTCTTCTCTCCCACAAAAGCAAACTTCTGACTCCAAACTCCACTCTGCGCCTCTTTGGTTAGTTTTTGATTTAAAACCACATCCTCTGCAAAAATCTTGACACCCTCTATCTCAAACCTAAGCGGTTCAAGAGCTTCAAAGTTTCCATCGCCTTGAATCTTTATCTCCAAATGGTAAGGCTCATACGCCTTGACTAAAGGCTCTCTCTTTTTGACATCAAGTGCAAAATCCCCCACCAGAGCACTCGGCGTCTCCTCGATGAAAAGTTTAAAAACTTCCTGCTTCACAACTGTTTTTTTCGTATCCTCTTTTTTGACATTATCACGTCCGATAACCATCTCTTCGATAGACTCTCTACTTGTAAGCTTCATCAACGCCTCAAAAGCTATCTCTATCTCGCCTCCCTCTTTTGCAAAAAGAAGAAACTCATACGAACTTATCTTTTTGCCATCAACGATACTCTCATTTACATGCAAGCTCTTCACACGAAACTTCTCATATTCGCCGCTTGGGTTAAACTCGATGCTATAAAGCTCCGCACGGTCGCTAAATGCACATGTGTAGTGAACATAAATCGGCTCATTGACATACGCTTTTTGCTTTTGTATCTGCGCACTCCACTCATACGTCGTTGCAAAAAGCTCTGCTGAAACAAAGAGCATCAAAAGAAAAAAGACTCTACCAAGGTTTTTTTTCATCGACTCCCCTTTTGTTGATAAGCTCGTACTGTTTGGAGCTTAGTTTTGCTTTGCCACCTTCAAGATTGACTCCATTTTGCATCTCTGTTTTTTTACCGCTATCATCTGCGCCACTACTGCTTTGTGCGCTTACTTGCATGTTTGAACCGCCCCCCTCTTTTGCTTTTTTGTTGCTTTGCTCTTTTTTGGCAAGTGAAGATTTGTCTTTGCTCTGCTGTTTTCCGCTTGTCATCTCTTTTTTCTCGCCCACCTCACGAATAAACTCCAGATTTTCATCCGCTTCCTTTGAGTAAAGAAGCGTTAAAGACTTCACATACGCTTCCCTTGCCCTCTCAAACTCTTGTAGCCGCACAAGCGCATTGCCTATGTTGTAAAAAACGATTGACTTTACCTCTGCATCCCCAGACTTCACCATCTCAAAGTTTTGCATCGCCTTCTCATACTCGCCGCTTCTGTATAACTCCACCGCTTTGTTGAAAAACTCCATATTCTCATTTGCACTCGCATGCACTCCAAAGAGAAGCAAAAACGCTACAACAAACCTCTTAAGCGTCGTCACGCTCACTAAAAACGAGAGTATTGCCAAAGCCACAAAATAGCTAAAAAGCTCAAGATTACGCATAATCGTTGTCTGGCTTTTATGCTCTTTTTTACCTTGTGACGCCAGCGCATCAAGCAGTTCATCAAAATCTTTTGTATAAACCCCGCCCGTCGCATCCGCTATCTCTTTTACCGCACTATTTTCACGGCTGACCACGATAGCACCAAGCTCGTCTTTCATAAGCGTACCATCCTCTAGTCCTAGCGTTCCACCCATAGTTGTGGCTGTCATAAAGATGTTCACAACAAGGTTGTTCTCTCTTGCAAAATGCGCCTCAGCCTCATAACCCAGCTCATCCGCCCCGTCACTAAAAAGCACAACGGTAGCCTTTTTGGATGCGGACATCTTGCGTGCAAGCTTGAGTGCAGACATGACATCGCTTCCCTGTGTAATGATAAACTTCTCATCCAAAGAGCCAAAAAGATGCAACAAAAGCTCTCTATCTTCTGTAAGAGGAGAGAGAACCACGGCATTCGTGGTAAATCCAAGCACCCCAAATCTGCTCTTTTGCCCTGCATTTACGAGCTTTGTTAGCATCTCTTTGGCGAACTCAAGACGTGTAGGCTCCAAATCAGAAGCGTGCATGGAGTATGAGAGATCCACTCCGAGGATAACATCGCTTAAAAGCTGTTCAGATTTCAGAGGCTCTTGCTCTATAACAGGTCTGCAAAGTGCCAAAACAACAAAAAGAAAACTAAGCATATACCCATAAGAGGCAACCCTTAGCTCTTTAAAGTTTACTTTGAGAAAGAGCGGCAGCAAAAGAAGCAAAAGCCAGAGAAATTGAGGATACAGAAATTTCATTTTTGCACCCCTTTGTAGAGTAAAAAGAGCAGAAGTGCCGCCACGCCGAGCAAAAACATCCAGTAAAAATACTCTTTTTGCAGATACTCCCTGCTTTTTATCTTTGAAGATTCAAGCGTATCAATCTTCTCATAAACAGACTTTAGCTCTTTTGCGGAAGTTGCACTAAAGTACTCTCCGCCGCTCTGCTTTGCTATCTCTTGTAGCAGCGCTTCATCCGCCTCTCCCTTATTTCCCATCCCAATAGTATAGATTTTTATCTCATGCTCCTGCGCTATTTTGAGAGCATCTTTTGGCGAGATACTGCCGCTGTTATGCTCACCGTCGGTTAAGAGGATGATGATTTTCGTTTTGGCTTTGGAGTGTTTAAAGGCTCTCACGCTCACGCCAATCCCCTCGCCTATGGCTGTATTTTGCCCTGCCATGCCATGTGTGAGGTATCCAAGCATCTCCACAACCATCCCTTTTTCATAGGTAATGGGCGAAGCGATAAAAGCAAAATCTCCAAAAAAAACAACCCCAAGGTTGTCCATCTCCCTCTTTTGGATAAACTCCGAGGCGATAACCTGCGCAATCTCAAAACGACTAAGCCGCTCCCCTTTGCTCACCTCATTTTCAAAATCAAACCCAGAAGCATTCATAGAACCACTGCCATCAAGTGCCAAGACGATATCTTTTCCCACACGATTATGCGGGTCAAGAGTGTCAACAACGATGGGAGAAGCAAGAGCAGCACACAAAAGTAGAAATATAGCCGCTTTAACAATCCATTCAAGTTTCAAAAGATTTTTTTTAGTAGAAAAAAAGTGCAGATGCACAAAATAGCGGCTCTTTAACTGTTCCCTGCATTTATACATACAGTAAAGAAGCGGGAAAAAAAGTAAAAAGAGGTACGGATACTCAAAGCTAAAAAAACTCATCTCTCTAAATCAACCCGCCCATAAGCCCAAAAGAGATAACGACAAGAAGCACAGAGACCATCTTGCGTATAAACTCTATAGAGACTTTTTTTAACACTCTGTTCCCGACAAGCGTCCCAAAAAAAGCTGCACCAATGGCAATCGCCACCATACTCCACTCTATAGTGACATCAAGCAAAAAACTCTCTTTATAAAGCATCATCCTCGCACCATCAACCATTACAGCAAGCACAACGCCCGTTGCAACAAACTGCTCCTTTGTCAAACCCGCTTTTAGCAAAAACATACTTCTAAATGCACCCTGATTTCCAGATAACCCGCCAAAAAAACCGCTAAGCACTCCGCCAAGAGGAAGCCATTTTTTATCTAACGCCGCTTTTGCAAAAAAAGGCAGAGACTCAAGCACAACAAAAAAGAGTATCAAAACTCCAATACTAAGCTTAATCGGGGTAATAAAAAAGCCTTTATTGAAAAGTGTATACTCATAAATCGGCTTCATGTCAGACAAAAAACCCAGCAGATATGCGCCTAAAAAAGCAAAGAGAACCGCAAGCACTCCAAAGTAAAGCAAAACTTTTTTATCTGCATCTTTTGCTACTAAAAAAAACTTGAGTATATTATTTGCAAAATGGACTACCGCTGTTATGGCAATCGCTATGGCAGGCGGAAAAAAAAGAGCTACGACAGGCATAAGCAAAGTACCTAGCCCAAAACCGCTAAAAAAGGTTAAAAGTGCCGCAAAAAACGATGCCGATGCTATTACAACAACTTCCACACTGCCTCTTTTTTGATAAATTTGTCACATTTTAACTTATTAAAAATAAATTTGTTTAAAAAAATTCGCTTTTGTAAAATATTTTTAAAATTTTACGATTCAAAATGTAAAACGGCATCTATTCAACTACGATAAACCCGACATTTTCATGATGATGACACGCATTACAAGAGTTTTTGAAATCATCAAAGCTACGCTTTAGGAGTGCATCGTCTCAAATATCAAGCACCCATCCTCTGATTCGATCTCTCTCACCGTCTTTTTCGTCATCTTCCATAACTGCTTTGAATCAAACTCCTCTGAACTCAAAAACCGTGTAATCTGATCGTGGCTCACACAATTGTCCATCATCGCCGATAATCCTGTCGCCGTAGCGAATCCGCTGTTACTGATTAAATAGTCTGTATAGAGTTCTAGGTAGTCTGTCTTCATACTCCTTTAAAAGCATATCGTGTGCCGATTTGAGCTACCGCTGCGTAACGTCAGTTATGATATTTTTTTAGCATGAAAAATATCCAAATTTTTATCATACTCTTTTGTTTCTATCCCAAAGAGACCTAAAAAGGTATGAAAAATATAATCATGCGAATATTCATCTGTTTTTAAAGCCTCAAGAATCTCTTTTTTTTCTTTCATATCATTGCCAAAATAGAAAACGGCAGGTATATGCTTTTGAAAATCAGGTGCTATGGCATAGGGCAGTCCATGCAAGTATATACCGCCCTCACCGAGTGATTCGCCGTGATCTGAAGCATACATCATAAAAGTCTCATACTTTGACTCGTTGTTTTGAAGAAATTTTATAGTTCTATCCAGTAAATAATCAGTATAAAGTATAGTATTGTCATAAGTATTGACTATCTCTTCTTGCGTACACTTCTCTAAATCTTGCGTATCGCAAGTAGGCTGAAACTTTTTAAAGCTATCTGGGTATCTTTTATAGTATGTCGGTCCATGGCTTCCTTCTTGGTGCAGCACTATAAAAGTATCTTCATAAGATGTGTTAATGCTTTGTTGCAAATCTTCAAGCATTACTTCATCATAAACATTCTCGCCCCCAAAATATTTTACATCTTTTATCCTATCTGCGACACCCTTTGAACGCCCAGAGTTGTTATCTCTCCAGACAACTCTAACACCGCTTTTACTTATAACATCTACAAGATTTTCAAAATACTTTTTATCTTCACTATATTCGCTTCGTGTAAATTTTGAAAACATACAAGGAAGAGATACCGCCGTTGCCGTGCCGCATGAATAAAAATTTTCAAGATTGACAATATTGTCTTGAGCTTTAAGAAGCGGATTTGTATCATGACTATAACCGTTTAGTGAAAAATTTGCTGCTCGTGCCGTCTCGCCTACAACAAATACAAACAATCTTTTTTTAGCTCCGCTTTGAACCATCTTAGCATCTTGAGCTATCGGTATTATAATTTTTTGTGATGAAAACTCTCTTTTTATATACTTTGCAAATGAGTAGATAGGATATGAAGGGTTTAGATAGTATCTAAGCTCTCCGTGATTTCTAAAAAAAGAGCTGTAGTTTTTACTAAATACGGTATAAGCAATTGAAGCAAGAAGCAGTGTTAGTAGCACCATAAAAAATCTATTTAACACCTCTGCTCTATAGTTTTTATACTCTATTTTGTATCTTACTAAAAGTAAAATAGGAAATATACAAAACATCACAATATAACCGATTAGTTTTACCGTAATCAAATCAAAAGCTTCTGCATAATCTGTTTGAACTACATTTGCTATCATATCTTTATCTATAACAGTAGAAAATGTATTCATAAAATAACTGCTTATCCCTGCTACGACTATCAAAACCATAAGCAAGGCTTTAAAACTGTGCCTATGTGTAATCAGCAATACTATGTTTAATACCAGAATAAGCAATAAAAATAGTATAAAAGGAGCCGTCATCATCATTGTATAGTTATTTTCAAAACTCGCAAATTCGGTTAATTTAGTAAAAAACACGATATTTGCAAACACCGTAAAATAAGCAGACATCCAAAAAATTATTTTTTGAGAATCTGTAAAAAAAATGCGTTTTACCACTAAAAAACCTCACTAAAAAATATAGTGAAATTTTAGATTTGCAAAATGAACTATATATGAAAAGTTATGGTAACGGCAGTAAATTGATTTTCAATACTTTGAACAGATATCTTGAAATTATGAATGTCAAGTATGGTTTTTGTTATGCTAAGCCCAAGACCGCTGCCGCTTGAGTTGCTTCTAACTTTATCTACTCTATAAAATCTATCAAAAATATGCTCTATCTCATCTTGTGGGATGCCTAAGCCGAAATCTTTGATACAAAGAGCATCTTTTGTAAGCGACACCTCTACTTTTGTATCGTTATGCGAGTATTTTATGGCATTTTCAAGCAAATTACTTATAGCGATTTTTAAAAAAACAGCATTTCCCGACATATGCACATTTTCTAAACCTAAGAGTTTAATGGAAATATTTTTGTTTTTTGCGAGAAGTTGTTTCTCCTCTACGACTTCACGCACTATCGTATCCATAGAGATAGCGGTAAAACTGTTTTTTATAATATTTTCATCGGTATTTGATAAAAAAAGTATCTTCTCAATCGTATCTTGCAGATGGAGTGCTTCACTACGCACAATTTTTAAGATATTTTTATACTCATCTACGCTTCTATCTTTTCTCAGCCCCACATCTACTTCACCTTTTATTATAGTCAGAGGTGTTTTAAGTTCATGCGAAGCATTTTGCCCGAACTCCCGTACTCTTTTATAGGATTGTTGGATTTTCCTGATGAGATTGTTAAATGTTTCTATAAGCTCGTCTATCTCTTTAGCTACATGTGTTTTTTGAATTTTAAAAGAGAAGTGGTCAACCTCTATGCTTTTTACCTCGTGTAGGACTATTTTAGTCTGCATAAGTGATTTTGAAATAATAATATTTGTTGCTATAAGTATAACAACCAGTAAAAGCGGCAAACCAATCAAAAGCATCAAGATACTGCTTTTAATATGTGCGGAATAGACATCATACGGCATAGCACACTGCAAAATTAAAATATCGGAATTATTCACATCAAGTACGGATGTAGCAACTTTAATAGCGTCGTTTGTTAAGTCACTATTTTGTTGGATAGAAAAATATATATCATCTTTTTTTAAACTGTTTGCATTTATATTTTTATAATCCAACTCATAATTTTTTAAATCGTAAGACTTTTCTATAATAGCTTTTGTACCGTTTGAGATTTTTACGATTTGAACATATAAAGTTTCAATATTAAACTCTTTTTTTACCTCATTGATTCCATGCTTAAAATGCTTATCTTCGTACTCATAAACAAGGTCTTTAGCAACCATAGTCAATGTAGATTCTATGGAACGGTAATATGCCTCTTGCAACGAGTTTATAAGCACAAATCCAAATATACCGAAAATGGCGGCTAAAAATATACCAAGCCAAAAAAGCAGCTTAAATCTGATATTTAAAAATATCTTTTTCACTTATTTTATACCCTTGATTTTTATATGTTTTGATAAGCTTGAGTGCATGGTTTTTATCTATCTTTTTACGCAGCCTGTAGATATATACATTTACAACATTGCTTTGCATCGTGTTATCTATGTTGCTGATGCTCTCTAAAAGCATATCCTCACTTATGATTCTATCCTTATTTCTTAGCAGATATTCCAATATTGCATACTCTTTTGCCGTCAGCTCTATCTCTTGCATAGCTCGCAAGAGCGTTTTTGTCGTTGTATTTAACTCCAAGTCTGCTATTTTAAGGATATTGTCACTTTGTTCTTTTTTACGCAACTGTACTTTTATACGCGCCAGAAGCTCGTCAAAATCAAAAGGCTTTGTTATGTAGTCGTCTGCTCCGAGATTTAAAAAGGTCACTTTGTCGAAAATAGTATTTTTTGCACTTAACATGATGATGGGAGTAGTAACTTTTGCATCTCTTATCTTTTTGCATACCTCATACCCGTCACTGCCGTGTATCATTATGTCCAAGATGACAATATCATAACTGTTTACCTCTGCAAGATAGAGAGCTTCATCCCCGTTTTGTGTAACATCTATACTAAAATACTCCTCTTCTAAACCTTTTTTCAAAAAAGAAGCTATTTTTTTATCATCTTCAACAATTAAAATTTTCATTAATTTAGCAAACCTTTTATGCTTTTATCGCTTAAATCATATGTTTTATAGATGAATAGAATATGAACAGTTATGATTTTTACAATTTTTTAAAATTTCACTCTTTTTTCTTGACATATAAACTCTATTTGTCTATAATTCGCGTCCACAAACACTAGGTTTGTAAATGTCTTGTTAGCTCAGCCGGTAGAGCATCTCACTTTTAATGAGGTGGCCGATGGTTCGAATCCATCACAGGACACCATTTTTTATGTTTTGGCCCCGTCGTCTAGCGGTAAGGATCCCAGGTTTTCATCCTGGTTACAGGAGTTCGATTCTCCTCGGGGTCACCAACACAAACACTTCATTTTTCACACTCCCCAACTCCAAGAATTTAATATTAAGAAGCTATAATTTCAATTTTAAAAATTAAATTTTTCATGAAAGCTACACTATGTTTTTACAACGATATATAGATTTTGTTACAGACCACTTTAAGAGCGTTTTGATTTTTGTAGCCCTTGCTACGGGGGTTTTTGGGTACTATGCACAGTATTTGAGTATTGACGCTTCGGCTGAGACGCTTTTGTTGGAGAACGATGTCGATTTGAAGTTGACGCGTGAAGTTCATGGGCGTTACATCAGTCCTGATTATCTCGTCGTTGCCTTTAGCCCTAAAGAGTATATGCTCTCTGAAACCAACATTGCGACCATCAAAGCACTTAAAGAGTCTTTGTTGCACATAAAAGGTGTCGAGAGCGTTACATCGCTGCTTGACGTTCCCCTGCTTGAGAGTCCGCCAATGGCAGTTTCAGAGGTTGTAAAAAATGTACGCACTCTTTCATCTCCTGATATCAACAAAACGATGGTGCAAAAAGAGCTTACCTCAAGTCCTTTGTATGCAAAAAATCTCGTAAGCGACGATTTTAAAACTACCGCTATTTTAGTCAATCTCAAAGAGGATACCAAATACACCGAACTTCTTCAAAAACGAAATGTTTTTATAGAATTACAGCAAAAAAGAGAGCTTAACAAAGAAGAGAAAAAAGAGTATGAAGCTGCAAAAAAAGCCTTTAAGGAGTATGGTTACAGCACAAGAGATGAAGTGCATCAACTCATCGAAAATGTGCGTTCTACCATCCATCCTTTTCGCAAAGACGGGGAGGTCTTCTTAGGCGGAGTTATGATGATTGCCGATGATATGATAGGTTTTGTAAAGAGCGATATTGCCATTTACGGAACGGCTATCATGCTCATTATGGTACTGATGCTGTGGGTTATTTTCAGACAAGTGCGTTTTGTGGTTTTGCCTATTTTGGTCTCTTTTTCTGCCGTCATTATCACAACAGGCATAAATGCACTTTTAGGGCTTGAAGTAACGGTCGTCTCTTCAAATTATGTTGCGATGCAGCTTATTACCACGCTCTCTCTGGTTATACACCTAATTGTGAGTTACCGTGAAGAGTATGCGCTTTACCCACATTTTTCACAAAAAGAGCTTCTTGAGATTACGCTCAAGCGTATGTCGGTTCCATCTGTTTTTATTATTCTTACTTCGGTTGCGGGGTTCGGTTCACTGATGACATGCGACATCTTGCCGATCATCGATTTGGGTACGATGATGAATATCGGCGTAACTGTCTCACTGATTGCGGCATACCTTCTTTTCCCATCTATGATGATGCTGTTTCCAAAAAAGGAGCCTGTACTTACATTTGACAAAGCTTTTACGCTTAACACCATATTTGCACAAATCGTAGAACATCACGGTAAAAAAATCATCGTGATAGTAGTTGCAATCCTTGGTTTTAGCTTTGTCGGCACTACACAGTTGATAGTTGAAAACAGTTTTATAAACTACTTTAAAAAGAGTACCGAAATCTATCAAGGTATGCAAAAAATCGACAACAATCTAGGCGGTACGACACCTCTGGAGATAGTTGTAAAATTTCCTGAAACAAAGAGCGAGGAGAAGGCAAAAAGTACGACCGGTTCGGATGAACTTGATAGCTTTGCAGACGAATTTACAGAGACGGACAATGATGCACAGTACTGGTTTACAGCACAAAAAATGGAGACGATACTTAAAGTGCATGACTATTTGGTCTCTTTACCTGAAGTGGGCAATGTCTCTTCGCTGGGAACACTCACAAAAGTTGGACGCATCTTAAAAGAAGGGAAAGATTTTGACGGTGTTGAGTTGGCACTTATGTACAACGAACTGCCTCTTGAATTCAAAAAAATCCTTCTCTCGCCATATGTAAACACCGAATACAACGAAGCACGCTTTGTGGTTCGCATAGTTGATTCCAACAAAGACCTTAGACGTAATGAGCTGCTTGAAAAAATCCAAACAGATTTAGAGACAAAAATCGGACTTAAAAAAGAGGAGTTTGAGCTTGTCGGCATGATGGTACTTTACAACAACATGCTCCAATCCCTTTTTGACTCGCAGATAGGAACACTCGGTCTTGCACTCCTCTCACTTGGGGCAATGTTTTTGTTTCTGTTCCGCTCTCTAAAAATAGCGGTAGTCGCACTAACGGTCAACATGGTACCCATCAGCGTTATCTTTGGCATCATGGGCATCGCAGGCATCCCTTTGGATATCATGAGCATTACCATCGCATCTATCGCACTTGGCATCACGGTGGACAACACCATCCACTACTTCTACCGTTTTAGAGAGGAACTTGCACTTGATGGGAACTATATCGCTTCTATGCACAGAGCGCACGGAACTATCGCTTTTGGGATGTTTTACTACTCGCTGGCAACCATTGTAGGCTTTTTGGTATTGGTAACTTCAAACTTTATCCCGACGCTTATCTTTGGTCTTTTGACTGTTATCGTTTTACTTGTAGCAATCGTCTCAGACCTTCTTTTCTCGCCGCTTTTGGTGGTAACATTTAAGCCTTTTGGGGTAAAGAAATAGTAGAGTTCTTGCAAAACCCAAAAATTAGATTCCAAGTGACCAAAGGAAATACCCTTGTGGTACAAGCTTGGAATGACAAGATTTGTGAGTTTTCGTCATCCTGAACTTGATTCAGGATCTAGGTTATGCAAAAAAGAAGTCTAGTAGTTATTCGCTTATTAAACTGTAGTTGATGGGGACACTTAGTGTCGTCTTGCTTGCAGGTTTTGGAAATTTTGTCGAGAGTTCTTCTATGGTTTTGATGGCTGCACGGCTTAAAATCTTATCGCTTGATTCCACCACTGTGATGTTATAAACTTTTGCATCCACATCTAACGTAAATTTCACCTTTACAACACCTACAATCCCTTTTTGTCTCGCACTTCTTGGATAGTATAGGTTCTCCTTTAAAAGCTCTACTATTTTTTGCGTATTGAGTTCATAATACTCTTGTTCATACGACTTCTCTTGAGGTTTTGGTACTGTTTTTTGTTCAGAAGAAACCTCTTTGTGAACCTCTTGTGCCACACTTTTTTGAGGCTCTACAATCATCTCGCTCTGTTGTACTTTTGCCTCATTGGAAGTTTGCTCTTCTTTTTTTAACTCTACTTTTTCCTCTTCACGCTTCTCTATCTTTTTTTCTACTATTTTCTCAACCCTCTTCTCATCTTTTACTCTCTCTTTTTTCTCTTCTGCTCTCTTTGGCTTGCTCTCTTGGGGCTGCACAATACAAACTTCCTCTTTAGACTGATGCTGCGCCGTCGTTTGTGATGCTGCTTCCATCATAGAGAGTTTTAGGGGGATTTTTAGTGGAATTTCTTGCTCTATTTTTGTATCGTTGTTGTAAAAAAACCAAACCGATAGCAGTAATGAACCATGAAAGATAAGAGAAAGAAAAAAGGAGTTGCTGTATCGAATCATAGTGCATATAGTAACAAAAGAATTGTTACTAAGTGCTTAGCTTATACGAAATATAAGTTATATCGACCTTTTAAATTCCGGATACGCCTCTACACCGCATTCGTTGATGTCCATACCCATAAGTTGTGCTTCGTCATCTGCTCTAAATTTGAACACTTTGTTGATTGCCGACAAAACAACATAAGAAGATACAAAAGCAAAAACTCCAACTAAAAACACCCCTTTTACCTGCGCCATAAATGAAACCTCTTCTACAAAGATTCCGGCGGCAAGTGTTCCCCATATGCCATTGACAAGGTGTACGGAGAGCGCACCTACAGGGTCGTCCAGTTTTAACTTATCAAATACTGGAACAGCAAAAACAACTAACGCACCGCCAACAAGCCCGATAAATATAGGTGTAAATATGTCATAATGGTTTGCCGCCGCCGTTACGGCAACAAGCCCGCCTAAAGCACCGTTTAAAATCATCGTAATATCAAAGAGTTTGTAGCGAACATACATGATAAGCGCTGCGATAAGTGCACCTGCAAGCCCTGCTGTGTTTGTGTTCATGATGGTTTTAGCAACCATGTCCGCATTTGCAACACTTGAGATAGAGCCAACACTTCCGCCGTTAAATCCAAACCACCCTATCCAAAGCAGAAGCCCGCCAAGAACAACAAGCGGAATGTTGGATGCGGGGATAACCTTGATTTTTCCATCTTGATAACGCCCTCTTCTAGCGCCGATAATAATAATAGCCGCCAAGAGCGCCCAACCGCCTGTTGAGTGGATAACGGTTGAACCTGCTAAATCATACATCTCTATATCAAAAAACGTATCTTTGAGCATATCCGCACCCCAACTTACATTTACTACAAGAGGGTAGATAACCGCACCCATCACAAGCGTAAAGAGAGCCAGAGGAATGATACGAACACGCTCACTTACCCCACCACTCATGATGTTGACCGTCTTACCCACAAAAGCCATCTGAAACATAAAAACAGCCCAGATACTGCTAGATGCACTCTCCCAACTGCCAAAAGCAAGTTGGTATCCAAAGAGCAAAAAGGCAAGAGAAGCAACGGCATAAATCATCACATTGGTAGTCAAAACAGAGGAGACGTTTTTTGTACGAACCAAACCTGCTTCAAGCATCGCAAAACCGGGAACCATAAAGATGATAAGCGTCATGGAAAACAGGATAAAAAAGGTGTCGATGATATACTTAAAATCAGCTTCTGACACATAAAATCCTTCAAAAAAAATTGAAGGAAATTATAACTTATAAAAGAGGGATAGAATTTTTTTACTGATTAATTTTTAATCAGTAAATAGGATCATAAGGCACTTTGCAAATCTCGAAAAACTTGTTTTTCGTAGCTTTAGGGGGTTGCAAGGGACATCTGTCCCTGCCACTAAAACGGACGAGTTCGTTTTAGTGCGTAACATTACTAGATGGCTTCGCTATCAGTTTCACCCGTACGGATACGGATGATTTTTTCAATATCGCTTACAAATATCTTTCCATCGCCTATCTTACCCGTTCTCGCAGCTTCAACGATTGTCTTTACCACTTGATCCACATTTTCATCATCAACAACCATCTCCATCTTTATCTTTGGGAGAAAGTCAACAACATATTCAGCACCACGATAAAGTTCGCTATGACCCTTTTGACGTCCATAACCCTTCACTTCGCTAACCGTCATCCCCGTGATTCCAATCTCCGCCAAAGCATCTTTTACATCTTCTAATTTAAATGGTTTGATAACCGCTTCTACTCTTTTCATAATCATATCTCCAAATTTAGTTTAAAATTGTAACGACTTTTGCTATTTTAAGCAACTACTCACATCAGATATTGAGTGCTTTTTCTCCATGGATAGTCTCATCAAGACCTCTGCTCTCGCTCTCATCATCCACTCTTCCACCACCTGTTACAGCTGAAGCCACATAGTAAACCACCGCTGTAGCGATAGCACTATACACAACTGTAAGTCCTATAGCCTGAACTTGTTTTACAAGTTGTGAACCCATCTCATATGCCTCCGGCATCGCATAAGGTACGATAAAGAGCGCTGTTGCGATAGAACCCCAGATACCGACTAAACCATGAATCCAAAACGCATCTAAAGAGTCATCCACTTTAAACATCCCTTTGAGCTTTGCAACACCCCAAAAGCCTAGCATACCGCCCACAAGTCCGATGATGATAGCACCCTCGACACCCGCTGTTCCAGAAGCTGGAGTAATTGCCACAAGACCTGCAACCGCTCCGGAAGCTCCACCTACGATAGTTGCTTTTTTATAAACGAACCACTCAACAACAAGCCATCCAAGAACACCGAGTGCCGCTGCAACATTTGTTACTAAAAATGCCGATGCCGCAACACCGTTTGCTCCAAGTGCCGAACCTGCATTGAACCCAAACCATCCAAACCACAAAAGAGCCGCACCGAGTGCCACTAAAATCGGGGAGAAAGGCTTGATAGCCGCTTTGCCGTAATCTCTTCTGCGTCCCAAAATCATAGCAACAACAAAACCTGCCACGCCTGCATTGAGGTGAACAACCGTTCCGCCCGCAAAATCTATCTCACCGAAGTTAAGAGACTCGCCTCCGCCCCACGCCCAGTGTGTTACCGGTGCATAAACCGCTACAACCCAAAGAGCCGCAAACACCATGTATGTAGAAAACTTCACACGCTCTATCATCGAACCGCTTGCAATAGCTACGGCAATAGCCGCAAAAGTTCCTTGAAACACCACAAAAAGAAGCTCCGGTATAGTTCCTTTAAGTGTTTCAGATGTGATACCAGAGAGCATCACTTTACCGCTTCCCATAATGTCCCCATCTCCAAAAGCTATAGAGTAACCTACAACAACCCATACAAGCGAAGCAACAGCATACGCGCCCAAACTCATACCCATGGTGTTAAGCACGTTTTTTGAACGTGTCAAACCACCGTAAAAGAGTGCCAACCCAGCTGGGGTCATGAGCATTACCAAAGCAGTCGCTACAAGCATCCACGCTGTATCACTGCCACTAAGCGCATCCTCTGCAAAAACAAAAGAGGGTAACAACAACATCACACCTAAAAGATATCTCTTCATCTTCTATCCTTTTTAAATAAATCTGCTCAAATTATACACCCTTGCTCTTTGGCGATGTGCATAAATATGATTAATTTTTAATCAATCACTTTTTTCTCTTTACTTTTCTAGCTTCTCTAAAAATTTCTCTCCCTTTACGAAATTTAAAGGGTTATTAAGATACCATCCGTGGAATTATTTTTAAATTTTATGAAGATTAGGTGTTATATATGAGCAACTTGCTAAACAGTGACAACGTACAAAGAATCAACATTGAAGAGACGCTTCAAAGCAGCTACTTAGACTACTCAATGAGCGTCATCGTAGGGCGCGCGCTTCCAGATGTGCGCGATGGACTCAAACCCGTTCATAGAAGAATTCTTTATGCAATGGACAAACTGAGCCTCTCTCACGGCTCAAAATTTAAAAAGTCAGCACGTATCGTCGGGGATGTTATCGGTCAGTACCATCCACACGGAGATACAGCAGTTTATGATGCACTTGTTCGTATGGCACAAGAGTTCTCCATGAGAATGCAGTTAGTTGACGGTCAAGGAAACTTCGGTTCGGTTGACGGCGACAGTGCGGCGGCTATGCGTTATACAGAAGCAAGAATGACAAAATACGCAGGTGAACTCTTAAAAGATTTAGAGAAAAACACGGTCAATATGATTGACAACTACGATGCGACTACAAAAGAACCTGACGTTATGCCAACCCGTGTTCCAAACTTGCTCATAAACGGTTCATCAGGGATTGCAGTCGGTATGGCGACAAACATCCCACCGCACAATCCGCAAGAGATTATGATGGGGCTTAAAGCACTTTTGGCAAATCCTGACATTGAACTCTATGAAATCATGGAACATATCAAAGCGCCAGATTTTCCAACGGGTGGAACGATTTTTGGTAAAAAAGGGATTATTGATGCTTACGCAACAGGTCGCGGACGTATCAAAGTACGTGCTAAAACGCACATAGAGCGCAAAGGAAACAAAGACGTTATCGTTATCGATGAACTTCCTTATCAAGTAAACAAAGCACGTCTGATTGAAAATATTGCAGATTTAGTAAAAGACAAAATGATAGATGGTGTTTCAGAGATTCGTGATGAGTCAGACCGTGAGGGTATCCGTGTTGTTATCGAACTTAAAAAAGATGCGATGAGCGAAATCGTTCTAAACAACCTCTACAAGCAGACAAGCATGCAGGTAACTTTTGGTATTATCATGCTCTCTATCCTTAACCAAGAGCCGAGAGTTTTTGGCATAATTGAGATTTTAAAACACTTTATCAACCACCGTAAAACCATCATCATCCGCCGCACTATCTTTGACCTTGAAAAAGCAAAAGCAAGAGCGCATATCTTAGAGGGTCTTAAAAAAGCTCTTGATATTATTGATGAAATCATTAGAGTTATCAAATCAAGCAAAAATGTAGAAGAGGCAAGAGACAACTTAGTCACAGAGTTCGACTTTAGCGTTATTCAGGCGCAAAGTATCGTTGACATGCGTCTTGGAAGATTGACGGGCTTAGAGCGTGAGAAGATAGAAAATGAGCTAAGAGAGATTTTAGAACTTATCCTTTACCTAGAGTCTATCTTAAAGAGCGAAGAGGTTTTACACGGCATCATCGACCAAGAGTTTGACGAGATTCTCGCAACTTATACCGATGCAAGACGCACAGATATAGAAGATGATTATGACGATATCGATGTTGAAGACCTTATCCCAAATGAGCCTATGGTAGTAACCATTACTCATAGAGGCTACATCAAGAGAGTTCCTCTTATGCAGTATGAGAAACAAAAAAGAGGCGGTAAAGGCAAGATTGCGGTTACAACTTATGAAGATGACTTTATAGAGAGATTCTTTACTTGTAACACTCACGATACACTTCTCTTTGTTACCGACCGCGGACAACTCCACTGGTTAAAAGTATATAAGATTCCTGAGGGAAGCAGAACAGCGAAAGGCAAAGCGGTTGTAAACCTACTCAACCTTGTTGCAGATGAACAGATTCAGTCCATCATCCCAACGACTGACTTTAGCGATGAAAAATCACTTGTCTTCTTCACAAGAAACGGAACAGTAAAGAGAACAAACCTAAGCGAATTTTCAAACATAAGAAGCAACGGCGTAAAAGCCATCCTTCTTGATGATGATGACAAACTCATCACTGCAAGAATCGCAGACCAGAGCATCAAGTACCTCTTTATCGTTACAAAACTTGCGCAATGTATCAAGTTTGAGATAGAAAAAACACGTGATCAGGGAAGAAACACAAGAGGTGTAAGAGGTATCAAATTTAAACTTGATTCCGATGAAGTCGTTGATGCAAACATCATCTCAAGCGATGAGCAAGAGATACTTATAGTTAGCGAAAAAGGTATCGGCAAGCGAACAGATGCCGGAGAGTACCGCTTGACAAACCGTGGTGGAAGCGGTGTTATCGCTATGAAAATGACGCCTAAAACTGGAAAATTTGTTGTCGGATGTTTGATGGTCGATGAAGAGATGGATATGATGGCACTTACAAAAGCCGGCAAAATGATACGTGTCGATATGCAGACTATCTCCAAATCCAGCAGAAACACAAGCGGTGTTTACATCGTAAAAGGTGATGATGTTGCAAGTGTTTCTCGCTGTCCAAAACAGTCCGATGAAGAAGAAGATGGCGAAGAGACTCTTTTTGATGCAAGCGAACTGGAATAGTAGTTGCTTAAACAAAACCAACAAACCCATGTCAGAGGACGAATTATGAGATATTCTGTACTATTTGCAATGCTTTTGAGTGCTGCATCACTCTTTGGAGAAGATAAAATCCTTGTTGTAGATACAACCGTTGTAGAACAAACAAATGCTGAAGTTGCAGCTGCAAAAGCGGAAGCTACTCAAGCAAAAGAGTTGGCATCACAAGCAAGAGCAGAGAGCCAAAGAACCATGGATGAACTCGCTCACGTAAAAGCGCAAAGAGAAGAGCAGCTTGCAACTATGGCAGCTCAGGAAGAGATACTAAGACAGAACAAATCGATGCATATCTCTGTGGTAGGGCAAGGTGTTGCACCTATGAACACCTCTTCTCCTGCGCAAGCATATGCTCTTGCAAAAAGAGCGGCTATCGCTGATGCTTACAGAGCAATCGCTGAAAAAGTCAAGGGCGTTCGTATTGATGGACAAGACACAATCAAAAATATGATGATGCAAAAGTCAACGCTCCGCACATACGTTCAAGCAATGGTAAGAAATGCTGATATCGTTGAGACTACATTTAAAGAGGGATTATGCGAAGTAGAGATGGAAATCGTCATTTCACACGCAGACTTTGCTCAGTAGCTCTTCTCTTCTTTCCACTTGCACTTGGTGCAAGTGAATACCTTATCTCTTACAAGTACATCGTCAAAGATGCAACACTCTATAATGAGGCACTTTTTATCTCACAAGGTATGAAAAAATGCATCGGTGCACCACAAACAGAATTACTCCTTATTAGCGATGGCGAGAGTGATTTAAAAAAAGTAATTGCTCAAAATTCAGCCGAATTTTTAGAGTACATCCATAAACTCGGTCTTCATGTTGCATACAACGATGTGACAACAAACCTTCAAAACACCTCTACAACAACACTCACACTTAGAACAACGTGCTTCAAAGTCGATTTTAATGATACTTTTGTTATAATCAACCCATTACGATAAGGGCGAGTTATAGTGAAAATTGCAATAGTTGAAGATGATATCAATATGAGAAAATCCCTTGAAATCGCAATGAGCGACTATAAAGAGTTTGAAGTAAAAACATTCAAAAATGCAAAAGATGCCCTCAAATCACTTGATGCAAGTTTCGACCTTATTATCACCGATATCAATATGCCGGGGATGGACGGCATCGAGTTTGTCAAAACACTCGGCGGCAGATTTGAAGTTATCATCATGACGGGCAACGCAACGCTTCAAAGAGCCATAGAGTCTATCCACCTTGGTGTCAAGGATTTTCTACTCAAGCCTTTTGATGTCGATACTCTCATAGCGGCAATCAAAAGAGAAGACAAAATACAAAAAGTCAAAAAAAATGTGCCAAAAGAGAGTAAAAAAAACGATTTTAGCGGCTTTTACGGAACATCAAAAGCACTTGAAGATGCACTCAAAATCGCAACCAAAGCAGCTAAAACCGATGCAACCGTTTTGCTTTTAGGGCAAAGCGGTGTCGGTAAAGAGGTTTTTGCATCTTACATACACAACCACTCACCCAGAGCAAACAGACCTTTTGTCGCTATCAATATGGCAGCCATACCGGACAACCTTATAGAGAGCGAACTTTTTGGATTTGAAAAAGGTGCTTTTACCGATGCAACCGAGGCAAAAGCGGGGCAGTTTGAGCTTGCAGAGGGTGGAACGCTCTTTTTAGACGAGATAGGCGAGATGCCTTATGGCGTCCAAGCAAAACTTCTCCGCGCACTTCAAGAAAAAGAGGTTCGCAGACTAGGCTCTGCCAAAGCTATAAAAACAGATATCAGAGTTATTGCTGCTACCAATGCGGATTTGATGCAAAAGATTAAAGATGGCTCATTTAGAGAGGATTTATACTACCGTCTCAACACGATTCCTATTACAATTCCGCCACTTTGCGAGCGAAAAGATGAAATATTGGCTATTGCTCAAAAAGTTTTAGAGCAAAATTGTGTAAAATACGGTTTCGAATTGAAAAAGTTCTCCGAAGAGTCACAAGAGCAGCTTCTAACCTACAGCTGGCCGGGAAATATCAGAGAGCTTATCTCTGTAGTTGAGAGAGCGGTTATCTTAAGTGATGATGAAGAGATAACACCGCATGAGCTTCTTTTAGAGTTGCGCAGTGGTGTTAACAGGGATATAAAATAGACTTCTTGCAAAACTAAAAACACGCTCACTAAGGCTTCGCTTCACTGCAGAATCGTTCGCTTAGTTTTTATTTTTGCAAGAAGTCTAAGAGATAAATTGAAAAGGAAAAGATAATGTCAAAAAAGTATAATGTAGCAGTAGTCGGAGCAAACGGAGCAGTTGGAGAGGAAATTCTCTCAATTTTAGAAGAGGTTGATTTTCCTATAAACAAAATTGTTCCTCTTGCAAGCTCGAGAAGTGCCGGTAAAACTGTTACATTTGCAGGCAAAGATATTGTTATAAAAGAGCTAACAGATGCTGTCTTTGAAGAAGAAGAGGTAGAGATTGCACTTTTTTCAGCTGGCGGAAGTGTCAGTGCACAGTTTGCTCCATCGGCCGTGAGAGCAGGTGCAGTTGTCATAGATAACACATCACACTTTAGAATGGACGCAAACATCCCTCTTGTTGTGCCTGAAGTAAACCCTGAAGATATCGCACAGTGGAGAAAATCCGGCATCGTTGCAAACCCTAACTGCTCAACTATACAGATGGTTCAAGTACTCAAGCCGCTTGATGATGCTTACAGTATCCAAAGAGTTGATGTAAGCACGTACCAAGCAACTTCGGGTGCAGGAAAAACAGCAATGGAAGAGCTCGTCAACCAGATGCAATCCTTTTTTACATTTAAACTTGACGAGGCGGAAGTCAAAGCCTTCGCTCACAGAATTGCGCTCAATGTGATCCCTCAAATAGATAAATTTTTAGATAACGGCTACACAAAAGAGGAGATGAAGATGGTCAATGAAACGACCAAAATCATGCACAAAGAGATTCCTCTAAGTGCAACTTGTGTTCGTGTTCCAACCCTTAGAGGACATGCCGAGGCGGTAAGTGTCAAGTTTGCTTGCGAAGTGGATGCAGATGCGGCAAGAGAGATTTTGAAAAACGCTCCAAACGTTGTTCTCTTAGACAAACCAGAGGAGTCAATCTACCCTATGCCTTCTCTTGCGTTAGAGAAAAATGAGACTTTTGTAGGAAGAATCAGAGTTGACAATTTTGACAAAACGATGCTTCATATGTTTATAGTAGCAGACAACCTAAGAGTCGGAGCGGCAACAAATGCAGTGCGCATCGCTCAAAAATGGGCAGAGATGGAAGAGGAAAAATAACAATGTTTGAAAAATTCTTTGAAAACAGTCTTTGGAGTTCACGATTTATCATTATTCTTGCTGTTGTTTTTGGTCTCATAGGAGCTATTTTACTCTTTGTAGTTGCAAGTTTTGATGTTTACGAAACTGCAGTGTATGTCATTACTACCTACATAACGCATGCGCATCCCGAACATTTTCATGAAGAGGTTGTAGGTGGCATCATTGGTGCGGTTGATCTTTACCTTATCGGTGTTGTTATGATTATCTTCTCGTTTGGTCTTTATGAGCTTTTTATCTCAGATATCGACCCTGCAAAAGATGCAGATGGATGCGAAAATCAACTCTTAGCGGTTCATTCGCTCGACCAACTTAAAGATAAAATCTCTAAAGTCATTGTTATGGTTTTGGTTGTTGGATTTTTCCAAAAAGTTGGACATACAGAGTATAACGGCGCACTCGACTTACTCTATCTAGCGCTCTCCATTACAGCTGTTGCGGTGGGTCTCTTTTTTTTAAGTAAAGTCGGAAAAGCACACTAAAAAATTAAAAAATTGAACTATTTTAAGGATACACATGAGTAAAATATTTGTAGATGCATGCTTTGGCAAAGAGACGCCTTACACTCCGGTTTGGATGATGAGACAGGCAGGTCGTTACCTTCCAGAGTACATGGAAGTAAGAAAACAAGCTGGAAACTTTTTAAACCTCTGCCACAATCCAGAACTAGCAGCAGAAGTTACACTTCAGCCTGTTGATATCGTCGGAGTTGATGCCGCAATTTTATTTAGCGATATTTTAGTTGTTCCAAACGAAATGGGCATGAAGCTTGATTTTCTCGTTGGAGAAGGACCTGTTTTTGAAAAGCCTATCAAAACTGAAGCAGACATGGATGCACTTTTAGGCGGCGACGAGGCGGCATCGAAACTTACTTATGTTTATGAGACCATAAAAATCATCAAAGAGCAACTGGCAGAGGACAAAGCACTTATCGGTTTTACAGGTGCTCCGTGGACACTTGCGACCTACATGATAGAGGGAGAGGGTACAAAAACATATAACATCTGCAAAAAAATGATGTACGCAAACCCTGAGCTTCTGCATAAGATACTTGCAAAAGTGACAGAAGTCGTAAAACTCTATATGGAAAAACAAATCGAAGCGGGCATAGATGTTGTTCAAATCTTTGACTCATGGGCTGCGGCGATAGAGCCAGCAAAGTATGATGAGTTCTCTTGGAAGTATATGGTAGAAATTGCTGATTATCTCAAAGCAAAGTACCCACATATCCCCATCATAATGTTCCCAAAAGGCATCCCTGCATTTTTAGATAAAGTTTACGGGAACTTTGATGTATTTGGTGTTGACTGGTCAACTCCTATGGGTTATGCAAAAGAGAAACTGGGTGAGAGATACGTGCTTCAAGGAAATATGGAACCATGCAGATTGTACTCCAAAGAGTCGACAACAGAGTGCGTAGAAGCACTTCAAAATATCATGGGCGGCAAAAGACATATCTTCAACTTAGGACATGGGATTTTGCCTGATGTACCTGTAGAAAACGCAAAACATTTTATCTCTGAATGTCACAGAGTTAGCAAAAAATAAGTGAAGAGTATCTTTGGACCCGTAAACTCAAGAAGATTTGGTTCTTCTTTGGGTATAGACCTCTCCCCTGCTCTCAAACAGTGCAATTTTGACTGCCTTTACTGCGAACTTGCTCCAAGCGCTACGACAGACAAGCAAGCCAATGTTGTAGAGGTTGCAACCATCATCAATGAACTGAGAGAGCATTTAAACGACAAGATAGACGTGATAACCATCACTGCAAACGGCGAACCGACTCTCTATCCATACCTAGATGAACTCATCGACGCATTAAACAAAATCAAAAACTCCACCCAAACCCTCATACTCACAAACAGCGCAACCTTAGTAGATGAGAAAGTTTTTAACTCACTCCTAAAACTTGACCAAGTCAAACTCTCCCTCGACGCGGTTACTGACAATGTGTTCAAGAGAATCGACAGACCGCATGTTGGGATAAAGATAGAAGAGATAGTCAAAAAAGCCATAGAATTCAGCCATATCTACAAAGGCAAACTCTTTATAGAGATACTTTTTGTGCATGGGCTTAACGACACAAAAGAGGAGATAGAAAAACTCAATGAAGTTCTCCTAAAAATGGATGTTACAAGAGTTGATTTAGGTACCATTGACAGACCTCCTGCGTATCCAGTAGTAGGACTTAGCTACAAGGAGCTTCATGACGCATCTCTTCTTTTTGATGCCTCTTTACCTATCCACATAGCCTCAAGAGTTCATGCCGAACCAAACAATAGAGCGTATGATGATGAAGAGATTTTAAATACGCTAGACAAAAGACCACAAACCATAGAAGATATAAACCTGCTCTTTGATGAAGAGAGTAAAAAAAGGTTTCAAAAGCTCCTATCTGAATCAAAAATAGTGACAAAAAAAGTCGGAAATTTGGAATTTTTCATACTTCACGCAAACGAGCAAAGAAAACGCGCAAAGTAGCGCAAAAATCTTGACTTTTTAAGCCTCATAAAGTATAATTCCGCCCTATCAAACATTCCGAATTAGCTCAGCGGTAGAGTAGGTGACTGTTAATCACTTGGCCACTGGTTCGAATCCAGTATTCGGAGCCACCCTTTTTAAAACCCCTAAAATACAAACTTTCAGAGCTTTAAAAATCTATGGTAGCTATATGGTAGCTAAAATATTTTTCTAGTATTACTTTTTTTAATACACACTTTTGTTTAAAACAGTCTAATTGACTTATCAATCTTTTTTACTTCCGATGGTATAAACTTATTATACTTGTATATCAACATCTCGATATTAGTATGCCCCATCATCTGTGCAACCTGATTGATACTGAACTTTCCGCTTGATAACATCATAGTAGCAAAGCTTGACGTTGTATCATAAAGTCTTTGATATGGTAGTTCTAACTTCTCCAGTAACTTTTTCCAATGGTAGTCTCTTATACGGTTTCCGTCATTAAACGGTGTGCCGTACATAGATAAAAACACATATTCGCTTTGGCTCTTTTTGGTAAGTTCTCTTTGACTCTTGAGATATGGAAGCAGTTCATCAAATATAGGAACGCTTCTATACCCCTTTTGAGTTTTTGGAGAAACATCTTTACCATATCTTCTAGTTCGCTTGACTTCTAACTCTTGAGTTTTAAAGTCTATATCTGCCCATTTAAGCCCGACAGCCTCACCAGTTCTAAGTCCAGTAAAGAAAGATAGAGCTAAAAAGTTTTTGAACCATACATCATCCGCACCGGATATAAGCAATTTCATTGTCTCTATATCAAACGGTTTTGCGCCGCTTTGCTCTTTTTTTGGTCGTTTGATAAAGTCAAATGGGTTTTTCTCTACCGCCTCATCATAAAATGCCTCTTTAAAAATGGCACTAAAGACATTTGCAATATAGATAGATGTTGCGCTACTTCTATTGCTTACCCAGTAGTTATACCACTTTTTTATCTCTGATAGTTTTATAGAGCTTATATCTCTATTGCCAAAGAGCGGTAAAATCTGATTGCGGATAATGGAGTCATACCTTACATAAGAGGAGTCTTTTAAAAGAGCTTTTTTGCTTTTTAAAAAAAGTTCCGCATAAAAAGAGACTGTCTTGCTCTCTTTTTTAGAAGATATGTCAATTTGTCCTGTTTGAATTTGAAATAACACATTAGGGAGCAAATCATTGCTCACTAACTTACGATTTTTAGCATTATCCTCAAGTCCAGTAGGTTTAATAACCCTTTGTCCGTTGTGATATATACTTAGATAGAGTTTGTTGTTTTTGGCATAAAGGCTTGCCATCAGCTTTTCCTTTCGCCCGTATCCTCTCCTTTTTAACACTAAACCTCCTATTCAAAAATGAAATTAAAGTTTAGCAAAACTAATTTATTAGTTTAAGCTTCAAAAATCAAAATATAACTTTTTATGATTTATTGACTGCCTAGTTTAGCAGTTCGTTTGACAATCAAATACCGTATTTACGGAGTTTTCAAAACTTAGATTCATAAAATTGGTACGATTTAAAAGTAATAAATAGCACCGAAATGACACCGAATATTCACTTTAGTTTTATAAATAACCAATATTTATTCAAAACACTAAACCCCATCTCTTTATAATGAGATATTAATTTTTCTGATTGTGCATCGGGATAGAGGGCTAAATATTTTAGTCCTATTGTCTCTTTTACATTTTCAGCTACATTCATAGCAAAAAGCAGCAGATAGTTTGAAATCGTTCCTTCTAGCTCATCTATATAAACTTTTCTATATTTGTAATCCACAAATAAATAATCTACTTGAATAACGGGAAAATCTTCAATGCTAGAAGCAGACAAAGCTATTAAGCCTAGAATCTCACTACTATTTTTTAGAAGATAGAGCTTTGTTTTATTTTTTTGAACAAGCTTTATTATCTCTTCCAGTAAGCCTCTTTCTCTCGTTATTCTCTCTAAGTCAGGATGAAAATTGAATGTTTGAAGAAGTTTGACCTTATATAGACGAATATTTTTATCGTCTATTTTAACGATAGTAACATTACTGCCCATATACTACATTAAATTTAGTATTTACTGCTTTTTGGATGAGTTGCTCATTAACTTGGCTATTCTCCAAAAGTTTTTTTTCACTACTTGTAAGTGTCTTCGGCGGTGTCACAATTTGGATTTTACCGCTTTTATCTATATGCAATGCCATAATGAACTCCTTTTTAAATTTTTGTTATCAAAATTATATCATAAGGGATATAGATATAATAGATACGCTTTTTCCCTATTTGCAAAATCAGTACAGCATTACTGGCAAATACAACAGCTATGTTTTTTTTAAATGAACATAAAGAGAACTTCTATGATATCAAGCGCATAAGAGACACTCATTGGAAGAGAGTGCTACAAAAGTGCGGTTTTAAGTATCGTCCAATTTACCATACAAGACATACATTTGCAACTGTAATGTTAGAAAATGGCGAGGATATTCTTTGGATATCAAATATGCTAGGTCATACAGATTCAACTATGACTTTAAGCAGATATGCAAAATATATCAAAAGGGATGAGAAAAAAAGAGCTGCATTCTTGGAAAAAAGAGTAGCACTAAATAGTACTGAAACGACACCGAATAATAAAAAAGTTGGTTAAAATGGCTATTTTGTGGAGGTTTAAAAAGGGTGGCTCCGAATACTGGATTCGAACCAGTGGCCAAGTGATTAACAGTCACCTACTCTACCGCTGAGCTAATTCGGAATCTTAAAAAAATGGTGTCAGAGGGGGGACTCGAACCCCCGACCCCCGGCTTATGAGACCAGTGCTCTAACCAGCTGAGCTACCCTGACATCTTTTAAGAGGCAGAATTATACTTTTTTAAAACTTTATTTTACCTAAGAGAAAGAGAATATGCTGATGGAAAATTAGCAAGAGAAGTTCGATGAGGGTTGATATCAATATAATTGAGTTAAAACAATAAGATAAGTTTAGTCTGCAAGACTAAGAGTATTGACTTTGTTACCTTTTTTTTGTAATATTGCGGCTCTAAACACTATTATTTAAGGAGTTTTATATGAATTTTCAACCGTTAGGAAAAAGAGTCCTAATCAAAAGAGTAGAAGAGGCAAATACTACGGCAAGTGGTATTATTATTCCTGATAATGCACAAGAGAAGCCTTCACGTGGCGAAGTTGTGGCGGTAAGTTCTGAGGTTAGTGAGCTTAAGTGCGGTGACGTTGTTCTTTTTGGAAAGTTTTCCGGCAGTGAAGTTTCGCTTGATGGTACAAAATATCTGGTTTTGGAAGTAGAAGATATTTTTGGAATAATAAACTGATGTTACACACTCAAACGAACAAGTCCGTTTGAGTGTGTCCCTACAATCCCCTAAAGCTACGAAAAATGATTTTTTCGAGATGTATATAAAAAATAAAAGGAAACAGATATGGCAAAAGAGATAATTTTTTCAGATAACGCAAGAAATGCCCTTGCCCGCGGTGTTGCAAAACTAACAGATGCAGTAAAAGTGACAATGGGACCTCGTGGTCGCAATGTTTTGATTCAGAAGAGTTATGGAAACCCTGTCATCACAAAAGACGGTGTTTCTGTCGCAAGAGAGATAGAACTTAGCGATAAGCTTGAAAATATGGGTGCAACGCTTGTAAAAGATGTGGCTTCAAGAACGGCGGATGAGGCAGGAGACGGTACAACAACGGCTACTGTTTTGGCAAATGCTATCTTTTCTGAGGGTCTAAGAAACATAACTGCAGGTGCAAATCCTATCGAGGTAAAGCGCGGAATGGACAAGGCTTGTGAAGCTATTTTGGCACACCTAAAAGCGTCAAGCAAATCGATTAACGGCAAAAAAGATATAGCGCAAGTGGCAACTATTTCTGCAAACTCTGATGAGCAAATCGGCAACATGATAGCCGAGGCTATGGAAAAAGTGGGGCAAGACGGTGTTATCACTGTAGAAGAGGCTAAGGGAATCGTTGATGAGCTTGCAGTCGTTGAGGGTATGCAGTTTGACCGTGGATACTTAAGCCCATACTTCATAACAAATACTGAAAAAATGGTAGCGGAGATTGAAAATCCGTGGATTTTACTGGTTGACAGTAAAGTAACATCACTTAAAGATTTGCTTCCTGTTTTAGAGCAGGTTCAAAAAACTTCCCGTCCGCTTCTTATCATCGCCGAGGATGTAGAGGGTGAGGCACTCTCAACTCTTGTTGTTAACAAGCTTCGCGGAGTCCTAAACATCTCTGCTGTAAAAGCTCCAGGGTTTGGCGACAGAAGAAAAGCTATGCTTCAAGATATAGCGGTCTTAACTGCCGGAACTGTTATCTCTGAGGAGACGGGGCATACGCTAAGCGGTGCTACTATCCAACACCTTGGACAAGCTTCTCGCATCGTTATAGACAAGGACAACACTGTTATCGTAAACGGTGCAGGAAAGGCTGAGGCAGTTCAGGCAAGAGTTGCGGAGATCAAAGTTCAAGTAGCGGCGACTACAAGCGAATACGACAAAGAGAAACTTCAAGAGAGACTTGCAAAACTTAGCGGCGGTGTTGCGGTTATCAAAGTTGGTGCGGCGAGCGAGACTGAGATGAAAGAGAAAAAAGACCGTGTTGATGATGCACTAAGTGCTACAAAAGCGGCTGTTGAAGAGGGTATCGTTATCGGTGGTGGGGCTGCTCTTGTGCGCGCGGCGGCAAAAGTAAAACTGGATTTGAGCGGTGATCAAAAAATCGGTGCAGAGATAATCTTGCGTGCCATAAAAGCTCCACTCAAGCAGATAGCGACAAATGCGGGATACGATGCGGGTGTAGTAGTCAATGCAGTTGAAAATGCGACAGATGAGAACATCGGATTTAACGCGGCAACTGGCGAATATGTCGATATGTTTGAGGCAGGAATTATCGATCCGTTTAAAGTAGGACGTGTGGCACTTACAAACGCTACATCTATCTCAAGCCTTCTTTTAACAACAGAAGCGGCGATTTATGAGATACCTGAAGAGAAGCCTGCGGCTCCTGATATGGGCGGCATGGGCGGTATGCCGGGGATGTATTAAGCCTAGGATTTCATTATTGTTGAAACTTCTTAAAAGCCCTTTATAGAGGGCTTTTAGCCTTTTTTATTCCTTTTTTCAATCCTTATACAACTTATTTTATAAACCAGCGAATCGCAAAAGAGTCTTCAGGTATTGTTTGACAATCTACTATGTTTTTACTCAAAATCACCCACTTTTGCAGATTTTAGCAGAAGCAAAAGAGCTTGGCTGGCTCTGCTGTGCTATTATTATAAAAAATATTGAAAGAAGCATTATGAACAAAGTTGAGACTATTTACCTAAAAGATTATAAAGCACCGCCGTTTACTATCAAAACTTGCGATTTGGTTTTTGAGCTTTTTGAAGAGCATACGCAGGTTACTAGCCTTTTAAACATCGTAAAGATGGACAAAGGTGCAAAGGATTTGGTGCTTGATAGTGTTGAGCTTGAGCTTTTGGAAATATACTTAAATGACAAAAAACTCGACACTAGCAGTTATGTCATAGAAGATGCGCATTTGAGGGTTTTGGATGTTCCTGAGGTGTTTAAGCTTATCATCATCAACAAAATTTATCCGCATCTCAACAGCGAACTTGAGGGGCTTTACAAATCGGGGGCTATCTTTTGTACGCAAAATGAGCCTGAGGGTTTTAGACGCATCACTCCATATATAGACCGTCCCGATGTGATGGCGGTGCTTAAAACAACGCTTGTGGCGGACAGGGGGCGTTATCCCGTACTTCTTAGCAACGGGAACAGAGAGTCCAACTTTAGGCTAGATGATGGCAGACATGGGGTGACGTGGTTTGATCCGCATCCAAAACCGTCCTATCTTTTTGCGCTTGTGGCGGGAGATTTGGGCGTTGTTGAGGACAAGTTTATCACTAAAAGCTCCAAATATGTGAGGCTTGCTATCTATACCGACAGAGGCAACGAATCCAAATGCAAACACGCCATGAAGTCGCTCAAAGAGGCGATGAGCTGGGATGAAGAGGTTTATGGACGAGAGTATGATTTAAGTGTCTATAATATCGTGGCGGTGGATAGTTTTAACATGGGAGCGATGGAGAACAAGGGACTGAACATCTTCAACTCCGCTTATGTTCTAGCGGATGAGGAGAGTGCGACGGATGCGAATTTTATGGGGATTCAGAGCGTTATCGCCCATGAGTACTTTCATAACTGGACGGGAAATCGCATCACTTGCCGTGACTGGTTTCAGCTCACACTCAAAGAGGGGTTGACGGTCTTTCGTGACCAGTGCTTCTCAGCGGATTTGAACTCTAAAGAGGTGCAGCGCATAGAGGATGTCAAGGCTCTAAGAGAGAGACAGTTTGTAGAAGATGCTTCTCCTACGGCACACCCCATCCAACCCGATTCATACATGGCGATAAACAACTTCTACACCGCAACGGTCTATGAAAAAGGAGCGGAGGTTATCCGCATGCTTCACACGCTTTTGGGCGAGAAGAAGTACCGTGCGGCGATGGATTTGTACTTTGAGAAGTTTGATGGGCAAGCGGTGCGAACGGATGACTTTTTGTGGGCGATGAGCAGTGCGGGCAAGTTGGATTTGGAGCAGTTTAAGAGATGGTACCATCAGTCAGGCACACCAAAACTTTTGGTGGATGAGAAATTTGAAGATGGCAGATACACGCTCACACTCACGCAAGTTGTCCCAAATGCAGTGGATGGAAGCAAACAACAACCCTATTTTTACCCGCTAAAAATGGCACTTTTGGATGAGAGTGGCAAAATAGTGGAAGAGAAAACGCTTCTTATCTCAAAAGAGAGTGAGGAGTTTGGTTTCAAACTCGCTTCCAAGCCTGTTTTGTCCATCAACAGAGATTTTTCCGCTCCTATTGTCATAGAACAAAAAGAGAGCAATTACGCCTTTTTGATGAAGCATGACACGAACAGTTTTGTAAAGTACGAATCAGCGCAATCTTTTGCGCTTGAGGTTACCCAAGCGTTGATGCGTGGCGAGGAGATAGATGAGGCGTACGTGGAGGCGTATGGACATGTGCTGGAGAGTTCGCTTGACCTCTCTTACAAAGCGTTGCTTTTGGAGCTTCCTAGCGTTTCGGCGATTATGCAAAAAGAGGATGTTATAGATTTTGAGCGCATTTATGAAGCAAAAGAGAAGCTCCAAAAACATCTCGCACAAAGATACAAAGAGCAGCTTTTGGCACTCTATGCAGACAACCATAAACCGCACTCAAAAGAGCTGGATGCGCAAAGTATAGGCGAGAGAAGCCTCAAAAACCGCACACTTAAGCTTCTAGCTTCTCTTGAGAGCGACGAGGTGGCGGCTATGGCGCATGAGCAGTACAACAACGCCATAACGATGACAGACAAAATCTCTGCACTTGATGTTTTGGAAAATATCTCGCCAAATCTCGGGGCTGTTGCACTGGATGATTTTTACAAAAAGCACAAAGATGAAACGTTGGTTATGCAAAAGTATTTCTCCATTTTGGCGGCTTCACACAGAGATGGAACGCTTGACCGTGTAATGGCACTTCAAAATGACGATGCGTACAATGAGCTTGTTCCAAATCTCGTACGCTCACTTATCGGGGTATTTGCTAGAAACTACAAACATTTTCATGCTAAAGATGGTTTGGGATATAAGTTTGTAGCAGACAAAATCATAGAGATAGACAAGATAAATCCGCAAATGGCGTCCTCTCTGGCAGGTGCATTTAAAATCTATGAAAAGCTCAATACGCAGAACAAAAACGTGATGCACAAAGAGCTTGAACGTGTAGCCCAAGAGCAAAGCCTCTCTAAAAATACATACGAAATCATTAGTAAAATCTTAAAAGTCAAATAGGGTAAAAACATGGAAAAAAAAGTCCCAAATCTAGTAAAAAATGCAGCTGCTTTAAGAGCTTCAAAAGAGGGCATTTTGGCACAGTGGCTCTCGTATGAGTCTCCTCGTAAGATTTTAAAGCAACACGATATCGATATAAAAACATTTATTGATGATTATGCAAGTGGTGTTTTTGACTACTTTATGGGGGTGATTGCAGGGGAAGTTGAGATTGGGGACTGCCCTATCATGCGTGGTTTTCTTGATTATCTCAAAAACAAAGAGATCAAAGCCGAAGAGCTTTTTGATATCTGCAGCCACTTCCGCCGCTCTATCATAGACTTCACTTACGATGCAAATCTCAACTCAAAAAATATTTTTGAAGAGATCTCTTATATGTTTGACAAAAATTTTCAAGGTATTTTGCGCTACTACACCGATACCATCTACCAAAAAGAGCAAGAGATAAATAGACATGCAAAGCTCCTTGGCGAGTACCAAAAAGCGCTTGATGAGAGTGCGATTATCTCAAAGACTGACAAAGGAGGCAAGATTACCTATGTCAACGACAAGTATGTCAAGATTAGCGGATACAGCCAAGAGGAGCTCATCGGAAGCTACCACAGCATCGTTAAGCATCCCGATATGCCGGAGGAGTACTTTAGAGATTTATGGTTTCAGCTTGAGCACAACGGTATCTTCCACGGTACTATCAAAAATAACAAAAAAAACGGGGAGTACTTTTATGTCGATGTGACTATTGTCGAGATTACAGACCCTTATGACAACACCACTGAGTACATCTCTATTGCAAATGACGTTACCACGCTTATCGATGCGAGGCTTGAAGCGCAAAAAGCTTCACAAGCAAAAGAGTACTTTTTGTCTAACATGTCCCATGAGATACGAACGCCACTCAATGCCATTTTAGGTTTTGTGGATCTTTTGTTGGAGCAAGATATCTCAAAACAGCATAGAAAATATTTGGAAATCATCTTAAATAGCGGGGAAAATCTCTTAAGTATTATTAACGATATTTTGGACTTCTCTAAACTCAGAAGCGGTGAGTTTACCATCGAACCTAGAATCTTCTCTATCCATAACGAAATCAGTCATACACTAGAACTTTTTGTCGCTTCGGCAAACCACAAAGATATCACTATCACCTCTTTTATAGATCCTGCTATTCCAAAAGAGCTCTATGCAGACTCCTTGCGTATCAAGCAGATATTGTCTAACTTTTTAAGTAACGCTATCAAATTTACTAGAAATAAAGGGCATATCCATGTGGAGGCGACCTGCAAAGAGAGAGTGCTAAGAGTAAGTGTACGCGATAACGGTATCGGTATTGCAAAAGGTGATATAGGCAATATTTTCACAGCATTTACGCAAGCAGGAGGAGGAGAGGTTGAACATATGGTGGGTACGGGGCTTGGGCTCTCCATCTGTAACCAACTTGCTCTGCATATGGGAGGCAGTGTTCATGTAAGCTCTGAGCTAGGCAGAGGGAGTACCTTTTGGGTGGAGCTTCCTGTGGAAATTCATGATAACTCATGTCAGGTCTTTAATGATTTGGATGAGATTCGACAACTTCACATCGTTTTTTATCTCAAAGATTTACAACAGGACTACAAGGCAGATTCATTTTTTAAATACTCTAAGATATTTAACATAGATATCAAGATGGTCGATACGCTCTTGCCAAGCGATGATGTCATTATCTTTTTGGAAGAGGGTGTTGATGAGGAGTTTAAAAAACAGATAATCGACTCTGATAAAAAGTATGTTGCACTTACGAACAAACCAAGCGATATGTACGAAAAATATCCACATATAGCGACCATATGTTTTCCGCTCTACTGCTCAAAGATAAAGAGCACCTTTGATGAGTTGCTCCATCCAGATGAAACCTCTCCTCAAAGAGTGCATAAGGTTCTTAAATTTCAAGGGCATATTCTTGTTGCGGAGGATAATGAGGCAAATCAAGAGCTTATCAAAATCTTACTTACAAAGTATGGACTTACCTATGATTTGGCAATCAATGGCTTAGAGGCAGTCCGCTTGTATAAACAAAATAGATATGACTTAGTTTTAATGGATGAGCAGATGCCAATCATGGACGGAAACAGGGCAGTACAGGAGATTTTAAAGTATGAGAGAGAAAATGAGTTGCGTCACACTCCCATCTCTGCACTAACTGCAAATGTCATCAAAGGCGCACGTGAGCGAGGGCTGATGAGTGGTTTTGACTCCTTTTTGGGCAAACCTATTGTGCTTAAAGAGCTTGAGAGAGTTTTTTCACACTACCTCAAATCATCCAAACAAAACCATGCACATCCAAAAACAGTGGTGCAAAGTGGCGGCATACAAGGGCTCGATACACATAAACTCGCAGAAGAGTTGATGCTTAGCCAAAGTGAGTTGATGATGCTAGCAGACCTTTTTATCAAAAAAATGTCCAAGCAGATACCACAGATGCAAGAGGCGATTGCGATGAGAGACTACAAAAATATAGCGCTTATAGCACATAGCATTAAAGGTTCAAGTGGTAATTTCAGACTCGAAGAGGTACAAGAAGAGAGCGCAAAAATAGAAAAAATGGCAAAAGCAGCAGATGCGAACTTTAACTATGAAGAGGCGTTTGAGTATATAAGAGAGAGGCTTTTAGCAATCAAAATAGAGTAAAGAACTCTCTAAAAAAAGGCTACTCTTCGATGTAGTAGCCAATTCCTGAAGCATTTTTAATGATGTCTGTTGGGAGCTTACTGCGAAGTCTCCAAACAAGGGTGCGAATACTGTTTTCAGTCGCACCGTTTTCTTTCCAAACATAGTTGATAGCTTGCTCAAACGTGATGACGCTTCCAAGTTTTGCCACAAGAAGACGTAAAATGGCATTCTCTTTTTTTGTAAGCTTGAGTTTTTGTCCATTGTAGCAGGTCTCATTTTTAGCGATATCTACAGAGTAGGCAGTTCCAAAAAGAACAATCGGTCTGTCTCTCTCTTTTTTTGCATGAAGAAGTTTTGTGATGCTCTCCTCATCTATCTTAGAAGCGTTTGCCTCCTCGATTCTCTTCATCTCCATATCGTACTTAAAGATAGCCATTTGAATCGTTGCATGAAGCGAAGATGGGTCAAAAGGTTTGACGATATACCCATAAGGCTCCGTCGTAATTGCCTCTGAGATAATGTCATCATCACTGTATGAAGTAAGATAGATAAAAGGAAGAGAGTAGTTTTGCCTGATTTTTCTTCCAAGAGCAATCCCATCACTTCCCTCTTGCAAAGAGATATCAATGATAACGATATGGGGTTTGTTTTTTTCGATGCTTAGCAAAGCATCTAAGGCATTATCGCATGTAGCAAGGATTTTATACCCATGCTTTTGTAAAGAGAGCTTAAGATTGAGCGCCGTAATTTCATCATCTTCGACAATAATAATAGTGTGTTTTTCCATAATCTTCTCTATTGATTTGCTATGATTTTTTAATGAAATAGTATGGTAATTCTAGCATAATAGTATAATTTTTTTTTATAAAAGAGTTAAAAATGTGATAAATGTGATAATTTTGTTACAAAATTACACGTGATTTTTAAAAAGCAGATGAAAAATCTTTTTAATCTTCTGAAATAGGAGTAAGGGCACCCCTAAAAAGCTAAAACAAAAATTGTTAAAAATAAAAAAGAATCGCTCCAAGTAGAAGCCATTTAAAAGCAAAACAATTCCCTTACCCACAAACTTCCAGAAGATTTATACTTTTGTTATATCCAAAGTGTGATTAATTTTCTTTCACCCCTATATATTTTCCAAACGCTTTTGCCATGATTTCGTACCCTTTTTGATTTGGATGAATTGCGTCTATTTTTAGGCTGTTGTCTGCCTCGACAAATGACAAAACATCCTCTTCAAAGAGTACATTTGTTTGTTGGGCTATCTCTTTATAAAGTGGATGTGGCTTGAAGCCGAGCAAACCAAAGTTGGGAACCCCTACGAGCAGTACTTCTGCTCCGCTTGCTTGGATGAGTTTTATCATCTCAAGGAGATTTTTTTGAAGGTTTAATGTAGAGCGTTGGCGCAAGATATCGTTACCGCCATGACAAAGGATGACTACTTTAGGTTTTGCCTCCAAAAGAGATGGGAGACGTACTAGTCCCTCTGCTGATTCCTCGCCTGAGATTCCAGCATTGACAACTTCTACTCCCAACAATTTTTGTAACTGTTCAGGGTAACTCTCTTCTAGCGCAACGCCATATCCGTAGGTGATACTATCTCCAAAAGCGACTATCGTGTCTTGTTTGCTTACTGTTATGGTAGAGGTTTGATTTGGGTTTTTGTTCATAAATATAAATAATAGGACAGCTACAACAACTCCAATGGTGCTTAGTTGTAGCCTGTTCATAAAATCATCTTAGTTTTATGCTACAAACATCATCTTTGCAAGAACAATGATAAAAAATCCGAGCACTAAAACAAGCTTATGAAAGTGTTCCTGCATAAATGGGTGTTTTGGTTTTTGTGCAAATTTTGTGTAGAGATTGTAAAGCACTCCAAGTGCTATGATGAGTGCCAGCGTTATCTTAACAACAAGCAGCTGCTGCAAAGGTGTCTCAAAAAAACCTGCGTTAGAGTTGATGTACTTTGACATCATCATGCCGCCTGTGAGTACAATGACAAGAAGTGCGAGCGGAAATATCTTGAAGCTTTTTGCCCCAAGCGTTTGTGTAATTTTCGTATCGGTCTCTTTGCCAAACTTGTTTTTAAGTGCTGAAATCATAACAACATCTGTAAAGACGTATCCTATAAAGATAACGGCAAGTGCCAAGTGGATGATGTGTGCGTATGGGTAGATTGCTTCCATGTGTCTCTCCTTTTAGTCTCGTTTTGTAGTTTTTCTTTTTTTAGAAGTTGGAGCTTTTTTTGTTGTCTCTTTTTTTGCTCCGCTAGGTTTTGTCGGCGCTTTTTTGAAGCGTTTTACCTCTGGTTTTTTGTGTTCACTTTTGAGCTTTACCTCATCTTGATCTTTTCTGCGGATAGTTGGGTCTGGTTCAAATCCTGCTACCGTCTCTTTTGGAATCTTCATCCCAATAACCTTCTCAATACTTCTGATCTCATGTTTTTCATAAATATCTATCAAGCTGATAGCCACACCATCACGCCCTGCACGTCCTGTTCGCCCTACTCTGTGTACATAATCTTCCGGCACTGAGGGAAGTTCATAGTTGATGACAAAAGGGAGTTCTTCTATGTCTAAACCTCTTGAAGCGATGTCTGTCGCCACAAGAACTTTTATCTTCCCCTCTTTAAACTCATTTAGCGTTTTTAGACGGTTTGCCTGCGTTTTATCGCCGTGGATGATACCGCACTTAAGACCGTCTTTTTTAAGCTCAAGCACCAACTCATCCGCACTTGCTTTTGTTCTGGTAAAGACTAAAACTTGTCTAAAATTTCTTGAACCGATGATGTACGCCAAAAGCGGCGCTTTTTTGTCCGTATCGACGAGATAAGCTACTTGGTTGATGGTGTCAACCGTTGAGTTCTTTTTTGATGTCTCTATAAACTCTGGTTTTGTAAGTATGAGTTTTGAGAGTTTTCTTACCTTGTCGCTGTATGTGGCGGAGAAAAGAAGCGTTTGATGTCTTTTTGGCAAGAGAGGATGAATCTTTCTTATCTCTTTCATAAAGCCCATATCCAGCATTCTGTCAGCTTCATCGAGGACAAAAATCTCAACATGGGAGAGGTCTAAACTCTTCTCCACATGCTCCATCACTCTTCCCGGAGTTGCGATGATGATGTCAACACCCTCTTTTAAAATTCTCTGTTGTGTCTCAAGGTCTTTTCCGCCGACAAGAACTGCAATATTAAGAGCCATATTTTTTGCATAATTTTGCAAATCTTCATATATCTGGATGGAGAGTTCTCGTGTAGGAGAGATGATAAGCCCTCGCACTACTCTTGCCTCTGGCGTTACATTTCTTAGGCGTTGGAGCATTGGAAGTCCAAAAGCGGCTGTTTTTCCCGTCCCTGTTTGAGCGGTTGCAAAAACATCGCTTTTTGCCAAAACCAAAGGGATAGAGCGGGATTGGATGGTTGTAGGTTTTTCGTAGCCTAAGTCGTTTATAGCGCTAAGAATGGGCTTGATTATCCCAAGTTTTTCAAATGACATTGTTTTCCTGTTTCGTTAAATTGTTTTTGTTCCTAAACCATTTTTTCGCTTATGGCGCTTAAGAACAAGGTTTTTCTCAAATTTGTTGAGATTATAAAAAAGTGTCCCAATCACTGTGACAATAAGCGGTATCGCAAAATACCAATGCGCCTTAATCCACTTGATAAGCTCTAAAAGCTCATCCCCGTAAAAATAGGCGGGAATAATCGTGATAGAAGCCCAAGCGATGGCACTTACAAAGTTAATAACGGCAAATTGGCGGCTTGAATATTTTGTGATGCCTATCGCCATAGGGATAACCGTGCGCATCCCATACATATAGCGTTGTACAAAGATGATAGGCCAGCCGTACTTTTTGAGCAGCAAGTGAGCCAGTGCAAACTTTGTGCGTTGCGAGCGAATCTTGTTGTGGATATACTTTTTGTTAAATCGCCCTATATAAAAGTAGATTTGGTCCCCCACAAAACCGCCAAATCCACCAACAATAATGGCAAAAGGTAAAAACATATCTCCTGTATGAGACATGATACCTGCCATTATGAGTCCCAGTTCCCCTTCTAAAATACTCCAAGCAAAAAGAACGATATATCCATACTCTTTAAGCCAATCAAGAAATAACTGCTCCACGCATACCTTCGATTTAACATTTTATTAAAGGTGAGGATTATAGTCAAATAAAGGTTAATTCAAGGTTATAGGCTCCCTTTGCATCGCGTGTTCATTGCAATGATTTCCAAAAATAGCATTTTTCATGCATAAAGTCAGCCTATAAATGTTAAAATCACGATAATTAAAATGTGGAGTGTAGCATGCAAGAGAGTTCGGAAGTTTTAGCACGAAAGTATAGACCTAAAAACTTTGAAGAGCTTATCGGGCAGGAGAGTGTCTCTCAAACGCTCTCGCTCGCACTTGATGCAAACAGACTTTCACATGCTTACCTCTTCTCAGGGCTTCGCGGAAGCGGCAAGACTTCTACGGCACGCATCTTTGCAAAAGCTCTTATTTGCGAAAAAGGTATCTCGCACAAACCTTGCGGCGAGTGCCACAACTGCATAAACGCACTTGAAAACCGCCACATCGACATAGTTGAGATGGACGGCGCATCATCTCGCAAGATAGACGACATCAGAGACCTCATAGAGCAGACAAAGTACAAACCAACAGTAGCAAGGTTTAAAATCTTCATCATAGATGAGGTGCATATGCTCACAAAAGAGGCTTTTAATGCACTTCTTAAAACCCTTGAAGAGCCGCCCTCTTATGTAAAGTTCATCTTGGCGACGACCGATCCGCTTAAACTTCCTGCAACCATCTTAAGCCGCACGCAGCACTTTCGTTTTAAGTCCATCGCAACAAACAAGATAACAGACCATTTGGCACATATCCTAAACCTTGAGGGCATCAAGTACGAACAAGAGGCGCTTGAGATTTTGGCAAGAAGCGGCAGCGGAAGTCTCAGAGACACACTTACCCTCTTAGACCAAGCCATCATTTACTCCAAAAACTATGTGGATGTGCGCACCGTGACAGATATGCTCGGACTCGTTGACCCGAAATTTTTAAACGAACTCTTTGGAGCTGTTTTTGCAAAAGATTATGCAAAAATAGTAGAGTTTGTAAAAGTGCTTGAGGATTATGAGGCGCAGATGGTTGTTGATGAGCTTATCGCCTACCTAAAAGAGCGTATGTATGCCTCAGATGCACTCTACTCAACTCTGGTGCTTGATAGATTTTTCAGGATTTTAAGCGATGCAAAGTACCTCTTTAGCATCAACGCCGATGGCTCTTTCGTACTCTCTCTTATCTTTTTCAAGATGGTAGAGGCACTGCGCATCAAAGAAGTTGACCAGATGATAGAGTCTCTGCAAAGAGAGATATACAGACCTCAAATTACTACACTGCCTCCGCAAGAAGAAGCACAAACACAAGTGCAAAGCAGCGCCCCAGCTCCTCAAGCACCAAAAGCGATGGAACCCATAGCAGACCCAAGCCAAAAGCTCTTTACCGCACTTGTTGCCAAAATCAAAGATAGAAATTTTGAACTAGGCAGCTGTTTTGAAAAAAGTATCTCTTTTCTCTCCTATGAAGATGGCATCTTAAGATGGGAGAGCTGCACGGATGAGGAGTGCAAAAAGGTTTTGACGCACGGATACTCCGTCATCAAACAACTTGTACGTGAAGTGTTTGGTTTTGAGACAAAAATAAAACATGAGGTGTGCAGCAAAGTTGCACCTGAAGTGCCAGAAGTACCACAAGAGATAGAGTTTTATGAACCCTCTTCCATGATAGAGGAGAGTGAAATGGGTGGAAGTGCAAGCTGCGTTACCAACTGCCAGAGCAGTGACTCTACCAGAGAGATAGATGGCGCAAAAATCCTAGAAGAGCCAATGGTTCAAAGAGCAACGGAACTCTTTGAAGCAACAAAAATCACCGTTCAACTAAAGGTTTAGTGCTTGAGCATTTTGGCAATTCCAAAACCAAATGTTGACCCCTTGCCAAACTTTGACTCTATCTCTAGCGAAGAGTCGAGCATCTTAAGAGTGTAGGTAACCATCGCCAAACCAAGTCCCATGGAGTTATCCCAGCTGTTTTTGTCAACTCTGTAAAATTTGCTGGTTACCTTTTGTAGTTCATCCTCTTTTATCCCTATGCCGCTATCTTTTACCAAAAGCCTTTGCCCGTCTAACGCTACAACAACATCATTTTTTGAGTATTTTAAAGCATTGTCTATAAGGTTGATAAGAACAAGTTCCAGCATGGTTTTATCGCTATAAAGCACCCTCGGCTCTACTTCAACTACAATCTCCCTGTTTTTATGTTTTAAAAGCAGGTTTGACGCTACCTCATGGCAGAGCTGCCCAAGCTCAAACTCACTTTTGTTCACTTTCAAGTCACCATTTTCAAGCTTGACTGAGAGCGTGAGCCTATCGAGCATCTTAGAGATTTTTTCACCATTGGATGTTATCTTGCCCAAAAATTTATCACGTATGCCCTTTGGCATCTCACTATCCTCTTGAATCGTTTGCGAGTAGCCTATAATAGCAGCAACAGGATTTTTAAATTCATGCGAAATAGCAGACAAAATGTCATTTTTTTGCTTATTGATGAGCCTGAGTTTTGCCATATGTTTGGACTTTTTTTTCTCATTTTTGCTTAGTTTTTTTACCAGATTTTTGAGCAGTAAAGAGATTTGCAAAAACTCATAAAAATATTTTGTTTTGATAACGGCTTTATAGTTTTTTGTAGAAACCTCATCAAGATACTCTGTAATCTGCCTAATGTCATACACCACCCTTTTGCTCATCTGCTGTGAAACAAAAGCTGCTAGGAGTAAAACGCCTATAAAGATGAAAAGAAGTTTTGTCCAAAGAGCATAAAAGTCATCCATGATTTGCGCCAAACTCATGGAGAGCCTTATGTAGATAGTTTCATTTTCATAACGCGCTTTTTTTACAACATACAAAAAATCTGCATTGACAGTTTTAGAATATCTGATGATATCCCCGTAATCTTGGGAGTTTGAGAGCATCACCTCAAAGCGTGAAGCATGGTTATCCATCTCTGCTTTATCGGCGTTTGATTCTGCTATAACAGTCCCATCTTCAGCGATGATAGTTGTACGCAAAGAGGTTCGTGTGTAGATTTGTACTACATAACTATCCAAATCATTCAAATCTTGCAGCTCTACTTCGATAAGCTCTATGGCATGTTTGAGATGATTTTTGTTGTGCTCAATGATGATAGATTTGAGCGCCAAATAACTGATGATGGAGGTTATAAAAAGCGCACTTGAGAAAAGAAGCAGAAATTTTAGGATAAAAATTTGATGGATTTTTAGCACAGCTTATACCCTACTCCACGGACTGTTTGTATGTACTCTTTTGTTTTATCTGGGTCGATTTTCTCTTTAAGACGGTTGATGGCGACATTGACCGTTTTATACTGGTACTCCTCTGCCCCGTCCCAGACATTTTCAAGGAGATAGTCACGCTCTAACACACTGTTTTTGTTGAGTATAAACTCACTAAGCAGATTGAACTCCAGCTTTGTTATCTCTACATTTTTGCCATCCACGCTAAGTGTGCGTGAACTTTTATCAAGCACCAAATCTCTATGAACCAAAACGCCGTCATCCACTTTTTTGGTTGTGCGACGAAGGACAGCTTTGATGCGCAGCAGAAGTTCTTTCATGTTAAAAGGCTTAGTGATGTAGTCATCCGCACCCCTGACAAACCCCTCTTCTATCTCGCTATCAAGGCTTTTTGCGCTTAGGTAGATAACAGGTGTCGTACACCCATCTTTTCTAAGTGACTGGACAAACTCACTCCCTTCAACCCCTGGGAGATTTCTATCCATGATAAGCAGATCAACACTCTCTTCTAGGAGCATCTGCTCCACATTTTTAGTATTCAAAAAACCTACAACGTCATACCCCTCTTTTTGCAAGTTGTACTCAACAAGTTCCAAGAGATCTTCTTCATCTTCTACAATAACAATTTTTACACTCATTTTTTTCCTAATTAAACAGACTTCTTGCAAAACTAAAAACTAAGTGAACGATTCTGCAGCACAGCGAAGCCTGAGTGAGCGTGTTTTTAGTTTTGCAAGAAGTCTAATATACTTTTTTTAGTTATTGTATCCAAAAAGAATTTCATTTTTATTACGTAAAAAGTGTTATAATTGTAACAAATAATTTGGAGGTGTTTTATGTTTGTATCTTCTTACAGCACATACGTTCAAACAGACAGCACCAACAAAAGCAGAGATTTCAAAGCAAACGAACTCAAAAAAGAGCCTTTCTTCCTTAGCGAGGCTGCTTCCAATGAGCCGGCATTTGCTCCAAGAGATGAAAAAAGCCTCCCCATCGACTATGTCTCTAGCTACAAATCGTTCCAAAACCAGCAAAAACTTCAAGAACAGCTACAAGGGCAAGATAGTTTTACGCTCAAAGGGCTGAACACTTTGGCAAATGCTAAAAATGCCTATGAAGAGAGCGCAAGAAAGTTCTCTTTAGCCAAAAAACCCACATTTGCTCTGGACTTAACTCCAAAAATCGACATAACCATGCCACAAGAGACCAAAGAAGCAAAAGTAAAAACCTTGCGCCAAACCATGGTAAACACCTATCTTGCCAACGACAGATACTACCGCATAACAGCTGCCTAACGCTCTACCCACGCATCCGTTTTTATTACCACTCCATCATCAAACACTTTGAGTTTAAACGCACTCTCACATTTTCCGTCGTTAAAATCCATAATCGCAATTTGGAGAATCTTTTTACACTTTTTAGGGATATCAAAATGCCCTTTTATGCCTGTTAAAAACTGCTTTATCGGCGTGGCATTGTCCATTCCTATGATATTGTCTCGACATCCCGTAAGCCCGATGTCCGTCAGATACGCAGTCCCATCGACTATCTGAAAATCATCCGTGCTTACATGAGTATGTGTCCCTATGATACCGCTCACGCTACCTTGAAGAAGCATCATTAAAGCCCGTTTTTCGCTTGTGGCTTCGGCATGAAAATCTATAAAGATATTTTTTACACCATCAGCGTGCAGAGCCTCAACTGTACTTTTTGCCGCTCTAAAAGCATTATCCACATATGGCATAGAGTAGTGTCCCATAAGGTTTAAGACAGCAAGCTTCTCCCCTGCCACATCATAAACTTTACAACCCGTCCCTTTAACCCCATCTGGGTAGTTGTGCGGTCGCAATATCTCATGCGTATCAAAAAGCGCTTCAATCTCTTTTTTATCCCAAGTATGATTTCCACCGCTCATACAGTCCACACCGTAGCCGACTATCTCATTTGCGTTTTTGACTGTAAGCCCAAACCCATGTGAAGCGTTTTCATAGTTCGCCACCACAAAGTCAATGGCATGTTCTTGCCTGATTTTTTTGAGATGTGCTTTTAACATATCTCTTCCGTGGCTTCCGACTATATCGCCTATAAATGCTACTCTCACTATTATTCCTTATTTTATATACACCACTTAATCGGGCTTATCGCTTTTGATACAAGATAATCATTTGTTTTTGAAAAAGGCTTTGAGCCGAAAAACCCTCTATATGACGAAAGAGGCGAAGGATGCGGCGCTTTGAGTATAAGATGTTTTTTTGCATCGATAAGCGAAGCTTTTGCACCCGCAGGACTTCCCCATAAGATAAAAACCAGATTCTCTTTTTTCTCACTTAGCAGTCTGATAACTGCATCGGTAAATATCTCCCAACCCCTGCTTTTATGTGAATTCGCCTCACTCGCTCTTACCGTTAAAACTGCATTAATCAAAAAAACACCCTCTTTTGCCCACTTTATCAGATTTCCGCTCTTTGGCATATCACAACCCATATCATCACGAAGCTCTTTAAAGATATTTTGCAGAGACGGCGGAAACGGCACACCGTCATTTACAGAAAATGCCAGCCCATGCGCCTGATTTGCCCCATGATAAGGGTCTTGCCCCAAAATCACGACTTTTACATTATCAAACGGAGTGTTGTTAAATGCGGCAAAGATATTTGAACCATGCGGATAGATAGTATGTCTTTGCTTTTCTTCAACCAAAAACTTCTTTAACTCTTCAAAATAGGGCTTTTGAAACTCATCAAACAGAACTTCTCTCCAACTCTCTTCCATTTTAGGGTCTATCATTTTTTTCTCCACGATAAATTTTTCACGCCCTCAAATACAAAAGCACCGCTTTTATAACATCGTCATCATCTTTAGAATCAGACTTTATACTCTCTTTTTTATCATCACTATGCGTAATCGTTATATTTTGTCCGTAGTTTGAGATGATTTTTATCTTTTTTTCCAGACATAAAAGCTTGATAACCATCAGTTCAAAAAACTGTTTGCTTGGGGTGTCTAGTTCGCCGAAGCGGTCTATCGTCTCTTCTTGTATCTCGTATATCTCTACTACTTCTTGACAAGCGGACAATCGTCTGTAGATATCGAGACGGAGTCTGTTCTCTTTTACTACCTCATCAGATATATAGGCTGAGATGGTTAGTTTTATGTCAACTTTGAACTTCTCTACTTGTATATGGTTGCTTAAAAGTTTGATGGCATCTTCTAGCATCCTCAAATAGAGCGAATAGCCGATGTTTTTGATGTGTCCGCTTTGGGCATCGCCTACTAAGTTTCCGCCGCCTCTTATCTCTAAGTCATGGTACGCTAAAGCAGAACCGCTTCCAAGGTAGGAGTTTGACTCTAACGCCAGAAGTCTTTTTTTTGCCTCGTCGGTTAGCTCCTCTTTGTTGTTTACTATAAAATAAGAAAACCCCTCGGTACTTCCACGCCCTACTCTTCCTCTAAGCTGATGCAAATCCGCCATTCCAAACCTGTCCGCGCCGTCCACGATGATGGTGTTTACTCTTGGCATATGGATACCCGATTCGATGATGGAGGTGGCAAGCATAAGGTCATATTCGCCTGCTTCAAACTTTAAAAGCTCTTTTTCGGTGTCGGTTGCAGAGATTTTTGAGTGAAGCATAACGACCCTAAGTTCGGGCAATATCGCTTTGAGTTCACCGTACTTTATGGGCATATGGTCTATGGAGTTATGTACATAAAATATCTGTCCGCCACGGCGAATCTCTCGTAAAATAACCTCTTTTATGAGTTTTTCTTCATACTCTTTTACAAAAGTTCTCACAGGTTCTCTCTCGCTTGGCGGGGTAAGCAGCTGCGACATGGTTTTGATGGAGCTTAGGGCTTGGTTGAGTGAACGGGGAATCGGCGTGGCACTCATGGAGAGAAGATGGACACTATTGTAAAGCTCTTTTATCTTCTCTTTTTGTTTTACGCCGAACTTATGCTCCTCATCTATGATGACCACACCGAGGTTTTTAAAGTCCAAATCAAAAAGTGCATGCGTTCCTACAACGGCATCCAAAATCCCCTCTCTTAGTGCTTTTGTGATGTTTGTTTTATCTTTTGCGCTTACAAATCTATCCAACTTCGCAACCCTTATGCCAAGAGCATCAAATCTTTGCGCCAAAGAGCGGTAGTGTTGAGCGGAAAGAAGAGTTGTGGGAACTATAAGTGCCGACTGAAAGCCTGATTTGTATGCCGCAAAAATGGTATTCATAGCCACTTCCGTCTTGCCAAAACCGACATCTCCGCTTAGAAGCCTATCCATGATGTGACCCGAACTCATCTGAGTAATTATCTCATCTATGGCGGTTATCTGATCGTCTGTGTAAAGAAAGCCTGAGAGTTTTTGAAACGCTCTTAGCTCGCTCTCATCCACGCTGATTTTAGGTGCGGCTATCAGCTCTCTTGCGGCGGCGGTATTTACAATCTGCCCTGCAATCTCCATCAAGCGTTTTCGCACACTCTCTTTGAGTTTGCCAAAACTCCCTTTGCCGAGTCTGTCAAGCTCCGGAGTTGAGCCGCCTGAAGCTATGTAGCGGTCTATGTAGTCGATATTTTCAACGGGGAGAAGTATCTTGTCATCGCCGACATATTTTATAACGATAAAATCTTTTACGCCGCCGAGTATCTCTGTCTTCTCAATCCCCTCAAAGATACCCACGCCGTAATCTTCATGCACGACATAATCGCCGACTTTAAGGTCATCAAGCAAAATGGAGCTTTTTCGTCTGCGTCTTGCTTTTTCTTTTTTATTGAGCGATATGACAACTTCGTCTTTGTCTATGATATTTAAGACATATGGAGCATAGATGATTTTGATGCCCTTGGTATCGTAAATCCTAGCTTGTTTTACAACCGCCTCATTTGATGCGATAACGGTTATCTTTTTATCTTTATGAACAGTTATGAGTGCCATGGCATCAGTAACCGCCAACTCTTTGCACTCATCATTTTGCGGCAAAATCTCTAAGTTAAAACATGCACGACTAAGTGTCGGGTTGTTCAGCGCATAGGCATCGACCAAAAGTGCATCCAGATTTCGTATAAGTTTTGCATTTTTGCCCTCTAAAAAGTTTGATGCCATCTCGCCCAAATACCAAAGTCCGAGCGAAGCGATATCGTAAGAGAGAGAGTTAAAATCGCTCTTTTTTACCCTCTCATTTAAAGCGTTAAAACCCTCCTCATCCAGAGAAAAAAAGGCAGGAGCTACATCTACACCCTCTAACTCCTCGCCTTGTGTGCGCTGAGACTCTAACTCAAAATACTTTATCTGCTCTATCTCATCATCAAAAAGTGAGATGCGAAGCGGCATTTTGCTTGCACTCGGATAGATATCTATGATGTCCCCTCGAAAGGAGACTTCCCCCTCCACTTCTACCATGTCAACAAAGCTATATCCCCAAAAAAGAAGAAGCTCTTTAAACTTTTTTAGCTCTATCTTTGAGCCAAACTCCAACACCGTACTCTTTAAAAGTTCCTCTTTTGGCAGATGAAAAAGAAGAGTTTTAAGCGGCGAGATGATGAGAGGCTTTTTCTTTGCAGTGTAGTATCTTCTAAGGCATGAAAAAAGCTCATGAAGCTCCTCTTTATAAACCCTAAGATCATCTCCAAATGTCGCTCTTAAGTCTGGAAAAACAACAACTTCTTTGCCGTAAAACTTGACAACGCTCTCAAGCTCAAGTGACTCTTTATGGTCTTGACAGATAAGCACTTCAAGATTTTGACCTCTTTTAAAATAGTCAAATAGTATATTTTGCGACACTTGCCTGCTCCTTCAAAAACTTCTCCGCAACGCTAAAAGAGCCAAAAACCAGATAGTTTCGCTCCTCTTTTATCTCTTTAAAAATCGTTCGTTTTATGCCCAAATCATCAAGCGCATTTTGGATTTTTTCTATCTCTTCCACTCTTTGGTTCAAAACTTCTATAATCTCTACACTTAAGATGATGGGCTTCAAAATGGACAAAATTTCTTTATAGTTTTTATCTCTGTAACTGTTATAGATAAGCGTAAATTTTTCTCCCGCTAACGCCTCTACTATGCTTGAAGCGGCAAGTGCGTTGTGTCCGACATCTACTATGACATTTTTGGCAACTCGGCTCAATCGCCCAAAGAGCTTTGCATTTTTAAAATCATCCGCTTTATACTTTACGCCTAAAAATTTCAATGCCGCAATGCTAAGAGAGAGATTTTGTACAAGATAGGGAGCTAAAAGCAGCTCCTTGCTTATGACTTCTCTCTTTTTTTTGTCATCTTCATCCAAAAGTTCATCTACTCTATAGATATTTTTATTTGCCAAGCTTTTAGCAACCTCGCAAACTTCATCAAACCGCTGATTTGCGATTATCGCACTCTTTTGGATGGCATTTAACTTTGTTTTTGCAATTTGCGATATGTCACTGCCTAAAAATGCTTCATGGTCATAAGCGATAGGCGTTACAAGAGTAAGTGTTTTTGGAAATACAGCCGTTGCATCATGCTCGCCGCCAAGCCCCGCTTCCATAACGACATACTCGCACTCACTAAAAACAAGCATAGCAAGAAGCGTGGTATATTCAAAATAACTAAGCGTATCAGTATCCTCTTTACTTAAGAGTTTTTGCAGCTCTTCATGGGCATTTTGCAACTCTTCATCGCTTGCATTTTCTCCGTTAAGCCACACTCTCTCTTTAAATTCTAAAATATGCGGTGAAGTGTAGTGTCCCACACGATAACCGTTTGCAAAAAGTGCAGTCGCCAAAAAACGCCCCGTCGTACCTTTGCCGTTTGTGCCGATGATATGGATGATTTTGTGGATTTTTAAAGAGTGTTTTATGGTCTCATAAACTCTGGGCATCCGTGAGTAGTCTATTTCGTCATAGTAGAGCGGTTTTGCATTTAGATACTCTTGAAGGCTCACTTCGTCTCGACCCTGTCTCTACCGTTTTGCTTTGCTTTATATAGTGCTTCATCCGCCGACTTAACGGTATTTTGAAGTGAAAAATGGGTTTTGCGTTCGCTCACTCCGCAACTTACAGTAAGCTCTATGCGATTTTCTTTGTACATCAAACGCGCATTTTTGACTTTGTTGCGCACTTTATTTGCAAAAACAACGCCGCCCTCCACATCAGTCTCTCCAAGAATCGCTATAAACTCCTCTCCACCATAACGCCCGACAACATCCACATTTCTCGCCTCTTTTTTCAGTATCTTTGCAAAGGCAAAAAGCACCGCATCACCAGCATCATGCCCGTATGTGTCATTTACAGATTTAAAAAAGTCCAAATCAAAAAAGACAACACTATAGTTTTTTCCATAGCGTGTAAACTCCGCCTCTTTGATATTCATATACTCTTCAAGCGCACGTTTGTTAAAAAGTTTGGTTAAAAAATCCTCTTTTGATTGCTCCTTGGCTCTTTGAAGCTCCTGCTCCAACTGCTCAACACGTTTGCTTAGAAGCGTAACTTCATTGCTATGTTTTTTCAAATCTTTTGTCAAAGCCTGTGTGTTTTCTTCGAGTGCCGTTGCTATAGTATAGAGTTTTTTATGCGCAATCGTAAAGTTGGTGATGCCACCCCCATTGTAACTCTCAAGCTCTTTTTTGATTTTTTGTATCTCTACCGTAGAGCTATCAGAACTCTCAATCATCTCGATAAGTCTTAGCGAGAGTTTGTCAAGCACCCCGTCAATGGACTCAATCATCTCTTTGACACTCTGTTTATCAAGGGCGATGCGAAGCGATATTGCTGACTTTATCTCTGCTTCTACGCTCTCACTTTCCAAAAGTGATGGGTCTTTTTTGATTTTTTGGCTGATAGAAGCAATCTTCTCATTTACTTCCGAAGCGATGGATGGAACAAGGGAAGCCACAAGAAGTGATGCAACTTTGGAGAGCTCAAATGGCTGAGACGGAGCAAGATGGAGGTTCTCAAGATTTAGATTTTCAACTGTTTTTCTTAAACTTGTTGTATCCACATCCCCTAAGAGTTTGAGTTTTTGCAAAAATGTGGTGTCATACGTCGTGATAAAATTGACCCATAGCTGTCTGTACTGATCAATCTCCACAGGTGAAGCTTCACGGCTTAAGAGGTCAAGACTTTTTCTCGCCAACTCTGCTGCTTCTTTGTTATGCAAAACTTCTACAACCTGAAGCACACGCTTTGTAAAAACAGTTTGTGACTCTAGCAGGTTGGAACAGTGTGAAGGGTTTGTTCTGTTGAGCTTTGAGATTAAAAAATGGGCAAATTCAGAGATAGTTTTGATATGGTACTTTTTAAGCTCCTCTTGAAAATCCTTGTTGAGCATCGACCTAAACTTCTCTAGCTTAGAGCAATCATCAACATTAAAACCCGCTTTGGAAGCCTCTTTACAAAAAGCCTCCGCATAAAAATCAGGAGTAAGAAGTTTACCCTCCAACTCTAGTCTTTTGATGCTTTTTCTTATAATCTCTTGGATATTCATACAAACTCCCTATTTTTTAGCTCTTGCTCCCTCAGCAGAAACCTGTGCGACAAATGCTCTAATTGCTCTTTGAGCGGCAAAACCGATAGCATTAAATCTATCTTGATCCGTAACGATAGCATTTGGAGCTACAGAAAAGTCATGAAACCCTCGTGTCTGATACTTTTTTAACACACCCTTTGAGTCTCTCACGATGTGAAGTACAACACTCATTCTATACCCCGTAATATAACCATTCTCATCATAAACAACTGGTGTATAGATTGGTTTATTCATCTGGATGACGAGGTGCGAATCCGAAGCCTCTTTTGTTGTCAATGATGCCTGAAAAACTTCAATCACAGCCTTGTCAACCGCATCTTTGATTACAACCGTATTTTGCGGATCTTCGGCAGAGATAACAACGCTCGTGCTAATCTTCTCTCCCATGACATCGCGGGAAAATTTTGCATTTGGAGCGTAGCCACATCCGCCTACCAAAAAGAGCAAACCCACGAAAAGCACACCTTTTTTAAGATTGAAAAATCGTCTCACATTAATCCTTGATAACGAGATTTACTAATTTTTTAGGAACAACTATCTCTTTGACTATAGTTTTGCCCTCAAGCCATTTTGCGGCACTCTCTTTTGCCATTATGATTATCTCATCATTTGGCGCATCAGGAGAGACTTCTATCTCCGCTCTTGCTTTTCCGTTTATGGAGATACCCAAAGTGATACTCTCTTGCACAAAAACCTCTTCTAAAACTCTCTGGGAAGTGAGGTTTTTAAGAGAAAAATAGTTACTGCTTATCTCTTGGCAAACATGTGGAATAACAGGCTCCATGATGGAAGTAAGTATCCAGTATGCTTCACTCCATACAGCGGCGTTGCTTTGAGTATTAAGAGCGTTCATCGCCTCCATTACGCCTGCTATCATGGTGTTAAAAGTATATTTTTCATTGTAAACATCTTGTGCACGCACAAGTGCTTCATACACTTTTTTTCTAGCAAACTTCTCTTCTTTGCACAATGCACTATGATTTATCTGAGGAATCGTCTCCGACTTTAGTACATTCGCACTTCTCTCATAAAATCGCTTGATAAATCTGTATGCCCCATCAACAGCACTGTCGTTCCACTCCAGCTCTTGCGTCGGAGGTGCGGCAAAAAGTATGAAAAGTCTAGCCGTATCTGCACCGTATTTCTCGATAATAGCATCTGGGTCAACCGTGTTGCCTTTAGATTTGCTCATCTTCGCACCATCTTTTAAAACCATCCCTTGAGTAAGAAGCCTATCAAACGGTTCATCAAAACTTACATACCCCAAATCACGGAACACTTTTGTGAAAAATCTTGCATACAGAAGATGTAAAATCGCATGTTCTATACCGCCAATGTAGTGATCCACCGACATCCAGTATTTGATTTGCTCTGCCGAAAATGCCTCATCTTCCCAGTTTTTAGGAGATGCGCAAAAGCGTAAAAAGTACCAGCTAGACTCGACAAAGGTATCCATCGTATCTGTTTCACGCAAAGCATCTTTACCGCAAGATGGACATTTGCAGTGCTTCCAAGTCGGATGTTTGTCAAGCGGATTTCCCTCTCCGGTGATGACTATATCTTCAGGAAGTGCGATGGGGAGGTTCTCTTTTTTCTCCATAACAAGCCCACAATCGTCACAGTGAACAAACGGGATAGGAGCACCCCAATATCTCTGACGACTCACTCCCCAATCTTTGAGTTTAAAGTTTGTCTTTTTTGTGCCGATGCCAAGAGCTTCAAAATGCGCTATGATTTTCGCCTGCGCCTCTTTGGAATTTAGTCCGTTAAAATGCTCTGAAGCAAAAAGCTCCCCCGCCTCGGTAAACGCTTTTGAACCATCAGCCTCACCGCCAAAAGGTTTTATAACCGCATTTATAGGCAAATCGTACTTTTTTGCAAACTCAAAATCCCGCTCATCATGTGCAGGAACAGCCATAACTGCACCGCTTCCATAGTCCATTAGAACAAAATTCGCCACCCAAACAGGAACGCTCTTTTTTGTCAAAGGATGCACAACGTTCAAGTTCAGAGTAACACCGCTCTTCTCTTTTTGTCTATCTATGGAAGAGGCATTTTTCATAGACTCTATCTGCTCTCTTGTGTTATCGTCTAAAAGAGAGTTTTGAATCATATAGGAGACTATCTCATGCTCAGGTGCAAGTGCCGCATAGCTCACACCATAGATGGTGTCGGGACGGGTTGTAAAGACTTCAAAACCATCAAAGTTACCGCTTAGTCTCTCATGTGAAGCAGCGTCAAATGAGAACTTAAACTCCAAACCGTACGACTTGCCTATCCAGTTCTCCTGCATCGTGAGAACCTGTTTTGGCCAGCCACCCTCTAGTTTTTTAAGGTCTGCCAACAGTTCATCCGCATAGTGCGTGATTTTGAAGTAGTACTGATTCATATCTTTTTTAACTACTTGAGTATCGCATCTCCAGCAACTCCCCTCAATTACCTGCTCATTTGCCAAAACGGTGTGACAACTAGGACACCAGTTTAAAAACCCTTTTTTGCGATAAAGCAGCCCTTTTTCATACATATCGATGATAAAGCCCTGCTCAAACTTCGTGTAGAGTTCATCACTTGTTGCAAGTTCACGCTCTTTGGAAAATGAAAATCCTAGCGATTTAAACTCGCCTTTCATGTAGTCTATGTTGCTGTAAGTCCATGTTTTTGGGTGTGAGCCGTTTTTGATAGCCGCATTTTCGGCAGGCATTCCAAAACTGTCAAAACCGATAGGGTGAAGGACATTGAAACCCTGTTGGCGGTAGTATCTGGCAAACGCATCACTTATGGTGTAGTTTCTGACATGTCCCATATGAAGCCGTCCGCTTGGAAAGGGAAACATGCTAAGGATATATTTTTTATCTTTTGTAAAATCTTCACTCGGCTCAAAACTTCTCTTTTGCGCCCAATACTCTTGCCACTTTTTCTCTAACTCTTTTGAACTATACTCCAACACTAACTCCTAATACTCATCACGATTTTTTGAACTCTCTATATAGATAAGACCTACAGAGAAAAGATTTGCTATAAGCGCACCGATAGCCAAAGCGATAGCCCACTCTAAGTTACCGACAACTTCAAGATAGATAAATGCGGGGATAAGATGCAAGTCTGCGACAAGTGAAGAGGCTAAAAGTTCAGCAGAGAGCAGATTTCTCACACCAATTTTTAAAAATGTAGAAACTAGATTTAAGCTACCCGCAAGAAAAAGCGCTGCAGAGCTGTGCTCATACAAGAAACCTGCAATCGATGTTAAACTCATCAATGCAAAAAAAACATAAACTACTTTGCCCCAATCCATATTAAGTCCTTAAAATTAATTGTGGGGATTATACAAAAACTATCTTAAGGAGCAACTGAGAAGGCGTAAGCACCCTCCTCTTACATCACTCCTGATTCAAACTGGTTTCTCATCTTCTCTTTTTCTGCCTCTCGTCTTGCTTTTTCGGCAAGGTTGATATGATACTGTTTGACATCAAACCCTAAAAGAAGAAGCATTGGAGAAGCGACAAAGATAGAGGAGTATGTTCCAATCGTGATACCTACTAAAAGAGTAAATGCAAACGCATGGATAATCTCACCGCCCCATACAAAAAGCGTAACAACAACAAAAAGAGTTGTAAGCGATGTAAGTGTCGTTCTTGAGAGTGTGTTTGTGATGGAGTCATCGATAATCTCGCTAAACTCCACCCCTTTTCCTCCGACAATCCCTTCACGGATACGGTCAAAAACGATAATAGTATCGTTGAGTGAATATCCAAGGATGGTTAGGAGTGCAGCTAAAACATCGAGATTGACCTCCATTTGCGTAAGCGCAATAGCACCCATCGCTATAGAGACATCGTGTACAAGTGCCAAAACAGAAGCAAGAGCAAATCTCCACTCAAAGCGAAATGCAACATATATCAAAATCCCTGCAATCGCCAAAACAAGAGACATAATCCCTTTTTCTTTGAGCTCACTCCCAACCTTTGGACCAACGATATCGACACGGCGCACTTCAAAATCACCCGTGCCTTTGAGCGTCTCTCTTGTAAGATCGCCGATATCGACTACAACATCGCTTGATGCACTTCGCATACGAATAACCACCTCATCGGCAGAACCAAACTCCGTAATGCTAGCACCCTCAAAAATCTCGTTTCCTTTTAGTTTTTCACGCATAGCATCAATGGGAGCTGCAGAAGCGTATTTGACCTGAACAATCGTTCCGCCTGCAAAGTCAACACCGTAATTGAGCCCTTTTATTGCCACAGCGGCAAAAGAAGCCAAGATAAGAGCGATGGAAAAAAACATTGCCGCTTTTGATTTGCCCATAAACCCAAAGGTTTTTGCATATCTAAAAAATTCCATAACTACCCCTTTATCCCAAACCATAAAAGGTTGTTTTTGCTCTTTTTCATCTTCTCTTCAAGCATCTGGTAAATCCCGTGTGTTCCCAAAATCGCCGTAAGCATGGAAGCCAAAATACCTATACTGATAGTGATGGCAAATCCTTTGATAGCCCCCGTGCCATAAGCGTAAAGCACAACAGCGGCGATGAGTGTGGTAATGTTTGCATCCAAAATCGCACGCATCGCATTGGAGTAGCCATCCTCTATGGCTTTGTGCACAGAGACACCCTGACGTAACAGCTCACGGATTCGCTCTGAGATGATAACATTTGCATCCACCGCCATACCGATGGTAAGGACTATCCCCGCCATCCCCGGAAGTGTGAGCGTTGCACCAAAGAGACTCATAACCGCTATAATAAGCAAGATATTTGCAAAAAGGGCTATGTTTGCAACAACTCCCGCCATTCTGTAGTAAACAACCATGAAAACGACAACAAACCCAAAACCGCTCAAAAGTGCAATCATGCTAGCCTTGATACTATCGGCTCCCAAGCTAGGACCCACAGAACGCTTCTCCATAACATAGATAGGCGCCATCAGTGAACCCGAACGCAGCGCAATTGCCAAATCTTTTGCCTCTAACACAGTGTAGTTTCCGGAAATCTGTCCGCTTCCCCCACCGATGCGCTCATTGATAACAGGAGCAGAATAGACTTTGCCATCAAGCACAACAGCAAGGCGTTTTCCGACACTTTTACCAGTAAAATCACCAAATATCTGCGCACCCTCTGCGTTGAGCGTAAAGCTAATAAGAGGACGGTTATTTTGGTCAAAACCGACACTCGCATCGGTTAGCATCCCACCATCAAGAACGGGAATCTCACGTACAAGGTGCTTGATGCTTGGGTTTGTGACATCTTCTAGTATCACATCGCCATAAGCAGCAGCGTCGCTCGCACTCATATTGCCAACTCTTGCAGCCCTATCTTCATCTACAGCCATAAGCTCAAGCTTTGCAGCACGAGAGATAAGCTCTCTTGCTCTTTGCTCATCTTCGGCAGTTTTGATACCTGCAAGCTGTACAAGAATCTTCTCATCCCCTTGGCGTGCTACGATGGGCTCAGACAAACCAAACTGATCAAGTCTGTTTCTGATGGTCTCAATCGCTTGAGAAATCGCCTGCTCTTTGGTTCTTGTTACCTCTTCGCCTGTAAGCGTTAAAGAGACACTCTCCCCTGCAACAGTGACAACAGCGCCCTGAATCTCATGTAAAAAAGTTTGAATCGTCTTTACATCATCTTTGTCCAAGAGTATAAAAGAGATATGTTCTGCATCAAAAGAGAGTCCATCAATGAGAATCTCTTTTTTTTCCGTAAAATACTTGATACTTGCAGCAATAGATTTTATGCGTGATGCAACCGCTTCTTCGGTTTTAACACCAAGAAGCATATGAAGTCCGCCTTGAAGGTCAAGACCAAGTGCTATTTTTTTGCCATCTTGCGTTTGGAGGAGTGACGGAAGAGAGAAAAAGATACCAAAAACTATTGCAAAAGCAAAAATAACTATGCGATAATTAAGCTTCATCCTCGTACTTTCTGATAACAGAATCTTTTGTTATCTTAACAACTACTTCTTCGTTGATTTTTACATTTAAAAACTGCTCTTCTACTTTGTTAACAATAACGATAAGCCCCCCAGTAGTGATAACTTTGTCTCCTTTTTTAAGAGCCGCTATCATCTCTTGACGCGATTTAGCCTCTTTTTGTTGCGGGCGAATAATCACAAAGTACATAATTGCGATTAAAAATACAAACGGTAAAAGTTGTCCTAATATTTCCATGATTCTGGGTTTCCTTGAATTAAATTGCGGCGATTATACAAAAAATATAGTAACAAAAGACTGAAGAGTGCTATAATTTGGCTTAAAAACCAAGCAGAGAGCCATGAGAGAAGAGATACAAAATATAAGAAGCAACTACAATGAAAAACTCTTTGATTTAACATGCGGCATTATTGCCGCACTTCTTTTTAGCGCATTTCTCTATCTTGAACATTTTGGCATCACACTCAAATTTCTCAACACACTCTTTGGACTTTTCGCCATTGCACTTCTTTTATATATCCCAAAAAGAGCCGTTTTGGTTGCGGGATTTTTCATAGGACTTTTATGGTTTTACTGGATAGGATACAGTTTTGAGTACAACGGTGTCGGCTATCTCACACCGCTTGTCACATTTGGTTTTGCCCTCATCTATATGCTCTTTTTTGGTGTTTTGGCACTTACTAAAGATGTCGCTCTTCGTGCCGTTTTACTCTTTGGACTCTCCTTTTTTGAGCCGATGGATTTTAACTGGATGCAGCCAGAACTCCTTTTTGTCGATAGCTTCATTGGCATCCAAAAACTTGATTTTGCACTACTGCTTCTCTCGCTCTCTTTAGTTGCCTATGTTCCCAAACCTTACAAGTACGTTCCGCTCGCACTTCTTTTGGTAACACTCGACTTCACACCGCCACTGCAAAAAGATGCACCGCTTAAGATAAAACTCATATCCACGGACATAAAACAAGAAAAAAAATGGCAACAAGAGAGCTTACAACCTACACTGCAACTCATCTTTGGAGAGATTAACAAGGCGATTGATGATGGTTACGACGTCGTTGTTTTACCAGAGTCTGTTTTTCCCTTTTACATGAACAAAGCACCCGCCGTTTTGGGAAAACTACAAGAGCTCTCGTATGAAATTTCCATCGTTGCGGGCACACTGCTCAAAGAAGAGGAACACCACTATAACGTTACGTATATGTTTGAAGGCGGCGCATACCAGATAGCAAAAAAGATGATTTTAGTCCCATTTGGAGAGTATATCCCGCTCCCAGAGTTTGCCAAAGGCTTTGTAAATGAGTTCTTTTTTGGCGGCGCATCGGACTTTAAGACAGCCGACAAACCCACAGATTTCATCATCAAAGGCGTAAAGTTCCGCAACGCTATCTGCTATGAAGCGACATGCAAAGAGATTTATGAAGAGGGCGTTGAGTATGTCCTAGCCACAAGCAATAACGCGTGGTTCTACCCATCCATCGAACCGACCCTTCAAAAACTCCTTATACGTTTTTACGCCAGAAAAAACGGCACAACAGTCTATCATGCCGCAAACTGGAAAGGAAGCGGGGTTGTGAAGTAAAAAAATAAAAATTGCTTATGTTTAAAATCCCTCTGTACCCGTACGGTAACCATTGTTTGCTATAATAAGCAAAAATAATTATGCGGAGTTTTTATGCTCAATCTCAAAAATCCAGATCTTTATAACAACCGTGAAACTTCATGGCTGCAGTTCAACACAAGGGTTCTTAAACAGGCTCTTGATGAGTCTCTTCCGCTTTTGGAGAGGCTCAAGTTTTTAGCGATTTATGGAACCAACTTAGATGAATTTTATATGATAAGAATCGCGGGGCTTAAAAAGCTTTTTGCTGCAGGCATCGTCGTCTCAAGCGCAGATAAACTTACACCTCTGCAACAGCTTCGAGAGATACGGGAGTACCTCCATCAAGAACAGCAAGTGGCAGAACACTGTTTGGTTAGCATCCTCAAAAAACTCGAACATGAGGGGATAAAGGTCAAAGATTATCACGAACTCTCTCAGGGGCAAAAGCACTATCTAAACAGATACTTTAATGAAAATATCTACCCTGTTATCATCCCTATCGCTGTGGACGCAACTCACCCTTTTCCACATCTAAACAACCTTAGTTTTGGACTTATCGTCAAACTTAGAGATAGTGACAACGCATCTGTTGAGAGATTTGGAATTATCCGTATTCCTCGTGTTTTGGAGAGATTTGTAGAGCTTGATAATGATATCTATGTTCCCATCGAGAGCATTGTTGCAGAGCATGTAGAAGACCTTTTCCCTGGGTACTCTCTTATCAAATTCGCATCTTTTAGAGTAACAAGAAATGCGGATATCGAGATAGAGGAAGAGGAAGCAGATGACTTTTTGGAGATTTTAGAAGAGGGACTAAAACTTAGAAGAAAAGGGGCGATGGTGCGCCTTGAAGTTGGAAGTGATGGGGATGAGGAAATAGTCAACTTTTTCAACCGCCACACCAATGTTTATCAAGATGACATCTTCCGTTTTCACACCTTTTTAAATCTCTCCAGCCTTTGGCAAATCGTCTCAAACAAGCGTTTTGCACATCTGCTCTTAGAGCCTTTTAAGACAAAAACATTACCACCTCTTGATCATAGTGAAAATATTTTTGCTACCTTAGAGAAGCAAGACATTCTTCTTTTTCACCCTTATGAGAGTTTTGACCCTGTGGTTATGCTTATCCAAACTGCCGCAAAAGACCCTGATGTCGTCTCTATCAAGATGACACTTTATCGTTCTGGCAAAGATTCTCCTATTGTTAAAGCGCTTATGGGAGCAAGTGAAGCAGGCATTCAAGTGACCGTTATGGTTGAGCTAAAGGCGAGATTTGACGAAGAGAACAACCTTATCTGGGCAAAAGCACTTGAAAAAGCGGGTGCGCATGTTATCTACGGTATCAAAGGATTTAAAGTCCACGCAAAAGCAACCTTGATTACAAAAAAGAAAAATGGCAAACTCAAGCAGTATGCACACCTTGGAACAGGCAACTACAACCCTTCTACTTCTAAAGTCTATACCGATATGAGTTACCTCACTTCTAAAGATGAGATAACAAATGACATGACAAGATTTTTCCACTTCTTGACAGGTTTTAGCAAAAAAGGCAAACTCAACGAACTCTACATGTCGCCATCACAGATAAAACCAAAGATTTTATCGCTTATACAAAACGAAGCACGTAAAAAGAGTGATGGACGCATTATCGCAAAACTTAACTCTCTTGTGGATGAAGATGTTATCCGTGCGCTCTACAAAGCAAGTCAAGCGGGCGTCAAAATAGACCTTATCGTGCGCGGTATCTGCTGCCTTAAACCAGGAATTGAAGGGGTAAGTGAGAATATAAGAGTTATCTCCATCCTTGGAAAATACTTAGAACACGCCAGAGCCTTTTACTTTAAAAATGACGAGGCAGGAGTTTACATCTCAAGTGCGGACTGGATGCCACGAAACTTGACTAGACGCATAGAGCTTCTTACCACCATCAAAGACCAAAAAGCAAAAGAGAAGATAGTGCAGATACTCAAACTTCAGTGCGCAGACAACTCTTTGGCGCATGAACTCCAAAGCGATGGCTCTTACATCAAAGTAAAACATGACGATATCAAAACTATAAACAACCATCTTCTTTTAGAGGATTATGTCAACAAAGTGACTAAAGCCTCCGCGAAAGAGAGCATGGGAACGTTGGAACAGATTATGTCCAATATCTTTAACGAGGAAAATAACAGTGCTGTATAGTTTTAAAGATATGAACCCAAAAATCGGCAAAAATACATGGGTTGCACCCTCTGCCGATGTCATAGGCGATGTCACTTGCGGCGAAGATTGCTCTATCTGGTTTGGAACGGTTGTGCGAGGCGATGTTCACTACATCACAATCGGCGATAGAGTTAGCATACAGGATTTAAGTATGGTTCACGTCACACACCACAAAAAAGCAGACAGAAGCGATGGACACCCGACCATCATCGGCAGTGATGTAACCATCGGTCACCGTGTTATGCTTCACGGATGCACTATCGAAGATGCATGTCTTATCGGGATGAGTGCTACCATCCTTGACGGCGCAGTGATAGGCAAAGAGTCCATTGTCGGAGCCGGTGCGCTTGTAACCAAAAACAAAGTCTTCCCACCTCGCTCGCTCATTATGGGAAGCCCCGCAAAAGTCGTAAGAGAGTTAAGCGATGAAGAGGTAAAAGAGCTTTATGCTTCAGCTTCACGCTATGTAGAGTTCAAATCCCACTACCAAAACTAATACCAAATGCCCGAATACTTTATCTTCGCTGATATCATAGGCATAACCGCTTTTACGATAAGCGGTTTTTTGGTTGCCATCAAAAACAGGCTTGATATCTTGGGTATTTTGATAGCCGCCACACTTACCGCTCTTGGTGGCGGTATCGTACGAGATGCCATCTTAAGTGTTCCGCCCTTTGCATTTACCGCACTCCACCCAGCCCTCACACTCACACTTACCATTTTTTTGATTTTTGCTCTTAGGCTTTACAAAAAAGACTCTATCGAGAGAGGATGGATATTTGTAGTGAGCGACACCATAGGGCTTGTAGCATTCAGTATCACAGGCGCACTTATGGCTATCAATGCCGAATTTAACTTTTTTGGAATTATTATTCTTAGTTTTATCACAGCAGTAGGCGGGGGAGTAGCAAGAGACATCATGATAAACCAAGTCCCATCGGTTCTCATCAGCGACTTTTACGGATCCATAGCGGTCATAGCCGCACTCCTCTTAGGAACACTCCACTTCTTTGACGCTATCAATGAGTTTAGCATCCTCGCAGTCGCACTATTTAGCATCGCGTTAAGACTTTTGGCTTATAAAAGAGGATGGCATTTGCCGAGGGTTGGGTAAAGTTTTTAGAGGTGCCCCATAGGACGTAACGTCAGTTACGTCCTATAATCCGCATTTATCTTCACATATTCATGACCCAAGTCACATCCGTAAGCTTTGAAACTACCATCACCCACGCCGATATCACATGAGATAGTAAACTTTTGGTGTTGCATGACAACGGCGCACTTTTTCTCCATTTCAGCATCAAAGAGAATCTCTCCTCTGTCGTAAACACAGAGATTGTCAAATAAGATTTTGAGTTTCTCTTCGTATGCTTCTATGCCGCTTGCTCCGATGGTTGAGGCGATTCTTCCCCAGTTTGGGTCTTCGCCAAAGAGTGCGGTTTTTACCAAAAGTGAATCAGAGAGTGCTTTTGCAGCTATCTCTGCCTCTTTGTCATCTCTCGCGCCCGTTACTTTGTATGTTACAAGCTTAGTCGCACCCTCGCCGTCTCGCACCATTTCCAGTGCTAAAAAGTGCATCACTTTAAAGAGTGCTTCTTTAAAAGCTTCTCTCTCGTAAGCGCCACTTTTGCCGTTTGCCAAAACAAAAACAGTGTCGTTTGTAGAAGTGTCGCCATCAACGCTGATAGCGTTAAAAGTAGTTTTAACTACCTCATCCAAAATCTCTTGCATCTCTGCTCGCATCGCTTTTGCGTCGGTAGTGATAAAGCAGAGCATCGTTGCCATGGCAGGATTTATCATCCCTGCACCTTTTGCTATTGCTCCGATGTTAAAACTGCTTCCATCACTCAGTGAAACTTTAAAAGCTATCTCTTTTGCAAACGTATCTGTTGTCATAATCGCTCTTGATGCGCTTGCTGAGTCCCTTTTTGTAAGGTCAAAAAGCTTCATCCCATCAATGATTTTTGCCTTTGGAAGTCGCACACCGATAACACCCGTTGAACTCATGATAGGGTTTTGCACCCCTTGCGGACAGTGTGACAAAACCTCCTTGATATCTGCAATCCCCGCTTGTCCCGTCATCGCATTTGCATTTTTAGAGTTGATGACGACAAAATTTGACTGCACGTCACCCATAGAGCGAAAATACCTGATAGGGGCTGCCGCCATCTTGTTGGTCGTAAAAACAGATGCCACTTCACATGGCACGTCACTATAGATAAACGCCATATCTTTGGCATTCTCTTTTTTGAGTCCGGCACTTATGCCATCAGCAAAAAAACCTTCACTCGCGCACACTCCGAGGCTTGAATAGATTATATTATACAAATTTGAGCTCCTTTGGTTTATCTCTTTTTCTTAGTAAATCTTTTGTCACGCTAATATCTTTTTGTGTCCCAATCACAAGCAGTTTACACTCACTCGTTATCAAAACATCCCCTTTTGGCATTGCTAAAAACTTTCCGTCTTTTTTTGTAATCCCCACTATAGAAGTGTTTGTTATCTCTCTGATGTGGGTCTCTCTAAGTTTTTTTAGCACTGCCCAACTATATTTTGGCACCTCTATCTCTTCCATGTTTAAAGGGTTGTCGCTTTTATATAAAAACTCCTCCAAAAGATTCTCCATATCAGGACGTGCCGCCATTGCACTTACTCTTTGAGCGGTTAGTTTTGTGGGAGAGACAACTGTATCTGCCCCAAGTTTTTTGAGTTTTTCCACATCACTGATGGTTTCAGCAGAGGAGATGATATAGTAGGGACGAGGCAAAAAATGCTCTTTTTCAAAAAGCCTTACCGATGCGATAAGAGCGATATTGTCCGACATAGAGCTTGAGAGCGTTATAAGCCCCTTTGCGGAAGCGAGATGCGCTTTGAGCATAGTGAGCTCCGCGTGCGGCTCAGCTTTTAGGTAGGTCGTATAGTTATGCTCTTGCGCCCATTCATGGATCTCTTCTCGTGGGTCAACAACAACAAAAGGGATATGATTTTCCCTTAGCTGCTTTGTCACTTCTAGCGTATAGTCGTTGTGATAACAGACAACATAGTGCTTCTTCAGCCTCGCTATTGCATAGAGCATTCTTCGCTCCTTAAGTATTTTAGATAACTTCCCTTTGTTTACGACATCCACAACGATACCAATGGCGATAGTAAAAACAGTAAAACCCAAAATAATAAGCGTTACCGTAAAAATCTGCCCTGCGGCGGAAAACTCCCCCTCATTAAGAGCGCCAAATCCAACTGTGGTAAAGGTATATCCAGACTGGAAAATCGCATCCATGATGGTGTAATTTTCTATATAGACGTATCCTAATGTTCCTATGAGCATAAGAAGTTGGATAAGGATTAGAGGTGTTCTAAAAGGTAAAAGTTGTGCGTAAAGTTCATCGTTGAGGGTAATAGTAGGTTTGGGAGAGGTCTCCCAGTGTAGAAAGTTTCGAATCTTCTCTAAGAGATTCAAGGTCGTAACCCTTAAGAGTTTTTCTTAAGTGTACGCAACTCTCTTGCAGAGATTTTAACCTTTTGAGTTGTACCATCATCTAAAGTGATGCGGACAGTTCTAAGGTTGAGTAAGAAACGACGTTTTGTTTTGTTTTTTGCGTGAGAAACATTGTTCCCGCTCATTGGGCCTTTGCCACTGATAGCGCATTTTCTTGCCATGGTTAGCTTCCTTTTTTTAGGTTTTAAAGTTGCGAATTATAGCAATCCTAAACCAAACTTCTGCTTAAGGGTTTAATTTTTCTTTTATTGATATAAGAGTAAAATGATACAACTTTACGAATGCGTGGTAACGATGATAACTAGAGAAAATATAGATGCGTATATACGCAAGATTCCTCCCTCTCCAGAGGTTTTGAACGAAACCATTGCACTTTTACGTATTGGGGATTTGCACAAAGCTGCAAAAGTGGCACAAAACGACCTAGCACTCAAATCTTATCTTAAGAGCATCGTCAACAAACCTATCTATGGTTTTAAAAATGAGGTGAGTGATGTCGGGCAAATCTTTGGAATATTGGGTGTTTCGCTTGCACAACAGAGTGTTTATAACTATATGATTTCTTTACTCAACCCCAAAAAATGGGTGCTTTTCAGACTAAACACTACACTTTTTCATGACCTTCAAGCAAATCTTTCAAAAAAATGGGAGACTATCCTCAAGCATCTTGATTGCAAAGATGCAAATGTCTATGCGGCAATAACGCTCCTACCTGCGAGTATCATCGTCACAGAAGCACTCTTTGCACAAAAAAAAGAGGATGTTGCTCTGCTTAGAAGCGCAAAAGCGCTTGACTACAACACCATCCTCAAGCGTCTTTGTGGCATGGGACTTTTTGATATTTGCGAGCAAATCGCACAGAAGTGGGAGATGCACCCAAAGATAGCCCAAATAATTCAAGCAGCCTCAGGTGTAAAACCATCAGAGGACGAAGAGAGTGACAACTTTGGAAAATGGATGCATCTTTTGCTTTTTTACGAACTTTCACAACCAGAATTTATAACGGCGGGACTTAATGATTTTGTTGATTTTCAGCCTGAATATATAAATGATATCTATGAAGATTTTGCTTCACTAATGGAGATTGCATGAAAGCCGTAGTCAAAGATGGTATAGCGGTTTTTTCGCCTCAAGGGTTTTTAGATGGAAACAGCTCTAACGCTTTTATGAGCCTTGAAGATATAGAAGCCACAGCAAACATAAAAGCAGACATGATTTTGGTTTCACTCAAAAAAGTGGTTTTTTTCAATCGTAACGGCTTGGACATCTTTGTCAAGCTCTTCGTAAAAGTTCGCAAAAAAAACCAAGCGGTTGTAGGGTTTTGCGACTATGACCGTAAAAAGTATGAGGCGATAAAGAAGTTTTTTCATGATGAACTGAACTTTTCGCTTTTTAAGACTCTTGAAATCGCCCACCTATTTTCGCCAAGCTTTAAAAATCTGGGAAAAAACATTCTGCTTTACAGCGGTGACAAGTCACAACGCTCTGCTATGGCGATAGAGCTGCACGATGGCGGACACAACCCCATCGTTGCGCAATCATTTGAGGAGTTTACTACCAAAGCAGCCAACAAAAACGCTTATGACTATATCGTTGATTCGACTTTTTTAGGGCAGATGGGTCAAAAGGTTGCTGCACGTGTCACGGGAAATGCCATCATCTACACCATCTCCTCTTTTTTAGATGCAGATATAGGTGAAAATTTTAACATCGAGTATCATAATAATTCGCTTAATGTTGGCTTTCGGCTCTTCATCTTTGATGCCTATAAAGTTATCAGCATGAATATACATGCTCTGAACTTTTTCTCAAAACTTGCGAGTTCTGGGGCTGAATACAATGCGACCATCTGTTTTGTAGGAATGAAATTTGACAAAACGCCCCTTGCATTTAAAGAGACGATGGAAGATGCGGGAATCTTGTTTTATGAGCAGATGGATGACATCTTACAGAACAAAGAACTTCTCAAAGAACTTGGTGCAAGCAGTGCTTCAAACGTCAAAAACAAAAGAGTTCTTAACAAAGAGACGGTCTCTGAACTACCAAAATTTATCGATGCAACTGTTGTTACGCTAGAGATGATGACCAATGCAAAAGCTATGAAAGAGAGCGCAAGTATCCATAATTTAACCATTGAAGATACAAATGGAAAAATTGCCAGCTCGATTGGCTACTATGGGGATATGGATGGAATGGTCGTTTTGGTTTTTCCGGAGGGAATTGCCAAAAAAGCGTGTGAGTTACTTATCGGTGAGAGTACAAATGATGCAGAACTCGTATTAGACACATTAGCAGAGCTTGTCAATATCGTAGGAGGAAGGATAAAAACATTGCTTGCTGATGAGAGTATCAGTGTAAATATCACTCTTCCTAGAACTTACCAAGACATAGAGAGTTTGATGGAAGTTGTTGCAAACAGAAAAGGAGTTCAGGTCGATCTCTCCTTTAACGACGACAAATTTCTCTTCTTCTTAACAAGATAAAAGATATAAAACTGTAGAATTCGCGCAATATTAAAGAGATTTCTTGCAAAATTAAGGAAAAAATTGTGTATGTAGCCCCAAGTATTTTATCTGCCGACTTTGGCAATTTAGCGCGTGATGTTCAAGCTATTTGCGATGCAGGGTGTGACTTTGTGCATGTGGATGTCATGGATGGTCATTTTGTTCCAAACCTTACCATCGGACCTGTTGTTGTCTCGAGTGTTGCAAAAGTTGCCACGAAACCGCTTGATATCCACCTGATGGTAGAAAACAACACTTTTTTTGTTGACCTTTTTGCACCTCTTAAACCTGAGTATATCTCTTTTCATATCGAAGAGGAGAAACATCCGCATAGACTTATCCAAAAGATTCGCTCTTTAGGCATAAAACCTGCTATCGTTCTTAACCCGCACACGCCGCCTGAGGCTATCGAGTATCTGCTTGGAGATTTGGACATGGTGCTACTTATGAGTGTTAACCCTGGGTTTGGAGGGCAGAGTTTTATAGACACTGTTGTACCAAAAGCCAAAAAACTAAGCGCCATGAGAGATGCGATAAATCCTAATTGCCTTATAGAAGTTGACGGTGGTGTAAGTGACAAAAATATCCATCTACTCAAAGATGCAGGAGTAGATATCGTAGTTGCAGGAAGCTATGTATTTTCTCATGCAAACAAAGCAGAAGCTATCAAGAGTTTACAAATCTAATGCGCTGTAAAATTTGCGGTATCACCTCCTACAAAGATGCCATGATGGCAATAGATGCAGGAGCAGATGCGCTAGGTTTTGTCTTTTATGAAGCCTCTCCGAGATATATCTCGCCAAGCGATGCGAGAGCTATCATCAAAAAACTTCCGCCTTTTGTAGAAAAAGTGGCTCTTTTTGTCAATGCCGATGCACAGATTATCAACTCTTACTGCCAAGAAGCCGGAGCAACTCTCGCACAGATTCATTTTGAAGCAGCGCCGAAACTTTATGAGCATCTTTTTATCCCTCATATCAAAGTTGTACGTGCAAAAGAGCCTCACGATGTGTTAGCATATAGTGACGAATACAGACTTGTCGATGCCTACTGCGAATCATACGGCGGAAGCGGTAAAAGGGTCAACTTAGAGTGGTTTGATGGGGTTGACTGCTCTAAAATCATACTAGCCGGCGGTCTTGATGCAGACAATGTCGCTTTAGTCAAAAAATATGGTTTTTACGGCGTTGATGTGAGCAGCGGGGTGGAACTCTCTTATGGTAAAAAAGATGCAAAAAAAGTAAAAGAGTTCATAGCAAATGCTAAAAAATAGTTTTGAACTTGACGACAAAACGCTCCATCTCCTCTCAACAAACGGCATAGGAGCAAACGCCCTCTCGCAAAGGCTCAAAAACGACCTTGATTACTATCTGGAGCTTTGGCACTCGCAAGGGCTAAACATCGTCAAACACTTTAGCAACTATTACTTCTCCACAAAATTTACAAAAATAGAAGATGAAACTTTTTGCATCGTTGATATTGAAACAAACGGTTCTAAGATAGAAAAACACCAAATTATAGAGATTGCCGCACTTAAGATAAAAAATGGGCAGATTATAGGCAGCTTTGACTCTTTTGTGAAATGCGACGAGATTAACGAACACATTACGCAAATCACAGGTATAAGTATCGAAGATACAAAAGATGCACCGTCGCTCAAAAAAGTTCTCTATGACTTCAAACTTTTTTTGGGCGACGCTGTTTTTGTGGCTCATGATGTCAAGTTTGACTACAAGTTTATCTCACAAAGTCTGCAAAAAATAGGACTTCCGCCACTTCTCAACCGCTCACTCTGCTCTATCTCGCTAGCCGAGAGAACAATCGAATCTTACAGATACGCCCTCTCCTACCTTAACAAACTTCTTGATTTGCACCCAGAAGCAACACACCATCGTGCGATGAGCGACGTGATGACAACGTATGAACTCTTCAAGATATCACTGAGCCGTTTAGGCAGTGAAATCAAAACAACAGAAGATATGATTTCGTTTGTAAAAAAAGCAGAGAGGTTAAAGAGACCAAAATTTGATCCCTTCTTGTTTGCGGAAGAGTAGAAGGCACAAGAGTAGTTTTTTTTAAAAACTCTACTCGCTAAATGCGCCTATACCCGTAAGTTTTTTATATCGCTGTTCCATACGCTCTTCATCGCTCATCGCACGTAATTTTGCAACTTCTTCTAAAAAGTACTCCCCTATGGCAGCGGCAGCGGCCTCTTTGTCTCTGTGTGCTCCTATTAAAGGCTCTTTGATAATAGCATCAATCAATCCAAGCTCTTTTAAGTCACTACTTGTAATCTTCATTGCATTGGTTGCAGCTTCTACTTTTGCAGGGTCATTCCATAAAATAGCAGAACATCCCTCAGGAGAGATAACACTAAATACGGAGTAGCGCATCATAGCAAGTCTATCAGCAACACCGATGGCCAAAGCACCACCGCTTCCGCCCTCTCCTATAACAACAGAGATACTCGGCGTGTTGAGCTGGGAGAGTTCTAAAAGATTTCTTGCTATCGCCTCGCTTTGGTTTCTCTCTTCAGCACCAATCCCTGGATAAGCACCTGGAGTGTCTATGAGCATCAGCAAAGGAAGGTTGAACTTTTCTGCGAGTTTTGCAGCACGAAGAGCTTTTCTATACCCCTCAGGATGGGGCATACCAAAGTTTCTTTTTATTTTATTTTTCGTTCCACGCCCTTTTTGCTCACCAATTACCACAACTTTCTCATCGCCAATATAACCCATATAACAGAGTATCGCAGCATCGTCACGGAAGTGTCTATCTCCGTGAATCTCATACTTATCACGCATCAAAAGATTGATATAGTCTAGGGCATATGGTCTGTCCACGTGGCGCGCTAATTGCAGCTGCTGGAAAGGCGAGAGGTTGTTAAAAATCTTTGAAACTTCTCTGTCTAAATTTGCTCTAAGTGTTGTTACAAGTCCCTCATCATGGCGCACTTGAGCAGATATGATATCTTCTTGAATAAACTTTATTTTGCTCTCAAACTCTAAATATGTTGCCAAAAGAGACTCCTTAGATTTTTCTAAAGATTAAAACGCCGTTTGTTCCACCAAAACCAAATGAGTTGCTCATTACAGTCGTTAGTTCAGCTTTTCTTGCAACATTAGGAACGATATCTAAATCACAATTTTCATCAGGTGTTTCATGGTTAATAGTTGGAGGAATGACTCCATCGCGCATCGCCATCAAACAAACAACCGCTTCTATACCACCTGCTGCACCTAAACAGTGACCGATTTGCCCTTTGATAGAGCTCATTGGAGGACAGTTTTCTTTACCGCCAAGAAGCTCTTTAACGGCAGCCGTCTCGTTTTTATCGTTGATAGGCGTACTTGTTCCGTGTGCATTGACATAGTCAAGTTTCGGTTTACCAGCCATTGCGTATGCTGCTTTCATCGCACGCGCAGGACCATCAAGACTTGGAGTTGTGATGTGGTTTGCATCACCGCTCTCTCCAAAACCGATGATTTCACCATAGATATGCGCACCACGAGCTACAGCATCTTCATACACTTCAAGCACTAAAGCAGCAGCACCCTCGCCCATAACAAATCCATCACGATCTGCATCAAACGGACGAGATGCTCTTTTAGGGTCTTCATTTCTTGTTGAGAGAGCCTTCATAGAGGCAAATCCGCCAACACCGGCACCTGTTATCGCGCACTCTGCTGAGACAACAAGCATCTTATCTGCACCACCGCAAATAATCGTCTTTACCGCTTCACTGATAGCGTGTGTTCCAGCCGCACATGCTGTTACGCTTGAGAGGTTTGGACCTTTTGTTCCATGTTCGATGGAGACAAAACCGCCAAGCATGTTCACAAGTGCACCAGGGATAAAAAACGGGCTTATTCTTCGTGGACCTTTTGTCTCAATGATGATAGAGTTTTTCTCTATCGAAGGAAGTCCGCCGATACCAGAACCAGCACTGATGCCAAAACGCTCCATATCTGTACCCTCAGGCAAGTTTGCTTCAGCCATCGCCTCTTGCGCAGCCTTTAGCCCTAGATGGATAAATCTGTCCGCTTTTTTTACCTCTTTTGCATCCATAACAGTCTCGGGATCAAAGTTTTTAACTTCACCTGCAATCTTTACGCTGTAATTTTCTGGATCAAAAAGAGTGATTGTATCGATGCCGCATTCGCCGTTACAGATAGCCTTAAAAGAACTCTCTTTATCATTTCCAACTGCATTAATCATGCCCAGTCCAGTAACTACAACTCTTTTCATACAAATCTCCGTTAAAGTTAAAATAGTGAAATACTTTTTAAAAGCCAGAAAACTGACTGCTAAAAAATATTTGCTACTGAGGAAGCCTCAGTAGAGTCGTAAATAATTACTTGCTTTCGATATAGTTTACTACATCTTTAACAGTTCTAATCTTCTCAGCCTCATCATCAGGAATTTCAATATCAAATTTCTCTTCAAGTGCCATTACTAATTCAACTACATCAAGGCTATCAGCACCTAAATCCTCAACAAATTTTGAGTCCTCTTTTACTTCATCAGCGCTTACGCTTAATTGCTCAACTACTACCGCTTTAATATCGTCTAAAAGTGCCATTCTAGCTCCTATGTTTATGTGTAAAATCTTGGAATTGTAGCACATTTAACTTAAATAATCTATCAAGGGGGAAAAAGAGATACAGAGGGTTTAAAGGGCAATAGAAGCGGTTGTAAGGCCAAAAAGAGAGAAGTTTTACAACTTTCTTCTTGGCTCTGCAGATGGTTTGCCAAAATAGTACCCTTGCGCAAGGTCGGCTCCCTCTTTAGCACAAAATGCAAGCTCCTCGGCTCTCTCAATCCCCTCAGCAAGCACAATAATGCCATTTTCCTTGGCAATTTGCACAATAGCTTTAAAAATGGATTGATTGACAGCGTTTGTGTCTATGTTGTCTATGATTTCTCTATCTATCTTGATGATGTCAGGAAGTAGTTTTGCTATCATATTAAGCGATGAATAGCCACTTCCAACATCATCCAGAGCAACCATATACCCTTGAGATTTGTAAAAATCTAAAATAGTTTTAAGATGTTCGATATCTGTGACATACTCACTCTCTACAACTTCAAAGATAATGTTTTTCGGGTCAAAGTTAAGCTGTTTTGCCCATGCAACTGTTGATTGAAGGCAGTGGTTTGGGTCATAGATGGCTGTTGGGATAAAGTTGATAAATACTTTTGCGTGAATATTTTTGACGGCTGCTGTTTTAAGGGATGTTTCACGGCACGCACGATCCAAATAAAAAAGCATATCACCATCTTTTGCCCATCCAAAAAGCTTGTCAGGATAGATTAAAGAACCATCATCTTCTACCCCACGAACAAGAGATTCATAGCCATAGATATTGCTTGTTTGTATATCGATGATTGGCTGAAAATGAGTAGTGAGCGAACCATCCTCAATAATCTCAATGAGTTTTTGGCTACTTAAGAGATCTTTATACTGCTGCAATGTTTTCATACGGATAAGCGCGGAGGGCGTCAGTGTTTCATGCGACTCTAAAAAAAGCATCTTCACATCATCACGTAAAACCTTGCTTGTAAAATGTGTTTTGCACATATCGGAGATTGCATCGGCAAAGGTGTCGATTTTTGCCCAAAGAGTACGCTTATCTTCAAGTTCATACCCAATCTTGTTTTTTTCAAGATACTCCACCATAATTTCGGCAAGTTCCACAACAGCGCAACTTATAAGCAAATTACCGCCTGTGTTTGTAACTGGTTGAATATTTTGACATTTTTGACAGCTCATTGTTAGTGCTCCTCTTTCGTAACAGATTTTGGATTTTACTCTCTTAAAAAAAATTTTGGTACTCTTTTTTTGTACGTTTATAATTTTGTCTTAAAAAGTGCAACAGCTTTTTTTGCCGCTTCTTTGTGCTCTACTATAGGTTGTGGATAGTTTGGGAGTGTACTTTTTTGAAGATACGCTTCATCATGTAAAAATTTTGGCGCAACGTCCATAATCTCAGGAAGCCATTTTTTGATGTAAAGAGCATCTTTGTCAAATTTTTTGCTCTGTAAATAGGGGTTAAAAACTCTAAAATAGGGCTGCGGATCAACTCCTGTGCCTGCACTCCACTGCCATGAGAGCGCGTTGCTTGCCAAGTCATAGTCAAGCAGATGAGAAGCAAAAAACCGCTCTCCCCACTGCCATGGCAAAAGTAGGTCTTTGGTAAAAAAAGAAGCAACAACCATGCGAACACGGTTGTGCATTTTTCCAGTTTGCAGCAGTTCACGCACCCCCGCATCGACTATAGGAACACCTGTTCTTGCCTCGCAAAAGGCTCTGAACTTCTCTTTATCTTCTATGCCGTTAAAGTTATATTTGTAGTTTTGTGCCTCTAAAGTCGGGATATGAAAAAGCAGGTAGGCGTAAAAATCTCTAAAGATAAGTTGTCTGATAAACGGTTCTGCATCTGCGCCTTTTAAAGAAAAAAGAGCTCGTAAAACTGCTTTTATAGAGATGGTTCCAAAGCGTAAATCAACACTTAAATCTGAAGTCGCATCAGAGGACAAATAGTCCCGATTATGCTGATACACATCTATCTTTTTTAAAAAACTCTCTAACTTTACATGAGGATTTACGATCTCGATATTTTGTTCTGCAAACCCTAGATTTTCAAGTGTCAATGCGACTATTTTGCCATTTTTTTCGATACCATCGTACTCTGTTTGTACCAAAATATGCTCTGCGATTTTTGCCGTATCTCTATTTTTATGAGCAAGTATGACTCTGGCTTTTTTATAAAACGGTGTAAAAACAAGGTAAGGTTCGCCGTTGTCTTTGAGCACCTCTTTTGGCTTGAAGATATAGGTGTCGTTTAAGTAACGAAAGTGCAGCATATGAGAGATTTTAGTGTCTCGCTCTTTTGCATAAGCGTCATAATCTCCCGATGCCACAACCTCATCAAAACCCTTAAAGCGCGCAAAAATCTCCTCCGGTTTTCCGTAAAAAACCTTAAGATCCAACCCCATTTTTTTCAAATCGGATTTTAGTTTTACTACATGATAAAAGATAAAAGTCACTCTTTTATCGTTTTTAGGCAGCTCTTTTAGGATATTTTCATCAAAGATAAAGAGAGGCAAAACCTCTCCGCCAAAAGAGAGGAGCGGGTTATCCTCTACTCTTAAATCTCTTCTAAACCAGAGGATGCGTTTCATTTGGAGCTAAGCAGACTTGAGCGAAGAGCAAGTTCTTTTGGGTAAGGTTCTAAAAATGTCTGCCCCAAAAGATAGGCAGTTTTATGTTTTTTGGCATAGAGTTTTATGGTGCTTAGCGGGACGATGAGAGGAACTATCTTTTTTGCATACTCGTCAATCTGTTCATGCAACACCTCTTTTTCTTCAGAACTCAGCTCATTTTTGAAAAAACCACTCATGTGCTCTAGTACATTTCTGTTTCTTTTGATGGAGCTTTTTTGGGCGATTGCAACTTTAAAATTGTAGGCATAGTTTTCAAAAAGTGTCTCAAGAGGGAGTTTTTCATGGTTGGCTACTATATTTCCAAGCACTCGGTAGAGCTTCTCATCTTTTGCTTGAAGCAGAAATTTGTTTCTTGTATGAAAATCGACAATTGACTTCATGTCAGGCTTGCTCTCTTTTAGCTTCTCAATTGCATCATAGGCAAAGAGCTGCATTACAAAATTTTCCCTAAGCCACATATCTTGAAGTCTTCCCTCCTCTTCCATCGGCAGAAGCGGAAATTTCTCTCTGCAGATTGTGACAAAAACCCCATCTGTTTTTGAATCTGCATACCCATTTTCCATGTAGGATTTTGCACTTCCCATGCCACAGCTTGGGGATTTTGACTTGAAAATAATACCTCTGAGGTTTGCTGCAGCTATCTTGTTTGCTTCAAAATAAGATTTCTCTTGAAGTTGCGGTGTCAAATCCTCTGCAGTTTTGTTGGAAATGACAGAGATTTTGTCCTCATGATTGACAAGACGGATAGAGGGACGAGGCGTACCAAAAGCTATGGCTTCTGGACAAAACGCAACAAAAGAGGCGTATCGTCCAAGCTCGTCCGTCACAAACCTGTCATGTTTATGTCCACCGTCAAAACGGACTTCCTCACCTAGCAAACATGCCGATACTGCTATATTCATCTCTTCTCCTTTTTTGGCTTACGCCATATTCATGCCGCCGTTTACTTTGAGAGTTGTACCTGTGATGTAGCTTGAGTGGTCAGAGAGTAAAAACGCCGTTGCCTCCGCTACTTCGGCAGGATTTCCAAAACGCCCCATTGGGATTTTTGATGTAAAACTCTCTTTTATCTCATCACTTAAAACATCCGTCATCTCCGTTGCGATAAAACCTGGAGTGATAGTGTTGTAACGGATACCGCTCGTTGCGGCTTCAAGTGCGAAACTCTTTGTCATCGCAATCACGCCGCCCTTGCTTGCAGAGTAGTTTGTCTGACCCGCATTGCCAGTTTCGCCTACGATAGAAGCGATATTTACGACTGAACCGAACTTCTTCTTTCTCATCACTTTCATAGCTTCTCTGCATCCTACAAAACATGAGAGAAGATTTGCATTGATTACCGACATAAAATCTTCGTTCTTCATTCTAAGGGCTAGTTTGTCGTTTGTGATTCCAGCATTGTTTACGAGGTAGCTTAACTCTCCATCGCAATCAACGATAGTTTTTATCGCATCCACAAACGCATCTTCGTTGCTTACATCAAAACCGATAACCGCCGCACTTCCGCCAGCCGCCTCAATAGCATCTTTGATAGCATCCGCCTCCGCCGCACCGCTTCTGTAGTTAATCCATACCTTTAAACCGTAACTTGCTAAAATTTTTGCAATCTCCGCACCTATACCACGACTAGAACCCGTTACTAAAACATTTTTTCCGCTAAATTTCATCCAAATTTCCTTTAATTTTATTTTTTAAACCAGACTATGGTCCATCTCTAATGGAATCTCTAAACCCATCAGCTTTAAAACAGTCGGAGCGATGTTGTTCAGCCCGCCATTTTCGACTTTGCTTACACCCTCAGCCTCGACAAAACACCACACTTTTCCAACCGTATGGTTTGTGAGAACATTACCCTCGTCATCTCTCATCTCTTCACAGTTTCCATGGTCTGAGGTGATAATAAGAGCATAATCTTTCACTTTTGCTTTTTGCATGATTTTGCCAAGTTCGGTGTCCACCGCATTTACCGCTATTTTTGCCGCTTCAAAATCTCCGGTATGTCCCACCATATCGCCGTTTGCAAAGTTTACGACTATAAAATCATACTCATCATCCATAGCCTTTAAGACAACTTCGCCGACCTCAGGCGCACTCATCTGCGGTTTTTCATCGTAAGTTTTTACATTTGGAGATGGCATCAAAATCCTTGTCTCGTTCTCATACGGCTCATCTACGCCACCGTTAAAGAAAAATGTCACATGGGCGTATTTTTCGGTCTCTGCGGTGTGAAGCTGTCTCAAACCCGCCCTTGAAATCACTTCAGAGAGTGTGTTTTTCGGCGAATCTTTCAAAAACAAAACAGGGTAAGCAAAACTCTTGTCATACTCCGTAATCGTGGCAATATGAAGCTTTTTAAACTCTCTTGCAAAACCGCTAAAATTTCTATCTCCAAGAGCAGTGACAAGCTCTCTCATGCGGTCGCTTCTATAGTTTACGGTTAAAATTCCATCCCCATCTCTCATGCCATCATATGAGCCAAAAGCGGCAGGTTCTATAAACTCATCCGTCTCATTTTTTGCGTAAGATGCGTCGATGTAAGCATCAGGGTTCATGTCGGTTTTTGGTGTTGCGTCCACCATCGCCTCGTACCCTTTTTGCACTCTCTCCCAGCGGTTGTCTCTGTCCATGGAGTAGAAACGACCTGAAATTGTAGCTATTTTGACATTCTCACTCAGATGTGCGACAACCCTGCTTAGATATGTTTTCGCAGAAGTAGGAGAGACATCCCTTCCATCGGTAATGAGATGTAAAAAAACCTCTTTTCCCTCTTTTGCCGCCAAATCCGCTATCCCCATAAAGTGGTCTATGTGTGAATGAACGCCGCCGTCACTCATAAGTCCGATAAGATGAAGTCTCTGTGTTTGTGCCAAAAGATTTTTAAATTCTGGATTTTCCCCAAACCTGTTTTCACTCAGTGCCAAAGAGATTTTGACCAAATCCTGATACAAAATCCTTCCGCTTCCGATGCTCATATGTCCCACTTCAGAGTTGCCCATCTGCCCCTCGGGAAGCCCAACACTTAGTCCAAAAGTGTCTATAAGAGAATGTGGTGTTTTGCTAAAAAGCTTCTCATAGGTCGGCTTATTTGCGCTGTAAAATGCGTTAAACTCAGTCTTTGCGCTATAACCTATACCATCGGTTATAACCAAAATAGCTTTTTTTGCCAATAAAAATCCTTCATAATAATAGTTTTATGCAATTATACTATAATGTCATTTTTCTTTACATAAGGACTATTTACCTTGCTTTATTGGCTCTCAGAAATTCTTCATATCAATCTTCTTGGCTATATTACGGTGCGCGCGGGCATCTCATTTTTTCTTGCACTTTTTTTTACACTTTTTCTTCTTCCTCGTTTTATCAGATGGGCGCAGGCGACTTCAAGCGTGCAACCCATAAATGAGTGGGCTCCCCAGCGTCATCAAGGGAAAGCAAAAACGCCTACAATGGGTGGGATTGTTTTTATCTTTGCAACCATCCTCGCTTCGCTTCTTAGTATCAAATTTTCAAATCTCTACGCTATCGGAGCAGTTGCAACCCTTGTGCTTTTTGCATTTATAGGATTTCAAGATGATATCGCAAAGGTTAAAAAAAATGAAAATCTTGCAGGCTTAAAAGCAAGAACAAAGCTTTTGCTGCAAACTATTTTTGCATTTGCCATGTCGCTTTTTTTATATAGTCTGGGAGATTTTAACACACAGCTTTATGTTCCGTTTTTGAAAAACCCTGTTTTAGATATGGGCTTTTTTGCCGTCATTTTTTGGACTATTGTTATCATCGCAACATCCAATGCGGTAAACCTAACTGATGGACTTGACGGACTTGCAACAGTTCCATCCATCACGGCTCTTGTCTCACTGAGCATTATCATCTACATCACGGGAAATGCGACGATTAGCTCCTACTTGCTTATGCCAAATATCAACATTGGTGAGGTCGCCATCGTCTCTAGCGCACTCATCGGTGCATTGACGGGCTTTCTATGGCACAACTGCCACCCTGCAGAGGTTTTTATGGGAGACAGCGGTTCACTTACTATCGGTGCATTTTTGGGCTATCTTGCCATCATCACAAAGAGTGAGATTTTGCTTCTGCTTATGGGTTCTATCTTTGTTATAGAGACGCTATCGGTCATACTGCAAGTAGGAAGTTACAAACTTAGAAAAAAGAGGGTTTTTCTCATGGCTCCCATCCACCACCACTTTGAGATGAAAAACTGGGCGGAAAACAAGATAATCGTACGCTTTTGGATTATCGCAACGATCTCAAATATCATCGCTCTTATCACGCTAAAGATTCGCTAATGCAAAGAGTATCGTTATTTGGCTACGGCAAGACCACAAAAGCTCTTGCAAAACTCTTTTCAAACCCCGTTTTTTATGATGACAAATGCTCAAAACCATTTACAGACGAAAATGGCTATAAGGTAAAACCCTCCTTTGATTTTGACCCAAACTACTCAGACCTAGAGATACCATCCCCCGGGATTGCTCCATCAAATACGCTGATACAAAAAGCCAAAAATCTTATAAGCGAATATGACTGTTTTGCAAGCGCAGCACCTCTAACCATCTGGATAAGCGGCACAAACGGCAAAACAACAACAACGCAAATGATGCAGTATCTTCTAAAAGACAATGGCTCACAAGAGGGCGGCAACATAGGAACACCGCTTGGTGAGCTTGACCAAAATGCCCAAATCTGGATACTTGAAACTAGCTCTTTTACCATCCACTACACCAAAAAAGCCGTGCCAAACATCTATGTTCTGCTCCCCATCACACCTGACCACCTCAGTTGGCACGGAAGCATGCAAGAGTACATCGATGCAAAGCTAAAACCTCTTTTAAAGATGCGTGAGGGAGAGGTGGCAATCATCCCAGAGGCATACAAAGATGTCAAAACAGCGGCACATCTCATCACCTACAAAGATGAGAGGGATTTGGCATCTTCTTTTGGCATAGAGATAAATAAAGTCAGCTTCAAAGGCGCATTTTTGATGGATGCACTTTTGGCGATGGCGGTTGATAAAATCCTTTTTGACAGAGTTGACTATGCAAAAATCAACTCCTTTGTCATAGACCCACACAGACAAGAGGAGTTAAGAGACTCCAAAAGCCGCCTCTGGGTAAATGACACAAAAGCGACAAACCTTGATGCGACGATTGTGGCACTTAAGCGATACAAAGAGCATCATGTACGGCTTATTTTGGGCGGGGATGACAAAGGGGTCGATTTGAGCGAACTCTTTGCATATCTGCAAAATTGTGATGTCAAGATTTACACTATCGGTTCAAACAAAGAGAAGCTTTGCACACTTGCACAGCAGTATGGTGTTGCGTTTGAACTTTGCAAAAATCTCGCTGATGCAGTTGCTCAAATAGACAAAGTTTTACAAACGGATGAAGTGGCTCTCCTCTCTCCTGCCGCCGCAAGCCTTGATGAGTTCAAATCCTACGCTGAGAGAGGCGAGCAGTTCAAAGCCGCTATCAGAGCCTTGTAGTGCCTAGAGTTGCCATCCTTGCATCCTACAACGGAAGCGGTTTTGTCGCACTATATGAAGCGATGCAGAGCGGCAAACTCTCCATCGAAATTCCTCTTGTTATCTCCAACAACTCAAATGCCACGGTTTTAGAAACCGCAACTGCTTATGGCATTAAAAACTTTGCTATCAACACAAAAACAGCCCCAAATCCAGATGCAAAAATTGAAGAGCTTTTGCATGAATATGGATGTTCCTATGTTTTTCTCTCTGGCTATATGAAAAAAATTAGTGCGAACATCACACAAAATTTCAAAGTCATCAACTCCCATCCAGCACTTCTTCCAAACTACGGCGGAGCCGGAATGTACGGTCGCTTTGTGCATGAAGCCGTTATAAAAAACAGTGAAAAAGTAAGCGGCGTTACCATCCATGAGGTCAATGAAAACTATGACGATGGAAAAATCATCTTACAAAAAAGTCTCCTCTTGGACGAACAAGAGAGCGTTGATTCACTAGAAACCAAAATTAAAGAAGTAGAAAAAATCGCAATCGTAGAGGCATTTCAAGCCCTCATAAGCTAACTTTCAGTCCTAAGCAGATACAATTGCGCTCTTAAAAGATGGCTAATTAGCTCAGTCGGTAGAGCAGCAGACTGAAAATCTGCGTGTCCTTGGTTCGATTCCGAGATTAGCCACCATCTTTTACTGATATCTTCATTCCAAACTTGATTTGGAATCTTTTTTGTAATGGCTAATTAGCTCAGTCGGTAGAGCAGCAGACTGAAAATCTGCGTGTCCTTGGTTCGATTCCGAGATTAGCCACCACCTCTTTTATAACTTCCTATTGTATTTCTCTAAATACCATTCTACTGTTTTGATGATTCCGCTCTCAAAATTTTCATCTGCACTCCAGTCAAGTTCATTTTCCAGTTTTGTAGCATCTATCGCATATCTTCTATCATGCCCTGCTCTATCTTCTACAAAAGTGATAAGTTCTTTATAGCTTCTCTCTTTTGGCACTTTCTCATCAAGCAGCGTGCATATCCTATCTACTATCTGAAGATTTGTTCTCTCGTTTCTGCCACCGATGTTGTACGTCTCACCACTTTTGCCAGAGTGGTACACTAAGTCTATCCCTTTACAGTGGTCAAGCACATAGAGCCAGTCACGGATGTTTTTTCCATCTCCATAGATAGGGATAGGGTTACCTTTGAGAGCATTTCTTATGATGGTCGGGATAAGTTTTTCATTGTGCTGTTTTGGACCGTAGTTGTTTGAGCAGTTTGTAATCACCGTGTTCATTCCGTACGTATGATGATAGCTTCTCACAATCATATCGCTGCTTGCTTTGGAGGCTGAATAGGGAGAGTTCGCAGCGTAAGGAGTAGCTTCTGTAAAAAGCCCTGTTTCTCCTAAAGTACCGTAAACTTCATCCGTAGAGATGTGATGAAATCTCGGAAGTGAGGTTTCAACCTCGCCTTTTACCGACACTGAAGTGTCAGTTCCTAAAAACCTCTCTTTGTAAGTAAAAGGTTTCTCCATCCAGTACTTATACGCTACGTCGATGAGTGTGTAAGTTCCATTTATATTCGTTTCTATAAATACACCCGGATTTTTGATAGAGTTGTCCACATGGCTCTCTGCTGCAAAGTGTATAACGCCTTGTATACCATACTCGCTAAAGATAAACTCTATAAGCTCACGATTGCAGATATCACCTTTGATAAATTTGTATCGTGGATTTACCTCACACTCTCCCAGATTTTCTAAGCTTCCTGCATAGGTGAGCAAATCTAGGTTTACGAGATTGTAATTTTGGTATTTTTCCAAAAAGTACGGTACAAAGTTTGAGCCTATAAAACCTGCGCAGCCTGTTACCAATATAGTTTCGTTACTGCTATTAAACATTATCTTCCTTTGCCAAATCATAAAGATACTGACCGTACCCATTTTTTGCTAAAGGTTTTGCGATTTCAAGTATCTTTTCTTTATTTATCCAACCATTTCTATAAGCTATCTCTTCCAAACATGCTATCTTATAACCTTGTCTATGTTCTATGGTTTGTACAAACTGTCCCGCTTCTATGAGGCTGTCGTGCGTTCCTGTGTCCAGCCATGCAAAACCTCGTCCTAAAACTTCTACTTTTAGTTTTCCATTTTGCAGATACGCTTGGTTGACTGAGGTTATCTCAAGCTCTCCCCTCTCGCTTGGCTTCACATTTTTAGCGATTTCCACTACATCGTTATCGTAAAAGTAAAGCCCTGTTACGGCAAAATTTGATTTTGGCTTGAGCGGTTTTTCTTCTATGCTGATGGCATTGTACTCTTCGTCAAACTCAACCACCCCAAATCTCTCAGGGTCTTTTACTTGATACCCAAAAACTACGGCACCGCTTTGGAGTGAGGCTGCATTTTTGAGAAGTGGCGTAAAACCATGTCCATAAAAGATGTTATCACCAAGAATCAAACAGACGCTATCGCTCCCTATAAACTCTTCACCTAAGATAAAAGCTTGTGCCAAACCATCTGGACTTGGTTGGACTTTATACTCTAACTCAATACCCCAGTCACTGCCATCATCCAGCAGCTCTTCAAATTTTCCTATATCTTGTGGAGTTGATATAATAAGTATCTCTCTAATCCCTGCAAGCATAAGGACAGAAAGAGGGTAGTAAATCATAGGTTTATCGTATATAGGGAGAAGTTGTTTGCTTATACTCCTTGTCACTGGATAGAGCCTTGTTCCTGAACCGCCTGCTAAAATTATCCCTTTCATCCACCTACCCCTTTTTCACAAAAATATTTGTACAGCTTCTTTTTAAAATAGACTTCTTTTATAAGCTCTGTTTGTGAACGATTCTGCAACGGAAGGGTCAAATCTAGCTTGCTAGATTTGGGGTACCCACCGTGAAGCCTTAGTGAACAAACAGAGCTTATAAAAGAAGTCTAATCAAATTTTTACTTTCGATACCAAGATAGAGATTCTATATTATTCACACTTTGAAATGCGTTAAAAATCACTCTATTTATATTTGATTATTCAAAACATCGCTATAATTTCGCCAATGGGGCTGACCTGGTTTCGACGGGATCTTGTCGCTTCTAATTGCATGTCGGACTGAGCACTTCCGTTACGCGGCTCAACTTGCTTAAATGCAAACAATACAAATTATCGCCCAGCTTTAGCAGTAGCTTAAGTTTTACCCCCTCGCAAGAGGACGGGCTGCTTCACCTATAGACTCTGGATAAATAGGATTCGAAGTATCACCCCTTATGCAGATATACTTTGCGTTTGTCTCGGATGCAAAACGAACCCAAGAGGCTCGTCTGGCGTAGCTTTGCAAGTTGTGTGAAGCAAGATTAAAAAACAAACAACTTCTCTAAACATGTAGACGTTAGGAGTAGCGTGGTTTCGGACTGGAGTTCGATCCTCCACAGCTCCACCATTTATACTATCCCATTACTATCAATAACCACTTACAACTACCATAAAACCTATGTTTCAGTTTGATAATTGCTAACAAATGATATTATTCAATTATAGATAATTACAATATTTTAAGGGTATTATTTAGGGTACATTTTATATTTTTCATACTCTTCTGATTTTTATACCCTTATAAAAAGGAAAATAATGGCTCGCAGAACAATGCCTTTAAAAGATACGGATATTCGCAAAGCTAAAGCAGCAGATAAAGAATACTTTTTACGCGATGGCGATGGATTGGTACTGGCAATTACGACAGGCGGTAAAAAAATATGGAGACTAAAATATATACTCAACAAAAAAGAAAATACAATTTCTTTGGGTCAATATCCAGATGTATCTTTAGCCGATGCAAGGATAGAAAAAGATAAATTTAGAAAGATGATATCAAACGGTCAAGATCCATCTTTGTATAAAAAGCATCAAAAGCACCTGAGCGAAGTAAAAAGAGAAAATACTTTTGAAGCAATTGCGATTAGCTACATGGAACACCGCAGCGATTTGAACGAATCTTATGCAAAACGAACCAAAAGAGCACTTGAGAGAGACTTCTTTCCTTTTTTAACTAACCGCAATATTGATGATATAAAACCCCTTGAGATGCTAGAGATAATTAAGCGTATAGAACAAAGAGGAGCAGTAGAATCATCCCACCGATTGTTTACACTGATTGATAGAATTTACAGATATGCAGTAACAATTGGCAGAGCAGAACGAAACATAATGGCGGATGTTGATAAAAATCTAGCTCTAAAAGCTCATAAACATAAAAATTTACCCAATATAACGAATGTCAATGAGCTTCAAATTTTATTAAAATTGATAGAAGATTATAAAGGCGACTTTGCAACAAAACAAGCTTTACGATTAGCTCCTTATATTTTTGTAAGACCGTTTAATATACGCTATGCCGAATGGGATGAATTTGATATAGAAAATAAAATTTGGAAAATACCTGCAGACAAAATGAAAATGAAGCTAACTCATATTGTGCCATTGACGGATAGTATGATAAAAATTATAAAAGAAACAGAGCCTTTTAGCCGCCATAGAAGTAAATATTTATTTCCCTCGCCGATAGACACCAAAAGAACTGTTAGCGAAAACACATTAGGCTCTGGATTAAAACGGATGGGATATAACGGACAAATGACAGTGCACGGATTTAGGCACACGGCAAGCACACTTTTACATGAAAATATGCACAAACACGGGGTACACAGTGAGGCAATTGAAGTACAAATGGCGCATGTGGATGGAAGTATGCGTGGAATATATAACCACGCAAAGTACTTAGAGGAAAGAATAAGATTGATGAATTGGTGGAGTGACTTTATTGATCACTTGAAAGAGAACGAGTAGCAATATAATTTTGCAGCTCGCTTTTCTCCCAAACTAGGGTTTTATAGGTAAGGGCTATTGGCTGCGGTATTTTACCCTCTTTGCGCCAGCGGCGGATTGTATTAACACGAACATTAAATAACTTAGCGACATCACTTTGATTTAAGTATTGTAAATTTTGCATTTTTTTATCTCTCTCAAAAAATCAATAAAGCTTGTTTTTTACCATTCTTAATGGTTTTAAGCTCCATTTCAGGTACATCATTAGGGTTGTACCCTAAAATCTCCTCGGCCGTATAATCGAATTTTGCGCATAGTTGACAAAATTCAAAATCTCCAAAATCGTCGTAAATGCCGTCATTCCAAGCTTTTTTTAAGCCCTCTTTAATTTTATCTTCATCAATTTTTTGTAAAAAATCATTGATTTCTAAATTTTTAAGGACTTGCTCCTCTTCAAAACTTTTCCCTTCATCGAAATTTGCTCTAAAGATACCAAGGGCGGACCTTTTATAGTTAGGATTTGAGCCTAAGCTTATTATTAAATTTTTGAGCCTAAATACCACATAATTTGAGAACTCTTCGAGGTTGCCACCCTCAAAAATTTCTTTGTTTTTTCTTAAATTTGGTTTAGCGATTGTCTCTTTAAACATTTCGCACGCTTGTCCAAAGAAGAAGTCAAAATCAGCGACATACTTGCTCGAATCGGACTTGAGCAGCCTGAAGACATCATCCCGGCTGACCTCAAGTATTGCGTCTATCTTTTCAATCCAATTTTTTTGATTTTGGATTTTTGAGCAATTACATAAAATTTGGCTTAAAAATAATTTTTTAGTTTTCATTTTCGACCTCTTTTTCGAGGTATTTTTCAAGATTTTTTAAGCAATTTTGATCATTTCTATCATGATATTCAATTGATACAAGCAAATCTTCGAATCCTTGATCTCGAATCATAGTTCGAGTGAAGGGCTCAAGATCAAGCTCTTCAATTTTCAATTTAGATCTTTCTGCCGTCGAGAGCCTGGAGATCTCTTTGAGTCTCAGAAATTCTTTTTTGATTTTTTCTTTTTCTTCTTTGTTTCTTTCTTTCTTTTCTTTCTTTCTTAGTTCAACGGGTGTCGAACAACGGTTCAACACCAGTTTAGTTGAGTGCGAATCACTCAAGGTTAAGAGGAGCTGCTCGGCTCTTTTTCTTCTTATTTCTCCACTTTTTAAGCCGTTCAAGCGGCTTAATTCTCGCCGAGCAAAGTATGGCTCAAGATATTGAATTTGCTTCGGAGAAAAGAAGACGTGCCCGTCCCCAGCTTCACGAAGTGAGAATAGATCATAGTTGAGTATGATCGTCTTAAGCTTGGCTTCTGAGGTCCCAAAGTCATCGGCCAAGATGTCAATGTCTGACAGAGGATACGACAGCTCTTGCTCTTCTCTTAATACTTCGAGAGTCATGAAGTAGAGGGCATAGCCCTCGATGCCGAAATCACGGCGTACTCGTTTGATTTTTCGGTCGTTTCGTGCGCCGATGAAGTGTGGAAAATAGAATGCTTCTTTCATTTTTTTGCCTTTATTTTAGGCACTTTTGAGGGTTTATGAGGTATGATTACATACCGCTTTTAATCTTAAAAGTGTGTATTTTTCAAGCCTTTTGCTCTCAATCTTTGGTCGGGGCGAGAGCTAAGGCGACTATGCTTTTATCGGTTGTACTTCATTTCTATCCAAGTACTCTTGTATCCATTCTTTTTTATACATGCATTCATTTCCCACTTTTGTATATCTGATCCTCTTTTTCAGTCTCAAATTTCGCATGGTTGCTATATTTATAGGTGGTAGTCCTTCGAGACCTTGAGCTATTTCATTTGTCGTAAAATATTCTTTTTTCATTTTGTTTCCTTTTAGTACTCAATGAGTACTTTTTATCATTTATGTATTAAAATAGTATCCAATATATACTTAAATATATTTTAAATAGTATTTAATAAACACTTTTATACAATAATATTTAAAATTTGTATTCAATAAATACTAAAAGGTTGATAAATGACTTTCAAAGAAACTATGGCAGCCCTGTTTAGCACAGCCGAGGGAACTTACTATAAGTGGAAACGGGAGGAACGCCCAATAATCTTGTTGCTTGAAAAATACTTCACAAAAGAAGATCTTGAGGAGTTCTTAGAGAGTGGTAGGGTTCGTAAGTTTGATAGTATTGACACTACTATATCAATCTCTATTATTTCTTTTTTGAATAAACTGAATGTGTTATATCACGAAGACGGTAATCCTCAACTTTTTTATCGTTTTATTGTTTATTATATTCAATACGAGGAATCTTTTAACAGTGATGGCACATGGCAGGGGCTTAATGGTATAGAAGAATTTCAAGATGTTTTTTATCAATATCTTGTAAATATTGGTGTGCGCATGGAAGAGTTAAGACACACTTCTATTTTTATAAACCAATTGAGCCGAGCGGATCTTTTATTTTTAAACATGAATATACTAGATGGTTTTGAATTGATGTTTAGCTTTAAACATCCAAATGTACACAAAAATTTCTTTATTATATACTCTCGTACAGATTTATTAACTGAGATGAAGCATGGCTTAAAAGAAGCACTTAAAGAGGTTGTGAGTGTAAAAACAGAAAACATTAAACAGATGGTTGAAGAACTCACAATGCGAATCAAAGAAATTAGGATTCGCAAGGCAATGGAAAAAACAGCAAAACTACACAATATTTTACAATCCAAACCGGAGCAAACAGGCTCACATGCTGATTTTATATCATATAATATCAGGATTCTCTCATCTCTTGAAAAATCAAGAAGTGGATGGTTTACGCTAAAAGACGGAAACGGTGTTGATGTGTCATTTGCAACAAGCAAGACACACGGATACCCTTTGTTGATAAACGAACAAGATAGCGGAATATCTTATGAAACATTTAGCTCTTTGATGCAAAATCAAGATATGGCATCACAATTCGGCAAGGCACTTGCAGGTTTAGATTTGACGAGCAAAGAGAGTTTTGATTTTATAATTGCAATGTTGATAAATATGAAAGCAGAATTGTAAAAATCAACTATTTAATTTTTTATGATATAATTTTTCCGTGAACAACGAGCTTGGTTGAATTAACGGAGCGACAAATTAAGGTTAGGGGAAGTCATGAACCTCTAACCTTTTTTTTTGTCCTCCGAAATTCAATCAGGGAGACACTATGGATAAGCTGTTGTTCACAATACTGCTTATGTGCATTTTTGCACCGTTACTTAGGTAGCGTCAGGGGAGTTTTTACTCCCTTGTCTCCCAAATCCTCGCTTTAAAAATCAACTATTTAATTTTTCTATGATATAATTTCTTTTGTAAAACACGGAAAAACTGTCTGATTAACTACCGGACTACTTGAAGTAAGGGTTAGAGCTTCGGCTTTAACCCTTTTTTTTTGCCTTTTTTTTCCAGCAAGGATGGGGTGGGTGGGAACTTCAAGGAAAGGAATTTCCTGTGTTTTATAAAATTATAGTAGTCTTTTTAATATTGATGGTGTTCGCACCCGCTCTTTATTAATCAAAACAGAGGGATTAGTTACCCCTCTGGCTGCTATTACTTTACCTCTCATATTCGTATTCATCTTCACGCTCTTTAGCCGTTTCATTTTCTATATTTTCAAGTGCCGTATCTTCAATTTCTTTAGCCGGCTCTATCGCATCTGTTGAGTTATCATTTTCAAGTTCTGCTGTATCTTCTAACTCTTGGAGTAAAAATTCTTCTTGCTTCTCAAACTCTTTTTCCAGCTCTTCTTGAACTGTTTCAAACTGTTCACTCATACTGTATTCAAGAGTTGTTTCAAGAGATTTTAGGTCATTTTCTTCTAGCAATTCTCTATTCTCTTCGAGCAGTTCGGTAGCTTTGTATAGATTACCTGCTTCAATCTCTGTTTCAATCATATTGATTTTTGCTTCATACTCTCTTGTCTCATGCAGCTGCTCTTTAAATCCTTGTGTGAACTCTATCATCCTTGTATTTCTCTCTTCAAGCTCTTTATCGTTTGTGCCGTCATGTTTGCTCATAAGATGTTCAAACTGCTTTTCCGTTATGAGATCTGCAAGAGTGTTGTACTTCTCATCTTTGTAGTTTAGTCCTTGGCTTTTTAGTTCGTTTGCCATACCTAAAGGAGTATCCAATCCAAACTTTTGGATATTTTCTTCAAACCGTAAATGAGTATGCTCCTTTACCATTGCATCAAGATAGTCCTTGCTTTTTATATCTAATGCGGTGGCATATATATCGATCTTTATCTGCTTTTCCTCTAAAGAGGTTTGAGGGAACTCTTTTTCATGCTTTTGGTCCAGCAGCTCAAGAGTGTCGATATCCTTTTTGTATGCTGCAAACATCTCCGCCCTGGTTAAATCTCTAAAGTAATTATCCTGCTGTACGCTTGAGAGTTGTGAAGAGTCTATACTTAGCAGATGTTCTGTAGGATTTTTAATAGTATTGTTAAAAGCTGCACTATTTTCAGATATATACGCCTTTGTCTCTTTAGCGTTCATTTTACTTGTGTCGATATCTTGATATAGCTTGTCTGCTATCTTTTGAGCAAAATCAAGCTGTTTATCGCTTGGGGTTTTAACTGTTTGAAGTTTTTCAAACTCTCCGATATGCTCTTTTATAAAAGAGTCGGTATTTACTCTCTTACCTATGTCAGGGTTTTGGATACCTAGTTCTTTTGCGATATTTGCCGCAAAATCAACCTGTCGTTTTGAGGCAGGCGCATTATTATAGGCTTCTATTCTCGCTTCTTGTCTCTCTTCAAAGCTTAGTTTCTGCATCTGCTCTTCTTTTGCCTTTCTCTGCTCATACTTATCGTTTAGAGATAGAGCATTATCTTTTATTTGTTCGTTATGCACCATTGAGCGTAAATCTTCTTTTGAGTCAGTAAAGATAGTTAGATTGTCTTGCGCTCTTGTTACCACGGTATAAAAGCTATTGAAATTTTGAGCTTTTGCAGGCATGTGAGCTATGACATTTGCAGAAGTTTGACCTTGAGCTTTATAGCTTGTTACCGCATAGCCGTGATTGAAATAGTTATATTCAGATGCGTTGAAAGTTATAGTTTTATCTTCCATTTTTGCGGTAATATTTCCTTTTTCATCTATCTTTAAAATTTCTGCGACATTTCCGTTATTTACTCCTAGCTTTTTATCGTTCTTCTCAAAGACTATTTTCTCACCTTGAGCAAAATTTCTTTTTTCTTCTGAATATGCCTGTATAGCGTTAGAGTTTTTCTTTAGGTCTATTATATGACTCTTACCCTCTTTATCCTCAACACTTAAGGTGTTGCTTTTGGTATCAGAGCCTATAATCTTAAACTCACTTCCTTTGCCTAGTTTGTCTACCGTTCCATCCTCGCCCTTGATATAAATATCTCCCTGCAAAAAGATACTGCTAGAGTCCTTGTAGTTGCTTGCGAAATATTTTTGAGATGGAGTAAGTCTTGATGATTCTCTTGTATCGAGATTTATATCATTACCCTTTAGATGTCCTCTTGTTCTCATCTCGCCTCTTATAGAGTGGTTAAGCTCATCTTTGATTCTATTGGTATTGGTTAGAATAAGATTATTTTTAAAAGTATCCTTTGCAGCTGCAATAGCTGTAGTATCCATCGGCTTATTATTGTCCTTGAAATACTCTTTAGTAATCTCTTCGATAACATTATCCTCTTTTGATAACGCTTTTATCTTACCGGCATCGTCTAGTGTTTTAAACGCTTCAAAAGAGTTATAGTTATTTAAGTGTTTTACCGCTTCTTTAAGGGTTTTATCGTTCTGGCGCAAGACTTCGTTCATGTTTTCCGTTTTCATATTGTTATCTTGTAGCATCGTAAATGGATCTCCGGCATTGATTGCTTTAAACTGCTTGACATCTCCCATTAGTACGACTTGCGCACCTGCTTCCTTTGCAAACGATAAAAGTTTATTTGCATCTTTTATACCTAACATCGAGGCTTCATCGACTATGAGCTTTGCATCTTTGAGTTCTTGTTTATTAATAGTGCCGTTTTCAATGCCGTTTAAAAAACTGGCAATAGTGGATGATTTGATGCCTCCCTCTTTAAAAGTGGTTTGGGATGCTTTTTCTTTCTCTTTTTCTCTCGTTGCGGTTTCTATCTCTGAGGCAGCTTTGCCGGTGTAAGATAATCCTATCAGCTTGGTATCTTCTTTTAGGGCATTTACCGCTTTTAGCATCGTGGTCTTACCTGTTCCCGCATCTCCTTGAATACCTATGATAGAATCTTTAGAAGATAATATAAGCGCCGCTGCTTGGGCTTGTCCTTTTGTTAGAGGATGTTCCTGTTTTTCGGAGTATCGAGATAGCTTCTCTTTTGCTTCTGATTGCGTATGAATTTGTTGCACTTGATTTTTAGACTCTTTGAGCATATCTAGTACACTTTTTTCGTGATTTAATATCTCTTTAGTCGTGTAATTATTATCTCGTATTTTAATAAGTCTATCATCCTCTTTTGATATAAATTGCTCTTTAAATACCTGATCTAGTATTTGCGGATTGATAGCATCTGCGAGAAGAAACTTTTGAGCATTTTGCATGATATCTTCTTTTTCAAATACTGATTTCTCATCCGTCATAACTTGTATAGATATCTTGAGCGCATCCCTTGCTTTGGTTTTATCTTCATCCTTTTGAGCTTGTATCTGTTCGGGAGTTAGGTTTTTTAGCTCTTCTTGCTTTAGCTCCATGGATTTAGATAAATCATTGATATTTTCAAGTGTTAAACCTGCTTCTAAAGCTCTGCTTAGATTATCTTCTCTAATTTTATCTCTGTCTATCTCACCTTTAAACTCTCTTGTTTGATGAGCCGCCAGCTGCTTTAGTTCGCTCTCCGATTTATAAGGATACTTCTCTTTCAAAGCAGGTAAGGCCTCTTCTATCTGTTTAGAGCGTAACGACTGACTATCAAGTATCTTTTCATCTAGTTTTTCATCTTGAGAGAGTTTGATTTCATAAAAACCTTGATTATAGTCGGTTACTACAATTTCAAACCCTGCCGCTTTTAGTTCTGCAGCCATGACTGCGCGATATTCCATTCCTGCACTTCTATAGTTCTCAAATATCTCTTTAGACTCAATAGCTTTATATGTGCCATCTTTGGATTTGGTCATATTCATAATAACCGCATGAGTATGAAGCGACGGGTCTACGGTTACATTACCTTTCTCATCTGTTATCGGTCTTGCCGTGTCGTGTTGAAATTTAGCTATTGCTAGATTGCCGGTATCTACATGAGTAGTGATACCGTCTTTGGTTTCTCTTGCTTGAGAGTAATTTTTCTCTATTTTTTCAAGAACTTTAGTCGTAGCGTTATTGTGGATTTCAAGCAGCTTAGAAGCCAGAGCTTCATTACCGGTAGCCTTTGCAAGTTCATAAGCAACGGATACGGATTTAGGAGCATTGAAAGTTAGATCTAATCCTGCTCTCGTTCTCTCTCCCGTCGCTTTATCGATAGATATATTTTTTAATATTTGTGTACCTTCTTGATTTTTACCGTTTAAAAGATTTTCAAGGTCTTTATCGTTAATGGCTCCGCTTAAGCCTAACTCTGTAGCTAATTTGCCTTGCCAGATACCTAAATCACCCTCTTTTTTATAATAGTTGTCTTTAGACTCTTTGTGATAATCCATAATTGAGGTTGATGTCCCCCATGTCGGTGTTGCGATCATAATATAAACTCCTGTTTTTAGTGTTTATATATATTCATAATTTTTTGTGGTAAAATTTAAATTAATTTTTTAATAAGATTAGGTTGTACATATGATAGTTTTAAGAAAAATTTTATTGATTCTTTCAATAATTTTATTGAGTTCAAGTAGTTCTAATGCAAAAGAGAATGATGTTGATTTATTTACTGAGTGTTTTAACGCATTATCAACTTGCGAATTTCAAGCAACTAAAAAAGAAAAAGGTGATATGAATGTCTGTTTAGCAGGAAAAAAATTCCTTGAGAGTAATTGTAAAGGGACAGTTATGGAACCACACATCCATGAAGAATATCTGAATATAGGTGTGTTATATTATTATAAAAATGACAAACTTAATGCACGAGATTATTTGCTTAAAGCAGCAAAATTAGGGAATTTAAAAGCTCAAAAAAATCTTGATATACTATGTAAAGAAAGCCCATGGGCTTGCAAATAATAATTTTAGAAGACAATTAACGCCAAGGGTTTTTTACCCCTGACCCCCCCTAGTTTTTTACTTCAGTTTTTTTTAAAAAAGAAGCCGACCAGCAAAATCTCCATCAAAGAACCAAAGCTATAAGATAGCACTTCAAGTATCTTCAGTACAATATTTACGAGAATAAATGCCACAACAACTGCTAATGGTATAAAGATACTATCAGCTGCAATACCTAATAAAATCAAACCTACGATAGCCAAAACCGCAGGAAACATATCAAGATATACTTCTGCTTCTTCTCTGCCGCTTACAGCAGCGTATTTTTTAATTAAACTCATCATAAATCCTTTTTTTGTTTTTTTTAAGAGATAAATTTTTGATATTTATCTCTCTATTGATATTCATAATTTTTCGTTTATTTTTTGAGTAAAACAAAAAATCAACTATTTATTTTTCTATGATATAATTTTCTCGCTTGGATAACAATGTAAATCTTGTCTGACTAACTACCAGACTACCATAAGATAGGGTTAGAGCTTCGGCTTTAACCCTTTTTTTTTGCCTTTTTTTAGGCATGGTAGGGGTGGGTGGGAACTTATGGAAAAGGAAATATTTTGTTATCCAATTTAATAGTAGTCTTTTTAATATTGATGGTGTTCACACCCGCTCTTTATTAATCAAAACAGAGGGATTAGTTACCCCTCTGGCTGCTATTTACCTTCTGCTATATCAATCACTGAAAAATCTTCAATACCGCAGTAGGCGAACCTGAGTTAATAGCCTGCACCGTTGCCGTGGCGGTATTGCTTACATTTGTAGTAAGAGCTTTCTCCACAAAAGCACTTTCAATTCGTGAAGCCGTATCGTTTTGTCCATGGCTTTTTAGGTAGCTTGCATACTCTCTAACTGCTTGAGCAACTGCTTTAGTTTGACTGTCCTGTGCTAATTTGCTCATTGCATCACTTGTACTTGTCGCAAACGATAAAGTTAAGCTAGGAGTAGAAAATCCTATCCTCTCTGCGCTGTAGAAAGGTACTCCGTTTTTAAGCAATGTAGGAACTGAACTCGTTAAAGATACAGTATATTCACCGTTGTTGCAAGTATAGGTATCGTTGTTACCGCCGTAGCTGCATTGATGGATATCTACTTTTTTTACCGGAACTTCTTTTATTGCTTTTTTAAGTGTATTGAATGCAATATTTTCTATATCCGTTGCATCCGGATTGTTAAACTTGTTCATATGGCTTATTGCTCTGTCTGCAATAGCACCCGAATAGTTTAGAAGCGTAATGATCTCTTGAAGTTTTGCGACTTGAGAACGCTGCATTTTACCCCTTGTGGATGCTTTAGCTTCGTTGAACGCTTTTTTATTGAGATCTATTATCTCATCATCATCGTCTGCATAGTAGTAAGATGTGCCGATATCTTTATTGGTCAAGAAAAAAGCTCTTCTATCCCATCCGTTATCTCTTAGCTGCATTAAGACATACGGCACCGGATTGATGCTTATACTCCAATTGCCGGTTTTACTCTTGTTGATGCTTTGGGTTACGCTTCTTGTACTGGTAAGCGTGTCGGTAAGCGATTGATTTATCGAATTCTCGCTGCCTTGGTTTTTGGTAAGAGATTTTGTATCGCTTTGGTTAATGCTCTTTTGCCGCTGCTCTCTTGTCGCTTCACTTTGCTGATCTTGCTTTTGAGTATTGTTGCTTATATCTGCGTAAAGCAGGTTAATAGCGATTGCACTTAGTATTAGTATCTTCTTCATCCGTTCTCTCCTTTATTTTTTTATTTCCAGGCTGTTTATGCCTCTTAAGATGTAATTTTGAATGTTCATAGATTCAGCCGTTTGCGCATAATTACCCTTAACGATAAGGCTGTCTGTTGCCATAACAACATCTATTACCGTTTCGGGAGATATTTTTTTCTTAACACCGTCAGAAATCAAGTATACCCCGCCGTAGGAGTCTATTTCTATGTTTAACCCCATCTTTGATAGTCTCTTATTCTCTTTTTTAAGCTCCTCTACCTCTTTGTTTAAAGTAGCGATATCTTTGCTTGTGCTGCTTTGTTTTTCAAACTCTTTTTTTAGATTTGAAGCCTCTTTCTCTTTTTTCTGTTTCAATTCCTTGTTTTCATTAGATAGTTTTTTTATCTCTTCTTCAAGATTTTGAACATCGATGTCTTTGTCTTTTTGCTTTTCAATCTCTTGTGGTTTGTTTGCAGCTACTGTAGTATCTTCTACAGTATTAAATCTTGCCGCTACTATAAGAATTACAAAGAGTATTAGCAGAATATCAACGAACGGCGCTATATTTATGGGATTAGTGTGTTTTGACATCGTTGCCATGAGCAATATCCCACATTTTTAGTGTTTCATCTATTTTGGCACTAACAGAGTTAAAAATAAATGTGCCTATAATCGCTACTATGATAGAAACTGCTGTTGACAACAGAGGCAGTGATAACGATGATATAAGTGCTTTTTGTTCAACCTGTTCAATTGCCGATAGAGTAACCATTACTCCTAAAACCGTACCGAACAATCCTATATAAACCGCGTTAGAGACAATAGAAAATAAAAATGTTATTTTCTTATTTAGCTCTATTTCTAACTCTGTCTTGTTCTTAAAACTCTGTAGTTGCGACCTTAGCATTGAAATGGCTCCGCTTCGGTTAATCGCAAGATATATAATCGTAACCATTGAAATAGCAAGCGTTATCATTATTCCTGCCTCAATAGCGAACTTAATCTGTTCTAAACTCATGTGTATACTCCTTTTGTGTTTTTAGAGTTTTTTATCTCTCTATTGATATTCATAATTTTTTTGATTTATTTTAAAAACGAGAAGCAGATACCCCCTTTTATAAAGGGGTATCTATTAATTTGAAGAAGAACTTATAATGTCGTACATTCTCTTTACGCCAGGTAAATTCAATATTGTCATAGCCTTATCATCAGGATGCCCATCGCTTCCTAAAATAATAAATAATTTTAGGTGTACACTATCGTCTTTTTTAGATAAAAGAGTTTCTACGATCCATTTTGCAGAATTTTTAAAATCCTCCGCCCAAAATCTACAATTATTATATTCCCCATTAATTTTAAGTCCTTTGCCAAAGTCAAGTCCCACTATGTCATTTGCAGCAAAATAAGCTTGAACAAGCTGCACACTTTGTTTAGAATTTAAAAAGTTAATAATATTTTTAGCTTGTGTCATTGAAGTCATATTAGATTTTAAATTCATCTTGGAAGTCTGTAAATCTAAATTTCTAATATCAAGATTACCATAAATATTACCCTTGGCATCTATAAGCGCCTTTATAGCAAGCACATCCATGCCGCCATATCTTGTATCACTCATTTTATTGTAGTATTCAGGATACACCCATGTATGAGCATAGTATCTCGCAAGATTTTCACCTTTAGCCATATATACACTACAAATATTTTTACCGTGTACATTTCCTGCCCAATCTGTGCGTTCTGCTCTTTCTGAACTATGCAAATCTTCAATATTCATAAAACCTTTAGCAATCAAAGAGTTGTTTTTTATCTGTATTAGCACATTTTCATTATACTTCGCAGGTATATTGTTCGACATCGCATCGACAAATTTAATATAATTTCTCCAATACCCGTTATCAGGTCCTTCACTGCATTTATCAATTTCTAGCTCGCCGTACTTCTGCCCGTTAGTAATGACACACTTAAATTCTTCAGGCAGTTTAACGATTTTATCATTTTGGATTTTATAGCAGTTTTTACGCATACTTTTTATTTTATAGCCGTCTTTAGAGTCCTTAATCCTGCCATTAACCCACAAGCAGTTATTATTATCTACATCACTAGCTCCTCCTGTCGCTTGTCCGACCGGCCATACTAACTCTTTTAAACTTTTATTTAGAGCCATTGCCTTTTGTTCTTCAGAAATATTAGAGCTATTTACTTGCCCACTAAAAGGTTGTGGTGGAGTTACGCTACATCCTGTAAATACACTTGCCATAGTCAATAAACCTAATAAACTTACAACTTTAATCATCTTTCTCATTTTACATCTCCCGCAATGTTATTTTTTTGGCGATAAACGACAATTCGGATCATTTGGATTGCCGGAGCATTTACCTAATTTTTGCATACTTTCAAGTGCACCGTCACCTTTTGACAAAAAATCAGAAGTGCTCTTAGCTGCATCTTCAATTGCGGCGTTCATGCTTGCACACCCTGTAAATACACTTGCCATAGCCAATAAACCTAATAAACTTACAACTTTAATCATCTTTCTCATTTTATATCTCCTGTATTTTTTTAAATAAACTACCCAATCCGTAAAGACGGATTGGAACTATGGTTAAAATATAAAATACGCTTTAACAAGCGCGTTTCTTTGTTCGAGGTCTTGAACCTCATTGTAAGAAGCAGCGATATTAAACCAAAATTCATCCGTTCTATAGAGAGGTACTTCGACATCGATGCCGTTATTTTCAGCATCCGCTAAATAACTCTTTATAAAGAACCATTTGTTCTCATAAGCCATGCTTAAAGTCGGCTTTGTGATGGCTTCGTCATATATATCGCTATGTACAATACCAATTCCGATATTTACCCCATGTTCGTCAGGCACAACTTGAAATGTTTTGAAAATTGCACCTTTATACAATTTTTTATCTTCATCGATTTTCTTGAAGTTAAAATCACCCACTGTTAAAGTAGGTACATTAATTAAAGTAAATCCAGCTTCTACAGTATCGTTAGAGCCTACGCCTGCATAAATTCTGCTCGCTGTATATGCAGATAAACTGCTGCTGATTACTAAACTCGCCATAGCCATTGATAATGTTTTTCTTAACATTTTGAATCCTTTGTTTTTGTGTTAAAATTTCAAGTGCTTAAAAAAGCACAACCTCTGCTTAATTCCGGAGAGATAAAATCTGTTTTTTATCTCTCTATATGTATTCATAATTTTTCAGAAATTTTCAAACTTCTTATCAAAGTCTTTAAACTTCTCATCAAACTTTTGCCATTTATCATCTTTTGCTTCTGCTTCTTTAGTTTCAACTTTAGGCGTGTTCTCTCTTTTAGTTTCATTTGTGTCTTGAACCATCGAAGCATTGTTGTCATTTACTGCCGGCTGCTGTTGTAGTGCTTGAGCTTTTGGCTTATCAAGCCCAAAGGATTTAAGCGTTATCTCTTTTGCTATTTTGTTATTTTGAATAGCTATGTAGCTAAATACAAGCGTTAGCATCAGAAGTATCGCACCTCCAAAAAATCCAAATTTCATTTTGTTTTACCTCCTTTATTTTGTGGTTTCGTATATATTCATAATTTTTTGAATTACATCATGATTTTTACGGTAGGCTTGTTAAGCAAACCTCTCTCATGTACATTTGTGGTGTTGATAAAATTGTTTTCAATATACTTGATTAGACTTCTTGCATAACCCAAAAAGCGGTTCAGAAATTGCTTTTTGTTTGTATGGAAAAATATGAACGATTGCAAAAAATGAAACCGACTGATTTTAAACGATTGGTAGGGGTAAAAAAAGAGACATTTGGGTTGATGCTTGAAGTATGCCAAGAGTATCATAAAGCCAAAAAGAGCAGAGGCGGGAAACCAAATACTTTGTCGATTGCAGACCAGCTATTGCTTATGTTGGGATACTATCGAGAGTATAGGAGTATGGCACATATTGCATTTGACTATGGCGTAAGTGAAGCGACAGTATCAAGAGTGATTCAAGAGATGGAGAGCGTATTGATACAATCAGGTAAATTTTCACTACCTGGTAAAAAAGCCTTATATGAAGATGGAGGAATTGAACTTGATTATATCGTTATCGATGCAACTGAATGCTCAGTTCAACGCCCAAAAAAAGGCAACAAAGATGCTACAGTGGAAAGAAAAAGCGACATACAGCCAAAGGACAAATCGTGATTGATAGCAATCAACGCATTATTTGTACCGCTGTTAGCGTACATAATATCCACGATTTTAAGCTGTTCAAACAATCGAGATTGCCAATCAAAAAAGAGACCAATGTAAAAGTAGATACTGGCTATCTTGGAATCAATTCTCTTCATATGAATAGTGATATTCCAAAGAAAAAAACCAAACTTCATCCTCTTACAAAAGAAGATAAGCTTTCCAACAAAATGAAAGCATCTGCTCGCATATGCGTTGAGCATGTGAATGCTAAAATAAAAACATTTAAAATACTTGGAGAAAAGTACCGAAATCGCAGAAAACGATTTGGTTTACGCTTCAATCTGATATGTGCTTTAATTAACGCAGATCGAGGATTTGGAATAAAATGTTAGGTTATGCAAGAAGTCTATTATATATCTGACTTCTTTTTCAAGCGCCTCAATTGTCATTTTTGGATTTTCAAGATACTTAGGTATATTTTTGCTAAGTATAAACTCTGCAGCCAATCGGCCCTTAAGCACATCAGCACATCCCTCTATCTTTGCGTAAAACTCAAATATATTGAGCCTGCTTATCTCTGCGCTATCGATTAAAGCCTCTTTTACCTCTTTGCGAGATACCGTTACCCTGTCCGTCATAGAGTCCATACCAAAACTAAAACTCTCATCGTTTCTAAGCACTGTTGTTTTACCAAAGTATTTTTCCAAAAACTCCGCTCCGATGTTGTTCTGGAATATCACATAGCTATTGGTAGTGTCTAATATGCTCTCCGCTTCTTTCTCTCCGAACTCTTTTTTTATCTGGCTGTATGACTGCATTGCCATGATGATCTTTATGCCTTTTGAGCGTCCTACCGCCAAAGCTTTTTCAAGATTTTCGCCTAAAGCTTTACCTAGACGAGGCAGCTCATCGAGTATGAAATAAAAATTTAAATCACGATTATCAGCTCCTTCAAGAATGGAAGAGATGAGATAACTTGTAATAACACCATAAAGAGGACTAAATACACGGCTTAAATTATCTGTAGCAAGTAAAAAGAGTTTACCGCCTTTGCCGTCGCCCAGCCAGCTTTTAAACTCAATGAAATCATTACCATCTAAATCATCCGCATACTTAAGATATTGCAATGGTTTAGCTTTTCTTGCAAGTGTAGAGAGGATTGAAGCAGTTTCTCTCGAGAGTGCATCCTCAGTAACATCGCCTCTTAGAAAGTTGTATACAATATTTCTGATATCTTCGTCGTTTTTAAGCTCGTTGAGCAGTTTTGCATCGCTAACCATAGCAAATATCTCTTTATTGGATAATTTTCTTTTAGCTGCTTTGACTAAGATACCCTCCATGACTGCTCTTGCTGCACTGGACCAATGCAGGTCTGGTGTGTTTTTATCGTCCGGGATTAATATATCTGCTATAACTCCTGCATCCACATGAGTTTTAATGAATTTGTATAGCTCGAATTTAACACTTCTTAGGTCTGCTGGGCATAAGATAAAATCCGTCAAAGGGTTGTAAAACTTCTCTACAAATTCACCCTTGACATCGATGATTACGGTTTTGGTATTTGCATTATTTGGGATTTGATTAATTATGCGATTAATGAGAACTGATTTACCTTTACCCGGTGAACCCATAATGCATAAACCGGTTGCAAGCGAGATACGAGGTATCTTCATATCCTGCGGCTCTACTTCAAATCTCTTATCATCGTCGTGTGAGAGCTTTTGCAGAGGTACTTTAAAAGTCTCTAAAGTTGAACTGCTTTTGCTTATCTCAAATTCTGTTTTTAAGAAGTGCTCTATGGTCTGATTATACTCTTTAGTATTAGCGAACTTTGCACCCTTTTGATAAACATCTTCACTTAGATCTTGAGAGTGTTTTTTCATGATGTCATCAAAAAGAGGCTTGAAATATTTCAAAAGAAATAGATTTATAGCCGCTGTGATAATAAGAATATAAAAAAATGTAGCACTAAAAAAATCAAAACTTTGATTGTAAGGCAGGTCCATATCCTGTATAAGTCCAAATAAAAAATATACGAACATGACGGCAATCGTAGGAGCAAAGTATATACTCTGCTCAATACCCCACGCTTTAAACCGCATTTGAGATTCATGCTCTAATTTTTCCCAGGCTCTATACGTTTTGGAGTTGATATTTTTTTCAATATCCGTTCTTAGCTTTTCCATTATCTGCCTCTCTCTGTTTCTGTGACTTTAGCCTGCTTTGAAGAGCTTGATGAATTTTGATTTTGATTTTGGCTTTGTTTTTGAGGTGCTTGAGCCGGTGCAGGCTTTTGATTTGACAAACCGGCAATAGGCTTTCCCATGTTTTTAGTATGAGCCGATACATTTGCTTGAGCCTTTTGAACCGTTGCGGCGGATTGTTTAGTTTTTGGCTGTTTTTCCGCTTGAGTCTCTTTTGCCTTTTCATTATCTAGCTTTACATCATGAAATGTAGTTTGTGCTGCTTGAGACGCTTGAGCTTCTTGCGCTTTTATACCGGGAATTGCATCACTATCCATGATTTTACCGTTGCGGTTAATGTTTTGATTGTCGTAATGTTCGCCTAATCTTGAGAGAACATTTTTTCTAATCTCCATCATCTCCTTGTGTGGAATATTATGCTGCTCGTGGTGCTTGTTCAACTCTTTTGAAATTGCCGGAGCATCCGCTAAACGGCTAGGATTGTCTTTGTCATTTGCAGCGTTTCTAATGATATTATCGCTCTGGAGTCTATTTAACTCTTTTTTTTGAGAGCCACTTAAGCTTTTGAGCGATTGAATATCTCTAACATCATTGGTTATATCCTTGCCCTCTTTGAATTTATCTTTGACACTTTGGATATGTCCGCCGATTTTATCCTTTTGTTTTACCTGCTCTTGATATGCGCCTCTTGAATTAGGATTAGTTCTCTCAGGCTCATATCTTGTGGAAGATTTATAGTCGGGATTATTGCTGTATTCTAATTTAGGCATATTTTTAAGAGCAGACATATTGCTTCTAATACCTTTATAGACAGAATTTAATGCAATAGCAGCTATACCGCCTGCCATAAGTCCTGCTCCCACACCTAACAATAATGCTCCGCCCGGTATTGCTGCCATACCTGCAAGAGAAGTTAAACCCATCCCAGCCAAGCCTTTTGCTGCAACTGCACCTAACATTTGAGCTTTTGCGGGCATAGCAAGAGCGCCTATGATTCCTACAGCCGAACCCAATTGTACACGTTCCGCATTGTTGCGTCTCTCCATCGCACTATCATAAGAACCTCTATTTACTGTATATTGGTCATTTTTTTTAGTGTATGGATCATCTTTCGGTTTGTAAGGGTCGTGTATGTTTTTATATGGATCATCTTTTTCATGAAGCTGATCTCTAAGATACTCATTTTCTTGTCTAAGCCTCTCCATCTCTTCTGTCATATTTTCGTGGTTATCATTCTTTACCGAAGATTGCATTTGATGCCCCTTTTAGTAGCTCATCTCTTTTTTCTTCCATTTTTTTAGCTATAGCATAGCCTTTAGGATCAACTTGCTTAGCTAGCTCTTCATCATTTGGCACAAGAGAAAAAAGAATAAATACAACTAATGCCGAACCGACGGCAACGAAAATATCACCGATTAATTTATCTTTTCTGTTTGACTCATATTGTCTTCTGTTGAAATTGTTATACATCTCACACCTCCCTAATTTAATGCAGCTTCTGAAGCTAGCTCATTAGCTTCAACTGCTATGTCTAACGCTCTTTGCTCGTGTTCACCCAATAGATCCGCATGCAGGTTAGTCACTTGATGTCTTGTCGCATAAGTGTTGATTAGTATCTCCGTAATCTTTTGTAATAAAGTACCCTCTAGAAATGTCGCCACCTGTTGCACGCCTAGCATTGCTTGAGAAGTGTTAAAAGAGTAGGAAAGCATTGTTTTTGCAAACTCGTTAACTTCCATTCCTGCTGCTTCAGCGCCTGTCGTAAGCGCAACTTGTAAATCTAAATCTTCGATTGTGAACTGTAGTACCATGTTAAATCCTTTGTCTTGTTTATTTTTTGAGAGAGTTTTTTAACTCTCTCTTATGTATATTCATAATTTTTCAATTAAAATCTAAGTGCTAAAAAAGCACCCAATAAAGCCGCCAAAATTACAAGTGCAAAAAGGTTGCTACCTTTGCTTTTTGGTTTATTTTTATAATAATCTCGTCTTGCATACGGGTCATGAGTTGTCTTGTAGGGGTCATGATTGTTTGCATAAGAGTCTTTAACCTTATATGGGTCTTGGACTTTGTGCGGGTCGTGATTGTTTTCCATTTTTTTCTCCTTTTATTTTTAAGAGAGATAAAAACTATCTCTCCTACTTATATTCATAATTTTTAATGAATACTTTTGATTTAGTCCAGTCAAGCCCGTTGAGCTTAATGTAGAACTCTCGCTCTTTGAGATTAAGTATCTCACTCGGTAAGACTACGCTTTTGATGTTTTTGTGTTTTCTGACATTTAAGCCCTCCATATCTTCTACTTGAGTTTTATGATGGATAGACTCATCCTCTTGGGTCTTCTCTTCTTCTCCGATTTGTGCAGAGATCTCTTTCGCACTATCTGCATCGTTTATGCCAAAGTAGATCTGATTTGAGCAAGCGTTTACGATAGTCTTTCTGCCCTCCTTGCCATACTTTGCTTCGATTTGCGCAAATTCTTGAACTAAGATATATACGCTCGCTCCTTTGCTTCTGCCGTTAGTAAGCAAGTCTAGAACGCTGCTCATTCTGTTGAGTCGCCCAAATTCGTCAAGGACAAAGATTGTCTTGTCCGTCCTATCATCATGACTCAGCAGCTCCCTACTAATAGTGTCGATAAAGAGCGTAAGAGCCGGAGATATTGCTTCCTTGATATTTTCTCGGTTTTGCACAAAAATTTTTTTTGAGGAGTTTTTAACCCAATCGCGAACACTAAAATCCCCATCAATATCCGCCAGGTACTCAAAGCATGATGTATAGGTTCTAAATACCGACATCAAAGAGTTTAGGGTCTTTTGATTTGACGGGTCGAATGCGTAAGCGTATTTACTAGCCGATACGGATGATCTTAAAGCTTCCTCTATCGTTGCATTAGGGCTTGTAACAAGCTCATAAATATCTTTATTTGATTTCTTACCACTCTCAAAAAGCGACATGAGACATGCTGCTAAAATGTCTCGGCTTGCATTTTTCCAAAACGCATCCTCTCCGACAACCGGAGCAGGTATCAAAGAGTGAGCTAATGCTCTCATGTCTTCTTTGTTATCGATGTCGTTGAAGACGCTCCACTTGACACATCTATCCGGTATCGTAGGATTAAAAATCAAATCCTTACCTACTTTGTAAAAGTTTTTAGTAAAATCTCCCTTGTAATCATGAATGATCATCCTGTCGCCACGCTCTCGTATCTGCTCTACCGTCGGATTGATAAGCGAAGTCTTACCGCTGCCGCTTTTACCTATTACGCAGAAGTGCGTATATTCAAAATTCTCAGGTATCTCAATGCTATGCTCTCTATAGCTCATCTCTTTAGCTTTATCCAGCTTTAGAGATATATCATCCGCCTCTGTGAGGATATGAGTCCTCTTATCGTAACCGCCAATAGCTATATACTTGTCTTTGTATGCTTTCAGAGATTTCACAAGCTCATCAAGCCTAACCAGCTTTGCGCCTCTCGCCTCTTTTACTTGAGCTTCTGCATCTTTTCGTGCAAAAAGATAAAAAATACCAAAAATCAAGAAATATGTACCAAAACTCAATATCAGCGGTATTGTTCCATTTTCTATCAGTATCGCTTCTTGCTCCTGTTTTATGGTCGTGTACGGCTCTGATTTAGCCTTAAATATGCTTTTTGCATATGTTTTGAGATTGAATTCCTCGACTTTTTTTAAGTTATTTGTGAGCAAATACGCAAAGACAAATGCTTGGAAGATGAAAGCGATTGATATTATCTTCGCTATGTATGCGCTCATTAGTTTGAGCCTAACTACTCTGTTTTGAAAATTTCTGTAACCCATGATAAATCCTTTTTTTGTTTTTTTAAGAGATAAATTTTTGATTTTTATCTCTCTGTCTATATTCATAATTTTTATAGATATTTTGCGGCGTAAAAAACAGCGGCGGCAACTGCGACCATAAGCAGAAAACAGTTCATGCTTTTAAGCGTGGTTGTTTTTTCTGCCGCTTTTTTTAGGTACGCAATATTTCTATTAATGCTGTTTTCAAGTTCATCAAATCTTTCAAGGGATTTGAGCCGTTTGTCTAGCTCACCGTTGATTGATTGCTTGATGGTAAAATCAAAAGATCTCAAATTACCTTCTAGCTCTTTGTTTAAAGCTAAAGCCTCTTTGTTTGTATCTTTCATCTCCTTAGCCCTCTTAAGAAGGTCTTCCAGTGTAGGAGTTATGATTTTTAGCTCTTCAAGCAGTGACTCCGCCTGCTTGAAAGTAAAGTCACTGCTCGCCATCGTTAATCCTCTTTTGCCAAAAAGCTACGACTTCTTTATCGTTTGACTTCGCAGCTCTCGACATGATCTCTTTTACCGTCTCTTTGTCGCTATCCATCAAATATATCAATGATTTGTAGAGAATGTTTTGTTGTGTGAGATTTTTGAGGATATCCCCTTGAGTATGCTCAAGGTAGGCTTTCGTGTCAATCATGGCTTTTAGTTCACGATTGGTTTCAATGATTTCATTTGAACTCTTTACGAGTTGTTCTACTGCTATGGCAGCAGCATCAAACGAGATTATTAATTTTTCAATTTCTTCCGTTGTCATTGTTGTATGACTCCTTTTTTATAGTTTCATATATATTCATAATTTTTTGATATAATTTCTCTTGAAACAAGTTAAGTTCTGAAAGCTTGGTCTGATTAACTAAGCGCTGGAAGATAGGCTATGACTCTTTATTGAGTTATGGCCTTTTTTTTTGTCTATAGGTTTGTGGGTGGGTGGTGATCTTCCTATGAAAGGCTTAGCTTGTTCATCAAATTTGTAGTAATCTTTTTGGTGCTTATGGTCTTTGTGCCATACTTATACTAATCAAAAACACAAGAGGATTAATCACCCTCTTGTGGATTACTACTTCTTGATAATTCTATCTAACTCATCAAACAAGCCGTCATACTCATTTTCTAAAATACCTTTTGCGATGATAGACTGCTCTTTTAAAAACATAAATCGTCTTGTTTTTTTATAAAGGTCCTGATTAGATTTATCTGCAAAGAATTCAAGAGCAGCTTTTTTATACTCTTCATCATAATTGTCTAATGCCACTTCCGTTATCGTTTTCTTAAGTTTACCTACAACATTGTAGATAGCGTTTTTATTGATTGCGATATGAAATGTATTTTTATCTTTTATGATTGCAGGAACATCTAAAACATCACTTCCGAAAAAGTCTATGAACTCTCTCTCCATAAGCTCTTGATTGCTTGTATTCGTGCATCTGTTTAAGACATAGATTATCTTACTATCTTTATCAAACTCTCTGATAAGATTAAAAGTATCGGCAGCGTTTTTAGCGTCCTGGTCACCGTCAAACATAGGTATAAAGTAAGTAGTAGGCGCTACAAAACCACCTAAGCTTTTAAGCTTTTGCAGGAACATAACGGCTGTAATATTTCCCCCTACATCTACTACAACATCATTTTCAAATAGGATACTCTCCTCTACAAACTTACTTACATTCTCAACTTTAACAATGTTGGATTCAAGTATTTGTGATTCTGACATACTTTTTATACTCTCGTTTTGATCATCGATTTCATAAAACTCTACTTTATCGTTTGTTTTTGCATTGATATAAGCACTCAAAAATTGAGAGCTAACCGAACTTTTTCCTACGCCGCCTTTTGTGTTGATTACTATATTTATCATTTGATATCTCCTGTTTTTTTTAAATTAAGCAAGTAAAAAAATACTTACTTACAACCATATTCATATTTTTTATATGAAACCTTATCCGCTAGCTTCTGCCACTTTGTAAGCAACTCTTTATCATTCTTGCAAAATAGCGTAATCGCATACTTCATACTGTCTAAACGCCCATGCAGATATGCATAATCACTGTCTGTTAATTTTTCTACTGCCGGTAAGCTTGCATCTAAGATACTTATCATATATCTTATGTTGCTTTTATTTGGTCTAAAGAATAATTCTAAAATTTCTCCCATCGTATGTCCTTTTTTTATTTAGAGATAAAATCTGTTTTTTGTCTCTCTATATGTATTCATAATTTTTCTTCATTCTTAGAGTTTTTTTTATCAATCTCTTCTTTAATGAGTTGATTGCAAATGTACTCTTTTCTAAGAGTGCATACTATCCATCTTGTTTTACTCTTCATGCACTGTTCTCTTTGAGGGCAGTGCATATTTGGCCATTTCAATCTTTCCATTTTTTAAGTCTTGTATCTATCGGTAGGTTTCCATATTTTAATTTCACCTTCTGCTTTCGATTCGGTTTTATCAAAGACTTCCTCCATGGGTGGCGTCTTATGTGTTTTAGCCTTCTCTGCAAACAGCCTAGCTCTTTTCTCTCTTGTAGATTCTTCCTTTTCCTCTATTTGCATCTCTTGCGCCAGTGAGTCGCTAATTACTTCATTCTCTTTCTCAACTACAGCTGGAGTAGCTACAACGGTATTACTTTTTACATTTGGTACGGTAGCTTTTGGATTGTCTCTTGCCTGCAATTCTTTAATATACTGATATACACGCCTTTGAGTTATAAATATCTTTCTATGCATTATATATTCGTGTATCTGCTTTGGCTTGAATTTATTAATAAGCAACTCTAAAATATCTTCATCAAGTTCAGATAATTTGGATCTTTCAAGCGGCTTATTTGACTTCATAAATTTATCGATTGGTCTCATCTTCTACCCTTATTGAAGCTATGTCATAGTTCTCTTTTAGCTTTCTGACATAACTATATATAGTGGCCATACTTACCGGAGCTATATGCTTAGAATCCAAAAACTCTTTTATATCTTTAGCAGAACGCTTTGAAGCTAAAAGGTATAAAATATCGGTTTCATACTGTTTATATCTTCCTGGTCCTGCCGGTTTATTCTCGCTTATAAATCGTTCAAAATCAGTCATTTTGTTTTCTCCATTATGAAAATTTTAAAGAGATAAAAACTTACCTCTTTAGCTGTATTCATAATTTTTTTACTTTTTTAATATATTTTGAAATGATTTTGAAAGAAGATTGAAACAGTTTGAAATTATACCAAGCTCAAATCCCATAAAATAGGATATTATAAAAAATATATTTCGCTTAAAAATAATTGATTTTGATAAGAAAAGAGTAAAAATAGCCTATTTTGATAATATTTTCTTATCAAAATCAATTTTTTACATTTTTTGAAATGATTTTGAAAGAAGATTGAAATAATTTGAAATGAAACCCCTTTCTAATCATCTAAAACACGATATTTGAGAAAAAAATATTTTTATTTTGGCGGAGCAAAAAACAGCGACTAAGCTACTAGAATAGGGGCTTTATTGTACTACCGAGCAGGTTGCGTAAGGTGTCTAGCATTTCAGAGCATATTTTTAGGTGTTTTTATAATAGTAAAGAGTGTATTTTAGCAGAAGACAACAATGTTTAAAGAAAGATACAGAGTGGAAAATTTTATAAGAAAACCTAGTTTTTCTTATAAAAAAGCAGCACTAAAAAATTTATGTTTAATAGAGTTCATATGGTTTTTAAGATATCCGAAAACTCGATTATTTGACTTTTGATATTGTCTATCTTTTTAACTTTCTCATACATTTCAAACCAGCTCTTAACTCATGGTGGAACTTCTTTTAAATACTTCCATTTAGTAACGGTACTATAACTAAGTAAGGACTCTTAATAAAGAGTGTAAGCATTTTAAAAGTTTATGAAAAAGATAGACATTGTTCTTTAAGAATTCATTAAGCTTAATTTAAGTGTGAAAAATTCAATGCGCGTAAACGCGCATTTAGAGATAAATTGCTTCCGCAATTTATAGTTAAGGGCGGTTTCTTTTTTTGTAGTGTAAATTTTTTGGTCGACGATTCATCATAACATTATGCCCCTCTGCCTTGCTTGTAGTAAATGATACAGGATTTGTATTTGCATTTTGCAGTGCTATATCCGCTTGGTTGGGTTGCGAAGTTGTACGGAAGTTGAAAAAATTGGGAAACATGTGATTTTAGATTTGTAGACTCGGTTTTGAGGAGATAACCCTTGGGTTAGTGCTCCACTGAGACCGAAAACTCATTGTTGTATACGACCTACAGTCATTGAATTATTTATTAGATATAATACTGTATTCAAGTGTGGTAGGTCAATACAGTGCAAGCTGGTAATATGACTATTACTGATACATAATACTGTATTCAAGTGTGGTAGGTCAATACAGTAGCCAAATTTTAGCTACAAATCGTTTAAGATGGGAAATTTCAACACATTTTACCGCTTACAAATTTTATACTATCATGAAAGTAATGAGTTCATTTGGCGTTAAAATGCAAGTATCCGCATAAGATAATAAAGAAGGTCGGTTGATATGAAAATAAAAACATTAGCTTTTTTACTAGCCTGTAACATATTCTTCTTAACCGGCTGCACCATTAAAGATGATGATGCTATGTCTGAAAAGATAGCCAAGCATACTATTAACACGCCTGTTTATATAGTTATTGGTGCTGGCTTTATCGCCTCTGAAGGTTCAAAAGCTGCTCTTACTGCTATTCTAGTTCCGCCTTATGCAGCATATAGATATTTAACCGAAGATATAAATAATACTGCTGACATTAATAAGACAAATATAAATTTGATGCCGAATGTTGAGGAATGATTTTTACGCAAATAGGTACAGTTTTTGTGTAAATGTATATATCTTTATAAATAAAAATTATTGATATAAATCGAAAAATTAAGTACAAGGGTATTTTTAAGGGTATAAATATATAAAGTAAATAAGAATAATGCCTATTATTGGGATATAAAGCAATAGATTTAATCCTCCACAGCTCCACCAATTTAAATTTTCTTTATCATCCTCCCATTTTAACAACTCCTCAGCACACTTTTAGTATCATTTCATAATTTTTTCTCAAAGGTATCCCATGCGTGGTTATAAGATTTTTGCCGGTTCTGCTAGCGTAGAATTTGCTCAAGAGGTTTGTCAGATACTCGATGTTCCGATGGCAAGAGCTGATGTTAAGAGATTTAGCGACGGTGAGATTTCGATTCAAATCTCCGAGAGCGTGAGAGGTCGTGATGTGTTTATCATCCAATCCACCGGTGCGCCATCCAACGACAACCTTATGGAACTTCTTATCATGACGGATGCGTTGCGCCGCTCTTCAGCTTCCAGTATCACGGCAGTCGTTCCTTACTATGGCTATGCAAGACAAGACCGTAAAGCCGCTCCTCGTGTTCCGATTACAGCAAGACTTGTAGCAGATATGTATGAAGCGGCGGGGATTGACAGAGTTGTAACTATCGACTTGCATGCGGGACAGATTCAAGGGTTTTTCAACATTCCTGTGGACAATCTTTACGGTTCTGTGACTTTTGAAAACTACATAAGAAGCAAAAACCTCAAAAACCCTATCATCGCTTCTCCGGATATCGGTGGCGTTGCACGTGCGCGTTACTTTGCTTCACGTATGGGGCTTGACATGGTTATCGTCGATAAACGCCGTGAAAAAGCAAACGAGAGCGAGGTTATGAACATCATCGGAAACGTTGAGGGCAAAGATGTTATCATGATAGATGACATGGTTGACACAGCCGGAACGATGGTAAAAGCGGCAACTGCTCTTAAAAACAAAGGTGCTACCTCTGTTATGGCATGTGCGACACACGGAGTTCTGAGCGGAAAAGCGTATGAAAACCTTGAAAACGGCGAACTTGACGAGCTTATCGTTACCAACACGCTTGTTTGTAAACCTCACGACAAGATTATCGTTTTAACGGTCGCACCTCTTTTTGCAGAGGTTATCCGCAGAGTTTACCACAACGAAAGTGTTAATTCACTATTTGCATAACCTAAGGGAATTCATTGAAAAACATTAGAAACTTTTCTATCATCGCACACATAGACCATGGTAAAAGCACTTTGGCAGACCGCATCATTCAAGAGTGCGGTGCGGTGAGTGACCGTGAGCTTGGCAAACAGATGATGGACACGATGGACATCGAAAAAGAGCGTGGCATCACTATCAAAGCGCAAAGTGTGCGCCTTGACTATGTCAAAGACGGCGAACACTACATCCTAAACCTCATCGATACTCCGGGACACGTTGACTTCTCTTACGAGGTAAGCAAATCTTTGGCTTCAAGTGACGGTGCACTACTTATTGTCGATGCGGCGCAAGGCGTTGAGGCACAAACCATCGCCAACGTTTATATGGCTATGGAGAACAACCTAGAGCTTATCCCAGTCATAAACAAGATAGATTTACCTGCCGCAGACCCTATAAAAGCAGCCGAAGAGATAGAGTCAAGCATCGGCATAGACGCAACAGACGCTGTTTTGGTCTCCGCAAAAACAGGTATCGGCATCCGTGAGCTTCTTGATGCCATCGTTGACCGTATCCCTGCACCGGTGGGCAATCCTGACGCAACGACCAAAGCCATCATCTATGACTCATGGTTTGACTCCTACCTTGGAGCGTTGGCGCTTGTGCGTGTGTTTGACGGCGAGATAAAAGTAGGGCAAAAAGTACGCCTTATGAGTAACGGCGAAGAGCATGAGGTGCTAGACCTTATGTATCCGCACCCGCTCAAACGCAAAAAAACGGCTGTCATCAAAAGCGGCGAGATAGGCATCGTCGTACTTGGGCTAAAAGAGGTTCATGTTGTAAATGTCGGCGACACCATTACCGATGCAAAAAACCCAACCCTAGAGCCTGTTATGAAGTACGAGCCTGCAAAACCGTTTGTTTTTGCGGGGATTTACCCGATAGATACAGATAAATTTGAAGATTTGCGTGATGCGCTTGACAAACTCAAGCTCAATGACTCTTCCCTCTCTTATGAGCCGGAAACATCGGTAGCACTTGGATTTGGCTTTCGTGTCGGGTTTCTTGGGATGCTTCATATGGAAGTTATCAAAGAACGCTTAGAGAGAGAGTTTGACCTTGACCTTATCGCAACGGCTCCATCTGTTGTTTACAACGTCTATCTTACAAACGGCGATATGGTAGAGGTACAAAACCCCTCAGAACTCCCGCATGTCAGCAGAATCGAGCGCATAGAAGAGCCTTATGTCAAAGCAACCGTTATCACTCCGGTTGATTATCTGGGAAATATCATCACGCTTTTGGTAAACAAAAGAGGCGTGCAGGACAAGATGAGCTATCTCAACGAGAGCAGAGTTATGCTTGAGTATTCGCTTCCGATGAATGAAATCGTCGTTGACTTTTACGACAAACTCAAGTCCATCTCCAAAGGATACGCAAGTTTTGACTATGAGCCTATCGGTTTTAGAGAGGGCGACCTTGTCAAGCTTGATGTTGTCGTTGCAGGCGATGTCGTGGATGCGCTCAGCATCATCGTACATCGCTCTGCGGCAGAGTACCGTGGACGTGCTTTGGTAAAAAACATGAAAGAGATAGTTCCGCGCCAGCTCTTTGAAGTCGCCATCCAAGCATCTTTGGGCAACAGAGTTATCGCAAGAGAGACGGTAAAGTCTATGGGCAAAAATGTTACCGCAAAATGTTACGGCGGCGACATTACCCGAAAAAGAAAACTCTTAGAGAAGCAAAAAGAGGGCAAAAAACGTATGAAGGCGATAGGAAAAGTACAACTGCCGCAAGAGGCGTTTATGTCTGTTTTAAAGATGGATTAAATTATTTATCGTCTCTTGTTTATATTTTGATACAATATCAGTATGAGCAAAAAAGATAAACTAATAAAAGAGATTGATATACTAAGAGAGAAGCGTAAAGATTGGTTCAATGTACTCTTTGCACTCTCTTCTGCTGTTATTGTTTTAGTGTATGCGGTATTATCTGGTGAAAAGCCAGTTTTTATTTTGATATTGGGGTTGATAGGTTTTGTTGGTATCATAGGTCTTGGTATTTACTATAAAAAATTGAAACTGATATAGAAGAAAAACTTGATAATCTCAATGAGGAGGACTAATGATTGAAATATTTGCTTTAGCGCTAGCGGCACTAACGATTGCTGCTCTTGTCTATATCTCTAAACACGATGCCACAACGTGGAGAACTGAAAAGTAGTCTAGTCTAAATTTGAAGGGGTCGTTTATGAAATGTTTACTTTGTGAACGCCTCTCGCTGTCACACATCTGCAAAAAATGTCAAAACACCTTTTTAACGCCCTCTCTTTACAGAAGAAAAATCCTCCACGATGTCGAAGTTATCTCCTTTTACAAATACGACGACATCAAAACACTGCTTCACACCAAACATACCGATTTGGGCTACTATGTCTATACTATTTTGGCGCAAAACTCTCTTGCTCTCTTTGCCAAAGAGTTTTCGTATGAGACACAGGTAACCTCTATCGCCGTTGACGATGTTCCAAAAGGAGGCTACTCCCACACTGCCATCTTGAACAAAGCACTTAAGAGCAGCTGCATAAAACCGGAGTTTGGCAAACTAAGAGCAAAAAACAAGGTAACATACTCTGGCAAAAGCAGAGAGTTTCGTATGCAAAACCCTAGAGATTTTAAACTAGAAAACACAAAAGCACAAGAGCTGATTTTGGTTGATGATATCGTAACAACGGGGCTTACTTTTAGCGAAGCGATTGGCGTTTTAAAACAGAACAACAAAGAGCCTCTTTTTTGCCTCTCTTTGGCTGATGCAAGTTTAAAATAAGAATCATAGATATATACTTTTGCATATTATTAAAAATTAAGGTTTTTCTTGAAGTTATCTTTTATTTTACTTTTCTTTAGCACTCTTCTTTTTGCACAAGAAGAAAATCTTGATGATTTGCTCTCGCAGTACCGTGAGGCAAGCGAACTCTCCCATGAAACAAAGCAAGAAAAATCTGGTCACGTCACTATCTTTAGCCGCTCTGACTTAGATAAGATGCAAGCATATACACTCAACGATATCATTAAAACGATTAAGATGTTTACGCTCAAGAACTCTGCTTTTGGTCCTACCGCTATCGTAAAGAGCCCCTACTCTGAGCAGTCTATGTCCTCTGTCAAAATCTATATCAACTCCTATGAGGTCACCTCTATCACCGCGGGTACGGGGATTGCACAGTTTGGGCAGATGGGGCTTAACCACATCGACCATATCGAGATTTACCAAGCATCCAACGCTATCGCTTTTCATGGCGAATCTGGAAATATGGTCATCAAACTCTACACCAAAGACCCCGCTCGTGAAAATGCAACCGTCCTTCAAGGCTCCGTTGATTCAACAGGTGGCGGCAGAGGGCAAGTTATCGATGCGCAGAATTTTGGTGATTACTCCTATCTTGCAAATGTTGATGTAAGCGGCAATAGATTTGACAAGGAGAGAGGCAGAAATAACAAAGAGTTCTCAAGAGACAGCAGCAGAGGGCAACTCTATGTGAATTTTGCCAAAAAAGATGACTACGTTATCGAGGGGGGAGCTTCCAAAGAGAAAAGCGATATTTTCAGTGGATTTGGTCAAAGCGTCGAAGATGGCGATATCACCTCAACATATAGCTATCTTCACTTTACAAAGTACCTCCCTTCACAGACAGAGCTTATCATCTCAGGAACGTATGAAATCATCGATGTTCTCAACAGCGACAGCTCTGGCGTGCGCCTTTTTGATAGCTCCCTCAGCAATAATCTTGATGTAACCTCGGGCTCATACACCTACGATATCCTTTTGCAAAAGCGCTATAGCTACAATGACCACAACTTTTTGTTTGGCACTGAGGCAAAATTTAAAACATTTTTTCTCGACAATCTGCAAAGTAACGGTATGGAAAAAAGCTACCCCGCAGGTCCAAAAGAGCTTGACATCTACATGCTCTTTGGAGAAGATAGTTATGACATAAACGAAGAGCATCAGATTACACTTGGTGCTAAAGCAAACTACTACGACAACCATGAAACAAAAGCAAACACAGAGTACCTTTTGCGCCTTGCCTACCTTGCAAAGCTCTCCAAAGAGTTCTCTTTAAAGAGCTTTATCCAAAAAGGGCATGTTTACCCTATCTTTGCGCAAACAACTTTTTCACCCATAATTATTCCAAATCCTGATTTGAGGGTTTCAAAAAATCGCGTTATCAAAGCAGAACTTGAGTACAAAAAAGAGAAACTCACACTTACTCTTGGAGGAGGAGCGTCCAAATCTAAAGATGGGATTGTTTTTAACCACTCACTCCAACAATATGTCAACAATAGTGGAAGTTCAGATTTTTCTCAATTTTCTCTCAACCTAGAGTATAGATTTGACGCGGATAACAAACTTATCGCTGAGTACTTTAGAACATACAAAGACAACTACTCTTTTAGCTCTGACACAGGCGCACTTGTGCAGCTTTACTCCACATTTGGCAAGTTTGACTTTTACAATGAGCTCATCTATCGCTCCTCTTATATTGGAGTTGATGGCGTGAGTATGGATGCGGGGTACGACTACACCGCAGGAGCGATTTACCACTACAACAAAAATCTCAACATAAAGCTCAAAGGGGAAAACATCTTTGACAGGGCAATCGAGACAAGCATCAAAGGGGCAATGGTTCCTGCACTTGAGCGACGTGGCATCTTGACTTTGGAGTATATTTTTTAGATGAAAAAGCTTTTTCTTCTTCTCTTTTTAGCACTATCACTCTTTGCAGAGCAAGGAAAAGAGATGATTCAAGCGCAAATTTTAGAAAAAATTTTTCAAAATATAGAGATAAACAAAGAGATTATCCTCTGGTCTGACAACAAAACGCTTCTCAAAGAGTTTGAGAAAAAAGGACGCTTGAAAACGGCAGATGACTGCCGCGAGGCTACACTTCTTATCGTAGAACAGACGAAAAATCTTCCAAAACAGCTCTGCCAAAAAGCAGTTTTTGTACTTGACTATACACTTCTCAAAGAGATTCCAGAGAGTTTTGGCTCCATGTTTTGGAAAAAAGGCAGACCTAACGTTGTTCTCATAGAATCTCGATTGAAACTCCATGAGATAAAAATCTCTCAAGAGCTTGAGATGTATGTCGAGGAGAAGATATGGTAAAGAGAAGAGAATTTTTTATCTTTTTTCTTCTCTTTCTTCTTGGGTTGTTTTTTGTTTATACCTACAATGAGATTTCAAAATCTAAAGAGTCCATTTTTGAGCGCATAGAAAAGCATGAGATAAACCAAATGGCTTATGTTTTACAAAATATGCAACAGCAGATACTCGCACATGCCAAAGAACATGAATTTCAAGATTTAGCCACCTTCTTTGAAGATAAAGAGCACACCACCCAGTATGAAGAGATGCTCTCTATGATGCTCACATCTGATGTCAAGTACTCCTATATTTTATATAGAGATGCAACACAAAAGTTTCGCTTTTTACTCGATGCATCCAAAACAGACAAAGCAAGCTTTAACCAAAAATTTGATGTCAATGCTCCTGAGTATGAACTTGCGTACAGTACAAAAAAACCGCAACTCATCAAGCAGCAAAATGTAGAAAACCTCTACCTCACCTATCTGCACCCCATCATCAAAGATGGCGAAGTTGTCGCTCTTTTTAACATCGACTTTACAACAGATATCAAGGCAATCATCCTTGAGTCCATCAAGCCACTTGAAACTCTTTTTACGCTCTTGACGCTCTTTATCGTCATTTTTATGGCAATGACATTGATGCAGATTTTCCACTACTTTATCACCAAAAGAAAGATTTTTACAGACCCACTTACAAAAACATTTAACAGAAACTACCTTGAGGAGATTGGCTCTGTACTCAACCTTGAAAACTACTCTCTTGCGATGCTAGATCTAGATAAATTTAAAATCATCAACGACACATACGGACACAAAACGGGGGACTATGTTCTCTCACATGCAAGTAAAATCATCAAAAACTCTATCCGCGACAATGACATCTTGGTGCGTTATGGCGGAGAGGAGTTTTTGCTTCTTATCAACAACCGCGATAACACAAAACGAGATATCTGTGAGAGGATTAGAAGTAACATTGCCAAAGAGAAGTTTGTTTATGATGGGCATGAGATTTCTGTGACTGTCTCCATTGGTCTGCACGTCAACCCGCATTTGGAGAAAAACATGCAAGAGGCGGTAAAAATAGCCGATGCGATGCTCTACCATGCGAAGAAAAATGGAAGAAACAGAGTTACCGTCTATGATGAAAAGAAGCTAACAACCGCCTCATCCTCCTCTTCCTCAAAAGATTTGGCTTTTGTCAAAGAAGCTCTTGATACAAACCGCGTCACATGCTACTACCAGCCCATTTACGACCATAAAACAGGCTCTATCTTCAAGTATGAAGCACTTGTTCGTATCCTTGATGAAGAGGGCAAAGTCGTTATGCCTTACCAATTTTTGCCTCAGATAAAGCTCACAAACATGCACTATAAACTCACACAGAGGATTTTAGCCCTTGTTTTTGAGAAGTTTAAAACAAACCAAAAGCTTGTAAGCATTAACATTAGTTTCTCAGATCTCAACAACCCAGATATCGAAGATACCATCGTCCAAGCACTCCGCGCAGACCACTACCTCGCATCACGTGTTACTTTTGAGATTTTAGAGAGCGATGAAGTTGACGACATCAACCTCTTTAAGCAAAAGATTCAGCTGCTTCACTCACTCAAAGCAAAAGTCTCCATCGATGACTTTGGAAGCGGCTACTCTAACTTCAAGCGCATCATCGACACTGAGGCAAACTACCTCAAAATCGATGGCTCACTCATCAAAAATATCCATAAAAACAGCAAAGATTTTAAAGTTGTCAGAAGTATCATCCATTTTGCAGCGCAGAGCAACATGCAGACCATAGCAGAATTTGTCCACTCAAAAGAGGTATATGACAAACTTCTGCAACTTGATATCGACTACATGCAAGGGTACTACATCGCAGAGCCAAAGCCAAATCTCACCACGAATGAGGAGTTATTTCAGTAACTTTTTGAACAACTTCTCAACCGCTTTTTTTCCTGTTTCAGACTGCAAAAACTTCTCCAAATCCACACTTACTTTTGGCGCATCTATGTCACCGCTAAGTTTTGCATCGACTTTATCACTTTTGGCAACGATACTCAAATCTGACTCTATCTGATTTGTTTTTGTATTGAGCTTTGTATCTGTTGTTTTGATTGCTGTCTCTTTGGAGCGCAAATCAAGTGAAACAAGTATCTTCTCTTTTTCCATCTTTGCTCCTATATCTCCATTGAAGTTTTCTCTGTACATATCAACTTTTGTAAACTGCTTGATTAGGTCAAAGGTCTGATTTTTGGCAAACACACCATTACTTATCTGTCCATCAAGCTTTCCTCTGCTTTGCGCCAAGTTATAGTCAAGTTTTGCATTGAGTGAGGCATCAAAGAGTTCAGGGCGATAGAGCATAGAGAGCAGTTTTGTTGTCTTGAGTGCGTTGAGGGTTGCGTGCAGGTCATCATTATGAAGTTTGGCTTCCATCTTTCCGCCCGCAAGAGCGGCACTCATAGTCGCATCCAAATCTTTGCCCTTCTCTACCGTGCCAGTTGCGCTAAGTTCTCCTCGCAAACGTTCTTTTGTCACAAAAGAGAGTGCTTCTAAGTTGGAGACAAAAAGTTTATAATCACTCTTAAGCGTCTTATCTTCTAGGTTATACTTTGCGCTCTTTACATCAAGGTTTGCGAGGTTGGAGTTTAGGTCTATCTTGGTATCTGCAAAAGAACCTTTGAGAAGCGTTGTGGTTGTGGCATCAAACGTTGTCTTTGGCATAGGCGAGGTAAGTGCATAGGCTTTTGTAAGATAAGCGGTATCAAGAACACCTTTTGTAAGCGACGTCACAACCTGTCCGCTGAGATTTTTTGGATTCATATCGCTTATATCTGCTTCCATAGAGAAGAGCCCATCGCTGTAGTGTGGCTGTTTGAGCATATAAAGCAGTTTTGCCACATCAAGATTTGCTACTTTTGCTCTAAGTGTCAAGGGTTTCAACTCTTTGAGTGTGGCTTCAAAAACTGTGTTAGATGATGCCAAATCGCTCACACCTTGAACCACCAGCCTCTCTCTATCTCCTTTTGCACTGCCATTGAGATTGAGCGCTCCTCTGACATCTGCCCCCGTTAGAGGTTTGAGCACTTCAAGGTCTTGAACACTCAGTGCGTAGATCACATCTGTTTTAAGCGTCTGGGGAGTGACGCTGCCCGCAGAGGTAATTTTAAAAAGGTTTGAGAGAAGTTCGCCCTTAAAGTTGATATCACTCCCTTGCAGTGCTGCGTCAAGATTCATAGCAAAAGAGGTGTTTGGGATGGTAACATTAAAATCACTCAGCATATATTTTGGGTCAAGTCTGCCCTCTTTTGTCTTGAGCACTACCGCCCCATCAAGCGCGCCTGCTTTGATGTTCTTAAAGTTGATATCCATATCGACATCTGCCGTTGCATAAGGATTTTTCGCTGTCATTTGCAAAAGTGAAGCGAGTTTCGCACCCTTGATAGTAGCGATGATGGAGGTTGGGTTCAAATCCGCAAGTGTAACGCTATACGACGTTTGACTCTGTGCAATCGTACTTTTTCCATCTATGCGCATCAAAGCCATATCACCTTTGACCTCTCCATCGCTAAAGAGTGCCCCTCGCAACGGCTGTCCCGCAAAGCTCTCTAACGCTTGAAGATTTTTCAAATCAAGCACATAGTCAACATCGAAAGAGCGCGAAAAAAGCGAGTATGCGCCTTTTGCCGTGATGCGGTTGCCCTCACTTAAACTCAATACTACTTCAAAATCACTCATAGTAAGCAAAAAAGTCTCAAGTTTACTTTGTGTTTGCGTCGCCTCTTGTATCTTTGCTTCTACCATTGGCTTGATAAGACCATTTCCAAGCGGTGTAAAAGCAACTATATAAAGCGTTAGAACCAAAGTAGCAATAATTGCGCCTATCCAAGCTAAAAACTTCATCTATATCCTTGTATTTTTTTAAAAATGATACTATAAAAAAGTTACATCCTAAAGTTGATAGTAAAAGACTAAAGTTAATTAAGTAATTTTGCTTAACTTTCTCTTGACATTGTTACACTCAATATGTATAATTGTGCCATCTTTTTAGAAAAGGAGTGTGAAGCGACTATGTCTCATGAAAATAAAGAAGAGAATCAAAACGAAGATCTTGAAAAAGTTGAATTAGATGAAGCGGCGGCAGAAGCGGTAGCAGTTGAAAACGAATTTGACCTTTTACAGGCTGAGATGAGCGAACTTAAAGATAAGTATGCCAGAGTTCATGCAGATTTTGAAAACATAAAAAAAAGATTAGAGAGAGAAAAATATACGGCTGTTGAGTATGCAAACGAAAAGTTTGCAAAAGACATGATTCCCGTTCTTGACTCACTTCAAGGTGCACTCAGTTCGGTAAATACCGATGCAAAGTGTGAAGAACTTTTAACAAAACTTAAAGAGGGGATCGAGCTGACTCAAAAGCAGCTTATCACATCACTAGAGAGACACGGTGTTAAAATGGTCTCTCATGATGAGCCTTTTGATCCAAACATCCACAATGCCATCCAAAGTGTAGATAGTGACACTGTAGAGAGCGGTCAGATTGTTCAAACTTTCCAAACAGGATACAAATATAAAGATAGACCGCTTAGAGAAGCGATGGTTGTAGTAGCAAATTAGTTTTTTGCTACTAAAGTAGCATTTTAAAAAATGACAGAGTGCTAGAATATCACTCGAAAAATATAAAAAATCAAATTAAGGAATAAAATTATGAGTAAAGTAATAGGTATAGATTTAGGAACAACAAATTCATGTGTAGCAGTTTATGAAGGTGGTGAGGCAAAAATCATCCCTAACAAAGAGGGTAAAAACACGACTCCTTCAGTAGTTGCATTTACAGATAAAGGCGAGGTTTTAGTAGGTGACCCTGCAAAACGTCAAGCGATCACAAACCCAAACAAAACTATCTCTTCTATCAAGAGAATTATGGGTCTTATGATGAACGAAGAGAACGCAAAAGCGGCTCACGATAAGGTAACTTACAACATCGTTAACAAAGACGGCATGGCTGCAGTTGATGTTGCGGGCAAGATTTATACTCCACAAGAGATTTCTGCAAAAATCCTCTCAAAACTAAAAGAGGATGCTGAGGCTTACTTAGGTTCTACTGTAACTGACGCAGTTATCACGGTTCCGGCTTACTTCAACGATGCACAAAGAAAAGCTACAAAAGATGCGGGAACTATTGCAGGACTTAACGTTTTACGTATCATTAATGAGCCGACTGCTTCTGCACTTGCATACGGTTTAGAGAGCAAAGGCGATGAGAACGTTCTTGTTTACGACTTGGGCGGCGGGACATTTGACGTTACTGTTTTAGAGATTAGCGAGGGTACTTTTGAAGTTCTCTCAACGGATGGAAACGCATTTTTGGGTGGAGACGACTTTGACAACAAAATCGTTGACTACCTAAGCAGCGAGTTCAAGAGTTCTCACGGTGTAGAGCTTAAAAACGACAAAATGGCACTTCAAAGACTTAAAGATGCAGCAGAAAATGCTAAAAAAGAGTTAAGTTCTTCTACTGAAACAGAGATTAACCTGCCGTTTATCACGATGACAGAAGCTGGACCACAGCACTTAGTTATCAAACTTACGCGTGCAAAATTTGAGAGTATGATTGAAAAGCTTGTTGAAGAGACTATTGAGCATATCAAAACAGCTATGAAAGAGTCTGGCTTGTCAAACAGCGATATCAAAGAGATTATCATGGTTGGTGGTTCTATCCGTGTTCCACTTGCTCAAAAGATGGTTTCAGACTACTTTGGCGGTAAAACTCTAAACAAGAGCGTAAATCCTGATGAAGTTGTTGCAGCAGGTGCGGCTATCCAAGGCGGTGTTTTAAGAGGAGATGTTAAAGACGTACTTCTTCTTGACGTTACTCCACTTTCACTCGGCATCGAGACTTTAGGCGGCGTTGCGACAAAAATCATCGAAAAAGGGACAACAATCCCTGTTAAAAAGTCTCAAATCTTCTCAACGGCAGAGGACAACCAGCCAGCGGTTAGTATCTCGGTTGTTCAAGGCGAGAGAGAGTTTGCAAGAGATAACAAGTCTTTAGGTCTTTTTGAACTAGGAAACATTGCAGCAGCTCCAAGAGGTGTACCTCAAATCGAAGTTACTTTTGACATCGATGCAAACGGAATACTCACTGTTAGCTCAACAGACAAAGGTACGGGCAAATCACAGTCTATCACTATCAGTGGTTCGTCTGGGCTTAGCGAAGATGAGATTAACAAGATGGTAAAAGACGCTGAACTTCACAAAGCAGAAGACATGAAGCGCAAAGAGCTTGTAGAGCTTAAAAACCAAGCGGATGCGCTTATCGCTCAAACAGAGAAATCTTTAAGCGAAATCGGCGATAAAATCAGTGCTGAAGAGAAAGCAAAAATCGAAACAGCTATCACTGAACTCAAAGATGTTCTCAAAGACACAAACTCTACAAAAGAGCAAATCGAAGCAAAAGTAAAAACTTTGACGGAAGCAAGCCATAAAATGGCAGAGCAGATGTACAAAGGCAATGAAGGTGAAGCAGGAAGTGCTGATACTTCAAAGAAAAAAGCGGATGACGACGTTATCGACGCTGAGATAGAATAACTAAAACCTAACTTTCTGCGTCACTTAGGTTGCTTCATAGATTTTATTCTCGCAATGACCACATCATTGCGAATGAAGCAACCAAAAAATATGCTATAAATCTGCCTTTATACTAGACTTCTTCCAAAGGAACACCATGCTTTACAAAGCAGCGTTTTATGCGCTTTTTTTTCCTCTTTTTTTCATAGGGTGTACCTCAGGGCAGCCTAAAGTTACAGCTCCAAAACCCCCAGAACCAAAAAGTGACTATGTCAGCCAAAGCGGGTACTACTATGCACTCCTAGAAAAAAACAAAGAGGGCTGGAAGATACTAGAGATTGAGGACAAACCCGTCATTAGAAGAAAATTTACCAATCAAGAGATTCTTCGCGTCACGCAAGATTACGGCAATATCTATCCGCATTTTGAAGAAGAGAACAATGCCACAAAAACAAATCACTATCTCTGCAAAGAGTCCAACAGCACACGCTACACCCCTTGCACAACAAAATTTGGGGTAGTTCCTGAGGCTACAAATATTGCAGAGCATATCATCAACCTCAACCAAAGTGCGCCAAAGTACAAGTACATAAGCAAATCAGCAATCAACAAAGCCGTTATTGAGACAAAACTCCTTGCTGCCATCGAAGCAAAAAAAGAGAGCTTTAAGTTTGCGCTATGCCAAGAGGAGTTTCAAAAAGCATCCACTGTTGATGCGTTTAACGACTTTGTAAAGAAGTATGCCGACTATGCAAACGCGCAAGATATGCTCCATCTCGCACTCAAAAACCTTGAGCATCTCAGAGATGAAGAGCTCAAAAAGCAAGGGGCATCCCAAAGGTTGCCAAGAAGCTACCAAGACCTCTACAACAAAAGCGAACAACAGCTTGAGAGAGAGAACTACTCCCTTACCAAAAAAGAGCAATCAACCCTACAGCAACAAGCACAAAAGATTGAAAATTTTAGAAAAACGCTTAAAGTTGGCATGCAGACAAACTGCGGAACCATTGTTGAACTTGATGCATCCAAAGCAAAAATCAAGTTTGACGCGCAAAATCAAGAGCCTCAATGGATCGAGCGCCGTAAAATATTTCCAAAAGGAGAAGGGTGTCGCATCGTCAAAGGCAAATACATAGCGCCCCCTTCTTTCTAGTTTTCGTGCTCTAAGTGTTACTTTTTAGTAAGCACTTAGGCAAATGTTATCTTTTGTTGCTATTTTTTCTCATTTTTTACGCATTTTGAAGTAAAGTGTAACAGCTAAAGGTAACTGCCATGAATGAAAAAAATCTTCTCAAACTTATCACTATCGGTCCCGTTCTCTTTATCCCACTTGTTGTATTTCTTATCTTTTTCAACTACATTTTTTTTACACAAGAGCTCTTTAACACCACAACTGCGAACCTCAAAGAGGAGCTCATCTCACAACAGAAGCAAAACACCATCTCCAAAGTAAAAATGGCGGTTGACTTTATGGTGTATGAACGCTCCACCATCGAAGAGAGGCTCAAAGAAAAAGTCAAAGACAGAGTAAAACAGGCGTATGCGATTGGTCAAAATATCTACAAACAAAACAGCGCCACAAAAGATGCAAGCAGTATCAAAAAGATGATAACAGATGCGTTGCGTCCTATGGTCTGGAACGAAGGCGAGAGTTTTATCTTTATTTTAGACAAAAAAGGCGTCTTTACCCTAGCGCCTGAGTACCTCAAAGAGTTAGAGGGCAAAAGCATCCTAGATTTTAAAGACGCTACGGGCAGATATGTTATCCAAGAGGAGATTGCCCTTGTTTCAAGAGAGGGTGAGGGTTTTTTGTGGGACACCTTTACACGCCCAAACAAAGACCCCTCTATCCAATACCAGCAAGTTGCTTTTGTAAAAGATTTTGAGATGTTTGATCTCTATCTGGGCTCTTCTGAGTATCTTGATAGCACCACGCAAGAGATAGAAAAAACAGCACTTGACATCCTAAGAAATATCAACAAAAACACGCAAGGGTACTTTTTTGTTTTTGACACCAAAGGCAAGGTGATTCTACACTCTAGCAACCCAGAGCTTGAGGGGCAAAATCTTCTTACGTCTCAAAGTCCCACCTACAAAACGCTTACTCAAAAGCTCTTAAGCAAGAACTCTTCTAATTTTGGCGATTTCATCTCCTATACGTGGCAAAACCCAGACAGCGGCAAGGTGGAGACCAAGCTCTCCTACTTCCAAAAAGTTCCACACACAGAGTGGGTCATCGGCAGCGGTTTTTATACCGATGGCATAGAGCATATCGCTGCTGAAAAAAAAGCACAGATGCAAGAGAGTAATGACGCAAAAATCTTTATGCTCAAAATCTACGCTCTGCTCTTTACTCTGGCTTCTCTTGGGATTTCCATCTTTATTTCCAAAAAGCTTCAGACGAAATTTGCACTTTTAAAAATGGCACTAGAGAGAAAATCAAACGAACTTCAAGAGCTCAACTTAGCGCTTGAAGAGAAGATCCGCAAAAGAACGCAAGAACTTGAAAACGCTTATATCAAAATGAAGTACATCGCCAACACCGACTCTCTCACCCAGATAAAAAATCGTTACTCTTTTTTAAACGCCTTTAACGAGGAGCTCAAAAAACATAAAAATGAGCAAAAAGAGTTCTCTCTTCTTATGTTTGACATAGACTATTTCAAGCGCATCAACGACACTTATGGGCACAATATCGGCGATATTGTCCTCATGGAGATAACAGAGGTTGTAAAGGGGTGCTTAAGAACAGAGGATATCTTTGGACGCGTTGGTGGAGAGGAGTTTATGATATTTTTGCCTCAAACATCTCTGCAAGAAGCGCAAGAGATAGCACAAAGAGTAAGAAAAGCGGTTGATGAAAACAACTTTAGCGTGGTTCAACATGCAACTATTAGTCTTGGCGTTGTTACCTCACACAAAGATGAAGAGGGTGCAGAAATGTTCAAAAGAGTAGATGTCGCACTCTACGAAGCCAAATCACAAGGGCGCAACCGAGTTTGTGTCGGCTAGTTCTGCACCACGCAGTTTCTACCGGCATCTTTTGCCCTATAAAGTGCACTGTCCGCTCTATCGACCGCACTTTTGAGGTCATCATCTACTCTTACCTGAGTCACACCAAAACTCGCTGTTACTTTATGGACAGTCTCTATCTCCATCATCTCGATGCGCCCTCGGAGTTTTTCGGCCAAAGAGAGCGCGTCTTTTAGGTTTGCGGAGGGTAGAAGGATAACAAACTCTTCGCCACCCCAGCGGCAGACGATATCCTCATCTCGCAAAAGAGACAAAAAGAGTTCTGAGATGTTTACAAGCACTTTATCGCCAACACCATGTCCATAAGTATCGTTAATCTTTTTAAAAAAATCAACATCAACCATCACAAGCGACATCATCCCTTCTCTCTCAACCATCGACTGATGCGAAAGCTCAAAAAGCTTTGAAAATTTATAGCGGTTATAGAGGTTTGTAAGCGGGTCACGTGATGCCAGATGCTCTATCTGCGCATTTTTCTTGATAAGAGATTCGTTGATTTTGCCTAGCTCCTCTTGATACTCTTTTGTAAGCATCGCCCATTTTGAGTATGCCAAAGAGATAAGCTCTTTTTGTGTTATCATGCCACTAAGTGAGCCATCATCGTTGACGACAACCACTCTTTTATAGTGTTTTTGTGCCAAAAAATCAAGCGCTTCTTTTACGCTGCTCTCTTTACCCAGCGTATCGACAGGCGAGGACATATAGGTGCTGATGGGCGCTTCTACATCTAGGTTTTTTCTTATGATTTTGACAACATCTTTGGTCGTGAAGATGCCTATTGGCTTACTCTCTTCTACTATCATCACGCTATCAGTTGCATTGTTTATCATCTCTTGCAAAATCACCGATGTTTTTGTCTCTTTGCGTATCCACTTGACTCTTTTGCCAAGTTTTAAAAAATCATCAAGACAAAAACTGTTCATAAGCGTATCGGGGTCTATGCTGCTTGTGATGTCTGTATGTGTCAAAAGCCCATAGAGTGTTCCATCTTCATTGAGTGCGCAAATGTGTTCTAAGTTACAGTTGAGATACTCGATAGTGCTAAGGATATTTTCATTTTTATAAACTGTTGGGATTTTAGCAAGTTCCAGAGAGCCTATGGAGATGTCAAGATTTGGTACTCTCATCTTTGCGCTCAAGATATCGTTGATGCCAAGAAGGAAAAAGGAGTTTCTATCTTCTACGATGATATTTCTGTGTCCATGATGGCACATCACATCAATCACATCAGAGAGAATGCTCTCTCTCGTTACCGTGACAACCTTTGTAGTAGCTATCTCACCAACAGTTGGAAATCTCATTTTTTTACCTCATATAGCATCTAATGCTTTTTGTACCTTTAAAGCCTGCACATGTTCAAACACATCATGCACCCGAATAATCGAAGCTCCATTTTTAACCGCTTCAAGATGCAGTGTGAGCGTTCCTGAGAGCCTCTGATGCGGCAGAGACGGCGCAATCTTATCTATCATAGATTTTCTTGAAGCACCGACAAGCAGCGGTTTGCCAAGAGTGAGGAAGTGTTCATGATGTTTGAGTAGCATCAAGTTATGCTCCAGCGTCTTGCCAAAACCTATGCCCACATCCAAAACAACATCTTCTACACCAAAAGAGGCAGCTTTTGCCATCCTCTCCTCAAAAAATGCGTACACATCACCCAAAACATGCTCATACTCTGGACGCTCCTGCATCGTTTGAGGCGTGCCTTGCATATGCATAATCACCGCTTTTGCACCACTGCTTGCGCAGAGTTTACACACCTCATCATCAGAGAGCCCCGTGATATCGTTGACGATACTAAAACCACACTTAAGCGCATACTCAATCACAAGCGGCTCATAACTGTCTATGCTAAATTGTACCTCTTTGTAAAGTTTTTCATCTTGAATTAAATCAAGAATCGGTTTTACACGCTCTAACTCTTCCTCTTTTGTTACTTTTTTGGAGTTTGGCGCAGAAGAGACACCGCCTATGTCGATGATGTCCGCACCATCGGCAATCATGCCTCTTATAGCCTCTATCGCACCGCTCTGCTTAAAGCGAGAGGCAGAAAAAAAGCTATCGTCATTGGCATTGATAACGCCCATCACTTCTACTTTTGAAGGCTTTTTTACTCGTAAAATCTCTTGAAGTTTTTTTGCCACCTCTTTGAGCCCAAAAGGCTGTGCGAGCTCTTTTTTACTAAGCGTTTGAAGCTGTCTTGAAGTTGCGATAAGAAGCGCATCCACAAACGGTGTCTTAGCGATAACCGTCCCCCGAGGCACCGCCAAGTCAGCCCCCACGCTTAGTGCATCCTGCTTTAAGATATTTGCCGCCCCAACATGCAAGTCCCGCAAAAGTATAAGATGATGCGCCGCTTTGGATGCCATGATAGCAACACCGCCATCATCTACCTTGAGATTTTTGAGATACTTCTCTACTAAAGTGTCACGTGATAAAACTTCAATTTCCATTTATAAACCCCATAAGCAAAAGTGCAAAAACACTCTGTGGTCTTGCATTTAGCTCCAGCAGTCTGTACGCTTTGTCAAAATTCTCAAGTTGCGCGCTTGAGAGCAGAAGTTTGTCCACAACCGTTGCACGATAGTAAAGCGCTTCCATCAGCTCTTGCGCTTCACTCTTGCCCACCTTTGAAGCCATCTTTAAAAAATCAAAAACATCCTTATATCCGACCTTGACAAGAGAAAAAGGAAACTCCTGTATCTTTCTCTCACCCTTTTTTTTCACTATGGGCAAACGAGAGCGAACCGTGGGAAGGAGGTTGGACGTTGTAGGTGCTATGATGATAAATTCTATATTTCTAGGAGGTTCTTCAAGTGCTTTTAAAAGTGAGTTTTGGGAGATAGCGTTAAAGTTGTTCGCACCCAAGACGATGTACTTTGTCTCCGATTCGCTTATGTACGCCTCTGCAACCGCCGCTTTTGCGTGTTCGATTTTAAACTCATCTTCTATGAAGCCCACAACTCTTTTTGGTTTGAGTGCATTTTTGAGTTGTTCAAACTCAGCTTCAATATTTGGGGAGATGATAATGTGGCTCTTTGTAAAATCAAGCTCCAACATCAACTTCTCCAAACATCGCCGCATTAAGAGATGCGTTAAAGAGACGGTAGAGTTGCAAAAGTTTTATATCAAGGAGTTTATCGTAGGATTTTAGGTGAAATGCGTTTAAGTACTCTTCATCAAAAATCCAAAAGTAACTTGTATCTTTTCTCTTTGCGATGTCTGCTCTTCTATCGTCACCCCTGCCGATGTACCAAAAAAAGTACTCATCCTTATGCGCCAAAGAGATCATATCTTCCACCACATCAATCATCTCTCCGCCACTTATGTTGTTGTAGTGTCTGTAGATGCTATCGATGCTCACAATGGGAAGAAGCGGTCTCTCCATCATAGAAGAGTTTAAAAAGTCCAAAAGATAGGTCTCAAACCACTTTCTCTTCTCATCTGTGATAAGGATAATCGTTTTGCCTCCCAAAATCTGCTCCAACGCTTGAGAAGTGGTTGTCGTCCAGTCGAAACGCTGCTCTTCTATCCAACTAAAGCAGCCACCCTCTTCTCTGATGGCATCCAGACTCCATTGAGCAAATTCTTGCATAAGGCTACTTGTCGAGTTCGTATGCGTTGTGAAGCGCTCTTACAGCCAACTCCGCATATTTTTCCGCGATAATCATAGAGATTTTTATCTCCGATGTTGAAATCATGTTGATATTGATATTTTCAGCCGCCATCGTTGCAAACGCTTTTGCCGCAACACCCGTATGCGACTTCATCCCCACACCGACGATAGATACTTTGCAGATATCTTCATCGTAAGAGACAGCATCCACTTCAGACTCTTTGACAAATGACTCTACAACACTCTTTGCATCATTCAAGTCACCCTTAGGAACGGTAAAGTCCATATTTGCTTTGCCGTCATGACCAACATTTTGAACAATCATATCGATGTTGACACTGTTGTTTGAGAGTTTTGTGAAGATATCCGATGCGATTCCGGGTCTATCTTTTACGCCTACAAGTGAAACACGTGCTTGGTTTTTGTCGAGTGCAATTCCGCTAACTAATGGTTTTTCCATGATATTTTCTTCCTTTGTGATTAATGTTCCCTCTTCATTGGTAAAGCTTGTTCTTGTGACTAGGTTTACGTTGAGTTTTTTTGCCAGCTCAACAGAGCGATTTTGAAGCACTTTCGCGCCCAAAGAGGCAAGTTCAAGCATCTCATCATAAGAGATTTCATTGAGTTTTTTTGCTTTTGGTTCGATGCGTGGGTCGGTTGTAAAAATCCCGCTTACATCCGTATATATCTCACACAAATCCGCTTTGATAGCACCAGCGATGGCAACTGCCGAGAGGTCACTTCCACCGCGCCCCAAAGTAGTAACATTACCATCTTGAGAAACGCCTTGAAATCCAGCGACGACTATAATCTTGCCCTCTTTGAGTGCTTCATTCATAGCCGTTGGGTCTATCTCCTCTATGCGGGCTTTTGTATGAACGTTATCTGTTACAATTCCTGCTTTTCTTCCGCTCATAGAAACCGCAGGAAATCCCATCTCGGTGAGTGCAATCGCCAGAAGTGAAGCGGTAACTCTCTCGCCTGAACTTAGCAGCATGTCCACCTCGCCACGGGCAGGGTTTTTTGAGAAATGCTCCGCATACGCCACAAGTTTGTTCGTCTCGCCACTCATAGCAGAGACAACTACCACCACATCATTTCCGGCTTTTTTTGTCTCGCTTACACGATTTGCCACATTCTGGATACGCTCCAAATCACCAACACTCGTTCCGCCAAATTTTTGAACTATCAACATCTACAATAATCCCTCTTGTTTGAAATAACTAATCACACACTCATATACATTTTTTTTGAAACTCGCACTCATACTCAGCGCTTCATCGACACTCACAAACTTATAGTCGCAAAACTCAGGATGCTGTGTCTGGATGTTTATAACAGCATCTTCTTTGAGTTTTACTAAAAAATATCTCTGTTTTTGTCCTACAAAAGGCTTCATACTCTGGGCGATTTTAGGAGGAAAATCGTACGATATCCACTCAGGAAACTCTGCAATCACCTCAACGCTATCGGTACCAATCTCCTCTTTAAGCTCTCGAAAAAGAGCTTCTTGAATCTCTTCGCCCTCATCGATACCGCCTTGAGGAAACTGCCACACATCAAGCAAATCATTTCTTTGCGCCAAGAAAATCTCCCTCGCACTGGGATAACTGCTTGAGACGATAATCATCGCAACATTTGGGCGATACAAATCTTTTTGGGTCATAAGTTCACTTCCTCATTTCGTGGCGCAATTGTACAAAAGGTGGGTTTAAAATAAGCTAATTTGTTACCAATTCTATTTTTTCCGTGCTATAATTGCGACACATTCCAAGAAAAAGAGATAAAAAAATGAAAGAGTACGTCTTAAAAAATGATGATTTTTTAGTTTCTCAAACCGATGCAAAAGGGAAGATTCTCTTTGCAAATGATGACTTTTGCAAGGTTGCAGGCTACTCGCTTGAAGAGCTTGTCGGCAAGCCTCACAACGTAGTACGTCATAGAGATATGCCAAAAGCTGCCTTTAAAGATTTGTGGGAGACTATCAAAAGTGGCAAGGTATGGCACGGTTATGTCAAAAACATGACAAAAGATGGCGGTTTTTACTGGGTCTATGCAACAGTTTATCCAATGTATGATGCAACAAGAAAAGAGCAGACTTACCTCTCATGCAGAAGAAAACCTTCTCCCTCAGAAATAGCAGAAGCTCAAGCACTCTATAGTACTTTAAACTAGGAATCACACATGAACAACATAACAAAAAATAGTATCATCGCTGTAGCTTTTATAGCCCTTATTGCTTCTCTTTTTCTTACTGATTCGGCAGTTATCCAAGCCGTAGTAGCAGTTGTCGTATTTGGAGTTGTTTTTGCACTCAACACATTTGTCGGCGCGCAAGGAACCACAAACGTTCTTAATCAAAAAAGATTAGAACTTATCGAAATGATGGAGTTTAAAAGAAACAAAATCAAGATTGATGAAAATCCAAAAAACGATGCAGAGGCGAACTTTAACAAGATAGTAACCGCATACCAAGACTCTGTCTTAGAAGACACAAGAGTTGCGGGGGAGATGGTTCTCTTAACAGACAAAGTTGCAAAAGGACACTACTCTTGCAGGGTTGGCTCTGACTCAAAAACACCTTATGTCCATGTGTTGCGCAATAGCCTCAACAATATGCTTGATTCTACTGAGAAAAATCTTGACAATGCCATACTAACGCTTCAAAAGTTCTCACAAGGACTTTTTGCAACAAGAAGCTATGTCCATGTTGAGGCAAAAATGGCAGATTTGCTCAACAACATCAACTCTCTAGGTGAAGCGCTTCAGAGCATGGAGCAAAAAAACCACGAGAGCCAAGAGACCATAGTTGAATCTTCTAAAAGACTTAATGAGACGATTGGTCAAATCACCAACTCAACCATCAAAGAACTCAAAGAGATGATTAGCGATGCAGTAGAGCGCATCCACAGTGTTGCACAAAAAGAGGACGACATGGTGCAGGGACTTCAAACACTTGTAACCAACGCAAATGAAACAAAGACGATTTTAGCAACTATCGGCGACATCGCAGAGCAGACAAATCTTTTGGCACTCAACGCTGCTATCGAAGCTGCACGCGCTGGTGAGCATGGTCGTGGATTTGCCGTTGTAGCTGATGAAGTACGCAAACTTGCAGAGAGAACACAAAAAAGTCTCGCTGAAACTTCTGCAACAACAAATATCCTTATCCAATCTATCTCTGAGAGCTCTGATGCACTCAACAAAAATGCAAGAGAGGTCAACGATATCTCTAATGATGTTAGTCTCATAAGCAACAAAATGGATGAAATCATCGCAACACTTAGCAACCTCTCAAAATAAGGGATGTTGCTCTACATTCACATCCCTTTTTGTGATTCTAAGTGTTACTACTGCTCTTTTAACTCTTATGTGGACAAGTTTCACCTCAAAGAGAGTTACATGGAGGCACTCTTAGTTCAGCTAGACTTTGAGCTAGAGCGCTTTTGCGTCACTCCAAACTCCATAGAAACTCTCTTTATCGGCGGTGGTACACCCTCAACCGTGGCGCCTAAACTCTACAAAAATCTCTTTGAAAAACTCAAGCCCTACCTCAAAAAAGATGCCGAGATAACAAGCGAAGCCAACCCTAACAGTGCCACAAAAGAGTGGCTTCTTGGGATGCGTGCCCTTGGAGTAGAGCGTATCAGTTTTGGGGTGCAGAGCTTTGACAAAGAGAAGTTACGCCTCCTCAACCGTGCGCACACCCCGCTTCAAGCAAAAGAGGCAGTTTTGCACGCCAAAGAGGCAGGATTTGAAAATATCTCGCTTGACCTTATCTATGCCACGCTTGGAGATACAAAAGCGCTTTTGGAAGAGGACTTAAACACTGCTTTTGCCCTCCCCATCAACCACCTCAGTGCCTACGCGCTTACCATCGAAGAGGGCACTCCCTTTGCATCCAAACCCCAAATGTCCAATGAGAGGCTAGAACTGACCACATGGCTTTTTGAGAAGATAAAAGCATTTGGATTTGAGCAGTATGAGATTAGCAATTTTGGCAGCTACCAGAGCAAACACAACCTTGGGTACTGGGAGTACAAAGAGTACATCGGGCTTGGAAGCGGAGCCGTTGGCAAACTGGCACATGAGAGATTCTATCCGACTCCAGACGTTGAAGCATACATCGCTAACCCGCTAAACATCCAAAAAGAGACACTTGGCGATGAAGAGATTAGACTAGAGAAAATCTTTTTGGGACTGCGTTCTTGTGTTGGAATCAAGCAAGAGATACTGGGCACGCAAGAACTTTATAGAGCATATCTTTTAGCAGATGAAAAAAAACTTATATTTCAAAATGGCACTTTTTACAACCCAGAGTATCTTTTAGCAGATGAAATAGCTCTTTTTATATCGTAGTTTAATTTTCTTTTAGCTAGAATTGCCGCAATTATACTTTGAGGATTTTTTATGTTTGGTATGGGTTTTACAGAGATACTTGTCATTGCAATCATTGCTATTTTGTTCCTTGGACCAGATAAATTGCCCGATACAATGGTTCAAATAGCGAAATTTTTTAGAAATACAAAAAACACTATCAACAACATGAAAAGCTCCATTGAAGAGGAGATGAATGTCAAAAGCATGAAAGAGGAGGCTCTTGCGTACAAAAAAGAGCTCGTTGATGCTAGCGACAAAGTCAAAAGTGCTACCGACATCAAGCAGATGGCAGCAAAACTCACAACACTTGAAGATGATGATTTTGGCGGTATTTTTGATGCTCCTGAAAAACCAGCTACGCCTCTTGTGCAAAGCAAACCCGATGAAGTAACACTCCCTAAAAAAAAGAGTGAAGAGACCCTAGAGAAAAAAGAAGATACTAAAAATGTTTGATGAGATAAAACCACACCTAATAGAACTTAGAAAAAGACTAGCCATCTCAGTTGGCAGCCTTATAGTTATGTTTTTTGTTATGTTTTACTTCCATGAACCGATTTTGGCTTGGATTGTTGCACCACTCAATGCAGCCCTTTTGGAAGTCGGTAAAGTTTCTGTTCATGCAGCAGATGGAATGGTCACAACAAATCAAGTAGGTGGAGCGTTCTTCGTAGCTCTTAAAGTCTCTTTCTTTGCCGCAATCGTTGGTGCTCTGCCTATCATACTTGCTCAGATTTGGGCATTTGTAGCCCCTGCACTTTATGCAAATGAGAAAAAAATGGTTCTTCCTTTTATCTTTGGTGGAACAACTATGTTTGCAGTTGGGGTTTTGTTTGCCTACTATGTCGTCACCCCTTTTGGTTTTGACTTCCTTATCTCTTTTGGTAGTTTCAAGTTTACTCCGCTTATCAACATAGAGGATTACGTAGGGTTTTTTACAAAAATCATGTTTGGTTTTGGTATCGCTTTTGAACTTCCTGTTTTTGCCTACACGTTAGCACTTCTTGGTATGATTAACGATAGACAGATGATTGATTTTTTCAGATACGCTATCGTTATTATCTTTATCGTAGCAGCTCTGCTTACTCCACCCGATGTACTCACACAGCTTCTTATGGCTCTTCCACTTATTATTCTCTATGGCGTCTCTATCCTTATCGTCAGAGCAGTTAATCCTGCTACTGAAGAAGATAATGCACTCGATGATGATGACGATGAAGAAGACGATCAAAACACAAAAAAGCTAGAGAACTAAAATGAGCAGCAATGCGCTGCTTACCTCTAGCTATGATTTTACTCTCCCAAAAGAGCTCATAGCAACTCACCCCACCCATCCAAGAGACAGTGCCAGACTTCTTGTTTACAACAGAGCAACAGATGAAATCTCACATGTTCACTTTTACGATTTAGAGCGTTTTATCCCGCAAGATTGCGCTCTTATTTTTAACGATACAAAAGTTATCAAAGCAAGACTTTTTGGCGAAAAAGAGAGTGGCGCAAAGCTTGAACTCCTCATAAACAGAGCCTTAAACGCACACGATATCCACGTTTTTATCCGAGGAAGAGTAAAAGCTGGCACAAAAATCATCTTTGAAAATAACCTTGTTGCAAATGTAAAAGAGCTACTTGAAGATGGTAGCAGAGTGATAAACTTCTACCAAAATGAAACACTTTTGCGCTTTGAAGAGCTGCTTCCCATTATAGACAAAATCGGGCATATCCCTCTCCCTCCATATATCCAAAGAGAAGACAACGAGGAGGATGCAAGCGAATACCAAAGTGTTTTTGCCAAAGAAGAGGGAGCAGTAGCCGCACCAACTGCATCACTGCACTTCACAAAAGAGCAACACGAGAGAGTTTGCGCAAACTTTCTTCACGCTTACATTACCCTGCATGTCGGAAGCGGAACATTCAAGCCAGTAGAGTGCGACATTATCACAGACCACCCCATGCATTCAGAGTATTATGAGATTTCCAGCGGAGCAAAAGAGCTTCTTAGCTCTAAAACACCCATCTTAAGTGTAGGAACAACTGCAACAAGAACGATTGAGTTTTACGCTAGAAACCAAGACAAAGAGCGTGGAGAAGCAAATCTCTTTTTACATCCCAACAACAAACCACTAAGAGTAAACCATCTTCTCACCAACTTTCACCTGCCAAAATCAACACTTCTTATGCTTGTTGCCTCTTTTGTGGGACTGCAAAAAGCAAAAGAGCTCTACGCCACCGCCATAGAGGAGCGTTACAGATTTTACTCTTACGGCGACGCTATGCTAATCTTATAGTACCGTTTACCACTTCGATTTGACCGCTAAGTTCTGCTTCAAAAACTCTTTGGGGGAACTTTGCAAGGGCTGCGTCATACGTTGGGTTGGTTGCACAAAAGAGAAGAAACGCATCTTCCTTTTTCTCCACCATCACCGTCCTATCCCAAAATCTAGCCGCAAACGCTTCGATATCGTAAATCGCCTCTGCTTTTTTCTCTTTAAGAAGCCTGTTTGTACCGCAACTCTCGCCAAGACGCTGCGGGAGAACAAAAATCTCTTTGCCCATCGCAAGGGCAAACTCCACGCTTCGCATCGTTCCGCTTTGTATCTCCGCTTCTCCCACCACCAGTACATCCCCAAGTGCCACGACAAGCTCATTACGCACCACAAAACTCCATGGCGAGGCTTTAAAACCATTTTCAAATTGACTCAGTAAAAGTCCACTCTGCTCTATGCTCTCAAGCAAGTTTTTATTGACAGCTGGGTAGCGTACATCCACCCCGCATGGCAGAACCGCTATGGTGTTAGCGCTACTGGCTCCTAGATGTGCTGTTGCATCGATGCCCATTGCACCGCCACTGACCACACAAACGCCACCTTTTGCAAGTTCACTTGAGAGCTTTTGGATAAGCATTCTTGAGTATTTCGTAGGTTTTCTGCTCCCCACGATGGAGATTTTTCTTCTTTGCAAAAGTTCAAGATTTCCACGGTAAAAAAGCTCTTGTGGGTACTTTTTCATAGACGCCAATTCGCTAATCTCAAACGTTACTCTGCTCATCCCTTAAAGCTTATCCACCAAAACAAGTTCAACCTCTTTGAGTAGCGATTTTGATTCACCCAGTGCTGCGATAGTGTTTGCATGAGGATGCCCTATCGCTATAGCGCTTCCATGTTTTTTTGCAATCTGAATCGCTTTTTTGATTTGTGCTACGATGTAACCTTTATCCATTTGATGATCCAAAAAAACATCACGCCCTATATACTCCAAATCATACTTTTTACTCACCTTTTGAGCCTTGGAACTACCCGTTGTTCTGCTATCTATAAATGCGATGTTTTGGCTCTTAAGTACCGTTATAAGCCTCTCCATCGCCGCTTCATCTGCTGTAAATTTGCTTCCTGTGTGGTTGTTGATGTACCGTACTCTTGGAAAGAGCTGTTTTAGCTCCTCTATCCTTTGAAGGATTTTTGCATGCGAATCATCAACTCTTAGCGTCATGGGCTCTTCAGCTTTAAAACTTTGCGCTTCCATAGGTAAATGCACCATATAAAAATCCTCTTTTGCTGCAAGCGTATGAGAGTTTGGTCTTGATTTGCTTGGTGGTAAGAAGGACATTGTTATGGGGAGATGCAGACTTTTGATAGAGAGAACATGCGAAGAAGCACTCACATCATCGATGATAATCGCCAATTTTGGTTTTTGAGAACCCGTGGCAATCTTGCGCTCTGGTGCTATCGGCAAAAGTTCCTCTTCAACTTCATGTGAAGCATCTTCATACTCTTTTGTCGCCTCTTTTAGAGCGCGTACCTCTTTTTGTTTTGTAGTGTTGCTCTCTTTTGGCGCAACCTCTTTTTTAGGAGCCTCTTGTGGTGCTTGCTCGGCTTGACTCTCTTTTTTGAGAACCTCTTTAAGCTTTTGGCTGACACTTTGCTCTTTTAGGCGCTCTTTTGCAGCAGCCTCTTCTTCAAGCTTTTGCACCATAGAACGTTTTGCCTCCTCTTTGGAGCGCTCTTTTGCAGTAACCTCTTTTTTTGCCCCATCATGACCGACGTAGTATCCAGCAACAAAGACAACTACAATGACGATGATAAGGGACAATCCCCATGCTATATATTGTAAAAAATTTGAATTTTTTCTAGGGGTAGTTTTTTTTCTTTTTGGCATAGATTCCTCATAGATAACGTGCAAAACTATATCCTAAAAAATATAAATCTTCTCTATTTTTAAGTATTTTTTTTGTATAATTCCGCGTTCCTTTCTCTTTGTATCAAAGCACTCTTTGATATATATACATCCGAAAGGGAAACAAAAGCCTTGTTTTAGGGCGAAATACCAAAGGGAGACTATACTCTATGAGACATTACGAAAACCTAGTAATCGTAAAACCGACACTAACAGCTGAAGAGATTCAAGCAAATATCAGTGCTATTGAAGAAGTAATCACTTCTAACGGCGGCGAAATCGCTGCAAGAGATGCAATGGGGATGAGAAAATTAGCATACCCACTTGGAAAAAATGAGCGTGGTTATTTCCATGTTATCTACTATTCAGTTGCGCCTTCAGCAATCAATGAAATCGAGAGACGTTTCCGTATCAACGAAGACCTTCTTCGTTTTGTGACTATCAAGTACGACACAAACCGTGAAGTAACGGCGTGGAATCAACTTGTGCAAAAAGCTCAGAAAAAAGCAACACAACCTGCTGGTGAAGCAAAAGTTGAAGAAGTTGTTATTCCTGCAGCACTTGAGCAAGCAAACGAAGACGAAGAATAAGCCAAATAAAACGGCTAAGTGAGTGGCAAACGCCGCAACAAATAAGGAAAATTCATGTATAACAAAGTTATTTTGGTTGGAAATTTAACTAGAGATATTGAACTTAAATACTCTCAAGGCGGCATGGCAATAGCAAGCGCAGGTTTAGCTACAAGCCGCAAATTCACTGTAAATGGTGAAAAAAAAGAGGAAGTTTGTTTTGTAGATATCACTTTTTTTGCAAGAAGTGCAGAGGTTGCCAACCAATACCTTAGAAAAGGGAGCAAAATCCTTGTAGAGGGAAGACTTAACTTTGATCAATGGGTAGATCAAAACGGACAGAAGCGCTCAAAGCACTCTGTTGTTGTTGAAACTATGCAGATGTTAGATAGCAAAGGTAGCGCGCAAACAGGCGGTGATGAGTACGCAGCACCGCAAATGACGCAACCAAACCAAAGCTATCAGCAACCTAGTTATCAACAGCCAAGCTATCAACAACAGCAACCACAAAGCTATCAAAAGCCAAGTGCGCAGCAGCAGATGCCTAGCAACAGCTCTATTCCCGTAATCGACATTGATGAAGATGAAATTCCATTTTAGACATTAGATAACAAAAGGAGATACCATGGCAGAAAGAAGAAAATACAAAAAAAGATTTTGTAAATATTGTGAAGCAAAAGTTGACTTCATGGACTATAAAGATGTAGCAGCGTTACGCTTCTCACTTTCAGAGAGATATAAAATCATGCCTCGCCGTCTTACAGGAAACTGCAAGCGTCACCAAGACATGATTGCAACAGTTATCAAAAGAGCTCGTGCAGCTGCACTTGTTCCATACACTGTAACAAGAAAAGCAGTTGTAACTGCACCATTTGAAAATCTAAAATAGGTTTTCACTACGATGCCCCTTCGCGGGCATTTTTCAACTCCTCATCCTACTCAAATCTATCGCTTTTTTAGGAATGTTTTTTGCTACATACTAGCTAAAAAGTAGCACTATGCATTATTTTATTCTCACTCTATTTCTTATTTCTTCGCTCTTTGCAAAAACTGTCCCGTTTTCTCTTATCATAGACAAGCCATTTGAAAATGCTCTTTTTGATGTCACTGAAGATTATGACCGTTCCATAAGTTCGGTTGGTTTTATCAGACCCTATAAAAACAGTACAGCCAAAAATGATGGCGTTTATACCAATGCTTTTGAGTACCTCGCTTCGGTCTCTAACACTCACGGTGCGGCTCTTCATCTTGTCAAGGTTGATGCGGATGCAGAGATAACCTTTGAAAAAACACTGAATCTCTCACAATTTACAAAAGGAGTTGGCATCGTTAAAACTCCACAAAACGGCTATATAGTAGGTGGCAATACAATGGATGGTTCGCTTGTCGTAGCAAAACTTGATGCAAATGCAAATCTGCAATTTCATAAAATCTTTGGAACACCAAAACAAGACACTATGAACAAAATCCTTTTGTTGCGTGATGGAGGGGTTCTGGTTGTAGGCTCTTCAACAACTGCAAAAACCACAACAGACAACCTTTTTCAAAGCGGTCTTGGGCTGAGTGATATTTACATAGCAAGATTTTCAAGCAACGGTGAGATGCTCTGGAGCAAAAAATATGGCACAAACTATGATGATAGCGGCGTTGATGCGCAAGAAGCAGCGGATGGAACTATCATGCTGCTTGGACAAACAAGCGGTGAAAAGTCCAAATATCCAACTCTTTTGCGCATAACAGAGGAGGGAGAGAAGATTTGGCTCCGTGAGATAAAAGGGCAAAATAGGAGCAGTGCACATAAGATAGCAAAGCTTAGAGAGAACAATTTTGTCCTCTCTCTCTCCCACCCAAACGATATGGGCAAAGAGCAGATACGTCTTGTTAAAGTCGATTTACACCAAAATATCTTACTTGACAAAACAGTTGCAACAACCTATGCATCGGTTTTGTATGATATACAAGAGTCTGCAGAGGGGAAGCTTTTTGGTGTAGGGTCGGTAAAGGACGGTTACAATACAGACGCACTTGCGATGCTCTTAGATAGCAAACTTGGCATGGTAACACAAGAACACTATGGCTCTGACGCTTATGATGCTTTTCATGCGCTCACACTCCTACACAACTCACAAATAGCAGCCGTTGGGGTTCATACAAACACTCCCTCACAAGAGAGTGATATGTGGGTTGTGAAGCTGGGTCAAGACTTGAAGATGGTAAAAGTGACGAAAAAAGAGCTCTCTCAAACAACAGCAGTGCCAAGTGGTTCAGACCTCTATACGCAACTCCAAAAGCTCCTCAAAGAGGAGATTGATGCAAAAAAAATTGCCCTGCATAAAGATTTGAGCATAGACTTTATCGACAAAAACCTCTATTTTAACGTAGGAGAGTTTGTACTTAGCATAAAACAAAAAGAGTTTTTGCAAAAGTTTGGCGCTAAACTTCTTCCTTTTTTAGAGAAAAATAAGCAACTCATAGCAACCCTAGAGGTAAGCGGACACACATCAAGCGAATGGGGTGCAACTGATTTTTCACAAAGGTATCTTAACAACGCAGACCTCTCCATGAAACGCTCTTTTTCTACGATGAGTTATCTCTTTGGCTTACAAAATCAAGAGAGACAAAAGTGGTTAAGTGAGATTTTAAAAGGAAGCGGTCTTAGCTTTTCTAAAAAGGTAACAACCAAAGAGAGTGAAGATAGAGAAAAATCAAGAAGAGTATCCTTTAAGATACTTCTTCGATAGGTTACTCAAAATCCTCTATGCTTGAAGCACGAAAGCTAAATCGTACTTTATCTTGTTTGAGTTTTTTGTAGAGTTTAAACTTTGCTTTTTCCAACTCTTCATCATTGAGCGAAAACTCTGATTTCATTGTCTCATCAGAAGCGTTTGCGCTATCCATGGCAAAAAGTCTAAGCTCTTTTTTTGTCAGTTTTGCCTTAAGGGCGTTATAGAGTGCTTTATCATCTTCTATCAGGTCGCCCTCGCTAAGTCTGCAAAATTTTGCTATAAGTTCTCTAAAACTATTTGTATCGTTATACTGTTTCCAGATGCTGTTTTCTAACATGTTATTTTTCCTAATATCTGCGTTAAGTCTTTTGTCTCGACTACTATATTTGCCTCTTTGCGTAAAATCTCTTTCGCGCAAAAAGCAACTCTTGTCCCCGCATGTGCAAACATTGAGAGGTCATTTGCCCCATCGCCACACACCAGTGTCTCTTCCTCTTTTACTCCAAGAAGTCCCTGCAGACGAATGAGCATATCCCCTTTGGAGTAGTTAAACATCATATCGCCACCCACAAGACCCGTCAGTATCTGGTTTTTGTGATGCAGTACGTTTGAGAAGTCTGCATCGTACCCTAAGATATTTTTTGCATACCCAGTCGCACTTCTAAATCCGCCGCTAAAACAGACCACTTTCATGCCCATCTTCTTGAGCTCTACTATCGTCTCCACTGCCCCATTCATATATGGAAGATTATGACTAATTCGCTCGACAACACTATACTCTAGCCCCTTTAGAAGCCCTACTCTTTGCTGGAGCGATTCAAAAAAATCAAGTTCGCCGTTCATGGCGGCTTCGGTAATTTTACTTACCTGCTCCCTAAGTCCTAGCTCATCTGCAAAAAAATCTATCGTCTCGCCATCCATAAGTGTAGAATCAAAATCAAAAACAGCCAATTTCAACATATATTCGTTCCCTATCTGTTATAATTTCGCAATTATACCCATTTAGGATTCCTTTTGTTTGATAAACTCATAGATAAGCTCAAAAATGACACCTACATAACGCTGGAAACCACTCCTGCTCACTCTCCTCTTTTTGCACCTATCGTAAAAAAGATAGCGGAACTTGGGCTTGACAAACTCGTAGATGGCTTTACCACGACAGACAACCCTCTTGCAAAACTAAAATACAACTCTCTTTTTGCGGCAAAAATGCTACAAGAGAGATTTCAAAAACCCGTCATTGCAACCATGAGTATGCGTGATAGAAATAAAATCGCCCTCCAATCAGACCTGCTTGGAGCAAATGAGGTGGATGTCAGAGCCATTTTAGCACTCACGGGTGATCCTGCCACCATCTCAGACCAACCACACACAAAAGGGGTTTTTGAGTCTGACAGTTCACTGCTTCTTGACATCATCTCCTGCTTTAACAGCGGCATCAACTATGCGGGTAAACCTTTTGCGCACAAACCACGCGAAATTTACCCTTTTGCAGTTATCAACTCTTACGCCAAAAACCCAAAAACTCTGCAAAAAAAGATGCAAAAAAAGATAAAACATGGCGCTCTTGGCATCATCACACAACCCATCTATGATATAGAGAGTGCGAAGCTTCTGCTTGAACTCAAATCAGAGCTCAAACCAAACTCCACAGAGCTTATCTTTGGCATCTTCCCAATTACAAAACTAAGAACTGCACAGTTTTTATCTGCTCACGTCCCCGGTATCAACGTACCAGAGAGCTGGATAGAGGCACTTAGAGAGGCAAACGAAAAAGGAGTGGAAGAGGAGTACCGTGTCGGTTTTGAGCTAAGCAAAAATCTCCTTTTAGAGTTAAGAGCGCTCCATCCAAAGATTCATCTTATGACTGCAAACCAGTTTCAACTTGCAAAAGATTTGCTCTCATAATTTTTTTAAGTCGCATCACACTTAAAGTTGGTTACGAACTCTTTAAACAGCTCTATTTTAAGTGGTTTACTAAAGAAGTAGCCTTGCACTTTAGCGCACTCTAGCGACCGCAATGCTTCTATGTGCGCTCTTGTTTCAGAACCCTCAGCAATAACATCTTTTCCTAAAGATGTCGCCATAGCGATAATCGCCGCAACGATAGAGCGGTCATCAGGATTTTTGTCGATATCAAGTACAAAACTTCGGTCTATTTTGATGGTTTTTGTTGGCAGTTTTTTAAGATAGTTGAGTGAAGAGTAGCCTGTTCCAAAGTCATCGATAGAAAGAAGGAAACCTCGCTTATCCAGAACATTTAAAACCTCAAGAGCATAGTCAACATTTTTCATGATGTGTGATTCAGTGATTTCAAGCTCTACGTAGCTTTTATCTATCCCTATATCATGCGCAAGAGCACAAATCGTATCGACAAAAGAGGGGTCTTCTAGCTGTTTACTCGATACATTGATAGAGACAACAAGTTGCATCCCTGCATCATGGAGTATTTTTGTCTGGCGCATTGCCTCTTGCGCTACCCATAGACCAAGTGGGAGTATCTGGTCGCTCTCCTCCGCAATCCCGATAAACTGATCTGGACGCACAAGCCCTATTTTGGGATGATTCCAACGAACAAGTGCCTCCATTCCATAGACGCTTTTTGTCGCAATGTTAACCTTTGGTTGGTACTCCAAAAAGAGCTCTTCTCTGGCGATAGCACCCCGTAAATCATTTTCGATAAGCACGCGCTGTGTGATTTTTTCATTCATAAGCCGCGTATAAAACTTGTACCCTTTCTTACCAGACTCTTTTACCTGATACATCGCAGTATCTGCCGCTTTTACCAGCTCTTCATAGTTTTTCCCATCATCTGGATAGATGCTGATTCCAAGGCTTGCACCCGTGTAAAACTCTCTATTTTCTATCTTGATAGGTTTATCAAAGGTATCGATAATCTTTTGTGCGACAGATGCGACATCTACAAGCGAGTCGATATCTTCCATGATAACAGTAAACTCATCACCGCCAAGACGCGCTAAAGTGTCTTGTTCATGAAGTAAGCTTTTGATAAGCCTTGCAACCTCAATCAAAAAGCGATCTCCTGTAAAGTGTCCATACGTATCGTTGATATTTTTGAAATTATCCATATCTATAAAAAATATCGCCATTTTTTTGCCATTTTTCTTGAGTGAAGGGATTTTTCTACTTACACGTTCTTGAAACAAAACTCTATTTGGAAGCTCCGTGAGAGGGTCAAAGTAGGCAAGGTTATGGATGAGCGTCTCTTTTTGCTTCTTTTCACTGATGTCATTGACGATAGAGATATAGTTGGTCAGCTCCCCACGTGTGTTATGTATCGCAATGATATTGAGATGTGCTGTGTAGAGTTCACCATTTTTTCGCCTATCGATGAGCTCGCCACTCCACTGTCCACTGGTGTTGATGGCCTGCCATAACTCTTCATAAAAATGTTTATCATGCCAACCTGAACTCATCACATGGGGTGTTTTGCCTACTATCTCTTTAAGCTCATATCCAGAGATTTTGCTAAAAGCAGCATTGATGGTAATGATTCTTTGCATCGCATCGGTAATCATTACTCCATCATTCATCTTCTTAAAAAGTGCCGCCGCCAAATAGAGCTCATTTTGCGTCATCATTTTCTCTGTGACATCATGCACCGTGCCAATAGAGCGAATCGCCTCTCCATCTGCGTTAAACTCATGTTCACATCGCTCTTCGACAAACCCCACACTCCCATCTTTACGCACGATACGGTGCTCTATATAGTACCCCTGTTTCTGCTGGAGAGAATGCGTGTAGGCATCATTTACTTTTGTGCGATCCTCAGGATAGGTGTGTTGTAAAAAAGCCTCATAAGTAGCGTCAAATTCTTGAGGTTCAAGCCCAAAGATGCGGTAAACCTCATCAGACCAGTAGAGCGTATTTGCAACCAAATCAAGCTCCCAATGCCCGATATTTGCCAGCGCTTGTGCCTCCATAAAGCCTGCATAGAGTTTTTTGCAGTACTCTTTTTTTGCTACAATATCAAGGCTTACTTCTAAATTATCAGAGTTTTGCATCCCTCTCTATCCTTTGTTTTGCTTCGCGTATTTTATCATAGTCATTACAACGAGATGGTTTATTTTGCTATAATATCCAACTTATTTTTTTAGGATAACTATGATCGATTTAAAACTACTTCAAAAAGATTTTCAAAGCGTAAGTGACAAACTTATGCGCAAGGGTGTGAGCATTGAACTGCTTGATACTTTAAAGAAAAAAAACGAAGAGCTCAAAAGCGCAAAAGCAGCTTACGAGACGCTTCAAGCAGCGCAAAATGCGATGAGTAAAGAGTTTGGTGTCTATAAAAAAGAGGGCAAAGACGTAAGTGAACTCAAAGAAAAAGTGGATGCAAACAAAATCAAAATCACTGAGGCACTTGAAGTTCAAAGGGTGAGACAAGAGGAGATGGAAGCTCTTGCGATGTCCATTCCAAATATCCCCGATGATGATGTTCCAGAGGGTAAAGACGACAGCGACAATGTAGAGATAAAAAGAGTTCTCACACCGCGCACTTTTGATTTTACGCCAAAAGAGCATTGGGAACTAGCCGAACAAAACGGCTGGATAGATTTTGAGCGAGGCGTAAAACTTGCAACTAGCCGCTTTAGCGTCTCTTTTGGTATGGGTGCGAAGCTAGAGCGCGCTCTTATAAACTTTATGCTGAACTTCAACTCCAAAAGAGGGTTTGAAGAGGTAAGCGTGCCTGCTTTAGTTAACAGAGCAGCGTTAGAGGGAACGGGACAGCTTCCAAAATTTGAAGACGACCTCTACAAGGTTCAAGACCAAGAGCTTTTCTTGATTCCAACGGCGGAAGTTCCCGTTACCAACCTCTACCAAGATGAAATTTTACCATCTGAAAAACTCCCCATCAAGATGACTGCCTACACCTCATGCTTTCGTAAAGAGGCGGGTGCGGCAGGGCGTGACACAAGAGGAATGATTCGCCAGCATCAGTTTCATAAAGTCGAACTTGTAAGCATCACAAAACCAGAGGAGAGCGATAGAGTTTTTGAAGAGATGGTACAAACTGCTTCTGATTTGCTTAGCTCACTTGAACTTCCACACCGCCTTATGACGCTTTGCAGCGGAGATTTGGGATTTGGTGCGGCAAAAACAGTTGACTTAGAAGTTTGGCTTCCGGGGCAAAACTGCTACAGAGAGATAAGCTCGGTATCAAACACCAGAGAGTTTCAAGCAAGACGTGCAAAAATCAGGTTTAAAGACGGAGATAAAAACTCTTTTGTCCACACACTCAACGGCTCTTCTTTGGCGGTGGGCAGAACGCTTGTTGCCATTATGGAGAACTTTCAAAACGAAGACGGAAGCATCACCATACCTAAGGTGCTAGAACCTTATATCAACTAAATATGGCATCCTTTTTGCTCTAAGTAACAAATAATCCTAAGGTAATAAATGGCAAGTGGACTAGAAGAAGAGATTATAATCATTGAGGACGCTGATGCCGCTACCAACGAGAGTAGTGATGCAGCGTCGCAAGCAACACCAAAAGACTCTTCTCCTCTAAACAAAAAAAAGATGCTCCTTATCGCTGGTGGTGCTTCTGTGCTCCTTGTTGTTGTCGGTGTAACTCTCTATTTTTTGCTTCAAAAATCCTCTCCAGAGAGTGAAGAAATCTCTACGCAAAACATCGAAGAAAAACTAGACAAACCAACCGAAGAACCCGTTGAACTCAGCAAGATAGAAAATCTCATCGCCAAAGCCGATTATCTCTACTCAACAGGCTCTAAAAGCGAAGCACTCTCACTCTATGAAAAGATAGCGCACTACAGCGAAGCAGTATCTGCCTACAACTTAGGTGTTGCACAAATCAAAGAGGCGCAATATGAAACTGCTCTCGCCTCCTTCCAAAAAGCGATACAAAACAATGAAAAAAGATGCGTAAGCGCCATTAATGCTGCTGTTTGCTCACTACATCTTGGCGATACAAAGAGCTTTCGCTACTATATCGACTTAGCCCATGCCTATCTGCCGCAAGAGAGATCCTCACCACTCTACTCCTACTACTACACACTTATAAACTACTATAATCAAAACTATTTAGAAGCACTCAGCGCACTCAATAACCCAACAACAGCAGAGTACGCCAACACTCAAAATAGCCTAAGTGCAAAGATAAATGCACTTTTTGAGAACAATATTAAAGCTATTGAGAGCCTTGAGAAAAGCAACTCTGCTGAAAATGATTTTAGTCTAGGAACACTCTATGCAAGAGTTGGCGATTTAACACTTGCAAAAAAACATTTTCAAAACGCCATCAAGCAGGGTGTAGAGCCCATGAAGGCGCAACTTGCACTAGGGCTTATCAACATTAAATCTGGACAAATGCAAGAGGCGGCAAAAGAGATAGAAAATGCGACAGATATATTTGGTGAGGAGGTCTATAAGCCCTACCCAATCAAAGTAAAACTAAAAGATTCGCTCTTTAATCCAGACGAAGCACAAAAGCACTATAGGGACTTTGTAAGTAGCTCTGCAGCAACAAACTATCAAAAGATATTTTACTTCTCTCCCTATAAAATTTTCAATGCAAATCAGACCATAAGTTACATCCGTAAGGGAAACGCTACTATTTTCATAGACAATATTGACTCCGCAAAAGAGTATCTTGAAAGAGGAGCATCTACCTCTAACGTAAACATAGGCATCACGCAAGCGATTAAAAAAGCTCTCTCTTTTCAACTCAGAGAAGCAAACGATATGCTCCTCAAACTTGTAGAGATTCAGCCAAAACACTCAGCACTGCACTACAATCTTGGACTTACTTACGCACAAATGGGCAACTTTGTCGATGCACACAAACATTTTTTACGCTCCTACAATCTCGATGCAAAAAACTACATCTCTGGTATCTATGCCGTGATGTGTTCACAGCTCACAGACAAGGAGAGCGCAAAGCTTCTCTCCATCCTCAAAGAAGAACTTGCCCATGAAGCCCCGAGTGAAGAGCTAGAGCTTTACAAAACACTTCTCTTTATTTCGGAGGATAATTTTTTGGCGGCTTCTGATTGGCTGGAAAAAGAGTACCAACAAAAACCTCTCCATCTTGCACTCGATGTCATCATTGCGCTTAAACAAAAAAACAGCATTGTTGCACAAAAATCTGCAACAAAACTTACCACGCTTCTTCCAAATGAGATACTCCCTCATCTGATGCATATCGATGCATATTTAAACACCCTAGAAGAGAAAAAATATGCTCTTGAGGTCATCAACTATCTCAAGGCACAGCAATTCTCTTTTGAAGATCTCTATTTTGGAGCACATATCACAAGGTACCTCTACACACAACAAAACCTTATCACAGGAAAGCTCTACTTTCTAAGAGAACAGCTCAAAGAGGCGTTGGCATCGACAACCTCACAAACTGATGAAATTACAGGTGCACTTGCTCTTGCTTCACTTTATGATGGTGCTTTTGAAGAGTCCTACTCGCTCTACAATGACCTCATCGATAACCATAAAATAAGAGACTCTCACACTCTTTTTCTCGGGGCAGCCGCTTCCATAGCAGCCAACCATCATGAAAATGCGATTGCACTTTTAGAACTCTCCAAGATGAAAGATAGCAACTTTTTAGAGAGCAGATATGCCCTTGGACTTCTCTACCTAGAAGCAAAGAACAACAAAGGAGCAGTTATTCAGCTCTCACGAATCAACAAAAGCACTTTCCTCTCAGAATATTTTGATTTTACTATCGATACAGATAAAGTGATGTTTGAGAGAAATGTAAAGAGTCAATAGAAGCAGAAATTTTCACCCCAAAGGGGAGTTGAAAATCTTTTTTTTAGAGCGTAAAATAACCTACAAGTGTCTCAGAAGCAACAAGTTCACTTCCAACACTTACGTTTAATCTAAAATTTGTTGGCAGATAAAGCGTTGTAGTACCATTAACCATCACCCCATAACGAGAGCCTTGCATCACACTCTGATTTTCTGCCACATTGATAGCAATCGGAGCAAAACTCTGCTTGAGCATATGGACTATTTTCATCTTGTTTAAAGATTTTTTATCACTAAAGAGCATTTCTACTTGCTCATTGAGGTCTTGAGAAAGTGGAGATAGACTAGATAGTCTTGCACCTCTTCTTACTGCGATATTTTCAAGCGTTGCAGAAAAGGGAGCACGCAACAAAGAGACATTAAAATAACTCCCATCTATAACAACTTTATATCCCTCTGCAACCTCTTCGATAGAAGCCACAGTGCCATCTACAGGTGCGACGACGCTCTCTTCTTGATAAAGAAGATACTCCCTCTCAGGATTTCTAAATACAAAAAGAAAAAAGAGCGTTGCTACAAATGAGAAAAACTCTAAAAAATCAAAATCTAAAAATGCAGCAACCAAAAACGTGACAACTGCACCAAAAATCCAGTTCCACCCCTCTTTGGCGATAGGAAAAAGATTATTTTTCATCTGCCTCTCCTCGCTGTGCCTCTTGAGCCATTGCTGCGTCAGTTTTGAGCTCCTCTTCTATGTCATCTACAACGACATTGACTTTTGAGGTCAACCCATTCTCTTTTTCAAACTTGATAATGATATCTCGCACCTCTTCGCCTGTAATGTTCTCTTTTTTATAGAGAAGTCTTACTATCTCTTCAATCGCACCTTTGTACTCTTGAAGTCTCTCTACGACTATCTTATAGCGTGCTTGAAGTGACGATTTGATAAAAGTATCCATCTCTTCAGCCATCTTGTCACTATACTCTCTTGGTGATTGTCCATAGCCTCCAAGGAAAGAGTGTCTGCTCTTCTCTAGCACCATAAGCCCCGCAACATCACTCATACCATACGTCTGAACCATAGATTTGATGATATCTGTCGCGCGTTCAAGGTCATTGCCTGCACCGGTAGAAATCTCTTTTATAAAAACCTCTTCAGCCGCACGTCCGCCAAGAAGTACGTCCACCTCTGCCCACAACTCATGCTGCTGCATCATAAATTTATTTTCCTCAGGCGTGTTAAGCGTGTATCCGAGTGCCGCGAGTCCACGAGGAACAATAGATACCTTTGAAACTTTCTTTGCACCGACTGTCGTCTCTGCTAAGAGAGCATGTCCACTTTCATGGTAGGCAACAATCTTCTTCTCTTTAGGGTTGATACGGCGAGATTTTTTAGCAAGTCCTGCCAAAGCACGCTCTACTGACTCATAAAGATCTTTTTGCGTTACTGTTTTCTGGCTCTTTCTTCCTGCCAAAAGAGCTGCTTCATTGACGACATTTGCCAAATCTGCCCCTGCCAAACCTGCTGTTAGGCGTGCAACCTCTTCAAGGTCAACATCATCGCCCATCTTCACGCCCTTAACGTGTACTTTTAGGATTTTTATACGCCCCTCAAAGTCTGGTTTGTCAACAAGCACCTGTCTGTCAAAACGCCCCGGTCTTAAAAGCGCTTGGTCAAGTATCTCAGGTCTATTTGTTGCCGCTAGAATAATAACCGGCGTATCTGTTCCAAATCCATCCATCTCCGCTAAAAGCTGATTGAGTGTCTGCTCTCTCTCGTCATTTCCACCCATGTTTGCACCGGCTGCACGACTTTTACCTATAGCATCAATCTCATCGATAAAGATGATACTTGGTGCATCCTTTTTTGCCTGCTCAAAAAGGTCACGTACACGAGCCGCTCCAACGCCGACAAACATCTCGATAAAACTAGAACCAGTTACCGAGAAAAACGGAACATCCGCTTCACCTGCAACTGCTTTTGCCAAAAGAGTCTTTCCAGTTCCAGGACTTCCAACGAGCAAAACACCCTTTGGAATCTTCGCACCGATTTCGACATAACGCCCTGGGTATTTTAAAAAGTCAACTATCTCTTGAACTTCCTCTTTTGCCTCTTCAACGCCTGCAACATCATCAAACTTTGTTTTTGGCTTCTCTGAGTTTATCATTTTTCTCGAACCGCCCATACCTAAAATGCCGCTGCCCATGCTTTTTTGCATACGTCCGGCAAAAAACATCCATATTGCGATAATAATGAGAAATGGAAAGAGCCAGCCAAACATCTCTGTAAACCAGTTTGTTTCACTAAATCCTGTGTACTCTATGCCCTGCTTATCAAGCTCTTGCGTTAGCGTCGCATCACTTGGAACGATGCGTGTTGTATAGAGGGTTGTAGCATCTAGGGAGTAGGCTTTGATGTAACTCTGCCCAATCTCTACTTTACTCACATCTTTTGCTTCTATAAGCGATTTAAGCTCAGAGTAGCTTATCTGTTTTGCTTTTTTGCTTGTTGTTGCCACTGCTGCATCTGAGGCACTATTTTCCCCGATGAGTGTTTTAAAAAGCAAAATGATAACAACTGAAAAAATCGCAAAAGTTATAAGTGGATTTTTGTTAAAAAAATTATTGTCATTATTGTTATTGTTACTGTTTTGCATCTCTATTTTTTACCTTCTTTGAGGATAAGCGTTACCCACTCATCTTGAGCAATTTTTTCAAGAACTTCAAAATTTTCATAAAACTTCAAAACTTTTGATTCGTACTTCTCTAAAATACCAGATAAGATAAGGATTCCGCTCTCTTTTACAACACTTTTCAAATCATTTGCTATAAATATCAAGACATCAGCCACGATGTTGGCAACGACTACATCGTACTTATCTGATGCCAAACCACAAGAGCCTTCCCATAAATTTTCAAACTTTACTTCGTTTAAATCAGAGTTTAACTCACTGTTTTGTATGCACGCGCTATCTGTGTCACATGCATCAACCAGTGCGCCAAGCTTGAGGGCTGCTACCCCGAGAATCCCGCTTCCACAACCGACATCTAGTACTCTGTCGCCTTTTTTAACATGCTTAGCTATCGCTCTAAGTGCAGAAGCAGTAGTTGGGTGATGTCCTGTACCAAACGCAAGCGCTGGATCTATGGCGATGTTTATAAGTTCTGGGTTTGGAGCATCCCATGTAGGATGAATATAAAATTTATCGATAACAAGAGGCTGTATGCTCTCTTGATACACCTTCACCCAGTCACTGTTTTTGAGTTTTTCCTGCTTGCACTCAAGCTCTATGCTCTCACTGGTTGCTTTTTGCAAAGCTTCTCTAAACTGCTCTAATCCCCATATGATGGTGTCAAGTTCCTCTTCGCTTCGGATGATAAACCCATCATCCGTCTCTTCAAATCCAACTGGTAATGTATCTGCTAAAAAATCTGAGAAAAGGGCGTGATGAGAGGAGACGTTAACAACAAGTTCAAAATAATAGTCTTGCATTACACCTCTATGCCCATAACTGCACCAAGTTTTTCTTTAAGAACTTGTGGAGTAAATGGCTTTACTATGTAGTTGTTTACCCCTGCTTTGAGTGCAGTGATAACCTCGGCTTTACCACCCTCTGTTGTTACCATGATGATAGGGAGGTCTTTGAATCGCTCATCTGCGCGTACTTTTTTTACAAGTTCTAACCCATTCATCTCTGGCATATTCCAGTCAGTAATCAACATATCGATATCGGGATTTGTGTTGAGTGTATTCCACCCCTCCACGCCATCTCCACCTTCAAATATATCTTTATGCCCAAGTCTCTGCAAAGTATTTTTTATAATACGGCGCATTGTAGAGCTATCATCAACAACAAGTAATTTCAAATGAAATCCTTTTCTCTAAATATTTGCAATTTTTTAAGCAATAATGATACCTAAATTTTATTTATTTTGCCATTAAGCTCAGACGCTGAAACATTTTTGCAAGGTCGAGTGTTCCCTCGTAGTAAGCCTTGCCAATAATAACTCCGCCTATAGCATTGGTCTTTATGAGTGCCTCTATATCGCTCTCATCTTTGACACCGCCGCTTGCTATCGTTGTGATGCCACTTGCTTGTGCAATCTCTAGTGTAAATTCGACATTTACACCGCCAAGAGTTCCATCACGTGAGACATCTGTACAGATAATCGCCTCAACTCCCGCATCAGCAAACTCGCGTGCAAGGTCGGTTGCGCGCATCTTGCTCACTTCACCCCACCCCTCAACAGCCACAAATCCATCAATCGCATCAATGCCCACGGCGATAGGATATTTTGCTGCCATCTCCTTGACAAATGCAGGGTTTTTTACTGCGATAGAGCCTAAAATAATGCGATTTATACCGATTTCTACCATTTTTTGGATAGTTGCTTCATCTCTTATGCCGCCACCAAGTTCTAGTTTGACATTGCAGTTTTCTCTTATTTTGACAATCTGCTCCAAGTTTTTTGGCTCTCCCGCAAAAGCACCGTTTAAGTCAACAAGATGCACCCACTCCGCACCCATCTCTTCAAACTTTTTTACAAGCATCCAAGGCTCATCAGAATAGACTTTTGCGCTATCCATAACCCCTTTTGTAAGTCTAACAGCTTTGCCGTCTTTTAAATCAATCGCTGGATATAAGGTCATATTTTTTCCTATAGTTTTGTAAAATTTTCAAGTATTTTTAGCCCGTTTTGATGGCTTTTTTCTGGGTGTGGCTGAATGCCCATAACGTTTTTATGCGCAACCGCAGAAGTAAACTCATACCCATAAACCGTTTTGCCTATGGCATCCTCTTCATTTGCACAAAGGGCATGAAAAGAGTGCACAAAATAGAGGTAATGCTCCTCATCAAGCCCCTTGAAAAGCGGGTGTTCTTTGGTAAACATTCTGTTCCATCCCATGTGCGGGACTTTAAGCGCTCTGTCAAACTTAGAGGTGTCAAAAGCAACAACTTTACCTTTGATAAGCCCTAGACCCTCATGCACACCAAACTCTTCAGAACTCTCAAAAAGAAGCTGCATCCCAAGGCAGATGCCAAGAATAGGCTTTGAGGAAGCGGCAAACTCTTTGATAGCCTCTATCATCCCTCGCTCTCTTAGATGTTCCATCGCATCGGGAAATGCCCCCACACCTGGAAGTATGAGTTTGTCGTACTCTTTGAATCTCTCGGGATTACTCTCAACAACCGTTTGCGCGCCTACTTTGGCAAAAGCGTTGCGCACGCTTGCCAAATTTCCCATATTATAATCAACAATTCCTATCATTCTTCAATCTTTAATTTTGTAAATTTTATATAAACAGCCAGCGTCACTAAAAGCATCGAAACCCCTATGATGATATACATCGCATAGAGTATCTTCTCCGGATCTGTAATGGCAAACTTAAAGACAAGCATCAATGCTTCAATGGAGAGTGCGATAATGATAGAGCCTAAAAACCGCACCATCGTTTTATGCGGTCCTGATATGCTATGCTCTTTGCTTCTGCCTAAAATCTCCTCTTCTATGAGCGTTTTAGCCAAATCAAAAATAGCAAGAGCAAGGGTGAGCAAGATAGTCGCTTCAAAGACATCTTTTATCTTGAAGTGATCTGGCGAAATCTCATAAATGAAAAAGCTCTGCGCTCCTTTGATAAAGAGAAGCAGAGCAACAGAGATAAGCGCAAATGCAAAAAATGCATAGGAGTAGCGAAAAAGTGAGAGAAAGAAGCGATCAAGCATCGTTGAACGCGAAATCTTAATAACCTCATCAAGAGGCATATCAAGACATGCGACAAATTTAAGTTCCCCTTTTTCATCATATACAGGCTGAGAGACAGTAACAGTCAAATCACCCGTGATAAGCGATGGATAGGGGTCTGTTATAGTACATCTTCCCTCTTTGACAGCGCGGTAATAGTATGCGCGATCTGCTCTGATTCTTCCAGCGTCATCATCGAGACGTGCTGTTGCTGTAAAGGTTGGAGAGACCTGCACACCACTGCTATCGAGAAGGTAAACACCCTCGCATTTTTCTAGTGCTTCTTTTGTTTTTAAAAGCCCTATCATTGCCATCTCTTGGTTAAGAGAGGGCATCCTATTTTGAATATTTTTTGAAAAAAGATAGCAGAAATAGGCTCTTGCTTTGGTACGACCATCGGAGAAATTCTGAATGTCTGATGCCATCATTTGCTTTGTGCCTTTTGTAAAAATGGGGCAATTATACCAAAGTGACACTAACAATTCGCTATAATTTGGTTTTAAACTACACACATGGATTTGGTATTTATGGGATTTAAGCTATTTTTACTATTGGAAAAATTTTTAATGCTTTTGCCTAAAGGGGCAAGAAAAAATTTCTTTACATTTTTAGCCTCTCTTGCCTACTATCTCTCTTCACGCTACAGAAATATAGGCTTTGTCAATCTTGATTTTATCTATGGTGATACGCTTTCTCGTGCACAAAAAAAAGAGATTGTAAAATACAGCTTTAGAAATCTGATGCTTAACTTTTTGCATCTTATGGAGCTTAGACATATGAGCAAAGAGGAACTTGCAAAAAATATCACCATCAAAAACAGAGAAGTTTTAGACAAGATTCATGCGCAAAACAGAGCCATTCTCTATGTAACACCGCACTACTGCGCATGGGAACTTGGAGGCACCGGAATTGGTGCTTTTGTAGAGCCTATTGCCGCTGTTTTTAGAAAGATGAAAAATAGAGAGTATGAGAAGTGGGTTTTAGAATCACGTGAGCGATTTGGAAATAGTTCACTTGAGAAAAGAAATGTTATGAGAGCGCTTATCTCACTTGTCAAAAAAAAGATGGCAAGCGGCATCCTTATAGATACTGCCATGAACCAAAAAGAGGGCATAGAGGTTGATTTTTTAGGTAAAAAAGTATATCAAACACCTGCGCCTGCTTATTTGGCTAGAAAGTATGATGCCGCTATCGTTCCTGTTGTTATGTTGAGCGAGGATGAAGAGAACTATGAACTCGTGTTCTTTGATGAAATTGTGGTAGAAAAAACAGAGCATGAACAAGAAGATATCCAAAGAGCAACACAACTCCAAGCAAACTGGCTAAGCACTCTCATCTACAAAGAGCCAAAATACTGGTTTTGGATACACAGAAGATTTAAGAGCGAATACCCACATATCTACAAGCGATAATTAACTGATGTCATACACTAAGTCGAACTCGTCCGCCTTAGTGGCATGGACTAAAGTCCCTACAACCCCCTAAAGCTACGAAAAACTTTGTTTTTCGAGAAACTAGAGGAGTGTTACGCATTTTTTTACAAAAGTGCGTAACATCAGTAATTAACACACTCCTGCGTTCTTGCCTCAAAGAGTTTTAAAATAGCAAGAAAAAAGGCGGTGATAGCAGGTCCAAGTATCATTCCCCAAAACCCAAATGCTGTCAATCCTGCGATAATTGCAAAGAAGATGATAAGCTCATTCATCTTCGCATCATCCTCTTTTAAAAGTCTGATATTTATCTCTTTGATGATAAGTGGCTTGATGAAAGTATCCGCGATAAGTGAGATAACGACCACGGTATAAGCAGCGATAAAGATAGCGTTTGCACTGTTTCCCATAGAAAACTCATAAAGCATAAACGGAAGCCACATAAGCGCTCCGCCAACAACAGGGATAAGCGAAGCAAAACCGTACATAATCCCAAAAAGAAGTCCATTATAACCCATATAAGAGATTGCAATGCCAAAAAGAACGCCTTGAAACATAGCATTAACGATGATGGAGTAAAACACAACGCTCATAACAGAGGAGAGTTCCCTTGCCAAAAGCGTTGTCTCTTCAACAGACATCTGCACCACTCTTTTGAGCAAATCAAGCACAAAGCCACCATTGTACTGCGCAAAAAAGTAAAAAATGATAACTAAAAATGAGTTTTTGAGATACCCAGCACTGAGTGACCCGATGCTTCCTGTAAGCGACAAAACATAAGAAGCTATGGAGTTAACACTTACTTCTTGCGTTATGTCGTTCATATAGGGTTTGAGGAAGTGGAGATATTCAGGAGGGCTAAGCAAAAAATTCCGCACAGTTATCTCTATATTTCTAAAAATCTCAGGCTCTATTGTGTTAAGCTTGAGCGTTAAAGTAACCAAAAAATAGCCTAGTGGTGCAAAAAAGAGAAGTGCAAGCAAAAAACTGCTTGAGAGTGCTGCTAAAAATTTTGATTTTAAAAGTCTCTCAAAGAAATTTTGAATGTTTGATGTAGAAATTGCCAAAAGTGCCGCAATAATCATCCCCAACAAAAACGGAGCATAAAGAAGATACATCCAGTAAAGCGATGTTGCAAAAAGTATCGCTACAAAATATTGTGGTTTCAAAAAAGAGCTCCATTATCTGATTTTGGGGGAGTCATATTTAAGGCTTGGTAGGTTGCGTGTGTCGCTTTTCTTCCCTTAGCCGTTCTCTCCAGATAGCCATTTGCAATTAGGTAAGGTTCTAAAACATCCTCAACCGTTCCTTCATCCTCGCTAAGTGCCGCTGCAATAGTGCTCAGCCCCATCGCTCTTCCATTTGCCCCAGCCAAAAGATGTAAAAGTCTAATATCCATCGCATCAAAGCCATGTGAATTGATGCCAAGTTCATCAAGGGCGTACTGTGTCCGTGCATACACAATGCTACTCTCATTTGCCACATCAGCAAAATCCCTTACACGGCGCAAGAGTCTTAGCGCGATACGCGGAGTTCCACGGCTTCGTTTTGCTATCTCTGCGCACGCTTCATGGGCTATGCTTTTGTTGAGCTTATTGGAAGCTTGAGAGATGATTTTTGCAAGCTCCTCAGAAGAGTAAAACTGCATACGAAAGTTCATGCCAAATCTGTCACGAAGCGGATTGGAGAGCATGCCTGCCCTTGTCGTAGCACCTATAAGCGTAAAACGCGGCAAATCAATCTTCACGGTTTGTGCGGCAGGACCGCTGCCTATGATGATGTCGATGCGAAAATCTTCCATAGAGGAGTAGAGAATCTCCTCCACTGCAGGCGAGAGGCGGTGAATCTCATCGATAAAGAGGACATCCCCCTCTTGCAGGTTTGTCAAAATTGCCGCCAAATCACCGCTTTTTTCTATCATGGGAGCTGCGGTTACTTTGATATTTGCCTGCATCTCATTTGCGATGATGAGTGCAAGTGTCGTCTTTCCAAGCCCTGGAGGTCCGTAAAAAAGGACATGGTCAAGCGCCTCGCCTCTTTTTTTGCTCGCTTCTATAAAGACACTGAGATTTTTTTTAATCTGCTCTTGCCCGATGTACTCACTCCACGCACTCGGACGAAGAGAATTTTCAACAACCTCTTCCCCCTCAAATCGCTCTATCTCAACCAATCTTTCCATATCTTCTCTTAGTACGTGTGGATGTCTTGAGGAAACTCTTTTGATTTTACCTCATCAGCGTATTGCCCAACCGCTTTCTTGACCAAAGCCGCACCGTCTATATATTTTTTGACAAACTTCGGCGTAAACTCCTCAAAAAGTCCAAGCATATCAGAGAACACAAGCACCTGCCCGTCAACCTCCGCACCTGCTCCGATTCCGATAACAGGAATAGAGACGCTTTTTGCAACAGCAGCGGCAACATCAGCTTTAACACCCTCTATAACCATACAAAAAGCCCCTGCTCTCTCTACGGCTTGCGCATCTCTGATGAGTTGCTGCTCCTCCTCTTTTGTTCTGCCTTTGACCTTATAGCCACCTTCTGAGCGAAAAGCTTGCGGCAAAAGCCCGATATGCCCGCACACAGCTATGCCATTGGAACATAAATGCTCTATGATGTGTGCCTTATCCTCTCCGCCCTCTATTTTGAGTGCATCTGCCGGTGTTTGCTGAAAAACTGTAATCGCATTTTTCAAAGCCTCCTCTTTAGAGACATAAGTTCCAAAAGGCATATCGGTAATGATAAAGCTATTTTTTGCACCCATCGCAACGGCATTTGTATGGTATATCATCTGCTCAAGCGTAGCACTAAGCGTATCGGCTCTGCCCGCAAAGCTCATGTTCAAACTGTCTCCAACCAAAATCATATCGGAACTCGGTTCTAAAAGTCTCGCAAAAAGAGCATCATAAGCAGTTATCATAACAAGCGGCTGAACACCTTTGCTTTTTTTGATTGAAGTGATTGTCATTTTTTTTGCCATTTTAAACTCTTCTCTTTCACTGACTCTATGCCATTTTAAAATAAAAAGTATTTTAACGAAAAATAGATATAATTTTAGACTTATAGGAGAAAATATTTTATGGGCATAAGAAGTGATTTGGATTCTAACTTTGATTATGAAATAGTCGATGAATTTTTAGATCACTACTCTATTATGGTTGATTCCATGGAGGTGATGATTCTTGATTTGACAAAACCAAATATGTTTGAGCAGAGTATCAATGAACTTTTTCGTGTTTTTCACAACATCAAATCTGCTTCAGGTTATCTCAAAATAACACCCATGGCAAAACTTGCAACTTTTGTGGAAGAAGCACTCGAAGAGATACGAACGAATCATACAAAGATTAACGAAGAGACACTTAACTGGCTTCTTAGCATCAGCGATATGTTTGCTATATGGAAAGATGACTTCAAATCTGACAATGAACTTACGCGCATCAAATATTATCTACTAAAATTACCTGATTTGGAAACCCCTTGAAAAAACTTGTAGCATACATCACCTCTGGATATCCAGAAAAATCATTTAGTATCGATTTGGCATTAGCGCTTCATGAAAATGGCGTTGACACACTTGAGCTTGGCATACCATTCTCCGATCCTGTTGCAGATGGTCCTTTGATAGAAAAAGCAAACCAAAAAGCGCTTGCGCTTGGGTTTAAATTTGAACATCTTTTGGAGATTTCAAAAGTGGTTGCTCCTAAAGTAGATACCCTTTGGATGGGATATTTTAACAGTTTTTACCAACACAATATGCAAAAACTCATCCCTGCGGCAAAAGAGCTTGGTGTCAATGGATTTATCATCCCCGATTTGCCTTATGAAGAGAACCATCCATACAATGCACTCTTTAGAGCAAATGACTTGGCAAACATCTGCTTTGTCGCACCAACAGACAGCGAGGCAAGAATAGAGGAGATAGTAAAAAATTCCAAAAAGTTTATCTATTTGGTTGCTTACACTGGCATCACAGGCTCTGGAGCGGCAGAGGATTTACAACCCATCCTTGCAACTATCAAAAAATATACGCAAACTCCCATCAATGTAGGCTTTGGCGTAAACCAAAAAACAGCAAAAGAGAAAGTTAAAGGTGCGGATGGAGTTATTGTCGGAAGTGCTTTTGTCGAGATACTTTTAAATGAGAGTTTAAACTATAATGAGAAGATAAAAAAGTGTAGTGAACTTGCAAAGATTCTAAAAAGTGAGATAAACAGTTAAATGAAGTAAGGGGATTTGAATAAAGTGGTGCGCCCGAAGGAATTCGAATCCCTGACCGCTGGTACCGCAAACCAGTGCTCTATCCAGCTGAGCTACGAACGCACATTATCTCTTAATTAAGAGAACGAAATTATATCACGCTTAACTTATAATTATTTTAAAATTCTAGTTTTTGTGTGATTTCTTCTATCTTTTGCTCTTGAAGATACAATTCGTGGTTTTTGCGGACGTACGCCTGCAACAATACCTTCAAATCATTATTGCCATCAACATTGAAATCTTTTCGCATCTGCTGCTCCAAAAAAGGAGCAAAACCGTCATCTATATCAACATCAAAACGGCGTCCCGCTATATTTAACCCAAGCTTTTTGCTCATTCCCCTAAGCCATTATACTTTCGAGTTTCTCTACGATAGACTCTATTTCAAAATCTTTGAGACTATTTTGTTCTACAAGTTTTTCTATCGCTTGATCTTTTAGTTCATTTTGGGCCTGAAGCGCCACTATCTCCAACCTTAGTGCCTCACTCTGCTCTTTCATCATCTTGTACTGTTCAACCATTGTTGAAACTTTCTCACTCAATCTCTCTAAAGTTGTTTGGTCTTGCATAAAAAATCCTACCTTTTTTTCACTTTGTTATATAACTATAATTCTATCATAATTTAAAAGCTAGCTGCCTTGAGTACTCTTTGTTAGTCATAATCCTCTGAAAATTTGCTGCGAGGTTTGATTTTTTCTACATGACCATAGTCATCTTCATCATCATCCCAACCGCTTTCTATTTCATTTTCGATAATTCTCTCATACCCCAGTTTATTGAGCTCATCATCGATCTCTTCTTGATTGATGCCATTTTTTCTACTAAAATCTAAAATATAATCAATATCGTTTCGCATGACACCATTCAACTCTAACATAAATTCCAAATCTTTAAACGTCATATTTGCCCTCTTAACAAATACCTTTCACTTTCTGTGAATGTCCTTACGCAACCGCGTAATATTTGAGCCCTTTACAAGCCGCCTAGCCTCTTTATTTCCATTTTGTTTCTACAAAATTATACTCACAAATAAAAAGAAATTTGCTAAAAAAAAACTTAAAAAAAGGCTATTTCTGCCTCTATTCTATGCTATAATCACCCTAAAATATCGGATAAATTCAATGATTAAAAAGAGAATTATCGGCGCAAAAGAGCTTGTCTCGATTCCAGATTTACAACTTTACAATCTTGATGCAAAAATTGATACAGGTGCAGACTCCAACGCACTTCATTGTAATGATATATCTGTAGATGAAGAGAATGGTTTGGTACATTTTAGGCTTTTAGATGCAGCGCATCTTGCCTATCATGGAAAAAGGATGACACTGCCTCTTTATCGCATCAAAAGGGTTAAAAGTTCTAACGGCGAGACGCAAGAGAGACCTTCCATCCGCATAAAAGTTGATTTCTTTGGAAAGAGCTATACAACCGTTATCTCTTTAACAAACCGCTCCGATATGAAGTACCCAATGCTCATAGGAAGAAAGTTTTTGGCAAAAAAATTTTTAGTTGATGTTTCGCAAGAATATCTCACCAAACAAACACAAGAGGCATAAAGGGATAAAATGAGAATCTATATACTCTCAAGAAACAAAGAGCTCTACTCCACAAAAAGACTGGTTGAAGCTGCGGAAGCCAGAGGCTGGGAAGCGCGCGTAATCGACTATCTCAAATGCAGTATAGAGATTATGAAAGATGAGCTCAAAATCAACTACGAAGGACAAGAGCTCCCGACACCTGATGCAATCATCCCAAGAATAGGCGCAAGCAGAACATTTTACGGCACCGCAATGGTACGACACTTTGAGATGATGGATGTCTTTAGTACAACAGGTTCTTTGGCGATTAAAAGAAGCAGGGATAAACTACGAAGTCTTCAAATCCTCTCAAAAAACGGTGTTGACATGCCAAAGACAGTTTTTGCCTCTAACAAATCAAGCGCAAAAGATGTTATCGCTCTTAGTGGCGGTGCGCCGCTTGTGCTTAAAATCTTAGAGGGAACACAGGGTGTTGGCGTTGTTTTGGTTGACAGCGCAAAAGCAGCAAAATCGGTACTCGACGCTTTTTATGGAATGGATGTGAATTTGCTTGTTCAAGAGTACATTGAAGAGGCTGGTGGAGCAGATATTCGCGTCTTTATCGTGGATGGAAAAATCGTAGGGGCTATGAAGCGTCAAGGGGCAGAGGGGGATTTTAGATCCAATCTCCATCAAGGCGGACGCGCAACGGCACATAAACTCACAAAGAGAGAGAAAGAGACGGCACTTGCGGCCGCAAAAGCGATGGGGCTTGGTATCTGTGGGGTCGATATGATTCCATCATCGCGCGGACCTCTTGTCATGGAGGTTAACTCTTCCCCTGGACTAGAGGGGATCGAAAAATCCACAAAAATCGATATTGCTGGAAAAATCATGGAGTATGTGGCACAAAATGTAGCCCCAAAATGCAAAACGCATCCAAAAAAAAGAAAAATTAAAAAAGACAATATTGGAGCGTAGTGATGGAGTTGTTTTACGATATATTGAAACAGCTTATCCGCATACCAAGCGTGGTGGGAGCTGAACAACCTTTTTTTATGTTTATCAAAAGAGAGCTTGAAGAGCTAGGTATCACGGTGGAGTACTATGACGGCGTACTTGTGGCAAAAGGCAACAACCCACAACGTGGCTACATCTCAGCACATGCCGATAGACACGGGCTTATCTGCACGGGGCATAATGAGTTTCAGTATGCCGCATTTATCGCAAAAAACAAAGCGGATTTAACGGGTGATTCTAGTTCGGAGCAGCTTTTGCACAACTTTACTGCTCGATTTGTCGATGAAAAAGTGCAAGCATATCAGCCATGGGCAGGAAGCTATCTTGGACTAGGCTCCATCAAAGATGCTTTTTTATGCGAAAGAAGAAACAACATTATCTTCAAGATAGATGGCTTTGACTATCTCTTACCAGGGATTCCCATAGCTTTTATGGATAAGCTAGTCATCAACGATGATTTGGTCTCTGCACAGCTTGATAATGTCATAAGCATCGCCATCATCATCTATCTCTACTCGCTTGGTTATCAGGGAACGGCATTTTTTACAGCTTCTGAAGAGGCTGGCAAAAGCTGGAGATTTTTACTCGAGTGGTTTCGACGCTTCAACATCAAAACAGATGAGTTGCTTGTACTCGACACAAGCCCCTACCCAACACTAGAAGAGATTCGCAACATCGATATCGTACTTAGACACAGAGACTCAAACGCCGTTTTTCGTTCTCCTCTAAAAAACAGAATCAGAAAAATAGCGACCAAAGAGAAGATAAAATTTAGTTTCAAAGATACCTATCTTAAAAACAAAATGCGCAAAAACGGCACTGTTCGCTCTCTTGGAACCACTGAACTTGGAAGGCTAATCCATGCAACAAAAGGTGAAATTCAAGGAACAACACTCCAAATACCAACTATCGGCTACCATACTGTCAATGAAACAACGACAACAAGGGCCATTGAGAGTATGATAACTGTTTTAAAAAATATCTATATCACACAAGAATAAGCCTATGAAAAAAATCATCTCTCTTCTCTTTACCCTTATTGCTCTCTCTACGCTCTCTCTGGCTGGGGAGTTGGACTATCTCGAAAAAGAGAAAAACAGCTGGCTGCAAGTCTATAGCAACCAACTCAAAGCACAAGCTCTTGATGATGAGATAAAAATTCTTGAAAAATCTATCAAAGAGTCATGGGGCAAGAAAAAAATCGAATTAAAACAGCTTCTTGAACTGCAAAAAAGCAAAAAAAAGATTCTTGATGAACTACCACAATCCTTTGACACCATTCTTGAGAAGATTACCCTAGAAAAAATCGAAGAGATTAGCTTTATAGAGTTCCTCTTTACAAACCAAAAAAGCAAATTTAGGATTCAAACCCAACGCCTCAGCCTCCTAGAAGAGGAGTTTGTCCACGCTGTGGCTTTTTTAGAAAAAGAGCTCTCTTTAACCATCGAGCAGGAGGCAAAAGAGCCTGCAAAAGAGCAGCAACTTCAAAAAGCACTCGATTTTTTTGAGAGTGCGGCAGGGTTGATTGAAAACAAAAAAGAGGTTTTAAAACGCACAAAACAGAGCTATCTGGGTGAACTTGAAACGTACAAACAGACACAACTGCCTATCCACATCATAAAAATGGCTATTTTGCTTCTGATGTTTTTTCTCTTCCATCTCTTAAAACATTTCATTGCAAAAAAGACCGATGACGTGGATCGTCTCTTGAGGATGAAGCGTGTGCTTAACATTACCTTTTTCTTTATCATCTTGCTCATGCTCATCATCTTTAACATCAGCAACATCGTCTATGCTGCGACGCTCATAGGTGTCATCGGTGCAGCGATGACGATAAGCATGAAAGAGTATCTCCAAAGCGTGGCAACATGGTTTCATCTCTCCTTTGGAAACTTTATCAAAGTGGGAGACAGGATTCTCATCCAAATCAACAACAACCAAATCATAGGCGAGGTTATCGACATCTCTCTCTTTCAAGTTACTCTCTATGAGGGCATCAACAACACAACCGCCCTCGATTTGAAGCGCTCTGGAAGAACAGTTTTCATACCAAACAATTTTTTTGTCACCAACTATGTCTATAACTACACGCATGACAAGATGAAGACTATCTACGACCTCATAGAGTTTCGCCTCCCCTTTGATGTGGATACAAAAAAGGTTGAAGAGCTTGTGAATACGGTAACTTTAGAAGCGACAGAGCGTTATATGGAGGTTGCTTCAAAACAGTTCTCAAGCTTAAAAAAACGCTACGATATGCGCTCTCGTGAATTTCGACCGCGTGTCCATTTTGTTCCAGATACAAAGAGTTCTTGCTTTATCCTTTATGTGTGGTACGCAGCACCTTATCATCAGATAATGGAATTAAAATCACAGTTAAGTCAAAAAATCGTTAAAAAGCTTCATGAAAATGGGGTAGAGTTTTATAAGAGTTAAGAGAGGTTAAATTCACTAAAATAGGTCAACGGTAAAGACCTATTTTAGAAGGAGAAATAAAAGGTTTTCAGATATTAGTGAATATCTGAATTTGGGTGGTTGGGCTTGCTAATTGGCGCTTGCGCCTCTTTAACATCATAATGTACAATTTCGTTAGCTTGGAGAGCACCTAGTGTCAATGCGATTAGTAAGATGATTTTTTTCATCGTGTATCCTTTGGTAAGAGAGCGTTACCCTCTAAATTTTTAAATCGGAGTAATTTTATCCGATTTAACTTTTATCTTTCTTATTGCTTTTTAGTTATCTTTTGATTTTAAGTTTTTTTTCAAGGAACAACATGCACTTGCATCGTGTCTATATCGAAGTAACCAACATCTGCGGTCTGGCATGCAGTTTTTGCCCTCCAAAACAAGAGCCATCAAAAACGATGTCGCTTCCTTTTTTTGAAGACGTATTGCAACAGCTTCAGTCCTATACGAGGCGCATTGCCCTGCATGTGATGGGCGACCCTTTGACGATTTCAAACTTACAAGACTACCTTGATATTGCCGAAAAACAGGGCTTTGAAGTAGAACTTACCACAAGCGGCTACTATCTTCAAAAACATCAAAGTGCTACTCTTTTTCATGATGCGGTGCGTCAACTCAACATCTCTCTTAACAGTTTTAACAAAAACAGCTTAACAATGACATTTGACGCATATATGAGTGCTATTTTTCATCACTGCTCGCAAAAACTTCAAAATTACCCAAAACCATTTCTCAATCTTCGTCTTTGGAATCTTGATGCGCTTGCAAGTGAGAGTGCTTACAATGAAAAAGTCTTTGAAAAACTGAACGCTTTTTTTGGCTCCTCTTTAGATGCAACCACTCTTTATAAAGAAAAACCTACATCCATCCGCTTAGCCTCTAAAGTGCTTCTTGATTTTGACAACTACTTTGAGTGGCCATCACTGAGCGCAACACACACAAGCGATGGAACATGCCATGGACTAAAATCACATATCGGCATCCTCGTAAACGGAACTGTTGTGCCTTGTTGTTTGGACGGGGATGGGATTATCAATCTTGGCAATCTTCATGAAGCAACGCTCACAGAGATACTACAAGCCAAGAGAGCACAAGATATCATCGAGGGTTTTAAAAAAAGCATCGCCGTAGAGGAGCTTTGTAAAAAATGCACCTACAAAGAGCGCTTTGGTTAAATACCCTTTGGTATAATCGCACCCATGAATAAAAAAAGAACATTTGAAGTTGTATCCGACTATGAACCAGCAGGCGATCAACCAAAAGCGATAGAAGTTTTAAGCGATTCCATCCTTAAAGGCAATCGCTACCAAGCGCTTGAGGGCGTGACAGGAAGTGGTAAAACGCATACGATGGCACGTATCATTGAAAAAGTACAGATGCCAACGATCATCATGACACACAACAAAACACTTGCTGCACAGCTCTACAGCGAGTTTAGACAGTTTTTTCCAAAAAATCATGTTGAGTATTTCGTCTCCTACTACGACTACTATCAACCCGAAGCGTACATCCCCCGTCAAGACCTCTTTATAGAAAAAGATAGTGCCATAAATGATGAACTCGAACGCTTGCGCCTCTCTTCAACGGCAAATCTTCTCTCTTATGACGACGTTATCGTTGTGGCGTCTGTATCTGCAAACTACGGTTTGGGAGACCCTGAGGAGTATGAAAACATGGTGCAGTCCATCGCCATTGGGGACACTATCGCACAAAAAAAACTTCTGCTTCGCCTTGTTGAGATGGGTTATGTGCGTAACGACACCTATTTTGACAGTGGACATATACGGGTAAACGGCGAAAGTTTGGACGTGTTTCCGCCCTACTTTGAACAAGAAGCCATTCGCATAGAGTTTTTTGGCGACGAGATAGAAGCCATCTACACTTTTGATGTCATAGACAACAAAAAGCTTGAAGAGCATAAAAGCTTTACCATTTACGCAACCTCCCAATTTAGCGTAAGTCAAGAGAAGATGGCTATCGCTATCAAACGCATAGAAGACGAGTTACATGAGCGTCTGGCATATTTTCAAAAAGAGGGGAAAGTTGTCGAGTATCAACGCCTCAAACAGAGAGTAGAGTTCGACCTTGAGATGCTCCAAACTACAGGCATGTGCAAAGGGGTTGAAAACTACTCAAGGCTGCTCACAAACAAAAAAACAGGCGAGGCGCCCTACACGCTTCTTGACTACTTTGAACTGCACCGCAAAGAGTATCTCGTCATCGTTGATGAATCGCATGTTTCGCTTCCTCAATACCGAGGCATGTATGCAGGGGACAGAGCAAGAAAAGAGGTTCTTGTGGAATATGGTTTTCGTCTGCCAAGCGCACTTGACAACCGCCCGCTTATGATAGACGAGTATATCACAAAAGCGCCGCACTACCTTTTTGTCTCGGCAACTCCCTCAAAATATGAACTAGAACTCTCAAGCGTAAAAGCAGAGCAAATCATACGTCCAACAGGGCTTTTAGACCCCATCTTAGAAGTAAAACCATCCACCAACCAAGTAGAAGATATCCATGATGAGATCAAAAAAGTAGTAGCAAAAAACGAGCGTGTGCTTATCACAGTTCTGACCAAAAAAATGGCAGAAGCACTTACTAAATACCTTGCCGATTTGGGCATAAAGGTGCAGTATATGCACTCCGACATCGACACTATAGAGCGCAATCAAATCATCAGAGCATTGCGTCTTGGAGAGTTTGATGTCCTCATCGGCATAAATCTTCTTCGTGAGGGGCTTGACCTACCTGAAGTGAGCCTTGTCGCGATTTTGGATGCCGACAAAGAGGGCTTTTTAAGAAGCGAAACCTCTCTTATCCAGACCATCGGGAGAGGGGCAAGAAACGCAAATGGCAGAGTTATCCTCTATGCCAACAAGATAACAGGCTCAATGCAAAAAGCCATCGACGTTACAGATGCAAGAAGAAAAATGCAAGATGAGTTCAACAAAACACACAACATCACACCGACAACTACCATCCGAAAACTTGATGAAAATCTCAAAGTTGAGGATTACGGTGCCATTTACCAAAAAAATAAAAAAATAGATAAAATGCCGGCTTCAGAGAGAAAGGCACTTGTCACACAACTCTCTTTAAAGATGAAAGAGGCGGCACGAGAGCTTAACTTTGAAGAGGCGGCACGCCTGCGTGATGAGATAGCAAAAATCAAAAAACTCTAAGGAAAAAAAATGGAAGATACTTTTAGTAACCTAGCCACATACGGATATATAGGACTTTTTCTCTACTCACTGGGCGGAGGATTTGTAGCAATTGTCGCCGCGGGTGTCCTCTCCTATATGGGCAAAATGGATTTGGGGCTATCTATATTTATAGCATTTACAGCAAATGCAATGGGGAGTTTTTTGCTCTTTTATATGGCAAGATACCAAAAGGGGATAATGATGGAGGGGCTTAGAAAACATAGAAGAAAACTGGCTCTTGCACATCTTTTACTCAAAAAACATGACTCTTGGATTATTGTCGTTCAGAAGTTTATCTATGGCATAAAAACCATTATCCCTATAACCATCGGACTTACAAAGTATGATTTTAAAAAGTTTGCATTTTTTAACATCTTTGGAGCGGCACTTTGGGCTTTGGTTTTTGGATTTGGAAGTTACTACTCTGGAGGATTTTTAGTAAAGATGGCAGAAACTGTAGCTCAAAAACCATGGATAGCGCCTATTATCCTCATAACTTTTGGTACCACTTTGTGGTTTTACATGACACACGCCACGAAAAAAAAGGTTAAGTAAAGTAGAGGTTTAAGCCTCTACTTTTGGTCCTGCGGCAGAGAAGTCAAACTCACTCTCCTCCGTTTGGTACTTCTGGAAGTTTTTGATAAACATCTCTGCCAAAGTATCTCTTGTTTTATCGAAAGCCTCTTTGTCACTCCAAGCATTTCTTGGATTAAGTATCTCAGGATTGATGTCACCCAATGTTTTAGGAACATGAAGTCTAAATGTTTTTGTAGTGTCAAACTCACTCTTGTTAATGCTGCCATCAAGAATAGCGTTGATACATGCACGCGTATCTTTGATGCTCATTCTCTTGCCAACACCGTACTTTCCGCCTGTCCATCCAGTGTTTACAAGATAGACGTGAACATCATGTCCGTCGATTTTTTCACCTAAGAGTTTGGCATACACCGTTGGATGAAGTGGTAAAAACGCCTCTCCAAAACATGCACTAAACGTCGCAACTGGCTCAGTAATGCCTCTTTCAGTTCCTGCTACTTTAGCAGTATAACCGCTCAAGAAGTAGTACATTGCCTGATCACGCGTAAGCTTTGAAACCGGAGGAAGTACGCCAAAAGCGTCAGCAGTTAAAAAGATGATATTTTGAGGATGTCCCGCACTTAGGGAAACTTCGTGGTTTTTGATATGCTCTATCGGGTAAGAGACACGTGTGTTTTCTGTTTTACTTCCGTCATTGTAGTTGACAACACCATCATCATCTAAGACAACATTTTCAAGCAACGCGCCCCTTTTGATGGCGCCATAAATCTCTGGTTCGTTGTTACCATCAAGGTTGATCACCTTGGCGTAACACCCGCCTTCAAAGTTAAAGACACCATTATCATCCCAACCATGCTCATCATCACCGATAAGTTTTCTGTAAGGATCAGTAGAGAGTGTCGTCTTTCCTGTACCGCTTAGTCCAAAGAAAAGCGCTGTATCGCCCTCTTTCCCAACGTTTGCAGAGCAGTGCATCGAGAGCTTGTTTTCTAGCGGCAACCAGTAGTTCATCATGGAGAAGATGCCTTTTTTAAGCTCCCCTCCATACCACGTACCACCGATGATAGAAAGATTGTTTTCGATATCAAAAAGAACAAAAACTTCCGAATTAAGTCCATGCTCTTTCCACTTATCATTTACCGCTTTACAAGCATTTAGAACCGTAAACTGTGGTTTAAAACCATCAAGTTCAGTCTCAGTCGGGCGAATAAACATGTTTTTTACAAAGTGTGCCTGCCACGCTATCTCAGTCACAAAACGGATAGAACGCTTTGAGTCAACACTTGCACCACTGTAAACATCAGTGACATAGAGGTCTTTACCTGAGAGCTGCTCTTTTGCCACCTCCAAAAGCTCTTTGAAAATTTCTTCACTGACTTTATGGTTTACATCACCCCAAGCGATGTATTTGTTGGAAGGGTCTCTGTCAACGAAATATTTATCTTTTGGACTGCGCCCAGTAAAAACACCAGTATCCACAGCAGTAGCACCCTGCTTTGTAAGCGTACACTCACCATTTTCTATCTCGTGGCGAATTAACTCATCATAACTAAGATTATGATAAATCTTACCAACATTCCTTAAACCTATCTCTTCTAACTCGGTTAAGTTCATAACTTGCCTTATGGTACTTTTTTAATTATAGACGAAATTATACACCGAACATACCTAAATCCAAAGTAAATATGTTCCTTAATTTGCGAAAATCTAACAACTTTTCAATCCCACAAAATAAAGAGCGTCTTTGAAAAATTACTTTAAGTTTTTTTTGGTAAAATTCCACTCTCGCTCGCATAACTCAGTTGGTAGAGTGTTACCTCGACAAGGTAAAAGTCACTGGTTCGAGTCCAGTTGTGAGCACCACTCTTTAACTTCTATTTATCCCTTTTGCACAAACATAGCCGCTGCTAAATGCCCATTGAAAATTGTATCCGCCCAACTCTCCCGTTACATCGACTGCTTCGCCTATAAAATAGAGATTTTTCACATCCAGTGCTTCCATGGTGTAGGGGTTTAGCTCCTCACTCAAAACACCGCCACGGCTTACTTCGGCTTTGCTAAAACCAAAATTTCCTGCCGGTGCGAACTCGTATGTGTGGATTTTTGCCAGTTTCTCTTTTGCTGTGCTACTGATTTTTTTGCACTCGGTATCTTCTACTTCTAACGCTTCTAAGAGTGCTTTTGCTAGTCTTTTTGGGAGCGGAATGAGGGAGCTTAAGAGCTTTTTGCTCCCCTTTATAAGCTCTAAGATGTTGGCATCGGGGAGAAAATCTATGCTTATATTGCCCCTTTGCCAGTAGAGTGATGTGCTTAAAATAGCTGGTCCGCTTATGCCTTTGTGGGTAAATAGCAGCTCTTCTTTGATGGTTTTTGCGCCTACTTTTACAGCAACTGGGCAGCTAAGACCACTTAACTCTTTCATCCAAAATTGCTCTTTTTGCACCGTAAACCCTACAAGTGCGGGGGCAAACTCTTTTACTTTGATGCCAAAACTCTTGGCTATCTCTAGGGCAATATCGCTTGCACCCAACTCTTTGTAGCTCTTGCCTCCCGTGGCAACGACCACTTTTTTGGCTCTCAAACTCTCTTTTTGGGTCTGAATGACAAAAAGTTCGCCCTCTTTTTTGACCCATAAGATAGTGCCGTTGAGATAAAATGTCACATCTTTTGTAGCTTTTTTAAAGATTTGTATAACCTCATCGGAGGAGTCTTTGCAGAAGTAGTAACGCTTTTTGCGCAGTTCCGGCACAACGCCGTTTTTGCGGAGGTACTCAAGCAGGTCGTCTCTGCTAAAGCTCTCAAATACATGAAAGATAAAATCTCTATCGCCGTCAAAATTCTCTTGACTTAGCTGTGCGTTGGTAATGTTGCACTTGCCACCACCCGAAATCTTAAGCTTTTGGGCGATTTTGCCGTTGCCCTCAACCATAACAACACTTAAACGTTTATCCAAATGTGAAGCGCACATCAAGCCGCTTGCACCTGCACCGAGAATCACAACATCATATATTTTCATGGTGCAATTATACCAAAGAGAGCGGACTATGCAATCTTTGGATAGAAAACTCTAAAACTTATATCTCAAAGAAGCAACGGCTTTGTTGTAGTCGTAGTCTAGCAGAGTATCTTTCATACTGTAAGTTTTGTATCTCACATCAAAAATAATATTATCGGTCAGCGCATAGTCCATCCCTGCACCATACCCAAAACCATAAGCACCATCATTCTCTATGTACTGCCCTGCCCCCGCCACTAAAGCAAACACCGAAAAGTCTTTAAATGGAACAAAACCCGCTTTTAAGTCGAGCTCTATGGTAGCTACCATGTCATTTTCATTTGTGGCATCATCCGAGAGTTTGCCAAAGCTATACTCGCTATGAAGCCCCCAAAGCATGCAGCTGCTATAAATTTTATCCACCCCAAATCCAAATACTCCCTCGGTCATACTCTCATTTTCTATAGAAGCAGTTGCAACACCGATATATACTGTTTTTCTAACCTCATCGGCAGCTAAAGAAGAAACTGTAAGGACAGAAGCTAGAAGTAAACTTTGTAGTTTTTTCACAATAGCTCTTCCCTTTTATATAAACTCAATAATTCACCATTATCTTTTTGTGTTAAATAATCGTCTTGAACAAAAAAATGCTTTCCTCCAATGCCATTTATTGAAGCTCCGACTATAAAAGCTTTTGAATCATCAATAATCCAAAACCTATCATGAAAATCATCACTTTTAAAGACTTTTATATCATAATTTGAAAAGTCACGCTTAAATCGTTCATAATTACTTTTATTTATTTTTGATTCAACTGTTACTATTTCAATTATTGATATTGTATTTTCAAATGGCTTGATAATATTTTTCAACAAATTAGTAATACTATAACTGCTGTTACTAAAAAAGTAAGCATCTATAATCGTAATTTTTGATTTCACACCTGCTTTTCTAATTTTTTCACTTAAAAACTCAGCTACCTCTTCAATAGTTGTCCCTTTTTTAAACATTTGATTCCTTTAGTTAAATTTAGGTTTAGTTATTTCACCCTGATGAGTCGAAAACCTTGGAATAGAGTACGGAAAAGAGGACCGAGGTAGCCCCGTCTCGCCGAACTGGTGCTGGGAATATTGGCATTCCAGCCCCCGCCACGGAAGACTTTATAATTGCACTCTTTTGCGGAATTATAGTCAGCCGTCCAACAGCTATCTGTCCACTCCCATACATTGCCACTCATATCGTAGAGACCCCAAGCATTTGGTTTTTTGCTTTTTACTGGTTTAGGAGAAGGTCCAGTAACTGCTATGGAACTTACACAGCTTTCATTATCTCCACAGTACCATTTGGTAGTAGTTCCTGCTCGTGCTGCATACTCCCACTCTTCTTCTGTAGGAAGGCGATATTTATTGCCTCCTTCTTTTTGGTTGAGCCTAGAAATAAACTCTTTGGCATCATCCCAGCCTACTCGTTCTACTGGCATATCTGCGTTGCCTGTTTTAAAATTTGAAGGGTTGTCTCCCATTATCTCATACCACTGCCCTTGAGTTACTTCGCTCTCTTGCATATAAAAACCATCAACAAATACTTTGTGTTGTGGAGTTTCAGATTTGCCAATCTCCATACAATCTTTGTATTCATTTTCTTCAGTAGATAAGTCATCTTTGGGACAACTTGGGACTTTTGTGCCCATCAGAAAACTCCCCGCAGGAATCTCTTTGAATACCATACCTATAGAGTTTGTAAAATCACCAGCAAATAAAAAACTAGAAGCGACGAAAGTTGAGAGAATAATTTTTTTCATTTAATTTTTCCTTTTAATAATACTATTCCCAATGCACTGACTGAAACTACTAATATCATCATTAAGTAATCTTGTTTATCATTCATAAAAAAATTCGCAGCCACACCACCTATTAACCCAGAAAAAATATTTAGTACAACTTTTCCATAATAATCAAACACTATTTTAATCTCCTTTTGCTCTGTAATAGCAGATTGTACTTTTTAAAATGTTTATTTTTTCTTAAATCTTAGTCTGTTATTACAGATTGAGCAATTTTTTTCATTCAACTAAACTTCACTCTGTAATAATAGAGGATAAATTATTGAGTGAATTTAACGATATTGAAAACTTTACAGATGAGCAGCTAGAAGAATTTTATAGGCTTATAGGTAGTAATGTTGCTAGACTTCGTAAAAAATATAAACTTACACAGTTGAGATTATCTGAGATGCTAAATCATACATCGACTTCGCTTGTATCTGGAGCTGAGATTTATTATAAAAAACAACACTTCAACTTAGAACATCTACTTAAAATATCTTTTGTATTAAATGAAGATATATCAGAGTTTTTTAAAAAACCATAAAAGAAACATTTGAGCTTTTGGCTATAATACGAAAAATATATTTTATAACTCATACTCGTTCATTAAGGCTTCACGGTGGCTACCCCAAATCTTGCATAACAAGATTTGACCCTTCCGTTGCCCAAACTTCACTTCGTATGATTATAAAAAGTTTATCAAGAATGGAAATAAATGGGCAATAAACTTCATATCGTATCTCTTGGATGCACAAAAAATCTAGTCGACACCGAAGTCATGATGGGCAAACTTAAAAATTTTGAACTAACCGATGAGCAGGGTGATGCGGACGTCATTATTGTTAATACCTGCGGTTTTATAGATGCAGCAAAACAAGAGTCGATAAATACAGTTCTTAACCTTCATGACGCAAGAAAAGAGGACTCTGTTTTAGTAATGGCAGGATGCTTAAGCGAGCGATACAAAGAGGAGTTAGCTAAAGATATGCCTGAAGTTGATATCTTTACAGGTGTTGGCGATTATGACAAGATAGATGAACTTTTGGTGGAGAAAAAGAGCAGATTTTCTGAGGAAGTTTACCTTATCGATGGGGCAGAGAGAGTGGTTACCGGTTCTACTTACCACGCTTACATCAAACTCTCGGAGGGGTGTAACCAAGCGTGTAGTTTTTGCGCCATCCCATCTTTTAAAGGGAAGCTCAAATCAAGAAGTTTGGAGTCCATCGCCAAAGAGGTTGAGGGGCTTGTCGCAAAGGGGTATTGGGATTTTTCATTTGTATCTCAAGACAGCTCTTCGTTTTTGCGAGACCAAAATGTCAAAGACGGGCTTAGTCTGCTTATGCAGCGCATAGAGCTTATCGAGGGTGTGAAGAGTGCTAGGATTTTGTATCTTTACCCGTCCACAACAACGCTCACGCTTCTTAAAAACATAGCAAAAAGCGAGATTTTTCACAACTACTTTGATATGCCCATCCAGCACATCAACAACGACATGTTACGCATCATGAAGAGAGGTTTTGGTACAAAAGAGACGCTTGAACTTTTAGAGTTTATGAGGGGACTTCCAAACTCGTTTGTGCGCACAAGCTTTATCGTCGGGCATCCGCAAGAGAGTGAAGAGATGTTTGAGGAGATGTGCGAGTTTGCGGCTAATTTCGGATTTGACCGCATCAATGTTTTTGCATACTCCGATGAAGAGACGACAACGGCGCATGAGATGAGCGAGAAAATCCCTGCAAAAGTTATCAACAAAAGAGCGGCGGTTCTGGGCAAAATCGCCTCTGAGGTTATGGAGAAGTCGCTTCAAGGCGAAATCGGCAAAGAGGTACAAATCGTCATTGATGGGCAGAGTGATGAGCATGAGTATCTGCTGAGTGCAAGAGAGCTTCTTTGGGCGCCTGAGATAGATGGCGAGATTTATGTAAACGACCAAACGAATGAGGCGGAGCTAGAGTTTGGCAAAGCTTATAGAGCAAAAATCACAGGCAGTGTCGGCTCTATCTTGACTGCAACTGTAGAGAATGGTTGAAGAATCTCTACTTGTAAAACTTCGGGATAAAAAAAATCTCCTCGCATTTTCAGGCGGGGCGGATTCTACTGCTCTGTTTTTTATCCTTTTAGAACACCACATCCCTTTTGATATCGCTATCGTTGACTATGGCGTGCGTGAGCAGAGCAAAGAGGAGGTTTCCTATGCAAAGACACTTGCCAAAACACATAACCTTAAGTGTCATCTGCACACCGCACCAAAAATAGAGAAAAATTTTGAAGCAAAAGCAAGAGAGATTCGCTACGCTTTTTTTGAAAAAATTATCAAAAAAGAGGGGTATGATAACCTCCTTACCGCACACCATCTCGGAGATAGACTTGAGTGGATGCTTATGCAGTTTTGCAAAGGTGCGGGATGTGCGGAGCTTGTGGGGATGCGAAAGGAGCAAAAGAGAGGCTTTTACACTCTTGTACGCCCACTACTGCATCTTGACAAAAAAGAGCTTCTTGTCTATCTTGAGGCGAACAAAAAAGTCTATTTTGAAGATGAGAGCAACTTGGATGAGGATATAAAAAGAAACTCTTTTCGGCACAACTACTCGCTTCCTCTTTTAGAGAAGTATCTTGGCGGTATAAAGAGGAGTTTTGAGTATCTTGATGAGGATAGAGCAACTCTTATAGAAGAGATTGTTGTGCATAGCATGGGTGATTTTGCCTATTTTAAACGCTCACACAATGCAAGAGCAGAGATTTTTACCATCGACAAATACCTCAAATCACAGCTTTATATGCTTAGTGCCAAAGAGAGAGAACTTTTAAAAAACAAGAGTGTTCTTGTAGTAGGTAGAAAGTTTGTGGTTGCTTTGGGCGAGGAGTATATCTTTATAGCACCTTATGAACAAGAGGTTTCTAAGATGGATGAGAAGTTTAAAGATGCTTGCAGAGTTTTAAAGATAGAGCCAAAATTGCGCCCCTATCTCTACAAAAACAGTGACGCTTTTTTTAAAGTCAAAGAGCTACTTGCTACTGTTTGAATCGCTTTTGTTGTTATAGACTTTCATGGTAAAAGAGGAGTGAATCATCTCGTCCTCTCGCTTAAAGTTGATAGGAAAGTTCACGGCGATAATCCAGTCACTTTTGCCTAGCGCGTCTAAGAAGTTGTAAAAACTCTTTGGAGAGCTTATCTCGGAGCTTGCGTTGACCTCATAGACGCTAAAACCATCTTCATCTTCGATACCCTCTTTTTTAAAAACATGCAAAGAGGTAAAAAAAGCTTTATGTTGTTTAGTAAAGCGTTCAGGATTAAACTCCGTCTCAAAAGCTTTGATGGTGTGAAGATTTTCGCTTTGGATTTTTTGTAAAATCACCTCTTTTTGCGCGGCAAAATCACTAAGCTGTTTAAGCTCGACGTTTTCATTGGCGAGTTCACCCTTTTTAATGCGGTACTTTTTGCCCTCTGGAATCAAAACAGCAAACGAAAAAACTAAAACAAAAACAAGCAAAAAGAGGGAGGATGCCAAAAGATAGATGCTCTGTCTTGAAATGTTAATCTTCACGCTCTACCTCCTCTCTTGGCTCTTTTGTCTGCATCTCTGCTGTCTCGTCTGTTTGGTCTATATAGTTGGTTGACACAAAGCGCAGCCACCCATTTTTCTCTGGGTAAAAACTACTGTATGTCCTGTGAAAAATAGAGCGAAGCGGTGCTTGAAGCATAAAGTTATAGACATCCTTGTTTGGCGTAATGCCATAGAGCACAAGCCCATCTTGCATAATCTTCGCCTCTGAGAGCGTTATCCTGCTTGGCACTAAGTCAAAAAGGTTGGTAATGCTCTCTTTGAGTACACTGTTTTTTGTAAAAATCTTCTCCGCTAAAAGATTTTGCTTCTCTATTGCCGCTATCTGCTCGCTCATCTTTGTGATTTTTACTCGTAACTCCTCTTTTTGTTGGTTTATCTCCACCAAATCCTGCACATAGCGTGCATCTTTAAAAAGTAAAAAACCATAGGTTGCAAAAAGCATAAAAAGTGTCACGCCAAAAAAGGTAAGCAGGAGCTGCAAATCTTTTGTAAAAACAGTTTTATTTCTTGGTTTTATATAGCTGTAGCGCATCTATGCCTCTGCTTTTGCCATATCACAAAGTGAGGCACCAAGGTCTATCTTTCTGATAAAAACAGTCAAAAAAATCTCTTCTTCTAAGTAATTTTTCAAATCCGAACTCACCCCGATACTATCGGCAATGTAGATATTTTCCACAAACTGGCTTTTGTATTTTGGGTCTTTATAAAAAGTATTGAGCGCCCCTTGTAGCAAGACAAAGCGCTGATAGTCCTCATTAAAGCCTCCAGAGGAACTTTGCTCCTCTTTTTCTTGCACCACTTCATTGAGCACTACTGTTTCAGAGAACTCATCGATACTATCGCCCGAATCCAAATCTTCAATGGTTCCAAAATCCTCAAATCCGGAAGAGTCATCCTCTATGGCAATATCTTCCAAATCAATCCCATCCATCATGCCAGCGTCCAAATCCTCATCCATAGAGGAGTCAATCAACAAGGTATCACCTTCTCTCTCATGCTGCATGCTAAGATGTTCCCCATAAAGAAGCTCTCCGTGATCAAAAACGCTAAAAGAGAGTGCATTACTCTGCACTAAGACAAAGATGCTAAGCGTACTCTCAATCTTGTCTTTGAAAAAATTTGCCAAAAGCGTAAAGGGGGAGAAGATAAAATCAACACCGATGCTTCGATAGTCATGCTTTATCGCCTCTATGTCATACTCTGATGTATAAAACGCCCAACTTGTAGAGTAGCATCTATACTCTGAGGCGTTGATATCACAATACTTTCCCATCTCACTTGTGATGCATGTGGGAATAGCACCTTGAGAGAATGATTTGTCTAAAACAGAGATGTAGCAAAAGGGGGTCTCTTTGTAGAGGGCGCTAATAAACTCATGCATCTGCGTATTTATAGTAGTTGTAGCAAAGTACTTATGCATACTGCGTTCTACTTTTTTGCTTGAGCAAACTTCCACGTAAACAAGACTCTGTGTACCCTCTACTACAATATTGACAAACACTCTTGTGTATAAAGAGGCGAAAAGTTTGCTTATCATGACTCTTTAATCCCGCAAAGTGGATGTGCCATAGTGTAGTTTTGTTGTTTCAATGCACTGCCCAGCTTTGTGTATATTTGCGTTGTAGCCATAGACGAGTGCCCAAGCAACTCACTCACATCAGCAATCGGCGCATGAGCGTTGAGCAATTGCGATGCAAAAGAGTGACGGAGTTGATGTGGAGAGACCTTAAGCCCTACTCTTCTAAAGACTTTTATAACCATATATCTTAGACTGTTTTCGCTTAATTTTTCGCCATTTTTTTCAAAAACAAATCGATTTCTCTTATATTTGCTCAAATACGCATCAAGTAATTTCTTAGAACCCTCAAGGAGCGGTACATCTCTTTGCTTGTTTCCTTTGCCTATGACACGTACCCAATCATGCGAGATGGCTTGAAGTTCCAAAGAGGCAAGCTCAGAGATGCGCAAACCCAGTGTGTAGAGCAGAGTTACAACCACTCTCTCCTCAAGTTCCCCACCTGCAAGTGCCTCTACGATGTACTCATGTGCGATGGGTTTTGGCAATGTTTTTGCGATTTTAATGCTCTCATCTGCCTTTAAAACCACCCGCATCCCATTGTCGTTTAGATACGTTGCAAAGGAGCGCACGGCACTGAGTTTTTTACTGATTGTTTTGGGGTTGAGTGAAGCGATTTTGATACGGTAAGGCATAAGGTTGAGGAGAATATGCTCTTTTTCTTCTAAAGCCTCTATGTACAAAAGTGCTTCATTTAAAGACTCATCATAGCTTTTGATAGTAAGGTCAGAGTAACCTCTTCTCTCTTCGAGATAGGAGAGAAACTCTTTTTGCTTAGTTTTGAGTAACTTTTTCAAGGAGCTTCTCAAATTTTGCATGATACGCCGCGGCTTCTTGCACCAGCTCCTCATCAGTAATGACGCTTGGTGCTAGCTTGATATACGAACCTAACATAATGTTGCACATCATTTTTATCTTTGCTTTATCGGCATCTGATATCTGCTTATGTTTTGCGATTGCATCTATGCCCTTCATATACTTTTTTGCATCGTCTATGTAGTTTTTATACTTGAGCGATGTTTGCGATTGTGCCATAACAGTTGCCGCCATACGGTTGTAAACATCGATATCAAAAGCCTCTTTTGCAAGGTTGTATGCCTCTGCGTACCCACCTGTTTCATAGTAGTACTTTGCACGAAGGGATTTTTCGTAAGATGGGTTAATGAGAAAGTAAAGAGCCATGATAAAGAGCAAAGATGCAGCGACAACAAAGACAAACACCCTACTCTTCATGTTTTTTTAACCCCTCTTGAATTATCTTTTTTGCACTCTGCATATCCAACCCACGCACATCAAGAGGTGACGAGGCATAGTAGTTTAGCGTGCCAAAAGGCTTTGGTATGGTAAATCTGTCCCAACTACTCAGCTGCCAAAACTTTGTCGGTGTCATCCTCACTAGAACAATTTTAGCTTCCGCTTTTTGCGCCATGGCTATTATACCATCTGCTACTTCATATCTGGGACCTTTTGGACCATCTGGCGTGATTCCTATGTCGTAGCCGTCTTTGATAGCCCTAATACCCTGCATCAAAACTCTTGTTGCATTTCTGTTGGTCGAACCCGCAATGGTTCCAAGTCCAAAATAGGTAATAGTTTTAGAAATCAACATCCCATCAAAATGGCTTGAGATAAGTACTTTAGCGTGCGGAGTTTTTCTGTATCTGGAGTAGAGGTATGGAAGCATCAAAAGCTCCCCATGCCAACAAGCAAAGATAGTTGGTTCTTCTGGGATGCTAAGAGGTGCGTAAAAGTTTTTTTTGTTTGTAGCGTAGATAAATCTGATGAGCAAAGAGGCTAAAAAAGGAACAACCAGAAGCGCCAATGCTCGAAAAAATCTCTTAGCCAACAATTTCCCCAGTTAAAATCGTTCGTCCTATCTCTGTTATCTTGACATCACGAAACGCACCTAAAAGCTCATCAGAGCCTTTAACTTTGATAAGAAGGTTGTTGTCGCTTCTTCCACTTACAAAGTAGTCTTGATTTAAATCTTCAAAGTAAACACGATACACTTTTCCAAGATGTGTCTTGTTCTTCTCATCCAAAATGTCGGTTGCAAGATTTTGCAGTGTGGTAAGTCTCATAGAAGCGATATCTTCATCGACTACATTGGTAAAATGCTCCGCCTCAGTTTCAGGACGAGGAGAGTACTTAAATGAGAAGATTTGGTCAAATTCGACACGTCGCATAACATCTAGCGTATCTTCAAAATCCTCATCGCTCTCACCTGGGAATGCAACGATGATATCAGTAGAAACACTTACTTCAGGGCAAAGAGCTCTTAGCTTCTCCACTCTATTTAAAAACCACTCTTTTGTATAACCGCGCTTCATATCGCGAAGCACTTTAGTCGAACCGCTTTGAAGCGGCATATGCATTGATTTACAGATTTTTGGGTTTTTTGCAAACTCCTCAATAAACTCATCATCCATATGAAAAGGGTGGGGGGAGGTAAAACGAATCCTCTCTAACCCCTCAATAGCACTTAATCTTCTCAGTAGCTCCGTAAAGTTTACCTTCTCATGTTCCCCTGAAAAACGGCGACCGTAGTTGTTGACATTTTGCCCTAAAAGAAAAACCTCTTTCGCGCCACGTGCAACTGTTTTTTCTGCTTCACGCAAAATAAGCTCTATGGGGATAGAAATCTCTTCTCCGCGTGTTTTTGGAACGATGCAGTAGGTACATGCTTTGTCGCATCCGATGGAGACATTGATGTAGGCTTTATAGGGAGATGTACGAAAGTCATTAAAAGCAAATTCGCTCTCATCGTAGTTTATATCTATCTCGACCGCTTTGTCTTTGTGTAAAACCTCTGTAATTTTAGAGACATTTCTCGCACCTAAAACAAAACTCACATAAGGAGCACGTTTGATAATCTCTTCACCAAGATGCGAAGCCGTGCATCCGCACACACCTATCTTCGCACCCTCTTTTCTCTTTTTGTTAAAAACACCGAGTTCTGAGAAGAGTTTTGCTACAGGTTTTTCCCGTACGGAACAGGTGTTAATGAGAATCAAATCAGCCGTAGTGATGTCGTCCGTTGTCTCGTACCCCTCTTTTTCATGGAGTTCTGCGATGATATGCTCACTGTCACGTGAGTTCATAGCACAACCAAGCGTCTCTAAAAATAGTTTTTTTGGCACTTCTGCTTCTTAGTTGATGATATGAACTTGATACATGTACTCATTATCTGAGAGTCCGTATCTTACTTCTGTCATATAAAAACTTTTTCCTTTTGCCTCAAAATGGTCTTGAAGCTCAAGCAAATCTTTATGTGAATTTTCTCTGTCAAAATAGAAGATAACGCTCTCTTCTTTTTCAACAGCAGCCTCAATCTTTGCTAATTCCGCTTTTTTCGGTTTTGCAGTAAGTTCAGTTCTTGCAAATTTTAAATCCATAATTAATCCTCAACTTTAGGGGTGCCCTATATTTTTTTTGCATTATAGTTGAACTCTACTAAAAATCCCATTAACCGATATTAATGCTATTTTTATGCAACTTTGCTATAATGTCACTCTTCATAAAAAATTCCCACTTTTTTTATACACTGTTTTTTTATGATACCACCAAGATAAGGATAATTATGGAAAAAATTTTAGATATCGTTGACGCTATCGCCAATGAAAAAGGGCTAAAGCCTGAAAAAGTAACAGAAGCACTCAAAGGCGCATTTGTTCAAACTGCAAAGAGAGTTATCAACCCAAAATTTGCTTTTGAAGCAGTTATTAACAACCAAACAAAAACTATTGATATTATTCAAACGATTACAGTTGTGGCAGATAACGATGAGAGACTTCAAGACCCAGAGATTGCCCCTGCGTATATCTCTATCAAAGATGCACGTGAGTACGATGACCAAGTAGAACTTGATGACCAACTTCAAATCCCTCATGAGCTCGAAGAGTATGGCAGAACAGGAGCTTCACATCTTCACCGCGAGATAGAGTACCATATCCAAAGACTTGTGGAAGATGAAGTTTTCAACAAATACAAATCTAAAATCGGAACACTTGTCACAGGCAGAGTAACACGCGTAGATCACCAAAATGCAACGTACATCGAAATCGATGAAATCCGTGCAGTACTTCCGATGAAAAACCGTATCAAAGGCGAGATTTTCAAAGTGGGCGACCACCTCAAAGCGGTTGTACGCCGTGTCGATATGAACAAAGAAAACGGTATCCAGATAGAGCTCTCACGCACCTCTCCGAAGTTTTTGGAAGAGCTTTTGGCACTTGAAGTTCCTGAGATTTCAGATGGAACGGTTATCATAGAAAAAAGTGCACGTATCCCTGGCGAGAGAGCTAAAATAGCACTCTTTAGTACGCACACGCAAGTTGATGCAGTCGGGGCAACGGTCGGTGTCAAAGGCGTGCGCATCAACGCTGTAAGCCAAGAGCTTATCGGCGAAAACATAGACTGTATAGAATATACAACGATTCCAGAGCTTTTCCTCTCAAGAATCATGAGCCCTGCTATCATCTCAGCCGTGGAAATAGTAAGAGATGAGAATGGCGAAGCACAAAAAGCGATTATCACGCTTCCCTCAGATCAAAAATCAAAAGCTATCGGTAAAAACGGTATCAACATCCGCCTTGCATCTATGCTTAGTGGACTCAATATCGAACTAGTAGAAACTGATGCCAAAGCCCCACAAAAAGGTGAAATGCAAGAGCAAAGAGAGCAAAAAGAGGGTGTGGACGCACTTAAGGCGTTGTTTAACTAATTACTTTATGTTACGCACTAAAACGAACTCGTCCGTTTTAGTGGCAGCTGCTTATGTCCCTTGCAACCCCCTAAAGCTACGAAAAACTTGTTTTTCGAGATTACACTATCCTCTTGTCATATACGGATTTAATTTTAAGAGAATTAGATCCGCTATCATGTTACCCAAAAGTGTTAAAAATGCCGTTATCATGAGTGTGCCCATGATGATGGGGTAATCACGGCTCATGGCACTCATATAAAAGAGCTGTCCCATCCCCTCAATCCCAAAAATCGACTCCAAAATCACGCTTCCACCTATAAGCCCCGGTAGAGACAATCCTAAAAGAGTAACTATCGGGGATAAAAGATTTGGAAAAATGTAGTAGCGCAAAAGCTCTTTTTTTGTCAAACCACGTGAGAGCGCAAAATAGTAATAGTCACTTTTGAGTATCTCTAGTGTGAGAGAGCGGATGTAAATAACCATGCTTCCAAGCCCTACAAACACCATAACGCCTATGGGTAAAACAAGATGCCACGCCATGTCGAGGTAGTAGGCAAACCCCTCTTTTGGCTCTATGGAGTGCAGACCGGAGATAGGAAAAAGCCCAAGCAGGAGTGCGAAAAAGATGATAAAAAGAAGTGCGAGATAAAATGAGGGCATAGAAAAAGAGAGAAGCGAAATCTGGCGGATGATATAGTCACTCTTTTTCTCAAAGTTAAGTGCCGCTTTGATGCCCAAATAGAGTGAGAGTACAAAAACGGCTACAAGGGAAGTGATGTTCATCACAAGCGTAACAGGCAGACGCTTGAGTATCTCAGCACTGACATCTTGTCCTGAAACAAAAGAGATGCCAAAGTTAAGCGTCATGATATTGACAACCCAGTCGGTATATTGCTCTAAAAGCGGTTTATCAAGCCCATAAACAGCTTTAAGAGTTGCTATCGCCTCCTCTGTCATGTTTGGGTTAAGCTCACCTGCTGCAAAAAAGCTGTTTGGTGCGGCATGAATCGCCAAAAAAGAGATGATGGAGATAAGAAAAAGCATAAAGAGGATATAAAATATTTTTTTAAGGAACTGTTTCATGGAGGAATTATACCAAATAAGAGGCTGAGTGAGAAATCTCAGCCTCTTTGAGAGAAAAAAACAGGAAGAAAAATTTAAAAGTTGTACGTTAGATAGATTTGAACGTCTGTTGTTTTGACATCCGCTACTTCTCTATCGCCATGGATAAGTGCTAAAGATGTAGCGAGAGGTCCAAATGTTTTTGAAGCAACAAGTGCAACTTCTGTAAGCTCTTCTTTATCAAACAAAAGTGACTCTTTTGAAATATCTGCATTATAGTAACCTAAAAGGAAATCTACACTTGCAAGTTTTGTCTCAGCAGAGAGTGCGTAAGACTGGGCTCCTACAGCAGAAACATAGCCATAGTTCCACCACATCTCAGTGTAGAGTTTTGACTGTCCACCTCTAGTTGCGATGTCTCCTGTTGCAGTATTTGCCACACCCAAAGTACCCTCATCATCAACATCAGAGTATGCTGCTTTAAATGTAGCAACATCTTTCATCTTGTATCCAACCATTGCTGCCCACGCAGTTGTATCTTTTGTATCTGCACCTACAACACCGCTAATAACACCCAAATTTGTTTGCAAATTGCCAACATCTGCTCTTTTGTCTAGGTCAGTATTTGCATACTGCACACCAACACTTAAGCCCTCAATTTTAGAGCATTTTGCATCAGCTTGAAGCCAATATGCTTGTGCAAAGTCAACCATATCATAGTACCATGCTTGAACAGTCAGCGGCTTAAATGAGTTGTTTACAACTCCAAAAGCGTATGTTCCCTGAGTACCAAAAGTTGAGAATGTTCCATCTGCCGCAACATAGCCTGCCGCTGTTGCGCCAAGGTCATTCAAGTTGCCAACACCGCCCTCACGAGCACTTGTTCTATCATCAGAAGAACCGTTTGATTTCCCTATAAAAGTAGCAACCAAAGTAGTGCTTGGAATGCTTTGGTTAATCAAAACTCCCGCTTCAAAAGTGTTTTTATCAACACCCCACTTCTCTGTAAATGCCAAAGGTGTATCAAGAGCTTGACGACCGATTTTAAGTGTAGTGTCAAACGCACTTCCTGCTAACCAAACTTCATCAAACCACATTGCACTATCTACTTGAGCACCACCTGCAAAACTAGCTCCAGTCGAGCCATCCACTGTATGTGCATTCGACCAAACTTTATCGACCAAGTTATGCTCAACACCAAGTGTTGTTACAACCTGCGTACCGACACCTGCAGAAACACCTTTTGTCAAATCAGTTGTCAAATCAAGACGTGCTGAAAAGTTAGTATATGCAGACTCTTTTGTAAAGAGATTCGGTGCATTTGGTGCATCTGAATCTTGCGTTCCGTAGTAGAGTCTTGCATCTCCAGAAACTTTTGTATTTTCAATCGCAAATGCGCTTGAGCCAATCAATAACGCTGCTATTAAACTTAATTTTGTAACTCTCATTTTCATTCTCCTAAACTTAATGTTGTCAACATAATGTCATATAGAAGATTAATTTAATATTAAATTATGGATTGTTTTTTATTTTTCCTATAAGTTAACAAAATAATTGTGTATAATTGTGTCATGAAAACACTAATAATGACATTATCTGCGGCTTTGCTGCTTGTTTCGTGCGCGAAAGTGGATGGTGTAAATCCATCTCAAAACAGAGCATTAAATGCTATTTCAGGAAAAAAAGAGAGTGACAATAGTGGCTTTATGCAACAAAAACTAGATAAGTGGCTCAAAGAGGAGTGGTCGCCTATAGTAGAAGGAACAACACCGCCAAGTGGCGAAACTTCAGTAAAAATTGTCCCAAAGGAGAATGGTACTTCTGAACTTATAGATGTAAAAACGGGGGCACTTTTGAAAAAAATGGATAAAGAGGAGACAAAAAGGCAACAGGAGCTCCAAGCAAAATACCAAGACGAGGAGAGACCTTTTACACTTCAAGAGTATATAGATAAGATGGAGCGCTACAACAACGTAACGAGTTCTGATGCCCAAAACTCACATGTTGGTAAAATGAACGCTATGCCGGTAATTGGCACAGCGACAAGATAAGGCTAAAACTTAAAGCTAAGTGTAGCGACGACATTCTCTTCGTCTGCGCTTGAATCTGTATCGTGGCTAAAGTCGATGTATGCCACGCTTACATCAAACTTCTCAAACGATTTGCTAAGACCTACTAAGTAGTAGTCGCCTATGTCCTTATAGCTGCCGTAAGTTACTTTGAAACCAACCTCATAAGGCAGGATGGAAGAGGTAACGCCAACTTCATAGTAATCCTCTGGGTCAAGCTCATCAGTCTCTACGCCTTTGTAGTATTTCGCATTAACGCCAAATTTTTCCCACTCTTTACTTATGCCGACATACGCTTCACCAAAGTTGTACTCATCTGACATATTTGGATAGACATACTGAATGTAGCCCAAATCATAACCGATTCCCGCAACTTCACCCTTATATCCTCCGTACAAATCCGTTTCCATAGAGTTTTTGCCATCTCCAAACTCTACGTTTGAGCCCCAAACACCAGCATAGATGCCTTTGTAGTCCAAATCAACTCCACCTTGAATGGCAGGTGAATCTTTTGTCTGCGTCATACCTCTCCAGACATAGTTGCTTGTAAATGCCGCATTTGCACTCATATTGAGACCCGATTTTTGCTCATCTCCAAACGCTAAAGTTGCAAGCAAAGCAGTTACTAGACTTAATTTTAGAAGTTTCATGTTCTATCCTTTTTTTGTAATTGCGATATTATTGCACATGAATGAAGTTGATGTTTAAAAAAATGGATTAAAAATTAAGCAGTAAGTAGAGGAAAATTTGACTTCTCACTAGAGAAGCCAAATATAAGTTGCGGTTGTGTTTTACTTCACATCCCAAGAGAGAACAGTTTTACCGTCTCTCTCCTCAGCGGCAGCCATTCCCATGATATTGTATCCAGCATCGACATAGTGAACTTCGCCAGTTACGCCTGAAGCCAAATCGCTAAGCAAGTACATAGCAGAGTTGCCCACCTGCTCTGTTGTCACGTTTTTCTTTAGCGGTGCGTTGATCTCATTCCAGTTAAGTATCTGTTTAAAGTCGCCGATGCCCGCCGCCGCAAGAGTACGAATCGGTCCTGCAGAGATAGCGTTAACACGCTGTCCTTTGTTTCCAAGCTCAACCGCCATGTAGCGTACTGTTGATTCAAGTGCAGCTTTTGCAACACCCATAACATTATAGTTTACGATATATTTTGGTCCGCCAAGGTAAGAGAGCGTTAGAATAGAAGCGTCATCCGCAAGAACACTCTCAAGACGGTTCGTCAAATCGATAAGCGAGTAAACAGAGATATCCATAGCGATGGCAAACGCCTGTTTTGTTGTTTTCATAAACGGCTCGCTAAGTGCCTCTTTTGGAGCAAACGCTACTGAATGTACCAAAAAGTCAATCTTGCCAAAATCTTTTGCAACAAGAGAAGCGATATTTGCCATATGCTCTTCATTTGAAACATCAAGTTCATATACTTTGTCGCTTCCAAAAGATGCCGCAAGTGGCTCTACTCTTTTTTTGAGTGCATCATTTAAGTACGTAAACGCCAGCTCTGCACCCTGTTCATGACACGCTTTTGCGATACCGTAAGCGATTGATTTATCATTTGCCAAACCTACTATTAAACCTTTTTTACCCTTCATTACCATTTCTACTTCTCCTTTTTTATTATTAACAAACTTTACACTATTGACTGGAAGTGGGGCTTTAGCCCCGCCAAAGCTTGAACTTGCAGTGCGATTTTTCTAGCATCTCTATGCAAGGCTAAAGCCTCACTTCCAAAATAAAATCTTATTTATCTAACTCTTGTGCGTATGTACACATTGTACAAAAGTGCTGGGCATAAAGTGCAGCACTTCCTACCAAAATCCCATCGACATTTTCAAGTGCCATAACCTCTTTTGCGTTGGTTACTTTTACGCTTCCGCCATAAAGAAGCGGAGCGGGAGATTTGGCTTTTAACTCTTTATGGATGGCATCAATCTCTTCAAGCGTTGGTGTCAGCCCCGTTCCTATCGCCCAAACTGGCTCATAGGCAATAATGAGATTTTCATACGAGGTGTCGATGCCCTCGTACTGAGCGGCGATGTATGCCATCATCTTCTCATGCCCAGACTCTCTCACGCCTAGAGGCTCTCCGACACAGTAAACGATTTTAAACCCAAGATTTTTGTAAAAGTCAAACTTTGCAACAAGAGATTCTTGTGTCTCACCCAGCATATGCCTTCTCTCGCTATGACCAATGAGAATCGTTTTGATGCCAAACTCTTCAAGTTGCTCATACCCTATCTCGCCTGTAAAAGCCCCATTGAACGCTGGGTAAGCGTTTTGCGTTCCAACGATAAGCTGCCCATCGTGCGCATTTAAGTTTGAGATGGCAGGAAAGACTAAAACCTCTTGTGAGATACTGTTTTGCTCTAAAAAATGCTCCACTTCTTGCAGATAGTGAAGCGTTTTTTCTCTTGTAAGATTTGTTTTGAGGTTTGCTGCTATTATCATCAGCTTACTTCTCTTGAACCATCAAAGAAGCCACACCTGGTAAAATCTTGCCTTCTAAAAGCTCCAGTGAAGCACCGCCGCCTGTTGAGATAAAAGTCATCTCTTCATCCACGCCGATTCTTTGCACCAAGTCCGCTGTATCGCCGCCGCCAACAACTGTCGTTGCATAGCTATCTGCCACAAAGTGCGCTATCTTGTTAGAGCCTCTTGCGAACTTCTCCATCTCATAAACGCCCATCGGTCCGTTCCAGAGGATTGTTTGGACATCATTTAAAACTTCTCTGTAAAGTCTTACTGTTGCAGGTCCGATATCTAGCCCCATCCAGCCTGATGGTATCTCTTGTGATGGAACTATCTTGCTTAGCGTATCTTCAGAAAACTTCTCAGCTGCCACAACATCAATAGGAAGGTAGAACTTCACGTTAAGTCTCTTTGCCTCTTCCAAGATGCGTCCCGCTTCATCAAGCAAATCATCCTCAACAAGAGAAGCCCCGATGTCGTAACCGAGGTGCTTTAAGAATGTAAATGCCATTCCCCCGCCGATAAGTATCTTATCCACTTTTGGAAGAAGGTTGATAAGCGCTTCAAGTTTTCCTGAAACTTTGCTTCCGCCGACTATTGCGGCAAAAGGACGAACCGGATTTTGGATGATTTTGCCTAAAAACTCTATCTCTTTTTGAAGCAAGAAGCCCGCTGCTTTGTGTTCGTTGTCAAAATAGCGTGTGATACCCTCTACAGAAGCGTGCGCACGATGACTCACGCCAAAAGCATCATTGATGTAAAACGCAGCCATTGAAGCGAGTTTTTTGGAAAGTTCCTCGTTGTTTTTTGTCTCGCCTGCTTCATAGCGGAGATTCTCAAGCATCAAAATCTCACCCTCTTTAAGTGCTGCCGCTTTTGCAAGAGCATCTTCTCCCACGACATCATCTGCAAGAATAACCTCACGCTTAAGAAGCTGTTGGATTCTCTTTGCTACGGGAGCGAGTGAGTACTTTGCAACAACCTGTCCCTCAGGGCGACCAAGGTGTGATGCTAAAATGACTGCACAGTTTTGATCTAAGCAGTAGTGAATCGTTGAAATCGCCGAACGGATGCGGCGATCGTCAGAGATATTGCCAAACTCATCCATAGGTACGTTAAAATCACATCTGATAAAAACTGTTTCGCCCGCTAAATCTAAATTTTTGATATTTAAAAGTTCCAAATCTCTGTCCTATTTGCTGATATGAAGTGCCATGTCGAGAAGTCTTGTCGAGTAACCCCACTCGTTGTCGTACCATGCCATGATTTTTACCATATCGCCATCGATAACTTGTGTTAAATCCTCTGCAACGATAGAGCTATATGCACACCCCACGAAGTCCTGAGAAACACGCATCTCCTTATCCATCAAGATAATGCCCTTGAGTGTTGTTTGCGCTGCAGTGTTAAATGCCGCTGTTACTTCCTCTTTTGTTACTTTTCTCTTCACAATAACGTTTAAGTCAACCATGGAGACGTTAGGTGTCGGAACACGCACGCTCTGTCCGTGAAGTTTGCCTTTGAGTTGAGGAAGTACCAAACCGATGGCTTTTGCCGCTCCTGTTGTTGTTGGAATCATGTTGATAGCTCCAGCACGTGCGCGGCGCTTATCTTTGGAGTGTTTCACATCTAGGATATTTTGGTCATTTGTGTAGGAGTGGATAGTTGTCATAAGCCCTTTTTCGATTCCAAAAGCATCATCAAGCACTTTTGCGATAGGTCCTAGACAGTTTGTCGTACATGAAGCATTTGAGACGATGTTCTGCCCTGCATAGAGATGTTCATTGACACCGATAACAAATGTCGGTGTGTCATCTTTTGCCGGAGCGGAGAAGAGAACCTTTTTGACACCGTTGTCGATATGAATCTGTGCATTATTTTGACTTAAGAAGACACCTGTACACTCTAAAACCATATCAGCACCACAATCGGCAAATTTGAGGTTTTTTGGGTCACGGTCGCTAAATACTCTGATTTTTTGTCCATTTATCGCAATATGGTCTGCATCAACTTGCACCACTTCAGCGTTAAATGTTCCATGGACAGAGTCGTTTTTGAGAAGATAGAGCATCATGTCCATACTTGCAGTGTCGTTTATAGCCACCACTTCCACATCATCTCTTGTTGCAGCTATGCGTGCGACACAGCGACCGATTCTACCAAATCCGTTAATTGCTATCTTTAATGCCATACTCTATTCCTAATTAAAAAGATGGGCAATTTTACCTAAAATTAGTTATAATTCGCTTTAAATATGGATACGATTGCACTTTTTGGCGGCTCTTTTGACCCGCCTCACATCGGACACGAGGCTGTTGTCAGGGCTTTAAAAAAGTTTAAAGATATTGACAAAATTATCATCATGCCAACATTTTTAAATCCTTTCAAATCAAGTTTTCATGCACCTGCACACTTAAGAGTGGAGTGGCTTAAAGAGATTTTTTGTGATGATGAAGATGTTGTCATCTCAGATTTTGAAGTTTTACAAAAGAGACAAGTTCCAACGATAGAGACGGTGGAGCATCTGCTTGAGAGTTACAAAAAAATCTATCTTATCCTAGGTGCGGATAATCTCGCAAAACTGCATCTGTGGAAGAGCTATGACAAACTCAAAAATCTTGTCACGTTTGTTGTCGTCTCACGCGAAAATATCGAGATTCCAAAAGAGTTTTTTACTCTTCATGTTGCTGTAAATATCTCCTCAACTCAACTCAGAGAGAAGATGGAGATATCAAAACTGCCAAAAAAATGCGCAACGCAAATATATAACTTTTACAAGGAAAACAATTGCAAAACAGAATAGAAAGAATCACAGAGGTTTTGGATAAAAACAAAGCAGAAAATATAGAGGTTTTTGACCTTAGAAACAAAAACTACTTTGTTGACTATGCCATCATCGCATCCTCTTTAGGTTCAAAACACACATACGCTCTTTTGGATCATCTCAAAAGAGATTTAAAACCCTCAGAAAAGTTCAATGCCGTAGATGAGAGCAGTGACTGGATCGTTGTGGATTTAGGCGATATCCTCATCCATATCATGACACCGGAGTATCGTGTAAAGTACGATATGGAGAGTTTTTTAAGCGCTCTTGCCGATGGCAAAGAGGGGATGAACCGTTAATCTTTCTTCTTAATTCGTAGCAGAGGCGATTGCCTCGCTGTCGAGCTTTTGTAAAATATCTCTATAGTCATAGACAGCGTCCACATAGCGTACAGCTTCACTTCCACGTGCATAACCATGTTTAAGCGTTTTGTAGTATTTCTTTTGTGAGAGAAGCGGTAACACAACCTTCAAATCTGTCCAACTGTTTTGGTTTAGTCCTAGCTGTTGTGCTAATTTTTGAGCATCAAAGACATGTCCAAGCCCTATGTTGTAAGCCGCAAGAGCAAACTTAAGGCGGTCTTCTCCTAAGACTTCCATTGGGATGCTCTTAAGCATCTGATGCAGATGTTTCGCCCCTCCAAATATACTCTCTTTTGGGTCTGTTCTATCTTTTACACCAAGCAAATCCGCGGTATTTTGTGTAAGCATCATCAGCCCTCGCACACCCGTATAGCTGACCGCATTTGGGTTCCAGTGAGACTCTTGATAAGAGAGTGCCACTAGCACTGAGTAGGGAATGTTATACTCTCCTGAAGCCCCCTTAAAGTAGCTTTCATATTTTGGGAGGCGTGTTTTGATGCGCTCTTGAAACATAACCGTATCGTAGTAATCAAAAAAGAGAACATAACTGTAGTAATGGTCTTTAAGTCGTGCCATTTCACCGCTTTGGTTGAAGGAGTTAAACCACTCGTACATATCTGCCTTGAGCATATCTGATTCGGGTGCCAAAATCCATGCCTGCTGTCTTCTGTTGCTTACGTCAAACGCCAACTCTATATTTTTGAAATAGCGCTGGTTAAGTGCGTAGATGTTAGAGTCAACGATGGTACAATCTATCTCGTGTGTGTCCACCTGCGCGATAAGCTCTTCAGTCGAAAACTCCGGTGAGTAGGTTGCGTTCATCTCAAAGCCATCTTGCTTAAGTTGCTCTATGGTCTCGCTGTAGCTTGTATCTTCGCCGACAACGATGCTAAGATGCGATAAATTGTCTGCATTTTTTGGAAATTTTCCACTTCCAAGTAAAGATTTGTTACAGACTAGCTGCTCTTGCGCTTCAAAATAGGAGGGTCCAAAACTGAAATTTTTTTCTCTCTCCTGCGTTTTTGTCAAAGAAGCAGAGGTAACATGTATCTCTGGGTTTTTGCTCAACTCCAACGCCTCTTTTACGGTATTGGCGGTTGTAATGTTGAGTTTGACACCAAGATGCGTTGCGTAAGAGTTTAAGAGGTCATGCTCAAAACCTTTTGGTCCATCTGAGCCTATATAGTAGGTTGAGGGGGAGTTGAGAAGCACTACATTTAAAACACCCTCTTTTTGTATCTTTTTAAGCGTTGAATGTTTTATGATTTTATGTCCATTTTCGTATAGGGCATGCCCCATCCAACCAAAAAGAAAGAAACATATCGCAATAAGAGTTGTTTCTCTACTTATATATTGTTTTATAGTCATAATGTTGCCTTATGCAAAAATAAATCGATTTGTTCCATCTTCATACTCATGAGCAAGCACCTGCGCATGCACTTTTAAGATAGAATCCACGAGATAAAGCCCAAGCCCAAAGCTGTTTTTTGCAGGGTTGTCTTTTGTAAAAGGTTCTATGTAGTACTGCAAAGGATGCGCAATACACGCCCCTTTGCTCTCAAAAACAAGTTCGCCATTTTTGATAAGAATCTTGACATGCGCATCGGTGGAGTATTTGATACCGTTATCTATCATATTTTTTATCGCTGTGGTGTAGAGTCTGTAGTTTGCGTTGATTTTTTTAGTCGGGTCAACAGTCACACTTACACTCTCATCCTCCACCATCGCCATATCGATAGCACCGTCAATGATATCGATAAGGCGGTACTCTTTAAACTCAGCTTTATCGCCAAGACTTGTTACCTCTTCGATAAGTGCAAACTCATTGACAAGCGACTCTAGGCGTCCAAAAATAGAGCTAAATCTGTCACGCTGCTTTTGAGAATCTAGCATCTGCGTTGCGATAGTTCCCTTTGCTATGGGTGTTTTGAGTTCATGCATGATGTTGCGTAAAAAGAGGGTACGTGACTCAAGGATGATATTTATCTTTTGGCGTGTAGCTTCAAGTTCATTTGCTACAAGCGCTATCTCGTCTTGCCCGTTCGTCTTAAAGGAGATATTCATATCGCCGTTTCCATAAAGAGCTATCTTTTTTCTAAGCCTGATAAGCGGTCTTAATCTACGTAAAATCAGGATAAAAGAGATTAAAATAATAGAGATGATAATAAGATAAGGGGAGACGACATTCCAGTATTTGTAAGGTTTGAGCTCCTCATCAAGGATGATAACAGAAGCATTTGGCGAACTGATATGAAAATAAATCTTTTTGTTGAATTCCAGCATCGTTGCAGTTAGATCGGTTACAACGCGTTGTGTGTAAAAACCATTTCCAGAGAAGAGAAGAGAAGCATTGACATTTTGAAAATCTTTTTTCTTAAGCGTTTGTGCATTTTTTAGGATAACCATCGCATCGGCTTTTTGCTTGATGAGGACAAAATTGTAAACAGCAAGATTTGCCTCAAGCATAATCTCTGAGTCCTCTTTTTGCTGATACTGCTGATAAATCTGAGTGATAATAGCGTGTTTGGTAAAGATGTTGTTGATGTAGTTTTGTTTGTTGAGTTGAAAAAATTTCCAAAAAACAGCACTTACACTCACAAGCGTAACTGTGAGTGCAAAAAGAACAGTGATTAAGACGGCATGTTTGCGCAAATGAGAGCTACTTTAAGAGCTTATAGCCCACGCCTCGAACAGACTCGATAAGCGCTTTGTCTCCAAGCTTGTTGCGGATACGCCCTACCATAACATCGATGCTTTTGTTGGAAGAGTCTTCATTTATGGCATTGACATTATGAATCAAATCTTCTCGTGAGACGACTAACCCCTGCTTTGCAATCATGTAGGAGAGTATCCCAAACTCTGCATTTGTGAGGTCGATATTTCTGCCTTTGTAGGTTATAATCATCGAAGAGAGGTCACATTTAAAGTCGCTTTTAGACTCCTCTTTTTGCTGTGATTTTGCCTCATAGCGGCGAAGAACAGAGTGTATGCGAGCCTCTAGTTCTCGAGGATCGTAGGGTTTTGGGATATAGTCATCTGCCCCAAGCTCAAGCGCTTTTACTTTGTCCGTCACATCGCTTCTAGCTGAGGAGATGATGATGGGGATATCCTGACGCTCACGTATAGCTTCACAAACTTCTAAGCCGTCCATCCCTGGAAGCGTCAAATCCAAAATAACAAGATCAAACGGTTCTAACTTCAAGATGCTCACCGCCTTAAATGGGTCATCCTCTGTAATAATCTTAAATTCGAACTGCTCAAGATACTCTGTAAGAATCTCCGCAAGCTCCAAATCGTCTTCAATCATCAATATTTTTTTCATTCCAAAACCTATGCAAGTGATTTTTTAAGCTCTGCTACAAACTCTGTGATATCGTCATAAAGCGATTGAAGATCCTCTTCATGCTCTACCTCATCCGCTAAAATCTGCGAAACGATATCATATGTTACGATATCTTTATCTCGTGTCATATCAACTAGCTGTGAATAGACAGAGATAGCGCACTGCTCCCCTTTGATGGAGTCTTGCAAAATGCTTACAACATCAAAATCTTTTGGCTCTTCATAACCACAACTTGTATGGGTAAACCACTCTTTTGGGTTAAGTAGCGGAGTGCCGCCAAGCTGGATAATTCTATCTGCAACCATCGTCGCATGTCTGAGCTCATCTGCCGCATGCTGGTTAAGCTCCACAATTGCAGCATCCTTCATGATACCTTTGACAACTTTTGCCTCGATAAAATACTGGTAATGTGCCAACCACTCATCTGCGTATGCTCTGTTAAGTACAGCGATAATTTCGCTTACTTCTAAGCCTTTGATAATCGAATTTCCAAATTTTGCCATAACGAACTCCTAAAAATTTAAGTAAATAGCCTAGCAACATTGTAAGCAATAAATGCTAACGTATAAGCAACAATGGAAGTAAACGCCAGAAGATAGAAGAAGTACTTTATATGTCCCGCCTCTTTTGTAAAGACGATAGAAGCCGCCAAACAAGGCAAGTAGGTCATAACGACAAAGATGAAAGCTACGGCAGAGGCAAAAGGGATATTTTTGGAGATTATCTCTTTGAGCGAGCTGTTCTCTTCATCCACCTCATCGCCCAAAGAGTACAATACCCCAAGTGTTGACACCACAACCTCTTTTGCGGCAAGTCCCGTCTGCAAGGCAACGCTCATCTTCCAGTCAAATCCAAGCGGTGCAAAAAGAGGCTCTGAAAACTTTCCGATTTGCCCCAGATAACTCTGCTCCAAATTTGCCTGAGCAAGGGAGTTTGCGAGCGTTTTCTTCTCATCCTCGCTTGTAGCATTTTCGATTTTTTGTGCGTAACTCTCTTCTAGCGCAAGGTTATGCGGATAGTTGCTAAAAAACCAGATAAGCATCGAGGCAACGGCAATAAATGTTCCCGCTTTTTTTAGATACATAACCGTTTTTGTAACCACCGTGTGCCAGATAAGCTTGAGTGATGGAAGCCTGTACTTTGGCATCTCCATAACAAAAGGCTCATCCACTCCCTTAAATGCGGTAAGTTTGAGCACCTTTGCAGCAACAAGTCCAAAAGATGCACCTATGATATAGATAGCAAAAAGAACATTTCCTGCCATACTCTCAGAGAAAAAAGCACCTGCAAAAAGGACATAAACAGGAAGCCTCGCCCCACAACTCATAAATCCGATGATAAAGAGCGTAAGAAGTCTATCACGGTCATTTTTGAGGATACGTGCAGACATATAAGCGGGGATAGAACATCCAAATCCCGTGACAAGAGGAATGAACGACTGTCCATGAAGACCAAATTTGTGGAAAAAACCATCTAGCAAAAAGGCAACTCTAGACATATAGCCCGTACTCTCCAAAAGTGCGATTCCTAAAAAGAGGATGGCAATATTTGGCACAAAGAGCATAACCGCCCCTACTCCGGCGATAACCCCATCCACAACTAAAGAGCGGACATCCTCGTTTGGTATGGTCGCACCCACGCTCTCGCCAAGCCATGAAAATACGCCGTCTATCCACTCCATCGGGATAGAACCTATCTCAAAAGTGAGCTGAAAAAGCGACCACATGAAAAAAAGAAAAATAGGAATACCAAAAATATTGTGAATCAAGATGGAGTCTATCTTGTCGGTAAGTGTTCGCTCTTTTGGATCTTTGGCAAAATGGAGCACTTCAGCGACAACACCTTTGTTGAAAGAAGCGTACTCTTCAGCAAACGCCTCTTTTATGTCGTCACTTCCATGATGAAGCTCTACATGCTTTAGCGCATCTACTAAAAGAGGCTGCAGCTCCGTCCATACTGGGTCATCATGCAGCTTTGCATAAGTTTTTTTATCGCCTTTAAGCAGGTTGATGGCGATGTTTCTGTAGGAATTTTCATCTTCAAATCTATGCTTTTTTAAACTCTCTTCTAAAAGCACTATCTCCTCTTCAACCGCCTCGCTAAAGAGAAGTTTGTTTTGTGTATGTTCCTCTTCAAACTCTTCAACCACTGCCTCAATAAGCTCTTTTATGCCAAGTTTTGTAACAGCAGAGACCTTCACACAAGGCACTCCAAGGATAAGCGACATCTGTTTACTATCTATCTCGATGCCCTCTTTTTGCGCCTCATCGCTCATGTTAAGCGCAATCACCATCTTCTTGCCAAGGCTCATAAGCTCCGTTGTAAGCTGCAGGTTTTTCTCCAAGTTCGTCGAATCTACAACATTGATGATAAGGTCATAATGTTGCGTTACAAGAAACTCAGTTGTCACTCTCTCTTCGATGGAGTACTCGCTTAGCGCATACGTCCCTGGCAAATCCACAACCGTAAAGTGATGCTCGCTATAGTCAAAAAGAACCTCACTCTTCTCAACTGTAACACCTGTGAAGTTTCCAACATGAAGGTGAGCATTAGAGATGGAGTTGATAAGCATGCTTTTGCCGACATTTGGCTGTCCGACAAGGGCTGCTTTGATATGTTTTGCCGTTATAGGGCAACTTTTTGCATCTCTTTTCATACTTTTTGCACCTCTATAAGTTCGGCTTCTTGCGCTCTAAGAGCCAGTCTTGTTTTACCCACTTTTATCTCTATGGTACTTTTTGCGGGAGGATACTCCAAAACTTCTATAACCGCATCTTTCATGACACCAAAGGAGATAAGGCGCGCTTTAAGCTCGGCTGTGGCGTTTAGTTTTGCTACTCTGACGACACAAGCTTTTTTACACTCGCTCAATTTTTTAGTACTCTTTGGCATATTTCTCTTTTCTTTTTCTCTAATGATAATAGATATCATATTAATTAAAAATTATAGGAGAGCAAAACTCTCACATTTTCCCAATCTCCGCCATTGCTTCCACCCTCTTTTTTATCTTCGTTTTTGACATAAAGAGCTGCAAAAGTGACCTTTTCATCTGGCGTGTATTCAAAACCGATATTTTGTTCGATTATACGCTCTTTTATGCCAAAAGAGTTTGCCTCACCATCAAAAGCACCATACACATACATAAATCCAAAATCATTATAACGGTATGTTAAACCAGCAACCAGTGCTTGCGCATCTCTATCCATCGTTATGGTATCTAAAATCATTGAGTCCATATTTGTATAGAGCGTTCCTCCTCCAAAACCAGAAAAACTTCCTTTTCCTTCTTGTTTTTGGGATTTGTTATACGCAGTCGAGAGTGCAAAATCTTCAAACATAACAAGCTCCGCCATCGCACCATAGATAGTCGCATCCATTGCGCTAGCGTCTGCCTCTTTTTGGTTGAGATACTGTGCGCTTGCATGAAGTGCATACTCTTTTGATAGCTCTATATGTAAAGAGATATCCGTATAAAATGAACTATTTGCAACATTACCAGTCGCACTGTTTGGGTCACTATCCTTAGAGATACCATAGTACCATACGCTAGAATCGATAAAATCATCAGAGTAGCTAAGCCCACCAAAATGTGTTCCATCTTCACCCGTATCAGACCAATGATTCTCGGCAGACAAACCCGTATCTGTCCCTTGCCATCTTGTAAGCAATCCACCCATAAACGTCAAACTCTCCCACTCATAAGAGAGCGTATATGCTTCAAACGTATTTGCAATGATTCTTATGTCATCACTATCTGCAAGCGGTGTATCGATAAGCTGACGCCCTGCACGCAGATTTACTCCACCATTTTTATAGTTGATATACGCTTGGGAAAGCTCCGTATAGTTTCCCTTGGTTGAGGAAATTTCAGCGTTATGCCCTACCCCCTCTCCTGTGGCAAAATCTATATCATGAGACGAACTAAACTCTACAGCTGCATGAAAACCGCGAAACGCTGCAAGTTCATACTTTATTTGCGCCCCAACAGCAGTTGCGTGTTGGCTTTGAGCTCCACCATACTCATACCCTGAATATAAAGCTCTTAGCCCACCAGAAATTTTTGCGTCTGTAAACATATCGCTCGCCTCTGTAACTATAGAAATCTCTTTATCTTGGGATTTTGCAACACTATCGATGATATCGCGCACCGAGTGTTCTCTCTCTTTTACGTTAAAAGCTACCTCTTGCGCATACCCATGAACCACAACAAGAGCCGCAATAATGATTTTTTTCATCATTTTCTTTACCATTTCTCTATAAATTTTAAAAATGATAACAACTCTCAACTTACAAAAGACTTAATATTGATAATTCTTATCATTTATCTTTTTCCCTAGAGAGCTGTTATAAGAAATCCAATTTAGGTTATAATTTTAGAAAAAAGAGTATCATGAAGTTTCTATTTACAAGCACATCACATTTTAACCTCGCAAACCTCTTTACTTTTGTCAACATTACTGCGGGGCTTTTAGCAACCTACTTCATCACGCAAAACAACTTTTTTCTAGCCGTTATTTTGGCTTGGATGGGCGGAGCGTTTGATATCTTTGACGGCAAAATCGCCAGAAAATATAAGCTCTCAAATGAATTTGGTATCCAGCTTGACAGCTTTGCAGACTTTTTAAGCTTTGTGCTTGTTCCTGTTTTTCTTATCTTTCAAGCTATCTATAGTGTGAGTTTTTCGGGTGTATGGATGCTTGTAGCGGGAGTTGTAAGCATCTACTATGTCATCTCGGGGCTTCGTCGTCTTATCCAGTTCAACATCAACTCCGACGTGGGAGAGGTAAGCAAATACTTCACAGGCGTTCCAACCCCTCTGGGAGCGATTTTGCTCTGGCTTGTCTTTTTGGCACAAACCTACGCATCACTTCCCTCAACAGCGGTTTTGCTCTTTATGGTAGCCATAGGATGGAGCTTAAACTCAAAGATTAAAGTGCCGCATCCGTAAACTACTTCCCATTAAGCGCATACTTCCCGCTTCCAAAAACAAAAATCATAAGCGACAACACAAGGTAGAGAAACGGGAGTTCAAAAGCAGGTGCGCCATGCTTTCCTAATGTAAATAGCGAGTTTCCGTACGCCAAAAATATCGCCACTGCCATGTTAAGCGCCAAGATAAGCGATGCGGCTCTTGCGTACGCTCCAAGGAGGATAAAGATAGGTACAACAACCTCCCCTACATAGACACCGTATGCTAAAAACTCAGGCAGACCTGCGGCAACAGTAAGCTCTTTTACTCCGCCTATGCCGTGGATGATTTTATGCAGACCATGAAAAAGCATCATGATGCCAACAGTAAGGCGTAAAAAAAGTTTTGTTATATCTTGCATCATTTGCTCTCCTCTTTGCGTTTAAATCTACAATTGCCAACTGTTATCACTTTACCATTTTTTATCGCTTCTTTTATGTAGGCGAGGATACCTTGTGGGTCTGCATCTCCGACCTCTTCTACGATTATCTGCAAAAGATGCTCCTCTTTGGTTGCTCTCCAGCTCTTTTCATAGCTATACTGTGTCTCTACCGTCATTTTTGCCCCTCTGTTTTGGAAATTTTACCTTTTTTCTTTTCTATTTTCTATCTTCTTAAATGGTATTTAAAAAAGAAATAGCTCTAGCTATATACTTTTAGATTTTATTCAGTTATACTGCGCCCAATAAAAGATGATTCGAATTACATCTTTAGCTGCTTTACATTGATGACTTAGTTAACAGTATAATCTGCCTAAAAGAAAACTTCATATTAGATTTTAGACCACTACAGTAATGTGGTGTATTCAAACACAAAGGTATTACAATGGCAGCATTAGTAAACGGCACAGTTAAATGGTTCAACAGCGAAAAAGGTTTCGGATTTATCGAACAAGAAAATGGCGGTAAAGATGTATTTGTACACTTTCGTCAAATCAACAGCACAGGTTATGGTCGTGTTTCACTAGACGAAGGTCAAAAGGTAACTTTTGAAATTGGTCAAGGCGACAAAGGTCCTCAAGCAGAAAACGTTACAGCTCTGTAATTTTTCTTTGAGCGGATCTCTCCGCTCATAAATTCACAAACCCACTTTTATCTTCACTTCTTTAACTTTTTTTCAAAATAATAAAAATAACAAAATCTTCTCTATCTCCCTACTTTAGGTATTTTGCTTTACAAAAAACATCTCTTTTTACTCAATATAACCTTAAATAATTCTAAATATTATTTATTTCAATAAAAAAGAGAGTTTATTTGGGTATAATTCGCCAAATATTTTAGGGGAAGGTGCCTTGCCGTTTACGGCTTGCTTGTATCATCTCCAATTTAAAGGAAAATGATGCAAGAAAATGCACAAACACACACAGAAGAAATAGCAATCACATTTGATGATTTAGGTTTAAAAAAAGAGATACTTCAAAGTATCAAAGATGCGGGCTTTAGTATTCCAAGCCCGATTCAAGCAGCGGCGATTCCATTTGTATTAGCAGGACGTGACATCGTCGGTCAAGCGCATACAGGAACAGGAAAAACGGCGGCATTTGCTCTTCCAGCACTCAACAACATAGATGTAAGAGACGGCGTAGGTCTTTTGGTTATCACTCCTACTCGTGAACTAGCAACTCAAGTAAGTGACGAGATTTTCAAGTACGGCAGAAACATGGGTGTTAAAACCGTAACAGTTTATGGCGGAAGCTCTTACAACAGACAAATCGACCTTATCCAAAGAGGTGCAAGCGTAGTTGTTGCAACTCCGGGAAGACTTTTGGATATCCTTAAGAAAAACCTTGTAAAAGATTTTGCTCCAAGCGTTGTTGTACTTGACGAAGCTGACGAAATGCTTGATATGGGCTTTTTGGATGATATCAACGAGATTTTCTCTTACCTTCCATCAAACCGCCAAACGCTTCTTTTCTCTGCTACTATGCCAAAACCTATCAAGCTTCTTGCAGAGAGAATCCTTGAGAATCCAGAGTTTGTAAGTATCACAAAAGGCGAGACGACAAATACAGACATCGACCAAGAGTACTATGTGATTGACGAATCAGAGAGAGATGATGCAATCATCCGTTTGATGGATTCTGAAAAAAGCACAAAGTCTATCGTATTTTGTAGAACAAAAAGCGAAGTTGACAGACTAGCAAATGTTCTCTCAAGTGCAGGTTACCTTGCAAACGGTCTTCATGGCGACATGGAGCAGAGACAAAGAGAGACAGTTATCAAAAACTTCAAAAACAGCGGTGTAAAAGTTCTTGTCGCTACTGATGTTGCAGCGCGTGGTATCCATGTGGACAACATCTCACATGTTTTCAACTACCATATCCCTTTTGACCCAGAGTCGTATGTTCACCGTATCGGTAGAACAGGTCGTGCAGGCATAAAAGGAAAAGCTATCACGCTTCTTACTCCACTAGAGTTCAAAGAGCTTCAACGCATCAAAGCAAAAGTTGGAACGACAATGACGCATGCATTTGTTCCAAGCAAAAACGACCTAAGAGCGTTGAATCTTAAAAATATCGTTGACACCATAGAAGCGCAACACATCTATGACGAAGCGCACAAAATCCTTGATATGCTTAAAGAAGATATCGATGAAGAGACAATCATGTTTAAACTTGTCTCTATGATTTTGGACAAGCAGACTATCCAAGGACCAAACCACATAGGTATCCCTGCCGATAGACTAGCAGCCATCCTAGAGCGTGCAGACAAAAGAAGAGATTCAAGAGGCGGCGGTCGTGGCGGTAATTTCCGTGGAAACAGAAGCCGCCCAAGCTCAAGCGGAGATAGAAACCGCTCAGGCAGTGGAGACAGAAACCGTTCAAACAGCGAGAGACCGGCTCGTTCAAGCGAAGGCGGAGATAGAAGTTCTCGCCCAAGCGGCGGCGGTTACCGTGGCAACAACGCAAGTGGAGGAGAGAGAAGCTCTCGTCCAAGCGGCGACAGAAATCGCAACAGAAACAGAGACTAAAAAAAACACCCGCAAATCCGAGCTTTTTTTTCGGGTTTGCATCCCCTCTCTACTACCTCTTCTTTATATAATTTTGATATTTTTACAAATTTATTGACAACTCCTTGATACAAAATGCCATACAATACACAATATCTCAAATAAAGTATAAATCATGGACTTATCAAGTAAAATAATGTTAGCGGTGTTACTGCTTTTATCTATAGGCTTAATTTTAAGGTTACCAAAAGCATAATGAACCAAAAGAAAAAAAACTATATCAAGCATAGCTATATCTTTAAAGCCTTAGCCGTTCTTGCCGTTATAACTCTTATAAGCCATCTCTTTCGTGAGCATTTGGATATCATAAACATCGGGCTTATTCATATCATCCCCGTGGTCATCGTAGCTATTCATGGCAACATGAAAGCTACTATCTTTATAACCGCTTTGAGCGTTATCTTTTTTAACTTTTTGTATATCCCTCCGCTTTACAGTTTCTCGGTTCACAATGAACTTTATCTCTGGAGTTTTATTATATTTGCCGTTGTCGGGTGGATTATCACGGTGCAGGCAAAAAATCTCCATACACAGACAAAACAAAATGAGCTAAGAGAGAGTCTGCTTCATATCATCTCGCATGATTTGAGAACGCCGCTCTCTACCATACATGGGACTATCAACCTCATCTTGGCAAATGAAAATATGGACAAAAAAGATAGAAAAAGTTTGCTTGAAGATATCAACTATGCCTCTTTGAGGATGAAGAGACTCATCACAAACCTTCTTGATAGTGCAAGACTGCACAGCGACGACATAGACCTTGAGTATGAGTGGTGCGATTTTGAAGATATTTTGGGGGTGGTACTTAAAGATTTCTCACAAAAGCAAAACGATGAACTTCTCTCTATTGAGATGGATGACCTCTCGCTCTTTTGGGGCGACAATATACTGCTTACACAGCTTATAACAAACCTTTTGGATAACGCCTTTAAATACTCAAAAAGCGATACAAAGATAGAGCTAAAAATCATCCACTTTACATCTTTGGTTAAAATCGAGATATTTAACCAAAGCGAGCATATCGACAAAGACAAACTCAAAAATATATTTGACAAATTTTACCGTCTTGAAGATACCAACGATATCTCAGGAAGCGGCATCGGGCTTGCTATCTGCAAAAGCATAGTCAAACTTCATGGAGGCGATATTAAAGCAGTCGCCAGAGACAACGGAATCTCCATAGAGGCTGAACTCCCCATAATAAAAAAGGCAGCTTTACTATGAAACAGCTAATCTTGATAGTCGAAGATGACCTCTCCGTCAAAAAGCTCTTAGAGATAACACTCAAAGAGTATCAGTTTAACTCTATCTCATCAGATAGCAAAAAAGGAGCGATGATGCTCTTTTTAACCCATACGCCCGATTTGCTTATCGTCGATTTGGGGCTGAGTGACGGTGATGGCAAAGAGCTTATAGCGCAAATCAGAGAGGTTTCAAAAACCCCTATTATCGTACTCTCTGCAAGACATGACGAAAAAGAGATTATCGCCGCACTTGATTTGGGAGCGGATGATTACATCACAAAACCTTTTTCCATCAACGAGCTTTTGGCAAGGATAAGAGCGGCACTAAGAAGAAAAGCGCAAGAAGAAAATATCTCCCAAACTATCCTCTGCGGTGAACTGGAGATAAATCTTGCTTCAAGAGATATCTTTTTTAAAGGGGAGAAGCTAAAACTGACCCCCATCGAGCATGAACTGCTCAAATACTTTTTGCTTCATACAAACAAAACACTCACGCACAAACAGATACTAAAAGAGGTTTGGGGCGTGGGCTACCAAAATGAGATGCAGTACCTACGAACCTATGTCAATACGCTAAGAAAAAAGATAGAAGAGGACAGCACAAGACCATCCTACATAAAAACAGAATCCGGCATCGGCTACAGATTTTCATGCAATAAAGAGTAACCATGGAACACAAATATATCAGAACCATCTTTTACGGCTATGCAATTCTTATCTTACTTGGCGCACTTTTGCTTATGCTTCCCGCCTCTCATGTTGACAAACTAAGCTTCATAGATGCGCTCTTTACCTCGGCATCGGCTACATGTGTGACAGGGCTTATCGTCACAAGCACCTCGGAAAACTTTACATTTTTTGGAGAATGCGTTATTTTGCTTCTTATCCAGATAGGCGGCATCGGCTACATGACGCTTGTGAGCCTCTTTTTTCTTTTTATAAAAAACTCTCTGAGCATGGATGAAAAAAGGGTTATGAAACAATCTTTGGATTTACCCGACCTCAATATAGGCTCTTTTGTAAAAAAGATACTCTTAGTTGTTCTGAGCATAGAGCTTATAGGTGCAGCTCTGCTAACAGTGCAATTTAGCCAAAAGTACGATTTCTCCGAAGCGGTGTGGCATGGAATCTTCAATGCCGTAAGTGCTTTTAACAATGCCGGCTTCTCTCTCTTTACTGATAGTCTCATAAGCTACCAAGGAGACGCTATCGTGCTGGGGACGCTCTGCCTTTTGATTATTTTGGGCGGGTTGGGCTTTTTTGTTCTTATAGAGATGTACGAAAACAGAACACTTGCCAAAAAGTTTACGCTTCACACAAAAATCATGCTTTACGGAACGCTCTTTCTCATCCTCTTTGGAATGGCTCTCTTTTTATCGATTGAGTGGAACAACCCAAAAACATTTGGCGCACTCTCTCTTTATGATAAGTTCCTAAACTCTCTTTTTCTCTCCGTTAACTTCAGGACAAGCGGTTTTAACAGCATTGACCTCTCCGTACTTGAAGAGTCATCCCTCTTTTTCTCCACGATTTTTATGATGATAGGCGGCGGGCAGGGAAGTACGGCAGGGGGAATTAAGATAACTACGGCAGCGATTTTGATAGTTACCGTATTTTTTATCCTTAAAAACTCCAACCAAGAACCAAGCATCTTTAAGCGAACGATAGAGCAAAAAATCATCAACAAAGCATTGGCGATTATCATGTTCTCATCTTTTCTTGTTCTTTTTGCCACACTTCTTTTAGTGGAGACGCAAAACCTTCCATTTATAAAAATACTCTTTGAAGTTGTCTCGGCATTTGCCACGGTAGGTGTTTCCACGGGAGACGGCGGCATCTTAAGCTTTTCTGGACAGTTTGATACATTTGGCAAAAGTGTCATCATCTTGTTGATGCTAGCAGGAAGATTAGGTGTTTTTGCATTTGGTATCGCACTCGTGGGAAAAGCAGAGATAAAACATTTTAAATATCCAAAAGGGAGAATCCTTATATGAAAACAGTTGCAGTTATTGGTTTGGGGAAATTTGGCTACTACATAGCAAAAAGCTTGTCAAAACTTGATCTCTCAGTTATAGCAGTCGATAACAACGAACAGAGAGTTCAGGAGATAAGCGAATATATAGAGAATGCCTTTGTACTTGACAGTACAAACAAACATGCACTCGAAGAGGTTGGCATAGTTGAACTTGACACGGTTATAGTTAGCATCGGCGAAAATATTGAAGCGAGTATCTTAAGCGTTATGGCACTCAAAGATTTGGGCAACAAAAACATAATCGCAAAAGCCATCACAACAACGCATGGCGAGATTTTGGCAAAGATAGGAGCTTCAAAAGTTGTCCATCCGGAGAAAATGGCAGGAAGAACACTTGTAAAAAACCTTGTCGAAAATATCAACTTTGAGAAGATAGACCTCAGCAACAGCATGAGAATCATCAAATTTATCGCCCCGCCAAACACTGTTTCAAAAATATTTAAAGAGATAGAGATTAAAACCCATGACGCAAAACTCATAGCTTATAAAAGCAGTGGAGAGTGGTTTACAGACTTAGAAAACAACCATAAAATCAAAGAAGACGACCTTTTAGCATATCTAGGCGATGCAAAAAAAATAGAGAGTTTTTATGATGAGTTGTCTAAACTATAGGATATAATAGACTTCATAACCTCTGCTTGTTCACTAAGGCTTCACGGTGGGTGCCCCAAATCTAGCAAGCTAGATTTTGACCCTTCCGTTGCAGAATCGTTCACAAACAGAGATTATGAAGTCTAATAAAGAGAAAAAGATGACCATTTTCCAAAACAGTAATTTTTTTGTAGAAACAGAGCAGAGCGAGATTCCATGGCTTAAGATTTTTACAAAAGAGCCTTTCGTAGAGCTAGGCGATATGCCAAAAGAGTTAAGAGCCAGGCTTTGGGAACTTTACGACATCATAGAAGATGAGATGAGAAGTTACTACAATCCAAAAAAGATAAACATGGCATCCTTTGCCAATATGCTTCCCCGTGTTCATGTTCATGTTATGGCAAGATTTGAAGAAGACAGCCGTTTTCCAAATCCGATGTGGGGAGAGAAATTGAGAGAGTCTAAACTCACGCTTCCTGATGAAGAGGAGTTTTATAGAAGAGTTAAAGAGGCTTTACAAAGCTTCTAATCTCTTTTTTACTGTAACAAAAACTACTTTTGAAGCGGAGAAAACGGAACGAGAGCTGAACCCCATGTCAGTCCGCCGCCAAAAGCATCAAGGAGCATAAGCTCTCCTGTTTTTAGTCTTCCGCTCTCATAGATATCGTTTATCGCCATCGGGATAGAAGCACCAGAAGTGTTGCCGTACTTTTCAACCGTTAAAACAACTTGCTCATCTGTAAGCTTGAGTGCTTCGCCAACTGCTTTGATGATTCTTAGATTTGCTTGATGTGGCACAAAGTGTTTGATTTGCGATGCCTCAATAGAATTTTCACTTAAAATATCTACAACATCTTTTGTCAATGTTTTAACCGCAACTTTAAAGGTTTCGTTTCCTTTCATCTGCATAAAACAACTTGCTGCTTCTTGATCAAGTGTATCGTGAGCGGAACCGCTGCCGCCATTTGGAGACATAAGCAAATCCGCAAATGCACCATCTGCGCCAGTGTGGACATCAATAATGGCTTCATTTTTATCTTCCGTAGCACTAATGACTGCTGCACCAGCACCGTCTCCAAAAAGGATACATGTTCCTCTGTCGCTGTAGTCTGTAATAGAAGAGAGTTTTTCAGCACCAATGATAAGGATGTTTTTTTTCATACCTGATTCGATAAAAGCTTTTGCAATGGACAAAACATAGACAAAGCCCGTACATGCCGCTGAAATATCAAAAGCAGTTGCATTGGATAATCCAAGTTTTGTAGAGATGATAGCAGCGGTTGAGGGCATACAAAAGTAGTCTGGGGAGATAGTAGCGCATACTATCATATCAATTTGGCTCTTGTCGATACCGCTTCGCTCTATGGCTATCTGAGCTGCTTTTGCGCCCATATCGCTTGTAAATTCACCATCAGCTGCAATACGTCTCTCTTTTATGCCTGTTCTCTTAGTAATCCACTCATCAGTCGTATCAACCATATTTGCAAGATCTTCGTTGGAGAGAATTTTGCTTGGAGCGTACGCACCGATAGAGCGAAATGCAGCATATGCCATTACTTTTCCTTATTTTTTAACGCTTCTAGTCTTTCTACTATATGCTCGTTTACGCCTGTATCGACATAACGAATCGCCTGAAAAATCGCATTTTTTATCGCTTTTGGATTGCTTTTTCCATGACTTACTATAGCACAGCCTTGAATCCCGATAAGTGGCGCACCACCTATCTCGGCATAATCCATTTGTGTTTTAAGAAGCGCAAAAACCTTACGCATCAAAAGCGCACCCGTAATTGCAACAGGCGATTTACGGATATACTCCTTAATCAAACCTGTTATCGTAGAAGCAACACCCTCAGATGCTTTAAGTACGAGATTGCCGACAAATCCGTCACAAACGATAACATCACAACTTGCGTTGAAAATATCGCTTCCCTCGACATTGCCTTTAAAGCCTTTATAGCCCTCTAGGAGTTTAAATGCCGCTTTTGTGACTTCATTGCCTTTGCTATCTTCTTCTCCGTTTGCAAGCAAACCGATGGAAGGTTTGTCTATCTTGAACATATCTTCAGCGTAGCATCCACCCATAACGGCGAATTGTGCTAAATGCTCAGGTTTAGAGTCAACATTTGCACCAACATCCAAAATGACAGAACGACGAGTGCTTTTTGTAGGCATCAAAGCCACAAGTGCAGGTCTCATAACACCTTTAAGTCGCCCTAGTCTTAGCGTTGCCAAAGTCATGGTCGCTCCACTGTGTCCGGCAGAAACTACACCATCTGCTTCACCATTTTTTACAAGCTCTATCGCTTTATAAATCGAACTTTCACTTCTTTTGAGTGCATCTGTAGCCGCATCATGCATCGATATAACGTCATCAGCTTCGACTATAGAAATCTTATCTCTATAACGTTTTGGTAACAGAGGTAAAATTTCTGATTTTTTACCTACAAGAATAGGAATGAAAAGTTTTTGCTTGAGAGCCTGAATACAGCCTTCTATGATAGGTTCGGGACCAAAGTCCCCGCCCATTGCGTCAATAGCAATCTTAACCATTGACTATTTGTACTCACCGGTTGTTGGATTGATGTGGTGTGGAAGCTTGTATGTTCCATCCTTATCTTTCACTGGACGAGCTAAAGAAATTTTGTAGTGAGTTCTTCTCTTTGCTGCGCGTGAGTGAGAGACTCTTCTCTTTGGTACTGCCATAGTATATTCCTTTCTGTTTGAATTAAATTACACAAATGAAGCTTTGAGCTTCACACTACTCTACTATATAGTCAGAGCCAGTACAATTTCCGCAACTTTTATAGTCGCTCAAAATGAGTTCTATCTCAGAATTTATTATCTCTTGCAAGTCAATCATAGAGTCAAATGACTCTACAACTTCCAAAAAGAGGTCTTGGTTCTTAGTATAAATCCCATCAGAGATGTAAAACTCTACATCTTCATCTATATCGAGCAAAAAATCTTCAGCGCATACATCGCAAGCAGTCTCTAGCTTCCCACTTAATTTTGCCTTCAGCAAAATTAATTTGGCAGAATCATACTGCAAAAAACCTTTAAAAGTTATTTTGTCTGCTTTGACATCAAAATCTAAAGGAGTTTTACTTATTTTATTTAAAGATATCTTCAAATAGTTGTCTTACGCAATTTCTCTTGTAGAGAAGAAAAACGCGATTTCAACTGCTGCATTTTCAGCAGAATCACTTCCGTGAACAGCGTTTGCATCGATGTTTTCAGCGAAATCTGCACGGATAGTGCCTGCTTCTGCCTCTTTAGGGTTTGTTGCTCCCATAAGTTGGCGATTTTTTGCGATTGCATTTTCACCTTCAAGTACTGAAACTACTACTGGACCGCTAATCATAAAATCAACTAGATCACCAAAGAAAGGTCTCTCAGAGTGTACTGCATAAAATGCTTCTGCATCAGCACGTGAAAGCTGCATTTTTCTTGTTGCTGCTATTTTAAGACCATTGCTCTCAAAACGATCTAAAATCTTACCGATAACACCTTTAGCGACGGCATCTGGCTTTATTATTGATAGTGTGCGTTCCATCAAATCTCCTATGAAATATAAAAATTAAAGTGGAATTGTACCCAAAAAATCACTGATTTGAAATTAAAGTTATGGAAGTCAGTTAAAAAGAGAAACGAAGAGAGAAAAAAGGGAAAAAAACACAAAGCAAAAATGCTCTGCGTTTTAAAAATTACGCTACTACGGCTTTACCGATTCCACGCATATCGTCTGTAATATCTGCACGGTGCGCTGGGCTATCGCCTATAGCGTCCCAAGTAATACATCCCTCAGTTGGACATGCAGTAGCACATGCCGGCTCATCATGGTGTCCAACACACTCTACACACTTGTTAGCATATACGTAATAAATTTCTTCACCAGTTGGGTTATCATCCTCATCTACAATCGCTTCTACTGGACACTCATCGATACAAGCGCCGCAGTTAATACATGTATCACCAATAATTACTGCCATTAGGATTCTCCTATTTTGAATTTCGGGGTAAGTTTAACAAAAGATTTTTAAAGAGAGCTAAAAAATCGCGCTCAAAATCCAAACAAATCTTTTTTGTTACAAAATCTTTGTACAAATCCCTATTTTTAGGCATTTTGATAACTATTATTATCTAAATTTTCAAATAGTTTTTTATATCTTCTACTCTGTTGGTCAACTCCCACGTAAAGCCCTCTTCTTCGCGTCCAAAGTGCCCATAAGCGGCAGTTTTGCGATAAATTGGGCGTAAGAGGTCAAGAGAGGTGATGATTCCTTTTGGAGACAAATCGAAAAGCTCTTTGACGCATGCCTCGATTTTTTCTTCCTCAACAACAGCAGTTCCATGTGTATTTATCATGATAGAAGTTGGCTCTGCTATGCCTATGGCGTAAGAAATCTGTATGGTTACTTTCTCACACGCACCCGCTGCAACGAGGTTTTTGGCTACGTGTCTTGCTGCATACGCCGCACTTCTGTCCACTTTTGTCGGGTCTTTGCCACTAAATGCGCCGCCGCCATGAGGGCAACTGCCGCCATACGTGTCCACGATAATCTTGCGTCCTGTCAAACCTGCATCGCCTTGGGGTCCGCCTACGACAAATTTGCCTGTCGGATTGATATGAAAAATGGTATTTTCATGCATCATCGCTGCTGGGATAACTTCGCGAATCACATCACGCACAACATCTTCATAAATCTTCTCTTGACTTATCTCTGGAGCGTGTTGGGTTGAGACAACAACTGTTTCCACGGAAACTGGCTTGTCATTTACGTACTTTATGCTGATTTGTGCTTTGCCATCTGGTCTTAAGTAGGGGATAATCCCCTCTTTGCGTACCTCGGCGAGGCGTCTTGTGAGGCGGTGTGCGAGATAGATGGGAAGCGGCATAAGAACATCAGTTTCACAACACGCATAGCCAAACATCAGCCCTTGGTCTCCTGCGCCTATCTCGCCATCTGCTTGTTTTACACCTTGGTTGATGTCGGGAGACTGCTCTCCAACTGCATTGAGCACCGCGGCGGAACGGTAGTCAAAACCGTACGTTGCGTCTGTGTAGCCTATCTCTTGGACAACCTTGCGTACAATCTCTTGCATGGGTGCATAAGTCGTTGTTTTGAGTTCGCCTGCTATTATACAAAATCCATTGGATACCAAAGTCTCACATGCGACATGTGCGGCGGTATCTCGCTCAATAATATAATCCAGAATTGCATCACTGATTTGATCAGCCATCTTATCGGGATGCCCCTCTGTTACAGACTCCGAAGTAAATATATACTCTTTTGTCATCGATTTATTCCTTATTGAAGTACAGAGTCTTGCTCCGTAAATCGCCAAAATTATAGCAAAATATCTTTTTGCTTAAAGCTTTTTGCTATCCCAAAGCATTTGAGTTTGATTAATCTACTTTCGTTAGAATTTTGCAAATTTATTGAAATAAGGATTATTTTATGTTAGTAACAAACCCAGCTCCAGATTTTAGTGCAACAGCAGTTTTAGCAGACGGTTCTATCGTTGAAAATTTCAAATTATCAGAAAACCTTGGCGAGAAGGGGACGGTTCTTTTCTTCTATCCATTGGATTTTACTTTCGTTTGTCCATCTGAAATCATCGCTTTTTCTCACAGAATAGAGGAATTTAAAAGCCGTGGCGTAAATGTTATAGGTGTATCTGTTGATAGCCAGTTTTCACACTTTGCATGGAGAGAAACTCCAGTAAACAGCGGCGGTATCGGTAGAATCAAGTACCCTTTAGTAGCTGACTTGACAAAGCAAATCTCAAGAGATTATGATGTTTTATTTGGCGATTCAGTGGCACTTCGCGGTTCATTTTTGATTGACGGCAAAGGTGTTGTGCGTCATGCGGTTATCAACGACCTTCCACTTGGAAGAAACATCGATGAGATGATAAGAATGGTGGATGCGATGCAATTTACGGATGAGCATGGCGAGGTGTGTGCGGCAGGATGGCAAAAAGGCGATGAGGGTATGAAAGCGACAACTGAGGGTGTTGCCGAGTACTTGGCTAAAAACAGCGAAAAACTCTAATCTTCCCTTTTTTTTAACATGTGAGCTTCTCACATGTTATTTCTCCAAAATTTGTGTAAAATATCCTCATGAAAACACTCCTTTTAGCACTTCTTTTTTTAATGGCACTCTATGCAGATGAACCCAAAGAGTTACGCGTGGGTCTTTATGAAAATGCTCCTAAGATTTTTTTGGATGCCAAAGGGAACCCTTCTGGTTTTTTTGTAGAGGTTTTGGATGAGATAGCAAAAAAAGAGAATTGGTCTCTTACCTACAGCCCTTGTCAGTGGCAAAAGTGCCTTTTGATGCTTGAGAATGGCGAATTGGACATCATGCCCGACGTCGCCTACTCCAAAGAGCGAGAGGAGCACTTTTTGTTTAACAAAGAGATTGTTCTCTCCACGTGGTCAACGCTCTTTGCGAACAAAAAAAGCAATATATTTTCGATTTTGGATTTGGATGAAAAACGCATTGCCGTGTTACAAAGCAGTATCCAGCAAGAGCAGATAAGGGAGAGTTTTACCCTTTTTGGCGTTAAGCCTCTCTTGCTGAGTGTAAACAGTCTTGAAGAGGCGTTTGCTTTTACGCAAAGCGGCGTTGTCGATGCGGCAATCGTGAACAAGCACTTTGGAGCGCAATATTTTGAAAAGTACAACCTTGTGGAGAGCTCCATTCTTCTCAACCCAGCGGCTCTGAAATTTGCACTCCCAAAAAGAGGGCAGAGTGTGGAGATAACCCAAAGACTTGATTATCATCTTGACTTAATCAAAAAAGATAGAAATTCCATCTACTACAAAGCGGAGAAAAAGTGGCTTGAAGTCAAACCAAAAGTGGGGCTTCCAGAGTGGTTCTACCCATTTCTCATCATCACCTCTTCCCTGCTTCTGCTTCTTGGCGCTGCGGTACTCTTTTTTAAGCATCTACTCAACATCAAAACCAAAAAAGTGGTCGAAAATGCGCACCATCTTCAAGCCATAGAGAATGAAAAGGCGCATAACTACCGACAAGTTCTCTACTCACTCATCGCCATGATAGAACAAAGAGACTCCTACACAGCAGGGCACTCCCAGCGTGTAGCGCGCTACAGCGAGCTCATCGCCAAAGAGATGGGGTATGATGAGGCGGAGCAAACTCTGCTTTTCAAAGCCGCAATGCTCCATGATATCGGCAAAATCGCCACTCCTGATGCCATCTTGCTCAAGCCTGACAAGCTTACGCAAACCGAGTATGCCATCATCCAAGAGCATGTCAATGTTGGTGTAAAAATCCTTCAAGATGTTCCGATGTTTCATGACATTTTAGAGATTATCAAACACCATCACGAGAAGTATGATGGAAGTGGCTATCCTATGGGCGTAGCGGGAGAGATGATTCCAAAACTTGCGCGTGTGATGATGGTTGCCGATGCGTTTGATGCGATGACTACTAACAGAATCTACAAGCACAAAAAAAGCACTGCGCAAGCCATAGAAGAGATACTGGAACTTAGTGGCAGATTTTACCATCCAGAGGTCACCCAAGCAGCTGCAAGAGCGCTTCAAGAGGTTGATACTTCGGAGGATATCAGCCAAACTCCTCAAACCGTTTTGGAGGAGCAGCGTTTTGTTTACTTCTACAAAGACAGTCTTACAGAGCTTTACAATGCAAAATATTTGGAAGCCACGCTTGTCAACAATGAGGATTTTAGAGCGTTTCAAAAGATAGTCGTTATCTCCTTGCATCAGTTTGACGACTACAATAAAAAGTATGGCTGGGAGAGCGGAGATAAAGTGCTTCAAAAGTTTGCCACACTTTTGCAAAAACTCTTTGCCAACAGAGCCCTCTTTAGAGTAAGAGCAAATGACTTTATCATTTTGCTTGGCGCACAAGAGAGCATAGATGAGAAAAAAGCAGAGATTAGGGAGTTTTTAGAAGCACATGAGCTCTCTTTTGACTGCACGTTTTATGATGCAGTGCAAAATCAAATCAACTCCTACGAAGCGCTTAAGAAGTTTTTGTAGGCTTATGGTCTATTACTATAATCCTCAGGCAAAATCCTCGCAACGCCAAAAAGCCCGATGATGTTGCCCTCTGTATCTTTGATGGGGTACTTTCTGTTGTCCACCCATCCCTCTTTGCCATCCACGCTCTTATATGGCTGGTACTCCTGCGCAACATCGACATTACCACTAAATACAGCCTTTTCTAGTTCAAAATACGCATCTGCATACTCTTTTTCAAAAACTTCATAATCCGTAGCGCCTACAAGCTCTTCTTGCGTCTTTGCAGAGGTGATGTTTAGGAGTGTTTTACTTGCGGCAGTGAAGAGATGATTTGCATCTTTAAAGTAGATGAAATCATTGGTTTTCTCAAGCATCGCATTGAAGTTATAAACAAGCATAGCGTCACGAATGCCCTCTGCTAGGAGTTTGGCGTCCACCATCTCTACAACGACACTACCTTTATGCTCACGGAGGTTCAGACGCACTATCTTGATTTTTCCATCGGCACAGACGATGCGGAGGGTTCTTGAGTAGGAGAGCGCGCCATCTTGCAACACATCATGGTCTGCCTCGTAGATGAGGGAGTGAAAGTCTCTCTCTTTATGCACAAACTCCTCTGCCCGATAACCCGTTATCTCAAAAATCGGTCCGTACGCTTCTACTAACTTACAAAGCGCTCTATCTTCAAAGAGAAAAATCGACTTATGCGCTTCATCGCTGTTTTTTTGCTCATGTGTCTCTTGCACTAAAACGATTCTGTTTCTTCCCTCTTCTTTAGCTCTGTAGAGCGCGATGTCTGTCATTTTGTAGATGTTTTTGTAGTTTTTTACCCCTGAGTGGACATCTGTATGATAGACACCGGCACTCACGGTTTTGTGGAGCATAACACTCCCTATTTTAAAGAGATGCTCTTCCACGACATGGCGGATTTTCTGCGCAATCATCAAGCTCTCTTCAACGCTGATACGGCTGAGCAGTGCCACAAACTCCTCTCCCCCTGCCCTGTAAATTTTATCTTCATGACGGAAGTGCTCTCTGAGAAGTTTTGCAAATTCGCTTAGCACAAAATCCCCCACATCGTGCCCATACGTATCGTTGACATCTTTAAACCAGTCGATATCAAAGAGAATGACCGCAAAGGGAGCTTTATGGTTATAGTAGTGTTTGATGAGCAAATTGATGTCTGTCTCAAAGGTAAGTCTGTTGAAAAGCCCCGTTAAAGGGTCGTGACTTGCGAGTTTGTTGAGCTGTTCATTGGCACGTTCGAGATGGAGTGTGCGTAGCTCCACTTGCGTACGCAAATCACTCATAAACATCTCTTTTTCACCTGCAAGCTCTGTAAGTTGGCGTGCCATAGGTTGGAAGATGAAAATCACCTCTAAAAGAAGCGTTATAAGCGTAACGGCATAGATGATGTTCTCCATGCGTTGTATCGTGCGCAAATCTGCTTCACCCTCTTTTTGGTACTGCGCAACGACTTTGTTCAAATCCTCTAAAAGTCCCTCTGATTCACTGTTAAAAAAGAGAACCAGCTTCTGCATATCTTGCGCTTTTTGCGCATGAGAGAGCTCTTTTGCGGCATGCACATAAGCCTCAACACGTTTTGCGATATCTAAATGACCAAAGTAGAGCTCTTGCATCTCAGGCGTAAGTTTTATCTCTTTGGTGTCGCTGAGTTTTCCGCTAGAGAGCATCGTGTTGGCATGAAGCATCTCATCGCTTAGTCGCTCCAATCTTCTTTGAATAATTTTTGCAGTTTCCACATCTTTGCCTTCGTGGCGATGATGCACTCGATGCACATCAAGTGCGATATGCTGTGAGAGCATACGCTGTTTTCCAGCAATATTGACGACATAAGCGATATTTTGCGTGTCTTTTAAAACAAGATGGAGCATCGAGAGCGCTAAAGTAGAGAGAACTGCGATAACGCCCAGAGCGAAGACATAGCGTTTTGTGATGACTTTTTTTACATAGCTTGATGTTATATCTCTGTTCACAAAAAAATCCTTTTCGTTATAAACATATTGTAACGAAAGAATGTTTCAAAATCAACTCGTAGTAAACTCTAGCGCTTTTGGATGGACAAAAATCTTCTCATACCACTGCCCTCTTGGTGCAAGAAGTGTGAGGCGTGCGGGTTGCATCGCACGAGAGAGAGCGACATAAAACTGTGAGGGCGCAAAAATCTCATTGGTGGCGATAACAAGATCAAGGATGCTCATGCCTTGGGATTTGTGGATGGTGATGGCGTAGGCGAGTTTGATGGGGTACTGATAGAGCGTCATGACAGGCTCTTCCACAAGCTCTTTTTTACCCTCATGGATGCGTTCCGTCCATGCCATCTTGCTTTGGGCGACTTGCTCTAGTTTGACAACTTTTGCATCGCTCTTTTTGACATAAACATAGCTTGCGTCTATGGCGACTATCTCGCCCCGCTCGCCGTTGTAGTAGTTCCATGCGTTTTTGCTAAAGAGTACGGGTGCGCCCACTTTTAGCTCCAAAAGCCTCTCTATGCGGGCATCGTTCATAAAACGCTCTACTTCCGCATCGCTGAGTGTCTTTTTGTGCTTGATGATTTGTGCCTCTTTGGCGTAAAGCTCACCATCAAGTTTAGCAAGCTGCTCTTTGTTGTGCCGCTGTGCACTTTGGTTAAGTCCAAAAAGAAAAGTCACATCGTTAAAATCATGCGGCAAAGGCTTGATGAAGGCATTTAGCGCATCATGTACCTCCTCGTCCACCTCTCCAAAACGCACCTTATGCAGAAGCTCTATAAAATGCGCATCGGTAGTTCTGTAGATGTGTGTAAGCTCTATGCGCTCAAACATGCACGCTCTCCACGCCTCCGACTCAAAAGCAAAACGAACCTCGCCCCCACGCACAACGGGAGGAAGTTGCAAAAAGTCCCCCACCACCAAAAGCGCACCGCCAAATGCACACTGTTCAAGGCGCATCGCCACCATCTCAAAGAGCGTGTCGCTTACCATAGAAATCTCATCAATCACGATAAGTGCAAGTGAGGTCATGAGTTTTTTGAGCTTCTTAGAAGGCTCGCTTTTGCCATCACGCACAAGCTCATCTCTGTTTTGCGCAATCCCAAACTCAAAAAAACTATGCAGTGTCTGACCGCCGATAAGCGTTGCTGCCATCCCAGTAGAGGCGAGTTTCGCAACTTTTTTTGCCTCTTGTTCAAAGTGTTCTATCACTTTTTTTGTAATCGTCGTCTTGCCGACCCCTGCTCCGCCTGTGAGAAAAATACTCTGTTTGTTGTGCAGTTTTTGCATAATTGTTTCAAAATAATCCATGTAAGATTATACTATAATGACAAAATTTTTTCGTAAGGATACCCCATAAATGCAGAGGATACTCATCGTAGAAGACAACAAAGCACTCGCAAAAGTGATAGCAAAAAAGATAAATCTTGAGCTTGACTTTGAAGTCGATGTTGCTTACTCCTTGTCTGAGGCAAAGCTTTTTTTAAAAAGATATCGCTACTTTTTGGTTCTTACCGACCTTAACCTTCCCGATGCTCCCAATGGCGAAATCGTTGAGCATGTGCTTGGCAGTGGCAACCATGTGATCGTGCTAAGCGGCAACATAGATAAAACCTTCCGTGCTTCGATGCTCAAAAAAAACATCATAGACTATGTCAACAAAGGGGGCGTGGATGACATCAACTACATTCTTCAAACCATCACGCGACTGCAAAAAAACCAAAGCCACACCATCCTTGTCGTAGATGACTCTTTAGTTTTTAGAAAACAGATGCTTGGTATGCTTGAAAATATGTTCTTTAAAGTCATCACCGTAGCACATGGCGAGGAGGCAATGGGGATTTTAAGCACAAGAGGTGACATCAGTTTGGTTTTAACCGACTACCATATGCCCGTGATGGATGGACTACAACTCACAAATGAGATACGCAAACTCTACACCAAAAATGACCTCACCATCATCACCATCTCTAGTGATGACGAGGAGGACACAACTGCACTTTTTCTAAAAAGCGGCGCAAACGACTACATCAAAAAGCCTTTTTCAAAAGAGGAGTTCTCCTGCCGCATCAACAACTCCATCGAAGCGCTTGAAAATATCCACGCCATCACCAACCACGCCAACCGCGACTTTTTAACGGGGCTTTACAACCGACGCTACTTTTTTGCGTCGATGCAAAGCTACTTTGAAAAGGCACTTCAAGAGAGCGAGAAGTTTGCCATTGCCATGATTGACATCGACCACTTTAAAAAAGTAAACGATACGTATGGGCATGACACGGGTGATAAAGTTATCAACGCTGTAGCTGACATCCTGCGTGCCAACACAAGCCAAAATGACATGGTGGCACGTTTTGGAGGTGAGGAGTTTTGTGTCGTACTTCAAAATGTCGCTCCATCGCGTGCGCTAAGTGTTTTTGAAAACTTAAGAGCGAAGATAGAGATGTGTGATGTGAGTGTAGCTGATGGAAGCACCATCCACTGTACTGTCTCTATCGGCGTGCTTCTTTCTCCAGAAGAGAGCCTAGAAGAGAGCATCAACCAAGCCGATATGCTTCTTTATAGCGCAAAACAGCAGGGGAGAAATAGGGTTCTTAGCAACTAATCTCTGCTTGGAAATGGGGCTTTAGCCCCGTTGTCAACCGTTGACAACTTCCATGCGAGGCTGAAGCCTCACTTCCTTTCATCCTCCAAAACTATCACACTCCCAAAAGGGACGTCTCTCTCTTTTAGGGTTATCCATTTTACCTCGTACTCTGGGGCTTGAAGCGGGAAGATTCCATCCAAATCGCTAAAGTACAAGAGTAACTTGACATCTTCAAGCTCTTTTTCTATCAGCTCAAAAACAGGGCGGAAGTCTGTTGCACCGCCGCCGCTTAGCTCTGCTTCTAAGATATCGCCGCCGTAAAAAGTTTTGCGCATCCTAATCTTATCATCGCACACGAGAAGTTCTAGTTCAAAGTTTGGGATGGTGTGCATGAGGGAGTTTAGTTCGCCCAAAAAAGTGGCTAAAAGCGGCTCATCGATAGAGCCTGAACTGTCCACCGCAACGACAAACCTAAACCTCTGGCTGATGCATGAGGGAAGGTAAATCCCCGCATAGAGCAGTTTTTTGCTTGGCGGCAGAAGCGTGTAGTCATCTCTGTGAAATCTCTCTAAGGCGGCTTTTAGTTCGTCACGCCAGTTGATTTTGCCATTTTTTGGCGTGTGAAAAAAACGCTCTATTGCCCCGATAACCTCGCCGTTTTGCATCTCCTCTTCAAACTTTGCATTGGCAAATTCTGCAAAAAGCTGCTCATCTTGTGCCTCTTCTTGTGCGTTTTGATTTTGTACATCATCTGGCGTGTCGGCTTCATACTCCAGCTCATCACGCAAAATATCCTCTTTGAGTGCGGCGTAAATCTCCTCGGCATAAAGTCCGCTAAAACGCTTCGAGTAGTGCGCCTCATCTGGACGGACTAAGCCGTTTTGCACAAGCATATCGTTGATGGCATAATCCGTTGCAAGCTGCCAAAGCCAACCGCTTCTGCCGTTTTTTCTAGCCTCATGCGCCAAAGATGCGTGCATCGCTCCATTGGCAAAGATAAACTCCAACTGCTCTGATGAGAGTTTTGCCAAAAAATCACTGTTATACTCAAGCGTGATGCCGTTGCTCTTAAAACTCTCTATATCGTCGTTTGAAACAAGCTTTAGCCTAGAAGCAAGCGTGCCAAAGAGGGGAAATCTGAGAAGAAGTTTGGCTTTGGCTTCTGAGATTTTTTGCTCCAAAACCACGCTCTACCCCAAAAGATAGGCAAATTTCTCGACCCACTCTCTAAATGCGTCGGAGTGTTCCATGGTTATACCGCTACGCTGCAAATCTTGCACTATCATCACGGCAAATTCGCTCTTAAGCCCAAAAGTGTAGGTGAGCAGGTGTTCAAGGCGTGCGTCGCTTGGGTCTGCGAGATATGCGCTTACCACGCCGGAGCTTAGCGCATAAAGCACATCCACTTCATCACTGTACGCTCCGCTTCCGCTCTCTAAAATCGCTTCAATATCTGGAAGTTTGTTCATTACTTTTGTAAATGCCAAAAAAGAGACACCGACATCTTTGCCAACCGCCGCACCGATGGCTTCAAGCAAAAGAGAGGGTTTGATACCTGCTTTTAGGATTTTATCTACATACTCCCAGCTTCTTGGCGTTGCAAAACTCTTGTTTTCGCTCTTTGCATCAAAGGTGAACAGATGTTCTTTTTTATAGGCGATGTAAGCGACGATGCGTGCGTCCACGCCGTTTGCGTAAGCCCACATACGCCAATCATCAACATGAACATCCATCTCAAAGTGGACAAAGCGATTTGCCAAAGGGCTTGGCATACGGTATGTCACACCACGATCACCCTCACGGTTACCCGCCGCCACAATCGCCCATCCAGATGGGAGTTCATACTCGCCTACTTTTCTGTCCAGTACAAGTTGGTACGCTGATGCCTGAACGCTTGGCGGTGCAGAGTTTAGCTCATCCAAAAACAAAATCCCCTCGCCCTCTTTTGGCAAAAATGCAGGCGGTGCCCAGAGTGCAGTATGGCTCTCTTTGTCGTAAAACGGAATCCCCTTTAGGTCGGTTGGATCCATGAGCGCCAAACGCAAATCGATAAAACCGATGTTTTGCTCCTGCGCTATCTGCTTGATGATAGATGACTTGCCAATCCCTGGTGCGCCCCACAAAAATGTAGGCACTTTTTGCGCTATAAGTGCAGTTATGGTCTCTTTGAGTTCTGTAATCGTCACACTATCCATCCTATATTTTCTTGTTGTATATATCTGCCAAAAGCGGGGTTTTCTTTGACTGTGCGTGCAAGCCTTGAGTCAAGTTGCAACTGGTACAAAAGCTCAACGGGCGTGCTTTTGTTTTGCGCCAAAGCTTTTAAAACCTCAATGTCAGCAGAGTTTGAGAGTGCTTCTAAAATCTCTTGTGGTGTGTTTGGGTTCGAAGCGATGGCGGCGTGGTTGACGCTCTCTTTGTACGCCTCTTGAAGCATCTCTGCCGGAGTTGCGGCATTTTTGTAAACCGCTTGTTGGAGTTCCAAAGAGCCAAATGAGAGAAGTTTTTCTACTACCACAAGAGCGATTTTCTCGTTGGAAGCAAGAGAGAGATGGACATCGCTTGCATTAAGCGCAACAAGCCGCTCTTGCATCTGTTGGGTAAGCGTCTCGTTTTGGGCAAGATGGAGCGGTACGACTGCCAAAAGTTTTTCAAAAAGCGCATCGTCAAGTTTGGCGTAGCGTGCCAAAAGCGGAGCAAACTCTGCTTCTTTTAAAAACTTCTCAAGTAGCGTTTTTGAGAGATTTTCATTTTTACAGAGGGCTTCAAGCACGCTTGGTTCGCCTGAGCCATAAAGTGCCATCTGCATAGCCTCGTCACAATCATGACGCATTGCGATAAGCGTTTTAATTTTTGTGTTTGCGCTATTTATTTTCTGCAACGGCTCAAGCTCTAAAATCGCACGGATTAGCTCCTGATTGTCCGTTTGCGCCAAAAGATGGATAAACCCAGAGGTCGCATACTGCACATTGTGGTTACGCTCGATATCTTTGTAAAAACGCAAAATAATCGCCGCACTCACATCACGGTTGTCATCATTTTCAAAAAAATCCTCGCCGCCCCATGCGTACATCTTGAGGAGTTTGAAAAAGAGCGCATCCTCTATCATGGAGTTTTGCAAAAAAGATTTGAGCCGCTCCTTGTTGCGGCTGAGTTTGAGCGACATCAAAAGTGTATTTGCGTCGATGTAGCGTGCGACTTCCCGCTCAAAAACATCTATGCCAACAAACTCAAGCGCACTCCCATGCTCATCATAAAGCGCACTGCTCGCATTTTGCTCATAAGGCGTCATCATCTTTCCCTCAACAACAAGGGCAACATCATCGCTGTAACTGCTCACAACGCTAACCTTGTGAAACTTCATCTGCGAGGCAAACTCATCCATACTAAAAGCACGGCTTTTGCCAAAAAGGAGGATTGTTTTGTTTTGTAAGTTTTGTAAATTCATGGGGAGATTGTAACCAAAAAGTTTAAAGATTAAAAAGAATTTTTACAAAAGATGGGAGAGTTACATTAACCATTTTTAAGTAAAATGGCATTATGAACTCAAAAAAAATATGGTCATTGCTGTTGTTGTTTGCGATAAGCTTCTCGGTAGTACATGACTATACTTTTGCCGTACTGGATGACAAACACTCTTCTATGGAAGCCTACGTAACCGAACTTTCATCTCCGGTTATGGGCGAACATGCAGACATGTTGTGCGATATTCATTTTGAATACCATACGCCATATCTGTTTTTAGACAATCGCATCTCTTTTCCTATCGTTGATGCACAAGATGCTCTTTTTCCATACGACGAGATATTTCTTTCACTCGACTACTTTAACTTTTTTAAACCCCCTATCGCATAATCCTTTTTTAAACACAATTATTACAATCTTAAAAATAAAATATTCACAGCTTTGCTTGTGATAAAAAAGGTAATTATGAAAACTTTTCTATTATTGATTATTCCGTTTATTGTTTTTGCTTCGGGCAAAATGATGAGCAACTCCGATTATCTGTACTTTAGCGGCATTGACAAACAGCCCTTTACGCAACAAAATGAAAAAGCAAGATTATATGCTATAGATACGATAGGTGAAAAAAAAGCCCACTCTATAACTAAAGAGCTGACAACAGAAGATGTCATGTCTCTAAAGCTCACCCACAGCGGCAGATATCTAATTTACAAAATAACGACAAAAAATTATAGAGTTATCATTAATGCGCTTGATGGCACCGTTATAGGGAAAGAGTCGAAATGAAATCTCTACTTTTCCTACTCTTTTGCACCCTGTTTTTAAACGCATCAACGCTTAGCTTAGATGAGATTTTGCAAAAACTTAGAAGCGAACATCCTTTGGCAAAATCGATTCAAGCTTCCCAGTTCGCAAACTCTTCACAAATCAAAGCTCTCTCATCAAGAGAAGCGACTAAACTTTTAGCTGATACAACTTATGCTAAGCCACAAATAGAGAGTTCAGGATACGAATACAGCATCGGACTTGAACAAAATTTTATGAATCCAAATGTCAAAAACAGTATCGTTAAATCTGCTGCATATCAGGGTGAAGCCGAGATTTTAAGCCTAAAACATGAGTTTATGCTTTTAGAAAATGAAGTGCGTCTTCTTTACCATGTAAACTGTCTTGATAAAGAGAGCCTTGAGCAATATAAGAGATCTTTTGAGGCTTTTGTTGAGTTATACAAAAAAAAAGAAAAAGCATATTCATTTGGAGAGATCTCCAAAAAAGAGCTTTTACAGCTTCAACTTGAGCTAGATCGCCTCAAAACTGAGTATAAATATTATGAGGATGAAGTAGAAGTTTCTCGTGCCGCTTTACAATCTTTCGTTCTTTTGCCGCTATTTAGCGATAAGCAACTTTACTGTCAAGATGTCCAGCAAGTCACAAAAGAGCTTATCTTTAACAATCAAGAAGAGTCCCTGCAAGAAGAGTCGCTAAATAAAAAGGTTCAAAGTCTTCAAAGCGATTTTGACCGCTACAGTTCACAGTTCGACTCCTTTACGCTCAGTGCGGCTTATCAAAATGAGATTGATACGGATAGATTTGTAGTCGGCTTGTCAGTTCCGCTGAACTTTACAAGCTCTCTAAATGAAGAGAGCCGTGCCATGCTTATGCATAAAAAAAGCGCGCTTATGCATGAAAAAGAGGGCGTTAAACTGCAAAAAGCATCCCAAGCGGATATGTTAAAAAGCCAACTTTTGCAACATTTTAAAGAAATACAAGCAACAACGAATATGCTCAATAAATATGAAAACACCCTTATGCCTCTTGTTGAGAGTGCTTATACTCTGGGCGAGAGTTCGGCTATCGAGTATCTGCTCTCTGGGCGTGAAATATGGAAGCTAAAAGAAGAACTTATAGAGAAACGAAAAAACTACTATAAAACACTTTTTCAACTCTACAGCGTTTTAAAAATCAAGGAACAACTATGAAAAAAACAGCTATTTTACTACAGGCACTATTTAGTATATCACTCTTTGGGGACATTACACTGACTCCCCAAGATGAGAAAAATTGGCAGATTCAAACCGTTCTGGCACAAGAAGTTACTCATGTGCCTCTGGATGAGTATATGATGAGCGTTACGACTCCGCCAAAGCTTCTTTATACAATCTCCCTTCCCTATGAAGCTCATGTTACAAGGCTTAATAAAGCAAATTTTGAGAGTGTCGGAAAAGGAGAGATCTTAGCCGAGCTAAGTGCCTCTGAGTGGATTGAAGCTCAAAAAGAGGTGATTGCGGATTCATTAGAGTTAACGCATAACGAGAATGAAGCATCTCGTAAATCAAAACTTTGCAAAGAGGAGATTATTGCCCAAAAAGAGTGCCTTCTGGCAGATTCTGAGCTTAACAGAAGCAAGACAAAACTCTCTTCATCAAAAGCCCTGCTTAAAACTTACGGTGCAGATGATGAGATGATTAAGAGATTAACCAAAGAACTTAGCGTCTCTTCAACCATAAAGTTGGTATCACCCATAAAAGGGGTGCTTCTTGAAGTAAATGTCAAATCAGGAGACAACATATCTCCTGCAAACTCTCTTTTTGTTATAAAAGCTGAGGGTGAAAACTGGCTTGAGAGTGACCTTCCGCAGGCAGTTGCAGATAACCTTAAGGCTACTCAAGAGGTAATCATAACCATTGCAGGCAACGAGATAAAATCAAAAGTATTGCTTCTCTCTCCGTCACTAAATCCCCTAAACCAGACTAGATATGTTCGTTTTTCACTTCCAAAAGAGGCGAATCTTCTAGTGGGATTAAAAATCAAAGCCACAATTAGCATTCAGCGAAAAGCTTTTTTAATCAACAAAAATGCAATCATACAAGACGGTGAAAACTCGGTAGTTTTCATAAAAGATGCTCAAACATACCGCACTCTAAAAGTAGCCGTAATTTCCCAAAACCGTCACATGTGCTATCTTGAGTATGACGCAGAGCTAAAAAAACCTATTGCGGTTAGTGCAACAAGCATATTGCAAAATATGCTCCAAAAAGGCGAATAATGAAAGGATTAATCTCTTTTTCACTTACACAAAGACTTTTTATATCACTGTTTGCTATCGTGATTTTAGGGTTTGGCGTTAAGTCATACTACAGTCTTCCCGTTGATGCTTTTCCAGATATTTCGCCCACGCAGGTAAAGATTATTATGAAATCAAGTGGCATGACGCCCGATGAAGTCGAGTCGCGAATTGTTATTCCTATTGAGATGGGGATGCTTGGCATTGCTAATCAAACTGTTATGCGCTCAACCGCAAAATACGGTATTTGCGATATTGCCATTGACTTTGAAGAGGGCACGGATATATACTGGGCAAGACAGCAAGTAACTGAGAGGCTAAGCGGTATCGCTGATGAGCTGCCTGCAAATCTAGAGGGTGGATTAGCACCTATCAGTACGCCTCTGAGCGAAATTTTGATGTTTACTATTGAGTCAAAAACACTTGATTTAAGCGAAAAACGCTCTCTGCTTGATTGGGTAATTTCGCCGAAAATCCGCTCTATCAGCGGAGTTGCAGAAGTTAATGCGCTTGGCGGTAAAGTAAAGAGTTATGAAGTTACACCTAAGCTTGAGGCGATGCGCACTTACGGCATCACGCTAGAGAAGCTTATATCAACGCTTGAAGAGAATAACCTAAATGACGGTGCAGGGCGTGTTACAGAGGGAGTAAACAGTATCTTGGTGCGGAGTGTCGGGCGTATCAATGATATATTTGATATTAAAAACCTAAGTGTTGCTTCTGTCGGTGGCAAAGTAATCTCCATAGGCGATGTGGCGGATGTTAAAATAGGATATCTCAGCAGAGCAGGCTTCTCTACAAAAAACGCTCAAGGAGAGGCTGTTCAGGGTGTTGTACTGGGACTAAAAGGTGCAAACACCTCAAAAGTGCTTCAAGAGGTAAAAGAGAAACTTGCAGAAATGGAATCTTCTCTCCCCAAAGATACAAAAATAGATATTTTTTATGACCGTTCCACTCTTGTCAATCTGGCAACAGATGCTGTTAAAAGTTCGTTGCTTGAAGCGGTTATACTGATTGTTATAGTGCTTTTACTTATGCTTGGAAATTTTGCTTCAGCTCTTAGTGTTGCGCTTATTTTACCTTTTGCCCTGCTGATGAGCTTTATAGCTATGGATTATTTTGGATTAAGTGCCAACCTGATGAGCTTGGGCGGTCTTGCCATAGCCGTGGGCATGCTAGTAGATTCAGCCGTCGTTATGGTTGAACACATAACGGCAGAGCTTGGAAATCCAAAGCGAAAAAATGAGAATAAAGTACATATCATTTATAATGCCGCCGTTGAGATGGCACCCTCAATAGTTACGGGAGTGCTTATCATTATCATCGTATTTATGCCGCTCTTGACACTTGAGGGACTTGAAGGAAAGTTGTTTAAGCCTGTAGCTCTAAGCATCGTATTTGCACTTTTTAGCTCCTTAATCCTCTCTCTTACACTTATTCCGGTGCTGAGTTCATTTATCTTAAAAATTCGTGAGGATAAAGAGTCTTGGCTGATAAAAACCCTTTTAAAGGGTTTCAAACCCTCTCTTGATATTGCCATAAAACACTCTACGGCAGTGTTTGTAACGGTATTTCTTCTCTTTGGAGGCTCGCTATATCTTGCTTCAAAAACTGGAAAAGCCTTTATGCCCACGATGGATGAGGGAACTTTGATTGCGATGATAGAATCCCTGCCCTCAATCTCCATTGAAGAGAGTATTGAGCTAAATAAAAAAATTCAAACCAAACTTATGTCCGATGTACCTGAAATTTCATCTATTATCGCAAGAACCGGTACGGATGAGCTAGGACTTGATCCCATGAGTCTCAACGACACAGACACTTTTTTCATACTAAAACCCATGAAAGAGTGGCGCGAGCAATCAAAAGAGTGGATGAAAAATCAGATAAGAGCCTCACTTGACTCCATGGTAGGCGTCGAATATGTATTTACACAGCCTATTGAAATGCGTGTATCGGAGATGCTCACGGGAGTACGCGGCGATTTGGCAATCGATATCTTTGGAGACGACCATGATGAACTTGAGAGAATAGCTGCCGAGATAAAAACCATCTTAGAACAGGTTAAGGGAAGCAGCGATGTCTATAAAAAGAGCAACGAGGGAATCGAGTACTTTGAGCTTAGCTTTAACCAACAAGCTCTGGGTCATTACGGAGTAAGCGAGAGAGAAATCGCCGCTTTTATGAAAACAATGGTTACGGGTGTTCAAGTAGGCGTCGTCCAAGAGGGCATGCGCCGTATCAAATTGATGGTAAAAGGTGAAGATGTCATGCACAACTCCCTAAGTGCATTGGAGTCACTCCACTATGTCCTAAAAGACGGAACAAGCATCTCTTTAGCCAACTTGGTAACATTTACAAAAACGACTGGACCGGTGCAGATAGAGCATGAAAACGGTTACCGCAAAACAGTCGTACAGAGCAATGTGGAAGGAAGAGATTTAGTCGGTTTCGTCGAAGACGCAAAAGCTCAAATCGAACAAAAAGTTCAAATGCCCGCCGGCTACTACGTGACATACGGAGGCGAATTTGAAAATCAACAAAGAGCTGCCTCAAAGCTGATGATAATTATTCCAATCGCACTTTTACTAATTTTTATCCTGCTTTTTGTCTCATTTAACTCCATCACGCAAGCCATGTTGGTGCTCATAAATGTACCTTTAGCACTTATCGGAGGATTTGCAGGACTCTATATAAGCGGCGAGTATCTATCCGTTCCTGCCTCAGTCGGATTTATTGCCCTGCTTGGTATCGCCGTGCTTAACGGTGTCGTTTTGGTCAACTACTTTAACTATCTCGTTCAACATGGCTATGAAGTCATAGATGCCGTGCGAGAGGGAACTCTCAAGCGTTTTCGTCCTGTTCTTATGACCGCTACCATCGCCGCACTCGGTCTATTGCCGATGCTCTTTGCCACAGGACCGGGATCAGAGATCCAAAGACCGCTTGCGATAGTAGTTATAAATGGTTTGATAAGTTCAACACTCTTAACCCTAATAGTGTTGCCTCTGCTCTATCTTAAGTTTACTAACACTTCAGATATAAAAGAGTAGAACATCGCACAGTATCCACAATTTTGTAGAGATGATATCTTGGGTTTTATGGACGACTTATGTTTAATATCGCATCACCAAAAGAGTTTTTACAAAAATTAGGAGAGTTACAATGAACTACGCACTACGATTACCGGACTATTATAAGCATGAGATTGAAGCTCTAAAGGGAGATGTTTCCATCAACCAGTTTATCGTCAATGCCGTTGTAGAGAAGATTGCTACGCTCAAAACTGTCGATTATTTGCAAGAGAGAGCAAAAAATGGCTCAAGAGCGCATGCGCTTGGAATGTTAACAAACGCATTAGATAAAGAGCCTCTTTTATGGGATGCTTTATAAAAAAGGATTGATGATTTGTAATCTCTTTGAAACAGACAAACCATGATGCATATCTTCACTATAAAGAAATTTTCGTATATCCTCTTCAGAAAAAGCAAACTTTTTGAGCAAATTTACACTTACTTCATTGATAACCTGCGTACTAATAAATGCGTCAGAGAGTACTATGTCTTTGGCAATTTTCTGTTTTTGTGGCTCTTTTGTGCTGAGGGCATAGAGCAAAATATTTGTATCTAAAAATACTCTATCTTGCATTTGCTTCGTTTCTGCTCAAAAACTCGCCGTTGATTGAAAGAGGATTTTGCGAAAGATGCTCGATAAAATCTTCCTCTTTGTGCATCACTTTTTTCTCTTCTATAACTTCCACTTCATTTTTAGGAAGATTTTGCAAAAAGTACATAATTTTGTCAAATACACTATCTTGAACTTTCAATTTTAAAGTATGCACCCAAAACTCCTTGCTTTTTTATGGATTATACTTAACTCCTTCTAAATAAGTCAAATAAAATGGCTATTAGGCATTTATGCTCTTTAAAAAATTTGCCTTTTTTTTTCCTGTTTTTTTTAATTAGCTACAATCTTCAAACACAACCTCAATAAAAGGAAGAAAATGAAGATATACGCACCATGGGAGAAGGCTTTTAACAAAATCGCCACCCCTTTTGAACACTTTATCCATGCACAGACGACGACGGGTATCATCTTGATGAGCATGACCATCGTTGCGCTTATACTGGCGAACACTCCGCTTTATGATGCTTATATGCACTTTTTTCACACCTCTATTGCGCTACAAATCGGGGAGTTTACGCTCTCGCACTCTATCCACCACTGGATTAACGATGCGCTTATGGCGGTATTTTTCTTTATCATCGGGTTGGAGATAAAACGGGAGATTTTAGTAGGCGAACTCTCCAACATCAAAGTGGCGATGTTGCCCATACTTAGCGCCATCGGCGGGATGCTCTTTCCTGCACTTATCTATAGTGCCATCAACAGCGGGGGCGAAGGGAGCAACGGCTGGGGTATCCCTATGGCAACAGATATCGCTTTTGCCATCAGTGCGCTTGTGCTTTTACGCAACAGAGTCTCCACCTCGCTTGTGACATTTTTGGTCGCTCTTGCCATTGTGGATGACCTTGGAGCGGTTATCGTCATCGCACTTTTTTATACAAACGAAATCCATCTCTCATGGCTTATGATGGCAGGAGGCGCATTTTTAGTGATGGTTGCGCTCAACCGTTTTGGTATCCATGCGGTGCTTCCTTACTTTGTCGTGGGACTTTTTATGTGGTTTTTTATGCTCGAATCGGGTGTTCATGCGACTATCGCAGGGGTAATCGCCGCATTAAGCATCCCCTCCAAGCCAAAATACACACCGACCTCTTTTACCGCTCACACCAAAAATCTCCTTGACGAGTACGACAACTATCCAGTTGCTACGGACAACACGATGCACGAGAGACAAAAAGCGATTTTACAAAACATAAAAGACAAGATAGACGCCGTTGGTTCTCCATCCGCACGCCTTGAACACTCGCTGCATCTGCCTATCAGTTTAGTCATCATCCCGCTTTTTGCTCTTGCAAACGCTGGCATCGCTATAGATTTCTCCTCTATCAATGAGTCCATCACGCAAAATGTCTCTTTGGGTATCATCATGGGGCTTATCTTTGGAAAGGCTATCGGGATTGCGGGGGTTGCGTACATAGCCATCAAACTCAAAATCGCTTCACTGCCGCAAAATAGCACGATGAACCAGATACTCGGCGTCTCCTTTTTAGGCGGTATCGGTTTTACGATGTCCATCTTTGTCGCTGATTTGGCATTTGCGGGCAATGACACACTTATATTTCAAGCAAAAATCGGCATACTCGCCGCTTCTTTAACTGCCGGACTTTTGGGCTTTCTATGGCTTCGCTACGTCGCTAAAAGCCCTGAACAAGAGCAACAATAGTTTTTTAGTGTTATAATAACCAACTTTACACATTCCATCGGAAGTGGGGCTTTAGCCCCGCAAAGATTTGGTTTACAACACCGTCGCTCCTCTTTTGGAAGTGGGGCTTTAGCCCCGCCCCACAACTGGGTGAGGTTAAAACCTCACTTCCAAAGAGTGCCATTTCTAGTATAAAAAAAGGATACCTTATGAAAAAACTGCTTCTTCTCCTAGCCGCTGCCGCTTGGCTCTTAGGCAACGACACTGCACACGATTTTGCAAAGAGTGCGGAGTGTCAGGCGTGTCATCCAAAGATTTATGAGGAGTATTACGGCTCCATGCACGCAAATGCCACCCCCGACAAAGACCCCATCCACAAAGCCATCTGGGACAAACATCCACACAAAAACAAACTAGAGCAGTACTCTTGCGGCAAGTGCCACTCCCCTGCGGCTGACAACCTTGAGGCGATGCTCACAAAAGGGCAAAAAGCACTCCCAGACCCAAAAAACGAGACGCATCAAGAAGCGGTAAGTTGTGCTTACTGTCACCGCATACAGAGTATCGAACACGGCAAGATGAGCAACACAAACATCATCTCCAAAGAAAAACTTAACTACTTCGGCTCTACGAGAAGCTCTTTGGAGTCACCGTACCACAAAATCATCACTGAGAAAAATGACCATTTTGCAAACGGCAATGTCTGCATCGGCTGCCATTCACACAACCTCAACGCACACGGACTCAACCTCTGCTCTACAAACGTCAATGATGAGATGAACAGTGCAAACTGTGTAAGCTGCCACATGCCAAAAGTAGATGGAAGTTTCTCTTCTATCATAGAGACAAAAACGCACTCATTCCACGGTTTTGCAGGGGCGCATACCAACTCCGATATGCTCAAAAAGTATGTTCAAATCTCTATCTTACGCAACATTGACCACTTTATCATCAATGTGGACAACCAAACTTCCCACGCGCTTCTCCTCCACCCGATGCGTCTAGCGATTCTCAAGATAAGCGTCACACGTGATGGCAAAACAGAGGAGCTCTCTGAGGAGCAGTTTGTGCGTGTTATCGGCAAAGATGGCAAACCTGCAATGCCATGGGCAGCCGATGTAACGCTCAAAGACACTATGATACAAGCCAACGAAAAAAGGGCTGTGAGACGAGACTTCAAGCTTGAAAAAGGGGACAAAGTAGATGTCACATTGGGATGGTTTTTAGCACACCCTCAGTCACTCAAATCCCTCGGACTTGAAAACGAAAAAGTGGCAAAAGAGTTTCATGTCTTTAAAAAAGAGAGTTTTAGCTTTTAACAAAGTGATTTTATGTTAAACTTGCCACAAATCTGACACTATTTAAAGGTTCTTGGTGAAAATAGCACTTCTTGCATTTCTCTTTACCCTCTCTCTTTGCGCGCAAGGGCTAGAGAGAGTTACGCTTCAGCTTGACTGGAAATTTCAGTTTGAAAACGTAGGTTTCATCATGGCGCAAGAGAAGGGTTTTTACAAAGAAGCGGGGGTTGATGTAACCATCGTGGAGTATGAACGCGGCACAGATATCGTTGATAGTGTCTTAAAACAAAAGAGCAACTACGGCGTCTATCACTCTAGCATTTTTATAGAAGATGGCAAGATTAAGCCCATCATCCTCCTCGCAACATACCTGCAACGCTCTCCGCTTATTTTTATCTCACATACCGAGATAAAAGAGCCTCAAGAGATGCAGGGCAAAACCATCATGGGTACAAGCAACGAGCTCAAATACAGCGCTTTGGGACTGATGCTCAAACACTACAACATCACAAAAGAGAACTCCACCATCAAAGAGCACACTTTTGATATCAACACTTTTATAGAGAAAAAAGTGGACATTATGAGCGGTTTTACCTCAAACCAACTTTTTGAACTTGACCAAAGAGGGGTAAAATACCACATCATAAAACCTATGGATTTTGGCTTTAACATGAGTGCATCCAACCTTTTTGCCTCCAAAAAAGAGATAGAAGAGCACCCGCAAAGAACAAAAAAATTTATCGAAGCGAGTAACCGTGGGTGGAACTACGCCATCAACCACATAGAGGAGAGCATCGAAGTACTCCAAAAAAAATATGGCGTCACAAAAAGCAAAGAGGCACTTGTTTTTGAAGCAAATGAGATAAAAAAGCTGATGATTTTGGACTTTTTCAAAATCGGAGAGATAAACAAAGAGCTTACAGAACTTACCTTTAGACAGCTCAAACGCTCAGATTTTATCGACAGTGATGCGCAGTTGCACCGTTTTAGTTTTGATGATGTGCTCAAAAATATCCAAAGTGATTTTGACTTGACCAACGAAGAGAGAGCCTATTTGCAGGCAAAAGGCAAAATCAGAGCCTGCATCGACCCAGAGTGGTACCCCTTTGAAGCGATTCGCGATGGCAAATATGTAGGCATAGGCGCGGACGTCATGCAGCACTTTGCAAGCAAACTTGGTATCCCCATAGAGCATGTACACGTCTCAAGCTGGCAAGAGTCCATCATCAACGCCCAAAAAAGAGAGTGCGACATCTTCTCTCTTGCCACTGAGACGCCCAAAAGAGCGCTCTATATGAACTTCACGCAGCCCTACCTCTCTTTGCCCGTTGTTGTCGTAACAACCAACGAAAAACCTTTTTTTGAAACTATTGCAGAACTTAGAGGCAAAAAAATCGCCGCCGTTGAAGGGTACTCTATCATCGAAGTACTAGCCTCCAAACATCCATCTATCGAGATAGTCGAGGTGGGCTCCATCAAAGAGGGGCTTGATATGGTGATGCGAGGGGAAATCTATGGCTATATAGACAACCTTATGGTCGTCTCCTCCTATATCCAAAGAGACTACACAGGAGTTCTTAAAGTCTCCGCACGCTTAGGCGAAAACCTCTCTTTTAGCATAGGTACAAGAAGTGATGAGCCCATTCTTTTAGAGATTTTTGACAAAGTCATCCCAACGCTCACCGATGAGAAACGCCAAAGCATCTACAACAGATGGGTCTCAGTCGTCGAAGAGGTCTCCTCTTTTGATAAAACACTTCTCTATAAAGTTTTAGCGATCATAGCGCTTATAGTAGGCTTTTTTCTCCATAGAGAGTATATGAACAAAAAGTACAATGCAAAACTGCTACAGCTCTCCATCACCGACAAACTCACAGGACTCTACAACAGGCTCAAAACGGATGAAACTCTCGAAGAGGAGCATAAAAAAGTACGCCGATTTAAGGAGTATGAAACCGCTGTTGCCATTTTGGATGTTGACTTTTTCAAGCATGTCAACGACACGTACGGACACCAAGCAGGCGATAGCATCCTCAAAGCACTTGCACACATCTTAAGGGCAAACACCCGAGAAACAGACACCATCGGAAGATGGGGCGGAGAGGAGTTTATGATTATTTTTACCAACACCTCCCTTGAAGACGCTAAAAAAGCATGTGAAGGTTTAAGAGAAAAAATAGCGCAACACTCTTTTGAAAAAACAGACGTGACCGCAAGCTTTGGGGTTGGTCTGTTAGAGCCTGAGCGCTCTATCTTTGAGTCTATCTCCTTAGTAGATGAAGCCCTCTACCAAGCCAAAGAGAGCGGAAGAAACAGAGTTGTCACAGCAACCTAACAAAGGCTCTCATAACAAGTAAAATACACATCGTCAGTTTTTTTTTGGAAGTGAGGCTTCAGCCTCGCCCATTTGGTATAAACTACAAAAGATTGGTTTTTAGACCAATGTCACACCCGCTAAACTCAAAATCAAGCTCACTCGGCATCTCTTTATAAAGCAGCGGACTATCCAAATCTATATACTTTATAACATCTCTATATGCAAATGCCAGATGCAACGCCATATTTATAGAGTATGGACCCTCAAGCATGGAACCCAGCATACAAGGCACTTTTTGCGCTCTTGCGTACTCTAAAATTTCTATCGCCTTGCTCACTCCGCCGCACTTCATAAACTTTATATTTATCATATCCGCACTCTTTGAGACAACGACTTTTTTCACATCTTCAAGAGTAAATGCCGCTTCATCAGCCAAAATAGGGATATGTGAAATCTCAGTTATCTTTTTCAACCCATCCAAATCAGAAGCGATAACAGGCTGCTCTATAAGCTCAATGGCTACATCAAACATATTGGCTATAAAAAATTCACTATCTTCCACGCTCCACGCCTGATTGGCATCCACAAGTATCTTTGCACTCGGCAGCTCTTTTGCGATGGCTCTCACAACATCCACCGCATGCAAAACATCACTTCCGACTTTTACTTTGAGTATCTCCATGCCATCATCAAACGCTTTTTTTGCATCATGAAGCATCATCGCACTCTCATTCAAACTAATAGTCACATCCGTTTGAAGCGGAGTTAAATCCGTTGTGCCAAAATAGTCGTAAAGCGATTTTTTTGCCTCCAAAGAGAGCAGATGCACAAACGCTATATCAAGCGCAGCCTTTGCACTTGAGCCGATTTTTGTATCATGTAGCTTTTCAAGTGCCTCTTCTGCCTCAAGCCCCAAAAACAGCTCTTGAACAGTTCCGATTGAGTGTAAGATATCCTCTATCCCCTCCCCCGTAATCGCCTTTGTGGCAGGTGCTTCACCAACACCGACAAACCCATTTTCACACTCTACAAAAACCCTCACGAACTCCACATGAGTAGCAGTGCGAAGAGCAGTTTTGAATGGAGTTTTTAGCTCTATTTGTTTTACGTGGGTTTTTATATCTGTTATTTTCATATTCTATCGCCAAACTCGCCACTGGCTAAAACTTCAATATCTGGAGAGTAGAGTTTTTTTGTTATTAAAGATAATGCAGTTACATTTTTGTTTTTTATCAAATTAAATACCCTATATGTTTATAATAAGGCGTGTTCAAAAACTCTTTTAGAAGCTCATTTGGAGGATTGATAAGATTTACCATATCGATAAGTGCAGTTTTTAATTTTTTCAAATCTTTGTAAATAACTATCCAAAGTATATCTGCGTCCACGCCTCTGTAGTCATGAGATATCTTATCTCTTAGTCCTGCTATATCACTCCATGAAAGCTCAAAAGTTACGGCGTTTTTTAGCTCTTTTTCTATTTTTTTAGACTCTTCACCGATGGCAATAAAAAGTGATATAACTGCGTTAAGCTCTTTTTGCTCATTTGCCCAGATAAAATCAGCAGGATTGTCAAAATCTTTTGTATATATCCAAGCCTTTTCACAACACTCTAAAATGGTAAAAATATGGATTAGATTTTTTTCATCATACATAGATAAAATCTTTCTTCGCATAATGTTTTACGATAGGATTCATATAATCAAGTGAGACAAAATCAACCTTAGAAACTTTTAGTTCCTTTGCCAGTTTTTCGCCGATATTTAAAAAATCCAATCCGCTTTGAAGTTCAAAGTTTTTATCCCTTTCATAAAAGATATCTACATCACTGCTACTTGTTGCTTCATCTCTTGCATAGCTGCCATAAAGCCCAAGTGTTGTAATACCATATTTTGCGTGAAATTCATCTTTTTTATTTTTTAGAAATGTGATAACCTCGATTTTAGTCATCGTAAAAAACCTTTGTGTATATTGGCTTAAGTATAACATAAAACATTTACAATGTTTACCCCGCCATCCAAACCAAAACACTCCCTACAGCCAAACCGCCAAAAGTCCCTATGATGTAGCCCATAACCGCCATCAAAACTCCAACTCCGACAAGTGCTTTGTTGTAGGTTGCGGCGAGTATGGATGCGGATGCTACTCCGCCTATGTTTGCCAAAGAGGCGACGGCTATGCTAAAGAGGTCGAGTTTAAAGAGCTTTGCACCTGCTACCATGATAAGCGCATGCACCACCAAGATACAAAATCCTGCAAAGACATAAACGCCCACGCCGCTGAAGTTTTCAAACAACGCTTTTGAGCCGATGAGGGCTATGAGCATGTAGAGCATGGTTGTTGCAACTTCGCTTGAGCCGTTGATGGTTTTTAGCCTTGTAAAAGAGCCTGCTACGCCAAGAACAGTGGCTAAAATCACGGTTGTTGTCGTGTAGTTTAAAATCTCTACTCCGCTTGAAGCCAAAAGATTTACCAAAAAAGCAACGGCGATAGATAAAAGCACGATAAACCAGTATCTCTTTGCGCCGATGGTGCAGGCACACCCTATCATGGAGAGTTTTGCCATCTGCTCATGCGAGGCTGTAAAGTTGTTAAAAGCGTGTGCAAAAGGGGTTAAAAAGAGCAAAAACATAATCCAAATCGTATAATTTACGCTATCAACTATAAGCGCATATCCAAAAGCCTCCTGACCCACACCAAGAGCCGAGCCGACCGCCACCATATTTGCTACACCACCCATCCAGCTCCCGCTCAAAGCCCCAAATGCGGAGGCGATTTTGGCATCAAAATCAAAAGCAAAAGAGACTAAGATAAACCCGATTGCAATAGAGAGAACAGCCAGAACATAAGCGATAATAAGATGCTTTCCAAGCTTGAAAAAATCTCTCAAGTCAACCTGCAAAAGCATCAAAAAGAGCATTGCGGGGAGAAGGTTTTTTTTCGTATTTTCATAGATAGCATCGATGGCCTCATTTTGTGCAAACGCCCCAAATGAGGCTAGCACCATACTAAATACATATATCATAACCACCGCAGGGACAAATCGAAAGAGTTTTAGTTTGCTCTTTTGCTCAACAAGTGCGACAAAAGCTGCCAACAAAGCCAAAGAGAAGAGGTAAACAAGCGGCGAGCTAATCATTTTTGTCCTTGCCTACATGGAGCAGATTTAAAACCGCTCACATTTGCTCTAAGTTCGCCCATAAACCTTTGCGATGGGTCATCTTTGTGTGTTCTGTAGCCTTTGTCTCTCTCAAGCCACAGCTCATGCCCCTCAAAACACCTGTACTCATAGTGCCCTATTAAGTACTCTATGGTTGAAAATCTTTTTTGAAGCTCTTTGACAAGCGCAATATTTGCCTCCAGCTGCTCTTTTGTAAGATTGTCCGCACCGCCCTGCCCACCGACATTTTCTATACCGATGGCGTTGTAGTTCAGTCCTATAACATGGCGTGCCATAGTGTCAAGCGGCATAAGCTGATGCACACTCCCGTCTCTTGCAACCATAAAATGGGCAGAGACATTGACCGCTCCGCCATTGTTGATGTCGGCTCTGACACTTGGCAATGTTTGCGAGGTAAATCGAGAGAGCGAATCGTTCAAATCATCTATCGCCGTATGGTGGATAACGATAATTTTGGGGACTATTTTTATATCCTCTACCTCTAAACCATAGTGCGATTTTATATATTTTTTTGTAAGCTCCACCCTTGTTTCTCCGAACTCTATGGGGGTTTGCTCTATCTCAAAAGCTGTTAAAAAAAGCGGCAAAAAAAGGAAAAATAACAAAAATTTATTCACAAAAAAGCCTTAAAAGAAGTTTGATAGTTTACTACAACTTTTATATATTTTTAATGGACACCGTTATATCATCGTGTCATGAGTACAGTTTCCATTGTAAAACAAAATCTTCTTCATGAACCGCTTAGTTCAGACGCACTGAGGCTTGCTCACGGTATCTACAACACCTATATTGAGCAGGATGAAGAGTCTCCGATGGAGATAAAAATCACAAATTTTTACAAACTTCTCCACCTTGACCCGTGCGAGAAGTCTATCAGTAAAATTCAAGAGCTATTTGAAGAGCTCAACGAACCTCTTGCTGTGAGAAATTTTGAATTTAGAGGCGAGAAAACACAGCTCAAATTTGTTCAGTTTTGCACCTACAAAATCACAAAAGAGAGCATAATTATAGAAATAAGCCCCGAATATCTGCATGTTCAAAGAGAGTATATGTTAGACTCCTTTTTGATATAGCCATTGCCTCTTTCGAGGCAGAAAAAAAGGAGAGAATTTGGCAAAAAAATATATTATCCTTGATACGGAAACAACAGGAACGGGCGAACAAGACAAAGTTATACAGCTAGGTTTTATGGTGTTAGGGGCAAAAGAGGTGGAGGTTTACAATGAGTATTGCGCAAGCGATATTCCCATCAGTTTTGGTGCGATGGAGACACACGGCATAACACCTGAGATGCTTGAGGGCAAACCTGCCTGCAAAGAGAGTAGCGCTTACAAAAAACTGCTTGAACTCAACGACCCAGAAAACTACCTCATCATCCACAACGCAAAGTTTGATATAGAGATGCTCAAAAAAGAGGGTTTTGTACCGCAAATGCAGGTAATCGACACCCTGCGTGTCGCAAAACATCTGCTCCCAGACGAAGAGGCGCACCGACTTCAATATTTTCGCTACAAAATGGAGCTTTACAAAGAGGAAAAAAAAGAGGCTGACCTTCTTGGCATAGAGATAAAAGCGCATGATGCTATCGGTGATGTACTTGTTTTAAAACTTCTCTTAAGCCGCCTTAAAGAGCTTACAACAGCCCAGTTTCAAGGTAAAAACCCAGTTACCAAGATGGTAGAACTTACCGCAACGCCTATCTTGATCAAATCTTTCAACTTTGGAAAGTACAAAGGCAAAACACTACAAGAGGTAGCTTCAAGCGACGCCGCTTATCTTAGATGGATGCTTAACTCTATGGAAAATCTTGATGAGGATATGAAGTACTCTATCAATCAAGTTTTATAAACTCATTTTCTCTTGGAAGTGAGGCTTTAGCCTCGCTTATTTAACGGGGCCAAAGCCCCATCTCCGATAAAATCTAGCCAATGAACCCAAAGAGTATGAACAACACAAAAGCAACTCCTCCACTGATAAGTGCGTAAGGAAGTTGTGTGTTGACGTGCTCTATAAGCTCACAATCAGCTGCCATTGAAGAGATGATAGTTGTGTCCGAGATAGGCGAGCAGTGGTCTCCAAACACCCCTCCGGAGATAACCGCCCCTATGCAAAGAGCGACATTTGCGTCCATGGCTACTGCCATAGGAAGAGCGATGGGAATCATAATACTAAATGTCCCCCAACTCGTCCCCGTAGAAAAAGAGATAACAGAAGCGATGAGAAAAATGACCCCTGCCAAAAGAGTAACACTTAGATTTTGAGTAGCAAGTGATGCCAAATAGTGCCCTGTTTTAAGCTCTGTCGTCATTTCCCCTATTGCAAATGCAAAGAGCAGTATAAGCGCAATAGGTACAAGTTTCCACGCCCCCTCAAGAGCAGTTTTGCTCCAGAGAGAAAGTGACATATTTTTTGTCCCGACAAAATAAAAGAGTGTAAAGAGCAGCACGGCGAGCATCGTATAAAAGATAGAACTCGAACCGCTCCCTTTGAGTATATCTCCGCCACCGGTTATATATAAAAAGACAAAAACCAGAAGTACCATCAGGGCTATGGGCCAGAGCATATAAAACATACTTGCACCATTGCTTGTTATGTCGCTATTTCTAGGCGTGTATCTTGCTTTTTTCATAGCACCGATATCTATGTTAAACCAAATAAACAAAAAGGTAACCACCAGTGCCGCCATGGAGTAAAAGTTATAAAAAATAGCATCTATTAAGATATCGATCGCATTGGCATCCATAACTCCCAGAGATATTTGCGTAGCTACAAGCCCCAGAAGAAGCGCGCCCCAGCCGTTTAAGATGATAAGCGAGCTAATGGGTGCAGATGTCGAGTCGCAAACAAAAGCGAGTTTGGCACTTGGAATTTTATATTTATCACAAAACGGTTTACCAACTGCTCCTGCGATGAGCGAAGTGATGGAAGATTCGACAAAGATAACAACACCGATAAAGTAACTAAGCATCAAAGCCGCACGAGGCGACTTGACCAACCCCACTTTATGTTGCATAAAATCGACAAAACCCTCTATGCCACCAGACTTTTCTATCAACGCCATGATACTCCCAACCAAAACGGCAAAAGCTAAAGTTTTGAGTATCCAAGCTTCTAAGAGTAGAGAGAAAAAGAGCTTAAAGAGAGTCTCGATGGATGCAAAGAGAGAAAAATCGTTGAAGATAAAAGCCCCAAGCGTTATGCCCCCAAAAAGCGAGAGCATAACATTTCTGGTTATCAATGCTAAAGCGATAGCTAGAAGGGAGGGAAGAAGCGAAAGCGCGGAGAGTTCTATGCTAAAACTCTATAGAGAGCAACACTAAACCAGCTCTGCCAAAAATCTCTTTGTAAGGCTCACACTCCTTCTCTTTTATTACTCCAAATCCGAGTTTTTTATAGTAAAGCAGTGTTTCAAGCGAACCTATCTCAACGATGGTCTGCGCGATGCGGTAGCCTTTAAGTCTTGCACTTAAAAGGCTTTTTTGCATAAGCGCTTTTAAGATGCCAACATCCATAAAACCCTCTAGCTCTTCCATATAGTCAAAAACAAGCGTTCTGCTGTTGAGTGCAAAGCCGCAAATCTCCATAAGCCCAAAATACTCACTCTCCTCACCATTGACACCAATCTCATCCAGAGCGCTTATAAACGTCTCTTTTGTGATGAGACGCGGCTCATAACTCGCAAGTGAACCAACACACTTTCCATCCATCTCAGCGATTAAAAAGTTGGTGTAGTGCGAAGGAGATTTTGCAGTAGTAGTCGTTAATTTTTCTAAATTTTTTAAAATCTCTTCATCACTATTTGTTTTGAAAATAAGGTCATAAATACCTATCTTCTTGTCAGCTCTAGTACTTTGTAAAATCATCTGTGCTAAAAACGATGCGTCAGCACTAGTCGCTTTTCTTATGTTTATACCCATAAACCTTTTTCCATATTCAAAAATTAATCTGTTTCACATTTTGGTAATAGTAACATACTTTATGGTAAAAAGTTTCTTAATTATTCTAATTTGTCAAATCTTTATTTATGCGAGCCAGCAGATAGTTTTTGTCATTGCTGATGACTACAATGCAACCAAGGCAGAGCTCTTTTGTTTTGAGCAAAATAGGCAGGTTTTGGGTCCAATAGAGGTCAATTTGGGTCAAAATGGACTAGGTTTTGGGGTTGGCGATATGACTTTTTTGCAACCACAAGATGCACCTCTTAAACAAGAGGGTGATAAAAAAGCGCCCATTGGGGTTTTTTCTCTGGAGGCTCTTTTTGGGTATGAAGCAAATACGTCACTCAAGATGCCCTATCTTCACGCAACAAAAGAGCTTATCTGTGTTGATGATACAGAGTCAAAATTTTATAACCAGATTATAAAAAAACCTTATGATTTGCCAAAAAGTTTTGAAGAGATGAGACGAGATGATGGGCAGTATGAGTTTGGCATCACGGTGGGTCATAACAAAGAGCAACTTTACAAAAGAGGTTCTTGTATCTTTATCCATGTTCAAATGGGGGATAATGCACCGACAGCAGGATGCACTTCAATGAAACTTGAAGATTTGCAAAAAATCACCTCTTGGCTTGATATAAACAAAAAGCCAATTCTCATACAAATCACAAAAGCACAAAAAGAGGAAGCTTTAAAACTCTACCCGATGCTAAGGAGAGAAGAGTAAAAACTACTCCTCTTCTTTGCTCATATAGTCTTTTGCGGCAATCCCCATAAGAGAGAGACCAGTCTTAAGAGAGAGACCCACAAGCATAAGAAGCTTGAGAAGTTTCGCCTCATCCTCCGTACCGATAATTCTGCAATCATAGTAAAACTTATGGAGCGATGCAGCGAGAGATTTGAGATATTCTGGAAGCTTTTGTACCTGTCTTGATGCAAAAGCATCCTCAACGATTTCAGGTAATAGAAGCGCGTCAAACATCAAAATGTCTGCATTTTCATCCAAGTTTTTCAGCGTTGCCGCCATAATCTCTTCTTCACTCAAATCACTCTTTGAAAGAAGCGTTTTGATACGTGCATGTGCGTACTGGATGTAAAAAATCGGGTTAGAACTATCTTGCTTTTTAAATTCTGCCAAGTCAAACTCTAACGCCGTATCGCTCTTTTTAGAAGCAAAGATAAATCTCAGCGCATCCGAACCAATCTCTTCTACGATGTCGCTCATAAGGATAACATTACCCGCGCGCTTACTCATCTTATAAGGTTCGCCATTTTTTAAAAGACTTACCATTTGAGAGAGCTGCACTTCAAGTTTAGAGCTATCATACCCCAAAAACTCAACCGCTGCTTTTACACGAGGAATATATCCGTGATGGTCGGCTCCCCAGATGTTGATATAGTGGTCATACCCACGTTCAAACTTCTGGTTATGATAGACAATATCACCCGCAAGATAAGTCGGTCGTCCATCTTCACGAACAACAACTCTATCGGCATCATCACCCTTTTGAGAAGATGCGATAAAGATTTTGTCATCTTTCTTATAGATGCCCTCTCCCATCTTTGCCATAACCCTCTCCCAATCATCATAGAGAGAAGATTCATAGACAAAAGTGTCAAAAAAGATATTAGTCGCACCCAAATCTCTTTTTATAATCTCCATAACACCATCTTTTGCCCAGATAGCAAGCTCTTTTTGGCGAGATGCATCACTTAAAATCTCTATACCGAACTTCTCGACTGCCTCTTGTGCGAGAGGGGAGAGGTACTCTCCTCTGTAGTAGCTCTGCGGGTACTCAACACTCTCTTTGAGTATATTTTCACGCCCATAAAGCTGGATAGAAAGCCCTAGCAAATCTATCTGATTGCCCGCATCGTTTACATAATACTCAGCCGTTATATCATAACCTAAGTGCTTTGCAAGTCTATAAAGAGTGTCCCCATAAACCGCGCCTCTGGCATGTCCTATATGAAGCGGTCCTGTCGGGTTTGCACTGACAAATTCTAAAAGAATTTTCTCTTTTTTCTCGCCCTTTGCAAACTCGCTTGGATTTTGCAAAGCCCATGCCCCGTACTCGCTTAAAAAGTCTTCACTGAGACGGAAGTTGAGATACCCTTTAACAGAGTCAACTTTTCCAAAAACATCGCTATCTTCAAAAGAGGATGCAAGTTCATCGGCAATTTTCATAGGGGATTGCTTCAACTCTTTTGCTAAAGAGAAAGCTATTGGGGTAGCAAAGTGACCAAAAGAGCGGTCACGAGGCTTTTCTAAAACAACTTCACGACCAAACTTTTCGCGCAAAAGCGCCGATACTCGTTGTTTCAATGGTTACGCTTGTGTTGTAGTTTTTGGAGTTTCAACTGTTGCAGTTGTTTCTGTCGGCTCTACTTTTTTAGGAGTTTCAGATGATGCAGTTTTTATTTCATCGCCATCAACGTCATCATTTTTCATCTCAGCTTTAAAGTTTTTGATTCCCTTACCGATTCCCTTTGCTAACTCAGGTATCTTTTTTGCTCCAAAAAGTAAAACTACAATCGCCAATATAACCAGTAACTCTTGTCCACTAGGCATTCCCATATTTCATTCCTTCTTTAAAAATTAAGTTGAAAATTATAGCCAAATATGCTGTAACTTCTCTTATTGCTCTATATCTTCCCAACTTCGCACAAAATCATTTATCTCATTTGCAGGGATTTTTACTCTTGCCGCTTTTGCTATAACACGCAAAACTTCTGCCGCTTCTTGCAAGTTGTCATTGACGATGAGAAAATCATACTCACTCACTCTTTGCATCTCTCTCTTTGCCATGTCGATGCGGCGATCTATCACCTCTTGAGAGTCTGTTTGTCGCGCTTCAAGGCGTTTTTTAAGCTCTGAGAGCGTGGGAGGCGAGATAAATACCGAAGTAGTAATATCCCCCAAACGGTTGATAATAGTAGCATTCCCCTGCACATCAATATCAAAAATGACAAGTTTTCCCTCTTTAAGAGCCTCTTTGACGGGTTTGATGGAAGTACCATAGTAGTTTCCATGCACAACCGCATACTCTAAAAAAAGTTCTTGCTCTATATCTTGTTTAAACTCTGACTCATCCACAAAGTGATAGTGAACATCGTCTTCTTCACCTGCTCTTATTGGTCGTGTAGTAGTAGAGATAGAAAAATAGCACTCTCCGATATCTTTGATAACCTCTTTAAGCAGTGAACTTTTTCCTGCTCCGCTTGGACCTGAGAGTACTAAAATAGCTCCTGATTTATGATTCACTACGCATCACCTAATGTTATATTTATATTTATCTTCATCCCTTGAAGTGAAGCAGCGACATCTTCATTTGACAAGGCTTTGAGGAGTTTTTTAAGTGCTTCTACACCGTTGCTATTGTGGCTTGTATGTTCTAAAGAGCTCTGTTCATCTGCTTTTTCTAAAGTCACATCTTGAGATGTTTTTGCATCAAAGAGTTCTGGCTGTTCCTCTTGCACCTCTTCGCCAATAGCGAGTTTTAAGTCTCTGCTTGTCAAAGAACCGATACTCAAGAGTATGTCCTCATCAAGCTCACTCTGCAAATCTTCATCGCTTAGAGAATCCACTGCCTCTTGTATCTGGGATGCTAAATCTTCTTCTTCAAACTCTTCTTCAGGTTCTTCCTCTTCAAGATTTTCCTCTTCAACCTCATCCTCTTGTAGCGCTTTTTCAAGCTCCTCTTGCGCTTCTACCTCTTCTTGTGCTTCCTCTTCAAAGTCATCTTCTTCAAGCTCTTCTTCTTCAAAGTCATCCTCATCAAGTGTCTCTTCAAGCTCCTCTTGCGCTTCTACCTCTTCTTGTGCTTCCTCTTCAAAGTCATCTTCTTCAAGCTCTTCTTCTTCAAAGTCATCCTCATCAAGTGTCTCTTCAAGCTCCTCTTGCGCTTCTACCTCTTCTTGTGCTTCCTCTTCAAAATCAAGCATTTCTTCTTCGTCAGTCTCTTCTTCAAGCCCATGCAACGCATCTTCTTCAAAAGAGAATGAATCTTCCATCAACTCCTCTTTTGGAGTTTGGATATCTTCTAGCTCTAATGCGTCATCTTCAAAGTCAAGCGCATCATCCTCTTGCTCATCTGGCGTAGTGCCAAAGTCAAAATCATCAAAGCCTTCCGTTTCTGTCTCTTCTAAAAGTGACTGTACCTCTTGAAGCTCATCTTTGTCTAAAACACCCTCTTCTTTGACATCTTCAAGCGCCGCATCATTATATGCCGCTTCATCTAAGGTATCAAACATATCCAAATCTTCCACCTCTTCGAGTGCGTCTAAATCATCTAGGTCATCTAAAGATTCATCTGTTTCAAAATCATGAAAGAGCGCATCATCTGCAAGTGCATCCAAGTCACTCTCTTCTATGCTATCCATCTTGCCAAGATCTACGGTATCAACCATTTTTGCCAAAGCGATAAGTGTTTCAACAAGATCAGTAGGTAAAAAAGGTTTTTTAAGCGTTTTAGTAAACTCCACTCGTTCCTGCGCATCTTTTGAGCATATAAAAAGAGATTCGCTAAAGCTTATCTTGCTTGCTATCTCATCCATAGCCTCATCGCTATAAAGTGCATCATCTATGATTAAGAGGTCATACTCTCCAGATTCTATGGCTTCAATATTCTCAGCTGTATGCAACTCATCTGAAGTCTTTTGTACGCTCAGAGTTACTAGTTTGTTCACTACTGGATTATTGTTTAAGAGTAAGATATTCATTCGATTTTCCTCAGAGGCTGTTTTGACATTATTGTAGCAAAAAAACGAACTGATGTTACGCACTTTTACAAAATTTGCATGTGAAATGTTATTTTTTGGAAGTGAGGCTTTAGCCTCGCTTTGTTGCTTTACAATATAAATGAAATTTTAAACGGGGCTAAAGCTCCCGCTTCCAAGAGAGTGTATAACATCAATCAAAAAAGCATCTCCAAAAAGTTAAATGCTTCAAGCATTTGGTTCTTTAAGATGAGCATAATAGCAGTGAGTGTTGCGATGAGAACGGCGAAAGAGACCATGATTTTTATTGGAAATCCAATGACTAAAAGGTTAAACTGCGGCATAGTTTTCATAAGCATTCCAAATATCACATCAGCAAGCCATCCAAGTGCTGTGATGGGAAAAGCAATCATAAAACCGACCAAAAACATGTTAGACATCGCTTGAATGATATAGCCAAAAAGGTTCTCACTCATCACAAAACCACCGAGAGGAATGTGTTGCAGCGAGCTGTCGATGAAAAGCAGCATCCAGTGGTGCATATCGACAGCAAAGAGAATCATAAGTGCCATAAGCGACAAAAACTGCGAGATGATGGGCATAGAGATTCCAGATTGCGGATCGATTGCGCTTGCCATGGAAAAACCCATCATAAAAGATATCTGTCCTCCTGCAAATGTGATAGCATTGAAAGCGATTTGCAGCACAATCCCAATCGCGAGCCCTAAAAAAAGCTCACTTAAAATAGCCAAAACAAGGTTTGGAAGCGTAATAGCCATCACCAAAGGAGGCATAGAAGAGTAAAAAACGATAGTGAAAAAAAATGCCAAAGAAGCTTTTATCTCCATTGGGATACTATTGTGCGAAAAAATGGGTACTGCCATAAAGAGCGCACCAAAACGAAAAAAGAGAAGAAGGAAGCCGACGATATAGGTCTCAGTAAAGACTTGCGGCCACGTCATCTCTTCTTCGCCTCTTTTTTTTGCATCAACGTACTTCTACAAGCTCTTTGTTGAGAAGTTTATAAACTCTGCTGCACTTGTGTGCTAACACATCATCGTGAGTAACCAAAATCATTCCGGCGCGATGTTCTTGAAGATACTCAAAAAAGATCTCCATAACCTCACTTGCTGTTGTTTTATCAAGATTTCCTGTTGGCTCATCCACAAAAAGAAGGCGTGGTTTTTTGGTTAAAACTCTTGCGATAGAGACTCTTTGCTGCTGCCCGCCTGAGAGTTCAGTTACTTTTTGGTGGATAGTTCCATCGATGTTTAGTCTCTTAAGCAACGCACCATCTACCTCTTGGTTGGAGAGGATGGCTGCTACTTCGAGATTTTCAAAGCATGTAAAGCCCTTAAAAAGATAATGAGACTGAAACACAAGCCCTATTTCGTCACGTTTTATCTGCGCAAGTCTCTTTTTATTCATACTTGCAACATCTTCTCCAAAAAGAGAGACACTTCCCTTGTCTGGCTTTAAAAGGGTTGAGAGTATATGAAGCAGTGTCGATTTACCACTGCCACTCACGCCGATAATAGCGATGGATTCGCCTGCGTCTAAATCCAAAGAGACATTAGAAAAAAGTTCATAATCAAAAGTTTGTGATAAGTTTTTTGCGGATAATAAATTCATAGGAGTATTATAACAAAGTTAGAGAGATTTTATAGAGAGAGAAAGTGAGTTAAGGAAAGATTCCTTAACTCATCTGTGCTGCAACTTCTGCAGCGAAGTCATCGACTTTTTTATCGATACCTTCACCTACTTCAAGGCGCACGAAATCAACAACTTCAGCTTTTCCACCAGCTTCTTTTGCCGCTTCTTCAATAGCTTGTGCTACTGTAAATTTATCATTGAGAACATACGTCTGATCTAGGAGAGCAAGCTCTTTGTCAAGCGTTGTGTTGTCGTCGATAAAACGAGCAAGTTGTCCTGGAACGATTTTGTCCCAGATTGCTTCAGGTTTGCCTTGAGATTTAAGAACATCTTTAATTTCCGCTTCAGCTTGTGCCAAAACTGCATCAGTAAGTTGTGCCATAGAGATATACTGTGGCACATTTTTAAGAGGTTTCTTAAGTCTTGAGAGCTCTTCATTCTCTTTTTTGATAGCTTCGATTCTTCCGATTGTCTCAGACTCAACGAATGCTGCATCAAAATCTTTGTAAGAAAGCGTTTTTGGTTTCATAGCAGATGCGTGCATCGCTACATTTTTAAGCATCGGGCGAAGTGCATCGGCAGTTTTTTTGCTGTCACACTTAGCAGCTACGATAACTGCAATACGGTTGTTTGAGTGAACATACCCGTTGATAGCTACAGTCTCATCTTCAGCTTTGATAGTTTTAAAACGGCGAAGTTCGATTTTTTCACCGATTTTTGCAACGCTCTCTGTAAAGTAAGAACCAAATGCTGTCGCTTTTAGGCTCTCTACATCTGCCGGAGAAGTCTCATAAATCTCTTCTGTTGTTTTGAGTACTAGGTTTTGGAAGCCCTCATTTTTTGCAACGAAGTCTGTCTCAGAGTTAATCTCAACAACAGTAGCTTTTGAGAAATCATCTGCAATTTTAAGTCCGACAAGACCCTCAGCTGCAACACGGTCTGCTTTTTTAGCAGATTGTGCGATACCTCTCTCTTTTAGCCAAGCAGTTGCTTTTTCCATGTCTCCATCACACTCAACAAGAGCTTTTTTACAATCCATCATCGGCGCATCAGTTGATGCGCGTAGATCTTTTACCATTGCTGCTGTTATTTCTGCCATGATTACGCTTCCTCTGTATCGAAATCTTCTACTTCAAACGCATCTGCATCTTCTGCAACTGCTTCTTCTTCTGGAGCATCTTGAGCGATATCATCTCTTCCACCGCTTCTAAGTGCTTTACCCTCATTGATAGCTTCTGTCATTTCACGGCAGAAAAGTTGGATAGAACGGATAGCATCGTCATTTCCCGGAATCGGGTAAGTGATAAGGTCTGGGTCACAGTTTGTGTCAAGTGGAGCAACAACAGGGATACCTAAACAGCGAGCTTCTAAAACAGCGATATGCTCTTTAACAGCGTCCATAACAAAAAGCATATCAGGAAGTCTTTTCATGTTTTTGATACCGCCAAAGTACTCTTCAAGCTTCTCTTTTTGACGAGTAAGCATAAGAGCCTCTTTTTTTGTCAAAAGGTTGATTTGCCCGTTTTCTTGCATCTCAGTGATAACATCAAGTTTGCGGATAGACTTTTGGATAGTTGGGAAGTTAGTAAGCATACCACCTAACCATCTGTTGTCAACGTATGGCATACCACAAGCGATTGCTGCATCTCTTACAGATTGGCGAGCTTGTTTTTTTGTTCCAACAAAAAGAACAGTTTTGCCCTCAGCTGCTGCATCAACAACGATTTGGTATGTGTTGCGGAAATAGCGAAGAGTTTTTTGTAAATCTATAATATAGATATTTTTACGAACACCGAAGATGAATTTTTTCATTTTTGGGTTCCAACGACGTGTTTGGTGTCCGAAGTGTACACCACACTCTAAGAGGTCTTTCATAGTTACCATATAAGGTCCTTTAAGGGCATTTTTCAGCCAGATTTTGTCAGTTAGCATTGGTAATATCGGGCAATTTTCACCTAGAAAGGGAGTTGCACTGACTTTTGATACATACCTGTTGAATATTTCTCTGAGCCAAAGCCAAAAGAAAATCCGCGAATTATACTCAAAAAAAAATTAAGGCTTGCTTTGTCACGCAGCACCATTACGCACTGTATAGCAATAAGTTATATAAAATTATCACAATTTAAAAAAAATTTTATATAAACTTGGTATAGTACTGCAACGATATTATAAAAAAGTATTATACATACTTTCAAAAAAGGATGAACATGAACAAGCCATTACTGCTCTCTTTAGCTACTGCGATGCTTCTTACAACAAATCTAAGTGCTGAGTCTATGTACGAAAGATTTGAGGCGATGGAGAAGGAGATGCAAAAACTCAAAGCAGAGATTGCAGAACTTAAATCTCAAAAATCCACGCCTAAAGTTGCTGTCAAGAAAGTAGCAAAAGGTACGGAAGAAGAAGAGGATGAGGACGAGGAAGATGCGAAGGAGCCAAAAGTAGCATCGGCATCAAAAGCACAAGGTGCGGTAAGTGTTGCGGCAAACGCTAAAGACGAAGAGGAAGAGGACGAAGAGGATAGTGTCGAAGATAGACTTGGCGACATTGAAGAAGCTATTTCGGAGATCAACAGAAACACCTCAGGCTCACACCTTAAGTTCCAAGTGGATTATAGATTTGCCATCGAAAATATGGACTATGAGATGGCAGATGGCTCAAGTGCGAAAAACGATGCATTTATGACCAACAGACTTTGGATAGATATGGGGTATAAAGCAACCAATAACCTTAGCTTTATCGGACAACTTGCTTACAACAAAGCGTTTGGGGCGAGAAGCGGAGCAAATGCTCAAAACGCACCTTATGAAACATTTGACTGGATAGCAAATGAGAATGCATACGATGACCAAATCAGAGTTCGCAACGCTTATTTCTTATGGCAAGAGCAAGAGTTTCTTGGTTTAGATATCCCATGGACATTTAGTATCGGTCGCCGTCCATCCACTAATGGCGCACTTGTCAATCTAAGAGATGACGATGCTGCTTCCTCGCCAATCGGACATGGCATCAATGTAGAGTTTGACGGACTCAGCTCACAATTTACACTGAGCCAAAAGTATGGAACATCGGTAAAACTTTGTCTTGGACGCGGCATGAGCGAAGCCGCTCCAAAATTTACATCTACTCCCTACGCTGATAGCGAAGGGGTTAACTCGGATATAGATTTGGCAGGATTTATCTTTACTCCTTATGATGATAAGCAGTATAAAGTCTCAAGTATGTACTACCATGCAAGTAATCTAATCGACAACAATACAGCAGGTACGGGTTTTGATACAGTTGGAAACATGCATAGCGGTGTTTTCTATGCTTCTGCAAAAGGAATAGGCAAAAATCTAGGTTCATTTTTAGATGACACAACTGTTTTTGCAAGCTTTGCAGTCTCGGTAACAGACCCTAAAAACGATCAAGGCATGTTAGGTTCAGACGCTGGCGAGAGCAAAACGGGGACATCTTTTTGGATAGGAACACAGTTCCCATCCCTACTCACGGATGATGGGAAATGGGGCTTAGAGTATAACCACGGAAGCAAGTACTGGAGAAGCGTGACTTACGGAGAAGATACGAACATTGGCTCTAAAATTGCAGCGCGTGGTGATGCGTATGAAGCTTACTTCACAGAATACCTTGTGGATGATATCCTCTCTATGCAGCTACGCTATACCTATATAGACTACAAATACAGCGGAAGCAACGGCTTCTTTGGAAATACATCGGGATATGCGATGGAGATTACAGACAGTATGCCAAATGCCGACCAAGTTGTCGACAAAGCACAAGATATCCGCCTCTATATCCGCTACAGATACTAAACAAAACTTCAAGGCTATTTGCCTTGAAGTACCTCTAACTTCTCTTTTACGATTCTAGCGTGTTCTTTTACTTTTACGTTTTTCCAAACAGCTTTTACAATGCCCTCTGGGTTGATGATAAGCGTTGAGCGGACGATGCCCATGTACTCTTTGCCGTAGTTTTTCTTCAAAGCCCACACGCCGTACTCTTGCATCATAGAAGTAGTTTCATCGCTCAAAAGAGTTATCATCAAATCTTTTTTCTCTATAAAACCTCTATGCGACTTCGTGCTATCGGCACTTACGCCTAGTATGACGGCATTGAGAGTACTAAAGTCCGGTGCCGCCTCGCTAAAGTCGCACGCCTCGGTCGTACATCCGGGGGTGTTATCTTTTGGGTAGAAGTAGAGAACTATCCACTTGCCCCTAAGGTCTCGCAAACATATCTCTACATCGTCTTGGTTTGGAAGACAAAACTCCGGTGCTTGGCTCTCTAATTGAATCATTTTTTATACCTCTTTTGTAGTTTTTCTTCCGTTTATCATGCTTGAGATGATGCCGTGTTCTTCTCTTATGTCAGCTACCACAACCCCTGCTATGTGGAGCGGTATAAAGAACAAGAAGTAGTTATATACAAGCTCATGCATCTCTTTGATGCTCTTTGCCATCGCATCGGTAAGTTCAAGTGCCTCTTTGAGATAGAGTGCAAAACCGCTGATAGTCATAAACAGAAGTGCCCCGTAAAGGATGTAGTGTAGAGCTTTGACGCCCTTTTTATGGATGTCAAGTGTGCTAAAAGACTCTTTTTGGCTTTTGTCAAAAAAGAGAAGTGCGATTCTGTAAACCACCAAAAACGCAAGCGCATAGCCTAAAATAAGATGCCACTCCCACATAGGAGCGCGAATCGCTTTTGCGATAGCTACGGCATCTTCTTTGAAGATGTCCACATTCATGTCTGCAAGTTTTGTCATAATGATTTCAGAGTTGGTTCTGTAGCTCAAAAACCCTTTTCTTAGTAGTACCGTTCCTACTAAACCTAAAACAACTATGGCGTTAAGCCAGTGCCAAATCCTAAAAGCTGCTGTGTACTTCATCTTACACTCCTTTTTTGTTCTTTTGGTAACGAATATACCATAAAGCTAGTAAAACTAATATAACGACGACCACAAAAGTTATCTGCTTGAGGTACGCATCGAGCAGTTCTTGATTTTCTCCTATGGTGTAGCCAAGCATAACGAGTATAAACGCCCAAAGAGAGGCTCCAAGGGCGGTGTAGATGGAAAAAACTGCCAAATTCATACGCGCAAGTCCTGCGGGAATGGAGATAAGCTGACGAATCCCAGGGAGTAGTCTCCCTATAAATGTAGAGATATGTCCATGTTTTTCAAAGTAATCATCCATCTTTTGAAGCGCGTTTTCTTTGATAAAAAAGTATTTTCCATATTTACTTAGTATCTTTCTGCCAAGAAGCAGTGCAAGATAGTAGTTTATAAACGCCCCAATCATCGAACCGCCAAGCGCACTTAGCATAATCATGCCTATGTGCATCTCTCCCTTAGACGCCAAATAACCCGCGGGGATAAGCACTATCTCACTGGGAAAAGGGATAAAAGAGCTCTCGATGGTCATCAAAACAAAAACACCAAGATAACCCCAATCTAAGATAAGATCTACCAAATCAGCGGCTAACTCTCTAAGCATCCAATACCTTTACAACATCTAAAATCATCTCGTGTGCCACATCTTTTACAGAGTATGCGACAAGGGCTTTGCTCTTTTTCTCCAAGTCTTGCTCTAAAAGGGAGAGTAAAACTGCTCTCAAATCACTGCCCTCTCTCTCGCACCACCCCAAATCATGCGCAACGATAAACTTTGCGTTATGGTACTGATGGTCTGCTGCTGCATGGGGAAAAGGGATAAAAAGTGCGGGCAAGCCGTTGGCGCACAACTCCCAAAGCGTACTTGCTCCTGAGCGGCTCACTGCCAAATCTGATTTTGCCATAAGAGAAGGAATCTCTTTTGTAAAAGCGTAAAGCTCCGCTTCTACTCCAAGCTCCCCGTATGCTTTTTGCACTCTCTCAAAATCTCTCTCGCCTGTTTGATGGATGATATGTATGCCTTGCTCTTGAAGCTCTTTTGCTACACTAAGTGCCAAATCGTTAATCGCTTTTGCACCTTGCGAACCGCCCAAAAAGATAATAGTTTTTATCTTGCTTCGCACTCTTGCACTCTTAAAAAAAATATCTTTTACGGGATAGCCTTTGATTGGAGAAGAGGCGTCGTACGCTGAGATAAATCGCTTTGCAAATGGTTTTAAGAGAGAGTTTAGCCTTCCCTCCACTGCATTTTGTTCATGGATAAAAAGAGGAACGCCAAGACTAAGAGATGCAAACGATGCAGGAGCGGCAGAAAATCCACCCACACTGTAAGTTGCCTCAATATGATGTTTTTTCAAAATAGCCCGTGACGCTAAAAAAGCACGAAAAACACGCCAAAGTGCTTTGAGTTTTCCAAAGCCTCTTTGGTTGACAACTCCTGTCGTCTCTAAAAAATAGACATGGCTAAATGCACTATGTTCTTCAAAATATTTTCTATCCTGTCCGCTGGTAGAGCCTATAAAAATAGCTTCATGCCCCTCACTTACCGCTGCTTCAACAAGAGACTGGGCTATCATAAGATGTCCGCCCGTACCTCCGCCTGTTATACATAGTTTCATAGTCTCAACTTCTTTTTGCGTTTTTTGATATCATAAGAACCATTCCAATCCCGATGGATGCCGCCAAAATAGTAGAACCCCCATAGCTCAAAAACGGTACAGAGATACCTTTGATGGGTGTGATACCGCTTATACCATAAGCATTTACTAAAAATGCGAAAGCCAGAAGCAGTCCTACTCCAAGACTAAATAGATAGTTTTTTGTGTCTTGAACTCTGTTGGCAATTTTAAAAATCCGCTGAAGCATCATCATAAAAAGAGCAACAACTACAAAAACACCGAAAAATCCAAACTCTTCGGCAAGTCCCGCCAAAACAAAGTCTGTATGAACTTCACTTAAAAAACCTAGCTTAAACGTACCGTTTGAGAGCCCTGCACCAAAGAGACCGCCGTTGTGGATGGCATTGAGAGAGTGACCTATCTGGTAAGGCTCTACCTCTGTGGGAACACGAAGCTGCGCGGCAACGGCTTCTGGAAAAACTTCCAAAACAGTGTTTTGCGCCAAAGCCCACCAAGATTTGATACGCAAAATCCTATGTTCGGCTGTAAAGATAAAAAAGAGGAAAAAGAGAACCGCTCCGCTTAGAAGTGTTAAGAAGAAACGGAAACTGCTTCCCGCAAACATCAACATAAAAAGAAGCGTAAGCCCAAGCACCACGACCTGACCCAAATCGTTTTGTATAAAAGCGATAACAAACATTGCTCCGACAAAAACTATGCCATAAGGAGCAAATCTGATATACTCCTCTTTTACACCCATACCGCCGTGATGCCCCAATTTTCTTGAGAAACTCCACGCTAGAAAATAGACAAACCCTATCTTAAAAAACTCAACAGGCGCTATAGAGAAGCCAAAAAACTTAATCCATCGCTTCGCACCGCCAACCGCTGAAACCAGAGATTCAGGCAAAAAGGGCATCGCTACCATCAAAAGCGTTGAACCGATGAAGAGTGTAAAACCGACAATGGAGAGATGTTTTTCTGGGTCACCCTGAGCCAAAAGCCACATAACAAAGATACTTAAAATCCCAAAAAGGGCTTGTCGCACCGCAAAGTGAAACTGATGCAAATCAAAAAGAAGCGTGATGTATGCAGAGAGCGAATAGGTCAGAACGATACTAATACCAATCAAGACTGCTACAAGCGCAAATAATTTTCTATCCGCCATCAACCGTTACTTTATCTTGTTTATTTTAAGCACGAATTCAACTTCTGCTTTAGAGATATGCAACTCTTTAGAAATCGTCTCCAAAGAGATGCCCTGCTTATAAAGCGAGATGATTTTTTCATCGTCATTGCCGTGGATGGAAGCAGGGATGGATATCTGCTTGACACCGTTTTCTAGGGATGAGAGTCTGGATTCTATGTGTCCTTCTATCATCAAAAGACTCTCTTCTAGCCTTTTAATGCTTGTGGCAAGGGGTTTTACCATATCATACACCGTTCGTTCAACCTCTTGATAAACCTCTTCATCACTCATACGACTGCCGCTTTTTTGGATATTTTCTTGTGTTTCTGAGAGCTTTTTTTTGAGGTAAAAAATCTCTCTGTTGAGCTCTTCTGCAACGCTAGCAACGGAGCGGATGTTTTTGTTATACTGGGCATCTTTGGTAAAAACATAGTAGAGCAGATACAAAATCATCGCCGCCATGGCTACTACCAAATACTCTATGTTTATGGACTCTAAATTCATGCTTTGCTCTCTCGTGCTTCACGGATAAGCACTCTCTCTCTTGCTGTAAGGTAGGCACTCCACTCTCTCTCATCACGCTCATGCATCTTTGTGATTTGCGCCAACGAACCATCAAGTGCTTTAAAAAAAACAGCTATATCACGTTTTGGATGTACGGGCATAGCAATCCTTCCGTAATACTCTTTTCCAGCTTCTAAAAGCTCTGTGGAGAGTTTAAAATGCTCAAATCCGATGGACTCAATCTCCGCTTCATCCATAAGAGAGACCCGTTGTGGCTCCTCATTTTTCAAAAACATCTCAAGCGCATCTATCTTTCGGTGTAACTCAATAATAAGGTTGAGTAAAACAGGGTCTGTATCAGATGTATCCCCTTTTGCACGTGCAAGTTTTAACCAGTGGCTTATCGGGTCATCGTCACTCTCTCCTAGCTTATCGAACTCTCTTGCGTACAACTCACTATCCAAAGAGAGCGGACTAAAAGCTATACTAATCGGGGCTTTTACTAAACGAATGCTCATAATATAACCTTATCCATAACAATCAAGATAAAAAAGAGTATGCCAAGATAACCGTTGACGGTAAAAAAAGCACGGTCGATTTTCGTAAAATCTTTGCGTACCAAGTAGTGTTCATACGAGAGCATCATAGCACTCAAAACAACCGCCATGTTCGCAAAAAAACCAAGTTGCGCAACCCAGACAAAAAGCGCCCAAAAAAGAATGGTAAGGATATGAAAAAGTGAGGAGAGCAGCAGTGTCGTCTGTGCACCGTACTTTGAGGGGATGGAGTGCAGACCTTTTTCTTTGTCAAACTCCATATCCTGCAAAGAGTACAAAAGATCAAACCCAGCTACCCAAAACAACACGCCAAGACTAAGCAGAACCGACCAAACAGTTATCTCTGCACTCACCGCAACCACGCCCGCAATGGGAGCAAGTCCAAGAGAGACACCAAGTACGATGTGTGCTAAAGAGGAGAAACGCTTGAAGTAGGAGTAGCTTCCAAGTATGAGCAAGATAGGAAAACTAAGCGCAAAAGCAAGCGGGTTGATGATGTAGGCAACCCCCACAAAAGCGACTGCGTTGACAAGAGTAAAAATAAGGATACTTGAAGCATCAAGCCGCCCGTCAACATTTGGACGAGAAGAGGTGCGGGGATTTTGCGCATCTATGTCTCTGTCTGCAAATCTGTTAAGCCCCATGGCAAAGTTTCTAGCACTCACAGCCGCCAAAGCGCCCAAGAGCAAAAGCCCAAACCCAAACCATCCATCAGCCGCCACTATCATAGCTATAAAGATAAAAGGGAGCGAAAAAATGGAGTGTTCAAACATCACAAGTTCGTTAAAATCTCGAAGTTTACTGATATATCTTTGCAAAATTTGCCCTAAAATTGTTTTTGTTGATTCTACCCAAAGTTGATTTAAAAATTGATATAATTTCGCCATGATTCAACTAGCCATTATCGGTCCAACCGCTTCGGGAAAAAGTGACTTAGCTATCAAAGTCGCCAAAAAAATCAACGCTTACATACTCTCCATAGACTCTCTTAGCATCTACAAAGAGATAGACATCGTCTCTGCAAAACCCTCTAAAGAGGAGCTTCAAGAGGTTAAACATTTTGGCATAGATGTTTTGTCTCCAGATGCGTATTTTAGCATTGACATATTTATAGGGCTTTATAAAGAGGTAGCGCAAAAGTGCCAAGAACAGCACAAAAACCTCATCATCGTCGGCGGAACTTCTTTTTATCTAAAGATGCTTGTTGATGGGCTCTCAAACATCCCAAAGATAGATAATGCAACAAAAAAAAGAGTTGAAAAAAGGCTGCTTAACTTGCAAGAGAGCTATGATTTTTTATATGCACAAGATGGCGAATATATGGAAAGCATAGCAGCCAACGACAGATACAGGATAGAAAAAGCGCTCCTTATTTACGAAGCTTCAAAGCTCACTCCAAGCGAGTGGTTTAGGCAAAATCCGCCAAAGCCCGTTATAGAAAATCTACCTATCTATAACATTGATGTTGAGAGAGATGTTTTGCGAGAACGCATCAAAAAACGCACCCAAAAGATGTTTGAGAGCGGACTTATAGATGAAGTGTGCCGCCTAGAACAGCGTTACACAAGACTGCCGCACTCCATGAACTCCATAGGGATAGTGGAAGTTTTAGAGTATCTTGATGGCGAAGTCACAAAAGATGAGATGCTTGAAAATATCTCCACCCACACCGCACAGCTCGCAAAACGACAGCAGACTTTTAACCGTACACAGTTTGAGGGTGTCATCCATGCACCGCTTGAGAAGTTGGAAGTGATAATCATGGGCAACTTGCTATAATTCTATATGTATTTTTTAAAACTCTTTTTTATATCTCTCTTTTTTACTGTTTTAGGTTTTGCCGATGGAAAGTTCTATACCCTCTCCATGTGTTTGACAAAAGACCATGACGGTGCTTCCTACTTTTTAAACAGATATCTTGATGAGCCTAAGGCGGATATATTTGTAGTCAAGCTTGAAGATGGGCGTTACCTCACAACTTATGGCTCTTTTTACTCAAGAGAGAAGGCGGCGGAGTTTATGGCAAAACTCCCTGAAAATCTCAAACAACACAAACCTTTCATAAAAGAGTTTGACTACAACTTAGCCAACGCAAAAGATACCCAAAAATATATATTTCAAAAAGAGAATTTCAACTACTCTATCTCCGTTTGCTCCTCCAAAGAGTATAAAAACGCCATTGGATGCGTCAAAGAGTATATACCAAATCGCACAAGCGATGTTTATATCATCAAAGACGATGATGGGCTCTACAAAACACTCTACGGTGCTTTTCAAACACACCAAGAGGCGCAGGAGTTTATGAAAGGGCTCTCCCAAGCGACAAAATCGCAAGGTCCTTTTGTAAAAAAACTCTCTTATAGTCTCAAAGATACGCGCAACTACTCACAAAAGATAGCCAAAAAAGAGTCCGAACAAAAAAAGGAGATAGACGTAAATCAGTTTGTCAAGTTTGAAAAGATTCTGATCAGCGTCGATTCCAAAACAAATAAAATGTCACTCAGGGGCGTGTTAGACGGCAAAGCGGTAGAGCTCAAAGAGTACAAAGTCTCCACAGCCAAAAAAGATATGCCAAAACCATTGGGAGAGGGCGGCGTGACCTCCATATCTCTACACCCTCACTGGTACCCCACACAAGACACCATCCAACATTTCAAAAAGACAAAAAACATCACCCTACCCCCAGTTGTACCCTACGGACATCCGCACAACTACATGGGAGAAGCAAAGATAAATCTGACACATGAAGTAGATGGCAAAAATGTCTTTAGGATACACGGCACAGTAAACGAATCCACCATCGGCAGAAATGAATCAGGCGGCTGCATAAGAATGAAAAACGCCGAAGTGCTAGAACTCGCAACAATGCTTCAAAAGTACTCTGATAAAAAAAGTATAAAAAATATCAGAGTGATTTTGAACTGACTTAGTTTATTACCTTTGACTTTGCAAGTGCCGCTTCTATCTCGCTTTTTTCTACCTCTCCGCTGAGTTCAAGCAGCACTTCGCCATCTTCTCCGCTTACTTGCATATCTTTTATCTTCTTTTTCGTGTCATCACTCATGCATTCACATGTGCCTGTTTTGCAGTTTTGCACCATTTTGACGACACTCTCTTTTTTTACAGCTCCGCTAAATTTTATATTTACTCCGCTATTTGTCTTTGATACATCTTTTTTGATGTCGTAAAGTGCCTCTTTTACTTTTGGAAGCAAAATCTCCTCTATCTCTTTGTAAGTCACCTCAAACGCCTCATAGCCCTTACCGTCTGGGTCTTCAAAGCCCACATGTATCTTTGGGGTTGGGCGTGGAAACATTGGGCAAGTTTCGTTTGCATGGTCGCAAACCGTTACTACTAAGTCAAACTCTTCATCTATAACCGTATCTAGCGTTTTTGAGTGGTACTCGTCTCTCCAGATACCTTTTTCTTCAAGCAGTTTCTTAGCGTTTGGATTTATTTTTCCGCTTGCTCTCACACCGCTGCTTTTTGCCTCTACGCCATTTAACTTAGCATTTATAAGAGCCTCTGCGATAATGCTTCTGCAACTGTTTCCTGTACATAAAACTAAAACTTTTTTCATAAAATTGCTCCTAATGAGATTAAAACCACCAGTAAAATCGGCGGTGTGACAAGAAGCCCAAATTTGCTATACTCCCAAAAACCTATTTTTACTCCTTTTTGTGCAAGTACATGTAACCAAAGAAGCGTGGCAAGAGAACCAAACGGGGTCATCTTTGGCCCAAGGTTACAACCGATGATATTTGCATACGCCAAAGCTTGATTTGGTATATCAACCAAAGCTATATCCATTATCATGACGGTTGGCATATTGTTCATAACGGCACTTAGTATCGCACTTATAAATCCCGTCGCTACAATCGCAACCATGTCACCCTGCATTGCCAAATCTTTTAAAACAGAAGCCAGATAGTCCGTTAGCCCCGCATTTTTCAGTCCGTAAACCACGATGTAGAGCCCTATGCTAAACCAAACAACCTGCCACGGAGCATTTTTTATGGTTAGTCCCGCATGAGCCGCTTTCATATAAGAGGCAAGTGCCAAAAAGAGAAGCCCTCCGCCAAGTGCGAAGAGTGAAATCGGCAGATGATACGCATCACCTATAAAGTACGCGACGAGCAAAAGAGCCAAAAAGAGCCACGACATATAAAAAAGTGGTTTGCTTTTGAGGACTTCATCTGGATTTTTAAGCAGAGCGACATCTATGGTTTTTGGTATATCGTTTTTCAGAACTAGCCATAGAACTCCTATGGAGACGATAACGCTTACAACAAAGGGCACAAACATTACACTCAAATACTCCACAAATCCGATGTTAAAGTAGTTCGCCGTGACTATATTTGTAAGGTTTGAAAAGACAAACGGAAGCGATGCGGAGTCGCTTATAAATCCACCCGCTAGCAAAAATGCGAGAATGGTTTTTGCGTTAAGTTTCAGCAGTCTCATCTTTGCCAAAAGTATGGGAGTGAGTATAAGTGCCGCACCGTCGTTTGCAAAAAGAGCGGAGACAAATGCACCTAAAAGCAGAGCGTAAACAAACATAAGATGTCCATTACCACGGCTTAGTTTTGCCATTTTTATGGCACACCACTCAAAAAAACCTATCTCATCCAAGACCATAGACATAATGATGATGCCAATAAACGCCAGCGTTGCATCCCAGACAATGTTGCTCACGATAAGTACATCGCCAAAACTTACCGTTCCAAAGATTAGCGATACAACTGCGCCGATGATTGCGGTAGTACCGATTTTAAGCCCTTTTGGCTGCCATATAACAAAGAGAAGCGTTGTTAAAAAAATCAGACTTGAAGCTATCATATACCACACCCTTTATTTAATTTTGGAATCTCAATATCGAGTGAATCAAGCTCTTTTAGAACGGCCAACCTAAACTCATCAAGCGGGGAGCGGATGGAGTAATACGCCCAAGTTCCTCTTCTCTCAACCTTTAAAAAACCGCCCTCTTTTAGGATTTTGAGATGTCTTGAGATGCGGGACTGAATCATCTCAAATGAGTTTTCTATGTCACAAACACAAACTTCACCATTTTGGTTGATGAACTTGAGTATCTTCACTCTCGTTTCATCATTGAGTGCCGCAACTGTTTTTAAAAATATGTCCATGAAGTATCCTACACGAAAGAGATAACAAAATGATAGCAGAAGTAAAATAATATATCAAGATATATTGATATATTGGCTATAAAAATTTTACTTTTGCGTAAAGAGCGCTCAAATCAGAGTTCTTTCGCGCTCTTTGCAAGTCCTGCCCATGCAGAAGCAGGGTCGGCATCTATGGCTTCTTGGTAGGCTTTGTCTGACTCTGCATCTCTCCAGAGTTTCGCTAAAACGCTTCCTAGAAGGTACTTTTGTCTTGCTCTTTGGTTTTTGTCCAACTCTACTGCATCAAGCATCTTGATAACATCCAACGCCTTAGCATAATCCTCTTTTTGGGTATATGCCTCATGCAGGGCAAACTCAACAAAAGGGGTTTGCGCTAAAGAGCCTGAAGATTTTTGCATTCTTAGTATCTTCTCCCCGTAGGTAATCACAAGATTGATGTCTTTTGTGTTGCCCCCAGCTGTCATCATAGCGGCATAGCGGTCGCTATCGAGATACTCCTCACCATACACCTCTACCACCTTTGCCATGGACTCTATCATCTTTTGGGTGTTTTCAAGCCTGTGGTAGGTGTCAAAGACAACTCTATAGACATCTTTATATGCAGAGTTTTCCTCTTTGGCAATAAGCGCTATAAGCTCTTTGGACGCTTCAATAACATTGGTATAGTTACCTGTTGCAAAGTCTATCTTGATGTAGCGATAGAGCCATTTTTTCCTCTGCTCTAGCTCTTTGGATTTAAGATTTCTATCTGCCATTTTTTTGGCAAGTTCAAAATCGGCTCCCTTCATCGCACACTCGTAAATCCCATCATCCCACTGTGCTGATAAATCGATTTGGTACTTCGAGGCAAGCTGCAGTACTCTGTTACACTCTTTTGTTCCAAGTGCCTCTTGCATCGCCCCAATAGCAGCATCGACAACAAGCTCAGGTACATCGCCATACTCTACCTTGTCAAGCGCTTGAAGCTCTACTTCAAGAGCGAGTGCTTCTTGAAACTTCTTTTGCGCTATGAGAAGTTTTGCTTTTTCATAGAGTGCTTTATCGCCTATTCTGTCTTTTGGATACTCTTGCATCAGCGTGTCGTACATCGCTAGTTTGGCAGTTACGTTGGACTCGTTTTGGTCGCTCACATCAAAAAAGAGCGCATCTTTAGCAACCTTGACATCTTGAAGATAGATACCATCAGGGAAAATCTCTGCGTATTTGTTGAGTGCGACAAGCGCCTCCTCTTTTTTGTTAGATTGGCTAAGCCATACGCCGGCGTTTTTAACTAATCCCTCATACGCATCATCGTCATAATCCATCTTTGCAACAAGCGCTTTTGCAATAGTAGCTGCAGAGATAAAGTCGTTGTTATCTACAAACTCATACATCATCTCCATCGATTGGGTTTTGTTTTGCATAAAAAAATCTGGTTTTGCTAAAGAGATTTTTTCTATATGTTTTGCTGCTTCTTGTGTCTTTGCATTTGAGAGAAGCATTCTTGCGAGTTTAAAGGCAGCTTCTACGGCAACATCGATATTATCGGTCTCTTTGAGTGCTTTTTCATAGAGCCCTTGCGCTTTGGAGACACCTCCACCCTCTTCTATGATCTCTGCCATATAGATATAGCCCCATTTTGCATAAACAGAGTCTGGATGTTCGCTAAAGAGCCTATCATAAAAGTAATCTGCATCACTGTTTAGACCGATTTTATCGTAAGATTTTGCGATGAGAGAGAGTACTTCGGCAACATTTTCATCGGAGGAGTAGTCTCTTAGATACTCTTTTGCAGTCTCAATAAGCTTTTCGTTCTCTTTTAGCTGTGCATAGATTCTGATTTTGTAAAAAAGGAGTTCCGCTCTAAAGAGTGAATTTTTATACTCTTTTAAAACATCTTCTACCAGTTCAAGAGCAAATTCGTAATTTTTCTCCTCGTAAAGCCTTTTAATCTTAAGGTATTCCGTTACATCCCCCACACGCTTGATATGCACGGGGTTTCCTTTGATATCTAAACTTCCTACATAGGGGAGTTTTTCATCATGTGCCGTAAAAGGGAGGTTAAGGCTAGAGCTGTTTTTAGGCCTTTGTTCCATGTAAGGGATTTTTTCTTTATAGCCTACAATCATCCAGTGGTTTGAGAGCTCCACGTTTGCTTCAAAGAGCGTCTCATCTTTGGTTAAATCAAAAACAATAGGCACAAGCTTCATCTTCTCATATGGCTTGATGATAAGGAAAAAGGTCTCTTTTTTTATCTCACTCTCTATTTCAAAAAAACTGTTTTGAAGTTTTTGTATCTTTTGCGAAGGGGATTTGGAAAAAGCGCAAACTATCTTGATGACATTGTCGAAATCATCTTTAAACTCTTGACATAAAAATTTATCTTTGTCGCTTATATGGAGTGTTGAGTAAGACTGATGGTTCTCTTTTGCGCCTTGGAGAGAGATATCAAGCGCAAAAAGAGGTGCAAGAAAAAAGAGAAGAAGGAGTACTGTTTTAGACAAAATGCTCCTTCCTCCTTTTCAGTAATATTTTTTACTTGTTAATACCCGCTATTATAGACAAATGCAGTAATAAATTCTAGTAACTGATTTACCGCAACAAAAGCAAAAATAGTTCCTATTGCAGCAATTCCGATAATAGTTTTGAGTGAAAGTGTTGCATTTGCACTGTAAACATGACCGCCATTTTCTACAATCGGGTCTTTCATAAACATGTAAACGATAAGCTTGAGGTAGTAGTACCCTGCTATTGCAGAGTTAAGCGCCATGATGAGTGCTAAAACCGTATAACCGCCTGTTACAGCTGAACTTATCATATACATTTTCCCCCAGAACAGACCAAAAGGCGGAAGACCTGCAAGGCTGAGCATAAAGAGCGCCATAATCGTTGCAGCTACTGGTGCAGTTTTGATCATCCCTGCAAATTTGTTGTAGCTATGGTCTGACTGCTGATGTGCAGGAAGATTTTTCTGACGGCTTATCCAAAGCATAGAGAATGAGCCGAGATTTGTAAAGCTAAAGAGTATCCAGTAGAGGAAAAGTGCGCTGTTTGACTGTGTTGTACCAATCAAAATAGCCGCCATTACAAAACCTGCATGCGAGATAGAGCTGTATGCGAGCATTCTCTTTACGTCTGTTTGCACTAATGCCCAGACGTTTGCCATCGTCATAGTAATAACAACGCTTGCATAGAGGATAATTTCCAACCAAACAACACCGCTATGGATAAGGAACTCAAAGATTCTCATCGCAACAACAAATGCTGCTATCTTTGGAACGATAGACATGTATCCTGCAAGTGCCGCTGATGAGCCTTCATAAACATCTGGTGTCCATGTATGAAACGGAACCATAGAGAGTTTGAAGCCAAATGAAGCAAGTAAGAAAACAACACCGACAAGAACAAATCCGATGTCTGCGTAGTTGTTTGCTTCAAGAACAGCTGCTATCTGGTTAATCTCAACAGAACCCGTAAGTGCATAAAATACCATCGAACCAAAACTAAAAAATCCTGCCGCAAGAGCGCCCATTGTAAAGTACTTAACTGCCGCTTCAAATGATTTGTCACGGTTATGCATTGCGATAAGCGTATAAAGTGCAAGTGAAGCTGTCTCAAGTCCTACAAAGATAAGGATAAGATTGTCCGTTGCCACCATAAACTGGAATCCTGCAATCATAAACAAGAAGAGTGCAAAGAACTCAGGGTATGTAAACTCATGGAATCTTTTATGCGTAAGTGCCAGAGGGATAAAGAGCATAGAAGCACCTACAACGATAAACTGCGACAAAATCGCTAAACCGTCGATAAGCATCACATCAAAAACGCCCATTACTGTTCCATTGCTAACAAACACGCCTGCCGAATCCATCAACGCTACAAAGTCAACTCCCAAAATAAGAAGGCTGAGCATAACGTAAAGTGAGCGGTCTTGCTCACTTTTAAAGAGGTCTATAACGATAATCAAAAGCGCACCAATGATTGGGATAAGCATCGGTACAAGAGTGATTAGATTTAATGACTCAATTGAGATATTTGCTGGTGATAACATTAGTGTGCCTCCTCCCCTTTTGGTTTTGTAAGTAGTGCCATATCTTTAGAGACACTCGGGATTCTCTGCTTTGCCTCTTCACTTAAAGCCTTTTCATGCATAAGAGAAACAACCGCTTCAACGCTTGTGTTGATAGGTCCTAAAAGTGGTTTTGGATAGATTCCAAGCCAGATAGTAATGATTGTAAGCGGGATAAGGGCAAGAAGCTCTCTTTTGTTTACATCAGGAAGATTTCTGTTCTCCTCTTTTGTTACTACACCAAAGAACATCTTTTTATATGCCGCAAGCATATAAATAGCCCCTACGATAATAGCAGTTCCTGCAAGAAGTGTAAGTATATGAGACTGCTTATAAAAACCAAGAAGGCTTAAAAACTCTCCTACAAAGTTGATAGTAAGTGGAAGTCCCACAGAAGCCATCAACATAACGCCAAAGATAGTTGCATAGCGAGGCATAACAGAAGCTAATCCGCCAAACTCACTCATATACTTTGTATGTCTTCTATCGTAGATAACCCCAACAAGAAAGAAGAGTGCGCCGGAGACGACACCGTGCGCTATCATAAGAAAGATAGAACCTGTAATCCCCTCCACGTTAAGAGCAAACGTTCCAAGGATGATGACACCCATATGTGAAACAGAAGAGTATGCAACGACTTGTTTAATATCTTTTTGTGCATAAGCAACCATCGCTGTATAGATAATCATGATGATAGCTAAGACTGCAATCGGATACATAAAGTAAACCGACGCATCCGGAAAGAGCGGTAATGAAAAACGGATAAACGCATAAGTTCCCATTTTCAAGAGAATCGCCGCAAGGATAACCGAACCGATAGTCGGAGCTTGTCCGTGAGCGTATGGCAACCATGTATGAAACGGAAACATAGGAACTTTGATAGCAAAACCCATAAAAAATGCCGCAAATAACCAAAGCTGGAAAGATTCCGGCAAAATCAGACGGTACCAATCAAGAAGTGCGAAACTCCACTCTCCCGTTGCCTGATAGTAGAAGTACGCCATAAAAAGCATACCCACAAGCATCACAAGTGATCCTGCAAAGGTATAGAGGAAGAACTTTACAGACGCATAGATGCGAAGTGGTCCACCCCATGCACCGATAATGTAGAGCATCGGTACAAGTGAGAGTTCCCAGAAAAGATAAAAGACGATAGCATCAAGTGCCGCAAAAACACCTACCATCGTCATCTGTAAAAACAGAAGCGTGATAATCATGTTTTTAATATCTTTTGTCTCACCAAGTGAAGCGATACCTATCATAGTAAAAAACGCCGCCAAAATGATGATAAAGAGCGAGATACCATCCACACCCACGATATAGTTGATACCAAAAGTAGGTACAAGTGCGATTTGCTCCATAAACTGCATACCCGATGCATTTGCGTCAAATACAAACCATAGCCATAGCGCTAAGACAAACTCAATAGTAGCCACAGCAACGCCATAAGAGCGAATGCTGTTTTTATTGACCACAAACCCAAGAACACCTGCGAGTGCTGGGAAGAAAATTAAAATCGATAAGATATGATCCAACATCTATTAAACTCCTAAACCTGAGAGAAATGTCTTAATTTCTCCAGAATATCTTGCCGCAAGTCCAAACACTACAGCCAGTGATAATAAAGCAACAGTTCCTGCCACCATCCATTTAAGCATCGTCGAGAGGTTACCGCTTTGCATAACCCTTGTCTTCTCACCTGTTTGGTAAAAGACATTTGCAATACCATCAACCGTAGCATCCACAACTTTTTGATCAATCTTCGTCCAAAATACCTCAGAGAGTTCTCTATAAGCTTTAACGATATAGTTCTCATAGAAGTATGGAATGTAGTACTGGTTGATAAGCAGTTTGTATCCAAAGCTGTTTTCCATTTTTGAAGTGCCATCCGGTACTTTTATATCTTTGCTTGTATATTTTTTATACGCATAAGCAATCGCTCCCATAACAAAAAGCTGTGTACCGATAGTCATAATCCAGTAAGTCGCTGCCGAGTGAACATGATACTCTGTTGCAGGAAGCAACTCTGTAACCATACCAAAGTAACCCATCTTAAATGCTCCGGCGATAACTGCCAAAACAAGGAGCGGACTCATAGCAACAAGCATAAACTTGTATGCTTCATGCGGATGGATACCAAAATGCTTGTATCTGTCTTCACCGTGGAAGATGAGTGCAACAAGTCTAAATGAGTAAAACGCCGTCAAACCTGCCGTAAGAAGAAGCACTGTATAAATGATAAAGTGATGCTCAACAAAAGCAACCTCTAAAATCAAATCTTTTGAGAAGAAGCCCGCTAAAGGAAAGATACCAGCAAGTGCAACAGAAGCGATAGTCATCATCAAAAATGTACCCTTCATTACCTTGCTAAGACCACCCATTTTAAACGGGTCAAGCTCATCGTGCATAGCGTGCATAACATTTCCTGCACCCAAGAAGAGAAGTGCTTTAAAGAAAGCGTGTGCCATAAGATGGAAAAGTGCAACCCAGTATGCGCCAAGACCGGCTGCGGCAAACATATAGCCAAGCTGAGAGAGCGTTGAGTATGCGATAACTCTTTTCATATCACGGTTTACAAGTGCCATAGATGCCGCAAAAAGTGCCACAAATGCGCCAAGAGAAGCGATAAATAGCCCAACAGCAGGGATCAACTCATAAAGAGGGTTTGCACGAACAACGAGATAAACACCCGCTGTTACCATCGTAGCCGCGTGGATAAGAGCCGAAACTGGAGTTGGACCTTCCATCGCATCTGCTAGCCATGTGTGAAGCGGAAATTGAGCCGATTTACCCATCGCACCGATGAAAAGGAAGATTCCCATCCAAGTCAATACATCTGTTTCTAAAGATGGCATTGCCGCAAAAGCCTCTGTATATTGAAGAGTTCCTGTATTCCAGTAAACCAAAAAGATACCGATAAGCATACCAAGGTCGGCGATACGGTTCATGATAAACGCTTCATTAGCCGCCCAAGATGCGCTCTCTTTGTGGTACCAGAAGCCAATTAGTAGCCATGAACAAAGACCAACGCCCTCCCAACCGATGAAAAGACCTGCGAAGTTATCACTCATAACAAGTATCATCATAGAGAAAACGAAAGCAGAGAGGTAAGAGAAAAATCTGTTAAACCCTTTGTCGTGATCCATATATCCGATAGCATAGACGTGTACAACAGTTGAAACAAGTGTTACAACCATCATCATCACAACGCTCACCTGATCCACTACAAAACCAAACGGAATGTAAAGGTCTCCCGTTGCCATCCATGTCATCATCTCAACATGAATAGTGCGTCCTGTCATAAAGACAAGCAGAAGCAAAATAAAACTACTTAGTAAAGAGACACCAAGAAGAGCACTCGGTACGATTCCCGCTATCTTCGTCTTTTTCGATGCACCAAAAAGTGCTGCAAACAAAGAGCCCACAAGCGGTGCAAAAAGTGCGGTATATAAAAAGAGTTCCATCCCTTACCCCCTCATCGTTGACATATTGTCAAGGTCAATATTGTTATGTTTTTTATGCCACACAATCAAAAGTCCAAGACCAACGGCAACCTCTGATGCAGCGATTGCGATAACAAAAAACGCAAACATCTGACCTGTTAAATCGCCATAATAGTGTGAAATTGCAGCAAAAGAGATATTTACCGCATTTAAGAGTATCTCCGTTGCAAAAAACAGCATAAGCAAGTTTTTTCTTCTCATAACACCCATCAATCCAATAGCAAAAAGGATAGTTGAGAGTACAAGATAGTGGTGTAATCCTATTTCCATCATGAGTGAGCCTTTTTGTTTTTATCTTCTTCTTTCATCATCATTATCTCAGCCTCATTCATCAATGTAACGGAGAGATCCATCTTTTTGCCTGCAAGAACGATTCCTGCAATCATCGCTACTAGAAGCATAACCGCCGCAACCTCAAAAGGAACAAGATACTTAGTAAAAAGAACCATACCTACTTCTTGAACATTTTTTGTGGCGTCAACTGACGGATAGAGTGCTTCGATATTGTTACCAACAATCGGTGCCGCAACGATAACTACAACCATAAGAGCAGCAAGCGTACTTAATCCGATGATAATAGCTTTGTTCCCCTGTTTTTCCTTAACCTCTCTTGTTGTGTCAAAAAACATCATACCAAAAGCATAAAGAGCCATAACGGCACCGGAGTAAACGACGATTTGAACCGCACCTAAAAAGTCAGCACCCAAAATAAAGAAGAATGCCGATATAAAAATCATTCCTGCCGCAAGTGCCGATAGGGCATACAACGCTTGAGACGTTGTTACCGCTACGTAAAACATTGCGATTGTTAAAAAAGCGAACAGGTAAAATGCAATTGCTTCAAACATAACCAAACTCCTTAATATGCTAGAGGTGTTTTTTTAACACGCTCGTCTTCATGTGGTGTAATTGCGCCAAAGCCTTCAAACTCTCTTTGCGCTCCCGCTTTCATGGTATCAAGCGGAGTTAACATATCTTGAAAAGTCAAGAAGTGCTCTCTTTGGTCACTCGCATTTTCATACTCGCCGCCATGTGTGATAGCAAGTTCTGGACAAACCTCTGCACAGTAACCACAAAAGATACAGCGACCTAAGTTGATGCTATACTCTGAAACCTCTTTACGAGAGTTCTCATCGATTTTTGTGTCGATTCTGATACAGTTGGAGATACAAATCTTCTCACAAAGTCCGCATCCGATACATCTCTCAGTATCAGACTCCCAAAGACGCTTCATCTCATGAACCGCTCTATATCTTGGACCAATTGGCATCTTCTCCATCGGATACTGTACCGTATGGATATCAAAGCGAATCATCTCTCTCATTACTACCCATAAACCTACAAAAAGTTCGCCTTTGACTGCTCTTTTTGCTGCTCTTTTAAACTTGCCCCATCCATCTTTTGGATAGTCATCAATAGCAACCATGTAGTAGTCACTAGGCATCTCCACTACATTTCTGCTGCTAAAATGTTCTTCAATATGTTCGTTATGCATGCTCACCCCTTACATCATCACAATACCGGTGATAACTATGTTTATCACCGCAATTGGCATTAAAACTTTCCAACATAACCACATCAACTGGTCAGGTCTAACATCCGGCCAAGCCGCTCTTGTCCACAAGAAGAAGAAGAAGAAAAATGCAACTTTACCAAGAAGTCCAAGTGCGCCTAAAAAGCTTCCGTCTCCATATCCGCCTAAGAAAAGGATAGAGATAACAAAAGAGATAAAGAACATATTTGCATACTCACCGATGAAGAAAAGTCCCCATCTCATACCCGAATACTCTGTTCCAAATCCGTCAATAATCTCATGGTCATTTGCGATAAGGTGAAACGGTGTTCTACCAGTTTCTGCAAACGCCGCTATCCAAAAGAGGATAAACGCAACCGGCTGAGACCAGACAATCCAGCTTGTAATTCCGCCTGATTGATACTCGTTAAAGTCAATCAAAGAGAGTGAACCAACCATCATAATAGGTGCTAGAATAGACAAGCCCGTGATAACCTCATAGGAGATAAAGACAGCCGCACCCCTTGCAGCAGAGAGAAGCGAGAACTTGTTTGCCGATGCCATACCGCCAAGAAGTGGTCCGTAAAGACCAACACCCATGATTCCAAGGATGTAGAGGATACCGATGTTGATATCCGCAACGATTGGATGTACCTCATAACCAAAGATGGTAAAAGAGGGCAAGAACGGTATAGCCGCTGCCGCCATAAAAGCAGTCGCTGCAGTAATGACGGGTGCTATTTTAAAGATAGTGCCCACGACGTTAGTTGGGACAATATCCTCTTTTGTAAAGAGCTTGATACCATCTGCCGCAACTTGCAATAGTCCAAAAGGTCCAACATTCACAGGTCCAAGACGACGCTGCATAAATGCAAGAACTTTTCTCTCAAAGTAAGTTCCAATCCCAGCAAGTGCTGAGAAGATAAGTAAAATTACGACGATTTTAATTATCGTCTCTATAAAATATGCCATTTCCATATATTACACCTTTTCAATCGAAGCTGTTGCAAAGCGGTAGGAGCTAAACAGTGCCTCTGAGTTTAATTTTGCATCAAATGTCGGCAGAACTATGATATCACCGCTTATTTTGTTGTCACTTACAATACTTGCCACAAGCTCACCGCTTGCACTTTTCACTTTCACGATGTCTCCTTCATTAAAATCAGATTTGGCGAGGAACTCTTCACTCATATAGATACCGCTTACCTCATCCAAATTGCTGCATTTATAGGTAAATGGAGTAAATTGTCTAACCGGATTTGCCATATAGATAAGCGTACCTTCGAGTTTTTCATCGCCAAACTTCTCAACACTCTCATCGCCGCTCGTTGCAACTGCTACATTTTCAAGCAGATAGCCACGGCACTCTGTTCCGTCATTTTCATAGTGGTTTGGCAGGCTGTCAAATTCCTCAGCCTTAAACCCATTTTGCGTTGGAAGCATCTTTGTATATTCGATAACATGTTCTGCTCTTAGTCCAAGTGCATTTGCGATATCGTTAAGTTCATATCCGTTATAACCAATCGCTGCGTTAGTCGGGTTTACTCTCTTGTTTATACTCGTAAGTGTTCCCTCTTGCTGATTGATAGCAGGCATATCAAGCTCTCCGTCTCCCAGAGCTGAGAGTGTAAAATCGCCTTTTATGTTGTAGCCAACTGTATGAAGACCCATTGCGTCATCAAGCTCACAGATAAGTGAAACACCAAGTGTATTTGTAAGATTTGGAATCATAACAAGCTCAAATGCGCTGTATTTTTCTATGAGAGCCAAGAGACGAGCCAGATTTTTAGCGTTTGGATGTGTATAGAGATCTGCTCCTGCCATAAGGACAAAACTATCTTTTTTCGCTAAGTTTTTCTCTAGCTCTTCCATAAACTTCTCATCTGCTCCTAAAATCGCTAAAAGGCGGTTGTCATCAACCTCTACCTCTTTTGTGATTTTCTTAGGAACCATCTTTTTCTTCTCTTCTTCTACCTCTTCCTCTTCGCCCGTCTCTTCGTTCTTTTTCATCACTTTTACTATCTCAGTAATCTCTTCTTTGATAGTCTCTTCAACCGTTACGGTTTTTGTTGCGTGAAATGATGCAAGGTACTCTGCAACCTCTTTTGGAAGTTTTGTTTTGTCTGCAAAAAGGTCAAGAATAAGATAAAGCACAACTTCCTCTTGAAGCGGAGCGTGGTACATAGTCATGATACTTTTGCCAAGTCCCTCTATTACTGGGTCTTTTAAAGGATGGAAGTATAAACCTGCACCCTTGTTTACAGTCATAGAGTTGTTAAGCGCATAGCGTGCATTTGGGTTGTCACTCTTAAGAGCCGCACCCACAGAGATAACAAAGTTTGCATTGTGCGTTGCTTCAAGGTCATAACCGTAAAGCTTCTTGCCGCTAATCTCGCTATAGTTATTTAAAAATGTCTGGAATGCTTTTGCTTCGTTGTTTACAAGTTTGTAGCCAAACTTCTCTTTTAAAGATTGGAGCAGATACGCCTCTTCGTTTGTGATAGTTGAAGTAAACTTTATGGTATCTGCTTTTTTAAATGCTTCGAGAGCTTTTGCAAACGCCATTTCATCTTTTGATGCTACTTTGTTTTGATAGTCAAATCCATAGCGTCCCGCACCGCAAAGAGATACATAGTTCCACTCATTCATGACACGGTAAATCTTCTCGTCAGTATTGTCAATGCTTGTATGCTTCACATCGTAAGAGATTTGGCATCCCGCACTACAGTGTCCGCAAGTTGCAGGAATCTGCTTAAGCTCCCAAGCGTTTGATGTGTAGGTAAAGTGAGTATCCACAAGCGCACCGACAGGACAAACCGCCGCACACTCGCCGCAACTTGTACAATCAAGCATCTCTTCGCCGCTTGTTAAGCCGATAAGAGATTTGTTGAGCTTATTCCACATCGCATAAGCATCTTTTGGCATAGTATCTTTAAACTCTGCCTCTATCGCATCTGCCCCACGAGCCACAGTTTTGAGTGCGTTGTCGCCAATCATATCTTTACAAGCAGTAACACAACGCTCACAAACGATACAAAGTCCCGGGTTATAGTGGATGTGTCCCCAATCTTTATCTTTTCTGTTTACATCTTTGATAGCATAGTGCTGCTGATCCACGCCCATCTCTAAAGTGTAGTTTTGCAGTTCACACTCGCCTGACTGGTCACAAACACCACACTCAAGCGGATGGTTAACGTCGTAAACTTCCATGATTGCTCTGCGCTCTTTAGCAATATTTTCAGTAGAGGTTACAACGCTCATCCCCTCTTTAGATTTTGCATTACACGCATAAACCTGCTTGCCATCCGCCTCTACAAGACACAGACGACATGCAAGTGTCGGACTGCATCTAGTCAGATAACAAATCGCCGGGATAAAGATATTGTTGGCACGAGCGGCATTGAGTATGTACTCGCCCTCTTGCGTCTCTATCTCTTTTCCATCAATGTTTATAGTAATTTTACTCATTAAACCACTCTCACTATTTTGGATTTTTCAAATCTATATCTGCTGGCATCTATGCTTATGTCAAAAGTAGGATTTAATGCGATAGTTCCTTTTAGGTCACTATCTAGCTTAAACTCTCTTTGGATTTTGGTTGCTCCAAAGCTAATCTCTACCATATCGCCGTCATTTATCTTTGCCGCAACTGCGAATTGTGCAGAACCTCTCAAGAAGCTCTCTTTTGGAAGCTGCTCTGCTTTTTGCGTATAGCTATTAAACTGTAAAACTGGGTCACACTGATAGATGATAGTTCCGTTAAACTCCGGCATATCATCAAGCTCTTCAACCTCGCCATCCGCCACGCATGCAACCTCATCTAGGATGTATCCTCGTCTGTCTTCGCCAAGCGGTGAGAGGAAATTTTGCAAATCATCAAACGCAACGCCCTTAAATCCTGCACTCACAGGGAGTTTTGGCGTGTAGTCTATAGTCTGCTCCTGCGCTATGCCAAGAGCATTTGCAAGGTCGTTAAGCGTGTATCCCTCAAACGCAAGTGCGACATTTGTCGGAAGCAGTTGGTTGTCGATGCTTACAAAAGTCCCCTCTTGCTGGTTAAGAGCAGGAGAAGCCAGATTTGCACCCTCTAGTGAAGAGATGACAAACGAACCTTTTGCATTGTAACCCACAACATCAGCGATATCTTCATCCACATCTAAAGAGTTGATAAGCGATACGCCCAGAGTGTTGACTTCACGAGGAACAACTACCAAAGAAAAATCACTATATTTTTCAATCAATGCTGCAAGTTTTGCGATGTTTGACGCTCTTGGATGCGCCATAAGGTCGCCTCCTATAACAAGCGTGCGTTTTGTCGCTCTTGCAAAAGAGCGCATCATAAGCTCAAACTCCTCTTCTCCGATATTTGTTTCAGCATAGAGATAGCCAAAGTCAAGTGCATCAAAAAATGCTCTATCCTCTTGCGGCAAATCGGCATCTTTGAGAATCACATCTGCCAAAAGTGCCAAAACACCCTCTTCAGTACCGACTTCATGCTTCATCATCTGCGTGATAACATTTTGCATCAGTATATCTTCAAGCGGATGTGCATAGAGGATTTTTGCACCGTTATGCTTTGAAGCAGTTGTGAGTGCATAGCGCACGGCAGGATTGTCAGTTGCGATTCTGCTACCTATAACAACAACTGCATCAGAGCGTCTGATGGCATCAAGTGAGCCGCTATGGTGGAGTTTGCCGCTTATGGAGCTGTAAGACTTCATAAACTCTGCAAATTTTCTTGCATCTTCATTGAAGAGTTTTACGCCCAACTTCTCTTTTAAAAGCTCTAAGATGTACGCCTCTTCATTTGTTATCATAGAAGAAAATCTTATAGCTTTTGCACCTTTAAGTGCTTCTATAGCTTTTGCAAACGCCGCTTCATCTCTCTGCGCTTTGTTGTCAAAGTCAAAACCAAATCTTCCCGCACCGCAAAGTGTACTAAACTCAAAGTTGTTTTTCACTCTAAATATCTCATCAGCACCGTTAATGGAGCTGTGTCTTGTTTCATACTCAAGCGGACATCCGCCTGAGCAGTGAGCGCATGTAGCAGGGATTTTTTCAAGCTCCCATGCATTTGCTCTGTAACGGAAACTGCTGCTTGTAAGCGCACCGACAGGGCAAACTGCGATACACTCTCCACAGAAAGTACAATCAAGTGTTTCGCTGTTTTTTGGAATGATGGTTGAGCTGTATCCGCCGAATTTTACCTCGATTGCGTCATCGCCGATAACCTCATTACAGACATGCACACACTTTTCGCATAATATACAAAGAGACGGTTCATAGTTGATAAGCCCCCACTCTTTGAGAGGTCGCAACTGGTCTTTTGCGCTAAAGTGCTGGCGTGATACATTGAACTCCAAAGTTTTGTTTTGAAGGTCACACTCTCCGGATTTGTCACAAACACCGCACTCCAACGGATGATTTACATCGTAAAGCTTCATGATGTTTGTTCGCTCATGGTTTAGCGCATCAGAGTTTGTAGTTATCTCTACACCCTCAACAGGAGGCGTGTTACAGCTAAGTACAAAACCATCCATACCGCTTGCCTCAACGACACACATACGGCATGACGCACACGGCGAAGTTTTTGAGATATAACACATAGTCGGGATATAAATGCCGTTTTTGCGAGCCACGGTTAAAATAGTCTCGCCCTTTTGTGCTTCTACAGAGATACCGTCAATTTTAAAATTAATCAATTTATTCATATCTCCCATCCTCTACGCCTGCACCATAGCTATATAGTAACAACGCATGCATCTCTCTGCTTCACTCATAGCCTCTTCTTGCGTAAAGCCTAAGTTTACCTCTTTGTTGTTGTACTTTCTATCTTCAACTTCAAGAACTTGGCTATGCTGTCTCGGCACGCCTTTGAGCCAGCCCGTAATCTTCTCTTTTTTATCATATACACGGAGTTTTTTGAGGTGATCTTCCATAATCTCCTCATCAGTGAGAGTAATTTCCCCTGTTTGTACATATCTGCCCATAACCGAAGCCGCTCTTTTTGCCTGTCCAACCGCATTTACGATAGTCATAGGACCATACTCACAATCCCCTGAAGCAAAGATGCCTTTGCGAGATGTCATATAGTCTTTACCGTTTGTTTTTATAGTAGCCCATGAAGTCTTTTCAATCTCCCACTCTTCGGGCAGAAGTTTCAAATCAGCAGACTGTGAAACAGCAGGGATAAGATAATCCGCCTCTATAACATAAGATGCGCCCTCAACTTTGACAAGTTCTGCTCTTCCGCCGTTTGGATCTGGAACTAGCTCAAACTTATCAATCAAAAGAGATTTTAAGATATTTTCTTCATCAACCATCTCTGCAACAGCGGAGTGAAAAAGAAACTCTACACCCTCTTCTACTGCTTCATGGTACTCTTCATAAGTAGTATTTTTGATGATGGTTTTCTCATCTCTACGGTAAATCATATAGACTTTTTTCGCATTTGCTCTGATGGCACAACGCACAACGTCCATAGAGGTAAATCCGCCCCCGACACATACAACTACTTTGCCCGTTAAGTCAACATAGTCAGTGGTTAAGAGGTTTTTCTCTTGTTCCTCTTTTGAGATTTTATAACCGTATTTCTCATAAAGATTTACTTTATCTAAAAAGTCTATCGCACCCCAATACCCTTTTATATCCGCTCTTTCGTTGTTACAGTAAACTTTTTTAGAGATTCTTGTTCCCGTTGCAACCATAGTAGCATCGTACTCGTTTTCAAAGCGTCTCATGTCGTCTGCATTGATTTTGGAGTTTACTATAAAGTTCACACCCATATCTTTAACACATTCGATATCTTTGTTGTATTTGCCTATAGGCATCCTGTACTCTGGAACACCTACCGCAACTTCACCGCCAAGTACCGGAAGCTCTTCATAAACATCTACCTCTACACCCTCAGCTGCGAGGTAGTAAGCAGTAGTAAGCCCTGCCGGACCTGCTCCGATAACCGCAACTCTTTTACCGTTACTCGGTTTTTTCTCAAGTGGATGAAAAAAGTCATACCCATGGTCTGTTTCCCAATCTGCACCAAGGCGTTTAAGCGACATGATAGAAATCGGCTCATCAAGGTTTGTTCTGCGACATGCATCTTCACATGGATGCGGACAGACACGACCGCAAACATGCGCTAGTGGCATAGTTTGGCGAGTCGCCATCAAAGAGTCATCCATTCTAAGGTCTCTTACACCCTCGATGTAGGCAGGAATATCGACATGAGAAGGACAGGCATCTGTACATGGTGCAGTAATCTTTGCAATGTATGCGATAGATTCGCCATAGTGAACAGATGGTTTTTGCTCATTGATGCACTCTAAAAATGTCTCTTCAAAATGTTCCATAATATCAAGGATAGGGTTTGGAACAGTCTTTCCAATCTCACATTTTGAAGTGATTTGCATACTCTTGCCAATCTCTTTTAAATGGTCTAAATCAGCTTTGCTTCCCTCGCCACGGGCAATTTTGTCAAGTTGGTCATACAAGATACGACCGCCCCAACGCCCCGGTGCGCATCTACCGCAAGCCTCTGAGTACTCCTGATACTGTGCTGCGTACTCCATCGCCAGACGGATAACATCCACATCTTTATCAAAAAGCGCAACGCCATCCCAACCTATAAAAGCTTTGGATGTACGATGAGAGTCGTACTGTGCGGGCAGATTGTAAGCTGATTCTTTCCACTCTTCCTCTGGCAGGTTTATGTTGTTTACAAACTCGCCGTTCCAAGTAGAAAAATATACTTTAGCCAAATTTGTATCCTACCTATCTTTTTGTAACGATAGTCCAATCGACTTCGTTAAATTTCAAAGAGTTAAGAAGCTCATAACCACACTCTTTTACCAAATCCGCTGATCTTTGAATCGGGGAAAAATCGCCGATTTCAAAAAGGAAAATCGCAACTTCACCAGCTTTATGCGCTGATAAAATCTCTCTCATACGAGGTTCAAAACCATCTTTTAAATGTCTTAAATCATATCTTTTCATTAGCGGTCAACCTCTCCAAATACGATATTTGTTGTACCTATAATAGAGACAACGTCTGGGATGTAGTGTCCTGGTAACAGGTCAGTTAAGATTCCCGTATGCCAAAATGACGGCGCACGGAGTTTTAGTCTGTACGGGTATGGTCCGCCTTGAGAGTTGATGTAAAAACCAAGCTCGCCTTTTGGCGATTCAGTCGCTACATAAACCTCTCCTACAGGCGGTCTCATACCTTGCGTTACAAGAACAAAGTGCTGCATCAAAGAGTAGTTTTGTGTCATGATGTCAAGTTTTGGAGCTGAGATATACTTTGGCGCATGTGCCATAAGCTCTGTTTGTCCGTCTTTTACACACTTCTCATACATGTCGATAGTTTGGTAAAGAATCTTTGCAGACTCTCTCATCTCTTCCATATAGATACGGTATCTTGCAAAGTTATCGCCCTTGTCAGAGTAAGGAACTCTAAACTCTACTTCATCATAAAGCTCGTATGGCTCCTCTTTACGGATATCCCATGCAACGCCGCTAGCTCTTAGCATTGGTCCCGAACAGCCCCATGAAAGTGCCATCTCTTTTGAGATAGTTCCGACCTCTTCCATTCTCATGAGCCAGATACGGTTTGTATCAAGCAAATCTTCATAATCTTTGATATTTGCAGGAAGTTTATCTAGGAATGTTTTTAACTGAGCGATAAATGTATCTTGAATATCTAATGGAACTCCACCAATACGGATAGCTGCATGTGTAAGTCTAGCTCCACAATATCCCTCGATGATGTCCATCAAGTATTCTCTCTCACGGAATGCAAAAAGGAAAACCGTCATTGCACCGATGTCAAGAGCAGTCGTTGCCAACCAGAAAAGGTGACTCATAAGACGGTTAATCTCTAGGAGCATCATACGGATAACTTTTGCACGGCGAGGCACTTCAAGCCCGATAAGCTTCTCAACTGCTAGTGCGAAACCATAGTTGTTTGAAGATGATGCGATGTAGTCCATACGGTCAGTTGTCGGCATAAACTCATTGTAAATCATGTTTTCAGCCATCTTCTCCATACCACGGTGAAGATACCCTATATCTGGATGCGCTTTTACAATCATCTCTTGTTGAAGATGGAGCATCAAACGAAGCTGTCCGTGAGCAGAAGGGTGCTGAGGACCGAAGTTTAGAATCATCTCATTATCTTCTCTATCAAAAGTGATATTTTCAAAAAACGGGTTTAATCTATTTGTTACTTGCATGTTACTCCCTATCTTTGAGGATTGTCGATAACGACAGAATCTTTTTTGTCAAATTTCTTAATCATGAAAACGCCGCCCTCTTCTTGATAGTTTTGAACTACCTTAGGCTCATTACCTGTAATCGTCGTCCCTTTTGGCACTTCATGTCCAAGGCGGGCAAATCTCTCGCTGTCATAGCGGTCAACTTTTGCAGTATCTCTAAGTTCAGGTCCGATGATATCTCTTGCCTCTTTGCCGTAAATCTTGTCAACTTCATACCATGCCGCAAACTCATCGCCTTGAAGTGGGTAAGTTTTAAGAAGCGGATGTCCCTGCCAGTCGTAAGGCATAAGGATACGCTTCATAAACGGATGTCCGTTTGCTTCGATGCCAAACATGTCAAACATCTCACGCTCAGACCAGTCAGCAGAGCGGAAAAGTTTCTCAACAGAGTTTACCGCTTCGCCTTTTTTGATAAACATTTTGATGCGGATGCGCTTTTTTTTGCTCATGCTAAGCATCTGGTAAAAAACTTCAAATTCGCCTCTTTTTGCAAGCCAGTCAATCGCACTCATCTCGCTTAACTGCACATAGTCACACTCATCTCTAAGAAGTTCTAAGACTTTGTAGTTATCCTCCGGCTTTATATAAACCACCATTTGCTCTACTTGAATGTAAGCATCAAGAACTTCACACTTTGCTTTGATGGCTTCTAGGTCGTGAGCAAAAACTTCATCACTCTCTACAGGGGATTTTGGCACTTGCGGTGCAACATAAAATCTGTCTGTGTAGTAGGCTTTTTTCTGTACATTATCTTTTGGTTTATAGGCTCTCATTACATTAACCTTTTAGCTTGTTGCGCTCTTGAAGCTTGATTTGCACGGATTTTTTTCTGTAGAAGCATAACGCCGTACTGGAGTGTCTCAGGACGAGGCGCACAACCTGGGAGATACAAGTCAACAGGGATGATTCTATCCACGCCTTGAACCGTTGCATAGGTGTTAAACATACCGCCCGTGTTTGCGCACGAACCCATTGAGATAACCCATTTTGGCTCTGTCATCTGGTCATAAAGTCTTTTGATAAACTCAGCATGTTTTTTTGTCAAAGTTCCTGCAACTATCATAACATCGGCTTGACGAGGAGATGCTCTAAAGATAGTACCAAATCTATCAAAGTCGTAGCGTGATGCACCAGAAGCCATCATCTCGATACCACAACATGCAAGACCGTAAGTAAGCGCCCAAAGAGAGTTTGAACGACCCCAGTTTACAATCTTGTCTATACTCGTTAGAGCAACCGGCAAACCGCCGTTTTGTGTATAATTTATTTTATGTTGTGCCATTCTAGCGCTCCTTTTTTCCATGCATAAACAAAACCGATAGTTAAAAGCAGGATAAACATTAACATCTCAGCAAAACCGAACCATCCAAGTAGCTTGAAATCAACCGCCCATGGAAACATAAAGACTATCTCAACATCGAAAAGTAAAAAAAGCAGTGCAAAAAGATAGAATTGCGGGGAAATTCTATTTGGCTGCTTCGTGACCTCAGGTCCACACTCATAAACTGACAGCTTGATTTTTTCAGTGTTTTTAGCCGCCAATGCACGACTTGCCAAACGGGCAATTATCGTTGTCATGGTAAACGCACCAAACGTTAGAAGAAAAAGTACAAATACCCCAAAATACGGATTTGAAGTCGCCATATGCTCCATATAACCTACCTTTTAATTGTTATTGTTTTCAAACACACAAAAACATAAGCCGTTTGGCTCGAATGTTTTTACTTATTTTTAGAAAAAACAGTTACGTGGATTGTAGCAAAAAGAGTATTAAATAAAAGTTTTTGATGCAATTTGAGAGAATAGCTGTTACGAAATACTACACATTATCAGGAGCATTGAGAGTAGATGTGTAAAAAAGAAACGTTTATAGGCGATATAAAGGGCTATTTTGTAACACTATGAGACCACTGCACAATAGAGGATTTTGTTCAAGTTTGAGGCGAAATTCAGTCAAATTGAGGAGTTTACTGTAGTAAATGACGAAATTTTACTAAATTTCAACGAAGAAATTGAGCAAAAGCATCATTGTGCCGTGCTCTCTACCTAAGTAGGTAGCGTTTCTGTTTTTGCTCTTTGATTTTATCGATAGTCACAACCAAAAATCCGTCGATGCAGTTTTCGAAATGTTTATCTCTGCCAAAATCGATAAACTCTACACCGCCTTCTTCACAAAGTTCGCTGTACTGCTTATAAAGCGTTGGGATGGCATAGCCCATAAGCGAGAGTTCACGCTTGAGAATGACCAAATCTTTTGCATAATCATTTTTGAAAAAGAGCTCATCAAACCTCTTTTTTTTCGACTCCGCCAAAATGTAGCTCTCACGATGCTCAACGCTTTTGTACTCTGGACTGAAGTAGTTTTTATAGAAGTAAATCAAAAGCGCTACTGCCTCATCACTATAAGTATTTGAGATGCTCACCGCTCCAAACATGTACTTGATGTCAGGGTTGATGCGAAGATACGCCCCGATGCCCTGCCAAAGGTAGTCAAGCGCTCTTGAGTTCCAGTATTTGGGTTGGACAAAACTGCGTCCTAGCTCTATGGAAGAGGCAAGATAGGAGTCAAACTCCTCTTTAAAATCAAAAAGTGTTGAAGTGTAAAGCCCGTCAACACCGTACGCCTCGACCATTTCGCTTGATTTGACAATCCTGTAAGAGCCTACTATCTCCAAATCTTTCTCATCCCAGAGGATAATATGCTCATAGCAGTAGTCAAAATCATCGACATCTCTCTGTTTTCCGCTCCCCTCTTTTACCTGACGAAAGCTTATCTCCCGTAGGCGTCCAATCTCCTTGATAAGCACATTTTCTTCCGCATTTGCGTAGAGATAAATCTTTTTGCCATCCGTCGTCTCGCCAATCTCTTTGGCATTTTCAAGCTCTTTTACAAGTTCTTGTCTGTTTTGCGCAAGGGCTATGCCGTTGTATGTTTTAAAGATGCCTTTCTCTTTTTTAGCTATCTTGTAAAAGTGTTTGCGTAGAAGTTTCACTCTGTTATTGATGTCGATATTTGGTGCAAAGTAGCTCTCATACGGGATACTTTTGCCGATGTGAAACGCTATGTTTTTGTTGTAGTACTTAAACATCTCATGCGGGATGGTTGCGGTCGCCAATGATTTGCTTATCATAGAGAGGAAATAGAATGTTTTTGAGTTTTTTGCATCTATGAAGATAGGCAAGATGGGGGATTCTGTGTTTTGTGCAACGGTTAGAAACCCTTTTTTCCATTTTGTATCTTTTATGCCATTTGGGCGGGCACGACTTACTTCTCCTGATGGAAATATGATAACTGCCTGCTCTTTGTTAAGCGCATCATAGATAGCCGCAACGGACTCTCTTTGGAGTTTGCCTTTGACATTTTCGATGGGGATAAGGATGGAGTCAAGGTTTTTAAATTCGCTCAAAAAATTTGAAGCCACTATCTTGACATCTTTGCGAATCTCTTTGATGACATTTAAGAGTGCGAGCGAATCAAGCGCACCAAGAGGATGATTTGCAATGATAACAACTCTTCCATAAGATGGAATCCTCAGAAGCTGGTTTTTGTTGATGGTGATGTCGATGCTAAAGTAGTCAAGCACGAACTCAATAAAATCAAACGCATCGAGATGTCTGTTTTTTTTCAAAACATCATTAATCTCATCTTCATGAAAAAGCCTCTTAAAAAGCGATATAACACCATGACGAAACAAGGATGGCATCTTTGCAAAAGATGGGTAGTTATGGTTAAAGTAGTTTTCTACACTTACAGCCATTTTACGCCACCATGTAGATACAGACAAGTTCTCTTGCAACAGCCTCTGGGCTTATCTTGCCATCATCGTAAGCACTCTCCACATACGCCCACTCATCGTTGAGCATCTCTTGCGCTTCCTCTTTTTTTAAATTGTAGTGTTTTGTCAATCTTGTAAAAACGTGCGTAAAAAAAGTTTCCATAAAAATTCCTCGTGGCATTTTAAATATGTGAAATTTTGCGCTATGTTTGTTACAAATTCATTACCGATGGGTTACGATAATATTACATATTTTGATACAATATTGAAAATAGGAGAAACTATATGCAATTTTTTATACTGCTTCTTTTAGCTCTCTTTGCTACGGCGAGTTTTGCTTATGAGCTTAAAGTCAACAAAACGTTTGAAGAGAACTTAGAGAGTGACAGGATGGAGCTTCACTTCTCTTTTATCGCCAAAAAGAAGAGCGCAAAAGAGACAAAAGAGCTGCTCCATCCAGCCATCGCTATCATCAAACAACACCCCCAGTGCAAAGGCGGAGGTTATACGCTAAGCCCTGAGTACAACTACAAATCAAACAAAAGAGAGCTTTTGGGTTTTGTGGGAAGAGCAAATTTTGAATGTAGTTTTAAAGAAGTTGAAGAGATAGACGACATCACAACATTTTTTGACACGCAAACAAACCTAGAGCTGCAACAAGCTCCCATAAAATGGGTTGTTGACAAAGAAAATATAAAAATTGCAAAAACAAGCTTAGAGCTAAAAGCCATCCGCTACGCCAAAGAGTACGCTCAAATCCTCAAAAAAGAGAACATCGCCCAGTGCCACGAAAAAAAGGTAGAGATTCACACAAGCTCCTCTGTCATGCATGAACCACAAGCGATGCTCATGGCAAAGAGTTCCATGGAAACCCCAACAAAAGAGCCGACACGCATAAGCATCAACGCTACTTATGACTTTGAGTGTCAGTAGAGGCTAGCCTCTCTACCCAAAGTTCAAATGTTCAGTCAACTGCCTTCGTGTTTAAGATCGTCGTTCATGGGATATTAAAACGGCAATGCATTTAAATCTTTGATGATTCTGTTCCAGATCTCAATCTCTTTTTTATTAGCCTCAATCTCTTTTTTATTAGCCTCAATCTCTTTTTTATTAGCCTCAATTCTTTTATCTGTAGCCTCAATCTCTTTTTTAATTGCTGCCATATAGTCATCATATTCCTTCTGCTTCTGCTCAGGCGTTTTTGCCGCTTCAGTGTCGGCATGGGTTGCCATCGATCGCATAATGGGGATAAAAGGGGCTTGAGCGATTTGGGGGACAAATTTGATCAGGTAACCAACCCTTTTGGTTGTTTTGCCGTCTTCTTTTTTGTAGCTCTCTATAAAATGGTAGAGGTGCTTTACAAATTGATGTTTTTGTTGCGCATCGAGTGCTGCGATATACGATTTTGATTGGATGTGAAACGTTTTGAGTATCTCGATAAGATGTGAGGGGAGTTGCTCTATGTAGCGTGTGTACTCTGCTTGGTTTTGGGGTTTAAAATCATTGAGATAATCCCTCATGTACTCTTTTGTAAACCGTGGACGGGTTGCTAGTTTATAGCTCATCGCTTCCGTGATCTGTTTTTTTTCGATAAGGCTTTTATAGTGTTTAAACTCCGCTGATGCCCCCCCATATCTGATCGAAGCTTTGTGTTTGCGCGTGAAGTCCCATCACGGCTACCACACTCATCACTATCATCATTCCCAGTTTCATCATAACCCTTTACTTTTAAAATCCGCAAAAGCTGTTAAAATAGTATCATTTTTATTTTTCTCGCAACCTCTCAACTAAGACTATCACAGACAGCACATTCAAACCATGCGCTATCGCCCACTCATATAAACGGTGTAGCGATTTATCGAGAGTTGATGAGGGAGTTTGCGGACATAGCGTTTAATTTTCACACAAAGCCTGAGCAGCCAAAGATAAAGACCAATTATCTCGTGGTTTGCATTGATTAAAACCTTTTTGTGTATTACTGCCGCAAATACTGCCATAATTTTTTCCAACATCGCCCAAGGAGACAACCCCACCCGTTCCATCGCTGCATCCTACACTGTAAAATTGTGTTCCGCCGACAGGTGCTTTATAATCTTGCTCTTTGAAAAAAGTTACGGTAGCTCTTCCATGATGCGAGCTTTTACTTTTTGGGAGTTGTGATTCTATTGAAAGGTCTGATTTTTTTACATAAACCGTGACTTCTCCATCGGTGATTTTAGCAATATCACCCCATGAAGAGGTACTTAGTTCTACAGAGTGACCTTCAGTTGTAACACGATCAGATTTGTACTCACAATCCAATATGTTTAACAAGATTTTATCATACGCATTATTTCTCTCTTTTGCACTTAATCCTTCGAACAAATCTTCTTTGGTGTTACAGACGTAGGCGTTGTAAAATTTGACAGCTTCGGCTTTGATCGAGCCTACTACTTTTCCTGCCAAATCTTTTTTGATGCGTGCTTTTTTTAGATCATATTCTCTATTCTCTCTATCGACTTCTTGTCGGCACAGCTCATCATGATTTTTAGGCCAAATTGTCTTATCTTCAGCATTACGTACTTCATTTTTCACACCACAGCTTCCCTCTTTTCTATAGGTTGCTACAATTTTAGCCAACCGAACATCATACACAGCCCAACCTTTCGTGCTATGCTGTAGACCCCATATGTCACCAGAGTATTGATTCGCAGTTGTGAATTCTGCGGGTAATATAAAGGTGCCTTTAGGGTTGATAAAGCCCCATTTGCCATTTTGTTTGACTCGTGCTATCCCATCACTAAAGCCAGAAGCATCTTCAAATTGAGCAGGGATAACAAACTGACCTTTGGTGTTGATGTAGCCATATTTACCATTTTGTTGGACATTGGCTAGTTCACCACTAAAGTTAGAAGCAAATTCAAATTGAGCAGGGATAACAAACTGACCTTTGGTGTTGATGTAGCCATATTTACCATATTGTTTGACTAATGCTAATTCACCATTAAAACTATAAGCATCTTCAAATTGAGCAGGGATAACAACCTGACCTTTAGTATTAATGAAACCCCATTTACTATTTTGTTTGACTGATGCTAATTCACCTTTAAAACTAAAAGTACTTTCAAATTGAGCAGGGATAACAAACTGACCTTTGGTGTTGATAAAGCCCCATTTACCGTTTTGTTTGACCTCGGCTAATTCACCTTCAAAACCAGAAGCACTTTCAAATTCAGCAGGGATAACAAACTGACCTTTGGTGTTGATAAAGCCCCATTTACCGTTTTGTTTGACCTCGGCTAATTCACCTTTAAAGCCAGAAGCAGATTCAAATTGAGCAGGGATGAGCCACTTTCCTTGCGTGTTGATGTAGCCGTCTTTTTGATTTAATTGCACCATTATCATTCCATTTGAAGAGGGACAAGACACCCACTCAAACTCAGCGGGTATAACGGTTTTTCCTGTAGTATCGATAAAACCCCACTTACCGTTTTCTTTGATAGGCGTTAATCCATTTTCACATGTGGAATTGAGTGTTTCAAATCTAGCAGGAGTGACCAATGCACCTTTGTTGTCTACAAATCCAAACTTGCCATTTTGTTTGATAGGCTGAAGCGCATTTTTGGGATTAAAATTTGTAAAGCTTTCATAAGTTGGTTCTATAAGCCAGTAACCCAAACTAGACATAACGCCACATTTATCAGGGCAGTAAACAAAAGGTTTATCCTCTGCTTTACCAAGAGGTTTAGACGTGCGTGTTTCTTTAATTTTAGGTTTACTTTCAGTTGCAACTGGTTCTTGTTTGAGAGGTTTTGTAATATCCTTTTTTGGTTTTTCCACAACAGCTTCAGGAGCTTTTTTGACTATATTTGGAGATTGGCTTGTCACTGCAACTGTTTGTGCATTTTTCGGCCAGATGACTTCGCCGTTTGCATTGCTGATTTCATACTTGACACCTTTTTCATCCGCTTTGAAAGTAGCGATGATTTTTCCGCTTACCATATCGTAAACTTCCCAGCCTCTGCTTTCATGTTTCAAAGCCAAGCTATAATTATCTAAAGGATTATCAATTTTAGTAAATTCTGGTTTGATTTTAAATGCGCCATTGCTGTCGATGACACCGTATTTTCCCTCTTTTTGAACGATGGCAAGTCCGTTTGGCATAAAGCTCTGAGCATAGTCGTAAATAGCAGGAATGACAATCTTGCCATGTGAGTCCATAAAGCCATATTTTCCATCTTTTTGGATTAACGATAAGGAGTTTTGGGTGAAAGGTTCCATCTTATTTTTTTGAAATTCTATAGCTACTTCACCTTTGACGTTTATAAAGCCAAGCTGCCCGTCTTTATAAACCAATGCCAAGCCATTCTGGGAGAAGGTATCGGCTCTTTTAAACTGAGGTTTTATGACCATATTATCATGCGCATCGATATAGCCGTACAAACCATCTTGTTCTACAACGGCTAAGCCATTGGGTGCAAATGAAGCGGCAAAGGTGTATTTGAAAGGTATGATGACGGCTCCTTTGCTATCGATAAACCCGTACTTACCCTCTAGCTTTGCCGCTGCTAAACCGTTTTGGGCATAGTCTGTGAGAAATTCATATTTGGCAGGGACGATGGTCCCAAACTTTTTGTCTGTCACACCCCATTTATTGTTTTTCTTAAACTTTGCTAGACCGTTTTGAGCAAATCTGTAAATATTGCTCTCTTGAGGACGGATGACAACTTTTCCACTCTCATCCAAATAGCCATATTGATCCTTTTCAAGAAAGCTGGACAATCCCTCTGGGTTGTAACTGATATGTTCATACTTTGGCTCTACGATCCAAAATCCCTCACTGTCCATCAAGCCACATTGATTGTTTGCGCACTGTACAAAGGGTTTTGCATACAGTGATGCAGCAAGTGATAATAATGTTATTACTATTTTTTTCATTTGCTTTCCTCTTTCGTTAATTTATCAGTCAAACTTTTGCTATACAACTTTAGATGCTCTTTTATATATTTTTTAACATAAATATTTTTTTCTAAAATATCATCTACATATTTTTCCCAAATATTATTTTCGCCATCTAGCTGATTTTTTTGTAGCATAATTTGCTCTAAAAAATCGGCATACATTTGGGCATATACTTCAAATTCTTCATATCTACTCTCGTCAGGCTTAAAAAAATCTTTATTTATCGTTGCATTGACTAGAAGGCTTTGTATCTCAAACATTCTAGTATAGAGCTGATTTATAGCTTCATTTTGATTTTGTCTTTTCATCTCTTTGATTTGCCCCAATGCTTTTGATGCAATCTTCGCTAATCTTAATGTTACAAATAACATACCTACATTTGCACTCGCACTTATCCACTCAACCATATTTAACTCCTTGTTTACATTACTAGTTCCACACTTTTACTTCTTTTACAAATATCGCTATTTTAACCTACACTACTAAAATTATTTGCAAATATTTATGTTTAAGTGTTTGCAAAATAGTAAAAAGTAACATTTTTTGTATATTGCTAAATTCGCAACTATTTATAAACATCTCCTCTAAAACCTATATCTTCGATAATCGCTTCAATAATTATCTCATCGTTGATAACTTGCACAATGATTCTAATGTTGCCTTTTCTGATTCTATAAAAGTCTCCAACATAGCCTTGCAAGGGCTTATAGTCAACATTTTGCTCAATATTGTAAAATTTACTTTTGATAAACTTGACAATCAATATATCTACTTCACTCTCGCTAAGCACTCCCCTGTGTTTATCCAGAAATTTTTTAGATTTTTTCAAGTAAGTAAGTTTTAGCTCTTTTTTCATCTACACTTCTATAGAGATAACTTTTGAATGTGACACCTCCAGCTCCTCTTTAGACCTTTGTGCCAGCATCTGTTTTATCTCATTTTCTTCAAACATATCATAAACCCTCTGAAGCTTTTCATACTCTTCTATATCTAGGATTACTGCTTCTAGCTTGTTATTTTTTGATATAGCAAGCCTCTCATTTGTATGGTTTATAATATTGTTTAAAATGGCAGAAAAACCTCTTGCAACATCACTTGCAGAGATTATCTCATCTCTTTTGTAAGCTACCATAAAAACTCCTCTTAATACATAAAATTTTATGTATTATACTGCATACTTTCTAATTTATCTCTTTTAAAACCCTACAGTATAGTTCACTCCGCCCCAGAATTGTGGGTCGGCGCCTTTTGTTGTGCTGTTTAGCGTTAGTGTGAATCTTCCTATGTCAAATATGCTCTCAACGCCAACGGTTGCTCTCATCCAGTTTTGGTCGTAGTTTTGAGCGTTCATAGTAAATGCCTGTAAACCGATTAGTTCTCCACTGATGCTACTTGCTTGGGTGTCTTTGCGGTGGATACCCTCTAAAGTAGTGATGATTTTGTTGTTTTCATTGAGTTTAAAGTTGGAGTCAAAGCCGTAGCGGTAATCGGTAATACTCTCGTTGTTGGCATCGAAATGGGCAGGAAATCCTCCGCTTGTTTCGGTGTAGGCGTCTGTTTTGATTTTGGCATGGTTGTACTCTACATAAGGGAGAAGCCACTCTTGGAGTGCATGCCATTGCAGTCTTGCTTTAAAAGCTTGGATGCTCTGGTTGGCGTTGGCATAAGAGGCATCCAGTGTTCCCGCATTTTCGTAGCCTCTTTTTAAGTCCAAATCATTTTTTCCATAAAGATATGTAAGTGTTGCGTAAAGTGGGATTGAAACGGGGAGCTTTATATCCGTGTCAAGTGCTACATAGTAACCCTCTGCCTCATTTTTACCATCATACAAAAGGTCGCTCTCTCCACTGGTTCTTCCATAGGCTATGGAGTATTTTATATCTTTGTTATAGCTGTAACCTACTCCGACTTCGGCGAGATAAAAGTCGTCTTTGGAGTCATATCTGTTGTCATGTGCGTAGTCTCCAGCGAGCCACATAAAGTACTTATCGTCTATGGCTCTGTTGGCTCCAGGGTGTCCGTGTGCCCCGTGCAGTGCCGTTTGTGCCAAAAGTTCCCCTTGCGTTGCGATGTTGCTCACACTTGCCAAAGAGTTTGCAAGTGTGTTAAGCCCCAAAAGTCCGCTGCCGCCTCGTGCTATAAATGCTTCATAGCCATTTGCAGAGTAGCCGCTCCCAACCACCACATTTCCATCGGCGCTGACGCCATAAGCTTCTGTATCACTCCAGCCTGTGAGAGTATAACCACCCTCTATAAGCCACTCGCCCAAAGACTGCATCCCTTTTTCTTGTGTCCAGCGAAATGCTTCCCATCCATTAGCTGAGCTACCTCCTCCAACTACTACACTTCCATCTGCACTTACACTATTAGCAAAACTATTAAAACTTCCGCCGACTAAATCCCCCAGACCAACCATACCGCCGGCTTGTGTCCAGCGGAATGCTTCACCACCATTAGCGGATGTACTACCTCCAACAACCACACTTCCATCGGCACTTACATCATAAGCAAAACTATGAAAACCTCCACCAGCCAAGTCTCCAAGTCCCACCATGCCACCGGCTTGTGTCCAGCGAAATGCTTCGTAACCACTTGCTGAGTAACCTTTTCCAACAACCACACTTCCATCTGCATTGGCTGCACTAGCCCAACTGTCGAAACCTCCACCGGCTAAATCCCCAAGACCAACCATACCGCCGGCTTGTGTCCAGCGGAATGCTTCATTACCATTAGCGGATGTACCATCTCCAACAACCACGCTTCCATCTGCACTTACACCATTAGCAGAACTATAAAAACCTCCGCCGACCAAATCCCCAAGACCTACCATACCGTCAGCTTGTGTCCAGCGAAATGCTTCGTAACCACTTGCTGAGCTACCTCTTCCAACTACTACACTTCCATCTGCATTGACTGCACTAGCCCAACTGCTGAAACTTCCACCGGCTAAATCCCCAAGACCTACCATACCGTCAGCTTGTGTCCAGCGAAATGCTTCGCCACCATTGGCTGATTCACTTTCTCCAACAACCACACTTCCATCTGCACTTACACCACTAGCCCAACTGTAGAAATCTCCACCAGCCAAATCCCCCAGCCCATCCATAGATGCGGCGGCAAGATGTGAGGATATAAGCAGCAGTGATGCCGCTATGGAAATCTTTAATCTATTTTTTTTCATATTTTTATCCTTTAAACTCTTTTTTTTAGTCTAAGGCATCATCGTTATATTTAGCGTTATATTTTGTAATTTTCAGTTTTTTATAAAAAAATTGCTACTATTACGGTATGAAATTTGGAACTCAACTCTTTTGCTCACTGCTGTTGTCTCTTTTTTTAGGCTTTTTTGCCAACGCAAAAACCATCGACATTTACCCCAATGAGGCGGATGTTTCACTGCTTGAAAACTCTGAGATTTTTATAGACGAAGGTGCGAAACAGAGCTTTGATGCACTGCTTTTGCATGCTGAACACTTTAGCGCATTTACACACTCCTACATCAACAACGGTTACACGACAAACGAAGCTCTCTGGGTGCGCTTTAGCCTCAAAAACAGTTCCGACAAACCCATAGAGAGGGTACTTCACATCGACAACCCCATACTTGACTCTATTACTCTTTACGCATCAGATGGGAACACTCAAAGTGCGGGTTTGTTGTCTCTTCCCATCTTTGAGGGGATTTTGGATTTTTATTTTCCTGTTGTGTTGCAGCCCAACAGCTCACAGACTTATCATCTAAGAGTGCTCTCCAACTCATGCAGTACCAACTTTCATCTGCATCTAAGCACAAAAGACATGGTGTGGCAAAAATCGCTCACGCAACAGCTGATTCAAGGTGCCGCTCTTGCCGCATTGGCTACGCTTATCATCTACAATCTGATTCTGTTTTTGTTTACGCTAGAGAGAGTTTATCTTTTTTATGTGCTTGCCACTTTTTTTATCACTTACAATCATCTCTCCTACACGGGGATGAATCTGCATCTACTTGGGCTTTTTTACACCGCAGAAGAATTGCCAAACATCATTAAAACAGACGCATATCTTGGCATTTACTACATCGGGTTTGCTCTTATATTTACCTTGTTGTTTGTGCGTGAGTTTATGTCAATAAAAGAGTTTGCCAAAATTGATTTGATGCTCAAAGGACAAATCGCCGTCGCTGTTTTACTTATGGTTCTCTCCTGCGATGCGTTTTATCTTCTTGATATGCTTATTTATGCAGGGTTGTTTGCTACGGCTTTTATCTTCTGCGTCGCACTCTTTCTTTTTATAAAAAAGCGCCAAAACAGTCTCTACTTTTTGATAGGCTGGGGCGTCAATGCGCTGGGTCAATTTTTCTTTTTGCTCTACAACATGGGGATATATCTCAGCGATGGCAAATACTGGTACTTTTATGAGATTTCCATCACATTTGAGGCACTGCTTTTCTCCATTGTTCTTGCTAAAAAGCTAAACCATACAAAAGCGCTTGCGGTGGCGCTTAGCACCAAACAAGTTCTCATCCGAGAACTTCACCATCGGGTCAAAAACAATCTTCAGTTTATCGTCTCGCTCTATCGCCTCAAACTCAAAAAACATCTCACGCCAGAGGGGCGTATCCTGCTCAAAGAGGCGGAGCAAAACATCCTCTCTATTGGGAAGATTCATGAGATACTTTATGCACAGCAAAACCTTTCTCATCTTGAAGCATCTCCATATATTCACGATTTGGTAGGCGAAATCCAAAAAAGCTTTGCCTCTCAAAATATAACCGTATCGGTCAAAGGAGAAGCACCTATCAAAATCGAACAAGCACTTTATTGCGGTATTATCATCAATGAACTTGTTACCAACGCTATGAAATACGCATTTGATGGTAAAGATGGACATATCGTCATATCTCTGGTTCATGATGATGGGGAGGTTATTTTGTCTTTGTGCGATGACGGAAAAGGATTTGACTATGACGCTTGCGAACACTCGTTTGGCTTGAGCTTGATTCGCAGACTTGTTGAAGAGGAGCTAAGGGGAACGATGAGCGTAAAAACAGATAAAGGGAGCTGCTTTACTCTGCTATGGAGTTAATTTTCGAGCATATACCCGCCGTATTTGACGCTTTGAAATGATAGATTTTCTACCTTTGCTCTAAGACGGTGAAAAAGTTGTCGGCGTGAAGTATCGCTAACGGGCTGATTGCACCAGACAACATCATCTATGTAGGCAAAAGGAACGATACGTCCACGCGAGTGAAGCAATAGTAGAAAAAGTTGATGCTCTTTGGCGGTAAGAAGTATCGGCTCATCACGGTAAAACAGCTGCTGCATCTTCAAATCATATCTGTACTCCGCACCGATTTCACTCGGAAATTGGCGCATTTTGATTTTTAGAGCGCACAGCCTTAGCCCCGCTATAAGCTCATCTTCGTTGAACGGTTTTAGCAAGTACCCTGAAAAATCGACTTGGGCGGCACGCTCAAGTGTTGCCTCATCGTGGTATGAAGTAAGAAATAAAACAGGAGTGAGATAGAGCGTCTGGAGCGTTTTTGCAGTTTCAATACCATCCGCCGAACCTTTAATCTCGATATCAGATATAACGAGATGGATGGGACGCTTATCGGCTAGCTTTAGAGCAGAGGGCATATCAGAGACAATATACCCGACAAAACCCTCCATCTCATCGACGATACTTTTAACGTCCATCGCAATAATGGGATTATCTTCGATTATCAATACATTTAACATCTGTACTCTCTTAGCTTGAAATGAGAAAAGTATAACTTAGAAGCGTTATATTTTGCGTTATATTGTATTTATACTAAACTCAATCAACGAGATTATCCATCTCCTTCTCTCTCTTTTTTATCTCATGAGGCACGACAAAAAAGTGCATAAGTGTGTACATTATCGCCGTAAAGATGAGCAAGATGCCTCCTGTCTCGCTCCAGCCGTTTACTAGTATATCTTCACAGCAAAAGCGCCCAAAAAAGTAAGCTGTACCAAAGGTGGCGATGTAGAGAAGGTAGAGTTTTGTGGCTATGGGTGTTATGGCTTGCAGGGCTTTTTGGAAAATATCAAGAGGTTTTTCTTCTAGTGGGACGACCTTGGAGCAAAGTTCTAAAAAGAGCATCTTGTCTGAGATGGAGTTGAGATTTATGTGCTCTTTTGTCTCTTGCGCTATAAACTCTAACTCTTTTTTGTCGTGGCTTTGAAGGATTTTTTCTATTTTGATGGGGGTTTTGTTTTGGTACTCCAAAAACATATCGCCGTTTTTTATAACGATACTAAAAATATCTAAAGTCGCAAAACGCACTTCACACCCCTCTTCAAATGCCTTGCGCAGCATCTTTGCTCTGTAAGCTGCTATGGCAAAAGAGAGGAGATAGACGCTCTTATACTTAGCCTCTTTGTTGCTGTCTATCTCTATGCGGTAGGGCTTCTCTATGTCTAAAAAGGTAACAGTAAACAGAAGTGAAGTCCCCTGATAGACGCTGTTTGTATAGTGAAGCGTCTCTTGATGATAGTGTGAGGTTATATCGCTAAAGAGATATTTTATGTCATCGTCATAGAAAAATGTATCGCCGTTTTCATGAACAATGGCTCGTTTTTTAAGAGTGTCTCTGTCTGTAAACATCGCATCAACTCTTCAAAAACTTTTCTATCTCTTCAAAATGTCTCTCTATGCCATCAAAGCCGTGGTTGCCGCCCTCTTCTACGACCATTTTGCATCCCTCAAGTTTTACAAGTGCGTCCTCTGGGTTTAAAAGTTCATCGCCTTTTTGCAGTAAAAGAAAGAGTTTTTCTCGCTCAAGTTCTTTTGTCTCATAGTTTTTCAGTATCTCAAGATGGGTTTCGCACCACTTGTAGCAACTCTCATCATAAAAATTTGGAGCATACCCCACCGCTCTTTGCAAAGTACTCCACGGTGTGATAGATGGGTTGATAACCACCGCTTTTTTGACGGACTTTTTTTGGGAGAGATAGAGCGTGTAAAACCCTCCAAGCGATGCGCCGATAAGATAAACATCCTCTTTGTAAGAGTCGATAAGCTCATCAAGCGTCTTTATGGCAAGTTCTGGGTTGTAAGAGAGCGTGGGGGCGATAAATCCTACGCCTTTGGCTCTAAAATACTCCCTAAAAGCACGTGCCTTATTCCCCTCGCCGCTTCCGCCAAAACCGTGTATGTAGATTATCATTCTGCTCTCCTTGTTATTTTTTACCAGATTCATAATACAAATCTTCCATATCAACAAAATAGTTCAAAAGTATAAGTTTGTTTTTTACCTCTTTGCTCTCAAATATCTCGTTGTCTTGGGGTTTGTAGGTAGCCAAAGTTTGGTTTACCAGCTCTTTTAACTCCATGATTTTCCCAAAACTAAGCACCTCATAAAACCTTGGAAGCTCCTCAAAAAAGCTCAAAAAAGCGTTGGCATTTTCAATATTTACTTTTTTGAGTGCTACGCTTTTCATCATCTCCACCATGGCGTATTCGCAAGCTGTGCGGTTTACTGGGTACCACTCAAAGAGCGTTTCAACTACATTGATGAGATTTAAAAGGTAGTTATCCTCATTTTCATCACAAATCCCCGCAAACATAAGTGTGAGAAAGTTGATGAGTTTTTTGTCAGTTGTGAGTGTTTTGCTTTGGCTAACCGAGATTTCTGCATCGCCCACCAAATCATACTCTATCATTTTACCGGTGAACCAGTTAAGCGAACTATCTCTGTTTTCTGTCATAACGACAAGCCTGTTTAGCGTGGCGATAAGAAGTCCAAAGCGTTGGCAGAGGTGTGCAAAGAAGGCTCTATGCTCTTCGTTGTTCTCATCATAAAAGCCTTGGAAATGCTCAAGCACCTGCTCAAAATGGTTTGGAATATACTTCATCTCATCCCATATAATATTTGAGAGATGCCCCTCGTACATCCGAAATGTTTCATTTTCAAAGTCAAAATAATCCGCTCTTGCGTACTCCATAAAATCGGTTATCCTATGGTAGATATGCTTCGCAAAGCTTATCATCAGTGGCATTTCCAAAGTCGCTCTTGCTCTTTGCTCATTTGTTATTTGCTTCACATCTACACCTGCCATTGCGCCCTCAAACTGCTCTCTTGCGGATATTTCGGCACCCTCGGCTAGTTTGACAACTCTGTCGTTATAGTCATAAAACCTCTCAAGCTCTTTTTTGCTCAAAGTTGCCAAGTATGTAAACAAAAGCCCGTTGTCACTACTAGAAACCAACTCGTTAAACTCATCGCTTGTAAGTTTTACTATCTCATCCACACTGTTTTTTGAAACATCAACTCCGCTAAATTGGGCGTTTTTTATCTTGAGCCAGTTTGGCACAGTGTGTGTGTCATCTGGCAAATTTCCTCTTTTAAACAGGTCTGTAAATTTTTTAAACATTAGCAGCGCTCCACCAGCTTTATTTTAACCTCAATTTACCCACTTGTAAAACGGTATTAAATTGATTTTTATACCCTCTATCTCAAATTCATCTTCACTATCATAAGTTACTATGGTAGCAACTCTCAAATCAAAGTTTTGACAAGCTTCAAGGAGACCTTTTATCTCTCGTTCTTTTGTATCAACATCACTCATATCATAGGTTACTTGAAGAGCATGGGTAATTTTCCCTTTAGTTGATATTACAAAATCACATTCACTTTTAGCAGATTTATAATAATAAATTTCATTGTTATTTCTTTTGAGTTCTAAAAACACGGCATTTTCCAATGCTTTACCGATATTATCTGAAAATCTAAACTCCATAGCATTGTTAAGTCCTATATCTATGCTATATATTTTTTTCTCGCCAAGTTCTTTGTTAACAAGCGATGTATCATATTTTTGCAGAGTAAGAGCCAAATAGATATTTTGTACATAATCCAAAAAATCATATAAGGTATTTTTACCTATTTTAATTCCACTTGATTTTAGCTCATTGTATATTTTGTTTATCGATATTTGTTTGGTTGCAGTTGCGATAACTCGCTTTAAAAAGAATTTTAGCGCAACGGTATTTGTGATGTTATATCGCTGGGCTAAATCTTTATACAAAAGAACATTAAAATACTCTTGAAGTGTTTGTGTTGCATAGATTTCATCTAAAAACAGAGTTTCAGGAAAAGAACCATTTTTTAAAAATGCTCCTTGTGCATTTTTTATATGGGCTAAACTACGAGACGAATACAAATCAATTTCAATACCTTTAAATGAGAGATACTCTTTAAAAGATAACGGAAAAACTTCAAATGACAAAGTTCTACCTCTTAAACTTGTAGCTATCTCACTGCTAAGCAGTTTTGAGTTTGAGCCGGTTATGAAAATATTTTTAGTGACTGTATCATAAACTCTTCTGATAAATTTTTCCCAGTTAGCTACATTTTGAATCTCATCAAAAAACAGGTAACATTCACTTAAATTTTGTTCGGGATAAAGCTCCATGTAGCTTTGCAGTATCAAATCCAGCTCATCACTATTTAACTCCAACCTTTCATCTTCAAAGTTTAAAAATAGTATTTTTGTTTTGTCAACTCTCTTGCAAAGCTCGTTAATCATATGATACAAAATTGAACTCTTTCCACATCTTCTTACACCGATAAGGGTTATTATCTTTTTTGTATAAAAAGGCGGTTGTAAAGTACGAGGTTTTACATCAAAATCAGCACTTAAATGAAAATCTCTGATAATTTGCTTTAGTTGTTCTTTCTTTTTCATAAAGAAGATTATATGTGTTTTCTTCTTTAATCAAGATAAATAAAAAAGGAAATGGACTACTTTTGAATAGGCTTACTGTACTCTGCCCACACTCACAACCTCTTGCGTCTCTACGCAAAAGGCACTTAACATCCCATAGCCATCTTTTTTGACATAGCATCCTGTGTCTATGTCAAAAAAGATGGATTGAGAGAGTTTGGATAGCTTTTTATAAAACTCTCTCCATACGTTAACATCAACTCTTCATGATTGCCAAGCACGCAGAGGTGGTTGTTTTGCCGCACAAACTCTATGACCTCTTTGGATTTTGTGCCTCTGTCTATCAGATCGCCCACAAAGATGAGCTTTGCATCTTTTGAAAGTTGTGCAACCAAAAGCATAAGAGTATCGTACTCGCCGTGAACATCGCCGATAGCATAGTGCATCATCAGTAGGTAACCCTATCCTCTTTTGCACTCCACGCAACAAAAGGTTTTAAACACTCCGCCCTCTCTATCTGCTTGAACTCCAAAAACTCTTTTTCGTAAAAATCTTCATCTCTAAAGCCAATGGCGTCTGCGTCTTTGCTTGAGGCGCCGTAAAAAACAGTTTTGATATTTGCCCATTTTATAGCGCCCAGACACATGGGGCATGGCATGCATGTTGTGTAGATTTCGCATCCGCTTAAGTCAAATGTAGAGAGTTTTTTGGAGGCTTTGCGTATGGCATTTACTTCAGCGTGGGCAGTGGGGTCGTTTGAGCGTAGAACTGTGTTATGCGCTTTTGCGATGATTTTTCCATTTTGAGTTATCACTGCTCCAAAAGGTCCACCGTGGTTTTTTTCTATGCCTCCAAACGCCTCTTTGATAGCCTTTTGCATAAATCTGTTTATCATGATTTTGACTTTTTTTCTCTTTTTTTTCTATACATCTCTTTGTCTGTCTCTTGAAAAAAGAGTGCAGCATCTTCGCCTCTGTACTCTTTATAGCCTATGCTTATACCTATATTATAGTTGCTTGCCATGGGAGATTTTAAGAAGAGATTTTCTAGTTTTTGGCAAAGAATAGAAGCATCCTCTTGTTTTGTAGCATAGAGCAAAACGATAAACTCATCGCCACCAAATCTAAAAATATCATCGCTTTTTCTGATATTTTCTCTCAAAAAATGGGCAGATTCTTTAAGAGCGTTATCGCCTCTATCATGTCCCATCGTGTCGTTTACCTGCTTAAAATTATCCAAGTCTATAAACATCATACAAAATATCTTCTCTTGGTTTGAGTAGCTATTTATCGCATTTTTAAACTTTGCATCAAAAGCTTTTTTGTTGAAGAGCTGTGTCAAACCATCTACAAAAGCATCCTCTCGCAACTGTTCATTTTGCTCTTGTTCTAAGTCGTAATTTTTACCGATTGTAACAAAACCGATAAGATTTTCATCCTCTACGATTGGCGTTATGGTCTGCTTTTCGTAGTAAAATAGCCCCTCAGCATTTTTGTTGCAAAAGATAGTCTCAAAAGATATTTTGCTGTAGAGCTTCTGCCATAGATTTTTGTAAAAACCCTCATCATGATAACCAGATTTGAGTATTCTCGGATTTTGTCCCATAAGTTCTGCCATGCCATAGCCTGTTCTTAGGGCGTAGGAGTCATTGATATATATGTACTCTCCTTTGGCGTTAAAGAGCGCAATAGCATCATGATTTTGATCTATGGCTTTTTGAAAAAGTTTGATGTGATTAAGGAGTTTATGCGCCACGGATATATCTTTTTGAAGTGAGACAAAGGCGATAAGGTGGTGTTTGTTATCATAAACGGGTGAGATGTTCCACTCAACCCAGTACTCTTTGCCATCTTTGGTATAGTTGATGGCTTTGCCCTCAAAATACTCCTCGTTTTTTAAGCACTCTTTGAGCCTTTGCAAAACTTCTCTATCCGTTTTTTCGCCCTGCAAAATTCTTGGAGTTTTCCCTACAATCTCCTCTTTTGTATAACCGCTCATTTGGGTAAAAGCGCCATTGACATAGAGAATCTTAGGATGCTCCCCCTCTAAAGAAGGGGTTGTAATCACAACGGAATTATAGGAGTGCTCAAAAATAGCAAGTTCATAATCATTGAGAGATAATTGCTCTTGATCTATATGCATATGCGAGCTGCTTTACTATTCATTGTCAAGCAATATAGCCTCTATGAGTTTAATATACCCATCATTTGCGCCAATGTGCTCTAAAACCGTTATCTCAACTTCGTACTTCTGCACACACATCTCACGCAAAGCGGGGACATCTTCTCTGACATGTTTACCGGGGGCTAAAAAGAGAGGAAGCACTTTTATGGAGCTGACACCGCTCTCTTTGAGCACACACACGGCACTCTCAAAGTCTGGTTCGGCAAGCTCTAAAAACGCTAACTCTATATGCTCTATCTTGCCTCTTAACTTCTCTAAAACCTCAAAACTTGCCTCGTTGGAAGCTTTTACTTTACTTCCATGAGAGAGTAGTATGTATCCGTTCATCTGCTTACCTTTGTCTATATGTTTGAAGAGACGCTGTTGCGACCGTTGGCTTTTGCGCGGTAGAGCAGATCATCTGCCTCTTTGTAAAGTACCTCGCAGCTGCTTATCTCTTTTGCTTTTTTTGCAACTATACCAAGAGAAATGGTAACAAATGGTGAAGCGCTACTTCTTCTATGCTCTATTTGAAGCGCGCCAATACCTCTTTGAATCTTTTGCGCCAACTTAAGTGCACCCGATGTATCCTCTGGTTTTAGGAGTACGCCAAACTCCTCCCCGCCAATCCTAAACGCATAATCGCTTGGACGTTTCAAGGAGTCTTTGATGCACTGGGCAACTTCCCTTAGCACCCTATCACCCTCTTGATGCCCGTAGGTGTCGTTGTACTCTTTAAAAAAGTCAATATCTATAATCATAAAAGCAAAGAACCCATCAGCGCGCTTTGCCTCATCGAGTACTCTTTGACACACTGTATCAAAATAGCCTCTGTTGTGGAGCTTTGTCAGTGCGTCTGTTATGGAAATCTCCTCCACCCTCTTTCTATCAGTGATATCTCTTGCCACTGAAGTATATCCGATGTGCAGACTGTTTTCATCATAAAGCGAGTAGATGGTCGTTTCTATCCAGTAGCTCTCACCATCTTTCGCGCGGTTTTTGATATCGCCTTTAAAAAACCCCTCTTTTTGAAGCGAATCCCAAAGATTTTCATACAAACTATTTGGCATATCTTTATGGCGCAAGATGTTATGTTTTTGCCCAAAAAGCTCCTCTTTTGCATACCCAGAGATACGGCACAAAGCCTCAGAAGCGTAGGTTATGTTCCCCTCTAAGTCGGTGTTGGAAGTGATGATGTTTTTGTCGATAAGCTCAAGATAGTTTTGCATCTTTTTATGGTTTGTTTCAAGTTTTTTATTGGTCGTCTCCAAAATAGTGATGATTTTTTCAAACCCATAGTGAATCACAAAAAGAAGCGTTATGAGCAAAAGTGCCAAAAAGGTAAACACCTGCTTGAGTGTCTCATAAAACTCTTGTTGCATCTCTGTTATATCGTTGAAAAAAAGTACTTTTCCAGCTGGTTTTTTTTCAAAATCAAGCAAATCGATGCTGTAAAGAATATACTCTTTCTTATCCAAAACAATTTTTTGATTATCTTTAAACGTGTAGTTTTTTCTTATGCTCTGTAAAAGGGCTTGATTGCCAAGATTTTCATAAAGCAAAGAGAACTCTCCTATAGAAAACTTCTCCGCTTCTTTTTTAAGAGAGATAGGATTTTTTTTGACAAAAACCGCCCCTTTGAGGTCATAAAAAAACTCCATCTCAGAGAGAATATGCTCAGGTCGTGAGCCAAACTCAAGCGCGCCTAGGTACTTGCCCTCTTTAAAAACTGGCAGCGCCACTCTGTAAGAAAAACTGTAAACTCCCGCCTCAAAACCATAAGCAGGCTCTTGTTTTTTATGTAACTGCGCTATCATAGGTCGGTAATTGGCTATGGTGTCGCCAAATTTGTGCTCCTCATGCATACGCAAAAAAGAGGTGCCATCGTAGAGATGAAAATGCATTACCTCTAAAAATTTGTTCTCTTTTCTTAGCGTCTCCCATCGCCCCTTAGAGAGTTCAAACAGCATCTTTCTATCTTTTTTTTCCAATGCATCTTTTATACCGCCAGAAGCAATATTTGCCCTTACTCTGTTTTCGTAAAACTCTTTATGTTTGAGGATGATTTTGTCGTAAGATTGGAGAAAATGTTGATGGTAAGCGTCTTGTAGATTTGCTACTCTCTTCTCCTGCTGCACATAGATAAAAAGAGAAACAACAGCAGCAAAAAGCAGTAAAACCGATGAAACAAAAAGCATTGTCTTGTTCTTGACACTCAAACTGCTCAACATTTGTAACTTCCTCCATATCCCTATATACTCTAACTGTAGTGCATATTAGATTAATTTATACTAATACAAGAGAAATAATAAACAAAAAGTGTTATTTATTTAAAAATCCCATCGATTTTTCACTGTCAAAACTTGCGTCTCGCTCTCTTTTTATCTCTTCTTTAAAATCTTCAAGGCTAAAGAGCGGCTCTTCTCTTATGGCAACTCTGTATGCCGTGTTTTTGATGACAAGGTTTATCTGCCCACCTGTGAGTGAGTATTCTGCAAGTTCATGCGCATCAAAACCCTCTTCATACGGAGCATTTTTTGGAAGCATCTTTTTCCAAAGGGAGAGACGTTGCTCTTTGTTTGGTTTTTTGAACTCTATCTTATAGTTAAAACGTCTTGAAAATGCCTTGTCGATGTTCTCAAGCAGGTTTGTCGTGGCGATAAGTACGCCTTTGAACTTCTCTATCTGCTCTAAGAAGATATTTTGCATCTGGTTGTGCATCTGGTCAGCTCCGCTCACGCCTCCGCTTGAGCGTGCGCCCAAAAACTGGTCTGCTTCATTGAGCAGAAGAATAGGTTCCGACTTTGTTTTTTCGCATAAATCATAAAAAGTGTCAAAAATCTTACGCACATTTTTTTCGCTCTCGCCGACATACATGGAGAGGATTTTGGAGCAGTCAAATGCCAAAACTTGGCGTTTGAGTGATTTTGCAAGAGAGTACGCCGTCATGGTTTTACCCGTTCCCGCCGCGCCGTAAAAGATGATTCTTGCATCAATGCCACTCTTTTTATCTTTGATGCCCCACTCCACAAGTCTATGAACTACCTCTTTGTCAAGCTGGCGCATCAGGTTTTGAAGCGTATCTTCTGTCTCTTTTGCCAAAACCACATCACTGAGCGATGTTTCAGGGTCAACAAGCTCAAAAATATCTTGCTCTTCTATGAGTGAATTTAGCTTTATGCGGCGCACTTTTTTGTTTTTTTGCGGATGGATGATGTTTTGCAAGACCTCATCAACAATGTAAAACGACCGTGAAATCCCTCCAAAAGGGTTAAGCATCTCCTCATAGTCGATAATCCCGTCATTTATGAGACTAGAGCCATCCTCCAAAAGCGAACGGTTTTTGATGCGCTCATACTCATCAAAAGAGATAAGCTCTATAAGCGTGTTCATCTCCCGTAGTGACGCATCTGTCGCACTGTACTCCTCACGCAAAAGTGCAAGAAAAATCACCTGCTCTTTTGCACTCATCTTTTTTTGTTTGAAAAATTTATCGAGTACAAGCTTGCCCGTTGTCTGCTCCACCCTCTCTTCTATGCGCTTTTCAAGGATTTTGAGTTTTGTATGCGCTTGGTCGATGCCTAGAGAGTGTTCATGGACATTGTGGCGGATTGCGCTCATCTTTTGGTAGAGTTCTATACGCAAAAACTGGTCTTGCAGATACTCTAAGTGGTCGCTGTAAGGCTTGATGTCTGGAAGTTCACTCTCAGCCGCACCGTCTTGCAAGAGTTTTAAAAACGACGGAGAAAGCCCAACGGCACTGTTTAATAGTTCTAGCGGTGTCACTTCAGAGATTTTGATGGGTGCAAAACTCTGCTGATGAAGCCATCCAAGCTCCAAAAGAAGCCTTACCTCTTCAAGATGTTTGATGCCCTCGTACTTTTTCTCTCCATAAATCTCTTTGAGCAGGTCAAAAACTACTACATCATCTTCACCCGTAACATACCTTTTTGCCAAAGACTGCAACAGTTGCGCCTCTGTTTTACTACACTTGAGCTGTGCAAAAATCGACGATTTTTCTATCTCTTTTGCTTCTAAAAAATTGATTAACGTTTCCAAATAAGTCCTTAAAATCTATATTCTAATGCTGATGCTATTATCAGCACATTCGCGTTTGAAAATTCGCCGTTAAGCGAGCTGTTTGTGACTTCTCTCTCTTCTCTCATGGAGTAGAGTGCGGCTAAGCCTACGTTTAGCTTCTCATTTATCCGGTATCTTACCCCAAGCGACACCGACACCGAGTCGCTGTCTGGCAGTTCAAAAACAAGCGTTGCCTCTGGTACTGGTGACTCATCTATAACCACACCGCCCATAAGTGTAAGCGCATCAAGCTTTTGTGTTACGCCAAAGCGAAAGGCATTTGTATCTTTCCAGTTTTTGGCGATTGGCGTTCCAAAAACGACATTTGTCACAGGATGTACGCTAGAGCCGTAGTTAAAATCAAGCTCTTTGTACTCTGACCAAAAGTTTTTCTCATAGACAAACTCCAAAGTCGTTTTAGTTGCAAATGTGTAGGCGATTGCGGCATTGAAGAGTGCAGGCACGGGAACACTTACTGAGGCACTGCTGCTTGAAGTATAAGTACCAAGAGGAACACTGCCTCCTAGTGTACCGGTATAAGAGAGCAGCGCATTGCCCTTAACGCTTAAATCCACATTAGAACGGTAAGCGAGTGCAAGCTCAAGTTCGGAAGTAGGCTTATAGGCGAGTGCGAGGTTATACCCAAAGTCAAGAGAATCTCCATCCATGTCACGTGATGCGATGGGCGAAGTGCTTTTTACAACCCCCTCGCTGTAAATAGCTCTTACACCCAAAGCAACGCCTGTTTTTTCGTTGATTTTAAACGCAACCGTAGGGTTTATCTCAACTGTTTGAAGCGTAAATTCCTCAGCAGTGTAGATGGCAGGCGCAGAGTTCCATCTTTTGGAAAGCCCCGCAGGAGAGACCACACTTAGCCCAAAACGCATGCCGTTTACATCTTGCGAGACATAATGAAGCGATGGAACGATAAAATCCTCTCTCTTGGCATTTATGGTTGTTGCCGCACTTTTGTACTCCACATCACTTAAGCCGATATAGAGCAGATTTGCCTCCAAAACATTCTCATTTTTCATAAAAATCATATTTGCAGGGTTGTAGTACGCGCCGTCCGCTCCATTTGAGTGCGCAACAGTGGCAGCACTCAAAGCTACCGAGTTTAGTGAAGTCTCAGGGATTTTGTACCCTCCCGCAAACAGAGCACAAGCCGCCAACGACAATAAAACAAGACTTTTCATACCAAACCCCTTTTTTTATGTTGGTCGATTTTACACAAACTTATTTTATAAAAGAGTAAAGCAGCGCAATCTCATCCGCCCAGATACTCTCGTCAATCGTCTCTAAAATCAGCGGGATGTCATCCATGCGTTCATCATTCATGATAAATTTAAAAGCATCAAGCCCTATCTCGCCTTTGCCCAGTGAGTGGTGTCTGTCCACATGAGAGCCGAATTTTGCCTTTGAGTCGTTGATGTGCATCCCCATAAGGTAGTTAAAACCGACGATTTTGTCAAACTCTGCCCAACTTTTGTCATACGCTTCTCTTGTTCGTATATCATACCCTGCACTAAACATATGGCAAGTGTCGATGCAGACACCCACACGGTTTTTGTCCTCTACTTTGTCGATGATTTGCGCCAGATGTTCAAACCTCCAACCAAGGTTGCTTCCCTGCCCTGCGGTGTTTTCGATGACCATTTTTACACCATTTGTCTGCGCTATGGTTTTGTTTATGGCATCAGCGATTCTCTCTAAACACTCATCCTCACTTATCTTGCCCAGATGGCTTCCAGGGTGAAAGTTGAGCTTCTCAAGCCCCAAAAGCTCACATCTCTGCACCTCATCCAAAAAAGCATCCATCGATTTTGTTCTTGCCTCTTCTTCAGGATGACCGAGGTTGATAAGGTAGGAGTCATGTGGAAGGATGTGACGAGGCAAAATCCCGCTTGCGCTAAGTGCATTTTTAAACTTATCTACAGTCTCATCATCAAGCGGTTTTGCAGCCCACTGTCTCTGGTTTTTTGTAAAGAGAGCAAACGCTTTAGCTCCGATGTTTTGGGCGTTTTGCACCGCATTGAAAACCCCACCGCTAGCACTTACATGCGCACCTACAAATTTACTCATCCAAATCCTTTATACTAAAAATAATCCCATTTGTTCTGTCTTTAAACAAAACAGCATGTGCACTCACTTTGTAGCTGATATCCACCTTGCTATCTTGAATCTTCTGTTCAAACCCATCCGCCGTTTTTTGCATATTTTTTCCATCATAGATAGGGTGGGCGAGAAGAAGATTTTGCATAGTATCTTCAGGGTAAAAGCCACTCAAGTACTCTTCATTGAAAGCACTCTTGCTCTTGCACCCATCACTCACACAAACGAGATGGTTGATAGCTATGCGCTCTATACATTTACCCGCCACAAAAAGCTCCAGTTCCAGCGATTTGTCACTGTTTCTAAGATACCCGACATCAGAAAATTTTATCTTTGGAGATTTGATAGTGATGATTTTTGTCTGCGTACGCTCATAAGTTTTGGTACTACATGCGCTCAAAAAAAGAGCTAAGATAAGTGCTATATATTTCATAAGTGAAATTATAGCGACTATTTATTGCCAACCTATAACAAGCATGCTAAAAATACTTTTCTTTGCAATTTGCCATATTTTTCATATCAATTTGCAAATTATCCTAAAATTGCGTTTATGAAGATACATATAGATATAGACTGTTTTTTTGTCAGTGCCGCACGGATTAAAGAGCCGTTTTTAGAGGGTAAGCCTGTTGCTATCGGCGGACGTAGCGATACGAAAATCTTTAACAAAGATGCAAAAAAGCAGAGCGTAAACTTTGAGAACTCCGGCTCTTTTGTGCCTACTTTTTACAAAACGTATGAAGAGAAGGATGACGACATAGCCTCTTTTATGGATGAAGATGGACGTGTACGAGGCATACTTACGACCTCAAGCTATGAGGCTCGCTCTTTTGGGGTAAAGACTGCCATGACCATTAGAGAGGCGCTGACGCTCTGTCCGCACCTTATCATTAAAGCACCTAACATGTCGCTTTATCAAAAACTCTCACATGAACTTCATCTGTTTTTGCAAAAGAGAATCCCGCTGGTTGAGCAAGCAAGTATAGATGAGTTTTACGGCGATTTAGGCGGCTGGGTGGATGATGAAGATATTCCTAGATTTATCGATGATTTGCGCTTTGAGATAAAAAAAGCCACACAACTTCCCGTCTCCATCGGTGCAGCAAAAACTCGCTATATCGCAAAACTTGCAACGACTTATGCCAAACCATTTGGCTGTAAAGTCGTCTATGAGCATGAACTGGAGAACTTCATAAAAGATATTCCCGTCGGCGCATTTGCAGGAATCGGAAAAAGCATGCAAGAAAAACTTAAAAGTGCACAAATCCATACGCTTGGCGAACTTATGAAAAGAAGAGGAACGTTGGAGTCATGGGGTCCTTATGCAAAAGGGCTTTACGCCAGAGTTTGCGGAGTTAGCGATGATGAGATAGAGACAAAACAGACAAGAAAAAGCATCGGTATCTCACGCACTTTTGACCCGCTTTATGAGAGGAGCGAACTAAGGCGAAGAGTACATATTTTGGCACGCCATCTTGCTTTTGCCATCCTAAAGCTCAAAGTGATTCCGACCGTTTTTCATCTCTCTCTCGCTTATGAGATGCACCAAAAATCACATGCAAATCGAAGTTTATGCGAAATCTTTACCGAGCAGAAGTTCAACATCTTATGTCAAGAACTTTTTTGCGAAGCGGACGTTCACAGGCGACTTCACGTTGTGCGCATCAGCATAAACTGTACTAGTTTTACAAGAGACTCCAAAAAAGAACTCTCGCTTATCGGGTTTGGAGAGGAGCAAAAGATGCACAAACTCACACTTCACATCCACGACATACGTCAAAAATACGGCATTGATATGTTGCAATGGGGAAGTGAATTGTAGAGTTCTTACAAAACTCAAAATATTATGTTAAAATCAACTCATGCAAAAAACAAAACTCTTGGAGCAGTTTCGCTCTTTTTATGCACGCAACTTTCCTGAAGATATGGAGAAGCAAATCGAGTACTTTGCCCTGTTTGGCGGGCTTGGACTGGAGATAGACACTGCTAAAGAGATAGAGTTTCTTATAAAAGAGCATATCCTTGAAAACTACAAAACACTTCATCAAAAGATAAAAGAGCTTACGCTTGCAAGCAGTGAGTGTCAAAGACTACTAAAAGCTCTTGCAGTCGGAGATAGAAAAATCTTCTCAGCTTTTAACAGAGCAGGTCTTAACAACGCAAACGGCGGAAGTGCGCTCAACTATCTTGTGCAAAAAGGGTTGATTCAACTTGAGTTTTCCAGAGAAGAGCCTGCACGAAGCTTAAATCCAAAAGGCAAACTAAAAAGAGAAATCGCACGTTACAGAATCTCGCATAAAGTCCTCTTTACATACCCTTTTATAAGATTTTGGTTCTACTTCATCGCTCCGCACGCAAGAAAAATCGAGCTTGGCGAGTATGAAGAATTTTTCAGAGATTTTGCGTTGCGACAAAACAGCTATACTAGTTTAGTTTTTGAAGAACTCTCCGAAATCCTTCTCAACTACTACCTCAGAGATACCCAAATCCTTAGTTCAGGAAGCTACTGGGATGCAAATGTGGAGATAGATATCTTAACTGTTACGAAAGATGAGAAGATTTATGTTGCCGAATGCAAATGGACAAACCATAAAATCAACAAAAGCGAACTTCATAGGGTAGCGGAAAAGTGCGAAAAACTGGGGATTGAGCCTGCAAAAATCATCCTCTTTTCCAAACGAGGATTTTCAAAAGAACTTTTAAAAGAGGAGGGAAGCAAACTCTCGCTCTTTTGGGCAAAAGACTTTGAAGCACTTCTCAAAAATCCAAAAAAACACTCCCTTATAGAGCCACTGTTTTAGCTTACACGCAGTGCGGTATATGCCTCTTGTAGCAGCTGAAATTTCTGCGTATAGTGTTCTATCATATATGGGGCTTCATGAATTATCTTGTCCGGATGGTACGCTTTTGCTAGTTTTTTATAGTTCTGTCGCAATGCATCTTGACTAGCACCGATAGGGCACTCTAAAATCGTGTAGAAGTAGTTGCGCTCTCTATCCTCTTCCTCTTTACAGAGATTGCCAAAACTGTAGTGCGCTAGGTCGCTATAAAGCTTGCTTACAAAACGGTTATCATACGTATAGTTGATTTGGTAGTGCAGGATATTGCGTTTGTTAAGCGCTCTGTTTAGCCTCTCTTTTGCTCTATAGTCAGAGACATCAAGCACTAAAGAGACATCCGTTCCTTTTTGAACATAGACTTCAAGTTGGGAGCGAAGATAGTTGACAACCCACGAGTTTGGGCGATCAAGCGTCATCAAAACTGTATATTTGTCATAAGCATAAAGATTGACGTTAATGGTTTCTGGAGCTTGAAGTTTGTCTAGTTCTATCTTGATGGGCTGGTTTCCATATTTGAGCATGGAGCGTAGGAAAAATTCGTGAGAAAAGTCGTGTTTTGCAGCGTGGTACTCACTAAGTTGTCTCAAAAACTCTTTTCTTACCTCTGTAAGTGTCTCGTTTCTAAAGACCAACACCGCTTTTGGCAAAAAGAGCATGCCGCGCGTATGATGGTGCAAAAACTCCCTCATCCACGCAGTGCTTAGCGTATCAAAGTCCGTCGTGATAAGAATAAGATTATTGCGTAAAACAATCTCCATTGATTCTAACCTTTTTGGAGTAATTTTACCTTTTAAAGCAAATAGAGTTCCAAAAAGGAAGGAAGAAAGAAAAAGAACTACTGCATCGCTGCTGCTAAAGCATCCACAAGAGCGGGAGATGTCTTTGTTTTTGCATAGTCTAAAATCGTATTTTTAAAAGGTGCAATCATAGAAGCATCCATGCCAAGCACTTTAAACTGTTCTGCAACAGGTGTTTTGTTTGCCAAAGGCGTTACAGCATAACTAGCATCCAAAACATTGTCTAAAGCTGGAGCATCTTTGAGAAGTTTGTCAAAATCTGCCATTTCCATCTTGTTTTTTGCACTACCAAGAAGCGCTGCACTTCCGCCAAGTGCTTGTGTCGGCGTCACACCTAAAGAACTAAGTGAGCCCAAAATCGGGTTTGTTTGCGAAGTAGGCGCTTTTGTTGCCCCTTGTACCGCTGCTGCAGCATTAAGAGCTGTTCCCAAATCCAAAGCCGCTACTTGTGTTACCAAACCTAATGTTACTATCGTACTTACAACTATCTTTTTCATCAATTTCCTTTTTAGTGTTGTTTACAAACCTCTGCATATGCCGAGGGTTGTCTATCTCTTATAAGTCCCCAGTAGTGTCGTTGCTTCTGGTTCTCCACAATGTCAAAATCGGCAAAAAGTATCTCTTCTTTATCTCTTGAGGCTTCAGCGATTTTTGCGCCCGTGTAGTCTGTAATGAACGATGAGCCGTAAAAGTTCAGCGTACATGTTTCGCCTCTCTCTTCGCCTATGCGGTTTGCAACAACGACGGGAACGGTATTTGTTGCGGCATGACCCATCTGCACTCTTTGCCAATGTTCTTTGGAGTCAAGATGGATTTCAGGTTCGCTTCCGATGGCAGTCGGATAAAAAATAATCTCCGCACCCATCAGCGTTAAAGCTCTTGCTGTTTCGCAAAACCACTGATCCCAGCAGATACCCACGCCTATCTTTGCATACGCTGTGTCGTAAACTTTGAAGCCTGTATTTCCAGCTTTGAAGTAGAACTTCTCCTCATACCCTGGACCATCGGGAATATGCGTTTTACGGTAGTTATCCATCACGCTTCCATCTGCATCGGCAACGACTAAAGAGTTAAAACACCCCTCATCGCTCTTCTCAAAGTAGCTGATAAGAATAACAACTTTTAGCTCTTTTGCAAGTGCGCTAAAACGTGCTACAAGAGCATTTCCCTCAAGAGGCGTTGCCCATGAGAAGTACTTCTCATCCATATCTTTACAAAAGTAGTAGCCTTCAAAAAGTTCAGGCAAAAGGATAATTTGTGCGCCACCTTGTGCCGCTTCACGCACCATCATTTCAGCTTTTGCTACATTTGCAGCTTTATCTTCGCTCATTTGCATCTGAATCGCGCTTACTTTTACCATCTTGCTCTCCGCTAAATCAACTTTGCTTTTTCGATTTTTTTTCTCTCAACACGCATACGGTCTTGAAATTTTTTGCTTCTGTCTTTTGCAAAAACCTGCATATCTTCTATCTCGTCCATCTCATCGACTATCTCAACACCCAAAAGTGTCTCAATCGCATCTTCAAGCGTGACAACACCGGAAGTCTGTCCGTAACTGTCAAAAACTACAAAAAGGTGTGTTTTTTTCTTGACAAACATATCTATCAAGTTTGGTACAGGTATATTTTCTGAAACCATATGCACCTCATGAGAGATACTCTCTAGGGTAATCTTGTCGTTATCTTCATTGCTCTCTTCAAGAATCCTTTGGTTAAAAACGATTCCGATAACATCATCAAGCGTATCTTTATAGACCGGAATACGAGAGTGTATATACATACGGTCATCTTCTACCGCCTCTTCTATGGTCGTAGATGCAGGCATAGAAAAGACAACACTTCTTGGAGTCATGATATCTTTGGCTTTTATATTTTTAAGCTTTAAAAGATTTTCTATAAGGTCACTCTCTTTGCTAAGAATAGTTCCCTCTCTCTCTCCCATTGCGACAACCGCCATAATCTCATCTCTTGAGAAATTGCTCTGATGTTTTTTATTTCTAGAGATAAAGTTTGTTAGAAACGATGAAACCCATGTAAAAGGAGTTGTGATAACAACCATAAAAGAGATAACATGAGCTGCAGGAACCAAAAGCTTCTTCCAGTAAAGCGCACCAATGGTTTTAGGAATAATCTCTGAAAGATATAAAATCAACAGTGTCACAACAAAAGCTACAAGAGCTTGCCACTCTTCACCAAAAAGAATCTGTGCCTGTGCACCAACACCTGCTGCACCCATAGTATGCGCAAAGGTATTTACGGTAAGGATGGAAGATATCGGTTTGTCAATATTTGCTTTTAAGTTTTTAAGCTTATTTACAAGTGTTTCATCATGATCTTTGGACAAACTCTCGATGTAAGAATTGGTGCTTGAGAGTAAAATTGCCTCTAAAACAGAACAGAGAAACGAGATAAGAATGGCGATTGAGAGATAAATTATCAGCAGTGTCATAGAATCGCTCCTATGCAAGAAGGGTTAAAACTTCGCGAGGCTGGGTCGCTTTGGGTCATTAGAAATTTCCTTTGGATTTTTTAGAAAAAGATTATAGCACAATTAGATTACTACTTGGTTTCATAGGGTATTTGAGCCTCTTTAAGAAGAGGCTTTTTTATACTTGAGCGAAGAGTAGAGTGAAAGAACGATAAATGCGATACCGATGAGTCCTGTAAATAGCTCAGGGATATGAAACTTCATGCCAAAGAGCATGATAAACGCCAAAATACCGATCGCATAGTGTGCGCCGTGTTCTAGGTAGATGTAGGAGTCTAGTGTCTCTTTTTCGACTAAGTAGATAGTCAAAGACCTTACAAACATCGCTCCTATGCCAAGTCCTACCATGATGATAACGATATCTTTTGTGATAGCAAATGCACCGATAACACCGTCAAACGAGAAAGAGGCATCTAGCACTTCAAGGTACAAGAAACCGCCTATACTCCCCTTTTTCACAATATCTGTAACAGAGGTATCACTCTCCTCTTTTTCTAAAATATGCCCGATAATATCAACGCCTACATAGATGACGATTCCCCAAAGCCCCGCTACAAGAACAGCGAGTTTATGTGCTTCGTCCACGAAAGAGCTAAAAGAGAGCAAGACAACTAAAGAGATAAAAATGGAGATAGCTTCTATCTTACCCAAAAGCCCAAGCCTCTTTTCTATAACCTCAAACCAGTGAACGCTCTTCTCCTCATCAAGCATAAAGTTGAGAAAAACAAGAAGCAAAAACATCCCTCCAAAAGCCGAAATCTCGGCATGATGGGCTATGAGTTTGTTGGAGTATTCGCTCGGGTTGTCAAGCGCGAGGTTCCAGACCTCCAAAAGAGACAGATCGGCCGTTTGACCGACGATAACAAGCGGGAAAAGTAGTCTCATACCAAAGACCGCCACCAAAATACCCACCGTCAAGAAGAGCTTTTTCCAGTACTCATCCCATGTTTTTAGGATGGAAGCGTTTACAACGGCGTTATCAAAAGAGAGGGAAACCTCCATAAGGCTTAAAATCACAGCAATCATAACAAGGTTGAGCGCATTGACCCAACCTCCGAGTTTATACCCCCACCACGCAGCGATAAGAAGCGCAAAAAAGGTAAAAATAAAAGAGAATCTAAAGTGTTTCAAACAGTCTCCTAAGACAAATAATTTCGCAATTCTATCTTGATTTAGTAATGAACGGCAAGCCAGAGAGTCTCTTCATCCGGTTTTGTCCATGAAACACGATGTTTTTGATGTGCGGGGATGGTAATGTAGTCGCCCTCTTTCATCCTCACATCGTCCCCATCAAAAAAGGAGAGTACCGCTTCGCCTCTAAGCACCATTACCCACTCATCTCTGTTTTGGTCGTACCATTTGTCTGGTGGTGTTGTGTGTCCATAAGAGATGATACGCTCTATCTTCATGCCACGCGCAACGACAATCTCCTCAAAAAATTCATCAGGAAGCGATGCTGGGATGTTTTTGAAGATATTGTTCATGCGAAACAGGCACTTACGTAGCCCACAACTCTGCTTGTATCATCACTTGCATCTGCACTTGTTCTGTGGTCAAGGATATGTGGATGTAAGCCGAGTTTTTTGGCACTCAGGAGCATCGCTTCTACTCCTATGCGTCCGCACGCCTCGCAGCCGTTATGAAGCAAGCCAACATCCAGCTCTTTTACCGCCTCCAGACAGATAGTATCAAGCTTTAATGCCTCTTCTAGTGCATAAAAATGGCTCAAATCAGTGCTGATAATCACGCCGACATCCTCTTTGCTTAAGAGAAAATCGACTATTTCGCTAAGCGCGTGTGGGTTCATGTGGGAGTACACGAGTTCAAGAAGAGAAGCCTCCTCGAAATAGTATTTTATAAAGGGGAACTGCACCTCTGTACTATGTTCCGCGTGTGCTTCAAGATGACAAAGAAGAGAAAATCTCTCTTTGAGGCTTTGTGAGAGCTCTGTTGCGGCGGTTATGGAACCAAATGGGGTGTCGTACGCACTAAAACCACAAAGACTAACCCCCTCGTAAGCGACTCTATGAGAAGGACCAATGACAACGAACGTTTTAATACCGCTTTTTTGTAAAACCCTGTAAGCGATATTTGCAGTGTAACCTGAATAGACATACCCCGCATGTGGCACAATCACCGCTCTGCTTTTAACATCAGGCAAGAGAGATACTTCATCATACATCTTGCTAAAATGCTCAAAATATCGCTCCAACTCCAACGCTCTTGATGGATAGAAAGTACCGCTGACACTCATCTCTCGTCGCATAAAATCTCCTTCTCTACAACGCTTCGATAGCATCAAAACTATCTTCTATCGCCTCTACACGGTATCTGTAGATAGAGGGATGCTCCTCAAAAATGATGGGACTTAGACCCGCTTTCATGCAGAGATGCTCCAAAAACTCTTTTGGCGATTTGAGCTCCTCCCATACTTGGGGCAAAAATGTCCCCTGTTGTCCTTTGTGGTTCAAGATAAGCCCATCGATGTCTGGCACGACTTTTTGGAGCAAATCCTCAAAGTCATCATACTCTAAGAGCTGAGGCACACTCAAAACAGAGACCTCAACGGAGATATTTGACAACTCTCTCTCATGCAGAGGATGAAATCTTGGGTCTTGAAATGCCGCTGAGCATGCATTGGAAATCACATCTTCAAGAAGCGTTCTGTGCGCCACAAGAGAGCCTATGCAGCCTCGCAAATGGTGGTCATACTTGAGCGTTACAAAAGTAGCACCCTGCTCCTCTAAAAACGGATAAGCCTTATAAAGAGCTTCTTTGTCTATCTTGTAAAAGGTATGAAACCTCTCAAGTATCGCAGTTTTTGCGATTTGCAGCAAAACGGGGTCAAGCATCTTTTCTCCTTTAGCGCACTATCTCTTTGAGTGCATCTTCAAAACGTTCATACTCAAAAACAAATCCATGTTCCGTGAGCCTAGATGGGTAAATCTCTTTTGAGTCAAGCATAACTGCCGCACCTTCGCCAAAGATAAGCTTGAGTACAAATGCAGGAAGAGGGAAGAGTGTGGGGCGATGCAATACTCTTCCCATAACTTCCGTCTGCTCTTGGTTGCTCAGCGGATAGGGCGCGCAAAAGTTGACAGAGCCACTCATATCTGGCGTTTTAATGATGAACTGCACCGCTTTTACCAAATCGTCAATGTGTATCCACGAAACCATCTGCTCACCGCTGCCCACTTTACCACCTAAACCAAACTTAAAAGGTGGAAGCATTTTTTGAAGTGCGCCGCCCTCTTTGGCGTAAATGACGCCAAATCGCATCTGCACATTGCGCACGCCAAACTCACCTGCTCTTGCCGCTTCTGCCTCCCAGTCTTTGCAGATATGCGCCAAATAATCATCCGCAAAATCAGTCGAATCGTCATCATGCACCACATCTGAGGCATAAATCCCAACCGCTGAAGCGTTTAAGAAGAGTTTTGGCTTCTCTTTGCAAAATCCTATGGCATCGACAAGCTTTTTTGTCGTGTCTATGCGGCTCTCATAAAGCGTTTTTTTATACGCATCACTCCAGCGTGCCAAAATCGTAGCACCGCTTAGGTTTATCAAAATATCGCACTTCTCTATCTGCGCCGCCACATCCTCGGCACTCACACCGCCTCTGACGTTGACACCCACGACATCATTGTGCTGTGAAGTAAAATAGCTCTCAAGCTTTGAGCCAACCAACCCACTCTTGCCACAAATGGCGATTTTAAGTCTATTTCCCGATGCCATGCCGTACTCCGTTTTTGATATTTACGTAGATTATAAATCCACTCTTCTAAAGCGGAGCTTATAGTTCTAAAAGCACGGTATCTCTTGCCGTTACTTCAAGTTTCCTGCACGCACTCTCAAATGCCATGCTCTCCCCGATAACGATACAGCGGTGTTTGGCTCTCGTGATAGCGGTATAGATAAGCTTTGTGTTATGCATGATAAAGTGCGAAAAGCTCATGGGAATGACAACGATGTCATACTCCATCCCCTGCACCTTATGGATGGTAAGCGCATAGGAGAGCATAAGATGACTTTTCAACTCTTCATACTCATAAACAACCACTACATCCTCGTTTGGGTAAAATACGAACACTTGTTCATCTTCTTCCTCTATCTTAAAAAGAAGTCCGCTCATACCGTTAAATATACGTCTTTGTGCGGCATCTTCGCCGTTTTTGTACCCCTCACTACTCCATGAAGTCATATTTTCGTTTTTGGTATGCACCACTTTATCCATAAGCCGAAACTCTACGCCACCTTTTTTTACGCACTTTTTAGGGTTTGGGTTGAAGTACTCCTGCAAAACTATATTTAAGTTGGCTGCCCCCAAAGTGCCGCCTTTCATTGGGGTAATGACCTGAAAATAGTTGAGATACTCTTTTATCTGCTTGTTGTTTAGTCTGTATCTTGCTTTTGCTATCGACTCCACAACTTTGTGGGCGATTTGCGCTACGATTTGCGCCGAGTTCTCTTCCCTGAACTCTTGCAGCTCTTTTTGAGTGAGTTGGTTTTTAAGCGCATAGTAGTTTTGCATGGAGATATCTATAAACTCAAAATCCTCATACTCTCTTTTATACTCAGGCACAACGCCCGTTCGCACATCGTTTGCGATAACCGTTATGGCTTTGTCTTCACTCTGCCTGTAAATCTTTGTCAGTTTTACTATGGGTGCAAGAGAGAGCGTCAAAACATCGCTTAAAATATTTCCCGCACCGATGGGAGGGAGTTGTGCATCGTCGCCGACGACTATAAGTACCGCATTTTTACTCACTTTTCTTATCAATCTTGCAAATAAAGAGGAGTTTATCATAGAGGCTTCGTCTATCAAAACAACCGAGTATGGGAACTCATCTCTCTCTTCAAACTTTACCAACAAAGACTGAATAGTCGCACTCTCGTAGCCCGTCGTATCGGCGATGCGTTGCGATGCTATACCGCTAAGAGCGCAAGTAATAATCTCTTTTTTGTCGTACTTTGTATTTAAAAGGTTGAGGATGGTTCTGGATGTCGTACTCTTTCCCGTTCCCGCGTAACCAACCAAAAAGAGCAGAGATGCGCCGTCGTTTATCTTTTGCACTGCCTCTTTTTGCTGCTCGCCGAGTTGCAGTTGGCTCTCTTTTAAAAATGCGTCAAGGTCTTTCACAAAACCGCCGTTATCCAGCTTTGCTCTTCGCTTAAACTCATCATACAAAAACTTCTCCGCATCGTAAAGCCGTGCGGGAGAGAGGCGGTTATTTTTCATCAAAACGATGCTTCCCTCGCTTACCCTCTCCACTAAAATCGCCTCATAGAGGTAGTTTTTGTCACTAAAAAGTAGCAGCGCATCAAGTTCGCCAAAAAGTATCTCTTTTGCCACGCATGAGTTGCCTTGCTGTTCGCAATAGTTTAAAAGCAGATAGTCCATAGCCGAGCCTATGCGGTTTTCATCATCCCTTTTTACGCCCATCTTGAGTGCGAGTTCATCGGCTCTTTTAAACCCAATGGAGTTGATGGAGGTTAAAATATAAGGGTTGTTTTTTATCTTCTCACACGGCGCATCCACGTCACGCATCGCCGTTGCAATGGTTGTCAAAAGTGCGGCAGAAACATCATAAGGTGCAAGAAATTCGCCGATGTTGCGCATGGAACGAAACTTTTTCCATGAAGTTTGTATCTTTTTAAGCTTCTTCTCTTTGATACCGCTAAACTCCAAAAGCCGCTCAATGTCATTGTCCAAAACCTCAACAAGCCCCTCATTTCCAAAATGCTCTATAAGCTCGGCGGTAAGCTTTTTTGTAAACCCTTTTATGATTTTGTTTAAAAAGAAAAAAAGCTCATTTTGGTTCACTTTTATCTGCTCGAACTTAAAAGTTTTTCCATACTTTTTATGCTCTTCCCACTCCCCTTTGAGCGTAACGGCACTATCTTTTAAGTGTGAAACCGCGCTCTCGTAGTAAGAGCCGCTTATCTTCTCGCCGCTCTTTAAAACGGCTATAAAAAAAGCCTCTTCTTCAAAAAGGATTTTGTCAATCTGACCTAAAAGTGTTTGGTGCAACGCTTCTCCTTTTTCATCGTATCTGCATAGAGCCGTAGTGCTTTTTTTGTCATGGAAGAGACACCAAGCGAGGCAAAGTCCGACGCATCGACCCACACAACCTCCCCGAGTTCATGTATAGCAACACGATAGAGATAGATATGCAGACGGTATTTTGTCACACTATGCCTAAAACTCCCCACCAAAGCCTCTTCTCTGCAAGCACGCTCTTGCAGCGGAGGAAGTGTGAGCATATCTTTGTACATGCCCCCATCTGAGTGGCACATCGCCACCTTTGTTCCATCCACGCACATCCCAAAAAAGAGATTTTTCTCGCTATAGTTTTTCTTTTGTGTTTGCGTATAAGCCTCTATCTCTTTTACCGCTCTGCACGACGTCTCAAGCGGACACGCATGGCAAAGCGGCGCTTTTGGCAAGCAAACGAGCGAGCCCAAATCCATAAGCGAGAGGTTGTGATGCGTCGGGGAAGTTCTGTTTAAAAAAAGCTCCGCCGCCTCCCACAACTGCGCCTCTTTGGCTTCTTTAAGCCCAAAATAGCGCCTAAGCACACGTGCAATATTGGTATCGACCACACCCACCGCATCGCCATATCCAAAACTACACACAGCATGCGCCGTGTATCTGCCCACCCCTCGAAGCTGTAGCAACTGCGCAATATCACGAGGCAAAACACCCCCACAAAGCTTTGCACTCTCATGAAGATTTTTGGCTCTTCTGTAATACCCAAGCCCGCTCCAAAGTGCAAAAACCTCCTCCAAAGGTGCATTTGCAAGTGCTTCAAGCGTAGCAAATCGCGCTAAAAAAGGAAAATAGTACTCCTCCAACACCCGCTTTACCTGCGTCTGCTGTAACATCACCTCACTCAAATAGACATGATAAACATCCGAAGCATTCCGCCAAGGCAGGTCATGCCTACCGTTTTTTTTATACCACAAAAGAAGTGATTGATGCACACTATGAAGATTTTTTGGTTGCAAAAATGGTTCCTTTGTTGGCAAAAAGAGTTGTTTTATAAAAAGTGATTTTACAAAAAATATGCCCTACTTAAGATAAAAAAGCAAACCTACATACTCACCTAAAATCAAGATACCTTTTTATGCTACCATCGCAGTTCATTTACTTAAAGGATAAACTATGCAAAACAAAACAATTTTAGTAACAGGTGCAAACGGTGGACTTGGAAATGCTTTTATAGAGGCTCTTTTGGAACAAAATCCAAAAAAGATATACGCGGCAGCAAGAGATATAAAGACGCTTGAGAGTTTTGAAAATAGAGACAGTATTGAACTCTTAGAACTTGATATCACAGATACTTCTTCACTGCAGGCTGCAAGAGAGAAAGCCAATGATATAGACGTGCTGATCAACAATGCGGGAGTAAACTCAAATGGAAGAATTTTTAGCACAAACTCCAATGATATGGATGTAAACTACAAAGGGACGGCAAATCTTTGCAAAAGTTACTTTGAGTACGCCAAAGAGCATAAGATGCAAATCATCAACATCTCATCCATCGTAGCACTTTGCAACCTCCCCATCATGGCTGAGTACTCCATCTCAAAAAGCGCGCTTCACTCCTTTACACAAGCCCTCAGAGCAGAGTTTAAAGCCTACGGAAGCGAAGTATATGAGGTTTTTCCAGGACCAATTGACACAAGGCTAACCAAGGGAGCCGACATGCCAAAAGCAGACCCAATGGATATAGCAAAAGAGGTCTTAAAGTGTGTTGCAAAGAGAGAATTTGAGATATTCCCAGATGGCTTTGCAAAGATGATACAAGAGAGACTTATAGCCGACCCACAAGGGGTAGAAGCGGATTTTGCCATGTCAGTAGCAGGTTAAGGTTTACGCCTTAACCCTCTTGTTTTTACTCTTACTCCATGCAGGAAAAACACACACTATCTGAAATCCTCATCAGCCTCAAGCAAAAATTTATCTATGCTTACTATTTCCACACCGAGGGTTGTTTCATTTGTATCATAAGTTATCAAGATACATCCATCATCCTCTTTTTCAAACTCTCCAAAAGCGTTTAACTCTCTCTTTTTTGTTTTTTCATCACTTATATCATATGCTACTTGATACAATCTCTTTTGCGTATAAAAATCGACCTCTTGATTACCTTTCCTGTATGTAACTTTTTCATCTTTTTTGTAGAGTTCGTTAAACACCAGATTTTCCAAGGCTGTCCCTAGATTTTTAGTTCTGTTTACTCCTAAATTTAAAAACCCGTTATCGCTCAAATAGAGTTTTTTAGCAGATTTTATTTGCGAGGTCAGTTTATCGTGGTATGCAGAAATTGTATGGATTAAAAAATTATCTTCAAAATAGCCGATGTACTCTTTTATCATTTTTGGATCAACACCAAGTTTTTTAGCCAATGAACTGTAGTTTAGCGTAGTTGCAGCATTTGAAACAAGATAATAAAAGAGGTCTCTTATGATTTGAGAGCTTTTTATGTTGTATCTTGGAACTATATCTTTGAGTATGATATCTTCTGCCACACTTTTGAGATACTCTTTTTTTAGCATCTCATCGTTATTTGACATCACTGAGTAGTATCCGCCCCATTTAAGGTACTCATCCATAGCTCTGCTTATCTCGATTTTATTTACTGTTCTTTGAATTTTCGTGGAAAAATCTATCTTTTTGAAATGTAAAAATTCCCTAAAATGAAAACTATGTATCTCAAGTCTCAGCACTCTGCCCGTTAAAACGGCTGCATAGTTTGAAGTTAAAAGCGATGCATTTGAGCCAGTTATGATAAATTTGATATTGAAGTTCTCATATTTTGATTTTACAAAGATTTCCCAATTTTGAAAAATTTGCACCTCGTCTATAAAAAAATATATTTTGCTTTGCATGTCTGGATTTGCAAGTTTTAGATACGCATCAAAAATCACTCCAAGATACGAAGCATCATCTTTGTATGGTATAAATTCCGGTTTTTCCAAATTGATAAAAAATATATTTTTTGCTTCAACGCTCTTTAACAGCTCGCGAATAAGCAATTTTGCCAAAGTACTCTTCCCTACGCGTCTAGCCCCCACAAGAGCCAAAATCTCTTTTGCACCAAGATATTTCAGAGCTTTATCTAAAATTTCTCTTGAGACAAAATCACCGTATATGCTCTGATTTACCCAATGTGCATTATCTTCTAAAAGAATTGAATCCATATTTATTTCCTAAATAAAGAGTGTATTCCTAATAATACACTATTTTTAAGATTTTTAGCTTTTTTTTAATACGAACAAATGTTCATGCATGATAAGCAAAAAATTTGCTTCCTTGCTTTTCTTTACCCAAAACCCCGTAGCCTTGCAGTTATGTTGCTGTTTGATAATGTCCTCTTTAAGCTCAAACCCAACTTTTAAAAACCTCTGCATAACCATAAATGCCAAAGGCTGATACATCTTATTTCTTCTTGTATCGCCTATCAAAATGGCACAATATTTATCTTTTTTCAAAACCCTATAAAGCTCATACGCTACTTTTTCCATCTCGTCGCAAAATTTTTCCAAGTCATGTATATTTGAGAGATCTTGCTCAATCTGTTTTTCACTATATTTTATAATATCCGCATAAGGCGGATGGTTTAAAACAAAGTCGATACTTTCGTCTTTAAGAAGCGATAAATCTCTTGCGTCATTAAGCTCAACCCTTATTTTTGGATTGTATTCACACTCAAATTCAAGTGCTTTTTTAGTCAATTCTATTGCATGTGGATTTATATCCAGTGCCAAAAGATGGCGATTTAAAAGTTTACACTCTACCGCAGTAGTTCCGCCACCAATCATCGGGTCTAAAATGCAGTCTCTCTCGCTTGAGTATCTCAAAAGAAGATTTCGCACAACTTCAGGAGCCCAATTTCCTCTATATTTTGAGTTATGCGTAGCCCAATTCCCACGACGAGCAAAACTCCAAACAGTTGTACACTCTTGCTCAAAATTTTCTGGTTGGAGTTTTTTAATTTTTTGCATTATTAAATCCTAAAACTTCAATTTTTACCATATAAAGCGATTCATAATAGGTTTTTTTCATGGCTTTATCCTCAAATAATATTAGATATATAATATCAAATTGAGTAGTAAAAATTAAAATATATTGCAATTTGTCATGCTTTTATATAATTATTAATGAATATTTACATGTTAATCTTCTATATTAAATATTTCCCTAATAATGCTTTCAAAATAAAATTCTTTTAGCATATGAAAATTTATTATAAATTTAATTGTTTTAAAACCCTTGGTTAATTGATTTTTGTCTGCATTCCCCCAGCATCTAATGCCATCTGTGAGATATATAAACTCTATATTATTCTGCTTTAATTCATATTGTCGATTAGAATATGAATCTATTATTTCTTCAGGTTTTGAGCCAGAATCAAAATAAAAATTTGCCTCAATATTTATGATTTTTCCATTTTTTATTAGCATAAAATCTGCTTTTCTATTTGCAATATTATTATCAACTTGAATATTGTATTTTTCTTCTAAATATTTAAACTGCTTTTGTGTCAATAATTCTATAGAATATTTTTCACATATTTTTTTTATTATCGGTTCACAGGCTAATTCAAAAGATTTCCCACCTCTATTTTTTCTGCTGTTTGAATCTAATCCTACTAAAACACCAACAACATAATCTAAAACATTTTTTTCGAGCAAGTTTTGAAATAAGTATTTCAATCCTATTTTTGTAAATAAATTGTAATACTTTTCCATGTCCTCATTGGATAGTTTTTCAATATTAAAATCATACTCCAAAGCATCCTTACTTAAATCAACATCTTCAAGTATGTTTAAAATTTCTTTTCCTTTCCAAATATGCTCTCTTTCTTTTTTAGATAAGGCAAATAACAATGGAAATAATTGTATTACGGTTGGTAGTTTTGATACTAATGTTTTAAATTTTACTTTAAATTCACTATCATCAACATGTATCAGTGTATTTAACGCATTAAATTCAATTTCAAACTTTTTAGGTAGTTTTGCATTCTTCCAGTCAACATAGAAATTAAATCCCCTATTTGTAGATACTAAACTTTTTATAAAAATTTCTTTCTTTTCATCTATGCTTAAAGTAAAATAATTTTTATCATTCATAATTGCTCCTTACTAAAATTTCACTAATCTTACCACGCCCACTACTCTTACTATTTATAAATCTATTCGCTCGAATCTCTCCAACGCAAAACTCGCAATATAATTTTTTTATAAAATCAGAATTAGAATTACTGTGTATCACTTTACAGCTCTTTTTATCTAGCTCTTTGAAAACCTTAAAAAGTTCAATCTGCTCTTTTTCCAAAAAGGAAAATTCACTATACGATGTAAAGCTAGATGTTATGGTAAGTGGATAGTAGGGAGGGTCAAAATAGACGAAATCATCTTGTGAAGTATGGAGTATAACATCTTTGTATGAGGTATTTAAAATGATTGCATTTTGCAAGGCTTCACTAGCGTTATAAATTACAAGCTCATCACAAATATTTGGATTTTTATAGCTTCCCATCGGTACATTGTGATAGCCTTTGCTATTTACTCTGTAGAGTCCATTGAAACATGTTTTGTTTAGATAGATAAATCTTGTAGCTCTAAAAATATCACTCTTTTTTGAAAAGTTTTCTTCTCTGTCTAAAGCTCTGGTTTCATAATAAAACTCTTTTGAGTGTTTTTCTTGAAATTTTTTTAGGCTTTTTATAAGTTCAGTTGGACTGTTTTTGACAACATGATAAGCGTTAATAAGTTCCGCATTTATGTCAAATAAATAAACTTTTTTACCCTTTAAAAGCCCAAGTGAAGAGAGCTCAAAAAACAAAGCTCCACCACCGACAAATGGCTCAAAATAGTTATTAAACTCTTTTGGTATAAGCGGGATGATTTGAGAAAGCAGACCTCTTTTACCGCCAACCCATTTTACAAACGGTTGATACTTTGTAAGGTTGTGTTGGTTTATCGGTGCGGTCATCTTAACTCCTCTAATTACAAAAAGTTTAGCAGGTTATTTCAAAAACATATCAAAAATATGACAATTTGCCATATTTTTACCCATTAACCCTCTTGTTTCTCTCAACTTCCTGTGCTTTATAAAGCTCCGCACACCCTTTTGCCAGCTCTCGGATTTTTAAGATATAGTTTTGTCTCTCAGTTTGGCTGATGGCTTTTCTGGCGTCAAGTACATTGAAAGTTCCTGCTGCCATCATGCATAAGTCGTATGCGGGAAGAGGAAGTCCAGCTTCTAGCGTTCTCAAGCACTCTTCGCTTTTTGCGTTAAACTCAGCAAAGAGCATCGCCGTGTCCGCCACTTCAAAGTTATACTTGCTAAACTCTATCTCTGCCTCTTTGTGAACATCGCGGTAAAGCGTTTTTCCATGCTCATTTTCACCCCAAACGATGTCAAAAACAGTGTCCACTCCTTGTAGATACATCGCAAGTCGCTCTGTTCCGTATGTTATCTCGACTGCTACGGGATTGCACTCTATGCCGCCTACTTGTTGGAAGTAGGTAAACTGCGTTACTTCCATGCCGTTGAGCCAAACTTCCCAGCCAAGTCCCCATGCGCCAAGTGTGGGCGACTCCCAGTTGTCTTCCACAAAGCGAATATCGTGGTTTTTGACATCAAGCCCGAGATACTCCAACGACTTTAAGTAAAGCTCTTGAATGTTATCTGGAGATGGTTTGATAAGTGCTTGAAACTGATAGTAGCTTCCAAGGCGGTTTGGATTTTCGCCGTATCTTCCGTCTGTCGGGCGGCGACTCGGTGCTACATATGCGACCGACCATGGAGTAGAATCTAGTGAGCGTAAAAATGTAGCGGGGTGAAATGTCCCTGCACCGGCAGGAATATCGTAAGGCTGGACGATATTGCACCCTTGATTCATCCAAAATTCTTGTAGTTTTAGGAGCATGGAGCTAAAAGTTATCATAAAAACCTCTTGTAAAAAATTGCGCCATTATAACAAAGCGTTGCTTTATCCAAAACTAAGATACAAACCCTATAATACAGAAAAAATCAAGGAACAAAAATGGCACACATAGAGCTACCCGAATTTGAACAGATGAGTCCCGCTATCCAAGAAAAAGCGCTTCCTATACTGGAAAAAACAGGAAAACTAGGCGATATTTTCAAGCTTTTAGCGGTAGATGAGAAAGTTTACTTTGCAACTGACATGATGGTACAAAACTATCTACTCAACCAAACGACCCTCTCTTACGACATCAAAGAGGCTATCGCACTTCTTGTTTCGGTAGAAAACGGATGCAAAATGTGCGTGGATGTCCACAAAAGCATAGCAAAAATGCTTGGACTCTCAGAGGAGAAGATAGAGAAGATTTTACAAGGCGTTGAGGCAGTTGAAACCGACGAAAAAGGCAAAGCACTCTTACGCTTTTGTTTGAGAGCGGCACAAAAAGATAACTATAAAATCCTAAAAGAAGATATAGATGCTCTCAAAGAGTTAGGATATAGCGATGTGCAGGTTTTAGAAGCAGTGGCTATCACGGGCTACTTCAACTACATCAACACACTCTCAAATGTTTTTGGGCTTGGGCAGTAACATGAAGCGCTTTTTTCTACTCTTCATAGCACTCGCTGCTTCTGCTTTGGCACAAGAGTACAAGGCGGTTTTTAACTGCAATGCTAAAGATATCTCCTACATCGCAAGCCGTATGGTACTTGTGGAGAGAACGTTGGATATGATCGAGCAAAAGGGCGATAGTGCGAAATTTGCCATCACCATTCATGGTAGTTGCGCGCCGATTGTCTCGAAAAACTATGATGAGACCTATCTGGATGAAAACAGCCTCAAAGCAGCCGAACTCTCACACAAACAGCTTCAAAAACTAGCAAAAAGAGGGGTGGAGATTACCGTTTGTGCTATGAGTCTCAACGCCAATACCATTCCAAAAGAAGATGTACTCCCATCCATAAAGATATCGCCAAATAGCTTTTTGGAGACTATCTCCTACCAAAACAACGGCTATGCACTGATGGTGTTTGAGTAACTAAACCATTTTACAGATGATGTCGCCAACCTCTTTTTGCAAGGAGGCGGCGACAACTCCGCATTTTACTTTGAGCAAGAAACAGATGTCGCTTCTATGCGATGGGCTCATACACTCGTAGTTGCCCATTCCTTTGCTTATCACCAAATCTGCACTCTCAAAAAGCTCTTTTGCATACTCATTTGCACGGTTATAGGCAAATCCTGGGGTATTGACACCGCTGTTGACTACTTCACAAATTTTGTCAAACCCAGCTTCAAGCGCCTCTTTCATAGTAACGTCGTTTATGATTGGATTGCCTCTGACCATATAAAAGTAGTTTGTATTTGGATAAAGTTCTCTTAGCGTCTCTAAAAAAAGATAGTCAAAGATATGCTCTCCGACATTATCCCCTATAAGCAAAACACGCTTTGCACTGCTGAGTTTTTCTCGCAAGAGCGCAAAATCATCATGTGCAAAATCGGTATGAAATATCTTCTGCAACTCTTCATCCAAGTCAAACTCCACCTCAGCGGCTAGGTCTATCACGTTGCCTGCTACTGCTATTTTGGTAGCTATAAGAAGTTTATCTTGAGAGGAAGAAATATGCTCGTTTAAAAACGGAACAAAAGAGAGAGCTTTTTTAGTGGAGAGAGCTTTTACTTCATCATAAAGGTCGGCTTTCTGGGCGATGCGAGCCATCTCTTCATAAACATAAGAGGCGATTTCAGGGGGAGTCTCTTCATAAGAGAAGGATTCGCTCATTTTCGTAACGGTGGATTTGAGCTCCTCTGTAAGTGGAGCAGAAGCGTGGATGGCGTTTGCCACCCTTACACTTTGGTTGATTATGCAGCTAACACAAGCGTCGTCAATCGTCATACTGTAAAATATCTGCTATCTGTCGGTATGTTCGTCAATAGCTTTGTTCCACATAAGTTTATATTTTCTGCGCATAAACTCAACCTCTTGCTGTGAGAGTTTGAGCTGTTCTTGAAGCGTGTGGATGGTTTTTCTGTCTTCATCATAAAGCTCTTGCAAAGAGGCAAGTGCTTCACGCAAAAACTCGTTTTCAACACGCACCGCTTTGAGCGTTTCATCCTTTGCATCAAGCACTTTTTCATGAAGGTTGATGATAGTGCCTATGGTTTTTTCGACAAATTGCGGCTGTACCAACATCTCTTTTGAGCTATGAGCGGAGAGCTCTCTAAGCTGTACCGGAACAACCTCTTTTGTACCTTTTGAGGGGTCAATATAGCGGATACCGTTCTCCACTTTCAATGTTAGTTTGCCTCTGTCTGCCAAATCATCAATAGCAGAGATATCCAGCCCCGTCAACTCCATATACTCTTCATCACGCATCCACTTCATGCCAACCCTTTTATGCAACAATTAGATAATCGTCTCTATCTCCAACGAGTCCATCTCAACTTTTTTCGCTTTTGCGATGCGGTCTTCTTTGAGTTTCACTGCCAGTTCTTCATTTTCAAGTGCGAGTATCTGCATAGCCAAATATGCCGAGTTTATCGCCCCTGCTCTTCCTATAGCAACTGTAGCAACAGGCATTCCAGCAGGCATCTGCACGGTAGATAAAAGAGCGTCGATGCCGCTTAAAGCCGAAGCACTCATAGGAACACCGATAATAGGCTTTACCGTTTTAGAAGACAAAACACCCGCCAAATGAGCAGCCATACCAGCCGCCGCTATAAAAACCTGCGCGCCTTTTTTCTCAGCCTTTTCTATATACTCTTTTGTTCTCTCAGGTGAGCGGTGAGCAGATGAGATAACCATCTCATACTTAACACCAAACGCTTCTAGCGTATCTGAACAAGATTTCATAATCTCATAATCACTTCTGCTGCCTATAACTATTGATACAAATTTCATCTTTTCTCTTTCCTTTTTTTTGATAAATGATTATAACATAGGTTATTAACTGAGCTTATGCTTTTGGATAAGTCCCCATATCCGGATGAGAAGGAATCCTCAAAAATGTATATGGTGGGAGCTTCGTCGGGAGCTTTATAGGGTTTGTGTTGCCGCTATGTACCTCATCCCACACCTTTTTGTTTTGCGCTACCAACTGTTTAAGTTTGAGGTACATTTTGCCATCTCTCTCGTACGTTGTGCCTATCTCATTGTCCACCGTCTCTATAACCGAGCCAAGCGGTGCGACGATTTCAAGCTCATCATTTGGAAGCGTTTTGTACTTGCACAAAAAGTACTCCCCATCCTCTTCTACCTGTCCGCTTACCTGATGCGTTCCAAGCTGCATCGTAAAGTCAAGGCTTTGGGTGTCATGCTTCTCAAAAGGTCTTGAGATAAGGTACGCATCCGTATAACCACGATTTTGCAAAGAGTTTAGTTCGTATTGGTACTTTTCTATATCATTTACGCCGTTGTAGTAGTCATCTATCGCCATGCGGTACGCTTTTGCCGTCACTGCGGCATAGTAAGCTGTTTTTGTACGCCCCTCTACTTTTATAGAGTCCACCGCACCCGTGTCCAAAATCTCTTTGATATGTGAAGCGAGATTGAGGTCTTTTGAGTTCATGATGTACGTTCCAACACCCTCATCCTCTTCAAGCCTAAAGAGTGTTCCTGTTTCAGGGTTTGCCGCATACATCTCATAAGGAAAACGGCAGTCATTTGCGCAACTGCCACGATTTGGCACACGCCCGCTTTGAAGTGTAGAGATAAGGCATCGCCCGCTGTAGGCAAAACACATCGACCCATGAACAAAAACTTCAAGCTCCAACTCAGGCAACTCTTTTTTTATCTCCACCAAATCACGAAGCGAAATTTCCCTAGCCGTGATAATACGTGTAGCCCCCATATCAGCATAGACTTTTGCATCCAAAACATTCATAACATTTGCCTGCGTGGAGAGGTGCAGAGGCATTTGAGGTGCGAGTTCATGACAGAGTTTTAAAACCCCTGGAGTAGCAACGATAAAAGCATCAGGAGCAAGTTCTGCCATCTTTAATATATGTTTTTTAAGAAGATTTAACTGTGAGTTAAAAGGAAATCCATTGATAGTAGCATATACTTTTTTGCCTCTGGCATGCGCATACGCAATCCCCTCTTCAAACTCCTCAAAACTAAACTCTTTTCCCGAACGAATGCGCAAAGAGAAGTGGCTCACTCCGCCATACACCGCATCCGCACCAAAATCTATAGCTATCTTTAACTTCTCAAGCGTCCCCGCCGGAGATAACAATTCAACCTTTTGCATTGCTTCCAAACTGTGCCAAAAGTGCTTCTATATCCTCATTGGATGCAAGCTCATTGTGCGTATCACCCACGATATGTTGTGCAGAAGAGACTCTTTTTTTATCTTCGATGCGACCCTCAAAGAGAGAGTTCATATAGTTGGAGAGTGCACGCATAACATTGATAACACGTTCTATCTTTTGTCTATGGATATCTTGATACTGCATGATATCCATAACACTCATGATGGATTCGCCGCTTGATTGAAGTGTTTCAAGAATCTGGTTTGCCTCATCTAAAGCAGTGCTGTTTTTCTCTAGCTGCACTCCAAAAGCTGCAACATCAGGAAATTTTTTACTTAGCGTTGTAAAAAGAGCGATGTTGCTCTCAAGTGCTTCTATAACACTACCAAGAGAGCCCTCGCCCTCCATCAATTGGTTTGAAACGCCATCAATGATATCAAAAATCTCGCTTGCTTTCTCTTCACTCTCACGTGTGACATCATCAAGCTGATGAACCATTTTGTTCTCATCTGTTGCAGGCATCGGCCAGTGGTGCGCTGTCTCTTTGCTATAACCTGCAGGTGCATCAGGAACTTTTTTAGTAACCTCTTCTTCCTCTTCAAACACTTCACTCTCTTCTTCTAGAGCTTCTTCTAAAGGGGTCTCTTCCTCTTCTTCTAGAGTTTCCATATCATCAAATCCGCCACTCATTAAAGCATCGAGTTCTTCCTGAGTCATAATCCATTCTCCATATCTCTAAAATAATTTCTTTTTTGTCACTATAATATCATAAAAATATATAAAAATTGGAATAACTGCGATGATAGCTGACCTGCACAACCACACAAAACTTTGCAACCATGCAGAGGGTGAAATCTCTGAGTACATCGAACAAGCCATCAGATGCGGCATACACTATTTTGGTTTTTCAGAACATGCGCCTATGGATTTTGATGAACAGTACCGCATCGGTTTTCACCAGATGCAAGCATACGAACAGAGCATCCTTGAAGCGAAAAAAAAGTACGCAAAAGAGATAGAGATTTTCTTAGGGTACGAAGTGGACTATCTTAAAGGGCATATGGACGAGAGAGTTTTAAATGCCAATGTGGACTATCTTATCGGCTCTGTGCACTTTATAGAGGAGTGGGGATTTGACAACCCAGAGTTCATAGGTAATTATCAAAACCAAGACATAGATGCAATTTGGCAAAAATATTTTGACGCCATAGAAGAGATGGCAAAGAGCAGACTTTTTGATATCGTCGCTCATTTAGACCTCATCAAGATTTTCAAGTACATGCCAAAAAAAGAGATAAACGCCATCGCCAAAAATGCACTTCTTGCCATCAAAGAATCCGATATGAGTGTTGAAATCAATGTGGCAGGCATTAGAAAACCAATCGGCGAAGCCTACCCATCTGTCTCACTGCTTCAAGAGATTAAAAAGTTAGATATTCCCATCACTTTCGCTTCTGATGCGCATAAACCCGAACAAGTCGGTCTTTACTCCAAAGAGACAACCGAAATGGCAAAACAGTTAGGTTTTACCCAATGCGCTATTTATAGAGACAGAAAAAGAGAATTTATAAATTTCTAGCTACTTTACCAAACAAAGCAACTTTAAAGAGTTAGGTTTGTATAATGCACGAAATTAAAACGAGAAGGAAATTACAATGGGAAAATATATAGAGTTAACTAGCGCAGATTTTGAAGCTACACTAAACGAAGGTGTCTCTTTGGTTGATTTTTGGGCACCATGGTGTGGACCTTGCCGTATGATAGCTCCGGTTATCGAAGAGTTAGCAAATGACTACGATGGCAAAGCAAAAATCTGTAAAGTAAACACAGACGAAGAGCAAGAAATCGCAGTAAAATTTGGTATCCGCTCTATCCCTACTATCATGTTCTTTAAAGATGGCAAGATGGTAGATCAAGTTGTTGGAGCACAGTCAAAAGCTGCTCTTGCACAAAAAATCGACGCACTTTTAGCGTAATTACAAAGAGTGGCACGGTGAGTCCAAGAGGCAAAAGTCTCTTTTCCCTCTCCACTCTTCTAGCCTCTTTCTTTGGCGCAGCTATGATTGCTGCTGCATTTGCCTACTTCAACTACAAATTTTCAGAGTATAAGTTCATAGACTTTAAAGAGTTTGTTTTTTATGAGCAAAAAGATATTTTTGCACCAAGTGAAGATACGTATATCGTCGTTTTTTTCTCTTCTAAAGAGAGAGACGTTCCAAAACTCCTCGCACAGACAAAACTTAATCACAAAATCATAGCCATCGACTACTACAATGAAGCATTCGAAAATACGCAAAATACTATCTTTTTAAGGTCTGGAACGAAGACCTCTCTTAGCTTTATTCAGCGCTTTAATATCTACGAATCCCCATCTATTTTTCTTATCAAAAAAACAAAAGAGCAGATTTATAAACAAGATAGTATGATACGAAAACTCGATAATTTGAATGAATTATCAACCATAATAAAAGATATTTAAAAGGAATATATATGATTTTAGATTGCGCAATTATCGGTGGTGGACCCGCTGGACTAACAGCTGGGCTTTATGCAACACGTGGCGGACTAAGCAACGTTGTTATGTTTGAAAAAGGTATGCCAGGTGGGCAGATAACGCAAAGTTCTGAGATAGAAAATTACCCTGGTGTAACAGGCGAGATTAGTGGTATGGATTTGATGATACCGTGGCCCGCACAGTGCCAAAAATTTGGACTAAAGCATGACATGATTACCGTAACACGTGTCAGCAAAGAGGGTGATATCTTCAAAATCCATAAAGAAGATGGCACGATAAGTGAAGCGTATAGCGTTATCGTTTGTACTGGTTCATCTCCTAGACGTGCAGGTTTTGCAGGCGAGGATGAGCTTTTTGGAAGAGGTGTAAGTACGTGTGCTACTTGTGACGGGTTTTTCTACAGAGGAAAAGAGGTTGCAGTTGTTGGCGGCGGCGATACCGCACTTGAAGAGGCACTCTACCTTGCAAAACTCTGCTCAAAAGTCTATCTTATCCACAGACGCGACACATTTCGCTCAGCTCCAAATACAGTTGAGAGAGTAAAAAAAACTCAAAACATCGAACTTGTGCTTAATGCAAAACCAAAAGAGGTTTATGGCGACAATATGGGTGTTGCAGGCATCTTGGTTGAGACGAGTGGTGGTGAGATTCGTGATATTAAAGTCCCAGGGGTCTTTACGTTTGTTGGCAACGATGTCAATAACCAGACACTTATACAAGAGGATGGAAGCTTTTTGTGTGAGATGAGTAAAAATGGAGAGGTTGTTGTTGACATCAGTATGAAAACATCGACAAAAGGTCTTTTTGCAGCGGGAGATATGCGCATCGCTGCTCCAAAACAGGTTGTTTGTGCAGCGGGTGATGGTGCAGTTGCTGCACTTCAAGCGATTGCTTATGTTGACGAGTTATTAAATCATTAAAGGGATAAAAATGGTAAGAGTTGGTGTTTTTGGGGCAAATGGCAGGGTTGGAAAGCTTCTTTTGGATGATCTTAAAGCTACACAAGAGATAAGCCTTAGTTCAGTTTATGTGAGAAATAGTCTTGACTTTTCTATCGACCCCTCTGTTTTGGTTACCACAGACATAAAATCATTTCTTCATGGGTGTGATATCGTCATCGATTTCTCACTTCCTGAAGCAACTGAGGTCATGCTTGAAGCAGTTCTTGAGATTCCAAAACCTCTCGTCATTGGAACAACGGGTTTAAATGCGCATCAGCTCAATCTTTTAAAACAGGCAAGTGAAAATATGCCGATTCTCTACGCTACAAACATGTCTTTGGGTGTAGCACTTCTTAACAAACTTGTCCATCAAGCAGCAGCAGCGCTTAAAGATTTTGATATCGAGATAGTGGAGATGCATCATCGCCATAAAAAAGATGCTCCAAGCGGCACAGCACTCACTCTTGGCGAATCAGCTGCCACTGGGCGAGGGTTGGCTCTTGAAAAAGTACGCATAAGCGGGCGCGATGGAAACATTGGCGAGAGAAGCAAAGATGAGATTGCCGTTATGGCACTTCGTGGCGGAGACATCGTCGGGCGTCATACGGTAGGTTTTTATAATGATGGCGAATTTATAGAGCTTAACCATACTGCAACTTCAAGAAATACCTTTAGCAAGGGCGCTATCAGAGCGGCTTCATGGCTTGTTGACAAAGAGGCTGGTTTATACTCAATCGGTGATTGTTTAGGGATTTAAAGGTTTTTGTCAAAGTCAAATTTTAATTTGGTTTGAGTATAATTCCATTAATTATTCTCAAGGAGAAAAAAGTGCGAGAAGATGTAAATGAAAAGTGTGCGGTTGTAGGAATCTATGGTAATAAAGAGGCTTCTAAACTAGCTTATTTTTCACTGCATGCGCTTCAGCATCGTGGTCAAGAAGCAGCGGGAATCAGCTCTTCAAATGGAACAAAACTTCAAACTATCAAAAAGCGCGGTCTGGTTATGCGTGTTTTTGATGAGAAAAAACTCGAAACACTAAGAGGCTCAAGCGCTATTGGGCATACTCGCTACTCTACTGCAGGGGATGACTCTATCCTTGATGCACAGCCTGTTTTTGCAAGATACGACTTAGGTGAGATGGCAATTGTCCATAACGGAAACCTCACAAATGCAGAAGAGATTAGAAACAAACTTATCGATAAAGGTGCGATTTTTCAAACTTTTATGGATACAGAAAACCTTATCCATCTTATAGCAAAAAGCGAACAGAGAAAACTTCTTGACAGAATCATCGATGCTGTAGGCAAGATTGAGGGTGCATTCTCACTTGTCTTTTTGAGCAGAACAAAGATGTTTGCTATGCGTGACCGTCACGGTTTTCGCCCTCTAAGCCTCGGTAAACTTCCAAGCGGCGGCTATATCGTTGCAAGCGAGACGTGTGCATTTGACCTTGTTGGAGCGGAGTTTATACGAGACGTCAAGCCTGGAGAGCTTCTTGTTTTTGATGAAGGCAAAGAACCTGAGAGTATCCAAGTTTTTGAACCAACTCCAAAGCACTGTATTTTTGAGTATGTCTATTTTGCACGTCCAGACTCAAGAGTTTTTGGACAGAGCGTTTACCAGACAAGAAAACAGATGGGAAAGGAACTTGCACATATCAAGCCAGTTGAAGCGGACATTGTTATCCCTGTGCCAGACGGTGGTGTTCCTGCGGCAATCGGTTATGCGCAAGAGAGCGGTATCCCTTACGAGATGGGGATTATGCGCAACCACTACATCGGACGTACTTTTATCGAACCAACCCAAGAGATGCGAGACCTGAAAGTAAAGATGAAACTCTCTCCGATGATAGATGTTATCAAAGGTAAAAGAGTTATCGTTGTGGATGACTCTATCGTTCGTGGTACAACATCTAAGAGAATCGTTAGAATGCTCAAAGAGGCGGGGGCAAAAGAGGTTCACATGAGAGTCTCTTCTCCTCCAACAACAGACCCATGTTTTTACGGTGTTGACACACCAAACAAAGAAAAACTTATCGCCGCAAATATGAGCCAAGACGATATCTGCAAGTTTATCGAGGCAGACTCACTCGCGTATCTGGATGAAGCATCACTTCTTAGAAGCGTAAACACGACAGAGGACAACTACTGTACTGCTTGTTTTACAGGAAAATACATAGTTTAATGAGACAAATCTTTACTTTTGGTAGCTACCTTAGAGATAAGTTTGGCTGCAAAGTTTACAAAGTTGGCATCAATATCTCTGGTTTTACCTGCCCAAACATAGACGGCACGGTAGCAAAGGGCGGATGCACATTTTGTGAAAACGACTCTTTTAGCGCAAGTACAAATCAAGTCCAAGAGCTCAAAGGATTTTATCTCAACCTTAACTCCACATCCAACCCAAACCTAGACAAACAGCTTTTGCAACTCGAGATGCAGTTTCAAGCCATCAGCAAAAGACAGCGCGAGGAGTATGGAGCACAAAAGTTTATCGTCTATTTTCAGTCTTTTACAAACACCTATGCCCCATTTGAAACACTCAAAGCACTCTATGAAAAAGCTCTCTCATTTCCTGATGTGGTTGGGCTTAGCATCGGAACACGCTCTGATAGCATAACAGAGCAGACGTTGGAGTATCTAGCAGAGCTTGCCAAAACAAAAGAGATATGGATAGAGTTTGGTATCCAGTCGGTCTATGATGAAACGTTATTAAAAATAAATCGTGGTCATAACAGCGCAAATGTCAAAGAGTGGATTTTAAAAGCAAAGCAAAGTGGTTTAAATGTCTGTGGGCATCTTATCTTTGGTCTTCCAGATGAGACGCAAGAGATGATGCTCCATACCGCAAAAGAGGCTTATACGTGGGGGATTGACTCTGTGAAATACCACCCTCTTTATGTGGTAAAAAAGACTGCTTTGGCAAATGATTTTATACGAGGTGAATTTACCCCAATCAGCGAAGAGCTCTATCTTGACACGCTTGCAAAGGCGATAACTATGAAGCCAGAGCGTGTAAGTGTGCAAAGAGTAACTGCTGGCATCAACGATAACTCTCTTCTAGCACCCGAGTGGTGTCGTGATAAAAACAGCCAGATAAAAAAGATAAATGCGGTACTAAAACCCTTAGAGCTTAAGTATTAGTGTGCATACACTTTTGCGAAGTGTGCAACGCTCTTAAAGTAAGGAGGGTAGTCAAAATAGACCCTAAATTCTTGTGAGTGTCCTGGTTTGAGGTTTTTTGCCACGACAAACTTATGAGTAACTTGCTGAGGTTTGTTCTCTTTTTTGGAACTGCCATCAGACGTTAGCCCGAGAAAACTCATAAAACCTGTTGGGTTATAAAACGTACCTGCTTTAACATCACCAGAAGCAAGTCCTTGGTTGACAAGTTTTATCTCAAAAGTAACCTCTCCTATCTCAAAATCTCCCTCATTTTTAACAATGCCACTAAAGCTAATCTGTTCTGTGCTTAGGTTTCTCTTGTTTTCAAGTTTATAAAGCTTGACCTCTTTTGTGTATTTGTCAACAACTGCTATGGAGAGCCCCGACATTAGAAGCGTTACCAAAGTAACGGAAAATATCATGGCAGCCACTGTGCCTTTTTTCTCTTGTTGCAGTGCAAGATAAATGCCTCCTACAAAAACAAGAAGTCCGATACTAAAAGCTAAGTAGTGCCAAAAGTTAAAAAGTGTACTCATCTGCAATCTGCTCCAAGGGTCACGTTATAGTCGCCACTATAGGTAAATGGGTCGATAATTATCTTTATCTCTCGCTCTGCGCCTATAGGGATATCTTCTTCCACTATCGACATATTGGCAATAGGCTTTAATCTTCTGACATAGTCTTTCAAAGCATTGCCACTTACTCGGTACGCTGTTGCGCTTACTTTGCAGCTTTTAAAGTCTCTGTCTGAGAGATTTTTGAGTGTTCCATAGACAACTGCTGCTTGTGTAAAGGAGAGTTTTTTCTGACTTAAAAGTGTAATCTCATTTTTAAAGAGGTAGTCATGCATGGCTGTATATCCAAAAGTTGCACCGCCTAAGAGCAGCATAAAAGCAAAAAAGATAAGCGAGAGGGCAAGGGAAAGTTTACGGCGAAAAACAATCCCTAAAATAACAAAAAGAAGAAAAAGAGCCAACAAACTTCCAAAAAGAATATAATCATAAAGGATAAGATTTTGGATAAATTCACTTACTCTCTGCATAGCTACTTAAGCATCTCTTGCGTTTTTCTCAGCGATTCCGCTCATGCCAAATCTACGCGCAAGCTCTTGCTTGACTCTATCCGGAGAGATATTTTTTGAAGCAAGTGCTACAAGAACGTGGTAAGTCAAGTCTGCTGCTTCATAGATAATCTCATGTGCATCGTTATCTTTGCATGCAAAGCTAAATTCGCCTGCCTCTTCTACAACTTTTTTTAAAATTGCATTGTCGCCTTTGCTGAGAAGTTTTGCTGTCCATGAGGTGGATGGGTCGGCGTTTTTACGTTCTTGGATAGTGTGGTAAAGAGTGTCGATAACGCCATAGAGCGCTTCACTGCTCACCTCTACTTCACTCTCTATCGCTCCGCTCTCAAGCTCTGTAAAAAAGCAAGACGGTCGCCCTGTATGACACGCTACGCCGTGTTGTGTAACTTTTATAAGAAGCGTATCGTTATCGCAATCTATGTTAAAAGAGTGGATGTCTTGGATATGTCCGCTGCTCTCACCTTTTTTCCAGATGCGCTGTTTAGAGCGTGAGAAGTAGTGCGCTACTCTGGTTTGAAGCGAAAGCGAGAGTGCTTCTTTGTCCATGTATGCCATCATCAAAACTTCATTGGTATGCACATCTTGGACGATAACCGGCAAAAGTTCTATCTTTTGCCAGTCTATTTTGTTGATAATCTCTTGCATCTCTCTACTTACTCTGCAGCCGTTGATGTTCTTTGTTTAGCGTCTTTCATATCCACCCAGATATTTGGTGTTGAACCACCCGGTGTTAGGAAAATCTTCGCATCTTTGTTTTCTCTGAGTGCTTCGTTAAACTTGCCTTGAATTTGAATCTGCTCTAACTTTAAGAGGTCGGGAGTTAAAGATTTTGAAATAAGGTAGTTTGCTTTTGCTTTTGCTTCTGCTTCGATGGTCACCGCATCTGCTAAACCTTGCGCCTCAATCCTTGCTTTTTCAGCGATACCTCTTGACTCTGCTGCACGTCTAAGTGCTTCTTGTTCAGCACGCTGTACCTCTTGCTCGGCACGTTGTACTTGCTGTTTTGCAATCTGGACGTTTTCTATCTGCTCTTTTACTTTTGGAGGAAGAACTATCTCTCTAAGCTGGATAGATTGTAAATCAGCCGGCGCATTTTCTAATCCTACTACGCTTTTTCTGATGCCAGTTTCTATGTCAGCGGCGATGTTATCTCTCATCTGTGGGAGAACCTCTGCATCATACTTACCAACAACATTACGCACGATATCTCTTACGACGGGGTTGATAATCTTATCTTCCCAGCTAAAGCCCCAGTTAGAGATAGTTTGCGCCGCATACTGCGCATTTAGTCTGTACTGAACAGTAAGTTCAATGGCAACTGGAAGTCCGCGCTTATCTAAAACCGTAATGGCAGGTTTTGCGTTGATGCCAGAAGATGCACTTCCTCCACCCGCCTCTATGCTTGAAGCGTAGTTGATGATACGTACCTTTGTATCAACGATATAAACTTTTTGAATCACAGGCAAAATAAAATGAAGTCCTGGAAGAAGTGACTGGTCAGAGTACTTTCCGTTTGTGCTAAGGATACCGCGTTCACCCTCTTCGATGATGGTAAATGGCTTTGCCAAAACAAGCACTAACACGATAGCGATGAGAAAGTAGGTAAGCCCTGCTTTGCCGCCACCAAAATTAAAATCTATCTTTGGCATTTGTGGCATGTTAGCACCGCCGCCATTACCGCTACCGCCATTACCATCTGTACCGCCAGATTTTTTCTCGAAACCTTCACCTTGGCTCTTCTTTTTGTTAAAATAGTCATTCATATCTGAAGCCATTGTTATGTTTTCCTTCATTTTTTATATTTCCTTCATTTTTTACTAATGTTTTGCACTTAGTTAATATACGTCAAATAGTGCTCATACTTTTTATCTCTACCAAAAACGACATCGAAATATTTGCTTTGGAGTTTCTCTGTCATCTCGCCACGTGCGCCACATCCGATATCTCTACCATCTACATGACGCACTGGAGTTATCTCAGCTGCCGTTCCCGTCAAAAACGCCTCATCTGCGGTATAAACATCCTCTCTTGAGATACGGCGACGTTCTACTTTGATACCCATGTCGGTTGCAAGTTCGATTACTGTTTTTTGTGTGATAGACTCAAGCGAGTTGTCATTTGGAGGCGTGATAAGCAGACCGTTTTTTACCATAAAAAAGCTCGCACCGCTTGCTTCTGCCACATACCCTTGATCATCCAAAAGAAGTGCTTCTTCATAACCACAATCGATAGCTTCATACTTTGCCATTTGAGAGTTTAAGTAGTTTGCAGTTGCTTTTGCTTTGCCCATGTTAGAAGTGTTTGCAGGTCTTGTCATAGAGACGATTTTGAGTTTAATCCCTTTTTTCATCCCCTCTTCGCCAAGATAAGCACCCCACTCCCATGCAGACATAACCGTCTCAACAGGTGCGTTTTTGTGATAAACCCCCATAACACCGTAACCCAAAAATGCAAAAGGACGGATGTAAACATTGTCACCCGTAAACTCATTGCGTCTAAGAAGTTCTAACTGCGCTTCGTTCATCTCTTCAACACTATAAGGGATGTTGATAAGGGTCATTTTTGCAGACTCTTTAAGTCTTTTTGTGTGGTCGTTCAGACGAAAAATAGCATACCCTTTTTCGGTTTTGTACGCTTTTGTTCCCTCGATAACGCCGTTTCCATAATGGATAGTGTGTGAGAGAACATGCACCTTTGCATCATCCCATGCCACAAACTTTCCATTCATCCAAATATACTTCGCTGCATCCATCTGTTTCTCCGATAATTATTACAAAAAATTGAAGTATTTTATCCAAAATGACGTTTATATTGCATTAATCTGTGAAAGAGTGGCAACAGAAGAGAAAGGTCTGTTGCCGTTTTTAGGAGAAAAAGGAGAATTTTGAGAATTTGAATATCGTGTTTGTTATCTAGGCTTTAAAAAGCCTAGAAGCAGTTGTTACCATTTTACTTCTGTAGTGAACATGTAAACGTCTTTAGATTCGCCAGAGTCATACTTTGTTGTTGCACCACTCTCCTCTTCTATAAACTTTGCAGAACCGATAAATGATACATACTTGTTATATTTGTATGCTAAAGCAGCAATCATTTTTGTGCCTTCAGCGCTTGAACTCATTGCAGTACCATTTACCGCTGTATCATCCCATTTATAGTCATCGTATCTACCGATGATTGTCCAATCTTTCATTGGACGTATTTCAGCATTTACAGAGAAAAGATCATATTCACGTTTATCCCAGCCAGTAACAGCTGTTGTATTTCCACCGCGAGCTTCATCTTCAGCAGTTACATACTGAGCAGCGATTAAGAAAAGTGGTTGATTATATACTGCATGGATACCGTAGAATGCTCTATCATATTCAACTTTTAGAGCAGAGTTGCTTGATTGATCAAATTCACCTTTATCATCTTTATGGTTTGCTGACAATAGACCAAAAGTAGAGATATGTGCATAACTATCTTTTGTACGATCTTGCTTACCTACTTTTTTACCGCTTCCGATTAGGTGACCAGTTAAACGCCACTCAACTGAAAGTTTCTCATCATTTTCTTGATTTGCTCCACCTTTATCAGCATGGTAACCCTCACCGTTAAATATACCTATTTCAGAAGAGAACACATCTGTTTTAGTCTTGAAGTTAACACCAAGGTCTGCAGAGTTTACAAGGTCAACACCTGACTCTGTCGCTGTACCTTTTTCTTCAAGAGCAACTTTGTTAAATGAGCGATAGAACCATCCATTATGCTCCTCATAGTCAATCCATGGGCGATGAGCGATACCAAACTCAACTCCAGTGTAAGGAAGAATACCATCTAAATAAAGATAAGCATATTTTACGAATACTTCTGAGTAGCCTTTTGTCTTACCGTCAGTACCTGGGTCAGAAGCAAGTTCTTTTGTTGCGTCAAATGTTACACGCCAGTAGTCTTTATCGTTAAAGAAACCTTTTACCTGAACATAGTTTCTTCTCATCTCAAAACCACCTGAGTTTCCAGCGTAATTTGACTGGTCTCCGCTTGGTACATCCAATCTAGTAGTAGGGCGCGTATTTGTATAACCAAAATAGTGAGTACCACTAAACTCTAAACTTTTTGCTTTAGAAAGAACTGAACTCTCTTTGTTTTCGATAGCAATACGATCTGGCGCAGAAGTAGTAAATACTTGCCCTTTTTCATCTACATAAAACTGCTGTGCAGCACTTAAAGCCGTTGCGCTCACTGCTAAAGCAGCGATTGTCGATAAAACGATTTTTTTCATTTTTCATTCCCTTGTTTTTTTGTATGAGAAGTATAAAATGATTAGATTACGAAAGGATTACAAAAAGTGTCTCAAAAATGAGATTTCAGAACGAAAAAATCCCCTGCAAACATTCGTAAGCAAGGGCTTTAGAGGAGAATTTCTTAGGAGAGAAATTTTGAGAAAAATGATGTCTGTTTGGGTGATTATTTGAGGTTGGCTGCCCAGTACTCTCTAATCATATTTTTAGTCTCTTCAGGAAGAGGAATGTATCCTAACTTCTTAGCAGCTTCGTCACCTTTTTTGAATGCATAGTCATAAAAAGCAACTACTTTTTTGTTCATCTCGCCACCTTCTCTTGGAAGCAAAATAAATGTTGCCGCTACGATTGGGTATGATGTATCACCAGCTTGTAGTGCCAAAACAGAGTGAAAGTGCTTCTCTTTTGTCCACGTTGCATACTTTGCAGCAGCTTTGAAGTTCTCTTCAGTTGCAGCAACCCATTTACCACTTGCAGTCTGAAGTACAGCCGCACTTAGGTTGTTTTTCTCTTTGTATGCGTTTTCGATATAACCGATAGAGTTTGGAGTCTCTTTGATAAGACTTGCTACACCCTCGTTACCTTTACCGCCGATACCTGTTGCCCAGTCGATTGCTTTACCGATACCGAACTTCTCTTTCCAGTTTTTAGAAGCATGTGTTAGGTAGTATGTAAAGTTAAATGTTGTTCCAGAACCATCTGAACGGTGTACTACAACGATTTTTTGGTTTGGAAGTTTTAAACCTTGGTTGTCTGCTACGATAGCAGGGTCATTCCAAGTAGTGATTTTTCCAGCGAAGATATCTGCAACAACTTCATTTTTAAGCTTCAAAGTAGCATCAGCAATCCCGTCCACGTTAAACGCGATAACGATAGAACCGATAACTGCAGGGAATTGGAACAAGTTGTCTTTTGCAAGTTGAAGTGGCTCTAGTGCCTCATCTGTTGCACCAAAGTTTACTGTTCTTTTAGCGATTTGTTTGATACCGCCGCCTGAACCTATAGACTGATAGTTAACAGCATTTTGAGTCTCATTTTTATAAGTGAAAGCCCAATCATAATATACAGGCGCAGGAAACGATGCACCTGCTCCACTTATCTTATCAGCCGCAAACGATGATGTAATCGACGCAGCAGCAACCAATGTAGCGAGAGCTAATTTCTTTAACATTTGTTTTCCTTTTTGAATGTTTGCGAAATTGTAGTTGCTCCTTATTACGAAATGATTACAGCGCTACTCCCCTTTTGAAGTAAACTTAAAGTAACTCTCCATCGCGATAGCCTCATCTCTGCCGAAGATTACGACCTCTTTATCGACTTCTATCTCACTTGCATCTATCTTGTCTGGGTACTCAACAAAGTTCAAGATATGCTTGATGGTGTTAATCCTTGCCTTTTTCTTGCTATCGCTTTTGATAACCGTCCACGGTGCCACATCCGTATGCGTTGCACTAAGCATCATATACTTTGCCAATGCGTACTCATCCCAAAGTTCTTGCGCTTTGAGGTCAACCGGAGAGAGTTTGTACTGCTTAAGCGGGTCTTGTTCTCGCTTGGCAAATCGTCTTGCTTGCTCCTCTTTGGTAACTGAGAAGTAAAACTTAAAGATTTTGATATCATCTTCTACTAACATTTTTTCAAAGAGCGGTGCGTCTTTTAAAAATTTACTCTGTTGTCTTTGCGTACAAAAACCCATAACAGGCTCTACCATCGCTCTGTTGTACCAGCTTCGATCAAAAAGGACTATCTCTCCGGCACTTGGCAAATGCATAGCGTAACGCTGAAAATACCACTGTGTCATCTCTTGGTCGCTTGGTCTTGGAAGTGCCACAACTCTAGCACCCCTTGGGTTGAGATGCTCTGTGATTCGCTTTATGGTTCCGCCCTTTCCCGCCGCATCACGCCCCTCAAAAATCATCAGAACCTTCAACCCCTTTTCTTTTACATAGTTTTGAAACTTTAAAAGCTCAATTTGAAGTTTTTCAAGCTCCCCTTCATAAAGAAGCGTCTCTTCTTTTACCCAAATACGCACTTTGCCATCTTTTGCATTTTCTCTTCTGTCTCTGTCCGTTTTTCTTCTGTCAGATTTTGATTCTCGTTGCTCTTTTTGCTCTTTCATAAAAACTCCTTTATAGCGCAATTATAGCCTCTTGTAATCTTTTTGTAATCATAAAAACTTAAAATTGCATACTTTTTATACATAGGAGCATCATTGAAAAATATCATCGATACAATCTTTGCAAATGCCACAAGAGCCATAGCCTTTGGTGTTTTGCTGCTTTTGGCATGGATATTTACCGTACTCTTTGAGCATTCGTTAGAGTCGCTCAAAGCGTTTGGGTTTGACTTTATCCTCGAGGACAAATGGGCTCCGAACTTAGAAAAATTTGGTGCACTTCCTGCCATCTACGGTTCTGTTGTCTCTACGTTTTTGGCAATGGTTTTGGCTGTTCCTGTTGCTATCGGTATCGCTATCTTCTTAAGCGAAATAGCGCATGCGAAGCTTAAAACTCCAGTAGGTGTCTCCATAGAGCTTCTAGCCGCTATTCCATCGGTCATCTACGGTATGTGGGGACTTTTTTACTTTGTGCCTATCATCCGTGATACATTTGGCGGCGTGGGCATAAGTATGCTCACAGCAGGTATCGTCCTCTCCATCATGATACTTCCGTTTATGGCGGCGGTTACTCGTGATGCGATGAACACAACGCCAGACATCCTCAAAGAGTCCGCTTATGCGCTTGGCGGAACAAAATGGGATGTTATAAAAGACATCATTATCCCTTACGCAAAGTCTGGAATCATCGGCTCTTTTATCTTGGCCCTTGGACGTGCTATCGGCGAGACGATGGCAGTTACCTTTGTTATGGGAAATGTCCACAAAATCTCTATGGACCTCACCGAACCCGCAACATCTATCCCAGTAGCACTTGCAAATGAGTTTGCAGAGGCGGACAGTGACCTTTACTACTCATCACTTTTTGAGTTGGCACTTTTACTTCTTGTCGTAAGTTTCGTAATCATCTCCATCGCAAAATTTTACTTTTTGCGTAGAAAAAGGGTAGGACAATGACACATACACAAAAAAGAATTTTTATGAGTCAAATCGTTATGATTCTCTCAACTGCTTCTGCGGTTGTGGGGATTGGATTTTTGTTTTGGATTTTGGGTGTTTTGGTTATCAACGGGGTTGATGCACTCACACTTACTATCTTTACCACAGAGGGAACACCTCCCGGAAGTGGCAACGGAGGTCTTAAACACGCACTTATCGGACAGTTGATGCTAGTTTTTTATGCCTCTTTGTTTGGTGTTCCGCTTGGCGTTTTGGCAGGAACTTACCTTAGCGAGTACAGCCAAAAATCAAAAATAGGCGAGATTATTCGTGATATCTCCGACATTATGATGAGCGCACCGAGTATCGTTATCGGTGCGTTTGTTTATGCGGTTGTTGTTGCACCTATGGGGCATTTTAGCGGATGGGCAGGCTCTATCGCGCTTACCATCATCATGCTCCCTATCGTTTTGCGTACAACCGATGACATGCTCCAACTTGTTCCGTCCACACTGCGAGAGGCTGCATTTGCCCTTGGAGCACCAAAATACAAAGTTATTACACAAGTCGTTTACCGCGGAGCAAAAGCGGGAATCCTCACAGGAATTCTTCTTGCTGTAGCACGTGTAGGAGGAGAGACCGCACCGCTGCTCTTTACCTCGTTTAACGATAACTTCTTAAACACAGACATGATGCAACCAGTCGCTTCGCTTACGGTAACTATGTATAACTATGCAACAAGCCCGTATGAGGATTGGCAGAAGCTTGGATGGGCGGCGGCGTTTATCTTAAGTATGTTTATCTTAACGCTCAACATTCTTGGAAGATTGATTTTATTAAAGAAAAAGGTTAAATAATGGCAACTATCGTAGAAATAGAAGAAGCAAAAGCACTTGAAGTAAAGGATTTTGAGTTTACCTATGCAGGAGCAGATGCACCGAGTGTGAAAAAACTCAATATGCCCATAGCAAAAAACAGTATTACCGCACTTATTGGACCATCAGGATGCGGAAAAACAACACTGCTTAGAAGCTTTAACCGCATGCACGACCTCTACCCTGGCAACAAATATGAGGGCGAGATTCTCTTTAAAGAGAGAAATATTTTGCTTCCAAAAGAGGATTTGATACAGTTACGAATCCAAATCGGGATGATTTTTCAAAAGCCAACTGCTTTTCCAATGAGCATTTTTGATAATGTTGCGTATGGGCTAAGACTTCAAGGGTTCAAAAACAAAACAGAGCTCAAAGACAGAGTAGAAAAAGCGCTTCAAGATGCGGCGATTTGGAATGAGGTCAAAGAGAGACTCTCTCACGATGCAAATGGACTCTCAGGCGGACAGCAGCAAAGACTTTGCATCGCTAGAGCGGTTGCCGTAGAGCCAGAGGTACTTCTTTTTGATGAGCCAACTTCCGCACTTGACCCTATCTCAACAGGCGGCATCGAAGAGCTTATCGTACAACTTCGAGAGAGAGTCTCCATCATCATCGTTACGCACAACATGCAACAAGCCGCACGTGTGAGCGACTACACAGGCTTTATGTACTTAGGCGAACTTATAGAACTCGGACGCACAGAAGAGCTTTTTGTTACACCAAGAGAAAAGCTAACAGAAGAGTACATCACTGGAAAATTCGGTTGATAATAGTGCAAAAAATTTATAAAATAAATTAAAGGAAAAGAGTATGGGATCAAAATATCATGAAAAAGTAAGTAACATTAAGGCGAAACTCTCGCTAATACTAGCAGACATTGTAACAGCAAACGAACTCGCACTTGATGCATTTAAAACATTAGACTTTGCAAAATTCAAAGAAGCAGAGACTATTTTAAGCAAAATAGGACTAAAAGCCGATGAAGTAGATAACGAAATTATCAAAGCATTTGCTCTTTTTGGACCAGAGGCGAATGAGCTTCGTTTTCTTGTTGCGTTTTTAAAGATGACAAACGAACTTGTAGGCATTGGCGACAATATCAAAAAATATGCACGCCGTATGAACGAGCATATGCAGAGCCAATGCGACCTTGAAGAGTTTAAATCAAGCATCGTTTTGCTCCACAAAAGCAGTCTCAATGCACTCAAATTTATCCTTGAGTGCTTTGGCGACTTGCATGCATGCAGCTATGAAGATAGTTACAGAAAAGTTCTTGTGGAAGAGAGCATCAATGATGATTTGTTTGCTGTTTTGGAAAAAGAGCTTCTTAGCAAAGTCATAGAAGAAAAAGAGCTCTCAGTCGATTATGTAAAAGTGCTTGGAACGCTCAGAAAACTAGAGCGTTCATGCGACAGAAGCGTCAATATCGCCAATCTTATGATGTACGCAGAACAAGGCGGAGAGATTAAGCTTTTTAAGTAATTGATTAAATTTTAATCAATTACCCCTGCTCTTTTGAGAGTGATTTTTGATATACTTCAAGCAATAAAATTTCTAGGAGAGACCTTATGGGAAAATTTGTAAATAGTATAGAAGAATTTTTTTCTTTTTGTGAAGAAAATGATGTTAAATATGTAGATTTAAGATTTACTGACTTAAAAGGAACATGGCACCATGTTACTTACAGAATGAGCGCGGTAAATGAAGGAAACTTGACAAACGGTTTCCCTTTTGATGGCTCTTCTATCGACAAATGGCAGCCTATCAACAAGTCTGATATGCTCTTAAAAGCAGATGTTCCAACAGCATTTTTAGACCCTTTTACAGCAGATCCTACCATCATCGTCTTCTGTGATGTTTATGATATTTACAAAGGGCAGATGTATGAAAAATGCCCTCGTTCTATCGCAAAAGCAGCTTTAAAGCATGCTGAATCTCTAGGTATCGCAGACGCTGCATATTTTGGTCCTGAAAATGAGTTTTTTGTATTTGACGATGTAAGAATCATCGACAACATGAACGAAGCAGGCTACAGAATCGACACTGAAGAGGGTGACTGGAACTCAAACACACACTACGCAGATGGCTACAACACAGGGCACCGTGGTGGCGTAAAGGGTGGTTACTTCCCAGTTGCTCCTATCGATACACAGGTTGACTTAAGAGCTGAGATGATGGACGTACTAGAGCAAGTTGGTCTTGAAGTTGTTCTGGGTCACCACGAAGTTGCACAAGGTCAAGGCGAAATCGGTATCGTTTTCTCTGACATTATCGGTGCAGCAGACAATGTTCAAAAACTAAAGTATGTTGTAAAAATGGTAGCGCACCTCAATGGTAAAACGGCTACATTTATGCCAAAACCACTTTTTGGCGACAACGGAAACGGTATGCACGTACACCAGTCACTTTGGAAAGACGGTAAAAACCTCTTCTACAAAGAGGGGAACTATGCGAACCTTTCAGAGATGGCTCTTCACTATGTTGGCGGTATTTTTAAGCATGCAAAAGCGATTGCATCACTTACAAACCCATCGACTAACTCATACAAGAGACTTATCCCTGGATTTGAAGCTCCTTCGATTTTGACTTACTCTATGCAAAACCGCTCTGCATCTTGCCGTATCCCTTATGGCGCAGGTGAAAAAGCAACGCGTATCGAGATGAGATTCCCAGATTCTACTGCTTGTCCATACCTTGCATTTGCAACGATGATGATGGCTGGACTTGACGGTATCAAAAACAAGACTGTTCCGGTTGGTCCGATGGATGAGGATTTATTTGAACTTACTCTTGATGAGATTCGCGAAAAAGGAATCCCTCAAATGCCTCACACTCTAAGAGAGGCTACTGAAGCACTTATCGCTGATAATGAGTTCTTAAAGCCTGTCTTTACAGATACATTTATCAATGACTACCAGCATTATATGTTTGAGAGACAAATCTGGCCAGATGAGAGCCGCCCAACGGCTTATGAGTTCAAAACAACATATACCTGCTAAAAACATCCCGCATTTTGCGGGATTTTCACAATCATTTCTCTCTTAACCTCCAAATCACTAATCACAAATTTGCTATAATTGCGCAACAATAAGAGTATGTAAGAGTGCATTATTGAAATTCAATTTACAAGGTTTATTATGAAAAATATTCCAGAGGGAAAATACCGTCCCTATCCAAAAATAGATTTGCCAAATAGAAAATGGCCAAACAACAGCATAACAAAAGCTCCAAAATGGTGCAGTGTAGATTTGCGCGATGGCAACCAAGCACTTATCAACCCGATGGACATGAACAAAAAAATTGAACTCTTTGCACTCTTACTCAAAATCGGATTTAAAGAAATCGAGGTTGGCTTCCCCTCTGCTTCTAAAGTAGAGTTTGAGTTTTTACGCCGCCTAGTAAATGACAAGCTTATCCCTGATGATGTAACTGTTCAGGTCTTGGTTCAAGCAAGAGAACACCTTATAGAGAGAACTTTTGAAGCGTTGCAAGGCGTCAAAAAAGCAACTGTACACCTTTACAACTCAACATCTGTTGCACAGAGAAAAATCGTCTTTAAAAAGCAAAAAGAGGAGATTATCGCTCTTGCTTTAGAGGGTGTTGACTTAGTTAAAAAGTACGAAGCAAAGCATGACGGAGAGATTTTTTTGGAGTACTCCCCTGAGAGTTTTACGGGAACTGAGTTAGAGTTTGCGGCAGAAATCTGCAATGCAGTTACAGCAAGATGGGGCATAAGCGAAAAGAGAAAAGTTATCATCAACTTACCTGCAACCGTAGAGATGGCAACACCAAATATCTATGCAGACCAGATAGAGTGGATGAGCGAACACTTAGACAACCGTGAAAATGTCATCATCTCTACCCACACACACAACGACAGAGGCACAAGCGTAGCAGCAACGGAGCTTGCACTTTTAGCTGGAGCCAACAGAGTTGAGGGAACGCTTTTATGTAACGGAGAGAGAACGGGCAACGTCGATATTATCACGCTTGCTCTTAACATGACGACACAGGGCATTGAGTCAAATCTCGATTTTAGCGATGTCACTGAAGTTTTAAAAGTGGTCGAAAAATGCACCGAGATAGAGACACACGTGCGCCATCCATACGTGGGAGAACTTGTCTATACCGCTTTTTCTGGTTCACACCAAGATGCTATCAACAAAGGTTTGGCGTATAGAAAAGCGCAAAAAGAGCCATTTTGGGAAGTGCCCTATCTTCCCATCGACCCAGAGGATGTTGGAAGAAGCTACGAGAGCATCATCCGCATCAACTCCCAATCTGGCAAAGGCGGAGTTGCTTATGTTTTAGAGAAAAACTTTGGTTATCAACTTCCAAAAGCGATGCACCCAGAGGTTGGCAAACTCGTCCAAGATGTAAGCGACAAAAAAGGTCAAGAGCTTAGTTCTGATGAGATTTTAGAGATTTTTACGGAGAACTATTTCAATGTGAAAGAGCATATATCGTTGATTGATTTTACAGTCTCCTCACTCAAAGGGATTTCGAAATGCACTCTTACCTATACCCAAAATGGTATGGAAATCATGGCAGAGGGTGAAGGCAACGGACCCGTTGATGCATGTAAAGATGCTCTTATGAAAAACTATAAAAACGAGTTCTCTATCAACTCCTACTTTGAACACTCTTTTGGCAACAAAAGCTCTGCAAAAGCCATAGCATACATAGAGATAGAGACAAAGACAACCCTATCATGCTTTGGTGTAGGTGCAGACAACGACATAGCAACCGCCTCAGTCAAAGCGCTCTTTTGCGCATTAAATAGAGCATTTCATTAAGTTTGAACGCCAAAGGAAGTAATTTCTTTGGCTCCACTCTCTTTTTCACAAATTATTAGAAGCATTCAAAAAACATTATGCTACAATCTAACACTACAAAACAAAGGATTTCACATGTACAAAACAGTAGTTGCGTTTACTCTTGCTTCTCTCTTCTCTTCTTCCCTTATGGCTTATGACCTTAAGTCAAATATGTTGCTTTTAAATGCGGAGCTTAGTGAAGTTCAAAGAGCTTTTATCTCAAGTGACCAAAAAGGGGTGGATGAGTCTATTAAGCGTTTTGCAAAACATGCACAGGATTTACTTGGAAACAAGGAGAAGTTTGCTGCAATGCTTCCTGAGAAGAAAAAAAACAAGGCTGGAGAAGCAGTTATGAGTGCGCAAATCATTAGCCACAATGTACAAATCATCTTGGATGCGATTGAAAATAAACACAACCAATCAGGGCAAGTTCGCCGTGAAGAGGCACAACGTGCCTATACTTACATAGAACACGCTTGTTTTCGCTGCCACAATATCGTGCGTGACGAGTACTAAAAACACAAGAGCGTTCTCTTAAAAAAGAAGGCTCTCTTGCGTCTCACCTCCCGCATCTATGCGCGGCGGCTTTGATGTGTCACTAAAGTACTCTTTTTCTCCCTTGATAACAATCTCCTTTATCCCCTCTGGAACATCAAACTTTCGTTGTATCTGCGGATAGAGCTCTAAAGCTTTTGTATAGTACATCGCAAATGCCGGACCTGCGATTCTTCCTCCCGTCTCTACTCTGTCCATCGGGGTATTATCATCATTGCCAAACCATACAATCGTCTCTATCGTTGGGGAGTAGCCTGCGAACCATCCATCCATATTGTTGTTGGTTGTTCCTGTTTTTCCTGCTATCTCTATCCCATTTACCTGAGCAGATTTTCCGGTTCCTCGCGTAACAACGTCTCTCAGGAGCGTTGTCATAATGTACGCCTGCGCTGGGCTTGTGATAGTGCGACTCTTATGCTCTTTTTCATAAAGCGTTGTCACCCCTTTTTCTATGCTGTTTATAAGCACTGGTTCAACTTGAACGCCTCCATTTGCAAAAGAGGTGTAGTAGTGCGCGAGTTGTAAAGGAGAGAGTGTGATACTCCCAAGTGCGACCGATAAATCAGGAGGCAGATTTTCTATCCCAAACTTCTTAAGCTCTTTGAGCAGCTGTGGCAAACCTATATCGTTTACAAGGTTTATGGTTGCAAGGTTGCTTGAGTGTACAAGCGCTTCTCTGAGAGTGACAAGTCCTTTATAGCTGTTTTTATAGTTTTTGGGTTGCCATTTTTGCTCTTGCCCATTTTTATAGTAGGTGTAGGTTCGTGCGATATCAACAAGCTCCGTAGCACCGGAATAGCCCAAATCAAGCGCTACTTGATAGATAAAAGGTTTAAATGCAGAACCTGGTTGGCGGCGACCTTGTGTTGCTCTGTTGTAGGAATTTTTTGTGTAATCCACACTGCCAACAAGTGCTAAAATCTCTCCGCTCTTTGGGTTGAGCGAGACCAATGCGCCATTTAAGAGGTCTGTTTTAGTCTCTACCTTCTCTTTGGAGGAGGTACTTGCCTTAATCCTTGCCACAGAGAGGTCATACGCTTTTTTTAGCGACTCTCTTGCTGCTTCTTGCAATTTTAAATCTATGGTCGTATGTATCTCATAGCCGCCTGTTTTAAAGTCAGTGATGCCCATATCTGCAACTCTTCTTGCCACCTCATCGACGATAAAAGGAGCACTGTTTTGTGTGAGTGTGTCATCATAAACTTTTGGCTTTTCAAGTAAAGAGGCAGTATGTGTTGCATCATCTATCCAACCAAGAGAGTGCATTCTCGAGACAACACGATTTGCTCTGCCCATAGATATCTCATAATTTTTTGTAGGGGCATAGGTGCTTGGTGCTTTTGGAAGTCCCACAAGAAGCGCTATCTCTTTGAGTGTGAGTTCACTCAGATTTTTATGAAAGTAGCCATCTGCCGCTGTTTTGATGCCATAGTACCCATGTCCAAAATAGATTTCATTCAGATAACGCTCTAAAATCTCCTCTTTTGTGAGGGAGAGTTCTACTTTGAGCGCGTAGATAACTTCTTTAACTTTACGTGAAATCTTTTTTTCTCTTGTTAAAAGTCTGTTTTTTACAAGCTGCTGTGTGATGGTACTCGCACCCTCCACCAACTTTCCTGCCTGCACGTCTTTGATAACTGCCCTAAAAATCGCATCGACATTGATACCGGGGTGTTCAAAAAAAGTGGTATCTTCGATGGCTAAAAGTGCTTCTATGACACGCGGAGGTATCTCATCAAACTTCGCGTAGTAGCGATGCTCTTCATCAAAAATACTAGCGATTTTCTCACCATTTTTATCATAAATCTTTGTAGTGAGCGGGGGTTTATACTCGATGAGGGAGGAGATGTCATAACTGTACTCTTTGAGAAAGTAGCCAAGTATTGCAAAAGGTGTCAAAACTCCAATAAGCAAGAGTGTAAAAAAAAGATTTCTTATAAATTTCATATTCTAAAGTTCCTATTTGCAAAATTTGCATCTATGAGTGTTTTGGTATAAGCTTCCACGGGGGCTTGCAAGACAGCTTCCATCTCTCCGCTCTCAATGACGTTTCCATCTTTTATAACGCAGATATTTTCGCATAGCATTTTAGCAGAATTCATATCGTGTGTCACAAAAAGCATCTTAAATCCAAGCTTTGCCTGCAACTCTTTTAAAAGATTTAAAATCAAAATCCGCGTTTGCGGGTCGAGTGCTGTTGTGGGTTCATCAAGCAAAAGAAGTTTTGGCTCATGACTAAGCGCCATAGCGATAACCACTCTTTGAAGCTGCCCGCCTGAGAGTTCCGGCGGAAATCTCTCTAAGAGTTGGCTCTCAAGCCCAACCTGTTCAAAAAGCTTTACAACCTTTGGAAGCGGGATAAAAAACTGTTTTTTTATCTTTGTCAAAGGGGAGAGTGCGGTAAAAGGGTTTTGCGGCACAAACGCCAAAGTCTCTCCAGCCACAAGAGTAAAATCGCTCTCATACTTAAGCGTTACATCCATCGTTTGAGGTAACATGCCAAGAAGTGCTTTGATGGTAAGGCTTTTGCCGCTTCCGCTTTGCCCTACAAGTGCGAGTGAAGAGGGGATGTCAAAACTTATGTCAACAAGGGTTTTTGCATCCATAGTGATGCGCAAAGTAGTTATTTTCATGCTTGAAGCTTTACCTGACGACACACATCTCTTAGGTCATCACAACTCACGCCAAGACGTGCTATAAGCCTGACAATCGCCCGCTCAACGGTTGGTTGACGTATGCCACCCACCGCATATCCCATACTTTTAAGCGCATCACGAATCTCTATGACTTTTTCATTATCATTTATGACTATAGGCACGATAAGTCCCTCAACTCGGATACCCAGCTCTTCATAAACGACATCTTGACGTTTTTTTATCTCCTCTTTAAGTAAAGAGCGATTTTGCTGCATATATCGGAGTGCATTGTGTGCCAAAAGCGTGTCATATAAAGAGAGTGCAGTAGCGTAAATAATAGGCTTTGCACGGTTTATAAGATACTCTATGATGTGTGAAGATGCCAAGATAAAAGCACCAAAACTTCCATACGCCTTACCAAGTGTTCCCATCTTGATGTAGTTTGGTTTTATGGGGACGTTGTAGTGGTCAAAAACTCCCATAAGATGCTCCCCGACAACACCGCTGCTATGGGCTTCATCGATTATCAAAAGAGCGTCATGCGCATCGCAGATTTCGAACACCTCTTTTGAGACAAGGTCGCCATCCATGGAGTAAATCCCCTCAACCGCAACTATCTTTCTCTTTGCCTCTGTTGTCTTTAAAAGTTCTTCAAGTTCTTGCATGTCGTTGTGTGCAAAAAATTTGACATTCATACCATTTAACCGTGTCGCCAAAACCCCAGATGCATGGTACTTCTCATCCATAAAAAGCACATCGCCACGTCTTACAAGTGCTTCAATGAGTGCGATGTTGGCATTAAACCCGCTTCCTACAATCACACCCTCTTCAAAGCTGTTTGCCTCGCAAAGTGCCTCTTCAAAATCTTTGTGGATTTGATGGTAGCCATTGACCAAAAGTGAGGCTTTTGCGCTGTGAAGCGGCATCTGGGAGAGTGTTTTGCACGTCGCATCATGTAGCTCTTTGATGTGGGAGAGTCCTAGATAGTCATTTGAGGCGAAGTCTAAAATATCTGGTTGGACAACCTCTCTTGTTCTGTAGCGTTTGGACTTTTTGAGCGCCTCTAGTTCATTTTGGTAGTACATCATCTCACCACGGCTCTATTTCTACCGCCGTTTTTTGCCTCATAAAGGGCTTTGTCGGCTCTTTTAAATGTGCTCTCCAAATCTTCGCCTTTGACATACTCTGTTACACCAAAGCTCATCGTCACTGCTAAAATCTCTTTGTGTTCCTGCACTTTAATGCGTATTTTGTCTGCTATCTTATAGGCATCTGATTTGTTGACATGGGGGAGTATAAGCGCAAACTCTTCGCCACCGATACGACAAAAGATATCGCTGTCTCTTAGGTAGGAGCTTATAAGTTTTGTATATTCTATGAGGACTTTATCCCCGACATCGTGCCCGTAATTGTCGTTAATCTTTTTGAAATGGTCCATATCGAAAATGACAAGTGAGAGTGGGTAGAAGTAGCGATTTGCACTCGCACTCTCTTTTTTTATTTGCTCGTTATAATAGTAGCGGTTTTTGATTTTTGTAAGCGGGTCGGTAATGTTGGTATGTTCAAGCTCATTTTGATAAATCTTTTGCGCGGTAACATCCGATAAAATCGTGCTGTAATGCCCCTTTTCCGCCGATATCAGAGAAGCACTCACTGAAAAATAGTACTCTTTGCCATCATAAACAATTTTAACAAAGTTGTTTTTTGGGTTTTTGATAAGATACTCAAGCCAGTTTTCGCCGTCCATATCTCTGTGTATATACCCCTCTTCTTCAACAAAAAAGTCTGAAATGGAACGATGCTCTTTTTGAAACTCTTCGATTGTGCTGTAGTGGTTAAAATAGCTAAAAAAGGTCTTGTTTGTATCGACGATATTTTGCGCATCCACCACCATCACGATGTTAGAAGAAGAGTCGATGATGTTTTTATAGTACATCTTCTGTTTTTTGTTTCTATAGTAGATAAAATTTCCAAAGATAACCCCAATCGCCATTGCCGCAACGATGGCGATGCCTAGCCATTTGTAGAGAAAAAAGTCCAGATTGACATTTAAAACCTCATCCTGTTTTTTAAACATGATGTAGTAACCGATAGTTTTGTTTTGGATGTTTTTGAGTTTATAGTTGCTTATCACATAGCCATTTTCTATCTTGCGTGGTGTATTGAGATAGTTATGTACCCCATTTCTTCGCAAATACCCCATCAAATCGACAGGAGCATCGATGTTTGCAACATAGTAATCATCCACAAACATTTTCGTGTAGGGGACAACAATAGTTTTTTTATGCTCTTTATCCAAAAGGACAACAGACTCAACCCCTAAACTCCTCATCTGCACAGAGATAGCGTCAAAGCGAGAGAGAACCTCCACCAAACCAACCAACTGCCCATCTTTGGTGATGGGAACGATGGCGCGCATAGAGAGGTCAGAGCCGCACGCACTGATAGACGATATGGGCTTTTCAAGTGAACGTGCTTCTAGGAGGTCTGCTCTTGCGTGATTGCCATTGATGCCGTTTTTTTTGTTCCAACTACTGTAAAGCGTTTGAAGCTCTCCATCAAAGAGGCGTACCCAAATATTTTTCTCCAAACCATTCGTATCAAGCGCGTGGATAAACTGGTCATAATAGTCTTCTTCAAGAGCGTTTTGCTCTATGGCATCGCCAAGCGCTCTTTCGTTTGCGATTGCAAGAGCTATGGCTAGGGTTGCTTTTTGTTTGCTAAGAATCATCTCCTCAGCACGCGTCTGCATCAGTGACGCCTGCTCTTTATAGCTCTGCTCTTTTATTTTGGCATGCTCATCTCTGATAAAATCGATATAGAGCCACGTTATAAGCGCCACAACAAGAACAACGGTAGTTTCAATGGGGTGTAATTTACTCAGTCTCAAGATAGAAATCTCCTCAAAAGCTCTGTGTTAAGCCCCATTGCGGTACTTTCATGACCTTTGACGCTCTTGATGTACTTTTTGCAAAACCCCTCTACCATACACGCTCCCGCCTTTCCACGCCACTCGCCACTTGCAATATACGCCTCTATATCATCAAGATCAAATGCGTCAAAAAGATACTCTGTCGTTGAGATATCGACTATCTTCATGGTTTTGGATTGGTAAATCATGCAGGTAATGATGCTTGTGATGTTGGAGCTTTGCGTCATAAGAATATTTCTTGCGTCACCCGCACATTTGGCTTTGCGCAAAATCTGTCCCCCTGAAGCGACAACCGTATCGGCGACCAAAAGAGGCAAATCATCATATCCAAACGCTTTTAGGTTGGCTTCATACTTTCCAAGCGTTGCCTGATAGACAAAGTTTTTTGGGCAAGAGGCGATAATGCACTCCTCGTCAAAATCAACACTCTGTTGCACAAACGCTATATCCGAATTTCTTAGAAGCTCTGCACGAGTAGGAGAGGAGGAGGCAAGGCGCAACATTTAGAGCGTGCCTGAGAGATAAGTTCCTAAAAAGATAGCGATAACCCCAAGAGCGATATTCAGCGGTACCATCACTTTTCCGATAAGCTCTATCTGGTTTTTTGCTCCCACCATATTGCCCTCATGAAGCATCCTCTCGCCTCTGTTGCGTCGCAGTATCATCACCATAAGGTTTACAAACATCACGCTCCAGATAGCCTCTTTAGCGTAACTAAGAGGTGCAAAATCGCTTTGTGAGAGACCATAGCCCTTGACCATAAAAATGGCAGTAACAAGCAAAATCACTACAAAAGGAACGACAATGGTAAAAAGTCTCTTGAGTGCATAGGCTATATGTTCCAATCTTTTTAGAGGAGATTCTATCTTTAAAAAGGAGTGGTGTGCGGCGTAGCGCATCGCTACCATACCGCCCACCCAGACAACACCGCTGATGACATGCAAAAAGACAAAAAGCGTTTTGTACTCTAAAAAAATATCCTGCATTATGCGAGTATCTCCGTGATAAATTTCAATGCTTCAGCCTTCGCTTCTGCAAGTTTTGTAACATCTTTACCGCCGGCTTGAGCAAAATCTGCTCTGCCGCCCCCGCCGCCGCCAAGAAGCGGAGCTATGTGTTTTATCCAGTCGCCCGCTTTCGCATCGCACCCTTTAACACCCGCCGCCATCATCACTTTGTCATCTTTTACTTGAAATAGGATTGCACAAAGTTTTTCATGCTGATTTTTAAGCTCATCAATCTTCTCTTTGATATCGCCTGCACCAAGCTCATCTACAACAACGCTTACACCGTTGATAAGTTCAGCTTTTATCTCTGTTTTTACACTGTTTTGAACATCTTGAAGCTCTTTTTTCAGCTCTGCTATGTTTGACTTTAGTCTGCTTATACCTGCCATAACATCAAGGTTTTTAACCTCTGCTTCTATCTCTTTGATGAGAACTCTTTGCTCTGCAAAGTGTTGATACGCCGCATGTCCGCAAACCGCTTCTATACGTCTCACACCCGCACTGACACCGCTCTCTTTTGTGATAATAAACGAGCCGATAACCGCCGTGTTTTCTACATGCACGCCGCCGCAAAACTCGACACTCACATCGCCAAAACTGACAACTCGGACTTCATCGCCGTACTTTTCGCCAAACTGAGCTTTTGCACCCGACTTTTTAGCCTCATCAATGCTCATAACCTCTGTTTTGCCACTTATGCCACGCATAATCTCATAGTTTACTCTAGTTTCTATCTCTACAAGTTCTGCATGAGAGAGTGCTTTTGGATGAGAGAAGTCAAATCTAAGTCTCTCTGCTTCCACCAAAGAGCCTGCCTGAGAGATATGGTCACCCAAAACATCAAAAAGAACCGCATGAAGCAAGTGTGTTGCGGAGTGGTGTTTTGTTATCTCGCCCCTTGAGATATCCACAACTGCCTCTACCTCATCACCGACTTTTAGCTCTTTTTCTACTGAAATTTGCGATAAGTTCAGTCCAAAGAATTTTTTAGTGTCAAGCACCTTTGCAAAACCTGCAAGCGCACCGCTATCTCCGCACTGTCCGCCGCTTTGAGCATAAAAAGGAGTAACATCTAAAAATACCCAACCGTTTGCGCCTGAGGAGAGTTTATCTATATGACGGTAGTTTTCATCCAAAAGTGCCAAAACCTTACTTTTATGTTTTGTACTCTCATAGCCCACAAAACTGTTTTCGCCAAATTTCTCTAAAAGCTCTTTAAAATCTCCATGGACTGCATCGTCTCCACTGCCCTTCCAAGCGGCTTTTGCACGGCTTCTCTGCTCTTGCATCAATGTTTCAAATATAGCTAGGTCTAGTTTTAGCTCTTTTTCTCTTAGCATATCTTCAGTTAGGTCAAGTGGGAAACCAAAAGTGTCATAAAGCTTAAACGCAACCTCGCCGCTGAAAATCTCTTTTGTATTTTCAAGTTCAGCATTGAAAAGTTCTATTCCCGATGCGATAGTTTTGAAAAATCTCGCTTCTTCAAGCTCTATCTGCTCTTTTACGGCATTTGATTTTGTCGCCAAATAGTCATACTCTTTGCCCATAATCGCTACAACGGTATCGACAAGTTTGTGCATAAACGGTTCGCTAAATCCAAGCAGATATCCGTGTCTTACTGCACGGCGAAGGATACGGCGAAGAACATAACCACGCCCCTCGTTTGAGAAGTTTACACCCTGAGCAAGCAAGAAAAGCACTGTTCTTATGTGGTCGGCTATAACACGGTACGATGCGCCGCTAGCGTAAAGATACTCTTTGCCTATAAGCGCTTCAACTTTTTTGATGATTGGCATAAAAAGGGATGATGAGTAGTTGCTTGTAACGCCCTCGCTGATGGCAACAACTCTCTCTAGCCCCATACCCGTGTCGATGGATGGTTTTGGCAGTGGAGTAAGTTTGCCGTCCGCACTTCTCTCGTACTGCATAAACACAAGATTCCAAATCTCCAAAAATCTATCGCCGTCTCCGCCCATATAATCTTCTGAACCAGAGAAATTTTCCGCGCCTTGGTCAAAAAAGATTTCGCTACATGGTCCGCACGGCCCCGTGTCACCCATCTGCCAGAAGTTGTCTTTGTCGCCTAAGCGCATGATTCTATCAAGAGCTACATGCTTTTGCCAAAGCTTCTCTGCCTCATCATCGCTCTCATGAACCGTTACCCAGAGTTTCTCTTTTGGAAATTTCAAAACTCCCGTGACAAACTCCCACGCATAGTCAATCGCATCCTCTTTGAAGTAGTCGCCAAAACTAAAGTTACCAAGCATCTCAAAAAAAGTGTGGTGTCTTGCAGTGTAGCCTACATTTTCTAGGTCATTGTGTTTGCCGCCTGCGCGGATACAAGTTTGGCATGAAGTGGCACGAGGATTAGCCGGAGTCGGCACTTCGCCTGTAAAAATCGACTTAAAAGGCACCATGCCAGCATTGTTAAAAAGCAGTGTTGCATCATCAGGCACTAAGGGTGCACTTGCAACTCTTGCGTGGTTTTTTGACTCAAAAAATCTTAAAAACTCTTCTCTAATGTCCATAAACATATCTCTTTTTATAAAATTACGCGATTATATCTAAAAATTATTGAAAGGCACATCTAACAGATAATGACGCTTTTCATCTCCGTCATCTCTTCAATGGCAAAACGTGGACCCTCGCGCCCTACTCCGCTAAGTTTTACACCGCCGTAAGGCTGAATGTCAAAACGGAGTGTGGGCATATCATTTACCACTACACCGCCTGCATCAAGCGCATCTATGGCATCTTTTGCAAGTGCCAAATCGTTTGTAAAAAGAGAAAATTGAAGCCCGTAAGGCGAGTCGTTCATCATCCCACACGCCTCATCAAAACTCTCAACTTTTATCAAAGAGACGATTGGTGCAAAGACCTCTTGACAAACAATCGCCATATCTGAACGCACGTTCGCCATAACACATGGAGAGAAAATTCTCCCCTCTACTTTAGGCTCTAGCAGTGCAACCGCTCCCTCATCTTTGGCGCTTTGAACCCACTCCATCGCTCTTTGGCACGCCTCATCATTTATAAGGGGTCCCATAAAAGTATCTTCATTGTAAGGAGAGCCGACAATAAGTTTTGCGCTCTCCTGCGCCATTTTTGCGGCAAAAGCGTCATAGACTTTTGCATGAACATAGATGCGTTGCAACGAGATACAGACCTGACCAGAGTTGACAAATGCCCCAAGCGCACACCTTTGTGCCGCCAAATCTAAATCGGCACTCACATCTACAAAAGTCGCCGCATTGCCACCAAGCTCTAGTGATACTTTTTTTATCCCTGCACGCTTCGTGATAATCTCTCCAACCCCGACACTCCCAGTAAAGCTAATCACTCTAGGTATATCGCTTGAAACAAGTGCGTCTCCAACCTCAGCATCCCCATAAACCACGCTTAGTGCATCTTTGATGGCATACTTACTCTCGATAAAAAGTTTTGCAAATTTATAGGCGGTAAGCGGTGCTTCTGGTGTCGGTTTTAGCACAACCGCATTGCCCGCTACAAGTGCGGGGGCGATTTTGTGTGCAACAAGATTGAGCGGAAAGTTAAAAGGGGTAATCGCCACAACAACACCGCAAGGAACTCTCTTGAAAAATGCCATCGTCTTTTTTCCGGAAGCAAAAGCGTCGCTGTTTATGGTCTCTCCATGCATGGTGCGCATCGTCTCAGCTGCAAGTGTCACCGTCTCGATGCATCGCTCCACCTCTACCCTTGCAAAAGCGATAGGCTTGCCCACCTCATCGGTAATGGTTTTTGCCATCTCCTCTTTATGCTCTCTTAACTTTTGCGCAACATCCAAAAGCCAACTGCATCGTTTTGCAAGTGTAGTTTTTGCCGCCTCTTTTGCCGCCTCTTTTGCGATGAGAAGTGCCTTTTTTGCGTCATCTGCATCACATAAAGGAGCAAAAGAGACCACCTCGCCGCTATAAGGACTTCTTCTCTCACTCACACGCTCTTTTGTTGCCTCACATGAACCAAAATAGACACCAGCTCTCATAAAAATTCTCCTACACTTACATTTTTTTATGTTATTATAATACAAAAAGAAGAAGGAGAGGACTTATGGAAGTAACTCGCTATATATACCAATCACCTTATTCACAACCCATTCAGTTTGGACGACCAGAGACAAGTACAAATGCCAACGCAAGCCAAACCGATACAGGCAGTAACCCAGTAGCAAATGTCGTTTCACTTGAGAGCAAAACAGAGCAAGAGAGTACACTAAGCACAAACCCAAATAACTTGCTAGACCTCTACGCATGAGAGGGCTCTTTTTAACACTCGCTCTGCTGAGTTCACTCTTTAGTGCAGACCTGCCTTGGCTTCACGACTACGACACAGCCATCAAACAAGCACAAAAAGAGAAAAAAGAGATATACCTTTTCATCGGTGCCGATGTTTGCAGATGGTGCGATAGGTTTAAAGAGATGACACTTTCTAAAAAAGATGTTATCGCCAGACTTGAAAAAGAGTACGTACTTCTCTACCTCTCAAGAGACAGACATAAAATCCCAAACCACTTTACCACGCAAGGCGTACCGAGACACTACTTTTTAAAGAGTGACGGAACTATCATCTATGAAGACAGAGGAAGTAGAGAGGCGGATGGTTTTTTAAGCCTGCTTGATGAGGTTGAGTTAAAAAAAGCCCATTAAATCGTAATATTCTCCAAATGCCAAATCTCCAGTGGTGTTACGATGATAGCGTCATACATATAGTCCATGGTATGCAAGCCATTTTTTTTAAGGTAAACATCGCCTGTTTTAAGTAGTTTTGAGAGTTTGGATTTGGTGATGTTTTGGATGGCTAGTTCGTAGTCAAGCGCACTTTTTACCTCAACAAAGTGCAAAACTTTATCTTTGGTTGCGATAATATCTATCTCGCCAAAGCGGGAGGAGAAGTTGCGTTCAACTACCACAAACCCTTTTTCTAAAAGGTATGCGTATGCCCGCTCTTCTGCATAGTCCCCTTTGGCTCTGCTCATTTAGAGGTTTACCACTTCCACTTTTACGGATTTGAAAGCTGCCGTAAGTATAAGCTCGTCTCTCTCATCCCCAAAGAGCGAGTTGATTTTGGAGTCGGCATAGTGAAATGTTACAAAAAGCGTCTTTGGTGCGACTTTGTCACTAAAGCGGATTTTAAGCGGTTTTGTCTCCCCATGTACAGTTTTAAGGATTACTCTCTCGCTTGTAAAATCCGCCATATCTTCCTCACAAACCAGTAAAATATCCTCATCGTATCTATCAACAAGGCTTAGTGTCTGTTTTGTTTGTGCGGCATTGTTGTACATCGCTATGGTTCTGCCCGTTGTGAGGTAGTAGCCGCTTAATCTCTTTTCAACTATCTCTTGCACCATTCCACGGAGTTTGTACTGATGATAGTGAAATTCACCTAAACCGTCATCCGTTCTAAAGTCAAGCTGATGGAGTATCGGGGTATCTTCTGTATGAACAGGCCACTGAAGCCCTCTTTTTCTGTGTCGCTCCAGTCTGACATAAGATGCTCCGCTAAAACGGTGGTAGGCTACCTTGCGCACCTCATCCCAAATTTCATTGGAGTTTTTATAAGCACTCTCTCCACCCATTTTGTTGTCTAACATCTGAAGCACTTCCCAGTCATCTGGCAAATCAGACTCTACAAGAGGTTGTGATAGGTGTAGTCTTCTCATCGCATTAATGTAAACGCCCGTCTTCTCATACGCCGATTTTACGCCCACGATGATGTCTGCTTTTGCGGTGATATCTGTTACAAAAAGCTCCTGCACCATTATAAGCTCAAGGTTTTGCAAAGCTCTGTCTATTTTGTTTAGGTTTGGATGGATATGCGTCAAATCTTCTCCAACATTGATAACCGCCTTTAACCGTCCCTCAAGCATCTCATCAACAAGCTCCGGCGTCATAAGACCGACCTCTTTTGGCACTTGATAGTCTGGGTCATAGTATGGAAGCATCCCCATATCACAAGCTCCTTGAACATTATTTTGCCCACGAAGCGGCATAAGTCCTGCTCCCGCTTTACCGATGTTACCCGTCATAAGAGCAAGATGCGTTATCGCCATAACCGCATAAGAGCCGTCTACATGCTCCGTAATTCCAAGTCCCCAAAAGATCATAGACTTTTTAAGCGCATACTCTCTTGCCACTTTTGGTATCATCTTGCTTAGTTGTTCATACCCCTCAACCTGCTCAAAATATTTCGGATTTGCAAAAGGGTCGTTTATGATCTTTTCTCTAAACTCTGCAAAACCTTTTGTGCGCTCGGCAACAAAGCTTTCATGATAGAGATCTTCGCTTATGATGACATAGGCGAGCATGTTAAGAACAAGCAGATTTGCCTCGTAGGGGATGATGGCTTTGTACTTTGCAAATTTGTGAAGTTTTATCTCTCTGACATCAAAAACCGCCATATTGTCGTGCTTTTGCGCTACTTCCACGATACGATTTGCGATGATTGGATGTGCTTCTGTCGTGTTAGAGCCTATCACTATCATAAACTCGCAGTTGTAGATATCATTGTAAGGGTTGGTTGCAGCCCCCTCGCCGATGGTTGTACGCATCCCTTTTAAGGACGGTGAGTGGCAAACTCTTGCACAGTTATCGACATGCGGCGAGTTAAGCGTATGACGAGTAAATTTTTGGAAAAGATAAACGCTCTCGCATGAAGTCCTAGCCCCGCCGATGGAAGCGACACTTTTGCGTCCATACTTTGCCTGAATCTCTTTTAGCTTCATAGCCGCAGCAGTCGTTGCAGCATCAAGGTCGCTCTCATACCAAACATCATCAAACTCTACCAAAGAGGAAGCTATAGTCTCTTTAATGGAAGGATTTTTCTCTAAAAAGCTCTTTTTAATTCGTGGGATTCTCAAACGTTCTTTTGAGTCAACAAAATCAAATCCGTACTTTCCCTTGACACAAAGCTTGCCTTGTGAGACGACACCATCTTTGTGTGCAAAAATCCTAACGATTTTATTATCTTTTACATCGGCTGCTATATCGCATCCGACACCGCAGTAGGTACAAACGCTATCTATTGTTTTTGTGTTTTCCATAAAGTTAGCTCCTTTGAGTGAGTGAGTGTATAATTTTTTCTTTTAAAAAATCAGGAAATAGATTGAGTAATCTAATAATAGTGTAAAATCTAAAAGGAAACGGATAGTACCGTTTCTCTTTTGCTATGGCATCATAGATTCTTTTTGCACCCGCCTCGGTACTTAGAAAAAACGGCATCTTAAAGCTGTTTTTATCGGTTATTTCACTCTTGATAAATCCGGGTAAAATGTTGATAACTTTTATCCCCTCTTTTTTGTATTTGTATCTCAACCCCTCTGCATAGGCGTTTAATGCTCTTTTGGATGTGCTGTAGGCTAAGGAGGTAGGCATTGTGATGAGCGAAGCCAAAGAGGAGATAAAGACGATTTTTCCGCCTCTTTTTGCTCTAAAGTGCGGTAGTAAAACCTCTAAAATCGCATGATTGGAGAGGAGATTTGCATCAAAGAGTTTTTGAAAATCATCCATGGGAGTAATCTCTAGCGAGTGTCCAAGCGAAACACCGGCGTTTAAGATAACCATGTCCACATCCCCAATTGCTCTAATTTTTTCTTGAAGCAGAGCAAAGCCAGTAACATCGGCAGTCACAATCTCCACACTTAAAGCCTCTTTTTCAAGCTCCTTGCAGAGTGTTTGCAGCCGCCCTTCTCTTCTGGCAAGGAGAAAAAGCTCGTTGTCTTTAGTAGCATAAAGCCTCGCCAACGCCTCTCCGATACCACTGCTAGCTCCAGTTATGAGGATTTTCACCTTGTTTATACAATCCTAATCATGACAGGTCTTTGGTTGACAAACTCAAGCCCCTCAATAGAATTGATGAGATTTTGGATGTCATGTTCGTACGCTGTGTGTGTCGAGATAAGGAGGTTTGCGCTGTCACTTGAAGCTTGTCTTTGTAAAATCGCCTCGATAGAGATACTGTTTTCTTCAAATATCTTCGTAATGCGTGCCAAAACGCCTATCTTGTCGGAGACATTGATACGCAAATAGTATTTGGACTCTATATTGCCCGCCTCTTTAAGCGTAAGTTTGCCCTCCATCGGTCTGTCAAAACCAAGCATAGGTTTGCTTTTTCCGCTTCTTGCTATATCTATGATGTTCGCAACAACTGCACTCGCTGTTGCATTGCCGCCCGCTCCTGCTCCATAGTAGAGTGTTTCGCCAACTTTATCACCCACAACGCTTATGCCATTCATAACGCCATCTATCTTTGCTATCATCGCCTCTTTTTTGATGAGAGATGCATGAACCCTAAGCTCAACTTCGTTTTTATCTTTTTTTGCGATTCCAAGAAGTTTTATGACATAACCGAACTCTTTGGCAAATGCGATGTCATCTTGAGAGATATTTTGTATCCCTTCAATAAGGATATCTTCTGGTTTTGCATCGATTCCGTAAGCTATGCTTGCTAAGATAAGCAGTTTGTGCGCTGCATCATATCCACCCACATCAAAAGTAGGATCTGCCTCTGCATAGCCAAGCTCTTGCGCCTCTTTTAAAATAGCATCATAAGCAACACCCTCGTTGGTCATCTTCGTCATCATGTAGTTACAAGTTCCGTTCATGATGCCCATGATGGACTCTATGTGGTTTGCGGACAAACCGTCACGCAGTGCATTGATGATGGGGATACCGCCTGCGACACTTGCCTCATACTCAAAAGCGATATCTTGCGCAATCTCTTGAAGCTCGTAACGGTGATATGCTAAGAGTGCCTTGTTTGCAGTGACAACTGCTTTGCCGTTTTTAAGCGCACGTTTTACTATCTTAAGGGGCTCTTCCACACCGCCCATAAGCTCCACGACAATATCTATCTCTTTATCTTCTAAAACATCATCAACATTATCTGAAATCTTGATACCCAAAGAGCTTCTGTCTTTGCTTAGATTTTTGACGACACCGCTTTTTGCGACTATATCGACACCTGCACGTGCAGAGATAACATCTGCATTATCTCTTAAGATATTGACAACACTCGCACCTACAGTTCCAACACCGATGATTCCGACTTTTATCATACTATTTTTTTTCGTCTTGATATTTTTTCAAAAACTCTTTGATATTGCGTGCTGCCTGACGGATACGGTTGTCATTTTCTATAAGTGCAATACGAACATACTCATCGCCGTAAACCCCAAAACCAATCCCCGGAGCAACCGCAACACCTGCCTCTTTAAGAAGTCTCTTTGAAAACTCCAATGAACCCAACTCTTTACAACAATCAGGTATTTTTGCCCAGACAAACATACTTGCCTGATTTTTTCTGATATGCCAGCCTGCTCTCTCAAACGCATCAAGAAGCACCTCTTGGCGATGGTTGTACTTATCAGTAATCTCTTGAACACACTGCTGATCACCGTTAAGTGCGATAGTAGCCGCAACTTGGATAGGAGTAAACATACCATAATCAAGCCACGATTTGATTTTTTGAAGTGCACCTATGAGTTTTTTGTTTCCTACAAAGAAGCCTACACGCCAGCCTGCCATATTGTAGCTCTTAGAGAGCGTAAAACTCTCAACCGCCACATCTTTAGCTCCCTCAACACTCATAATAGATGGCGTTACATAGCCGTCAAACGTGATGTCGCCATAAGCGATGTCGCTGATGATGTAAAATCTCTTCTCTTTTGCCATAGCAACAAGACGCACATAAAAATCTTGTGTTACAGTCGCCGTTGTCGGATTGTGAGGGAAGTTTACCAGAACGTATTTTGGCTTAGGAGAGCTCTCTTTGAAAACTCTATCCAAATCTTCAAAAAATTTATCCTCGTTAAGCTTGTAGTCCTCATCAAACTCGATGCCAAATTTAGCGACATTGCCACCCGCTAAAATGAAAGAGTACTCATGAATCGGGTAAGTCGGATCCGGAACAATCGCCACATCACCTGGGTTTGTAATAGCGTACGCTAAGTGTGCATACCCCTCTTTGGAACCCATTGTCGCAACACACTCAGTCGCAGGGTCTAACTCACAGCCATATCTTCTTAGGTACCAATTGGATATCGCCACAAGAAGCTTTGGAATTCCCTTTGAAACAGAGTAACCATGTGTTTTTGTCTTTTGGGCAGATTCGATAAGTTTTTCTCGGATATGTTCAGGAGTGTCCCCATCAGGATTTCCCATAGAAAAATCTATTACATCTACTCCAGCTCTACGCTCTGCCATTTTAAGTTCATTCACCTCAGCAAAAACGTACTTTGGCAACCGTTTCATTCTATCAAACTGTATCTCATCAAACATGATTTTTCCTACTCAAATAATTAGCGACATTCTATCGAAAAAAATTTAATTTTTTCTCTCTAAAGGAGTGAGAACAAGGTCATCTTTGATATTTTTAAGTGTGTAAATATCTGATATTTTGATGTAGTACGCCTCTGGGTCAAGCTCTAATGTTATATTTGTTTTTTTTGTATCTATTTTTATGACATTTAGAAGTTTAAGAGATTTATCATAAAAGGCGATGTAAGGGTACCATTCGTTTCTTATAGAGCTGACAATATCAAGCGTGCCAATTTTAGAAACATCCAGCCAGTAGGCGTAAAGTGAGCGTTTAAGGTTAAACTCTACACCGCCCTCAAGCGCTGCCACGTCAAGCTTTGCTTTTTGCATATCAATAACGTAACTCCAATCACTCTCATTTTCACGCACAACGTCCACAATCTTGCAGTTGTTTTTCTCAAGCTCTTGTGCTAAGATAATAGGGTCAGCCGCGTACTCTGATGTAAGATTGATTTTCCATACAAACTCTGCATCCTCAAAACTTGACTCTTTTGTCATGTATTTGTAATACCCGATATTTTGCAAAGAGTCACTCATGATTTTAACAAATAAAAGGGGTTTGCCTTGTGTCTTAAAGCTTATATTGATTTCGCGGGGGGTTTTAAAAAAAAGATTTAAGATTCCGTTATCTTTTAACGTCTTGATTACTTTGATAGAATCAACTCTTCCATCTTCCGTATAATAAGCACTCTTTGGAGAAAATACGGTCTCTATAAAGGCTTTATCTTTAGCAAAAGTCCTAGGATTTACAAGATTTTGAATCTTTTGCATAAGCAAATCTTGTGCATGCGAAAACGAAACAAGGCAAAGCAGAAGAAGTGCTATTTTTACCATGCATTGCCGCCATTATAAGTTTTATACTCTTCAACGTCTATCTGCTTTAACACGCCATTTTTATAGACAAATCTCATATTTTTTGGCGTTTTAAACTCATGAGAAACACCATTTAGCTCAATGTTTATATTTCCATGCCCAAATGCAAGAAGCCACTCTTTTGAAGCATCCAGCAAAAGTTCGTCCGAAGATGTCGCCTGAAATTTGTCGTTTGTCTGCAAGTCTATGTACCCTACCCAAACCTTACTCTTTGGCATAATTTTAAGCACGCCACTTTGAGTTTTTGGAGGTTGTGGTGCTACTTCTATTTGCTCTTTTTTCTTCTCAATTTGTGTTGTATTTTGCTCTACTACACTACTGTTATTTTCACTAACAGTTAGGTTTTCATCTGCAAGGGTCTGGTTTTGTTCTTGCTCTTGAGGCTGCACGATTTTGCTCTCTTGAAGTTGCGGCGGACTATTTTGAAGCGTTTGTTGCAGTGACTCTGTAGCAGCGATTTCCTCATTGTCATTTTTTGTACTTATAAATGCAAATAAAAGAAAAAGTGCAATTCCTAAAACAGTATAAAAAAGTGTCAAATTTCTCTTTTTATTGTCTGTTTTAAACATTTGTGTTGATTGCTCAGGCTTCATATATTTTGCAACATACCCAAAATGCTCTTTTGCTTTTGCTCTCAAATCACTCAAATCAACGCCATACTCTCGCTCAAGTATTGAGAGAAAACCATTAAACTGTACGCCATGCATATCTTCAAAATTTTCCTGAAATATCGCCTCTATGTGTGCTCTTGATATATGCGTATCTTCGTGGATTTTTTGGATGCCGATGTTTTTTAATTTTTCCATACCAGCGCTCATCTTCTCATCCTATCCATTAAAATCGCTCCCGCCGCACCTACATTTAAAGAGTCAAATGCATGCGCCATTTTTATGCTCACCACTTCATCAAGCTTTGAACTTACTCTTGCACTTAGTCCCTCGCCCTCGCTACCTAAAAAAAGCGCTCTTTTTGGCTTGATGGCAATTTCTCTGATATCTTTGCCGCCCATATCAGCCCCGTACGTCGTAAATCCTGACATTTTGAGGTCGTTGAGGACATTGTGTACATTGGTCTCTATGGCAAAAGGAGTGTCATAAAGCGCGCCAGTACTTGTTCGTATAATCGCTTCAAGCGGGAGTGATTTTACACCGCATGCGATGACACCATCCACCCCAAGCGCATAAGCAGTTCTCACAATCGCTCCGATATTTCCAACATCCGTAAGCCCTGAGAGAATAAGCACAAATTCATAATTTAAAAATGTTTTATAGTCATGAAGCTCGTATGCCTCTACTTCTGCAAGCATCCCTTGATGTGAGGCATTTTTGCACATTGCTCCTGCCGCATCTGAGGGGATTCTTTTTATCTCAAAACCCATTTTCATAAGGCGTGAGTACTCTTTTTTATCTATCTCTTTAGCAAGATAAAGTCTCTTTATCTTACTCGGATGATTTTGAATGATATAGTTTATGGGTTGTTTTGCGTATATTAACATAGGGGTATTTTATCCAAAAAAATTAACATTAGAGACTAAGTAATCTCTCATAACACGCTTTTGTATTTTCGCCTGTTATTTTAGAGATAAGTTTTGCTTGTACTTTCTTCGGTAGGTCAAGTTCCAAGATATCGTTTTGGCTGATGGCAGAGCTGCCAAACGTCTCTTTTGCCTCAAGAACAACCACCCATTCGCCTCTAAGATTTGCATCCACTTTTTGTTTTACTTCATCGGCAGTTCCAACATAGTACCTTTGATACTTTTTTGTAAGCTCTTTTGCCAAAAAAATCTTTCGAGAGGGTTCTTCATGTGAGAGTTCATCCAAAAGTTTCTCAAGTCTATGCGGTGACTCGTAAAGAACAGTCGTATATCCGCTGTTTAGGGCACCCAAAAGTGAAGCCGCTCTATCTTTGCCTTTATGCGGCAAAAATCCCCAAAAAAGCATCTTTGTAGTAACAAATCCGCTTGCCACAAAAGCGGTCAAAAGTGCGTTTGCACCGGGGAGAACATCATATTTCACGCCATTGTCTTGACAATATTTTACAAGTGCCTGCCCAGGGTCGCTGATACCGGGCATCCCTGCATCGCTTGCATAGATAACATTCTGCTCAAAAAAAGCAGGGGTTAGCTTTTGGATAAACTCTTTTTCATTATGCGAATGGAGTGAAATAAAATGTTGCTCTTCTTTAAAAGAGGTGTTGTAACGTTCTTTGAGGATTTGGATAAGTTTTTTTGTAACCCGCGTATCTTCACACAGAAGTATGTCGGCTTCACTTAGTGCCTCTATGGCTCTAAGTGAAATGTCACCTATGTTTCCAATCGGGGTTGGAATGAGTGTAAGCAAGAAAAATCTTGATTAGTTTTTAGCGTAACGCTTGTTGAATTTGTCAATTCTTCCGGCAGTATCTACCATTCTCTCAGAACCTGTAAAAAACGGGTGGCACTCGTTACAAATGTCCACTCTCATCTCTTCTTTTGTTCCTTCGTTGATGAAGCTGTTACCGCATGAACAAGTTACTGTACAAGCTACTAATTTTGGGTGGATATCTTTTTTCATTTTTTTACCTTTTGATACTCGTTCGTGTGCGAATATCTATATATTTTTTAAATCCGTATGGGGGCGGATTATTACGGTGTGAATTTTACCGAGATTTATCTTAAAGAGACCACTGCACAACAGAGGATTTTGTTCAAGTTCGAGGCAAATTAAAGTTAAATTGAGGAGTTTACTGTAGTAAATGACGAAATTTCACTTTAGTTTAACGAAGAAATTGGGCAAAAGCATTGTTGTGCTGTGGTCTCTTAAAAAAGTATTTTGCTTGCTACTGCAAGAGCCGCACTCTCTGAGCGCAAAACCATCGGGGTATCAAGCCTAAAACTCTGCACTGATGCAAAAAGTTCTCTCTCTTTTGGGGAAAATCCGCCCTCACATCCTATAAGAACGGTTGTTATATCGCTACACTCTTGCAAGGTTGTCTCACAAAAATCAAACACTTTTACATCTGGATATGCCTTGATAAACTCCTGCACACTTTTGCAAATCTCCAACTCCACATAGCTGCTGCGTCCGCACTGCTGCATGGAGGCCTCCTGAATCCTCTCAAAACGTTTAAAATCAATCTTGAAGTTTTTTTGGCTTCGCTCACATGCGATAAAAGTAATCTTACTCACACCAACCTCACAAAGAGAGGGAAGCACTTTTTCTATGGAGTTGGTATCGATGATGCACCATCCTATATGAAGCTCTTTTGCACTTTTAACCTCTTTGAGTTCCGATGCGACAAGTGACAACTCCGCACTTCGCGGCTCAACGCTCTGTATCTTATACGTATGAAGCATCTTGAGATTATCTCTTGAGCGAAAAGAGAGCAAGTCACCCTCTTTGTGGCGGCGTACTTTGATAAGATATTTGTGCTGTTCCCCTCGTATATAAAGGCTTTGTGCGCCCGCCTCATCATCCAAAATATAAATCATGCCCACATCCAAAAAGAGATGCTAAGTACCGTAGCTATCTGTGCAAGAAAGATTTTGAGTGCATACTTTCTATGCTCCAAAAAGCTCTTTTCATCTTTTCTATCCACATTGGCAAGATGCTTGGAGCGTTTTGCTTCAAGGACGATAAGAAGCGTTGCAAAAAGTATCATCGCTATGTTTTCAAGCGTAAAATCAAGATGCTTTGCCGCCATCATAACCACGCCCGTAAAAACAACCATACCTATCGTCGTTCCCACTATCGGGGTATAAAGCGTCATGGCTCTTGTGTACTTCACTCTACTTTTTATACCAAAAAGGAGTAAAAGATTGACTACTACTGCGCCCAAAACCGACATAACACCCCAGTTATGTGTTACAATTCCCATATCATACATTTCATTCATATCGCAATATTACAATAAAAAATGTATAAATACCCCTTGATTTCTCGAAAAACTATGTTTTTTGTAGCTTTAGGGGGTCGTAGGGACTAAAGTCCCCACCACTAAAACGGACGAGTTCGTTTTAGTGCTTAATATCAAATGAAAAAGAGAAAAATATGGCTGTTACAATCGAAGAAGCACTTGAATTTATATATAAAAATACCAAACCGACATCACTTAAAATCGTGCCGCTTGAAAATGCACTAGGCTCTATCTTAGCAGAAGATATCGTCGCAACCTACAACCTCCCCCCATTTGATAACTCCGCTATGGATGGTTATGCCATAAAGATGGAGGACACTGCAAAAAGTGTCAGCGTTACGCATACTATTTTTGCAGGCGACAACTCGGATGCAGTGCTTGAGAGTGGATGTGCCATAAAAATCATGACTGGAGCAAAGATTCCTGACGGTTGCGAGGCTATCATCCCCATTGAAGATGTGACCCATCAAGATGGTAAGATAGTTTTACCACAAAATATCAAGAAAAACTCTCATATCCGTTTTTGCGGCGAGGATATCAAAAGAGGCATGACACTGCTACATCGTGGGCAGAAGCTATATGCACACCATATCACGCTTCTTGCTTCTCAGGGTATAAGCCATATCAAAGTCCATAAAAAGCCACGTATCGCTATCTTTTCCTCTGGAAATGAGCTGAAGATGTACTTTGAGAGTGTTGCGGCACATCAACTCTACAACACAAATTCGCCTACTTTTTTTAGCAGAGTGCAAGAGCTTGGATGTGATGTTGACTTTATCGGCACGGCAAGTGATTCTCTACAGAGCATACAAGAGCATATCAGAAGTGCGTTGCAAAGTGACCTTATCATCACCTCCGGCGGTGTGAGCGTAGGCGATGCCGACTTTACAAAAGAGGCGTTTGGAGCTTTTGGATATGAGATATTTTTTGACAAAGTGGAGATTAAACCCGGAAAACCGACTACTTTTGGGCGCATTGGAGAAACTCTTGTTCTCAATCTTCCCGGAAACCCGATGGCGGCAGCTCTTAACTTTGAACTTTTCGGACAAAGCATCATCTTAGCTCTTAGCGGCAATGAAGCAAAATATCTCGCCCCTATCGAGACAAAAATGGCAAATGACTATGCGCTAAGGGGAGGCAGAAGAAGCGTAATTCCCGGTTATTTTGACGGAGCTACATTTGCACCTTACGACAAATTTGCCCCGGGGATGATAACACCTCTTGCAAATTCAAACGCTTTTATGATTGTAGATAGCAGTTGTGAAGCATTTGAAAAAGGCGATAGCATCAAGATAGTTCCAACACGCTTTAGTTTTACATCTTCTAAGAGGGTTGGTTTGGTAAATACAAAATAGGGGGCAAGGGGCAAAACCCCTTGGCATTGCTAATGTAGCAACGGTGCAAAGATACACATAAGCAGTATTGTTAGTATGAGCTTATCCATAAAGACCCCTTTCTTTGTAGTTTTTGGAGGGCAAAAAAAAAGGTCGAGAGTTTCGAACCTCTCGACCTCTATTACCACTCCATCAACTACAATGAAAAGTTCATACTAACAAAAAAATTATACCATAAAATTTCAAACACTCTGCGGGTTAATAAACGTCTTGCCACTTTTTATCTTCTCAAAAAGTCTAGCATCATGCCACTCTTTTTGTATCTCCTCGCTAAAAAAAATCTCTTCTAAGTTTATAGTGCCCATGGCTTGCGAGTAGGCATCTTCCCTGAAAGCTTGTGCATAGCCCGTATCTGTCTCATGAACGATAATACTGTGAAGTTTTACCTCTTTTTCTCCGTTTACTGTGGTTGTAAGGGAGAGGAGTTTGTCAACAAGAACAAAAAAGAGACGGCTAAACTGTTCGGCAGATGGAGAGAGAGGGATTTCAATCCAGCGTGCAGAATGTTTTTTCATATCCTCTTTGTAGCTCTGCTCATCGCCACTCCATAGAGCGATAGCATGGTCAAAACTATCAATGATATCTTTCATATTTTGCTTCATTAGCCCAAAATCATAGACCATCTGCCCATTGTCCAAAAAGTTGGACTCAAAAAGAAGCTCAACTTTATAGGAGTGTCCATGAATGGAACTTCTGCATCGCACTGTGGAGCAACCTCGCACAACGTGCGCATTTTCAAATTTAAAAAGTTTTCGTATCAGCATCACACCCCCTTGTTTTGATCCCAGATTCTTATGTGAAGTCGGTCGCTAAAGCTGTATCCTTTTGCCTTGCAAAACTCTATCAGCGGTTCTGTGTTGGCTTCTACCTCTTTTTTGTTTCCGCCAAGAGGCATACAGTAAACTTCAAGCGATGGTGCAAAAGCGCAAATTTCTGCTATCTCATCTTCTAGTGCAGCATTTATGGAGTCTGCATCGATAGAGAACTTGAAAAATGCCTCTTTGGCGCTGAGTGCTATCTCGCTGATAACCTCTCCTCGCACACGCTTGCTAAAAGGCTCATTTGAGTTTGAGAGTTTTACAGAGAGTGCAAAGATGCACTTTTTATAGACACAAAAACGCTCAAAATCAACACGCAACGAACCGTTTGTCTCAAAAGTTATCTTGTGCCCCAAGGCATCTAAACCCTCTAAAAATGCGACAAAAAGAGCATCGTTTGCATACAAAAGCGGCTCTCCGCCAGTAAGAACAACGTCAACAGCATAAGGTAAATCATAAAGGCTCAAGATACCTAAAAGCTCATTTACATGGTTGATTGGAATCCAGTTTTGCGAAAAATGCTCTCTGCTCACTGCATAGACCGTATCGCATCCTAAAACTTTTGTGCCATCAGATGCGCTCTCCGTGCAACCAAAACCCTCACAACGCATATTACAGCCGCCAAACCGGAAAAAAAGTGATGGTCTGCCCACATATCGACCTTCGCCTTGGATGGAGTAAAAATGTTCAACAAGATATATCATCACCCGCCCGTCTCATAAAAGGCTCTTGAAGATACTTCGCCGTCTTCTCCGCCCCAGCGGTTCTTTTCGGGTTTGTTTTTGACAACTTCTCTTAGTACTTCTGCCGCAGCTGCAATATCGCCCTCTTTTATGGCTTTGCCTATACTTAGTGCTTCATCAAAGTAGAGGCATGGGATGAGTTGTCCCTCAGCGGTGAGGCGTATGCGGTTGCATTGCTTGCAAAAATCATCTCCATAAGGCTCAATAATGCCAAACTTGTAGCCATCACTCATACGGTAGTAGCGTGAAGGTGACGCACCGTCGTAACCCTCTTCTACAAAATCATAGTGCTGAGCCAAGCTCTCCAAAAGTTCGCTTGACGGTACTCTGCTTATCTCTTTTGAAGCGTAGCGATTTTCCATGTACTCTATAAATCGTACCGTCATGTTACGCTCTTTGCAATACTCTAAAACATCTACTATCTCATCGGCATTCATGTTGTGCATAGGTACCATATTTACTTTTACTTTTAGCCCCACTGCAAGTGCCTCTTCAACGCCCTCTAAAACATTTGCCAAAACATCTTTTTGCGCTATCTTTTGAGCTACGTCTGGCTTGAGTGTGTCGATGCTGACATTGAGACGTTTAAGACCTGCATCTTTGAGTTTTTGTGCAGTGGACTTGAGCAGATAAGCGTTGGTGGTCATGGCAAGGTCGATTTCTGGAGCGTAGTCATAAATCATCTTGATAAATACGTCCAAATCTTCTCTCAAAAGCGGTTCTCCACCAGTGATACGAATCTTTTTGACACCCTCATCAATAGTTACTTTGATAAACATAAAAAGCTCTTCAAATGTAAGCAAGTTCTCTTTTGGCACCCATGAAAAAGGCTTCTCTGGCATACAGTACTGGCATCTAAAGTTGCAGCGCTCTGTTACTGAGATACGGATGTAGTCAACAACTCTGTTGTAGCTGTCTATAAGCATAATAATTCCTAAACTTTTTTATATGTTTGTATTATAGCTTTTGGAGGTAAAAAGGAGTTTAAATTTTAAAAGAGGGTTCAAGCCGCCAAAAGCGACTTGAAAAGGTTTCGTTACTTTGTAGCGAATTTGTAGTCTAACATTGCCCAGAATTTTGTTGTGTCAACATAAGCACTTTCAGAATCTGCATCAAAATCTGCAACTTTAAGTGTACCTGTAAGATTGTTTACACCTGGGATAGCTCTTGCATATGTTACATCAAGCTCAGTTCCATAATCATCACTTCCAACTTCTGCAGTATAATCATGGTACGTAGCTTTTAACATACCAAACTCTTTTGATTTATACCCAAGAGACATACTTAAATCTTCAAGACCATCCACTGGCGTAGTCAAAAACATATCTGCAAAACCGTTGTGTGCGTGTAGTGTAGCAAGCGGTGTTTGGAACGCTGTTTCAGTACCGCTATCATTCGCTCCACTTAATGTTTCATACTGGATACCAGCTAAAATACCGCTGACATCTGCACAAACTTGAAGATTCATATAGTTAGCGTCAACATTGATATTTGTTGTAGAACCTGAATTTTCCATTGAAGGATCAGTCTGTTCTGCATACTCCGCACGGTAAGTTAATTTTGCAGCTTCAGCAACTTTTACTTCTCCAGTTAATGCGATACCATAAGTATCACTTCCATTTCCACCTGTTGCCAAGTTTCCTGTTCCTTCGCCTATCATATAGTCATAAACAGTTACTTTAAGCTCTGGCATTACTTTATAAGAAGCATTTAAAAGAAGAGTTCTTGTATCCCAGTTTTTAGCTTTAGCACCAGCTTCATCAGCAAATACTCTATTTACTTGAGTTACATAAGAAGCAAAAAGATTAAGACCTTCAATTGTGTTATCTGTCAAAGTTACCGCATCAAAAGTTTGTGGCATTTGTCTCCAGTCAACTGTGCCAACAAATCTAATATTATCAAGATTAATCGCTTGGCGTCCCATTCTTAACTTTGTTTTTCCATATTTTGCATCGATATACGCTTGAGTTAAACGAGTTTGTTCTGCATCAAAAACTTGATCGTTAGTTTGAGTTACAGGACCATTATCTGCGCTAACATCATCATAGTTGTCATTCAGCGCTCTAACATCAGTCATTTGCACATATGCGCTTAACCAGTTAAGACCCATAAGGTCAGCACCTACGCCAAGGCTTAAGCGGTTAGTAAATGCATTAGCGTTAGACAAGTCATTAGCATCCTTCGCATCCACCATCTCATATCTAGCTCTTACTTGTCCGTCTGCTTTGATATTTGTTAGAATATCATTTGCTTGAACTGAAACAGAGCTTACGCCCATTACCATAACTGCTGCCATAGACATTTTTATCATTTTTCTCATTTTTTTCTCCTGTTTTCTCTTTTTTGCTACAACTCGAGCGATATATCACTTCAAGTTATGCAATTTATTAGAGCTGAGAGCATTCTACACTTGCAATTTTTAAAGTAAGTTTAAATTCCAACTTTTGTTAACGATTTATTAACAGAATGTTCTTTATGGTACTAGAAGTCTCTTATTTTCTCATTTCAAAGAGCTCTTTGGTATAATGACACCATGAGATTTAGAAATATTAAAAACAGACAAAAAAAAGAGCAGACCAAAGAGCAGCCACGCTATGTTTATGCTCCCTATAACCATAGGGTTAAAGCTTTTATCACAGACCTTTTTATGATATATGCGCCCATACTCTACATCATCACATATGTTGTGATGAGTGGAAAAGAGGAGTTTCAGTCTTCGCAACTTGCTCCTTTTGCGGGGGTTGCGCTTTATGGGCTTATCTATGCCTTTCTTGTGAGCAGGTTTGGGCAGACTCCCGGGAAAAAGGCGTATGAGATAAAAGTGGTAGATGATAAGAGCGGTGCAAACATCGGCTTTTTAAGAGCCATTTTGCGCTTTGTGCTTTTCTTGTTTACTGCTACTACACTTCTTGGGCTTTTTGTCCCTTTTTATAGAAGAGATAAAAAAGCGCTGCATGACATTTTGTGTCATACTTTGGTTGTGGCTAAGAAAAAAGAGGGTTGAATTTTGCGGGGCCAAAGCCCCACTTCCGAGAGCATGTTTGGCTTTAGGTAGTTACTATGAGCGGGTTAAATGCTTTGCTGGAGAGGACTACACGGGAGCCTATTTTGAGGTTTTGAACCTCTTTTTTGCCTGCAACTGCTTTTACTATCTCGCTCTCAACAAGTACGCTTACTATGTACAAAATATCGCTTTTAGTGATGGCAACTACTTCGCCGTTAAACTTAAACTTACCGCTTATGCCCACGCCGCCAAATATCTCGCTTGGGGTGCCGCTTTTTGCGACTAAGCCCTCCTTGATCTCATAGACAAAATCTCCGAGTTTATAGACTTCTGAAATATCGTGGCTTACAAGGAGTGTTGTTGTTTTGAGCTTATGTTGCAGGGCTAAAAACTCATCTTGAAGTTTAGCTCTCATGGCAAAGTCGAGTGCGGAGAGCGGCTCATCGAGCAGAAGAATCTTTGGTTTGCGCACAAGTGCTCTTGCAACTGCCACACGCTGCTGCTGTCCGCCTGAGAGTGTGTTTGGTTTTGCGTCTTTGAGAGATGTCAGCTCCATAAGCTCCAAAATCTCATCGACGCTTTTTCTGTCGCTTTTATGTTCAAGTGCGTAGAGGAGATTTTCTTGGACGCTCATATTTGGAAAAAGTGCGTAGTCTTGGAACACAAAACCTATACTGCGCTTTTGCGGTGGCAGGTTTATCTTTTTGGCACTGCTAAACCAGATGACATCATCAACTACAATCTCCCCGCTATCGGGCTTGATAAGTCCTGCTAGGATTTTTAAAATAGTGCTCTTTCCCGCTCCGCTTTTTCCAAAGAGGATGGAGAGTTTCTCTTTTGGAATCTCTTGGTGGATGGTCAAATCAAAAATGCCCTCTGCGCCTTGGAGTTTTTTTGTAAAATCGAGGCGTATCATTGGATGCCTTGGCGCATAAAGTGTTTGTTGAGCGCATAGACAAAAAGCAGAATCACAAAAGAGATGATAAAGAGTGTCAGTGCGTACTGGTTTGCAACGCTGTAGTTGAGCGCTTCTACTTCATCATAGATGGCGATACTTGCAACCCTTGTTTCGCCCGCTATGTTGCCTCCCATCATCAAAACAACGCCAAACTCGCCTATGGTGTGGGCAAAGGAGATAACTATGCCTGTGAGAAGCGAGGAGCGGATATTTGGCAGTAACACATAAAAGAGTGTGTTTATCTTGCTTTTGCCTAGTGTGTAAGCGGCATAAGTGAGATTTTTAGGAAGTGCGGCAAACCCGCTTTGGATGGGATGTACCATAAAAGGGAGACTAAAGATAACCGAAGCGACAACAAGCCCTTCAAAACTAAAAACAAGCCTTACATCGAAATTTTGCTCAAGCCATACGCCAAAACTGTTTTTTGGACTAAATGCAAGAAGCAGATAAAAACCCAAAACAGATGGCGGAAGTACGAGCGGTAGAGAGACAAGCGCTTCTAAAACCGGTTTAAAAATCCAGCGTGTTTGGGAGAGAAAATAGGCAAGCGGTATGGCAATGAAGAGAAGAATCAGCGTTGTAACCGTGGCTAACTCAAAGGTTAGCTTCATTGTTTGAAAAAAGGTATCTTCCATCTAGTTTCCGTTTTGGATAGTGATCTCGTTTGCTTTGATGAACCACAAAAATGTAGCGCCAACACTGCAGGAGAGCTCTTCAAACGATGTTTTTGTGATAAACGCGCTTATCTCTTCTGCCTCAAAGTCAAAAACGACATTTGCAAAGAGCTCACCGACTTCAACCTCTTTTATCTTTGAGACAAAAGCATTTTGCGTGCTTACTTTGGAGGTTGTTGTTGCAAGCATCACCTCTGTCTCTTTAAAAAGTAGATTTATCTTGCATCCCACGGCTACATATGAGAGAGCGGGGCTTTGCAGGGCAACCACAAAAAAGAGTTTATCGCCAACAAGAACGCTTAGAGATAAGAAATCATCTACGCTTTGTACTGTTGCGACTTTGCCGTGTAAAATATTCATATTGACCTAATTTTTGAGTGTTGCGTTATATAAAAACATATATAACGATGAATATAAAAAGTGTATCGTTAAATATCTTAAGGAAGAATGAAAAGCGAGTGAAGATTTGCCTCGGAGAAGTTCCGAGGCGTTAAAAAAAAGAACTGGTCTTTTTTGTAGAGGAAGTTAGGAAAACTTAGTGTAAGTTTTTCCAAACTTGTTTTTTCCATAGAAGAGCAAAGATTGCAAAGATTACTGCATAAATCATAACCATCTTACCTACAGATGCTCTCTCATGTCTCTTTGTGTCTCCCGCATCTGCCATATGCTCGATTACTTTGTGTGCAGCGTCTGCTGTTACACCAACACGAGGCATTGCAGTTCCTTCAAGGTGTGCTTGAGGATTTTCGATAAATGTGCTGATGAAGTGCTCACCACGAGAACGGATATACATAGATAAATCTGGTGGTAGTTTACCCATATATTTTGTAAGGTGTTCTTGGTACTCTAACACTTTAATGTCATATGCCAATGCATCTTTTTCAAATTTAAATGCAGGTTTTTCACCGATTTGCGTCCAGTTCTCATAAGAGAGTGCGTGACATCTACCACAAGCATTTTCATACGCCATTTTTGGTGTTACTTCACTTGGTTTTACAGCAATTGACTGTAAGTATGCAACCATATCAGCAACTTCTTGCTCTAAATCACCGCCTGCTCCTGCAAATGGAGCCATTGGGTGCATTTGACCTTTAGCAGCATCAAACTTATGCTCAACTTTAAGTGCATGAGCAGGGTTTACAATAACATCAGCCAAAAACTTCGCATCGTAGATAGAGCCTGCGTTGCTCAAATCCGGTGGATTAACACCATAACTTGCAGCAGCAGCAACTGCATCCATTGCAGCCGGCATACCATCTTTCTCGATTGAGTGACATCCCGTACAAGCTCCAGCACCCATTACTAAATCTTTACCTGCAGCAGCATTTCCAGTTTTAGCCAATGGCTTCAAATCTGCATACGCAAAGTTTTCACTCTCAACATGCTTATGTAAAACTGAGTGTGCGTATGGCTCAACTAACCAGTATGTTAGGAGAGTAAAAGCAACAACAACAACCAGAATCAAAGGTTCTTTATTTTTCATCCTATTCTCCTTATACTTTTTTTTCGTTCATAGTTATAAATGGTAGCGCAACCCATAGAAGGATAAACCCTACTGCCGCAACTAAACCAATAGTACTAAATATACCCTCTGGAGGTAATTTACCCATAGCTGTTAAAACAATCATATCAGCAAGAAGTACCCAGAACCAAATCTTAAATACACCACGACGACTTGCCGGAACAGCATTTGGACTTCTGTCTAACCATGGTAAGAGAACAAAAATAACTTGTGCAAAACCAAAAGCCAATAGACCGATATTTACAGAGAACGGACGTAAAATCTCATAAGACCACAAGAAGTACCACTCTGGGTAGATGTGTGCCGGAGTTTTCAAACCATCTGCCGGGTCAAAGTTTACAGGGTCAAGCGCGAAACCGTAGTTAAAGAACACTAAATAGAAGAAGAAGATAAGGAAGAATCCAACAACCATCATATCCTTACTCATAAAGTCATTTGCAAAACGGATAACTTTTGAACCTGCAGTATCACCTGCCAAATATTTTTTAGCTTCTGCATCAAAATCGATCTCTTCACCATCTTGGTTGTTAACGTGAGGAATACGAAGAGCTGCGAAGTGAAGCCCGATAAGTCCTATAATCGCCAACGGAATAAGAACTACGTGAAGCATAAAGAAGCGAGTTAAGAATGCTTGAGCCGGAACATAATCCCCTCTAATCCACTCAACCAAACCATCCAAATGTAAATCACCAAGAGCAAAAATATTTGTAATAACCATACCAGCCCAGTAGCTCATTTGTCCCCATGGAAGCATGTATCCAGTAAACGCCTCAGCAGAAAAAGCTACGAAAAGAAGCATACCAGAGATCCAAATCATCTCACGACCTTTTTTATAAGAACCGTAGTAGATACCTGTGAACATATGGATGTAGATAATCAAGAAAACAACTGATGCAGCAACACCGTGGATATGTCTCCATAACCAACCATAGTCAACATCTCTCATAATAGTGTAGTTTACGCTATAAAATGCGTCTTTAACATCTGGTTGATAATACATTAAAAGGAAAAGTCCTGAAACCAATAGTAATGCAAAAGTAATTGCTAAAACCATACCCATCGCCCACAAAAAGTTAATGTTTTTTGGAATCCAATACTCAGATGCCATAACCCTTTCAACTGTTTCAATTGCTAAACGTTGGTTTAACCAATCTTTAACACTTGTTGCTTTTGTAAAATGTGCCATTTAATCCCCCTCCTTTACAGCGTTACGCCGCTATCTTTCATTTTTTGATATTCTGGACCTGCTTCACCTAAGATGACCTTCATTCCATCAATCTTGAATGGAGGAATATCAAATCCACGTGGTGGTGGAACTTTTGTTACTTCACCAGCCCAGTTAAACATACCACCGTGACATGCGCAAAGGAATGACTCTTCAGCAGGAATGTATGCAGGAATACATCCTAAGTGTGTACAAAGACCAATCGCTAACATGAAGTGTGAATCACCCACAACAACATCTCTTGCTTTTTGCTCTTCTGTCTGTTTTGCTATCATCGCTGCGGTTTTTTTCAAAACAAAAATTGGCTTCCCTCTCCATTTTTCTGTAATTACTTCACCCTCTGGATATATTGACATATCAAGAGTTGTGAAACCAGCTGCTTTAACACTTGGAAGCGGATCCCAAGTCTTTTTCATTGCAACCAATGACCCAACGGCACCGACACCTGCTACGGCACCAAATGCTTTACCCATGAAACCTCTACGGCTACTGTTATGCATGTGTTTGCTCTCTTTCCCTTAAAATTAAAGGCTGATTATATACTAAATTAGTTTTAATTAATTATAAATTTAAGGTTTCTTTTAAGAAATTTGCTATTTTTTGCGTAGAGTGTTCCATTTTGAAATAGTTTTTATTATTGACATCCCTTATGATATCCATAAGCATCTCTTTTTTATAGTTATACACAATAGGAATATGCAAGCTCTCAAAAAATGGTACCAAATCAGCTGGGTGGTCTTCTCTTTGCACGTATATGGGCTTTGCGCCTGATGCAAGAGACTCTAAGACAGCTTGGGGCGATGCAGTGATGAGGATTTTGCTCTGCTGCACGACGTCATCATAATCTTCAAACTCGTGGTGGTGTGGAAATTTTTTTCGCAACATCTCCTCATAGTCTAAAAAATAGTAAAAACCGAGCTGTAAATCGGGGTTGAGCTCTGCAATAAAGTCAAGGTTTTTTTCCAAATCTTTCTCATAATCATCATCTCCAAAGAAGTAGGAAATTTCAATGGTTTTATCTTTTGGCTCAAAATACTTCGCATCTACGGCAACTGCTGTGCAAATTCCCTCACCACTTAAGTAAGGAGAGATAAGAGACTCACCTGAGGCTTTGGCGTCCTCTTTTGCGTCAGATATGCGGATGAAAGTGGAGAAAAAGTTTCTCATATCTTCAAGCATGATAGGGTTGGCTTCATCTGAATCAAAAATCATCTTATCGCCATGAACGGCTATCTGTGGGATATTTTGAACGGCGTCGATACCTACTGCTTTAGCAACTCCAAAATGGCGTGCCTCGGCAGCTATACGAAAATCAGAACATAAAAGCGTGATATCGACATCGCCGAGTGCGCGGATGATGGTGCATGCACGTCGAAATCTATCGAGTCCAACGCGGTGTCCTGTGTGAACATAGTAAAAAAGTCTCATAGATTTATCCTCTCTTTTTTTGACTTATTTTGATGTAGATATGTAAAATCTCAATCGCGGCGGGTGTGATACCGCTTATCTGCGATGCCGCTTGGAGTGTTGGCGGGTTGAACTTCTCAAGCTTCTCTACTATCTCTTTGCTTAGTCCGCTAATGCCTTTGAAGTTGAAATTTTCCGGGATTTCTACTTTAAGATACTTCTTCATCTTCTCTATCTCTTGGCTCTGTTTTTGTACATAACGCGCATACTTTGCCTCTACTAAAATCTCCTCAAGGATGTAAGGCGCGTACTTTGCGAGCTCTGGGGCGATGAGGAGCATCTTTGCTTCATCCACACTTTTGCGTGAGACAAGCTGCTGTGCGGAGAGTGAATCACTGATTTTCTCTTCATCTATACTCTCTAAAAACGCCAAAAACTCTTTGTTTGGAGTAAAGATTTTCTCTTGGAGGAGTTGAAGCCCCTCCTCTATCTGCATCTTTTTTTCTTTCACTTTTTCATAAAGAGCATCATCGATAAGCCCTACTGCATGTCCGTAGCGGCTCAATCTTACATCAGCGGACTCTTCACGCAAAAGAAGTCTGTACTCGGCACGGGATGTAAACATGCGGTATGGCTCTTTTGTCCCTTTGGTTACCAAATCGTCTATCAAAACGCCGATGTACGCCTCATCTCGGCGCAAAACAAGCGGCTCTTTGTTTTGGATGCTCAAAGAGGCGTTGATGCCTGCCATAAGTCCCTGAGCGGCTGCCTCTTCATAGCCTGTCGTACCGTTAATCTGTCCTGCGAGATAAAGCCCTTTTATCTTTTTGGTCTCCAGTGAGTGTTTGAGTTCTCTTGGGTCAACAAAATCATACTCGATAGCATAGCCGTAACGCACGATTTTGGCATTTTCCATGCCATGGACGGAGTGAATCATCTGCTGTTGTACATCGGGTGGAAGGGAGGTACTCATGCCGTTGATATAGCACTCTGTGTTTTCAAAAGTTTGCGGCTCTATGAAGAGGTGATGTCTCTCTCTGTCACGGAAACGGTTGATTTTGTCCTCGATACTTGGGCAGTAACGAGGTCCTGTTCCCTCGATTTGCCCCGTAAAGAGCGGTGCGCGGTAGAAGTTGCTCTCGATGATGTTGTGCGTTGTTTCGTTGGTGTAAGCGATGTAGCATGGAACTTGTTTTTTGGTTTTTCTAAACGCATCACGGTCTGTGCGAAAACTAAAAGGGCTTGGAGTGGCATCGCCGTCTTGCTTCTCCATAACGGAGAAGTCGATGGAAGAGGCGTCAATCCTTGCACATGTACCGGTTTTGAGTCTTCCCATCTCTAAACCGCATGCTCTAAGGGCGTGGCTTAGTCCCTCGCTGCTCTGTTCGCCAAAGCGTCCACCGACTTGCTTTATCTCACCGACGTGCAAAACACCCCGCAAAAATGTACCGCTTGTGATGATGACTTTTTTGGCTCTGTACTCATTTAAAAGGTTGCTTTTTACGCCCTTGACTTCGCCATCTTCCACGATGAGCGACTCCGCCATCTCCTGAACCAAATCAAGGTTTGGCGTGGTAAGGATGGTGTTTCTAGCGATGACACGGTATCTGTCCATATCTATCTGCGCACGGCTTCCACGCACGGCAGGACCTTTTGTCTCATTGAGGATACGAAACTGGATGCCCGCTTCATCGGTAATGAGTGCCATCTCTCCGCCGAGCGCGTCAATCTCTCTGACTAAATGTCCCTTTGCCAAACCACCGATTGCAGGGTTACAGCTTGTTGCGCCGACATTTTCGGCGAGCATAGAGATGAGCAGAGTTTTGTTACCCATCCTCGCACATGCAAGAGAAGCTTCTACTCCTGCGTGACCGCCACCGATTACTATTACATCATAATTCATACTTTTTCCAATGAAAGGATTTTTGCAATTATAGGGTGTTTGATATGAAATTAATCTAACTTTTATTAGAATGAGTAGAAAATTTTTACAAAGTTGAGCAAATGCAAACTACTACCATTCTTGCCGTTGATGATGAGCCCTTTAATCTCGACCTTATAGAACTCACTTTTATGGACGCTCCAGAGATTGCGCTCATCAAGGCGGTTCATGGGCGTGATGCGCTTGAAAAACTCCAACATATAGAACCACACGTCATCCTTTTGGATCTTAGAATGCCTGTGATGGATGGACTAGAGCTCCTTGGCATCCTTAAAAACGATGCACTTCTTGCAAAAATTCCTGTTATCGTTATCACTGCAAACTCTGAAGAGAAAAACCGTGCGCTTGCGCTTGGAGCAAATGACTTTTTAGCAAAACCCGTCGATACGAATGAGTTAAAACTACGTACTTTCAACGCCGTCTCGCTCTACAAAAACCAAAGAGAGCTTGAAAAACTCAACGCTTCTTTAGATGAGGCAGTCAAACAAAGAACGCGAGAGCTTGAGCGTGCTTTGGAGTTTGCGCAAGAGACGGAGTATGAGATATCGCTTAGACTTGGGCTTGTGAGTGAGTATCGAGATTTGGAGACGGGGATGCATATCAAACGCATCAGCCGTTACTCGGCACTCCTTGGGCGTTTGTGTGGGATGAGCGAGGAGGAGGAACGACTGCTTCTCTATGCTTCCCCACTCCACGATATAGGCAAAATCGGGATTCCAGATGCCATACTTCTCAAAAATGGAAAACTTGAAGAGCATGAGTTTCGCGTTATGAAAGAGCATGCGAGTATTGGCGCAAAGATGCTTGAGGGTGCAGAAAAATACCCAGTTATCGAGATGGGAAGAGTCATCGCACATGAGCACCACGAGAGGTATGATGGCATGGGGTATCCAAGGGGGCTTAAGGGAGATGCCATAAGTGTCTATGCAAAAATCGTTGCCATTGTCGATGTTTTTGATGCGCTCTCTTCAAAGAGGGTTTACAAAGATGCATTTCCTCTTGAAGTTGCGCTCAAAATCATGCAAGAGGGGCGTGGAACGCATTTTGACCCGCATCTGCTTGATCTTTTTTTGCAAAATATTTCACAATTTTTAGAAATCCAAAAAGAGTATGCGGACAAGGAGATAGTACCTCATCTCTTAGGTCTGCTTGAGGAGTATAGATGAGATGTTTGCTTGTAGAAGATGAGATGTTTAATCTCATCGTGCTTGAAGAGATGATAAAGATTTTTTATCCAGATGCAGAGATAGTCACGGCGACCAATGGACAAGAGGCGTATGCGCTGCTTCAAAGCGAGAGTTTTACACTTATACTTAGCGATATCAATATGCCCGTGATGGATGGGTATGGGCTTATCAAGAAGATAAAAGGGGAGCTCGGGCTTACAACACCCACTATCGCGGTTACTGCTTTTGCGATTCAAGGCGATAAAGAGAAAATTTTGATGGCAGGGTTTGATGACTATATCTCAAAACCTATCGATATCACAGAGCTCCAAAGAGTCCTTGGCGCATCACTCTAACGTATGATACAACTGCACCATATAAAGTCTAAACTTCTTTTTCTCTCTACCGTTCCCATAGTTTTACTGCTTGTTCTCTTTTTTTTGATTCTCTCGCACACTATGGAAGATAAAAGAAATTTTGAACTAACAAAAAAGTATATTTTTGAGCTCCAAGCCATCTCGCGTGTTGTTCACTTTATGCAGCTTGAGCGTGGACTGAGCATCGGGTATGCAACGAAAAAGGATTTTACGCAAAAAGAGCATCAACTCGAAAATGCGCGCAAAGAGCTAAGTGCATCCATAGAAGAAGCACTCAAAGCCTATGAAAAAAACGACAAAAACGGCGCTATCCTCACACTCTTAGAGGTCATAAAAAGAGAGCGGGAACTTTTGGATTTAGCAAAAACAACACCCTATGCACTCAAAGAGCACTACTCACACAAAATCGCCATGCTCCTTACCTACGCTTCTACCATCCCTACTCTTATGGATGAGAGACAAAACCGTAACTTTATGCAGGCATTTGTCTATCTTGCAACAGCAAAAGAGGCACTTGGCATCATCCGAGCGACACTCAACCAAAGCTTTATCAACGATGCATTTGAGCAAAGAGAGCAGATAACCATTCAAGAGTCGCTTAAGATTTACAACACAGAGCTAGAGCGTTTTAAAAACAGTGTTCCTAAGGAGTTTTTAAACTCTTTTGAAGCAAATCTTCAAGATGCAAAGGTAGAAAAAACATTTGCGATTATCCAAGAGGCTCTTGCTCAAAAACATCTCACACTTATGCCTGATGCATGGTTTGAGGAGGCAACCCGCACGATAGACTTTTTCAAAAAAATGGAAGATGCACTCTTTGCACATGTCGCTGGGCTTGTGGCAAGTGAGCTTCAGGCGATCATCTACCAACTCACCATCATCGCTACACTGTTGTTGCTCTTCTGTGCCCTTCTCATCGCAACTATCATTACCTTAGTAAAGAAGATTTTATCTTCCGCAAATGCACTAAGCGAGGAGCATTTTGACTCTTTGGCTCTTTTGGAGCAGTACAAATCAGCGGTTGATAGAAGCTTTATCGTCTCAAAAACCAACGCACATGGCAACATCACCTATGTCAATGATGAGTTTTGCAAAATCTCTGGTTTTTCGCGAGAAGAAGTGATTGGCAAATCGCACAAAATCATCAGACACCCCACCACCCCAAAAGCACTTTTTAAAGAGATGTGGCATACCATCAAAGAGCGCAAAGAGCCGTGGTTTGGGGAGATACAAAATCTCTCCAAAACAAAAGAGAGCTACTGGACAAAAGCAGTCATTAACCCCATTCTCGACAAAAACGGCAATGTCGTCGAGTATATCGGGATACGCATCGACATCACAGAGATAGAAAACGCAAAAGAGGCGGCCCTTGGCGCACAAAGAGCAAAGAGTGCGTTTTTGGACACCATGAGCCATGAGCTGCGTACACCGCTCAACGCTGTTATAGGTTTTTCACAAATCATCAAAGCAAAGAGCGATTTACCAGAGCAAAAGCGCAACGAGTACATCGAAAAAATCCACCTCTCAGGCGTGCATCTTCTGGGGCTTGTCAACACTATCTTGGACTTTTCAAAAATCGATTCTGGCAAAATGGAGCTACACATCAAGGAGTTTGCGCTTGAGACTTTTATGCAAAAGGTACTTCTGCTTGTTGAGGGTGAAGCGGCAAAAAAGAGCATCGCACTCTCTCAAGAGGGTCTTGAGGGTACTCTAAGAGCCGATGAGCAGCTCTTCAAACAGGTATGCATCAACATCCTCTCCAATGCCATCAAGTTTTCAGCGGCACATACGACCATCACCATCAGCTACAAACTGCAAGAATCAAACCATCTTCTTACTATCTGCGATGAGGGCGTGGGGCTTACACAAGAGCAAATTAGCCTGCTTTTTGAGCCCTTCTCACAGATAAAAGAGCATCAAAATCAAGCCATCAAAGGAACAGGTTTGGGTCTAGCCATCTCGCAAAAAATCGTAGCGCTTCATGGCGGAACCATAGACGTACAAAGCACCCCAAACAAAGGGAGCTGCTTTTGCATCTCTCTCCCCACACATAAGGAATAAAATGCATACCACACTTCAGTACATCACAAAAAGTTTCAACATCACAGAGCAGGTTCTCTCAGAGAGAAAGGCGGTGGGTTTGTACATAGAGTCTCTCTCCTCTTTGATGGTTGATAAATTTTATGACTACTTTTTATCGAACCCAGATTTTGCGGGGCATGTTACCATGCAAGAGCTTCCGCGCCTTAAGCGCATGAGAGCGGAGTTTATCGTCTCGCTTTTTAATGATGACTTTGATACCAAACTTCTTGAAAAAATCGCACAAGCGTACAAAGACTCACCTGTGAGGCTCAACCCCTACATCATCGCCTCTGCATTTGAGATAACTACGCAAACCGTCGTCGATATCGCATCGGTAAACCTTCCGCTTCAAAGGCAGCTCAAAACAATGCTGAAATTTTTCCATATTGCTGAGTTTGTGATGCAAAAGGAGTATCAAAAAGAGAGCGCTTATCTCTCTGAGAACTCTAAAAACACCCTTATCGAAGCGTTGGAATCTCTCTTTGAAATGCTCTCTATCCATAAAAACAAACAGGCTTTTTTGCTTGATGCGTATGAAAACGGTACTCTTTTACACAACAACTCCCCTAAATTGCCCTCCTTGGATGTTCTCTCGTGCCAGTTCCACGAAACACTCGCGCGCGTCAAAGCACTCGCCCCTCAAATCGATGAGTTTAGCGTGGACATCGTAGCCATTGATGCGCGGCACAACGACTACCACAAACATGTAGAAGCACTCTGTCGCTCCCTTAGCCAAAATGAGACGCTTGCGATGCAACAGTCCCATCTTCAAGTGCTTCATGAGAGCTCTGAGAAGCTCTTTGAAGCTATCAGCAAACCTTTTGAACACACCTCCTCTTTGGCTTTTTTAGCTGTCAACGCCGGTATGCGCTTTATCCAAAAATATGGCTATATGCTCAATGAAGCGAAGTTTATCCCTTTTAGAAAACCCGAAGAGATGGTGCTTTTTTTAGAAAACATCCTTAAAGAGTCTCTTAAAAACTCTCTCTCATGGGCGATTTCTTCTTACAGCGTTTCACAAGAGAAAAAGAGTGAGGCGTGGGATATCTCAGAGCAGATTTTTTTCAACAATGCCACCATTACGATCTCTTTACGCGTCAAAGAGATACCTTACAAAGCCTTTATTTTTGACACATTGCGCATCTTTTTAGAGATTTTAAAGATGACGCTTACCAACAGAGAAAAGGAGTATAACCTTACTCTTCTTGCCGACAAAGCAGAAGCGGCAAACCGCTCTAAAGATATCTTTTTGGCAAACATGTCACATGAACTTCGCACACCGCTCAACGCGATTATCGGTTTTTCACAAATCTTACAAACAAGGCAAGAGATACCACAAAATCTACGCTCTTACATAGAAAAAATCGCCATTGCGGGAAATAACTTGCTCTCTTTGGTCAATACGATTCTCGATTTTGCAAAACTTGAAGCCGGAAAGATATCGTACCGCCCGAAAATGTCGCTCTTCTCGGACATCATCCATGAGGTTTCAGTGATTACCTCACCGCTTGCCGAGGCAAAAAAAATCGCGCTCACACTCCCATCAGACATCTCTTTAACACTTTTCATGGATGCCCAACTTATCAAACAGGTGCTTATCAACATCCTCTCAAACGCTATCAAATTTACCCCTGAGCATGGCACGGTGACGCTCAGCGTGCTTTTTGAGGGCACTCGCGGCGAATATGTTCTTTGGGTGAGCGATACGGGTGTAGGTATGAGCAAAGAGTCTCTCGCAGAGCTCTTTACGCCATTTACACAGATAGACAACCATCTCCAAAGCGCTTCAAAAGGAACAGGTCTCGGACTTGCGATAAGCAAACGCATCATCGAAGATTTGCATGGCGGGCGCATTTGGGTGGAGAGCGAACTTGGTGTTGGAAGCAGTTTTTATATCAGTATCCCTGTCAAAAACGATATGACGACTGTTGAGATGTTTCCTGCAAAAGGGGAGAACAAAGAGAAGCTCCTCATCGTAGAAGATAGCCCAGAGTATGTCAAGATTTTGGTAGAGAAGCTTGATAGACACTTCAATATCACCGTCACAAACTCCATCAACAAAGCAAAAGAGCTTTTAGAGAAAAACACTTATGACAAAATCATTCTTGATTTCTTTCTCATCGATGGCATCTGCTCTGAGGTTCTCTTTTTTATGGAGAGCAAACAGATAGAGACACCCGCTTACATCATCTCCGCAGAGGATGATTTTAAGATAGTCGAGCATCTTCAAGAGTCCCAAAACATCATCGGGGTCTTTAACAAAAAAAATGCCGCGCTCATTTGTGATGCTATCACGGGGGAAATGCATGAGTAGCGTGAGCATTCCTGAGACATTTCCAAATCTGCCCGCTTCGGTGCAAAAGATACAAAAAATGTATGCTTCACAGAGCGTTGCGATACCAACTCTTGTAGCGCTTTTAGAGAGCGAGCCTCTTTTGGCGGCAAATATCTTAAAACTTGTCAACTCGCCCTATTATGGGCTAAGTGCAAAGGTCTCCTCCATAAATGGCGCCGTCATGCTTCTTGGCACAACGGTTATACGCGGCATTATCTTGGCGACCATTTTGAAAAAATCATTTCCTCTTGATCTCTCTGTTTATGGCATCACGGTAGCGCAGTTTGAGACTATCTCCATCTTAAGAGTCAAACTGCTCAAAGAGTGGCTCCAAAACACAGACATAGATACCCAATCACTCTCTTTAGCGGCTTTTTTGATGGAGAGCGGTAAGATAGTTATAGCACATGAGATAGCGAAAAACAATCTTAAAGTAGAGTTTGTTGCTCTTTGCCAAATCAAGTCGCAAGAAGAGGCGGAGATGGAACTTTTCGGTGTGCAGAGCTACAGTGTCGCTTCTGCTCTTTTTTCGCAGTGGCAATTTGATGATGCTTTTTGCGCACTCATTGGCAGCGTCACCAACCCTCAAAGTAGTGATGCAAAGATACTCCACGCCCTGCAAATAGCCATTAACACAAAAAATATTTTTGACGCGGATGAGATAGCCAAAGCCAAAGAGTTTTTAGACATACACCAACTTTACGGGGATGCATTTTTACAAAGTGTTGAAAAAATTAAAAATATTTAAGTATCATTTGCAAAAAAATAGGTTTTACAACAATGTTACAACAAGCACATAACGCATATAACAGCAAAGATTTCAGGGCTGCTTTTGAGCTCTACACACAACTCGCAAACGAAGGCAATGCCGATGCAATGACCTCACTTGGTTACATGTACCAAAACGCGCAAGGATGCGCACAAGACGATGCAAAAGCGTTGGCACTTTATGAGAGAGCGGCGGAGTTAAAACAGCCCTACGCGCTTTATAATCTTGCTATTTTATATATGAACGGATTTAGCGGCGTGGAACATGACCAGTTTAGGGCGCATGAGCTCTTTATGGAGGCGGCAATCCGTGAAGTTCCCAGAGCAATGTACGAAGTAGCTCTTATGCTTGAGCGTGGTTTAGGATGTCTGCAAAACTTCTCCGAAGCCGCTTTTTGGTACGAAGAGGGAGCAAAAAGAGGCAACTTAGAGTGTTTCAACAATCTAGGCGTTCTCTACAAAGAGGGGCATGGCGTAAGCATGGATGAGAAGCGATGTTTTATCTGCTTCAAAAGAGCCGCTGATGGCGGTCTTGCCGAGGGGCTTTACAATCTGGGACTTTTGTACGACCAAGGTATAGGGTGCGAGCAAGACCACGACATGGCACTAGAGCAGTGCCGCAAAGCCGCTTTTAAAGGGCATGCAAAAGCAAAAGAGATTATAAGATGGCTTCAAGAAGAGGGCAAGATTGTTTTTTAGGTGTGGTACAATTTTATAAAAAAAGGGGAAATTATGCAGATAGCTATTAATGTCAACGACTCTTCAATCGCTCATAAGATTCTTAACTATTTAAGTAGTTTTAAAAACGAGATAGATGTAACATCTTTTGAGAGCAATAGTTTTGATGTGCAATTTCAAAAAGACAAAGAGACTTTGACAAAGCAGGTAATGGAGTATAAAAGCGGTAATGCAGAACTGCTAGATGAGAAAAAATATGATGAGGAGATGAACTTGTTTTTGTCTCAACTCAAAGAAAAATATGCAAATAGTTAAAGAGAGAAAATTTTTAACCTCACTCCAATTTACCTTAGAGTTTATTGCACAAGATAGTCTGCAACAAGCTTTGCTCTTCAACAGTGAACTCAATAAAAAAATAGATGATTTGAAGTTTATGCCTCTTAAGTTTAGAAAGTCGCTCTATCATGCCGATGCAAATATCAGGGATTTGGTCTATAAAGGGTACTGCATACCTTATTTGGTAGAAGATGAAAAAATAGTCATCTTAAATATTTTCAAAAGCAATCAAGAGAGATAAAAAATGTTCACAGGACTAATTAGAGAGATAGCGCATGTTAAAAGTTTGGCTGGAAGTACACTTAGTGTGCGTGCAAAGCATAAAGCAAAGCTGGGGGATTCTATAGCGATAAACGGGGCTTGTCTTACTGTCATAAGCGTTACGAGTGATGGTTTTAGCGTGGAACTCTCTCCCGAGAGCCAAAAGCATCTAGCTATGGAGAACTATAAGGGCGAGGTACATATCGAGCCTGCCATGATGATGGGAGACAGGTTTGAGGGGCATGTCGTGCAGGGGCATGTGGACGCTATCGGTGTGGTGGAGAGCATAAAAAATAACGGCAACTCTTTTGATGTTTTTATAAAAATCGAGAAAAAGTTTATACCTTATGTCATCCCTAAAGGTTCTATAACGGTAGATGGAGTGAGTTTAACCGTAAATGAGGTGTTCGAGGAGAGTTTCCGTCTTACCATCATTCCCCACACTATGCGTGAGACACTCTTTAAAAACTACAAAAAAGGTTCACGGGTAAATATAGAGACCGATATGTTCGCAAGGTATGTTGCGCACATCTTAGCGCACAAAAAAAGCACGCTCTCATGGGATGAAGTCGATACTATTTTGGCACATTACTGATGAAACTAAAATCGCTCAAACACTACTTTGGGCATAACAGTTTTCGGGAGCTTCAAGAAGAGGGGGTGGATGCGGTTTTAAGCGGGCGTGATTTGCTTATGATCCTCCCCACTGGTGGCGGTAAATCGCTTGTTTATCAGCTTCCCACGCTTATGATGGATGGCATAACCATCGTCGTCTCTCCGCTTATCGCTCTTATGCAAGACCAAGTAGCCGCACTCAAAGCACAGCAGATCAGTGCCGACATGATAAGCTCTGCGCAAAACCGTGAAGAGGTAGAGAGCATCATCCAAAGGGCTTCTGTCGGTGCGCTAAAGTTTTTATATCTCTCTCCAGAGCGGCTAAACAACCAAGCGACGATTACGCTACTGCGTGGGCTTAACATCAACTTTTTTGTCATCGACGAGGCGCACTGTATCTCACAGTGGGGGCATGAGTTTAGGGATGACTACAGAGCATTGGGCATGTTGCGCTCAAACTTCCCGCACACGCCCATCTGCGCCTTTACAGCGACTTCAACCGGGCATGTTACGGAGGATATTTTACGGGAGTTGCGCCTTGAAAATCCGCTCCTCTTAAAAGGCAAAATCTTCCGCAAAAACATCTTTATCTCAGCGCAAAGAAGAGTGAGCAACGGGCATCTGCAACTCAAAGCATTTTTGCACCGCTACAAGGGCGAGAGCGGGATTATCTATGTGAGTTCACGCAAAAAGGCGGAGGAGTTAAGCAGCTATCTCAACTCCAACGGTTACCGCTCACTTCCCTATCATGCGGGACTACCGCAACATGTGCGAGAGCAAAATTTTAAGATTTTCGTCAATGACAAAGTAAACATCATGGTAGCCACCATCGCATTTGGCATGGGCATAGACAAGAGCGACATCCGTTTTGTAGTGCATATGTCGCTTCCAAAATCGCTCGAAAACTACTATCAAGAGATAGGAAGAGCGGGACGAGACGGCGAGGATGCGGAGGCACTTTTGCTCTTCAATGCAGGCGATATGGCGCAACACAAAAAGTTTTTGGAGGAGCTGACCCAGAGTGAGTACAAAGAGCATCTAAGCCAAAAAATTGACACGCTCTACAAATACGCCACAAGCGAGGTCTGTTTTCACCAGCAAATCGCCGCATTTTTCGACGACACTATCGATGAGTGCATTAACAGATGCGACAACTGCCTAAACTCAGACGAGAAGAGACAAAACATAACCAAAGAGGCGCAAATGCTTCTAAGCACAGTATATAAAACAGAGCAAAATTTCGGCAAAAACTACATCATCGACATACTTAGAGGCTCAAAAGAGCAAAAACTCCTAAACAACGGTGCCGATAATCTCTCCGTCTATGGCATCGGCGTACATCTCGCAAAAAAAGAGTGGTTTGTTATCTTGGAGCGGCTTTTAGAACTGAAGATTTTGCTTCTGGGAGAGTTTAGCACACTCAAACTCACGCAAGAGGCGGCAGAGATTTTAAGAGGCAAAAAAGAGCTATTTATCAAAGCCTCACGCCTAGAGATAAATGTGAAAGAGAAGAAAGTAAAACAAGAATCAAGAGACGATGTGGACACAGAACTCTTCGAGCAGTTACGCACGCTAAGAGCCTCACTAGCAGCCCAACTCAAAGTCCCCGCTTACATCATCTTCTCCGACAAAGTGCTTAAAAACATCGCCGCCGCAAAACCGCATGACAAAGAGAGCATGCTTGAGGTAAGCGGTGTCGGGGAGAAGAAGTTTGAACAGTTTGGGGAGGCGTTTTTGGCGGTTATCAATCCATAAGCGAACAAACAAGCGGATTGCACTTTATCTTATGCTGCATTAAGCCACCAAGACGGGAAGAAAACTTCAATTAACTTTTATATATTTTCTCTACCGTTTGCAAAAACTGTTCAAAATCCTCATCCAGTGTGTCCCATAAAACTTTATCATCCAAACCGAAATAGTGATGAGTTAAGATATCTCTCATCTTAGCGATTTCGCTCCATGGGATATTGGGATACTCTTTTGTAATCTCTTTTGGAAGCTGTTTTACGGCTTCACCTATATTTTCAAAGGCTTTTGCCACGGCATAAACTTTTTCTAAATTTTCCGTGAACTCTTCATATGTTACACCGTTTGTAAACTTTTTGATATTTTCACACTCTTGTAAAATATCTTTTGCATACAACCTCCAATCTCTGTTCGTACTAAACATATATAACATCTTTTGATATATAGCTTTTTAACGACTCTTTGATTGTGGCTTCTCTTACAAGGTCAACTTTCGCATGGAAATGTTCTTCGAGATATTTGTTTAACTTCAAATACGCAAACATCGAAAACTTTTTATTTTTATCTATTTCATAAATAATGTCAACATCGCTGTTTTTGGTTGATTCATCTCTAGCATATGAGCCAAAAAGTCCTATCTTGCTTATGCCGAACTGCTCGTGAAGGAATTGTTTTTTGTTTTTCAAATAATCTAAAATTTGTTCTTTATTCATATGTGCCTCCATAAAAATTTTTTCATTATAGCAAAATGTTATTGAATGCCTGACCCTTGTGCAACGGTGTTTTGTGCCAGCCACTTTTTTGCATCATCTTGAGCTAATCCCTAAGCGAACAAACAAGCGGATTGCACTTTATGCTGCATTAACTCCAAATTCTACTTGAAAATGAGTTGCTTTTACCTCTGCCACAAGTGCGTTGTTCTCTTTGTGAAGTTCTACTATGCCGTACCTCTCTAAAGTCTTAAGTGTTCTGGAGAGGTTTGATTTTGCTCTGCCTGTTAGCTCTTCCAGCTCTTTGAGTGATTTTGGACTCTTTTGCAATATAGTTTTTAACAGTTCTTGGTTCTCGCTTGAGAGGATTTGAGCCATTGATTTGATGGACTCAAACCACACTTTTGGTTCATCGCTCATTGGTCTATACTCGCCTTTTGCTATGGCTATAGTTCTTGCTTTATATTCAGATAGTGACATAATGCCGACTTTGATTGTTTTTGTATTCATAGGTTGTTCTCCAAATAATAATCTACACTCTTCCAAAAGTCCTCTATAAGCTGTGATGCTGATTCAAACTCATAGGATACGACTTCCATCTGTTTATGAATATGGTCATATGTCTCTTTTTTAGCTCCGTACTTTTGAGTGGGCTTAAAGCTATGTGCGTTGTCATATCCTATCACTCTTTGATTTCTTTTATCGTGAAGCGTAAGAGAGTATTTAACCCCGTATGGAACTGCGCTAGATGGTTTAACCTCTTTAGCTTCAAACTTCACCCAGCATCCGTTATCTAGTGGAAAGACTTCACCATCAAGCATCAATAGATTTTCTAAATCATTCACGGATTTCCTTTGTTATCAGCTAATGATAATATTATTCTCTTGACATCCGGCTTAATCATCCCTAAGCGAACAAACAAGCGGATTGCACTTTATCTTATGCTGCATATCTACTCCCTCAAACCCATTAAGCAGGCTTGGCGAGGCGATGGTTGCATCTCTAAACCCCTCTCCGCTATTGATGAAAAGCCCAAATCCATTCTCATAAAGAGCCAGTCTTGTGGGCAGTGCGATGGAGTATGTCGTGAGAACTCCGTCATCTTTTATGATATTTTTGATATCCGCAAAATACTCTCTCGTCCATAAAACAGGGTTGGATGCGGGCGAAAAAGCGTCTTGAAAAACCACATCAAAAGTTTTTGGCGCAAACTCTTTCACATAAACTCTTGCATCCCCCAAAAAAAGTTCGATGTGCGTAGTATCATCCTCATAAACCCCGTTGTTCACAAGTGCGGCGATGATAGGCAAAAACTCCTCAAACTCATCTGGATAGCTAAAATCCAAAAGCCCCGCCACCAAAGAGCTATCAAGCTCAGGCGAAAAGATACGCAGCTTCACATCGGGAGCGTTTTTTTGTCGGTGGTAAAGCATTGCAAGCGTGTTAAACCCAAGCCCAAAACAGATATCCAAAATCGTTATCTTTTTTGCGCCACTTTTAACCATAAAAGCAGGCTCAACATGTTTTTTCAGCGACTCAAAAAGCGCACCGTCTTTTGTGGAGTGGTAATGTTCATCGTACTCTTTGGAGTAAGCGGTATAGCTACCGTCGGCACTTTTTATCATAAGGTGTAGAGCATCATTAAACATATTCATAATCTTATTTTATAAAATTTATTATAGATTACAACTCTCTATCTAACTTCTCTAAAATCTGCAATCCCCTTTGGGTACTGCCTCTGGAAGCTTTAAGTTCAAACCTAGTTTTTGCATCGAACTGTGCAAGTGCTACTGTAGCAAATTCATCGAAGAGCTTGTTTAAGCTCACTCCTTGCTCTTTGGCATACTGTTTCAATCTTTCATGTTTAGAATCCGGTATTCTTAGTGTAACTGTACTCATGGCATCTCCTTTATAAAATCTTCTGGTGTTATAATCTTGTGTTTAAAAATCAACTCTGCGCTTTGAAAGTCTTTAACATTGTAAGTGATGATAGCTTCTGCTCCACTGGCAACTGCCAGCTCTACTACAAAGTTATCATTTTCATCTTTTAAATTGGGTCTCCACAGATAGTAAATCTCATTCCATCTGCAACTTGAAAGATATGCCTCAAAGAGTTCGTTTTGCTCAAGTAGCGTTAAAGGCGTTGATTCTTGAATCTTTTTTCTTTTCATAACATCCTCATACTCTCTCAAAAGAGCTTCACTCATTTGAGGAGAGAGCTTTGCTTGAAAAACCAATCTTAAAAGTTCTCTTGCTTTACTCTCTTTTGTGATAAGAGATGAAATCCACACGCTTGTATCTATGACTATTTTCATAAAGAAATGATAGCATATATACATTCAAAATTTACAACCCATTCCCCCACATATGCATCTTTTTTGCCACGATAAGGTCGTAGCCTTCTACTATTTCTATGGCGGATGGAGAGCGGAACTCGTGTTCTTCTAGCATTTGCATCACTTCAAGCGTGTTCATCATCCCTTTTTTCTCCATGATGATTATATTTGCGGTGTTTGCTAGGGTTGTGTATGAGAGTTTTAGTATCATTGGTTTGTTTTGGTGTGCGGCAAATATATCTTTGAGCAGAACTGTGTCGTGGTCTCTTGGGGCGGCACGGAATGGGGAGGCAAAGTCTAAAACACGCTCTACTTTTGCGTTGATGTCTGCCAACTCTTTTTCGCTTGGCGTACCATAAAGGGCAAGATGAAACTCTCCATCGACAAGCTTCATCATCTCACTAAAGAGTTTTGTGATGTCATCTGGTGTGGTGGTTACTTCAAGGTAGCGGTTGCCTGGTAAAGGGTTAAAAAGCTCCCGAAACTGGGAGAGTTTAGTATCTAAGCTCATTAAGTTCTCTAAAAAGATATGCCTCGACTATGTCATCGACGCTTCTTTGGATATGCGCCACCAAAACCATCATGCCTAACTCTATAAATGGCCAGACATATTCGTTGTCATTTTTTACTACCAAAATCTGGCTTTGGTTCTCAAATGCGTCTTTATCTTGGTTTATGTTTGTCTCTACGACCCTGCCCTCTTCTACAAGCAGTTGCACCCATACCGTCGCTTCATTTATGGCTGTGATGCGTGCCTCTTCGAGGTCGTTGTCGTCCATCGGTATCAAGATATACATGGGCTTATCCTATCTTTGTTTCATCGAGGGCTAGAGCATCGTTGTCCATCACGCCGATACCTCTCTCAAGTACCTTAGAGGCTATGGCTTTGGTATCTTCTAACGAGTGCATCGCACAAGTACCACACTGGTAAATGTTGAGTTCGGGGATATCTTTTTGCTCTTTTACTTTGAGGATATCTTCCATGGAAGCACTCCACGCATCCGCCACTCTTTGCTCATCAGGTGTACCGATGAGGCTCATGTAAAAGCCTGTACGGCATCCCATCGGCGAAATATCTATGATTTCGACATCATCCGCATTTAGATGGTCTCGCATAAAACCTGCAAAAAGATGCTCTAAAGTGTGGATACCCTCAGAGGATAAAATCTCCTTGTTTGGCGCAACAAAGCGCAAATCAAAAACGGTGATGTCATCGCCTTTTGGCGTTTTGATCCCTTTTGCACGGCGCACGGCAGGGGCTGGCATTTTAGTGTGGTCAACTTTGAAACTATCTAGTAACGGCATAAAATTTCCTTATTTTTTTGGGCTATTGTATCGTTTTTAGAAAAATAGACTACAATAACCAAAAATTTTTCGTATAATTTAAAACACGCTCTCTAAGGCTTCGCTACGCTGCAGAATCGTTCGCTTAGTTTTAAATTATGCGAAAAATCAAATCCAAACAATGGTGGCAAATGGAAGTTGGAAGAGTTATTCTTATAGGGGCTTCGACGGGTGGTCCAGGGCAGATAGAGAGCATCATCAAAGCACTTCCCTCGCTCAGACACACCACCATCATCATTGCGCAGCATATGGCGAGTGATTTTTTGGGCAGTTTTGCTAAGCGGATGAGTCAGCAGAGCGCAAACAGCGTTTATATCATAGAGAACAAAATGGTGCTTGAAGCTGGGTGCATCTACGTAGCACAAGGGGTTGTGACACTTACAGAGGAGCGCGAAGGGCTTGTCTTTCATCTCTCGCCACCAAAAGAGAGCCGTTTTAACCCTGACATCAACTCCATCTTTAGCGCATTTACACCCTATGCCAAAAGGTTTAAAACACTCGGTGTCATCCTTACGGGTATCGGCGATGACGGGGTGCAGGGGTGTAAAGAGCTGGCACTTCAAGGGGCAAGAACACTCACGCAAACGGCTCAAAGTGCCATCGTTGATGGGATGCCTGCAAGAGCGAGGCAAGAGGTAGAGGGCATAGAAATTTTAAACACAGATGAGATAAAAAATAAAATAACGGAGTTTTGCACATAATGTTTTTCGATTTTTTCAAAAAAAAAGAGCCACAAACAAACCACACACAAGAGCGTTGTGTTGAAGCATATGATGATATCGCCTCGGTTGCAACATTTTTTAAAAATGAGACGGGTGTCACTTTTGACAAGCAGACAAGTATCCTCAAAAACAAGCTTGTTACCTTTTGCAAACAGCGAGATATCTGCTCATTTGGCAAACTTTTAGAGAAAGTCTCATTTGACAAAACGCTCAAACAAGAACTTATCGATGCGCTTACAACCAATGAGACCTTTTTTTACCGTGAGTTTAAACAGATAGAAGAAATTGTAACGCTTGTAAAAAATTCTGGTGCTAGAGCAGAGATTTTATGCGCTCCGTGTGCGACGGGAGAAGAGCCTTACAGCATCGCCATAGCACTCTTAGAAGCGGGTGTTGCACCAAGCAGATTTCACATCACGGGGATAGACATAAACCAAGATGCCATCAACAAAGCAAAAGAGGCACGCTACAAAGAGCGCAATATCAGAAATCTCTCTGCGGCGGTTTTGCAACGCTATTTTAGGCAAGAAGATAGTGTTTATCTGCTTCACGAGAGCGTAAAATCGCAAGTTTCGCTCAAAGTCCTCAACCTTTTTGACCCCTCATTTAAGAGCATCGGAAAGTTTGACTTTATACTCAGCCGTAACATGCTTATCTACTTTGACAAAGAGACAAAACTCAAATCCAAAGAGATTTTGGAGAGTTTACGCAAAAATGCAAACCAAGCCATCTTTTTCGGTCACGCCGACCTTTTTTAAAGGTTCATTCGCTATAATAACTAAAATAAACAAGTGAGTAAATGTGCAAACCAACGTTAAATCAAGGCTCCTTTTTTTAGCCATCTTTCCGATTCTTTTTATCCTTGTGCTCTCTTTTATGATCCTCTCTGGCATCCTCAAAGAAAAAGAAAACCTAAACCTCACAAAACAGTACATCCTTGAGGCAGAAGCCATCTCAAGAGCGATTCATTTTATGCAGATAGAGCGCGGAACAACGGCGGGGTTGATTGCTGGAAATTTCCTCGATCCTCAAAATGAAAAACTTCAAATCATCAAGCTAGAGTCCGACAAGGCAATCTCTGATGCACAAAAAGTCATTCAACTCTGCAACACATGCCAATTTGGCGATACACTCCAATTTTTAGACCGTATGAAAAATCGCGACAATCAAAAACTCATGGCACTCCCAATCAACGACGCAAAAGCCTACTACACGCAAAACATCGAGATACTTCTCAACTTTATCAGAGAGATTCCCTCTCTTATGCAGGACAAAGAGAACCGAAACTACCTTCAAGCAAACAGCTCTTTAGCTCTTGCCAAAGAGTCGCTTGGGCAGATTCGCGCTCTTTTAAATGAGGTTTACACCCAAAAAACACTGACTGAAGAGTCCTTTGTCACACTTGTAAAGTTTTTGGAGATTTACCATCATAGTATTGCTGATTTTAAAAAGATAGCTTCAGAGGATTTGATGGGTGTCTATGAGAAAAACTTTGCGACTGAGGCAGTAAAAGCGACCTTTGCAATGGTAGAGGATGTGTACCGCAACAAAAACAGCGCGGATTTGAGCATCACTCCAACGCACTGGTTTGAACAAGCAACGCTCGCCATCAACGCACACAAACAGCTAGAACATGAGCTCTTTAACACCGTTACTAGGGCTATCAACAACAAGCTAGATATGACGCTGTATAAAATCCTCCTTATCGCATCTTTTTTACTTCTCACCATTGCTGCGCTTGTCACTCTTATGGTGCTTATCATCAAAAAAATTCTCTTCTCGACCAACTCGCTCAAAGAGGAGCACACCAACTCACTCTCACTCTTAGAACAGTACAAGATGGCGGTGGATAGAAGCTTTATCGTCTCCAAAACAGACCCAAAAGGTATCATCACCTACGCAAATGACGCTTTTTGCGAGATAAGCGGCTATGCACGCGAAGAGCTACTTGGCAAAGCACACAACAAAGTCAGACATCCAGATATGAAAAAAGAGACGTTCAAAGAGATGTGGCGCACCATCAAAACGCTCAAGCAGCCTTGGTACGGAGAGATTCTTAACTCTCGCAAAGATGGCTCTTCCTACTGGGTAAAAGCTGTCATCCATCCCATCCTTGACGCGCAGGGCGAGGTGGTGGAGTATATCGGGATACGAACAGACATCAACGAAATCAAAAATGCGCTTATCACCGACAGACTTACAGGTTTTGACAACAGAGTGAAGCTTACAAGCGACATTCAAGAGCTCAGCGACCTCTCTTTGGCGATTCTCAATCTTGATGATTTTAGACAGCTCAATGACTTTTATGGGCACCAGTTTGGCAATCTTGTCATCATCTCCGTGGCAAACAAAATCTACTCTTACACGGCGTGTGATGCAAAGCTCAAATTTTACAGACTTCAAGGAGATGAGTTTGTTATTTTGGGGCTCTCTTATGAAAGAGAGCTCTTTATCGCTACCATCAAAGAGATTATTGCTAAGATTAAAGAGAAGTTTAGCCTCAAAAATGAGGAGATTTTGCTCTCATGCAGTTGCGGTATCGCATTTGAGGGGGAGGAGCATATCCTCTCAAACGCCAACATGGCACTTAAAACCGCAAAGAAAAATGGCGCTGATTTTCTCATCTACGACCCTTTGTTCTCGCTCAACAAGCAGTATGAAACAAACATGGTCATGACAAAAAAGATTGCTCAAGCGCTTAAGGACAACGGCATCATCACCTACTACCAGCCCATCATCAACAACAAAAACTACGAAGATAAAAAGTATGAGTGTTTGGTGCGCATGCGTGATGGCGAGAAGATTTTATCGCCCTTTTTCTTTTTAGATATAGCAAAACGCTCCAAACAGTACTTTGGGATTACCAAAGCAGTTGTTGCGCAAGCTTTTGCGATGTTTGAGAAGAGCGAGGCGGATTTTTCCATCAATCTCTCCATCAACGACATCTTAGAACCTGATGTCTCAAACTACATCCTAGCGATGCTAGAGCGCTACGGGATTGGCGAGCGGGTTGTTTTTGAGATAGTCGAATCAGAATACATTGAAAATTTTGCAGGTGTTTTAGAGTTTATCACACGTGTCAAAAAGTATAAGTGCAAGATTGCGATTGACGATTTTGGAACGGGTTATAGCAACTTTGAGTATCTCATCAAGCTCAAAGCAGATTTTCTCAAAATCGACGGTTCACTCATCAAAAACATAGATAAAGATGAAAATGCGCGCCTTGTCGTCTCGACTATCGTAGAGTTTTCGAAGAAACTGGGCATGAAGAGCGTTGCAGAGTTTGTTGAAAATGAGGCAATTTTAAATATTGTCAAAGAGATGGGCATCGACTACTCGCAAGGGTACTACTTTTGCGCGCCCAAAGAGAGCCTCTAAACCCTCTCTAAGAGCTTTTTGAGGATGGAGAGTTTCGCCTTGAGACTCTCTTGCTCCTGCACTGATGAAGCATTTTTGAGCTCCTCTTTTGTCTCTTCTATCTTTTTGAGGAGTTTTTCCTTTATCTTCTCTTGCTTTTCTTCATCTTTTTCGCCAAAAAAGAGCTTTTCTATCCCCTCTAAAACCTTATCTATCTTCATTTTTTGCTCCTAAAATTCTGATATCTTTGTCTTTTATCCACAAGATTGTAGCCGCCTGAAGTAACTTTTGTGTTACATCGTATGCAAATGCACTATCGTTGATGAGTGAGGTCGCCATCTTTGAGTCCACTCTGTTTTCTCTTATGAGCGCATCGATGCGGCTGTTTTTGATGCTATCAAGCGCTTTGGTGCTCTCTTTTAAAAGTTCAATGGCGGAGAGCACATCAAGATCATCCACATGCTCTTTAAGCCTCTCTATGACGTCAATCGTTTTGGCGATTTGGATACGGATGTTGTTGTACTCCTCTTTGACATAGCTGTTTTTTGACCTTGCATAGTAGAAGATATTTTTTTGCAAATCTCTCATATTTTTGATGGCTTCGACGATTTCACGAGAGGCAAGTTTTAGTTCATAGACATGGTTTTGCTCTTCGACGCTCATGTGCTCCTGCGAGAGCGTTGCGTAGTAAATGATGTCGCTGTAGAGTGACTTAATCTTTTGGGCATAAAACTCATCGATGTCTGCGTTGATGCTAATCTCGGAGTTTTTGACCACATTTTCGATATCTGGACTTTTTATAAAGATGTGTCTATGCAGTGAGATAGAGTGCGCTATCGCCTCAATCGCACTCTCATAAAGGCGCATGGTCTCCTTTTTTATCGCCTCAATCGCTGCATTGGGAACGTTGATAACTACCTTGTCAAGATAGAGCGGTTTGAGTGCGTAGATGTTGACTTCGATAAAAAGCGTCTCAAGATACTTGACAAGTTGTTTTGTAAAAGGAGCGACAAGAAGCACGCCCATCACATTGAAAAGAGTGTGAAAAAGAGCAAGTTTCATCGCATAATCACTCTGGGCTATGCCGATTTTTGAAGCGACAAAGTTCGTAAAATCACTGAGCGGATACAAAAGAGAGAGTGCAACAAATGCTGTAATAAGGTTGAAGATAAGATGCGCCGTTGCCACTCTTTTGCCATTGGGGTTGGAGGAGAGCGCACCCAAAATAGCCGTAATCGTCGTACCTATATTTGCTCCGATTGCTAGTTCAAGCGCGTTGATGTAGATGATTTGGTTGGCTGCAAGTGCAGTGATGACAAGCGCCATAGTTGCAGCACTCGACTGCATAACCACAGTTGCAACCACTCCAAGCGAGACATAAACCAAAGCCCCAAGATAGCCCTCAACAGCGAATTTTGAGATATCAAACCTCTGTTGCAAAACCTCAAACCCATCTTTCATGTAGTCAATACCCAAAAAGACAAAACCAAGCCCAAGCAGAATTTTTCCAAACCCCTGATAACTTTTACTTTGGGCAAACTTCAAAACTACACCAAAGATAACCATCGGCATCGCAAAAGTAGCAATATCTATCTTAACACCAAAAGCAGAGATAATCCACGCCGTGGTCGTCGAGCCGATGTTAGAACCAAAAACAACCCCGATAGCACCGCTAAGCGTGATAAGCTCCGCGCTTAAAAAAGAGATGACGATAATGGAAACCAAAGAGGAGCTCTGCATGATAGCAGTTGCTACAAACCCAGTACCGATGGCTTTTGCAAGCGTGTCCGTACTTGCCTGCAACACGCTCTCAAGCACTCCACCGCTAAAGAGCCCAAAACCCTCTTCCATAAAGAGCATCCCCACCAAAAAGATAGCAATACCCGCGATGATGAGGGTGTAGTGCCCCCCATAAAAAAGCACAAAGGCAAGAGAGAGTAAAAAAAATTGGAAATAGTATTTTCTTAGCATGGATGACCTTTTGTAAGATAACATACTACTACTTTTTATTTTAAATTTGCTTTTTTTTCAATCCCAAACTCCCCAGCAACAAGCCGATTTGGTATAATGTTTTTAAATAGACTTCTTTCATAACCTCTGTTTATTCACTAAGGCTTCACGGTGGGTACCCCAAATCTAGCTTGCTAGATTTGACCCTTCCGTTGCAGAATCGTTCACAAACAGAGGTTATGAAAGAAGTCTAATAAAGGGTTTTAAATAATGTGCAGAGTTTTCTTTTTTCTTTTTCTTCTCTTTAGTAGCGTTTATGCGCAAAACTATCCGATTCTTTATGAGCATTTAGCAACGCCTCTTTATAACTCCATGAACTCTTTAAAAAAAATCTCGGATAGAGAAGATATAAACAAAACCTGCGCTTCATTTATCACAAATGCAGAGCAAACACTACAATTTGGCAAAAATATAGACGCAAACGACACATCTTTGACAAAAGAGTATCTGCTTAGGCTGAGAAAACTTCAAACCGAGTACAACCATACCCTGCATCTTATTCATAAGCAAATCAGCAAGTCTATAGATGAAGATGATTATGAAAAATTTTTGCAACTAACAAACTGTGAGCTAGATGGTTTGCTTCAAAACAGAGCCTTGCTTGATGCCTCTTTGGGATTTTATGAAAAAAAGAAGAAAAACAAAAAGAGTGCGTTTTTAGAGAAACAGGCTGAAAAATTTAAGCTTATCGAAGAGTACCAAAATGAGTTTATCAACGCAAGTGTTACGGATAGTATCGACTCGTCAAAAAAGGCGAAAAAACAAGAGCTCGTCTATCTTGAAGCAAAAAAAGTTGGCAAAGAGATAGCCATTTATGCCTACAACAACAATCCCTACACGGTTACGATAAATATAAAAGCGGACTTTACCAATTTAAAGTCCGACAAAGCAAAACTCTCATCTTTTACTCTTGGAGCGAACGCAAACGTAGAGTGCACTCGTCTTACTCCCATAAACGGCAATGCTTACTCCTACGCCTTAGAATATACTTGGATTTTAGGCTCGCAAAATGCCCTGCATGATGATAGCTATATCTATAGACTCCCTTTTTCTATTGGGAGTTCGCACATAGTTTCGCAAGGCTATAACGGAGGAAAAACACACTTTGGAAGCAGTCGCTATGCCATAGACTTTGCTATGAACGTGGGGACGAAAATCTACGCCGCAAGAGAGGGAAAAGTGGTAAAAACAAAGGCAGACTCCAACATTGGCGGCATAGGTAAAGAGTACTCAAAACATGGCAACTTTGTAACCATAGAACATAGTGACAAAACCTTTGCAACCTACTATCATCTCAAGCAAAACGGTGTAGCGGTGAGTGTCGGAAGCACAGTCAAAAGAGGCGACCTTTTGGGTTACTCAGGAAATACAGGTTATTCAAGCGGTCCGCATTTGCACTTTGCGGTGTTTACGCTTGATAGCAACTTAAAGACGCAGACACTTCCAGTCAAGTTTAAAAGTGTCAACATGGTGGTCGATAACCCACAAAAAGGAAGCTCTTATAAGGCTTTATAGCTAGAAACTCTCTTCATAGTGAACAAAACAACCGCCGCAAATGCCAGCATACAGCCCACCACGGTCGAGAGTGCGACAACCTCATCATAAACAACCCAACTTGAAGCAATCGCTCCAATGGGGACGATAAACATAAAAACTCCCGTTCTATGCGCCCCAACTTTCCCCGCTGAGACAAAATAGAGTGCCGTGCTAAATGTCCCCGGAATCACGCCCACAAAAATGATGGTTACCCAAAAAACAGCGTCATACGCCCCAAAATCAAAAGGGGCATAGGGAAGTGCAAAGAGCATATTTATAAAAGCCGTTATGCCAAAAACAACGAAAGTGTAAAACATCAAATCCGCCCTCTTCGCCGCCTTTTGCGAGATAACCGTCACAATCGCCCAAACAAACGCACACCCCAAAAAGTATAGACTCTGCGCATCCAAAAACCCAAACCCATCAAAAGGTATGCGAAGAAGGATAAGCGCACCCAAAACCCCGATAAAAAGTGCCATAACTTGTCTGGACGAAATTTTCGTACCCAAAAAAAGGATAGAGAGCGCATAAGTGATGATGGGAGAGAGCGAGGTAACGATAGTCCCGCCATACCCCGCATCCCCATGAGAAAGCCCCGCAAAAAAGAGGTAGTTAAAAAGCGAGGTAAGAACCCCCGCCAAAAACATATAGCCATACCCTTTTACATCGCTTTTAAAGGGCGTTTTAAAGTACCACACAAGAGGGATGATGGCTATAAAAGAGACCCCATACCGCCAAAAAGCCGCCACCTGAGCATTTGAATGCTCCGCCGCCACCTTCCCCGCCGTCCAAGCAATACCCCAAAAAAGCATGGCGATAATCATAAGTACAAAATAGCGTGTCTGATTTTTAGTGCTGCTCATTTTTTAGCTCTATTTTTTAGCGAATTATACAGCCTATTTTTTCAAATACTCCAACGCTATCTTCTTTGCCTCTACTCCGTTTGCGCCATCGCCTTTTATGTTAAAAGCGAAAACGGTAGTTTTGTCATGATTTTGCACAAATCCTACAAACCATCCCACTCCGCCGCAGCTTCCCGTTTTTCCGCCAAGCAGGTAAGTATCGCTTTTTTCTAAAGTCATAATATCTTTAACCGTATCCATCACATGTTGCCCAAATTCCAAATCATTGCGCATAAGCCGTGAGAGAAAATCAACCTGTTCGTTTAAAGAAATTTTGAGGCTTCCGCCGCCCAGCCAAAAGCCCCTAAGAGCATCTGAGGTATCCGCATTGCCGTACTTAGCCCTGCTTACATACTCTCGCATTCTCTGCTCGCCTATGCGGCTAGCCAACTCTTGATAAAACCAAACCGTTGACACCGCTATGGCAGAGCGCATAGTGTGGTCTTGATTCCATGCGGGGTATTCTCGTTTTACACCGTCCCACTTTATAACCTCATTCTCATCTTTTACAACTCTGCTATCAAGAGCTATCATAGAGTTTAGGATTTTAAAAGTAGAACAAGGACTAAGCCTCTCATCCGCACGCACCCCAAAAACCCTTTTTTGCGAACTGTTCAGATCCAACACAACCGCACTCCCGTCAAACTTGCCGAAATTTGGCTCTTTGGCAAACAGAGGTAACATAAATATAAATAGGATTATCAGCAAAGTCGTGTATAGCCTCATCATAGCTCTACTATTCCTTCAAAATATTTTATGCCGTATCCTGCTATCTCAACTCTTGAGCCGTACAATTTGCAAAAAACTTCTCCGCCTCTTTGTGAGATTTGTTTTGCTCTAAACTCATTTTTACCCAAAACTTTGCTCCAGTAAGGCGCGAGCTGAGTAAAAGCAGCACCTGTAACAGGATCTTCATCTATACCGATTTTTGGAGCGAAGAAACGGCAGACAAAATCATACTCTTGGCTTTTTGAAGTGATGATTACGCCTCTAGCACCAATATTTTTTAGCTTCTCTAGGTTTGGTTTTGCTTTTAAAATATCTTCTTCATTTTCAAAAACAAGCAGATAGTCCATCGACTTATAACACTCTTTTGGCTGCATCACAAACGCTTCTGCTATGGCAAGTGGAATCGGACATGCCGTAATCTCCTGAGCCGGAAAATCCATAAGAAGTTTATCCCTCTCTCTTCTAACACGCAACTCACCGCTTTTTGAATCAAAAACAATCTCATCGTTTGGGTAGTTCAAAATCTCAAACAATACAAACGCACTAGCGAGTGTCGCATGTCCGCACATGTCAACCTCTTCAAGCGGCGTGAACCATCGGATATGATAATTCGTACCCTCCTTTACAAAAAACGCTGTCTCAGAGAGGTTGTTCTCCATCGCTATCTTGCGCATTAACGCATCATCTAGCCAACTATCCAAAGGACAAACCGCCGCAGGGTTTCCTTCAAATATTTTTTTTGCAAAAGCATCTATTTGATATAGTTTAAGTTGCATATATTCTCCTTTTTATTTTCATATGCCAACCACCCTCAATGCTGATGTTCACCCTCAAGCAGCTCTTTTGCCGCCTCATCTGAGAGCTGTTCTATCTCCAAAATCTCCCCGCTTGCTACAATTGCGACACCTGCAAGTTCATGATTTGCGTTGAGGATTGCATACTTTTCATCTATGCTCTCAACCACGTAAACAATGCCTTCTTCTTCGCCGTCAAGTTCCGTGCCTACGGCGATATCCTCAGGCAAATCTTCTAGCAACTCTTTCAAAACTAAACTCTCATCGTACTCTCCAAACGCTTCTGCGGGAGTGAGCGTAACATGAAAAGTATCGCCTACTTTTTTTCCCATAAGCGCATCTTCTAGCTTTTGAAATATTTGAGCGTAACCGCCGTGAAGATACATAAGCTCGTCGCTATCATCAATGATGTTTCCCTCTTGATCTTCTAACTTTATAAGCATTGACACAAGTGTGTTTTTTTTGATTTTGTCCATAGAAAATCCTTTGTTTTTATTTACTTCTATACCCTCTACTACCAACTCCCCGTCCCGTGTAGTTTTTCTTAAAACATACCTGACAGATGCCGTAAGGGGAGTTTGGCGGGAGTGGGGCGTTGCACATTCTGCATTTTTGGGCGAGTTGGTTTTGTTGGAGGGAGTTTTCTATAAATTTGTTCAAAACTCCCCTTGCCGCTCTTGCTCTGTTTGTGTCGATAAAGTAGTCGCCAAAGCGGTAGCTGAGCCAGAGGTAGAGAGAAATCTCTTTTACCATATCTTCCGCACGCAAAAGGTCGTCTGTGGTTTGGGCGTGTGTGCTTGTGAGGATGGGCATGGTGTAAGGCACTGGTATCTTTTTCTCCAGTGCGCCAAGGTAGCTCTCGTATGCACCCGTGATATAGGGCGATTTTAACGTTAGCGGTGCGCATGCGAGATGGTATTTTGTGGTCAAATCTAGGTCATAGCTATCTACAAGCACGGAAGCTTCAAGCATATCGTCAAGATTTGTCGCCACAAACGGACCGTCAAACTCCATATTTTTGACAAAAAACTTGAGTATTTCATGAAGCGATTTCTCCTCCAAGATTGTGCCGACAAGCTTGATATGGTCGAGATTTGCCATTACTTTAAAAGGTATGGCGATTTTATGCGCCTCTTTGTGAAAATTTTTCTTCACGATATGCAAAACATCCGCACTCAAAGCCCCCACGTACCCCTTTTCATGCATTCCGTATCTTCCCGCACGTCCTGAGATTTGGTGTACTTCACTCGGCAGAAGATTTCTGTCGTTTACTCCGTCAAACTTCTCTGCTTTTGAAAAAAGGATGGTTTTGATGGGCATGTTAAGCCCCATGGCGATGGCATCGGTGGCAACAAGTATCTGCGTCTCGCCTGCACGAAAGCGTCTCGCCTCTTCACGCCGCACCTCTGGCGAGAGGTTTCCATAAACCACACTCACGCTAAAGTGCTTTGAAAATGTCTGTTTGAGTTTAAGCACATCTTTGCGGCTAAAAGCGATGATGGCACTTCCCTCTTCCACCTCTCGCTCATGAACAGGTGCATCGAGAAACACAAGCGGGTTTTTTCTCTCAAACTCCACTATCTCAAGCTCCTCGCCCAGATACGCCGCAAGTGCCTCAATCGCCTCTTTGACATTTGGCGAACCCGTCATGATAATCTCTTTTGCAGGTGCGCCGATGATGGCATTTGCCCACGCCCAGCCACGGTCACGGTCGTCTATCATCTGCACCTCATCGATAACGCAAACATCCACATCCACGTCAAAGTTACACATCTCGATGGTAGAGCTGATGTGTGTCGCCTCCTCATCAAGTATCTGCTCCTCGCCCGTGATAAGCGAGGCATCAATCCCGCTCTCCCGCAACTCCTCAAATCCCTCCAACGCCAAAAGTCTAAGCGGTGCGAGGTAGTACCCCGTGTCGGCGTTTTTTAGTTTTTGCATCGCTTGGTAGGTTTTGCCGCTGTTTGTCGGTCCTATGTGAAGTACAAGTTTGCGCCGCATATCACGGGCAAGCGGAAAGAGGTTTTTAAAATCCCTAATCGTGCGGGCAAGGAGTTCATAACGCTGTTTTTTGGCTATCTCTTCATGGATGGAGAAGGTAAATCGCTTGAGTGTTTTGCGTGCAACTTTTGGCGAGATGACAAGCGACATCGGCAGGAGTTCAAGCAGGGCATCATACACTTTTGCATGGAGTGCTTCAGGGCTTAGATGCAGCAGCGTGGCATAAGAGCCGCACTCCGCAACCAAAGATGAAAGGTCTGCAAAAAAATGCTCCTCATGCTCTTTTTTTGCCGCCGCTATCACCTCGCTAAAATCAAGCGTTTTACTCTTCCAAATCTCCCCCAAAAGCGAGTTCAACTCAACATGTAACTCCAGCGTATAAGGCTGTTCTTTGTTGCTATAAGGAAGTTTGCAACTCTCGCTAAGAGCTATTAAAAGCTCTTCATCATGGAGTTGCAAGGCAGTTTCTCCAAACTCTTCAGAGACGATGCGCTTTAAAATCTCCTCTTTAAGCGGCGGGTAAGAGAGTTTTGACTTGGGCGGTGCAGCGCGTAGCGCACTCACTATCTCTTTTTGGCTCAAATAGGGATGCTCCTCTCCAAGCATTGCCAAAAAGCTATCTATCTCTTTTTGCTTCAACGCCACAACACGCTCTTTTTCCTCTTCTATCTCCCCAACAAGCGCATCTTCCTCACCCTCTTGCAGATAGTCGTACTCATAGATTTTTGTGTTGAGTGTGAGGATTTTATGAAAATTCTGCCCGTAGATAACATAACGAAGCGAAGCGTTAAACTCCAAAGAGTCGTCGATGTCAAAAACCCCATCCAACCTCTTTTGGATACGCTCTTTTTTTAGACCGTAGCGTATGTGACGGAGCTTTGACTCCATCTTTTCGATAGATATTTTTTTGCTTCTCACATCCATAAATGCTTCACGCAAAAGCCCCGCTTCCTCAGGAGTTGCGTCTAGCTCGTCAATGAGCATATCTATCTTGTCATCACGCTCCAAACTTGGCTCTTTTGGTGCAGTTGCCTTGTAAATCCTCCCCTCATGCTCGAAAAAGTCCAAAATTGCCCCACGATAATCACTATCCACCTCACTCCAAATCATCCGCGCCACTTTAAGAAGCATCTCTTTGCTTCCCTCTACATCGTAGATGCCAAGATAATGAAATAGTTCGCTCAAAGTCTGCGTACTTACCCTCGCAACCCCCACATCAAAAGGGTCTCCGTCAAAATATTTTTTGATTTTCTGGTTGATTTTGGAGTTTTTTTTACTTTTTTTTGCCATGTTTTGGCTCCCTGTAATATCTTCTCATTCTATTAATTTTCTACTTTAACACCACTTAGAAAGTGCGATATCAGCCTCTTGATGCTAGAATGATAGCTTAAATTCTTCTCCTAAAGGTTCAAAAATGTTAGCTTATTTTCACGATGTACAACCAGAGATTTTGGCATACAAAGAGAGACTTGAAAAAAACAATATGGTTATCGACAAAACCAATCTTCTTTTTCTCAATCTTATCTTAAATATTTTGAACTATCTTGCCACCGAAAATCCCGAGAAACTTGATGAACTGTGCGAGTACAATGTTTTAACGATGCGCAAGGAGTTTGAGGGCGTTATAAGAAATGAGGCTGTGAACGAAAAAGCGCAATCGATTTTGCTCACATTTTTTCTTCGTATCGCCAAAGAGATGGAGATAAAGTACAAGCAAATTGAGAATGAGGATTTGCAAAAACTCTTCACGCTCTTGACATCAAAAGATTTCAAACTCCCCTCTTACATCAAAGACCAAAAGAGTTTTGCGCTAGAGAGCATGCCTGACAATGTCAAGCGAATGCTCTACATGAAAAGTTGATGCGGTGTCTCAACTCCGAGTTTTAAAAACGGCGCACACTGTTTGAGAAGCTCTTGATGAGCGGTGTGCGTATCTAAGTCTGAACTAGGCGTAAAGACCTCTCCATCGGCTACAACTATATCGATACCGCCGAAACTCTTAACCGCTCTCTCTACTACAGCAGAAATCTCTTCGCTTTTTACTGCATCACATCTCACAACCACCGCACCTTGAGCCCTTAACATATCTGCCCTCTCCAAGCCTACAACGATGGCTATTTTTCCACTAAGAGGAGCTGTTTTTGCACCGTTTTTGAGTTTTGCCTGCTCAAGCGACCAGTACTCAACCTCAAATATATCTTTTGCGCTAAGAGCCTTGTAACCGCCGAGTTTTTGGGCTTTTAGTATCGCTTCAAAGGTATGCTCATTGATATCTTTTATGATATTTGCCTCTTTTGTATTTGCACCAAAAGAGAGCGTTCCTCTGCCCTTAAGTATCGCAAAATTGGGTGCGGGGTTGAGAAGCGTCTCGCCATGTTCATTTGCTTCAAAATACTCTTTGTACTCTTTGACAAACCGTGCCAAATCAGCACTCACATCATCGCCCAAAAGTGCGGGAACTCTCTTTGTGCGTATAACATGGTCGGGTGTGAGCGGTCCTTGCACGGCGATTTTCTCAACATCCTGCTTTGAAAAATGCACCGCCAAATCACTCTCGTTAAAGATGGAGATAGTCGCAACACCTTTTAGATTTGAAACCTCTTTGCGGATTTTTGCCAAGGTAAGCAAATCCACAGAAGAAGCCGCACTCTCACACTCCAAGACCGCCCCATTTTTCTCAAGATACTTCTCTGCCGCATCCACCAACTCTATGGTTTTTTCATACGATTTTTTGCCATCATCGCTAAATGTAAAAAGCCCATGATTCATAAGAACCATTCCATCAAGCTCCTCCCACACGACATCTCTTATCATATCATAAACAAGTTTTGCAAGCACAAATCCGGGCATGATGTATGGGATAACCAAAACTCTGTCCCCATAAATCTCTCTGGTTTTCTCCTCGCCACCGTAAGTATTGGTAATAGTCACAACCGCATCTGCATGCGTGTGGTCAACAAACTTAAAAGGGATGATAGCGTGCAAAATCGCCTCAACAGAGGGGTTTGGAGCAGATGGATTTGTCATAGCAAGACGCTGCTGTGCCACCATATCGGTGTCGCTAAGCTCCTTTAACTCCGCCATCTTAAGCAGTGCATCCATCTTTACGGGAGCAAAACCCTCCGCCTCGATAGTCGCCAAATCCCAGCCGCTCCCCTTAACATAAAGCACCTCTTCACTCTCACCCAAAAGATTTGTAACGGTTGATTTTACAGAGGTATTTCCGCCGCCATGAAGCACCAAAGAAGCATCACGCCCAAGCAGCCTTGAGGTATAAACCCGCAAATCCAAATCTGTTTTACATCCAAACGCCTCTTTGTCATCATAAAAACTTCTCAAACACTCATCCTCTCTCTTAATTCACTCACCCCTTTGCCGGTGATAAACCCGCCAATAAGCCTTGCAGGAGTTACATCAGAGCCAAAACTTACTGCCGCTGAACCCTCATGTGTTATGCGAACTCTGCGAAAAACTCCATCAGCATCCACGCCTTTGACAAACTTTACCTCATCGCTGCTTCTCTCATCCACACGTGCCTCATCCGTACCAACACCAAACAAGGAAGTCGGAAGTGCAACGTAAAAAGGTATATTGTTGTCATGCGCTGCGAGTGCCAAAAGATATGTTCCCACACTTGCCACCGCATCGCCGTTTTCATTCACTCTATCGGCACTCACTATTACCATATCCACCTCGCCGCACTGCATCAAATGCCCTGCCATGCTATCGGTTATGATAGTGTGGTCTATCTCATTTTGAGCAAGCTCCCATGCGCCAAGCGACGCACCCTGATTTGTAGGTCTGCTCTCTGTTAAGAAAAGATGCACATCCACCCCTCTTCTCTTTGCCTCATAAATAGGCGCAAATGCCGCCCCCTCATCCACAAAAGCAAGATATCCACCGCTGGAGTGGGTCAAGATATTGATTTTCTCCTTTCCACTCTTTTTACGCATCTCCTCTATGAGCTCACAGCCTACCTCTGCTATCTTTTGGCTCTCCAACGCCTCTTTATCACTCAACTCTATCGCAAGCGCTCTTGCATCTTCTATCACATCTTGCGACTCTCTAAGTCGCTCCATCATCACATCAACTGCCCATGAAAGATTGCCTCTTACCAAACACGCCTCACGCAACAAAGCCGCCTTTTCTTGAAGTGCCTCATAATCCCCATCCACCTCAATAGCAGCTATATAAACCCCAAAAGCCGCCACAACTCCGACAACCCCCGCACCGCAAACGGTTCTATTTTTTATGGCGTTTACCGCCTCTTCTGTATTTGTTAAATAGCGTGTATCATAGACAAAAGGCAACTGACGCTGGTCGATTACCTCCAAACACTCATCAAACATCTCATCGCTAAGCCATAACGCTTTATAATTACCTTGCATTTCTGATTTCCCTTAAGTCGGAAGTTTAAAAAATTGTAGCATAATTCACTTTTGTTATTTTTACAGATTTTACGCAGCCTATAGGACGTGGGGCTTTAGCCCCGCCTTAAATACGTAAATTATTTCACTAAAAAAAGGAGTGCATCATGGGTTGGACATGCCAACATGACCATAACGGTTACTGCAAACTTATAAAAAAAGCGTGTGTTCCGGGGATGAAGAGGTGTATATTGCAAAAAAGCGAATACATCTTTAGCACGGGCAGTTTTGAAGAGGACAAAAAAATCAAAGAGTCCAAAGAGCCAAAAGAAGAGATTGATTTTGCGGCACTAGCCAGAAGCAATTAGCCCCAAAACTCCAACGGATTTGGATACTTAAAACTATATCCAAGCTCTTTGATGACCTTGTCTGACAAAACTCTGCGCTTTGTAAAACCCTCAAACTCCCCAACATCCACACTAAAATTTTGAGCATTTTTTTGATGTATTTCAAGGCGTGTCGGATGCAGGGGTGCTACAAGGTTGTAAATCCCTTGCGTTATACCACACTCCAACATCCGCTTTATGATAGCTATGACATCATCCCTATGGATGTAGTTCACATAGCCGTCTTGAAACTTTGTCGCACTCTTCCAACGCCCTGCAACCCTATCCTCACCCATCAGCCCGCCAAGTCTCAATACTAGCACCCTCTCTCTAAGCCCAAGCAGCAACTCCTCCGCCTCTTTGATAAGCGATGATTGCGATATAACAGCACTCTCATCCACATCGCCGTCAAACTCTTTATAGACGGATGTAGAACTCATAAGTATGATATTTGCGTCGTGTTTTGTAAGTGCGGCTATTTTTTGAAGCGTTGCGAGGTAGTTATCTTTTGTGTGCATGGCGATGATGAGCGTATCGCTCTGCCAAAACGGGGCATCATCTTTTGTTGTCTCTCTTGAGAAGCACTCCACCTCAAACTCTTTTTCAAGTTCAAGAGAGAGCGGTTTTCCAAGCCAGCCACACCCAAATATGCCCACTTTTTTCATAAAATCTATTGCTTTGGCTTGTTTTCGTTATAGCTTTTTTTGATGACGACCATCTCGTAGATAGTGACTTCAGGCATCGCTTCTTCTATAAGCTTATCCGTCTCGGCAAATTTACCCTTCATCTTCTCTATCTCTGTATAACCTTTAGGTTTTACCTCACTCGTAGCCAAACCGAAACTCGCCGCCCAAACGATAGCGAGCATGACCCAAACCGTCTTTTTTGCGCCTGTATAGACACCTAAAAAGTGAAATGCGATGCTTAAAATCGCACCTATTAAAAGAATCGTTGTTAAACTCATTTTGCTAAATTGTCTCCCCGTGGTTTCATCTCAACTCCCGTTCCCTCTAACATCTTATCTCCAAAGCTTTTCACGCCCAAAGTGCCCAAAAGCATCAAAAAGATAACAAGAAAAAGAAAAAGTATCGCTAAGCCATAGCGTCTGAGCGTCTCTTTCATTTCGTTTGATTCTCTTCTTGAAACACATCACTTCCCTTCCAGTCAACGCAGCGAGAAGTATGAAAATCTCTGATATAGTCATCATGTTTAAAGAGGTGATCTTCAAGTCTCCACCCTAAGCTTTGTGAGAGAAGTACAGATTTTGAGATGGTTCTTTGCATCTTGTTTTCACAGATGATGGTCTCTCCCGCATTGAAAAGCGCCTCAACTCCATTCATTCTTTTTACTGTAATTGTGTAGTGAAATGCCACCATCATAGAGACGACAACACCCACTGAAATCATCCCTTTTTTAAATGCACCCTTTGGCATAAAATCTCTTGTTGTAACAACTGCAGTCACACTCAAAATAAAAATCCCTATAACGATATAGACTATCTCTAGCTCTAAAAAAAGTTGCATATCTACTCCTTTGCCTCACTATATTGCTCTTCCCAAGCCTCAAACTCAGGAGTAAAATACTCTATGCGCACCTTTTTAAACTCGCGTGAGCTATAAAGCGGCATATGACTTTTTGCATCAATCTCAGCAGCCATCTCTTCTATGATGCTATTTGTCTCTTCCTCGCTCTTTCCATGCACCATAGTAAAGAGGTTGTAAGGCCAGTTTGGATATTTTGGGCGAAGGTAGCAGTGAGAAACGGCACTAAATGCAGCCGCTTTTTCACCTATCATTTCTCCGTTTTGCTCGTCCACATCCCAAACAACCATAGCATTTGCGCTAAATCCTGCTTTTCTATGGTTAAGGATAGAAGCAAATCGTCTCATAACACCCGCCTCTTGAAGCTCATCAAGCGCGCCAAAAAAAGTATCATAATCTATCCCTATGGCATCAACCATCTTCTTAAATGGCTCCTGTACAAACTCGATATCGTTTTGTGCATAACGGATGATAGCGTGGTGCAGCGGAGTGAGCTCTATCTCTTTATGCTCTACTCGCTTTACCTCCTCTTTCTTCTCATCTTTTCCGGTTGTATTGAGTTTGACATTGATTTTAAAGAGTTTGAGTGTCGGCAGAATGATAAAATCATCCGCTTTTGTCAACACGGCAAGCAGCTCAACCGTCTTTTGAAGACCTAGCTTAGAGTTTGGAGCGACTGCAAGCGTAAACCAGATGTTAAAATCATGATTTCTCTCATAGTTGTGCGAAATCCCAGGATGCGAGTTGATAATCTTGACCGCATCGCTGATTTTTTGGGGCGCGATTTTAAATGCAACCAAAGAGGAGACATAACCTAATCTTTTTGTGTCAAAAATAGCTGACGTTTGACGTACTATATTTGCTTTTTTCTGCTCTTGTAAAATAGCAAGAACCTCATCTTCACTCATACCCAGCTCATCAGCAATTACTTCAAATGGTCTTGCAACCAAAGGAAATTTCTTTTGAATACGCGATAATATTTCATCTTTCATCTCTAGTTCTCATCCATTTTTTGATTGGAGCTCTTTTGTTAAGAACCCGCTTTTAGTTTGTCGATTGTAACCTCATTTCAATTAATCTCAGTTGATGTCCATCAACAAAGGATTTGAAAAAAGTATGGTATTATATCGGAGATAACAAAAGAGAAAAAAAAGAGAAAAAGAGGTATTTTGAGCTATTTTCCTACCTTTTTAAACCTCCAAAACAGAAAAATTCTTCTTGTTGGAGGTGGTTTAGTCGCCTCTGCAAAATTGCGTCATCTTTTAGATTTTACTACAAATATCTCCGTCATAGCTCCCATTTTATGTGATGAAACAGAGCGTCTCATAGAAGCGCACAGCCTCTCTTTAGCGCAAAGAGGGTATGAACAAGGTGATGTTGCAGATTTTGACATCGTCGTTGTAGCAGTGGACAACATTGCGCTTCAAGCGGAGATATTTAAAGAGTCAAGAGGGTATAATTGCCTTTGCAATTGTGTCGATGCTACAGAGTATTGTGATTTTATCTTTGGCTCTACCATCAAAAAAGATGATTTGACTATCGCTATTTCGACTTCTGGTGCATCTCCTGCTGTAGCAAAAGTACTTAAAAACTACTTTGAATCCTGTATTCCAAGCGATATAGGGATTTTTCTCCAAGAGATGAGAGCGCTTCGAGAAAAACTGCCAAAAGGCAAAGAGAGAATGAAGATGCTTCAAGAAAAAGCGCAAGAATATATAAAAAAACATAGGAGAAACGGATGAATACAACTTTAAAAAAGGCTCTAATTTTCGGATTTTTTACAGCTTTTTTGATTTTAGGAACGCTCTCAATGCAAAGAGCAATGCCAGAAGCAAAAGAGGATCGCATCTATATGGAGATCAAAGCTTACAGCCCTTTTCTTGTAGAAAAAAGGATTGGTGGACTCACTATCATTGATAAACGTTACGATACCAAAGAGAAGCCAAACGCAAGCGATTTGTACCACAGACTTGACGAACTAGAAAAAAAATGGGGCAAAGAGTGTCTTAGAGTTGAGGGTAACGAAGTCTCGATTATGAGTGAAAAAGGTGAACTTCTTGGAAAAGTTCTTATCCAAAATGAAAAAGAGAGAGAGTTTCTTAAAACCTTTTTTGGGATTTAAGCCTCTGTTTTTCCCTCTGTTAAACGAAATGACAAAAAAAGCGCTGCCAAAAGCACTCCAGTTGCGAGTGAGTAGAGCAGTGTGTAGTTTGTGTAGTGCAAAACAACCCCGCCAATGATAGAGAAAAACATCCCCAAAGAGACGATATTCATCTGAAGTGCTATGTAAACGGGTCTTTTATCCGCTGGAGCAAGCTTAAGTATGAGGTTGCTTGAAGCGATGCGATTTCCATCCATAGAAGCACCCACTAAAAAGAAGATAAGCATATACGCATAGAGCGAAGATGCTACAAATGCAAGTAAAATAGCGACGATTTGTAGTGAAATCGCCACTTTTGCCACGGCAATATTACGTCCGTTACCGCTCAAATTTCCCCATAAAAAGTTACTAAGCATCGCTCCAACCATCTGCGTTGTGATGAGTGAGCCTATCGCCACACCGTCAAGATTTATCTTTTGCTGCGCATCGAGAATGATAAAAGGCAGAGCGATAAGATAGCCGTACGCTAAGAAAAAAGTGCTTACTTGCGTCTGAAAATTTTTATCTGCTTTGAGGATGGAGAGGGAGTTTTGCAAAAACTTTTTAAAAGAACTCTCTTTTTTTGAAACCTCCTCTTTTTCAGGTTCATCCACCAAAGCAAACGCTATGTAGCCCAAAGCCATGATAAAAGAGCTGATGACAAAGAGGTAACCATAACTTTGTGGTGCCTCAAACGACTCCAAAATCCAAGCCGCAAGCGCACCGCTGATTAGCCCACCCACCGCACTGAAAAACTGTCTGTACGCCATCGTTTTGCCACGAAACTTATGTGAAAATATCTTTGCCATAATTTCCCGAAAGTAAATCGCCGCAAATCCCGCACTGAAGGAGAAGAGAAAGAGCCCAAAACCTATGGAAGCGAGGGTTAGGTTGGGATAGTTTTCGCCAAAAAGGAGAATCGCAACACCGATGAGAAACCATGAGAAAAATCGGACAAAAAATATTCTACGCAGATAAGGCATCATCCGCTTGTAACTCTGTGCATGAAAGGCGGCAAAAAGCTGCACAATGACCGCTCCGCCACGAAGAAGTGCCGCAAAAAATCCCACAAGCATAGAACTTCCGCCAAAATAGTTGACGATGAGAGGCAAGATAGTAGAGGGTTCAGCGATAGTCGTTCCTATCGCCAAAAAGAAGCCATGTAAAATGTTTTTCAGATGGCTGGAAAATTTATCCATTGAGTTTTTCGTAAGCTTCTTCTATCGTTTTAGCCTTTTGTGCCACAAAAAGATAGACAGCGGCGTTGAGTCGTGCAAGTTTTAAAAATTCATCAGAGGGGTTGTTTATCTGTTCTAAAGACTCCTCCAAAGAGATTTTCTCCCAAGATTTTGTGTAGTTTACTCCATAGTACTCAGGATCTACAATAATCTCTTCTACATCACTGCCATCCGCGATCCACAACCTCCCCTTGCTAAAGAGCTCCGGCGTCCCCTCATTTCCCTGAATAAGCGCCAATCTCTTATATCTGTCCGCAAAAGCGTCAATATATTTTTTTACAAAAGGTTTGTGAAAAACACCCGTAATAGCGTACTCACTTTTAGCAACTTTCGTCAATTTTTCAATAGTGTTAAGCCCTGTTCTAAGCCCAAGACGCATACGAAGCGGCGTGAGGTCATGCATCTCTTTAAAAAAGTCAGCTCTGTCAAAATAGTGTAAATTTTTACCGCGTTCAATGTTAGTAGCTACCTCTTTTAAGGTAATCCCCGCCTTTGCTGGCGCCAAATCATCACCAGTGACTACAAGATGAAGCTCGGAATTTTCAAGCATTTTAGCAACAAGTGGAAAAATAAAAGGATTGTTTGCCTTTCCGTCAAATGGGTATCCAAGCTCTAGCGAGTTCGCCACTGGCATCTCTTTGATAAACCCATCACACGCCTCTACAACACCTCTAAACTCATCCGTTGTCTCAGGTTTGAGCCTCCATCCAAGTAAAAAAGCAGCAGCTTGTTCAGGATAAACCTCTTGCTTTAAAACCTGTTCCATCATGTCCTTTGCCTCTTGCAAAGTCAAATCACGATTGCCTTTTTCGCCCGTCCCTACCGCATGAATATATTTAAAAAAGTCCATTATTTCTCTCTGTTTTTACAATTTTTTTTCTTCGGCGGTATAATAATATCATTTGCTTAATGTCAGGTAATAGTCTCAAACTCATTAAAAAACTTATGCAATTTTTGCAAAACACAAACCTAAATTAATCTTTTTACCCTATACTTTACGCATCAAATCATAAGGAGTTTTTATGTCAAAAGTAGTTCTGATCACGGGTGCAACTTCGGGAATGGGTGCGCTTAGTGCTGAGTTTTTAGCGTCTAATGGCTACACGGTCTATGCAGGTTCACGAGATGAAAATGTGGCGCTTGGAAGTGGCAATCTCAAACACATCTACATCGATGTCACAAAGACGCAAAGTATCAAAGATGCGGTTGCTGCCATCATCAAAAACGAGGGTAAAATCGATGTCCTTGTAAACAATGCGGGCTATGGACTTTTAGCAACGCTTGAAGAGGGAACAGATGAAGAGATGTTTAATCAGTTTGATGTCAATGTTTTTGGGCTAATTAAGGCTACAAGAGAAGTTTTGCCGCACATGAGAGAAGCTAAGAGCGGCGTTATCATAAACATCAGTTCGTTTTTGGGCAAAATGGGCTTGCCTCTACTCTCCCACTATAACGCTTCAAAGTACGCTGTTGAGGGCATAACGGATTCGCTTCGCTTTGAAACGCTCCCTTTTGGTATAAGAGTTCATGCTATAGAATCGGGACTTTTTGGGACAAACTTTGTTAAAAAAGGGCTTGTGGCAAATGCAAAAACTACGAGTGAGGATTCGCCTTATAAAGATTTGGTGGCTCATTTTGTGCCTATAGTCGCAAAAGCCATCAACGAAGGACCAAACCCGCAACCAATCGCCGATGCAATTAAGATGATTATCGAAGATGAAAATGCTCCTATTGCTGTGCCTGTTGGTGTCGAGGCGACGACATTTGTCCCTATGAGAAAGAGCATGAGCGATGAGGCGTTTGAGCAAAAAGTCAAAGAGACATTTGGCTTTTAGATGAAAAAGCTGCTCTTTTATACTCTGCTTTTAGCTATCGTCGTTGTCACTACGATGACGACTATCGCCTATTTGACACCTCCAAAAAAGGTTCCAAACTATAGCGATGCAGCGTTAAGAGAGTTGGCGATAACAAAGGGGCACAAAGCGATGCCCTCCTCTTTGGGTGAGCTTAAAGCCCTTGTGGACGATGTTTCCAACCCAATAACGCATGAGAAGATGACGCTTGGCGCAGAGCTTTTCTTTGATACAAATCTCTCAAAAAGCAGCAAAACAAGCTGTGCCACTTGCCACTCTTTTGAGAGAGACCTCAAAAATAGCGGTGCGATGTTGCAAATGCTCACGCAAAAAGAGTCAAAAACCAACGATTGCGCCGCATGCCATCTAAGAGACCAAAGCGGGGTGGACAGATTTACCTTTTCTCAGGGCGACAAAGACACCGTGCATCCAAATCTTCTCAACACACAAACCATTTTAAACACAGCTTTTGCAAAACATTTTACATGGAGTGGCGAGGTTGCGACCATAAGGGAGCAGAGTGCAAACTCGCTTCTAGCACACCACAAACTCAATATGACCAAAGAAGATATCAACTCCACCCTTGCCAAAAATCCAAGATATCAAAAATTATTTGCAGAGGCTTTTGAGGATGGCATAACATTTGAGAACACCGCAAAAGCGCTTGAAGCGTATGTAAAAACGCTTGTCACAAGAGGGGCGTATGACAGATTTTTGGATGGAGACGACACCGCCATGAGCGGCACAGCCAAGAGAGGATTGGCAAATTTTATCAACCATGGATGCAAAGGGTGCCACTCTGGCAGAGCTTTTGGAGGCGAGAGTATCCAGAGATTTCCCCTTAGAGAGTTTGCACAGCTTTATGATGTAAAGTTCAATTTTGAATTTTTTCCAGAGCCAAGACGACTTGACGATGAGTTTCCTTTTAAAAACAGCGGCGGCTATCTCGGTAAAGAGGATGCACACCTTTTTCGGGTTCCTATTCTTAGAAATGTCACAAAAACATCCCCCTATTTTCACAACGGCGCAGTACCAAAGATAAGAGAAGCGGTGGATATCATGGGAAGACACCAACTCGGTCGCCATCTTACACTTGAGCAGATTGATGAGATTGTTGCATTTTTAAGAACATTAGAGGGCGATATAGTTGACTACAGGAGCGCAAAATGAGGAGATTTTTAGTAAAGTTTTTTATATTTTTGATGTTCGTCTCGGGTGTGGTTCAGCTTAAGTTATTTGACGTCTCATGGGAGATTTTTAGAGTTGTACAGCCCTTGCACATAGCCTTCTCTCTCCTTGTTATGCTCTTTTTTATGAACTCTTTTATCTATAAACATATCCGAAGATACTATTTTGTAAAAAAGACAAACAGCGTGGATGGTTGGATGCTTCTGGTCTCTTTTGCCCTTGTTACATTTAGCGGAGTGTACCTCTTTTTTATCGGCAATCGTGGCGGAGATACTTTAGGGGTGCTCTCATTTAACATCCACCTCTTTGGCTCATTTGTTTTGATGCTCTTTTTTCTTTGGCATATTACGGCACCCATGAAACAAAACAGAGAGCCGTTGGCACTTGTAGCAGCTCTTTTTCTCCTCTATCCATCTATCTCACAAAGCAAGATAACAGAACTCTCAAATCTTGAGATAACCAAAAATGGCGAAAAAAGCTACCACAGCGAGGATTGGACAAACTCCGCAAAATGCAAATCATGCCACAGCGAGATTTTTGAGCAGTGGAGTAACTCAAACCACAAGCATATAGCAGGCTCAAACCCCTACTATATGGCTATGGAGACACTCGCGGGAGAGGTTGAGGGAGAGGAGTTTCGTAAATGGTGCATGGGATGCCACAACCCAAGCGCGCTTTCGGTAGGAATTGGCAAAAGCACGCATGCCATGGATGGCAATTTCGTGAGTAATGAACATTTTGAAAAAGGTGCAAAAACGCTTCTCAAAGATTTTAAAGAACATGGCAATTTCAGGCTTGAAGAGGGTGTTTCTTGTATCACATGCCATCAGATAACAGATGCAAACTCTAGCGGCAACGCCTCGTATAAACTCTCATTGGATAGAAAAAAGTATGCTTTTGAAGATTCCAAGTCGGCTTTAGGGAACTGGTTTAGCGAAAAACTGATTAACTCAAATCCAACTGCACATAAAGAGAGCTACTCCAAAGAGATTTACAAAGAGAGCCGCTACTGTGCCTCGTGTCATGATGAATCCCACCCGCAAAATGGCATAAAAATCGTCTCAACGTTTCAAGAGTGGGAGAAGTCTCCCTTTAACAACCCAAACGACAAAACCAAACATAAAAGCTGCATAGACTGCCATATGACAAATCTCAAAGATGGTAAATTTGCGCCCTTAAGAGGCACTTCTACGGATGGCGGAGCTACCAAAGAGGATGTCAAAGTTCACTATTTTGCAGGCTCAAACCACTTTTTATCAGGTCTTAGAGACAAAGCACAAGAGGAGCAGACGCTTCAGCTTCTTAGAACTTCAGCCAAACTTGATGTTGCACTAAAGGATGGCGTTTTGGAAGTAGGCGTCGAAAATGTCGGCGCAGGACATCATCTCCCCACTGGCGTGGCTGATTTTAGGGAGTTATGGCTGGACATTGAAGTAAAAGATAGAGAGGACAAGCTGATTTTCTCAAGCGGCAAACTCAAAAGTGACGGCAACATAGAGGATGGAAGCAGACTTTTTCAAAAGGTTTTTGGCGATGAAAATCATAAGCCCGTCGGACTTCTTTTTTGGAAGTACAAAACACTTCTAAGTGACACACGCATACCAGCAGGCGAGAGAAGAGTAGAAAAATTTACACTAGACAAAGGGACAAAATACCCGATTCAAGTAAGTGCAAAACTCAACTTTAGAATCTATCCTCAATGGGTAACTGACGCAGTAAGAAAAGTTTTTCCAGTTCTAAGCGACCCAAATATAGTCGAACTCCTCAGAGTAGAAAAAGAGTTAAAGTAGTTTTTAGCCTAGCGTCATGCTAAGCTAAAACAGAAGTATTAGTGTTTCGTTTTATCGTGCTGCAACTCTTTTACGATTGCAGTTCTTAAAACCTCTAGCTCTGATTGAGGTAGGTTATCTTTAGAACACATAATATGCTCTTTTGCTACGATGATAGTAGTCGAACGCATCACTCCATCAATAATCTTCTCAGCCATAATAGCGTTTGATTTGAACTCAGTCATTCTCCAACCCTCTTCATGTCCCGCTTTTTTTATCGCTTCAATAACACTTTCTGAACTACGATGTCCGATATAAATAGCAGTTTTACATATAGTCGCATCCTCTTGTACATGCGCTCCCATCTCACTATCTCCACTCTTTAAACTACATCCCGACATAAGCATTAACGTAGCAACAGAAGCCGCAGCTATCGATACCATTCTTTTCATAACCATCTCCCTTGATTTTATTTTCATGATTTTTTTTGTAAAATTAATTCTACATTAAAAAAAATTAATGAATCAATGATATAATAATAGAGATAAAACAAAATTTAAATGAAAAATAAAGAGATTGATAAAATGAGCATGCAAGATTTAGTAATAGTAGGTGTGATGAGTGTTCCGATGTTGATGTTTTCTGTTTTTCCAGGGATTTGGCTTGGTGATTATCTTGAGCGCAAACACCAGATAGAGGAGAAATCTAAGCGCAGCGTCGTTGTTGTCACAACAATACTCTTTGCATTTACCCTCTCTAGTCTGCTTCACTTCTTTTAACGCTTTTATAAAAACTAAAACATACGAACTGAAAAAACTGAAATTGTATAAATTTTGGGCATGTTTCGTATAGTTACATTAATAATAAAACTAACCTTAATTTTTAATTTACCAAAAAAAATTGATACAAATCAACTGTTTTTAAACTAATTCAGACTAAACTTCTCTTGATTCTGAAAAATGGAACGAACGAAGGAGAGATAAAATGGTTGATGAAGCTTTAATGTCCCGCGACATTCTTGTGGATGATTTTCTAACGATATTTGTATCTTCTACACTCGTACTGGTATTTGGAGGATTCTATGTTGGTATATATACGGCTGTAAAAGTTAAACTTCTCAAGCAATGGACGATGCCTTTTGCATATCTGTTTTGGTTGTTGACTGCTTATTGTTTGTATTTGATGGGAAGTTTAATGCATGTAAATGAACTTACAGCTAAAGCTTTGGTTGTTGCTGCTATTGGATTGTTATTACTTCCACATGCAGTTTATTACATGCAAGACCATGTTCATGAAGAAAATGAACATTAATTCATATATATTGACCCATAATTTATAGGAGGGTATAGTGGCTAAAAATTCCGTATGGAGTGACAATCGCTTCTGGCAACGTACAGCGGCGTGGATTACAGGTTTTGCTTCAGTTTTACTTATTTGGTTGACATTTGATACAAGTGCTCAAATTTCAATGGGAACTGATGCAGACATACAAAATGGCGTAACGAAAAGGGTTCCAGGACCTACAGTTATCAACTACAAGATTACTTACGAGATGAACAAGAAGCGTCAGCATGAAATTCCAGTTATTGGTGGAATGAACGCAGAGGGGACTTCAGCTTTCCAAGAAAAAGAGAAATTCTTTGGAAGAGATGACTGGAGCGAAGAAGAAGCTGCTGAGTTGTTGCGTATTGGTAAATTAGGTTCACAATCTAAAAACTGTATGAACTGCCATACATTACTAGGAAATGGTGCATACTATGCTCCAGACTTAACAAAAGCTTGGTTAGATCCGGCATGGGGTCCAACAGGTCCAATGATGGGTATGACAGGTAAAGAGACTAAAGAAGAAGCGATGGCTGAGTTCTTAATGAATCCATCTCAATATCCAACGCACGCTCGTATGATGCCAAATCTTGGTATTACTGCTGAAGAAGCTAAAGGTTTAGTTGCTTTCTTGAAACATATGTCATCAATTGATTCAAATGGTTTCCCAAGAAACTTTGGAAAAATGCAAGGAGCGGTAAATGGCAAATAGTTATTTAAAATCTGAATCTAAAAAGTTAGCAACTTGGTACTTCACTGTTGCAGCGATTCTTTTTGGTGCACAGTTGCTTTTTGGACTTGTTGCTGCAGCACAGTATGTTATACCAGGCTTCTTGTTTGAAATACTAGACTTCTCAGTAGCTAGAATGGTACACATCAATGCACTCGTTGTATGGATGGTTTTTGCAATGTTTGGTGCGGTTTATTGGTTATTACCAGATGAAACTGGTATTGAAACTGTTGGTATCGGTATGGGTAAACTCCTTTTCTGGATTTTTACTGCTGCTGTAACTGTTGTTGTTCTTGTATATCTCTTCATTCAAGTTGGACCTGCTGATGAAACATCAATCTGGTTAATTCATGAAGGTCGTGAGTACATTGAAGCACCACGTTGGGCTGACTTAGGTATTACTGTTGTAGCACTTGGTTTCGTTGCAAACCTTTTCATGACAGGTATGAAAGGTAACCGCTCTGGTATCGTAACTGTTCTTATGGCAGACATGATTGCTTTTGCTGGTCTTTACTTAACAGGTATGTTCTACACAGACAACATTTCAGTTGATCAGTTCTGGTGGTGGTGGGTTATTCACCTTTGGGTTGAAGCTACTTGGGAAGTTTACGTAGGTGCTATCGCTGCTTATGGTCTTATCACTATGATTGGTGCACACCGTAAAGTTGTTGAAATGTGGTTATGGATCGAAGTATCAATGCTATTTGGTTCTGGTATTCTTGGTCTTGGTCACCACTACTTCTGGATCGGTACACCTGAGTACTGGTGGGAAATTGGTGCACTTTTCTCTGCTCTAGAGCCACTTCCACTTGTTGCAATGTTTATCCACGTTCTTTATGACTGGGGAAAAATGCAAGGAGAAGAGGATGCAAAAGGTCAAGCGGTTTCTGTTATTACAAACAAACCAGCATTTACATGGTTCGTTCTTAATGCATTTGGTAACTTCTTAGGTGCTGGTATTTGGGGATTCTTCCACACACTACCACAGGTAAACCTTTATACGCACGGAACACAGTTTACATCTGCTCACGGACACTTAGCGTTCTTTGGAGCTTATGCAACTATTCTTGTAGGTATGATGTATATTGCTGTTCAAGGCAAAAATGGCATCAAGATTATGAATAACACAAAATCAACTATCTGGGCAACTAGTATGATTGTTGGTGGTGTTGTTGGTATGACTGTTGCACTTACTATTGCTGGATACTCTGATGTTATCATCTCTCGTGCACAAATGGGTGCTACATGGGCAGGCTACTTTGATGCTCAAGCAACAACTTGGTTAGTACAAGGTATGGTATGGAGACTCTTAATGGGTGTTATTACATTTATAGGTTTCCTATTCTTAGCTAAAGATTTATTGAGTATCGGTAAAGCTACTCACCACGTAAGATAAGGAGAGACACAAATGATGAACGCAATGTTTGAACCATTTACAGACGTAGTACCAAGTTTTTTTGGTACACTCGCTCAGGGTCCATTGACTCTAACTATTTTCTTGCACACGGTAATTATACTTCCAATGTTTTGGATTTATAAGCAAGAAAAAGCTCGTTTAGAGCAAGAGGGTAACTAATATTTCTAAACCTTCAGGGCCCACATCGGGCCTTGAGGTTTACAATGAGTTTCGAATCGAAAGGTTCGTATTTGTTTCTATTTTAGAAGGAGAAATAAAATGAGATTAAATAAGTTAGCAATGTCAGTAGCAGCTATCGCAGTTGTTGCTTCAGGTTTAGTAGCAGATACATCTGCAATGGATGTTGAAAAAGTTTTTGAAAAAGAGTGTCAAGGTTGTCACGGTCCTAACCACGAAGGTGGTGTTGGTTCAGACTTACGTCCTGCCGTAATAGCAAAGAAAAATGCTTATGAGTTGGCTGCAACTATCCTAAACGGTAAAGCAGGAACTGCAATGCCAGGTTTCAAAGAGAAGTTCTCAAAAGCTGATGCAGATAAGATGGTTGATTATCTACAACACTTCAAAGGCAGACAAATCAAGCAGTTAACACTTGAGGCTGTTAAAGATGGTTGGAAAAAACATAACGACAGAATGGAGTTCTTCAAAAAGTATCCAAATCCAGCTGACGTTAAGAAAAACACTGATATCTGTTTCGTAACTGAGCGTGACGCTGAGCGTGTTGCATTCGTTGACGGTACAAACGGTAAGATTTTATCAAAACACCCTGCAGGTTTCGCGGTTCACGTAACTGTAACAAACAAGCGTCAACCACGTTATGCGTACTCAATCTCTCGTTCAGGTTTAGTAACGATGTTCGACTTAAATACTCCGGGTCAACAAAAAATTGCTGAGTGTCAAGTTGGATCTGAGTCTCGTGGTCTTGCAGTATCTCCGGATGGTAAGTACCTAATGGCTGGTAACTATACTCCGGGTGGTGCTGTCCTTATGGATGCTATGACTCTTGAGCCATTAAAAGTTTACCCAACTTCAAGTGTTATCAAGCCAAACGGTGACATCGATTCATCTCGTGTTGCAGGTATTTTCGATACTCCATACGGTCCTTATATTGCATTCGCACTTAAAGATGGTGGACACGTTTATATCGTTGACTACTCTAAGCCAGGATTCCCAATCGTTGGTGACATTCCAAACATCGGTGATATCCTTCACGATGGTTTCTTAAATGAAGGTAAAGAGATTGGTCGTTACCTCTTCATCGCTTCTCAAGGAAGTGACGTTGTTGGTGTTGTTGACTTTAAAACTAAATCTTTAGTAACTAAGATTTATACAGGTCCAGCATCTAAGCCACACCCAGGTCAAGGTTCTTCTTGGTTCAACGAAACATTGAAGCAACAACTTGGAGCAACAGTTAACATGAACTTAGGTCAAGTTACAATTTGGGATGATCACTTCGATGTTATCCGTCAAATCCCAACAGGTGGTGGCGGTCTATTCGTTGGTACATCTGAGCATACACCATTTATCTGGGCTGATAACGTTCTTGGATCAAGCGATGTTTGGAACCAAGTTCACCTTATCAACAAGCAAACTCTTGAGCTAGACAGAATCATCACTGTTGGTACAACTGAAGGTACAGTTACAGATCCTGTAACTCATAAAGTACTTTACAAGTGGGCTGTTCCAACTGTAAAAGATGACAAAGGCGTTGCAGTAGTTCCTAGAATTCTTCACGCTGAGCCGGCAAATCACGGTCACTGGACTATGATTTCTGAGTGGAATGCAGGTCGTATCGGTATCTATGAAGCTAAAACTGGTAACTTTGTTAAATACATCACTGGTTTAACAACTCCTACGTTTACTTACTCTATCGAGCACAGACAAACTATTCCAGGTGCATAATGTACACCTTCTCTCCCTTTGGGGGAGAAAATCTACTTCTTAAAACAACCTCATACAAAATTTCTCTCACTCTCTCTTTGTTTCTAATCGTATAAAAAATTATTATTTTGACATTTATAAGCCATTATTCAAGCTTAGTTTAGCTAAAATAAAACGCACAATTACTAGCTATAAAAAGAGAAAAAATGAAAAAAAAATTATTTGCTGCACTGTTTTTTACATCGCTTCTATCCGCTGATGCAACTACAGGTAAAGAAGTTTTTGAAACCTACTGTTGGGGCTGTCACCACCAAACTTCTGAAGCATTCGGTCCTCCATTCACTCAAATCGCAAATAAAAGAACATTTGAAGAGATTCAAGCATATATTATCGACCCAGAGTCAATGTACAAGTCGTTTGGATACAAACGAACTGTTATGACAAAGCTAAAATTAACAGACAAAGAGAGAGAGCAGATAGCACACTATGTTCTCTCCTACAAAGGCAAATAGATGTTTAGACTCTCCAACCTTATTCACTCCGTCATCCAAGACAAACCAGAGAGAGTTCTTAATGGCTCTATCGCTATATGGAACTTCACCAATCGCTGCAACCTCTCATGCTTGCACTGCTACTCAAAATCAACACTTGATGAAGTTGACACACTTACAACCCAGCAGATTAAAAAAACGATTTTAGAGATGAAGGAAAATGGAGTAAAATTCATTATCTTCTCTGGCGGTGAGCCCCTTACACGTAAAGACCTTTTTGAAATTGCAGACTTTTGTAAAGAAAACGGTATCATCACCTACCTCTCAAGTAACGGACTTTACTTTACTTCAAGCAACGTCAAGCGCATTGTCGATACTTTTAACTATGTTGGTATCAGCATTGATGGAGATGCACCGACACATGACCATTTCCGTGGTCTTAAAGGTGCATTTACTGAGACGCTAAAAGCCGTACGCCTCGCAAATGAGCATGGCGGCAAAGTTGGGATTCGCTTTACCATCACCAAAGAGACACTGGGTTCACTTGAGTACATCTTTGACCTCGCAGAAAAAGAGGAAATCTCAAAGATATATATCTCGCATCTTGTCTATTCTGGACGTGGACTAGACAACTTAAAGATGGACTTATCTAAAGAGCAAAGAAGAAAATCAGTAGAATTTATCCTTGATAAAGCGTTTGAGTACTATGAAACAGGCAGAGATATAGAGATAGTTACTGGCAACATGGAACAAGATGCGATTTTGTTTTTAAACAGATTTGGTGCAAAATTTCCTCATCTTAAAGCAAAAATGAGAGAACGCCTTGTTTCATGGGGCGGGAACAGTGCAGGACGCAAACTCCTTAACATCAACAGCGAGGGTGACGTACGCCCTGACCCGTTTTTCCCACTGACAGTCGGCAATATCATAGAGCAAGACTTTGGCACTATCTGGCAAGGCGGCGAGTTGCTAGACCAACTACGCATCCATCCAAGAAAACAGATAAGCGGTATTTGTGCATCATGTGAGCAGATAGATGTCTGCAACGGAGGTTCCAGATCACGTGCGTATGCAGTGACTGGCGATTTATGGAGCGAAGATCCATCATGCTACTTAACAGAAAATGAGAGAAGGAGAAATTAATGCAAATCAAAAAACTTTTTATAGCTGCCTCTTTAGCAGCATCACTACTTGGCACTCTACAAGCAAAAGGAGTCAACCCAATACTTGCGGATCTCAAAGGAAATGAGAAAATCTTTGTTGTTGAGAGAGAGAGCAAATCACTTGCAGTTATAGAGCAAGGCATGACAAAAGGTCATATCGAGGGCGTTCACGACATGAACCATGGTGTTGTGAAGTTTTACGAAAAAGATGGGTATGTCATTTCACGTGATGGGTATATCGTAAAATTCAACCCTGAAACAGAAAAAGTGCTCAAAGAGTACAAAACAAGCGATAGTGCAATTGGTTTTACTGTGGAGAAAAACTACATTGCCGTGGCAAACTATGCAAAAAAGAGCGTGGACATCCTAGATAGAGACCTCAACCCTATCCGCTCTTTTGAGACTGGTTCTAAAAATGTCGGGATAAAAAAGTACAAAGACTATCTTATCTTCTCGCAAATGGACAATGATAAAATCACTGTCTTAAAAGATAAAAACAGCGGTAAAGGGCTTCCTGATTTTGAAATCCATAAAGAGTTTGAAAATGTCGGCGTGATGCCTTTTGATGCGATGATAAAAAACAACAACTTTATCACTGGATTTTTCAAAAGTGACTTCTTTGGTGTTGTTGACCTTGACACCATGACATACTCAAAGATAGATATTTTGCTTGAAGATAGAAAACCTGTTCTTAAAGTACCCCATTTTGGTTTTTGGAGTATCAGCGATGGCAATGTCTTTATCCCTGCAGTTGGAAACAACAAGGTGCTTGTCTATACATCTGACTTTAAATTTGTTAAAAACATAGAAGTTGAAGGTCTGCCTGTCTTTACGGCACTAAGCCCAGACCAAAAGTATATGGCAGTCACATTTAGCGGCGAGAAGTTCCCTGTTGTTCAAATCATAGACACGCAAACTCTTGAGGTTATCAAAAGATTTGAATTTGATGGGAAAGTGCTACATGTAAGATGGTCGGATGTGCGTCCAAATCTTTATGTCTCAGTAAATGACACAAATAAAGTTGCAGTTATAAACACAAAAGAGTGGTATCTTGCTCGTGAAATGTTTGGTATCAACAAGCCATCAGGCGTATTTATCTACAAAGAGGCAAAATAATGGGTAAAGTCTATCTAACGGGAGCGGGTCCGGGAGATATAGAGTTGCTCACGCTAAAAGCACTTCGTGTTATCAAAGATGCGGATGTTATCATCTATGACCGTCTTGCAAATCCGGACATTTTAGAAGAGGCAAAAAGCGGATGTGAGTTTGTCTATGTTGGCAAAGAGGATGGCAGACACATCGTTCCTCAAGATGATATCAATGAGGTTATCTACCAAAATGCACTTAAACATGAAAATGTTGTGCGCCTCAAAGGCGGAGACCCTTTTGTTTTTGGTCGCGGTGGAGAAGAAGCACTCTATCTTCAAGAAAGAGGCATAGCATTTGAAGTTATCCCAGGGATTACCTCTGCTATCAGCGCACCTGCTTATGCGGGCATCCCCGTAACGCATCGTGGTGTCTCTGTAAGCTTTAGAGTGGTAACAGGGCATGAATCGCCACATAAAAAAGAGTCTCAAATCCCGTGGGAGACATTTAAAACGGATGATACTATCGTCTTTTTGATGGGACTTCACAACCTACCAAAAATAGCAAAAAAACTCATAGGCATCGGCAAACCAATTGATTATCCATGTGCTGTTATCTCAAGAGGAACGACAAAGCATCAAAGCGTTGTTGTAGGTACACTTGAAAATATCGTTGCTAAAACACAAGATGTCCCAACACCAGCACTTATCGTAGTAGGCAGAGTTGTTGAGCTTAGAGAACAGCTACAGTGGTTTGAGGGAAATGAGTAGCACACTCAACACCTCCGAAGCAGTTCAAATTGCGCCCAGTATCTACTGGGTTGGCATGCACCTCAAGAATGACCCTTTTCAGTGCCACCCTTACCTTATCAAAAATGGTAATGAATCCATCCTGATTGACCCAGGCTCTATGCTTGAGTTTGATGAGACAGTTAGAAAAATCAAAACGCTCCTCCCTATGAGTGATATCAAGTACATCATCCTCCATCATCAAGACCCAGATTTGGCGGCAGCTGTTCCCGAGATAGAAAAGCTCATCAACAGAGATGATTTGCTTATCGTCACACACTCCAGAATGTCGCTTTTAGTCAAACACTACCTCATCCAATCAAGTTACTATGAGATTGATAAACATGAGAACACTCTTGTAACTTCTACGGGGTTTAAACTTGACTTTTTAACAACACCCTACTGCCACTCCCCTGGTGCATTTGTAAGCTATGAACCCACTTCTAAGGTGCTCTTCTCGGGAGATATTTTTGGAGGCATTGAGGAGTCATGGGATTTTTATGCGGATAAGAGTTACTTTACAAAAGCAAAACTTTTTCATCAGGAGTATATGCCTAGCAAAGATATCTTTAACTATGCACTAGGCAAAATCGAGAAACTTGATATCGAGCTTATCGCGCCGCAGCACGGTTCAATCATAGAGAAAAGGTATATCCAAAAGCTCATAGAAGATATGAAAAATCTTGATTGCGGTCTCTATATAGAGCAGAAGTATAACCGTGAACTTCTTGACACCATAGAGGAGTTACGAAGAAAAGAGGCAGAACTCAAAGAGCGTGATTTGCTCCTTTTTGAGCAGTCAAAACGAGCAGAGATTGGCGAAATGATGGGCAATATCGCGCATCAATGGCGTCAACCTCTTGCTATCATCAACACCTCACTTGCAATCCTTCAAGAAAAAAACCGAGCAAATCTTCTCACTAAAGAGGAGATAGCTGAGAAGCTTGAGAAGATGGAAAAACGCGTTATCTATATGTCTGAGACGATAGAGGACTTTATGAGCTACTATAGCCCAGAAAAAGAGAAGGCTTGGTTTAGCGTTGATGACGCACTCAAAAAATCGCTAGAAATTACCCATTTTGACCACAAAAACGTCAAGTTAGATATACGCTTTGATGCTACGTCGAAAATTTTCGGCTTAATCAATGAGTATGTACAAGTTATCGTCTCCATCCTCTCCAACATCAATGATTTGATTAGGATACAAAGCAAAACCAATGTCACTATTAGCATCATAGTGCACAAGACACAGGAGTTTATAACACTCAGTATCGCGGACAACTGCGGGGGAATAGAGGATGAAAATCTCACAAAGATATTTGACCCCTACTTCACCACAAAACACAAGTCTATGGGAACAGGGCTTGGACTTCATATCGCCAAGATGGTTATTGAGAGCAACATGAAGGGTTTTTTGAGTGCAAAAAACATCTACAATGAGAAAAATGAGAAAATAGGTGCAAAATTTACTATAAAGGTAAAAAATGAAGAGTGAAAAGATAAGAGATGTATCTATCTTGTTGGCAGAGGATGAGAGTGAACTTCGAGAGATGCTTCAAGAGTATCTACAACTTTTTTTCAACAGAGTTTACACGGCAGCATCTGGAGATGAAGCGTATGATATCTACAAACAAAAAAAGCCAAATATCATCCTAACAGACATAAGCATGCCTCATCTTGATGGTTTAGAGATGATTGGCAAGATAAGAGAGAGCGACAAAGAGACAAAAATCATCGTTATGAGTGCGCACTCTGAACAAGAAAAACTGCTCCTTGCCATCAAACTTCATCTTGAATCTTACCTTATCAAACCCATAAAGACGGACAAACTCAAGACAATATTGCTTGATATCGTCTCACAAATCAGAGCGACGGTGCGTCGTACTTATGTAACAGAGACTATCTTTTGGGATCACAACACCAACACACTTTGGGAAAACTCCAAAGAGATTAAACTCAGAAAAATGGAAAATATGTTGCTTAAACTTCTCTTCTCCAAGCCAAACGAGATAGCTTCAACGAAAGAGATTTTTGAGTATCTGCATGAAGAGAAAGGTGAAAAAGAGTTTTCGGTTCACGCGGTCACTTCTCTTATGAAAAGATTACGCGCGAAACTTCCGGAGGGAGTTATCCACAATATCTATGGCTCCGGATATAAAATTATACCGCTCTAATATTTTTGTAAATCGTACTTTTTAAAGAGAAGTTCGGCTTCTTTGTTACCGTTGTTTATGGCTTTTTGTGCCCACTCTTTTGCTTTTTTAAACTGCTCAAGCTCGCAATAGACTTGCGCAAGGATGTAGTAAACACTCTCATCTCCTTTTGCCGCGCTCTTCTCAAACCATTGGGACGCTGCATCAAAGTTCAACAAATGCATGTAAATATGCCCTATATTTTGCTGTGCCGCTTTATGTCCGTTGTTTGCAGCTTTTTCAAAGAGTTCGACTGTTTTTGAGATGTTGAGATCTACTCCATCGCCTTTGTAGTACATTTGACCTAAATTATACTGTGCATCACTATGATTTTGATCAGACGCTTTTGTCAAAAATACAACCGCTTTTTTGCTATCTTGAGGCACGTTGTTTCCATTGAGATAAAACATTCCCAAATCATACTGTGCATTTGCATTTGCGTTGTTAGCAGATTTCTCAAGCCATTCTATAGACTTTTTCGTATCTTTTTGCGTCCCTAAACCATTTGCATAAAGATAGCTAAGTGCGCTCTGCGCCTTTGCATCACCCTCCAATGCGCTCTTTTCATAGAGCTCAAACGCCTTTTGATACTGCTGTGCTTTAAACGCCTTAAGCGCTTCGTCCGTGCTCGCTTCTAACTGAAGCAGAAGAAAAAACATACCTACTATAAACTTGAACATTTGTATCCTTGAAAAATTGGTAATAGACTTCTTTCATAACCTCTGTTTGTTCACTAAGGCTTCACGGTGGGTACCCCAAATCTAGCAAGCTAGATTTGACCCTTCCGTTGCAGAATCGTTCACAAACAGAGGTTATGAAAGAAGTCTAATGAAATTATACTTACCTTATCTCAAACGACGCTTTTACACGCAAGTCAACTTGGTCACGAACACACATAAAAACCATACAAGGCATCTTTAGACCATACTCGCTTACCAAAATCATTGAGGTTGCATCCAGTGTAACTTCAGAATTTGTGGCAGTTATCTTTGCGTTTGCTTCAAGCTCTTTGCTTACTCCATGAAAATCAAGCTTGCCTTTTATCTTATAGGTATCGCCGTCAGCTTTTGTAACGCTTGAGATCGTGTAAGTTGCAAGTTTGTACTTAAATGCTTCTACTTCCTTATACATGCTCTCATCTCTATCACTTTTATCGCTCTTAAAAAGCGACATCTCTACCCAAAACTTTCCTTGCATGGTTGTAATATCGCCGTTTTGCATAGTTATCTGCGCTTGCAGAGCGTTGTTGAGAGGGTCAATCGTTTTATCCATAAGCATCTCGGTATGTGCCGCAACAGAACCGTTTTTGAGGTTCAAATCAGCTCCAAAAAGCCCTATGCTTATAAGAAACAGTAACACTATCTTTTTCATTTTTTTCCTTTAATATAATTCTTGCAAAACTAAAAACACGCTCACTAAGGCTTCACGGTGGGTACCCCAAATCTAGCTTGCTAGATTTGACCCTTCCGTTGCAGAATCGTTCGCTTAGTTTTTAGTTTTGCAAGAAGTTTAATGTAATAATCTTGAGAGTGCCAACGCTAAACCTGCACCCGACGCAATCCAACCGACAAAAATCATCATAAAAGAGAGTTTTGCCAAACGCACCTCTTTACTAAGCACCGTAAATACTACCACATTATAGTAGGAGATGGTAAAAGGGTAAAGCATAGCTAACATAAAACTCGCCTCAAGGTAGGAGAGTGCGTAACTTCCAAAAAACAGAAGTGCAATAAAGAGATGTTTTTTGGGTTTTGAGGCTTTTATAAAATACGCCGCAACCAACCCCAAGAGATGAAATACTATAATTGTAAAAGTGTAGTTTGACCATATATCTATGTTTTCATGCCTAGAGAGTGTCTCAAAAAGATTTGAGTCCAGAAATATCCAGAGCATCAAAGGAAGATATGCCACAAATGGATAGGAACTCTCTTTTGCATCCAGTGCGACCTTATAATTTCTAAGCACAAAAGCACTCGTAAGAGCAACTCCGCTTAAAAATATAGCCAAATCGTCTCGTGCATCTGCATCAAATGTAAAGAGAAATGTTCCCACGCTATAGGCTATGGCAAGTGCAAAAAGCAGCTCTTTTTGCTGTTTTGCTTTAAAGAGATAGATGCCAAGCGGAGCCATAACACCCACCGCCAACCCCAAAAGTGCGAGAGTAAAAAAAGTGTAATTCGGGTATAAAAAAGAGAGTCCGAGTTGCAAAGAGAGTGCTATGAGTATCTTATGGATAGGATTTTGGATAGTCCCCCAACTAGCACCGCCAAGCCATGTTCCAAATACTCCGCCCGCAAACATCGGAAAAAGCGTTATCAAGTCAGAGTTGTAGTGTGCGGCGATACCTGTTTGAACTATAAGCAGATAGTAACTTAACTCAAATCCAAGCAGAAGCGAGAGCGCAATAGAGTAAATCATGATAAACGGCTTCTAAATATAAGATACAACAAGGCGTATGAGATATCATAAAATCCAACAAGCAGTCCAAGAGCGTCTATTGTCCCCAGATAAAAGAGAGAGAGGAAAATCGTTCCCGTAATCAGACGAGCCAAAGATGTCACGAAAGCCAAAAAGTGCGGCTCTTTTGTTATGCCTATAAGATGCAAGATGCCCACAAAGCCCATAAAGCCAAAGATAAGATAGTAGTACGGAGTAAAAGCAAACCCTAAAAAACTAAAAAGCAGAGGTGCGGATAAAAAGAGCAGTAACGCCCCTAATCCATCCGATGCAAATCCGCTTAGATGGTATAGCTGCAAAAGAGAGAGCTTTGTTTTGTTTATCTTTTGCACCATGAAATAGACCAAGCCCGCAACTGCGACAACCCCGCCAAGGAGGCGAATCCACCACATAGAGGTAACATCTACATTTGCAAATCCCGCCTCGCTAAAACCTGCAAGCGAGAGTGAAACAAAGATAATGGCTATAACATAGAGCCAAAAGCGCATAAAATTTTGCGGTAGTTTGTAAAAATACTTAAGTACACTTAACGCCATAAAAAATATACCAAGCCCGATAGCCACATGAGCATGAGCGACTATCAAATCGTTTCTGTGAAATGGCCAGCGAATTTCAGGGATAAAGAGTATATTTCCCTGAATCATCACAAACAAAAATGCCCAGATGGAGATGATAAGATAAGGTGTCTCTTTGAGAGAGAGTTTTGCATCCTTGCACCACTTTATAAGTAGCGGCGCATAAGCAAAAGTTAGCCACTGATAAACCCACTCTTCGCCGTATGAAAGCTCTCCTCTAAATATGCGGGTTGCAACGGAGAGAGCGTATCCCACAAGCGGGATAATCCAAAAAATATGCCATTTAGCGACAAACTCCTCTTTTGCATGAAGTTTTATCATAAGGTAAAAAAGTGGGATAAGGGTAAAACTCATCCCCAAAGTATTGTCTCCGTGAGGACCGATAAGAGTTTTTTCAACTTGCCCAAATGTCGGGTTCATCAAAACCAAAAGAGCCAAAGGTGCGACAAAAAGAAGTGTTTTTGATACTTTTACCCAAAGCGGCGTAACTTCATAATGTCTAATCATTTTAAAAATAGCAATTATGTAAAAAATGCCCGAAGCGGCAAGTACAAAGTTTAACTCATATGCGAAATCATAAAAAGGCAATCCTCTTTGAACGCCCAGAAAAATTGAGACGGTTGCCATAAATAAAAAGAGATGCCATAGCAAAAAGTAGTTTTTAAGCGGCTCTACCGCATCGCTCAAATCCAATTTATCCTTTGCAAAAAGGGCAAAGGGAAGAAGTGAGAGAGCGAGCATAACGGGTCCATAAAGCATCAAAGTTATATGAAGCGAACGAGTTGTTGCGGGATTTAGCAAAGTAGTGTTTAAAAACTCTACTCCCAAAAGCTGCGCCGCAAAAATAACGCCCACTAAAATAGAGCCTAAAAATATAAAAGCCCATATGGGCATAACCTGCTCTACTAATTTATAAAATTTGTCCATCTTTTAACCTAATAATTTTAGTTGCATAATTTTGTATCTGCATATCATGAGAAGCTACAACCACGGTAGTTTCTTTTTTCTGCGCATCTTGCAGAAGTTCATAGACTATTGTGGAGTTTTTTGAGTCCAAACTCCCTGTGGGCTCATCTGCAAAGATGATTTTTGGTTCGTTTACAAGTGCGCGGGCAACCGCAACTCTTTGTCGCTGTCCGCCTGAAATCTCGTTTGGATAGCGGGATGAGAGTTCCAAGATACCGAGTTCATCAAGAATCTTGTTTATATTCTCTTTTTTATCGTCCATCGCCGCTAATGCGATATTTTCATAGACGCTTAGGTAGTTTATGAGGTAATGAAACTGGAAAACAAAACCTATATTGCTTTGGCGAAAGGAGTCCATATCTTTCATGCTTCCCACCGCTTTGCCATCAAGCAAAAGCGCACCGTTTGATGGTTTTAAAAGTGTTGAGAGTATGGAGAGAAGCGTTGATTTGCCGCTTCCGCTCTCTCCGCTCAAAAAGAGAAACTCACCGCTTTGCACTTCAAATGTGAGGTCAAATAACACTTGTTCACTTCCGTAAAAGTGTGAAATATTTGATGCTTGTATCATGCGCATCCTTGATTTATAAGAAGTATCGGGTCTGTTTTGGAAGCTATCCAAGCAGGAAATAGCGAACCTAAAAGTGCCATAAAAAGCGTCGAACCCAAAACATAGAGTGCGCTTGAGAGCGAGAGCGTACCGTTTACATACCCTTGAAGCATCTCTATATGAGGAAGCATAGCCAAAATGCCAAGGCTAAGGATAAGCGCAAAGAGATATGCCGAGAGACTCATAACAAGCGTTTCAAAAAAGAGGTTTTTTATGATAAAAAATCTACTCTTGCCAAGCGCACGCATAATTCCAAACTCCTCTTTTCGGGAGTTTACAATCATACTCATCACCGAAGCAATCCCCATCAAACCCATGGCAAAAGCAAGTGTGGAGATAACAAAAGATGAATTTTCGATTATTTTAAACTGATTGTACTCTTTGACAAAATTTTGTGTTGTTTTTACCTCTATTTCACTCTCCAATTGAGAGATTTTTTGAACAATCCTGTCTATTTCATTGGGCGAGCTTGACGAAACCAAGATAAAGGAAGCGGAGCGGTTAAAAAGCTTGCCTGCGTCTGTTATGTTCATAACGACACCGCCCTCTTCAAAACCTATCTCGCTGCTGTATGTACCAGATATTTCAAAATTTTTGTTTGCGATGTTTATACTTTTTGTCTTAAACTGCTTTGCGAGATTTTCACCTAAAATCACTTCGCCCTCTTTAGGGTAATCTCCGCCGATAAGTTTGTAGTGAGAAAAATGGTTGGCGGTCGTTCCGTAAATGCCCGCAATGGGGATATGTCCGATGGGAGAAGCACCGACTATCATGGCATAGCTTGAACTTACATGTTCGAGTTTATCTATGCTGTCCATCAAAGAGATATCGACATTTGAAAAAAAAGTATCCGAAATCCCTTTTTGCGTGATGATGATATCTCCGTCCGTTTTAATCATCTTTGAGTACATCCCGATAACGCCCTGCGAAACGGAGCTAATGAGAAAAATAGCCATTACCGCAATGGTAATGGAGGAGAATATCAGCAGACTTTTAAAAGGATTTTTGCGAATGGCTTTAAATGCTATCACTTTTCTATCGCTGCTCTGAGTTCCTCTTTTGTAGCGACATAGCGAATCTCTTTGATTTTGCCATTTTCTACAAAAAGAAGCGTAACCATGTCCTCTTTGGCAGGAACGACTGTGCTAAACCCTTCGCTGTAGTTTAAATGGATGGGATGCTTATATTTTTTGAGTTTTGGGATGGCAAACATGGTTGTAATGACGGAGGGCATCTTGGTGATATCTGCTATAAAAACCGCACTATGACCTACTAGATATGTTACGTGTTGGTTCTGAAGGTATTCATTAACAAGCGCACCCGTCTCTTTTTCAAAAGAGGCGATGATAATTTTGACATCTTTTGGGATTTTAACCACTGCATCATTTGGAGTTTTGTAAACAAAATCACTAAGCCTTGCACTTGGAGAATCAACATGTAAAAAATCAGCGTTTAGAGCCGAAAAACAGAGCGAGAAACATAAGAACATTTTATACATAATACTTCCTTTAAATAAAAATTTATTATGCTCTCTCTTTACTAATTAATCGTTAACACCGCTATCTCTCTGGGTGCTTTGTATCTGATTTGTAATCCCCAGTAACCTATGCCGTTACTAACATAAAGCGTTGTTTTATTGTGTCGGTAAAGTCCGCTAAAGTATGGCTGTGCTAGCTTAACAAGAAGTGAAAACGGGTAAATCTGCCCGCCATGCGTATGCCCGCTCAACTGCAAATCCACACGGCGCTCCCCTATGAGGCGTACATCTTTTGGCTGATGCGCAAGAAGAATCGTCGGCAACTCTGGCTGCAAAGATGCAAAGAGCCTCTTTGTCTTCCTTTTAACTCCACGCATAAAACTGTACCTATCGCTAAGCCCCACCAGTTGGAGCTTTGCCCCTTGTATATCAAGATGCACAACTCTGTTGTCCAAAAGCTCTATACCGCTCTTTTGCATGATACTTTGGAGATTTTTTGCGCCATAAACTATGTCATGATTGCCCGTCACATAGTAGGATTTTGCCTTTAATCCTTGAAAACTTTCCAGCTGTTTTTGCACTTTATATGCTCCACTTTGAATAATGTCTCCGCTAAAGAGAACAAGGTCAGGGTTGATTTGGTTGATTTGCTCCACCATTGCATCAAGATGTGCTGCGTCTATGTCTGGCGTGATATGCAAATCAGAGAGTTGGACAATTTTTAGAGAGATTCCAAAAGTATCCAATGAAAGTGAGACATTTTTAAATGGAAAATCTCTCCACCCTCTTTCTAGCGACATATTGGTATCCTTATTTTAAAAATGTATGGTATTATTATTTTAACAAATAGAAAAGGTATCCGTGATGCAACATTTCAAATTAATCTTTACTTTAGCTCTTGTGGTTCTCCTCTTTAGTGGTTTTTGGTCTGGCAAAAGCAAAAAGGAGATAAAAGAGGAGAACCAAAAAGAGAGAGTGGAGCGCATCAAAACAAATCATGAGACACTCCAGCTTCTCTACAAATACGCACCCGAAGCAAAAGATATGATTTACTACTCTTACGGTTATGCAACTTTTAGTAACGTAGGCGTTAATCTTGTTCTTTTTTCGGCTGAGGGTGGCAAAGGGATGGCACACAACAACAAAACAGGTATCAACTCATACATGAACATGGCATCAGGCGGTGTTGGGTTTGGACTTGGTGTCAAAGATTTTAGAGCAGTTTTTATCTTTGAGAACAAAAAAGCGTATGACACTTTTGTCAACTCAGGATGGGAAGCGAACGCACAAGCAGATGTGGCAGCGAAATATGAAGAAAATGGAGGCGCAATCAATGCAGCCGAAACCGTTGCCCCTGGTGTTCGTCTCTACAAACTCACCCAAACAGGATTAGCGCTTCAAGCAACCATTCAGGGAACAAAATATTGGAAAGATGAAGAGCTCAATAAACACTAATCTTTACTTAAGCTAATTCATCTTACAATCCTCACATCTTAATATACAAAGGACGTTTTATGAAAAAGATTTTAGTAAGTATTGCTGCAGTTGTAGCGCTTAGCTCATCAATGATGGCGAATGTAAATAGTCAAACAGGTTGTGGTCTTGGTGCGATGATTATCAAAGATGATTCGACTGCGATAATGTTAGCGCTTCAAGCGACAACAAACGGTATTTTTGGAAACCAGACTTTTGGTATCACTTCAGGAACTTTGGGTTGTAAAAAAACTCAGTTTGTTATGAACGAAAGAGCGGAGGAGTTTGTTGCTTCTAACATGGATCAGCTTGCAAAAGAGATTGCACAAGGACATGGCGAGAGCGTTGACACGCTAGCAGAGCTTTTAGAAGTATCTGACAAAGCAGCTTTTGCAACTGCACTTCAATCAAACTATAACAGTATCTACACAAGCCAAAATGCAAAAATGGCTGACGTACTAGACAATATCTCTGCTACTACACTTTAAGCAGCTAAAACAGATGAGTTTTCTCATCTGTTTATCCTGACTTTCTCTCTTAGGAACTTTTTATTTTAACCCGATTTTTTTTATTTATCTTTCTTTTTACTCTTTTTTTAGATGCATCCTCTGATTTTTATAAAAACAGAGCCGACACACTCCACTTAGCAGACTCCAGATACTGGCATATTCTTCTTCATGTAGAAGATGGCTTAAGTGAGATAGACGATGCAAGATTTTTCTTAGCACCAAATGGCAAAACAGATACAAAAAGCGAGCTTCATGCTACAATCGACGCTCTTTTAAACGAATCAACCTTTGATGACAACTCCACGGCATGCCGCTTTCCTGCAAGAAAAGCGTGGCTCAAAGAGCAACTTGAGGGCATCGAGTTTCCAGAGGTTCACTGCGATGAATACGACAAAATACTCAAAAGATTAAATCCAAAATCTGCAACCCTTGTTTTTCCATCTGCACACATCAACTCTCCTGCATCCATGTTTGGACATACATTTTTGCGAATCAACTCGGCGTACAACTCCAAACTTCTCGCTTATGCCCTCAACTATGCAGCCGATGCAGACCCCAGCAAAGAAAATGGAGCACTCTTTGCCATTAAGGGTCTCTTTGGCGGCTACTTTGGCAAATACTCGCTTCTTCCCTACTATGACAAACTCAAAGAGTACAGAGACGCCGAGCAAAGAGATATCTGGGAGTATGACCTGAACTTGAGCGAAGAGGAGGTCTTAAAGATGGTGCGCCACATCTGGGAGCTCAACGAAACACACTCTTATTACTACTTTTTTACCCAAAACTGTTCTTACAATATGCTCTGGTTTTTAGAAGCCGCACGCCCTGAACTTGACCTCAGAGGACACTTCTCCTTTCAAGTCATCCCTCTTGAAACAGTGCACGCAACAAAAACGGAGGGGGTTATCAAAGAGCATTTTTACAGACCCTCAAAGAGAACAACCCTTTTGCATTATGAAAAACTTATCCACAAAGAGTATAGAGAACTGCCGCTAAAACTTGCCGCATCCGATATGGATGTCACTCTTCTTGAGAGTTTAAATATACCGCTTGCGCAAAAACGTTTTATCTTAGAAGCCTCTATTGAACTCTTAGAGTACGACTTCAGCAAAAGCAAAATAGACAAGAAAACCTATCTGAAGCGCTTTCATACCCTCTCAAAAGCAAGAGCAACACTGGGAATGGGAGAAAAAATCACCATAAAAACACCACCAAATCCCATAGAAAGCCATCAAGCTATCAGAGCCTCTTTTGGCGCGGGAGCCAGAGAGGGAAAATCTATAGGCTTTATAGGACTTAGACCTGCATACCACAGTCTTGAGGATAGTGGTTATGGTTTTTTACGAGGTACACAGATAGAGTTTTTAAGCCTTGAACTCTCAAATCATGATGACAAACTCTCAATAGAGGATGCCACCATCCTCTCAATCGTCTCAATCGCACAAAGAAGTGACTTTTTTGACAACTTATCATGGAGAACAAAATTTGGATGGGACAGAAACACCCTTGATAACTCTGCACGTTTTATAGCCACCATCGGTGCGGGATTTAGCTGGGGAAATGAGTTTGGCTACACCTACATCATGACCGACCCACTCTTTTATGCAGGAAGCAGATTTACATCTGCCATAGGTGGCTCACTGGGATTTGTAGTTGACAAATGGAGCACGGCAAGCACAAAAATAGAGCTAACTCACAGATATTACGATATTGGTGAAACCCAAAACATTTTTGAATTTTCACAAAGCTTTAGACTCTCTCAAAATTTGCAACTAAGATTTGACTACGACTACAAAGGCAGAAGCAAAGAGATGGTTGAGAAGCAGGAGAGAAGCTTGAAGGCTTATTTGAATGTTTATTTTTAACTAATACTACCCACTAAAACTACGAAAAGTAACCTTTTCGAGAAAATTAGTCTATTTTAACTCGACTATATACCCATCATCCACTTTTTTGAAATTATACTTGTAAAATCCATCAAGTTCGACAACTACTCTGTAGTAATTTTTATGGTTTCCTACTCTTACTTCTTGAAAAACTTTATCAAAATCTTTTTTGACAAAACTTGTAACTTCTGCACTACTTTTAAAATCTATAACTATTCTATGAGGATTTGCAATTAAAAAATTTCTTATAGCTTCATTTTTAGTTGTTACCTTTAGGCTCTTCCCTTCAACAGAGAGTTTTGGTCCTATACCATTTTGAATATCATTTTTTTTTGTGGGTGTGGGAGTTGTGGTGGTGGTTTTGGAGAGTTCTTTTTCTTTAGGAGTGGGCACTGCAGTTTCTCTATACCCTTGCGATATGAAAATAGGGAGATGCCAGTCAATGGAGTTGTCTAGCTCGATACTTTTTGTCTCTATAGAACCATCAAGATTTTTAAGTTCTATAGTTACTTTTTGCAAAACTCTTGCTTGGGATGGAAGAGTGATTGCTGCTTGTTTTAAAGGGATTTTGGAGTTGTCTTTGTTTGTAGTTATAAAAATATCCTTTTCTCCCTCCGGAGGAAAAAAAGGATTTTCACGAGCATGCAGGGTTAAAATCAACAGTGCAAAAAGCGATAAAACTTTCATGAAAATAACCGCCTCCTCACTCTTTTTGCACGTATTATACTACTATTTTGCAGAAATCTCTTTAAGCTCAAAATACTCTCTTTGGAGCTCTGCATTCTCGTTTTTTAGTCTCTCTATCTCTGTTTGCAAATGGTTTTCGTAATCGACAAGACCCATATAAACCTGAAGAGAGTTTTCTCCATAAAGAAGGAGCCCGATATAAACACCAAGCCCGACAACTACAAAAAGAAGTATGAAAAACTTTGCAAAAGAGAAACCAAGATACTTTTGAGTAAAACTCTGAGTATCGCTGATGCCGCTAAAAAGTTCCTCTTTACTCATACGTCTTCTTAGTTAAAAAGTTTTGAACCCAAATACTCACCATACATTACTTCGTTTTCAATCTCTAAAAGACGGTTGTATTTAGCAGTTCTTTCTCCGCGAGCAGTTGAGCCGGTTTTAATCTCACCACAATTAAGTGCCACTGCAAAATCTGCAATGAAAGCATCTTCACTCTCACCTGAACGATGGCTCATGATACATCTGTAACCATTTCTTTGTGCAAGACGAACCGTAAGCATTGTTTCACTGACAGAACCGATTTGGTTTGGCTTGATAAGAATAGCGTTTGCAATACCTTTTTGGATACCCTCGTTGAGGATGTTAGCGTTTGTAACAAACAAATCATCTCCAACAAGTTGAACTTTGTCTCCTAACTTCTCAGTTAAGAGCTTCCATCCATCCCAGTCATCTTCACTCAAACCATCTTCGATAGAGACGATAGGGTATTTTGAGCATAGGTCAACATAGTAGTCAACTAACTCAGCAGAAGTTACCGTTCTATTTTCACTATCTAGTCTATAACCGCCGTCCACAACAAGTTCAGATGCCGCAACATCAAGAGCGATTGCCATCTGCGTGCCAGCTTTATACCCTGCCTTTTCTATCGCTTCCATGATAATCTGAATAGGCTCTTCATTTGAACTCAAATCAGGCGCAAAACCACCCTCATCACCAAGTGCCGTATTGTGTTTTTTAGCTTTTAAAATCGCTTTTAGGTTATGGTAAACCTCTGCTGAAGCTTGAAGCGCTGTTGCAAAATCATCAAACCCAACCGGCATAATCATATACTCTTGAAAATCAACTGAGTTATCTGCGTGTGAACCGCCGTTGATGATGTTTAACATCGGCGTAGGTATAACCATAGCATTTGCACCACCTAAATAGCGATAAAGAGGAACTTTAAGGCTTTTTGCAGCAGCACGAGCAACAGCCATAGAGACGCCAAGAACTGCATTAGCACCCAAATTTGAGTAATTTTCAGTTCCATCAGCCTCTTTCATGGCAGCATCAATCATCGCTTGATTAAATGGAGAGAGACCGATAATTACATCTGCAATAGGTCCATTTACATTATCAACTGCTTTGAGTACACCTTTACCCATATATCTGCTGCCGCCGTCACGAAGTTCTAATGCCTCACGCTTTCCAGTACTTGCACCCGATGGTACAATCGCACTCTCTGTTGTTCCGTCACTCAGTACTACCGTAGCTTTAACTGTTGGATTACCACGAGAATCCATTACTTCTATCGCACTTACATTATCAATAAACATCTTTACCTCTTTCGTTGTATTTTATTTTGTCTTTTTATTAAAGATCGACATCTTCCATCTCTGTGCTGTCCATGGTCATCAAATCGCCCATGCCCATAGCTGAACGTATCTTCTCTTCCACTTCTGCCGCGAGAGCTTTGTCTTCTACAAACTTTGCCTTGGCATTTTCACGTCCCTGACCGAGCTTTGTCTCACCATAAGAGAACCAAGCTCCACTTTTGTCAATAATGTCAAGTTTAACACCATAATCGACAAGTTCACCCTCTTTAGAGATTCCCTCTCCAAACATTATATCAAATTCAGCTTGACGAAATGGAGGAGCGACTTTATTTTTAATAACTTTTGCTTTAACGCGGTTGCCTATTTGGCTCTCACCCTGTTTTAGCGACGCGATGCGTCTAACATCTATACGAACAGAAGCGTAAAATTTGAGTGCATTACCGCCTGTTGTTGTCTCTGGCGATCCATAACCCATCATGCCTATTTTCATACGGATTTGGTTGATAAAGATAACGGTACAGTTCATCTTGTGTAAAATACCTGTTAGTTTTCTAAGTGCTTTTGACATCAAACGAGCTTGAACACCGACATTTTGGTCAGACATTTCGCCCTCAATTTCAGACTTTGGAGTAAGTGCCGCAACCGAGTCGATAACTATAAGATCAACCGCTCCGCTTCTTGCGATAGTCTCGACAATATCGAGTGCCTGTTCGCCGTAATCCGGTTGTGAAACGAGGAGATTTTCAACATCTACGCCGAGATTTTTCGCATACGCAACATCAAGCGCATGTTCTGCATCTATAAATGCGCAAACGCCGCCCGCTTTTTGGCACTCTGAGGTTATCTGAAGAGCAAGTGTTGTTTTTCCCGAACTCTCCGGTCCATAAATCTCAATAACTCTGCCCTGCGGAACTCCGCCGATACCGAGTGCGAGATCAAGTCCTAAAGAACCTGTACTAATGGCTTCAATAGGAGCTATCTCTCTATCGCCAAGTCTCATAAGCGCACCTTTGCCAAATGCCTTATCTATCTGTTTCATCGCCAAGTCTAATGATTTTTGTTTATTTGCGTCCATTGTGGCTCACTTTATAGTAAATTTAGACTTATTGTAGTGCAATTTTCATTGCAGGCAAAAAAATATGGCAAATTGTCATATTTTTTTGTATTCTCTCACTTTTTTAAAAGTGAGATTTTATCCTTAATTGGTTAAAATTTAGCTAATTATTCCAAAGAGGTAATAAAAAATGCTAATCGCCCACTCCCCTGATGCCGATGATATCTTTATGTACTATGCCATCAAGTTTGGCTGGGTTGGGATGGATGGTGTAAAGTTTGAAAATATCGCCGAAGATATCCAAACGCTCAACGAAAAAGCCCTTGCCGGTATGTATGAGATAGCGGCTATCAGCTTTGCTCTGTATCCGCATATAAGAGATGAGTATGCTCTGCTTCGTACTGCCGTGAGTTTTGGCGATGGATATGGACCTAAAATTATCAAAAAAAAGGGTGCGAAACTCAAACGAAACTTTAAAGTCGCACTTAGCGGAGAGCATACGACAAATGCAATGCTCTTTCGCATAGCTTATCCTGATGCACGCGTAACTTATATGAACTTTTTAGAGATTGAAGAGGCGGTTTTAAGCGGCAAAGTCGATGCAGGGGTACTCATCCATGAGAGTATTTTGACTTATGACAGTGAACTTGAGGTTGAAAGGGAGATGTGGGATATCTGGCAAGAACTTGCAGGCGGGGAGCTTCCTCTGCCACTTGGCGGTATGGCTATCATGCGCTCTATCCCGCTTAACAAAGCCATAGAGTATGAAGCAACACTCACTAAAGCGGTAAGGGTTGCAAGAGAGCATAAAGCAAAACTCTCAGAGATGCTCTTAGAGAGAAATCTTGTGCGCATTGATGCTCAAACGCTTGACAAATATCTTGAACTCTATGCAAATGATGATTCGGTCTCGCTAAACGAGTTGCAGTACAGAGCGATAAACAAGCTCTTTGAAATCGGCTATAAACATGGTTTTTACGATGCACTTGTGCGTGCTGAAGATTTTATGATACCCACAGAGTATAAAGAGTTGAGATACTCCTAATGGAAGCGAAACTTATCTCTTTGGGAATTGAGACATTCAAGATAGCTCTTCTTCTTGCACTTCCAGGGTTGCTTGTCGGTATGCTTATAGGTCTTGCCGTGAGTATATTTCAAGCAACGACACAAATCAACGAAATGACGTTGAGTTTTATCCCTAAAATCGTTGGTGTCGCGATTGTTATCATCTTAACAATGCCGTGGATGTTAAATACAATGATAGATTTCTCAACAGAAATTTTCAATATGATGCCAAGTTTTGTAGAGTAATGCACAAAGTAGCTACCGATTTTTCCAAATACTCCTCCATAAAAATCGGTGGGGTTTTTGATGTCTCTGTTTTAGAGGAGTGTACACAGGCGTACCAAAACCACACTATCATAGGCTCATGCAACAATGTTTTGATGGGCTTAATGCCTCCCCCGCTACTCAAGATTTCCAAAACATACGACTTCATCAAGATAGAAAACAACACCCTTAAAATCGGTGCTGCAACACCCTCTGGGAAAATCGCCTCGTTTTGTAAAAAAAACAATATCGCCAATTTTGAATTTCTCTCCCATCTTCCAGGGACACTCGGCGGACTTGTTTTTATGAATGCTGGACTTAAAGAGTATGAGATTTTCAACAACCTCATCTCCATCGCTACATGTGAGGGAATTTTTCATAAAGAAGAGATAGTTTACGGGTACAGATATACAGATATAAAAAGCCCTATATTGGAGGCGACTTTTAAACTCTCTTATGGTTTTAGCAAAGAGAAGCTGGAAATGTTTAAGAAAATGCGTCAAAATCAGCCAAAAACTCCAAGTGCGGGAAGCTGTTTTAAAAATCCAAAAGGAGATTTTGCTGGCAGGCTTATAGAGGCGGTGGGACTTAAAGGGCTTAGAGTTGGGGGCATGGGGTTTAGTTCCCAACATGCAAACTTTTTGGTAAATGCAGGAGATGGAACTTTTGATGAGGCGATATACCTTATACAAGAGGCACAAAAGAGAGTTTATGATGCTTTTGGAATTTGGCTTGAGTGTGAGATTGCAGTTTTGGATGTAAGGTATATGGGCGAAAATTCGCCGCTTCTCAAATACCAAACTCAACGAAGCAGCAACATACTATAAAATCGTTTTAAGCAGCAATGGCTCGCTGAGTTTGGTATTAACCCCCACAAAAAGTAGGAATTAAATCGGTAGAACTCTAATCTTTTTGGATAGTTTCTCTTTTAGTGTTGCTTCTATCGCATAGAGAGTTCCTGTCGCAGAACTTGCACAACCATTACATGCACCGAGATAGCGAATATAGACATCGATATAGTCAGGGCTTGGTTTTACATCTATAACTTCCATATTTCCGCCGTCCATGATAAGGAACTGGCGTACATTTTCATCGATTACCGCATCGATAGCTTTGATTTGTTGTACCAAAGTCATCGCCTCAAAACTTGCTTTTGAGCCTGCGTCTGCTGCTGCTCTCATCTTCTCTTCATCCATCTCTTTGCGAGTGTCTCTTAAAATATCCACTAAATAGTACTCCCTTTTTTCATGTCCGCCCGGTCTTATACAGCTTTTACAAAAACCGCCCGCTTTTGTGTAGTCTGTTATCTGTTCAATAGTTGTCAAGTCGTTAAGTCTGATAACCTCTTGAAGTGTTCTGAGGCTTACTCTTGCGCACTCGCAAACGATAATCTCCTCTTCAAAACTTCCCTCATCCACGCCTAAATAGAGTGAAGCCGCCTTTTTGATAACATCGTACGCCATAACTGAGCAGTGCATCTTTTGAGGCGGAACTGCCGGAACATCCGGATGGTCACGAAGTGCAAACTCAACATCGATATTTGTTATTTTTACCGCCTCTTTGACCGTTTTGCCGATACAAAGCTCCGTCATGATGTCCGAACTTGCTATCGCCGTACCGCATCCAAAACTCTTAAACTTAGAGTTTACGATAATGTCTGTTTTTGGGTCAACTTCCCAGTAAAGCCTTACCGCATCCCCACAACTCTCCGCACCAAAATCTGCCACGATAAGCTTGTTTCCGTTCTTCTCCACTTGTTCTGGAGTTATCTCGCCTTGATGATTTGGATTGTTCATCAAAGTTGTTACTTTATTTGAGTACGCATCCCACAGAGAAGCACCCAATAAATCGTTCTTTGCCATCTTTTTATTCCTTTAATTTATTTCATAAATTCAAGGGAACCTTTTCCCCTGTTTTGTCCGCAAAAGGAACTCGTCCCTTTTGCTTCGCTAGCCGCTGTGGCACTAAAGCTTGACACATTCGTGTCAGATAATTTCATAATTATAATTTTATCTACTTAATGGTGAAGCTCGCACGCTTTAGATTCACCGCCAACTGTCGGTTGTACCTTTGCATAAGAGCTTGAAATCGCTCTTAAACGCTCTACCGCTTTTTTAAAATGTGCGATAACATAGTCGATTTCACTATCGGTTGTAAAACGGCTAAGACTTAGGCGGATTCCAGTGTGTGCAAGTTCGCTATCGGCACCGATGGCAAGCATTACGGTGTTTGCCTGCAAATCTTCACTCGCACATGCAGAACCCGTTGAAGCTCCGATTTGTCCGTTGTTTAAGTCCCAAAGCATACCCTCGCCCTCAACGCCTCTGATGGAGATAAGTATGGTATTTGGCGTGCGGTTTTCTCTGTTTCCTACAACAAATGTATCGCTTAACTCTAAAAGCGCATCCTCAAGGCGGTCTCTTTTTGCTCTGATAGTTGCGATTTTTTCTTCTAAATTGGTTGTTGCAAGCTCTATGGCTTTGCCCATACCAACTATATAAGGAACGTTGAGCGTTCCTGAGCGGCGCCCATTCATCTGCTCACCGCCATGAAGCAGAGGCGATAACGGCTGAGAATCTCTTATATAGAGTGCGCCGATACCTTTTGGTCCATGAAACTTATGTGCAGACATAGAGACAAAGTCAACATGAACATCTTGCAAATCAACAGGAATTTTACCGATTGCCTGTACGCCGTCTGAGTGGAAAAGAACACCTTTTTCCTTACAAATCGCACCGATTTCTTTGATAGGGTTTATCATTCCCGTCTCATTTGATGCCCACATAACAGAAACAAGTGCTGTTTTGTCCGTGATAAAACTTCGCACCACATGTGCCTCGACAATCCCCTCTGAGTTTACAGGTAGGTAAGTGACCTTTGCACCCTCTTTTTCAAGTGCTTTACATGCCGCAAGAACGGATGGATGCTCCACTTCTGTTGTGATGATATGGTTTTTGTCTCCGCTCACTATATGGTCGTTGAAAACTGATTTTAAAACCCAGTTGTTGGACTCTGTTGCACATGATGTAAAGACGATATCATCATTATCGCTTGCGTTTAGTGCTTTGTACATCTGGTCTATCGCTTTGCTTAGGGCAGGATGTGAAGCAGTGCCAAACTTATGCAAAGAACTTGGGTTTCCATATATCTCGCTAAAAAACGGCATCATTGCCTCTACAACCAAAGGGTCAACCATCGTTGTAGCGTTGTTGTCTAAATAAACTTTCATACTTCGCCTTATCCAAAATCATTTTAATTAAGAGTAATTTTGTCTCTTTTTAGTTTCGTATAGTAATAAGTTTGTTATTACGATATGCTTAAATGAAATAATACTTCAATCTCATTTAAGCTATAATTATAGTTATATTATAAATCAGGAAACCCCATGTGCAATTTCAACAAACAAAGTGAAGAGACAAAGGCGCGTATGCATCTGCTTATACAAGAGTGCGCACAAAAAGCTGGAGGTGTCAACTTTCTCTTAGGTCTCGTTGAAGCCATAAAAGCGAAAAAACCAAATGCCCTCATAGACAGTTCATGCAAGGTGGAGTCTAAAGAGCTTAGACTTTCATGGAACAAGATTATTTTTAAAGATAAATTTGATGTTTTAGAAGAGCTGGTGCGCATGCGTGATGACTCTGAGGGGATTACACGCAATATTCTCGATGTTGGTGGTGAAAAAAAGAGGAAAAAAACCCTCACTATGCTCAAAACACTAGCACCCGTAGAGTTTAAAGTAGTGGCTAAAGATACACAAAAGGCAGAGGGATTTGAGTTAAAGATTTTTGAGACACTTCAAGAGGGAACTGCAACGATAAATCCTCTTTTTGCAGCACTTTTTTTCTGTTCTGCTGAGTTTACAAAAAAAGCACTCAAGTATGAGGCGGCTTAAAACGAGAGGATTTTATACTCGCTTGGCTTTAAATCTTCCACGCTAAACTCTCCAAAACGCACTCTATGGAGTGCGACAACTCTGTTTCCGACTGCGCCAAACATCCGCTTGACTTGATGGTAGCGTCCTTCACAAATCTCTAACCTTACTACGCTCTGGCTTACAACTTCGAGTTTCGCCGGCAAAAGCGGTTTTTTCTCTCCATGAAGCATCAGCGTACCGCTGGCAAATATCTCTGCCTCATCGCCTCTTAGTGGCTGTGCAAGCGTCGCTTCATAGAGTTTTGCGACATCACTTTTTGGGCTTGTGAGCTTGTGGTTGAGTGCGCCGTCATCCGTGAGCAAAATCGCCCCTGTTGTATCGGCATCAAGCCTGCCGATGGTTGCTATTTTTGGGTTGCGTCTCTGCCAACGCTGTGGAAGAAGCGAGTATATAAGCACACCGCCATCGCTGTGTGAGCAGACAACGCCGCTTGGTTTATGCATAAGCAACACAAGAGTTTCATCGTCAAGCTTCTCTCCATCGACCGTGATATCGCTATGATGCGCCTTTTCTCGCACATCAAAAACTCTAACGCCGTTTATGGAGACCACATTTTTGCTCAAAAACTTTTTTGCTTCACTTCTTGTGCAGTATCCGAGGTTTGAGAGGTGTGCATCGACTCTTTTGTAGCTGTTTTGCATGTTTGTCACTTTTTTTGCAATCGTATCATTTTGTGGGTTAAAAAGAAAATGGGTATAATCGCAAAAAATTAGTAAATGCAATGAAGGATTCTATGTCATGGGACAAACTATCACTGAAAAAATATTTTCCGAGCATGTAGGAAAAGCAGTTTATGCGGGCGAGATTATCCGCTGTAACATCGATATGGTTATCGGAAATGATATCACTACGCCTATCTCTATCAAGGCTTTTGAGGATAGCGGTGCGACAAAACTTGCAAATCCTGACGGTTTTTCCATAGTTCTTGACCACTTTATCCCTGCAAAAGATATAGCAAGCGCAAATCAAGCACGCATCAGCCGTGATTTTGCAAAAAAACACAACCTCAAAAACTTTTTTGATGAAAAAGACATGGGGATTGAACATGCACTATTGCCTGAAAAAGGGCTTGTAGTTCCGGGAGATGTTATCATCGGTGCAGACAGCCACACATGTACGCACGGCGCACTTGGGGCATTCTCGACGGGTATGGGTTCAACTGACCTCGCATTTGCGATGGTAACGGGCGGAAACTGGTTTAAGGTACCAGAGTCCATCAAAGTGGTTCTTAGCGGAAAACCTGGAAAATATACAACGGGCAAAGATATCATCCTTGAGATCATCCGCATGATCGGGGTGGATGGTGCGCTTTACAGAACTTTGGAGTTTACGGGAAGCACCATCGAACACCTTACAATGGATGATAGATTTTCTATGTGCAACATGGCTATCGAAGCAGGAGCAAAAAGCGGGATTGTCGCTTATGACCATATAACAGAAGCGTTCTTGAGCGATAAAAACCTCGCTCGCACACCAAAAATCCACCACTCCGATGCAGATGCCTCTTATGTGCAGATTTTAGAGATAGATGTTGCAAATCTTGAGCCTGTTATCGCTTATCCGTTTTTACCGTCTAACGGGCATAGTGTTTCTCAAGCGGTAAGCGATAAAATAAAAATTGATCAGGCATTTATCGGAAGCTGCACAAACGGCAGACTAAGCGACCTTAAAGTTGCTGCCGAGATACTAGAGGGCAAAAGAGTGCATCCAGATGTTCGTCTTATCGTCACTCCAGGGACACAGATGATACTTAGAGAAGCGAACAAACTCGGCTATATCGACATTATCGTCGATGCGGGCGGCGTTGTGAGCAACCCGACGTGTGGCGCATGTCTTGGCGGATATATGGGGATTTTGGGGGACAATGAAGTAGCAGTGGCTACAACAAACCGTAACTTTGTGGGTCGTATGGGAAGCAGAAGCTCAAAAGTTTATCTGGCAAACTCAGCGGTTGCAGCAATCTCTGCGATTAATGGTTACATCAGCGACCCAAGAGAGATATAAATAACAAATTAATCTCTTAAGTTATAGTTATCTTAAGAGGGGAACTGCTAAAATTCCAAAAACATACGGAGGATACACAAATGAGAAAAACACTACTAATTTCGGCACTTCTTGCAAGCAGTTTATTGATGGCACAGGAGTATAACTATGAGATTACACCTGTTATTGGTACAAATATTCCAGAAGGAAATTTGGACTTAGACAATCAGTTTTTAACTGGGGCTGAGCTTCAGTACAACGGTCTTGGTACTCTTTTAAGTCCTGAACTAAGCTTGCTTTATACAAACAATGCTGACTACAAAAACTCTACATTTGATACAGATATCTACCGCATCGCACTTAATGGTGTTTATGAGTATAAAACAGAGGGTATGATTAAGCCTTTGGCAAAAGTTGGTATCGGTTATGAGACGCTTGATAAGCACTTTGCAGAAAATAAAGACAGTGCATTTTTAAATGCAGGTGTTGGCGCAAAGCTTCCTTTGGCAGAAAGTATCGCTCTTAAGCTTGAAGCGGTTTATATGCTTAAAGAAAACGACAGAAGATGGGATAGTAACCTCGCACTCTTAGCGGGTCTTAACTTCGCATTTGGTCCTAAAGCACAACCAGTAGTTGCAGCACCTGCACCAGTAGCGGCTCCAGCTCCAAAGCCAGTTCCAGCTCCAGTTGTTGTGGCTCCTGCTCCAAAACCAGTAGATGGCGACAATGACAAAGATGGCGTACTTAACTCTAAAGACAAGTGCCCAACAACACCGGCGGGACACAAAGTTGATAGCGATGGATGTTCAGTTTTAGTAAATCTACATGTAAATTTTGACAACAATTCTTACAAAGTAGGTGATGCATATATGTCAAAAGTAAAAGAGTTTGCAGACTTTATGAAAACAATGCCAAACTATGATGCAAAAATCGTAGGTCATACAGATAGCGTTGGAAGCGATAAGAGCAACCAAACTCTCTCTGAAAACAGAGCAAATGCAGTGAAAAACCTTATCGTAAACGAGGGTGTTGACGCAAGCAGAGTATCTTCAAAAGGTATGGGCGAAAAAGCTCCTGTAGCGTCTAACGACACTAAAGAGGGCAAAGCTCAAAACAGAAGAATCGAAGCAGAACTGCTCAAAAAATAGATGTTTGACATCCCTTGCATTATCTTTGCGGGTGGCAAATCAAGCCGAATGGGGGAAGACAAAGCGCTTCTTCCTTTTGGTTCTTTCTCCACACTTAGTGAGTTTCAACTCCATCGTCTCTCAAAAATTTTCAAAAATGTTTATATCTCCTGCAAAGATAAATCAAAATTCCATTTTCAAGCCTCTTTCATAGAAGATGCCAAAACCTCTTTGACGTATGCGCCGACTGCGGGATTTGTAACTATTTTTGAGGCTTTAAAATGTGAAAGATTTTTTGCGCTTAGTGTTGACACCCCATTTGTCTCTAAAAGTGTGATAGAAAAACTTTTAGATGCCGACACTGCAGATAACGATGCAACTATCGCCGCAACTCAAAGCGGCATTCAGCCTATGTGCGGTATCTACCACCGCACACTCGCGCCAAAATTTGAGATGATGCTTCAAGAAGATAATCATAAACTTGGATTTTTGCTAAAAAGTGCAAAAACTTTGTTTGTGGATTTTGAAGATGAAAAGCCCTTTTTAAACCTCAATCATCCGCATGAGTATAAAGAGGCGTTAGTGCAATTAAGTTATAATACAAAATAGAGTTCTTGCAAAATTAAAAACTAAGCGAACGATTCTGCAGCGGAAGGGTCAAATCTAGCTTGCTAGATTTGGGGTACCCACCGTGAGGCCTTAGTGAGCGTGTTTTTAATTTTGCAAGAACTCTATTTATCAATAGGAAAAAAGATGAACCTAACGCATTTAGATGAAAAAGATAGACCAAAAATGGTTGATGTGAGTGAGAAAAACTCTACTACGCGTGTCGCTGTTGCAAGCGGTATCATAGAGATGAGTCAAGAGGCTTATGATGCTATCGTGAGCGAAAAAACAAAAAAGGGTCCCGTGCTTCAAACGGCTGTTATTGCAGCTATCATGGGGACAAAAAAGACGAGTGAACTCATACCGATGTGCCATCCGCTCAACCTGAGCGGGATTAACTGCGATGTTGAAGAGTTGGCTGAACTCCCTGGATTTAAGCTCACAGTTACTGCAAAACTTACGGGACAAACTGGGGTGGAGATGGAAGCACTCACTGGAACAAGCATCGGGCTTTTAACCATTTATGATATGGTCAAGGCGATTGATAAGGGGATGATTATCCGCAATGTACAGTTGGAAGAAAAATCGGGAGGTAAGAGTGGAGATTTTAAACGCTAGAGAGCAGAAGCTTGAACTTGAGTATCCTTGCAGTTGGTCTTATAAGCTTATAGCTAGTGAAGTGGAAGCTTTGAAGCAGGCGATTGTGGATGTTATCAGTGAGAGGGAACATAAACTCACGCACTCCAAAAATTCTAAAGGCGGCAAGTATGTAAGCATGAATCTTGATATGCTTGTCCACAATGAAGATGACAGAAACTTCATCTATGAAGCGCTTAAAGCGCACCAACATATCAAAATGGTACTTTAAAAGGAGTTTACAATGAGTTTACAAGAGTTGCGCACGATAGAATTTGAAAAAATGGATTTACATGAGATTAAAGAGGTTACAGCAAGCGTTATAGAGGAACGCACAAAAGAGCTTCACGACACTCTTGCTGAACTTTTGGTACAAAAAGAGCTTCTTGAGAAAAATATCCAAAAAAAGCAGAGCGAACTACAAGAGGCGAAATATGCGATTTTCAATGATATAGAGTCTCTCATCGACAAAGATGACGCACTCACTCTCTCAAAACTGCATCAAGCAAAACTCCAGTCTATCGACCTTTTTGATCTCTTAGGTGAAACGGTTGAGGGAGCTATCATCACGGCGCTTGAGAAGTCTAAAGACTCTGAGGCGAAAAATATGATTCAAGAGATGGTGCGCGAACTGACCTTTGAAACTATCAAGGAGGGGACGCTCAACACCATACGTGTAAGAAAAATCCTCTCTACCATCTTGCACTCAAGTATTGGGGTTGCGGAAGTTTCACCAAATATGTCTGAAGATATTTTAGAGGCAACTTTAAAGGGTATGCGAGCAGGTTTGCTTGAGTCAATCGATAGGTTTAAAAAGAGACTTGCCTTTATGCCGCTTGAGGCTAAACATATTCTTATAGAAGATTATGACACCATTATGGAGGATTTGAACCAGACAGATACGCTCTTCTTGCAAGTCGTTCAGACGCAGGCAAATGAGAGTGAGCCAACCATCGCCAAGATTCTTTTAGAGCTTAACAAAAAGATGCGTTATGACCTCGAAGAGCTTATCCATATCTCTAAAGAGACAGCTGTTGTTATGAAGGAGAGATTTTCTACTTTAGCAAAAACGGCGGTTAAAAAAGCGGATACTGCCCTGAAGTCTGAGACGGCAAAAGAGGCAAAAAGAATGGGCATTCAAGCATGGGGAATCGCTAAAACAGCCCTCGGAACTGCTATCAAATCTGCAAAAAGCAAGATGGAACCAAAAGAGTAACTCTCTTTTGGATTTTATAACCACCCTTTAGAATCTTCTAGTACGGCTTTGTTTGTCGCATCGTAGAGAGAGATAATCTGTGTTATTATCTCTGTTCCGTTTGTAAAGTAGTCATCAGGATTGATAGCGATACTCTCTTTAGAAAACTCTTTTTTTGCAAAATCAACATAGGCTTCAAGTGAACTATTCATCTTTGCAACTTTTGCTTCTAGGTCTTGTGGATAGTACTTTTTACCACCGCTAAGCACATTTTTTACGCGCGTTTGTAACTCTTTATGAAGCGTGCTCAAATCCGCGATGATAATCGAGAGATTCTCTTTTTGCTCTTGTGTTATTGCGGCTTTAGCAGCGATTCCTGAACCATAGCCTCGTAGCTGTCCGACATATTCACTCAGCGGCAACATCTGCTCCATCATTACAAACGATGCATCTTTTGCAAATGGTGTCATGTGCTCTGCACTTCTTTTGCTTACAGTTTGTGCAAGCATCAAAATCTGCTCAATCTCTTGTGTGTAGCGCTCAAATGCCTCTTCAGGTTTGAGTTTAAATCCTTTACGGTTGAGCTCTATAAGCTTGTTACTTACATCTGAAGCTCTTTGATTGATGACTGGGTCTGATGCAAGTTTTAAAGACTCCATAGTGCCTATAGCTTTTTTCATATCACTTTTGGCATCTTGCACAAGCATCAAAGCAATAAGGTTGCCGTTAAGATAGCTGTTTGTCAAACCTCTGGTTTTTTGTGTTGCAACAACAAGATTTTTCAGAGCATCTATATACTGAGAGCTATCTGCTTGATCAGTATTGCTAAAAATTGGTTTTGCTTGTAGTGTAAATACAAGAATGAACATAAATAAAAAAATACGCATAAACTTACCCTTTTTGATTTTTCAGGGACATTTTAACTCTATTTAAATTAATAAAAACTTATTACTTCGATAATTTAAACTACTATTTATAATATTTAACAACTCCATCCATCTTTGAACCCATATTTAAAAGTACCATATCGGCGATGACAAGTGCCGCCATAGCTTCACACACCACCGTTCCTCTAATGGCTACGCATGGGTCATGACGTCCTTTGAGCGAAAAATCAACCTCTTCATTTTGGCTTGTAATGGTTTGCTGCTCTTGAAAGATGGAGGGTGTCGGCTTAAAATAGACATTCATAACTATCTCCTCGCCGTTGCTGATACCGCCTAAAATACCGCCTGCATGGTTGGAGACAAATCCATCCGCTCTTATAGCATCATTGTTTTGCGACCCCTTCAGCGAAGCACTTAAGATACCATCGCCTATCTCGACTGCTTTTACTGCATTGATGCCCATCATAGCGTCCGCTAAAACACTATCTAGCTTGTAGTAAAGCGGCTGACCCAGCCCTATCGGTGCACCGCGTACAACTACTCTTGAGACACCGCCGACTGAGTCGTGCGCATTTTTGGCTCTAAGAACCGCCTCTTTTTGGGCATCCTCTTTTGTAGCATCAAGCGCATAAATGATACTTTTTTTTGCCGCCTCATAGTCAGAAGTTTCAGATTTTATCCCGTCAATCTCACAAATACCGCTTAGCACTTCGATGTCAAGCTGACGTAACATCAGTTTTGCGATAGCACCCGCCGCAACTCTAGCCGCCGTCTCTCTTGCAGAGCTTCTTCCACCTCCGCGGTAATCACGCAAACCGTACTTGTGAAAATAGGTAAAGTCTGCATGTCCTGGGCGAAAAACATCTTTGATATTGGAGTAATCTTTGGACTTCTGGTCTGTGTTGTAGATGACCATGGCGATGGGCGTTCCTGTGCTTTTGCCCTCAAAAACTCCGCTAAGTATCTCTACTTTGTCGTCCTCTTTTCTAGCTGTTTCAAACTCGCTTTTGCCAGGTTTGCGGCGGTCTAGCTCACTTTGGATAAACGCCTCGTCTATCTCAAGCCCTGCGGGAACACCATCAAGCAGACACCCGATAGCCTTGCCGTGTGACTCTCCAAACGTGCTGATACGCAACTTTTGTCCAAAACTATTCACTTTAGCTCCTTTAACATTTTTACCGCTGTCTCAGCCGCTTCTTGCTGTGCGATTTTTTTGCTTTTCCCCACCGCTCGTGCGTACTCCCTGTTTTCTATGATAACCGCTACTTCAAACTCTTTTTTATGGTCAGGTCCACGACTTGCGATTACTCTATACTCCGGCGTCTCTCCAAATCTCGCTTGTGTAAGCTCTTGAAGAGTTGTCTTAAAATCACGAAAAAGTGAATCCAGCGATATCTCTTTATGGTTTTTCTCTATCAAACCAATCACGATGGGTCTAAGCGTCTCAAGCCCGCTCTCAAGATAAATAGCCCCCATAATCGCCTCAAAAGCGTTCGAGAGAAGGGAGGCTTTCTCACGTCCGCCGTTGTTCTCCTCTGCGCTTGAGAGGTAGATATACTCGCCAAGGTTTATGGAGCGTGCAAGTTTTTCAAACCCGTCTTCATTCACAAGTGCCGCTCTGATTTTTGACAAAGAGCCCTCATCTGATTTTGGAAATTTGAAAAAAAGGTACTCCCCGACTATCAAATCCAAAACCGCATCACCCAAAAACTCAAGTCGCTCATTATCGTAGGGCTGTTTATGGCTTTTGTGCGTCAGCGCTTCGATAATGAGCTTCTTGTTTTTAAACCTATACTCCAAAATCTCTTCTAAATCTTCTATTTTCTTACTCATTTTCTCTTCTCTTTCATCTTTTGAGCTTCCTCTTTTGCTAAAACATCGCATCGTTCATTCTCTGGATGTCCGTCATGCCCTCGAACCCATGTCGCACTTACTTTGTGCGGTTTTGCTACTTTTATGTACTCCATCCATAAGTCTGGATTTTTTACCTTTTTAAAGTCTCTCTTTACCCAATCACCAAGCCACTCGTTAATCCCCCGCACAACATAAGATGAGTCTGAAACGATAGCAACCTCACACGCTTCCCTTAGAGCTCTAAGTCCTTCAATGACACCTAAGAGCTCCATTCTGTTGTTCGTCGTGTGCAGCTCTCCGCCGCAAATCTCTCTCTCTTTGTCTCCAAAACGCAAAATAGCCGCATATCCACCCGGTCCAGGGTTTCCAAGGGCACTGCCGTCACTGAAAAGAGTTATTTTCTTCACTAAAATCCTTATGATAATCTTTTACTAGAGCGATTTCTGCTCTTGAGGTATCTATCGCATGGCAACTGCTGCAACGGTGAAACGCAAAGGGAAAAACAACTTTGCAGTTATTGCAGATATACTCAAAACCAAGTGTAGCGTTTGCTTTTGCATCAAGGTTTATAAGGACATCTAGCTCAAAGATAGAGCTTCTGTTCGCCACTTCTATATACCCTTTAGCACTGTAAAGCTCTCTGAGATAGCCGTTTTGCATAATAACTTCAAGGTTCAAATCTTTTTTATCAACACACCATAAAACATCAATAAGCTCTTCGGCTTTTGAAGCATCAAAGTTCTCCCAAGCCACTTTTGGATTGACTCGAAAGAGATACTCAAAAACAAGGTGCGTAAGTGCGTGAGAGCTCTTGTAGATCCGCAACAGCTCCTCTACTTTTTCCTCTGATGAGAGCTTTGCAGAGTTGAGTACAAGCAGTGCTTCAAGGTATGCCCTCTCCACCGTCGTATCTCTGCCAAGTTCCTCTAAAGGCTCCAAAACTTCCATCGCCGCCTTGTAGTCTCGCACGCGCTCATACGTCAAAAGCAGATAGCTAAGTGCTTGAGGGGTACGAGGGTTGTTTTTTAGTATCTCTAAAAAAATCTGCCTTGAGCGTTCCAAAAAGCCCGCTTTAAAGTAGGTTTTACCGAGCAAAAACATCGTGTCTCTGTAATTTGCCTTGTCTCCGACCTTTAAAAGTTCACTGTAAATCTCAATACTTTTTTCATAGTTACCGCTCTTTGCATAGGCATTGGCAAGTAAAAACCAAGACTTTTCGGAGAGTTCGCCTTTTGCGATAAGAACCTTTAGCTCATTTTGCGAGGGAAGCGTTTGAAACTGTTGTAAAAATCTATCAAGATGCTTGTAGTCCTCTTTTTTCTTATATTTGGAGAGCCAGTATGAGAAAAAAGTGATAACAAAAATAAGAACAAAAAAGATAATAATTCCAAAAAGCGGGTCTTTAGACTCCAGAAAAAAAGCATCCATCAGTCGTACACCACTATACCGTAATCATTTTTGAGATTGTAAAACGTTGCGTTTGGAGCAAACTCCAAATCTTTTATCTTTCCAAGCTGAACAATGGAATTTTTGCCTACTTTTATGCCAAACTCTGTAAAAAATTTTTTGATATTGACAAACTTCACATCTTCGACATATTTGTACTCAAACTCTTTGTAGAGCTTCATCTTCTCGTATGAGAACAGATGTTCATTGACATGAAGTTTGTCGGAAGCGTACTTGATGGGAAGATGTCCGGAGAGGTCTGTAAGTATCTTCTCCACGTACTCATATTTTTGAGGAAGTGTCTGTTTTTGTACAAAAAGGTATTTGTTGTTGAGCTTGAGGTTTGGCGTGCTCTTCCAATAACGATACGTTGGGTTTGAGACACCAAGTTTTGCAGAGACCTCTCTCCAGAGCCAATAAGAGTTGAGTGTATTTGGCAAGTGAGACATCTTTGCTTCTTAGCTCCTTAAAAATTTACATCTATTATATAATGATTTGGTTAAAATCCCCACCCCTAAAAGGTTGCCACAACCCATTTTGTAACAAAGTAACCTCCAATAAGAAGCCATAAGAACATCGTTCCCGCTGTATAAATGGGTGCTAAACCAAGCCCTTTAAATTTGGCAAATACCGTCCCAATCCCCAGAGCAGTCATCGCCATCGTGAGCAAAAAAGTGTCTATCTGGTTGATAAGTGCTACTATGTTTTGCGGCACGATGCCAAGCGAGTTAAACCCCGCCATACCGATAAAGTAAACCGCAAACCACGGGATAACAAGCTTCACGCCGCCAGCCTCACCGCCACTTTTTTTGGCACTCAAAGAGAGGTAAATACCAAGAAGAATAAGCATCGGCGCAATCATAATGACACGTGTCATCTTTACAATAACCGCTGCGTTTGCCATCTCTTCACTCGCCCCTGGAACAGAAGCGGGAACTGCGACAACCTGTGCCACTTCATGGATAGTTCCGCCGACATAGATACCAAACTCTTTTGCGCTCATGTCAAAAACGCCCATATTGTAGAGTGCGGGGTACAAAAACATCGCTATTGTTCCAAAGAGAACAACCATGGAGACGGCGATTGCCGCTTTATGCTCCTCTGCCTTTAAAACAGGCTCTGTCGCCAAAACTGCCGCCGCTCCACAAACCGAAGCTCCGGAGGCACTGAGCATGGATGTGTCTCTGTCCATCTTGAAAAGCCGCTGTCCCACCCATGTTCCAAGCACAAAAGTAGTCGAGAGCATGATAAGCGAGACCAAAAAGCCCTCCACGCCCACCTCTGCTATCTGCTGAAACGTGATGCGAAATCCATAAAAAACAATGGCAAAACGGAGGATTTTTTTGGCTGAAAATGTTATACCCCCGCTCCACTCTTTTGGGGTGTTGTTATGCAGTGTATTTGCATAAAAAATACCGATAACGATACCGATAACAAGCGGTGAAATCCCCAAAGATTTGACAAATGCAAGTTCTGAAATCATCGTTGCGGCTGCGGCAAAGATAGCTACAAAAAGAACTCCGTTGATAGTACCTTTTCTATTTGTGGGTGAAAATGGCATGGACTCTCCTTTAAAAAAAACGCAATTATAGCTAAAATTTATAGTACTTCGATTTTGAGCATGCTTTTTACCCACTCTTCTTTAGAGTCATCTCTCTTTTGTGCCTTCTCTACGAGAACCTTTGCTGCATCAACTTTTTTCACCCCAACAAGATAGGTCGCTATGGTATCTGCTCTGCTGTTTGCCAGAGTTACGAGCTCCTCATCCAAGACGCTCCATGTTGTCATACATTCCGCAACAAGCGCTTTTTGGAACTCTGATTTGAAGAGCTCTTTTGCGTGTTTCTGGCTTATATCGCTCTTGAGCAGTGCTATTTTCTCTTTGCCAAGACGCGGGAGGCAGAGTGCCTCTACAGAGTTTACAGTAACATTTGCACCGTTTCCGCTTTGCGCTAAGAGCTCTTGTGTCAGTTTTTTTGCCTGAAGCGCCTCTTTATCTTTTTGAACATCATATCCGCCAGAGATTTTAAGAGAGAGTTTTGGTTTTTCAAGCAGCATCTTTGCCACGCTGTCAAGCTTTTCTCTCTCAGGCGGTAGCAGTACAAACTCAGAAGCCCCAAACTCGACATACTCAAGCTCATCAGACTCTATTCCCATCGCTGCACCCAAAAACTTAAATGGAGACGCTACTGCTTTGACGATTAAGTTCACAAATGTTTTAAGCACCATCGCGCCATACTTAAAATCAGGTTCGTTCAAATTGCCCTCTACTGGCATGTTAATATCTATGACGCCCTCACTGTCTTCTAGGAGTGCGACTGCAAAACCAAGGGGAAGTTTGGTGATATTTTCATCCTCCACCTCTTCACCAAGTTTGATTTTTTTGATGATAAGGCTATTTGCACCAAGAAGTTGTGAGTCAAAAATCTTATACTGCAAATCAAGGAAAAGTTTTCCCTCATCTATCTTATACCCAGCAAATTGGGCACTGTAACCGCTAAAAGAGTTGAGGCTAAGATTACGAAAGTTCAGGTTTAAATCGGTGTAAGATTTAAAGTCCGAAGCCTCTACGCTCCCTTTGAGTTTTGCAGAGCCGTAAGCATCAACCTCACCATCCATCTCTACATAACTCACACCCCCTTTGACGTTGGAGAGTGCGTAGAGGTCGCCGTTTAGGTCATGGATAGAGGTTTTAAAATCAATTGGCAAAGAGTAGTCCGCAAAATTTGCACTTCCATTTTTTACTTTGAGCTTGAGAAGTTTAAAATCAAAACTCTCTTTTGATTCACTTTTTTGCGGCTCTTTTAGCTCTTTTGATTTTTGTGACTCTTTTGACTCTTTGGTGAGTTTTGCAATATTCATACTTTTGTCTTCATTGATTTGCGCATCCAAATAAAAAGAGTCAAGTAAAACCTCATCGACACTTAGCCTGTTTGGCGTACTTTTGAAGCTAAATGAGTTTACATCTGCTTTGATGAAAGAGGTGATTGTGCTGTTGTCTCGTGTGTCGTGCAAGAAAAAGTTGCGCACATTGAGACTTCCATCCACAGAAGCATCAAATCTCTCGCCCCTTTGCTTGTAACTGTTTTTACTCGTGAGACTAAGATACCCGTCGCTGATTTTTAAAAATGTACTCTCTTGCAGGTAAGGTGTAAGCTCTTTGAGGGAGATTTTTTGAAGCTTCAACGTCCCTTTTTGCTCAAGCGGCGTGTGCTGCAGCGACCCTTTTGCATCTATCTTGCCTACTTTGTTCACCCGCATATCAACAGCATACGCAAGCGAGCTCTTCTTGTTTGAGTCTATATTTTTTGCACCGACGTGAATCTTGTCTAAAACAACCTTCGCGCTTTTTTGCACACTTTTGTCCTCAAAAACAACCTCTGCATCGTTTATATCAAATGCGCCTATCGCCACTCTGTAGGGTTTCTCTTGCGGTACATTTTTTGCGACATTTGCTTTGGTGCTTTTTTTGACCTCTTTTGCCTCTACAAGCCCTGCAACGTCAATGCTGCCGTTTTTCTCTTTTTTGAGACCAAAAGAGAGCTTCTCTAGCGTTGCGCCGGTTACACTTACCTCTTTTTTAGCACTGTTTAGGGATGCATTTTGGATAGCAAAGGTTTTAAATGTGACAACCTTTTCTCCGCTTTTTCTCTTTGCAAGATGAAAATCCTCAAGTTTGAAATTTGCTTTATCGACAACAGCACTGATTTGCGCATTTCTATCCTCAAGGGCGATATGCGCATCAAAGCCCACAACTCCACCCTTAAGTGCCACATTGTATGTTTTGAGTTGCTCTAACGCTATCTTGTCCACATAAGGAACATAGTGCAAAAGCCCTAAATTTGCGCATTTGACACTAGAGTCAAGCATGAGATTTTTATGTTTGAGCGCACCTTCTATGTTACACGTCGCTTCATTGAGACGCATAGCTGCTTCGTACGTTAACGCCTCTTCTCCAAGCAGTGTCACATTTTTTATCTCGGCATTGACGATATCTAGTTTCGTCTTTACGCTAGGAGCGACACTCTTATCCTCAAAAGCCGCCCCAACATCCTTAAGCGCAATCTTTGCAACTTGAACACTCCAAGGCGCTGTATCTTTTTTTTGTGGTTCTTGCTCTTTGACGCTCTTAGATTGTCCTTCCAGATAACCCATCCAGTCTATAGCGCCTTGCAAATCTCTTTGTGCATTTGCGCTTAAAGATTCGATGACAACATCCTGAACTGAGAGTTTTTGGTGCATTGGTTGGACACGTACATCCTCTATACGTAGGGTTTTGAGTGTAAGCAAATCATGATGTTTGCTCTTTGGTTTGATGCGGAGATTTTCAAGAGAGATAAAAATGTTTTCAAGCGTTGTTGCGTTGATGTCGCCTGCGTTGAAGTGGTAGTTTGTAACAAAATAGAGCTTCCCGTCCGCAATCTCAAGCTTAAGGCTATCTTGCATATATTTCCAAAACGTATAGAGCTTTGTCGCCTCGATATTGACATTTCCATCAATGATGAAAGGGTCGTAACTTGCTACATCGCCTCTTATATCGATATTTCCTCCATCTCCAAGCTGTGAAGTAAAACGCACTTTTGCATTTTTAGTATCAACATTTTGTGTATCGATATCACTCACTTTAAAGTTGATTGCCTCTATGCCAAGTTCAAAAGGGGTTGGATTTCTCAAATCACGAAAAGCAAAAGAACCCTCCTCTAGCGCAACTGCATCGATGATGATACGAGGGATTTCACTGCTTGTTTGCGTCTTCTCCGGCTCACTTTGCGCAGCGCTTTTTACCAGATTATCAAAATTGAGTACGCCCTCTTTATCGAAGTTTAGAAAAATTTGCGGTTTTTGCAGCGTGATATTTTTGAGATACACTGCCCCCATAAAAAGCTGATGAGGTTCAAGATTGACCTTAAATGCTTCAAAAGATGCGAGTTTTTCCCCTTTAGCATCTTGAAGTTCTACGCCATTAACAGTAAGATGAAAAAGAAATGGATTAAAGGAGATATCTCTGATAGAGAGTTTGGCGTGAAGCTGATTTGATATGATTTTTGGTATTTGAGACTCTAAAACAAGAGGAACGATAACAAAACCTACGAGCGCATAAAGCGTAAAAAGAGAGAGCAAAACTTTTTTTATCATCGATAAACCTTTCAAGCTAGCTGATAAAGTTTATCGAATTGTTTTTTAAATGAAGATTATTTTGCCTCTTTTATAACATCGGCCCTTGGATACGTAAATGTTGACTCTCTAAAAACAACGATTTTATCCTCGTGTCCGAGTGCGTACGCACGGATAGTTATGGGAATGATAGTGTCGTGACGTGCATCTTCAGAGAGCTTATCGTATGTTCTTAAAACAACGATTTTCTTCTTTTTGACATCTGGTGTGACATCAAAAGGCTCTTGCGGTTTTGCAATCTCGAGTTTCCCCTCCATACCCTGCGGTAAACTTACCTCAAAGTAAAATTTAAGCGTCTCATTTTGCGTATTTTGAAGTAAAAACTCATACGCATTTTCCACTACCACCCTTCCATCACTCTCTTTGCTGATGGAGTAGAGACGATTTTCTTTGTTGATATTAAGCAACATATGCTCTTTTTTGCTTCCCATCACAACCATACCAACTGCCAAACCAACAAGAAGAATCGCATAAGCAATAATTTTTGGACGGAAATAGTGTGTTTTTCCTTTTTTCTGGATAATCTCATACTCACTCGACCACGTTACAAGGGATGGTTTGCCAAGTTTACCCATGACAACCGTACATGCATCCACGCACTCCAGACAGTTGATACACTCAAGCTGCAACCCTTTTCGGATATCGATGTGTGTCGGGCAGACCGTGACACAGCTCTCACATGCCGTACACTCCGCATGTGGTTCAAAGGCTTGCAAATCTTTTTGTTTTGTAAATGCCTTCTCTTTATGTTCGTTATAGATATGTCCGCCACGGTTTGTATTGTAGAGTGCCATAACCGTGTGGTCATCATAGAGAACAGACTGAACTCTTGAGTATGGGCAAACATAGATACAGTAGTCCTCTTTTAAAAAGACGATATCATAGATGAGAAACAGCGCCGAAGAGACCAGTGTGCCAAGCAAAATCATATGCTCAAACGGGTCAGCCATATAAGCAAAAAAGTCCTCAGGCGGCACAAAAAACCAGATAAGATTTGCACTTGCTACAAAAGAGAGTACGACCCACAAGAGAACAGCGATAAGCTTTTTTATCTTGTTTTCACCCAGTGACATATCGGGCTCTTGTTGCTTGTTTTTGATGCGTTTTCTCAGTTTGAGAAGTTTCGTCTCAATCACATCACGGTAGATGACACGAAAGATAGTCTGCGGACAAATCCACCCACAAAAAACGCGTCCTCCCATCACCGTCATCCCAAAAATCCCTAAAAAGAGTATCATCAGCAAAAACGGCATAAGGTAGAGCTCTTGCATATCAAACTGCACAAATCCAAGATGCAACTTGAGCTTGTCAAAACTCAGTAGAAAAAAGTGGTTCCCATCTATCTGAATCCACGGCAAACCCAAAGCTGCAACTGTTAAAAAAACAAAGAAGACATATCTACTATATCTCCACGGTGTTGGCAACTTTACACCAACGCTACTCTCACTCATGTCTGCTCCTTTGACATATTATTGACAAAATTATAACACACTTTTAAATAATATTCATTATTCATTATAATAATTATTATAACGTATTGTATATTTTTCTTAAAAGTCTCTTTTATGCTCTCTTTTGGTAAAATCAAAACTTTATTTATCTTAATCAGAAGATTTTTCATGACAACAAAAGAGTATATCTTAAAAACTATAAAAACTAGACCCTTAATCATAGACGGCGCTATGGGAACACAGCTCCAACAGCGAGATGAAAAAATCCCAAAAGAAGCGTGGGAGGGCAACGAGGGGTGTAACGAACTTCTTAACGCTACATGTCCTGAGGTTTTAAGCGACATTTACCGTGCCTATCTGACATCTGGCGCAGACTTCATCACGACCAATACTTTTGGCTCATTTTCATGGGTTTTGGATGAGTACGGCATCTCTCACAGAGCTTATGAGCTGACATATGCGGGAACAAAACTTGCAAAAGAGGAGTGCGAAAAAGTCTCCACACCAGAGCATCCGAGATTTGTTTTAGGCTCCATCGGACCAGGGACGAAACTCCCCTCTTTAGGACATATAGCTTATGATGAGATGTATGAGGGTTACACGGAATTTTGTTTAGCGTTGATTGATGGCGGGGTTGATGTTTTCTTGCTTGAGACTTGTCAAGACCCATTGCAGATAAAAGCGGCTCTTCATGCATGCGAAGCGGCAAGTAAACAAAGAGGCGTAGAGATTCCCATCATGGTCTCTGTCACGATTGAACTAAGCGGAACGATGCTTATCGGAACTGATGCCGCAACCATCGCAACCATCTTAGAGCCTTTTGACATCCTCTCTCTTGGATTTAACTGCGGAACAGGACCTGAACAGGTAGAAAAACATGTAAAAACCCTCAGCGAGATTTGGCACAAACCCATCAGCGTTCATGCCAATGCAGGGCTTCCGCAAAACCGTGGGGGCTACACATACTACCCAATGGGACCAGATGAGTTTGCCACAAAACAGGAGAGTTTTTTAAAGTATGAGGGTGTGAGCTTTTTAGGCGGATGTTGCGGCACAACACCTCAACATATCAGAGCGTTAGTCAACCATGTTAGCAAAACAGCTCCAAAAGAGCCAAAAGGAAGCCAACCAAACTCTCTTGCCTCACTCTTCAACACGGTTTCGCTCACACAAGAGGCATCAGTTCTGCTTGTCGGAGAGAGAAGCAACGCAACGGGTTCTAAAGCATTCAGAGAACTTCTTTTGGCAGAGGATTATGAAGGCACGCTAAGTGTCGCTCAACAGCAGGTAAGAGTCGGTGCGCATGTGCTAGATGTAAGTGTCGGTTTTGCAGGGCGTGACGAGACAAAAGATATGAACAGAGTTATGAGTTTGTACGCTCAAAAGATAGCACTTCCGCTTATGCCCGACTCCACGCAAACTCCGGCACTTGAAGAGGCACTAAAACTCATCGGCGGCAAACCCATCATAAACTCCGTAAATCTTGAAGACGGGATAGAGAAGTTTGACAAAGTTTGCGCCCTGGCTAAAAAATTTGGAGCCGCTCTTGTTTGTCTGACTATCGATGAAGAGGGGATGGCAAAAACGGTGACAAGAAAACTTGAAGTTGCCGAACGCATTTACGCATTTGCTACCCAAAAACATGGGATAAAACCGCAGGATTTGGTTTTTGACCTGCTCACTTTTACCCTTGGAAGCGGTGATGAAGAATACGCTGATGCGGGCATAAACACCATAGAAGCCATAAGAGAGTTGCGCACTAGACACCCTGAAGTGGGAGCAATTTTGGGGCTTTCAAACATCTCTTTTGGACTTGACAAAGATGCCAGACCCTACCTAAACTCCATGTTTTTACACCACTGTACACAAGCGGGACTTACAAGCGTCATCATCAATGTTCAGCACATCATCCCGATAAACAAAATCAGCGAGAGAGACCAAGAGATTTGTGACAACCTTATCTTTAACCGTAAAGCTAATGGAGCGGCTCTTTTTGAGTTTATAGAACATTTCAGTACAAAAGAGAAGGTTGATAACAGTGCAGTCGATGAAGCCTACCTTGCCATGAGCATGGAGGAGAAAATCGCAAAACTGCTTATGGACGGCGACAAAGAGCGGATGATTCCACTGGTAGAAGAGGCGAGACACTCCATCGCACCTGAAAAAATCGTAAATGAGATACTCATAGATGCTATGAAAGTTGTCGGAGAGCTTTTTGGGCGTGGCGATATGCAGCTCCCTTTTGTTCTTCAAAGTGCCGAAACTATGAAAAAAACGGTGGATTATCTCAACCCTTACTTGCCAAAGATAGATAAGAAAGTCGATACCACACTCATTTTAGGAACGGTAAAGGGGGATGTTCACGATGTCGGCAAAAACCTAGTTGATATCATCCTCTCAAACAACGGCTTTAAAGTTATCAATCTCGGTATAAAAGTTGATATAGAGGCGTTTATAAAAACCCTAAAGGAGTCAAACGCAAGTGCCATAGGCATGAGCGGGCTTTTGGTCAAATCGACGCAAGTGATGAAAGAGAACCTTGAAGCACTCCAGAGAGAAGGCATCAAAATCCCCGTACTTCTCGGCGGTGCGGCACTTACAAGGGCGTTTATAGATGATTTTTGCCGCCCTATTTATGATGGACCAATATTCTACTGCAAAGATGCGTTTGACGGCGTGACCGCCATGAGCCGCATTGAAGCGGGCAATTTTGATACCGACCTACACGGCAAAGAGGGCGAAGAGAAGATAATCAAAGTAAAAGAAGAGATAATCATCCCGCCGTTTGAAGAGCTTAAAATGCCCTCTCGTGATATCAAAGTTCCAACACCGCCGTTTTGGGGAAGAAGAGAGCTAAAACTAACTCCACAACAAATCGAGATGGCATTTGAGTGGCTAAACCACAAACTTCTTTTTAAAGCTCGCTGGGGTTACAGCTCAAAAGGACTAACAAAAGAGGCGTATGAAAAACAGCTAAATGAGGTAGTTTACCCAGCGTATGAGAAGCTAAAAAAACGCTTTATAGATGAAAAACTATTTGAGCCAACCATCATTTACGGCTACTGGCCATGCAGAAGCGACGATGACACGCTTTTGATTTTTGATGAGAGCGAAGGGTACAACAGCGAGAGCGAGATAAACCATGAGCCGCTTTATGAGATTATGGGCAGAGCAAAAGAGAAGTTTACTTTCCCAAGACAGTCAAAACAACCACACCGTGCATTAAGCGACTTTTTCCACAGAGACAGACATGATGTCGTAGCGTTTACATGCGTAAGTGCGGGAGCAAAACTAAGCGAAGTCGAGAGAGAGATTTACGAGCGAGGCAACTACACAGAGTACTACCGGTTTCATGGATTAGGCGTCGAACTTGCCGAAGCTTTGGCGGAGATAGCACATAAACAGATACGCCTTGATTTGGGAATTGCCAAAGACGAGGGCAACAAACTAAGCGATGTAAAAATGTCCGCTTATGAGGGATGCCGCTACTCATTCGGATACGCCGCATGCCCCAACCTAGAACTAAACCGCCCACTCTTTAACCTCTTAAAACCCGAAGAGTTCGGTATAGAACTAAGCGAAACATTTCAAATCCACCCAGAACAGTCCACTTCTGCGCTGGTGGTTTATCATCCTAGTGCGAGTTACTATAATGTTTAAGAATGGCGAAATAACAAGATCAATATGCTTTTAAGTGAAGTCAAATACTCTCTTTTTCTGACAATTGTCATCTATAGAGTCTTCATAAATTCATCTATCTCTTTATCATATTCTTCTTGAGTTAGCAGTACAGCATTACCACTTTTTACATCTTGAAGAGATTTTGCAACTCTGCTTTTTGCCTCTTCTTTTGTGATAGCAGGATAACCATCATCCAAAGAAAGTTTTACAAATTTTATAAAATCATCAACCAAACTGTTAGTATCGTTTCCATATCTTGAAGCTATAAACTTCTCTGCTTCAGGATTGTCAATTCGGATAGTCTGCATTGTCAAACCTCCTCTTTTTATTTGTCATATTGTAACATTATTCTTTAACGCTTGTTTTGTATTTTTTAAACTGCCGCTACTTTTGACTTCAATATATTTTGAACAAAAGCATTTAACGAAACTCCCGCTCTTAGTGCCTCTTGATGGATTTTTTGGTGCAGTTTAGGGTCAATTCTGACATTAAAAACGCCCTTGTATGTCTTTTGCGGTTTTCTTCCTAGCTCTTTGCATGTTTGCAGGTATTCATCAACTGCATTATGAAAGTTGGTTTCAAGCTCACTCGCACTATCTGCCTCAAAAGTTACCAAATCATCTATAAGCTCTATTTTTCCAAAAAAGAGTTTATCTTCACTCGAATATTCTATTGAGCCGATATAGCCTTTGTATTCAATCGTATTAGCCATTACAGTATCTCCTTTAACTTGACTTGTATTTGCTTGACAAGATAGATTTTTAAAATATTACTCGGATGTGGTTTGTGTAAGTTGATAAGACTATCTTTTTCTTTGTTGTAAAACTTCACGGCAGAACCGCTACCCTCTATTTTTTCATAACCAAAACCCAAAAGTAAAGTCTGAAGTTCATCAAACGTCAAATCTTTGTTTGGCGGTACTTTTAAAAATTTTTCAAGTAATTTATCTTTTTTGCTCATAGTAAAATGATACCACAAAATAGTTACAAAACATTATAACGTCAAAATTAAAAAATGTCACTAATTGACATTATTAAGAGCAAAAAAGCGAAAAAAAGTAGATAATGCTTCAAACCAACCTAAAGGATTGAAGATGAAAATAATGTACTCGTTAGCAGGTTTACTGCTTGGATTTAGTTCACTTTTTGGTGCATCTTATAATGTAGATGTTTCACATACAAATGTTGCTTTTAAGGTAAAGCACATGATGGTAAGTACTGTTGGTGGAGAGTTTGAGGAGTTTTCTGGCACATTTGAGCTAGATGATAAATCTGGTCTTTTGACAAAACTTCAAGGAGAAATTGAAGTTGATTCTATCAACACAAACATAGAAGACAGAGATGCGCATCTCAAATCTTCAGAGATTCTTGATGCGGAAAAATATCCAAAAATCACATTTGTTCTTGAGAAGACAAAAGGCGATAAAGCGTATGGAAAACTAACTATCAAAGATGTCACAAAAGATGTTGTACTTGATTATGAGTTTGGTGGAACTATTGTAGATCCTATGGGTAAAAAAAGAGCTGGATTTACGCTTACAGGTTCAATCGACAGAAGAGATTATAACGTTAAATGGAACAGAATCTTAGAAGCAGGCGGCGTTGCCGTGAGCGAAAAAGTAAAGCTTGAGATATCCGTTGAGGGTATTGCCACTAAGTAATGAAGCCTACGCTTCTTTCTCGGAAGTGGGGCTTTAGCCCCGCCCAAAATATCACGCGCATAAAACACTTTTCCTTTATCTTCGCCTATAACTAAGCGCTTCTAAAACATCACTCTTCTCTATAACATCCCCCGCGCGCAAATCTGCGATAGTTCTGGCAACCTTTTGAATCTTTTTGATACTTCTAAATGAGAGCGCAAATTTATGAACCGCCATATCCAAAACAGCTTTTGCCTCTGCACTTAAAACACAAAACTGCTCCACTTCGGCATCACTGAGCTTTGCCGTAAAACTTTTTTGTCCACGTTTTTTTATAATTTTTAGCACTTCAACAACTTTTGCATGCATCTGCTGTGAACTTATACTTGGTGTATCCTCTGGCGCAACCTGCTGCATCACCACACACAAATCTATCCTATCCAAAAACGGGTCGGAGAGTCTGTTTTTGTACCGCATGATGTCAAGTTCACTGCATCTGCATTCTCTGTGCGCATGAAGGAGATTGCCGCATGGGCATGGGTTCATAGCTGCTACAAAAAGAAAGTCACTCGGATACTCTACTTTTGAGTTAACCCTTGAGATACGGATTTTGTTGTCTTGTAGCGGCTCTCTGAGGGCTTCAAGAACAACTTTGCTAAAGTGCGGCAACTCGTCAAAAAACAAAATCCCCCTATGCGCAAGCCCTACTTCACCTATTTTTGCCTTATGACTTCCACCGCCAAAGATACTTGCAGTCGTTGAAGAGTGGTGAGGAGCGCGAAAAGTTCTTAGCGGTACAAACTGTGGTTCTACTGCTTCAAGCACATCAAGTTTTGCGATTTCTAAAATCTCATCACCGCTAAGTGGGGGCAAGATGTAGCGCAACCTCTGTGCAATCATGCTCTTGCCACACCCAGGACTTCCTTCTAAAAGAAGATTGTGAAAACCTGCCGCACTGATAAGCGCAGCTCGCTTTGCCACTTCCTGCCCTTTGACATCCAAAAAATCTTCAGGATAATTCTCTACAAAATAGTACTCTGTATTCTCTACACTTATATTTGGATAGTCGATTCTTTTGTAAACTGCATTTGGTTGGGCATTTGCACTGTTTTTAAGAAGTTCGATGGCTTCATCAAGCGTTTTTACTCCATAAAAATCAACATTTGGGATATTTGAGAGCTTCTCCAAACTCTCATAAGGCACAACCGCTTTTTTAATGATTTTTTGATTTGAGAGTGAGAGCAGGAGTGCGTAAAGCTGGAGATTTTCCTTGATAGCACCATCAAGCCCCAACTCGCCAAAAACAAACCACTCACTCAAATCCTCTTTTAAAGTATCAAGTGCGATGAGAAGTGCGATGCTCAAATCAAACTGGCTACCCTCTTTTTTAAGGTCGCTTGGAGCAAGGTTTATGGTGATGCGTTTTGGAGGAAAGATAAATTCGTTACTCAGAAGTGCAGATTTGACACGCTCTTTTGCTTCATTGATGGATGCACTTGCCATCCCAACCACGCTAAAAGAGGGCAATCCCTTTGTTAAAGTTGATTCGACTTGTACAACTTTTGCTTCGATTCCCTCGTATGTCGCACATAAAACTCTTTTCATTGCAGAAACCTTGATTAAGTTACTACAATTTTACTATGAAAATTTTCAAATGTGAAACTATATGACAAAATGTCATATAAAAATGTAGAGAGATTACTCTTTAGTACCGCTCTTTGAGATTTTTTTCTCTTTGAGCATTTTTTTATACTCTTTTTCAAACTTTTTTCTGCGAGAGTAGGAGAGTTTATCTATAAAAAGGATACCATTTAAATGGTCTATCTCATGCTGAATCGCAATACTAAGAAGCCCATCCGCCTCGATGCTTTTCGTGTTACCGTCTCTGTCTTGATAGTTAACACTTACTCTCTCAAATCGATTTACATCTTCATAAAAACTAGGAACACTTAAGCACCCCTCTTGGTACGTTGTCTCCCCAGAACTCTCTACAACAACAGGGTTAATCATCTCAATAAGAGAATCCCTTGATTGCGCATCATTTTCATCTGGAATATTTAAAAGCAGCACCTGCTTTGCATACCCAACTTGAATCGCCGCTAAGCCTATACCGTTAGAGCTTAGCATAGACTCATACATCGCATCAAGAAGCTTATGAAGTTCACTGTCAAACTTCACAACAGGTTTTGATTTCTCTTTTAATCTTTTATCTGGATATTCTACGATTGTCAATTTCATCTTTTTTTTACTGGTTTAATTATTTCTTAGCATGACTGCATAGTCTAAATTAGGATTTTCGTACGCTTTTTCTATTCCATCCATTGTGCTTACAATCGTCTCTTCAACTGAGTGGCTCTCAGTGATGTCAGTAATGCCGATAGAAATTTTAAGCTGGATTTCACGGTCTGCTAGGAAAAAAGTGCTGTTTGAGACAAGTTCACAAAGTCTCTCACTCGCTTTTTTTGCACTCTCTATGTCCGTATGTTTTAAAAGCATCATAAAAACACCATTGCCATAGTGCGCTACAATATCGCTTCTTCGAGAAGTTTTTAAAAGAAGCCTTGCCACTGTTTTTGTCATAAGCATGATTGCTTTTTCATTGGAAACGCTCGATTTAAGATCACGCGCAAGCTCAATCATGATAAGCGAACTTTTATGCTTAAACTTACGGATCAACTCTATCTCTTGTTCCACTTTTGTCATCAAATAGCGTTTATTGTACACACCAAATTGGTTATCAAAAATAGTCTCATTTTCAACATTTCTGATAATTTTCGCCGTATCATCGTAAAGTGTTTTGATACTACCACTCTGCTTTTGAAGAATTTCATTAAGCTTAGAGATATCAGAACCTAAAGAAGCAGCTATGCTTTTTGCTTCTTGCGAATTAGAGTCCGCTTCAAGCTCCTGCTTTCTTTTTTCAAGTATTTTACCCATCAAGCTCATATTTTTATAAAGATTTGCGGTGACATTGAGAATGTTTTTGATGGAAGAAAACCCCTGCTTTAAACTCTGCTCAAGCATGATAGAGTTTTCTGCGTCGTTGTCCTCTTCAAGCTCTAAAACAGAGGCAATCTGCTTGCGGGCACTTTGGCTTTTTTCATCCAAAAGTCTGTCAAAATAGAGAGAGAAATTGTTTGGCGTAGGAGGCAAACCATCTTTAATCAGACTGCTTAGCACCTCTTTTGCATATATTTCTAGTTCACCCTCGGGCTCTACAACTACCTTATCACTCACTACAACTCTCTCAGCAGCAACAGCAGCAGGTTTTGTAGATGTGGCATCACGACGCATTCTGCTTCTTAAGATTCCTGACATGTGAACTCTCCCCCTCTTACTTTACTCTTTTTTTAAAAGAACTTCATCAATCATACCATACTCTTTTGATTCTACAGCACTCATAAAGTTATCTCTGTCAGTATCTTTTTCTACGGTTTGGATATCTTGTCCGGTGTTCTTTGCCAAAATGGCATTGAGCTCCTCTTTCATGCGCAAAATCTCTTTAGCTTGGATAGCTATATCTGTTGCCTGCCCTTGTGCACCGCCTAGAGGCTGATGAATCATGATGCGAGCGTGTGGAAGGGCATATCTTTTACCTTTTGCGCCACTTGAGAGCAAAAACGCCCCCATTGATGCCGCTTGACCAACACAAATCGTCGCAACATCTGGACGAATATAGTTCATCGTATCGTAGATGGCCATCCCAGCAGTCACAACTCCCCCCGGAGAGTTTATGTAGAAGTAGATATCCTTCTCAGGATCCTCAGCTTCCAAAAAAAGCATCTGCGCTACGATAGAAGAAGCAACAGCATCGTTTACCTCTCCGCTTAGCATAATGATTCTATCTTTTAAAAGACGAGAATAGATATCGTAAGAGCGCTCACCGCGCGCTGTTTTTTCAACTACATAAGGGATATAGCTCATCTACTTACGCCTCTATTTTTGAGTTTAAAATCTGAGTAAGAACTTTATCTTCTACCATTGACATCTGAATTGCAGGTAGATAACCAGCATTTTTGTACTTATCGTACGCAAGTCTTGGGTCTTGTCCCATCTGCATTGCTTCGTAGTAAATCGTCTGCATTACTTCATTTTCATCTACTCTTACCTTCTCAGCCGTTGCAAGCGCATCAATGATAAATGTAGCTCTTACGCTTCTTTGTGCATCATCACGGAATGTTTCACGAAGTTCTTGTAGTTTATCGGCACTTTGGCGAAGTTCTTGAATCTCCTCTTCACTCATCGTACTTGCTTTTCTGTTGAGTGCAACATCAATCTCTTGTTCAACAACAAATTCAGGAAGGTCAAACTGCATCTTAGCAACAAACGTCTCTAAAAGTGTAGGTTTTAACTCATCATTATAAAGTTTTGCAAGTGCCTCATACTCAAGTTGTTTTTTCACTTGTGATTTTAGATTTTCCAAGCTCTTGTCATCTTGACCTGCAAGCATTTTTGCAGCAAAAGCGTCATCTATCTCTACTTTTACTTTCTCTTGAATACCATGAAGTGTCACCTTAAACGCAGCATCTTTTCCTGCTAACTTCTCTGAACCATAACTCTCAGGGAACTTTACATTTACCACTTTTTCTTCACCGATAGTCATACCAACAACTTGCTCTTCAAAACCGGGGATAAACTGTCCAGAACCAAGAACCAAAGCAAACTCTTTTGCCGCACCGCCTTCAAAAAGCTCGCCATCGATTGAACCTTCAAAGTCGATAATCGCGCTATCGCCGTTTTGTGCCGCTCTTTGCTCTTTAAGATCTACAAATTTACCTTGTGCATCTGCAAGTTTCTCAAGTCTGCTTGCAACATCTTCATCACTAATAACAGGCTTTTGGAACTCTGGAACCATCTCTTTGTAATTTTCAAGATCAATCTCCGGTCTTGTAGCGATTGTTACGCTCACCTCAATCTTATCAGCATCCTTGTTAAACTGTGTAATGTTTGGCTCACCAATAAGTGCGCTCATAGCGATTTTGAGCTCATCAAGACCTCTGTTTAAAACTTCACGTAAAGCTTCAGACTCAGCATCTTGAACCAGACGTTCACCGTACTGCTTTTTAATCACGTTTACAGGAACTTTACCTTTACGGAAACCTTGAACAGAAGCAGTTTTTGTTAACTTCTTAGCAATCTTCTCAACATTCTCATCTATCATACTTTTTGGAATTTCAGCTTCTATTTTAGCATTTGCACTATCAATTTTATTTGTTTTGATTTTCATCAATTTTCCTCTTGTTGTTGTTTTTGGCAATATTACCTTAAATCTGCTTTTATCTATCTTTAGGGCTCGTTTTTGCACAATTTTGGCTTGAAATTAAGCAAAAGAATCCATACTACAGCCACATCTATCATCACATCCGCGAAGTTAAACACCGCAAAATCAAAACCGCAGTGCCAGTAAACCATATCGACAACACCACCATGGATAAACCTGTCATAGATGTTTGAAAAAGCACCGCCAAGCAAGAACCCTGCAGGAATCGCATAGCAAACTTCCTTAAGATAGATGATGTACCCAAGCACACCAAAAACCAAAACAAGCTGGATGTACTTAAGCCACTCATCTAAAAAGGCAAACATCGAAAATGCCACCCCTTTGTTATAAACGAGTATCAAATCGATACACTCCGTGTAGTAGCGAAAACCATCTACGAAAAGTGATTTGATACTTTGGTCAATGATAAAAATGCCCGCAAGAGACAAAAAAAGCAGTGTTAAGAGTTTGATAGTTTTATTATGCATTGAGAGCTTTTTGGAAAAATTCTATCATCGCATCCATATAGGCATTCATTTTTTTGGCATCTTTGCACTCTAGCAAAACCCTTAGTTTGTTTTCTGTACCAGAGTAACGCACAAGATGATGCACGCCATTTTTCTGAAGTTCTGAGAGCTTTGCACCTAGTCCCTCAATCTCCTCAAGAGGCTTTTTCGTTTTTACTTTTATATTGACAAGTTTTTGCGGATAGAGTGCAAATGGACGAAGTACTTTGGATGCTTTTTGTCCAGTTTTGATAAGAAGTGCCAACACCTGAAGCGCACTCACCAAACCATCACCCGTCTTTGCAAAATCACTGATAATAACATGCCCACTCTGCTCACCACCGAAGTTGATACCCTCTTGCTTCATAAGTTCCAAAACATTTTTATCGCCAACATCTGAGCGCAAAAGTTTCAACCCTTTTTCTGACATAAAATCATCAAGCGCTTTGTTACTCATCACAGTAGAGACAATACCGCCGCCTTTGAGCGCACTATTTGCATGCATAAACGCCCCAAGAGCTCCAAGCAGTTGGTCGCCATCTACTACTACACCTTTTTCATCAACTATGACAACCCTATCGGCATCGCCGTCAAGCGCAATCCCCAAATCCGCTCTATACTTTATGACACTCTCACACACATCTTTTGTATGTAGCGCGCCGCACCCCTCGTTGATATTAAAACCATCCGGTTTATTGTGAAGAACGATAACTTCTGCGCCAAGCTCTTCTAAAACTGTCGGACCGACGATATAGCCCGCCCCATTTGCCGCATCAAGAACGATGCGCATATCTTTAAGGGAGAGGTCTCTGGGAAATGAGTTTTTAAGCTGCACGATGTAGCGACCGATAACATCATCGATTCTTTTGGCTTTTCCGATATCTTTGCCTTTTGCCTGAGCCTCTAAAATCATCTCATCGTTATAGTAGATTTTCTCTATCTCCTCTTCGACGCTATGAGGCAACTTGTCTCCGCTTCCATCGAAAAATTTGATACCATTGTCTTCATAAGAGTTATGCGACGCACTAATCATAATCCCCGCATCACAACGCATATTTTCCGTTAAAAAAGCAATAGCAGGTGTAGGCATCGGACCAATCTGCACCACATCATACCCGATGGCAGTAAGACCGCTAACAATGGCATTTTCTATCATGTAACCACTTCGGCGCGTATCTTTGCCGACTAAAATCTTATTTGTCTTTGCATGTGCTTTAAAGTAGATTCCCGCCGCCATTGCGACACGCATAGCAAGCTGTGCACTCAAAAATGTTCCAGCTTCCCCTCGTACCCCATCTGTTCCAAATAATTTCATGATATTTTCCAAAATTTAAAGTGCAGTATTTTAACACATTCTATGAAATAATCTCCAAATCATTGCAATCTAGCTTGTCTTTAACTTAATTTTAATTATTTTTAAGCTACCATTCCGCACTAAATTTTTATGAGAAGGACTCATGTATGGCAAATCACAAGTCATCAGTTAAGAGAATTCGTCAAACTATCGTTCGTGCAGAGCGCAATCGTTTTTACAGAACTCGTCTTAAAAACATCGTGAAAGATGTTCGTGCTGCTGTTGAAGCAGGAAGTAAAGAGGAAGCTACATCAGCAATGGGCGTAGCAAACAAACAAATTCAAAAATTTGTAAGCAAAGGTATCTTGAAAAAAGAGACTGCTGCAAGAAAAATCAGTCGTCTTCACAGAGCTGTAAACGCACTATAAGGTTAACTATTAATGTTAGCCGATAAACTTACCCCGTTTATCAATCGTTATAATGAACTTGGCGAAATGCTGAGTTCACCTGACATCATCTCCGACATCAAAAGAATGACAACGCTCTCAAAAGAGAGATCCTCGCTAGAAGATATTGTTGAAAAAGCACAAGAGTACAAATCTATAATTTCCCAAATCAATGACACAAAAGAGATGCTTTATGACTCTGAAATGGCTGAAATGGCAAAAGAGGAACTCAAAGAGCTTGAAGCCAAAATCCCGCTTCTTGAAGATGAGATTAAAATTCTTCTTCTTCCAAAAGATCCAAACGATGATAGAAATATTATCGTAGAGCTTCGTGCCGGAGCGGGCGGAGATGAAGCGGCTATATTTGTAGGAAATCTTTTTGAAGCTTATGTTCGCTATGCCGACCTTAAAGGATGGAAAGTTGAGATTATGAGCAGCTCCCCATCAGATGCGGGCGGCTACAAAGAGATGATTGCACTTATCAGAGGTGAACAGGTTTATAGCAGATTGAAGTATGAAGGCGGAACACACCGTGTTCAGCGTGTTCCCGCAACAGAGTCTCAAGGACGTGTGCACACCTCGGCAATTACAGTTGCTGTCATGCCAGAGGTTGATGATGTCGAGGTTCAAATCAACGAAAGCGACTTAAAGATAGACGTTATGCGTTCAAGCGGTTGTGGCGGTCAAAGTGTCAACACAACAGACTCCGCTGTAAGGATTACACACCTTCCAACTGGTCTTGTTGTAACAAACCAAGATCAAAAGTCACAACATAAAAACAAAGAAAAAGCGATGAAAGTCTTAAAAGCAAGACTCTATGACCTAGAGATGCAAGAAGCTATCGCAAAAGACAGTGCAAACCGTGCAGCGCAAGTTGGCACAGGCGATAGAAGCGGGCGTATCCGAACATACAACTACCCACAAAATCGCATAAGTGACCATCGTATCGGCTTAACTCTCTATAGACTAGCCGAGATTATGCAGGGTGGACTTATGGATGAGATAGTAGAACCACTCATCGCAGACCACCAATCCAAAATCGTTGAGGCGGCGGGGCTTTAAAACCCGTTGCTAAACGCACATTGACTTATTAATTTGAAATCATTATAATTCTTTTTGCGATTAAGACTTTTCTGTTTAAACAATGGAGCGGCAATTTAAGGTTAGAGGAAGTCATGAGCCTCTAACCTTTTTTTTTGCCCTCCAAAGTTTAAACAGAGGGGGTTCTTTATGGATAAGCTCTTAGTCGCAATACTGCTTATGTGCATTTTCGCACCGCTGCTTCGGTAGTGCCAAGGGGTTTTTGCCCCTTGCCCCCTAAATATCAACCGCCAAATCAGTGCTAAAAACTTTTTTCACTCTTCCCTTAAAAGTAATCGTTTTCTCATTTACTCCAAGATAGAGTGTTTCGCCGCTTGTCGGATAGACTTCTATATTGTTTTTTACTTTTTTTTCTATGTATGCTCTATAAAAACATGCCGCCATTCCCGTGCCGCATGCCAAAGTCTCGTTTTCCACGCCACGCTCATAGGTTCTTACTCTTAAGTTATCTCCGTCCACAAAAGCGATATTGACATTGGCATTGTATTTGTATCGCAATGCTCTTGCTTCTTGGATGTCAAACTCGCCTATGTTGTCTGTGAAATGTACCAAATGGGGTACGCCTGTGTCAAGTAACCACCATGATTTGCCGTTTTCGACTATCTCTTGGTTTAGTATCTTTGGCGGAGTAAGTTCGCTTTGTACCATGTCGGCATCTACAAAAGCCCCAATTACGCCTGCTCCTGTCAAAAACTGCATCTCATTTGAAGCTAGCTCATTATCAAACGCATAGTGTGCGCATGCTCTTGAGCCATTGCCGCACATGTTTGCTTCGCTTCCATCGGAGTTGTAAAACTGCCACTCGAAATCATAGCTCTCATGCGGCAACAAGACGATAAGTCCATCCGCTCCCACTCCGTTTTGTCTATGGCAAAGTGCTTTTGCAAGCTCACCTCTGGCTTTTTTGACAAAAGTATGAAAGATGACAAAGTCGTTTCCGTTTGCGCTGTATTTTGTTACCGTCATGATTTACTCCTTTTTTTAATCTTCTCTACAAAATCTTCACACTCTTTTTGTAAATGTTTTAAATCACTTGAGTTATCTATCACCCATGTTGCTCTTTTTCTCTTCTCTTCTATATCCATCTGAGACTCTATGCGTCTTAGCGACTCCTCTTTAGAGTAGCCGTTTCGCTTCATAAAACGCTCAAGTTGAAGCTCTTTTGGCACATAAACAACAACGCTCTCTTTGATGTCGTATCCGCCGTTTTCAAAAAAAAGAGGGATGTCTATAAGGTATGGAAATCTAAAGCTATCCTGTTTTATGCTTCTTTGCTCTATCTCGGCTCGTATCTTTGGATGCAGAAAATCCTCTAACTTTTTTTTTGCCTCTCTGTCGGAAAAGATAAGCGTTCCAAGCTTTGTGCGATTTACCTTTGCCCCATCAACAAACGCTTCGCCAAAATTTTCTCGCACCCATGCAGAAGAGGCATCAAGTATCTCATGTGAGATGGTATCCGCATCGATTATCCGCATACCGTTGAGCATAAGCAAAGAGGCAACGGTACTTTTTCCAGTAGCGATTCCGCCTGTTAGAGCTATGGCGTACTCGTAAGCCATTAGTTTTTGATGACTCCCAAATACTCTTTGCGGATGTAGTTACCCATCGCAAATGCCGCTGGATGGATATCGCAGTTGTAGTAGCTCAAACCGTCTAGCATATCGGCTCTTTGAAGGTTGATATCTGCTGTTGGATGATACTCTTTTGAAGCCAAAAGTGCAGTTGTGCCATCTCCAATGTTGTAAGGCATGATGATTTTAAAATATTTTCCAAGCACAACCATCAAGCTTTTGTTTTCCGCAACATCATCCAAAGATGGATGCACAGTTGCGAGTTGACCATCTTTTTTCAAAATACGATTGTATTGTGCGGCCAATAGTGCATCAAGAGGCATCTCCGAGATAACCACATCAAAAGCAGCATCTCCCAAAGAGCTTATCGCATCCAAAGAGCATCCGACAACAGAGAGATTTGCCTCTCTATGTCTTGCAACTTCTGCACTTAGAAGAGCGGCATCGTCACTCACTATCAAAATATCTTTTGCCTCTTTAGAAGTACACATCGGCACATGAACCATCATCTCTGCATAAATAAAATCTTTCATTTTTATAATTCCTAAGTAGTTTTTCGGATTTTAGCATATTGGAACTAATAGTGACTATAACTCTTTTTTTTAATCTCGAAAAACAAAGTTTTTCGTAGCTTTAGGGGGTTGTAGGGACTTTAGTCCCTGCCATTAAAACGGACGTGTTCGTTTTAATGTATAACATCACCAAATAAGCTCTGGGTAAGTCTAAAAATGATAACATTATTACAATTTCAAATTTTAGGGGACTTTAAAATGGCTTTATCAAGAAGAGATGTTCTCGCACTCTCAGGCTTAGCAGTTGCATCTTCAGCACTCGATGCAAGCACACATACTAAGAGCCAAAAAAACAGTACATCTACAGACTACAAGGCTCCTTTGGCGGATACCAAAAATCCACGAGTAGTTGTTGTAGGCGGCGGATGGTCTGGGCTTTCTGTTGCAAAATACACCAAAGTATTTGCTCCAAATGCAGATGTTATTTTAGTAGAGCAAAGACATGAGTTTATCTCTTGTCCGGTAAGCAACCTTTGGCTGGTTGACAAGGTAAAACTGGAGTATTTGACACATGACTATCTCCAAGCGGCAAGAAAAAACAACTACACCTATTTTCATGCAACTGCCATTGATTTAGACAAAGAGAAGCAGATACTCAAAACTAGTAACGGAAACATTCATTATGATTACCTTGTTTTTGCACCCGGAATCGACTACGACTACTCCCGCTGGACAAAAGATATCGCTTTTGAAAACAGACTTAGACAAGAGTACCCTGCTGGATTTATCCCTGGGTCTGAGCATATGACACTTAAGAGCAAGGTGACAAATTTTAAAGGTGGAAACTTTATCCTTACCGTTCCTGCCGGAAACTACAGATGTCTTCCTGCTCCCTATGAGAGAGCATGTGTGATTGCGGACTACTTCAAGCAAAAAAAGCTCAATGCAAAAGTTATTTTACTTGATGCCAACAACGCTATTACCATTAAAGAGCAAGGTTTTCAAACGGCTTTTAAAGAGCTTTATGCTGATTATCTTGAGTATGTTCCAAGCGGGGTTATCACAAAAATCGATTTGGACAAGAAGGTAGTTTATACAGAGTTTGAAGAGTATCCATTCGAAGATGCGGCATTTTACCCTCAAGTCAGAGGTGCTAAAATCCTAGAACGCGTAGGACTCGCAAAAGATGCAAAAAATATGCTTGAAGCAAATATTAACCAACTCACCTATGAAGCCATAGGTGCAAAAAATGTCTATATCACAGGCGATTCACGTCCGATGGGCTTTTCAAAATCTGGTAACACTGCTAACACAGAAGGCAAGTACGTTGCATCACACATCGCACAAAAAATTAACAAAACACAAAAAGTTTTATGGCAGTCCCCAGTAACAAGCTGTTTTTCTGCTATCTCGATAGAACCTGAAAAAGCTATCTATATCTACACAGAGTATGCGTACGACAAAGACACGGTCTTTACTTTTGCAAATACCACAAGCTCTGAAGAGTGGGCAAAAGATGGTATCGTAAATGCAAAATCCATTTACGACTGGGCGGACGCACTCTACTTTGATATGTTCAGCTAATGAACTACTTTTTTGAAAGTGGGGTTTCAGCCCCGCAAAAAGCCAAAAAAAGTCAAAAACAAAACGAGGCTAAAGCCTCACTTCCAAATATGACATTTTGTACACCATTTTTTGCTATAATTCACACTTAAAATATATATAAGGATTTCTAATGAATTTTGATAAAATCAGAAAAAATTGTAGAGTAATCAGAATAGTTGTTGGCTTAGCCCTCATCATCACAGGTGTTGTTACAGGTAACGCATGGTTTTACTTAGGCGTTCTTCCTCTTGTTGCAGGACTTACAAACTTCTGCCCACTCTGCATCATCACCAAAAAGTGCTCTCTCAAATAACTCTAAACTCTCATAGGGTATAATCCCATACTTTAAATATGGGAGCCATACATGAGCCAAATAAGCTACAAAGATGCCGGTGTTGACATAGACGCCGGCAATAGTTTCGTAGAAAACATCAAACCTTTAGTCAAAGCAACAAAAATTCCAGGTGTTCTTGGCGGTATCGGCTCTTTTGCAGGAGCATTTGAGATTCCAAAGGGCTTTAGAGAGCCTGTAATGCTTGCCGCAACTGATGGTGTTGGCACAAAACTCAAACTCGCCATCGACTCCGGCATACACAACACAGTGGGCATCGACCTTGTCGCGATGTGTGTAAACGACCTTCTTTGTAACTTTGGCACTCCCTCTTTCTTTTTGGACTACTACGCAACAGGCAAACTTGATGTAAAAGCGGCAACAAACGTACTTGCCGGCATATCTGAGGGGTGCATCCAAGCAGAGTGTGCGCTTATCGGTGGAGAGACTGCTGAGATGCCGGGGATGTATGCGCATGATGACTATGACCTTGCAGGTTTTGCGGTAGGTATTGCTGAAAAGAGCGAGATGGACAGAGTTTCCATGGTAAGAGTAGGAGACAAGCTTATCGCACTTCCGAGTTCAGGACTTCACTCAAACGGTTTTTCACTTGCGAGAAAAGTTCTTTTTGAAAAAATGGGGATGAAGTTTGAGGATGAGTTTAATGGCAAACCTCTTATAGAGACACTTTTAACGCCTACACGCATCTATGTAAAGATGTTTAAAGAGCTGAAAGAACATATCGTTGCACTTGCGCATATCACAGGCGGGGGAATCGTTGAAAATCTCCCTCGCGTTTTACCTGAAAACCTTATGGCAGAGATACAAGGAGACGCTATCAAGGTACTTCCTATCTTTGAGCTTATGGCGCAACATGTCCAAAGAGAAGAGATGTTTAGAGCTTTCAACATGGGCGTTGGCATGATACTTGTAGTAAGAGAAGCGGATGTTGCAACTGTTTTAGCTAAAACTGACGGTTATCTTATCGGAGAAATCAAAGAGGGAAAAAGAGAAGCAGTTATTATCTAGTGCCTCTCTTTAGAGGAGAAATAATTTAAGAGAGTTTTGCGCCTAAGCGCAAAGCCTTACTCTCCAGAAGCTGCAAGTCGTGGAATCTCTTCCATAGCTTTTTTCACATTGAGCATATCTTCAAACAAATCTGGATTGATTGGTTTTTTATCTGTTCCGCCGTAAAGTGCGAGCGTCATATCCATAGTAATGAGGTATCTTCTTCCATCACCATACTCTACCAAAACAACACGACATGGCATAAATCCGCCATAGTAACGAGAGTGGTTAAACATCTTTTTAGCAACGTTTAAAGCACAAAATTCAGCGATTCTCGCATGCACCACTTCATCTGGCTTGCCGTCTTTGATTCTAAACATATTTTTCTCACCAACAAAGAGCATGTTGTACTCTGATGCGAGTGATTTCATAGATTCAAAAAGTTCCTCTTCATCTATGTCTTTTTTTACTTCAAACTCTAACATCATCGCCTGAGCAGGATCTCCAGTCTCACCAATAGTATCCATCATCTTCGCATACGCTTCTTGCGTCTCCGATTCAAATCCTATAAACGTTGTACCCATCTTCATTATAGTACATCCACTAAAAAGAGATGCCACCAAAAGAGTTGAAACTCCCATTACTACACTTTTTAACATGCCTATCCTTTGTCTATAAAGTTTACTTTGTGATTTTTTTATCACAAAGCCAATGTAAGAATTGTATCATACAAAACTGTAATTTTTCTGAAATAAATCTCTTTTTTTTAAAAAATATAATTTTTTTATCACATTTATATTTAAAATTATAGCTCTACAAAAAACAAGAGCAAATAAAGAGATAATTTGAGATTTTAAAAAGCGTAACACCGCTAAAAAGCGGTGTTAAAGAGAGAAGTTCTTAGAACGCGTAGTTAAGTTGAACTGTATAACTTTGCTCAGAGTGTGTACTAGTAATATCTTCACCAGTAAAACCTGTAAAAGTTTCTTTATTTTCTAAACCATATACAGCAGCCAAATCTATAGATAGCGTCTCATTAAATGCATAAGTACCACCTAAAGTAATATGACTTTCTTGAGTTCCTGGAAAACCAATTAGGTTAAATGAGTTTGTTAAAGAACTAGGACCTGCATAACCCATCAATCCAGACATATTTGCAGCATGCGCATTATCAATTGCTAAACCTTTGCCGCTATTATCTTGCACAGCTGACTCTGCATACTGGTAACCTGCACGCACAGCCCAGCCATCAGTCGCATACTCATAACCGATTGCGATCACATCTTGGTCTTCCCAACCAAACTCTTTATAACCTTCAGCATCTTCCCAGTTGATATTTTTATAATCAAGTGCTATTGTATGTCCAGATGTTGTATATGATATACCCACGCCATACTCTGCAGGTGTCGCCATTTCATCAATCGTAGTACCACCAAAAGAAGGCCCGACCATAAAGCCATCCAATGCAGCATTCATTACATCTTTTGTATCAAATTTGATCTCAGATTTATAAACTGCACCAAGTGTTAAGCCATCAGTCTCATACGCTAAACCAAAATTTACACCTACAGCCACATCTTGAGCAACACCAGAACCAATAGGATCTCCAATAAAATCAGCTGGTTGAGTATATTGAATATCTAATGAAGAATACTGTACTATTGGAGTGATACCAATGCTAAAACCACTATTAGTATATGCTATAGGCACACCAAACTGCATAGTTTGAAGCGCTGTAACCATACTAAATGTATTTTCTGTCACATCTCTATAATCAACACCGAGTCCACCTGTACCCCACATACCGATACCCCAGTAAAAATTATCATTGATCTTAGAAGCTAATGAAACTGTAGGTATAACAAAAAAATCTGAATCGCTAGTTTGTTCAGCACCAGTAGACCCACTAGGTAGATTGTTTGTATTAGCTTGAACTTCAATATCTGGCATAAATACAGTACCACCAAATGATACTTCATTATTACCTTTAATTGTAGTAATTAAAGCTGGATTAGCAATTCCTGACTCAGCCCCATGACCAACACCAATTTGAGTACCACCCATACCACGAGCTTTTGCGCCAATACCGATTAACGATGAACCGTTTGTTGCGAATGCAGAAGTTGCACCTAAAGCTAAAGCAGCTACCACTGCAAGTTTAATTGTTCTTTTCATTTTCTCTCCTACGAGTAATTTTTTAGAATGTAAGCATTATAGGAGAGTAATTTTTAACCGAATCTTAAATGAATAGTAAACAAACATAAATAAAACTTAAAAGAAGTATGGGGAAAAAATATTATATAAATTTGGTTTATAACTCTAATCATTGAGTGAGATAAAAATATCACATTTTAGTGGAAATATAAATTTTATATATAATTAATGGCTTCTCTTCTAATATAACTTTGATTTTTTGTGTATCACACTTTGTGTGATAAAATTATCATATTGTGTAAAAAAGTAACATTAAAATTCTGTAAAAAAAGCTTTTTTATAAAGAACTCTTAGGCAGAGAAAAGAAGTAATGAAAAAAGAGGCGCATAAAAAAGAGGAAATAGCGCTAGAGACGGAGAGGTTAGTGAAAAAAAACTTTCTCCTGAACTATTTTTAAACCCTCTTGATTGTATATTTTGGCATCTTTTATATCTAAAAGCATATATCCAGAACCATCTTCAAGAAGCTTGCATGATGGTTGCAAGCTATTTTGCTCTGCTTTTTTATTTATCTCTGGCTCTACTACGACAAGCTGCGTCTGTTCTTGTAGATTGACCTCACCTTGGCTTAAGCCTCCAAAAAGATGCCCATCACGCTCATCTAAAAATGCTTTTGCACCTTTTGCTTCTATAGTATCGCTTATCTTTTGTTTCTCTATCTCTTTTTTGATAGTGGCAATATCTTTGGCTTCAAAAACCTCTTGCGTCATGCTCAAATAACCACTATGGAGCTCTTTACCCACAATAGCAAGATTTCCTTGGCTTAGTCCACCAAAATGGCGTACCATCAAACACTCACTTGGCACAAGGTAGGCCTTTGCATCGCTCACAATAATCTCTTTTTTATATTTCAAAAAAAGAGTATCAAGAGTTTTATTATCAACATCATTAGATATAAGTAGAAGCTCTGCAGCGCCCAAAGAAGCAACTACTGCAGCTACGCTAAAGAGTATCTTCACTTGAACACATCCTTATCACTGAGCCACAGTATCCATGAGTACTTTTTAATGTGACTGTTGTCAAAAAGAGCATCATCTTTGATATGGTAGTACTCATAAACAACAGAGATTTTTCCATCATTAGCCGCATCGATATAAGGCTCAGGGATAATAATCTTATACGACGACACACCAGGACCAAAACCTCGCTCATCTATATCATCAAGCGCAAGCACCCCATAAAGCTCTTTTGAAGAGGAAGGAACCTTTACGCGCACATGCTTCGCACCAAAACCAAGCGCATGTTGATACCCTTTGATAAACTTCTCTCCGCCGATGTTGAGTGAATGGTAGTGTGTCTTACTTTGAAATGGCGCTTTAAACGCACCTTGAAGCTTAAAACTACCATCAACAGCAGTGATAACAACATCACTCTCTTGGATAGTGCCTTGTGAAATATTTTTAGTATAAGTAGTTGTAGCACACCCACTTAAAAAAAGAAGTGCCGTAAAAAGAAAAAGAGCAAATTTCATGTAAAACCCTATTTTAAAATGAGTAGATTATACCTTTATTATTACAAATGTCAAAACCTGAATTGTAAAAAGATAGGATTGTTTTATTTTTTTAAAATATTAATTATAATGTGTTGAGTAAAAAAGCAATAATAAGATTTAATTTGAAGTTAATTTGTAAGAAGTAAGAGTAAAAATGATCAACTAGGCAGCGACCTACGTTCCCAACCCTGTAAGGATCAGTATTATCAGCGATGAGAGGCTTAGCTTCTGGGTTCGGAATGGAGCCAGGCGTTTCCCTCTCTCTATAGCCACCTAGACAGACCATATATAAAGATATAACGCTTAAGGAAGTAATTCCTTAAGCTACGCTAACGCTAAGTTCTCTTCAGCAGAGAGCTCACGGACGCTAAACCGTCCTTCTTGTTAACCTATATACTCATATATAATCTGTAAAGATTAGAGAAGATTTCCATTGTTAAAGTCAACATCAATTACTAAATAACTATTACTACAAGATACCTATACACTAAGTAAGGTAGTGAACGAATTTGTTCTACTCAAAGAACTGTAAAAAAAGACGAACGTACTATTAGTACTGGTCAGCTAAACAGATTACTCTGCGTACACATCCAGCCTATCAAGCTTGTAGTCTTCAAGCGTACTTCAGGGAGAGTTCATCTTGGAGTTGGCTTCCCGCTTAGATGCTTTCAGCGGTTATCTCATCCATGCGTAGCTACCCAGCGATGCTCTTGGCAGAACAACTGGTGCACCAGTGGCATGTCCAACCCGGTCCTCTCGTACTAGGGTCAGCTCTCCTCAACTCTCCTACGCCCACGGAAGATAGGGACCGAACTGTCTCACGACGTTCTGAACCCAGCTCGCGTACCGCTTTAAATGGCGAACAGCCATACCCTTGGGACCTGCTCCAGCCCCAGGATGCGATGAGCCGACATCGAGGTGCCAAACCTCCCCGTCGATGTGAGCTCTTGGGGGAGATCAGCCTGTTATCCCCGGCGTACCTTTTATCCTTTGAGCGATGGCCCTTCCACACAGAACCACCGGATCACTATGACCGTCTTTCGACTCTGTTTGAGTTGTATCTCTTACAGTCAGGCTCGTTTATGCCATTATACTCTACGATGGATTTCCAACCCATCTGAACGAACCTTTGTAAGCCTCCGTTACTTTTTAGGAGGCGACCGCCCCAGTCAAACTACCCACCAGACATTGTCCTCCAAGTGGTTCACACTTGCGAGTTAGCTATCAGAATATTCAAGGGTGGTATCTCAAGGATGCCTCATCTACAACTGGCGTCATAGAATCAACGGCTCCCACCTATCCTGCACATGAATATCCCAATAGCAATGTCAAGCTATAGTAAAGGTGCACGGGGTCTTTCCGTCTTTCCGCGGGTAGGAGGAATTTTCACCTCCACTACAATTTCACTGGATCCCTGGTTGAGACAGCTCCCATCTCGTTACGCCATTCATGCAGGTCGGTATTTAACCGACAAGGAATTTCGCTACCTTAGGACCGTTATAGTTACGGCCGCCGTTTACTTGTGCTTCATTTCAAACCTTCGCAGAGCTAAGTAATCCATTTAACATTCAAGCACCGGGCAGGCGTCACACCCTATACATCCTCTTACGAGTTAGCAGAGTGCTGTGTTTTTGGTAAACAGTCGGGAGGGACACTTTGCTGCGACCCGTCAATGCTTTATGGAGCAAGTCCATTAACAAATAGGGCACACCTTATACCGAAGATACGGTGCTAGTTTGCAGAGTTCCTTAACCAGGGTTCATCCACGCGCCTTAGAATACTCATCTCACCCACCTGTGTCGGTTTACGGTACGGGCGACCATTGTTCTCGTTTAGAGGCTTTTCTCGGCACGACAGTATCATTGATTCAAAGCGCTCTCCGAAGAGATTGCTCTGCCTGTAAGATCTCGGTCTAATGTTAAGCGGATTTGCCTGCTTAACAACCTACGTCCTTCGACCCACTATTCCATCAGTGAGCTCAATTAACTCTATGCGTCCCCCCATCACTCAAGCGAACAACAGTCGGTATTGGAATATTAACCAATTTGCCATCGTCTACCCCTCTCGGACTCGACTTAGGTCCCGACTAACCCTACGATGACGAGCATCGCGTAGGAAACCTTGGGTTTACGGCGAAGGGAATTCTCATCCCTTTTATCGCTACTCATGCCTGCATGCTCACTTCCAGCCGCTCCACCACTCCTTGCCGGTATGGCTTCTACGCTGACTGGAACGCTCTCCTACCACTCACATAAATGTGAATCTAGAGCTTCGGTGCTTGTCTTAGCCCCGTTATATTTTCGGCGCAGAATCGCTAGACCAGTGAGCTGTTACGCTTTCTTTAAAAGATGGCTGCTTCTAAGCCAACCTCCTGGTTGTCACAGCAACTCCACATCCTTTTCCACTTAGACAAGACTTTGGGACCTTAGCTGCTAGTCTGGGTTGTTCCCCTTTTGACGATTGATTTTATCACCCACCGCCTGACTCCCGAGGTTACACATGAAGTATTCGGAGTTTGATAGGGTTTGGTACCGCGGTAAGCAGCCCTAGCCCTGTCAGTGCTCTACCCCTTCATGCTACTGCTCGAGGCTATACCTAAATATATTTCGGAGAGAACCAGCTATCACTGAGTTTGATTGGCCTTTCACCCCTATCCACAAGTCATCCCAAGACTTTTCAACGTCAGCGGGTTCGGTCCTCCACTGGCTCTTACACCAGCTTCAACCTGCTCATGGATAGATCACTCAGTTTCGGGTCTGCAGCATCTGACTATGTCGCCCTATTAAGACTCGCTTTCGCTACGGCTTCTCGTTCGATTAACCTTGCCAGACACCACAACTCGCAGGCTCATTATGCAAAAGGCAGTCCGTCACACTTATAAATAATAGTGCTCCGAATGATTGTAAGCCATAGGTTTCAGGTTCTATTTCACTCTGCTCACCGCAGTTCTTTTCACCTTTCCCTCACGGTACTTGTTCGCTATCGGTCTAGTAGTAGTATTTAGGGTTGGAGGGTGGTCCCCCCATATTCAGTCAAGATAACACGTGTCCCGACCTACTCTTTCCTTAGTCTAGTACTCTATAAATGTTTTCGCTTACGGGAATATCACCCTCTGTGTTCACTCTTTCCAAAGTGTTCGGCTAACAAATATAGTATCACTAAGTGCCCTAATCCCATTTCGCTCGCCGCTACTTTGGGAATCTCGTTTGATTTCTTTTCCTTTGGGTACTGAGATGTTTCACTTCCCCAAGTTCGCTCTCCCGTAGGAGTAGTATGATTCTCACCATACTGGGTTGCCCCATTCAGAAATCCCCGGATCAAAGCTTCTTGGCAGCTCCCCGAGGCTTATCGCAGCCTAGTACGTCTTTCATCGCCTCTACTAGCCAAGGCATCCACCTATGGCCCTTAATATCTTTTTTATTCTAATTTGCGTTCACTACCTTACTTAATGTAGGGCAGTATTTGTAAATAATTGTAGTTATTTAGTTGATATATTTATAATTTGATTCTAGCGAGTATATAAGATTTCTCTTTTTAACCTCTAGTTATCTCTTTATAACTATATGTTGACTTTAACAATGATAATTGAATGAACATTTGGTATAAAACCAAATATAAATCTTTTTTTAAAGACTTATATTTAGTTTTTAAGCTTGGTTTTTTGTGCTAGTCGTGCTTAAAAAAGAAGCGAAGCATACTGTAGTATGTGAGTTTCTTTTTTAAGTGCGAATAGTGCAAAAAATGGTGGGTTTGAATGGACTCGAACCATCGACCTCACCCTTATCAGGGGTGTGCTCTAACCACCTGAGCTACAAACCCATTTTTTTACCCAGATCACTGAGTACTAAGCAAGTAAAAGACTAAAATAACTATTTTTCTCTTGTACGACTCGGCATTTAGTGCCTCGCGTGTACTGGCTTTTAAGCCTTGTGAGATTTTCTTTGTATGTCAATTCAAACGAATGATTGACTTTACTCTAGAAAGGAGGTGATCCAACCGCAGGTTCTCCTACGGTTACCTTGTTACGACTTCACCCCAGTCGCTAATTCCACCGTAAGTGGTAGCCCCCCGAAGGTTAGCTTCCCAATTTCGGGTGAAATCAACTCCCATGGTGTGACGGGCGGTGAGTACAAGACCCGGGAACGTATTCACCGTAGCAATGCTGATCTACGATTACTAGTGATTCCAGCTTCATGTTCTCGAGTTGCAGAGAACAATCCGAACTGAGAGACGCTTTAAGTGATTGGCTCCACCTCGCGGTATTGCAACACTCTGTACGCCCCATTGTAGCACGTGTGTAGCCCTAGCCATAAGGGCCATGATGACTTGACGTCGTCCTCACCTTCCTCCTCCTTGCGAAGGCAGTCTCCCTAGAGTGCCCAGCCGAACTGCTGGCAACTAAGGACGAGGGTTGCGCTCGTTGCGGGACTTAACCCAACATCTCACGACACGAGCTGACGACAGCCGTGCAGCACCTGTTTTCAAGCTCCCCGAAGGGCACTACCGTATCTCTACAGTATTCTATCAATGTCAAGGCTAGGTAAGGTTTTTCGCGTATCTTCGAATTAAACCACATGCTCCACCACTTGTGCGGGTCCCCGTCTATTCCTTTGAGTTTTAATCTTGCGACCGTACTCCCCAGGCGGAACACTTAATCTGTTAAGTGCATCACCGCAATGACAAGCATCGCGACGACTAGTGTTCATCGTTTAGGGCGTGGACTACCAGGGTATCTAATCCTGTTTGCTCCCCACGCTTTCACGCCTTAGCGTCAGTAATGTTCCAGGAGATCGCCTTCGCTTTAGGTATTCCTAGTGATATCTACGGATTTTACCCCTACACCACTAATTCCATCTCCCCCTCCCATACTCTAGTCTAGCAGTTTCAAATGCAGTTCAATGGTTGAGCCATTGGATTTCACATCTGACTTGCTAAACAGCCTACGCGTCCTTTACGCCCAGTGATTCCGAGTAACGCTTGCACCCTCCGTATTACCGCGGCTGCTGGCACGGAGTTAGCCGGTGCTTATTCATATGCTACCGTCATTTTCTTGACATATAAAAGGAGTTTACACACCGAAATGCGTCATCCTCCACGCGGCGTTGCTGCATCAGGGTTCCCCCCATTGTGCAATATTCCTCACTGCTGCCTCCCGTAGGAGTCTGGTCCGTGTCTCAGTACCAGTGTGGCGGATCATCCTCTCAGAACCGCTACCCGTCATTGCCTTGGTGAGCCATTACCTCACCAACTAGCTGATAGGATATAGTCTGATCCCAAAGCGAAAAGACATTTCCCTTCATACCTTATGATATGAAGGTGTATCTAGTATTAATCACCGTTTCCAGTGGCTATCCCAGTCTTTGGGGTACATTAACTATAGTTTACTCACCCGTGCGCCACTCGTCAGCAAAATAGCAAGCTATTTCCTGTTACCGTTCGACTTGCATGTGTTAAGCACGCCGCCAGCGTTCACTCTGAGCCAGGATCAAACTCTCCATAATTGAAGTTAGTTTAATCTTTGCCCAAGAATTAAAATTCATTGGCTTTGTTTGCTCTCTATACTGTTACATATAGAAAGACTTGTAAAGTATCTATTGCTATAGATACCCATTTGGGTATAAATAGAATAGACGGTTGTTGTTATTTAGTTTTTATAAGTAAACTTATTTGACTAAGATAACTATTTCTAGTTATTAAAGTCTATCTACTTGCTTAGTTTTCAATGATCTCAAACTACCTGAAACTTCGTTACAAAGCCTCTTAAAACCTAAACTTTAGGTCTCTGTGTTTGTGGATGGGAATTATAGGGAAATGAGACTTAGAAGTCAATAGTTTTGCGCACAAATTTTGAAATTTCTTTTGAAATGTTTAGATTTTGTAGCCTAGTAGTTTCCGATTATTTTTATAAAGGCTTCTGATACTCCCTTGTATGTTGCTGTTTATTAACTCTTTGCATATAAAATTCTTATGCATACAAAAATGTATCGTATATATAAGGAAAAAATATGGGACTATATGACCGTGATTACGCAAGAGGGAATGCTTCTACTTACAATAGCAGTTATGCTAAAAGTGAAGCGCAAATTGTTTCTTTTGTAAAAGAGACATATAAACTATTCGCAGCCTCAATGATGGCTGGAGCTGTTGGGGCTTATGTTGGTGTTCCTATGGCTGGAACCATTCAATCATTTTTTTGGCCTCTCTTTTTCTTAGAGATAGGGTTGTTGATAGGGTTGCATTTTGTAAAACATAAACCAGGTATCAACTTAGCCGTAATGTTTGGATTTGTCTTTATGACGGGTCTTATGCTTGCGCCTCTGTTGTCTCGTACTCTTGGAATGAGTGGTGGAGCTACTATTATAGGAAATGCTTTTGCAATGACCTCTGTAGTGTTTGGGGCTATGAGTTTTTATGCCATTAAGACTACAAAAGATTTTACAGGGTATGGAAAACCTCTTATGATTGCTATGTTTGTGATCATTGGCTTTTCAATTCTTAATATCTTTCTTGGAAATCCAATATTGCATATAGCTATCTCTGGTGTTGTAGTTGTCCTTTTTAGCATAATGGTCATTTATGATACTCAAAATATTATGCAGGGCACTTATGAAACTCCAATTGATGGTGCAATTGCTCTATATTTGGATTTTTTAAATATATTTACTGCACTATTACAGCTATTTGGTATCTTTGGAAATAGTGATGAATAATCAGCTCTCACCCGAACTTTTTCGGGTGATTGATGCAAATCTCAACCGCCTCAAAGAAGGCATACGAGTTGTTGAAGATATCATGAGATATAAAAACAACGACAAAATCCTCTCTCATAAACTTAAAAATCTACGACATATCGCAAATGTTCAAGAAAGCTTAGAGCTCCTCAAGTATCGAGACAGTACAAATGACGTTCTTCGCCAAACAATAAAAAGTGAAATGAATCGTGCAGATTTGACGGATATCATCCTTGCTAACTTCAAAAGAGCTCAAGAGTCGTCTAGGGTTTTAGAAGAAATCTATAAGCTCTCTAACGCTACATATAGTGAGAATTTCAAACATATACGTTATGAGCTCTATACACTTGAAAAAGAGATTCTTAGCTAGATACTCTTTGCTCTTCATCCTCTAAATAATAGTCCTCAAGTTATCATTGACTTTCTAGTTTTTTTGCGTGGCTTAAGCCCTATTTTCATTGCAATGATTAAGAGAATAGTAAATTTTAAACAGATAGAAAAAGATGAAGAGATGAAGCAAAAGATTTAAAGAAGAGATTAAAAAACGTATGAAGATGCGATGTAAAAAAGAGGTAGTTCAGCAGAGGTGCTGAACTACTTTACTATAGGGTTATTCTAGCCCCATATCGTACTCTTGGAATGCTCTAGCAACATTCGCCGAATTTAATAAATCATAGAGTGCTTTATCTTTAAACTCTTCGAGAGGCACTTTTTCAACAATTTCTGTACTATCGATACCATCATCGATTGCTTTTAGGATTCTCTCTTTTGTGAGTGAAAAGTACTGCACAGACTCATCTGTTGCTGTTTTGTCAATAATAAAACCGTGTCCTGGAACAAGAGTAGTCCACTCTTTAGAGTTGATAGCCTCAAGTGCTTTGAGCTGTCCTTCTACGGATCCATCTCTGTTAGATGTTACTCTACCATTCATAACAAGGTCACCTGCAAGAATCACTTTATTGTCTGGCATATAAAGGAAATAATCCTCTTCTGAGTGACCGTTACCTACTGGAACGTACTCAAAGTTAACGCCACCAATAGCAAATTTAATTGATTCTTTTTGCTCATATGACTTGTCAACTGCGATGATTTTTGTTCCTCTGATAGCATTTTCTGAGAGAGTTACAAACATTCTACTTGTTGTTTCACCTGGGTGATAGTTTTTGTTTACTGAGTTTGGTCCAACAATCTCTGAACCGTGAACTTCTTTGTAGTAGTTGTTTCCTAACCAGTGGTCATCATGTTCATGACTCATCAAAACAGTCGTTACTGGTAGTTTTCCAACAAGTTTGCTCATAGCTTCGTATGCTTGTTTTGCATAGATATACGTAGGACCTGTATCCCAAAGTGTGTATCCTGTTTCAGTTTTGATATAGCAAGTATTTACCATATTTCCGCCGTTTTCTTTTGTAGGAATTTCAAGTGCTCCGAAGAAACACCATACGTTATCTGCTACTTGCTTAGGCTCAAGCTTATACTGCCACTCATCACTTACTGTTGCTACTGGAGCTGGAGCTGCTGCAGTTGTTTGTGCTGCTGGAGCGGACTTTTGGGCAGTTGTTTCAGATTTTGTTGTGTCTGAAGAACATGCACTCATAAATGGAAGCATCGCAAGAGCTGTGAGCGCTAACGGATTCATTATTTTTTTTATCATAAACATTTCCTCTTTTTTTTTATATTCTTGGAAGAATATAACTCGTATGTAGAATACAAACCAATTATATTCTTGAGATATCAAAAATGGTTTCCCCAAAAAGGGGAAAACCACTACTTGATAACGTCTTTATCAGTCTCAGTAGCACCTTTGTCATCGATAGTCTCAACAACGATTTCATCACCTGCTTTAGCACCTTTAAATTGGAACATAAAGTAAGGATCTTTTGACAAGAATGGACCAGTTGATGCTTCCCATACAACTTTACCGCCTACTTTAGCAGTAACGTGTGTAAGATAACTTACTGGCACTTTTTTCGTTTCAGCTTCTTCTTTACCAACCATTGGGTTAGAGAGTAAAAGTTTTACCTCTGTAACGCCATCTTTATTTTTAGCTTTGATTTTCATACCCATAATATTTTTCCTTTTTTTGTTTTTTGTTTTTTAGATTTATTGATGATGTGGGGTTAAATCAACCTCCACAACCACCGATAGAAACTTCTACTTTTTGTACAGCTGAATATAACTTGCCGTCCTTGCCTTTTGCTACAACAGTAACATTTGCAGTTTTTCTCATTTTGATTTTAGTTTGCATATCAACAACACCATTATCACCTAATTCAAATACCGCTACAGCACTTCTTGGGTTTGCATCTTGGAAGAGAGCGATTGTTACAAGCTCTACTTTTGACTTGATACCGATTGGCACTGCGCCACCGTTTTCAGCCAATTTTGGAGCTTTAATTTCGATTTGTCCATCAGTTGCAGCAGCAGAACCAAATAACGCTTCAATAGCCTCTTTACTTGTTGGAGCCTCCCATGCTTTTGGAGCAGTTGCTACAAAATCAGTTGCACTAAGGCTAACAGGTAAAACAGATGCAGCAGCAGCTACAGCACCTAAACTTAAAAACTTTCTTCTTTTCATTTTTTTTCCTTTATCTCGATGTGAAGTAGATCTAGCAAAAACTACTTGCTAGATTCTACCATATATTTTACAATATCTTTGACTTGTGCGTCACTTAAATCCATAGCACCACCTTTTGGAGGCATACCGCCTACACCATTGATAGAGTTATGATTTACCTTATCCATGCCTTTTTCCAAAACTGTTGCCCAAGCGCCTTTATCTCCGACAGCCGGTGCTCCCATTGCATCAGTTTTGTGACAAACTGCGCATGATTTTTCATAGAGCTTTTGAGCTTCAGATACAGCACCTTTTGCTTCTACTTTTGGAAGATCTCTTACAGTAGAGTATGCTGGTACAACAGCCGTAATCTCATTTCCTATCTTCATAACAGGTTCTTTTCCACAATTTGTCATACAGCGAGTACCCACTGCACCAAAGTTTTTAGGGTTTTTATAGAACGCTCTTACGTTTTCTACACCTTTTGGTCCATCAATATTTGGATAGAAACCATTACGATTTGGCATAACAATCTTTTTGAAGTTATCTTGATTTAACTCTTCGATATCTGCTCCATCAATTTGTACACCGCTCTCTCTTAGAAGATATGCAGTCATAGCATACATCTGATCTGGTGAGTAACTCTTCGGATTTGCATATGGCATTGCATCACGAATATACCAAATAAGCGTACTTGCCTGTGGCCAGTAAGAACCAATCGTTCTGTTTGGAGCTTCTTTACCTGGGCAATCTCTTTGGAATTTTAGTGACTCTAAAGAACCGCCTGTTAAAGTCGGATATCCTTTTCCACCTGCACCAAATTCACCGTGACAAACAGCACAATCTTTATCGTAAAGCACTTCACCATCATCAGCAGTACCGCTACCTACTGGCAAACCTGTACCATCTGGCATGATATCTGCATCCCAAGCTTTTAACTCATTTGCAGTAGGTGCTCTACCAAAGTTAACACCTTTGGTTGATTGGTCATTTACTTTATATGCAGTATATGCACCATTTTCTCTCTTATACGTTACACCGCCATCTAAAGCATTTTTAGTAGCTTTGTAAATATTTGCCGGGAGTGGTTTTGTTTTTGCCTCTGCTGCAAACATTGTTGTTGCTAAAAGTGCGCTTGCAGCTATAGCAATTAATTTATTGTTAAATTTCATCATAATTTACCCCTCTCTACTTTGGACAGTTGTCTGTTCTAACTTGAACATTATGAACTGAGCCGTCTTGTCTAACTTCCCAAGTACAAATTGAGTTTCTATGATAAACACCCTCTAATCCCATAATAGACTTCTCTTGAGTAACTGATGGCTGTACAAAACCAGCATCATCCATTGCGCGAGACTGAATCAATAAAGGTTTCCCTTCATATTTGTACATATATGAGAATCTTGTCCATGATTTTGGAAGAACAAGCCCTTTGAGTTTTGCTTCAACATAGTTGTCTCCACCATCAAAAGAGATATCAACTCCCGTAATTGTTCCATGACCACTCCACGCGATACCTTCAACCTCTACTAAGTCACCTTTTTTGAGGTCTGTCCACGGTTTCTCTGGACATGGAGTTGTAATGATAGAGTTTACTTCTAATGGATAGTAGTGCTGAATTGCTTTACCACTCGGCATCAACGCTGTATATTTTGAAGTCTCTTCTTTACAATACCATGGCTCTGCACCAAACTCTAAACGCTTCAACCACTTAACACATAGGTTTGCTTCCCAGCCTGGTAACATAAGACGAACAGGATATCCTTGCTCTGGTCTAATCGCTTCACCATTTTGAGCCCAAACAATCATCGCATCATCAAGTACTTTTTCAACAGGAACAGTTCTACTCATCTCTGAACCATCAGATCCCTCAGCTAACATCCACTTTGCAGTAGGTTTTAGACCGATTTCATCAAGAATAGTTTTGAGACGAACACCAGTCCACTCAGCATTACTCATCATCCCTTTTACAAACTGTAAAGAGTTAAATTGAGGACCTTTCCACTCAGCAGCACCATTTGCAGGGCACTCCATAAAAAGAATTCTACTCTCAGCTGGGTATTTTTTCAACTGATCTAGTGTTAGAACGATAGGTCTCTCAACCAAACCATGAATCATGAGTCTAAACTTGTTAGGATCTACATGAGCAACACCGTTATGTGTTCTTGTAAAATGCAAACCATTTGGAGTAATGATGCCTTCCAACTCGTGAAGCGGCGTCATAGAAACAGCAGCATGCATGTCACCCGCTGAAGAAAGAAGACTTGAAGTTCTTCTTACAACGTTATGCTCGTATGCTGATGGTATCCCGTATGGGTGCTTGTTTAGCTCATCACCTAAAGTTGTTCCCCATTCAACATGGTGAATTATATTTTCATCGTCTGCAGACAATTTTACAGGTGCTAAAAGATTAGCAGCAGCAATTGCACTTACAGAATAAGCAGCAGTTCTTTTGAAGAAATCTCTTCTACTCGAGTGCTCTTGATTTGTAGTAGTTTCTAAATTATTTTCAGAAATATTACTCATTTATGACCTACCTCCCTCTTTTAATCTTGTAGATTTCATAAGTATGCAAAAGCACACAAAATACGAACTTTTTCATGCATATATGAAATGCAAGACGACGATTATATATGAATTCAAATTAAATTGTCAAGGCTAATTATGAAAAATGTGAGAAAATTATTACATTTTTATGAATATACTCATTTGGTAACATTCTGAATAATTTTTATTTATATACGATATTAATTAAATTTATATTTTTACTCTTTTTCTGTTTTTCGGGTATCCCCACATAAAAATATGCTACCATTTCGCATAAAAATTAGTACAAAATCAAAACTATATTGCTAGTTGTATTTTGTGTAAAAAGGCATATCTCAAATGTCAAACAAAAAAGTTGGACGCGTTTTAAATCTTTTTGTATCACAGAGTGGAGTTTCTCAGAGAATAGAAAAAAATCTTCTCTCTTTTGATACACTTGGGGTAGTTGAAGATAAGTTTTATAACAAGAACATAGAGCGTTCTGTTTTAATCTCTTCAATGGATAGCTATAATCTTATAAAAAATTATGGACTTGAGATGCCACTTGGTTATCTTGGCGAAAATATCCTGCTTGACTATAACCCCTATGCGCTTGAAGTTGGAAGCGTGTTGCAAATTGGGAACACAGTGCTTGAAATCACACAACACTGTACTATCTGCAACCATCTTGCTGTTATTGATGTTAAAATTCCTACACTTTTAAAAAACGACAGGGGTATCTTTGCGAAAGTTGTCGGAGATGGGGATATCAAAGTTGCAGATGAAGTTTACTTACTTGGCGCATAAATAAAGACGACTTCAAACTCCAAATAGGAGAGCGGGTACTCTTCTAGGAGTTTTTTACTCTCTTTATAGCTTAGCACTTTCCTTGAACCGCTTACACCGCTTTTTTTAATATAGCGAAACATATCTCTTGTTGATTCAAACTCAAGTTTATAGTTGACTACCTCACAATGAGCGTCAAAAGAGTTCTCTGCGAGCCTCTTTACCTCATCGGCGCTTCGGAGTATGGAGCTAATGGACGCGGTTTCGTTGAGAGTTTTAAAAGTGTTGGATGTAAAAATCGCCAAAGAGATAGGCGCATCAAGTTTTTGAATAGAGTGAAAAACTCTCCCCAAATCATGCGCCCATTGCAAGGCAGATGCTGAGAAAATAAAATCCCACTTATATGTAAGCATCTTCTTAAAGAGCAAATCTTCATTGAAATCTGCGTAGAGAAGCTCAATCTTTGGAGATTTTGGATGTAAATCCAACATTCCTTGCGCAAAATCGACACCACAAAAATAGTCATACTCCCAATCTATCGCTTGTATAAGTGCGCCGCTTCCGCATCCAAGGTCTAAAATACGTTTAGGTTTATGTGCTACATGGCTTAGAAGTTTTTCTATCACCCTGTTTTGGATGACATTGTAACTTCCATACTCTAAGGCACGCTTGGAAAATTCAGAACTTACGTTCATCTTCTATTGATAACCAAAGAGAGGATAAAAATAAAAAGAACACACAGCACTATAGTAGCACCCGATGGAAGTGAGAAGTGAAAAGAGAGCGTCATACCAGAGAAAACACTTAAGAGTGCGATACAAAGAGAGATAAGCACTGTTTTTAAAAATCCAACCCTAAACTGAAGCGCTGCAATGGTCGGGATAATCATAAGCGCACTGATAAGAAGGCTTCCTACTACTCTAATGGAGAGCGCTATGATGATAGCCACAATACTCACAAGCAAAAGATTTAAAAAATCTACTTTGATACCGCTTGTTTTTGCCACCTCTTCATCATAGGCGATAAAGTAGAACTCTTTGGAAAAAAGCAGAAGCAAAAAGAGAGAGATAGCTCCAAATACTGCGATAACAACGATGTCATCGCTGCTTACAGCAAGGATAGAGCCAAAGAGATAGGAAAATAACGAGTTGTTAAAAGCCCCACCGAGCGATACGATAATAACAGCTGATGCTAGTGAACCTGAGAGTAAAATAGCAAGAACAGCGTCACTGTAGAGTGAAAACGCACTTCTTAAATACTCTATAAGCCACGCCGCAAAGAGTGCAAAGAGTACGGCAGACCAAAGAGGGTTAAACTCTGCAACAAGTCCCACTGCCACGCCAAGAAGCGCTGAATGCGAGAGTGTCTCCCCGATGAGGGAGTAGCGTCTTAGAACAACAAACGTACCGCTGATAGAAGCTAAAATGGCGATAATAATCCCCGCTATAAAAGCTCTTTGCATAAAATCGTATTCAAACATCTCTAACATTTTAATGCTCGTGTCTATGGTTGTGAAGAAGATGCGCATCAATGCCATAGAGCGAACTCATCTCCTCACAGCTTAGTGTCTGTTTTGGGTTATTGCAGATGATGGCTTTTTGGTTGATGGTAAAGAGACGTGCGATATCGTCTGCGATAACCCCGATATCATGCGTGATAAAGACGATAGTAATGCCATCTTTTTTGTTGAGCTCTCTTAGGAGCGCATAGAAGTTTTTTTGCGATGCCGCGTCAACGCCTGTGTTTGGCTCATCTAGGATAAGCATCTTTGGGTTTGAGGCAAGGGCACGTGCTATCATGACTCTTTGTCTCTGCCCTCCAGAGAGCGTTCCTACCATTTTGTCTGCCAAGTCTAGGATATCCATCTTTTGCATCGCATCATGAACAAATGTTCTATCGCTCTTACTTAATGTGCTAAAGAGCCTTCGTTGGGATGTTCTTCCCATGTTGACGATATCTAAAACTGTTGCCGGAAAGGAGCCATCGACAAGAGAGGCACGTTGGGGAACATAGCCGATTTTATACCACTCGTTAAAATGCGAAAGCCCTTTGCCATAAATCTTCACTTCGCCGTTTGTAGGTTTTTCAAGTCCTAAAAGCATCCGCACAAGCGTTGTTTTGCCGCCGCCGTTTGGACCGATGATAGCAATATACTCTGAGGGGAAAATCTCAAAAGAGATGTTGGAGAGGATGGTCTGCTCTTTGAGAACAAAACTTAAGTTTTTGACATCAAAAATCGGAACGCTAAATTTCATCGGCACTGAAGGGCTTTAGAGATTTTGGCTAAATTGATTCGCATAATAGCATCGTAGCTAAGTCCTGCTTTTGCCTCATCGGCAGTAATGTTACCAAGCGGTTGCAAGACATCGGCAGTGACATTTGCCTCTTTTGCAATATTTTGCATCGCTTTTTCATTTGCAAATTTCTCAAAAAAGATAACTTCTACTTTGTGCTCTTTGATAAATTTGATAAGTTTTATCATATTTTTTGCGTTTGGCTGTGCTTCGGGTGCTAGACCGCTGAGTGGCTCGGTATGGAAGCCGTATCTTTGCGAAAGGTAGGAAAATGCATTGTGGTTAACGATGATAGTATCTAATTTACACTCTTGAAGAGCTATTTTATATGCTGTTTCGAGGTTTTGGAGCATCGCTACATAGGCGTCTCGGTTCTTTTCATACAATGCTCTGTTTTTTGGAAAGAGTGCGATAAGCTCTTTTGTAATCTGCTCTGCGGCTAGCATCATGTTTGATGGATCTTGCCAGTAGTGCGGGTCAACGCTGTTGCCCTCATGGTTGTGCCCATGCTTATGTGCATCTCCATGATTTTCATGCTTTACGCTAAGCTCTCTTAGGTGCACAAATGCGCTTATGTCAACTGCTTTTTTTTGAAATGAAAAGCCCTTAATCCAAGGTTCTAAGCCCGCACCACTATAAAGAACCAAATCACTTTGTGCTATTTTTGCCATCTGCTTTGGTGTTGGCTCATAGCTGTGAGCATCTACGCCAAAGGGGAGAATCATAAAAGTTTGCGCACTCTCACCCGCTATATTTTTAGCGATATCATAAAGAGAAAAAGTACTTGCTGCGATGGTTGGTTTTTGCTGTGGTTCTTGTGCATACAGCGCAAAACAAGAGAAAAAAACCAATAAAAAAAGTGATACAATCGAATTTTTTAAGCCCATGTATGCCCCTGAAACATTTTTGAAATTATAGCTTATTTTACAAAAATTAGTTTTTTTGGGTATAATTCGCCACTTTTTACATAGGCTATTGCCTTCAAGGATAGAGAATGACAGCTAGTTTTTTGCTTATTGTCCAAATAGTTTTAGTAGTAATGCTTGTGATAGCAGTACTCCTACAGAAAAGCTCAAGCATCGGTCTTGGCGCATATAGCGGCTCAAATGAGTCAGTTTTTGGAGCAAAAGGACCTGCTAGTTTTTTAGCAAAAACAACTTTTACCATAGGGTTTTTATTTGTCATCAACACACTGGCACTTGGGTACATGTACGCTTCTGCAGCGGCTGAATCTGTTGTGGATGGCATTGTTGAAAAAACAGATATCGCGGCACCTTCAACAGTGCTTCCTGCTACAACAAAAGTAGAAGCACCTGTAGTAGTGGCTCCAACTACCCAAGAACAAAACAGTTCTACAGAGACCAATTCTACGACACAACAGTAGTTGCATTTTTTTGCAACTGCCCTTCCCCTCAATTTTTCTTTTAAATATTTTCTCGCTACAATACGCCACTATTTTTTACATTGCAAAGGAACGATATGCTAAACGAATTATTCAACGAGTGTGAAACAAAAATGAAGACGAGTGTGAACCACATGCTACGAGATTTTAAAACACTTAGAACAGGGAAGGTAACCACATCTGTTTTGGATAACGTAAAAATTGACTACTATGGAACGATGACTGCGCTTGATCAGGTTGGCTCTATCATAGCAACAGATGCAACGACTATTGTTGTCAATCCTTGGGAAAAAAATCTCTTAAACCTAATCGACAGCGCTATCTCCAAAGCAAATATAGGCGCAACTCCAAACAACGACGGTGTGCAAATCAAACTTTTCTTCCCTGCTATGACGGTTGAGCAGAGACAAGAGTCTGTTAAGCAGATGAAGGGCATGGGAGAGCATGCTAAAGTCGCTATCAGAAATGATAGAAAAAATGCAAACGACAAAGTAAAAAAGATGGAAAAAGATAAAGAGATTACCATCGATGAGTCAAAATCTGCGCAAGATAACATCCAAAAAATTACTGATAAATTTATTGCAGAGATAGACTCTATCTTAAAGAGCAAAGAAGCTGAGATACTAAAGGTTTAATATGGATGTTAAAAAAATATATATGGATGCGGATGCTCTTTTAGAGGGGCATTTTAAACTTAGCAGCGGTAACCATTCACAGTTTTATCTTCAGTCTGCTAAAGTTTTGGAAGATCCAAAAACTGCAAAGCTTCTTGCCGATGCGCTTGCAAAACAGATAAAAGAGAGCGGTTTAGAAGTGGACACTGTCTGCGCACCAGCTCTTGGGGGTTTGATAGCCGGATTTGCTTTGGCAACCGCACTTGATGTCCGTTCGATTTTTGCAGAGAGAGTAAATGGCGAAATGTCCATCCGCCGTGGATTTGAAGTCAAAAAAGGCGAGAGAGTTCTGATGTGTGAGGATATCATTACAACAGGTGGCTCTGCTATGGAAGCGGCGGCTGTTGTAAAAAGTCTTGGCGGAGAGATAGTAGGTGTTGCGGCTCTTGCAAACCGTGGTTTTTGTAAACGCCAACACAGCGATGTAACCACTAAACCCAACTGTAAACTTCCGCAAGATGTTCCGTTTTTTGCACTTGCGGATTTTACGTTTGAGATGTATGCACCTGAGGATTGTCCTATGTGCAAAGCAGGCAGTGAGGCGATTAAGCCTGGCTCTCGAGGAAACTAAGCAGCTGTTTTGAGAGTACCATTTTTGAAACTGTTGCTTCTTTTTTCTCTTTTTGTATCTTCTCTCTTTGGGAGTGAAGATGCAGAGCTGCAAAAGATGGTCGGACGAATGCTTCTTGTAGGGTTTGCCGATGAGAGTATCAACGAAAAAAGCCAAATCGTAGAGCAGATACAAAAGTACGACCTTGGCGGTGTTATCCTCTTTGACCGCTTTTACAATGATAGGAATAAAACCAAAAATATAAGCTCTCCCGAACAACTCCAAAAACTTACTACATCACTCAAATCATTTTCAAAAAAACCACTTCTTATAGCTGTAGATCAAGAGGGCGGCAAAGTTGCACGACTAAACCCAAAATATGGTTTTGAAGCAACGCCATCAGCTTCAAGAGTTGCGCAACTTGACGCTTATATGGCAACACATGTTTACAATGCACTCGCAAGAACACTTGTTCATAATGGTATCAACTGTGACTTTGCTCCTGTCGTGGACTTGAGGACGAACCCTGACAACAAGGTCATCTATGGGCTTGGACGATCTTATGGAAGTTCGAGCGAAGATGTTGCCATGTACGCAAAAATAATGATGACTTCTCTTAAAAACAATAATGTCATCAGCGTGTTAAAACATTTTCCAGGGCATGGCTCTTCACTTGGAGATTCGCATGAGGGGTTTGTGGATATTAGCAACACATGGAACAAAGAGGAGCTTGAGCCATACAAAGAGCTTATCAGTTCAGGGGACGCTGCTATGATTATGAGTGCGCATGTCTTTAACTCCAACCTTGATGCCACCTACCCTGCCACACTCTCGCACAACGTCAATACAAAACTGCTAAGAGAAGAGCTGGGGTTTAAGGGTGTTTTGGTGAGCGATGATTTGCAGATGGGAGCACTTGCAAGCCGCTATACGCTTGAAGAGATTGTGACGCTCTCCATCAACTCTGGCGTTGATATGCTTCTCTTTGGCAACCAACTCGCCTCACAAGATATAGACGAGCTTGTAGCCGTTATCGTCTCTGGGGTTAAAAAAGGGAGTATCTCTTTGGAGAGAATCAAAGAGTCCAACAAACGCATAGAAAAACTGATGCAAAGATATAAGCTCTAACAATGCATAGTGCTTTTTCTACGCTTGACTGGCTCGTATTTGGTGCCTACTTTTTGGTTCTTGGGGTTAGCTCTTTTTTTCTTAGCCGTACGAAAATAACCTCTTCACGAGACTATTTTCTCTCTCCGACTGCACTGCCCATCTCTGCCGTTGCACTCTCTGTTCTTGCAACGTCCCAATCTGCCGCTACCTTTTTGGGTGTTCCGGAGTACTCCTACAAAGGCGATTTTACTTTTATAGGATTTTACTTCTCAACCATTCTGGCATCCATTTTTATAGCTTATGTGCTTCTGCCAAGATACTACGAAATGCGTGCGGTTACCGTATATGAACTCCTTGAGAAGCGCTATGGAGCTAGTGCGAAAAAGCAGGCGGGTGTTATGTTTCTTGTGGGGAGAGTTTTGGCAAGCGGTGCTAGGCTCTACATAGGCGCACTTGCCGTCTCGATGATTCTCTTTAGCGATATCGCTTTTGCCCATGTGGCGTTCTCTATCGTTCTTTTGATGGCAGGTGCGCTCGCCTACACTTTTGTCGGCGGGGTTCGCTCTATCGTCTTAAGTGATGTGATTCAAGCCTTTACCTATATCTTGGCGGCCGTTGCCGTGGTGGCGTATCTTACTCTTTCGCTGCAAGATGTTGCTATCTTTCAAACATTAAATGAACATAACAAACTCAACTTTATCGATACCTCTTGGAGCGGAGACTTTAACATCTTTGCACTTCTGAGCGGATGGTTGCTTCTCAACATCGCGGCTTTTGGACTTGATCAAGATATGACCCAAAGGGTGCTTGGCTGTAGAGATAAAAATGCAGCAGCCAAATCGCTTCTTGTCTCAGCGCTGCTTACCATTCCAGTGGTACTTCTTTTTTTAACAATCGGCGCACTTTTATACCTCTTTTATCTCCAAGGGGGAGCACAGCAGAGTTTTGAGGGGGAAAAGATTACCGTTTTTATGGTTTATATACTCCATGAGATGCCCGATGGGCTTCGAGGCTTGGTAACAGTGGGCGCAATCGCAGCGGCACTCTCAAGCGCAAACTCTGTTCTTGGCGCTATGGCATCGGTTGCGGTTGAAGACCTCTACAGACCGTGGAAGCTCAAGCGTGGCACAATGGATGAGGAACACTTTTTAAAAACTTCAAGGGTTGCGGTACTCTTTTTTGCGATTTTACTCTCTGTCATGGCGATGGTGAGCTACTTTTGGCAGCGTTACAGCGACCTCTCTTTGATAAACTTCGCGCTTGGAGTTATGTCTTTTGCTTATACGGGGCTTTTGGGTGTCTATTTTGCCGCCATCTTTACCTCTCGCGGAAATAGAACAACTGTTCTTATGGCGCTCATCGGGGGATTTGTCACGGTTTTGGCACTTCAACCCTACACTTTTGGTGTAACTATAGGTTTTGCTTGGCAGATGCTCATCGGTACTGCCGTCTCTTTTTTTATTATGTTGTTAGGAGCCAAAGATGAGTGAATTTTATATCGGCGTGATGTCGGGAACAAGCTTAGATGGGATAGATATCGCACTTTGCGAAATCAAGGAGTATAGTTTTGAACTGATTCATGAAGCATCCTATCCTTTTGATACAGAACTAAAAGAGACTATTTTTGATGCTATCAACAACCCAATCACACTCAAAGAGATAGGCGAACTTGATACACGGCTAGGGGAGATGTATGCCCATGCACTAGAGCGATTTTTGCTCAATAAAAAAATCAAAAGAGAGAGCATCGGGGCTATCGGCCTGCATGGACAGACAGTGTGGCATGAACCAACTGGAATGTACCCTTTTTCAATGCAGCTTGGAAATGCAAACGTGGTAGCGGCACGCACAGGCATACCGGTAGTAAGTGATTTTAGACGCAAAGATATCGCTCTTGGCGGTCAGGGTGCCCCTTTTGCGCCCGCTTTTCACCACTATCTCTTCTCAAGGCTTGAGGGCAACATCGCCGTACTCAACATAGGCGGCATGGCAAATCTTAGCATTCTTGGCGATGAGCTAAGAGGCTATGACACGGGGTGCGGCAATGTGCTTATGGACTACTGGATAGCAAAACATAGCGGCACTCCATACGATGAAGACGGGGTATGGGCAAGGTCTGGAACTCCCAATAAAGAGTTGCTCAAAGAGCTGCTCAAAGAGCCATACTTTTCAAAAGAGGCTCCAAAAAGTACGGGACGAGAGCTTTTTAACGGTGCATGGCTTCAAAAACAGCTTGAAAATTTTGCATGGAAAAACCGAAATACCTTCTATACAAAAGCAAGAGATATTCAAGCAACACTTTTGGAACTCACCGCCATCAGTATCACAAACGAGGTCAAAAAAACTCCGACCACCTTGCTTATCACTTGTGGTGGTGGCGCGCAAAACAGATATCTTATGCAACGTCTCAAAGAGGAGTTAAGCGGAGTTGAAATCGTCTCTAGCGATGAATGCGGTGTGAGCAGCAAGTATATGGAGGCTATGGCATTTGCATGGCTTGCACACGAGAGAATCCATAAAAAATGTGTTAAAATTGCGTCCGTTACAGGAGCGTTAAAAGATTCAATTTTAGGTGCGATTTATGAATAGAGTGCAAGAGTGGGTGAAGACAACCTCTTTTAAAAATTATACAGTTGAAGCTGCTTTGGCGGATGCAAGTTTTAGAAAATACTACAGGCTCAGAGATGGTCAAAAAACGGCTATTTTGATGGACTCTTCACTAGAGAAAAACTCTCTCGATGCTTTTTTGCATGTTACCTCAAAACTCTACGGCGCAGAGGTTTGCGCTCCAAAGATTTTTGAACAAAACAGGGATGAGGGATACCTTATCTTGGAAGATTTTGGCACAACACACTATCTGGACATCTTAAACAAAGAGAACTTCAAAGCTTTCTACACAAAAGCAATCAACACTATCTTAAAGATACAAAAAGCCGATGCCTCTGCACTGCCGCTCTACGATAAAGCATTTTTGCACAAAGAGATGGATTTGATGCAGGAGTGGTACTTAGAAAAGTTACTGCACCTCAAACTCAGCGATGCACAAAAAGAGCTTGTTGCCAACACGCTTGAGCGCATCAGTGATGTCGTGCTTGAACAGCCTCAGGGTGTCTTTGTCCACCGTGACTTTCACTCAAGAAACATTATGCTCAAGGGTGATAAAAAAATCGGTATCATCGACTATCAAGATGCGATGAGTGGGGCTCTTACCTATGATTTGGTGTCACTTTTAAAAGATTGCTATGTTGCTTACGACAGGTCAGAGATAAAAAAACTCGCCCTAGAGTTTCGTGACAAAAAAGGGCTGCGCGTAGATGATGCGACCTTTATCAAATGGTTCGATTTTATGGGAATGCAAAGACACATAAAAGTCCTCGGCATCTTTGCAAGGCTCTCCATACGTGACAAAAAAAACGGCTACCTCAAAGATATCCCACTCACTCTCAAGTACGTAATCGATGCTGCAAACAGATATGAAGAGACAAAAGCGTTGGGTACGTTTCTTAGCAATATAAAATGAAAGCCATGATACTAGCAGCAGGTCGGGGAGAGAGGATGCGTCCGCTTACTGATGAGACACCAAAACCTCTTATCAAAATTCACGCAAAACCTCTTATCGTTTGGCATATTGAGAAGCTTGCTTTGCTTGGGTTCAGTGAGATTGTTATCAATGTTGCACATCTTGGAGGAAAAATCATAGAGTCTCTTGGGGATGGCTCGGCGTGGGGTGTTAGTCTGCTTTACTCGGATGAGCGAGAGAGCGGTGCGCTTGAGAGTGCGGGTGGTATCATCAAAGCGCTTCCATTTTTTGAGAATGAAACTTTTTTAGTTGTCAATGGCGATATCTGGTGTGATTATGAGTTCGAGAGGGATTTTAGACTGGGAGATGATTTGGCACATCTTGTTTTGGTGCCAAATCCGCCACACAATCCAGATGGAGATTTTGGACTTCATAAAAACAGAGTTATCAATGAGACAACCAAAAAGTTTACATTCTCAGGTATCGGTTACTACTCTCCCAAGCTTTTCAATGCACTTGAGTGTGCAAAACTCCCGCTTGCACCACTTCTTCGTGAAGCAGCCCTGCAAAACAGAGTGAGTGGTCAGCTTTATGAGGGAAAGTGGCATGACATCGGCACGCCACAAAGGTTGAGCGAGGCAGAAGCTACTTCTGTATAAACTGCCCACAACCCTTTACTTCCGTGCCTTTAAATGTTTTATAGTCTTGATTTCCATCTAAGTAAGATTGAAATCGTGCACACTCCTTGCTTTTCATGCAAATCTCATTGTTGCACGCCTTATCTACTTCCATAATTTGCTCCTGCATTAAAATTTGGTATTATACTACTACCGTATCAATAAACAGTTAAAAAACAGAAGGTAGCAAACATCATGAATAAACTCTTTTTTCTTCTCTTACTAGCTACGCTGCTTTTTGCAAAGCATAATAACTGTAGCTTTAAAAACAAAGATTATGAAGACATTTGTAAAAAGGCTGTCAAAGCGGGCGTCTCTTACGGCTACGCAAACATTTTTTTGCTCTCGGACTTTAAAACAAAAAAATTTGACGAAAAAAGCTACAAATATCTTCAACCGCAACACATCCCAACACATAGAAAAAATGAGAAAAAAGCAAACAATACACTTGTAAAGTATGTTCCAGAAATGACAGCGCACTTGAGGGCGTATGCTGAAGTTTACGACTATGTAGAACAAGAGTACGGGGTAAACCGTGAAGTGATTGCTGCCATTCTTATCAAAGAGACGCGTCTTGGCAAAATCAGACCCTCTCACGATGCTTTTGTCGTCTTTAACACCCTTGTTTTACGCACAAAACCAAAAACCCAGCGTGAGAAGTGGCTACTCAATATGGGAAAAACAAATATGGTCTCCATCATTGTTCACTGCTACAAAAGAGGCGTAACTCCAGAGGGGTGTAATCTTCCTAGCTCTTATGCAGGAGCTGTGGGGATTCCCCAGTTTATGCCAAATAGTTTTGTTTTTGCAAAAGGGTATAAAACGGAGGTTGGGGATTTGACAAAGATGGAGGATGCCATCGTCTCGGCTGCAAACTATCTACACCAAAAAGCGGGATTTACAGCACTCTTAGATTGGGAGAGAGTTGGAGATATGGCTCAAATAGAGTCTGAGTGGTATGATTTTGAGTTTGCGAACGAAGATGCCTCTTTTGTCTATGCCCAAAATAAAAAAGGTGATAAAAAGTACCAATGCTTTAGCTGTGACAAGGAAGAACTTCAGCATCTAAGAGAGTACGCCATCAAAATCATGAGTTATAACAACTCCTCAAACTATGCAGTGGGCGTTATGCGTCTGGCGTATGAAGCGCATAAGCTCCTGCAAGAAGAGCTAGTCGATAACCGCCCCTAAGATATGCTCCTCTTGGGGTTTTAAAACTCTTGCATCATCAAATGCGTTTGCGGACTCAATGCAGAGCATGTGTTTGTAGGCATCCTCTTGCATACCGCTCATTCTTAACGTTTTTTCTATCCATGGATTCCATACGACAACAGAGGATGAACCACTGTTCTTGATATAAACCTCTCTTTTTTTGTCGCTTAAAACTATCTCGCCCTCCACATTTTGGTAAACTCTATCAACCTCTTGCTCAAAGGTTATATCGCCGTTTTGGATTTCCATCTTCCATGTGAGCGCATCAAGATAGAGCTTTTTATCTAGCCCTTTGATGGCTACCTCTGAAATATGCGAAACACTAAAGTAGGTGTGAAGTGCTTGAGAGATTTTAAAAGATTTATCGTCCAAATTTGTAGTTTTTAGCTCTAGCATCAACTTATCCGAGATAGTGATTTTTAGCTCCAAAAGAAACTTGTAGTGCCAGATTTGGAGCGTTTTTTCATCATGCGTGAGCCTAAGGGTCAAAACTGTTGTTTTTGCGTCCACCTCATCGCCGCCGACAAACTCCCACAACGACGTTCTTGCAAAACCATGTTGAGGCAGAGATTTGTCTTCATTGAACCCAAACCACGGCCAACAGACGGGAACACCGCCACGGATTGCCTTGCCAAGTTCAAAATCACTCTCTTCACTCAACCACAAAATCGGCTCTTCACCTGCTCTTGCGTAATGAAACAGATGTGCGCCTTGCAGAGCCACTTTTGCCTCTGCCGCCTCATTTTTGACTTCTATGTACTCAAAGCCGTTGGCTAATCTCTTGTGAACAATCATTCACCCCTCCATGACGAGATTTTATGCCCCTTAAGCGCATAAAAAAGGATAAAGGTATAGCATCCGATGCCCAGAAGATACGCCTCTTGCATAGTTGAAAAAGAGGCGATTTTACCAAATAGAAGCGGAAGGAGTGCGCCTCCTGCTATGGATGTAATGAGAAGCGCACTTGCTTTTGCGCTGTACGCTCCTATGCCCTCAAGTGCAAGCGGCCAGATGGTAGGCCAGACAAGGGCGTTTGCAAAACCAAGAAGTGCTACAAAAAGAACCGTGTCTGGAAGTGCTGCAAAAAAGGTATGGTTTGTTCCACTTAGAACAATACCAAGTATAAAAAGTATCCCAAGAAGTGCGGAGGCAAGAAGTGCTTTTGGCTGTGAGAGGTATTTGGGTATGCAAAAGATGCCGACTATGTAGCCAAGAACCATAAAAACCATAGTGTAAGATGTGAGTGCGGTGGCATTTTCTACTCCGAGGCTCTGCGCATAAAGCCCTATGGTGTCTCCGGCGATAACCTCAATGCCTACATAAAAAAAGAGCGCAACTGCACCCAAAACCACACGAGGAAATGCAAAAATGCTCTTTTGCGTATCATCACTGCTTTGTTCAAGCTCAAGTTCTGGAAGAGGAGAGAAGCGTATCAACGCTACAAGAGAGAGAAGCAGAAGTGCCATATACATGTAAGGGGCTATAAGTTTGGATGCCATAAGCTCCTTATCTTGTGGTGTTAGCGTTTCGATGGATGGCATATCGGAAAAAACAATTAGCGTAAAGAGAAGCGGTGCTAAAACCCCTGCACTCTTGTTGATAACGCCCATTATGGAGATACGCATCGCCGCACTTTTTATATCTCCCAGATGCACAACATAGGGGTTTGATGCGGTCTGCAAAAGGGTTAGTCCGCTTCCAAGCACAAAAAGAGAGGACAAAAAGAGCATAAAACTTGCACTTTGCGCTGATGGTATAAACATCAAAGCACCCACCGCCATCACAAAAAGCCCCAACATCATGCCATTTTTGTACCCTACCCTCTCCAGCACAAAAGCCATAGGAAACGCCATTACGGTGTAGGCGATGTAAAACGCAAAAGTTACAAAAAGTGCCTCAAATTCGCTAAGTTCACAGATGATTTTTAAAAACGGGATAAGCGAGCCGTTGAGCCAAGTGACAAAACCAAAAATAAAAAACAAAACGCCTATGATAACCATCGGCAAAGCAGAATTTTTGCTACTCATGTTTAAGCGCCTCAAGATAGCGTGCAACCGCATCCTCATCGTTTGTATGCGGCAAAACAACTTTTGCACTCCTTTTGACACCTTCTTGCGCATTTGCCACTGCCACGGAGACACCGGCTAGTTCAAACATACCGATATCGTTAAAATTATCCCCAAAAACGGTCAGTTTACCAAGGTCAAATCCCACATACTCACTCACACTTCTTATGCCGTGAGATTTGTCCGCATCTTTATGCAAAATCGTCAAAAAGTAGCAACCCACATAAGCTTCCGGTGCTAAAATGTACTTAAGCGTATCGCCAAAAAGTTCTTGCAGATGCCCAGCCAAAGGACGCAACAGCTCCTCATCTCCAAAATAGACTATCTTAAAGTTGTCATCCATGGCACGCAGATTCGTCTGCTGATTGTGATGGTCATCATTTTTGTAGTTTTTGAGAACCTCTTTTTGATGTGCATTTAGCGTGGTAGAGTAAGAGAAGATTTCACGTAAAGAAGCGTCCGCCAAAGAGAGTATAAATGGGTAAATCCCAAACTTTGCCCCCTCGTCTATGATAGCATCGGCAATCTCTTTACCTACAAACTTTGTCTGTATGATTTTCTTCTCCACCGTTGCAACCAACGCACCATCAAGCAGAATCATGGGCGCATTTATCTCTATATCTTTGATAAACTGAAGCGTTTTTTTATAGGTTCTAGCCGTTGCCACGCTCATGATGGAGTGCTTTGCCGCCCTGTTCCAACTCTCTTTTGTGTAGTCGCTCAGCGATAGGTCAGTTCTCAAAAATGTATGATCCAAATCCGTTATAAAAATCTTCATCGTCGCCCTTTGCCTCCGATTTGGCATGTCATCATTCGTTCCACCAAGATACGCCCAACTTCCACCTTGTCATCCACAACAGAGGTGATTGGCAAATCCTGCAAGTTCTCTTTATCCTCAAGAGTAGATACTTTAACGACAAGGTTTATATCTTTTGTATGTTTTAAAATCGCTTCACAGATAGCTCTTTTTTTCTCTATATTGTCCAGTGTAACGATAACGGCAGCCGAACTCTCTGCATGCAGTGCCTCAAGCAACGAAAGCTTTGACATATCTCCAAGATACGCCTCTTTGCCATCCTTAATCGCTTCTTGAACATGTTTTGGATTGTTGTCGATGATAACGTAGTGCGCATCTATATTGTCAAGATTTTTTGCTACAAACTTTCCGGTGACGCTATACCCACATATAATGACATGATCCCTTCTAGCCTCAAATGCAGAGGTGTTAAGTCCAAGATACTCATATTTGGTAATATAGGCAACAAATCGGTTGATTTTAGAGATAAAAAAGGGCGTTATAACCATCGAGAAGATAACTACCAAAACAAAAAGAGACTCCAACTCTTTATCTAAGAGCCCACCAAAACTTGCAACCGCAAAGATAACAAACGAAAACTCCCCAACTTGCGAGAGTGCGAGTGCTGTTTTAAGCGAAAGCGGATTGGAAGAGCCTGTAAGGCGAAGAATGAGGTAAGTTATAGCAGTTTTTAAAAACATAACAAGCAAGAAAATTCCTACTATCTTATCTACATTGTTTATAAAAAAAGCAACATCTATCTTCATACCCACAACGATAAAAAATGTACCAAGAAGTATGTCTTTAAAAGGAGCGATATCAGTCTCTACCTTATGATGGTACTTTGTCTCAGCAATTATCATCCCAGCGACAAACGCACCAAGCGAGTAGGTAAATCCTGCAAAAGAGGCCAAAAGTGCCGCACTCACAACGATAAAAAGAACAGAACTCATAAAAAGTTCATCTACCTCACTAGAAGCGGAGAAGTGCAAAAGCCACGTCATCACTCTTTTTCCAACAATAAAAAGAAGCCCTATAACGATAACCGCACTAATAAAAGTATCCCGAAGTATTATAAAAATCGATTGATTTGCATCGCTTGTTAAAAATCCCAAAAGAATCAAGATAGGAATAACAGCGATATCTTGAAAGATAAGTATCCCCGTTGCTCTTTGTCCATAAGGGTTGTGAATCTCTTTAGAGCTCTTGAGATAGCTCAAAACAACTGCCGTCGAAGAGAGGGCAAAGGCAAGCGAGAGGATAAGCGCAGCGATAGACTCAAGTTTAAAAAGATAGTGGCTTATGGCATAAACACTCAGTGCGGTAAAACCAACTTGCATAAAACCATTGAGAAAAATCTCTTTTTTCATGTTGTACATTCTTGCCAAAGAGATCTCTAGCCCGATAGTAAACATCAAAAAGACTATTCCAAACTCTCCTATATGCTCTAAAATCGAAGAGTTGCTCATATAACGCAAATCAAAGAGATAGACAATGACCGTTCCCGTAAAAATGTACCCTATGATTTGAGAAATGCCGATTCTTTTTAAAAATAGGTTAAATACAGTCGAGACACCCAGTGCCATAACTATATATAAAAGCGTTGTATCCATATATTTTCTCTCTTGACTTATATGAGTTGATTATACAAAAAAAAGCTTTTAGCTCTTATGAAGTATGATGTTTTTTAAGAGATGCTTCACTATAATTACTTTTTTAATTGACATTTTGGAGCTATTTTATGACAAAATATATCTTTGTTACAGGCGGTGTTTTAAGTTCTCTCGGCAAAGGGATAACGGCGGCGAGCATAGGTACACTGCTTAAGCACTCAGGCATACGTGTTGGCATGTTAAAAATAGACCCATACATCAATGTCGATCCGGGAACCATGAGCCCCTTAGAGCATGGAGAGGTTTTTGTCACAAAAGATGGAGCAGAGACCGACCTTGATATCGGAAACTATGAGAGATTTTTAGATACCTCTTACCTTAAATCAAGCAACTTTACCACAGGTCAGGTTTACTCAAGCGTCATCGAGCGTGAGCGTGCAGGCGGTTATCTTGGGCAAACCATTCAGGTTATCCCGCATATCGTAGGCGAAATCGTCAAGCGCATCAAAGAAGCAGGCGAGGGGCACGAGATACTTATCGTCGAGCTTGGCGGTACAGTTGGAGACATCGAGGGGCTTCCGTTTATGGAGGCGATTCGCCAGATGAAGCATGACGAGGAGGTTGAGGGGACTTTTTTTGTCCACGTTACACTTATCCCATTCATTAAAGCAGCAGGCGAGCTGAAGTCCAAACCGACACAACACTCAGTTCAAGAGCTTCGCCGCATCGGCATCACGCCTCAGATGATAATTGCAAGAAGTGAAAATGCACTCCCAAAAACTTTCAAGAAAAAACTCGCAATGAGTTGTGATGTCTCTTCAGACAGCGTCATAGAAGCACTTGATGCGGCTTCTATCTATGATGTCCCGATGTCATTTTTAAGACAAAATATCTTAAAGCCTATCTCAAAAGAGTTGGAGCTTGGCGAACTGAACCCAAATATGGAAAACTGGGACTCTCTGGTCAAAAAGATAGTTCAGCCTAAAAACCGTATCGTTTTAGGTTTTGTCGGAAAATATCTTGAACTAAAAGAGGCTTACAAATCACTCACAGAATCCCTCATCCATGCAGGTGCGCATCTCGATACTCGTGTTGAGATTCACTGGGTGGATAGTGAAAAGATAGAAGAGAGAGGTGCAGAAGCACTTCTAAGCGACTGTGACTCTGTTTTAGTTGCAGGAGGCTTTGGAAATCGTGGCGTTGAGGGCAAAATCAAAGCTATCGAGTACGCACGTGTCAACAAAATCCCATATCTTGGCATCTGCCTTGGGATGCAGCTCACACTTGTAGAGTTTGCCCGCAATGTGCTTGGTTTTGAGGGTGCAAACTCCGTTGAGTTTGATGAAAACACACCTTACCCGATGATTTATCTTATCGACAACTTTATGGATCAAAGCGGCAACACGCAACTTCGCACACACAAATCCCCAATGGGTGGAACACTCCGTCTTGGAGAGTATCCGTGTGACACAAAAGATGGTTCGCTTATCCGCAAAGCTTACGGCGGGGCAAAAACCATCTATGAGAGACACCGCCACAGATACGAAGCAAACCCGACATATCGCAAAGCACTTGAAGATGCAGGCATGATTGTTACAGGCGAATCAAACGGACTGATTGAAGCAGTAGAGATACAAGATCACCCATGGTTCTTGGGCGTTCAGTTCCACCCAGAGTTTACATCAAGACTACAAACCCCAAACCCCTCTATCCTAGCATTCGTTGAGGCAACACTCGCTATAGCGCAACAGGAGTAACAGCTCTTTTATGGATATCTTTGAGAACATTCCCACTCTTAGCAAAGCTTCACTCGCAGCGATGCTTCGCTCAAGAGTAACTGATGAGAAAAAGCTCTCCGAGATTCCAAATCCCGCACTTCTTCATGATGCACCAAAAGCCGCAAAAAAGATAGCAGAGGCAGTGAGAGAGGGCAAAAAAATCGCTCTCGTTGGAGACTACGATGTCGATGGCGTAAGTGCAACTGCCATTATGGCTGATTTTTTCAGACAAATCCCCTACCCGCTTGAGACATTTATACCAAACCGCTTTCATGACGGCTACGGCGTCAGCCCTACCATTTTAGAGCGTATCCATGCAGATATCATTATCACGGTTGACAACGGCATAACAGCCATTGAAGCGGCACGTATCTGCAAAGAGCGAGGCATAGAGCTTATCATCACAGACCACCACACGCCTCTTGAGGTACTTCCAGAGGCATACGCCATAGTAAACCCTAAACTCTCGGCATGCAGCTATCCATTTGCAGAGATATGCGGCGCACAGGTAGCATGGCTGCTTTTGGCACTTCTCAAAAAAGAGCTTGACCTCTCCATAGATATGCGCTCTTTTTTGGACATCCTCTGTATCGCCATCATCGCTGACATCATGCCCCTTACCAACATCAACAGACCGCTTGTCAAAGAGGGGTTAAAGATGCTTATGACTTCACAGCGTCCCTCTTCTATCATCATTAGAGATTTTTTAGGCAAAAAAGCGATTACTTCAGAGGATATCGCTTTTCAGATAGCCCCCCGTATCAACTCGGCAGGAAGGCTTGAAGATGCGAGCATTGCACTTGAATTTTTTAGTGCCAAAAACACCCATGAAGCCTACAGAGCATTTGAAACACTAAGCTCACTCAACGAACAGAGACGTGAACTTGAAGCAGAAGCAACACAAGAAGCACTTATTCTTGCCGATGCCAACGACACCGTTATCGTCGTTGCCAAAGAGGGGTGGCATGAGGGCGTTGTGGGTATCGTTGCGGCAAGATTGGTTGAACATTTCTCAAAACCAGTTATCGCTCTAAGCATAGAGGATGGCGTAGCAAAAGGGAGTGCCAGAAGCATAGGCAGTGTCAATATCCACAATCTTATCAAAGAGAACAGCCACTTTCTGACAAAGTTTGGCGGACACAAAATGGCAGCAGGGCTCGGACTTTGTGAAGCGAACATAGCACCATTTAGAGATGCACTTAACAAAAGTGCCTCAAAACTAGACCCGGAAGATTTTTTACCGCTTGAAGAGGTTATCGGCATGCTTCCAAGCAGTGAGATAGACCATGAACTCCTAGACCTTCTTGAGAGTTTTGAGCCATACGGCGAAGCAAACACCCGTCCACTCTTTCTACTCAAAGATGCTCGTATTTTAGAGACAAAAACTTTTGGCAAAGACGAGTCACACTCAAAAGTCAAAGCACAACAACCACAAGACACAACATCCCTTGAACTGCTACAATTTAAAAAAGTGCTCCATTTCCCCCCACAAAAGAGGCTAACATGCAGCTACAGAGTTGTCAAAAATGAGTTCAACTCAAAAGTAACAGCACAGCTCATTATCAACAAGATTTATTAACCCCTTCTTCAGTTTTTTTCAGCTTTTTTGTGATAAAATTCCACACACAAAATAAAAGAGGGAACAAAAATGAGAAAAATCGTAACACTTTCAGCTGTTGCTTTCTTAAGCACAATGGCTTTTGCAGACGCTGATACGCAAAAACAGATTGATGAACTCAAGAAAAAGATAGAGCAGTTAGAAAAAGCTAACAAAGCCCAAGACACTAAAATCTCTAAAGTCAATGCACAATCAGCGATGGATAACATCAAATTCGATGTTGATTTTAGAACTTCGTATGACAACTTACGCTACGAAACAGCAAATGGAGAGCACTACTCTAATAGTTCACTCTATTCAAACCGTCTATGGTTGGGTATGGGCTATGCACCTACAGAAAATATCATGTTTAAAGGACAACTTTCCGTCAACAAAGCCTTTGGTGCAAACTACGGACAAAGAGGTACTGGATTTGACACTTTTGATTGGATTCACAATGAAACTCTTACAGATGATACTATCAAGCTAAGAGAGGCTTACTGGCTCTGGACTTTTAACACTGGAGATATTGGTTGGACTGTAAGCGCTGGTCGTCGTCCTGCAACAAATGGCTACCTTATCAACCTTAGAGATGACGATAAAGCAAAATCACCGATGGGACACATTATCAATATGGAGTTTGATGGCGCATCTGCATCAATGCAACTAGATAAATATGTATCTGGAATGTACTTTAAACTCTGCCTTGGTCGTGGGTTAACAAACGCACAAGGTTGGGCAAGTGAAGCTAATTCATATCTAGCAAGAGCTGGGGGCGCTACAACTCCTAACTATATTGATGATAGTCAAAATTTAGACAATGTAGATATGGTTGGACTAATTTTTCAACCTTACGATAACGGTCAATACTCTGTAATGTCAAAATTCTATAGAGGTTTTAGCGTACCGGGATTATCTATGACAAATCCAACAAGTGCTGTTCTTAAAAGCTTTGGCGATATGGATGGAGCTGCTATCTCTTTTAAAATAGATGGGATTGGTAACGAGATAAGTGATTTCCTAGATGATACTATTGTATTTGCCTCTTTTGCTGCATCTAAGACAAGACCAAATGAAAACCAACCAATGCTTGGAAGCCCTGATGATGAAACAGGAACATCTTTTTGGATAGGTACTCAGATGCCAAACCTTACAGGTGGAAAGTTTGGTTTAGAGTATAACCATGGTTCAAAATACTGGAGACCATTTACTTATGGTGAAGATACTATGATAGGTTCTAAAATGGCAGTTCGTGGAAATGCATACGAAGCATACTGGACACAACCGCTTATCAAAGATGTATTCTCTATGCAAATCAGATATACATACTTAGATTATGAATACACTGGTTCTAACGCATTCTTCGGAGATGGCGGAACACCACTTACTATGTCTGAGGCAGTTGGAAACAATATGGATCCTGTAGAAACAGCTCAAGATTTACGCGTTTACTTTAGATATAGATACTAAAAAACAGAAGAGTCTTTTGTGACTCTTTTGTAATAGTTCTTTCTTCTTTTCTTCTCTTAATTTTTGTAATACTAAAAAGCTAATAAAAAGTAACATATCCGCAAAGCATAGCCAAAAACCCTATCATTAACCCTACTTATTATAAATAAAATATATAATTATGCATTAAAAATGAAAGTGGAAAAAATCGATAAATTGGGGAATTTTAGGGGTAAAACAGACCAATTTAAAACTCCCTTAAGCATCAAACTTGTAGAATTGAAGACTTTATCACAAAAAAAGGAAAATAGATGAAAAAGAATAAAATCTTAGAAGAGATTTTGAATGAAGTTGACAAGCATCCAGAGATTATGTCTCGTCGTGAGGCTCTTAAGTATTTGACGATGTCTCCGCTTGCGGCTTCTGTAATCGCAGGTGCAACAGTTGGTGCTACAACTGCAAGTGCATCAAGCAGTGTAAAAGGGAAAATCGTTATCGTTGGTGGTGGTTTAGCAGGTATGAGTACAGCTGCTCTTATCAGAAACACTGCATCAAACCTTGAGGTTACGGTTATCGAGCCAGATCCTACATCTGTATCGTACCAACCAGGACAAACTCTTGTTGCAGCGGGCGTATGGGACAAAAAAGATATTATTTATAACAGAGATGATTTTGTGCCAAGCGGCGTGAAACTTATCAAGGGGACTGTTACTGCATTTGATCCAGACAACAACAAAGTTGTTGTAGATGGCAAAGAAGAAGTTTCATACGACCATATGATTGTTGCTACTGGTCTTGTTCTTAACTATGGTGACATCAAAGGCTTAGAGGGTGTTATCACATCTTCAGGTGCAGACAATGCAGTTGTAAAACAAAAAATCGGTAAAAATGGAGCTTACTCTATCTACTTCCGTGATGGTGCAGAAGATACTTGGAAAGGTATCCAAGAGTTAGTAGCAAAAGCAAAAGCGCACACAGGACCTGAAAAACTTCAAGCTCTCTATAGTATGCCAGCAACTGCTATCAAATGTGGTGGTGCTCCGATGAAAATCATGTACCTTACACACGCTCACTTAGCAAAAGCAGGGGTTGCAGATAAAGTTGAGTTAACTTTCAACACAGCTGGCGGCGCTCTTTTTGGTATCAAAGAGTATGCTGAAGTAATCACAAAGCAGTTTGAAAAAAGAGGCTTTAAGTGGAACTTTGGTTACAACCTTACAGAAATAGACACTGATGGTAAAGTTGCAACATTTACAAAAACGTGGAAAGAAAAAGGTGAGTACGATGAAGATTTAGAAGAGTACGCAATGGTAACAAAAAGCCAAGCGTTCCCATTCAAGTATGATTTCATCCACGTAACACCTCCACAAGGCGCTCCAGAAGTAGTAGCAAAATCTGCTATTGGTTCTATGCAAGGATGGGTACCAGTTGAAAAAGAGACACTACAGCATGCATCATACAAAAATGTATGGTCTTTAGGTGACGTTGCTGCACTTCCAATGGGTAAAACTGGTGGTTCTGCTCGTAAAGAGTACCATGTAGTTGTTGAGAACTTAATAGCTGCAATCGAAGGAAAAGCTCTCCCGTCAAAATTCGGCGGATATACAGTTTGTCCACTTATCACAGGTCTTGGAACAGTTATGCTTGCTGAATTTGACTGGAGTAAAAAACCAACTCCTTCCTTCCCACTTGACCCAACACAAGAGAGATGGATTTGGTGGTTACTCAAAGTTTACGCACTTAAGCCAATGACAATGTACGGAATGCTCTCAGGTAGAGCGTAATCTCTATTTTTTAAACTTTGGCGCAGGGGATTTTCCTTGCGTCTTCTTCTCTTCTTGCCTTATTTTTCCATATAAATATTTATTTTTTGCCTCTTCCTTATACAAATTGTTACACCTATGCATAAAAATTATATATAAATTTTATAATAAATATTCGTTTTATTTTTTATAAGATAAAATGTTACAAATTATAAGGAGATACAATGACAAAAATTGTAAAAATTGCATTAAGTGCGGCTTTAATATTAAGTGTTGGTGCAGTAACTGCAAGTGCAGATGCTGACAAAGGTCTAAAACTCTACTCTAAAAAACTTAAAGACGCATGTGGCATAAGTGGTGCAGCTATGGCTGGAAAACATTCTCAAAGTGAGTGGGAAGAGCTTAACAAAAGTGGAAATCTTGCAAAAGAGATTAAAACTATCTGTCCAAAAGCAAAAGATGAAGATTTGGATGCTAAGTTTCTTCCTCACTATTATGACTTCTTCTTTAACTTTGCAAGCGACAGCGGAAACGTTCCATCTTGCTAAAAAGCTTCTAATCCTCGCTTCTGCAACTGCAGAAGTGGGATTTTTATACTCATTTCCTCTTTTTTTACTCCGTTTTTTTCAAATTTTACTTTTTTCACATAGATAATTCAACCTACATCAAGTATAATAAATCTCAATATATCATAGGAGATACGATGAAAAAAATTGTGTTTTTAGCTTCAACAGTCATAGCATTTTCGCTCACGCTCAATGCTTTTACACTCGGAACATTAGGAAACTTTGAGTTTAAAAAAGCTCATGAAAATGTCTATATTATGCACGGACCAGAAAAAGAGCCAAGCAAAGAGAATGAGGGCTTTATGAACAATCCTGCCATCATTGAGAGTAAAAACGGGCTTATTGTTATCGATCCGGGTGGAAACTACAATGTTGGCAAGAAGATACTTGCTGAAATTGAAAAGGTAAGCAAAAAGCCTATTATTGCAGTTTTTAACACACATAAGCATGGTGATCACTGGTTTGCAAATAAAAATATCTTAGAAAAATACCCAAATACACCAATTTACGCGCTCACTTATATGATTGAGCAGGTAAAAGACAACTCTGCTGAGACATGGTATGGTATTTTGGACAGACTTACTGGAAATTTAGAGGGAACTAAACCTTTTACCTTTCCAACGCAAGGCATAGAAAACAAACAAACTGTTGAAGTAGATGGGCAAACATTTATCATGCGTCACTTTATCGGCGGACATACTGACACCGATATACTTATAGAGCATGTTAACTCTAACACACTCTTTATCGGCGACAATCTTATCACAAACCGCTTTGGAGCGTTTGATGAATCATCAAGTATTCTCGAAAACATCAAACTTTTAGAGAAGATTATGAAACAAGAAGATGGCTTCAAGAAGTATGCACTCTACGTTCCAGGGCATGGTCCTTCAGGAAAAGACCCAAAAAAGACGGTTGAACCTTTCTTGACATATCTCAAAATCGTTGCTGCAGGGGCGCAAAAAGCGTATAAAGATGGCGTTGAGAGCTATGAAATCAAACCAGAAGTACATGAGCAACTCAAAGCGTACCACAAATGGGATGCATACGAAGGGCAGATGGGTAAACACCTTATGAAGGCTTACTCTGAAATAGAAGCTTTAGACTTCTAAAATAATTGAGCCATTTTTTATGGCTCAAACCTCATCTCTACTCCCATCACAACTAACTTTCAGTTCAAATACTACTTTTTTTATCTATAATATTTTATGCTTAAGATATATGAGTGCCAAAGTGCCAAATCTGATATTACTGCTTTAACTATGCTGAGTGATGCGCTCGTGGCGTATAGTACGCTGTTACATGGCATAAAAATCTTTGACCTTAGCGCATGCGAAATCAGAAAAAGCATTGCAAATATTTCTTTAAACTCCTCCGTCACTGCCTCGGCTTTTAGTCCAAACGCTCACTATTTTGCCTTTGCAAACACTCCATTTCTCTACATCATAGACATAGAAACCAAAGAGCTTCTCCAAACGATTGAGACATATGATGAAGAGATTCAAATCATCAGTTTTGATCCAACATCAAACTACATTGTTGTTGGAACAAAAAACGGAAGAGTACTTCAGTACAAAACAAATCAGTCACAACTTCTCTCAAGACTCTGCTCTTTTCCCTATGAGAGAGAGAAAAACCCTCTCAAAACAAAAGAGGAAAAAAACTTTGTCAGCGCGTTTGCTTTTCATAAAAATCAGTTTGCCTGCAGTGGCTATGGTGGTGCTATTTTTATCATTGATTTTTATACACAGGCAAGTAAAGATGTTTTGACACATAGTAAAAACAGAGCTGATGCACTCTGTTTTTTAGATGAAAAAAGACTTCTTGTGGGAAGCAGTGATGGAAGCGTTGATGTCATCTTGCTTGACAATCACCACATATATAAAAGCATTAAAACACCGCTGCTTGGCATTAAACAGCTTTTAGTTATGCCAAATCCCAACTATGTCATGGTCATTGGCAAATCTAACACGGTCATCATCATTGATATCCAAAACTACAAAATCACGCATAGCAGATACATAGAGTTTGAGACACCGATAAATAGAGTAGTAATGAGCAGTGCTGATTCTCTAGTCGTTGCTCTTGAAAACAACAAAATCGTCAATGTCGCTCTTCCGGGTATCGCAAAGCTTCGCTCTCTTATCCTGCATAACTCCCTCGCAGAAGCATTTAAACTTATAGCAAAAGAACCCATGCTTCAAGGTTCTTATGAACATAAGATGCTTGAAGAGAAGTTTGAGAAGAGTTATGAGAACGCTACAAAAGCACTTATCAACCAAAACAATGCACTGGCGATACAGATTTTAAATCTTTACAAAGATATTCCGTCTAAACAGACCAAAATCAGAGAGCTCTTTGACGCTTTTAAACACTACCTACGATTTCAAGCACTCTTTTTAGAAAAAAAATATCCTCTTGCCTATGCGATGTGCTCAAAATATGAACCTCTTAAGCAGACGCTACAGTATCATAAAATGGAGCAGATTTTTAAGCTCGCTTTTTCAAATGCGCAAAGACATATTCTTCAAAACAATCTTGAGAGTGCCAAAGCGCTTTTGGCGCAGTATAGCACCGTACTTTCAAAAAAGCCTCTTATCAAGCTTCTACTTACACAAAACAGAGAGTTTGTAGCCCTCCTAAAGGCGATTCAAAAGCGAGATTTTAGAACCATCAACCAACTTATCGATAAAAACGAGCTCTTCAAGCAGATTCCAAACTATATTGCTATGAACAAACAGGTTCAAGAGACGATTGAAGAGGTGCAAGAGGCGATACAAAAAGGTGAAGTAGAGAAGGCAAGAAAACTCCTCTTAACCCTTCAAGAGATTCCAGATGTGGCACAAAAGGTAGAGGAGTTGCACCGCAAATGCAAGCATATTTTAGCACTACAAAAAGCCTACGGTGAAAATAATTTCATAGAGTGTTATGAAATTTTAGATATGCATCAGCACCTCAAATCCATAGAACTCGGGATACTTTTAGAAAAACATTGGTCAAAACTGATGCTAGCGTGTGAAGAGTATGCACTTGCTGGAAATATCAAAGGAATCAAAAAAACACTTGGAGAGCTTCTTACACTCCATAGCAGACGCCATAAAATAGGCGATTTACTCCGTGTAAGTTTTCATGCAAGAATCCAAACACTTATCAATACAAAAGATTTTAGAGGTGCGGAAGCGATTATCTACACCTATATCGATGTCTTTGGCATAGATAGCGAAATGAGCCAAAACATGAAAAACTTTGAGCAACTCTCTGGGCGCAAACTTGCCATCACCCAAGAACAAGCGCAAAGACCAAGAAGAGACAGCTGGAGAAATTTCGATATTATTATGAAGAACCCATAAGCTTTAGAAGTGTTGCTACCGTCTCATCAAAGTCACTCTGAAAAGAAGCACCTTGCTTCAAAAACTGTTCCATCTCGCTTTTTTTGTTCATAGCTTCATCAAGTTCAGCATCACTCCCTTTTTGATACGCTCCTATGCGGATAAGCACCTCGTTCTCTTTTAGGAGTGTGTAGAGCCTCCTAAACCTCATCACAGCCTTAAAGTGCTCAGGAGAGATGATATCATTCATCACCCTAGAAGCAGAGTTGAGGATATGCACAGGAGGGTAGATGCCAAAATCGGTCATTTCACGAGAGAGAACGATATGACCATCCAAAATAGAGCGAGACTGATCAGCGATAGGGTCGCTCATGTCGTCCCCCTCGATGAGAACCGTAAAAAAGGCAGTGATAGAGCCTTTACCTTCCTCTTTTCCTGCACGCTCCATGAGTTGTGGCAAAAGTGTCAAAGAGGAGGGCGGATACCCTTTTGATGTCGGTGGTTCGCCAAGGGCTAGCCCTATCTCTCTTTGAGCCATCGCAAAACGTGTAACCGAGTCCATGATAAAGAGAACATCCAGCCCTTGATCTTTGAAAAACTCCGCCACGCTCATAGCCGCAAATGCACCGTACTTTCGCATCAATGGCGAATCATCAGATGTTGCAACGACGATAACAGTATTTTCAAGATTGCCGCCTAAGTTTTTTTCTATAAACTCAGGAACTTCTCTTCCACGCTCACCGATAAGTGCGACCACTTTTATGGGTGCAACCGCACCACGTACAATCATCCCCATAAGTGTCGATTTTCCAACACCGCTTCCCGCAAAAATGCCTAGTTTTTGCCCTTTTCCGCATGTCAAAAGCCCATCAATGCTCTTTACTCCGACACGAAAAACCTCATCTATCATCCCTCGCTTCATGGCAGCTATGGGCGCTTTGATGATGGGAGAGAGCTTTGAACTATTGATGCCCCCTTTGCCGTCAATTGGGCGCATAAACGGATCAACAACACGTCCAAGTAGAGATGCGCCAACAGGGATATTCAACCCCGTCTGGTCTAAAAACACTCTATCGCCAGAGCAAAACCCCTCAACAAAACTAAAAGGAGTGATAAAAAAAGTAGTGCCGTCTATCTCTGTAACCATGCCTATCGTCTCTTGGGCTGTCTCGTTGGAGATTATCTTGACGATGTCACTGATGCTTACTTTAAGACCTCTGGCAGTGATAACGGTCGCATTGATTTTCACAACCTCGCCAAATGTAACCGAATACTTTTTATTTGAGATTTTCTCCCTAAGCGATTTTAGAGGCACAGCAGGCGTCCTTTGTCTTGCATAACTCTAATAACGTGAGCCAGTAGGAGAGTTTATCAAAGAGAAAAACTCGCTTCTTGTCTTCTCATCTTTTTTAAACAACCCCCTAAGAGCCGAAGATGTCGTAGTTGAGTTGATTTTTTCCACCCCTCTCATCTCCATACACATGTGTCTCGCCTGAATCACAACTGCAACGCCTTTTGGTTCTATCGTATCCATAATCGCATCGGCAATCTGCTCTGTAAGCTGCTCTTGAATCTGCATGCGGCGTGCAAAAACATTGACAACACGTGGAATCTTTGAGAGACCCACCACTTTGCCATCTGGTATGTAAGCCACATGAACACGCCCAATAATCGGCAAAAGATGATGCTCGCAAGTAGAGTAAAATTCTATATCTTTTAAAAGCACCATCTCATCGTTAGAGCTTGTAAAAAGAGCAGATTTAAGTATCTCTCTAGGGTCTTCCTTGTACCCGCCAAAGATAAATTCATAAGCCTTTTTAACTCTCTGCGGAGTTTTTAAAAGCCCCTCTCGGTTTGGATTTTCTCCAACATGAAGCATCATACACTTCACTGCGTCTTCAAATTGTGTTTCGTTTTTCTCTGACAATGCTCTGCCTTTTGAATTTTTTATAAGTGTTAGAGTACCGATAAGTTGCTGAGAAGTTCATTTTATAAGCTTTTTGGCTTGCAGATTTAAAAAATTTGAGCTAAACTTTTTTAAAAAAGGCTTTCAAATAAAACTCCTACTTTTCTCCCTTTTGCTCTACTCTCAAAACTACCTTTTTTTACTCTTTTTTGGGAGTGGATTTGAGTTTTCGCTTTTGGAGTTTTTGATGCTCTTTGCGACGCTCTGCCTTTTTTCAAAATCACACTATTTTAAAGCTTATCTTCTTGTTTTACAGAGTTTGTATCTTGTCCATTTTACTTTTATGGCTTACTTTGGCGTTCATGTTCGCACTAGCGATATCTACCTCTTTTTTACACATATAGCAGAGACATTTGAGACGCTTGGGACTCTTTATGAGGTGGGGCTTTATCCGCTTTTTGTGGTTGGGGTGACCTCTTTTGTTGCTATGTCTATGGGTTATAAAAAGAGCAACATATCGCCGATTTTACTCTCCCTTTTTCTGGTTTTCTCATTTTGGTTTCAAGAAAAACTGCATGATGCTTCGCTTTTGCTCATCAAAGAGAGTGTTAAAACTATTTTTTTACAAAAAGGGCAGGGTGCTATCCAAAAAAGTGATGGAGGGCAAAAAACAGCTCTTTATCAGCGTGACAACAACATTATTTTAGTGTTAGGCGAGAGCATGAGAAGCCGTGAGCATCTTAAAGAACGCTATGAACTGTTTGAAAACTACAACTACAAAACCATCCTAAGCGGAGCGACAAATACCGATGTCGCCGTGCCTCTGCTTCTGAATGGCGCACTCTCTCCAAAAACGCTAGATTTGCAAAATAACCTCTTTTTACTTGCAAAGCAAAACGGCTACAAAACGACTTTTTTCACAACGCAAAGCCAAAAGAGTTTGCAGTATATAGCTCCATATCTCTCTACGGAGCATATCGACACTTTTAAAGTAGCAGGTTCACGAGACGACAAGGAGTTGCTCGCACATCTAAAAACTCTCTCTTTGGATGAGAAAAGCTTTATCGTTTTGCAGATGCAAGGGGAACACAGTCCATACATCTACTATGAAAACGCAAACAGGAGCGACTCCATAGAGAAAAGATACCATCTCTCTATGCTCTATTCGGACGCTATCTTGCGCCAACTTATGGCTTATGTAAGTAGCCACTCCACAAAACCATATCTTTTTATCTTTGTCTCAGACCATGGAGAGATGCTTGGGGAAGAGGGCAAAACAGGGCATAACAGGTTTGAAAAGGAGATTTACTCTGTACCGCTTGTGATACACTCAAACCTTGAGACGCACATTGAAAAGATACTCTCTCATTATGATATCTATGAACTTGTCTATCACTATCTTGGATATACAAAAGAGTTTCAACCTAGCGAAAAAAAAACAGTGCGGGTTTATGGAACGATGATGAGCGAAGAGGATGGATACAGAGATATAGATTTGCAGAGATAATCCTCTGCAACTCCAATGTTACATTACAAAAATATGCGGAACGATAAGCGGATATTTTTTCATTTTTCTGTAGATATGCTTTCTCACAACTTGACGAAGGTCGTTTTCTAGTGCTCTTGCATTTTCAAGAAGTCCCTCTTTTATGTTAGCAAGGAAGTGCTCTAAAACTTCTTCTATCTCATTGGCAAAATACTTATCTTGCTTGTCAGCAACAAGACCAAACGATGTTACAAGCGGTTTTGAGAGCATCGTTGAGTGCTGTCCATCGATTTGAGCAACTATCATGACAATACCATCAGATGCAAGTTTTTGACGGTCGATAATGATATCGTCATCAATTTTATGGTTATTTTGGTTGTCAATATATGTCTTACCAGTTCTAACGGTTTTCACTTTTCTCATATATTTTGGAGCGATTTCGATAGTGTCGCCATCGTTCATAATGTAGATATTACGTTCAGGAATACCACACATCATCGCCGTCTCTTTATGCTTCATAACATGGTTATACTCTCCATGGATAGGCAAGAAAAACTTAGGATTTACAAGACGGAGCATCAGCTTTTGCTCTTCGATAGAAGCGTGACCTGAAACGTGAATATCTCTATCATTAGCCACTTTTGCACCAGCACGTTGGAGATGGTTTAACATCCCAGAAATAGAGCCTTCATTTCCTGGAATAGGGCGAGATGAGAGAACGATTAAATCCGTAGGTTTAATCTTCACATGTCTATGCTCACCGATAGACATTCTAAAAAGAGCAGAGCTTGGCTCTCCTTGCGAACCTGTTGTTACTATCAAAATCTCTTTATCGTTCATAGAAGCGATTTGCTCAGGCTCTACAAAGATATTTTTTGGCAATTTGATATAGTCATACTGCATCGCCACTTCTATATTTCTCTCCATTGAGCGACCGATTACACAAACCTTACGCCCATACTTCACACCATACTGGATAGCTTGATAAACACGGTGGATATTGGAACTAAAAGTAGAGAGAATAACTCTTCCCTCAGCCTTTGCAAACACTCTATCAAGAGCAGGTGCGACACTTAGCTCTGATGGTGTTGGTGCTGTGTTGTAAGAGTTTGTAGAATCACTAAGCAGACAAAGAACTCCTTTATCCCCATAATGAGCAAGTCTATGCAAGTCCGCTGTATAGCCATCAACTGGGGTATGGTCGATTTTAAAGTCACCAGTATGGATGATAGTTCCGCATGCTGTCGTAACGGCAAGCGAGGATGAATCTATAATAGAGTGGGTCATATGCATCCATTCTATGTCAAAATCTTCACCGATTTTATATATTTTTCTCTTCTCAATCGGATTAAAATACTGTTTAAACTCTTTTATGTGATGCTCATCAAACTTACTTGCAATCATCGCAAGAGGAAGCGGAGAGCCGTAAATAGGGAACTGCATCTCTTTGTAAAGATAAGGCATCGCACCGATATGGTCTTCGTGTGCGTGTGTAATAATGACTGCTTTTATCTTATCTTTTATCTCACGGATATAGCTAAAGTCAGGTACCAAAATATCTACACCATGCATATCTTCATCTGGAAAACTCATTCCCACATCGATAAGAATTGCCTCATTTTGTGTTTCAAAAATAGTGATATTGCCACCAATTTCACCAAGTCCACCAAGCGGAGTAATACGGATTTTATCTCTTGAGTTCAAATCTAGTTTGTAGTGTGGATTAAGTCTTTGCTTATGTGCTTCTTGATTGAGTTCAACAAATGCTCTAAGATTTTCATCTACAGGCAAGCCTTGACGACGACGCCCTTTTGAAGCATTTTTATTTTTATTTGCTGGGTTAGCATTTGCTGGTGCAGCAGGTTTGTTGGCATTTGGGTTATTTGGTCTGCCACTATTGTTATGTCTTTTGTTATTGTTATACTGTTTACGATTTTCTTGAGAAACGCTTTTAACGCTTTCCTGACTCTCTTGTTGTTCCATCCAAACTCCTTGTTAGTTTATAGAGTTGGTGATAGTCAAGTGTAGAGACTTGATGAGGACGAATGGTTTGTGCTAAGCCTATCTTAAGAAAAGCTTCTTGAAGAAGATTTTTTTCATACGTTACCGATAGATTTTTCATAAGAGTTTTTCGAGGCTGCGTAAATGCAACTCTCAGCATATCCTCAAAATCTCCATTACATCTATCGCTATTTTTTTGTATCAAAAAAACTGCAGAGTCTATTTTTGGTTGCGGTTCAAACGCTGTTGGCGGAACTCTCACAACTATGTGTGCATCCCCAACGCTTTGAGTTATAATACTCAAAGAACCAAACACTTTATCGCCCTCACGAGCACAAAACTTCTCTGCAACTTCAAACTGCACCATTACAAGTATATTTTTGCATTTTGAATCTGCGAGGGCTTTTAGAATGATATTTGTCGCTATATAGTATGGCAAATTTGCCACCAAATCATACGACTCTTCTATAAGCTCACTCTTCCAAGCAGTTAAAACATCCCCGCAATTTATGCGGAGCCGGTTGGTTGCGATCTCTTTTTCAAACTTTTTTTGTAACAGTTTACACAAATCGGTATCGACCTCAAAAGCTTCTACACTTTTGACATCTACTAAATATTTAGTTAAATCACCTAAGCCAGGTCCAATCTCTACGATTTTATTATCGTTGTTGGGCATCGCTTCGACGATTTTTTGTAAAACAGTTTCGTCTTTTAAAAAGTTCTGTCCGAACTTCTTTTTTGCTACAATTTTTTCCATTGAGGGGGATTGTATACTAATTTTGCTTATATTTAGTTAATGTCGCTATTTTTTTATCATAATAACCGAATGTTTCACATGAAACATTTTGCAAGTTACTGCCAAATACAACTATAAGTCATAAATAAGTATAATTTCATAATATTATCAAAGGCTTTTATTTTGAATAACTACTTTGCAAAAAGAATTATCCCATGTCTTGATGTTAAAGACGGGCGTGTTGTCAAGGGTGTAAATTTTGTCGGACTTAAAGATGCAGGCGACCCTGTAGAAGTTGCAAAAAGATACAACCAAGAGGGTGCGGATGAAATTACATTTCTCGATATCACTGCATCAAGTGATAACCGTGATACCATTGTAGATATCGTTGCGCAAGTTGCTAAGGAGGTTTTTATACCTCTAACGGTTGGCGGCGGCATACGAAAACTTGAGGATATTTACAAACTCTTAAATGTCGGATGTGATAAGGTAAGCGTCAATTCCGCTGCCATCAAAAGACCTGAACTTATAGATGAAGGTGCAAAAAGATTTGGTTCACAGTGTATCGTTACGGCGATTGATGTTAAAAAAACGGGCAATAGATACCATGTTTATCTCAACGGCGGAAGAGTTGATACTGGGCTTGATGCGGTAGAGTGGGCAAAAGAGGCAGTCGATAGAGGTAGCGGTGAGATACTCTTAACCTCTATGGATGCAGACGGAACGAAAGCAGGATTTGAGCTAACCATCACAGAACTTATCAGCCGTGCAGTCAATGTTCCAGTGATAGCAAGCGGCGGAGCAGGGACGATGGAGCATATAAAAGAGGCATTTGAACATGGTGCAGATGCTGCTCTTGCGGCAAGCATCTTTCACTATAAAGAGATAGATATCATGGATCTTAAACACTACCTCCATGCAAACAATATTCCGGTTCGTCTATGATTATCTGCGCCGGAAACAACGAAACATTTGATTTTGCCACTCCCATGGGAGTAGGGCTAATAGAGACAACCATAAATCTCACAAGAGCTTGCCTTTTTGACAAACCAGAATTTCTGCTTTTTGTGGGGAGTGCGGGAAGCTATGGAGAGCTTGGTATCTTTGACATAGTCGAATCAAAAACTGCTTCAAACATCGAACTTGGCTTTTTGTCGGGCGACGCTTATACACCACTGGACAATGTTATCTCAACTAACACCACTAACAAAAAAGATGTTATCGTCAACTCTTCCAACTATATCTCTACTAACGAAGAGCTAACAAAAAAGTTTTTTCGATTTGGAGTTGGCATCGAAAATATGGAATTTTTCGCTGTTTTAAGCGTTGCACAAGAGTTTGACATACCTGCTGGCGGAGTTTTTTGCATAACAAACTACACTAACAAAAATGCGCATGCGGATTTTCTTAAAAACCATGAAGAGGCGAAAAGGCTCTTAAGTGAGCATGTAAAAAAACGAATAAAAGAGCTAACAAAAAAATGAAACCTTCCCTTTATGAATTTACCCTCAAAGAGTTACTAACAGAGGTAAAACCCTCATTTCGAGCAAAACAGATTTACGGCTGGCTCTATCATAACTATGTAACATCTTACGATGAGATGAAAAATCTGCCAAAAACATTGCGTGATGAACTAAGCGAGAGGTTTGTTATAGACCCGCTGAAAATCGTAAAAAAAGAGATTGCGTCGGACGGAACTATCAAGTACCTTTTTGAACTTCAAGACGGCAAAACCATCGAAACTGTCTGGCTAAAGATGAAAGAGGAGATAACAGATGAAGAGGGAAATGTCACTCAAGAAGCAAAATACACCATCTGCGTCTCAACGCAAGTCGGATGCAAAGTAGGGTGTGCGTTTTGTCTAACTGCAAAAGGCGGTTTTACGAGGGATTTGAGTGCGGCGGAGATTGTTGCTCAAGTTGTTGCACTCAAACGAGACAATAACCACAAACATAACAGGATGATAAACATGGTCTATATGGGCATGGGCGAACCGCTTGACAATCTTGCAAACCTTGCAAAAGCCATAGAGGTATTTCAAGAGGAAGAGGGCTTGGCGATTTCTGGCAAGAGACAAACAGTCTCCACAAGCGGCTTAAGCACAAAGATAGACAGACTGGGAGAGATGGATTTGGGCGTTCACATCGCCATATCTCTTCATGCCGTTGATGATGCGCTAAGAACAGAACTTATCCCCATGAACAAAGCGCACAACATAGCGTCCATTATAGACGCTGTAAAACGCTTCCCGATTGACACAAGAAAAAGAGTTATGTTTGAGTATCTCGTCATCAAAAACAAAAATGACGACTTAGGCTCTGCTAAAAAGCTAGTAAAACTTCTCTCAGGCATCAAAGCAAAAGTAAATCTCATCTACTTCAACCCATATCCAGACACCCCTTATGAGAGACCAGAGAAGAAAGATATGGTCGCTTTTCAAGAGTATCTTATAAACCATGGGCTTTTATGCACTATCCGTGACTCTAAAGGCATAGATATCAGTGCGGCATGTGGTCAACTAAAAGAAAAAACTGCGAGTGAAGATAGATGAGTTATGTAGAAGTTTTTCAGATTGTTTTTCTAATAACTGTTTTTGCTGTGGGTCTCGTTGGATTTATAAAGGCTGCTACAAAAGAGGATGAGAAAAGCTAAACGACCAACACACCAGGGAGGTCGTTTATGGGCAAAATCATACCTTACAATAATTAATAAAGAGCCTATCTGCTTTTTTACAAAACTTAAAAAACTCTCTTAAAAAGAATTTATTTCATAAAAAAATCATCTTTTTTCTTCAATATGTGTACAATTCACACATTGCTCTAAGATGTGAACAAAAGTAAGTTTTCTAAAAAATAAATTTAGAAATTCTTTCTTTATTTAAGAAAATATTTATATAAATATATCCTGAATTACATCTTTTCACATATAGCGCAAAACGCCTATTTTAGGGGTGTTTATGGCTTTTATGATTTGATGTTAAAGAAATTGTTTAATTGTCTCCGAAAGATACAAAAAGTTATTCACATCTATCTTGAATAAATTTAAACTTTCATACTTTCAAAACAAATTTGCTCAAAATCTACGCTGCTTTTCACATTGTATTTTTTACCGTAAAGTTCAAACTCTAACTCATTTGCATGTAACAACAATCTTCTTGCACCACTTAGCTTTACTCTCGTATCTCTATCCAACTCTCTATCTAAATATTTAACGATGTTCTCTTCACTCTGTCCGTAAACTGGGTCACCAACTATCGGATGTTTCACATGAAACATATGTACTCGTATCTGATGTTGTCTTCCTGTATGTGGGGAGCACTCTACAAGTGTCATGTTTAAATGCTCAAAATATTTTAGTGGTTTTACAAATGTCAAAGACTCTTTGCCGCTAGCATCAACTTTTACCACCATTCTCACAAGAGCGCTCTTCTCATCATCATAACGAAGCAGCGGAGCATCAATGCGAAGTTCCTCTTTTAACGCACCGTGAACCATTGCAAGATACTTCTTTTTCATATCACGCTCTTGAAACATCATCTTTATATCAACTTCACTCTTTTTATCTTTTGCACACAGAACCAGTCCGCTTGTCTCTTGGTCTATTCTATGCGCAATGTTTGCATCCATCCCGAATTGAGCTTTTAGCTCATCTATAAGAGAGTATTCTGTATGTCTGTTTTGAGGATGGATAAGCATTCCGCTTGGTTTGTCAAAAACTACAAACTTCTCATCTACCACATGCGGAGCTAACCCTTTTGAAATCGGTTCAAAACAGATAAACTCTATCTCGCCCTCAAGAAAGTCCGATGGCTTTGTGATAGGAACGCCATTTACAAGAACTCTTCCCACGGCTATATATCTTTGAATATCTCTTTGAGAGTATCCCAATTCTCTCTTTAAAAAAAGAAAGGCACTCTCTCTTTCTTTGGCAAACATTTTTTTAATGACAAAGGGCAATTTTTAATCCTTCTGTTATGGTTTTTTATGTAAAATCTGAAAATATAAAACTGCTTTATACTCAGTTAGTAACACAAATTTTACAATAATCAGGTTGAATAAATGGTAGAGAGATACGCAAGAGAAGAGATGAGTTCAAAATGGACGATGCAGGCAAAATATCAGGCTTGGCTCGATGTAGAAAAAGCGGTTGTAAAAGCTTGGAACAAACTAGGACTTATCCCTGATGAGGACGCTAAGAAGATAGTTGAGAATGCAGGTTTTGATATAAAAAGGATAGACGAGATAGAAGCTATCACTCGTCACGACCTTATAGCATTTACTACAAGCGTATCTGAAACGCTAGGCGAAGAGAGCAGATGGTTTCACTATGGTATGACAAGTTCAGACACGGTGGACACCGCCGTAGCACTTCAGATGAAAAGCTCACTTGAACTTATCATCAAAGATGTGAAGATGGTTATGGAGTCCATCAAAAAAAGAGCATTCGAGCATAAGATGACTTTGATGGTAGGACGTAGCCACGGTATCCATGGCGAGCCTATAACATTTGGTCTTGTGTTAGCTGTTTGGTACGATGAGATGGCTAGACATTTGGAAAACTTAGAGCAGACATTTAATGTCATCTGTGTCGGTCAAGTGAGTGGAGCAATGGGAAACTTCGCTCACGCTCCGCTTGAGCTTGAAGAATATACATGTAAAGAACTCGGTCTAAGACCTGCACCCGCATCTAACCAAGTTATACAAAGAGACAGATACGCAAGACTAGCAACTGCATTAGCACTCTTAGCTAGCTCCATAGAAAAGTTCGCTGTTCAAATCCGCCACTGGCAAAGAACAGAGGTTTATGAGTGTGAAGAGTATTTTGCAAAAGGGCAAAAAGGCTCATCGGCAATGCCGCATAAACGCAATCCAATACTAACAGAAAACATAACAGGATTGGCTCGTATGATAAGAGCCTATGCGATGCCTGCCATGGAGAATGTCGCACTCTGGCATGAGAGAGATATCAGCCACTCTTCAACCGAGAGATTTTGGCTTCCAGATAGTTTTATAACAAGCGATTTTATGCTTCACCGTATGAACAACGTTATAGCAAACCTAACGGTCTATCCTGAAAATATGATGAAAAATCTAAACCTAACAGGCGGCTTGGTATTTTCTCAAAGAGTTCTTTTGGAACTTCCGCTCAAAGGTGTTAGCCGTGAGGATGCTTACCGCATAGTTCAAAGAAATGCGATGAAAGTTTGGGAAGAGATACAGCAAGGCAAACCAACCACAAATGAAAAGGGCGAAAGTCTTTACCTAAACCACCTATTGGCAGATGATGAGTTAAGAGCAAGTCTAAGCGAAGAGGCGATTCGTGAATGTTTCAATTATGATTACTATACTAAAAATGTGGACAAAATTTTTGCAAGAGTTTTCAAGTAAAAATGACATAATTGTGCTAATATTTCTTTAGCAAAAATAGTAAAAAACAGATTTTTAGGAAGTACGCATGATAACAATTATAAAAAGAAATGGCAGAACTGAAAAACTAGATATCAGTAAAATTCAAAAATATACCTCTGCCGCGGTTGAAGGTCTAAGCAATGTTTCTCAAAGCGAGCTAGAGGTTGATGCACAGATTCATTTTCGCGATGGCATTACCTCAAGAGAGATACAACAAACACTTATCAAAACGGCAGTGGACAAGATAGACATAGATGCTCCAAACTGGACATTTGTTGGAGCAAGACTTTTTTTGTTTAACCTTTACCATGAAGTCAACGGCTTTACGGGTTACTCATCTCTTAAGAGTTACTTTGAAAAAGGCGAAAAAGAGGGAAGACTTCTTTTGGGCCTAAAGGAGATGTATAACCTTGAAGAACTTGAAAAACACATCAAACCAGAACGTGACATGCTCTTTAACTATCTTGGCGTAAAGACACTTTACGATAGATATCTCATAAAAGATAGAAACGGTAACCCCATAGAGTTGCCACAACATATGTTTATGGCGATTGCAATGTTTTTGGCTCAAAGAGAGGAGAAAAAAGAGGCGTGGGCTGTCAAGTTTTATAACATGATTTCATCGTTTGAAGTTATGTTAGCAACTCCAACTCTAAGCAACGCAAGAACAACAAGACATCAACTAAGCTCTTGCTACATCGGTTCAACTCCTGACAACATAGAAGGGATTTTTGACTCCTACTCAGAGATGGCGATGCTCTCAAAATTCGGCGGAGGCATAGGTTGGGATTGGACAAATGTTCGTTCCATGGGCTCCTACATCGATGGGCATAAAAATGCAGCGGGCGGAACTATCCCGTTTTTAAAAATCACTAACGACATAGCAGTTGCAGTTGACCAGCTTGGAACACGCAAAGGTGCTATCGCTGTTTATATGGAGCCGTGGCATATCGATATAAACGACTTTTTGGATTTGAAGAAAAACTCAGGCGAGGAGCGCCGCCGTGCGCATGACCTCTTTCCAGCGCTTTGGCTCAACGACCTCTTCATGCAAAGAGTTGAAGAAGACGGCATCTGGACGCTTTTTGACCCTTATGACGCAAAAGAGCTGACAACGCTTTACGGCGAAGAGTTCAACAAAAGATACATGGAACTAGAAAATAACGAGAGCATCATCAAAGAGAAGATAAAAGCAAAAAACCTCTGGAAAAAGATACTCACATCATACTTTGAGAGCGGCAGTCCGTTTTTATGTTTTAAAGACAATGCAAACCGTGCGAACCCTAACAACCACACTGGCGTTATAAGAAGCTCTAACCTCTGTACGGAAATCTTCCAAAACACAAACCCTAACCACTATAAAGTCAAGTTTATTTTTGCTAACGGTGAAAGTGTTAGTTATGAAGAGGATGAGATTATCAAGGTAGATAGCGGACTACAAAAACCTGCTAAAAAGGTAACCGCTCTGGATTCACTCGGTGGCAGAGAGATTTATGTGGTTGAAAAAGAGAAAGTAAACGGCGATACCGCTGTTTGTAACCTCGCCTCGGTAAACCTCTCCCGCATCAACACAAAAGAGGATATCGACAGAATCGTCCCAATCGCCATCCGTGCTTTGGACAATGTCATCGACCTAAATTTCTACCCGATAGAAAAAGTAAAACGCACTAACATGAAAACAAGAGCAATCGGTCTTGGTGTTATGGGCGAAGCGCAGATGTTAGCACAAAAAGCTATAGCTTGGGGAAGTCAAGAACACTTTGACAAGATAGATGAAATCATGGAAGCTGTTAGTTTTAACGCTATCTCTGCATCTAGTGACCTTGCACTTGAAAAAGGTGTCTATCCTGAGTTTGAGGGTTCAAAATGGAGCAAGGGTGTTATGCCGATGGACTATGCAAACGCAGAGGTGAAAAATCTCATCGACCGTGGCGGACTTTTTGCTTCTGCTTATGAGTGGGAAGAGCTACGTGCAAAAGTGAAAAAGCAAGGGATGCGCAATGGCTATCTTATGGCAATCGCTCCTACAAGTTCTATCTCTATCCTCATAGGAACAACACAAGCGATTGAGCCTGTCTTTAAACGAAAGTGGTATGAAGAGAATCTCTCAGGACTTATCCCTGTTGTTGTTCCTGAACTCTCCCCAGAGACTTGGGCATACTATACACCGGCTTACGACTTGAACCAAACGCTTCTCATAAAAGCAGCGGCGATTCGCCAAAAGTGGATAGATCAGGGGCAAAGCCTCAACATCTTTATCACACTCGACAAGGCAAGCGGCAAATACCTCAATGAGATTTATTCACTCGCATGGAAGCTTGGTCTCAAATCGACTTACTATCTACGCTCACAATCGCCTCAAATGGCAAGCGATGTAGAAGACAGAAGCATGGAATGTGTCGGTTGTCAGTAAATGAAACCTCTCTTAAAAAATGATTTGAACACCTTTTTAAAGAGATTTGGCAACTTTGTGGACGCAGAGCTTAGGTCTATAAAGATTGTCTCTCCTACTATAGTTAAAATTACTGTAGCCACGCAAGACAGTGCAAGAGCATTTGACTGGGTAGCTATCGTTTTAGAATTTAGTGGCGTGAGTGATGCCAAAGTGCCAGAGAGTTCAAAACTGCCAAACATCGATATGAGTGATGGTATAACGCTTCTTTTTGTGGAGAACACTTTTACTTTTGCTCTTGGGGTTTACAACGCTCCTTTGGCTGTTGCAAACTCCATTTGCTATATCAAAGCCGCATCTCTCAAATACGAAGAAATTTCCTTTTAATTTCATTAACCTTTTAGTTATACCATTTTGAAATAAAAAAAAGGAGTTTTCATGAAAAAAGTTATTCTGCTTTCACTGCTGACATTTACACTTGTTTATGCAAAAGAGGGTGTCGAGTTCAAGTACGCACCCCAAACCATAGAGCGTGAACATCCTACAAGCCAAAATCGCATACTCTCCTATAACAATGTTTTAGAAAATGTTAGAACAAGCATAGTCAATATCTCTATCAAGAAGAAGATAAACAGTGCAGGACTAAACGCAAACCCGTTTTATAACGATCCATTTTTTAGAGAGTTTTTTAGAGGTTACGGACAAGTTCCGCAAGAGAGGATAGAGCAGTCCCTTGGCTCGGGCGTTATCATTTCTCAAAACGGCTACATCATAACAAACAACCATGTTATAGATGGAGCGGATGAGATTATCATCACTATTGCGGGAGATAAAAAAGAGTACGAAGCAAAACTGATCGGTAAAGATGAGAAGAGCGATTTGGCAGTTGTCAAAATCGAAGCAAAAAATCTCAATGCGGCAATTTTTTTCAACTCCGACAAAGTAAAAGTGGGCGATGTAGTTTTTGCACTTGGCAACCCTTTTGGAGTTGGAGAGACCATCACACAGGGAATCGTCTCAGCAACCGGCAGAAATGGCGTTGGAATCGTGGAGTATGAAGACTTTATCCAAACAGACGCCTCTATAAATCCTGGAAATTCAGGCGGTGCGCTTATCAACTCGGCAGGACATCTCATCGGCATCAACTCTGCCATTATCTCCAAATCAGGCGGCAATGTCGGCATAGGTTTTGCCATCCCCGCAAACATGGTAACAACGGTCGCAACAAGCCTTATAGATAGCGGTAAATACACCCGTGCCTATCTTGGAGTAAACATAGCCGATGTCGATAACGACATGAGCAGTTTTTATGACAACAACTATGGCGCACTTGTTACGAGCGTGGAAGAGAACTCTCCGGCGGCAAAAGCAGGGCTTAAAAGAGGCGATTTGATTATCGAGGTTGATGGCAAAAAAATCTCAAGTGCTAGTGAACTCAAAAATACCATAGGCTCATACGCTCCATCCAAAACCGTTAACCTCAAATATTTAAGAGACAAAAAGATAAGCTCTCTTGGCATAAAGCTTGGAACATCCGAAAACAAAACAACCGACGGTTCTTACGAATACAAAGGCATGAAACTCTCAGAGATAAGCACGGCAGAGAGACAACAGCTCGGTATCAAAACAAACGGCGTACTTATCACTTCAGTAGATGAAAAAAGTGAAGCTTATAAAACAGGTATAAGAAAAAATGATATCATCATTCAAGTAGAAAACAGCGAAATCGCTTCACTGGAAGATTTCAAACGCTTGAGTGCATCAAAAGAGAAGAAAAGAATCTTTGTTTACAGAAGAGGCTCTATCTATGCCGTTGTTCTATAAAATCACAGAGGAGAGAGAATGAGAGTAGTCTGTCCACACTGCAAAAGCGTTAACAATGTTCCGCAAAGAGACTCCTACACAAAAGCCAACTGCGGTAAGTGTAAAAGCTCACTTTTAGAGACCAAACCCATCGAGTTAACAACTGTTAACTTTGACGAATTCATCGTAAACAGCGACATTCCCGTAGTAGTTGATTTTTGGGCGCCATGGTGCGGACCATGCCGCATGATGGCTCCAAATTTTGAAAAAAGTGCTAAAAATTTTCCGCTAAAAGCCCTCTTTGCAAAAGTAAATACAGAAAATGAACAGCAATTAGGCGGCAGGTTTGGGATAAGAAGTATTCCGACCATTATAGTATTTAAAGGCGGCAAAGAGGTTCATAGAGTTTCAGGCGCACTTGATGAAGCAACTCTTAACGGACTTGCTTCACAGTTTATATAACTAGTTTATATATGAACAACAGTAATCCGTAACAGTCTTGATTTTGAGATCAAACGAAGAGTTCGCAGGCACACTAAAAGTCTCGGGCGTGTTTAGAGTTTTCCACTCTTCGTTTGGAAGTCTAATATCAAGCTCTCCGCTCATAATCTCCATGATTTCAGCAGCATCCGTCCCAAAAGTATAATCCCCAGGCATCATGATTCCTAGCGTCTTTTTCGTACCATCCGCAAACTCAACCGTTCTACTTGTAACTTTTCCATCATAGTAAATATTTGCTTTTTTTACTATCGTAACATTTTCAAATTTTGACATATGTTTATTATCCTTAATTTTTTTGTAATTTTATCTAAAAATTATTCCCAGTCCAACAATCTTCTTTGACCCTCTAACTGTCTTATATGCGTCACATCTTGGGAAACCTCTATAACGCCTTTGTAATTACCTTCATCATCTCTGATGGCAAAGTAACGAATGTGAATAAACTTACCCTTAAATGTTATCCAAAACTCTGCCTCATCTTTGCGACCTGCTTTAAACTCTCGCAAAATCATCAAAACTTGGTCAACAGACTTTGGCGGGTGGCAAAATTTTACCTCTCGTCCTATGATTCCTGCACTTCTTGGAAATACTCTCTCATCTCCACGGTTGTAAAAAATAACGATATCATTTTCATCAACATAAGTGATATCAACAGGCATAAATTTTAAGAGCCAGTTAATCTGTTCAGGGAGCATATAGCCCTCGTCAAGCTTGATTCTGCCATCAAGCGAAAAAGGTAGTTTTCTTTTCTGTTTATCTTGAGACGGATGGATGTATTCGCCCTCTACATGCGGAGGATAAGCTGCCGGCGCTTCATCAAACATCCAGCCTATCTCTTCATCACCGGCTCTCATCTCTTTCCAGTCCTCTTCATCAAGCATATTCATCGCATTTGGCAAAAGTCTGCCCTCTTCAACCTGCATGATATGTTCTAGGCTTCCAAAAACTCTCTGCAACTGCTGCATAAGTGCGGGCATATTTTTCTCTTGTGCCAAAGCTCTTGCGGTTTTTATCTCTGCTCTTATGTCGTCATGAAATGCCCACATATTTTGTGACGGACTTGTCCAGCCGTACTTTTCAAGATATGGAAAAAGCTGATTCTCTTTTCTTGCAAAATGTTTTTCGACCAGACAAAGCTTGTTAAATTTCTCTTCAAACTCTTCAAAATTGTCAACTATGTTGATACTGCTGATACTTGCTATCAAACCTCGCATCAACATATTTTCTTCCAAATAGACCCTAACAGGGTGTCCGTCCGGCAAATTCAGGTATGGATTCATAACTTTCCTTGATATTTTAATAGTACAATTATACTGTTTTTACTCTTTTCATCTTTGATTTAAGGCAAGATGTACTCTTTGTGAGTGCGTTATCGCAACTGCAATGGCATCTGTTATATCTAGCGGTTTTATCTCTTTTTTTATGTTTAAAAGTCTCTTTGCCATAAATGCAACCTGCTCTTTTGTCGCTTTTCCGTTTCCTGTAAGTGCCTGTTTTACTTGAAGTGCGGTGTATTCACTAAACTGTCCAAACTGTTGAAGAAGCATAAGCATTATCGCTCCACGAAATTGGGCGAGTTTTATGGTTGTTTTTGGGTTGTGTGCATAAAAAATATCTTCAATTGCCACTTCATCTATCTTAAAATTTTTAAAAATATGTTCAAAAGCCTCTACCATCTGCGGAATCTGAAACTGTAGCTCTTCGGCTTTTATCTTTATAAGTCCCGCCTCAATTAACGCTATTTTTCCCTTCTCCAAAGAGATAAGAGCATAGCCCATTTTTCTCGTTCCAGGGTCAATTCCTAAAATTGTCATCTTATACTTTCACATGTTATAGGTAAGCTATTCACATAGTTTTAACTTTATTTATGGGAATTATAGCTACTATTCACATAAATATACAAAAGGTCAAGAT